>DEXV01000003.1:0-296 GCA_002364325.1 Gillisia sp. UBA3175
TCTGGATGTCCTTCAGAAACACTCTCTGAAGTGAATAAATACGCCATTCTTGTCTTTTTAATTAGTAGATAAGGAATCTGTTTGACGGGAATTGCTAGCGAAGTTTACACTGCTTTAGCATTTTTTAAGGGTAGCAATCAGTCAAATCATTCCCTGTAATCGTAAAGCGCAAATGTATAAAATTAGATTGAATGCCCTCATTCTTTAACTTGTTTTTTAATATTTGTTGAGCGCTCCTTTCGCCATAAGGCTCGAGGCAGGCTTTCGCGACTCGCTTCCCGATAAAAAGATCGGGA
>DEXV01000003.1:460-249396 GCA_002364325.1 Gillisia sp. UBA3175
AGCTTAAACAATCGCTCAATCCTTAGCGCAAAAAAAAACGACTGCTATGCTTGATTTCTAGTGACTTATAAAAGTATTTTTAAAAATAAGTGGGAATATGTTTGTTTTTTAAAAGTTTCTGTCGTTAAATTTGCGGTATAGATTATTAAAAAGATGAATCAAGTATTGTGTAATATGTGTATGATGATGTTGGGGAAACCCGCAGCGTCCACTATTGCATAAAACTTAACTTATAAGAATTGCAAAAGCCGCTGCCAACCGCAGCGGCTTTTTTTGTTTATATAGCTCAAAAAAATACTCATTTTAAAATCGCTGATTAGGTTCAGCTTCAACAAATAAAAATGAAAACAGTTATCTCAATAAATAACATAATGTGCGGAATGATGCAAATGTGTATGATGTACGCAACAAGCCGCTATTGCCAAAAATTCAGGATATAACTTAGTTTATATAGTTCAATTCCTAAATCCCTCTGGCAACCTAGCCAGAGGGATTTTTAATTTCAATAAGATCAAGATTTCAAACAAATTCAATATAAACCATTAAAACAACAATTATGAGCACTCAACAATTTTCTACAAATGCATTACACGCAGGTCACGATGTAACTATTAACGGAGGAACACGAGCAGTTCCCATATACCAAACAACTTCGTATGTCTTTAAAAATTCGGATCATGCGGCTAACTTATTTTCTTTAGCAGAACCCGGGTTTATTTATACAAGACTAAACAATCCCACCAACGATATTCTTGAGCAGCGCTTAGCAGTTTTGGAAGGGGGAATTGGAGCTGTGGTAACCGCATCTGGAACTGCCGCAATCAACACCACTCTGCTAACATTATTAAGATCTGGAGATCATATAGTAGCATCGAGTAGTCTTTATGGAGGAACTTACAATCTTCTAAATGTAACCTTACCAAGATTTGGGATCACCACAACTTTTGTAGATCCATCAGATCCAGAAAACTTTAAAAAAGCTGCTAAGGAAAACACAAGAGTATTTTTTATAGAATCTCTAGGAAATCCAAAATTAGATGTTCTGGATATTAAAGCTATTTCCACACATGCAAAGGAGTTTAAGGTACCATTGATAGTAGATAATACGGTTGCCACACCTTCACTTTTAAAACCAATCGAACACGGAGCAGATATTGTAATTCATTCCCTTACTAAATACATCAACGGGAACGGAACTTCACTTGGAGGAGTTATTATAGATGCCGGAAAATTTGACTGGGCAAATGGGAAATTCCCTGAATTCACCGAACCTTCAGCCGGATATCACGGACTTGTTTATCACGATGCTTTAAAAGAAGCAGCCTTTATCGCTAAGGTAAGGATAGAAGGTTTGAGAGATCATGGTGCAGCTTTAAGTCCGTTCAATGCTTTTCAAATAATACAAGGATTGGAAACCTTAGAGATCAGGATTAAAAAACACAGTGAAAACGCATTGGCTTTAGCTAAATGGTTACAAGAACAGGATCAAGTGAAATGGGTGAATTATCCTGGACTTGAAAACAGTGAGTATTATGAATTAGCTAAACAATATTTACCAAATGGGCAAAGTGGAATTGTAACTTTTGGAGTAGAAGGAGGTTTTGATGCAGCTAAGGTTGTTGCAGATGAAACTACGATTTTCTCTTTACTAGCAAATATTGGCGATACAAAATCTTTAATTATTCACCCTTCCAGTACAACGCATCAGCAATTAAGTGATGAACAGCAGGAAGCTACAGGAGTTACCAAGGATCTCATCAGACTTTCGGTAGGACTGGAAGATCTAGAAGATCTTAAGGCAGATCTACAACAGGCGTTTTCCAAAATTGGTAAAAAGGTTCTAAAATAATTTGTTGATTGATGAAGACGATCGGGAGAAACAAATCCTCATGCGTGATTCCCGATTGTTCTTCATTATTTATAAAACTCAAAAAGGTATTAGTAATGCTTCAAAAAATAAAAATAACAGATTTTAAGAATAGGGCAGGCACCATTCAGGATATCCAGTTAACTTATCAAATATTTGGAAAGGAATTGGGTACCGCACCAATTGTTCTGGTAAATCATGCCCTCACAGGAAATTCTGAAGTAACAGGAGAAAATGGATGGTGGAATGAACTAATAGGTATTGATAAAACTGTCGATCTTAAAAATTACACTTTACTGGCATTTAATATTCCCGGAAATGGTTTTGATGGGGAAGCATCTAATTTACTTACCAATTATAAAGAGTTTACCCTTAGGGATATTGCAAAAGTTTATAGATCGGCATTAAAGTATTTGGGAATCTCCAAAATAGCTATTGGAATTGGAGGGTCTATAGGAGGAGCATTACTTTGGGAACAAGCAGTTTTAGACCCAGATCTCTTTGAACGTATAATACCTGTTGCAGCCGATTATAAAGCAACGCCTTGGATTAAAGCGCTTTCTAAAGTGCAGGACCAGATCTTAAATAATTCTGTAAATCCTGTGGCGGATGCCAGAATGCATGCCATGACCTTTTATAGAAGCCCGGAATCTTTTGACTCTAAATTCAGTTCAGACCAAATTCAGAAAAGCGGAATTTGGGGAATTGAAGACTGGTTGGAGTATCATGGTAAAAAACTGGAAAACAGGTATACGTTGGCGGCTTATAAATTAATGAATCATTTGCTCTCTACTTCAGATATAAGTCTGGGTAGTGGAGATCATTTAAGTGCAGCATCTAAAATCACAGGAGATATACATATAATAACAATTAATTCTGATGCTTTATATACAGCAAATGAGAATTGGGATACTTATGTAAATCTGTCTCTTATCAAAAAGAATATAAGTATCCATGAAATTAGATCTATCCATGGGCATGATGCATTTCTAATTGAAACCTCACAAGTTGCAACCTTCTTAGATCCAATATTCAACACTATTAACAAACAAAATGAAAAAAATAAACATAGTACTTTTCGGAGTCGGTAATGTAGGGAGTTCCTTAATAAACCAGATATTGGAAGCTCGATCCAAAATATTGAATTCTGCTCAGATAGAGATCAATATTGCGGTATTGGTGAATTCTAAAATTGCTTTTTATAATAAGGATATTTTGAATAAATCTTGGGAAGCCGATTTTAAAACCTTTGGATATCCTTATAAAATATCTCATATTTTAAACCACGTTAAAAAAGAAAAACTCACCAATCTAATTGCTGTAGATGCTACTGCAAGTGAAGATTTCGTGAAAAATTATAAGGAGCTTATAAGAAATGGATTCCATATAGTTGCTGCCAATAAAACAGCAAACACGCTATCTGATAAATTTTATAAGGAGCTAAGACACGAATTAAGAACACACAACAAGCACTTTTTATATGAAACAAATGTGGGAGCTGGATTGCCTGTTATTAAAACGGTGCAAGATTTACATTCGTCTGGGGAGGAGGTAACTAAAATAAGGGGAATCTTTTCAGGATCCTTGAGTTATATTTTCAATACCTTTTCTGTAGATAAGCGCTTGTTTTCTGAAGTATTGGACGAAGCAAGAATAAAAGGTTTTACTGAACCAGATCCAAGAATAGATCTTTCCGGAAAAGACGTTGGTAGAAAATTATTGATCCTTGCCAGAGAACTAGATATCCTAAAAGAGCTTTCTGATGTGAGTATAGAAAACCTGGTTCCAAATCATTTAAATGGAAAGAGTTCAATTTCTCATTTTATAGATAACCAAGCCGACTTAAATTTAGGATTTGCAAAGCGAAGATCACAGTTAGCACAAGATGAAGTTTTAAGGCATATTGGAGAATTGGATGTAGCCAGTGGAGAATTAGTGGTAAAGCTGGTAACTGAAAAAAGAAATTCGCCGTTTGGAAGTTTAATGGAAGCAGATGCTTCTTTTGAAATTTACACTAAATCCTATGGAAATAGACCTATTGTTATTCAAGGAGCAGGTGCTGGTGCTGCGGTAACTTCAAGGGGTGTGTTATCTGATCTTTTAAAGATCTCGGAAAAACTGGAATGTATATAATTTACTGAATATGAAAAACACACACCTTGAAACTTCGGTAATAAGAACACAAGCACCAAGAACTCAATATTTAGAACATTCGGTTCCTTTGTATCTTACTTCAAGTTACGTTTTTGAAGATTCAGAAGATATGCGAGCGTCTTTTGCTGAAGAGAAGGAACGTAATATTTACAGTAGATATTCAAATCCGAATACCTCGGAGTTCATAGATAAAATGGTGATAATGGAACAAGCAGAGGCTGGATTTGCTTTTGCGTCGGGAATGGCAGCGGTGTTCTCTAGTTTAGCGGCTTTACTTAATAGCGGAGATCATATTGTTGCTTGCAAATCCTTATTTGGGTCTACTCACAGTTTGTTTTCTCAATATTTTCCTAAATGGAATATCTCACATAGTTATTTCAAGATAAATGAATTGGAAAAAATTGAAAACCTTATAAAACCGGAGACAAAAATTCTATTTGCAGAGTCTCCAACGAATCCCGGGGTAGACATTTTAGATTTGGAAAAACTAGGTAAAATCGCAAAAAAGCACAAGCTTATTTTGATCATAGATAATTGCTTTGCAACACCCTATCTTCAAAATCCGATAGTGTTTGGAGCAGATCTAGTTATTCACTCTGCTACAAAATTAATAGATGGCCAGGGAAGAGTATTGGGCGGAGTAACTGTGGGAAGAGCAGATCTAATTAGAGAAATATATTTGTTCTCTAGAATTACCGGTCCTTCAATGTCTCCTTTTAATGCATGGATTTTATCAAAAAGTTTGGAAACATTGCCAGTGCGATTAGATAAGCATTGTAAAAATGCGCTTAAAGTTGCTAAATTCCTTGAAAATCATACTGCAGTTACAAATGTAAAATACCCATTTTTAAAATCGCATCCCCAATATAAAATTGCTAAAAAGCAAATGAAATTAGGTGGTAATGTAATTGCTTTTGAAATTAAGAAAGGTCTGGAGTCTGGGCGAAAATTTATAGATTCTATCAAATTATGCTCAATATCTGCAAATTTGGGGGATACTAGAAGTATAATTACTCATCCAGCATCTACCACACATAGTAAATTATCAAAATCAGATCGATTGGAATCTGGTATTACAGATGGACTCATTCGTATTTCTGTAGGTTTGGAACATGTAGAGGATATAATAAGAGATCTAGATCAAGCTTTATCTGTAGCTAAATAATGATTAAAGCATGAAAATTTAAAGGGTGAAATCTTTTCAATTTAAACTTGGTTTCTAACTTTTTGTGTTGTTAACTTTGTACATTCAAACAAGACAATGAATAATGTGATTCGTACGATGTATAGATTAATGTGGAAAACTTCTACAGCAGCTGCATTTGCGTAAAACTTAAGATATAAGAATTACAAATGCCGCTGCCAACTCAGCGGCATTTTTTTATGTAATAAATTGAATTTAGAGAGCAACTTAGAATGGGAATAAGTAAAACATATTTAAAGAGGATTTGCAACAAAAGCAAGAGTTATTTGCGCATGCATCGCTATTCTTTCGATTATCAGGAATTTTAGAATTTAAATTAGTTTATAGTTCAATTCTAAATATCCCTCTGGTAATTTTCCAAAGGGATTTTTTCTTTCTAAAGCTTAAGTTAATGTGTATAATTTAGGAGAATTATTTACAATAAAAGTCACCTTGGCTGAGTTTTTGAAAACAGTCAAAACCTATTAAAAAGGGATTATGAAAAAGATTTATGTTATACTCTTCGGAGTCGGGAATGTTGGAAGCGCCTTGATCAACCAGATCTTGGAGGCTAGAGAACAACTTAAAAATCAAAGCAAACTAGAAATTAATATACCAGTAATAGCAAACTCTACTCTGGCATTTTATGAAGAGAAATGTTTGCGTCCAGCTTGGAGAACAGATTTTAAATATTTTGGAGTTTCCTATACGGTAGATGCAATTTTAAAGTATATCAAAAAAGAAGGTTATAAAAATGTAATTATTGTAGATGCCACAGCTAGTAAAGAGTTTGTGAAAAATTATTCTAATTTCATAAATAATGGATATGATATTGTTGCTTCCAATAAATCTGCCAATACCTTATCAAATGTTTTCTATAATAATTTGAGGAAACAACTTAAACGAAATAAAACGGAGTTTTTATATGAAACTAATGTGGGTGCAGGATTGCCAATTATTCAAACACTTCAAAGGTTATATGCTTCGGGAGAAAAAGTAACCAAGGTGAGAGGGGTTTTTTCAGGATCATTAAGTTATGTATTTAATCAATTCTCACAGCAAAATAAGATGTTCGATTCTTTATTGGCTGAAGCCGGAATAAAAGGATTAACAGAGAGAGATCCAAGAATAGATCTATCAGGAAAGGATGTTGCAGAAAAATTGCTTGTTTTAGCAAGAGAATTACACCTGAAAAAAGAATTAAAAGATGTGAAGATCGAAAGTTTGGTGCCTAAGCATTTAAACGGGTGTAGTTCTGTTTCTCATTTTAAAGATAATCTAAGCGATCTTAATTTAGATTTTGATGACTTGAAAGAGGAGTTAAAACCAGATGAGGTGTTAAGACATATAGGTGAGCTGGATGTGATAACAGGGAGTTTAGAAGTGAAATTGGTGAAGGAAAAAACAAATACCGCTTTTGGTAGCTTAAAGAATGCGGAAGCTTCTTTCGAGATCTATACAGAATCTCATGGGAAATTTCCAATAGTAATCCAAGGTGCAGCAGCAGGAACAGGTGTGGCCGCTAGAGGAATTCTAGCAGATTTAACTAAATTAGCGGAAAAATATAAATAATGAAAGTTCATTTAAAACGTTTGAATACCAACTATCTTTTTGAAACCAAGAACGAACGCGGAGATATTGTGCTTTTAGATAATAAATCTGAAGAAAAACCAAAAGGTTCTAGCCCAATGGATCTTATTTTAAGAGGGATCGCTGGTTGTAGCAGTATAGATGTTGTAATGATACTTAAAAAACAACAACATGAATTGGAAGATCTTCAAGTAGAAGTAGAAGGTTTTCGTGAAGATGGTGCAGTACCAAATGTTTTCAAAAAAATACAGTTAAATTTTATCTTAATGGGCGATGTGCCTGCAGCTAAAGTTAAGCGCGCGGTTAAATTGTCTATGGAAAAATATTGTTCAGTTTCAAAAATGTTAGAAAAGGCAGCAACAATTACTTATAGGATTAAATTAAATGGCGAAGAAATTAGCTGAGGTTAATTAATAAGTCGACCTTTGAAATTCGCAAACTAAGCGTATATTTACAAAACTTAAGTTCTTATTTTTATTTTAAAACGTTATCAAGAAAGGTGGAGGGAAAAGACCCTATGAGACCTTGGCAACCCTCCTTTTGGAGAAGGTGCTACATTCTACCACGCTCAGGCGTGGATAGATAACAAAAAGAATTCTTTTCACTCCTCTTTTTTGATACATATATTTTTTTACTATGTCAAAATTAGAAGAGATCCTCTCTAAAAAAATACTCATCCTAGATGGTGCGATGGGCACCATGCTTCAAGAATATAAATTCTCTGAAGAAGATTTTCGTGGTTCCCGTTTTGCCGATTGGCCAAGATCCCTAAAGGGCAATAACGATCTTTTATCGCTTACGCAGCCTCATGCAATCGAAGAGATCCACAGGAAGTATTTTCTTGCGGGTGCAGATATTGTAGAAACCAATACTTTTTCTGGAACCATCATCGCCATGGCAGATTATGGAATGGAAGAGCTCGTCTATGAGCTTAACTATGAATCGGCTAGGATCGCTAAAAAAGTAGCGGTAGAGCTCACTTTGGAAGAACCTTCTAAACCAAGATTTGTGGCCGGTGCAATTGGGCCTACCAATAAAACGGCTAGCATGTCGCCAGATGTTAATGATCCCGGATTCAGAGCCATTTCCTTTGAACAATTATTAGATGCCTATAAACTTCAAGCTAGAGCCTTGATTGATGGTGGAGTAGATGTACTTTTAATTGAAACAGTTTTTGATACGCTTAATGCAAAAGCGGCTTTATTCGCTATAGATGAATTAAAAGAGGAGCTAAATTCTGAAATTCCTGTAATGATAAGCGGTACAATTACCGATGCTTCTGGGAGAACACTCTCGGGGCAAACTGCAGAAGCTTTTCTAATTTCAATTTCACATATGGATCTTTTAAGCGTAGGCTTTAACTGTGCTCTTGGTGCTAAACAACTCACTCCTTATTTAGAAGTGTTGGCTAGAAAAAGCAATTTTGGAGTTTCTGCATATCCTAATGCAGGATTACCAAATGCCTTTGGAGAGTACGATGAAACTCCGGAGATCATGGCAGAGCAAATTCGTGAATATTTAGAGAAAGGTTTGGTGAATATCTTGGGCGGATGTTGTGGAACTACTCCGGCGCATATAAAAGCTATTGCTGAAATAGCTAAAGATTATAAACCTAGATCGCTTAAAAAAGCATTGAATCCTGAAACAATCCTATAAAAATGACAAAATTTAGAGCATTACAATTATCGGGATTAGAACCTCTTATCATTACTCCGGAAAGCAATTTCGTAAATGTAGGAGAGCGCACCAACATGTCCGGATCTAAGAAATTCCTTCGATTAATAAAGGAAGAGAAATATGAAGAAGCCATTAGTATTGCCAGAGAGCAAGTAGATGAAGGCGCCCAGATCATAGATGTGAACATGGACGATGGAATGATAGACGGAAAAGAAGCTATGGTGAAATTCTTAAACCTTATAGTTGCAGAGCCAGATATAGCCAGAGTTCCAATTATGATAGATAGTTCCAAATGGGATATTATAGAAGCTGGTTTGCGAGTTGTTCAGGGAAAGTGCGTGGTGAACTCCATCAGTCTTAAAGAGGGAGAGCAGATTTTTATAGAGCAGGCAAAAAAAGTGAAACGCTATGGAGCAGCTGTAATTATAATGGCTTTCGATGAAACCGGCCAAGCAGATTCTTATGAACGCAGAATTGAAATCGCAAAAAGATCCTACGATATACTTACCCAAAAAGTTGGGTTCCCAGCGGAGGATATCATTTTTGATCTCAACATATTTCCGGTAGCAACAGGAATGGAAGAGCATCGAAGAAATGCAATAGATTTTATTGAAGCAACACGTTGGGTAAAAGCCAATTTACCACATGCAAGCATAAGTGGAGGGGTGAGCAATGTGTCTTTTTCCTTTAGAGGAAATAATCCGGTTAGGGAAGCTATGCATTCGGTATTCCTGTATCACGCAATAAAAGCCGGGATGAATATTGGAATAGTGAATCCAGCAATGTTAGAAGTGTATGATAATATTCCTAAGGATCTTTTAGAACATGTAGAAGATGTGATTTTGGATAGAAGGGAAGATGCCACAGATCGACTTTTAACTTTTGCGGAAACGGTTACCGGTTCGGTTCGGGAAAACAAGATCGATCTTGCTTGGAGAGAAAACACCTTACAGGAAAGAATTACACATGCTTTAGTTAGAGGGATCGATGCCTATATTATTGAAGATGTAGAATCAGCTAGATTAATTTCGGCCAGACCAATAGAAGTAATTGAAAGATATTTAATGACCGGGATGAATGTAGTAGGAGATCTATTTGGAAGCGGAAAAATGTTTTTGCCTCAAGTGGTTAAATCGGCAAGGGTGATGAAAAAAGCGGTTGCCTATTTATTGCCTTTTATTGAAGCCGCGAAGGATGGATCTACAGGAAAAGGAGCTGCAGGTAAGATCTTAATGGCTACTGTAAAGGGAGATGTGCACGATATCGGGAAGAATATTGTGAGCGTGGTACTAGGTTGTAATAATTATGAAATTATAGATCTTGGAGTCATGGTGGCACCAGAAAAGATCATCGAGATCGCAAAGTTAGAAAACGTAGATGCTATAGGATTAAGTGGGCTTATTACTCCATCTTTAGATGAAATGGTGTTTTTAGCAAAAGAGATGCAACGGCAAAATTTTACGGTTCCTTTATTAATTGGTGGCGCTACCACTTCAAAAGCACATACTGCGGTGAAGATAGATCCTCATTATAATCATGCGGTGATTCATGTAAATGATGCATCGCGTGCAGTGAATGTGGTGAATGACCTGCTGAAAAAGGAAACCTCGAAACAATATTTTGAGGATATAAAATTAGATTACGAAGTTTTTAGAACAAACTTTTTAAAGCGTAGTAAAGTGAAGGATTTTCTTCCGCTTTCATTGGCTAGGGAAAATAAATTCAAGATAAATTGGAAAACTTCAGAGATATTTAAGCCTAACAAACTGGGAGTTCAGGTGATCGAAGAGCTGGATCTCGAAAAGTTAGTGCCCTTTATAGATTGGACGCCATTCTTCAGAAGTTGGGAGCTGCACGGTAAATATCCGGCCATCTTAACCGATGATGTTGTAGGGGAACAAGCCTCTATTTTATTTAAAGATGCCCAGCAACTTTTAAAGAAGATCTTAAAAAAGAAATTGTTGAAGGCGAAAGCTGTTTTCGGATTATTTCCGGCTAATTCGGTTGATGAAGATGATATAGAGATTATTTATTCTGAAGGGAACGAAGATAAGAAGCAGGTATTTCGAACTCTAAGGCAACAACTCAAAAAATATGAAGGCAAACCAAATTTCGCTCTTGCCGATTTTATTGCACCAAAGGATTCCGGCATTCAAGACTACATAGGCTGTTTTTGTGTAAGTACCGGTTTTGGAACTCAAGATCTTGCTACCAAATTTGAAGCAGCCTTAGACGATTACAATTCGATCATGGTGAAAGCGCTCGCAGATAGATTAGCGGAAGCTTTTGCGGAATATCTTCATAAAAAGGTGCGAACTGAAGATTGGGGCTATGCTTCAAATGAAGAGTTAACTAACGAAGATTTAATTAAAGAAAGTTATAAAGGGATTCGTCCAGCACCTGGATATCCTGCTTGTCCAGATCATTTAGAAAAACTCACTATTTGGGAAGTCTTAAAAGTGGAAGAAAACATCGGGGTTAAACTAACAGATAGTTTGGCTATGTGGCCAGCAGCCAGTGTGAGTGGTTATTACTTCGGAAATCCTCAAGCAAAATATTTTGGACTTGGAAAGATCAAATTAGATCAGGTGCAAGATTTTGCAAAACGAAAAGCTATTTCTGTGGAAAAAGCAGAAAAATGGTTAAATCCTTCAATTTCAGATCAATAAAAATAGATGAAAATAACAGAACATATAGCTGCCGCAAAAGGCAAAACACTTTTTTCTTTTGAAATATTACCTCCATTAAAAGGAGAGAACATTCAATCTATTTTTGACGGAATAGATCCATTAATGGAATTTAAACCTCCATTTATAGATGTTACGTATCATAGGGAAGAGTACGTATACATAGAACAAGCTAACGGATTTTTAGAAAAAAGAGTAGTTAGAAAAAGGCCAGGAACTGTTGGTATTTGTGCGGCAATTCAAAATAAATATGGAATAGACGCGGTACCACATATCCTATGTGGAGGATTTACTAAAGAAGACACAGAGAACTTTTTAATAGATCTGGATTTTTTAGGGATCAAAAATGTAATGGCACTTCGGGGGGACGCTGTAAAGAGTGAAACCTATTTTAAACCAGAGCCAAAGGGGAATAATTTTGCTTCAGATCTTGTAGCTCAGATCCAGGAAATGAATCAGGGCCAATATCTAGATACGTCTCTAGAGAAAAACCACACTACAGATTTTTGCGTAGGTGTAGCAGGATACCCAGAAAAGCACATGGAAGCACCAAGTTTAGATAATGACATAAAAAAGTTAAAATCAAAAGTTGCCGCCGGAGCAGAATATGTGGTTACTCAAATGTTCTATGATAATTCAAAGTTCTTCGAGTTTGTAGAAAAATGTCGGAATAGTGGAATTACAGTTCCAATAATTCCCGGACTCAAACCTATTGCTACCAAAAGACAACTCACTAACATTCCGCATAGATTTCACGTAGATCTACCCGAAGCTCTAATAAGTTCAATTAATAAATGCAAAACAGATATAAAGGTTCGCGAGGTAGGTGTAGAGTGGTGCACCGCTCAAAGTAAAGAACTTATAAACTCGGGCGTAGAAGTGTTGCATTATTATTCCATGGGGAAAAGCACTAATATTCATAAAATTGCTTCTTCGGTTTTTTAAATTAATAGATTAGATTTGCCCCCTATGAAAAAATGTTTCCTTGCCCTACTTTTGGTTTTTTCTGCAACAGCTTACGCTCAAGAGGAGATAAAAAAGTATTATGCCCTTGACGCTAATTATTTTTATGGTTCGGTCTTAGAACACAATCCAGATATTGCACATTTAATTACCGGTCATCCTACTGGAATTATTTTAAGTTTTAACAGGAAAACTTATGGATTAGAGGCTTGGGAGCGCAGATATAATTATCCGGATTTTGGTTATTCTTTCACCTATCAGGATATGAAAAATCAATATTTAGGGAAAAATTATGCCTTGTATGCCCATTTTAATTTCTACTTCCTAAAAAGGATATTAATGTTCCGGATTGGTCAGGGAATGGCTTATGCAACTAATCCTTATAATTCTGAAGTTAATTATATCAATAATGCGTATGGTTCAAGATTATTAAGTTCTACTTACTTAATGGGGAATTTAAACAGACAAAACATCTATAAGGGACTTGGAGTTCAAGCTGGAATTTCTCTGATACACTACTCTAATGCCGACTTTAAATCTCCAAATAACAGTACCAATACTTTTACTTTTAATGTGGGATTGAATTATAATTTGGATTATGAAAATATTCCTGAATATGTTGAAAAGGATCCCAAGGAGAAAAAATATTCGGAGCCAATTCATTATAATTTTGCTCTTAGAAGCGGTGTAAATACAACCGGCGTAATTGGTTCTAAACAGTATCCATTTTTAACGATTACAGGTTTTGCAGATAAGGTGATCAATAAAAAAAGCACGTTGCAAGCAGGAGCAGAAGTGTTCTTTTCTAAAGCATTAGAAGAATTTATATATTTCCAGTCTGTTGCCTTTCCTCAAGGCCAAACCGTTGGTGATGAAGACGCTAAAAGGATTGGAGTTTTTATTGGGCATCAATTAACCTTTAATAAAATGTCTTTGATCACACAGGTTGGGTATTACGCTTATTACCCATATGATAATTATGTGGAACGAGTTTATAACAGATTGGGATTGCAACGAAAGATAAGTGATCATTGGTGGGCATCGGCAACGGTAAGATCTCATGCAGCAAATGCAGAAGCAGTAGAATTTTCAATAGGATATAGGTTATGAAAAAGTTGTTGTGGATACTTAGTATAATTTTAGTTGCTAGTTGTAATTCTGAAGATGCTCCTGGCTGTTTTAAAAAGGCTGGAGAAATTATGCAAGATGAAGTTGCGGTAGATCCTTTTAATGAAATTATAGTTTACGAAAGAGTGAAACTTTACATTCAGCAAGGTCCTGTTCAAAAAGTGGTGATAGAAACAGGGAAGAATCTAAGACAAGATGTATCTGTTGAGGTAATAGATAATAGGTTGAGTATTCGCAATGAGAATTCCTGTAATCTTGTTCGGGAATATGAGCTTACTAAAGTGTACGTTACTATTCCAGATCTCGCTTGGTTGCAAAATAGCAGCGGTAGTTCCATAGAATCTATCGGAATTCTTAAACTAAATGCTCTTCATCTGCTTTCTGTGAATCAAGAGAATGATCTTTCCATACATACCGACGGCGATTTTATTTTAGATCTGGATGTAGAGAATTTAAAGATCACCAATGATAATGTTTCCAATTACTTTCTTACTGGGAAAGCAGAAAATTTTAATGTATTCTTTGCAGCTGGAGATGGCAGATTAGATGCCCCAGGATTGATAGTGAAGAATTATCAGATCTTCCACAGAGGCACTAATAAAATGATCGTATTTCCTGTTGAATCTATAAAAGGGGAATTACGAAGCAGCGGAAATGTAATAGCAAAAAATAAACCTGCTGTAGTAAATGTTGAGGCATACTATACTGGCCGACTTATTTTTGAGTAGTTAATTCTGAAAATAAAGTTTCCAAATTTTTGGATTTTCGGTTTAACTGAAGGGTTTTTAATCCGTTATCATGAGCAAAATCGAACACGGCCGGACGCATATCCTTTTCGGTATCGAATTTTAACTCATAATGAAATCCGCCGATATTCTTAGCAGAAACTAGATGAGGTATTGTTTTTAAAGCAACTTCTTCTATTCTATAATCGAATTCTACTAGGATAATTTGTTCCTTTTCTTCGCGTAGTTCCTTCATTTTCTTATCGGCCACGATCACACCTTTGTCTATAATGATCACTCTGTCGCAAATGGCTTCAACTTCCTGCATGATATGAGTAGAGAGAAATACCGTTTTTTGCTTCCCAACTTTTAAGATCAGATTCCGAATTTCGGTAAGCTGATTTGGATCTAGTCCTGTGGTAGGTTCATCTAAAATAAGAACTTCGGGATCATGTAATAGTGCTGCAGCAAGTCCTACTCGTTGGCGATATCCCTTAGAAAGTTGCTCTATTTTTTTATTGGCTTCCGGTAAAAGCCCCGTCATTTCTATTACTTCTTCAATTCTAGACCTATCAGATTTATATACAGAGGCATTAAAGTCCAAATATTCCCTTACATACATTTCGGTATATAGTGGATTGTGTTCCGGTAAATACCCAATAGATCGTTGCACTGCTTTTAGATCTTCAGAAAGCAACACATTGTTCACACTCGCCACTCCTTCAGAAGCACTTAAATACCCGGTTAGGATCTTCATAAGTGTAGATTTTCCTGCGCCATTCGGTCCTAGAAATCCAACAATTTCCCCTTTTTCGATCTGGAATGAAACCTTATCTAAGGCTTTTTGTTCACCGTAATATTTAGATATTTCTTTAACAGAAATGGACATAGTTAAGCTTTTTTCAAAAGTAAGTATAAATTTATTTTAAAAAGGAACTCACTAAAACGTTATCGTGAAAAAATATAAAAAAAAGTAGGTGATGTAGAATTAAATACTACATTAGCAATAGTTAAAACAACAATGAAGAATATAATTACTTGGACCGCATTCTATTATTTTTATTTCTATTACGGAGATAAGATCGGGAGCGTTATGTAATTAAAATTATAAATTATATACAGAGGTCCTGATTTAATCTAAATCAGGACCTCTTTTTTTTTTGAAATTTTAAAATGGAAAAAATAATAGGAATTCAAGGGGTGCAAGGCTCTTTTCATCATTTGGTTGCCCAAGAATATTTTGGAACCAATGTGAAGGTGCTAGAATGCATGTCGTTTCATGAGTTGGTAAATTCCCTTGTTGCCGGGGATTGTCAAGAAATCGTGATGGCTATAGAGAATTCTATTGCAGGATCCATTTTACCAAATTATGCGCTTATAGATGAGCATGAGCTAAAGGTGGTGGGCGAACATTATATTCCTATTAATATGAATTTGATGGCATTACCGGGTCAAGATATCTCTGGGATAAAAAAGGTGTATTCGCATCCTATGGCTTTACTTCAGTGTAAAGAATTCTTTAAAAAATATCCGCATATAAAATTGATAGAGGATACAGATACAGCTGAAGTAGCTAGAAGAATCTCAGAAAAACAATCTAAGGGAACTGGAGCAGTGGCTAGTAAAATGGCAGCTGAATTATTTGGATTAGAAATTCTGGCAGAAGCTATTCACACTAAAAAAAGTAATGCTACCAGATTTTTAATTGTTAGCACCACCAAAAAAGAGCCCAATGGAATTAAGATAGATAAGGCTTCCTTGAAATTTGAATTAGAAAGCCGAAGAGGAAGCCTAGTATCTATTTTAAATATTATACGGGATTATAATCTGGATATGACTAAAATTCAGTCGATGCCAATAATTGAAACCCCTTGGAAATATTCATTTTTCTTAGATGTGATCTTTGAGGATTATTCAGAATTCCAAAAGGCGATGGAAATAATAGAAGTGATGACAGAGCATTTAAAAATTTTAGGCACCTACAAAAATAATTTATAATGATCCAAGCAGAAAGATTGAACGAAGTTCAGGAATATTATTTTTCTTCAAAATTGAGGGAAGTAAGAGCGTTGGAGGTCTCTGGGAAACCCATTATTAACTTGGGAATTGGAAGCCCGGATCTTCCACCTCCAATAGAAGTAATTAAAGGTTTAAATAACGCCTTAACAAATCCTGCAGCACATCAATACCAACCATATAAAGGAACTGCAGATTTTAGAAATGCAATAAAGGAATTTTATAGTGCCCATTATTCGGTTTCTCTTGATGCAGAAAAGGAAATTCTTCCCCTAATGGGGAGTAAAGAAGGGATCTTACATATTTCTATGGCTTTTCTTAATGAAGGAGACGAAGTTTTAATTCCAAATCCTGGATACCCAACCTATTCTTCGGTTACCAAACTAATTAGCGCAAAACCGGTGTATTATGATCTTAATGAAAAAGGCAAATGGTTACCTGATTTAGAGAGTTTAGAAAAAACCGATCTTAGTAAAGTGAAATTGATGTGGGTTAACTATCCGCATATGCCAACAGGGGCTTCAGCAACTAAAAAGGTGTTTCAAGATCTTGTTACATTTGCTAAGAAACATCATATCCTCATCGTAAATGATAATCCATATAGCTTTATTCTTAACGATCATCCTATTAGTATTTTGGAAGCAAAAGGAGCAAAGGATGTGGCATTGGAATTAAATTCGCTTAGTAAAAGTTTTAATATGGCTGGATGGCGAATAGGAATGGTATGTGGGAATGAGGAGAATTTAAATTCCATTTTAAAGGTAAAGTCCAATATGGATAGCGGAATGTTCTTCCCTTTACAGGCAGGAGCAGCCATAGCATTGCGTTTGCCTAAGGAATGGTTTAGTGAATTGAATGCTATTTATAGAACTCGTAAGAAATTGGTTTTGAAACTAGCTTCAAAATTGAATTGTATACCTGAAAAAGACCAATCCGGGATGTTTGTATGGGCAAAGGTGCCGGTAGATACCACATCGGAATTATTTGTAGATCATTTATTACATACTTATGATCTATTTGCAACTCCTGGTTTTATATTTGGCGACCAAGGAGAAGGTTATATACGATTCTCACTTTGTACTACAGAAGAGAAAATTAAGGAAGCAATTAATAGAATTAAAATATGAGAGTACATATTATAGGTGTAGGCCTCATAGGCGGATCGTTCGCTGTGGATATTAGAAATGCATTTTCTGAAGTGCAGTTGGTTGGTATAGATAATAATCCAGATCATCTTAAACAAGCATTATCTTTGGGGATCATAGATGAGGTAGAGGAATTAAACAATGTTAGATCTTCAGATCTGGTAATTGTGGCTGTGCCGGTAGATGTGAGTATCGCACTTATTAAACAGGTGTTAGATATCGTAGAAGACCATACCTTGGTTATAGATACAGGTTCTACTAAAGGGAAGTTGTGCGATGCTTTAAGTGCTCATCCAAATCGACGGAATTTCTTGGCAGCGCATCCAATCTCGGGTACAGAATTTTCTGGACCACAAGCAGCAGTAAAAGATCTCTACAGGAATAAAACAAATATTATATGTGAAGTAGAAAAAACAGCATTCAAACTTCAGGAAAGAGCATTAGAACTTTTCCAGAAATTAGGAATGAGAATATGTTACATGGACCCAAAATCACATGACAGGCATATTGCTTATGTTTCACATTTATCGCATATAAGTTCCTTTATGCTTGGCAAAACAGTATTGGAAAAGGAGAAAGACGAACGCAATATATTTGATCTTGCAGGTAGTGGTTTTGCTTCTACCGTTAGACTCGCCAAAAGTTCTCCTGCCATGTGGACTCCCATTTTTGAACAAAACAAGGAAAATGTTGTGGAGATATTAAAGGAATATATTCAGAATCTTAACATGTTTAAAGATCTACTGGAGAACAACGATTTTGAAGGCGTCTTTAATGAAATGGAGAAAACGAATCATATTAAAACTATATTAAACGGAATCAATTAAAAATTAATTAACAATGGAAAATAAAAAAGAACTAAGAACCTGGTTAGATAAATTTAACCTTGATCATCCGCTGGTAATCGCAGGACCATGCAGCGCAGAGACCGAAGAACAGTTAGTCAAGATCGCTAAACAATTAAAAGATAGTGATGTTAGTGTTTTGCGTGCAGGTTTATGGAAACCGAGAACCCGCCCAGGGAATTTTGAAGGGGTTGGTGCTCTAGGTTTAAAATGGATGCAAACAGCAAAAGAAGAAACAGGATTGCTAACCACTACAGAAGTTGCAAACGCAAACCATGTGGAACTAGCTTTAAAGCACGATGTAGATATTTTATGGATTGGAGCCAGAACTACGGTTTCACCATTTATAGTTCAGGACATTGCAGATGCCTTGCAGGGAACAGATAAAACGGTATTGATCAAGAATCCTGTGAATCCAGATCTTTCTTTATGGTTGGGTGCCGTGGAGCGTTTTTACACTGCAGATGTGAAGAATTTAGGAGTGATCCATAGAGGATTTTCTACTTATGAAAAAACCAAATACAGAAACAATCCAGAATGGCAAATACCAATAGATCTACAAAATAGATTTCCAGATCTGCCACTTATTTTAGACCCTTCGCATATTGCGGGAAGACGCGATATTATTTTCGATCTTTGCCAAACAGCTTTAGATCTTAACTATGATGGATTGATGGTAGAAACTCATCATGATCCGGATAATGCATGGAGTGATGCCGCACAACAGATCACGCCAGCTACATTAATTCAAGTCATGAAAGATCTTAAGATCAGAAAGGAAATTTCTGAAAGTGAAGATTTTGTGAACAGTTTGAAGAATTTGAGAGCCAAGATCGATATTGCAGATCACCAGTTATTAGAGGTGCTTTCAAAAAGAATGAAAATAGCCGATGAGATTGGAAAAATAAAAAAATCACAAAATGTGGCAATTCTCCAAACTTCCAGATGGAATGAGATCCTTGGAAAAATGATATTAGAAGGAGAGCAACAAGGATTGAGTGAAGAGTTTGTTTTAAAAATGTTCAAAGCGATTCATCAGGAATCTATAAATCATCAGAAAAAAGTAATTAGCGAATAAGCGTGGGATTTTGCACCTTTGTAGTATGACAGGAATTGTATATAAATCTACAGGGAGTTGGTATCATGTTAAGGCAGAAAGCGGTGTTTTTTACCGCTGTAGGATAAAGGGAAAATTCCGCATGCAAGGAATTAAAAGCACCAATCCTGTGGCGGTAGGCGATAAGGTACAATTTGATCTAGAAGAAACTGGAGACGATACTTTTGGGGTAATTAATACAATAGAAGAACGAGATAATTACATCATCAGGAAATCTGTAAACCTGTCTAAACAAACCCATATTATCGCCTCAAATATCGATATAGCATTCTTGTTAGTTACGCTTAATAATCCGCCAACTTTCACCACATTTATTGATAGGTTTTTAGTTACTGCGGAAGCATATCATATAAAAACAGTGCTATTGTTCAATAAGATAGATGCTTACAATGAAGAAGAGTTAGGGGAGATCAAATACTTGGCTGCCTTATATCGAGCGGTTGGATATGAATGTATAGGTATTTCTGCAAAGACAGGTGAAAATTTAGAGAAGGTAAAGGAAATGATGACAGGGAAGACTAGTATGTTCTCCGGACATAGTGGAACTGGAAAATCTACACTTATCAATGCATTAGAGCCAACACTGGATCTTAAAACTTCAAAAATAAGTACTCAACATAAACAGGGCCAACATACCACTACTTTTGCAGAGATGTACGATCTTAATTTTGACGCAAGAATAATAGATACTCCTGGAATTAAGGGTTTTGGGATCGTAGAGATGGAAAAAGAGGAATTAGGAAACTATTTTCCTGAATTTTTTGCGGTAAAACAAGAATGTAAATTCAACAATTGCCTGCATATAGAAGAACCGCATTGCGCCGTAAAAGATGGTTTAGAAGCTGGAGAGATCGCATGGTCCAGATATAAAAGTTATTTGCAGATCGTAGCAGGAGAAGACGAGCAGCAATACAGGATGGATGATTTTCCAGAAGAAAAATGAGAGTAGTTCTTCAAAGAGTTTTAGAGGCATCGGTTACTATTAACGGCACTGTGAATGGTACAATTGGAAACGGACTATTAATACTTGTTGGTATAGAGGAAGATGATTCTAAAGAAGATATTTCCTGGCTGGTTAATAAGATCTTGAAAATGCGAATTTTTAATGATGAAAGCGGGGTTATGAATTGTTCATTGCAAGATATTTCAGGAGAAGTATTAGTAATTAGTCAGTTCACCTTGCATGCAAGCACCAAAAAAGGGAATAGGCCAAGTTATATTAAAGCGGCCAAGCCCGAAATTGCAGTTCCACTTTACAATAATTTTTTAAAAGAAATTGAAGAACAGTTAGGAAAAAACGTGGAAAAAGGTGTTTTTGGAGCAGATATGAAAGTTTTACTTACAAATGATGGTCCTGTAACAATTATAATAGATTCAAAAAGCAGAGAATAATGAATATTCAAAATGCACAGGAAGCAGTAGACGAATGGATAAAATCCCATGGAGTTCGCTATTTTAATGAACTCACTAATATGGCGCAGCTAACTGAAGAAGTTGGAGAAGTAGCTCGAATTATTGCGCGCCGCTATGGCGAACAGAGTGAAAAAGAGAGTGATAAGAACAAGGATCTGGGAGAAGAACTGGCAGATGTGTTGTTTGTGGTTTTATGCCTAGCCAATCAAACAGGGATAAACCTACAAGAAGCTTTCGATAAGAAACTAGACCTGAAGACCACAAGAGATCATGACAGACATCATAATAATGATAAACTGAAATAAATGAATTTCAAAAAAGTTGTTCAAGCAAAGGGTTTTTGGAAATCGGTTATAGGAATGGGTGTAGGCTTTATTATTGTTTATCATATTATAACCATGTTATTTGCCTTTGGAGGTTTTCAATTCTCTGAATATTTTAAGTTGAATCTTTCTGAAGACAGATGGTTCAAATTTGTTTTTGGATCTTTACTTACCGGATTTATCTATGGTTTTATAATTACTTACGGTCAATTTTCTGTTAAACTTAAAAAGGAGGAAATAGACTATTAATAAATCTGTAATTTTATCTTTAAATAGAATTTCAGTCTAATTACAATGAATCTTAAACTAAAACATTCCTCTATTTCCACCTCAGGAGCACTGCAAATTACGGGTTCTAAAAGTGAATCGAACCGTTCTTTAATCCTTCAGGCTTTGTATCCCAGCATATTATTAGATAATCTTTCTAATAGTGATGATACTGTTGTGCTTCAAAAGGCACTAAACAGTAAAGATAAAACTATTGATATTCACCATGCAGGAACTGCAATGCGGTTTCTAACTGCATATTTTGCAACTCAAGAAGGTAGGGAAGTGGTTCTTACTGGAAGTTCCAGAATGAAGGAGCGCCCAATTGCATTATTGGTAAATGCTCTTAAGGATCTTGGAGCAGATATAAGCTATGTGAACCAAGAAGGATATCCGCCACTAAAGATAAAAGGTAAAAAAATTACTAAGAATACTGTTAAGGTACAGGCAAATATTAGCAGCCAGTATATTTCTGCTTTAATGCTAATAGCACCTTCTTTGCCTAATGGTTTAGAGATTCTTTTAGATGGTCACGTAACCTCTGCACCTTATATAAATATGACCTTAGAATTGCTTCGTTATTTTGGAGTTGAGGCAAGTTTTGAAGGAAGCTCAATAAAAATTGATTATAAGGAATCGGTAGTATCTAACACTTTAGAAATAGAATCAGATTGGAGCTCAGCTTCGTATTTTTTCGCGATAGCCGCTTTAAGCGATGAAGCCAATTTAAAATTAAAAAATTATAGAAGTTCCAGTTTGCAAGGAGATTCTCAAATTGTCCCTATTTTCCATGAACTTGGAATTTCAACCTGTTTTGAACAAAATCAAATTCAGTTAAAAACCAGATCTCATAAAAAACCAATTACGCTTCATTTAAACCTTCAGAATATGCCAGATCTTGCACAAACCATTGCTGTTACCTGTTTAGGTTTGGGAATTGGATGCGAATTAAAAGGGCTACATACCTTAAAGATCAAGGAAACAGATAGGTTGGTTGCATTAAAGAACGAGTTGGAAAAATTTGGTGCCCATGTTGCGATTTCTCATGAGAGTTTATCGATGGCACCATGTGCTGTTCTAAATACGAATGTAGAAATAGAGACCTATAATGATCATAGAATGGCGATGGCTTTTGCGCCTCTGGCTTTAAAAGTTCCAATTATAATTAAAGATGCGGGAGTTGTCTCAAAATCTTATCCAGAGTTTTGGGAAGACCTGGAATCCATTGGATTTTCTATAGAGAAAGTCTCCAACTAACTCATTTCTTAAATAAACACCTATTTACTTGACAACGCCTATGTTGAGGTTGTATATTTGCATCCTTTAAAAAATGAAAATATGGGAATGAAACTTTCACAATTTGGTTTTGAACTTCCGGATGAACTTCTAGCTGAATATCCTGCTGAAAACAGGGATGAGGCACGTTTGATGGTTCTTAATAGAAAAGACCAAATAATTGAGCATAAATTATTTAAGGATATCATGGAGTATTTTGAGCCAAAGGATGTGTTGGTTCTTAATAACACTAAAGTATTTCCTGCGCGCCTTTTTGGTAATAAAGAAAAGACTGGTGCTCGTATTGAAGTGTTTTTATTGAGAGAATTAAATCCAGAAACCAAACTTTGGGATGTTTTAGTAGATCCTGCTAGAAAAATTAGAATCGGAAATAAATTATATTTCGGGGATGATGAAAGTCTAGTTGCAGAGGTGATAGATAATACTACTTCTAGAGGAAGAACGCTACGTTTCCTATACGATGGTTCTTACCAAGAATTCAGAAAAAAATTACAGGAATTAGGAGAAACTCCTCTTCCAAAATATATTAAAAGAGAAGTTACACCAGAAGATCACGAGCGTTACCAAACCATTTATGCTAAAAATGAAGGTGCGGTTGCAGCTCCTACTGCTGGATTACACTTTTCTAAGCATCTTTTAAAAAGATTGGAAATTAAAGGAGTAGATTTTGCTGAAGTTACACTTCATGTGGGTCTTGGAACTTTTAGTCCTGTTGAAGTAGAAGATCTTTCCAAACATAAAATGGATAGTGAAGAAGCTTTTATAGATAATAAAGCAACGACTATTATTAATAAGGCAATTTCAGAAAAAAGGAGAATTTGTGCAGTAGGTACTACCAGTATGAGAGTATTGGAAAGTGCAGTATCTTCTAACCATACTTTAAACGAATTTAGTGGATGGACCAATAAATTTATCTTTCCTCCATACGATTTTAGTATAGCTAATTGTATGATCACTAATTTTCATACGCCAAAGTCTACTTTAATGATGATGGTATCTGCATTTGCGGGTCATGATTTTATGAAAAAGGCCTATGCTGAAGCGATCAAGGAAAAATATAAGTTCTACACTTATGGTGATGCAATGTTGATCATCTAATATTCTTCATCCAAATAATTTAAACCACGAATGCGCTCATTTAAAGAGAAGTATTCGTGGTTTTCTTTTTAAGATGCAAATTGGAAATTGATAGATCCTACTATAAATCCTAATAATCTTCATACTTTTGCATCGTGAAAGACCAGAAGAAAGATATACGTGCTTTAACTAAAGAACAATTACAAGAATTCTTTGTATCCCAGGGAGATAAGTCCTTTCGAGGTTCTCAGGTTTATGAATGGCTTTGGAATAAAAGCGCCCATAGTTTTGAAGATATGACCAATATTTCCAAGGCAACCAGACAGATGCTAGAGGAGAATTTTGTGATCAATCACATTCGTGTAGATCTTATGCAACGCAGCAGTGATGGAACTATTAAAAATGCGGTAAGATTGCATGATAACCTCACGGTAGAATCTGTTTTAATTCCTACTTCTAAAAGAACTACCGCTTGCGTATCTTCTCAAGTTGGATGCAGCTTAGATTGCAAATTTTGCGCAACGGCTACTCTAAAAAGAATGCGGAATCTTAATCCAGATGAGATCTATGATCAGGTGGTGGCAATAGATAATGAAAGCAGATTGTATTTTGATAAGCCTTTGTCCAACATCGTTTTTATGGGAATGGGAGAACCACTTATGAATTACAACAATGTAATGAAGGCTGTAGAGAAGATCACTTCTAAAGAAGGCTTAGGAATGTCTTCTAAGCGAATTACCATTTCTACTTCCGGGGTTCCAAAAATGATCAAGAAATTAGCCGATGATGAAACTAAGGTGAAACTTGCTGTTTCGCTACACTCCGCTATAGATGAAATTAGAACCACCATCATGCCTTTTAATGCTACATTTCCATTAGTAGATCTTAAGGAAGCATTGGAATATTGGTATTTAAAGACTAAAAGCAGAATTACTTATGAGTATATTGTTTGGGAAGGAATAAACGATACTCGTAAAGATGCGGAAGCTTTGGTGCAATTCTGTAAATATGTGCCTTGTAAGGTGAATTTGATAGAATACAACCCAATAGACGACGGAATTTTTCAGCAAGCTTCTTCTGAAGCGACCCATATGTATGAATCTATGTTGGAAAGAAATGGAATTACAGTAACCGTAAGAAGATCAAGAGGAAAAGATATAGATGCCGCTTGTGGACAATTGGCAAACAAATCTTCATAAAAGTATAAAAATACCTGAACCATAATCTTTAGCTATCTTTGATTCAGAATGAAGGTGATCTCTCAAATAAAATTACCGGTTGAAAAAGAAATGGAACTTTTCGAAAAAAAGTTCTTCGAGTCCATGTCTTCAAAAGTGGCGCTCTTAAATAGGATCACACATTATATAGTTAATAGAAAAGGGAAGCAAATGCGTCCTATGTTCGTTTTCTTGGTTGCAAAAATGGTTTCTGAAGGTCAGGTGAACGAGCGCACTTATCGCGGTGCTGCCGTGATAGAACTTATCCACACCGCAACTTTGGTTCACGATGATGTTGTAGACGATTCTAATAGGAGACGAGGTTTCTTCAGTATTAATGCACTTTGGAAAAATAAGATCGCCGTATTGGTTGGTGATTATTTGCTATCCAAAGGCTTGCTGCTTTCTATAGATAATAATGATTTCGACCTGCTGAAGATCATTTCTATCGCTGTGAAAGAAATGAGTGAAGGTGAGTTGCTTCAAATAGAAAAAGCCAGAAGGTTAGATATTACTGAAGCTGTGTATTACGATATTATTCGGCAAAAAACCGCAACCTTAATTGCTGCTTGTTGTAGTTTAGGTGCAGCTTCAGTAAAACCGGAATCGCTGGAAATTTCTAAAATGCGTAGGTTTGGAGAACTTATTGGAATGGCTTTTCAGATAAAAGATGATCTTTTCGATTATGGCGAAGAGCAAATAGGAAAACCAACGGGAATCGATATCAAGGAGCAAAAAATGACCTTGCCCTTGATCTATGTGCTTAATAATTCTACCTCGAAAGAGAAAAAATGGATCATTAATTCCATAAAGAACCACAACAAGGATAAAAAAAGAGTAAAAGAAGTGATCGCTCTGGTAAAAGCTAATGGTGGATTGGATTATGCCGTCACCAAAATGAAGGAATACCAAAAAGAGGCACTTTCCATTCTTAACGATTACCCTGATTCTACTTATAAAGATTCACTTATCCTGATGGTGAACTACGTGATAGAGCGTAAGAAGTAAGTTTACGGTTTACAGTTAACAATAAACAATTATCAATTGTCACTCTGAGCCTGTCGAAGAGTGTTTTCTATTGAATATTTTAATTATTAAAATTTAGGCTTCGACAATCCCGATAGCTATCGGGACAGCCTGACATTTCTTTACTTGTCACCCTGAGCCTGCCGAAGGGTTTTCTTTATGACTAAGTTCAGGTTTAAAAGAGTTCCAATATTTATTGTTCAAATAACTTTATAATTAGAGATCGCTAATCACAATTAGGCTTCGACAATCCCGATAGCTATCGGGACAGCCTGACATTCCGGAATCTTGTCACTCTGAGCCTGTCGAAGGGTAATTCCAATGATTTTCAAACTTTCTTCAAAAATAAATAAATACTCAGGCAACCTTTTGTAATTTTCTTACGTCTATATAAATAGATGCGTTTAAGCAAAGCTTAATGAAGGTTATACCACTTTTTAAGAACGAAAAGCAATTAATTGCAAGAGCTGCGAAAAACCATCGCGATGCCCAACAGCATCTCTATGAAAAATATTCTGGCAAGATGTTAAGTGTTTGCAGAATGTACATTAAAGATCTTCAGCATGCAGAAGATACTATGTTAACTGGATTTTTTAAGGTTTTCACTCATTTGAACGATTTTAAACATGAAGGTAGTTTTGAAGGTTGGGTGAGAAGGATCATGATTCGAGAGTCTATTTCTTTTCTTCGGAAAAAAAATGAGCTGGAGTTTCAGGAAGAAATGGAATCTGTGAAAAGTGAAGGATTCGATACTATTCAGGCTGAAATAGATGTAGATCACATTCAGCGGTTAATAGATGAGCTGCCGGAAGGTTACAAAGCGGTTTTTGTGTTGTATGCTGTTGAAGGATATAAACATGCTGAAATTGCAGATTTACTTAAAATAACGGTTGGGACTTCAAAATCTCAATTGTTCAAAGCGAAAAAAATGTTACAGGAACAATTAGAACTAAAAAACACTTCAAGTTATGGAAACTGAAAGATTTGAAGATAAAATAAAAAGGCAGATGCTAGATCGGGAGATTACACCATCTGCGGGTAGCTGGGACAAACTAAGCGCGAGCTTAGATGTACAAGAAAAAAAGAAAAAACCTTTTGTGTTGTGGATGGGAATTGCAGCCAGCATTATAAGTGGGATCTTGGTTTTAAGTCTTGTTTTCAATAACTCAAATCCTTCAGCTTTACCACAAATTGTGAACACTCCTAAAGAGGAAGTGAAAATTGAAAAAGCGCCGATAGAAACTTCAGAAGAGATTTTTGCTGAGACAATTAAGGAGGAACAGCAAGTTGCAGTTTCAGAAGAAAAAAGGGAATCGATTAATCCTGGAATTAATAAGAATTCAGCTTTAGAAAACCCAATTCAGCAAAATAATAGAGAAGCAGTAGCCGCGATAGATAATTCCAGCATATTAAATGATAAAAGTGCTGCTGAAAAGAATCTAGCTAGTGATAATGAAATTTTAAATCTAAAACTGAACAATGCACTAAACCATGTAATTGCGCAAACTATTAAAGAAAATGTAGTTACAGATGCGGAGGTAGACAGATTATTAGAAGAAGCTGCCAAGAAAATTAGCCAAGAGCGTTACAGTAAAAATTACGCAACTGGCAAGGTAGATCCTCAGGATCTCTTACTGGATGCAGAGTTTGAATTAGACAATTCCTTTCGCGATAAGATTTTTGATTTGCTAAAAGAAGGATACTCAAAAGCTAAAACAGCGGTTGCAAACAGGAATTATTAAGTAGGATAGAATTAGCCATTATATCATCACACCGGCCGAAAGGTCAAAACAATTATTCATCAATCAAGTCCGATAAGCCGCCTCTTCAAAAGAGGAGGTAGGCAGAGGACATTTAAAAACCAACATCATCATGAAAACAATTATCATCACTTTAAGCCTAATTATTTTCAGTTTTGCATTACAAGAAATGCAAGCTCAAAATGATAGTATTCCGGTTAAAACTGAAAGACTAGAAAAGCTTAAACAGAAAATAATCGACGAAGAAAAGCAAGGATTAAAATTAGAATTAGAACGATTTCAGATAAAGCTAGAAAACAAGTCCATTACCCAGGAAGAGGCTGATAAGTTAAAGAAAGAAGCTGCCGAAAAACATGCACTAAATATTGAAAATAAAATTGCGATTTTAGATAACAAGACTGCGCTTGAGGAAAGAAATAATAATACCTATTCTTCCATTGAGTTACTTGGTAATGGGAAAATTGTAAACATAAACGTGAACTATGATGGAGATGAGAAGGACCGTGATTACGACAAAAGAACAACCAGTGATCTGGTTTTGGCAGCAGGCTTCAATAACGTGATCTCCGGTGATAATTCTCTGGATGATTCAGATTTTAAAATTGGAGGAAGTCGGTTTTTTGAAATTGGATGGGCCTGGAAAACGAGAGTTTTTGAAAACACCAATTGGATGCGTGTAAAATATGGAGTTTCCTTTCAATTTAACGGATTGAAGCCTACAGATAATAGATATTTTGTGGAAAATGGAGATCTCACTCAGTTAGAAGAATTTGAATACGATCTGGATAAATCTAAATTTAGATCGGATAATCTAGTGTTCCCCTTGCACTTTGAATTTGGTCCTTCCAAAAAGACGGAAGGAGAAGATTATTTTAGATATAGTACAAAAAGTCAGTTTAAAATTGGGGTTGGTGGTTACGCCGGATTCAATATAGGAGAGCGCCAAAAACTAAAGTATACTATAGACGGTGATAAAAAGAAGGATAAGTTAAAAGGAGATTATAACACGAATGATTTTGTCTATGGCTTAAGTAGTTACGTAAGTTTTGGTGAAACTGCCTTGTATGTGAAATATGACCTTAATCCGCTATTTAAAGATCCAAATTTGGAGATGAGAAATATCTCATTTGGACTACGTTTTGATATAGATTAGGTACAATCTGCTAAGTTGTGGAAGAGGATGATTTTCTGTTACTAGAAAAGGTCCTCTTTTTTTGTTTCCAAAACTAAGTTCATACCCACTTATACTTTATTGCTAGTTTCAAAGATTCCTGATTTTATTGTTACATTTGAGTCAGCTTACAAATCCTATATTCTGAATAACTTTTGATCTCAAAAAACTCCATAGACCTTGTATTTGAAACCGCCCGAGTAGAGGAGGTTTTAGGCGATTTTGTTCAGCTGAAAAAATCTGGTAGTAATTATAAAGGGTTGAGTCCGTTTACAGACGAGCGTTCTCCTAGTTTTATGGTATCGCCGGTTAAGCAAATCTGGAAAGATTTCTCTAGCGGAAAAGGAGGAAATGTAGTTGCTTTTTTAATGGAACACGAACATTTTACCTACCCTGAAGCTATTAAATATCTGGCTAAGAAGTATAATATAGAGCTAGAAGAAACAGAGCAGACGGATGAGCAGAAGCAACTTTTGGACGAACGGGAAAGTATGTATCTGGTTTCTGAATTTGCAAGTGCGTATTTTCAGAATACTATGCTTAAAACCGATCAAGGTAAAGCAATTGGCCTAAGTTATTTTAAGGAACGTGGATTTACATTCGAAACCATTAAAGAATTTGGTCTAGGATATTGTTTGGATGAGTGGGATTCTTTTACTTCTGAAGCAATAAGGAAGGGGTATAAATTGGATTATTTAGAAAAAACCGGACTAAGCATAGTAAAAGGTGAAAAACAATTCGACCGATTTAAAGGAAGGGTGATGTTTCCAATACAATCTATGTCTGGAAGAGTGCTTGGCTTTGGAGGTAGAATACTTACGAACGATAAAAAAGCAGCTAAATATTTAAATTCTCCGGAAAGCGATATTTATCATAAGAGCAAAGTGCTTTATGGGATCTATCATGCAAAGCAGTACATAGCAAAGGAGGATAATTGTTATTTGGTTGAAGGCTATACCGATGTAATTCAGTTTCATCAAAGCGGAATTAAAAATACGGTTTCCTCTTCGGGAACTGCGCTTACTTCAGAACAAATCAGGCTTATTAATAGGCTTACCAAGAACATCACAGTGCTATTTGATGGTGATGCAGCAGGAATGCGAGCAGCTATCCGGGGAATTGATCTTATCTTGGAGCAGGGAATGAATGTGAAAGTGGTGGTTTTTCCTGAAGGGGAAGATCCAGATAGCTTTGCAAAAAAGAATTCTCAAACAGAATTAGAAGAATATCTTGAAGAAAATTCAAAAGATTTTATAGAGTTTAAAGCTTCTTTATTATATCAAGATGCGAAGAATGATCCTGTGAAACGTGCCAATCTTATCCATGATATGGTATCGAGTATCGCCAAGATCCCAAATCAAATTCAGCAGGAAGTATATATACAGGAATGCTCCAGAATTATGGATATTTCAGAAGAGGTCTTGTTTTCCACCTTGACCCAGATGTTGGCTAAGGAAGGTAAAGTTAATCCCCATAATAAGGGAAAAACAAAGTCTTTTGAAGTAGTTAAGGAATCAACATCTCCACAAACTAAAGTGGATGAGCTGTTTGAATTAGAACGAAAGATCATTAGTTTATTACTGCTTTATGGAACGGTAGAGGAGGAATTTGAAGATCTTGTGTGGAAAGAAAATGCTCAAGGAGAATTAGTTTTAGAGCCAGAGTTGCAAAAAGCTAAGGTTTTTGAAAAAATTTATTTAGATCTTCAGGAAGATGAGGTGGCCTTTACCAATGAGCTATTCAAGGAATTGTACGGATTGGTCATCACAAAATTGAATGCTGAAGGAAAACTAAGTCTAGATACTTTTGTGAATGAGCTGGATTCTAAATTATCTGGCGAAGTTACTACCATCTTGATGGAAGAGGAACAGTATATCCTTCATGATTGGGAACGGATGGATATTATGGTGAAACAAAAAGATGCAAGCATAGCCAGATTGGTTAATGAAACCATTTTAGCACTTAGACGATTTTTAATCACCCGAAAGATTGATGAGTTATCTAAAGAAATTAAAGAATCGGCACCGTCTGTAGATGGGGCATCCAGTTCTTTAGAAGATATTGTAGACTATCTTTCCTTAAAAAAGATACTTTCCAATAAATTGAACCGGGTTATGTAATTCGAAGTTGCAGTAATCTGGATTGGTTAATAAGATCGGCTAGATTATCAACTTTAAGTTTCTTTAAAAGTCTTGTTTTATAAGTGCTTACCGTTTTTTCATTGATGTCTAAAGCTTCAGCAATATCTTTATTTCGCTTACCACTAGAAAGTAAATTAAGCACTTCGGTTTCTCTGGTAGATAATTTCTTGAATTTAGCAATGAGCCCATTTCCATTAGTAGCTCCAGAATTAATTTTGTCGGTAATATTTTTATTTAAATAAATTCCTCCCCTAGCCACTTGGTGAATAGCCGCTTGTAAATTTTCTGTGGAAGCGGTCTTAGATAAATAACCTGAGGCTCCAGCTTTAATTGCGCTCAACGCATACATTTCTTCCGGATGACAACTAAATACTAATATTTTAATACCGGGAAAATCTGTTTTAATTGTACGTAACGCGGTAATTCCATTAATTTCTGGAAGATCGATCTCTATAATCAAAACATCTGGAGAATGTAACTTTAAGGATTTAAAAAGTTCGTTTCCATTTGTAACATTGCCTGTTACATTAAGTTCTGGTAGATCTAAAAGCAAAGATTTAATGCCCTCGTACGTAATTGGATGATGGTCTGCAATTAAGATTGTACTCATAAATATTAATTAGCACTAAATTACAGCAGCAGGGTTTGCGTCTTAGTAGTTAGGTATAATATTTAAAATTAGCAGATTAATTATTCAATTACTGAAGCAGTGACAATTATTCGATAAAAGGATTAATTTTTCAGATTAACGGGTATTTCACAAACCGGAATCGGATGCATTTTATGCTTGTTTGCAGAATTTAGTCTTTTAAATATATTAAATACTTCATGTTCCCTTCCAGAATAATCCTCTGCATTCATTCCTAATCGGTCCATTCCCATAGCCCATTCTAACTCATCGTAACTCGCACCTATCTGTTCCTCGTCGCTTCGGCTATCTCCAAACAATCCATCAGTTGGAGCAGCGTTTAATATTTCGTCGCTTATCTTAAGAAATCTTCCAATTTCGTACACCTCACTTTTCATTAGATCTGCAATAGGACTTAGGTCTACACCACCATCACCGTACTTGGTGTAAAATCCTACACCAAAATCTTCAACTTTATTCCCTGTTCCGGCTACTAAATATTTATGTAAACCTGCAAAATAATACAGCGTTGTCATTCTTAATCTTGCTCTTGTATTTGCTAATGATAATTCAATATTATTATTTTCCTGAATAAAGGGAACTGCAGTTTTAAACTGCTCGAAAACAGGAGTAAGATCTACTTCAACATTAGTAACATTTGCAAACTGATCTTTTAACGAAGAAATGTGGTGCTGACCTCTACTAACTTGGGATAAAGCTTGATGAATTGGCATTTCTACACATAAAGTGCGCAAACCGGTACGAGCGCAAAGTGCAGAAGTCACAGCAGAGTCTACTCCGCCGCTAATTCCAATAGTAAATCCACTCATATTAGCAGCCGTGGCGTAATTCTTTAGCCAATCTACAATGTGATTTACTACTTTTTCAGTTTGCATAATTTTGGGTGTTTTAATTTCTAAGTAATACCTTTGCCAACAAATTTAGCAAGTTTAAATAATTTATAAAAACCGCCTGCGTTAAAGGCTTCACAATAATAACACATGTTAAGATTATTAGTTGCCCTATTTTTGGTTTTAATTACGGTTTCTTGCGATTCTAATTCTAATTCTAAATTGGAGCAAGAAATAGAAAAAATCCCTATAGATCTTAAAGTGATTCGTTTCGACAAGAAATTTGCGGCAGTTAGTTCAGAAACGCTGCCTGCTTTAAAGAATGAATTTCCCTACTTATTTCCGGAAGTATTTACAGATAGTATGTGGGTTGCAAAGATCAATGATACTATACAGCAAGAGATAAATACAGAAGTTGAAAAGGGATTTCCAGATTTTACTGCGGAAGAAGATGGATTGCTCAACCTTTTTCAGCATACCAAATATTACTTTCCGTCTTTTAAAACGCCTCAGGTGATCACTATCACTTCTGAAGTGGATTACAGGAATAAAGTGCTGTTAGCAACAGATTACCTATTTATATCTCTGGATACCTACTTAGGGAAGGAGCATCCTTTTTACATAGGACTTCAAGAATATTTGAAAAAGAATTTTGAGAAAAGCCAAATCTTGCCAGATGTTGCAGAAAAAATAGGCCAAGTTTATGTGCCTAGACCAGAGGATAAAACCTTTTTAGCGCACATGCTGTATTATGGAAAGTTGTTATACTTAAAAGATGTATTGTTGCCAAAGATTGAAGATTTTAAAAAGATAGGTTATACTCAAGATGAATTGGATTGGGCAGCTGCTAATGAAGACCAGGTGTGGAGATATTTTGTAGAACGAGAGCTGATCTTTGATTCAGACACCGATCTTTATACAAGATTCTTATATCCAGCACCATTTTCTAAATTCTATTTGGAGTTGGATGCAGAATCTCCAGCAAGATTGGGGCAATATATAGGTTGGCAAATTATTCGCCAGTTTATGGAAAAGAACAGCGTTAGTGTGCAAGATATGCTTGCCACAGATGCTGAAACTATATTTAATAAAGCAAATTATAAACCTAAGAAGTAATGGCAGAGTTTAAAAAATCTGAGATCAATATTGAAGTGGTATTGGATGAGAATAAAGTTCCAGAAGAATTATACTGGAGCGCAGAAGATGGAGCGATCTATAAGGAGGAAGCAAAAGCGATGATGCTTTCTATGTGGGATGCAAAGAAGCAAGAAACTTTAAGAATAGATCTATGGACCAAAGACATGCCTGTAGATGAAATGAAGAAATTCTTTCATCAAACCTTAGTGGCAATGAGTGATACTTTTAACCGCGCAACTCAGGATGAAAAAATGACAGCTACCATGAAGGATTTTTGCGATTATTTTGCTGAAAAAATGGAATTGTAGAAGTAGTTTGATATGTAATAAAAATTACGCTGGGGAATTTGTCATCCGATGATTATATTAAACTTCGATAAGCTCAATTTGACAAATCAAAAAAATATTATTTTAGCACTTCTACTTGGCTCAGGATAAACTAAAGTAGAGAAATCTCAATGAAGCAAAATCTCTTCTATACGAGATCTCTCGCGCCTCCGAGATTAGATTTAATCCTTAATCCTGAATTTTTCCCAGAATCTTAAGTTGTTTAAATCAAAATAAAAAGCCCCTACAATTTTAAAACGGTAGGGGCTTTTTTATTAATTAAAAGATCATCTATCCATTCATAGAGATCAAAAACTCTTCGTTATTCTTAGTTTTCTTAAAACGCTCATTTATGAATTCCATAGCTTCCACAGGATTCATATCTGCAAGATACTTTCTCATTACCCACATACGTTGCAAGGTGTTTTCATCTAATAAAAGATCGTCTCTACGTGTGCTTGAAGAAGTAAGATCTATAGCTGGGAATATTCTTCTATTTGCTATTTTTCTATCTAACTGAAGTTCCATGTTACCAGTACCTTTAAATTCTTCAAAGATCACTTCGTCCATTTTAGAACCAGTATCTGTTAATGCAGTAGCGATAATAGAAAGGGAACCTCCATTTTCTATATTTCTCGCCGCACCAAAGAAACGTTTTGGTTTATGTAGTGCATTTGCATCTACACCACCACTTAATACCTTACCACTGGCAGGTTGTACAGTGTTGTAGGCTCTTGCTAAACGAGTAATTGAATCTAGAAGGATCACCACATCATGACCGCATTCTACCATTCTTTTAGCTTTTTCTAAAACTATGTTGGCAACACGTACATGTTCATGTGCTTCTCTATCGAAAGTAGATGCTACCACTTCACCTTTTACATTACGTTGCATATCTGTTACCTCTTCTGGACGTTCGTCTATAAGGAGGATTATTTGATATACTTCAGGATGATTGGCAGCAATAGCATTTGCCAGATCCTTTAATAACATTGTTTTTCCAGTTTTAGGCTGGGAAACTATCATTCCACGTTGTCCTTTTCCAATTGGAGAGAAAAGATCTATGATACGTGTAGAAATTGTGCTTTGTCTTTCAGCTAAATTAAATTTCTCTTTTGGAAATAACGGCGTTAAATGCTCGAAAGAAATTCGGTCTCTAACCACTTGTGGGTCTAAACCGTTAATTTTACTAATCTTAATAAGTGGGAAATATTTCTCTCCTTCTTTTGGAGGTCTTATCTGCCCAAGTACGGTATCTCCAGTCTTTAAGCCGAATAATCTAATTTGAGATTGAGATACATATATATCGTCTGGAGAAGAAAGATAATTATAGTCGGAGGATCTTAGGAAACCATAGTTATCCTGCATGATATCCAAAACTCCTTCACTTTCTATAATCGCATCAAATTCGTAATCTGGCTCGCGATATCTATTTCTATTATCACGGTTTCCGTTGTTCTTTACGTTGCTGTCTCTATTCCCGTCAGATCTATTTCCATCAGATTTATTATTTCTGGTGTCTCTAGAATCTCTAGTATCTTTTCTTGGTTCTCTAGGACTACGGGAGTTATCCTTATTTTGATTATCATCCCTTTTTACAGGCTGATTTTTATGAACAGGTCGCTTTGGAGCATCTCCTGTTTTTTCTGGCCTTGGCTTTCTATCAGCAGAATGATCTTTAGAAGATTCTCTGGAATCCTTATTAGATTCCGCAGATTTCTCAGTAGATTCTATAGAAGATTTGGCTTCAGTATTTTTTGTACTTGGTTTTGGATTCATTTTTTTTGACGGTTTACGCTCTGCGCCAATTTTGCTTTCGGTATTTGCTTCCGGTTTGGACTTAACCTCCGGTTTAGAAGTGCTTTCTTCTTTTAGAACCTCTTTCACTTTTGCGGGATTTGCTGCTTGATAATCCAGAATTTGGTAAACCAAGTCAAGCTTTTTTAGTGTTTTATATTTAGGGACTTTCAATGAATTGGCAATATCTTGAAGCTCGGGAAGCTTCTTAGCTTTTAAATCTGAAATTTCAAACATGAATAAGATTGTGTTTGTTTATTGTAAACTTCTCGAGGAAGAATCGAAAAAAATTTTTGGAGACTTAAGTAACCTAAATTGAATTGGTTACATATTCTTACTGCAATAATACAACTTTATTTTAAATTTTGGAATATGCTATATAAAAAGAAACACTTATTTTTGCCGAGACAATCCAAGTATTAGCTATGTTACAACGCATTCAAACTATTTATTTATTTATTGCAGCCTTGATAAGTGGTGTTCTAATATTTTTTGTTTCTTTGTGGAGCAATAATGCGGGTGAATCCGTTTTTGTTGAAGATGTTTTATTAGCCTTAGGCTTATTCATAAGTTCGGCAGCTCTTTCACTTATTAGCATATTTTTATTTAAAAACAGAAAGCTTCAATTTGTACTGGGGCGAATCAATATACTTATAAACTTTTTTTTGCTAGGAGTTTTTGTTTATTGGTCTCTAATTGTACCTGGAGAGATGGAAATCTCTGAGAAAGGTATTGGGATGTTTGTTCCTGTTCTTTCTATCGTTTTTATAGTTTTGGCCAACAAAGCTATCAAAAAGGACGAGGATCTCGTAAAATCTGTAGATCGATTGCGATAAACCTATTATCTTAGTGTTATTAGTGCGAAGAAAACCCGAAGTGAAAGCTTCGGGTTTTTTTATTCTATTAATTAATTAAATGATATACTTTTTTCAATCAGTAATAACTTGACCATCTCTTCACCCTTAATGTGTTTCAGGGTCTTCAGCTGAACTAAATGGATGCTGAAACAATTCTGATAACAATAGGAACAGCAGGAAGAAAAATCTTGAGGTTACTACTAAACAAGATTGCCAGTAGAAAGTCAGTAATAAAAAATAAAGAATAAGAAATAAAATTCTTAGCTTTCTAATTCTATAACTTCCAGATCGGAAATGTTTTTTCCTTCTACTTTAAAGCGAAGCATCGTTCTCTTTTTATGAAACCCATATTTTCCAGCAGCGCCTGGATTCATATGTAGCAATTGTAAAGACTTATCGTTCATTACTTTTAATATGTGTGAATGCCCGCAGATAAATAATTTCGGAGGATCTTTTTTTATGTCTTCTTTGATAGCTGCAGAATATTTACCGGGATATCCACCAATATGAGTGATCCAAACATCCAAGTCTTCACACAAGAACCGATCGTTTAGTGGGAATTCTTTTCGAATTTCATGATCGTCTATATTCCCATAAACAGCTCTTAGGGGTTTTAGCTTTTTTATCGCATCGGTCACTTTTAGATCTCCAATATCCCCCGCGTGCCATACTTCATCTGCTTCACCAACATAATGAAGGATCCTTTCGTCTATATGGCTATGGGTATCGCTTAATAATAAAATCTTTTTCAAACTGTACTTCCTTTTTCTGGTTTTTCTGAAAACTGATTAATGAACCCTGATAGGGTTACGAAGTTTGCCGTATCTTTGCAAGCAATCACGTAAAAGTATCAATTTAGATTGAGATATTTTATAGAACTGGCGTATAATGGAACAGCATATCATGGTTGGCAATATCAGCCGAATGCTATTTCTATACAAGAAACTTTAGAAAAAGTACTCTTTACCGCATTGCAAGTGGAAACGCCTGTAGTAGGAGCTGGCAGGACAGATGCTGGCGTACATGCACGTAATTATTATGCGCATTTTGATAGTGAAGAGATTGAGCATAAAGATAAGTTTCTTTATAAGCTGAATACTTTACTTCCAGATGATATTGCAGTGTATGATCTTATTGAAGTATCCGACGAAGCACATGCAAGATTTAATGCAAGCAGTAGAAGTTACGAGTATTATGTGATTCAGAAAAAAGATCCATTTCGTTTTGAAGCGGCACATCATGTAAAAAATGAGTTAGATCTGGAAAAGATGAATCTTGCAGCTGCTATTTTATTAGAATACACCGATTTCAAATGTTTTTCTAAATCTAAAACAGACGTTCATACTTATAACTGTGCTATTAAGTATGCAAAATGGGAAAGAATAGGGGAGGTTTTAATATTTAAGATCACTGCAGATAGGTTTTTAAGAAATATGGTGAGAGCCATTGTAGGTACTTTATTGGAAATAGGTTTGCATAAGATTCCTGTTAACAAATTGCACGACATATTAAAAAGCAGAGATAGGCAAGAAGCTGGTACATCGGTTCCAGCAAAGGCATTATTTCTAACTAAAATTGAATATCCAACATCTATTTTAAATAAATAAATGGCATCACAATCCGGAAATGCATTTGATTTTAGCCTCTTTAAAAGGCTAATAAAATATACCAACCCATATAAATGGACCTTCTATTTTGTGGCTCTTGCTGCAATATTATTATCTCTTTTTGCAGTTTTAAGACCCTATTTATTGCAGATAACAATAGATGAATCTATCCTTCCTAAGGATAATGACAATCTGGTTTTCTATGTTAGCATGATGATGGTGGTGCTTTTTCTGGAAGTTATCTTTCAGTTTTGCTTCATTTATTTTGCTAACTGGTTAGGGCAGGAAGTAGTGCGAGATCTCCGGGTGAGTCTTTTTAAACATATGCTTCAATTCAAGATGAAGTATTATGATAAATCTGCTGTTGGAAGATTGGTTACCAGAGCGGTAAGTGATATAGAGACCATTTCTAGTATCTTTAGTGAAGGACTTTTCATGATTGCAAGCGATCTGCTTAAAATGTTAGTAGTTCTAGGATTCATGTTCTTTAACAGTTGGCAACTTACCTTATTGGTATTAACGGTTCTTCCTTTTATCTTGTACGCAACACGGGTATTTCAGAAGAAAATGAAAATTGCTTTTGAAGATGTAAGGAACCAAGTTGCAAACTTGAACACCTTTGTTCAGGAGAGAATAACCGGAATGAAGATAGTTCAGTTGTTCACCAGAGAGAAGGTGGAATATGAGAATTTTAAAGAGATCAACCAAAAACATAAAAGCGCGTGGGTTAAAACCGTTTGGTATAACTCTATTTTCTTTCCAATTGCAGAGATGTCCACTTCAATAACTATCGGTTTAATTGTTTGGTATGGTGGTTTGCGAGTTGTAGAAAGCGATACGCTTAGTTTAGGTATTATAATTATGTTTATTGAATTGTCTCAAATGTTATTTAGACCCCTTCGCCAGATCGCAGATAAATTCAATACACTGCAAATGGGAATGGTGGCTGCGAACAGAATTTTTGGAATTTTGGATACAGATTCTGTAATTCAGGATACAGGGTCTAAAGAGATCTCAAGTTTGTCGGGAGAAATAGAATTTGAGAATGTTCGATTTAGTTATGATGAGGGTGAAGAAGTGTTAAAAGGAGTTTCCTTTAGAGCAAAACCTGGCGAAACTATTGCAATTGTTGGGGCTACCGGAGCAGGAAAATCTACAGTGATCAATCTTTTAAATAGATTTTATGAAATTGATGGTGGAAAGATTATGGTAGACGGAATAGATATTAAAGACATTACTTTAAAATCTTTGCGAGCTGAAATTGCAGTGGTACTGCAAAATGTGTTCTTATTTGCAGATACTATCCTTAATAATATTAGCCTTCATAATCCAAAAGTGACCGAAGAAGATGTTATACTAGCAGCCAAAGAAATAGGAATACATGAATTTATAAGTTCTTTGCCAAATGGCTATCATTATAATGTGAAAGAACGTGGTGTGATGCTTTCTTCAGGTCAGCGACAATTGATCTCCTTTTTGAGAGCCTATGTTAGCAATCCAAGTATTTTAGTGCTCGATGAGGCTACTTCTTCTGTAGATTCATATAGCGAGCAATTAATCCAAGATGCTACAGATAAGATCACAGCAAATAGAACTTCAATTGTTATTGCCCATAGATTAGCTACTATTAAAAAAGCAGACAGAATATTAGTAATGGATGCAGGTAAAATAGTAGAAGTGGGAACTCATCAGGAACTATTACAAGTGAAAAATGGATTCTACAAAAATCTTTACGAAGTGCAATTTATGGCGGAAGAGGAAACTATTTAAATATCAAGTAAGATCTTCTTTCAGCTTATTTACCAATTCGTTAGTGTCTTCAAAGATCACAAATTCACCATCTTTTAGGTAGGAGATCTGTCCATTCTCTTCACTTACTACAATTGCTAAAGCATCTGTTTTTTCTGTGATCCCTACTGCCGCTCTGTGTCTTAATCCAAATCTCAAAGGTATAGATCTGTCATTAGAAACCGGTAAAATTACTCTAGTTGCAGTAATATGGTTTCCTTCAATTATCATAGCACCATCATGTAAGGGTGAATTTTTAAAGAAAATAGATTCTATAATAGGTTGATTTATTTCTAAATTCATAGAATCTCCAGAAATCTTTATAAAATCTAATTTTGTGCTTTTTTGAATAACAATAAGGGCCCCAGTATAGCTTTTTCCCATATTTTCGCACGCCTTTACAATCGCATTTAGATTGGTCCTTATTTGCGTATCGTCTTTAACAAATTTAAATTGTCTGAAGAATTTTCTTCGCTGTGTAAAATTAGTAGAACCAATCATTAATAAGAACTTTCTAATCTCCTGCTGAAAAACAACAATTAATGCAAACATTCCTACCCCGATGAATTGCCCCAGCACGCTGCTTAAAAGTTCCATTTGAAGCAACTCTGTAAGTTTCCACATTAAATAAACGATCACTATCCCAATAAAGATATTTACGGCAACCGTTCCTTTAACGAGTTTGTATAAATAGTAAAGCAATATTGCAACAAATACAATGTCTACAATATCAAGAATACGAAGGTTTAAAAAATCCAAATTTTAAGGCTTTGTGTAAAAATAGAAAATTAGATGCAAAGCTGGCTCATTAATTTAACTGTTTCCATTGCTTCCTTAACATCATGTACTCTAAGGATGTTAGCTCCCTTGCTTAAAGCTATAGTATTTAATACCGTAGTGCCGTTTAGAGCTTCTTCAGCGGTTATATTTAATGTTTTGTAAATGGTAGATTTTCTGGAAAGTCCTACTAAAATAGGCATTTTTAAATTTTTAAAAACTTCCAACTTGGATAGCAATTCAAAATTCTGAGGAATGTTCTTAGCAAAACCAAAGCCGAGATCTATTATAAGATCATTTATTCCTAGGGCTAGCGCGGTGTGTATTTTTTCTGAAAAATAATAAATCAAGTCCTGAGGTAGATCTTCATATTCATTTAGATCTTTCATGGTTTTCGGATTCCCTCTCATATGCATCATGATATAAGGTACTTGAAGATCTGCAGCTACTTGCATCATTTTCTCATCGAGGTTCCCTGCCGAAATATCATTTATCATAGCTGCACCTGCTTCAATGGATTCGGCTGCAACCTTACTTCTAAAAGTATCTATAGAAATAAGTGTTTCTGGAAATTTTTTAAGAATCGCTTCAATTGCTGGAAGTACGCGTTCTAATTCTTCAATTTCAGAAATATAATCTGCTCCGGGACGCGTGCTGTAACCACCGATATCCAGAAAAGTGGCTCCTTGTTTAAGCATAACTTCTGCAGAAGTCAACAACGAATCTAGATCCATTTTTCTGCTTTCAGAATAAAATGAATCTGGAGTGCTATTTAAGATCCCCATAATTTTTGGTGTGCTTAGATCTACTAGGTTACCTTTACAATTAATGGTCATGCTACTAATTTATTGTTTACTTCTTAAAAGTGAGTGGGTAAATTAACTTTGACTATCTAAATTATTTGCCCGAAATTTACGCAAATTAGAATAGTTTTATGAAGGATACCTCAAAACAATACGATGCGATAGTTAATACCTGTCGTGAGCTATTTGTAAATAAAATGAAAGATTACGGTTGTGCATGGCGTATTTTACGATTACCTTCTTTAACCGATCAAATTTTTATAAAGGCACAACGCATAAGGAGTCTGCAAGAAAATGAGGTTAGAAGAGTAGATGAGGATGAAAAACCGGAATTTATAGGTATCATAAATTATTCTATCATGGCGCTAATTCAATTGGATCTTGGAGTTGCAACCCAACCCGATCTTTCTGTTGATAGAGCCATGGAATTATATGATGAAAAAATTAGCACTACTAAAGAATTAATGGAGAATAAAAATCATGATTATGGCGAAGCTTGGCGTGATATGAGGGTGAGTTCTTTAACCGATCTAATTATTCAAAAACTGTTACGTGTAAAACAAATTGAAGATAATAAAGGTAAAACCTTAGTGAGTGAAGGGATAGACGCAAATTATCAGGATATGATTAATTATGCTGTCTTTGCAATGATCTTGATGGAAGAAGCAACAAAAAACTAGTAACATATGAAGATCTTAGTAGGGATTGCCAGAATTTTTGTTGGAATATTATTCATTATCTCTGGATTTATTAAACTGAATGATCCTATTGGTTTTTCATTTAAGCTTCAGGAATATTTTAGCGCAGAGGTTTTAAATCTGGAATTCTTAATTCCATTTGCATTGGTGTTTGCTATCGTACTGGTGGTTTTCGAGCTAGTGCTTGGAATTATGCTAATAATAGGTTACCTCCCTAAATTCACCGTTTGGAGTTTACTTTTAATGATCGTGTTCTTTACTTTTTTAACCTTTTACTCGGCCTATTTCGATAAAGTAAAGGACTGTGGTTGCTTTGGTGATGCTATGCCGCTTACTCCTTGGCAATCTTTTTATAAGGATGCGGTATTGTTAATATTAATCTTACTTCTATTTTTTAAACGAAAATTGATCACGCCATTATTTAACCCAGTTTCGCATAGATGGATCATTTTTCTATCTTTTATGCTTTGTTTTTTATTCGCCTATTATGTGCTAATGCATTTACCATTGATAGATTTTAGAGCTTATAAGATCGGGAATAATTTATTGGAGGAAATGACGATTCCTAAGAATGCTGAAAAACCAACTTATGAATATCAGTGGAAATTTAATGCGAATGGAGAAGATGTGATCATAAAAAATTCTGGTGCTTATCCTCAGGTTGAAGGGAAATTTATAGGAGTTGAAACCAGACTTATTTCTGAAGGTTTTAAACCAAGGATCCCAGATTTTTCAATCTATAGAGATGGAGAGAATATATCTCAAGAAATTTTAAGCAATGATAAGTTGTTAATAATCGTAGCCTATGATCTACATAAAACAGAAAAAGAAGGATATAAAGCTATAAAGGAACTTACAGATACTGCTTTAAAAATGGGTTACAAAGTAGTAGGCTTAACGGCTTCCGGTGACGATTTAAAGGAAAGTATAACCGCTAAATTCGACTTGAAATTTGATTTCTATCAGAGTGATGAAACAGTTTTAAAAACGATAGTTCGCGCAAACCCGGGAATCTTGGTTTTAAATAAAGCCACAGTTACACAGAAAAAACATTGGTTCGATGCATCAGAAATTGAACTTTAATTATATAAAAAGAACACTATGAGAAAAAATATAGTTGCAGGAAATTGGAAGATGAATAATGACTTGGCAGAGACCCAAGAACTTATTGGAGATCTTAAGCTACAGTTGGTGAAGGAACCTACTGCAGAGGTATATGTAGCTCCTTCATTTGTAAATTTATATAACACGTTTCAATCCTTAAAAGGAACAGCCATCAAAGTTGCTGCTCAAAACATGCATTTTGCTGAGAATGGCGCTTATACTGGTGAAGTTTCAGGAAAAATGTTGCAAAGTGTGGGAGTGCAAACTGTGATATTGGGGCATAGTGAACGAAGAGCGCTTTTTAATGAAACCGATGAAATGCTTTCAAAGAAAGTTAATGCAGCCTTAATGCATGAAATGAAGGTTATTTTTTGTTTTGGAGAAGAACTTAAGGATCGTAAATCTGAAGGACATTTTGAAGTAGTGAAATCGCAGTTAGAAAATGGAATATTTCATATAGATAGAGCAGCATGGAAGAATGTAATATTGGCATATGAGCCGGTATGGGCAATTGGTACTGGAGAAACAGCTTCACCAGAGCAGGCGCAAGAAATGCATGAATTTATAAGAGGTCTAGTTTCAGATAAATTTGGAGAAGAGATCGCAGAAGATGTTTCTATATTATACGGTGGAAGCGTTAAGCCAGACAATGCTAGAGAGATCTTCGCGAAAGCAGATGTAGATGGCGGACTTATTGGAGGTGCTAGTTTAAAGGCGATCGACTTTTTAACCATTGTAAATTCATTTGATTAATGTCTAATTATCTAGAGTTTCAATTTAAAATTGCTCCGCTTCAACCAGGATCGGAGATCTTAATTGCACAATTGGGATATGCTGGTTTCGAGAGTTTTGTGGAAACTGAAGATGGTATAACAGCCTATATTCAGAAGGAAGAATTTACTGAAGGATTTTTGGGGGACATTCAAATATTGAGTTCAGATGAATTTATCATTTCTTACACTTCCAAAGAAATAGAACAAGTAAATTGGAACAGCGAATGGGAAAAGAATTTCAATCCTATTATAGTGGCAGATAAATGTTCTGTAAGGGCTCCATTTCACGAAAAGCCAGATACGGAGTATGATATTGTAATAGAACCTAAAATGTCCTTCGGGACCGGTCATCATGCTACTACACATATGATGTTGCAGCACATTTTAAAAAATGAGTGGGTAGGAAAAAGGGTTTTAGACATGGGTTGTGGAACTGGTGTGCTTGCAATTTTAGCAGAAATGAAAGGAGCAACTGCTTTGGATGCTATAGATATAGATAACTGGTGTTATTTAAATACGCGAGAAAATGTAGATCGTAATAATTGTACTCATATTAACGTTTACGAAGGGACTGCAGAAATGCTGAAAGAAAAGCAATATGATGTGGTGATAGCAAATATCAACAGAAATATTTTATTGGAAGATGTTCCAACTTATAGTAACTGTCTAGTTTCTGGAGGGAAAATGTTTCTAAGCGGATTTTATACTGAAGACGTTCCTGCAATTGAAAAAGTTTGTAAGGAGAACGGTTTAATATTTGAGGAAAAATTAGTAGAAGATAATTGGACTGCCGCAAGTTTTATTAAAGAATAATTTGTGGGAATTTGTATCTTTAATGCTGAATATCAATACATAATAGCGGAAGATGAGTACGAAAGAAGAAGTGTTGGAGCAGAAAAAAACTGTAACCAAGAAAAACAGAGACCATGAGATCGTATTGTTTAATGATGATTATAACACGTTCGATCATGTAATAGAAACGTTGATCTATGCCTGTGACCATACTCCAGAACAGGCAGAGCAGTGTTCGCTATTAGTTCACTATAAAGGAAAATGCACTGTTAAAACGGGCCCCTACAATGATCTAAAACCACGTTGTTCAAAATTATTGGAAGCTGGTTTAAATGCAGAAATAACCGATTAAATGTTAAATATTAGATCATTGAATTAAATAATTGCACTAAAATTCCTACAAGTACTATATTTTTTATAAGTTTAGGTTATAATAATTGAGAAATTCGAAACACCTATCGATTATTACTAACTAAAACCAACTTATGAAAATTAACAAATTATTTTTATTCCTTGCTGGAGCAGGGTTATTGTTCACATCATGTGAAAAAGAAGATTTATCAGTCTCACCTGAAGAAGAAGCTGTAAATATAAATTCGGAAGTACCAGAAACTGTGCTTCAAAAAATAGCTTCTCTACATTTTAATCCAGAAGGAGCAACCATCGGAAAAATTATGCTTCCTGGTGGTGGATTTGAAAAAACATATATTGTTGAGGGAGATATCGTATTAAGTGCCGAGCAACTTAATAATTTGAGTCCAAGCGATATTACAGATAAGCAATACAGAACTAACAATTTGGTTAGCAATAACAGGACTATAAATGTTATTGGATATACCGGAGGTTCACAAGCCCTAACTTCTAAACAGCGTACTGCTTTACAATATGCTATTAATAATTATAATGCGCTAAATATCGGACTTTCGTTCACATTGACCTTTGGAACCAATTATTCATCTTATGATATCGTAGTTTATCAAACAATCAACGGTCAAGCCGGTGGAGTAGCAGGATTTCCAAGTAATGGGAACCCTTATAAATTTGTGCAAATTTACGATGGAATGGAGCAGTATAGTGTAGATACCAATGAGCATGTAATGACTCATGAGATTGGGCATACGTTAGGAATGCGCCATACAGATTGGTTTAGCCGCCAGAGTTGTGGGCAAACTGGTGAAGCGGCAGGATCTGATGGTGCTGTGCACATTCCAGGAACTCCAACAGGATACGATGCAAACTCTATAATGTTAGCATGTTTTGGTGCTAATGAAGATGGAGAATTTGGATCTTATGATCGTGTAGCATTCGAATACTTATACTAATATTACCACTAGGTGTTTCAAGATTTTTAAAATGGGCGTTCCAACGCCCATTTTTTTGTTTAAAAAAACCAACTTAATGCTTTCTATTATTTAAAATAAAACATATATTTGCACCCGCAAAAAGGCCTCGTGGCGCAACTGAATAGCGCACTTGATTACGGCTCAAGAGGTTGCTGGTTTGAATCCAGCCGAGGTCACTTATAAAACCAGTACTTTCCAATGATTTTGGAATTGCTGGTTTTTTTATTTGCAGTAAAATTGAACCTAATCTACCTTTTTAAGGAATTTTCTGGTAAAATAGCGAATAAAATATTCTGGAATGTTAAAATAGGTTTGCACTTTTAAAGCATTTAAGTAGGGTTAAATATCTCATTGGTGTACTTTATATTGTAGTAATGGTTTCAATACTTATACCATAACAAATCCCAGGACTAAATACAGTAAGCAAGTTATAACACCACCAATTATCGCGTAAGGCAATTGAGTTCTCACATGGTCTATATGATCACTTGCTGAGGCCATAGAGGAAATAATTGAAGTGTCCGATATTGGGGAGCAATGATCTCCAAAAACACCACCTCCCAAAGTTGCAGCAATAATTAAGGGTAGGTCTGCTCCATGTAAATTTGCCATTGGGATAGAAACTGCTAACATTATTGCAAAAGTTCCCCAAGATGTTCCAGTGGAAAATGAAATAAATGAGCTTATAATAAAAACTACCATTGGGAGAAATTCTGGAGATAACCAATCTTTGGAAGAAATTGCAATAAATTGTCCTGTACCTAATTGGTTACACGCATCTCCAATAGCAAAAGCTAAAAGCATTAAGAGTGCTAATGGCATTAATTCGCTAATTCCCTTAAGTACGAGATCTATCATCTCATTAGTTTTCATAATACCTTGAGATCTATACAAGATAATAGCTACAAAAATTGCCATACAAACGGCATACAGTACCGCTGAAGATCCGGATCCTTGACCAATAGCTTGAAAAAGACGATCCCCAAAAGAGCTGTAATTTTCGACTTTATCCCATCCCGTTGCCGCTAAATTAATCGGCATCATAAACACCATAGTGGCTAATGGAATAATCATATTGTAAGCTTTTGCTTTGATGCCTTCTTTAGGTTTGAAAGAAGTAATAGTATCTGAAAGCATAGGTTTGGCATTATCATTAAGAAGTTTGCCGGTTTCTTGCACCCTTTTTTCAGCTTTTGCCATTGGGCCAATATCTTTTTTAAAAATAATCACTAAAAAAACAATGAGTATCGCCAAAATTGGATAAAAGTTATAGGGAATAGAAGATAACATTAAAGAAAAGGGATTTTCTAAACCTTGGGTAACTAATAGACCCATAATAAAAGCGCCCCAAGCATTAAATGGGATTAATATGGAAGAAGGGGCTGAACTGGAGTCTGCTATATAAGCTAACTTTTCTCTTGAAATTTTCAATTTATCGAATACGGGCCTATATAATGTTCCCACCGTTAGAGAACTTATACTAGTTTCAACAAATAACAAAAGTCCAGTAAATAATGCTAATAGCTGGATAATCACCCTGCTGTATCCGCTTTCCTTCTTTTCAAAATAACTAATTAGTTTGTTTAGTTTATTTATAAAACCTTCAACCCCTCTAGAATATTGAATGAATAGGAGCAAAGCCCCCACCAAAGCACTAAACATAATGGTCCTGGTGTTGCCTTCAGATTTAAAAACGTTTACTAAACCTTCAATTGCTGCAACGGTTCCAGTTAGGAAATTCCAATCACTCATGATTACCCAAGAAAACCAAATCCCGAAAAGTAAGGCGATGTAAACTTGTTTTGTTTTTAGAGCAAGAATTATAGCTATAACAGGTGGTAAAATGGATAGGATCCCGTAATTCTCCATAAGCAGTTTAAAAAAGAGGAATAATGTTAATAAATAATGGCCATAAATGTATAAAAACAATTCGACCTATATCCAATCCTTAAATTGATAATTAATGGCTCTAAATATGTTTGATTTTTAGGCTGAATCTAGGTTCAGTTTAAAATTTCTATTACACAAAAAAAGCCAACATTTTAAATGGTTGGCTTTTTTATAATAGTAATTTAGATTCTTTTTTCTATTCTTCTAACAAGGTTTCATTAAAGAGTTTCAGTATCCTTTTATATTCATCTGTCCAACTGCTAGGCTCTACAAATCCGTGACCTTCTACAGGATATAATGCCATTTCCCAATTGTCTTTCTTCAGTTCTATTAAACGTTGTGAAAGTCTCACCACATCTTGAAAGTGAACGTTAGTATCTACCATTCCGTGAGCAATAAGTAAATTTCCTTCTAGGCCTTCAGCAAAATAGATAGGAGAAGAGCGTCTGTACGCAATTGGGTCTTCAGAAGGAGTATTTAAAATATTAGCAGTATATCCATCATTATAATGAGCCCAATCTGTAACCGATCTTAAAGCAGCACCCGATTTAAAAGTTTCATTTTCATTGAACATTGCCATAAGAGTTATAAATCCTCCATAACTCCCGCCATAAATTCCAATATTGGCCTTGTCTATTCCATGTTGTTCTACCAAATATTTTGCGCCATCCACTTGATCTGATAGGTCTTTTCCTCCCATATGTCTGTAAATAGCCGTTCTCCAATCCCTTCCATAACCGGCGCTTCCTCTATAATCAATATCTAGAACCGTGTATCCAAGATCGGTTAATAGATTATGGAACATGTATTCTCTGTAATAGGAAGACCACCATTTGTGAACATTCTGTAAATATCCTGCTCCATGAACAAATATTATTGCAGCTCCATTTTTGGCAGATACCTCAGGAATATAGATCCTTGCAGGAACCATAGTTCCATCTTCAGCTTCAAATTTTACAATCTCTGGAGCTCTCCAACTATAATTCTTAAATTCTAAAGATTGTCCTGAAGTTAGAGGAGTAGCAGTGGCATTTGCATTTGTTTCCTTTAGATATAGCTCCCAAGGTTTGTTGCTAAAGGAATGTAATATTGCCATAAGTTTCTCATCTGGCGAAAGACTCACCTCATTGCTACCAGTCATGCTGGTTAGTTTTATCATTTTTCCACCCATAACTGGCATTTTGTAAAAATGGCGTTCGCCAGGTCCAACTTCAGAAGTGGTTAGGAACCAAGATTTTTTATCATTGGAAAGCTGAGGGTCAAAAACTTCGAAATTCCCGGAAGTTAATGCTGTTTTCTTTCCGTTGTCTACATTTAAAAGATATAAATGGGAATAACCACTTTCTTCAGATTGAAAATAAATATGTTTATTATCTGGAAGCCAGCCCAAGGTGCCTCCACCAAAAGAATATCCAATGCCAGGACCATTTATCCAAGCTTCATCACGTTGTCTATCTAAGGCTTTTAATTTACCGGTTTCAAGATCTAATTTTGCGATCCATCTGTCTTTATTATCATAAGACCTCACATTTACAATAGCCTTCTCACCATTTTCAGAAAAATTAGCTCCCCAGGTAATTACCTCGCGAATGGTCTCTTCCCATTTTTTTTCTGGATAATCTTTTATATAATCTGGAAGATCTTTAATCCCGGGAAGGTCTTTGGTTTCTACTAAATAAACGCTGTCTTTCGCGAAATTATAGATCGCTAATTCCACTTTTGTAATATCGTCTCCTACTTTAGATCTTGCAGGAAGATCTGTGGTATAACCCGAGGCATCTACATAATTTGGAACCACAGTTCTTTTATTATCTGCTCGTGTAATGAGGTTAAAGGTGGCATATTTTAAATTAGAAGAAAGTTGCAAATTACTCACACTTTGTTTCCCAGTATAGAAAGTAAAAGGCTTATGATTTGTTCTATCTGTATACGCCTTGCTAGAATCACTTTTCTGTTCTCTTTGCATAACCACTCCCAGAAGGTCTAAATTGTCCTCTTTTAACCATTTTTCTCTGGCAGCTAATTTGCTCTCTTCTTTAGTTTTATCCTCGCCATTTTCGATATGTGTTAGCTTTCTAAAACTACCTTTTTTAAGATCGTAGAGATATAGATTGTCATCCATAACTACTGAAATAAGATTTTGATCAATCAAAAATTGTGGATCTGATATAGATTCGCCTAAGTCTAATAACAACTTATTGGAATTATCTGAAGCTGTGTAAAGCATCAATTTGTCATCTTGGATAAATACCATTTTAGATCGATCTGAATTAAAATCGCCTCTTTGTACAAGATTATTTCTTTGTTCAGAAAGCGTGGCCTTTACAATTTTTGAAGGATTATTTAAAGCTATTTTATACAAGGAGTCGGCAGGATCTTTTGCCAAATTATAATCGAAATAAATAGTTTTGCTATCCTTGCTCCATTGTATATTGGAAGGGAAAGTTCCCATCCAGCTAGGATCCTGCATGATCTTTTCTACCGAAAGTTCACTAGTTTGTGAGAAGCCCGAAAAAGTGATTAAGAAAGTGAAAAGTAAAATGAAGGAAGAATTACTGAAAAGCTTGCTATATAATGATTTTCTCATACGAAATATGGATAGAAATTAATGATTCTTATTAAATTATAAGTGTTTGAAATAGAGTTCGCAATATAATAAATTAGGCTTGGACTCACACTCGGTCTCAATTTTAAAACTTTGCATGCTTTAAATGAAGGTTTAATTCAAAATTAATTATGGAAATTATGCAGATAGCTGTACTTTTAAATTAACCTAAAATTGCTTCATGATAGATCTTCATACGTATATTAGAGAAATTCCAAATTTTCCTAAAGAGGGGATTCAATTTAAAGATATTACGCCGCTCCTACAAAGCCCGCAAGCTATGAAGGAAGCGGTATCTCAATTTTTAAAACTAATTGGAGATGTTAAGATCGATAAAGTGGTGGCCATAGAATCTCGCGGATTTTTATTTGGAATGTTACTAGCCGAAAAGCTAAATGCGGGCTTTGTCCCAATTCGGAAACCTGGAAAATTACCGGGGGACACTTTTTCTGAGATCTATGAGTTAGAATATGGAAAAGACACCTTGGAGATCCATTCTGACGCCTTGAGAAAAGGAGAAAAGGTGATTGTTCATGACGATGTTCTTGCAACTGGGGGAACAGCCAGAACAGCTTGTAATCTGGTTAAAAAAACTGGAGCAGAGATCGTACAGTGCAATTTCCTAATAGAATTATTGTTCTTGAATGGAAGAAATAAATTGAACTCTTTTGAAGTAGCTTCTTTACTGAAGTATTAATTAATCTAAGGCATTTTTAGTCACCCAAAGCTTCCAGCCAATAATTGCCAATTGCGCCTTATTTGCTTTGGTTAGATCTAATTCTTTCTTAGAATAACTGGGCAATACTTTCTGGTTGAATTTTGAAAGTGCCTTAAAAATTCCCTTTTTCATACAATAATGTTGGTTTATAGTAAAGGTATTTAAAATCAGGTAATTAGTAATCATATTTTATTGATTGATCAATCTCCTAATTTCTGTAGTTATTTCTTTATAAAATGTTTGGAAACAGTACTTATTCTATTTTGGCAATATTCAACTTTCTTTAAATTCAAGAGCTTGTTTTATATGCGCCAAATGATGATTGCAATGCCAGGCATATAATGCCATTGTATTCAAAATATTCATTGGTTGAGGCCTTTCCGGATGAATGTAGGTTTTTGCAAGAGCCTCTGCATCAAGAGACTTTAATAGGACTACCCATCTCGCATGTAGTCCCTCTAAAAGTTTTAAAGAATGGGAAATATCAGGTTCAATTGCATCTGGTAATTCTGCCCATTTACTTTCTACATAAGTTTTAATTGTTGGTAATTCTTCGGTTAGACAAAGTTTAAATCGGATAAATGCATTCATGTGACTATCTGCACAATGATGCACCACCTGTTTAATTGTCCAACCTTCAGGCCTGTATCTGTAATTCAACTCACTGGAAGACAAATAAGGTACTATTTTATTAAGCCTATTAGGGAATTGGTCTATATCGGTTATCCAATCATGTATTTGCTCATCAGAAATATTTTCTGGCTTACTAAATTTACCTATAGGATATTTTAGATCCTCTAAATTTTGAGATTGCATAGCGTTTCAATTATTAACCTAAGATAGTTAGAAGTTAAATGCTATTTCTCCTATTTTAAAGTTATTTCTACTACTCCTTTTTCACCTTGTTTTCCATATTTTTTAATTGCGGACTTTCCTTTCCAAACAACTACACTCTTAATTTCATCTGGGTTGATAGAATCCATGTCAAAATCACTCTTTTTAATTTTTCCGTCAACTACAACTAATAAATCCTTAGCATATGGAGAGATGACAAACATATTTGGATTCTTAGTATTGCCTTCATATGCTATTATATCTTCCTTATATTCATTTTTGGTGTTTATTTCAATAACACCATCCCTTGCTTTATCCCCATATTTTAATGCCCCAGCTTTTCCTTTTATCACATTCATAGATTTAATTGTCTCTGGGTTAATCTTATTAATATCATAAGCTTTAGGCATTTCTTTTCCATCTATTATTATCAATAAATTTTGGTTTTTTTGAGAAGAGATATTTAAGGCTTCGCCTTTTAAATTTTTTACCTGGTATACATGCATGGTATCAGAAATTTTGAAGCCTTGCTTGGATGGCAAACTGTCTTTCTCTACCCAAGTAATGCGGTTGCCATTTTTACTTTTTCTATTTAAGACTTTACCTTTAGTTTTTATAGTATCTCCATTGGTTGCATAATATTGAACATTATTTGCAACGGAAAAGGAATAATCTGGATTGTTTTTGGAAGATTTAGAGACAATTATTCTTTCCGTCGTTACATCGCCGAGGCTATTTTTCCAAATTTTATTTTTAGGAGTATTAACAGAATCCAATACAACAATATTAGAATCAGTTACAAATACAAACGCTTGCTTCTCATTTTTTGGATCAGGAGATTTGAATTCTATTTTTAAATCTTCAAATAACGTAATTTCAAAAGGATCTATTGGGGCATCTCCAGATTTATTGTAATTCCCTGACTCCTCATTTTCCTTATTTTCAAAGTTCACATTAATTCCAGTAAGCAATCCGCGCTTAGAGTATTTTAAATTTTTAAATTGAAGCTGCATTCCGTATTCCTTAAATTTTATACTGATGTCTTCAAGCATTTCTTTGGTAGTAGATGGTGTGATAATAGCAGATGCAAGTAGATCCGGAAAAAACTGAACATTGCTAATCTCTACTTTTGTCACCTTTTTTACCTGAGCTTCAGTTTTAACATTAAAGCATAACATAAAGGCAAGTAATAGAGGAAAGATTAAACTCATTTTCGATAAATTATAAGTGTTGGATGATTTTTTGTTTAACATGACTATTCGTTTTTTGATGAAGGATTGATAAAAATGATTGACTAATGCGGGTTGATCTGTACTGGTGGAAACTTTTACCAATACATGTTGGTAATGCTGAATACATTCTGAAGCATTCACCGTTTCATGATCTGCAATAAATTCAAGATTCTGCTCTATTATTTTGCGATATAACCAGCTTAGCGGATTAAACCACAAAACGGAAGTAAGAATATTAGCGAATAACATATCTGCGGAATGATATTGATCGGCATGAACTTTTTCATGTTTCAGCATTAATTCTAATTCGTTTTTTGGAATAGATTTAGAATTTAAAAAGATGTATTTGAAAAAGGAATAAGGCCCAAGTTGCTGAGTGGTTTCAATTATTCGATATTTATCTTGCTTGTAGCTTGTGTTTTCCCTAATTGTTCTAGAAATTAGGAATAATCTAAAAAGCAGCTGTAAAATAAAAAAGCCACTAATTAATAAATAAGTGCTTCCAGCAATCAGCCACCAATCAGTTGGTTGTACTTCTGCTGCTGGAGTAACGTTATAATTGGAAAGGGAATCTGTGTAGGTGAATGCTTGTGTTTTTATTATTACCGTTTTTGTAAAATAAATGGCGGGCAGAATTAAGGAGGCTAAAATTCCTCCAATTAGAAATTTCCTGTTGGCGGTGAAAGCAGTATCATTTTTTAACAACAATACATAAAGAATATAAAAGAGGCTTAATAAACCTGCGCTTTTAAATAGATAGATCAATAGGCTTTCCATTAGTTCTCCTTTTTTTCGATGATATTTAGGATCTCTCTTAATTCTTTAGCAGAAATTTTCTCCTCTTTAGCAAAGAAAGAAACCATGCTTTTATAAGAATTATCGAAGAATTTTTTGGTAGCCGTATTCATAAATTGTTTTCTATAGACCTCTTTAGAGACAGCGGGGTAGTACTGATGGGTTTTTCCAAAAGCTTTATGAGCAACATATCCTTTCTCTTCCAAGTTTCTAATAATTGTAGAAACAGTATTGTAATGTAAATTCTCTTCGGTTAGTTCCGCTTGCACTTCTTTTACAAATGCTTTTTCAAGCGTCCATAAAATGTGCATGATCTCTTCTTCTTTATTGGTGAGTTTCTCCATTTTTCCTAAATTTTAAAAACATTACTAATACATATTTCAAATATAACGATAAAAATAGTTACAAACCTATTTTTGTAGTTTGAAAATGAATTGCGTGCACTCGCAACTTTCTTTATCTTCACAAAAAATTAGAATAGATGAGTATACTTTACATATTAATCGGCTTTGTATTATTGGTAGTTGGGGGAGAGTTTCTAGTGCGCTCATCGGTGGCTATTTCTTTTAAATTCAATATATCCAAAATGGTTATTGGACTAACGGTGGTTTCTTTTGCGACCTCAATGCCGGAGCTTTTAGTGAGTTTACAGGCGGCACTGGCGGGTTTTTCAGATATTGCTTTAGGAAATGTGATAGGTTCTAATATTGCGAATATTGGGTTGGTATTGGGAATAACAGCTATAATTTCACCGTTGATTATAGATAAGGATTTTTATAAATTCAATTGGCCAGTTATGATGCTCTTTTCAATTGCGCTGTATTTTTTCCTTTACACGGGAGGTAATATATCGAGATTAGAAGGGGCGGCGTTATTTATAGGTATTATTATATATGTGATTTTCTTGGTACAGCGTGCAAGAAAAAATAGAATAATGGTAGAGGGTGTAGATGATTCTTTACAAGTTGCCTCTGGGATTAAAATAATTATTTGGTTAGTGATAGGCGGAGTTGCACTATATGCAGGATCCGAATTTTTGGTTAGCGGCGCTGTAGACCTTGCTGAAATGATTGGGGTAAGCGAACGAGTGATTTCTGTAAGTATTATAGCAGTGGGAACCAGTGTTCCAGAATTAGCTGCTTCTGTAATTGCAGCCTTAAGGCAAGAAAAAGCAATTTCCCTTGGGAATTTAATAGGTTCAAATATCTTCAATATAGCTTCAGTTTTAGGAATTACAGCGATGATCCAACCTATTTATTTGAAATCTGAAGAACTACTAACAAACGACATGATTTGGATGATCGGCTTTGCTTTTGTGTTGATTCCTTTAGCTTTTCTTCCTAAAAAATTAAGGATTTCTAAATATAAAGGGGTGATTCTATTCATTTCCTACGCTATTTTTATAGGATTGGCTTTTTCTAAATAAAAAGGGGTTAAATCCTAAAAAAAGTTAAATAAATATTTTTTACCCCTAAAATTTAGGGGGTGTAATCTTTAAATGTATATTTTTGTCGGATAATCATAAAAATTAAACGACACTCATGGCAATTTTAAGATTTCAGGCATTAAAAGAAACCCTAAATAGGAAACCAGTTAAGATAGACGAGACCGATCGTAGATCTGAACTTTTTGGAAGAAATGTATTTAACGAGACGGTGATGAGACAATTCCTTACTAAGGAAGCTTACCAAAGTGTTAAGGATGCCACCCTTAAGGGAACAAAAATAAGCAGGGGTGTAGCCGATCATATTTCTACAGGAATGAAAGAATGGGCCATCTCTAAAGGTGTTACTCATTACACCCACTGGTTTCAACCATTAACCGGAGCAACTGCAGAAAAGCACGATGCTTTTTTTGAAACTATTGGTGATGGCTTGGCTATAGAAAAATTTGGTGGAACTCAGTTGGTTCAACAGGAACCAGATGCATCAAGTTTCCCACATGGAGGAATTAGAAATACTTTTGAAGCAAGAGGATATACTGCATGGGACCCTACTTCCCCTGCTTTTATATATGGAACTACTTTATGTATTCCAACCGTTTATGTGTCATACACAGGGGAAGCATTAGATTTTAAAACTCCGCTATTAAGAGCCTTACAAGCGGTGGATGCAGCTTCTACAGCGGTTTGTAAATATTTTGATAAGAACGTAACTAAAGTTATTGCAACCTTAGGTTGGGAGCAGGAATATTTCTTAATAGATTCAGCTTTATATGCATCAAGACCAGATCTTCAGCTTTCAGGTAGAACTTTGCTAGGTCATTCTCCTGCAAAAGGTCAGCAATTAGATGATCATTACTTCGGGTCTATTCCAAGTAGAGCATTATCTTTTATGAGGGATCTGGAAATTGAATGTATGCTTTTAGGAATTCCTGTAAAGACAAGACATAATGAAGTTGCTCCAAATCAATTTGAATTAGCACCTATTTTTGAGGAAGCTAACCTGGCAGTAGATCACAATTCATTACTTATGGATGTAATGGATAAAGTAGGGGAAAGACATAACTTTAAAGTTTTATTCCACGAAAAGCCCTTTAAAGGAATTAATGGAAGTGGAAAACATAATAACTGGTCCTTAAGTACAGATACTGGAACTAACTTGTTAAGTCCTGGAAGTACTCCAATGAAGAACTTACAATTCTTAACCTTTTTTATAAATACAATTAAAGCGGTTCATGATCACGAGGAGTTACTAAGAGCAACTATTGCAAGTGCATCTAATGATCATAGACTAGGAGCTAACGAAGCGCCACCAGCAATTATTTCGACATTTATTGGAAGTCAACTAACAGAAGTTTTAAATGAACTTGAGAAAGTTACCGATGGTAAATTATCTCCACAAGAGAAAACCGATCTTAAATTAAATGTTGTTGGAAAGATCCCGGAGATCTTGTTAGACAATACAGATAGAAACAGAACCTCTCCATTTGCCTTTACCGGGAATAAATTTGAGTTTAGGGCTGTGGGTTCTACTGCTAACTGTGCTAACGCAATGACCGTTCTTAATACTATAGTTGCAAAGCAACTAAAGGACTTTAAAAAGAGTGTTGACGCCTTGATAAAGGACGAAAAAATGAAGAAAGATGATGCCATCTTTAACGTATTAAGAGAATACATCAAAAAATCTAAGAAAATTAGATTTGAAGGTGATGGTTATGGCGAAGCATGGCAAGAAGAAGCTAAAAAACGTGGTTTAAGTAATAATAAAACTACACCATTTGCCTTAAGAGCAAAAGTTTCTAAGCAGACAATAGAATTGTACAAGGAGATGAAAGTGATGAACAAAAGAGAAGTAGAAGCTCGTCATGAAATTGAATTGGAAGATTATTCTATGAGAATCCAAATTGAAGGAAGAATTTTAGGAGATATAGCTAGAAATCACGTGATCCCTACTTCAATTAGATATCAGAATGTGCTTATTGAAAATGTTAGAGGACTTAAGGAGATCTTTGAAAAAGATTTCAAAAAACACTCTAAAGAACAAATCGAGATCATCACCGATATTTCTGAGCATATAGAACACATCAATGCAGATGTTAATGCAATGATCGAGGCTCGTAAAGAAGCAAATAAGATTGAAGATGCAGAAAAAAGAGCTTTTGCGTATTGCGACAATGTAAAACCATTCTTTGAAGAAATTAGATATCATTGTGATAAACTTGAGTTGTTGGTAGATGATGAGATCTGGCCACTAACGAAGTATAGAGAATTGTTGTTTACTAGATAACATTCACTAACCAATAAAAAAAACCACATTTTTCATAAGTATTGAAAAATGTGGTTTTTTTTATTAAATCAGAATTATAGACTACAAATCAGGATAAAAAATCAAAAGAATGTATCTTTGAAATCTCATAAAAAAGGAGCTTCATGAGTAAGGAAATAAGTAAAAGATACGCCGGTAGAGGTGTGTCTGCAGGAAAAGAGGATGTGCATAATGCAATTAAAAATGTGGATAAAGGATTATTTCCTCAAGCATTTTGTAAAATTGTTCCAGATTTTCTAACCGGAGACCAAGACTATTGCCTTATTATGCATGCTGATGGCGCGGGAACTAAATCTTCCTTAGCTTATATGTATTGGAAAGAAACCGGTGATCTTTCTGTTTGGAAAGGGATAGCTCAAGATGCACTTATTATGAATATAGATGATCTGCTTTGCGTTGGAGCCGTAGATAACATTATTCTTTCTTCTACTATAGGCAGAAATAAAAACCGTATTCCCGGTGAAGTAATTTCAGCTATTATTAACGGAACAGAAGAGCTGCTGAAAGATCTTAAGAATTTCGGGGTAGAAATTCATTCTACAGGAGGAGAAACGGCAGATGTTGGGGATATTGTACGAACTATAATTGTAGATTCTACAGTAACCGCCAGAATGAAGAAAAGCGAGGTAATAGATAATGCCAATATTAAAGAAGGCGATGTTATTGTTGGTCTTGCTTCTTTTGGTCAAGCTACATATGAAAAGGAATATAATGGAGGAATGGGCAGCAATGGATTAACATCGGCAAGACACGATGTATTCTCTAAAGTCCTTGCTGAAAAATATCCAGAAAGTTTTGATAGCAGTATTCCTGAAGATCTTATTTATTCTGGAACTAAGCGCTTAACCGATGCTATAGACAATTCTTCTTTGGATGCTGGGAAATTGGTATTATCACCAACAAGAACTTATGCACCAATCATTAAAAAGATCTTAGCTAAATATTCCAATAAGAACATTCATGGAATGGTGCATTGCAGTGGAGGCGCTCAAACGAAAATTCTTCATTTCATAAAAGAGCTTCATATTATAAAAGATAATCTTTTTGGGGTGCCGCCTTTATTTAAATTGATACAAAAAGAGAGCAATACAGATTGGAAAGAAATGTATCAGGTATTTAATATGGGGCATCGTATGGAGCTATACGTAAGTCCGGAAATAGCAGAAGATATTATAGCGATCTCCCAGTCTTTTAATGTGGACGCACAAATTGTGGGTAGAGTTGAAGCTTCAGCTGCCAAAAAACTCACTATAAATAGTGAATTTGGAGAATTTGTTTACTAGAAATAAATGATCCCAAATATTATTTTAAAAATGCAATCTTACATTTAGTTTAGGAATATCTTTGGTTTTTATTTTATTTGCTTTCGAATAAGTTATTCAATTTCAACATTGGTGTAATCCCTACGAGATATATGAAACCCTTTAAGCATTTATTACCTTTACTTACACTGGGTCTCATAATTGTTAATTTAACAACATTTATGTTATACGTTAGTGATGATGTGAATAGGTGGATGCGATTTGGTAATATGATCTTATTTTTTTTGTTATTTATAACTCCATATTATTATAACAAAAAAGGGCTAATAGTACTTATTCTTTTTTTGATTTGTGATGGCCTTCTCATTTATTATGAAAGTGCATTTGTAAATGCACTTATCTTTATAACTAGATCTGTTTCTTATCTACTACTTGCTGTCATGGTTGTTCAGCGAGTAAGAAAACTTAAAACCAACTTACTTCAGAAACTGATCTTTACTTTTGCAGTTGCGCTAAATATATTTCTGCTGTATTCACTTATAGAAATGGTGCCTTCCAGTAAATATTATACCTTCATCGATTTTTTATTTTATATTTATGGTATCTCTGTAATTGTTTGCGTTATCATTGCTGTTTCTTATAGTAATAGATATGCAGATAAAACTTCCTTGTTCTTTCTTGGAGCTGTGCTTAGTTTGGCATTTTCAGATCTAACCTATTTTATAAGCGTTTACCTAAAATTCTCTGATTTCTATTTAGCAGTTATAGTATTTAATATCTTAGGGATCGCTCTAGTTCTTCAATTCTTACTCGTGGATAAAACTAAAAGGGAGGTTTCAAATCCGGAATTAATGGAATAAAAATCGTCCCAACTTTCAGGGAATTAACAATTTTCTGTAGTTTTTTTTAAGTGATAATAGTAGTTTTTTTTAAGTGATAATAGTAGTTTTGTTAGATTGTAGCCAAATATGATTTCAATTTTAATAATGAAGAACCTCAGAAACCTACTTGTTCTTATTGGAATAATTCTATTGGCATCAAACCTTTATGTTATTTCGGAATTTGGCTTACAAGAAAGTAGGTGGTTGCGTATACTGGGAACTTCAATACTTTTTTTTATATTTCTTATTGGAGCTAAACGAGAAGATAAATATTTGATCTTTGGTTTTTCGCTACTTCTTGTTTCAGATTTTTTATTGATCAAATATGAGATTCCTTGGGTTAAAAAGCTCACCTTCACTTTGGTTATATTGGCATATTTATCATTGATAAAACATATTAGTCCCTATGTGAGAAATCTGGAAGCAAATCTGGTCCAGAAGCTTATGTTTATAGTTATTTTGGCTATAAATGTAGTTATGCTCTATTTTTTAATAGATATGGTAGGAGATAAATGGGATGATTCTTGGCATACTTACCTTTTTTATCTTTACGGAATGACTATGATCGTAATGGTGGTTTTAGGATTTTCTTACAGCAATAGATATAGCAATAAATCTTCTTTTTACTTTCTGTGGGCAGTACTAGGATTTGTGATCTCAGATATCTCAGGATTTTTGGCGTATTATTTAAATGTTGGCGAATTCTATTTTCCAGACAGGATCTTTTATATTATAGGTCTCTTGTGCCTTGTGAAATTTTCCCGAATGGATAAGAATAGAGAGATGCTTCAACCTTACGGTTTTTTATAATCATTTTTTTAAGCTTAGTAAAAAGCTACATTAGGTAATCCGTGAAATTAACGTAAATTTGCAGCGAAAAATCATTTGAAAATTTATGATTGAGAAGTTGAATATAGTGAAGCAACGCTTTGATGAGGTGAACGATCTTATCATACAACCTGATATTATTTCAGATCAGAAGCGTTATGTGGAATTGAATAAGGAATATAAAGATCTAAAGGCACTAATGGATGTGCGTGCAACTTATATTGAACTATCAGAAAACATCAAGGAATCTGAAGAGATCATAGCCGATGGCAGCGATCCTGAAATGACAGAGATGGCGAAGCTCCAAATGGAGGAAGCTAAATCTCAATTGCCTAAGTTGGATGAAAAGATAAGAATGATGCTTGTGCCAAAAGATCCTGAAGACGCCAAGAACGTGGTGATGGAAATTCGTGCCGGTGCGGGTGGAGATGAAGCAAGTATCTTTGCAGGAGATCTTTATAAGATGTATAATAAATATGCTGAGAGCAGAGGTTGGAAAGCAAATATTGTAGATTATAATGAAGGTACCAACGGAGGATTCAAGGAGATGATCTTTGAGATCTCTGGGGAAGATGTTTATGGCACTTTAAAGTTTGAAGCAGGAGTGCACCGTGTACAACGTGTGCCTCAAACCGAAACTCAAGGCCGGGTGCATACATCTGCTGCTACAGTGATGGTTTTGCCGGAAGCAGAAGAGTTTGATGTAGAGATCAATCCTAAAGAAGTGAGAGTAGATTTCTTCTGTTCTTCGGGACCAGGAGGACAATCTGTAAACACAACTTATTCTGCAGTAAGATTAACACACATCCCAACTGGTTTGGTGGCGCAGTGTCAAGATCAAAAATCCCAGCATAAGAACAAGGAAAAAGCGTTTAGAGTATTGCGTTCCAGATTATATGAAATGGAGTTGGCTAAGAAATTGGCAGCAGATTCTGCAAAACGTAATTCTATGGTTTCCAGTGGAGATAGAAGTGCCAAAATTAGAACTTATAACTATTCTCAAGGTAGGGTTACAGATCACAGAATTAACTTGACTTTATATGATCTTGGTAATATTATAAATGGAGACATTCAAAAAATTGTAGACGAATTGCAATTGGTAGAAAATACCGAAAAGCTGAAGGAGAACAGCGATGCATTCTAGATATTGAAATATAATTTCCCGCTATTCGCGGGATTTTTTATTTAGTTAATTTAGCAATTACTATCTAACTTATTCTTTATGAACACTCAGAATCTTATAGCGCAAATTCGAAAGAAAAATTCTTTTTTATGTATCGGCCTAGATACAGATATGGAAAAGATCCCCACTTATTTACTTTCAGAAGAAGACCCAATTTTCACTTTCAATAAGGCTATTATAGATGCTACTCATCAATTCGCAGTAGCCTATAAACCAAATTTTGCGTTTTACGAAGCACATGGACGTAAAGGATGGAAATCCTTGTATAAGACCATAGAGTATCTTAATAAAACTTATCCAGAGATATTCACTATTGCCGATGCTAAACGAGGTGATATAGGAAATACGTCCAGCATGTATGCCAAGGCTTATTTTCAAGAGATGGCATTCGATTCGGTAACCGTAGCTCCATATATGGGTAAAGATTCTGTGGAGCCATTTTTGGCTTTCCGTAATAAACACGCAATTCTTTTAGCTTTAACTTCTAATGAAGGCGCCTTCGATTTTCAAACTACTAATTGTGGTAACACAGAATTATACAAAAAAGTCTTAGAAACGTCTAAGACTTATGAAAATTCTGAGCGGTTAATGTATGTTGTTGGTGCAACTAAAGCAGAATATTTTGAAGAAATAAGAAAGATCGTACCAGATAGTTTTCTTTTGGTTCCTGGAGTTGGGGCACAAGGCGGAAGTTTAGAGGAAGTTTGTAAATATGGAATGAATAAAGATATTGGTTTATTGGTGAATTCTTCCAGAGCCATTATTTATGCTTCCTCCAGCTCTAATTTTGCTGAAATCGCTGCTGCTAAAGCAGAATCTATGCAGCGAGAAATGGCACTACAAATAGCTAAATTTAATTCATAAGAAATTAATTTAAGGGAATGGAGTTTACAGATCAAATAGGAAGAAAAATAAATATTTCTAAACCTGTTAAAAGGATCGTGTCTCTAGTCCCAAGTTTAAGTGAACTCGTTGTTTATTTAGGACTGGAGGAGGAATTGGTAGGTGTTACTAAGTTTTGTATTCATCCAAGCACTCTTAAAACATCTAAAACTATAGTAGGCGGAACTAAAAAAGTGCATCTCCAAAAGATTCTTGATCTAAAACCAGATATAATACTCTGTAATAAGGAAGAGAACACCTTAGAAATGGTGCGGGAATTAGAAAAGATCGCAGCAGTTCATGTCTCAAATGTCATATCATTTCAAGATTCACAAGCACTAATACATAGCTATGGAGAGATATTTAATTGCCATACTGCTGTTGAAAAGCTAAATTTAGGTTTAACAGAAAAGTATGAAGATTTTCAATCTAATATTTCTAAAACAAATCAAAAGGTTGGTTATTTTATATGGAGAGAACCTTGGATGGTAGTAGGTGCAGATACCTTCATTAATTCAATGCTGGAATTGAATAACTGGGATAATAGCTTTAAAAATTATAACGGAAGATATCCTGAGATAAAAATTAATAATTTAATGGAATTGGATCTTGATCTAATTTTGTTGTCTTCAGAACCCTTTCCCTTCAAACAAAAGCATATTGAGGAAATAAGAAACTATACCAAAGCGCGTATAGAAATTGTAGATGGTGAATTCTTTAGTTGGTATGGATCTAGAAGCTTAATCGCATTCGATTATTTTAAAAAATTTAGGGATCACTTATCAATTTCTTTATAATTCATCCTTCTTAATTGTGCCAGTATTTTTCTTGCCCTAGCATTTATCTTATCACTTTTCTCTTTATTGATCAATGCGATCTTAAAAGATCTGTACATCAACTCTGTGTATTTTTGGCAAAGGCGCTCTTCTTCGGACTTAAATAGGGATATGTCAATCATCATTCAATCAGCATTTTTAATTAGGCAAATGTAATTGATGCTATATTAAATTTTATTAAGCTGAGGTTAAAGTAATTGTAAAAAATAATTAACAAAAAGAAATTTAAAATTTTAATCCTGTAGCCCAAACACTCTTCTCAAAAGGTCTGTACTCCTTGCAGCAAAATTACTTCTAATATCTTTTTCTTCAATGGCGATCATTGTGAATACTCCATCCAATGCTTGCTTTGTAACATAATCTGGAAGATCTGGGTTAACTTTATTAGTAAGAGGAAGGGAATTATACTTATTAATTATACTACTCCAAACTTCTGTTGCACCTACCTTTTTTAATGAATTGGTAATTACAGGATTAAATTTAGAATACAATTGTGTTTCTGTTTTCTGATTTAAATAAGCAGTAGCTGCAGTATTATTGCCTAATAATATATTTCTAGCGTCGGTAAAAGTGATCTCTTTTACTGCAGTTACAAAAATAGGAGTCGCTTCCTTTACTGCATCTTCCGCAGCTCTATTCAATACTTTTAATCCTTCATCTGCTAAAGAGCTTAATCCTACATCTCTTAAAGTCTTGTCTACTTTCTGAAGTTCTGGAGGTAGAATAATTTTAACTAATTCATTTTTTAAAAAACCGTCCTCTTTAGTTAGCTTGGTAACTTGCTTATCTATTCCAAAATCCAAAGCTTGTCTTAATCCAGAGGCAATTTCCACGTTAGTTACTCCATATTCTCCACCGGGAAGTTGAGTCGCAATTCCCTGTAGTTCTGCGCAGCCAAAGAAGAAAGGGATGAGTAAAAGTATGTATAATTTTTTCATGTTGAATATTGCTTAGGGTGTTGAATTTTTAAAAGTATCAATTAATGTTCCAATTTAAGTATTGAACAATGTTATAGTTATATTAAAACAATCGATTGTGATTATGATATACGAATTCTTATCTTTATAAGAGTAAGAAGTTGGGATGGTTAAGTGTAGTCTCAATTTCTTAATGATGGATCTTAAAAATACGATGATTTTATTCATATACAGAATCGGGATCCAGAAACCTATATGACATCTCCAAAAATGATGTGGGATCTCGGGTCCCTACGCCGGTAATCGTTGCATCAAGTCGCCAATTTAAATGGTGACAGGGGTACACCTTATATTGTTGGGTGTTATACATGAAATGGTTATGGATCCCAAACTTATTATTTAACAATAACAATGGTGGACATAGTCTATTTTAAATTTAATAATTAAATTAAAAAAGGATGTAAAGAATTTTTGATATACGGAAGACAATAAAATGCGTTATTTAGATTTATATGTTTCCCAATGTGGTCTTATAAAGAATCGCTAAAATTTGAATTTTCTTAAAGAAGAATTTTAAATCTCCTTGTTATCCCTTCCTTTTTATGAAAGAAAACTTTAATTATCGACACAATAAATAGTGTAATTAAAGTTGGATATATAAACTTATAATTATGCCACTAATTTAGAAATGATTAAACGCTGGATGCTGATGTAGCTAATGTTGTAGGAACTCAAGAAGATAAAAACATATAAGCGATATTAATTAAAATTATGGACAAAAATCGAGCGTCTCTTTTATAAGAGGCGCTCTTTTATTTTTAAGAATTCCGTATAAATGGTTCTAATAAGGTAAATTCTTTATGAATTTAGTAAATTGCAGCTCCAAAAATTTAGAATAACAATGCAAGATCAAACGCCATATATCCCTACGAATAAAGTAAGAATAGTAACAGCAGCCTCCCTTTTTGACGGGCATGACGCCGCAATTAACATAATGCGCCGCATCATTCAATCTACCGGAGTAGAGGTGATTCACTTAGGACACGACCGTAGTGTAGAAGAGGTAGTGAATTGTGCAATTCAGGAAGATGCCAATGCAATTGCTTTAACCTCTTACCAAGGAGGGCATAATGAGTATTTTAAATATATGTACGATCTGCTTAAGGAAAAAGGAGCAGAGCATATCAAGATCTTTGGTGGTGGAGGTGGAGTGATCCTTCCTTCAGAGATCAAAGAACTTATGGATTATGGAATTACGCGTATCTATGCTCCAGATGATGGAAGAGAAATGGGATTGCAAGGAATGATCAACGATCTTGTTAAAACTGCAGACACCCCAACTCCTGATTTAGAAAAAGCAGATAAAACACAAAAGCTTCTAGAGGAGAAAGATATAAATACCATTGCAAGATTGATCTCTTTAGCTGAAAATAGGCATGAGGATTTTGAGAAAGCATTTGGAAAAATTGAAGTTAACGGAAAGAAAACTCCGGTTCTTGGAATTACAGGAACGGGTGGATCTGGAAAATCTTCTTTAGTAGATGAATTGGTTAGGAGATTTTTGATCGACTTCCCTGAAAAGACCATCGGAATTATATCTGTAGATCCTTCAAAGCGTAAAACAGGTGGCGCATTGTTAGGAGATAGAATTAGAATGAATGCTATTAATAATGAACGCGTTTATATGCGTTCCTTAGCTACTCGTCAGTCTAACTTAGCTTTGTCCAAATATGTTTCTGAAGCGGTGGAAGTACTAAAATCAGCCAATTTCGATCTTATAATTTTGGAAACATCAGGAATTGGACAATCTGATACCGAGATCCTGGAACATTCTGATGCTTCTTTATACGTAATGACACCAGAGTTTGGAGCAGCTACTCAGTTAGAAAAGATCGATATGTTGGATTTTGCAGATCTGGTAGCAATAAATAAATTTGACAAACGAGGAGCTTTAGATGCACTTCGTGATGTTAAAAAACAATATCAGCGTAATCATGGCTTATGGCATGACGATCCTGAAACACTTCCTGTTTATGGAACTATTGCATCCCAGTTTAACGATCCGGGAATGAATACCCTTTATAGAAAGTTGATGAATAAAGTTGAAGAAAAAACGGAAGCCGATTTATCTTCCACTTTTCATATCAACGAAGACAAGAGTGAAAAGATCTATGTGATTCCACCAAGCAGGGTGAGATACCTTTCTGAAATTTCTGAAAATAACCGGAAATATGATGAGACAGCAAACACGCAACAAGAAGTAGCACAAAAACTTTATGGAATATATAAAACAATAGCTTCAGTAACGGATGTCCCTTCGAGCGAAGTCGAGAAGTCTTATTTAGATAAGCATGGAGTAGATTCTGATGCGATTCTGAAACAAGTTCAGAATGACGAGAAAAAAGATTTCTTAAAACTTCTTATTGCTGAATTTGATAGAGTAAAAATGGATCTTGATCCGTACAACTGGGAGATCATCACCGGTTGGGATGAAAAAACGAATAAATATAAAGAGCCGATTTATTCTTTTAAAGTAAGAGACAAAGAAATACGAATAGAAACACATACCGAATCCTTATCACATACTCAAATTCCGAAGATCTCTTTACCTAAATATCAAGCTTGGGGAGATATCTTAAAATGGTGTTTGCAAGAAAATGTTCCGGGAGAGTTTCCATACACTGCAGGCTTATACCCTTTCAAAAGAGCGGGAGAAGATCCTTCTAGGATGTTTGCAGGAGAAGGTGGACCGGAGAGAACAAATAGACGTTTTCATTATGTGAGTGCAGGTTTGCCTGCAAAAAGACTTTCTACAGCCTTCGATTCTGTTACACTTTATGGAAACGATCCAGACTTAAGACCAGATATTTATGGAAAGATTGGTAATGCTGGGGTCTCCATTTGTTGCTTGGACGATGCTAAGAAATTATATTCAGGTTTCGATCTGGCAGATGCAATGACTTCTGTGAGTATGACTATTAATGGTCCTGCTCCAATGTTATTAGGTTTCTTCATGAATGCCGCTATAGATCAGCAATGTGAAAAATATATTATAGAACATGATCTTCAGAAAGAAGTAGAAGAGAAGATCAAAAAAATATACAAGGATAAAAAAATAGATCGCCCAGCATATCAAGGTTCGCTTCCGGAAGGAAATAATGGCTTGGGATTAATGTTGTTAGGAGTAACAGGGGATCTTGTGCTTCCAGTAGATGTTTACGCTAAGATCAAAAAAGAAACTTTGAATACGGTTCGTGGAACTGTTCAGGCAGATATTTTGAAAGAAGATCAGGCGCAAAACACCTGTATCTTTTCTACCGAATACGCGCTGAGATTGATGGGGGATGTTCAGGAATATTTCATTGAAAAACAAGTAAGGAACTTTTATTCGGTTTCAATTTCTGGATATCATATTGCTGAAGCAGGAGCAAACCCTGTTACGCAATTGGCATTAACCTTGGCTAACGGATTTACTTATGTAGAATATTATTTGAGCCGTGGGATGGATATCAATAAATTCGGACCAAACTTATCCTTCTTTTTCTCAAACGGAGTAGATCCGGAATATGCAGTTATTGGGAGAGTTGCAAGAAAGATTTGGGCAAAAGCTTTAAAATATAAATACGGAGCCAATCCAAGAGCTCAGATGTTGAAATATCATATTCAGACCTCTGGTCGTTCTTTACATGCACAGGAAATAGATTTCAACGACATTAGAACTACGCTTCAAGCACTATATGCTATTTATGATAATTGTAATTCCTTACACACCAATGCTTATGATGAAGCTATTACAACGCCTACAGAGGCTTCAGTAAGAAGAGCAATGGCTATTCAATTGATCATCAACAAAGAATTAGGTCTTACTAAAAACGAGAACCCAATTCAAGGAGCTTTCATTATAGAAGAGTTAACAGATCTTGTGGAAGAAGCGGTGCTTTTAGAATTCGACAGAATTACAGAAAGAGGAGGAGTTCTTGGAGCGATGGAAACTATGTACCAACGCAGTAAGATCCAGGAAGAAAGCTTGTATTACGAGACTTTGAAGCATAACGGGGAATTCCCAATTATTGGAGTGAATACCTTTTTAAGTTCAACCGGTTCTCCAACGGTAACACCGGGAGAAGTTATTAGAGCTACGGAAGAAGAAAAGCAATACCAGATCACTACCCTGAAAAACCTTCATAAAGCCTTTGGAGAAGAATCTTTAAAAGCTTTGGAGCTGATCCAGGAAGCCGCTATTAAGAACGAGAATTTATTCGAAGTTTTAATGGATGCTACCAAAGTATGTTCTCTAGGTCAGATCACTTCAGCAATGTTTGAAGTAGGCGGGCAGTACAGAAGAAACATGTAAGCAGAGAGCCGCATTTTCAAAATTTATTTTGAAATGCGTGCGAATCGCTTATCCCGATGAGCGTAGCGATATCGGGATTTTTATCAGCAGAATTAAGTGAGTAAAGAGTATGCGAATCGCTTATCCCGATAAGCAGAGCGATATCGGGATTTTTATCAGCAGAATTAATTTAGTAAAGAGTGTGCGAATCGCTTATCCCGATGAGCTCAGCGATATCGGGATTTATATCAGGAGAATTAAGGGAGTAAAGAGTATGCGAATCGCTTATCCCGATAAGCAGAGCGATATCGGGATCCTTTTAATTTCAAATTTAATAGTTAAGATTGCATTAGTCGATTATCCAAATGGAAAAAACCCTCATTAAATAAGCATAAAAAAAACCAACTCTATAAGAGTTGGTCCTTTCAAGTTAGGGTAATTTTAATTTTAAAGGGGATATTCTTAATCAAAAGTTATAAGGTGAGTTTCCAGGTGCGTTGTAATTTCCTGAATTTCTTAAGTTCGAATCTTAAGATTCTTAAAAATTCTCTTCCATTGCTGTTCGAAGATTCTAAACGCTCACAGTTCTTATAAAGCTTGTTTGTAAGTCGAGTAACTGAAGCTACATATTTATGCTTTTCCTCTGCAAATGGCTCGCTTTCTGCTCTTAAAATATTTGGAACTAAAGAAATAGATTGCTGAATAATGTCTCCGGTAAAATAGATACATTTATCTTCAGATCCATTAGCTTGTAAACCAGATAGATCCTGAATTAGATAATTGGAAATGTGTCTTGAAATATGCAGAATCTCTATCGCTTTGCGATAAACAGGGGAATAATTAAATTCTGTTCCAGACATAGTACTCATAGTTCAACAAATTTCTTCAACTTTCATAAAATTAGTGAGATATCTACAAACCGTTCTTTCGATTTTAAAGTAAAACATTAACTTAGCTTTAAAATAATTCCATTTTTTAGTTAAAAAATTTAAATACTATGATAGATGTTATTAGTTGGCAAATTCTGGATTGCCTTCAGAAAAATGCCAGACAATCTTTTGCTGAAATTGGAAGAAAAGTTGGACTTACATCTCCGGCGGTTGCAGAACGTGTAAAAAAAATGGAAGATAGCGGAATAATAAAGGGTTACAAAGCTCAGGTTTCTTATCATAAAACAGGACATCAGCTAAAAGCGGTGATCACTCTTCGCGCATTTATGGGAAGATTGAAGCCCTTTTTGGAAAAAGTAAAAGAATTTAAAGAAGTGATAAACTGCTATAGAATAACAGGAAATGAGAATATCATTATGGAAGTGGTACTATACGACCAATCTCACCTTGAAGAATTTATAGATAAATTAATCACCTATGGTGAAACTAAAACTCATATCATTCTGTCCAATGTGATAGAACAAGGTCCTGTAAAAAGAAGAGGTTAGATTATTTTGTCCCGCTAACAAGATACATAAGTGAACCACCTGCAGCATGATATTGCTCACGCTGTAATGCTCCCATTACATGATCATCTTTTCTAGCGTATTTTTCCTGATATTCAAAATAAAAGGCCATGAACTGCTCTCCTGCCGCACTAAAGAAATCGATGTCTTTTTGAGTATTAGATTTCCAAGAACTCCCCGTCATCCATTGTTTTAAAGTAGCAACTTGTTCTTTGGTGCTATAGGGAGGATACATTGCAATTGCTTTATCAGATAAACGTACCTCAATATTATTCATAGCTGCCATAGCAAACATTCCCGGCAAAAGATCTCCTAAAGAATTATCTCCCTGACCCATATTTTTTTTACCTTTTTCTATGATCAACCTGTATTTGATATGATCTAAAGTTTCTTCAATAGAATCGTTTTTAGTAAGCGAGGTTTTTGTGAGGCTTTGAATAATGTTGTTTGGCTCTACACACAAAAGCGTTCCTCCCGGTTTCAGCACTCGCTTCATTTCTTCCAGAGCCATCTGAGGTTTGGGGACATGAATAAGTACAGTTTGGCAGGTTACCAGATCGAATTGATCATCTTCGAAAGGCAGTTGTTGTGCATTGCCTTTTGTTAAGGTGAAAGAATTTTGAGTGGTTTCAAAAATGGCTTCTAATTCTTCATTTCTGGAATACCAACGTTTGTCACTATCTACCGCGGTAATTTTTGCAAGTGGAGAAAGAAAGGGCGTCAGGATCCTAGTCCAGTGCCCTTGTCCGCAGCCTACATCCAACATGGATGTATGCTTGAATAATTCTAACCGTTTTGCTGTGAGCTCTATAAACGAAGGATTCCACCAAAAATCTCGGTAGTCTCCAAAGTAACTTTCAGAATGGCCTTTATTTTCTTTTTGATCGTCCAAAATTGTTCCTGTTAGATGAATTTCCTCCAGTAGCTTTTTTAGGACTTGAATTACCGTTTCTGGAAGGTCTGCGTTGCTGAGGCTTTTTCTCCGGAATTTCAAAGAATTCCATTGGATAGTCGTGCTCTTCAATAACTGGAACCTGTTGATCTATTAATTTTTGAATATCTTTTAGATATGCTTTTTCTTCATAGTCACAAAATGAGATCGCTTTTCCACTAGCTCCTGCTCTTCCTGTTCGTCCAATTCTATGAACGTAGGTTTCAGCAATGTTTGGGATCTCATAGTTAATTACTAAAGCCAGTTCGTCTATATCTATTCCTCTCGCAGCAATATCTGTAGCAACCAAGACTCTTGTGGTTTTATCTTTAAAATTCTTCAGTGCTTTTTGACGTGCATTTTGAGTTTTATTTCCGTGGATTGCTTCCGCTTTAATTCCAACTTTAATAAGGTCTTTTACCACCTTATTGGCCCCATGTTTAGTTCTGGTAAATACCAATACACGATCTGCTTCAGAAGATTTTAAAAGATCTATCAATAAGTTTTTTTTATTGGTCTTATCTATAAAATAAACTTCCTGTCCAATTCTTTCAGCAGTAGAAGATACTGGAGTTACCGAAACTTTTAAAGGATTATTCAAAATACTATTTGCAAGATCTATTATAGAATCTGGCATAGTTGCAGAGAAGAATAAGGTTTGTCTTTTAGCAGGTATTTTCTTGATCACCTTTTTTACATCGTGAACAAATCCCATGTCTAACATTCTATCGGCCTCATCTAAGGTGAAGATCTCGATATTGGAAAGCGATATAAAACCTTGGTCCATTAGATCTAATAATCTTCCAGGTGTGGCCACTAGGATATCAACCCCATTTTTAAGGGCTCCAACTTGAGAGTTCTGGTTTACACCACCAAAGATCACTAAGTGCTTTAGATCGCTAAACTGCCCATACTCTGTCAAGCTTTCGCCAATTTGAATGGCAAGCTCACGAGTTGGGGTTAAAATAAGACTCTTTATTGTTGTTTTGCGACCTCTATTATCAAGATTGCTATTTAGTAGTTGAATAGTTGGAATGGAAAAAGCTGCTGTTTTTCCGGTTCCGGTTTGTGCGCAACCTAAAATATCTCGACCTTTTAAAATAGCTGGGATAGATTGTGCTTGAATTGGAGTTGGAGTAGTATATCCTACTTTTTGAACCGCTTTATATAAGGGTTCAGTTAATTGTAAATCGTTAAATGTCATTTATGAATTATAATGCCGCCCTGTGTTAATAAAAAAGGCAAGCTATGTGTAAAATGTTGCTTAAACGGAGAAGGTAGCAACCGGCTGCAAATGTAATACTTTATTTTTAATAAACATTTTTCGTGTTAATTTCCCTTAATTGGGTTTGGTAATGAGGGGTTTAAGTTTTCTGGATATAGTTTATTTTTAGTTAAATATAAGTCAATTGTAATTTAATTAATAATTGTGCGACTACTATGCAATTACCTTTGGTAAAAAATAAAATTACTATGAAAAACTATACTATACATTTTCTTATAATGACTGTTGCAACCGGGATTATTGGATTCACGGGAATGAATTTCTTCGGAATTGAAGTGATAAGGGTTTTATTCTTAATCTTTGCAGATCTTTTTATTGTAGCACTTATATCTAAGACTTTTTTCTCTGAAACTGATGTTGTTCGTTTGCAACGAGTTAAGAAATAAATTTTTCGATTACCCTACAAATTGAAATCAGGCCACAGGAATGTGGTCTTTTTTTATTGGCACATTTCCATTAATTTAGAACTATGAAAAATAAGACTACTTGCCTATTAGCTTGTTTAATGCTTCTATTTATAGTTCCATCCCTTAATGCGCAAAATATAACTCTTCTAAAAGGAGCAGTTAAAGATAGCGTTCCCATTAATGATAGCATTTCTGAAAGTTTTGCAATTTATCTTCCCAAGGATTATAATTCAGGTAAAAAATGGCCAATAGTATTTGTTTTCGATCCCGATGGGAAGGGTCTTAATGTTACCAGATTATTTTTACAAGCATTAGAGGGACAAAACTTTATTATAGCTTCTTCCAACAACATTTCTAGAAAGGATTCCCTACTTATTAATTTAGAAAAGGCAACCCGACTCTTCAATAAAGTGCTTACTACCTTTCCAATAGACGAGAAAGCGATTTATAGTGCCGGTCTGGATGAGGGAGCTTTAGTAGCGAGTGCAATGCCTGCAATTATTTCGGCTATAGATGGCGTTTTAGCTGTGGAAGACGTTTGGGTGAATAGCGAGTTTTTAGTTCAGAATCTAACTAAACACACGGTTATTGGTTTTGTAGATAATATGAGTAATTCAAAATATGAATTTCGTGAAAAGTTCAGGCTTTTAAACTCATTTAAATATCCTGCTTACTATTACGAGTATGATGGGAATGGAACATGGCCTTCCTCCAATCTTATTGCCCACGCAATGGGAGGTTTTAAGCTTCAGAAAATGTTAAATGGAGGAGGTGTGAAAGATCCGGTAGTAATAGATAATTTATTTAAATCAGAATTAGAAACTGCTGAATCCTGGTATCGTAAAATGGATTTCTATAAGGCTAATGAACTGTTGGATCTCATGCTCACGAAGTATAAATATTTCGATAAAAAAGATGAAATAAAAGACCTTCAGAAAAAAATAAGAAAAGAGAAAGGCTTTAAACAGCAACGATCTCTTTATAATTCTGCTGAAGCATTAGAGCGTGAAATGAGGATAGAGCTCACGTATCTATTACAAGAAGATTTTAACTATTTCGATTTTGAAAATTTAGGATGGTGGTCTCAAAAAATGAACGAGATAGATGAATTAAAGAAAAGCAAAAACCCAGCAGAAGCGGATATGGGAAATAGGTTAGAGGATTATTTACAAACTTATGCTCATAATAAATTCTATAATATATTTTCTAAAAAAAATGCAAGTTTAGATCAGAAGATATTTACTGCAGTGCTAACAACTATTTTTGATAGGGAAGATCCTGAGGCTTATTTTTCCATTATTTCATTAAGTGCACAAGATGGAGATTACTATACTGCTCTTCTCTATTTAGAAGATCTATTAAAAGTGGGCTATAAAGATTTGGAAGCGCTTTATGATATTCCTGAAACCCTGGATCTTAAACTTAGTCCAGAATTCAACAAGTTGATAAAAAAGTATTTGGGAACATCCAAATATTACAATATTCCAAATTAAAGTTTAAGTGGTGGTGTAGCTTCTTTCTTTAGTAGGTATAAAAGATAAACTAATAGCGCGCAGGCTAGCACAGCTAGTACCATCATAACATCCCAAGTTATAACATATCCATATTCGCTAATAAGGTGCATTCCGGAATTATGTCCGAAGATATGGCTCATGGAAAAAGCAATGCTGTAAAGTGCCATATAAGAACCCTGTTTTCCACGATCTGCTCTGGTTAAAGCGAAGGTATTAGAAAATGGGAACGCGATCATCTCTCCAATAGTAAGGAAGATCATACCTATTATTAGTACTCCAATCCAACCTGAAACATTTACAGCTACAAAACTTAATCCCACCAGAACGGTCCCCATAATTACATGGTGAATTGCGGTAGCTTTTTTGGTTTCTAAATATTTAATCAAAGGCATTTCAAGTAAGAATATTAAGAACCCATTCATACCTAATAACAGCCCGATCTCAAGTTCGCTTAATCCATGTTTTTGGGCATAGAATAAAGGCATAGTAGAAAAATATTGAAGAAAAATAAATCCAAACAAGACCATTGCTATTATAAAAATAAGATAGGGGTAATCTTTTAAAACGCCTTGCGGATTTAGATTAATCTCTCGAATGTTGGCTATAGATTTTTTTGGATGTAGCAACTTTAAAAGTAAGATCCCAGCGAATAAACAAGTGATCCCATCTACCCAAAATAATCCGCTATAACCAGCACTGGCAATTATAATTCCTCCCAATGCAGGACCTGCAGAAAATCCCAAGTTAATTGCTAGTCGTATTAAGGTTACAGAGCGTGTTCTGTTTTGTGGTTTGCTATAAGCGCTTATTGCAACAAAGACCGCCGGTCTAAAGACATCTGCCGCCATCATCACCAAAAAAATTCCTGTACATATTCCCCAAAAAGAACTCGGGAATTGTAATAGGACGAAAAGCACCGATGAAATTAAAAGACTTCCAGCCATGGTCTTATAATGGCCAATGGCATCTACTAATTTTCCGCCTAACCAAGATCCTGTTACCGATCCTAATCCAAAAAAGGTTAAGATCCAACCAACTTCCTCTAAAGAAAAACCTCTGCTTTTGGTTAGGTAAAGTGAGAGGAACGGGATCACCATGGTTCCTGCTCTATTTATAAAGGTAATTAATGCTAACAACCAAACCTCTCGTCTTAAATCGCTGAAAGAGTCTATATAGGAGCGGTAAATTTTTTGAAACATGCAGATTTATTATGGATCAAAATTACTTAAAATTTTCAATTGAAATTTTATTAAAAAGCTTCAAGATCTATTATTTTAAATTGCTCTTTTAGATGATTCTTAAATTAAATTTGTGACTTGGCAGAAATCATTTTTTAAATTTAAATTTGACAAGGTTTAAATCCTCAAAATTTGTTCAGAAAAAATAAAATCATGAAAAGCCTTCTTCCTTCATTACTCATACTAATTAGCATTTTTACTGTTGAAGCTCAGAACTCTAAAAAGATACAGGAGATCAAAGATTTTCAGCAAACTTTAAATTCTGAATTTGCTGATCCGGAAGAATCTCCGTTGACGGCCGAAGATCTTAAAAAGTTTAAAGAATTAACTTTTTTCGAGATCGATACTAATTATGTGATTGAAGCAGAATTTGTAAGAACGCCATCTGAATCTCCATTTGCCATGCCAACCACTACAAATAGAACTCCTATCTATGTGAAATATGGTAAAGCTTACTTTAAGATAAAAGGAAAATCTTACAAACTGAATATCTACCAAAGTCAGGATCTTAGCACTAATCCAGAATATTTGGATTATTTATTTATTCCGTTTACAGATGAGAGTAATGGGCACGGAAGCTATCCGGGTGGAAGGTATATAGATTTTAAAATTCCAACCAGCAATCGCATTACCTTAGATTTTAATAAAGCATATAATCCTTACTGTGCGTATAGTGGGAGATATTCTTGTCCAATCCCACCGGCAGAGAATAATTTAGCTGTAGCTATTCCGGTTGGTGTAAAGTATTTTAAGTAATAGTATTAAATCATTTTAGAAAGATAAAGACCAATAAATACTGCAGCAAATCCGGCAATTAGACTTCCAAAAGTATATAATGCAAAATTGGTATAATCTCCTGCCCTAAGAAATACCTGATTTTCGAAAGCAAAAGTTGAAAAGGTGGTGAATCCTCCACAAAATCCAGTTGCCAGAAATAATAAGGTGTTGTTGGATAAAGCTCCGGATTTAAGTGATATTCCAAGAATAAGCCCAAGTATAAGACTCCCTGTGATATTTACAGCAAAGGTTCCAATGGGTAGAAAAAGCTCCGATTTATTTAGTATTCTGGAGATCAAAAAGCGTAAAGTGCTTCCTAATCCACCTCCAAGAAATACCATAACTAAAGCTTTCATTTAGATCGAATTTTGATTATAATAAAGAAGTCGCTTCCGTCTCCTCTTCAACTTGAGTTGGATCTAAAAGCGGAATATAGATCTCTGTTACCCACCCAGCTGGGTTTGGAGATTCTTCAGGGCCAGTTACATAAACTTCAAAAGCAGGAGCATTTATAGCAACAGGTAAATCATTCTCCTCAGCATATTTATATGCGCGCTCCCAGGCTTGCTTCAAATATTTATAATCTCCGGTTAAAGTGGTTTTAATAACTTTTTGCACAGGCATCATACCATTGAGAACAGAACTTTCTGCGGGTGTAATTACTAAGCTTGGAGTGAACATTCCGGCAGAATAGATGGCAGAATTATTTTGCTCATCCCACTGATTGTATAGTATAAATGGTTTTCCCATTGCGGTAATATTGTTTTGTTCCATGTATAAAGAAACATCTGCAAACATCTGCTGCATTCTGGTTTGTATTTGAGCGATTTTGGAAGCTGTAGTAGCATACATATAAAATCCTCCGCCGTGAGTAGTTACTCCGTCTACATTAACCGCGTATTTATCCATTTTTTCCAACGTAATCTTTTTCAGTTTTTCCAAACCTTCAACAAACATTGGATTTACCATTGCAGTAAAGCCTTGGTCCATAAAAGTGAAGGCCAATTTTTCCATAAAATTTTGTTCCCCTATAATTCCCCAAGTTACTTTGGTGCCATCTTCAACTTCTTCAAAACGCCAATAGCCATCACTCTTAGATTCGCCATAAGAAGATTTAAAGATCAATATCTGATCTATTGTAGAGTTCGGAATCACTTTAGCATTACGAATAGAACCATCGCCTAATTCTTCACTTTTCCAAGAATAACTAGCCCCTTGGCCAGTAGTGTTTTCAGGATAATTAACGATCAGGTCATCAGCATCATCCATCCAAGGACCCCATTGTTCCCAATTCTTAAAATTGTTCACTTCATTAAAAACAACCGGAACAGGCGCTTTAATGATCACCGATTCTTCTACTTGATAATTTCCATCTTTCGTGGCTACATAAATAGCTCCGGCAATGATCACAATAAGTAATAAAAAGAATAAATATTTTAAAATTTTCATTTAAAATCGGTGTTTTTATGGTTCAGAATGCTAATATAGTTAAATAACAATATGCTAATTACTACATTTGTAGGAAAATTAAACAGAAATATATGAAACTTAAATTCATTTTACCATTATTATTAGTGGCTACCATAATGTTCTCTTGTAAGGATGAAAACAAAGAAAAAGAGGTTGCTGTGGTAGAAACTGATACTGAAGAGTTCGATTATAAAGTAGAAGAATTTGCAGATATCAAGGTGTTGAGATACCAAATTCCTGGATTTGAAAACTTGACCTTAAAAGAACAAAAATTAGTTTACTACCTAACCCAGGCTGGATTAAGTGGTCGTGATATTATGTGGGACCAGAATTATAGACATAATCTGGAAATTAGAGATGCTTTAGAAAATATCTATGCTAATTATAGCGGAGATAAAGAAGCTCAAGATTGGAAAGCCTTTGAAACCTATATGAAAAGAGTTTGGTTCTCTAATGGGATCCATCATCACTATTCTAACGATAAAATAAAGCCAGAATTCAGCAAAGAATATTTCGATACTCTTTTAACTGAAACTAAAACTGAACTTACTGGGGAACCTTATGAGGTGATCTTTAACGATAAAGATGCTAAAAAGGTGAACCTGGATCCTACAAAAGGATTATTGGAAGGATCTGCGATCAATTTTTATGGTCCAGATGTTACTGCTGCAGAAGCTGAGGCTTTTTATAAAAAGAAAACTTCTCCTAATAAAGAGAAGCCACTTTCTTATGGATTGAATTCTACTTTGGTTAAGGAGAACGGTAAATTGGTAGAAAAAGTTTGGAAAAGCGGTGGATTGTACGGAGATGCAATAGACCAGATCATTATTTGGTTAGAGAAAGCTAAAGGAGTTGCCGAAAATGATGCACAAGCAAATGCATTAGGACTGCTAATAAAATACTATGAGACTGGAGATCTTCAAACTTGGGACGATTATAATGTTGCATGGGTAGAAGCTACCGAAGGGAATATAGATTATATAAACAGTTTTATTGAAGTTTATAACGATCCTTTAGGATACCGTGGTTCATACGAAAATATTGTGCAGATCAAAGATTTTGAAATGTCCAAAAAAATGAAGGTTCTAGAAGAGAATGTTCAATGGTTCGAGGATAATTCTCCTTTAATGCCGGAGCACAAAAAGAAATCTGTGGTTGGAGTTACTTATAAGACAGTTATCGTTGCTGGAGAGGCCGGAGATGCTTCACCAAGTACGCCAATTGGAGTTAATTTACCAAATGCAAACTGGATTAGAGCTGCCCATGGTAGTAAATCTATTTCTTTAGGAAATATTATTGAGGCTTATGAGAATGCTGGAAGTTCTGGTGTCTTACAAGAATTTGCTAATGACGAAGAAGAAATTGCATTAGAAGAAGAATATGGAAAGAATGCAGATAAATTGCATACAGCATTGCATGAAGTTGTAGGTCATGCTTCTGGACAATTAAACCCTGGAGTAGGAGAAACTAAAGAAACTTTAAAGAACTATGCTTCTACTATGGAAGAAGGTAGAGCCGATCTTGTCGGGCTTTATTATTTAATGGACCCAAAAATTCAAGAACTTGGATTAACGGACGATTGGAAAAAGACTGGTATGGCTGCTTATGACGGGTATATTAGAAATGGATTAATGACCCAGTTAAGAAGATTAAACCTAGGAGATAATGTAGAAGAGGCTCACATGCGTAATAGACAATGGGTAAGCGCTTGGGTTTATGAAAAAGGGAAAGAAGAAGGAGTTATCGAGAAAGTGACCAGAGATGGGAAAACCTATTTCAATATCAAGAACTATGAGCGTTTACGTGAGTTGTTTGGTGAGTTGTTAAAAGAATCTCAAAGAATTAAATCTGAAGGTGATTTTAATGCGGCTAAGAATTTAGTAGAGAACTACGGAGTTAAAGTAGATCAAGCTATTCACAAAGAAGTTCTGGACAGAAATGCACAGTTCAAATCTCCACCTTACAGCGGGTTTGTAAATCCTGTTTTGGTTCCAGAGATGGATGAAAATAACGAGATTAAAGCTATTAAGGTGACGCAGCCTAAAGATTTTTCATCTCAAATGATGGATTATAAAAAGAATTACCACTTCTTGAAAAAAGAAGGAAAAGTAGCTGAGCCTGTAAAATAAGCTGCTAAAATTTCATTTCGAAAAAGCCTCGATAACATAATTTTATCGAGGCTTTTTTTGTTTTATTATTAAAGCTTAGAGTTCTGGTCGTCAATTTTTTCCTAATTAGATTTCAACTAATTCACAACAACTAGCTTTCATGATGTTCTCCCGACTATTTGGGAATTTCAGTATCCCATTAATTTGTGAATGAAATCCAGAAATTCTTGACACTTCGGGAACAGGTTGAAGTGTTCAATTTGAAGAAGATAATTAGTAGTTGAAATCCAAACCAACATATAATTATTGCTTAAGATAAGTCTTGATTACAAATAATAACCCTATAAAGATCAAGAAGCCAAGTAGAATATATAAGCTTCCTTTATGATATTTTTTATGGATGGCTAAATCTTTTCGATAGCTAAAGATTGTTACAACTACAAAAGAAAGAAAAAATATTGCAGCGAAAATCCATTGTCCGGTACTAAACATTTTTGTTATTTTGGAGCAAAGTTAACTTTTTTAAAAACGCTATCTATAATGAAAAGAAGAATTGAAGCCGTAAAAGAATTTCATACTGCTTTTGGATTGGGAATGAATGAGAGACCAATTGCAGATCTTGGTGAAGCAAAGAACATGCTTCGCTTTAATTTAATGAAGGAAGAAAACGAAGAATATCTGGAGGCAGCTAATAATAATGACCTTACCGAAGTTGCTGATGCGCTTGGAGATATGTTATATATTTTATGCGGAACCATTATAGAACATGGAATGCAGCATAAAATAGAGGAGGTTTTTGAAGAAATACAACGCAGTAATATGAGTAAACTTGATGAGAACGGAAAACCAATTTACAGAGAAGACGGAAAAGTTTTGAAGGGTCCAAATTACTTTAAACCTAATATTCGGAAAATTTTGGATAAATAGAAATTAAAATTTTAAGAAGAATAGAATTGTAGGTAATTCCAGCTATATTTTTTAGTCAAACTGAATTTATTTCAGTTTCTATTATATCTGAGTAATTTTTTTAAATCCTGAGATAAATTATGGATGACATTCTAAAAACTGTTAGTGTAAAATTCATGTAAGATACAAACGTAAAAAAGCCTTGAATTAGATCCAAGGCTTTTTTACAATATATAACGGAATTTTAGCTCACTAAATGCCTCCATCCAAACTTATCTTCGGCAAGGTTGTATTGTATCTTCATCAATTTATCCTTAAAGAAAGATGCATAGGAGTCAGATAATTTTGGTAATTCATGTTTCTCCCCCTGATATCCAAATCCGGAAATAGGGTTAATAACCGCTGCTGTTCCAGTTCCAAAAATTTCCTTTAAGGTTCCTGCTTTGGATGCATTTATAATTTCTTGAACTGGTACTCTGCGTTCTTCAACAGTAATATTAAATTCCTTTGCCAACGTCATTAAACTCTTTCGGGTAATTCCATCCAGAATTCTATCGTTAGTAGGAGAAGTGATTAAAGTATCGCCTATTCGGAAGAAGATATTCATGGTACCAGCCTCTTCTAAGAACTGATGTGTATTAGCATCTGTCCAAATAATTTGTTGGTAACCTTCCTCTTTTGCAAGATTTGTTGGGTAAAATTGCGCCCCGTAATTTCCAGCTGCTTTCGCAAATCCTACACCACCATCTGCTGCTCTGCTATATTTTTCAGAAAACTTTACACGAACTTCGCCATTGTAATAAGATTTAGCTGGAGAGCAAATAATCATAAATTTATAGGTGGTTCCAGGGGAGGCTAATACTCCCGGTTCAGTAGCAATAACAAAAGGTCTTATATATAATGAGTTTCCAAATCCTTTCTTGATCCAATCCTTTTCTAATTTTAATAATGCTTCTAAAGCATTAAAAAAGTGCTCTTCAGGAAATTCAGGAATGGCAAGTCTATTTGCAGATTTGTTAATTCTTTTAAAATTTTCATCCGGTCTAAAAAGCCAGATCTTGTCAGAATCATCTTTAAATGCTTTCATTCCTTCAAATACTGCCTGACCATAATGAAAAACCTTAGCAGAAGGTTCTAAAGAAATAGGACCATAAGGAACTATTTTGGGAGATTGCCAAGCACCATCCTCATAATCACAAGTCATCATATGATCTGTAAAAGTGTGCCCGAATTTTAAATTTTCAAAATCTATTGAATCTATTTTAGAGGAAGGGGCTCTTTTTATATCAATATCGATGGTTGCATCGTTTTTCATTACATCTGTTTTAGATTGCAAATTTACCGAAATTAAAACAAAATCAAAGTTACATCGATTGAAATTATTAACAGCTGCTATAATATTTACAAAAATCGTAGGTTAATATTATGAATTTCTAAAATAATAGTTAATTTTCGTGTCATTTCAATATTAAATAGCCAAAATATTGTAAATCGTTAATTTCTAGGCTATTTGCTAATATATCATATAATTTTAATTAAAATTACCTGAGTGTTTGGACTTTATGAAGTAGTTTTTGTAAAGTTTTAGGTCCAACCATATTAATTGCATTAATTTTACAATACAATATTTTAGATTTGAAAAGAGAAATAATGATCACCGGAGATGGTTCCTCTACTATCCATATCCCAGAGTGGAATGAACAATATCATTCTAAACACGGAGCGCTTCAAGAAGCTAAACATGTATTTATCCATACTGGTTTAATACCTTATCTCACAAATTTCAAAAAAAATGAGATCTGTATCTTGGAAATTGGATTTGGTACCGGACTAAATGCCTTGGTGACTTGGGAAGAAGTATTATTTAAAAATACCAGCATAAATTATACTGGAATTGAGGCTTATCCTGTAGAACAGGCGGAAGTTGAAAAATTAAATTTTGTTGAAGTTATTAAAGATCCGGAAGCTGAAAGTTTCTTTAAAGATATCCATGCATCCATTTGGGAAAAAGAAGTGAAGATTACTCCAAACTTTAGACTTACAAAACAAAAGAAGTTTTTTCAAGATATTGAAGATGAGGAATTGTATGATCTAATTTATTTTGATGCTTTTGGAGCAAGAGTACAACCAGAGCTTTGGACAGTAGAAATTTTTAAGAAAATGTTTAATGCTTTAAAGCCGAATGGAGTATTGGTTACATATGCTGCGAAAGGCAGTGTTAGAAGGGCTATGCTTGAAGTTGGCTTTGGAGTAGAGCGTCTGCCTGGACCTCCTGGAAAGAGAGAAATGTTAAGAGCAACAAAAATTATATAATTAAAGCTGTTAAAGCTAGTGAAATAGTTAGCTAAGGCGGAATCCTCTAAGTATATTGCTAATAAAAAAATGCGAGTCTTAATTACAGGTGCTACCGGTTTAGTAGGTTCGAATGTTTCTAAGAAATGTTTAGCCAAAGGTTATGAGGTAAATTATCTTACCACGAGTAAAGAAAAGGTCAAGCAAAAGGAAAACTATAAAGGGTTTTTTTGGGATCCCGAAAATAATGTAATTGATGATGAATCTTTAAACAAGGTTGATGTAATTATTCACCTAGCAGGAGCAAGTATCGCTAAAAGATGGACAAGTAGTTATAAAGAAGAAATTATTAATAGTAGAGTGGATACTGCAAATCTTCTTTTTAATAGATTAAAAGCTACCAACCAGTCAATAAAGCAATTTATCTCCGCCAGCGCTATAGGAATCTATCCAAGTTCTTTGCAGAATCTTTATAAAGAGGATGATTCCAGGATCGACGACTCGTTTCTCGCTGAAGTTGTTGAAAAATGGGAAACAGCTGCCGATCAGTTTAAAAGTCCGCAAACAAAAGTTGCAAAAGTACGCACCGGCTTAGTGCTGTCTAAAAAGGGTGGTGCCTTACAAAAAATGAAGGAACCTGCCGATTTAAACCTAGGCGCAGGATTTGGTTCAGGGAAGCAATGGCAATCTTGGATCCATATCCAAGACCTTTCCAATATGTATCTATTTATCTTAGAGAACTGCTTAGAGGGAATTTATAATGGCGTAGCTCCTAACCCAGTAACTAATAATGAATTAACAGAAGGTATTGCTAAGCAATTAGACAAAAAGATTTGGTTGCCCAATGTTCCAGCGATTGCTTTAAAAGTGGCGCTTGGCGACATGTCTACAGTTGTATTATCTAGTCAATTAGTGAGCTCCGATAAAATAGAAGAGTCTGGATTTGAATTTAGATATAAGAATTTATCTAAGGCGTTAGAGAACTTATTAAAATAAAAAAGAGGCTACAATTTGTAGCCTCTTTTTATATTCTTCAAAAATGACGAATTAAGCTTTTTTAGCTTTCAGATTGATTTCTAATTCAATTTCATCATTTATAAATTTATCCCCTAAACCATCAAAAACAGATTTAGAACCGTAGTTCACATTCCATTTTGTACGGTCTATTGTAAATTTATCACTGGTAATTTCAATAGTATCTTCATTCATGTTAATGTTCACTGGGAACTCAACATTTTTAGTTTCTTCTTTTAAAGTAAGATTACCTTGCATCATGGTAACACCATCGTTTTTAGTTACACCAGTAACTTCAAATTTAGCAGTTGGATATTTTGTTACATTAAAGAAATCACCTTCTTTACCTTCAACTGTTCCCATCAAGTGCTTTTCAAGACTTAATTTATCGTCACCTTCAAGATCGGTAACTATAAGAGAATTCATGTCAATTACAAAAGTTCCACTTTCAATAACGCTATCATTAGCCATGAAATTTCCTTCTGCTAATTTAATTGTTCCTGTATGAGTTCCTGTAGGTTTTTCACCTTTCCAGTTAATTACAGATGCGGTTGTATCCACTTTAAATGTAGTAGCTTCGGCTGTAGCATTTGCAACTTCTTGTGCATCTGCAGTCTCAGCTTCTTTATTTTCGTTTTTACATCCAACAGTTGCTATTCCAATGGCAGCAATTGTGAAAATGTTCAATACAATCTTCTTCATATTAATAATATTTTTTAATGAAGCGCAAAAATACTATTCTAGAAAACACAAGCTTCATAATTTATTATTAATTTTTTTCTGGTGACATTTTGACATTTTATAAGGATTGGCAGAAAATTTGACCTTTCAGTGAAAACAAATTTGCGCGACAATGAATAAACAGAATGAGAATAATAAAAGCGAACATACAAACGAATTTAATAACGAATCTGCAAAAGACCAGTTGGAAGAACTTCTAGATGAAGCCATTGAAGAGGTGGAAGGTTCGGAAGAAGGAGATGAAGCATCAGAAACTGATGTTTTGAAAGCCGATCTTGAAAAGGAAAAAGATAAATTCTTAAGGCTTTTTGCTGAATTTGAAAATTTTAAAAGACGCACTTCGAAGGAGCGATTGGAATTGTTCAAGACCGCTAATCAGGAAGTTATGTCAGCTATGCTTCCGGTTTTAGACGATTTTGACAGAGCGATGAATGAAATTAGCAAGGCTAAAGACAAGAATTTATTGAAAGGTGTAGAACTTATTTATAATAAATTTAAAGAAACCTTGCTTAACAAAGGTTTAGAGCCAATGAATGTGCAGTCTGGAGATACGTTTGATGCAGATATTCATGAAGCGATCACTCAAATTCCAGCACCTTCAGATAAATTGAAAGGTAAGATAGTTGATGTATTAGAGCGCGGCTATAAGTTGGGAGAAAAAATTATTCGCTTTCCTAAAGTGGTGACAGGAAAATAAATCATACGAGTCACTACTAAAAATTACAAAATCACAAAATGAAACAGGATTTTTACGAAACATTAGGTATAAGCAAGAGTGCTACTAAAGCTGAAATTAAAAAAGCTTATAGAAAAAAGGCTATTGAATTTCACCCGGATAAAAACCCCGGAGATGCACATGCAGAGGAGATGTTCAAAAAAGCAGCAGAAGCTTATGAAATACTAAGCAACGATGATAAACGAGCCAAATACGACCGTTTTGGTCACCAAGCATTCGAAGGTGGTTTTGGTGGTGGTGGAGCCGGTGGTATGAATATGGATGACATATTTAGCCAGTTTGGGGACATTTTTGGAAATAGTGGTTTTGGTGGTGGAGGTTTCTCTGGTTTTGGAGGCTTTGGCGGTGGCGGTGGTCAGCGCAGAGTTAAGGGAAGTAATCTTAGGATTAGAGTTAGTTTAACTCTAGAGGAGATTGCCAACGGAACTGAGAAGAAGATAAAAGTAAAACGCAAGGTACAAGCAGAAGGCACTACTTATAAAACATGTACTACTTGTAATGGTACTGGGCAAGTAACCAGAATTACCAATACAATTCTTGGTAGAATGCAAACGGCGTCTCCATGTACCACTTGTGGTGGTGCAGGACAAATAATAGATCAAAAACCTGCAGATGCAGATGCACAAGGTTTAAAAGTGAAGGAGGAAACTGTAACTATTAAAATTCCAGCTGGAGTAGAAGATGGGATGCAGTTAAAAGTTACCAGTAAGGGTAATGAAGCTCCGGGAAATGGAATTCCGGGAGATCTTTTAGTAGCTATCGAAGAAAAAGCTCACGATACCCTTCAGAGAGAAGGTGATAATTTGCATTACGATCTTTATATTAGTTATTCTGAAGCGGTTCTTGGAGCTAGTAGAGAAATTGATACCGTATCTGGAAAGGTGCGTATTAAAATAGATGAAGGAGTGCAATCTGGAAAGATCTTACGCCTTCGGGGAAAAGGAATTTCCAATATTAATGGATATGGAAAAGGTGATCTTTTAGTGCATGTAAATGTTTGGACGCCAAAGACACTAAATAAGGAGCAACGCGAGTTTTTCGAAAAAATGAGCACCGACGAAAATTTCCAACCTAATCCAGAGAAAAGCGATAAATCATTTTTTGAAAAAGTAAAAGATATGTTCTCTTAAGAAAACTTTAGGATAATTTTTATATATTTGAAAATCACTATATTATTTAGTGATAATTTTTCTTTTTCATAGCAATTTTTTTCCCATCCTTAATTCAGATTAAGGGTGGGTTTTTGTTTTCAGGTAGATTTCAAAATTTAAAACTTAATAAAATCTTCTTAATGTAAAAGGGATTCTAGGCTATTTCGATATATTTACGATATAATAGACTCTTATGGATAATCTTCTAGTGGCAGACAATATTTGCAAACAATTTGGAAATTTTACTGCACTAAATAATGTTTCAATCAATATTCCACGCGAAAGCATCTTTGGCTTATTAGGTCCAAATGGTGCTGGAAAAACCACATTTATTAGAATAATCAATCAAATTACTATGCCCGACAGTGGGATGGTATATTTGGATGGAAAACCTTTGCATCCAAATGATGTGGGGCATATTGGATATCTTCCCGAAGAACGCGGACTCTATAAATCTATGAAGGTTGGAGAACAAGCTCTTTATCTTGCAAGACTTAAAGGATTAACCAAGGCCGAAGCAAAAGAAAGATTGGAGTATTGGTTCACTAAACTGGATATTAAACACTGGTGGGATAAGAAGATCCAGGAGCTATCTAAAGGGATGGCTCAAAAAGTACAATTTGTTATTACAGTGTTGCACCAACCCAAATTATTGATATTTGACGAACCTTTTAGTGGATTTGATCCCGTGAATGCCGATCTTATTAAAAACGAAATCTTACAATTACGAGAAGAAGGAGCTACAATTTTATTTTCTACTCATAGAATGGAAAGCGTAGAGGAACTTTGTGATTATATGGCGTTGATCCATGAGTCTAATAAACTGTTAGATGGAAAAGTTTCTGATATTAAAAGAGCTCACAAAACCAACACTTTTGAAGTAGGTATAAATCCATTCGAAGAGAGCCAACTTTTAGAAGAGTTACATAGCAATTTTAAAATTGGCCAAGCAAAATTCAAGTCACATGCAGATGATCTTAAATTGAGAATTCAAATTAAACCTACCGAATCTCCAAACGATCTATTGCAATATTTAATCACAAAATCGCGGGTGAATCATTTTGTAGAAGTAATACCTTCTGTAAACGACATCTTCATTAAAACCGTTACAAAAAATGAATAATCTAAAACTTATCATTCAAAGAGAGTATCTGGCAAGGGTAAGAAATAAGACCTTTATTGTAATGACTTTCTTGAGCCCGCTTATTTTAGTGGGTATGTTCTCATTGATCGCATATTTAAGCATGCTTAACAATAGTGAAAAACACACGATTGCAGTTAAAGATGATAGCGGCTTATTTAAAGGTGAATTTCAGAATAAAGAGGAGATAGATTTTATAGATGTTTCTGCCATTTCTTTGGAAGATGCCAAATTATTAGTAGAAGAAAAAGATTATTACGGAGTGATCTATATTCCAGATACTCAGGATAACCTACAGTTAGCAAAATCTATAAAATTCTTTGGGAAAGAAGCACCGAGCATTGGATTGCTTCAGCAGATAGAGCGAACGATCTCTGAAAATCTTACCACCAGAGAATTAATAGCACGTGGAGTAGATATCACTAAAATAGAATCGGCAGAAGCTAAGGTAAATATTCAAATAGAGAATTTTCAAGGGCAACGAACTTCAAAAATGTCTAGTTATATAAAAATGGTCTTTGGAGGAGCTGCAGGTTATCTTTTAATGATGTTTATAATTATCTATGGAAATATGGTAATGCGAAGTGTTATAGAGGAAAAGACCAATAGGATTATAGAGATCATTATTTCTTCGGTTAAACCAATTCAATTAATGCTTGGTAAAATTATAGGTACTTCCCTTGCGGGGATCACGCAGTTCACTATTTGGGTGCTTTTAGGAACTACGCTTTTATTTATAGCATCCTCTATATCCGGTTTAAATATCATGGAATCTCAACCACAAATCGAGAATTTGGAACAAGTGTCTAATGGAGAAATTCAACAATTAATCATAGATATTACCAATTTGCCCATTTTAACGCTTATCATTTCTTTTCTGGTTTACTTTATTGGTGGATATTTTCTTTACAGCGCAATATATGCGGCTATTGGTGCGGCAGTAGACTCTGAAACGGATACACAACAATTCATGTTTCCTATAATTTTGCCCTTAATGTTGGGAATATATGTCGGTTTTTTCTCCGTAATAGAAAACCCTCATGGTACGGTTTCTACAATATTTTCTATGATCCCATTAACATCTCCCATAGTAATGTTAATGAGAATACCTTTCGGAGTGCCTTGGTATGAATTGGCAATTTCAATAATTATTTTATTTGTGACCAACGCAGGTGTGGTTTGGTTAGCAGCAAAGATCTATCGAGTTGGAATTCTTATGTATGGTAAAAAACCTACCTATAAGGAATTATATAAATGGATTAAATACTAGTAAATGCAAGGGAAGGTAGAAAAGGTAAAAGAAGTAATAGAGCAAGATATTTGGGGATTAATCCAAGATTTTCTGGATCTAACCATTTATCCATTTACCGGAACTGATACCAGTGGAATGCATGTAACCGTAGGTATAGTGCTACTGGTGATATTTACTTTTGTTATTACTACGATTGCGCTTAGATTAATTCGTGTTTTTTTAACAAGAAAACTGGAAGAAAATGATAAGCTTAAGTTTATAAGCGTTTTTAAGTTTATAAAGTACTTAGTTTATCTTATTGTAATAATCGTAACCTTAAGTTCGGCAGGAATCAATATTACGGTACTTCTAACCGCATCTGCAGCTTTATTTGTTGGTCTGGGTCTTGCATTACAAGAGCTGTTTCAAGATATTATTGGAGGTCTTTTTATTATTGTGGACAAATCCCTATTGGTAGGCGATATTGTAGAGATGGATGGAAGAGTAGGGAGAGTTATAGATATTAAGTTAAGAACTACCCGCGTTCTTACCAGAGATGATAAAGTAATGATCATCCCAAACCATAAATTTATTAGTGAGATCTTATTTAATTATACACAGAATCACAGGTCTACAAGAGAATTTGTAAAAGTTGGGGTTGCTTACGGAAGCGATACCGAGAAAGTTCAAGCCATCTTAATTGAATGCGCCAGAGAGCAAACTGGAATTGTGAAAAAGCCGGAACCTTTTGTGTTATTTGAAGATTTTGGGGATTCCTCTTTAGTTTTCTCCTTGCATTTCTTTGTTACAGATAGTTTTGTAGATCCAAAAATTAAAAGTCAGTTGAGATTTAAAATTGATGCTAAATTTAGATTGAATAATATTACTATTCCATTCCCACAAAGAGATGTACACATGATCTATCCGGAAAATTTTTCTAACAAGCCTGCTACCAATGAGAAAACTTCATAAAGCTGTATTATTTTTATGTTGTTTGGTAGTGGTTAGCAATATTTATGGACAGGCAACAGATCTGGCGAGAATAGAATATACAAATTTTCCGCAATCTAGTTCAGATAATTCATTTAGTAGATTAAAAACTTTTTTAAAATTCCCAATCAAATTGAATGAGAAAGGGGCATATTTGGTGCCTGGAATACAATATCAAAATGTAAACTTTCAATTAAAGGATGAAACGGCATTTTCTAAAGAAGAGTTGGATCATTTTCAATCTTATGCTTTTAGCTTAGGTTATACTTTCAAAATGAGTGAAGATTGGCGATTTGGTATTGAGGGGGAAGTAGATGCCACTTCGAATTTTGTTACTAGAGAATTAACGGGAGAGGATCTGGAATATACAGGATCTATATATTTTATTAAATCGAAAAGCTCAGCAGATAGTATTGGGTCTTGGAGATTGATATTGGGTGCCAGATATTCCACCGCAACTAGTATTCGTTTTCCCATACCTATTGTAAATTATTTCAAACGTTATGATGAAAAATGGTCTTATACATTAGGTGTTCCCAAAACTAATATCAAGCATAATTTAAATGATAAGCACTCTTTTCAAGCTTTTGCTAGTGTTGATGGTTTTTATGCAAATCTTCAGAATAAGATAAACCCAGCTGGAAATTTGCCCTATACAGGACCTTTAGGTCAAAATATCTCAATAACCACGGTTTTAACAGGACTTGGTTACGAGTTTCAGTTCTCTAAGTATTTTTCTTTTTATATTTACGGAGGACACAGTATTATCAATAATATTCGTTTAAGAGACGAGCATCAGGATAGGGTGTACACTATAAACGATACAAATTCTATATATGGCCGCACTGGCCTTAAATTCAGTATATTATAATGGCAAAGATATTAGTAATAGAAGATGAAGCCTCCATTAGAAGAGTTCTTGTTAAGATTCTTTCAGAAGAAAATAAGAACTACCAATTAGATGAGGCAGAAGATGGCTTAGCCGGAATAGAAAAGATCAAAGATGAAGAATACGACCTTGTACTTTGTGATATCAAGATGCCTAAAATGGATGGAATTGAGGTTTTAGAAGCTATCAAAAAAATTAAGCCGGAAGTTCCGGTAGTAATGATCTCAGGTCATGGTGATCTGGATACTGCTGTAAATACCATGAAGTTAGGTGCGTTCGATTATATTTCGAAACCACCAGATCTCAATAGATTGTTGAATACAGTTAGAAATGCGCTGGATAGAAAAGTACTGGTAGTAGAGAATACGCTACTTAAAAAGAAGGTCGGTAAGAATTACCAAATGATTGGAGAATCACCAGCTATTAGCAGTATTAAGGAGATTATAGAAAAGGTAGCACAAACAGATGCTCGTGTACTAATTACTGGTCCAAACGGGACAGGTAAAGAGTTGGTGGCGCATTGGCTACATCAAAAAAGTGAAAGATCTGGCGGTCCTATGATCGAGGTAAATTGTGCTGCGATCCCTTCAGAATTAATAGAAAGTGAACTTTTTGGTCATGTAAAAGGAGCATTTACCTCTGCAGTAAAAGATAGGGCCGGAAAATTTGAAGCCGCGAATGGTGGTACTATTTTTCTGGATGAAATTGGGGATATGAGCCTTTCTGCTCAAGCTAAGGTTTTGCGTGCTTTACAAGAGAATAGGATCTCCAGAGTAGGGAGCGATAAAGATATAAAAGTAGATGTGCGCGTAGTTGCGGCAACCAATAAGGATCTTAAAAAAGAAATTGAAGAGAAGCGTTTTAGGGAAGATCTTTATCACAGACTAGCTGTGATCCTGATAAAGGTTCCACCGCTTAATGAAAGGAGAAACGATATTCCATTATTAGTGAAATTTTTTACGGAGAAGATTGCCAGTGAGCATGGAAGTAACGTTAAAGTTTTTACAGAAAAAGCTATAGATCAGCTTAAGGATTACGACTGGACAGGAAATATAAGAGAACTGCGCAATGTGGTAGAAAGACTTATAATTTTAGGCGGAAACGAAGTTACAGAAGACGATGTGAAACTCTTTGCAAGTAAACTATAACTTAAAAATAATTAATTTTAGATCTTAGTCTTTAAAGCTGTAGGAATATACCTTAAAAAATACATGGTGTCTCCACTTGGATGCTGCCATTCATTAAAAAGTTCGAAACCAAAACGCTGATATACTAACGCATTTTGGCGCATACGGGTTTCGGCATACAAAGGAATATTGTAAAGATTGGCACGGCGGTAAAATTCATCCTTCATCTCTTTACCCACTTGTTTATCGGCACCGCGAGAATCTTCTAGAATTCCCCAAAACCAACAATATAAATATTCACCTTCTTGAGGTCGCTGATTTTTAATAAATTTTTGGGTCTTTAGTATTTTTAGTGCATTTTTTATTCCAGTAACATTCCAAACCAATCCTAATTGTTCAGGAAGTTCTTTCCAGAAATTTTCTTCCTTTTTACTGGTCTTAAATAAAATAGCAAAACCTTTTTGATTTTCAGAAATTATAAGAGCGTCCTTTTCCAAAGCCTTATCCACCATGTGAGTGGCTAAATAATGGAACCGCTTATCGCTTTTAGAATCATTTTTCACCACCTCCATAGAACTTGGAATTTCCTTAAGTAAGGTGGCAACATTTTCTATAACAACTTCTCTTTTCAAGGCATTTGATTTAGCGGCGAAGATAAAAAAAATATGTTTCTTAAAGATTGTATATTTAGCATTCAATGAATTACAATATGGATAATTTAAATGTGAATCAATTTAAAGTAACTTCCCAAGTTGCTCTGAATAAATTGCCCACCTCCCATTCTTTAGGAATTAATGATGATAAGATAGAAAAGCTTTTGGAGGAAACCAGAGAAGATCTTGGAAAATGGCAGGATATTCTTTACGCACATAGTAAATATGCTGTTCTAGTGTGTTTACAAGGAATGGACACTTCTGGAAAGGATAGTTTGATACGGGAAGTTTTCAAGGATTTTAATTCCAGAGGTGTGGTTGTGCATAGTTTTAAAGTGCCAACCCCATTAGAACTGAAACATGACTTTTTATGGAGACATTATATTGCACTACCCGCGAGAGGAAAATTTGGAGTTTTTAATAGAACACATTACGAAAATGTGCTCGTAACCAGAGTGCATCCAGAATATATATTAGGGGAAAATCTTCCAGGAGTAACAAGTTTGGAGGATGTGGATGAGGAATTCTGGAAAACCAGATTAGATCAGATAGTAGATTTCGAAAAACATCTAACAGATAATGGAACCATAATCTTCAAATTTTTTCTTCATATTTCTAAAGAAGAACAAAGGCAACGTTTACTTCGAAGATTGGAAAAGCAGGAGAAGAATTGGAAATTCTCACCTGGCGATCTAAAAGAACGAGCCCTTTGGGACACCTATCAAGAATGTTATGAAAAAGCAATTAATAGCACCTCTAAAACAAATGCCCCATGGTATGTGATCCCGGCAGATAATAAGGATACGGCACGTTATTTGGTCGCAAAAACGATGTATGATGTGCTTACTCAATATACAGATGTTCAAGAACCCGAATTATCTGATGATATTAAAAATAACTTAGCCGAATATAAAGAGATCCTAAAAAAGGAAATCTTAGTAATTGCAATCTTTAAATTTTTAAAATATAACTTAATAATGAGAAAAATAATTTTAATAGGACTAAGCATATTCTGTTCTCAATTGGCTTCGGCACAGCTATCTGATAAACAGCAAGATTCTCTGGAACTTCGCAAAATATACGATATGTCATTGCTTCAGGGAAAATCTTATACCTGGTTAGATCACTTGTCCAATGAAATTGGAGGACGTTTATCTGGTTCTTTAAATGCCCAGAGAGCAGTAGATTATACTAAAAAAGAACTAGAGGCTCTAGGTCTAGATAAAGTTTGGCTTCAACCGGTAATGGTTCCAAAATGGGTAAGAGGAGCAAAAGAATTTGCTTACATCCAAACTGCACTAGGAATTACTAGAAATATAAACATCACTGCTCTAGGTGGATCGGTGTCTACTCCACCGGGAGGTGCAAAAGCAGAAATTATAGAGGTGCAAGGTATCGAAGATCTTGAAAGATATGGGGAGGAACAGATAAAAGGTAAGATTGTATTCTTCAACAGACCCATGCGAGCAGATCACATAAGCACTTTTCAAGCATATAGCGGTTGTGTAGATCAGCGATATTCTGGTGCTGCCGAAGCTTCAAAATATGGCGCAATAGGAGTTTTAGTGAGATCTATGAATTTAAGATTAGACGATTTTCCACACACCGGAGCTATGAGTTATGGAGAACTACGACCGTCCCAGCGAATTCCAGCAGCAGCAATAAGTACTAATGATGCAGAATATTTAAGCAGCTTATTAAAAATTGAAAAGAATGCTGAGGTTTACTTTAAACTGAATAGTGAGCAATTACCCGATGTACAGAGTTATAATGTAATTGGAGAGATCACAGGATCTGAATTCCCAGATGAGTATATAGTAGTTGGTGGGCATTTGGATTCTTGGGATGTTGGTGATGGTTCTCATGATGATGGAGCTGGAGTTGTGCAATCTATGGAAGTACTTAGATTATTGAAGGAATCTGGAATAAAGCCAAAAAGAAGCATTCGTGTAGTATTGTTCATGAATGAAGAAAATGGATTACGCGGTGGAACTAAATATGCTGAAGTAGCTAAGGAGAAAAATGAAAATCATGTATTTGCTTTAGAAAGTGATTCAGGTGGATTCACTCCAAGAGGTTTTTCGTTTGATGCTACAAAGGATCAATTCGATCAAATCGCTGCATGGGAACCCCTATTTAAACCTTATTTAATCCATTATTTTGAAATAGGACATAGCGGTGCAGATATTGGTCCGCTGAAGACTGGAACTACAGTTTTAGCAGGTTTAGTGCCAGATTCTCAAAGATATTTTGATCATCATCATTCAGAAAATGATACTTTCGATCAGGTGAATAAAAGAGAATTAGAACTTGGTGCCGCTACAATGACTTCGCTTATCTATTTGGTAGATAAATATGGGATCTCACAGGCACCTTTAGATGCCAAACTATAATTGAAGACTCTTTTAAATAATTAATTCCATTTTAGTTTTCCCTAAAAAGGCCTACCTCGGGTTTTTGGAAAATTAAAATGGAATTCAATTTTTAGGCTTGTAAATCCTATTATCTTTGCAAATTAATTTCCGAGAAATTGCAATTAAGCGCCTACACCAAAGAATTCAAATATAATTTAAGCATGGCCTTTCCCATTATGATGGGACAATTGGGACATGTCTTGGTTGGACTTGCAGATAACTTGATGATCGGGCAATTAGGAGCTGCACCTCTTGCTGCAGTTTCTCTAGGGAATAGTTTGGTATTTATTGCTCTTTCCTTGGGGATCGGGTTTTCCTTTGCGATTACCCCTTTAATTGCTGAAGCAGATGGAGCTTCAAATATTGAAAAAGGAAGAAGTTATTTTCATCATGGAGTGATCTTATGCACCGTGAATGGAGTGTTATTATTTCTTTTATTACTATTGGCAAAGCCAATTTTGTATCATTTAGATCAACCACCAGAAGTAGTTGAACTTGCAATTCCTTATTTGGAAATAGTGGCTTTCTCTATGATCCCACTTATGATCTTTCAAGCCTATAAACAATTTGCAGATGGACTTTCCCAAACCAAATATGCCATGTATGCAACCCTATTGGCAAACATTATAAATGTGATCTTCAACTTTTTGCTTATTTATGGCTTGTGGATATTCCCAAGAATGGAACTGGAAGGTGCAGCGATTGCTACACTCATCTCTAGGTTTTTTATGGTTTGGTTCCTTTGGGAAGTGCTAAGAAGAAAAAAGAAGTTCAAACAATATTTTATCTGGAGTAAAAAAGAGTTATTAAAAACTGCCATTTTTAAAAGAATTTTAGCTCTCGGAATGCCAACATCGCTTCAAATGTTTTTTGAAGTTGCCATATTTACCGGAACTATTTTCTTGGCAGGAATGCTAGGCACCAATGCGCAAGCTGCTAATCAAATTGCGCTTAATTTGGCATCTATGACGTTTATGATAGCTGTGGGATTAGGAGTTACAGCAACAATAAGAGTGGGGAATCAAAAAGGATTGCACAGTTATAAAGAATTGCGCAGGATAGCTTTTTCCACATTTTTACTGGTGTTTTTAATTGAAGCTGTGTTTGCTATTCTCTTTATTTTATTGAAAGATTGGTTGCCAACATTATATATAGATAATGTAGATGTAATTATATTAGCGGCTCAGCTATTAGTAGTTGCAGCATTATTTCAACTAAGTGATGGCCTGCAAGTAGTGATCCTTGGCGCATTAAGAGGATTGCAAGATGTTAAGATACCAACTCTTATATGTTTCATTGCCTATTGGGTTATAGGTTTTCCGGTTTCCATTTATTATGGTAAGGCAGAACAATTGGGAAGTATGGGAATATGGTTAGGATTATTGGCAGGTTTATCGGCCTCTGCTATTATGTTGTATTTTAGATTCAATTATTTAAGTAAACAGCTCATTGTAAAAGCGATATAATTTTATTCTGAATAAATTAAAAAATGAAAACTATGGAGTTTCCAAAATTTCTATTAGGTGATAATACCGACTTTCCGGATGCTATTTTTGTGATACATACAGAATATCCTCGATTTATTATAAATCTTGAAAATGACGATGTGGAATGGTTAGAGGATTTTGATAAAAGTGATGAAGCAGAATTAGCTACTGAAGCAGAGATCCTGATCACTCAGGCAAATGAATTTTATGACAGGGAAGTATCTAGATACGATGATTAATACTGAATGTTAGAAAAAATAATAGCATTAGACAGGGAGTTATTTCTATACCTAAATAATCTAGGTAGTTCTACTTGGGATCCATTTTGGCTGCTAATAACAGATAAATGGACTGCCATTCCTCTGTATGCTTTTCTATTATATCTTATCTATAAAAGATTTGGGGTTAAAGGAACGCTTATTACAGTTGTGCTTGTGGCTTTAATGATCACCTGCACAGATCAGCTCGCTAACCTTTTTAAACATGGATTTGAACGGCCCAGACCTTGTGGGCAGGAAGGAGTAAAGGAGGCTGCTAGATTTATTGCGGTACGTTGTGGAAGATTTGGATATTTTTCAGCGCATGCTTCCAGCTCTACTGCGCTGGCAGTATTCATTGGTTTAATATTGAGAAGCAAATTCCCAAAACTTATCTATTTCTTGTTATTTTGGGCACTTTTAGTTGTTTATAGCAGGATATATGTTGGAGTTCACTATCCTTTAGATATCTTAACAGGAATGTTCTTTGGAACTATCTTAGGCCTACTATTCACTTATTTCCATAAGTTGCTATTCCGAAAATTTAATATCACTTTTTAGAAAGAACATACAGTTTTCTCATTAATCTGCTATTTTGCTTTTTAGCTAGATGAGGATTGAGATCATATGTGGTTACATAAGTTAAATTATAATTGCTGAATTTTTCCTTCCATTCCGGATTGGCTTCGGGTGAAACTAAAATTCCAAAAGTTTCTTTAGCTTTAGAAGGAAGTTCTTCTTCAGAAAACACTAAGGGAATAGGTTTTCCATATTCGAAAATTAACTCTGGAAGAGTGCCCGAAGCTTCATAAACATCTAAATTATGAAGTTCTTGATATTCTTTAAGTTGTGAGATGTTAGGTTGATTTCTGTGAGGAGAAATGAGCTCCACCAAAGGAAAGCCGAAATTAAGAATTGCAAGTATCATCAAAAATTGCATTCCGAATAATAATTTAGGTTTCTGCTTAGCTAACCCAAAAATAATAGTTATTCCAATTATAAGCATTACTAAGCTGAAGACAAAAAAGCTCCAAGTTTTTTCCCAAATAGCTGCATCAAAGAAATAGAATAATACAAAAGGAGTTGCAAATGCAACAAGGCTTAGGATAATGAAATTCAGGTAAATCGGGAATCGTTCAATTTTGGACAGATTATTTCTGAAATTTTTAATGATATATTCCACATAAAAACCAGTGGTCATTGCAAGTGGAATGAGAACGGGAAGCAGATACCTGCTTTTTTTCTCAGGAATAATAGATAATAGAACCACCGAAAATAAGGTCCATAGTATATAGAATTTATAAGCTTTTAGATTGGAAACTCTGGATCTAAGATACCAATAGAAAAGACCCATAAAAGCAAGTATGGTCCAAATTCCACTTTGTATAAAGAAGCTCCAATAGTACCAAATGGGGCGAACATTATAGCTAAACCAGCGACCACTTTCTACCTCGGCAATTTCCGCAAAAGCTTCAGTGTCGTAATAATGCACAAATAAGGTCCACCATGATCCAAGGCTTAGTCCTAATGCTAAAAACAATAAAAGAGGTTTCCATTTATCTTTAAGGATTCCATATTTATAAACCCATCCGTAGCTTATAAGAAAAGGGAGAAAAAGCGCATATAAGGACACGGGGCCTTTGCTCAACAAGGAGGCTCCAAAGAATAATCCAGCTATAATTGCATGTTTGTATTGCCCTGTTTTATTTTGAAATAATAAAATTAAGAAATAACAACATCCAATCATAAATGCATGAGTAAAAATATCCCATTGCCCATCTCTACCAGAAAAAACAATATAAAAAGAGGTCATCAGGATCAAGGTGGAACCAAAGGCAACATTCTTTTTGATCCTAAGTAAAAGCTGAAGTTTGTAAAATATAATGATCAAGAATATGGAGGTTAATGCCGCGGGTAAACGATAGGCAAATAAGTTTTCTATCCCAAATACCCATGCAGAAAAAGCCGTTAACCATGTTGGTAAAGGCGGCTTTTCGTATCTGGCAGCTTCATTCATGGTAGTAAACACCCAGTGATGGTGAGTAAGCATTTCTCTGGCAGCAATAAAATTCCTTGCCTCCATGATATTCACCATAAGCACATCTAAATTGGAAATAAAAATCAAAACTCCTAAAAGAAGTAGCAAAGCAATTGGGTAATTCTTATAGAAGCTTTTTAGAAAGGCCATAAAGGGTATTGAAAATTGAATTTTATTATTTATAATTTTAAGTGAGTGATCACTTGTTGGAAAGCTTCAATAAAAATTTGGCAGCTGCAAAAGGTGTAGTCTCATTATTTTCTATTGCCTCCAATTGCTTATTAAGCTCCACCTTTATTTTCGGGTCTTTATAAAATCTATTTTTAAGATGCTCATTGATGGTTTGTAAGAGCCAAAATTTATTTTGATCGTGCCTGTTAATCTCAAAATAGTTATTTTGATCTACAAGTTTCTTAAAATCTAAGATCATTTCCCAAACTTCTTGTATTCCTGTAACCTCCAATGCACTGCATAATGAAACTTTTGGCTGCCATTCACTTGCTTTTGGTGGGTAAAGATGCAACGCTCGCTTAAATTCTAATCTGGCATTTCTAGCGGCCTTTAGATTTTCCCCATCTGCCTTATTAATCACGATAGCATCTGCCATTTCTATTATACCTCGTTTTATTCCTTGAAGTTCGTCTCCAGCACCTGCCAATTTCAGTAGTAAGAAGAAATCGGTCATACTGTGAACTGTGGTTTCACTCTGGCCTACCCCAACAGTTTCAATTAAAATAACATCGAAACCGGCGGCTTCACAAAGAATGATAGATTCTCTGGTTTTCCTTGCCACTCCTCCTAAGGAATCGCCGGAAGGAGAAGGACGAATAAAAGCATTCTCTTCTGTTACTAAATTTTCCATTCGTGTCTTATCTCCCATAATGCTTCCATGAGAAACCGAACTGCTTGGATCTACAGCCAAAACCGCAACCTTCTTTCCTTGCTTTACTAAAAAACTACCAAAAGCTTCAATAAAAGTACTTTTTCCAACCCCGGGAACACCGGTTATTCCAATTCTAATAGATTTATGAGCATGTGGCAGGCAGACTTCTATTAATTTTTCTGCCAATTCTTGGTGTTCAGACTGGCTGCTTTCAATTAAAGTGATACCTCTACTTAGAGCAGTTTTATTTCCTTTCAATAACTTCTCCGCCAATTGTGGATCAGTTAAAAAATTCTTTCTCGACGTCTTGATCTTCTCTCGGGAAGCCGGATTAATATTGGGAGAAGTGGGAATGCTTTCCGATTGATGTAAAGCTGATTTCTGATTGGATTTAGTCAAGACTGAATTGAGATTTATGACAAATTTATGAGCACTTCTTTTGAAGTATTCCCCATATGTTGGTATCTTCAAATTTAATTAAAAATAATCAAAAACATACAAGATGAAAACATTGTACAAAGCTAAAGTTACTACATCTGGAGGTCGTGAAGGACATGTGAAAAGTGACGATGGTATTCTAGATATGAGAGTAAGTATGCCAAAAGGAATGGGAGGAAAAGGTGAGAATTATACCAATCCAGAACAATTATTTGCGGCGGGTTATTCTTCTTGTTTTGGAAGTGCATTACAAGTAGTAGCAAAAAAACACAAAGTAGATCTTGGCGATTTTAGTGTAACGGCAACAGTTAAATTAGGAACTGCAGAAGATGGTAATTTGTTATTAGGAGTGATATTGGATTCCTATATTCCAGGAGTAGATGTCGAAACTGGTGAGAAATTAGTGAATGATGCACATGAAATTTGCCCTTATTCTAGAGCAACACGAGATAATATTAATGTAACTCTTAATTTAATGCTGGACGAATAATTAAATATTCTAAGCATTAATTAGTTAGTTGAAGAAAAGGTTGTTTAAGATCAAGATTCAATTAAAAGGTCTGGAATAGCGGGCAGTTTAATTAAGTTCTGAACTTTTAAATAGCCTTTTTATCTTTTTATAGGAAGTGTAACTTTAGTCTTATCCCAGGCTAAATTAAATAAAACTAGTTCGTTAGATTTTTCGAAATAAATACTGAACTGCTCCAATGATTCCTGCAGGTTTCGGGTTGGAACTTCTACTACAAGCACATCAAATTCTTCCTCACGATACGCTTTTTTGTCAAGATTAATTCCCCAAGGATACATTTTAGAGTTGAAGATCACCTTCCACGAATTTTCCATAGGAATGGTCCATAAGCTATATGTTCCCTCTTTTAATAAAGAACCATCCACAAAAATATCTGAATTTGTAGTGAAGATCGTTGCTTCATTAGCACCGGTTCTCCAAACTTCATTAAAAGGCACTAAGGCTCCAAAAATCTCTCTCTCTTTTTTATAAGGTCGGTTGTAAACCACTTCCATTTTAAATGAACCTTCAGAATAAATACTTACATCTTCCGGACTATAGGCTTTTGTAGAATATCGCCAAATTAAAAAGCCACCAATTAGAAGTATTAAAATTCCAATTACCAACTTAACAATTGTAGAATCTGAAAGTTTCATAGTACACGAAGCATTTTATTTACTTTTTCTAAAATTATGCCAATTGCTTTAATATAAAGGATTTTCCTACTTATTAATTTCTAATTGCCGGGGGACAGCTACTAATTTCAGAAAAAAAATGTAATTTTTGCAACACATACATTTTTACTTCGTCTTTTAAGTGATAACCAATTAACCATTAGTAGATTTTGTTAAAGCATCAGCTCATAGAAGATTGTTTGGCTAATAACAGAAAAGCACAATTAGAACTATATAATAGTTATTGTGATGGAATGTTTATAGTTGCCAGCAGATTTTTAAGAGATTCTGCAGAGGCAGAAGACGCTATGCAAGAAGCTTTTATAAAAGCCTTTTCAAAATTGCATCAATTTTCAGGTGAAGTTACGTTTGGAGCTTGGTTAAAGAAGATAGTGATCAATAAATGTCTGGATCATTTGAAAGCTAAAAAATTGGAATTTGTCGCTATTAATGAGCAGGTTTTGGAAAAGGTGGAAGACGAATCTAATGATTGGCTGGTGGATGATGAAATTGGAGTGGAAGATGTGAAGACTGAAATTAATGACTTACCGGAAAAATACAAATATCCGCTCATGTTATACCTTATTGAAGGCTATGATCATGAAGAGATATCAGAGATCTTAAAGATCACACAAGTTGCTTCCAGAACATTGGTTCATAGAGGGAAACAGAAATTGCAGGAAAAATTAAAAGTGTTAAAAAATGGGACGAGATATTAGAGAGCTATTCAAGGAAGATGAGCCATGGACTTCAGATAAGCTAAGCAAGGGGCATGCAAAGCGCTTTGAAGCTAAGTTGGAAAAAGCGCTTCCAAAACAGAAAAAAAGGAACAGTTATACTTTCGTAAAGATCGCGGCCCTATTTATTTTTATAATTGGAATTGGGGCTTTCTTTTTAGATAGAGAGATCCCGAGAAATAACAATATTCCAGTTGTGAGCACTCCAGAAGTAGAGGAGAAAAAAAATGAAACCCCAGTGAGAGAATTTCAGTTAAGCGAGGTGTCTCCTGAATTCAAAAAAATAGAGAATTACTATTTGGCTGGAATTAATTTGGAAATGGCAAAATTAGAGTTGAATCCTTCAAATAAAGCCTTGATTGACTCCTTTATGAGTAAGATGGCTGAACTTAATAATGAATACAAGCGCTTGAATACCGAGTTCAATGAAAACGGTTTAAACGAGCAAACTATTGAAGCTATGGTCCAAAATCTCCAATTTCGTTTGGATCTGTTATATAAGCTCAAGAATAAATTAAAAGAAATTAAACACACTAAAAATACAAGTAATGAAAACTATAAAGTCTAACATATTACTACTGCTTTTCTTGGTCTTTTCAATTGGGATCTCTGCTCAAAATAAAAAGCTGGACAAGAGCTATAAAACAAAAGCAGACGTTACTATTCGCATAGATGCAAAGTATACGAATGTGATCGTAGAGAATTGGGATAAAAATGAAGTTGCAATCGAGGCTTTTTTGGAAGGCGGAGATCTAAAAGGCGAGGCTTTAAAGAATACTTTGAATTCTTGGAAACTAGAAACTTCGGGAACTCCAGATAAAATAGAAATAAACTCTGGTGGAGGAACTTCTATAAATTCAGATCTTGATCTTACCTCTTTAAATGAATCCTTAGGTGGTTTAGGTGAAATGCTAGCGCCAATAATGACAGATTTGATCGCGCCTATGTTGGAGAATATTAGTAAGAATCCGTTGCCATCTGAATTCTATGAAAAAATAGGGAACATGAATTTTGATTATGAAGCCTATAAAAAAGATGGGGATAAATATATGGAGAAGTGGGAGAAAAAGATGGAGAAGAACTTTGGAAAGGATTTCGAAAAATCCATGGAAGCTTGGGGAAAACAATTTGAAAAGAATTCTGAAGTTTGGGAAAAGGACTTTGCTGTAAAAATGGAAGGTTGGGGAGAAAACTTTGAGAAGAAGTTTGGCAAGGATATGGAAGAATGGGGAGAGAATTTTGGTAAGAAAATGGAAGCTTGGGGAGAGAACTTTGAAAAGGACATGGAAGCTAGTCAGAGTATGAAAGATGGTGGAAAAAGTAATCTAAAATTATCCAATCAAGGGAAACGAGTTATAAAAATTAAAATACCCAGAAATGCCAAACTAGATCTTGATGTGAGATATGGAGAATTAAAATTAGGAGAAAGAACCACCAATTTAAAAGCCAATCTCTCACACACAAATTTTAGCGCAAATATTATTGATGGTGAAAACACACAGGTAAAAGTTTCTTATAGCCCAATAAACATCAATCAATGGAATTACGGAGTGCTAAAGACCAATTATGTGGAGAATTGTGAGATAGCGAGCGCTAAAAGCATAAAATTGGTTTCCAATTCCAGTGATGTTACAATTAAGGAGATCACCGAAACAGGAATTCTTTCCGGTACTTTTGGGGAATTAGCCGTTGGCAAACTAGGAGCTGGTTTTATAAATCTGGATATCACTTTAGAAAACAGTGATCTAAGACTATCCTTGCCAAGTGCTCCACTAAATTTTAATTATAATGGCACTCAAAGCAATATAGAATATCCAAAATCCTCCTCTATAAAATCTACCAAATCCTATGATAATGAGATCTTAAATGGGTATTATAGATCCAAGGATGGAAATGGAAGTGTTAACATAAATGCAAGTTTTAGCGACGTATATGTAAAATAAGTTATTTTTGAAAAAAATAGCACGATGCCCACTTCCGATTTTTCAGAATTTCTAAAAGAATGTACCACAGCATTTACACCAGTTTTGGATAAAACATATTCCAAAAGGGATTTTGTTCATATAGATCTTTCTGAAACCAATGAGAAAATTAGAGAAATGCCAATTCCATCGGCAGTTGCGGTTAAAGATTTTATAGATGGCTATGTGTCTTCTAAAAAAGCGAAGATTGCGTACGGAGGTTATAATGAAAAGCGTAACCTATATCAGCGCAGTGTTATCTTTAATAATGACGCTTCTCCTTCAACAAGAAATATACATATTGGTTTAGATCTTTGGGCAGAGACAGGAACTTCTGTTCTCGCGGCGTTGGATGGAACTGTTCATAGTTTTAACAACAATGAAGGTTTTGGCAATTACGGCCCTACAATTATACTAGAACATAACCTGGATGATAGAACTTTTTACACCCTTTATGGGCATTTGAATATGGAATCCATTAAAAAGCTTAGTTTCGGTCAGATCGTAGAAGCTGGGGATAAGATTGGAGCATTGGGTAGTCCAAAGGTGAATGGAGATTATGCTCCGCATTTACATTTTCAGATAATAGAAGATATACAAGGATACACTGGAGATTACCCTGGAGTAGCTTCAGTAGATAAGTTAGAGTTCTATTTAGGGAATTGCCCAGATCCTAATTTGCTACTGAAAATAAGCTAAAGCAAATCGCACTTTAATTTCAAATAAATCATTCTATTGCTTCTTGGTCTTTAAGAACCAAGCAACTGCTGCTGCGGTTACAACTCCCATCACCAAAGCTCCAAAAGTGGCCTGAATGATATACGATTTCAGATTAAAATAAGCTTCCGCCTGTTCTTGATTCATTACCGAGTTCTTCACGCTATAAGCAATTACATTATTAAAATAATCTGGAGTGATATAAGTACTGGTAATGTACTGAGTTAAAGGGGCAAATAGCGTAACTACAATGGTAATTATAATTCCGGCAACAAATCCCTGTCTCCACGTCATTTGTCCATCGTAGAAATTTTGCCGTTTATCCCTAAGCGCCAAAAAGTAAATAAGTACAGCGATAATCCCAAAAAAGTTGGTGTAAATAGCCTGTTTGTCTATGTGTACATCATGCCAACCCATTGCTTTTTCGAAAACCATCCAAAGTAAAGATGCTACAACAAATAGAATTCCCCACTTAATTTCAATTGTAAACTTATTCATCTTTGATATGCTTTGGTTAGATAGATAAAGGTATCAAAAACTTAGGTTTATTTTTCAGCTGAATAAAAAATGCTTTACATCTTCAGAAGTTCTGAAAGTAGTTTCCAAAGTTATTGGAAGTGTTTTCAGAAAGTAAATTTTTAGAAGTTGTCAAACAGAGCTTGTCGAAGTTTTTCGTTGAAAAATGCATTTCGACAGGCTCAATGTGACAATTTGAAATTTAATATTATGCGTCCTTATTTAATTTCTTGGTAAGGAAAAATCCAACAAATAAACCAATTCCGGCCATTAAGAAAATCGTTCCTGGGAATGCTACATCTTCATCTACATTAAAATTATAGGTGAGTATATTAGCAATAAAGATCCCTAATCCAATTCCCATTAAAAGCAAAGCCAGATTAAGTACAAGAACTTTCCAGATAGGGGTTACTCGTTTGCTAGCGCTGTAAAAAATAGAGGCATCTCCTCCTTTATCTATTAATGCCAGTCGCTCTCTATTCCTTGCAGAAATATACAAGTAGAACATTCCGAAAATAACTCCAAAAATGATTGGTAAAATAATAACTTCAGATCCCATGATGATAATTTTTTAAGTTTAGATAATAACTGTTCGTTTTCTAATAGGACGATCAATTTAGAAAACAGGTTACAGGAAATCTTTTATTATTTTTACACTTAATTGTGTAACCATATCCCTTTTACTAGCGTCCTATTAAATAATGAATGAGCCTTCAGACCTTTATTTAATTAAGAGAACATTGGATGGAGATACCAATGCCTATGGGTTATTGGTTAAAAGACATCAAGATTATATATTTAATATTGTGAACAAGATGCTGCGGAATAGGGAAGAGGCAGAGGAGATTGCTCAAGATGTTTTTATAAAGGCGTATAATGTGCTTGAGAGTTATAAAGGAGAGGCTAAATTTTCTACCTGGCTTTATAAAATAGCCTACAGGAAAGCGTTGGACAGCATTAAAAAGAATAAACGAACTAGTAGCTTGGAATTAGTAGAAAATCTAACCGAAGATGCTTCAGCGCATCTAGATACTGGATTAGAAATATTATTACTAGAGGAAAAGCAGGAGATCATAAAAAGCTGCATTTTGAAGCTTCCAGAAATAGAAGCTGCCATTATTACACTTTTTTATTATGAAGAACAATCTGTAAAGGAGATTGCCGAAATCACAGGTCTTTCTGAAGATAATATAAAAGTGAAATTATTTAGAAGTAGAAAATTGTTGTTTTCATTATTAGCTAGTTATTTGAAACCTGAAAAATTTGTAGAAAATGGAAGATGATTTAAAAGAGGAACTTTTCTTCAAGAATTTAATTAAGGAAGCTGGGAGAGAGAAAGCTTCTCAAGATTTCTTTTCGAATGTTATGAAGGGGATCGAAGCTAGGCCTAAAAAGGTTCTTAGCTATGAACCTTTAATTTCTCCAACTGCATGGGGAATGCTATTTATTGGTTCTGTAGTAGCTATACTTGGATTGGTGTTCTTAACTACAGATTTTTCTATGAATTGGAATTTTGGTTTTATGAGATATATTTCGATTCCAAAGATCCAGCTTTCAACCACGATGCTGTATGCAATTGGATTCCTATCCTTGTTTTTCCTGCAAATACCTTTTCTTCAAAATTACATGAAGAACCAATACAAGTAATTGCTTGAAGGCTGATCATAATCAAATAGAATGTCAAACTGTCCCGATAGCTATCGGGACTGTCGAAGTTTTTAGGATTGTGAATTTTTTTATCACATTTTGCCAAGCTCAATGTGACAATTTTAAAGAACTCCATTTCAAACTAAGCCTGTCGAAGTTTTTAGGATTGTGAATTTTTTTATCACATTTCGACAAGCTCAATGTGACAATGGTTAAGAATTCCATGTCAAACTGAGCTTGTCGAAGTTTCTGAGAATTTGAATTTTTTTAAGCACATTTCGACAAGCTCAATGTGACAATTTTTAATTAAAAACTATTAGGTGTGTAAAACAAAAACCCGGCAAGTGCCGGGTTTTTTATTTTATTGATCCAAGACCTATTTATGATTCATGACCTACAAGTACCCAATCTCCTTTGTCTAAAAGAGGAATGGCTTGTTTAAACTTCAGGGTTTTATTTTCTCCACTCATCACATTTTTAATTGTAACCTTGTCATTTCTATTGATCTTTGGTTGATCACGTACAATAGTTTCGGTTACTTGTGGGCGAGATTGCGTTTGTCCTGCAGATCTGCTTTGGGCTGCGCGCTCGTCCATGTTTGGAATTTCTTCCTTAGTGGTTTCAATTTTCTCTCGGCGTCTTGGTTGACGTGCTTCCTGAATACTATTGGTATTCCCTTCTGGAATTTCTCCCTTGAATAAGAAGGAGATCACATCTTTATTTACTTGCTCTATCATTGCTTTAAATAATTCAAAAGCTTCAAACTTATAGATAAGTAATGGATCTTTTTGCTCATGTACTGCCAACTGAACACTCTGCTTTAATTCATCCATTTTACGTAAATGCGTTTTCCAGGACTCATCTATTATGGCAAGTGTAATGTTCTTTTCAAAATCTTTGGTAAGCTGTTTCCCTTCAGATTCGTAAGCTTTTACCAAATTGGTTACCACTTGTAAGCTCTTAGTTCCATCTGTAAAAGGAACCGCAATTCGTTCAAAATTATTTGCAGGATCTTCATAAACCTGTTTAATAATTGGGAATGCAACAGTTGCAGTGCGCTCCATTTTATTATGGTAATGTTGGAATGCCGCTTTATATACAACTCCTGCAATTTTTTGTGAATCCATTTTGGCAAATTCCTCTTCAGAAATTGGAGAACTCATAGAGAAATATCTTATCAATTCGAATTCAAAATTCTTATAATCGTTAGCTGTTTTATTGGTTTCTGTTATCACTTCAGAAGTGTCAAAGATCATATTTGCAATATCTACCTTTAATCTATCTCCAAAAAGAGCGTGGTATCTACGTTTGTAAATAACTTCTCTTTGTGCATTCATTACATCATCATACTCCAGTAATCTCTTACGCACACCAAAGTTGTTCTCTTCAACTTTTTTCTGCGCTCGTTCGATAGATTTTGAGATCATGGAATGTTGAATTACTTCCCCTTCTTCCAATCCCATTCTGTCCATTAACTTCGCAATTCTTTCAGATCCAAATAAACGCATCAAGTTATCTTCCAGAGAAACATAGAACTGTGAACTTCCCGGATCTCCTTGTCGACCAGCACGACCACGTAATTGTCTATCTACACGACGGGAATCATGACGTTCTGTACCAATAATGGCCAAACCACCCGCTTCCTTCACTGCTTTGCTCAGTTTAATATCGGTACCACGACCTGCCATGTTGGTAGCAATGGTCACAATACCCGAGTTACCAGCTTCAGCCACGATATCTGCTTCTTTCTTATGCAATTTAGCGTTCAAAACATTGTGAGGAACGTTTCTTAACTTCAACATTCTACTCAATAATTCTGAAATTTCTACGGAAGTTGTTCCTATAAGAACCGGTCTTCCTGAATTAGAAAGTTTAGTAACCTCTTCTATAACTGCGTTGAATTTCTCTCTCTTTGTTTTATAAACAAGATCTTCACGATCATGTCTTGAAATTGGTCTGTTTGTAGGAATTTCCACCACATCCAATTTATAGATCTCCCATAATTCACCAGCTTCAGTAACCGCTGTACCCGTCATCCCGGATAGTTTGCGGTACATTCTAAAGAAATTCTGAAGGGTTACGGTTGCGAAAGTTTGGGTAGCATCTTCGATCTTCACATTTTCTTTAGCTTCAATAGCTTGGTGCAATCCGTCGCTATATCTTCTTCCGTCCATGATTCTACCTGTCTGCTCATCTACGATCTTCACTTTATTCTCCATCACCACATACTCAGTATCCTTTTCAAAAAGGGTATAAGCCTTAAGTAACTGGCGCATGGTATGGATTCGATCACTCTTCACACTGTATTCACGGAAAAGTTCTTCTTTTTTCTCTACTTCTTCTTCTTTGCTAAGTCCTTGATTATCTATCTTAGCGATCTCCATACCAATTTCTGGCATTACAAAAAAGTCTGGATCATCCTTTCCAGATAAGAATTCAACCCCTTTATCGGTAAGATCTATCTGATTGTTCTTTTCTTCAATAACAAAATATAGTTCCTCATCTACTTTTGGCATCTCACGATTGTTGTCTGCCATGTATTGATTTTCTGTTTTCTGAAGCAATTGTTTAATTCCTTCTTCACTCAAGAATTTAATAAGCGGTTTATTTTTTGGTAAACCTCTATAAACTCTTAGGAGTTGAAGACCACCTTCTTTTGTGTTTCCTGCTGCAATTAATTTTTTAGCTTCAGCTAAAACTTTAGTTAAATGATTTCTTTGTACTTCAACAATATTGTGAATTGCAGGTTTTAATTCCTCAAATTCGTGAATATCACCTTTTGGAATTGGCCCGGAAATTATCAAGGGTGTTCTGGCATCATCTACCAAAACCGAATCCACCTCATCTACAATTGCAAAGTTATGCGGACGCTGTACCAGATCATCTGGAGCGTGAGACATATTATCCCTTAGATAATCGAAACCGAACTCATTGTTGGTTCCATAAGTGATATCTGCATTATAGGCTTTACGTCTTGCAGCAGAGTTAGGTCTGTGGTAATCTATACAATCTATACTAATTCCGTGGAACTGAAAAATTGGTGCCATCCATGCACTATCCCTTTTTGCCAAGTAATCGTTTACAGTTACCAAGTGTACTCCATTTCCACTTAGAGCATTTAGATACATAGGCAGGGTTGCAACAAGTGTTTTACCTTCCCCTGTTTGCATCTCTGCAATTTTACCTTGATGCATGGCCACACCACCAATTAACTGTACATCGTAATGTATCATGTCCCAGGTAATAGGTTTTCCAGCAGCATCCCAAGAATTACTCCAAATAGCATGATCCCCTTCGAGTTCTACATAGTCTTTTTCTGCAGAGATCTCTCTATCGAATGCATTCGCAGTAACTTTAAGTTTTGGGTTGTGTACAAATCTTTTTGCAGTTTCTTTAACGGTGGCAAATGCTTCAGGAAGAATGTCATTAAGAACATTTTCTGTAACAGTATACATCTCATCTTTCAAGGCATCTACTTCAGAATAAATATCTTCATTTCTTGTGATATCTTCAGAAGCATCAGCTTCATTGTTAAGAAGTTCAATTTTTGAGCGAATATCTGCCGTAGCTTCAGCAATCTTTTTTCTAAAGGCAGCAGTTTTACCGCGTAGTTCATCTAAGGAAAGTGCTTCAAATTCCTTCTCCAGCGCTTTAATCTTATCTACAATAGGTTGTATTTCCTTAACGTCTTTCTTGGATTTATCTCCAACGAAAACTTTTAATACAGAATCTAAAAAACTCATAGTTTTTAGTGTTTATTATGGTTCAAATGTACGCAAAAAAAAAGCCTCTTGTGGGAGACTTTTAATATTTGCTTGTTATGTTTTTCTAATATTCATCCTCATTCCAAAGGTAATCTTCGTCTGTAGGATAGTCGGGCCAGATCTCCTCGATAGAATCATATGAATCCCCTTCGTCCTCAATAGACTGTAGGTTCTCTACTACTTCTAATGGAGCTCCAGTTCGAATAGCATAGTCAATTAATTCATCTTTTGTTGCCGGCCAAGGTGCATCACTTAGATAGGATGCTAATTCTAAAGTCCAATACATTGATTTATCGGTGTTTATTTTTTGCAAAAATAATTTTTTTGTTGTAATAGGCAAGTAAAAAATCTATTATTTCGTCAATAATGTTAAGAACATAGTTTAAAATGTCAATTTCTTTATTAAACAGCCATTTTAAAATGAAAATTTTCGATTGAATTACCCCCTCTTTTCAGGGATCCATTTAACCTCATTCGCATGTAGGTCTTTGGACAATTTCCGTGCCAGCACAAATAGATAATCAGACAGCCTATTTAGGTATTGCAATACCAATTCACTAAAGGCTTCAATTTCATAAAGTGCTGTAGCCATGCGTTCTGCACGTCTACATACGCAACGGGCAATATGACATATTGACACTGAAGGGTGTCCGCCAGGAAGCACAAAGTGGGTCATTTCTGGTAGCTCCTCATTCATTTTATCCATCTCTTTTTCCAAAAGTTCAATATCTTCTTCTGTAATAGTTGGAATATTTAATCGCTCCTTTCCGCTCTTTAAAATCGCTTTTTCGGGGTCGGTAGCTAAGATCGCACCTAGAGTAAATAATCTATCTTGTACTCTATTCAATATTTCTCTTGTATGCTCATCTATTTCCTGATCTTTTACTAAACCAATATGCGAGTTCAACTCATCTACGGTTCCGTAACTTTCAATTCTAATATGATGTTTCGGGACTCTGGTTCCGCCAAATAGGGCAGTAGTGCCTTTGTCTCCAGTTTTAGTATATATCTTCATTTTCAATAATGCTTGTGAAGATTCAAAGATACAAACATTGCACAAAGCAGCGCAGGTGTAATAAGATGGAATCTTTTTATGATTTTTAATTTCTTTTAACTAGCTGAAAAATAATTCGATAGTATTTATAATATTCTTGAAGACTAGGATTTATGAATCTTAATTAAGGAGAATTCGAATTGGAATGTTGTTGAAGTAGCAAAAAGATTAAAGCGAGACTATTTAAAATATTGTCTTAAAAAATATTGCTCTGCGGTTAGTCTTTCCTTTTGCGCTTCAGATAGCGCATTCTAAAATCTTTGTTCTTCCTGTTCTTTTTTAGCTTGCTTGCTCTATTCTTATTCCATAAATAGTAGACAAATACAGCAGAAATAATAAGTAAATAGATCCAGGTCTCCCTGTCAAAGTCAATCATTTGAAAGTTGAATTTAATACAAGGTAATAAAATGAATTTTAAAAGCAAATTTCTTATGTGCTAACCAAATTACCATAGTCATGAAAAAAAGAAGATTTATAATTTTTTGTCATTCCGAAGAATTGAGGAATCTCTTTTTTGAATAGAGAGTTTAGCAATAAAGATCCTTCGACATCCCGATAGCTATCGGGACAGGATGACATTTTTTTTCAATTGTCCCTTCGAGCGTCCCGATGGCTATCGGGATCGAGAAGTCGGTTATATTAAATAGGACTATATCCTAATTTGGAAATATTGATCTTATTACATCCTTCGACAGGCTCAGGATGACATTTTTTTTCAATTGCCCCTTCGAGCGTCCCGATGGCTATCGGGATCGAGAAGTCAGGTGTATTTAATAGGACTATAATCTAATTTCGAAATATTGATCTTATTACATCCTTCGACAGGCTACCATAGACGTATTTTATAAGTTGCTGATTTATAACTAATTATAGTTTCTAATTCCTTAGCCATTTTTAATACGTTTTTTGTTCTCATTGCGATAATTCCAAGAATTTGTAAAACACTCCCTTTGGTCTATAAAGCTTTGATTATTTTTAATGATTGTTCATTTTTTTGTTTGTCCAAAAAAACAGAACCAAAAAAAGGACACTTTTTTGTAGGTGTTTCTAATTATGCTACCGCATAATTAGAACCGTACTCCCCCAGCTAAATTTTCTCCAAGGCTTCGAAAATTTTACGCTGGGGAAGCACTACACTGCAAAAAAGAAGTTCTTAAAAACTATAAATCTGCAAAGAACCATCATACGTCAATTTGGTACGCTAGATAAATTTTTTATCACAGGTCTCAGTCTAACATTTTATTTGCAATTGTCCCTTCGAGCGTCCCGATTGCTATCGGGATCGAGAAGTCATTAAAGGATAATTAGAGTTCATTGAGATTCTTCACTACGTTCATAATGACATTTTTTTTTCAATTGTCCCTTCGAGCGTCCCGATTGCTATCGGAATCGAGAAGTCAGTTGTATTAAATAGGACTATATTCTAATTTGGAAATATTGTTTAGGTTTTATCCTTCGACAGGCTCAGAATGACATTTTTTTTCAATTGCCCCTTCGAGCGTCCCCAGAGCTATTTGGATCGAGAGGTCTTAATTTATCGAATTTGAAACTTCCTTTCTAACATCACTTTCCACAATTCCATCTCTAAGTCTAATAATTCTATGAGCATGCTTGGCTACATCTTCTTCGTGAGTTACCAAAATAACCGTATTTCCAGCTGCATGAATTTCATCAAAAAGATTCATGATCTCTAATGAAGTGATGGAATCCAAATTTCCTGTTGGCTCATCGGCAAGAATAATGGAAGGTTTATTCACCAAAGCTCTTCCCACAGCCACACGCTGACGTTGACCACCGGATAACTGATTGGGTTTATGATCCATTCTATCTGCCAGTCCAACATTTTTAAGCACTTCTTCTGCTCGTGCTTTTCGCTCTGCTTTCGAGAAACCAGCATACACCATTGGCAATGCAACATTCTCTAAGGCAGTTGTTCTTGGAAGTAAATTAAAGGTCTGGAATACAAAGCCGATTTCCTTATTGCGAATCTCCGCAAGCTCATCGTCACTCATCTTGCTCACATCATTCCCGTTCAGAATATATTGCCCAGAGGTTGGTGTATCCAGACAGCCTAATAAATTCATCAAAGTAGATTTCCCAGAACCAGAAGGCCCCATAAAGGCAACGTATTCCCCTTTGTCAATTTCAAGATTTATCCCCTTTAAAACTTTAATGATCTCTTGTCCTAATGGAAAATCTCTGGTAATATTGTGAATTTCGATAACCTTGCTCATAGTATGTTCTCGATAAAATTATTGTTTCAATAGGACGTAGACTTCTGCTTTTTGTTACAAGCGGATGATAAAATGCTCTTTTTCTTGTTCTTTTCTGAAGAAAACGATGCCCCAGAAAAAACTATCTATGCTTAGCCTAACTTTTGGATGAGCTTTGATCTCTTCCCAAGCCTCTTCCATTTCGGCAGACCAATGAATATCATCAAATATAAAAACTGAATTATTATGAGCAAAAGGAAATAGCTTGTTTAAATATTTTAAAGTAGGCTTTTTTTGATGATTTCCGTCGAAATATACTAGATCTAATTTATCATTAGCGTTGATAATATCGTCCAATAGATCATCAAATTCTCCAATTTTAAGATGGATATTCTTTAAGTTGAATTTGTTGAAATATTGCTGAGCAATTTTCGCAGTTTCAGTACAACCTTCTAAGGTGGTAAGTTGAATAGAATTATCCAGAGCAATTGCGGCTGAAGCTATCCCAACCGAAGTTCCTAATTCGAGTCCGGTGTTAAATTGAAAGTACGAAACTAATTTATTTAGTAGAATAGCTCTTCTTTCTGAGATTCCAGCATTCTTCGCAATTGCACCAACTTTTCTGTTTTCCGATCTAAACACTCTGCTTCCAGCTCCAAAATCGGTTACTTTAATAATTTGGGAATCTTTAAGAACCGCTTTTATATAAGATCTAATCTTTTCATGTACGGAATTCTCATCTTTTACATATAGGCATTTAGTAAGTAGCCCAAATACAAAAGGCGAATGCACCCCATGCTGATTGGTAGAGCGCAATAGGAATTTTATGTATGCGAGAATTTGATGCAAATTTTATTAAAATTTAAAATCACCTCTCTCCCAATAGCTATCGGGACGCTCGAGGTGACAATGATTTTCAAAACTTCAAACTCGAAACTTTATCAAATAGTTTACTATTAGAAACGACCTCTCGACTCCGCTCGAGGTGACATTTTTTCAAAATTCAAAACCCGAAACCCGAAACCAGAAATCCAAAATCCGAAACATCAAACAATACCAACTAATTTTCAAAATATAACCTCTCTCCCGATAGCTATCGGGACGCTCGAGGTGACATTTTTTCAAAATTCAAAACCTGAAACCAGAAACCTGAAACCCAAAACTCACACCTCACTTTTCACTCTTCACACCTCACCCTTCACTCTTAGGCTTCTTTAGCTCCCAATTCAAAATATCGCTCTGTTTTGTTTTCTATAAAATCCTCAACTTCTTTTAGCTCCATAGATTTTTTTGCAATTTCATTTGAAGATAAATTTTCTAAAAATTCCTGCTGAATTTTTTCTTTCTTCTTCTCTAGATTTGCGATCTCCTTTTCAAGTTTGTTGAATTCTTTCTTTTCGTTGTAGGTAAGTCCGTTGTCTGGTTTTGACTCCGACTTTGTAGCAACATCTTTTACAATAATATTTTTGGATTTTCCATTAGACTCAGCGACTTGGCTATCCTCATATTCGCGATAATCGGAATAATTTCCAGGGAAATCCTCAACTTCAGCATTTCCTTGAAACACAAAAAGGTGATCCACGATCTTATCCATGAAGTACCTGTCGTGAGAAACCACCACTAAACAACCAGGGAAGTCTAATAAGAAATTCTCTAATACATTTAAAGTAACTATATCCAGATCATTGGTAGGTTCATCTAAAATAAGAAAGTTGGGATTCTGGATAAGAACAGTACATAAATAAAGTCTCTTTCGTTCTCCCCCGCTTAATTTTTCAACAAAATCGTATTGTTTTTTACGATCGAAGAGAAAACGTTCTAAAAGCTGTTGAGCCGAGATCTGCCTTCCTTTTTGTAAGGGAATAAAATCGCCAAACTCTCGTATAACATCTATCACTTTTTGTCCCGGCTTGGCTTGAATTCCGCCTTGGGTGTAATATCCAAATTTAATAGTTTCGCCGATAGTTACTTTTCCAGAATCGGGTTTAACGGCTCCGGTAAGTATATTTAAAAAAGTAGATTTTCCAGTCCCATTTTTTCCGATGATACCAATTCGTTCTCCTTTTTGAAAGTTGTATTCAAATTTATCCAGCAATTGCTTGCCTTCATAGCTTTTAGAAATTTTATGGATCTCTACAATCTTGCTTCCAAGACGTTCCATATTAATTTCTAATTGAACCTGATGATCCTTTCTTCTTTTAGAAGCGCGATCCTTGATCTCATGAAAATCGTCTATTCTGGATTTAGATTTGGTGGTTCTTGCTTTTGGTTGCCTGCGCATCCAATCTAATTCCTTTTTAAAAAGCTGCTTTGCTTTATCGGTATTGGTTTGATCTAATTCTATTCTGGCATCTTTCTTATCTAAATAGTAAGAGTAATTCCCTTTATAAGTATATAGATTTCCGTCTTCTAATTCCACGATCTCATTACAAACATTTTCTAAGAAATACCTATCGTGAGTTACCATAAAAATGGTGAAATTCTCTTTTCTGAAAAATTCCTCCAACCATTCTATCATATCAAGATCAAGATGATTGGTAGGCTCATCCAGAATTATAAAATCTGGTTTGCTAAGAAGCATTACCGTTAGCGCTAGTCTTTTCTTTTGTCCTCCGGAAAGATCACCTACTTTTTTATCTAACTGATCCAGTTTCATTTTGAAAAGGATCTGAGTGTATTGTGTTTCAAAATCCCATGCCTGATGCATTTCCATTAGCTCAAAAGCTTTTTGATAAGCATCTGCATCTTCAGGATTTTCTAAAGCTTTTTCATATTGAGCGATCACTCGCATGATCTCGTTATCCGATGCAAATATGGTTTCCTCTACCGTTAGATTGGGATCAAGATCTGGTTCCTGAGCAAGAAAAGCCGAAGTGATACCCTTTCTGTAAACCACCCTTCCATCATCTGGAGTTTCGGTGCCGGCAAGTATATGTAATAAGGTGGTTTTTCCACTTCCATTTTTTGCGACAAATCCCACTTTTTGTCCTTCATTGATTCCGAAGGAAATATTAGAGAAAAGTTGTAGTTCCCCAAAGGATTTCGCAATATTTTCAACCGATAAGTAATTCACAGAATAAATTTTTTGCAAAAATAGCTAGAATTTGCCGAGTTAAAAGAAGATTAGTTTTATTATTAGTTTACAACTGCTATATTTGTTTATAAAGTTTGGCTTTAATGGGCCAAATTATATAACAGAAATCCTTAATCTTGTGCTCTATATCTAGTTTTATTGAATTTATCTACATCGATCTCCGCTTATGAAATATAAATTATTGGGTTTCATTGGAATTGTTGTTTTATGTTTCACTTCCTGCATTCCTACCAAAAAGATCACCTATTTACAGCAAAATGAAACTGCCGTAGATAGTATTATTGAAATTCAGCGTCTTAAAAAACCATATAGGATACAGATAAATGATCTTTTAAGTATTCGGGTAAAAGCCTTGGACCAGGAATTAGTTGGAATGTTTAACCCTATTAATGAAGAGAATTCAAATGCTACCGGCGAAGAGCGTTTATACTATGATGGATTTTTAGTTGATCCACATGGAAATATTCGAATTCCTACATTAGGAGAGATCAATGTCATGGGTTATACCGTAGAGGAAGTTAGAGATCTCATCGAGAAGGAATTATTGGAAGAATATTTTAAAGATGAAGCTAACATTTTTGTTACCGTTAAATTAGCTGGAATTCGGTATACCACTTTAGGAGAAATTAGTGCCGGAAGTCAGGTAGTATATAAGGAACAAGTGACTATAATGGAGGCTGTGGCTAATGCAGGCGGTATAACTGAATATGGGGATATGACCAATGTGAAGATCATTCGCCAATATCCGGGAGGAGAAAAAATACATTCTATAGATCTTACTAGCATAAGTGCAACTAAAAGTCCCTATTATTATATACAGCCAAATGACTTGATCCTTGTAGATCCATTGCCTCAAAAAGCATTGGGACTAGGAACAACTGGTTTATCTACTTTAAGGGATCTAGTTGGTATAGCGACTCTTTTAACCTCTGTGATCTTAATTTTTACTCGATAAGTTATGGCAAATGAAGATGATCACATATCCGATGTAGGCTCCACTTTCGATTTTAAGGGGTTTATATTAAAAATTTTTAGTTATTGGCAGTTGGTGTTGGTATCAGTTGCTATTAGTTTGGGAGTGGCTTATTACAATAACGTTCGAAAATTACCTGTCTATCAATTAGGAAATTCAATTTCAATTAAGGACGATCAAAATCCTTTTTTCTCGGCCAATACAAGTCTTACTTTTAACTGGGGAGGGGTATCAGATAAAGTAACTACTGCTACTACTATTTTACAATCCAGATCTCATAATGAGCAGGTGGTTTCAAAACTTCAGTATTACCTTCAATACTTAGTAGAGGGAGAATACCAACGTGTGGATGCTTATGGGAATACGCCTTTTCTAGTTAAAGTAGATACTAGTAGGTTCCAAGCAATAAACTTACCTATTAGTATAACTTTTAAAGACGAAAACACTTTTAACCTAAGTGCTGATATACCTTCAACGATTACTACTCAAAGCTATGGCTCCAAGGAAAAGGGCTCAATGAATTTAGAACCTCAAGAATTTAGCAGGAATTTTAAAGTTGATGAGAATATTGAACTGCCATTTTTTAGCGGAACTATAATACGAACAGGGCAAGCATTACAGGCAGGGAAACCTTTTTATATTAACTTCATGAATTTCGATGGAGCTGTAGGCCAATATAGAGGAGTATCCATTGGGGCAGATAATATGAATGGTTCCATGTTAAATCTATCGATGACAGGAGGTAATAAAACCAGGATCGTGGAATATTTAAATGGGACGGTAGCCGTTCTAAGTGAGAATATGCTCGCACGAAAAAATTTATTCGCTACCAAGACCATTCGTTTTATAGATAGTAGCTTGGCGGTAAAATCCAGGGAATTAAAGGTTGTAGAAGATGAATTAAATGATTTTAGGAATGAGAATGCGATCTTAGATATTTCAGCAGAAAGCTCAGAGATATCTGCGAAATTAGCGGGATTGGATGTACGAAAAGAGGATATTAGAAGGCAGTTAGCTTATTTTAATACACTTCAGAATTATCTGGAAACTAAAACAGATTATAGCAATGTGCCGGCGCCATCTGTTGCTGGGATCACCGAGGGAAGTATTACAGCAGGAGTGGGTAAGATCTTGGAATTATCTCAGGAACGAAGTAAATATCAATATTCAATAAAAGAAGGCTCTCCTGTTTTTGCAGATATAGATAGGCAGATCAATTCAATAAAAACAGTGCTTTTAGAGAATATTAAATCTTCTACTGGCTTATTGCAGGGAGAGATAAGAACAATTAATGGTCAAATTGCACAATCTGAAAGCGCAATTAAAAAATTACCTCAAGAGGAACAAGACCTTTTAAAGATCCAACGTAAATATAGCATCAGTGAAAAGACCTATAATCTATTTCTTGAAAAGCGAAGTGAAGCGGCACTGATCAAGGCTGCTAATGTGAGTGATGTAATGATAATAGATGGCGCTAAAGACACAGGTGGTGGACAGATCGGGCCTAATACTCAATTAAATTATGTGATGGCACTTTTGGTGGGAGCAGTAATTCCGCTGGTTTTTGTCTTTCTTCTGGTTTTCTTGAATACCAATGTTTTAAATGCTCAAGAAGTATCTCGACTTTCTCCAATACCAATATTAGGCTTGATAGGTAAGAACAAAGCAGATGCCAATTTGGTAGTCTTTGAAAAACCGAAATCTGCAATTGCCGAAAGTTTTAGAGGCATACGGAGTAGTTTACAATTCATGTATAAGAAACAAGGGGTCACCGGCACAAAAACCGTGATGATCACATCATCTGTTTCTGGAGAAGGAAAAACATTTTGTGCCATGAACCTGGCTACGGTATTTGCACTTAGCGAAAAGAAAACGGTTTTGCTAGGACTCGATCTACGTAAACCGAAGATCTTCGATGATTTTGAATTGGACAATGATCTTGGAGTTGTAAATTATTTAATAGGTAATAATAGCGTAGATGAAATTGTTCAACCAAGTAAGATCCCTTATTTAGATGTAATTACCGCAGGAGCAATTCCTCCAAATCCTTCTGAATTATTGATGAGTGACCAAATGGAGGTGCTCATGAATGAATTAAAGGAGAAATATGATTATATAATAATGGATACCCCGCCAATTGGGATCGTTGCCGATGCAATGAACCTGGTAAAATACGCCGATGCTACCTTGTTCTTGATAAGACAAGATTATACCAAAAGAGGGATGTTAGAGTCAATCAATGAAAAATACCATAAAGGAGAAATAAAAAATATCAGCTTTGTGCTCAACTACTTCCAGCATCGTGCAAAATATGGCTATGGCTATGGCTACGGATATGGCTATGGTTACGGATATGGCTACTCCTATAATAAATATAATGCTTACGGGGAAGGACCAAACAAAATTGCTCAACTTAAAAAGTTGTGGAGAAAAGCGATGAGGAATTTTGAGTAAGAATGAAGTTGTGAGTGGTCGGTTTTCAGTTGTGGGGTTGGTTAATTTTATAATTAATATATAAAGTAAGGTTTGAAGACTTATAAGGATCTTGATATTTATAACTTGGCATTTTTATATGCGGTAGAAGTGCATAAAATTTCTTTGAAACTGCCGAAATTCGAACTTTATGAGCAGGGAAGTCAAATAAGAAGATCTTCGAAAAGTATAAAAGATAATATAGTTGAAGGATACGGAAGACGGACTTATAAACAGGATTTTATAAAATTTTTAATATATGCCCACGCCTCTTCGTTAGAATGTTATTCTCAACTAGAAATGATTGATGAATTATACGATTTTCCTGAAATTAAAGAACTGAAACATAATTATGATAAGTTAGGGGGCAAGATATATTCGTTTATTCAATATGTAGAAAATAATTGGAAAACCTGACCGACAACCAATAACCGCCAACTGAGAACCCATTACCAATGAGCGAAGCGAATAACAATGACTGGCTATACGAAATAACCCCTAAACGGAAATTTATAGATCTCAACTTCCAGGAGATTTGGCGTTATAGAGATCTTTTGATACTTTTTGTTAAACGGAATATAGTTACCGTTTATAAACAAACTATTCTTGGTCCGCTTTGGTATTTTATACAACCAATGTTTACTGCGATCACTTTTACCTTAGTATTTAATAATATTGCGAATATTCCAACGGGTGATGTCCCTCCATTTTTGTTTAATCTAACAGGAATTACAGCATGGAATTATTTTAGTCAGTGTTTAACAGGAACTTCAGATACCTTTAGGGCGAATGCAGGGATATTTGGGAAGGTATATTTCCCAAGAGTTATCATGCCACTTTCTAATGTCATTACCAACTTATTCAAATTTGGAATCCAACTTTTGGTGTTGGTAGTTTCTTATATCTATGTGGTATGGAGTGGGGTGGAAATAAGTCCAAACCTCAATCTTTTGTTGCTTCCGGTTTATATTTTAATGATGGCTATGCTTGGATTGGGATTGGGAATGATCATTTCAGCATTTACTACTAAATATAGAGACCTTACAGTTCTAGTGGGATTTGCAACCTCTTTATTAGTTTATTTTTCAGCAGTTCCCTATCCTTTAAGTGAGGTGGAGAATAAAATGCCAGATTATGCGTGGATCGTTCAATATAACCCTCTTACCCAAATTATTGAAGGCTTTAGGTATATGATTTTAGATGTGGGGAGTTTTAGTTGGTTTGGATTTTTCTACACCTTAATCATTTCAATTATTCTTTTTCTTTTTGGCCTTATAGTGTTTAATAGAACAGAGAAGAATTTTATAGATACAGTTTAATTAAATAATAAAATATCTAAGTAATATATAAATACATGTCTTCTAATAAACCCATCCCACTTTTTTGGTGGAGCGAAATAAAATTTCTTTTTAAAAAAAAGGAGAATTATGGAGATCTGTTATCAAAATATTTAGTTGAAAAAATATCTGGAAGAAAGGTAAAATGGGTTCATCCTAAAAAACAGCCCTGGTATAAATGGGATAAAAGAAATTATGTTACTATAGGAAGTGTAATTCACCATGCTTCCAAAGATAGTATTGTGTGGGGAAGCGGAATTATCGATAAAAAGCAATTTATCAAAAAAGCAGATTTCCGTGCGATTCGCGGTCCTCAAACCAGAAAATATTTGCTAGAACTAGGTTATGAGTGTCCCGAAGTTTACGGAGATCCAGCTTTGTTACTTCCAAAATATTATCATCCGGAAGTGGAGAAAAAACGCAAAATAGGGATTATTCCACATTATCATGATTTTAAATTTGTTTTAGAAAATTATAAAAATGATCCTGAAATCCTGGTGATCGACCTTATGACTCTGGATGTGGAAGAAGTTACCAGACAAATACTGAGTTGCGAAAAAACAATTTCCTCTTCTTTGCATGGAATAATAGTTTCTCACGCTTATGGAATTCCAAGTATTTGGGTGGAGTTTTCAAATAAAATCTTTGGAGATGGAATTAAATATCGAGATTACTTGGAATCTTTGGAGATTCCTTTTTATCAGGCAGAATTTCTGGATAAAAAAATGCCTTGGCAGAAAATTGAGGATATGTTTGAAAAATATCCAAATCTACCTGAAAATTCAAAAATAAATGAATTGCAACAAGGTTTGATGAAAAGTTGCCAGTTTTAAATAAATTACAGTTAATGAGATCGTATCGGCAAAAGACTTGCGAAAACAATAAACCACAAACAATGAACAACCAGTTGTCATTATAATTTCTAAATTGCCGTTTTATTAAAGCCATGTCCAAAGATCTGAATCAGGAAAAAAATAAGCTACATTACGAAGCATTATATGCCAATTATCCCATCAGCAATATTCTTCATTGGATCAATAATTTAGATGAATTTCTCGACTCTGCTACTACTACTGAAACCAGTTGGTTTGGATTATATCAGAATAATTTTAGGAAAAAAATAAAGGGAAAGAAAGTATTGGAAATGGGCTGTGGAGATTGTACCAATGCAGCAGTAATGGCTGCTTTGGGAGCCGAGGTTTTTGCTAATGACATAGCATCAGTAAGTGGTGAAATTGTTAGAAAGCTAAACGAAAATTATACTTTTAAGCATCCTATTATTTTTGTAGAAGGGGATTTTTTAGAAAATAACTTACCTCCCAAAAGTTTTGATTTTGTGGTTGGAAAAGCTTTTTTACACCATTTGACCATTCCTGTAGAAAAATTATTTTTAAAAGAAACTGCAAGATTGTTGAAATCCAATGGGGAAGCACGTTTTTTTGAGCCAGCAGTAAATTCTATATTATTGGATGAAATACGTTGGCATATCCCGATTGGGGGTAGGCCTTCTAAATTTAATAAGGCTAAATTTAAGATATGGAAAGATAACGATCCCCACCCAGATAGAACTTTTAGTTCTGCCCATTTCGAGAAAGCGGGTAAGGAATTTTTTGAAAATGTAAAAACGATACCTTTAGGTGCGCTGGAACGTTTCAGTCGCTTGATGAAATGGGGTAAAAAACAAGCTGAGTACAAACGTTGGGCTTTTAAAAAAGAAACCAAACTTCCAGCAAGCCTAAATAGAACACTTGCCCGAGGGCAAGTGATAATTTACAGAAGGCCAATATCTTAAATCTCGGAGCTGAATTGTAGATTTTGAAAACATTAAAATGAAATCAAAAATTAAGGATTTATTAAACAAAATGCCCTACATAAAGTTTTTGCAGGACGAAAACAATAAATTAAAAGCACAGTTAAAGGCAGAAAATGATGTTATGATGTTCCCTCCCGGGCATTATTACTCCCCGATATTTTCTATTCATGAAATAAAAAAACACGAGCAGAGGATTTGGAAGGAAAAGCTGCCAGATGTTATTCCGGGCATATATTTAAACACAAATTATCAACTTCAGTTAATAAGAGATTTAAGCGAATACTTTTCGGAAATGCCTTTTATGGCGCAACCACAAAATGAGTTGCGCTTTTATTTTGAAAATGATTATTATTCCTATACAGATGGAATCATTTTATATTCCATGATTCGATATTTCAAACCAAAACGTTTAATAGAAGTCGGATCTGGTTTTTCTTCCGCGCTTATGATGGATACCAATGAACAATTCTTCGATGGTGCCATTCATCTAGAATTTATAGAACCCAATCCCAAAAGGCTTTATTCTCTATTTAAAGAAAGTGATAAAGCAACTATAAAAGTAACCGAAGATTTGGTACAACATATACCAGTATCAAAATTTCAGGAATTGGAAAATGGGGATATCTTGTTTATAGATAGCTCGCATGTGGCAAAAACGGGAAGTGACCTTAATTATATTTTGTTCGAAATTTTACCAAGTTTAAATAAAGGAGTGCTTATTCATTTTCACGATATTTTTTATCCGTTCGAATATCCAAAAGAATGGGTGTATGGCGGAAGAAATTGGAACGAAAATTATATTTTAAGAGCTTATTTAATGAATTCCGATTCTTATAAAATTATTTATTTTTCAGATTTTATGCATAAAAAACATCCAGATTCTTTTACAAATATGCCACTATGTTATAAAAATACGGGAGGGGCCTTATGGTTGGAAAAAATTTAGATAAACCGGATGGAGATATTATTGTGAGTATTTTTATGCTTACGTATAATCAAGAAGAGTATATTGCTCAAGCTATAGAAGGGGTTATAGCGCAAAAGACAAACTTCAAATATCAGTTAGTTATCGGTGAAGACTTTAGTAGCGATGGAACTAGGGAAATATGCTTAGATTTTGCTGAAAAGAATCCGAATAAAATCAAGCTACTTTTAAATAAAAAAAATATTGGTCTAATTGCTAATTATATACAAACTTATGCCCATTGTAAAGGTAAATATATTGCTATTTGTGATGGAGACGATTATTGGATAGACCCACTTAAGTTACAGAAACAAGTCGATTTTTTAGAAGCTAATCCAGACTATAAGATAGTCTATACCCATAATAAAAATTTATTTCCATCAGGTAAAGAAAATGAAAGACTTAAAAACCAACAACCTATTTCTACATCATTCAAAGATTTAATATTTAATAATTACATACCATCGGTAACCGTATTATTTAAGCGAGAAAGCTTGACAAAAAATATGAAAATGTGGATATTAAAATATCCTTATGGAGATTGGCCCACTTATCTTTACGTTTTGAGAAATGGTGGAAAAATTCGTTTCTTAGATGATGTTACCGCAGTTTATCGAAAAGATTTTGGAACTTCTACTGCCTTAAGAAAAAAAAGAAGTAAGATTGGTGAAATCAATCTTGCTATATTGAAAGATATCTTTGAGGATCCAGAATTTGCCAATAGAAAAGAGTTGATTAAGGCAAGTATATTAAATTATAAAACAGGTTTAATGGCTAGCTATAATAAGGACTATCAATTTTTTAGATCATTTTCTATCCTATGCGCTTTGATTTTTGGAGGTAGGTGGAATGCCTTAAAAATTTATTTTTACTCTTTAAAAAGTACAATTTTAAGTTAAAAAATTGAGACGAAATTTTAATTATTTTTTTGCAAATTTGAAATTTAGATTATATAATCTGAAAAATGCACTTTTTAACAATGTAGTTAGGAAGCAAAATAATAATTATAAATGTATTCCAATAATTATTATTAGTTATAATCAGCTCTGCCATTTAAGAAATTTAATAGACTATTTGAGGAATTCAGGATATAGAAATATTGTAGTGATAGATAATAATTCCTCCTACAAGCCTTTATTGGATTATTTAAATAAACTAAATAAAGATATTATAGTTCATAGATTAAATAAGAATTATGGATATCGGGTGTTTTGGAATAGAATCGATATTTTTTCAAAATATACTAAAGGCTTCTATGCAATTACCGATCCCGACATATTACCTACTAAGGATTGTCCAGAAGATTTTTTAAAACATTTCAAAAAAATTCTTAAACACAATTCTCAAATCGATAAAGTTGGATTTAGTTTAGAACTTAATAATATACCGAACACTAATCCCCTGAAAGATGAAATTTTGAACTGGGAAAATAAGTATTGGCAAAAAACTGATAAAAAGGGTAACTTCCTTGCCGAAATAGATACTACTTTTGCACTTTATAGACCAGGAAGGCCATTTGTGAGTTATAAGGGAATTAGGACTAAATATCCTTATAGTGCTCATCACAAAGGTTGGGAAATTGATGCCAATAATTTAACCGAAGAACAAAAGTATTATTTGGAAACGGCAAATAGTTCTAGTTCATGGAATAAGAAATAAATAACAGAAATAATTTATCAATAGCGAATTGATGCTGAAAAAATTAGGTAAAAAAATCATTTCAAAAAATGCAAAGAATTGGTTCTATGATTTTTATTCTGAACTTATAAGGGAAAACCATCGTGAAAAATCTCTGATGAGGGAACAAGAAATCCAGGCTGTTGAACTAGAAGAGAAGCATCTTAAAAACCTTATATTCCTTCCCAATAGGTTGAGTTTACTTGAAAAATTATCGAAAGGTGGAACCGTCGAAATTGGTGTTGATACTGGGAGTTTTTCAAAATTAATATTAGAGTACAACAAACCAAAAAAAAAACATTTAATTGATACTTGGGATTCCCAAAGATATAATCAGTATAAAAAAAATATAGTAGGAGAAAAATTTAAAAAAGAAATTGCTTCAGGCCTAGTTGAAATAAATTTAGGATATTCCACCAAGGTGGCTTCCCATTTTAAAGATGATTATTTTGACTGAATATATATTGATACCGATCATAGTTATGGGACTACCCGAAATGAACTGAATTTATATTGCTCAAAGCTTAAAAAAGGTGGTATTATTGCTGGACATGATTATGAAGTTGGCCATTGGAATAGTATGGTGAAATTTGGGGTGATAGAGGCAGTACATGAATTTAGGTGGTCCATAATTGGGAATTTATTTATTTAACCATGGAGAACCGCTCTCATAACAATCTTGCCATCCGAAAGTTATAATTTTATTGATTTCACCAAAACATACTGAAAGCAGAAAAATGAGTGTTATTTTAAAAGCTGAAAACATTTCTAAACAATACCGCTTGGGTACGGTAGGCACCGGCACATTAACTCATGATTTCAACCGTTGGTGGCATCAAATGAGGGGAAAAGAAGATCCTTATCTAAAGATAGGGGCTGTAAACGATCGTGCTGGCAAAGCAACCGAAGACTATGTTTGGGCTCTACGGGATATAGATTTTGAAGTTAGAACAGGTGAAGTTTTAGGGATTATAGGCAAAAATGGTGCTGGGAAATCCACATTGCTAAAAATATTATCTCGGGTTACCTCTCCAACCACTGGGAGTATTAAAACTAAGGGTAGAATTGCATCGCTTTTAGAAGTAGGTACTGGTTTTCATGGAGAACTCACGGGAAGAGAAAATATCTTTATGAACGGGGCAGTATTAGGGATGAGTAAAATTGAAATTAAAAATAAATTGGATGAGATTATAGCTTTTTCTGGCTGCGAGCGATATATAGACACACCGGTTAAACGTTATAGTAGTGGGATGACGGTTAGGTTGGGTTTTGCCGTGGCTGCCCATTTAGAACCTGAAATTTTGGTGGTGGATGAAGTGCTGGCCGTTGGCGATGCCGAGTTTCAGAAAAAAGCCATAGGTAAAATGAAGGATTTATCACAAGGCGAAGGAAGGACGGTACTGTTTGTTAGCCACAATATGATTAGTATTAAAAACCTATGTACCCGATGTGTTTTACTTGAAGATGGTACTATGGCGGCTTCAGGAAATGTGGAAGATGTAATAGATCAATATTTGTCTAGTGCGAGGCATATAAGCAGGAAAGAAACAAAAATAACCAATAAGCATCGTCGTGGAGAAACCTCAAAACAGATAGAGTTAACAAATGTACGAGCTATAGAAAAACATAATCTTGTTAGAGGAGAACTTATTTTTGAAATCGATTTGAAACGCAATGTGAAAGTTAAAAAACCAGTTATGCTAACAGGTACTATTTGTAATAATAAAGATATGGCCCTAGGGTCTTTCTTTTCGAAATCTTTCCAAATGGAAAAAGAAAATCAACAACTAAAACTTTCCATTTTAAATCATAATTTATCTGTTGGAGAATATTATCTACACTTTTCTATTTCCAAAGGCTCTTTAGAAGAAGGAAATATTGAAGTGCTGGATCATGCCTATGAAGCCATTGCTTTTGAAATCTATAATGAAGGTTTTGAAAATGATTATTTAGTGCGGTGGAACATGTATTGGGGGGATGTTTTTTTTCAATCTGATGTTAAGCTCACATAGCACCAAATACATATAAAAATGAATAGATTTATTCTTCTCCAGAGATTAATTGATAAATACAATTTCAAAACATATTTGGAAATTGGAACTTTTCACGGTCGCTCTTTTTTTCCTTTAAAATGTAAAAGTAAAATTGCGGTAGATCCAGATTTTCGATTTTCAGATAAGGATAAAAGAGAATGGAAATTAAAGAACTTATGTAATTTTCGTAATCGCTATTTTGAAAAAACTAGTGATAATTTCTTTAAAGAAGATAAAGATTTTTTAAATAATTTCGGTAAAATCGATCTTATATTTATTGATGGATTGCACACTTTTCGTGCTAGTTTAAATGATGCATTAAACTCCTTGAAATATATTTCTGTGTGTGGTTTTATTGTGATGCATGACTGCTATCCGCCTCATAAAGCAGCTGCAACACCTGCAAGTTCTTTAGACGATGCCGAAGAGATGAATTTAGATGGCTGGACAGGTGAATGGTGTGGAGACGTTTGGAAAACAATTGTTTATTTAAAAGAAAAATATGGGAATAGTTTGAAAGTAAATACACTCAATGCAGATTATGGTCTGGGTATAATTCAAATGGAAAACTCCAATTTCGATTTAGAAATAGATCAGGAGTTATTCGATAGAATTACTCAAATGAAATATGAAGAGGTTACTGATAAATTCAATGAACTATTAAACCTGAAAGAGGTTAATGAATTGGAACTAATTTTATAATAGGATTTTATTTAAGAAATTAAACTTTTTATGCTCGCCATTGTAATCCCATTTTATAAAATTGAATTTTTTAAAGAATGTCTAGAATCCTTGGCGACTCAAACACATCAAGGTTTTAATCTATATATAGGTAACGATTTTTCGCCAGATGATCCAAGCGAATTAATTTCAGAATTTAGAGAGCGATTAACTTTGACCTATAAAGTATTTGAGAAAAATCTAGGGAGTATTTCACTTACACAACATTGGGATAGGTGTATCAAAATGACTAGGGAAGAAGAATGGGTTATGATATTGGGCGATGACGATGTACTGGAGCAATATGTGGTAGAAGAGTTTTACAAGAATTATTCGGATATTAATGTAAAAGTGAATGTTATTCGTTTTGCTACGTTAATTATAGATGAAAATACTCAAAAGACTTCAAAAGTATTTACCCACCCACAATGGGAAATGCCCGGAGATTCTGCTTTTAGAAGAATTTGCGCGCATACCCGAAGTTCCCTTTCAGAACATATATTTAAGAAAGAAGTCTATAAAAAACATGGGTTTTATAATTTCCCCTTGGCTTGGCATAGTGACGACCGGGCCTGGCTGGAATTTACAGAAGGAAAGCACATATTTACCATTAATGAAGCAATCGTATATATTAGAAATTCTGCACTAAACATTTCTGGGAAGACCGATAACGAGGAAGAAAAATATACTGCGAGTTTAGCATATTATAGGTACTTGCTTCAAAAACAATTGCATCAGTTTACAAAACCTCAAAAATTGGAGGTTGCCAGAAAGCATATTCTTTTGGTACAAAAATCGAGACCTGTAAATTTCGCAGAATGGATTAGAGTTTCGAAAATTTATATTTTAAACGCTGATCAAAAGGCATATTTGCATATTTTAAGACTTTTGTATTACAGACTTAAAGTGGTGTTGGAAAGGAAACATATTAAAGATTATAAAAAAAATCATTGAGAAAGGAAGAAAGTTATTTTCAATTTTTTTTCTAAACACAACAAAGATTAAGTTTCAAGTATTTTTTTATTTATAGAACCATTATATTTTTATAAAAATAATTTCGATATGTTTTTTAACAAATAATTACTTTCAAGAAAATTAAAATTTAATGTTATTTAATTCCTTAGATTTTGCCATTTTTCTTCCTATTGTTTTTGTTTTATATTGGATAGTTCTTGATAAAAAAATAAGATTTCAAAATATATTATTACTTATTGCTAGCTATGTTTTTTATGGCTGGTGGGATGAGAAATTCTTATTATTAATTATACTTAGTACACTTGTAGATTTTTTTGTAGGACTCCAGTTGAGTACACAGGAAAATAATACCAAAAGAAGATTATTACTCTGGACGAGTATTCTTTTTAATTTGGGATTGTTAAGTTTTTTCAAATACTCCAATTTTTTCATTGATAATTTTAGGGAAGCATTTAGTTTCATGGGGTATCAGTTTAATACATGGTCCTTGAAAATCATCCTGCCTGTAGGAATAAGTTTTTATACTTTTCAAACTCTTAGCTATACTATAGATGTATATAGAAAGAATATTTCACCTACAAAAAATTTCATTGTTTTTGCAAGTTTTGTAAGCTTTTTTCCCCAGTTAGTTGCTGGTCCTATTGAGAGAGCTAAAAGTTTACTTCCTCAGTTTTCGAAAAAAAGAATTTTCAATTATAACCAAGCTTCTGAAGGCTTAAAACAAATTTTATGGGGTTTATTTAAAAAAATTGTAATCGCAGATAATTGTGCCGAATATGTGAATATAGTATTCGATAATCCTTCTCATCATGATGCAAGTGTATTAATGCTAGGAGCCATATTGTTTGCCTTTCAGATTTACGGTGATTTTTCCGGATATTCAGATATAGCTATAGGAAGTGCTAAACTATTTGGATTTAAATTAATGCAAAATTTTGCGTATCCATATTTCTCAAGAAATATAGCTGAATTTTGGAGAAGGTGGCATATTTCCCTTTCAACTTGGTTTAGAGACTATGTTTATATTCCATTAGGTGGAAGTAAGGGCAATAAACTTTCGCAGATTAGAAATGTTTTTATAATTTTTATCCTCAGCGGTTTTTGGCACGGAGCTAATTGGACTTTTATTTTTTGGGGTTTTTTAAATGCATTGTTCTTTCTTCCTTTATTGTTAACTAAAAGAAATAGATTACATCTAGATAGTATTCATTCACACGGTTTTATATCGATGGTGAATAATTTTTTTAAAATTAGTGCTACTTTTTTTGTAACTGTTATTGCTTGGATATTTTTTAGGGCTGATAATTTATCGAATGCCTTTCAATATATTTATAATTTAGCGAGTCCGAGTATTTTTACAATTCCCAAATTAGATACCACTATCGCAACCAAAATATTATTGTTGTTTATTTTATTCATGCTTATAATAGAGTGGATCTCCAGAAAAAAGGAATTTGGTTTATCACGAATATTTCAAAATCAACCACAAATTTTAAGATGGGTATTTTATTCGTTGATCATATGCTTAATAGGATTATTTATGCCAACTAAAGAATCACCATTTATATATTTTCAATTTTAAATGAAGAAATTCCTTGTTAAAATAGTATCCTTCTTACTCATTTGTTCGCTCATATATTGTAGTGTTATTTATAGTGTAGGAAACTCTATTGAGGGACAATCGGCATTTAATATCCAATACATGCGGGGTAGTTCTGGACATACTTATTCGAGATTGGAAGATGCAAAAGTAGTGAGAGATTTAGACATTCTTTTTATAGGTACTTCTTTAACTTTTAGGGGTTATGATACACGCATATTTGATCAAGAAGGTATTAAATCATTTAACTTAGGAACTGCAGGAGAAACACCACAACAATCAGAATATTTATTAAAAAAACACCTTAAAAATATAAGCCCCAAATTGGTGATTTATGAAATAAACCCGGAGTGGTTTGGGAACAATGGATCTGGCTCTGCAATAGATATTATCTCTAATATGAAATTTTTAGATTTAGCTTCATTAAGAATGGCAGTCATTACTCATGATATTCAAGTTTTTAATACATATGTATATTCGTTAATGACATCTATTTTAGATAATGAGAATTATTTAGAACTAAATGAAAAAAATGGGCAAATTTACATTAAGAATGGAGGATTTGTAGAAAGCCCATTAAAAATGTATCATCCTGAATCATTTGGAATTAAAAGGTTAAAAATTAAAGATCAACAGTTGTCGGCTTTTGAGAGGAGTTTAAATTTTTTAAAGGATAAAAATATTTCAGTAATTTTAGTGAGACCACCTATTACCCAGACGCTTTATACTTCTTTTAGTAATAACAATAAGATTGATAAGTTGTTTTCTTCTTATGGAGAATATTATAATTTTAATAAAAGAATTAAATTAAACGACTCACTACATTTTAGTGATGCTAGACATCTTAATCAAGATGGTGTAATTACATATAATAATTTTTTTATTGAATTTTTAAAGAAGGAAAAAATTATTTATAATTAATATTTAATGAATATAAACCACAATCCTTTAGTGTCCATATTAATCCCTGTTTATAATAGGGAGGAACTAATTGGAGAATCATTAGATTCGGTACTCACTCAATCCTATAATAATTGGGAATGTATAATTGTTGATGATGGTTCTACAGATAATTCTCTAGAAATAATAAAAGGATATTGTGAAAGGTCTCCAAAGTTTAAATTTTACAAGCGACCAAAAGATAGAATTAAAGGAGCAAGCTCTTGTAGGAATTATGCTTTTGAAAAATCTAAAGGCGAATTAATTCAATATTTAGACTCAGATGATTTGTTGGGTGCAGAGAAATTATTAGAGCAATTAAAGTTTTATTCTAACTCCTCCTCCTCAGATAATCTTGCATTATTTACCTGTAAATGGGGTTGGTTTAGTGATAAATCTGATCTTAGTAAAAGATTTAAAAAAATCTATTTTTCATATAATAACTTTAAAAAGCCAATTAATTTATTAAGGACCTTGGGTTATTATAATGAGTACCTTCCTTTGCACAATTATTTAATTCCAAAAGATTTAGTAGTAAAGACTGGTTGTTGGAATGAAAATCTCTCTAATAATGATGATGCCGAATTTATTACAAGAGTTATTTTAAATACTCAGAAAATTATATTTGTAGAAAATGCTTCTGTTTTTTATCGGCTTACAAATAATAATAATTTAAGTACATTAAATTCTGAAGAGAAGGCGTTAAGTGCTATAAAAAGCTGGCAATTAATAAATAGTTACTTTAACAAAAACACTAGCAAAACTGAAGTATATGTTCAGAATGCATTATTTAACCTTTATCTTGAACTTCTAAATACTTTTCCAGAACTAGTCATAAAACATAAAAAGTTATTTGATAAACGTAAAGATTTTAATTCAACATATTACAAATTTTATAAAAAAGCACGATGGATTATAGATTTAAATTAGCTGAAAAAGACCATTTTGAAATTTCCTAAAAGCAAAATTTATTTGAAGACTATTCTATTTAAAATTTGGAAATTTCCTCAACTCTCGGAAACATTTATTGTCAATCAGATAGTAACCGCAATTAAATTGGGATATGAGGTAAAGATTTTAGTGGGAGAAGCTGGAGATCCAGTTAGTAATTCAAATAATGAATTATTTAGTAAGTATAATTTATCAGATAAAATTCTAATTGAAGACTATGATGTTCCAAAAAATAAAATGAATCGTTATTTTAAAGGAATTCTTTTATTCCTAAAGAATATTTCTAATCTCATTTTGTTAATTAAATATTATAATTTACATAATCAAAAAGGACTACTTCCACTATTTGAATTTAATTTCTATAATAATTTTAGAAAGATTCACGCAATACATATTCAATTTGGCACTAATAAGCATCCTGTAGATTTACTTAAGAGGATTGGTTTTTTGAAGGGAAAAGTTATTGTTAGTTTCCATGGACATGATTTACATTTTCCTATAAATGGGCATATCCAAAGCATGGGGTATTATGATAATTTGTTTGAGACTTCAGAACATTTAATTTGTAATACACTTTTTTTAAAATTAAAAATTAAATCACTAGGTGCATCCTCAAAAAAGATTATAGTCTTACCTGTTCCGGTAGATACTTTGATGTTTAAGCCAGATACTCTAAAAAGCATAAAACGTACAATGAGATTAATTACAGTGGGGAGGATCGATGAATTGAAAGGTCAGATACATGGTATTAGAATAGTGAAAAAACTAATAGACGAAGGGTATAATGTAGAATATTTAATAGTTGGTAGAGGGAAATATAGTGAGATCCTGCGGAAGGAAATAGATCTCTTGGATTTATCTGATCATGTTAAACTTTTAGGCGCACAAACACCTCAAGAAGTGTTATTGTGGTATCAAAGTTCAGATATATTTTTGATGACATCAATAACAAACGAGTTGGGAATGGCAGAAAGCCAAGGAATTGTCACTGCAGAAGCTCAAGCTTGTGGATTACCAGTAGTGGCATTCGATTCTGGAGGAATAAAATATACACTACAAGAAAAGGTGACAGGATTTTTATGTCCAGAAAAGAATTTAGAATGTTATACTGAGAAATTGAAAATTTTAATGGATAATCCTAAATTAAGAAACGAGATGGGAGAAAATGCCAGAAAATTTATTGAGGCTGAGTATTCTGAAATTTCTGTATTATCTAAATGGAAAGAACTTTATGGCTAGAATAAGTTTATTAGATTTACACCCAAAAAGTGATGTTATGCAGCAAGATAAAGTATCTATAATAATTGCTTGTTATAACGATGCAAGATATGTGTCTCAATCTATAAATTCGGCCTTTAATCAGATATGGGAAAATAAGGAAATTATTGTAATAGATGATGGATCTAATATAGAAACTAAGGAAATTCTCTCTTCATTAAATTCAAAAATAGACATTTTAGTCACTCAAGATAATCTAGGAGTAAGTAAGGCAAGAAATAATGGGATAGCCAAAGCTACCGGGGAATTAATTTTGATTCTGGATAGTGATGATTATTTTGATCCTACTTTTGTAAGCAAGGCAGTACCTGTTATTAAGACAAGTTTAGATATTAAAATTATAACTTGCCATGCCAGATGGTTTTGGAATTCAAGAGATTTTCAGATTTATATTCCAAATGGTGGAAGAATAGAAAATTACTTAAACTCAAACGCTTCAGTGGGGAATGCTCTATTTAGAAGATCTGAGTTTTTAGATATTGGGGGATATGATGAAAAATTACTTTCTGGGTATGAAGATTGGGAGTTGTTTATTAGATTACACCTAAATGGAGGTTATACGCATGTAATTCCTGAAGTCTTATTTCATTATCGTAAAAGAAAGAAGTCAAGATCTAGTGATGCCAAAAAAAAAAAATACGAATTACTTCAATATATTTATTTAAAACATGCTAATGTTTATAAAGAACACTTTTCATTCTTCATACAAGAATGGTTAGAATTTGTAAAAAAAAGTGAGGCATTTAAGCAACAAGTAATGGACAGTATGGACTATAAAATTGGAAATAAATTTTTAAAACCTTTTCGTTTGCTTGGTTTTTTTAAAAAAACTAAAACTAATTAAATATGTGGTTTTATAGTGAGCGAAAAGATCTAGTAGATTATTTTAAATATATACGTATTCTAGCTAAAGCTTATTTTATACCAATAAAGGATAAGGTTATTTATATAGAAATTTCTAATGTAGAAATTAATCGATATTTAGCAGCGCTCTTAATAATGTTAGATATCCAAGGATATACGATATACATACCTAAGGATAAGAAGCTTATTAAAATTTTAGATAAATCCAAAGGAGAGTTTAGGTATACTTCTTGGCTCTTAAGTGATAAAATCATAAAATTTGGAAACCCTCCTAAGAATTTAAAAAGGGGAGTGTCTATATCTGCAAATCAACTAAGTAATAATTATTTTTCAGCTGTTAATTTAAATTCGTTTTATCATATTCCCATGTGTTGTTATCCAGCTTTTTATAAAAATTATAATTTGTTTAAAAAAATAAATTCATTTTATGACAAAAGAAAAAGATGTGTATTTATGGCAGGAAATTTTGATGGTGAATTCTATAGACGAATAGATGAGTCTTCATATTTTAATCAACCTAGTCGAAAAAAGGTAGTTGATTATATAAAGGAAAAAGAATATTATTATCCTATCAAATCTATTGCGCATTTGAACAATTATATTTCTGGAGAGAAAGATAACAATGTAATATTAATAAATACTAAAGAAGAGTTTAGGATTCCATTTACTTCATTATTCGAATATTTAGTAAATTTTGACTTTTTCTTAGCTCTACCTGGGGTTACTATACCACAATCACATAATCTAATAGAGGCAATGGCCTGCGGCTGTATTCCCATAATACATCAGGAATATGCAGCGCTAATGCAGCCTCCTTTGGAACATAATAAGAATGCATTTCTATTTGCAGATTTGGATGATCTTCATGAATTACTTTTAGGTATTTTTGAAATTTCTAATGAATTTATTAGGGAAATTTCAGAGAATGTAAATTTATATTATTACTCGTTTTTAACTCCAGAGGCTATTGTAAAAGAAGTTATTAAACCAAGTCTTGATTGCATTTATATACAAGCGGAACATAAAAGCTTAAAATTATTAAATTCTTAAAAATGGAGAATTTATACATCACAAATGTTTCAATTATAATGGCAACATATAATAGAGCTCATTTTATTGAAGAGACTTTAGTGTCAATCCAAAACCAGACTTATAAAAACTGGGAATGTATAATTATTGATGATGGAGGAACTGATAATACCCTAGAAATTTTACAACCATTCCTTTTAAAGGATAATAGATTTAAATATTTAAAAAGACCCTCTAATCACATTAAAGGCTTGCCAGGCTGCAGAAATTTTGGTATTGATAAAGCAAAGGGAGAATATATCATTTTTTTTGATGACGACGATATTATACACCCAGATAACTTAGGAATTTGTGTAGCAACCTTAGTTAAATTTAAGGTTGACTATATTAGATACTTAAGAGAAGTATTTATTCAAAAATTTTCTAAAAAATTTGACAGGTCTAGTGATTTCAATGTAAGCCCACTTAATTTCTTAGACTTAGAAAAAATGATAATAGGAAAACTCCCTTTCAATTCATGTCAGGTTCTTTGGAAAAAAAAATGTTTTAAAAATATTCGATTTAATGAACAGCTTATGTATGCAGAAGAATGGGAATGTTATTCTCGAATTTTGATTTCAGATGTAAAAGGAATTTCTATTGATAAAACTTTATTTTTTGGTAGGAAACATGAAAATTCTAATACTGGAGAATATAAGAATAGAGATAATATTAGAATAAAGTCTCATATTTCAGCTACTTTGATGGTTTTAGATACCATTGCGTCGGTAAATTTATTTAATAATACTTTAAAAAAATTCTTTATTAGACTTGGATTGGAATTACATTCCTTCAGAATAATTAAAAAATATCTTAATCTTAGTAATGCTAAATGGTTTGATAAAATTAAATATAAAATTGGATTTCAGCTATACCCATTTATTAAACCCCTTTTTAGGCTTAAAAGTAAATTTTAAAAAACATTGAAAACCCTAATTTGTTTTGGTACTCGCCCAGAAGCTATAAAAATGGCTCCTGTAATCCACGAACTTATAACACAAGGTCTAGAATTTAAAGTTTGCAGCACGGCACAACATCGTGAAATGCTGGATCAAGTATTAGAATTTTTTGAAATTAAACCAGATTTCGACTTAGGCTTAATGAAGCCAAATCAATCTTTAAACCAGTTGAGTGCTGCTATAATTCTTTCTTTTGATAAACTGCTGGAGAGTTATAAGCCAGATCTTATTCTGGTTCATGGCGATACTACCACCTCTACAATGGTTTCTATAGCTGCTTTTCATAGAAATATTAGTGTTGCTCATGTGGAAGCAGGGTTACGCACTTTCAATAAAAACTCACCCTTTCCAGAAGAAATTAATAGGCAAATTACTGCGCGGATTGCAGATATAAACTTTGCGCCCACTCTAAAAGCTAAAATAAATTTATTGGCAGAAGGAATTCCTGAGAGAACTATTGAGGTAACGGGTAATACTGTTGTAGACTCACTCCATTGGGCTACTTCTAAAATGCTTAAACAAAAAAACATAGACATTAAGCTTAAGAAAATTACCAATACAGAGAAGCCATTTATTTTAGTTACTGGGCATAGAAGAGAGAGTTTTGGAAATGGATTAATTAATATCTGTGACTCTTTATTGGAATTAGTCAATAAAAATGAGGTAGAGGTTATCTACCCCGTTCATTTAAACCCAAAAGTTCAGAAACCTGTTTATGAGCTTTTGAATGAAAATACTTCTATTCATTTAATAGAACCGGTTTCGTATCCAGAAATGTTATGGTTAATGAAAAATTGCTTATTTATAATTTCAGATTCAGGAGGAATTCAAGAAGAAGCACCTACTTTTGGGAAAATTGTTCTTGTTACAAGAGATCATTCTGAGAGAGTTGAAGGAATAGAAGCAGGTTTTTCAATATTGGTGGGAACACAGCAATATAGAATTGTAAATGAAGCAACAAAACTTATAAAAAGCTCTAATAATCAATTGAAAAAACCAAATCCTTATGGAGATGGAAAAGCTTCAGAAAGGATTGTAACTTTTCTGAAAAATAAATTATATTAAATTTTGCTGTTTTGTCATCCCGACATGAGGAGGGATCTCATTTAAACTCTAATCTTGCTTTTTTGAGATTCTTAACTTCGTTCAGAATGACAAATTAAATAGCATACTGAAATAAACTGGTATAAATTAATTGTAAATCGTTTCCAAGTAAATTCAATATTACATAAGCCCAAATATGAATATATTAATTGTAGTTGAATCTATAGATATTGATAATAGTAGTGGATCTAAGGCTAATGTGGCTCTCATTAATAACCTACAAAAATCAGGTTTTAAGCTAAAAGTATATCATTATTCAAGAAAGGAACTTCAGTTAAATAATATAGAATGTATTAATATTCCAGAAAAGAGGAAAAGTATCTTGTTTCTTTTAAGCCGAGGAGAAAGGTATATACGATACATTTCTAATCTTCACCTAAATAAATATTTTGAAAAGTTTTTTGGATTTTCATTTACTTTATTAAATGATAGAAATAGTATAATTAGAGCCATAGAAAAAGAAAAATCCTTTAACCCTAATTGGGTGCTTACATTAAGTCAAGGAGGAAGTTTTAGGCCTCATCATGCGCTTCTTAAAATTCCTAAATTACATTCAAAATGGATCGCTTATATACATGACCCATACCCCATGCATTGGTATCCAAAACCATATACGTGGAAGGAATCTGGTTTTGAGAAAAAAGAAGCTTTTATGATGAAGATTGCTGATAAGTGCACCGTAACAGCATTTCCTTCTCAATTGTTAATGGAATGGATGGGGCAACATTATAAGTATTATTTGGAGAAAGGAGTTGTGATTCCTCATCAGTTACAGGAAGCAACCAATTTTGATACCTTAACTAGAGATAATAGACTTGATAGTAATACATTCACTTTGTTACATGCTGGGAATCTTTTGCAAGCCAGAAAACCTCATGCGCTTGTGGAAGGATTTTTAAAATTCAAAAAAGACAATTCAGGAGTGGCAGCAATGCTGTTATTTATTGGACCCACCGAGCATTATAAAACATATCTTCAAGAACAATCTGATAATGATGCAAGTATTCAAGTTGAATTTGATAGTAAGCCTTTTAAAGATGTTTTAGCGCTACAAAAAGCTGTAGATGTAAATATTATTTTAGAGGCTAAAGCAAATTTTAGCCCGTTCCTTCCCGGTAAATTTCCTCATTGTATCCAAGCAGAAAAACCAATATTAATTTTAGGGCCGTTAAAAAGTGAGGTGAGAAGGCTTCTGGGTGCAAAATATCCATATTGGTCTCCTCGGGATGATTCTCAAAGAATAGCTAGCAATATCCAAGAACTTTATAATAATTGGACAGAAGGAAATAAGCATTTGATTAGAGAGGATTTAAAAAAGTATCTTTCAGCAAAACATTTAAGAGAAGTAATAGATTCTCTACCAAGATCAACATGAAAATTTTAATGGTATCCATATTTGCCCCACATTTCTTTAATTGGACAGCCCAATTAAAGAATTCGGGTCATGAGGTATATTGGATGGATGTATTCGATTCCAATACTTATGTGCGAAAAATAGATTTTGCAGAACAAATTATTGGATGGCGTTATAAATGGGATTTTAAAGGAAGATATTTTCTTAAAGAGAACTACCCAAAAGTTACCAATATAATAAATAAATGGAACGAGCGTATTTTTGAAAAGGAGTTTGAAAAGCAATTAGAAAAAATTAAACCAGATGTAGTTCATAGTTTTGTGATGTACTTATCTGTAGCCAGAATAAAAAACGTAATGCAAAAGTACTCTTCTGTAAACTGGATTTATTCATCTTGGGGGAGCGATTTGTACTATTATCAGCATATTCAGGCAGAACGCGAAATTATGAGAAATGCTTTTCCTAACATTAATTACATGTTTGCAGATTGTAAAAGGGATCATGAAATAGCCCGAAGTTATGGGTTTAGAGGAGAATTTTTAGGGGTTTTTCCTGGAGGAGGTGGATTAGATTTTGAAGATATTAACAAGTATACTTTGCCGCTTAAAGAAAGAAATTTAGTTGTGATAAAAGGATACCAAGGCCTTCATGGTAAATGTATAGAAGTTTTAAAAGCACTGATATTTTTAAAAGAATTTTTAAATTCATACCAAATTATTGTTTTTGGAGCTGGGGAAGAAGTGATAGATTTTACACAAAATTCGGAAATAGCAAAATGGGAGAATATAACTGTAAAAAGAAGTATTGGTAGGGACCAAGTTTTAAAATTAATGGGCTCTGCTAAAATTTATATAGGAAATAGCTCTTCTGATGGAATGCCAAATACATTACTAGAGGCAATTTGTATGGGTGCATTTCCAGTTCAATCCAATCCTGGGGGAGCCACATCCGAAATTATTACAGATAATCTTAATGGGCTTTTAATTGAAGAGCCAGAAAATATTCAATATATAAAAAACCTATTGATGACATTATTTGTAGAGGAGATTGATTTTGAAAAGTCATTTAATTATAATCTTAATCAAATTAAACCAAGCTTAGAGAAATATCATGTTCAATCCAAAGTGATTGAGAAATATAATTGGGTAGAGAATCAGATAAATTCGCAAGTATAAATGGAAACCAAAATAACCATTGTTTACGCAAATAGGAATAGGGATTTAAAGAGAATTAGTCGTTCCCTTGATTCATTAAAAAATCAAGCCAATCTTAATTTTGAGGTTGTTTTTGTAGATTATGGTAGTGAAGAAAAATTGGCAAGTGAAATTAAAAATTGTTGCAATCTTTATACTTTCGTTACTTATTATGGCTTATCTATAAATGGATTGATTTGGAATAAAAGTAAAGCTTTGAACTATGGAATATTTAAGGCTGCTGGAGAATTTATATTTGTCGCAGATGTAGACCTTGTTTTTCTTCCAGAAGCTGTGCAACATCTAATTCAAATTGCCACTAAAGAAAGCTTTTTTCTTTTTCCATTAGGTTATTTAGAGAAGAAAGAAATAAACGCATCAAATTTATTAGAGTTAATTCCAAAGAACTTCGGCAATGTGAATGGGATGATCTTAGTTTCTAAAAACTCTCTAATAACTATTCACGGATTCGATGAATTTTTTCATTTCTATGGGAGTGAAGATGAAGATTTATTTCAACGGTTGGAGCATTTAGGCTTAAAGCGTTTGTATTCAGATAATAAATTATTTTATCATCAATGGCATCAAAGCTTTAGTGCTTCTGATGATATAAGCTTAACCCAAAAACCTCGGTTGAGTAATGCGATGAGACTGAATCAGCAACATTATAATTTCAATAATTCACAAAAAATCATAAAACCAAAGGGTCAAAAAAAATGTGGAGAAGGTTTAGAAATATTGGATCAAAAAGTATTGCAAACGCCAGATTTAAATTATAAAATTCCAAATATTAAAGCGCATGTAGTACATTTTTTAAATGAAGAATTAAAAATAGATTCTGAAAAAGTTGTTTCTGTAGTTTTTTATTGTGATTCATATTACAATAGCTTAAAATATAAAGCAAAAGAATTTTTAGGTAAACAAACCCAACCTTATTTATCCTTAAAAGAGGTAAATGATCTAGTTCTTGAGAAAATAGTTTTTGATTATAGAGATCACAATTATCACTATAGTATCAGTGGTGATGTAAAGGAGATTAAATTTGTAATAATGCTATAATTTAAAAAATAAATATCCACTATGTATATAATTGCTGAAATCGCACAAGCTCATAATGGTAGTTTAGAGCTAGCGCTCGCATATATAGATGCATTATCCAATACAGGCGTGGATGCTGTGAAATTTCAGGTGCACATTGCTGAAGCAGAAAGCAGTATTCATGAACCTTTTAGAATTAAATTCTCCAATGATAAAACCAGATTCGATTATTGGAAGAGAATGGAGTTTTCTTTAGAAGAATGGAAAATATTGAAGGATAGATGTGAAAGTCAAAATATGGAATTTCTGGCATCTCCTTTTAGCAATGCCGCAGTAGATCTTTTGGAAAAAGTTGGCGTTAAAAGATATAAAATTGGTTCTGGGGAAGTGACAAATTTTTTGTTAATAGAAAAAATTTCACAAACAGGGAAACCAATAATTTTATCATCTGGGATGAGTTCTTATTCAGAATTAGATGAAGCCGTTAGATTTTTAAAGGATAGAAATGTGCACTATTCCATAATGCAATGCACCACTGCATACCCTACTAAGGCCGAAAATTATGGATTGAATGTAATACCTGAATTAAAAAAGCGCTATTCCGTACCAATTGGTTTTTCAGACCATTCTGCTAAAACAGAAACCTGTATAGCAGCTGCAGCTCTTGGGGCAGAAATATTGGAATTCCATGCCGTTTTCGATCGGAATAGTACTGGGCCAGATGCAAGTTCCTCTTTGGAAATTGAGGAGATTCAATCCCTAGTAGAATCTGTGAATAATATCTCTTTAGCATTGAATAATCCAATTGATAAAAAAGTTAATTCCCAATTTAAAATTTTAAAGGATATCTTCGAAAAATCCCTGGCCATTAATAAAGATCTTCCTGAAGGACATATTATTAAATATGAAGATCTAGAAGCTAAAAAGCCTAAAGGTTTAGGGATTGATGCTTCTAAATTTCAAGCTGTAATTGGTAAAAGAATTAATAGGAATATGAAACAATGGGATTTTTTGACGAAAGAAAATCTTGGAAATTAATTAGTTAATATTTTAAAAACCTCACATTTGAATATATGAATCTCAAAAAATTAAGTAACAAACAATATATTAAATACTCTAATTTTCATGGGAGCGAATATATAGCAAGTGAATTTGCACTTTTACAAATATTGAAATTTATAACGCAGTATAAGGTTAAAAATTTTCTTGAGGTTGGAGTTGGAATTGGTACTATATCAGACAGTGTTATTAAGTTATCGATAGATAAAAACCTTTTAATAAATTGTTATGGTACAGAGGCTAATGAATTTTGTTTAAATGAAATTCCTAAAAATTTAAAAATAAATTTAGATAAACTGATTTTACTCGAAAACGTATCAGAAATTAAAAGTGATGTGAAGTTTGATTTGGTAGTTGTAGATGGGAAGGAAAGTGCTATAAATATTTTAAAAAATCATGTGTCTAAACACTCAATAATTATGATTGAAGGAGATAGAAGTGAACAAACTGCATTTATAAAAAAATTATTCCCAAAATCTAAATTGGCACATCTCATTTCCCTTAATAAAAACGGTTCTTATTCTAAAAAAGAACATGATCATTATCAAGGAGAAATCAAGGTTATATTTACAAATCCAACTACTTTTCAATATTTGCACTGGGCAAAGATTAAAATTGTAGTGAAAGTCAAATTTTTAAAACGAGATTACTTCTCTTAATTAAATAAGCTTTAATAATTCTTTATTAGTTTCTTGAAAGTTTCAAAATCCATAAGGTTTAAACTTTCCTTTCTATTTTTATCTAAAGTTTCAAATTCATAGAAATGATTGTTAAATTTTATGTATTCTCCTATTTGATGTTTTTTTGATATAATGCCAACTCCCCAATCAGTATCAATACAACATGTATTAACATTAGGGTTACAACGCCATTTTAGAAATGCTTTCCATGTTGTTCCATTCCAATAGTGCTGTGCAGGAGTATGCCAATAATTAAAACCCTCTCTTGCATGCCACTGGGTAGGGGGGTTGCAATCATGAAGGACAATAAATCCTTCATCTTTAATGTATTTTAAGGAATTTGAAATATCACGATCCACTTGTTCTGCCAAATGTAATCCATCAATAAAAATTACATCAAATTTTATATCATTGGAAAAAATTTCGTGATTAGAGAGTTTTTTAAAAAAGTCATCACTTGTCATTTTAAAATCCACGGGGTTCTGTTTAAACTCCAAGCCAGGGTCAACGCTATATTTATTCGTTGCCTTGATATGACTAAAATTATGAGCAGGGTTCCTAACACCTATTTCCAAGTAAAAAGCATCCTTTGGATTTAGTGATAATAAATAATTTATAATTTCAGTTCTTGATAGCTTTTTTAAAATTTCTTGCTTATTTTTTTTCTGTGCCTCTAAAAAAAGAAAATTATTGAAAAAATTCTTTCCCTTTGCATAATATTTAATTGGTTTTATTTTCAATAAAAACTTTTTAAGTCTTCTACTCATTGTTTTATTTTTGTCACCTAATTATTGCATAATGAATTGACTTTTGGATTTAAGCTGATTTTTGGTTAATCAGTTTCTTTCATTCCTTCATTAATTTGTTACCAAATATACTTGAACTATGATTACGAATTAAACGCGCATAATGCAACAAAAGGTTATGCTTGTATTTATTTCCAAAGCTTCCACTTATACCATCTATCCTCAAAGGAATATTAAGTTGTATATATTTTTTTTCTTTTATGCTTTGATATTGAGAAATAGCATCCCATAAAGATAATTCGAAGTTATACCGTAAGTTAATATCTCTGCCTACTTTTTTTAAGTATGGCCAAAAATCTATTGTAAAAAAGAAGCAACGGGCGTCCATATTTTTTATTCCAAAGGAATGGGCGTAGATTAAATTAGATTTATTCCCGACAAGTTTTAAAAATTTTCCGGATAGCTTATTAAAATTAAGAACTTTTAATCTTCCAGTTATTTTCACTATCGATTTTGCTTCAATAATAAACCTGGAATTTTGGAAAGCAAAATCAATTATCTCCAGTTCCTTATATCCTATGCCACGATCAGGTTGAATAGGTATCGAGTTAAAAGTTAAATATTCGATTCTATCTGGAAATAAGGGAAAATTTTCTAATGCATCATTGGAATTTTCAGCAAAAACAATTCTAAATTTAGTGTTTTCAATATAAAATTTTAATGCATCATAATACTGTTGTCGTCTAATTGCAGGGTCTTTTATAGTAAGATTTGATAGGCTATTTGGAGTTATGGTTCCTGTGAGTAAAATTACAAGATCATTCATTCTGTTTTCCATATATTAGAGGATTAGTCTATCCTAATAAAAAAATCATTTAGTGAGGCAATAATAATTAGAACTTACAAGTAATTAATTTTATGCCTAACAAAGGTTGAAAATTTTTATTTGTAAAAATGGCTATATCGTTATCATTTCAGAAATTCAACTGGCTTTTAACAAAAATTAGAATGGAAATTAAATATTTTAAATGGATTCCCTTTAATAATGAATGAGATAAAACGTAAAATTTGTGTCGTTGTCACGGCGCGTCCTTCATACAGTAGGATTAAAACTGCGCTAACCGCTATTCAAGATCATCCAAGTTTAGAGCTTCAATTAGTTATTGCAGGCTCCGCCCTTTTAGATAGATATGGAAACGCAGTAGATTTCATCGAGAAGGACGGTTTTAAGATCACTGCTAAGGTATTCATGGTTTTAGAAGGTGAAAATCCTACTACTATGGCTAAGACAACGGGGATTGGTGTGATGGAATTAACCAATGTTTTTTATAATTTAAAACCAGATGCTGTAGTAACCATTGCTGATAGGTTTGAAACTATTGCGACCTCTATTGCTGCTGCTTATCAAAACATACCTCTAATACATATTCAAGGCGGAGAGGTGACCGGCAGTATAGATGAAAAGGTTAGGCATGCAAATACAAAGTTGGCCGACCTGCATTTAGTTTCCAGTGAAGATGCAAAACAAAGAGTTATTAGACTTGGGGAGAATCCTGAAAAAGTAATTAATACGGGTTGCCCTTCTATTGATCTTGCAAAACAAATAAATTCTGAAACTAAGCTTAATTTTAATCCTATCGATAAATATGGTGGGGTTGGCTCTAATTTAAATTGGCTGGATGGATACATTGTGGTAATGCAACATCCGGTAACAACCGAGTATAAGGAAGCTAAGGTCCAAATAATAGAAACGCTTAAAGCTATTAAAGAATTAAATTATCCAGCTTTTTGGTTTTGGCCAAATGTAGATGCAGGTTCAGATGGTACCTCAAATGGTATTCGCGCATTTAGAGAGATAGAAAAACCAGAGAATATTCATTTTTTTAAGAATATGGAACCTTTGGATTTTTTGCGTTTAATTAAATATTCTAAAGCCTTGGTTGGAAATTCAAGTACAGGAATTAGAGAATGTGCCTATCTGGGAATTCCGGTTATTAATATTGGAAGTAGGCAAAACAGAAGATTAAGAGCTATAAATGTAATTGATGTTAGTAGTAATTCAGAAGATATTTCTCAAGCTATTAAAAAGGCGATTGCAAATGGCTTTTATGAATCTTCAGATATTTATGGCACTGGAAGTGCAGGAAATCGAATAGCAGAAATTTTGGCTACAGAAAAATTGGAATTTTCTAAAACAATCACCTATTAATATGCTTGCAGTTGCAAATTATCATTATATAAGAGATGATTTTTCAGCCAAATATCCAAGTATATTTGGCCTTACTCCAAAGGAATTTGAGCAACAATTAATAGCTTTATCTAAGCATGGGAAATTTATTTCCCAGGAAGACTTGTTAGCTTATAAAGAAGGGGCATTTACTGAGAATTATATATTGATAACATTCGATGATGGTCTTAAAGAACAATATTCTTTAGCAAAACCTATTTTAGACCGATTGGGTATTCCATATATTTTTTTTATAAATACGGCCAATTACGAAGACAGAAAGGTTTCTCTGGTTCATAAGATCCATATGTTGAGGTCTGAAATGCCTTCCTCAGAAATTCTTCAGATAATCAATAAAAGCTTTAATTTAAAATTGGATGCAATCGAGAAGAACAAAGCATTAGTACATTATAATTATGATGATGCTGAAACAGCCAAACTTAAATATTTACTGAATTTTAAATTAACTCATTTAGAACAGCAGGAATTGATAGATCCAATTTTTAATGAAAATCATGATGAAAAAGCAGTAACAAAATCACTGTATTTTGAGGATGAAATGTTAGAAATATTATTCAAAAATGGTAATTTGGGTTCACATTCTCATAATCATGTTCCTTTAGGGAAATTGTCTTTAAATGAATTAGATCTGGAGCTGAAGAAAACGCAAGAATTTTTTCTTAAGAGATTTTCTAAACCCGCTAGCATAATAAGTTATCCATATGGTTCATTTGATGCAAGTTCAGGGATATCTGAACTAGTAGAATTGAATAATTTTAGACTTGGTTTCACTATGGAACGTGCAGTAAACAAAGATATTGAAACTGCTCCTTACTGGATGAGCAGATTCGATTGTAATGATTTACCGCTAGGGAAATCTGATTTGTTTAAAACAAAGGCTATCTTCGAGAAACCACTATTCAGGAAATGGTATAAAAATGAAAGTAGTTCTACTAACAAGTAATAGTTTTAGGCATAAATATATAGCGAATTGTCTTAGTGATACACTGGATCTAAGCTTGATCTTTACTGAAGAAAAGGCGACTTCAATTACCGATACCTCCACATATAAGCTAGAAGATAAAGAATTTATTGATGATCATTTTAAGCAAAGAACAGCCTCTGAAATAGGTTTTTTCGGAACTTATTCTTTTCCTGAAAATATCGCTATAAAAGAACTTCCTTTTAAAGGGATCAATTCACCTAACACAGAAAATTTAATAAAGGAAACTAATCCAGATTACATAGTTCTATTTGGCACCTCTATCATATCCGAATCTTTACTAAAAGAGTTTCCAAATAGATTTATCAATCTACATTTAGGATTATCTCCATATTATAAGGGCTCTGCTACTAATTTATTCCCATATTATTATAATGAACCGGAATGTATTGGAGCAACATTTCATATTGCAACTCCCAAGGTAGATGCAGGTGCAGTATTAAATCAATTGAGACCAAAAATTGAAGTTCATGACAATTTACATTCAATTGGCAATAAAGTGATACAGGAAGCAGGCTTAATGCTCCCAAGGATACTTAAAAAGCTTAAAAAACAAGAAATAAAACCCGTTCTGCAGAAAGGAAATGGGAGAATTTGTAGAATTAACGATCTTACTCCAATGGTTCTTAGAGGCATTTATAATAAATTTGACGAAGGCATTATAGCTGATTATTTAGATCAAAAGAACCAACGAGATAAAAAAAAACCAATAATTCAAAATATTTAATATTGAAAATTCTGGGAATCATACCTGCTCGTGGTGGTAGCAAGGGGCTTAAGAGAAAAAACATCCTACCACTTGGTAAAAAGCCATTGCTGCAATATACTTTGGAGAGTGCTAAAAATTCCAAATTGCTTACAAAAGTGATTTTGAGCAGTGAAGATGTAGAGATTATTGAAGTAGCAAAAGGACTTGGTTTAGAAGTGCCTTTTAAACGCCCGGATAACCTGTCTCAAGATACCACCACTAGCTTGGAAGTTGTAAAGCATGCCTTACACTATTTTAAAGAAAAAGGGGAGTTATTTGATGCTGTTTGCTTATTACAACCTACAACTCCGTTTAGGGAAAGTGAATTAATAGATAAAGCTATCCAAAAGTTCATTTTAGATAGTCCGGATTCTTTGGTTAGTGTACGTGAAGTACCTCATGAATATAATCCGCATTGGATCTTTGAGGAGAAGGATGGTAGATTAAGCATAGCGACTGGGGAAAAGGAAATTATAACCAGAAGACAAGAACTCCCAAAGGCATATTTTAGAGATGGGGCAATTTACCTCACCAAAGCCTCAATGATCCTTGATCAAAACTCCTTATACGGTAAGAATATAGGATTTATAGATACAACAGATTCTCCTTATGTAAACATAGATACTCCATCCGATTGGGAAAAGGCGGAATCAATATTAAATACCATGAAATAATGTGCGGGATAGCAGGAATAATAGCTTCCGATCTTTCGAGAAAGGATTTCTTGAAAATGCTTGAATTACAATCCCATAGAGGACCTGATAATACTGGGGTTTATGAAGATCCCGGGTTTGCCATTCTCGGGCATAACAGACTTGCAATTATAGATTTGAGTCCTAGTTCTAATCAGCCATTTTTAGATCCTTCCGAACGCTTTATTTTAAGCTTTAATGGGGAGATCTATAACTACCTTGAGTTAAAAGAAGAATTAAAGTTTGAATATGATTTTAAAACCAATTCCGACACTGAGGTATTATTAGCGGCATATCTCGTTTATGGAAAAGACTGTTTAATCAAGTTAAATGGAATGTTTTCGTTTGCGATATGGGATTCATTGAAAAAAGAATTATTCGCAGCCAGAGACCGTTTTGGAGTAAAACCTTTCTATTATTCTTTAAAAGATTCTCAGCTCACTTTTGCTAGTGAAATAAAAACTTTAAGATCAGGTTTAAATATTGACACCCCTAGTTTGAAAGTTTGGGCAAATTATTTTGCATATGGAACTTACGGAGAACCAAATGAAACTTTTTTTGAGGATATTTTTCAACTATCTGCCGGGCATTATTTAAATTATTCAGAGGGAGATCTTACTTTAACAAAGTGGTATGATTTTGCCGAAAATGTGGAAAATATTAAAATTTCTGGTGATCTTGAAGAGACAAAAAAAACCTATTTAGAATTGCTTCAGAACAGTATTTCATTAAGATTCAGAGCAGATGTGCCTGTGGGTTTTAATTTAAGTGGAGGAGTAGATAGTTCCTTATTACTTGCGTTGGTAAACAAATCACAGAATAATAAGCACATTCAGGCATTTACTTTTTATACTGGAGATGAGAGATATGATGAGCTTTTTTGGGTAAAAAAAATGATATCTCTTACCACCAATCCTTTAAATTTAGTGAAACTGGAACCCCAAGAAGTTCCTTTACTCTCAAAACATATAAGTTTTTATGAGGATGAACCTTTTGGAGGGATTCCAACTTTGGCCTATTCCAAGATCTTTGAAGATGCCAGAAATAGGAATGTTTTAGTTTTACTAGATGGACAAGGAATGGATGAACAATGGGCGGGATATGATTATTATGCTACAGAAAATGATGCTGTTATACAAGGATTAGAGCCAAAGATTTCTCCCTTTAAAATAAATTGTTTATCCCAGATGTTAATAGATAAGATTGATAAAACTAACTATCCAAGGTCTTTTAAGGACCCGTTAAGAAATAAACAATATCGGGATTTATTTCATACCAAGATTCCCAGAGCTCTTCGTTTTAATGACAGGATCTCTATGGCGCATAGTACAGAATTAAGAGAGCCCTTTTTAGATCATAGATTAGTTGAATTCGCAGTTGCTCAACCCAAACATTTTAAGATAAACGGAAACACACATAAATTCTTATTAAGGGAAATTATAAAGGATTTAGTTCCAAAAGAAATCTCTTATACCCCCAAAAGACCACTTCAGACCCCCCAAAGAGAATGGCTGGGGATGGAGCTTAAAATTTGGGTAGAAGAACAATTAAAAAGCTTAGCAAATTCTCAATATTCCAGTTGGTTCAACCACATGGAAATAGAAAAGGAATGGCAATCTTATTTAGGAGGTGAAAATAGTAGTAGTTTTCATATTTGGCAATGGGTGAATTTCTCTTTGCTTTTCCCTGATTAATTATTGGAAGAATTTATTTTGAAGTATGCAAAGGATTTTAAAATCATGTTAAATTTCTATCTTTGAAATTACTCACTTAACCTACACATAGATTTGAAATCCAAAAAAATATTTATTTTAATACCTGATGGAGTAGGGCTTCGAAATTTCGCGTTTACCTCTTTTGTGGAAATAGGTAAAAAAAATGGATGGGACATAATTTTTTGGAATCAAACCCCTTTTGATCTAGCGGCACTCGGATTTAAAGAGATTAAAATTAACGGAAAACCCAGAGCGATTACAGATATTTTTAAACGAGCGAAAATTAATACTGAGTTAAATTATTTCAGCGAAAAATTTAAAGATCCGGTATTTCAGGAATATAAGTTTATAAATAAAGGCAGTGGATTAAAGAATGCCTTTAAAAATATTCTGGTAAAGCAATTTACTGATTATTTTAGTGGAGCCAAAGGTCTGCAAAGGCTTCAAACAAAACTGCAAAATTCAGAAAGAGGAAATGATCTTTATAATGATTGCAAAAACACTTTAATTGAACAGACTCCTGATTTTGTGTTTTGTACCAACCAAAGACCAATAAAAGCATTGGCACCTCTATTAGCTGCAAATGACTTAGGGATTCCAACTGCTACCTTTATTTTTTCATGGGATAATCTGCCAAAAGCTACCCTGGTAGTAAGTACAGACCATTATTTTGTTTGGAGTGAGTATATGAAAAATGAGTTGCTGAAATATTATCCTCAAATTCAGAATTCTCAAATAAAAATTACAGGAACCCCTCAATTTGAAGTTCATTTTCTTGAAAAAACCAAGATTGAAAAAGAGAAGTTCTATCAGGATTTCAATTTAGAAAGCAAAAGACAATATCTATGCTATTCTGGAGACGATATCACTACAGCTCCGCATGATGAACTATATTTATTACATACATCCAAAGCTGTTTCCAAAATGAATTCTGAAGGCTATAATTTGGGGATCATATTTCGAAGATCTCCAGTTGACCTTTCCAGTAGGTATGATCCGGTTTTAGCAGAATATAAAGATATAATAGTTCCGATAGAACCACTTTGGGGGAAAATTTCCGATGGATGGGATGCTATTATCCCTACTACAAAGGACTTAAAATTACAATCCAATATAATTCAACATACCTTTATGGTGATTAACGTGGCTTCTTCTATGGTTTTCGATTATATAAGCTATGGAAAGCCCTGTGCTTACATTCATTATAATCCTGAAGAGATTAAATGGATTAAGGATACCAGAAGTATTTACAGATACGTTCATTTTAGATCGATGCCTTCTAGGGATTCCGCTTTATGGATCAATGAAGTAGGAGAAATCGAATCGGTTATTAAAACAGGCTTAGAAGGTGTTATTTCAGAAGTATTAGGGAATGCAAAAAAATGGTTTGAAATTATTAATGAACATCCTGTTCCAAATGCGAATGAACGCATTTGGAGTGCAATAGAAGAAATTGTTTAATATGCATATTGGTTTCATTACTCCGGAATATCCCCATCCAGAGCTGCCTGGATCTGGTGGGCTGGGAACTAGTATTAAAAATCTGGTGGGTAATTTAATACATGAAAATATCAGGGTTTCAGTTTTTGTTTTAGGAACCTCTATTGAAAAGGATTTTATTGAAAATAATATTCATTTTTACTTTTTTAAAACTTCAAGGTTCCCGGGATTTACCTGGTATATAACGAGAATTAAATTTCAGAACACTATTAATGCTATTGTAAGTAAAACTAACATAGATCTTTTAGAAGCTCCAGATTGGACAGGAATTACTGCTTTTATGAATTTCAATGTTCCTTTGGTGATCCGTTGTAATGGTAGTGATGCCTATTTTTGTAAACTTGAAGGAAGAAAACAGAAATGGAAAAATCGATGGTTTGAAAAAAATGCTTTGAATAATGCAGATTCTATTATTAGCGCTAGTTCCTTTACAGCTAAAAAGACCAAGGAGATATTTAATCTTAAAAAAAATATTCAAACAATTTATAATGGAGTAAATGTTAATGATTTTAGACCATTAGATCTTGAGCAAGAACCACAATCAATTCTGTATTTTGGAACAATTATTAGGAAGAAGGGAGTTTTGGAATTAGCGGCCAGTTTTAATCATTTAAAAAATAGAGCACCAAAAGCGGTGCTTACATTATTAGGAAAAGATAGTTTAGATATAATTGAAAACCGATCTACTCTGGAAATGGTTATGGAGCTCATAGACAAACAGTATTGGAAAGATGTAATTCATTTGGCTGAAGTGCCTTATGATAATGTATCAAAGGAAATTGCTAAAGCACAGGTAATCGTTCTTCCAAGCTTTGCCGAAGCCTTTCCAATGACATGGCTGGAATCAATGGCAATGGAAAAAGCAATGGTAACATCTAATATTGGATGGGCAAATGAAATGATGATAAATGGAGAAACAGGCTATATGGTAGATCCATGTGATCATATGGATTATGCAAATAAAATTCAACTTCTTTTAAATAATCCAAACCTAAGGAAGAGGATGGGCGAGAAAGCCAGAGAACAAGTAGAGAAGCTTTTTTCTTCAGAAGTTCTAATCAAAAAGAATATTGAATTTTACAGGACTGAAATTATTAATAATGGATAAGGTAATTTTATATTTCAATTCAACACTCGCTCATTTTAGCCAATTAATTACTGGATTAGAATATTTAAAAGAAAAGAAACAAATAGATTTAACTTACAAATTAAGCTTAGGAGAATATCCAGTAGACCTGTTCAGGATTAGTTATAATGGACTTACATTAATCTTTGATATGTCTGATAATTCAAAATTTAATTATGATGCCTATAAAGTTTGTGATTTCTATATTAAAAGAATGTTATTGATAACCGACTATGAAAAGTATTCAAAACTAATTCCTTATGGTTTAAACTATCAAATTTATAGTAAAAATAATTTCACAAAATTTCTTTTTCTAAAAAACAGAAAGCTGTTAAAATATTCTATGCGTTATTCTACCGTCATGTCAAAAATCTTAGGTATTAAAGATTGTGTTATAAACAACAATTTGAATAATATGGAATCAGTCCCTGTTGATAAAAATCAAATAATATTTAGAGCTAGACTTTGGAATCCTGAGAATAATGAGATTGAATGGAAGAAAAAAGAAAGAGAAGTTTTAAATCATGAACGTATTACTATTAACCGGGAATTAAAAAAGAAATACGGAGGAGGTTTTAAAGGTGGAATTCAAAAAGACACATATTCCATTGAGCAATGTCCTGATCTCATGCTAAAGGAGAGTGATTATCATAAGTGGAATTATCTTAAATTACTTAAAAATTGCACTATTGGAATAGTTAACCAAGGCTTGGAAGACAGTATCTCCTGGAAAATGGGAGAATATATTTCGCATAGTATGGCAATTATAACAAAACCTATTAAGAAATATCAACTTTTAGGAACTTTTCAAGAAACCGAAAATTATTTAGAATATAGCACTTTATCGGAATGCCTAGATAAAACGGAACTTCTTTATACTAACGATAAACTGAGAAAGAGTATGCAAAAAGCTAATCAGAGATATTATAATGAAGTATTGCACCCTGGTATGAAGCTTAAAAAAATATTTAGTTTGATTGAGAATAGTTCTGATACATTTAAAGTCTAATGGTATTACTAATCCACAGAAGTGCTTCAGAATTAGTAAAAGTTAAAAGGGGTGATAAAATTATTGAGACCTCTTCTAATATTAATGTGGTCTTTTGGGAACTCGCACAAAAATATCCCGAAGAAATTATTGGTTGGTGTGAAGAATCTTTAGAAGATGAATTAAATGTTGAAGTATGGCCTAGTATATTTCATCATGATAGAATTATCGCATCCTATGCTTTTAAAACCATATTTCTCCCAAGGGCTATTGGTTATGTAGATCAACTACCATTTATTAATGTACCTAGAGATGTGAAATATCCTTCTTGGTTAATGAGTAGTGATGTTGGGGGGATAAAGGGAAAAACATTATTGCAGTTTAAATCGTTGTTTTCAAAAATTAAGGACTTTGGTTATTTATTAAATGCTATAGCCAAACTAGGTCAACAAAACAGCCTTTTTTGTTATAGCGATCCTGCTCTAATAAAATTGGATGAGAAAATTAAAGAATTGAAATGTATTGCTTCAACCACCCAGTTGTTTTCTTTTGTATACCAGCATTACAACAGTTTCTGGACTTCAATTTTGTTTTGGTGTTTTATATATTATGAAAAAAAAATTCCTATTTTTTCATATCTGCTAGCATTTTTCAACAAGAAAAGATTTAAGAGTGAAATAGACCTTAGTGAAGTACATTCGTATTCGGTTTTAAATTTAGAAGAAGGAGTAAATCTAGATATTATTATTCCTACTATTGGTAGATCCCAATACTTACTTAAAGTCTTAGAGGATCTTTCAATTCAAACATTGCTCCCAGAAAGAGTTATAATTATAGAACAAAATCCAGAGAAGGAATCAATATCGGAATTGAGTTTTTTATACGATAAAAAGTGGCCCTTTGAGATAGTTCACCAATTCATTCACAAAACGGGAGCTTGTAGTGCTAGGAACATAGCTTTAAATGAAGTAAAAGCAAAGTGGATTTTTTTTGCAGATGATGATATAAGGTTAAATTATGATTTATTAGAAACTGCGTTTATTGAAATTAATAAATACAATATTTCTGCTCTTAACATGAATTGTAAACAAGAAGAACAAAAAACTGTATTCCATAAAATAAAACAATGGGGAGCTTTTGGTTCTGGTACTGCAATAGTATCTTCAGAATTTGCATTGCAATGCAGATTTTCAGAGATTTATGAATATGGTTTTGGTGAGGATACAGATTTTGGTTTACAATTAAGAGCAAAAGGGGCAGATGTTATTTATCATCCAGATGTGCAAATCACACATTTAAAAGCTGAAAGAGGAGGTTTTAGGGGAATGCCCGAAATGCCATGGGAAGAATCAGGGCTAACTCCGAAACCATCTCCAACAATGATGGTACTAGTAAAAAGCCATTTCAATTTATGGATGCAGAGGGGGTATAAAGTATCCTTATTTCTAAAATTTTATAATAAGCAACCTATTAAAAACCCTGTGGTTTATTTGAAGTCAATGAAAAAAAGATGGAAATTAAGTGAATATTGGGCTTCAGAAAAATTGAAACAAATTTATAAATGAAATTTCTACTCAGCAATATTATGATTTCGGAAATGCGATTAAATAAGCTTCCTAATGACTTATATTCAGAGAGGATTGGTGCGCTAACATTTTATACTGAAAGAAATAATGTGTTAGTTTCAAATAATGCATTATCGGGCTATACAGATGGATATTTAAGAGATTATGACAATGCTGAAAATTCCGTATCATCTCATACATTGAGCGGTTTAAAAAAAATTCTGAATCAATGGCCATTATCTAAAATTGTTTCTGGATCTTTTTCCAGTGTTATAATTGATAAAGTTGCTGAAAGCATCATACTGACAACTGATCATATTGGCCTTTATCCAATTTATTACTTTAAAAATAAGGATGGGTTTTATATTTCCAATAGTATCATTTTTATAGGTTTGTTAACTAAAAGTATAAATGATGAAATAGGAATTTTACAGAGAACTATTGGTGAAGGTTTCTCCAATATAGGCTCCCGCAGTATTATAAAAAACTGCAAAAGATTATTGCCGGGAGAATTTTTAAAATTTAATTTTAATGGAGAGTTACTCGAGAAAAAATACGATAATTCACTATTTCAGGAAATATCCTCAAGTAGAATGGACCATAATTTGGTTCAAAAATACTGGGAGGATTTTCAAATTGAAATGGAATTTTGCTTAAAGGGCTCAGATGAGGTCAAAATTGCTTTAAGTGGAGGAATTGACAGTAGAGTGGTATTAGGAGCAATTCCTGAAGATAAAAAAATATCCTGTTTAACTTTTGGCGAAAGTGATAATTATGAAACTAAAGTAGCCCGGAGACTGGCAAAGCTAAAAAAGGCAGATTTCCATAGTTTTTTTCAGCCGGAGGTTTATTTTCCTACTAAAACTCAGTTGAAAGATTATACCTTTAAAACGGAAGCGGTTCAAATTTGTTCCTGGTTGGAAATACTAGAGAATCAGGATGAGCAATTTGATACTCCATTGCTTTTAGGTGAATTATGTGAAGGCTTACCTGCAAGAAACATCAAGAAATATAATTCCCGAGAATTTAGACAGTCTAATTTCGTTAAACATTATATTCTAAACACAGATTACAAATTCGAAAAGGCAACTCCTGAAAAAGTTGGTGAATGGAAAAATAAAATTATAAAACGCACCCTAATTTTTTATATAGATCAAAGAAAAAGCAAAACGGGAATTAAAATTTCCAAAGAACTAATAGATCCGGAAATTTTAGAAAATTTAAATGAGATATTTGATAGAATCACAGCCCACAATCTTCCTTATATAGAGTTGTATGATGAATTGTTTTCTTGGTACACTTATACCCGAATGAGACTTAGTAAGCAGGTTTTGTTGGCAAATAGCAAATTTAAGGCATATAGTCCGGCTATGTCACTAAGGATTTTAAGAAATACCAGCAATATTCATCCTAATCTTCGTTTAAATTATCGTTTTGCCAAGCAGCTTTTTAGATATGATAAAACATTAAAGAAATTAAATTCAGTTCCAACCAGCCAGGCTCCTCTTATACCGCAATCTTTCCCCGATTTCATAAAATTCCCTGTATGGGGCCTTCGATCTAAAATAGATAGTTATTTGATTAAAAAATCTGTAAAAAATGGGGGTGAAAATACATCTTATAGATTATTTAAATCTGTAGATTGGGCGGCACCATATCAGTTACCTGATCTGGAAGAAAAGTTAGAAGCATATTTTAGAAATAAGGAGATTGGAGATGAGTATCTTGCCCATGTAAAAAAGATGGCGTTGGATAGAAGAGATAATAAGCAATGGCCATTTGCAAATATTGATATTATGAATACTGCCAGTTTAAATATGGAACTGGCCATCATAAACGGTAATGAAAAATTAAGATGAAATTCAGTTTGATAATTTGTACATTCAGGAGGCCAGAAGCAATTCGGAAACTTTTAAATTCAGTAAAAGAACAAAATTTAAAACCTAATGAAATTCTGATAGTAGATGCTTCGGAAGACGATTTCACCTTAAATGTTGCAAATGATACTTCGGTAAAAGTTGAATATTTTAAAGTTGATGACAAAAACAAAGGATTAACCAAACAACGTAATTTCGGAATTAAACATGTTTCATCTTCCTCAGAAATAATTTGTTTTTTAGATGATGATATCGTTCTGAAACCTGAATATTTCCAAAAAATAATGGAAACTTACCAAGTGAAATCTGATGCCATGGCTGTGGGTGGGTATATTTTAGGAAATAGTGTGTGGGTAGAATATAAAACTTCAGAAAAATTATTCAATAGGTACTATTTTGACGGATTCTCTAGAAAATTAAGCAGCAGGCATCTCTTAAGAAAAAAGGTGGGATTGCTCCCTAAGGAGAAACCGGGAATTATGCCTGAATTTTCTAATGGTTTTTCTATCGGATTCCTTCCTCCTTCCGGTAAAATTTATCAAGTGGATTATTTTATGGGAGGTGTTTCTTCTTATAAAAAGGGAGTATTTGATAGACTTTCTTTTTCTGAATATTTTCATGGATACGGATTATATGAAGATATGGACTTCTGCCTTAGATTATCAAAATTGGGTAAATTGTATGTTAATACTGCGGCTCAATTATACCATTATCACGAAGAAGCCGGTAGGCCAAATAAGTATGAATATGGTAAAATGGTGGTTAGAAATGGTTGGTATGTTTGGAAATTAAAAAATGCGAAACCCAGTCTTAAAAACATTTTAAAATGGCACGCCACCCTGTTATTGTTAACCGCTGTTCGTATTGGTAATATTTTCACTACAACTAAGAGAAAACAAGCTTTCACAGAAAGTATAGGAAGATTTTCTGGTTATTTTAGTTTATGGTTTAATGCACCAAAGATACACGATGAGAGACGAAATTGAAGAAATTAATAAAAGGCAAAGCGAATTCTATAATTCCAAGAAAAAGAATTCTATTACAAAATTCTGGTTTTATTTAAGAAATGGGATGCTTAAGGATTTCAGGAAAGACCTTGGTTTGGAACAACAAATTCTTGATCTACATGTAGATTGGTGTGGAGATTTATTAAATAAAAAAGTGCTAGATCTAGGATGTTATGAAGGAAATGCAATTTCAATGCATCTCGCCAAGTACTCAAAAAAATATATAGCAATTGATTTAAGTGAAAAAGGTATTCATCATATACAAGGGAGAATTAAAAATTTTCCCAATGCGAATGCTTATGTTATGGATTTTCTTTCGGAAGATTTTAAAGAGAAGGAATTTGACCTTATTTACGCATATGGCGTTTTACATCATTTTGCAGATACAGACAGAATAATTCAGAAACTAAAGGATAAGATGGCTCCCGATGGAACTATAATTAGCAATGATCCATTACAAACCAGTCTGCCCATTAAATTGATAAGAACTATCTATCGCCCCTTTCAAAGCGATAAGGAATGGGAATTTCCGTTTTCAAAACAGACCTTGAATAAATATAAAAATTCATTTAAAATAATGGATAGGAGGGCGATGTTGGGGAAATCTAAATATTTTGTTTTTCTCAATATTCTGCCATTACCCAGAGAGACAAAAGCAAAAATAGTAAAGAAATGGCATGCTGAGGATTGGGTAAACTCCCAAACTAAAGATTCCAGTATGTTTAGATGCATGCATTTGACTATGTTAATGCAGAAAAAGGATTGAACCTGAATCAAAAGAAAATCATGGGATTTTTACTGCTCAATATTTAATTGAAAAACCAAAATTTACAGCAATGATGAAACATTCATTGAAAAAAACTTCTAACACTTGGTAATGATTAATGGGATATTACTCTCTTTAGCTATCGGGAGTGAGCTAAAACAATAAGATAAGCATATGAAATTTGCCATTATAACCTATATAAATCATAAGGAAAATAAGAGTGCTTACTATTCCTATGAGCCTTATATACGAGAAATGAATATCTGGCTTAAATCGGTGGATGAAATTATAGTTGTGGCACCAAAAATCTCCGCTTTTCCGAATGTAATTGAAACATCATATTTGCATAATAATATTTCATTCAGAAAAATTCCGACCATCTCGTTTTTAAAATTTTCAAAAGTAATTCTAAGTGTTATTAAATTTCCAAGAATAATCTATGTGATTTTAAAAGCAATGAATGAAGCAGATCATATTCATTTGCGTTGTCCGGGAAATATTGGATTAATTGCTTCTGTGCTTCAAATCCTTTTCCCTAAAAAACGAAAAACTGTCAAGTATGCTGGGAATTGGGATCCGAATTCCAAACAACCTTGGAGTTATAGACTTCAAAAGTGGATATTAAGCAATACCTTTCTAAGCAGAAATATAAAAGTGTTGGTTTATGGGGAGTGGCCAAAACAATCAAAAAACATTATCCCTTTTTTTACGGCGAGTTTTTCTGAAACGGAGAAAACAATAACAAACAAAGATTTCACTCATCCGTTTAAATTTATTTTCGTGGGGAATTTGAGCCATGGAAAACGACCTTTATTCGCCATTAAACTGATCGAAGCCCTATTGGGGAAGGGTATACCGGTAATACTTGAGATCTACGGAAGTGGGGTGCTTAAAAAAGAATTGAAGGAATACATTGCCACAAAAAATCTGGACCCTTTTGTTAGGCTTATGGGGAATTATAAGCTGGATGAACTTAAAGAAGTGTATAAAGCTTCCCATTTTTTGATCCTGGCATCACAATCGGAAGGATGGCCAAAAGCAGTTGCAGAAGCTATGTTTTTCGGGTGTATTCCTATAGCAACTTCTGTTTCATGTGTGCCATATATGCTTAATTACGGGAATAGGGGAATTATTATTGAACCAGACTTAGAGCGAGCGGTATTTAAAGTAATGAATTATTTGAAAAATGAGTCAGAATTATATGATATTTCAAAAAGAGCTACCTCTTGGTCAAGAGAGTATACATTAGAGAAATTTGAGAAGGAAATTACCGGATTAATATGAAAATACTGCAGATTATAGATTCCTTAAATCCAGGTGGAGCAGAACGGATGGCTATTAATTATGCGAATTTGCTTCGCAAGAATGATAGTGAATCTCATATTTGTGTTACAAGAAAAGAGGGGATATTAAAGGAGGGAATCTCTTTAGGAGTTTTTTATTTTTTTTTAGATAAAAAAAGCACCTTCGATATTAAAGCAATTTTAAGGCTTAGGGATTATATAAAGGAACATAGAATTGATATTCTGCATGCCCATAGCACTTCTTATTTTTTAGCTACTATTATAAAGATCTCTTATCCTTCGGTTAAGTTAATTTGGCATGATCATTATGGGAACAATGAGTTTTTAAATAAAAGAAAAACTAATGTGTTGAAGTACTGTTCTAAACAATTTGATGGTATCATAGCTGTGAATACTAAATTAAAAACTTGGAGTCTTCAATATTTACATTGTAAAAAAGTAATAAAAGTAAATAACTTTGTAAATACCAATTTCAAGAATTCTTTAGGTGTAAAAATTAAAGGGGATCCATCTGCCTTTAAAATTATTTGTGTTGCTAATTTAAGACCACAAAAAGATCATGAAAATCTTTTCAATGCATTTAAAATTTTAGTGTCTAAGTACAATATGAGTCTGCATTTAATAGGAAATGATCCTCAAACTTCTTATTCCAAAGAACTAATTAAAAAAATAAATAATAATTTATATAAGGACAAGATCTTCTATTATGGAAGTCAAAAAAATGTTCGTGGCTTTTTAGAACTCTCTGATCTTGGGGTGCTTTCTTCAATATCTGAAGGCCTCCCATTAGCATTGTTGGAATATGGCATTTCCGGAATTGCTGTGGTTACAACTAATGTTGGACATTGTGAGGAAGTGATAAATGGGAATGGTAAATTGGTGCCACCCAGAGACCCAAATATGCTAGCAAGTAAAATTTTGTTTTATTATGAAAATAATCAAGAGAGAATTCTTGACGCAAAAAAATTAAACTTACATGTTCTTTCTAATTATTCGGAAGAATGTATTGCAAAGGAGGTGATAGGTTTTTATTCAGAAGTTATAAATGATCATAATTAAATATGGGTAATCAGCCTGAAAGTTTTTCCTATATAGAAATACTCCTGTTGCATATTGTGATGGCTGGTGCTATCTACTTATACAGGCCATTCTCAGGGATGATACTTTTTGGAGTTTTACTTTATTTCACTTTTATAATAATACAAAACGAAAACAGAAACAATGAAGCACTTATGGCTGCGGCATATATTGCCGGGGCGGAGGTGTTCTTTAGAATGACAGATGGAATGGTTTTTTATGAGACCGGGAAATATTCTGTTATTATATTTCTGGTGATCGGAATGTTCTTTAAAGGAACTTCCTCTAAAACAGTTCCTTTTTGGACCTATCTTTTGATTCTTATTCCCGGAATAATAGTGGCCTCTTTTGCAGGTACTTATGAAATTGAATTTAGAAAGCTTATTGCTTTTAATTTAAGCGGTCCGGTAACTCTTGGAGTGTCTGCTTTATATTGCTATTATAAAAAAATTAAAAAAAAGGATTTTGAAAGAGTGGTAATCATGCTGTTAATGCCACTTCTGGCACAAATGTTCTATCTGTATTTATATACTCCCTCTTTAAAGGAAGGGATAATAAGTTTGTCCGGGAATTATGCTGCGACAGCAGGATATGGTCCCAACCAGATCTCCACAGTTTTAGGGATGGGTGCATTTCTACTTGTAACGAGATTATTCGTGATAAAGAATAAGTTTATTAATATTTTGGACTTTATATTATTAGGGATGATGGGATATAGAGCAGTGATAACATTTTCCAGAGGAGGGGTGTTTACAGCTATTATATGTATGTTCACCTTCATAATAATATTTTATTATAAACAAAATTCTAGAGAAGTTGGGAAAATAAACTCAAGAATATTTATGCTCTTTTCGGCTTTAATTTTAATTTGGTTTTATTCTTCCTTTAAAACTTTTGGACTAATTGAGAATAGGTATAAAAGTGAAAATGCTGCTGGAGAGCTAAAAAGTGATATTACAACCGGGAGGGTGGAACTTATTGAAACAGAATTGCATGCCTTTTATTACCATCCTTTAATAGGAATAGGCGTTGGAATGGGTAGGGAATATAGACAGGAAAACTTAGGAATTGACATTAATACTCACAATGAAATTAGCCGATTATTATCGGAACATGGAATGTTAGGAGTGATTGCTCTACTTATTCTTATATTTGTCCCAATACTATTTTGGACCAAGTTTAAAAACAATTATTACTTTTTAGCATTTATGGCATTCTGGTTTTTAACAATCAACCATTCTGCCATGAGAATTGCCCTGCCGGCCTTTGTATATGGCTTGGCTTTATTATATATCGTTGATGAAAAAAAACCTCCTGTACATAGGAAACGACTTAGCCATTAATAGCTTTACTGCTACCTACATTTCTTTTTTTAGCAAAGTGCTGAAGAAGGAAGGTTACTCTGTGAGGACTGCTTCTAATAAGAATAATAAAGCATTGCGCTTGGTGGAAATGCTTGGTATGATCGTGAAATATCATAGATCTACAGATATTGTACTTATTGACACCTACGGAGCCTTGAATTTTTATTATGCATACCTGGTTGCAAAAGCCTGCCAGTTTTATAAGCTTGATTATATTCCAATCCTTCATGGAGGTAATTTGCCAACCAGATTGGAGGAGTCTAAGGGATTTAGTGAAAATTTATTCGGTAAAGCAAAAAAAAATGTTGCACCATCTCAATTTCTGTACAGGATTTTTAAAGAAGCAGGTTTTAATAATTTGCAGATCATTCCAAACGCCATAGAATTGGATAAATTTCCCTTTAAGGAAAGGAAAAGCTTTGCCCCAAAAATGCTTTGGGTGAGGAGGTTCCAAGGGAGATATAATCCTATGATGGCGATAAAGGTATTGGAGCAACTTAAGAAGGAGTATCCCACAGCCGAATTATGTATGGTTGGTCCGGAAAAAGATGGATCCCTTCAGAAATGCAAAGAATATGCAGAAAAGCAAAATCTTAAAGTGATCTTTACAGGAAAACTTAAAAAAAAGGAATGGGCAAAGGTTTCAACAGATTATGATGTTTTTCTAAATTCTACCAATATAGATAATACTCCAATAAGCGTTATTGAAGCCATGGCATTAGGATTAGCAATCGTTTCAACAGATGTTGGAGGCATGAAAGATCTAATAGATCATCAAGAAAATGGAATTCTAGTCCCATGGAAAGATGAGAAATCTATGGTGAAGGCGGTAAAATTAGTTTTAGCAGATCAGGAAAATTCAGCTAAAATGACCTTAAATGCTCGGGCAAAAGTGTCTAATTTCGACTGGAATATTATTAAAGGCGATTGGAATGAATTGCTTAATTGATGAAAAAATCTATACTTTATATAGGTAATAAACTTTCAGACCCCAACGCAAATCCAACTTCACATAAGGCTTTGGTAAAAGGTCTAACTTCTGAAGGTTTTCATATTATTTCTGCATCTAGTTTGAAGAATAAATATTTGAGATTAGCCGATATGGTTCTTACTTTTATTAAGAACTCCACGAAATTTAATATTGTTTTAATTGACGTCTACAGCACTCAAAATTTTTGGTATGCCATTACCATTGCAAGGCTATCAAGACTTTTTAATAAGAAGTACATTCCTATCCTGCACGGTGGAGATCTTAAAAAGCGATTTGAAAATTCTACCTATGTAACAGAGAAGTTGCTTAAAAATGCATACCATATTGTTTCTCCTTCCTTATATTATAAAAATGAGGTGATACGTCTAGGTTACCATAAGGTAGCTCATATTCCTAATCCTATATTTATTAATAACTACAAATTTAAAGAACGCACTATTTTTCAGCCTAAATTGTTATGGGTACGAGCTTTTAATGAGATCTATAATCCCTTAATGGCGATCAAGGCTTTTGAATTTATATTGAAAAGCCATCCACTTGCTGAGTTATGTATGGTTGGTCCAGAAAAGGATAGTAGTATGCAAACCTGTCGTAAATACGCTGAAGCTGCGAAGCTTCCGGTGAAATTCACCGGAAAATTGAAAAAGCGGGAATGGACACATTTGGCTTCAGATTACGACATTTTTATAAACACCTCCAATATAGATAATAGCCCATTGAGTGTGATCGAGGCTATGGCGCTTGGATTGCCAATAGTCACTACTAATGTAGGCGGAATGCCATTTTTAATAGATCATGAGCAAAATGGTATTTTGGTAGAAAAAGAAAATCCGGAAGAACTTTCAAGCTGGATTGAGTGGATGTTGGATCATCCCGAACAGACTTTAGAAATGACCCAGCGAGCAAGAGAAAAAGTTTTAAATTTGGATTGGAATAAGATTAAAAAGGATTGGACTGAATTACTAGGCTGAAAATTTTTATATTTAAACGCTATTCAAACCAGATCGAACTTAACCTAAGCTCCGTATAGATAATGGCTCAGAAATCACTAGTCCATTTTGATATATCAGAACGTAAAGTTTTGCTACGTGTCATGGATATTTTCTTTGTCCTTTTTACCTTATCCATTGTTAGCATAATTTTTAAATTCGATTATTTTAGGATCTCAGCTGATTATTGGGGATGGACAGTTGTTCTTATTTCGTACCTAATAATTTTTTCGAATATTTTTGAACTCTATGACCTACAGAAAGCAAGTAAGTTTGAAACAGTGCTTAAAAATGTGATCCTCACAGTTTCTGTAACTGTTCTATTCTTCATGTTAACTCCTTTTTACACTCCTAGTTTACCAGAAAACAGATTACAGATATTATTTTTCTTTTTATCAATGGTTGGAGCTTTACTGCTTTGGCGTTTTGCTTATATCACGCTTATCTCTTCTCCTAGATTTTATAAGAAAGCCTTGCTTATTGGAGATCTTGCAGAGTTGAATTTAATGCTGAAAGCGCTTCAGAAATCTGATCCTAATTATGTGATAACTGGTTTTATTAATACAGGAAAAAAATCTGAAGAATTTGTCGTGACGGAATTGCAACAATTCGAGCCGTCTCATTTAAGAACAATAATCCAAGATCTTACAATTAACGAAATTGTAGTTGCTAGTTCCAGTGTTCGCTCTAAAGAAATGACCGCTTCCTTATTGAATGATCTTAACAATTTACTAATCCAAGGTTTCCCAATAAAGGATTATACTCAGGTATATGAAAATTTAACTTATCGGGTGCCAGTTCAGCATATCGGAAAAGATTTTTATAAGTTCTTTTTGTTTAGCAGAAGCAATCATAACAAGTTTTACCTGTTCTTTTTAAGGCTTTTTGATGTGTCTTTTTCTCTAATTGGTTTGGTGATATGTATGCTACTTATCCCATTCATTTTTTTAATTAATCTCATTGCCAATAGAGGAAGTTTATTTTATTCTCAGGAGCGGGTTGGTAAAAATGCTAAACACTTCAGAATTCTAAAATTCAGGACCATGTTAAAGGATGCTGAGTTGAATGGCCCTCAATGGGCAGAGAAGAATGACAATAGGATAACCACATTCGGATTGTTTTTAAGAAGGATAAGACTGGATGAATTCCCACAATTTTACAATGTATTAGTTGGGGAGATGAGTATTATAGGACCAAGGCCCGAAAGGCCAGTTTTTGTGAAAGAACTTTCCAAGACACTTCCATTTTATAAGACCAGACATATCGTAAAACCGGGCTTGACAGGTTGGGCGCAGGTAAAGGCGAATTATGGATCCAGTTATACAGATAGTTTGGAGAAACTGCAATATGACCTTTATTATATTAAACATAGGGGTTTATTTCTGGATCTTAATATTCTGCTAAAAACTTTTAGCACTATTTTGTTTTATAGAGGGCAATAAGGAGGGGGTAACAGCATCCCCACCTAAATCCTCCCCGAAGGGGAGGACTTGTAATCGATATTTATATGATTATATTGCTCCCTTCCCTTCGGGAAGGGTTGGGGATGGGATGCGACTGATTTGTCTTGGTTATTCATGAATAAATCAATCATCTCCACCTAAACCCACCCCAAAAGGGAGGACTTGTAATTGATATTTGTATGATTACATTGCTCCCTTCCCTTCGGGAAGGGCTGGGGATGGGATGAATATTGCTTGGTTATTCATGAATAAATCTATCATCCCCTCCTAAATCCCTCCCGAAGGGGAGGACTTGTAATCGATATTTATATGATTATATTGCTTCCTTCCCTTCGGGAAGGGCCGGGGATGGGATGAATATTGCTTGGTTATTCATGAATAAATCTATCATCCCCACCTAAATCCACCCCGAAGGGGAGGACTTGTAATTGATATTCGTATGAATACATTGCTCCCTTCCCTTCGGAAAGGGCTGGGGATGGGATGAATATTGCTTGGTTATTCATGAATAAATCAATCAATCCCACCTAAAGCCACCCCAAAAGGGCTGGGGATGGGATGAGGTTTATCGTCTTCTTTTGTACTTAACGAAAGTGAAAACAAATAAGAAAATTGCAAGTAATTGAGCTATTCGTGCAATATAATCTCCATACTTTACATAGAAAGTGATCTTATTATTTAGTGTAATCTTGCTCTTGAGACTTCCTTGCTTCTCGTACCCCAAACTTTTAATCACTTCTCCTTTTTCATTAATGAATGCAGAAATGCCGGTATTAGCACTTCTAACTACAGATTTTCTGGTTTCTATAGCTCTTAAGCTGGCGTAGCTTAGATGTTGTTTGTGGCCTTGTGAATCTCCCCACCACGCATCATTGGTGATAATGGTTAAGAAATTCGCACCATTTTTCACATAGCCAGTCACATATTCTCCATAAACAGATTCATAACAAATTATGGGAGCTGTGCTAACCTGGTTACTTAATGGAAATACTTCTCTTTCCTCCTGAGTTGTTTTCATTGCAACAGTTCCACCAAGGTCTATCATGATATTTCCAAGAATTGGGCGTAAAATATGCTGATAAGGAAAATTCTCTACTCCAACTACCAATTTGGATTTATGATATAAGGCTGGCTCATTTCCAGAATTCATGAAAAAGGCCGAATTATAATCATTGTACCAATCCATTGGTCCTATAATATTACTTTGTCTGCCAACTTTGGAGGAATCACTGAATCTTTCGAACAAGGAAACCCCGCTTAAAAAGCTAAGCTGTGGGTGTTTTATTATAAGTTGATCTCCGAAATATTTTGCTTCAGAAGATTGGAATTTAGATAAAGCGGTACCATCTGCAAATACAGTTTCTGGCGCAACCAATAAATCGGTTGTTTCGGTAACCAGGGAATCACTTAATTTCAGAAGTAATTCTCCAATACGAGTATCTGTAGTATTATATTTTTCGGTGTACGGATTTATATTTGGTTGAAGAATAACCGCTTCTAATGTTTCCTTCCCTTCAGTATAATTCCAAAGAATTAAATATGAAATAGAAATTGGAATGAGTAGCATCAACCCAATTTTAATACTATTTCGAATTAAAAGTTCCCTCTGTGGATATTCCCTATAAAGCAATATTGATTTAAAAATAGTAATGTTGATAATCCACACCCACAAGCTGCCACCAAATGTTCCGGTATATTCATACCATTGGATCCAGTTGTAAAAACCGGAAAAGGCATTACCTAAATTAAGCCATGGCCATGAAAAATCCCAGCTTAAATGTAGCTTTTCAAATACGATCCATAAACAGATGAGAAATGCAGAAGAGGCTTTAAAGTTGGTTCTTTTTGCCACAATATGATACAACAAGAAGACCATTGCCATTAGTAACGAATTCACTAAAATAGCAAATGCGCCTCCAAAAAGAGTAGAATTGGCTAGCCAAGAAGTAGTGATGAAATTCCAGATCACAAAACTGAGATAAGCATATCCCAGAACTTCAAGTTTTTTAAACCTATTGGTTGAGTTTCTTATTTTCAGGTCTACTAAAAGCAGCGGAACAAAACCAAAAAAAAGCAAGAACGGAAATCCGTAAGTAGGCCATGATAATGCGAGCAAAAGCCCACTAAGAATTGCGAAAAGGAGGTTTTTCATAAATAGTTATTCTTTTCAAAAATAGGAAAGACTTTTCTTATGAACTTAGAAATCCTAAACTTCTTACTTAAAATGAATCAAGAGGTGAAAAAAAACTAAAATTAAGTTAGAATTCTGCTATTTTTATGGACTCTTTAGAGCAATTACTTACATTAGTATCTTACAAACAATATATACATGGCATTTAAAAAACACATTCCTAATTTAATTACCGCTTTAAATTTGCTTTGCGGTAGCCTTGCTGCAATTTTCGCCGTTCAGGGAAACCTCATAATGGCGGCATTATTCGTTGGACTAGGAATATTCTTCGACTTTTTTGATGGTCTTGCTGCCAGAGCGCTCCATGTTAAAAGTGAAGTTGGCTTGCAATTGGATTCCTTGGCAGATATGATCACTAGCGGATTAGTGCCGGGAATTGTTATGTATCAGTTGTTCTTGAGAGCGCTTCCGGGAACAGTAGATCCCTCAGCAGATAGTTGGAGTGCAGATGCAACCAGTAATTGGCTAGAATGGAATATACCATTTTTGGCCTTGTTAGGTTTATTGATAGTTGCCGCTTCTGGTTATAGATTAGCAAAATTTAATGTAGACGATCGCCAAACAGATTCGTTTATAGGACTGCCAACACCTGCGAACGCTTTGCTTATTTTAAGTCTGCCATTGATCTTAGTTTACCAACCACACCCGGTAGCCGTTTCTTTGATCTTAAATGAATGGTTTTTGGTTGGCTTAACGATTGTTAGCTGCTATATGTTAAATGCTGAAATTCCCTTATTTGCCTTGAAATTTTCGAACTGGAGCTTTAGCAATAACAAATTGCGATATTTATTTATTGCTTATTGTTTGATAATGATCGTATTATTGCAATTCATTGCAATTCCAATTATAATAGCCTCTTATGTGATAGTGTCACTTATTTTCAGCAAAAAGGAAACAGAGGTAGCGATTGTGAAATGATTAATTAGGTTCTTAATTTAATCGAAGATCTTCTTTTTTCTCAACTCAAAATTTTGGCCTAGATATACTTTTCTAACCATTTCATCTTCTGCAAGTTCTTCTGGGATCCCATGTTTTAAAATGTTCCCTTCAAACATAAGATAGGTGCGATCTGTGATAGCTAGTGTTTCTTGTACGTTATGATCTGTAATAAGAATTCCGATATTCTTATTCTTAAGTTGCGCTACAATGCGTTGTATATCTTCTACTGCCACTGGATCTACACCTGCAAAAGGTTCATCTAACAAAATGAAATTAGGATCTGTTGCAAGGGCTCTAGCAATTTCGGTACGTCTGCGTTCCCCACCACTCAAAAGATCTCCCCGGCTTTTTCTAATATGGCCTAATCCAAATTCCTCAATTAAAGATTCCATTTTTAAATGGCGTTCTTTTTTGGATAATTTAGTTAGCTCCAAAACGCTCATAATATTATCTTCAATACTTAATTTTCTGAAAACTGAAGCTTCCTGAGCTAGATAGCCAATTCCGTATTGAGCGCGTTTATACATTGGGAATTTGGTAATATCTTCGTTATCAAGAAAGATAGATCCTCCGTTTGGCTTTATTAAACCAACGATCATATAAAAGGAGGTGGTTTTACCTGCGCCATTTGGCCCGAGTAATCCCACAATTTCTCCTTGATTTACTTCTACCGTAATCCCTTTAACTACCTGCCGGCCTTTATAAGATTTTACTAAATTTTCGGCTTTTAACTTCATAAATACTATTCTTGCGCTAAGATAAGTTTTTAATTATTGAAGGATCTTCAGGTTTAGTTATTATTGATTTTGTTCAGTAGATTCTTCTAAAGCTTCCCAAAATTCATAAGCTCTTCTTAAGTGTGGGATCACGATGGTTCCTCCAACTAAAGTGGCAATTCCCAATGCTTCCATAACTTCCTCTTTTTTAATCCCGTTATTGTAAGAAGTCTCTAAATGATATTTTACGCAATCGTCACATCTAAGCACAGTAGATGCCACCAGACCTAGTAATTCTTTGGTTTTTACATCTAAAGCACCTGCCGCAAAGGCATTAGTGTCCAGATTAAAAATACGTTTGATAATTTTATTATTATCTCCTAAAATCTTGTCATTCATACGCTCTCGGTACGAATTGAACTCTTCAACTTTATTTATCATTTTTATATTTGGTAACTAATTTATTTTCTTCTTTTAAAAGGTCTTTATATACCACTGAAGATATAATTATGCTTATTTCATATAATATCAATACAGGTATAGCAACAATTATTTGACTTACAATATCTGGAGGGGTTATAATTGCTGAAAGTATTAGCACTCCAATTAATGCAAATTTTCTATATGTTCTTAATATTGTTGGTGTTAATACACCCACTTTAGTTAAGAAGTAGATCACTATTGGGAGTTCAAAAATAAGTCCACAGGCGATTACTGAAGCTCTTACAAGGCTAATATAACTATCCAGATCAAACTCGTTTAGAACAACTTCACTTACTTGGTATTTTCCTAAGAAATTGATGGAAAGTGGTGTAATCACATAATATCCAAAAAGAACTCCAATAAAGAATAAAATGGAGGAAATAAAGATAAAACCCTTGGCATTCTTTCTTTCATTCTCCTTCATGGCAGGAGCAACAAATTTCCAAAATTCGTAGAGTACATAAGGGAAAGCTATCACGAAACCTGCGGTGATCGCCACCCAAATATGTGCGGAAAATTGGCCGCCCATGGTTCTACTTTGTATCCCAAATGGCATTTCTGTCACACAAAATCCTCCATCTACACCCGCCCATGTAGTAATTCGACAAAGAATTTCATAGGTCCAGAAATCTGTTTTACTTGGTCCAAATAGGAGAACATCAAAGATGAAACCTTTGGCTAAAAAAGCTACAGTTGCAGCAATTAATATTGCTAAGGTAGATCTTATTAAATGCCATCTTAAATCTTCTAAATGATCCAAAAAGGACATTTCCTCTTCCGGTTTCTTTACTTTTCCCATTATATTATTCCTTCTCTTATTAAGTTATGTATATGCACTACACCGGCATATTTGCCATCTTCCACAGCTATTAGCTGAGAGATCTTATTCTTTTCTAAAATATCTAAGGCTTCAATAGCCATAGAATCTTGAGTAATTGTTTTAGGACCTTTACTCATAATATCTGCTGCCGTTAAATGAATAAAAGCATCGTTATTACGCAACATCCTTCTAATATCTCCATCGGTAATAATTCCAATTACTTCATCATTTTCGATTACCGCTGTAACTCCAAGCATTTTTTCTGAGATCTCTATAATAACATCTCTAACATTTGTAGTAGGCGAAACCATCGGCATTAAATTTTGTGAGCTTATGTCTCTAACACGCAAATATAATTTTTTTCCCAATGCGCCACCAGGATGATATTTAGCAAAATCTTTACTGGAAAAACCTCTTAATTTCAGAAGGCATACTGCTAATGCATCTCCTAACACCAATTGCGCTGTGGTACTTGTGGTAGGAGCTAGATTATTAGGACAAGCTTCCATTTCTACATACGCATTCAATACAAAGTCGGATTGTAATCCTAAAAAAGAATCTTTGTTTCCAGTGATAGCTATTATTTTATTGTTGAAGTTTTTAATAAGCGGTACTAAAACTTTTATTTCCGGCGTGTTTCCGCTTTTAGAAATACAAACCACTACATCATCCTTTAGAATTGTGCCTAAGTCACCATGAATAGCATCAGCAGCATGCATAAATACAGCTGGAGTTCCTGTTGAATTAAGAGTTGCCACAATCTTATTTGCAATTATAGCACTTTTTCCTATTCCTGTAATAATTACCCTACCTTTTGAGTTATAGATACATTGAACCGCTTTTGCAAAATCTTGATCTAACAGATTTTCAAGATTTGCAATTGCTTTTGCTTCAATAGAAATAGTGTCTTTGGCAACAGAAAGGATTTTTTCTTCTAGTTTCAAATTTGTGGAATTATGAATTGCGAATACTAAAGAAATATGTATCTTTATTAATGCAAATGTATATAAAATTGTAACACGATTTAATGAGCTCTACCGAAATCGATTTACACCAACAACTTAAAAAGTACTTTGGATTCAGTCAATTCAAAGGTCTTCAAGAACAAGTGATTAAAAGTATTGTTAATAGACACAATACTTTTGTGATAATGCCCACTGGTGGTGGAAAATCACTTTGTTACCAACTCCCAGCTTTAATTGAAGAAGGAACAGCGATCGTGGTATCACCACTAATTGCCCTTATGAAAAATCAAGTGGATGCCATTAGAGGGATTTCTTCTGAAAATGGAATTGCACATGTTTTAAATTCTTCTTTGAATAAATCTGAAATAAAACAGGTTAAAGAAGACATTACCAACGGAATCACCAAACTGCTTTATGTAGCCCCCGAATCTCTTACTAAAGAAGAGAATGTGGAGTTTTTACGAGGGGTAAAAATATCTTTTCTAGCCGTAGATGAAGCTCATTGTATAAGTGAATGGGGTCATGATTTTAGACCAGAATATAGAAACCTAAGACATATAATAAAAAGAATTGGCGACGATATTCCAATTATTGGACTTACCGCCACAGCTACTCCAAAAGTACAAGAGGATATCCTAAAGAATTTGGGTATTACCGATGCTAATACATTTAAAGCCAGTTTTAACAGGCCTAATCTATATTATGAAATACGCCCAAAAACTAAGAATGTAGATTCAGATATCATTCGTTTTGTAAAACAAAATGAAGGGAAATCCGGAATTATCTACTGTCTTAGTAGAAAACGGGTAGAAGAGCTTGCACAAGCTTTGCAGGTTAACGGTATTAAAGCAGTTCCTTACCACGCAGGTTTAGATGCAAAGACCCGTATTAAACATCAGGATATGTTTATCATGGAAGATATAGATGTGGTGGTGGCTACTATTGCTTTTGGAATGGGAATAGATAAACCAGACGTGAGATTCGTGATTCATCACGATATTCCTAAAAGTTTAGAGAGCTATTATCAAGAAACCGGACGCGCAGGAAGGGATGGTGGAGAAGGTCACTGTTTAGCTTTTTATGCATACAAGGATATTGAAAAACTGGAAAAGTTTATGAGTGGGAAACCTGTGGCAGAGCAGGAGATTGGTCATGCTTTACTGCAGGAAGTTGTTGGTTATGCCGAAACTTCTATGTCCAGACGTAAATTCTTACTGCATTATTTTGGGGAACATTTCGATGAAAAGACCGGAGATGGTGCTTCCATGGACGACAATGTTCAAAACCCAAAGAAAAAGCACGAAGCCAAGGAAGAAGTGGTTCTACTGCTAAAAACCATCAAAGAAACAAAACAGATCTATAAAGCGAAGGAGGTTGTAAATACATTGATTGGTAAATCCAACGCTTTAATATTATCGCATAAAACAGATGAGCATCCTCTTTTTGGAAAAGGGAAAAATAAGGAAGCTAAATACTGGACAGCACTTATTCGCCAGGTATTAGTAGCCGGATATCTAAAAAAGGATATTGAAACTTATGGTGTGGTTAGAATCACAGATAAGGGAAAAGATTTCATTAAAAATCCTTCTTCCTTTATGATGACAGAAGACCATATCTTCGATTTTCACCAGGAAGATTCAAAAACACCAAAAGCTGGTGGTGCCGATGCAGATGTACAATTGGTTAAGATCCTAAAAGACCTTCGCAAGAAAGTTGCTACAAAACAAAACGTACCTCCTTTTGTGGTTTTTCAAGATCCATCTATTCAGGATATGGCTTTAAAATATCCAGTAACTATGGATGAATTAAGTAATATTCATGGAGTAGGAGAGGGAAAAGCTAAAAAATTTGGTAAGGAATTTATAGAAGTTATCAATGCTTATGTCGAGGAGAACGAGATTATAAGACCAGATGATTTTGTGGTGAAAACTACTGGAGCCAATAGCGGATTAAAATTATATATCATTCAGAACGTTGATAGAAAACTGCCTTTAACAGATATAGCTTCAGCCAAGGGAATGGGAATGAATGAGTTTATTAAGGAAATGGAAGCCATCGTTTATAGCGGAACTAAACTGAATATAGACTATTGGTTGAATGACATTCTAGATGAAGATCAGCAAGAGGAGATCCATGATTATTTTTTAGAGGCCAAATCAGATAAAATTGAAGAAGCTTTAGAAGAATTTGATGGCGATTATGATGATGAAGAGTTAAGACTGTATCGAATTAAATTTATTAGCGAAGTAGCAAATTAATCTTACAAACTTGCAACTAGAGACTAGAGACTAGAAACCATAAACCAGAAACCAGAAACTTCACTCTTCACCCTTCACCCTTCACTCTTTTCATAATTAATTTCAATTAAAATCTTAAAATCTACCTAAGTGTAGTCTAGTAACTTGCTCAAATCCTTATCTTTGCCGCACTAATTAAAAACTAGCAATATGCAAGATGGATTATATGCCAAATTTCACACTTCTAAAGGTGAGATCCTGGTTAAATTGGAACAAGAAAAAACACCTGGAACAGTTGGTAACTTTATTGGACTAGCTGAAGGTAACTTAGAGAATAAAGCTATTCCGCAAGGAAAACCTTATTATGATGGTTTGAAATTTCACCGTGTGATCCCAGATTTTATGATACAAGGTGGAGATCCAAAAGGAAATGGTACAGGAGGTCCTGGTTATAACTTTGCAGATGAAATTCATCCAGATCTTACGCACGATGCACCGGGAAAACTTTCTATGGCAAATGCAGGTCCTGGAACTAACGGAAGTCAGTTTTTTATTACTCATATCGCAACTCCTTGGTTAGACGGGAAACATACTGTTTTTGGTAGTGTGGTGGAAGGTCAGGATGTTGTAGATGCAGTAGCCCAAGGAGATAAAATTGAAAGATTAGAAATTATTAGAGTAGGGGAAGCCGCAGAAAAATTTAATGCAGTAGAGCAATTTAGATCATTTAATGGAGCTAAAGAAGAAAGAGAAGCAGCAGCAAAAAAACGTCAAGAAGAATTATTAGGTGATATCTCTCAAGGTTTTGAGAAGACTGCTAGTGGTTTGCGTTATAAGATCGAAGAAAAAGGAACAGGAGAAAAAGCTGAAAAAGGTAAAACAGTTTCGGTGCACTATAAAGGAATGTTACCCGATGGAAGCGTTTTTGATTCTTCTTACACAAGAAATCAACCTATCGACTTTAAATTAGGAAAGGGACAAGTGATACAAGGATGGGATGAAGGGATTCAATTATTGAATGTTGGAGACCAAGCAAGATTTGTGATCCCATCTCATTTAGCATATGGTGAACGTGGTGCTGGTGGAGCAATTCCTCCAAATGCTACATTGATATTTGATGTAGAATTGGTTGCGGTAAAGTAATTTTATTGAAAAATCATAAAAAAAGCCTCAACAATTAATACTGTTGAGGCTTTTATTTTACAGACAATTTAGTCTGGCTGTGGGGTCATTCGTAAATAAGGTTTTACCTCTTTATATCCTTTTGGGGATAATTTTTCTGCATCTTCATTAGATACCGATGGACTAATCACCACATCTTCTCCTTGTTTCCAATTTCCAGGAGTCGCCACCTTTTTATTCAAGGTTAATTGTAACGAATCTATCACTCGAAGTAATTCATCAAAATTTCTTCCTGTACTGGCAGGATAAACTATTATTAATTTAATGGACTTATCTGGTGCAATCACAAATACTGAACGCACAGTTTGTGTGTCATTAGCATTTGGATGTATCATATCATATAGATTAGATACTTTTTTATCCTCATCGGCAATTAATGGAAAATTAACCTCGGTATCTTGAGTTTCGTTTATGTCCTTGATCCAATCTTTGTGAGAGGATAATCCATCTACACTCAAGGCAATGACTTTCACATTGCGTTTCGCAAACTGATCTTTATACTTGGCAACTATTCCTAATTCTGTGGTGCACACCGGAGTATAATCTGCAGGATGAGAAAAAAGGATTCCCCAACTATCACCTAAATAATCGTAAAAATTTATTTTACCTTCAGAAGTTTCGGCATCGAAATCTGGAGCTTTATCTCCTAATCTTAAAGTACTCATAGCTATTTTGTTTTCATTAAAAGTAAAGCTTAATGATAACATGATCAATGTACAAACTATTAAAAGAAGTATAAATAATGCTTAGTATGTAAGAAATATTGAAAAAAACTGAAGCTAGGCTGTTCCTATTTCCATTTAATATTACAACCGATACTTGGCTTTTGTGGTTCCGGAACTTTGCTATTACTTAATACGGCATCCAAGGCTTCTCGCAGGTCTCTTCCGTTAGCAGGAATACCATTTCCAGGTCGGGAATTATCTAACTGGCCTCTGTAGATAAGTTTTAATTCGGAATTAAATAAATAAAAGTCTGGAGTGCAGGCTGCATCATAGGCTTTTGCCACTCTTTGAGTTTCATCGAATAGATAGGGAAAAGGATAATGATACTTTCTGGCAGTAGTAAGCATAAGGTCTGGATGATCCTGCGGATAATTTTTTACATCATTGCTCATAATAGCAATAAAGCCAAAACCAGAAACACGATAATCATTGGCTACTCTAACAATTTCTTCATTCACATGCTTTACAAATGGACAATGATTAGATAGGAACATGATAACAGTTCCTTTATCTCCTTTTAGATCAATTAGGCTACACATTTTTGAAGACACAGCATCTGGAAGAATAAAATCTGGTGCAGTTGTTCCCAGCGGAAGCATATTGGAAGGAGTTAAAGACATGTTTAGTTTGGATTTTAATTTACGTAACTCCACAAATTTAATATCTTTATTCTGAAAAGGCTTAGTATATAGCAATTACATCTATGGAAATTAATTGGAATGATTTTGAAAAGGTAGAAATGAGAATTGGCACCATACTTTCTGCCAAAGATTTTCAGAAAGCACACAAACCGGCCTATATTTTAGAAATAGACTTTGGAAAAGAGTTCGGGATAAAAAGATCCTCTGCTCAAATCACCAATCGCTATACTAAAGAAGCTTTAATTGGGAAGCAGATTGTTGCTGTGGTTAACTTCCCGAAAAAACAGATCGCCAATTTTATGAGTGAATGTTTGGTTTTAGGATCTGTTGGCCCAAATAATGATATTGTTTTATTAAACCCCGATCTTAAAGTTGAAAATGGTTTGAGAATAGGGTAGCTACTTTATAAGCTCAAATTTTTCTGCACATCCTTCTATACAGTTGTAGTATATTATTAATCGGTTGTTTTCAATTTTATAACTAAATGTTACAATGGGATCACATTCCGGATAAATTTCATTTTCTACAAAGGAATAAGTTCCTGTTTTTAGAGAATTTTCTTCTCCGCAAAATGACCTGGAGTATCGTAGAGTATTATCATCAAAAAATTCGATTATAGCATCGCTTTCAACTTTTTGAAAAGTACCACTCCCATCTCCGGGATCAATTAAGGTTTCAATGAGATGCCACCTGTTTACTAAGTCTCTTTCACTTATGTTTTCTTTTGTACATGAGGTGTTTAGCAATACTACCGCTATAAAAACCGAAATTAAAAATCCTTTCATAATAATTTAGATTTATGTAGGGAGGTTTAATTAAAGATATTCTTTTTACATTTCATCTCCAAAGAAGATAGCATTCATAAGCAACTTATTAGTTCCATACCAGAAGCCTCTAAAATTGGTGTTATCTGTAAACAGGATCACATTCCCTCTGCCCATATTAGCATGTTTAAAAGGAACGGTATTCTCTATTAACTTTAAATTAGGTTTGCTTATATAGCCACTTAATAAAGGATTTTTAGTGTATTGGATCGGGTTCTTATAACTGGTAGAATCGGCCTTTATAAAAATTGTGGTATCTCTAAATAATGGGATCTTATTATCATCATATCCAAAATTAATAGGATGAGATCTATCTTGTGTAGCTTCAAATATAGCGCCTCCAATTCCCTGAGCTCCTCTAAAATCGTCTTTTTCTTCAAAGCTAACATTTGTAGCTTTCACTTTATTCTCCAGCAGTTCAAGTTTCATAAATTCATGTTCCTTGAACCAATTTGCGGCATTTTTATAACCTATTAAAGTTCCCCCATCTTTTACCCATTCCTTTATTTTTTCCACATCCTTTTTTTCTAAGGCATTTCCCCAGCTATTAGGTAAAATAATATCTGTATACTTGCTAAGATCTGTACGGTCAAAATTTCTGGTGTCTAACTTTGTGATTTTCATTTCATATCGCTGATCAAATAAATGCCAGATCTCTCCTGCATCATAAGGGGTGATCCCGTCACCAACTATCAAAGCTACTTTTTGAGCTTCAAGAGGTCTAAAATAGCTGCTGCCAAGGTTGATCCCTTTTGTAAGTCCAGTACTAACCGGATCTATAGAAATATTTGAATTTTTTGAAATTTCAGTAAGAGTATTATAGATCTCTTCTGAGTTCATTTTCTGATTTTGTACCGGAATAAGAATGGTTCCGTAATCATATGTCTTAGATGCTGCTTCAAAATTCTTCATGGCAACTTGCGCTCTTAGGCCTTTTTCCAAGATCGCATTCAAGGCTTTTGGAGAATTATAATCTGCCCACTCCATTAAATAAGCATAGTCACTTTTTTCAAAACTAGATACTTGAGGTTTTTGTAAACTATCTATTTTTTCTCCTGCATACTTTAAAGAAACTTCATTATTAAAATCCACATCAAAAGCCAGTGGGAAAGACCAAGCAGAAATATCATAGAATAAACTATCTGTAAAACTGGTTCTTTTCTCGAACATAGCTTCAACTAGTCTATGTTGTCGCTGGTTCTTTGGGATTATGTAACCAGCTCCTTTTTTGAATTTCTTCCCGTGTAGTTCAAAATCTTCTTTTATTTGATGAATTTTTATTTGCTGGCGTTTTAAAATGTCAGCTAAATAATATGCTTTATTCTTATCCTTTGCACTTCCAAAAACATAAGCATCTTTGCCGGCGGTATTTCTTGCTGTTTTATAGAATTCACGCTGGTAGTCTAAGATTTTACTTTTCATGTTGCTTGCAGCTTCCAGAGTAGATAAGGCGGCTGTGAATTGATTGCGTATGGTGAAAGGGAAAGTTAATAAGCCATTATCTGTTTCCTGTACATGCCCTCTTGAGCTTGCTTGTTCGAATAATATTCCAATACTTCCATTCACATCTGGAAAAGTTGATCCTTTCCCGTAGTAGAAATCATCATAATCTTCTTCGGTATAATAAAAAGATCCAATTTTATCTAAAGCTTTGGCGTGATAGGTCCCAATTTCTCTGGTAAGATTCTGATTCATCTTTGGAGTTAATGGGTGAGTTCTGGATGGAATTCCTGGTTGAAAAAAGAAAGATGAATTAGAACCCATCTCATGATGATCTGTAAGTATATTGGGTTGCCATTTATGGAAAGTGGCAATTCTAGCTTTAGATTCTGGCAACTGTACCGGTAACCAGTCACGGTTCATATCGAACCAGTAATGATTAGTTCTTCCTCCTGGCCACACTTCACTAAATTCTCTGTCCTGTGGATCTGGATTTAAATTTTCACTTCTATTGGTATTTGCCCAATAGGCAAAACGTTGCAATCCATCTGGATTAAACGAAGGGTCAAAAAGGATCACGGTATTATTTAAGATCTTATCAATTTTTTCTCCTTGACCAGCGGCTAAATAATAAGCAGCAAGTAAAGCCGCATTAGATCCACTTGGTTCATTTCCATGAATAGAAAAACCTTGATACACCACAATTGGCATTTCGGAGGTTTTTATACTCTCACTATTAGCCATTGTAAGATCTACATGGTTTTTTCTTATTTGGTCTATATTCTTTTGGTTTTCCTCAGAAGTAATAACCATTAGTAACAAAGGACGACCTTCATAGGTAGTTCCCCGATTTTCTATGGTTATACGTGGTGATTCCTCTGCCAGAGTTTTCATATATGCAACCAAAAGATCATGGGTTACGTGCCATTCGCCGGGTACATATCCCAAAACTTCTTGAGGGGTGGAAATTTCTGGATTGTAAGTCATGTCCTGCGGAAGGTAATAGGAGAGGTCGAGTTCCTCTTGTGCATGCAGGTTTAAAGAGATAAGTAGCGTAAGGACTAGGTAGAAATATTTCATAAATTAATAATATTTAATGGCCTAAGATAAAAAAACCGCCTCAATTTCTTGGGCGGTTTGGTATTTAATCCTTTTAAAGCTTAGATATCTTCAAAACTGATATCTGTAAACTTGTCTGGAGAGTGGGTAGCTTCGGTTGTTACTTCCTCATCATCTTGATATTCTTTTTTGAAATCTTTCTGATGTTTATCGCTAATTACTTCCTGTCCTTTTTCTTCAACAATGTAATTTGTCATTTCACTCAAGATTTCGGCAAAACCTTCAAAATCTTCTTTGTATAAGTAAATTTTGTGCTTTTTGTAATGAAAAGATCCATCTGCATTAGTGAATTTTTTACTCTCAGTAATTGTGAGATAGTAATCATCTGCTTTAGTGGCTCTCACATCGAAGAAATACGTACGTCTTCCTGCTCTTAATACTTTAGAGAATATTTCATCTTTCTCCATCATTCCATTTTCATTCATAAAATAAATCTTAGAGGTTTTATTTAACTAGGTCAAAAATCTAAAAAAAATTAACATTTCGCAACAAATTTTCACATTTCTTTTTCACTTAGTTGCTTTGCATAAAGTTCTTTATAATATCCTTCTTGCTGAATTAATTTTTGATGCGTCCCTTCCTGAACAACAGCGCCGTCTTCCAGAATAATGATTCGATCTGCATTCTTAGCAGAAGAAATTCTATGACTCACAAGAATAGTAGTTTTATTTTTTGAGATCTTAAAGAGGTTTTGAAGGATCTCTTCCTCGGTTTCGGTATCTACAGCAGATAAACTATCGTCAAAAAGCAATATTTGTGGATCGTGAATAATTGCTCTGGCTATGGATACACGTTGCTTTTGTCCACCAGATAAGGTAATTCCGCGTTCTCCTAGAACGGTATCATATCCTTTACTAAAGCCTTTAATGTTTTTATGAACAGAGGCATTCTTTGCCGCCTCGATCACTTCCTCATCTGTAGCATTGGTCTTTCCAAAACGAATATTGTTTCGTATAGAGTCGCTAAAAAGAAATGCATCTTGTGGCACATATCCAATACTGTCTCTTAAAGTGTATAGATTATGTTCCTGTATGTTAATACCATCAATCAATATTTCTCCTTTTTCTACATCGTAAAGTCTTCCTATTAATTCTAAAATAGTAGATTTTCCAGATCCGGTTTTACCTATGATCGCTAAGGTTTCCCCGCGGTCTACTTTAAAAGAGATATTTTTAAGTGCTGTAATATTGGTGTCTTCGTAAGTGAAGCTCACATTTTTGAACTCGATATTCCCTTTTATTTCTACCGAATTTTCTTGATGATTAAGTATTTGAGGCTCTTGTTTTAAGAATTCGTTGATCCTCTTTTGAGAAGCTTCAGCTTGTTGAACAATTGAAGTAACCCATCCAACAATTGCAACTGGCCATGTAAGCATGTTCACATATAACAAGAATTCTACAATGATCCCGATATCTGCAATTTCGCCACTAATAACCTGTTTCCCCCCTATATAAATCACCAAGGTGTTACTCACCCCAATTAACAAAACCATTAAAGGGAAAAAGAAGGCTTGTACTTTTACCAGATCTAGATTCTTTTCTTTACTACCGTTGGAAAGCTCTTCAAAATTCTGATTGGTTTGTGGCTCAAGATTGTATGATTTTATTACAGAGATCCCACTAAAACTTTCTTGAGTAAACGTGTTTAATCTAGATAAGTATTGTTGTACCACCGTGCTCCTGTTGTGTATGGCAACACTTAATTTATAGATTGCAAAGGATAGTATTGGCAAAGGCGCTAAAGTGTATAGTGTAAGCATTGGAGCCGTATTTACCATGTACCAAATAACCACCACAAAAAGTGTAAGGGTGGTAATGCTATACATAACTGCCGGCCCTAGATACATTCTAACCTTAGATACATCTTCACTTATCCTGTTCATAAGGTCTCCAGTTCTATTTTTTTTATAGAAATTAAGGGAAAGTCGTTGGTATTGTTGATAGATCTCATTCTTAAGATCATATTCCATATGTCTGGAAGCCACAATAAAGGTTTGGCGCATGATAAAAGTAAGCGCAGCTGCAACTAAGTTAGCTCCAATAATAAGCAGGATGTTATAAAACAACTCCTCCCTTAATTTTGCGGGATCGGTAATTTCTCCTTTTATGTAACTTTCTATTGCTGTGGTAGAATTACCAATAAATTGTACAGGGTATAAGGTAAAGATTCTTGCAGCTATTGTTATTACTAGCCCAAGTAACATATGCCATTTATATTTTAAAAAATATTTATTGAGGTGTTGTAATTCTTTCATAAAGCATTATTTCCCACTATTCTTGAAGAATTCGCATTTTAACAATACAATTGATCGGGAAAATTAAAATATTAATTAATTTTGCACATTGATTTTTAGAAAACAGAAAAATCTGAACTTAAATTTAAAAACTTATGCAAGTTGACGTTTTAACTGCTAATGACCTTAAAAAATCTGCTCCAGTATTTGGACAATTTTCTTTTGATAATCACGAACAAGTGGTTTTTTGCAACGACAAAGATACAGGTTTAAAGGCAATAATTGGAATTCATAATAGTGTTTTAGGGCCAGCTTTAGGTGGAACTAGAATGTGGAATTACAATAGTGAATGGGATGCATTAAATGATGTGTTAAGACTATCGAGAGGGATGACCTTTAAAAGCGCCATTACCGGATTAAATTTAGGTGGTGGTAAAGCAGTGATCATTGGAGATGCTAAGACCCAAAAAACGCCAGCATTAATGAGAAAATTCGGAGAATTTGTTCACTCTTTAAGCGGAAAATATATCACCGCAGAAGATGTTGGAATGGATACCGAGGATATGGATACAGTTAGAGAGGTAACTCCTTATGTAACCGGAATATCTGAATCTAAAGGTGGAGCTGGAAATCCCTCTCCTATTACCGCTTACGGTGTTTTTATGGGAATGAAAGCTGCTGCAAAATATAAATATGGAAGTGACGATCTTGAAGGTAGAAAAGTACTGGTTCAAGGAATTGGACATGTTGGTGAAGCTTTAGTAGAGCATTTAACTAATGAAGGAGCAGATGTTTACATAAGTGATATAAACATTGCAAAACTTCAAGAAGTAAGTGAGCAGTATAGCGTGAAAATTTATACAGGAGATGTGTATGATGCCGATGTAGATATCTATGCGCCATGTGCTCTGGGAGCAACTATTAATGACGCTACAGTTAACCGCATTAAAGCAACAATTATAGCAGGTGCTGCCAATAATCAGTTAGCAGATGAAAATACTCATGGATTAATTCTCCAACAAAAAGGAATTGTTTATGCTCCAGATTTTTTGATTAATGCAGGAGGTATCATCAATGTTTATGCAGAATTGGAAGGATACGGGAAGCAAGAAATCATGCGCAAGACCGAGAATATTTATAATACTACTCTAGAAATACTTAAAACTGCAGAGGCTCAATCTATCACAACCCATGTTGCTGCTCTAAAAATCGCTCAACAGCGAATTGATAACAGAAAAATGGAGAATTTGAACTAAGTAGTTTGAAATAAATACTATTTTTGCAAGGCGAAAGAGGGTTCTTTCGCCTTGTTAATTTTATAACGTTCTTTTACAGCTATGTTAACCAGAAGACATATTCGAGTTAAGGTAATGCAATCATTATACGCATTCCATCAAAGTGAAAACAAAAACTTCAGTTCAGAAGAAAAATTTCTTCAAAAGAGCATGCTGGAGATGTATGATTTGTTTTTATTGATGCTTAAATTAATAACCGAAATAAAATCGTATTCAGAAAATTATCTGGAAATCTCACAAAAGAAACATCTTCCGACTCAGGAAGAGATAGATCCGAACAAAAAATTCGTAGAGAATAAAGTAATTCAAATTTTAGAGAACAATCATCAACTTCAGGATGCTTGGGAGGAAAGAGGGATTAGTCATTGGAAAAGAGATAGCGAATATGTAGCTATTCTTTGGGAAGAAATTCGAAATAGCGAAGCTTTCGAGAATTATATGATCACACGTGAGTCTACTTTTAAGGAGGATAAAGATTTTGTGATTCTTTTACTAAAGCAATTTATTGCTCCAAACGAGAAACTTTATGATTATTTGGAAGATACCAAATTAACTTGGTTAGACGATCTGCCTCTTGTGAATACTGCAATCCTGAAATATTTAAATAAACTGAAGGAGACAACTACGGAAGATGCAAAGATCCCTAAATTATTTAAAAGTCCGGATGATCAGGATTTTGCAGCAAAATTATTTAGAAAAGCCATGGCCAATGATGAGGATCTGGCAAAGGAAATGGTAGATAAAACACCAAACTGGGATAAGGAGCGTATAGCAGAGATTGATACCATCTTGCTTAAAATGGCAATTTGTGAGCTGCTACACTTTCCATCCATTCCTGTTAAAGTAAGCATCAACGAATACCTGGAGGTAGCAAAGGAATATAGCACTCCAAAAAGCAGTATTTTTATAAACGGAATTTTAGATAAATTATCCAAAGAATATCAAGAACAAAACCGATTAAATAAAATGGGTAGAGGTCTTATGTAGTCCGGAAAATTTATTATTTTTAACTTTTAATTTAAATCATATATTATGAAAAAAGGAATTTTAATGATAGCAGCTGTTGGTGCATTATTCTTTACTTCCTGTAAAGAGGATGCTTCCAGTAAAGTGAAAGCAGAGAATGTAGAAGCATCAGCAGAGCGTGACTCTCAAGTAGCTGCTTTTGCAGAACTTACTTTTGAAGAAGAAGAATTTGATTTTGGAAACATCGCAAATGGAACTCCCCAAGAGCATGTTTTTAAATTTACAAATACTGGTGATGCTCCATTGGTAATTACCAATGCTACAAGTACTTGTGGATGTACAGTGCCTACGTATCCAAAAAATGAAACTATTGCTCCAGGAGAATCTGGTGAGATGTTAGTGAAGTTTAATGGATCTGGACAAGGTCAAGTAACCAAAACTGTAACCGTAACTGCAAACACAGAAAACGGAACTGAACAAATAAGAATCAAAGCTTTTGTTGAAGGTGGTGAAAATACTACTGCTGGATAATAAACGCTTTTAAAATAATTTATGGAACAATTAACCCAGTTTGCACCAATAATTTTAATGTTCGTGGTGGTGTATTTTTTTATGATACGCCCACAAATGAAACGGGCTAAACAAGAAAAAATCTTTGCATCTGAACTTAAAAGAGGTGATAGAGTGATCACTAAAAGTGGTATGCATGGAAAAATAGTCGACTTTAGTGACAAGAATAACACAGTAATTATTGAAACCGGTGCTGGGAAAATCACTTTTGATCGTTCATCTATTTCTATGGAGATGAGTAAAAGACTGAATGAACCATTGGTGGAAAAAAAATAGAAGTTTAAATCTACTAGATTAAAAAAGCCTACTGAAAATACAGTAGGCTTTTTTATGCTTTAAAAAATGGAGACACTCATTATTATTGTTTCATTTAGAACTTAGGGACACCTAAAAAAACCGCCGTATTGCTAGAATCGGAATTTTTAAGTTAAACTTTGTTGGGATTTTTAATCCTGAACTTTAAATAATATTGGGATCGAATATTGAACAATAACGGGATTGCCTCTTTGCTTTCTTGGCTTCATTTTAGGTAATGCCTGAATTACTCGCTGAGCTTACTGTTCTAATTTTGGGTGAGGAGCTCTTGTTTTTATATCTACAATATCTCCCTTGGTATCTATTTTGAACATCACATTAATTCTATTGAAACCCGTTAACCCAAGCTGGCTTCCAAGCGCTGAATTGAATTCTTTATTGATGAACTTAGTGATCTTTTCACTCATACAATCTTTTCGATCTATGTTGTTGCTTAAATTTTCACAGCCTGGAAATATGGGCACATCTTCAATTAATATGAAAAGAACCGTTTCCACCATAATTTCTTTAGTAATTTCCTTAATATCATCTATGTCCGCAATTGGTTCTTTGTCCACTTCCGAAGATTCAATGACGTCTTCTATACGTTCTTCATTATCGGGAATTAATTTTATTTCGTCTGGTGCCACTGGCATCACTGGGGGAGGAGGTGTGGGCAAAATAGTTATGGGGATTACCAGATCGTCCAAAGCTTGGTTGGAGTAAGTATCTTGGACAATTTCAGCTTTTTCATAAGAGCGAAATGGCATTGGTAATAAGATTTAAAACTACTCTTCCAATATCCTGAGGTACAATTTAAATTTTGCCAATTGTATAATCATAGTCGGTTTCTAAAATAGCATTGAAAGATCTATCCCTTGCCCGTAATCCGTGATAGGCTAGATGCAAGTATTCATCTATTAATACATTAATATCTGTTAGCTCTCTTTCGTGAGTATTCTTTCGGCGATACTGCAGCATGCCTTTTACAATGCTATCTGCTCGTTTAACGTGATGATGAATTTATTCTAAATTCTTGGTAAGATCATTAGCAATTGCTTTTGCATGATCGAAATTTCCTTTGTCTAATTCTTCCTTCATTTCTTCCAAAAAACTCCTTACTCACTTTAGAAAAATTATTTACAAAATTGAGCGGATTCTGAATTTCATGCATGATGCCTGCAGTAAGTACGCCAAGACTTGACATTTTTTCGGCATGTAGTAGTTGTGCTTTAGCTGCTTTAAGATCTTCCAGAGATCTAGTTAAAGCCTCGCTTTTACTTTTGTTACTTTCTGCTAGCTTGGATGTATTTTCGAAATATTTTAGAGCGCTATCTGCCTCATTCAAAGTTTTAAGTATTCCTGATTTTTCTTCTTCAGAAAAATTGGATTGGGCCTTAATCATGTTAAATATGGTTAACAGGTGTTGGTTCTTTACATCCATTTTAAGTCCACTACGTTGTTAGTATTATTATAAATTTTAAAAACCATTCTTGGTCTTCTGTTTTTTGAAATAGCGCTAAAAACCATCATCCCCTAGGTATTCTTTGAACTGAAACTTAGCTGTGGAGCTTCAGAGAAATCTACCTCAAAATTAGTATTCGATTTTTGCATCAAGTTATTTATGGAATTTCGCACCATAAAAAAGGTGTCTTCTAAATTTAAAATTTCAATCTGTATATTTATTTTTTTCTCTTGACTAATGGCATCTACATATTTATTCAATGTATTCTTCATTTGAATTGTAGATGAAATATGCAAGCTTATATATTCAAGTGTTTGTTCGTCCTCAATCTTGGAGAGATCCAATAAGCTAAAAAGAGATAGAAGATTATTTACTGGCGATCTTAGATCGTGAGAAGTGGTATAAGTGAATTTTTCAAGATCGGCATTTAATTTTTCAAGATCTATAAGTAGTAAGTTTCGCTCTTCTTCCAGTTTTTTAACGTAAGTAATATCTTTTGCTATGGCTTAACACCCTACAAGTTATTTTAATAATTTATGCAAACTGTTATACAAGGAAGATCTAGTTATTTTAATTTTTTTCCACGAGTTTGTATATTTTTAAAGACAGAATTCTTGCGATTTATCAATTTTTAAATGTTAACTATTGAAGATTTCTTAAAATCAGGAATATTTTTTTGTAAGTTTAATAGATTAGATATATTTTAATGAAAATCATACATATTAGTGCAGAATGTTATCCTATTGCAAAAGTGGGGGGATTGGCAGATGTGGTAGGGGCATTGCCTAAATACCAAAATAGGGGAGAAATAACAAGCCAGGTGATCATGCCTTTCTATAATAATAGGTATACTCAAGAGCATAGATTTAAAAGCATTTATAAGGGAACTTTAAATTTAGGAACCGAGTCTTTTAAATTTAAGATCTTAATTTTAGAAAATGAAAACTTAGGATTTGAATTGTATTTGGTTGATATTCCTGAATTGTTGTTCACAGATTATGTGTATTCCGAAAATGACACCAAAAGATTTATATCTTTTCAAATTGCTGCATTAGATTGGATCCTTCAGAATAAGCAATTGCCAGATATAATTCATTGCCACGACCATCATACCGGGTTAATCTCTTTTTTAATGTCACATGCAAATAAGTATAAAAAATTAAAGGATACGCCTTCTGTGTTCACCATTCATAATGCACAATATCAAGGTTGGTTCTCTCATGATAATATAGAGCTTATTCCATCTTTTCCATTGTCTCATATAGGATTGTTGGATTGGGATAATAATATTAACCCGCTGGCTACAGCAATTAAATGTTCTTGGCGGGTGACAACAGTTTCTCCAAGTTATATGGAAGAATTAAAAGTTAAAGCAAATGGATTGGAAAGTTTAATAAATTCAGAAACTCAGAAATGTGTTGGGATTTTAAATGGAATAGATACCAAAGTGTGGGATCCAGAATTGGATGATATGATAGAAGCTAAATATGGATTTGAAGATTGCGATTCCGGAAAACATGTTTCCAAGATTTGGTTATGTGAAGAATTTGGTTTGAATTCAGAAAAACCTTTATTTGTTTTTATTGGTAGATTGGTAGAAGAAAAAGGTGCCGACCTTTTCTATGAGGTTTTCGACAAGGCTTTAAAGAATTTGGATATATCTATACTTTTATTAGGCTCTGGAAATAAAATGGTAGAGCAGCAAATGAAGAAGCTAACCAGCAAATATCCAAAAATGTATAACGCATTTATAGGTTATGACGAAGCGCTATCTCATAAAATGTATGCAGGGGCAGATTATTTGCTAATGCCTTCTCGAGTAGAACCGTGTGGGCTTAACCAAATGTATTCTTTAAGATACGGTACCATTCCAATTGTAAATAAAATCGGCGGTTTAAAAGATACCGTGGTGGATATTTCTGAAGGTGGATTTGGATTTCTACACACAGAAAACACAGTTAAAGGAATTTTTAATTCGATAAAAAGAGCAACACAATTCTATAGCGATTCTTCTAAAATAAAAGAAACCAGAAAAACGATCATGCAAATAGATCATTCCTGGGATGAATCGGCGCAGCAATATATTAATTTATACAAATCTTTAAATCAGTACTCATGATTAATGACAAGGTATTAGCAATTATTATGGGCGGTGGCCAAGGTTCCAGACTGTATCCATTAACAGCAACAAGATCTAAGCCAGCAGTTCCAATAGCCGGAAAATATAGGTTGGTAGATATACCAATTTCCAATTGCATCAACTCAGATATAAAAAGGATGTTCGTGCTTACGCAGTTTAATTCGGCATCTTTAAACACGCATATAAAGAACACCTATCATTTTAGTTTTTTTAGTTCTGCTTTTGTAGACATATTGGCGGCAGAGCAAACGCTTCAAAACAATACGTGGTTTCAAGGGACTGCAGATGCTGTAAGACAGAGTATGCATCATTTTCTAAATCATGATTTTGAATATGCATTAATTTTATCTGGAGACCAGCTATATCAAATGGATTTCAATAATATGTTGGAAGAGCATATAAAAAGTAATGCCAAAATATCTATCGCTACACTGCCGGTAACTGAAAAGGAGGCAACTTCCTTTGGTATTCTTAAAACAGATGAAAGTAACGTAATAACTTCATTTATCGAAAAGCCAGATTCAGATCTTCTGAAGGACTGGATTTCACCTGTAAGTGAAGAGATGAAAGCCGAGGGTAAAAATCATCTAGCATCTATGGGAATTTATATCTTTAATAAAGATCTTTTGGTAGAGCTTATGAATGATGTTAAAACGGTAGATTTTGGGAAAGAGATCATTCCGCAAAGCATTCATAAACACAAAACACTTAGCTATCAGTTTGAAGGGTATTGGACAGATATTGGGAATATAGAATCTTTTTTTGAAGCTAACCTTGGATTAACAGATGATATTCCAAAATTTGATCTTTATGATAGTTCAAAAAAGATATATACTCGAGCGCGCATGTTGCCAACTACCAAAATTTCTGGTACTATATTAAATAAAACAGTAATTGCAGATGGGTGTTTAATAAACGCAGCAAAAATTGAACGTTCTGTAATTGGTATTCGTTCTAGGATAGGAAGTGGTACAGAAGTAAGTAATACATATATGATGGGTTGCGATAGGTATCAAACTTTGGAGCAATTGGAACAAAGAGATACAAAGATCCCTATGGGAATTGGTGAGAATTGCAGTATTAACAATGCCATTTTAGATAAGAATTGTTGTATTGGTAATAATGTTAAGATTAATGGTAATGCACAGTTGGAGGAAAAAGAAACAGATATGTATTTTATAAAAGAAGGTATTGTAGTCGTGAAAAAAGGGGCTATTATTCCGGATGGCTATGAGATCTAAATTCCATATTTTCATCAATATTTTTCTAACTCCAATTAATAGCAGCTTAAAAATATGTCTCAGGTAAAAGCTCACACTTTATTTACAGATTTCGATATTTCTTTATTTAGGGCAGGGAAGCATTTTAAACTTTACGAAAAGTTTGGTGCACATCCCATGAACTTAGATGGAGAAGATGGTGTTTATTTTTCAGTTTGGGCTCCTTCGGCAAAAGCGGTTGCAGTGGTTGGCGATTTCAACTTTTGGGATGGTAAAGCGCATATGCTTAATGTACGTTGGGATTCTTCCGGGATCTGGGAAGGCTTTATACCCTTAGCAAAAAACGGAATGCGTTATAAATTTAAGATCACCTCTACCCACAAAAATGTGGTAACAGAGAAAATTGATCCCTATGCACACTATTTTGAAAGATCTCCAAATACCGCTTCCATAATATGGGATATTAAAGATTATACTTGGAAGGATAAAAACTGGATGGGTTATAGGAAAGACAAAAATGATCTTGATAAACCTTATTCTGTTTACGAAGTACAACTAGGATCTTGGAAAAAAAACTTGGAAGGCAATTTTTTAACCTATAGAGAACTAGCAGTAGATTTAGTTAATTATGTTAAGGATATGAACTTTACGCATGTGGAGCTAATGCCTATAATGGAATATCCATATGATCCTTCTTGGGGCTATCAACTTATAGGATATTTTGCACCCACTTCGCGTTTTGGATCTCCTCAGGATTTCATGTTTTTAATAGATACTTTTCATCAAAACGATATAGGAGTGATCCTGGATTGGGTACCTGCACATTTTCCTTCAGATGAACACGGTTTGGGAATGTACGATGGGACTCATCTTTATGAACATCCAGATATTAAAAAAGGATACCATCCAGACTGGAAAAGTTTAATCTTTAATTATGAACGGAATGAAGTGCGCTCGTTCTTAATTAGCAATGCTCTCTTTTGGCTGGAAAATTATCATATAGATGGACTTCGAGTGGATGCAGTGGCTTCTATGATCTACTTGGATTATTCCAGAGAGGAAGGGGAGTGGGAACCGAATGTTTTTGGAGGTAATGAATACTTGGCTGCGGTTTCATTTTTAAAAGAATTCAACACTGCGGTCTACGAAAATTTTGAGGGAGTACAAACTATAGCTGAAGAATCTACTGCCTTTTCGGGAGTAACTAAACCTGTAGATCAAGGAGGTTTAGGTTTTGGAATGAAATGGATGATGGGATGGATGCATGACACCCTGGATTATTTCAGTAAAGATCCTATTCATAGAAAATTTCATCAGAATGAATTAACATTTAGCTTGGCCTACGCCTTTACAGAAAATTTTATGTTACCGCTATCTCATGATGAGGTAGTTCATGGTAAAAAATCGCTTTTAAGTAAACAACCCGGAGATGAGTGGCAGCGATTTGCAAATTTGAGAACCTTGTATGCATTCATGTTCATGCACCCAGGAGCGAAACTCTTATTTATGGGAGCCGAATTTGGGCAATATGAAGAATGGAATTTTGAAAAGAGTTTAGATTGGAATTTGTTGGAATACCTACCACATATAGGAATGCTGAATTTTGTAAAAGACCTCAATCTATTTTATAAGCAAACACCTGCACTCCATGAAAAAGCTTTTAGTACGGAAGGATTTGAGTGGATAGCTTATGATGACAATCAAAATTCGGTTGTTTCCTTTTTTAGAAAGGGCCATGATGCGCAAAATGATATACTAGTGGTTTGTAATTTTACTCCAACTGTTAAAAACGATTATAAAATTGGATTAAATAATGAAGGACAAATCAAGGAGATCTTTAATACTGATCTCTTAGCTTATGGAGGCAGCGGAATTAGTAATTCTGAAAAAATTCCAATAGCTAATGAGCCTTGGAATCAGAGAGAATATTCCGCCAAAATTAAACTTCCACCTTTAGGAGTTGTGGTTTTTCAGCTCATCGCCTAGGAAATGCAAAATATTGAAAATTAGCGGTTTTAATTACGTTTAATGTAATAAAATGCCAATATTATTATTGAAAAGCAACGGCCTGATTTTGCTTTTTTTAGTACGTTTACAACTTATTTTTTAGCACCCTAACTATGATCACTAATACCGAATTAGAATTAAAAGGAAATCAGTTCCCTAACAATATAGTTTCCTACAAAAAGAATATTGATGTTCTGGATTTTAGAACAGAAAATGATGTAACCCTGCAAATAACTATCGTTCGAGATAGTGTAATTAGATTTAGATATTCTACTACTTCCAATTTTGATAAGGATTTTTCTTACGCTATAACAAAATATGCAAGTACTGGTTATAATTATTTAGAGATCGAGGAATCGGCTGTAGAATATATAATTACAACTCAAAAGTTGATCTGCCATATAAATAAATTAGATCTTAAAGTAAATATCTACGATGCCAAGGATAAGACTTTGATTAGTCATGACGAGTTGGGATTTCATTGGGAAGAGAGTTATGAATTTGGAGGCAATATAGTTAAGATGAGCAAGACCTCTCAGGACGGCGAAAGCTATTATGGCTTGGGGGATAAGCCTAGTCATTTAAATTTGAAAGGTAAGCGCTTTGAAAATTGGGTAACAGATTCTTATGCCTATGGTAAAGAAACAGATCCAATTTATAAGGCCATCCCATTCTACACTGGCTTACATCACGGAAAATCTTACGGGATATTTTTCGATAATACCTTTAGAACGTTTTTCGATTTTGCGCATGAGCGTAAGAACGTAACCAGCTTTTGGGCCCAAGGTGGGGAGATGAATTACTACTTTATCTATGGTCCACAAATGACAGATGTGGTAGCAAATTATACAGATCTAACTGGTAAACCCCACCAATTACCCGCACTTTGGACTTTAGGCTACCACCAGTGTAAATGGAGTTATTATCCGGAATCTAAGGTGAAGGAGGTTACAGCTAAATTTAGAGAACTTCAAATACCTTGTGATGCAATCTATCTGGATATAGATTATATGGAAGGTTTTAGATGTTTCACTTGGAATAAGGAATACTTCCCAGATCCAAAAGGAATGGTTCAGGATTTATTAAAAGATGGATTTAAAACCATCGTGATCATAGATCCGGGAATTAAAATAGATAAAGATTACGAAGTTTTTAAGGAGGGGTTAGAAAACGATTATTTCTGTAGACGTGCAGATGGCCCATATATGAAAGGAAAGGTATGGCCTGGAGAATGTTATTTCCCAGATTTTACCAACCCAAAAGTGAGAGATTGGTGGTCTGGATTATTTAAAGAACTTATTGAAGATATTGGGGTGAAAGGTGTTTGGAATGATATGAATGAACCTGCAGTAATGGAGGTTCCCAACAAAACATTTCCAGATGATGTAAGACATGATTACGATGGAAATCCTTGTAGCCATAGGAAGGCTCATAATATATACGGAATGCAAATGGCTAGGGCCACCTATCAAGGCTTAAAAAAGTTTGGATACCCTAAGAGGCCTTTCGTAATTACGCGCGCAGCATATTCAGGCACACAGCGCTACACCTCTTCCTGGACTGGAGATAACATAGCCACTTGGGAACATTTATGGATCGCCAATGTGCAGGCACAGCGAATGGCACTTTCAGGATTCTCATTTATTGGGAGTGATATTGGAGGGTTTGCAGAGCAGCCTAACGGAGAATTATATGCACGATGGATCCAGTTAGGAGTTTTTCATCCTTTTTGCAGAACCCATTCTTCTGGGGATCATGGAGAACAAGAGCCTTGGATGTTTGGTGATGAGATCACAGGAATAGTTAAAAAATTTATTGAGCTTAGGTATCAGCTTCTTCCATATTTATACACTTCTTTCTGGCATTATTTAAATGAAGGAACCCCCATATTAAAATCTTTGGTGTTATATGATCAGGAAGATATTCAAACTCATTACAGAACAGATGAATTTATATTTGGAGACAAAATTTTAGTTTGTCCAATAATGGAAGCTAATTCCAAAGGCCGAAGGTTATACCTTCCAAAAGGCAGTTGGTATAACTATTGGAATGATGAATTTAGTATAGGGGGTAAAGAGATCTGGGTAGATGCAGATCTAGATAGTATGCCTGTTCTTGTGAAGGAAGGTGCAATAATTCCTAAATATCCGATCCAACAATACGTGGGTGAAAAGGTTATAGAAGAGATCCAACTAGATGTATACTTTAAAAAGGGGAAGGAGAATTCTTTCTTATTTGATGATGCGCATGATGGGTATGATTATACCAAAGGGAGGTACAGTTTAAGGACTTTTAAGCTTACCGGGAAAACAAATGAGTTGATCATTCAACAACACAAATCCGGAACTTTTATTACGGGTTATAAAACCTTCAAATTAAAATTGATTGGTTTGCCGTTCAAAATTTCGAAGATTCAGATTGATAATGAAGAAATAGCTTTTGAAGCGGTAAAAGTAAATGGAGACAATACGTTGATCATAGATAAAGATTTTACCGAACTACATATTATGGAATAATAGATCGTTTATTATTGAAATAGCTATAAATAAAGAAATTTAGCAAACAAAGGTGATTGAACAAAAAATTCCCATCAAGATCACTTGATGGGAATTTATAATTTTAATCCAATTCGGAAATTTATATTGAAAAGAATCCTCGAAGGAAGGCAAAAAATAAAAATAACGCTATTCCAAGTTTACCTTCTACCAAAGCCACTGCTTATAAGTGTTAGTTAAGCTAAACTTAAATGTTAAAGATCAGTTATAATAATTAATCAAAATAAGGTTTAAACGTCTTCAGATATGCCATGATACGATTTTCAGTTATTCTAAATATCTGATGGCAGCGGAATTATTTAATCACAAGAATATTTAGAAAAATCCTACTTCAACTAAGTATTCTAAATAGCATTGTGTTCCTTTATTCAGATTTTGAAGATAGATTATCCCTAGGTTCTGTATGATCCCTCTTATCCTTCACCTGATGGTTTATTTTTTTTCCTTGCGTTGCTTCATGATTGATCGATTGTTCTTTCTTACTTGTTTTCTCTGGGTTTGGACTTTCTTTACTCATAATATATTGAATTAAATTAAAGTTTTCTTTTTAAATGCGGAAGGAGAGATACTACACTATAATTCTTTATATGTTAGAATAATAGATAATGAATTCTCTTAAGTTTTAAATTAGTTATTGGTACTTAGATTTTTCAGGTTAAAAAGAACCTGCTTTTCTTCTATACGCAACCAATTTTTAATTACTTCTTATCTTTCTTAGTTTCCGATTTTTTCTTTTCATCCTCATTTTTCTTCTCGTCTTTTGCTATTCCTTTAGCATGAGGGATTGGGTGTTTCCCTACTTTATCGTCATAATTAGGTGTTTTCATCTTGAATACTTTTAAGTTAATTTTCTATTTTAAAGAAACTTTTTCTTGCTATTATGAATATAGTTTTTATAGCTATTATTTTAAATCTTGCTAACAATCTTTAACATTTTTCTGTTAAAGTAAATTTTATTCTAGCAATTAGTTCCTTTTTGAAGTTTGTTGTAATAAAGTTGTCATGGCTTGTGCATGCTATAACTGAATAATAATAATATCGCCTAGGATTGATGTTGATATATGCAAAATGAGATAATTATAAAGGTCCTTAAATTTGTAGAAATTCAGAAGTTTAAATCCAACAAAGCTCATTATGGAGAAGGTTTTAAAAATTGTAATATTGAATTTATAAACTAATATTCTAACTAATCATGAGCTTTAAATAGGATAATTAAGCTGATTAAACCCTGAACTTCCTAATTTTTTAATCGATTTCTGTTTTTCTTAACTTTCTAAGTAGTTGGCTGAGAAAATATTATTTAAAGTTTTACTAAATTATTTTCTCTTTGTGTCATTTAGAAAAATGTAGCTTAACTTGGCGCTTTAATAAAGAATTATATGGCATCTGGATTTTTTGCACTATTAGACGATATCGCAGCCCTAATGGATGACGTCTCAGTTATGACAAAAGTCGCCGGTAAGAAAACGGCTGGAATATTAGGAGATGATTTAGCGGTAAATGCCGAAAAGGCCTCGGGCTTTATTTCATCGCGAGAGCTCCCTGTACTTTGGGCTATTACCAAAGGGTCTTTACTAAACAAGCTTATAATTCTACCCGTTGCCTTTCTGTTGAGTGCCTTTGTCCCCGCAGCTATAAATATAATTTTGGTTATTGGGGGTTTGTATTTGGCTTATGAAGGTGTAGAGAAAATTTACGAATATTTCTTTCCACATGCTCACGCCTCAGAGATGCCTGTTTTGGAAGAGCTTACAGAAGAAGAAATTTTAGCGCGAGAAAAGGAAAAGATCAAATCTGCAGTTATAACAGATTTTATTCTTTCAGTAGAGATCGTTATCATTGCTTTGGGTTCAGTTGCCAAAGAAATTCTTTCAACGCAAATAATAGTAGTTACTATCATTGCTTTGATCGCTACTGTGGGAGTTTATGGTATTGTTGCACTTATTGTTCGAATGGATGAATTTGGAACAAAACTGATCAATTTCAATGAAAGAGAGGATAGCTTTTCAGATATAATTGGAAAATTCCTGGTGAACGCCTTACCTAAAGTGATTAAAAGTTTATCGATTATTGGAACAATAGCTTTGTTGCTGGTTTCCGGAGGGATTTTCTCACATAACATTTATTTTTTTCATGGTCTTTTTGAAAACATTCCTTCAATAATCGTGGAGTTTTTATTGGGATTGGTAGTGGGACTTATTGTTCTGGCCATTGTGAATCTGGGTAAAAAGATATGGAAATCGATGTCCAAGAAATAGAGACTTAGGATATCTCAAAAGTTTGAAAGGGAAAGACAAAATTGCGTTTGTGTTCCAACTAATTATATTCCTACTATTTTAATTGGATCACTCTTTTTTAGAATTTAAAATTCCTATCTGAATTAAAGCCATCTCGCTAATTTTTTCTATGCTCGCAATCATAGTTGTGTCACTGCCCAGGCTTCCGCTTAATAAAAACCTTTCTCCATTTCCAACCTTTAAATCCATTTGGATACAATTAAAAACAAAAGTAACGGGTTAGTTCTGCCTAAAATTCTAAATAAAAAAACCCGTTCATTTTGAACGGGGAATGAAGGTTTTAACTGAAAATTATTCGATTCTTTTATTATCTCAAAGTAATCGGCTAAATTTATTTATAAGTAGTTGGTTACTTTTTTTAATTTACTTATTCTATTCGTGTTTTAATAACTTCATATTTTTTCAACAAATTTTAAGAAGACTTTTTTATGAAGATCTAGATCCAAATTAGGAGAAAGTGATGCACGTACAATATAATCTTTGTCACCTTCTTTAGTCGTCCCTTGAGTGGATGTTGCTGGTATTGTCCAATAGCAACCTTTTAACTGCCCGTAGCTCACACAAAATTTACTTTCATTTGGAATTTCTGTGATCATTAAATTGATCAATTTAAGATTCAATTCTCTTTTGTGAACTTCTTTTTCTTCATCGGTATTTCCTTTAGTTGGAAGATCTAAGGAAAATACAGATGGAGTAAATCCTTCTTTTGCCAATTTTTCGGATACAAAATTAATTTTTGCTTCAGGTAAAGTTTCTTTTATAAAGTTTACAAATTTTCTTGTATTCTTATAAGCATCAATAATTCTTTGATTCATTGAAGGTAACTGTTCTGCTAGTATCTCATATTGTTGACTTGTAGCTTCATTATCGCAAAGACTTAGATGCATTTCAATTTTTTGCATTAATGCCTCAGTTTTATTATTTCCTACGCAGTAACCTGCAGTACATCTTCCACCGCTTGGGAATTTAGAACCACTAGCATAAGAAATGCTTCTAACTTTAGAAAGTATTTTATTTTCACCTAAAAAGTGTATGTTAGGACAGAAGGTTTGATCTAATATAAAAACAGGATCGATAGCATTTTCGCCCTTTGCAGTTTTACGTTCTTTTGTTAAAACAGCCTTTAACTTTTCAAGATCAGGAACTTCAACTCTAGGGTTTGTAGGAATTTCAGCAATTATGTATGGGATAGCATCTTCCTTTGCAATTTCTTCTAAAACCCGATCTATACTTTGCACCATATCATTATCACCATCCACGGGTAAGTCCACTACTTCAACATTATTAGAACAAGCAGCAACTCTTCTTGCTTGGTCATTTGTGCCGCCATAACAATTTGGAGGAACAATAAATTTGATAGCTTTTCCTTTATGATTTTCTAAAGCATCGTGAATGAGCCCCATCATAATAGCATATTGAATAGATAGTCCGCTAGAGGCAACCAAAGGTGTTAAATGGGTTCCTGTGATTTCTTTAATTGAATTTAATACAGCGGTTTTGTTTTTGCTTCTTTGGTTGTTGGCAGAATGATCTTGATGATCTTCTAATGGAGAACCATCTGCAAGAGATTTTAATGCAACAAGAGAGTTTGCCGGTGTCATGGCTACGGTTTCTCTTCTTCTTACGTGTTGAATGTCGGAGACATAGCTTTCATTTTTTTCTCCGTTCACCACTAGCACACTTCCTAGTTGTTCATGCAGACTAACATAAAAATCGATATTGGTAGGAAGTTCCATTTTGCGAACTGCAATTTCATCTGAAATAAAAACCGTGCTTCCATCAAATTTTTCGACAGTATTTAAATTTTCTACCTTTTTAACTTCGAATTTATATCCGTAAACTTTTTTCAGAATTTCGGCATTAAAGATCTCTGGTAAATCGTCTTTATAAAGAATTTGAGTGCTTTTATTTTCTAATAAATTTTTCCTTAGAATAGCTAAAACAGGAATGGTCGAAGATGAAAAACTGATCACATTATCTGCATCAAGATCATTCAGTTTTGCAATGCCCCATTCTAAAATGCAGGATAGGGGATGCCCTAAACGAATATAATCGTAAGCGGTTGGCAATATGGATAGAGAAGCAGTCTCGGAATTATTGTTCTCATATAAGGTTTCAAACTGCCGTAAAAATTGGGTTTTTGCCAATTTTTCATCGTAAATATCCAAGCGGTGGGTAGTGAGTCCTATCCAATCTGTTGGCATATTTTGCAATACGTTTTTTATATAATTCAGTATTTTATCTTCTTTCATATCTTCATTTTTATTAGCGATGAAGTATACGTTAAATAGCGTTCTTTTAAAAACGATTTAAGTGATTTCTTCGCATTTAACCTTAGTTTAAGATTTCTTGGGTAGCTAATTTAAAGCACCTGTTTTTGGAAAATTTCTTCTAATGTGCTTTGTGGATCATCGGTTAAACCTGGATGTGTTTTAGAACTCTGAATTATCGTGCTTCTGCAAGCCGATAACCAGCGGAACCGATCTGATACTTCCATAGCGCCGATCTTTCCACCCTCTGCTGAGCCTTGACAAATCAATTCCCACGCCTTTAAATAATCTTCAAAGACCGATAGATCTACATCTGAACAAAACACCTTTAGTTTTTCCGGATCTATATGATATTTGATTCCTAAGAACTTTTTTCGTTTGCAGAATAAGATAACGCCTACATTAAAGAACTCTTCTCGTTCCACTTTAGGAACAATTCTAATTATAGCATATTCAAAAGTGTATTTATCTTGCATCTGCTATTTCTTTTATGAGTACATCTATCTTAGAAAGGCGTGATTTTAAAAACTCAATATAAGCTGCTCTTATCTCCTCACCATTTATGCTATCAGATTCGCTAACAAGCCATTCATCTGGAATATTAGTAATTATTTCATTAATTAGATCCTTATCAAATCGATTCTGTATTTCTTTTGAAGCATCTTCCAATCGAGTTGCCTTTTGTAAGAGCACATGGTCTTTTATAAGAGGGAAAGTTCTGGTAAGATGATTTTCCCAAGTTTTCCAATCATGGTGGAAATAAAAACTTGCACCATTATCAATCACCCAAAGTTCTTTATTCCAGTGTAGTAAATTTGTATTCTTAGCGGTCCTATCTATGTTGCTAATTATGCTATCTAATAAAACCACCTTTGAAGCGGTTAATGCATCTACTTCACTAACTAAAGGATCAAATGTAATAGAGCCTGACAGGAAATGTAAACCAAGATTTAATCCAACACTAAATTTTAGTAGATCCTGGATCTCTTCGTCGGGTTCGGTTTTGCTAAAAGAATCATCAAGATTCATAAACACCAATTCCGGAACATTTAATCCAAGAGCTCGTGCCAATTCTCCACCTATAAACTCGGCTATGAGTGCTTTTTTACCTTGTCCGGCACCTCTAAACTTAATTACATAGAGAAAATCGTCATCGGCCTTTACTATTGCAGGTAGAGAGCCGCCTTCTCTTAAAGGTTGCACATATTGCACAACATTTACCGTGCGAATATCAATTTTATTCATATTCGCAAAATTACTAAAATAATGTGGTGGAAATAGGTTTTTGGAAGTGGAGTGGATGGGTTGGTAAATTATGTAAACAAAGGTATATAATATATCAAAAATTTCTTTCAGAGATTTGTGAAAATTATAAAACTGTTTACAATCCTTTAAATACTTACTTAAATGCTTTACCTAATCAACTTTAGAAAACGACAGAGCCAATATCAAAGAAAAGTATATGAATATTTCTAGTAAAAATGGGCAATTAGGTAAAAAAACATTCTAAACCATTAATTACAAATTTAACGATGCTTTTGGAAAAAAAACTGAGTAAAAATTAAAAGAAAAACGGACTGAAACGGATATTTTACTATGGTATTTCTTTGTATTATCATTATTTATTAGAAAATATTTTCTAATAAATATTTGTATAAATAACACCTATTTAACTGATTTTCAGTTAATTTAATAGTGTTCAAGAATTTTTTAATTCAAAACTATATTATGATCTCTTCTCCAGAACCAATTAGTGTATTGCCCAATGCCATTGAAGAAGTACACGCCTTTTGGATTGCAGGAGGTAGTTGCGATGGGTGTTCTATTGCAGCCGTTGGAGCTTCAAGCCCATCTGTTGAAGAACTAATTAACGGTACACTTCCCGGAATAGCAAAAGTGGTACTACATCACCCTGTGCTGGCAGTTAATGCCGGGGAAGAATTTATTAAACCATTTAGACTTGCAGCTAAAGGTGAATTAGGTCATCCCTTTGTGGTACTATGTGAAGGTTCTATTATGGATGAAAGTTTAGCCGCCAAAACTGGAGGTTATTGGTCTGGATTAGGAGCAGATAAAGATGAATTTGGGGATCCACAACCTATACCATCTGTTAGCTGGATTACAAGAATGTCTCAACATGCAGCTGCAGTTATTGCAGTGGGTACTTGTGCAACATGGGGTGGAGTTCCGGCTGCTGCCAATAATCCCACAAATGCTGCGAGCGTAATGGATCTTCTTGGTGAAGATTACAGAAGTTCTTTAGGGTTACCCGTTATAAATATCCCAGGATGTGCACCTCAAGGAGATAATATTACTGAAACTATTGCTTCTGTATTATTATTTCTACACGGATTGGTTCCTCTACCAGAATTTGATGAGTTAGGAAGACCAAAGTGGTTATTTTCTGAAACAGTTCATAGAGGTTGTAGCCTTGCCGGATTTTATGAAGAAGGGACGTTTGCAAAAGAATATGGCGATAAAGAATGTTTAGTGGAAATTGGGTGTTGGGGTCCCGTAGTACAATGTAATATCAATAAGCGTGGCGCAATTAATCATTGTGGTGGATGTATGAATGTTGGAGCACCTTGTATAGGTTGCACAATGCCTGGTTTTCCAGATAGCTTTGCTCCTTTTTATAAAATGCCACCAGGAACTCAAGTTTCTTCAACTATTTCGAAGACCACTGGTAGCCTAGTACGCAACCTTAGGGAAATGACACTAGCATATCACAATAAAACACATAAATGGATAGAAGAGGGTCATATTCCTTCGGGGTGGGGGCATATTGAGCAACCAAGTCTATTAGATAAAATCACTCACTATGCCTATCAAAAACTTCAATATAGAGGTAGTCATAAACCTGGATCTAATAATAAGAAATAATGGAAGACGTATTATATAAACAATGGTATATAGGTCTAGCAATAGCTGTACTAATTATAATAATAGCTGCTATTCTTTTGATCATGATCTGGGTAGCTTCAAAAAGGATTCTAAAGCTTGCCAATGCCGCTTTGGGTTTAGTTGTTCAAATCAAAGAGAACACTAAAAGTATTTGGGAACTACAGGATACTAATAAAGTGGCTGTTTCTATTCTAAATGAAGCTAAAAACATTAGGGATCATGCAAGCTTGGTAGCTGGCTCTTTAGAAGAAGTCGAAACTAAATAAAATGCTATGAGTGCAGGGGAGATTATTTGGATTATTTCATTGGTAATTGCCATAGTAGTAATTTTTGTGGTGGGTTTTTTATTAAATCTTACCGATAAAACTGCAAAAAAAATTAATAAGATTGCTTCAAAAATATGGGATGAGGGAAAAATGACTGCTAGCAACACAGTTCATATTCCATTATTTCTAACTACAACAAATGCTGTTGTTAAAGATATTCTTAGTACCGCTGTAGAAATAATAAGTGGGGTAGAAGGTATAAAACATCATACCGAGGGCTGCCCAGGTTGCCCCAACTGTATTTTAGATCATTCAAAATAAATAGATCATGAAAGTTATATTAATGATAGCAACCATCCTTATTGTTTTATTGTTAGTAATTGTACTTGTAAAATTTCTACGTTCTATAATCTCTTCTTTACAGAGCATTGGAGGAACACCAACGAGTTACCTCGCTAAATTAAGGTTGGGCTTAAGGGCAATAGAAACAGAGACAGGCCATCTTCCTGTTCAAGTTATTTTATTTAATGAAAATTTAACAAGTACGGCAAATGGGTTAAAAGTGGTAGACGAACATTTAGTTGGAACTATTAATGCTGTTTTAGCACAAGATAAAAAATAGAATTATGGAATCTGTTGTAAACATATTGTGGTTAATTTTATTAATAATAACCGTTTTAATTCTACCTTATTTAATTTATCTATTGCATAGCACATGGAAAGCTTCTAAAAACATCGAAAGATATTTTACCGAAATGAAAATTGCAGGTAGCGGAATAGCAAATAACACTGAAAATATTAAAGCTTTAGACGATACTATTCAGGTAGCATCCGGAATGCTGGAAGTTGCAGGAAATATAAATACCCATGCAGAAACTATAGAAGTTACTCTTGCGGGCAGAACCAATAAATAATATTTAAAATATAGCATATGAACGCTTCCATCTTATTTATTGCAACATTGGTGATTGTTGGCCTATTGGTTACAGTACTTGTAATTTATTTAATTTTAATAATTGTAGCTCTACGTAGAGCGGGTAATCAATTGCAAACACTCGCTGGTGGGCTTCAAAAAATCGTAGATGATAGTTCTCCCTTAGCTGGAAAGGTGGGCACTATAAATTCGGCTCTAATAAAGTTGCAAGAAGGTTTGTCCTCAGTAGATAATCATTTAATAAACGTTGCTAAAGTTTTAAAACTTGTATAACTTTAAATAGTAATCAATACATTCTAATAAATCCTAAACTATGTGCTTTAAAAATTTACCAATAGATTTTGATGAAAATGGAAAAGCATTTCTTAAGGAAGGCTTGTCAAATCCTTATGAGCACAAAGTAGTAGATCTTGGAGTAGAGCAAGATAAACTTAAAGGATTAATGGAGCGAAACGGTTTTATACGTAGCGTAGATTACGATCCTGTAACTCGAGTTGCAGGTGCATTGGCTTTTCATAGTGTAGTGGACCTAAAAGAAAAAAAAGTACTTTCTACGAATTCTATGGCCACATTGTTTAGAGGGTATGAAGTGATTCTAAAAGGTAGGGATCCAAGGGATGCTGCCTATATAAGTAGTAGAGCTTGCGGGGTTTGTGGAGGGGTACATGCTACCTGTTCTGCATTAGCTATAGAAATGGCAATCGGGATTAAACCACCACCATTGGGAATTGTAATGCGAAATATTTTATTGGCATTAGAATATTTATACGATCATCCATTACATCTCTTCTTACTTGCAGGACCAGATTATTCTGAAGAAATAGTTAGAGAGACCAATCCAGAACTAATAGATCTTGCTGCGAATACACCAGCCAAGAATAAAGCCGTACATGGATATGAAAATGTGCTGGATATCATGAAGGATCTTAATCCGCTTAAAGGAAAACTTTATCTAGAAGCCCTTAGTATGACCAGGGTTGCCAGAGAAGCCTATGTGTTTATTGGAGGTAAATATCCGCATCCTCAATCTGTAGTGCCAGGTGGTTTATCTGTAAATGTTACCATGAGTACGCTGAATGAGGTATATAGTAGGTTAATTAAATTCTTTGATTACAGTCAGAAAGTAACAGGGATTTGGGACGATGTTTTTGATTTCTTTTTAGATAGCAATCCAGAATACGCAAAATGTGGAATAAGACCCGCAAATATGATAGATACTGGGGTATGGGACAGACCAGATGCTTACGATGCCACTTTTAAAAATTGTAATGAATGGGGGAATGCCCGATGGTCTACTCCAGGAGTTTTAATAAATGGAGAAGTGGTAACCACTAATTTGCGTGAGGTAAATGGAGGTTTGGAAGAATTTGTTGAGCATTCCTACTATGAAAAATGGGATGGGCATCAATTTAAAACTGATCCTTTAGGCATGCCATTAAGTCCAAATCATCCTTGGAATAAAGAGACCATACCTAAGCCAGGAAAACAAAGTTGGAGGGATAGGTATAGTTGGGATACTTGTCCAACTTGGGATAGAATGCCAATGGAAGCAGGTGCATATTCTAGGATATATCTAACTGCCAAGGCCAAAAAAGCTCCTGAAAGCAAATTTTTAGAAAATACAGGGCATAGTATGAAAATTCATGTTCCTAAGCATCAGTTGCCTGAGAGAACATTGGAATGGAAAATCCCTGACCATTGGAATACTTTTGAGCGCAATCGTGCAAGAGCTTATTGTATCCCGTATTCTGCAATGGTGGCAATGGACAATTGGCTGTTAGCCCAAAAATTAATCATGAACGGGGAAACCAAAATGAGCACTCCATTTGAGATTCCGAAAAAAGGAACCCATATAGGATTTGGAGCTTGGGGCGCCGGAAGAGGTTTTTTAACGCATCATCTTATAATTAAAGGAGGAGTTATAGATAATTATCAAATTGTCACTCCATCTACCTTAAATGCCGCTCCAAGAACTCCATGGGGAGCGCCAGGACCTTATGAAGAAGCAGTATTAAATACTCCGATTCTCGAAAAATATGACAAGCCTGAAGATTATAAAGGAATAGATATATTAAGGACTATCCGAAGCTTCGATCCGTGTATGCCTTGTACCACCCATATTATGGCCAAAGAAAGTGACCACATTATAACTAGAGAGGTAACAACCTGCGCTTGTGGAATTGAATAAAAGAGTTTTAATAGGCACTGTTGGCTATCAATTGCTAGGAAATCATTCTGTTGGTCCAAATCTATTACCAAAACTACAAGCTATTAAATGGCCTGATGACGTTGTTGTAGACGAAATGAATTGGGGACCTATTGCGATTATCCAATATCTGGAAAGTTTAGAAGTACCCTTCGATAGAGTTGTGTTTTTAGTCGCAATAGAAAGAGCTCATCGAAAAATTGGCGAGATTAGTTTATACAAGTGGATGGGTGGATTGCCAGACGATAAACAAATTCAGGCTTGTGTTGGAGATGCCGCAACTGGAGTGATATCTGTAGAAAATCTATTAGTTATTGGCGAACACTTTAAAGTTTGGCCAAAAGAAGTATATTTAATAGATGTAGAGCCAGGGATGGAAATTGCTGGCGAACAGTTTACTAAAAAAGTAGTTGCCCAAGTACCAAAAATTCTAGAATTGACCAGGCAAATTGCTTTAAATGGAATAGATGAAAGTATGAAAATACTGGAATTAAGAGGAGATACACTTTTTAATTAATTAGTAATGGAAGCAGAAAACATAGAAGATTCCGCTTTAAGAGCATTATTCTGGAAGGAGGAAATACTTCAAGTAATGTATTGGATGGATGGGGAGGGTCTAGGAAGCAAGATTTCTGTAGGCCAGATCTTGAGTTTTATTAATACAAATTCAGAAAATTTGCTTTTTCATATCAATAAATTATTAAGTCAGGGTCTAATTGATGCGGATCAAAATTCGATGACTTTAGACAGTTTAGTAAGTCTATCGAAAATTGGAAAAACAGAAGCAGGAAAACATTTTGCAGAAGCTTTCCAAGGATTGCAAAAAGCCGGGCATGGAGAATGTGGCCCAGATTGTGATTTTTGCTATGGTTCAGATGGAGTAAAATTAGATGATTGTGTACATAATTGTGCTAGCCAAAATTAAAAAATGAAACCAGTATATTATAATAATGTAGAATATCAGGAGATCTTGAAGAAGGTTAAAGAATTGATAAAAAAAGTTGAAGATTTAGAATCTGTGGAGTTTAAAGAACTTTCTACAGAACTGATTCAATATTTCGAAATCATGCATAGGGAGCCTTTATCCCGATTAATTAAAGTGGTGGAAAGCAGCCATCCAGAATTGATAGACACCTTTCAGCAGGATTTTACAATTAAAACTTTAATAGATCTCTATGATTTTAATAACTCAGAAATTAAAAGAGAAACTACCAGTTAAATAAAATAATAACTAACGATATTATATGAGAAGATCATCAATTGGAATAAGTTTAATTTTATTGGTAATGCTTGCGGTTAGTAGTTGTAAAAACTCTGAAAAAGATGAAAATATAGAAGTACAAGAAGCCCCGGAGATTTCCCAATTAGATAATCTTCCTAAAAATGAAGCAGGTGATATAGTTAGAAAAAGTATTGAGAGTGCAGGAGGTTGGGAATATTGGAACAATAAAAAAACACTCACTTACACTAAGGTAATTCAGTTTGTGGATGAAAAAGGAGAAGCAGAACGAGAAATAAAACAACTACACCAATATAAGTTAAAGCCAGAATTAAAGATGAAGATTAGTTGGGAAGAAGAGGGTGATAATTATGAAATTATCAATAATAGCCAACAAGCAATAAAATATAAGAATGGAGTCGCACTCGAAGACGAAGAAAGTATAAATTCGGCCTGGAACTCTTCCTTTGGTTCACAATATGTAATGTGTATGCCTTTTAAATTAACCGATCCAGGAACCGTTTTAAAATATGAAGGTGTAGATACTTTAAAAAATGGAAAGCTAGTACATGCTGTAAAAACTACCTATAAAAAAGGAGCTGGCAGTTCTGCTGGCAAGCATATATGGACCTATTATTTCGACAAAAATAGCAATGAGCTATTGGCTAATTTTTTGGATTATGGGGATGGTTATAGCTATATACAAAATGAAAAAATCGAGAAAAATGATGGCATAAAATTGAATACAGAAAGAAAAAGTTTTAAGGCCAATTCCATTGATGAGATCACTCAGCTTACTACCAATTATAGGAATGAAGATATTCAGTTCGATTTAAAAATGGACGATGCTATGTTTGAAATTAAATAATCAATCATGCAGGAACCTTCTGTTCTTATTGCAGGTGTTGGAAATGAACTGAAGCAAGACGATGCATTTGGTGTAGAATTCGCCAAAGTATTTGGAAAACTTGAATTTTTGCCAAAGCGAATAAAAGTATTGGAAGTTGGAATTGGGGGAATACATCTGGTACAAGAATTACATTATAAATATGATATTTTGGTTCTTGTAGATGCCGTAGATTGGGAAGGTGTACCCGGGGAACTATTTTTTAAGGAGGTTGAATCTATTACCGATATAGAGAAACTTCCAGTTTTTGAAAAACGAACATTTTTGGCAGATATGCATTATACCAGTCCCATGAGAGCTTTAATGCTGGCAAAAGCTTTAGGGGTGTTGCCTAAACAGGTCTTTATATTTGGATGTAAAGCAAAGGAACATGACGATTTTGCGATTGGAATGAGCAATGTTATGCAGGAAGCAATCCCAAAAGCTGTTATTAGGCTTAAGGAATGGCTTAAAATATAAAATGATACGAGTGTAAGTATTTGATAATCATATTAAAAATATTATTTTTATATAAATTGGTTTGTCATGAAAATAGAAACAAGTTCTACTTCAGAAAATAAAAAGGTTACAAGCATTCAAGAACAAAAAGTTCCATGGAGCTTTTCTTTAATGGTAAAAGATCTGGTAGATCCTATAACCATAAAAAGAATGCAAGTATTAAAAATTGGAGTGCTTATTCTTATTGTGGCTGGAATTGGTTACGCCCTTTATAATAATTTTTTAAGACAACCAACCGGTGAAGAAATGGTTGCAGAATTGGTAGATAGTGCTGGAGGTATGGAAGCTTGGAATAATTTAAAATTCGGGGAATTTACCCGCACCCATAATTTATATAGTGATAAAGGAAAATTACTAGATGTTACCAAAGAAACCTTTTATTTTAAAAAGACCGATAACGGAGTTAAACTACAGGTAAAATCTATAGATCAGGATGGGAAAGAGGTTTGGGTAGGTAAAGATGAAAATGGTTATTGGGCCTCAAAAGACCATCATTTTGCAGATGCCAAAACAACTGCGCAAGAGCATGGAATGATGTGCGACTCAAAATTCTGTGAGCCACTATGTGCTTCCTCTATGGCATTTTTTAGATTTTCAATGCCATTTAAACTAACAGATCCTGGTGTCCAAGCAAGTTTGGGTTCTACAGATTTTAGCATGCTTAATTTTAATCCAATAGAACATCTGGATATGGAACCTTTGGTATTAGATATTTCTTATGCCCCAGAAGTTGGAAGAGATCGATGGAAATTTTTTATAGATCCCAATGACAAGTTGATCCATAAAATAGAATATTATAATAAATCTGATCTAGGTGAAATTAGACCAGAAGAGATCTATTGGTCCGATCATAAAATGGTGAATGGGATCACATTTAGCCATAAATGGACAAGGTATTGGCCAAATGGAAAAATAATGGATGAATATGTGTATTCTAATGTAGATTTTTCTACTGAAATTGCAGATGATTTCTTTAATCGACCTGCAGATCTAGAATATGATCTTGCTAGTTCAAATTAAATTGGATTGTAAGCAATTAGATTAGGGGATTTTGTAACAGGTAAGAGTTAAATTTTATCATGAATTATGAAGAACTTAATCTGCAGCGGCATTATAAATTATATAGTTTAAAATTCAGAATTCTGAATTTTAATTACTCACTACTCACTACTCAATTTCAATCAATTAGTTAAGCTTGCGGCAAATGCTTCTATCGCTTTTACCACCGGAGCATTTTCGTTGTGATCTATAACCGAAATTCCTTTGAGATCTGCTTCCATCACATTTTCATCGAAGGGAACAAATACAGCTATAGGCAAATTTATTTTTTTGCAATATTCAGTAATCGCCATTTTTTCTTCTTGATTTCTAACTTTATTGGCTATGGCTTCAATTTTCTCAATTCCTAACTGTTTAGCCATATCAGCAAATCTAGAGGCAGCTTCCAAAGATCTAAAGTAAGGTTCCACTACCGTATAGATCTTATCTACATATCTAGAAGTTCCTCTTTTCATGTGCTCTAAGGAAGCTTCTGTATCTAAAATAGTGATCTGAGTTTCTTTTGAAGATAATGCCGAATGTACCAATTCCCTAACCACTGTATGCGAACCGCACATACAACCGGTACCAGCAACTTCTGGTTTTCCAACCATTAATAGCGTTACGTTATCTGGTGCTTTTTGTCCAAACTTATTTAAGATCTCTTCAAAAGGCATTTTAACCTGAAATCTCCATTTTCCTTCAGCTTCCTCCACACGTTCTATAATATCTGTACTCAGAGATGGGGGAGGCGTAGCGCTTTTATCTATTCCCAGAACAACTGATAAATTTGGATTGGGATCTCCATCTATCGCCAAGACTTCATTGTGGGATCGTCCAAGAACCCTGCAAAGTGTTCCACTAATTGTGGTTTTTCCAACTCCTCCTTTTCCGGCAATAGCTATTTTCATTATAATATTTTTTAAGTGATCTATTTTTAAAAAGTAAAATTTTAATTCAAGAGTTCATCCAATTCTCCAGTACCATCTAAAAAATTCATGGTTCTAACAGCTTCTTCTTCATCTATAATGGTCATTGCTACTCCTACATGTACCAAAATATAATCTCCTATTTTCGCCTCGGGTACTAAACTTAAATTGATCTTTTTAATTATTCCACCAAATGAGACCTTTCCAATTTGGAAAACGCTTTCAATTTGGTCTTCAAAAGAAATTATTTTTCCTGGAATTGCTAAACACATAAGATTGGTTTTTAATTATATTGAAATTACAAAAATTAATGAGAGCATTTATTAATGCTCATAATACTTTAACTGTGGTAAAATGATTGCTTCGCATTCCAACCATCCCGTTTTACTTAGCAATGGCAAAAATTGGTTCCAAATCATAATCTTAAAGGATCCTTCTCCATCCAATTCTTCTCCCACTATTTGTTGTTGTGTTAACCAAAAAGTAATGATCATCCAAATGGTGTGGGCCGTATTTTTATAATGATTTTCCTGAAGTTCATCTTTTAAGATTCCTTTTGAAATATTTAAAAGCATCCATTTGTTTATTTGCTCAATCATTTGATTTATATAAATTTTCCTTTTTTTATGAATAGCAGGGTATGCCCTTTCTATTTCTAAAAAATCCAAAAAATAAAAAGAATAGTTTTTAAGCAAAAAATAATATTCAGACAAATGATTATCAAAATCGATTAGATAAGGAAAATTATGATCTATTGAAAGCAAGGGTGTAATTTCATTTTCCAATTGCTCATCTAATGCTATTACAATGGCTTTTTTGCTGTAGTAATGATAAGCCAGATTCCCAACACTTATTCCAGCTTCATCTGCAATTTGCTGTAAACGCACATTAACCAAGCCCGATTGGTTGAATAATTTTATGGCTGCGGTTAATATTTTAGATTTTGTTGAGTTCATTTTTAACAAATTCGAGGCAATTGTTCCCCTACTAACATATTCACAACTCTTTTTCCTCCAATGCTGCTTGTTAAAACAACCTGTCCTGTATGTTCCTTCACTATTTCACCAATAATAGATGCGTGGGTGGAACCTTCTAGAGAGTGGAGTTTTTGTAAGTAATTATCGGCAATTTCAGGATTTACAATACTTATAAAAATTCCTTCGTTGGCAACATATAATGGGTCTAAGCCGAGTAATTCGCAGGCACCTGCCACTTGTTCTTCAATAGGAATTTGCTCCTGAAAGATATCTATTCCTAATTTGGCGTCTCTGGCAATCTCAGTAAGCACTGTGGCTAAACCACCTCGGGTTGGGTCTCTTAATAAATGGATCTCATCTCCAAATTCATCTAAAAGAGCACTTACGTTATGATTTAAATTACGAGTGTCACTTAAAATATCGGTTTCAAATTCAAGTCCTTCCCTTACAGACATAATAGCAATTCCATGAGTTGCCAGATTATCACTTACAATAATTTTATCCCCAATTTCGACTCTTGAAAGGTCAATATTCGCTTTCGGATGAATTTTTCCGATTCCTGTAGTATTTATAAAAATCTTATCGCCTTTACCACGTTCTACCACTTTGGTGTCGCCAGTTACAATCTGGATTTCTGCTTTTTCGCTTGCAAATTTGATAGCTACCAGAATTTTCCAAAATTCTTCCATGCTTAAACCTTCTTCAATGATAAAACTCAAAGAAAGATATTGTGGAATCGCGCCACACATTGCCAGATCGTTTACCGTCCCATTAACTGCGAGTTCACCTATGTTAGAATCTGGAAAAAATATAGGGGAGATCACAAAACTATCTGTTGTAAAAGCTGAGGGACCTTCTAAATTAACAAAAGCACCATCATGACGTTTGTCTAAGTATTCATTTTTAAAGAGATTAAAAACCCCACTATCCAATAACCTATTTGTTAATAATCCGCCACTGCCATGACCTAAGGTGATAATATCAAAGTCCAATTTGGGCATAGGGCAGGAGAGCTGCATTTTTAGTTTGGCTTCATTCATAATTTATAGTTCAGGAAATCGAAACTAAATCATTATTCGCTTGATGAAAATGATAATAAGCAGCACATGCGCCTTCAGAGCTCACCATGGGAGCACCCAATGGGGTTTCTGGGGTGCAATTAGTGCCAAATTGAGAGCATTGCTGAGGTTTTTTAATGCCTTTTAAAACTAGTCCGGCAATACAATCCTTGCATTCACTCACTTTATCGATCTTAATATTGAATTTTAGATTAGCATTATGAGCATGATATTTTTCCTTTATTTCATATCCGCTGTGCGGAATATTCCCTATTCCACGCCATTCGCGGTTTTCTATTTTAAAAACTTTATCAATAGCATTTCTAGCCCTTAAATTACCTTGAGATTTTACTACTCTACTGTACTGATTTTCTAATTTATATTCCCCTTTTTCGAGTTGCTGCACACACATTAAAATTCCTTGTAAAAGGTCTACAGGTTCAAAGCCAGTGACTACAATTGGTATTTTATATTTATTTACCAAAGGATAATATTCGTCTATCCCCATAATGGTACAAACATGACCAGCGGCTAGAAATGCTTTTATATTACTATTAGGATCATTCATTACCGCTTCCATAGCAGGGGGCACCAAAACATGTGAGGTTAAAATTGAAAAATTACCAACCTGCTTTTCGTAAGCATGTAATACAGATAGGGCATTTGCCGGTGCCGTAGTTTCAAACCCCACAGCAAAAAAGATCACTTCTTTTTCAGGGTTTTTAATGGCCAAATCAACCGCTTCTAGTGGAGAATATAGTATTCTTACATCGGCACCTTCAGCTTTAATTTGCAGTAAACTTTTTTTAGAGCCTGGTACGCGTAACATGTCGCCAAAGGAGCATAGAATCACATTGCTTTTTTCGGCTAAATGGATAGCTTTGTCTATTAAATTTAATGGTGTAACACATACGGGACAACCAGGACCATGGATCATCTGCACGTTTTCTGGAAGCATGCTTAAAAGTCCATTTTTTACCAAACTATGGGTTTGTCCCCCGCAAACTTCCATAATTGTCCAAGTTTGGGTTACGGATTTGGAAATTTGATCTAGGAGTTGCTTAACCAATGCAGCATCCCTATATTCTGTTAGAAACTTCATGTTTAAGTTGTATTAATATGATGATAAATTAATTGTCCAAATGATATGTTTTCGTCATTTGGTGATAATTCTTTATGAAAATATAGTTCATACTCTTTCAAATGAAATTTGATCAAATCCACTAACAATGAATTTTGAAAAACACCTCCACTAAAAGCAATTTTATAAGCATTTTGTTTTTCTGCCACTTTTTTGATTATAGCAACCAGCGAAAAATGGAATTTGGCGGCAATAAAATCTTTATCCAATTCTAAATTTAGGTCTTCCACTATGCCCTGCATTAAATCCTTTACAGAGACAGTATTAAGGTACAAAGATTTTATGAAGTAACTTTCCTTAAAAGTTAGATGATTAGAAGTGAAATATTTCGAAGCCAAATTTTCCAAAAGCATAGCTGCTTCCCCTTCATAAGTCTGTTTATCTATTAAACCTAATAGAGAAGCAACAGCATCGAAGATCCTGCCGACACTGGAACTTATAATTGAAGTTTTACTGGAAAGCATTTTGTTGTATAATTTCCATTCTGTTTCACTAAATTTCTCTTGTAAATGTTCATTTGCACCCGGTATATCCCAGCTAGTTGCCAATGCAGAAATTCGAGGTTCCTCGGACATTTTATCTGCCAATAAATAATCATAATACTCAAAATGAAAAGCTCGTGAGAAATTTCGATTATTATAGATAAAAAATTCACCACCCCAAATAGCGCCATCGTCTCCTAATCCCATTCCATCCCAGATAACTCCTAGAACTGGTACAGAAGTTTCTATCAGATTATTTTCACCAAGTACAGCCGAGAAATGTGCTAAATGATGTTGAACTTTATAAGTAGGAATTTTATAATCCTTAGCGAGTTGCAATCCAAACATAGAAGAAAAATATTCTGGATGTTTATCTATTAAAATTAAGGATGGTTGAATTGAAAAAAGTTGCAAAAAATGCTGCACTATTTTCTTGTAATTTTCTTGAGCTTCAAAACCTTCGAGATTTCCTAAATACTGACTGATATAAGTGTTCTGTTTATGAAGGACTAAAAAAGTACTTTTAAGCAAGGCTCCTGTTGCAAGTATAATTTGCGCGGTCCAATTAATTTTTGGATTTATATAAGTTGGAGCCAAGCCTTTGGAGCGGCGAAGTATTATTTTTTGTTGAGCAATGGGAGTAAATTTAATTACACTATCATCCTGAGAAACTCTAATTTCTCTATCATCTTCCAAAATATAATCGGCAATTTCAAAAAGTTTTTCTTCTGCCACTTTGTTGTCATAAATTATAGGAATATTATGAATATTCCCACTTGTGGCTATTATTGGTCCTTTATATTTATTCAGTAATAAAATATGAAGTGGAGTGGATGCTAGCATGATCCCATAATGGGTTAATCCCGGAGCGATCTTTTTTGAATAACTATGAACGTTTTTATTTTTCAATAAAACGATTGGAGCTGCTGAAGATTTCAGTTCTTTCATTTCAATATCACTCACCTCAAAATCCCTTTTTATAGCTTCTACATTAGCCACCATGAGTGCGAAAGGCTTGGAAGGCCTTCTTTTTTTTGCTCTTAGGGATTTTACGGCATTTTCATTATTGGCATCACAGGTTAATAAAAAACCTCCCAGGCCTTTTATGGCTACAATTTTGCCAGCTGTCCAAAGCTCAGCGATTTTATCTATCCACGCTGAAGCATCAGTAGCTACAGTTTTAAGAGAACTATCAATAAGTTTTAATTTAATGCTGCAGTTAGGGCAAGAATTGGTTTGCGAATAAAATCTTTTATCAGCTGGATTTAAATATTCCAAACTGCAATTGGAACACATTGTATACGTATTCATACTAGTGTTTTCGCGATCGTAAGGAAGTTCTTGAATCAACGAATACCTTGGGCCACAATTGGTACAGGTAATAAAGGGATACCTGTACCTCCTATTTTTGGGATCTAAGAGTTCATTTTTACAATCGCCACAAATAGTCGTTTCTGGGGCAATTAATGTAGCATCATCTAATTTTAAGGATGAACTATGCCGAATTTCAAAATTTTTAAACGGTATAAAGGGGATTTTTTCAATGGAATTGTAGGTAACAATGGCATTTTTAGGGAGATTGCCAATTAGGTCTTGATAAAATTCTTCAGCATTTTTTTTGGAAGCATTAAGCTCTATTTGCACTCCAATTGTAGAATTCAGCACATAACCTTTTAAATTTAATTTGATGGCCTTGTTATAAATATAGGGTCTAAAACCAACGCCTTGTACCTGACCTTTAATTAGAATTTGCCATGTAATCATATATTAGATTTATTAAAAAGAATCTGAATTTAATAAATTGAATTTAAATGAATGTGTTAGCTATCTAACTTTGCGATTCTAAAGTGAATATTGGTTATCATAATTATCATTTTTGTGATCTAGATTACATGAATAAAAGTTACTGAAAAATTAGAGGAGTGAAAAATTTAACTTTACACATAAATTTGATAAACAATAGGATTACCCTCAATTGAGATCATTTTTTTCTTAATTAAATGAATCGCTATATAGGTCTGGATAAGTTTGATGATAGATGATATCTTATAAAATAAAATATCACAAAAACCCTAGGCGTAAGGAATACGAGATATGTGATATGGACTCTAGTACAAAAAATAGAGTCGGAGGGTTTATAGAACCCTTGTGCTCACATTATGCAAATGGAATTTCCCGGCGACTGCGGTCACCGATGTCTGAAAATAAAAATTCCCGTTCAGGTAAAAATACCTGACGGGAATTTATGATTTTAATCCATTTCGGAACTTCCGAGTGATTGTGGAGTCGGAGGGTTTGTAGAACCCTTGTGCTCACATTATGCAAATGGAATTTCCCGGCGACTGCGGTCACCGATGTCTTAAAATAAAAATTCCCGTTCAGGTTAAAATACCTGACGGGAATTTATGATTTTAATCCATTTCGGAACTTCCGAGTGATTGTGGAGTCGGAGGGTTTCGAACCCTCGTCCAAACAAGCAATTAACATAGCTTTCTTCACGCTTAGTTTTCACTTAATTGTCGATGCAAGACCGGCCGAAAACCACCAATCTTACACGTATTCTCAATCGAGTTTCAGAATTACATCAAGACCCTGCAATTCCTATATTTACTTTATCGATACCTCTGGTGTGAACGCCGTAAATCAAGGCTTTCACGAGGTATCTCGGCTCCCTACCTGGTAGGGATAAAGATAATCCTACTGTAATTCGGATTATGCAGCCAAGGCGTAGTTATTCTCGCCGTTTAAAAAAGTGTGAAATATGAGATTTACGAGCTATATCCCAGCGCTCGACGTGCTTACTATCCAATTAGACTCGCTGTCAAATCCAAGTCGACCCCATAAAATAAAGAACTTTTTATTGTCATCCTGACCTTGTCGAAGGATGGCGTTTCCCCGCTTTAGCGGGGACCGGGCTATCCGTTTCAATCCATATTAATTTAAAAAAATTAAAATGGGATTTTCACTTCTATCCCTAACGCGGTGCAAAGATACAGATTAAAATTTATATCTTTGGGAATCACCTAATAATCTACAAAAGATATACCAGTCTATGATAAAATTTGCCCTAATTAAAGAGCGTAAAACCCCACCGGATAGAAGAGTAGTTTTTTCACCTAAAAAATTACAAGAGATCGTTCAAAAATTCCCAGAGGCAAGTTTCAAAATTGAATCATCAGAGTTCAGAATTTTTAAAGACTCGGAGTATGAGGAAGCAGGATTTCAAGTATCTAAAGATATTTCAGATTGTGAAGTGTTACTTGGAGTAAAGGAAGTACCTATTGAAAACTTAATTCCAAATAAAAAATATTTCTTCTTTTCGCACACTATCAAAAAACAACCTTATAATAGAGATCTTTTAAAAGCAATTTTAAAAAACAATATAGAATTATATGATCATGAAACCATTACCAAAGCAAATGGTAATAGACTCATTGGTTTTGGTAGGTATGCAGGTTTGGTAGGCGCTTATAATGGTTTTAGGGCATTAGGATTAAGAGATAGCTTATACGACCTGCCAAAAGTTGAAGCTTTAGCAGATCTAAAATCTGTATTAAAAGAATTGGATAAGATCAAAATTCCAATTATAAAAATACTGCTTACCGGATCTGGGAAAGTAGCCCATGGAGCTAAGGAAATATTAGATCATTTAAAGATCAAGCAGGTTATTGTTTCAGAATATCTGGAAAATGAATTTCAAGAGCCGGTTTACTGTTTAATAGATGTGCTGGATTATAATATACATAATAGCGGAAAGAATACAACAAATTCACATTTTTATAAGCACCCGGAAGAATACCAGTCTAACTTCATGAGATTTGCGGCTGTGAGTGATATTTTTATCGCCGGACATTTCTATGGAGATGGCGCTCCCGTGTTTTTTACTCAGCAGGATGCAAATTCTAATAAATTTAAAATCAATTTAATTGCTGATATTTCTTGTGATATTAATGGTCCTATAGCAAGTACGATAAGAGCCTCTACTATTGCAGATCCAATTTATGGATATGACCCAAAAACTGGTAAAGAGGTAGGCTTTAAAGAAAAAGGAGCAATCACGGTAATGGCAGTAGATAATTTGCCTTGTGAGTTGCCTAAGGATGCAAGTGAAGGATTTGGATTAATGTTCATGGAATATGTTATCCCAGCCTTTTTTAATGGAGATAAAGATGGCATCCTTGAGAGAGCAAGAATGACAAAAGATGGCAAGTTAACAGCGCGATTTAATTATTTACAGGATTATGTTGGGAATACAGCTATTATATAATATCATGTTACAAAAATTCTATTATCTCTATAAATCAAAAAAGATGATTTTTAAGCAATTCTAGTTTTCGTCATTTAGCTAAATCTAGCTTCCAGCAATAGGAGTTCCAAAAATTCCCACTGCCAATTCTGCCCATATAATTAAAAATATAGCTAGAATTATTGCGCACATGACTATTTTGTTTTTAGTACTTGATATATTTCTTAAAACTAGCTCGCATGCGAATCCAGTGCAAAGAAGTAAGATTCCCATTAAAACAAAATCGGCTAGATCCCAGTCTACCTCATTAGTAAATTGCATCGCTATTAGCGGAATTAGTAATAAAATCCCGATTATAATTACAATAATTAAAGGCCTTCTGTTTTTCATTGTTTATGGTTGTTACATACTTTACAAAAGGTAAGAGTAAATATGTGAAATAGCAATGGGTAATAAAAAAAGCCCACAAATATTTGCGGGCTTTTATCAAAATATACATCTTAATTCTTATAAATTAAGTCTTGGGTCATTTGGATCTCTTCTGCTATCAAAATTCACTAGAGCCAGAATCTGGTCTATTTGGATTTGCAGGATCGTTTATATCCCTTTGAGGTTTTGTAGGATTCACTTGATCTTCAACTCTATGTGCAACCTTATCATCTTTGAATTTTTGGATAATCTCCCTAAAATGTTCTCCCGCAGCTTCTCTACCACCAAGTCCATAACTTAAGGCGAAGGCTACAGCAAGTGCTCCTAAAATAAGCCCAAAGGCTAATTCCACGATCTCATTAGCAATTCCCATAGTTCGTAGGGCAATTGCTATAAACAAAGCTAAGGATGCCCATCTTATAATACTTGCGATAAAATTATTGTTACTCGATTTCGTCATTGTATTATAGATCATTACTGAAATATAATTACCAATAGCAAGAATTATCAAGCCGAAGATTATTTGTCCAGTTACTTCTAGTATCTGATTTAAAATCTCTGTTAATCTATCCAATCCTAAAATTTCTACTGCGGTAATTACTCCAAAGAAAACTAGAAAGAAATAAATAAGGTTTGCTACTATCTTAGATAAAGATTGATTTGCACCAATCATATTCTGGATCTGTATTTTTTCAGCAAGAGAATCTAATCCAAGGCTCTTAAATAGATCTTCTAAGAAATCTGCAAGAAATTTTCCACCCCAGATAAATAAAGTTAAAATTAAGGCGGCAATAATAATTTCACCCAGCATTTCTGTGAAGCCGTACAAAATATCATTTGCAGGTTCAGAAATAGCTTCTAATTCTAATGCGTTAAAAGCTTGAATTAAAAAAGGAACAAATATGATAATAAAAACCACTTTTTTAAGAATGTTCACCAATTTATCGGTATCCTTAAATCCGGTTTTATCTACCATTTTGTCAAGAAAGCTTCCGCCAATGCTAACAAGATTGGCAACAAACTTGGCTAAAACATATCCTATAGCTCCAATTAATATTGCTCCTATAATATTAGGTACAAAAGATAGAAATTCATCTACCATATTTTCCAGTGGGGTAAGCACTTGGTCTATCCCGAGAATTTCGAGAACTATCAAAATTACTATGATCATTACTAAGTAATAAAAGATATTTCCCAGAAATACATTGGTATCTCCAACATCGGTTCGTCCAAATACTTTTTCGTCCCAGCGAGTCTTTCTTAGCAGTCTCACCACAAGGGCTTTAATTCCCTTAGCTATAAGCCATCCAACCAATAATACCAATAAAGCGCCTAAGAGATCAGGCAAAAAATCGGATACTCGATCAGCAAAATTTTCTAGTTGATTTTCCATTATATGTTTTCAGTTTTAAGGTTAGAAGCTTAAATTAAGGAAAACATATACATTTAATGTTGTGCTTAACAACAATTTATAAATTAAAACTAAAAAAAGGCATTAAAATTTTGGAATTCACTATTTAAACCGAAGAATAATGAATTATAATGAATTTACCGTTTTTCTAATTGCAGTTAAGTTGGTTAGCAATTTCTCTAAGTATTTAAGATCCAACATATTTGCACCATCGCTTTTTGCATTTGCAGGATCGAAATGGGTTTCTATAAACAAACCATCTACATTATTTACGATTCCGGCTCTGGCTATAGTCTCAATCATATCTGGTCTACCTCCTGTTACTCCGCTAGTCTGATTTGGTTGTTGTAAAGAATGAGTGACATCTAAAACGGTAGGCGCATATTCCCTCATGGTTGGAATTCCTCTAAAATCTACAATCATATCCTGGTAACCAAACATGGTACCTCTATCGGTGATCATCACTTGATCATTATTGCAATCGGTCACTTTAGTAACCGCATGTTTCATGCTCTCCGGACTCATAAACTGTCCTTTCTTTAAATTTACTACTTTCCCGGTATTTGCGGCCGCCACTACTAGATCTGTTTGCCTAACTAAGAAAGCAGGGATCTGCAAAATATCTACATATTCTGCCGCCATTGCGGCATCACTAACTTCATGAATATCGGTTACAGTAGGAACTTTAAAGGTTTCAGAAACCTTTTTCAAAATTTTAAGTGCCTTTTCATCCCCAATTCCTGTAAAACTATCTATTCTGCTTCTATTCGCTTTTTTAAAGGAGCCTTTAAAAACATAGGGGATCTTTAATTTATTAGTGATCTCCATAACTTTTTCCGCAATTCTTAATGCCATTTCTTCGCTTTCTATAGCACAAGGACCGGCAAGTAAAAAGAAGTTATTAGAATTAATATGTTGAAGTTGTGGAATTTTATCTAGTTTCATGATGTTCAATTATGGCACAAAGATAATGATATAGAAAGTTATTGGCATTCTAAAAATAAAGGAATTCAACTATAGAATAATCATTTTACCATATAGCTTCGACTCACAGATTTCTGAGATTCTTTCAATATGAAAGTTCAGAATTATAAAAAGCAGAAAATTAGAATAGTAGTTCAATGCTTTTTAATTTGAGAATAATTAGTAAGTATGATGATATCGAGAAAATTAGGAGTACCTTTGCAGCCTTAAAAATGAGGCGTTTATTATGAAAGCTACTAAAAATATTGCGATTATCGCACACGTTGACCACGGTAAAACCACCTTGGTTGATAAGATTATGTACCATTGTCAACTTTTTCGTGATAACGAAAATACGGGCGATCTTATTTTGGATAATAACGATTTGGAACGAGAACGTGGGATCACCATTACTTCCAAAAACGTTTCTGTTGTTTATAAAGACACAAAAATTAATATAATTGATACTCCTGGTCACGCCGATTTTGGTGGAGAGGTAGAGCGAGTATTGAACATGGCAGATGGAGTTCTTCTTTTAGTAGATGCTTTTGAAGGTCCTATGCCGCAAACTAGATTTGTTTTACAAAAAGCAATAGACCTTGGTCTTAAGCCTTGCGTTGTTATAAATAAGGTAGATAAGGAAAATTGTACTCCAGAAGAAGTACATGAGAAAGTTTTCGACTTGATGTTCGAATTAGGTGCTGAAGAATGGCAACTTGATTTTCCAACAGTTTATGGTTCAGCTAAAAATAACTGGATGAGCGACGATTGGAGAAATCAAACCGACAATATCGAGCCATTATTAGACATGGTTTTAGAGCATGTAAAATCTCCTACTATAGAAGAAGGATCTACTCAAATGTTGATCACTTCTTTAGACTTTTCATCTTTTACAGGACGAATTGCAATTGGAAGATTACAAAGAGGAAAATTAAAAGAAGGTATGTCTGTATCTTTGGTTAAGCGTGATGGAAGCATCAAGAAGACCAAAATTAAAGAGCTTCATACTTTTGAAGGATTAGGAAGAAGAAAGATAGAAGAAGTTGAGGCAGGAGATATTTGTGCTATAGTTGGTCTTGAAGGATTTGAAATTGGTGATACTGTTGCCGATCTTGAAAATCCACAAGGATTAAAAACTATTGCTATTGATGAGCCTACTATGAGTATGCTTTTTACCATTAACGATTCTCCATTTTTTGGACAAGATGGTAAATTTGTAACTTCTAGACATATTAGAGAACGTTTGGCTAAAGAACTTGAAAAAAACCTTGCCCTAAAAGTTGAACCTACAGACAGTGCCGATAAATTTATGGTATTTGGTCGTGGTGTTCTTCACTTGTCTGTTCTTATTGAAACGATGAGAAGAGAAGGCTATGAACTTCAAATTGGTCAGCCACAAGTAATCATCAAGGAAATAGATGGTGTGAAATGTGAGCCAGTAGAAGAAATGACTATAGATCTTCCGGAAACTGTTTCTGGAAAAGCTGTAGAAATGGTTTCTATGCGAAAAGGAGAGATGACCAGTATGGAAGCTAAGGGTGAACGTATGATCATCCAATTCATGATCCCATCTCGTGGAATTATTGGATTAAGAAATAATTTGCTTACTGCAACTGCCGGAGAGGCTATCATGTCTCACCGTTTTAAAGAATACCAACCCTTAAAAGGTGGTATCCCAGAACGTCAGAATGGTTCTTTAGTTTCTATGGAGAGAGGAAAAGCTATTCCTTATTCTATAGATAAACTGCAGGATAGAGGAAAGTTCTTTGTGGATCCGGGTGAAGATATTTACGAAGGTCAGGTTATTGGAGAGAATTCTCGTCAGGATGACATGGCTGTGAATATTACTAAAACAAAGAAAATGTCCAACGTGCGTTCGTCTGGAGCAGATGATAAAGCGAAGATTGTTCCGGCAATTAAGTTCTCTTTAGAAGAAGCTTTAGAATACATTCAGAAAGATGAATATGTAGAGGTAACTCCAAAGCATATACGTTTGCGTAAGATCTATCTTAGCGAAAATGAACGTAAGAGAAGTAAAATAAATTAATACTTAAAAGTATTTATATAAAAATCCCGAACTGCAGGTTCGGGATTTTTTGTTTTATAAAACTTTTACTTTTTGTTGTTATACTTCTGAATAACAATAATAGTAGCGATGATTAAAGCAATTATTAAAAATGCGATGAGAAAAAACACCCAGTTATAGTTAGGGAAGAATTTCAGAATAACACCTAATAAGATTATCAGGGACACACCTATCAAAGTAAAACCAGTTTTTTGAATTTCCATAGAAAGCTGTTATTATTCTTATATGTGGAATGACAAGATTTATAAAGATTTTTGCACCACTTCAAAAACACGTTGCCCATCACATTTTAAGGTTTTAGATGGATACTTCAACAATAAAGCATAATCATGAGTTGCCATTAATATGGTGTTTCCATTCTTACTTATCTCTTGAAGAACTTCCATAACCTCTACAGAGGTTTGTGGATCTAGGTTTCCTGTAGGTTCATCTGCAAGAATTAGTTCTGGGTCATTTAACAATGCGCGTGCAATAGCAATACGCTGCTGCTCTCCACCAGATAATTGATATGGAAACTTAAACCCCTTGGTTTTCATTCCAACCTTATCCAATACTTCATCTATTCTACGATCCATAGATTGTTTTTCTTTCCAGCCAGTAGCTTTCAAAACAAAACTTAAGTTCTCGCGAACATTTCTATCATTTAGCAACTTAAAATCTTGAAAGACCACTCCTAATTTTCTACGTAGAAAGGGAATGTCATTTTCCTTTAAGGTCCTTAAATTATAATCTACAATGCTTCCTTCACCTTCGGTTAGAGGAAGGTCACCGTAGAGCGTTTTCATAAAACTACTTTTTCCGGTTCCTGTCTTTCCAATTAGATATACAAAATCCCCTTTGTAAATAGTTACATCTACTTCAGATAAAATAAGACTTTCACGTTGATAGATAGCAGCATTTTTTAATTCTAGGACAATGTTAGACATAGGTTACGATTCTGGTTATATAGGTTTAAAAATATTGGTAAATATACATTTTTCATCTGTTTCTAATATTTCTTTTTGTAGGACATATAGGATTCATTCGAGATAATTTTATTTAATAACGTTACACTATTTCGGCTTATTTCAAAAGGGGCACGACACTTTTTTTCATATTAACATAATTATCACAATGTTGTTGCGTTATGGAATAAGTGTTTAAGTATCTTTGATTCATCAACCTAAAACCAATTTAATGACACGACGTATTGCCTCCTTCCTAGTTGTTTTCACCTTATTTTTTACATCCCTTTTTGCACAACAATCTGCCATTCAAACCAATGACCTAGTAAAATTTAATAAGGCACTGGAATTATACAATAATCAGCAGTTTTTACCTGCCCAAACTTTATTTGATGAGGTTAAGGATGAAAGTGACGATGAAAAAATAATTTCCGATAGTGCTTATTATATCGCAAATGCTGCGGTAAGACTTGGCCAGCCTGGAGCAGATAAATTAATGGAAGACTTTGTAGAGCGCTATCCTACTTCTACAAAAAGAAATACTGCCTTTATAGATGTGGCAGATTATTACTTCCAAACAGGGAAATATTCTTATGCTAGAAAATGGTATGACAAAGTAGATGAAAAAGGTATGAGTCGTGCAGATAAGGAGCGGTATTACTTTAATAATGGATATGCATATTATGCTTCTAATAATTTTGAAGAAGCTGCAACATACTTAAATAAAGTGCGTGATTCTAAGGAATATGGTTCTCAAGCCAAATATTACTTAGGATATATGGCATATGAAGGGGACGATTATGAACAAGCCAACGAACTTTTTGAAGAGGTAAAGGAAAACGACAAATATTCTGAAAACCTTTCTTATTTCCAAAGTGACATGAACTTTAAGCAAGGGAATTTTGAAAAGGCAATAGAATTAGGACTGGAGCAATTACCTAAAGCAAATAGAGCTGAGATCTCTGAGCTTAATAAGATTATAGGAGAAAGCTATTTTAACCTTGGTAAGTTTGAGCAAGCTATTCCTTATCTAAAAGAATATAAAGGATTAAGAGGCAAATGGACCAATACAGATTATTACCAATTGGGTTATGCTTATTACAAGCAAGGAGATTATGAAAGTGCTATTTCTGAATTCAATAAAATTATAGACGGGAAAAATAGCATTGCCCAAAACGCTTATTACCATTTAGCACAATCTTATTTAAATCTGGACCAAAAGCAACAAGCTCTTAATGCTTTTAAAAATGCAAGCGAAATGGATTTTGATGCTAAGATCCAAGAAGACGCATTTTTGAATTATGCTAAGCTTAGTTACCAAATTGGGAATAGTTACATGAGCCCTTCTGAAGTATTGATAAACTATTTGAATAGGTATCCAAATACTCCTGTAAGAAGTGAAATGGAAACTTTATTAATAGATTCATTTATTACCTCTAAGAATTACGAAAAAGCGATGCAGCTTTTGGAGACCAATAAAAACTTCAGTGATAAGGCAGCTTACCAAAAAGTGGCGTATTTCTACGGATTGGAACTTTATGAAAATGGTGATTATAGAAACGCAAGTATCAATTTTGAAAAAGCATTAAAGAATAAAGTAGATCCTGTGATCACAGCAAAAGCAACTTTTTGGAGAGCAGAAAGCGATTTCAACTTGAATAGAATGCAGGAAGCCTTAAGTGGCTATCAAGAATTTAATGCTATGAGTGCAAGTGCTGGATTAGCCGAAAAGAATAATATAGATTATAACATAGCTTATGCATATTTCAAACAAAAGGAATATGCTAAAGCTATAGATTACTTTAACAGATATGCAAATGGGTCTAATAATGAGAAGGCAAGAAGAAATGATGCCTATACCAGATTAGGAGACACTTATTTTGTAACTAGTAAGTACTGGCCAGCAATGGAAGCATATACCAAGGCAATAGATATGAATCTTGGGAATACAGATTATGCTGCCTACCAAAAAGCTATTAGTTATGGTTTTGTAGATAGAAATGAAAGTAAGATAGAAGATCTTAGTAGTTTTTCTAATAAATATCCGCGCTCATCTTACAGGGACGATGCGATGTATGAATTAGGAAATACCTATGTAGCAATGAATAACACTGCTAAAGGAATAGAATCTTATAATAAATTGATTCGCGATGTTCCCGGAAGTGCTTTTGTCCCTCAAGCTATGCTAAAGCAAGGACTTATATATTTTAATGGTGATCAAGCAAACAAAGCTTTAGAGAGATTTAAAAAAGTGGTTGCAGATTATCCAAACACTCCCGAAGCAATGCAAGCGGTAAGTACCGCAAGATTGATATATATTGATCTAGGAAAGACAGATGAATATGCTGCATGGGTTAAAAACATAGATTTTGTTGAAGTAACCGATGCAGATCTGGACAATACAACTTTTGAAGCTGCAGAAAAGCAGTATTTAAACAACAATACGGCAGCAGCAAAAACTGCTTTAGAAAAATACTTACAGTCGTTCCCCAATGGACTTAATTCTCTTAAAGGTAATTTCTATTTAGCACAGCTTTATTTTAGAGAAGATCAAAAAGATAAAGCGATTTCTAACTACAAATATGTTGTAAACAAACCAAGAAGTGAATTCTCTGAGCAAGCTTTGGCAAGATTATCTCAGATCTATCTTGAAAAGAGAAATTATCAGGAGGCATTACCCTTGTTACAAAGATTGGAAGGGGAGGCAGATTTCGATCAGAATGTAATTTATGCACAGTCTAACTTGATGAAATCTTTTTATGAATTAAAAGATTTTAGTAAAGCAGTTTCTTATGCTGAAAAAGTATTGAAGAATTCTTCCATAGAAAACAATGTAAAATCTGATGCACAGGTGATCATCGCCAGATCTGCATTTAGTACCGGTGATGAAACTAAAGCAAAAAACGCCTATGCTGAGGTTTTGAAAATTGCAACCGGAGAATTGGCTGCAGAAGCACTTTATTATGATGCTTATTTTAAAAACAAGGCAGCAAACTTTAAAGCCTCTAACGAGTCTGTTCAAAAATTAGCAAAAGATTATTCCGGCTATAAATTTTATGGAGCAAAAGGATTGATCGTGATGGCTAAGAATTTCTATGCTTTGAAAGATGCTTACCAGGCTACATATATTTTGGATAACGTAATTAAGAACTTTAAGGAGTTTCCAGATGTTGTGCAGGAAGCACAAACAGAATTGAACAAGATAAAAGCAATGGAAGCCAAGACCAATGCTTCTGTAGACACAAGAAACTAATATAATCAAACTAACATTTAAGTACCTCAATATGCAAACCCCTTCAATTAAAAGAAGTCTGTTTTTATTGTCATTTTTATTTACCGGTGTTCTAGTTGCTCAGGATAAACCTTTGGGTAGTGAAACAGTAATTGTGGTGAAACCCTATACACCATCTGTAAATGATGCTTTCAAAATAAAAGAAACTCCGGTGATGGGAGATTCTGTAAGTCTGGAAAAGAAACCGGTGAAATACAGTATTTTTTCAGTTCCTGTAGCTTCAACATTTACCCCTTCTAAAGGTGTTGCAACCAAGGTAGAGAAGGAAAAGAGAGTGAAATTATATGATAATTATGTAACTCTTGGTTTTGGATCCTATTCTAATATTCTAGCTGAATTCTATAGCAATTTAGAAATTAGCCGTAGCGATAATTTTGGAGTTTATCTTACCCATAATTCTTCCCAAGGAGGGATTGAAGAGGTTCGTTTAGACGATAAGTTTTACGATACAGAATTAAATTTGAACTATAGTTCTAGAAATAAGAACAGTTCTTGGAATACTCAGTTAGGTTTGGAGCACCAATTATTCAATTGGTATGGATTACCAGAAGATTTAAACCTTTCTAATGAGGTTACTCAAACTATAGATCCTCAACAAAACTATTATTCTGGAACCCTTGGTGGAGAAATAGAAATGTATGACTCCTTCCTGAACAAAGCTTCTGCAAACTATCGCTACTTTGGCGACTCTCACAACTCTACTGAACATAATTTTAAAGCAGATACAGATTTCGAAGTTTCTATCGCCAGCGAGTTAATTAGTACAAAGGTTTTCGCAGATGTATTAAACGGAAATTTCGAAAAGGATTATAATAACTTTGGTGAGATTAATTACACCAATATGATCTTTGGTGTTACACCAAGTTTATTAGTGTTAAGAGATGATCTAACTTTAAATCTGGGTGCATCTTTTGTTTATGGGTTGGATACAGAGAATAGTGACAATAGTTTTTATATCTACCCACAAGTAACGGCTAGCTACAGATTGGCAGGTGATTATTTTATCGCTTTTGCAGGTTTAGAAGGAGCCTTGACCCAGAATACTTATTACAAATTCTCTCAGGAGAATCCTTACGTTTCTCCTACATTAAATATTGCACCTACAGATAAGCCTTATGATTTTTATGTTGGAGCAAAAGGGAAATTAACCAACAGTATTGGTTATAGTTTAAAGGGAGGTTACCGCACAGAGATCAATAAAGCGCTTTTCTTAACTAACTTAAGCAACCCAACAAGTTCTGCGGATTATGCCTATGGAAACTCCTTTGGAGTGGTTTACGATGACCTTAATACTTTGTCTTTCTCTGGAGAGATCAATGTAGATGTGAATCGTGATTTTAAACTGGGATTGAATGCTTCTTTCTTCGATTACTCTACAGATTCACAGGAAGAGGCTTGGAACCTTCCTAACATAAAAGCTGCAGTTTTAATGGACTATCAGATCACCAAAAAATGGTTTGCTGGAGCTAATCTTTTTTATGTTGGAGAACGTATGGATAGAGAGGAAATTTTAGTTGGTGGAGATGCTTTGGGAAGTAGAACCATCACTTTAGATGCCTTTACAGATCTAAATGCAAATCTTGGATACAGGTTTACAGAGCAGCTTTCCATCTTTGCAAAAGGAAATAATTTATTAGGGAATTCTTACGAGCGTTGGTCTAATTTTCCTGTGCAAGGATTACAAGTAATGGCTGGAGCAACTTATAAATTCGATTATAACTAAAAAATTTAATTTTTAATAAAACAAAAAAGGCTATTCATTTGGAATAGCCTTTTTTGTTATAAGCAATTCTTGAAGCTATTGGATTAGGATAGAAAAGAATGATTATGCTAATAATTATTAGCTTTAGCCTTTAAAGTATCACATTAAACGATCGAATTCTCATACCTATTATATATTTTTATAAAAAATTAGTATTATGCTCAATAAATTCTCCCTGTTAGCAATTACCTTATTTCTATTAGTTTCATGTGCTTCTGAAAAACAACAACAAGCAGATCTCTTAGTTTACAATGGAAATGTTTATACCGTAGATTCTACTTTTTCAAAAGCTGATGCTTTTGCAATAAAAGATGGAAAATTCCTCGAGATTGGAACATCTGGGGAATTACAAAAAAAATACGTTTTCAAAGAGAAAATTGATGCGAAAGGTAAAACTGTGATTCCTGGATTAATAGATGCACATGCACATTTCTATAGAATGGGGCTTCAGAAGCAAACAGTAGACCTTATGGGAACCAAAAGTTTTGATGAGGTGGTGGAAAGGATCGTAGAATTTCAAAAAGAAAAACAATCTAATTTTATTACCGGGAGAGGATGGGACCAGAACGATTGGAAGGTAAAAGAATTTCCGAATAAAAGGAAGTTAGATAGTTTGTTTCCTGAAACACCAATTGCAATAACCAGAGTAGATGGGCATGCCTTATTAGCAAATCAAGCAGCTTTGGATAAAGCTGGAGTAACTGTTAATTCTAAAGCAGAAGGTGGAGCTATTGAAGTTGAAAACGGAGAATTAACCGGAATTCTGATAGATAATCCAATGTCATTTATTTATGATGCAATGGATGAGCCTTCAAAAAAAGAACAAATTGCTGCTTTACTAGAAGCACAAAAAATATGTTTTAGTTATGGCTTAACTACTGTGGTAGAAGCAGGAATTGATAGAAATACTATAGAACTGATAGATAGTTTGAATAATTCTGGAGACTTAAAGATTCGCTTATACACCATGATAAGTAATACTCCATCTAACTTAGATTTTTATTTGGAAAAGGAACCTTATAAAACAGATCTTTTAAATGTACGTTCAGTAAAATTCTATGGAGATGGTGCTTTGGGATCTCGCGGAGCAGCTTTAAAAGAACCATATTCAGATAAGGCCAATCATTACGGAGCATTATTGTCTTCGGTGGCCGATTTCAAGAAAACAGCAGAACGCATTGCTGCTTCTCCATATCAAATGAATACTCATGCTATTGGGGATTCTGCAAATAGGGTAGTGTTACAAACCTACGATGCTTTATTAAAAGATAAAGGAGATAGACGTTGGCGAGTAGAACATTCTCAAGTCATAGATCCTACCGATTTTAAATATTTTAGTAAAAATATAATTCCATCCGTTCAGCCAACACATGCTACCAGCGATATGTATTGGGCAGAAGAAAGGTTAGGTCCAGACAGGATTGAAGGAGCTTATGCCTTTAAAAAATTATTAGATCAAGCTGGAATAGTTGCCTTAGGTACAGATTTTCCGGTAGAGGATGTGAATCCTTTCTATACCTTTTATGCAGCGGTAGCCCGAAAAGATCTTCAAAATTTTCCCGAAAGTGGTTATAAAATGGATCAAGCTTTAAGCAGAATTGAAACCTTAAAAGGAATGACTATTTGGGCAGCATATGCCAATTTTGAAGAAAAGGAAAAGGGGAGTATAGAACCAGGAAAATTCGCCGATTTTATTATTTTGGATAAAAATATCATGGAAATTGAAGCCAAAGAGATACCTAAAATGAAGGTGAATTCAACGTATGTGAATGGAAATAAAGTATATTAGAAAGGCATACTTTTATGGGGAATGTTATTTAAAAGTTAAGGCTACCTGAAGATCAAATATGCTTAAATTAGTGTTCTGGAGGGTACACGATTTAATTAATTTTCAGGTAACCTCTAATTATCTTCCGCCATTAGCAACTAGATCATTTATACAAAGATCGTCTAAGTCGGGAATATTGGTCTCCACCATATCTATAATACTACCTCCAAACTCAATATTGGCAGTCATTAGGCATCCACTTACACTGCAATGAGCTTCGCTATTTGGGTCTTCGTGGTTTACTTGCATTGGCGATCCCACATCTACTAAGCCAAAAAGATGCCCAAATTCATGATTGAGGACTGCGGTTTCAACATCGCTTTTATTTACTGCATTAGAATTATTTGCAATTTTCTCTATAGTTTTCCCGTAAAGCACTACAGAAGTATTTCTAAACGCCGAGCCCAGTATCACTTTATCATTCACATCTTTTTCGTTGCTTCCATCTGCCACATAAATAAAAATAGCAATCTCATCTCCTACATTATAAACACTTCGCTCAACTTTCTCAATCTCAGCAATTTCTTGTATAGAAAAAGGAGCTTTATTAGTACTCGTAACAGCTCTAGTAGTAATGGATAATCCATCTGGCTTAAAAGTGTGTTGCGTAAGGAATTGCGCTAAATTGTTTAATGCTTCATCTGTAGGCTTAAAGCCTGTAACATAAACTATTTCGATTCTTAAGGATGTAAATTTTGCATCACTTAAAAGTTCGTTGGCAGAGGCACCGAGGGCTTTTAAATTTGCGCTTTTATCGACTCCTGGGGTTCCATTATCGGAATCTGTAGAGTCTTTGGAACATCCAATTAAAAAAATTAGAAATAAAAAGGGAACCAATATTTTAAGTAATTTCATGATTTATCAAATAAAAAGAGTTCTAAATTTAATTATAATTATCCAGACTTAGAGAGATTAAGTATCTATTAAATATGTACGAAATCCTAACTATAAAGGTTTTAACACTGCCAAATAATCGTAATGTTCCCCATTCTTAATAAGTTCGCAACTAAAATCATTTCCTTCTGCAGCTAGCGCTAAGCTATTAAAATCTAAGTAAAGCCACGAGAATTCATTCGAGCTTTCTCCTTTATAGCTAATACTGAAATCTAATTCCCCATAATAGGGTGCGTCTGGATCTACCCAAATTCCGCCATCTTCATCTGGATCGAATAAATAACTTAGGTCTGATGAATCTATTAAAACCTTTCCGTCCTTATTTAAAAGGGATCTGGTATGTTTAAAAAATCGATCTAGTTTTTCTAGTTTTTCAATGATTCCTGTACCATTCATAAGTAATAGGATCGTATCGAATTTTTCATCTTTTAATTCGAAATAATCTATTTTTCTAACATCCTTAATACCGCGGGCTTTACATATTTCCAATGCGCCTTCAGAAATATCTATTGCGGTCACCTCTAAATTCCGTTCATTTTGAAGATAAACAGCATGACTTCCTGCACCACATCCCACATCAAGTATTTTCCCTTCAGCATCAAGTAAGGCTTCTTGCTCTAAGGCTGGCATTTCTTCAAAACCTCTAAAAAGATAAGGAACTAAAATTTCATCATCGTCAAAATCTGGAGAATGAACCAGAATAGGGGTTTCATCGTTCTCGTGATAATATGCTGAAATTGCTTTTCCAAACACATCTATCTTGGCCTTGTTGCTTTCTTGCTTCTTCATATCTTTGCGCTTATGGACGACATTTTAAAAGATCTCCCTAAAAAGGCCAAAGATAAGCATAACGAGAATAAAAAGTTCTTCGCAAAATTGCGTAAAAAACCGCCAAAACATCTGGACTTACAAATGCAGGAATTGCATGAGGAGGAATTTAAAAGAACCGATTGTTTAACCTGCGCTAATTGCTGTAAAACCACTGGGCCGTTATTTACCAATAAGGATATTGAGCGAATCTCGAAACATTTCAGACAAAAACCAGCTCAATTCATTGCTAATTATTTACGTGTAGACGAAGATAATGATCATGTGCTACAGCAAGTGCCTTGTACTTTTTTGGGTGAAGATAATTACTGTTCCATTTACGAGGTTAGACCGAAGGCTTGCAGAGAATATCCGCATACCGATAGAAAGGATTTTCATAAGATCTCCAACATCACTTTGAAAAATACTGCCATTTGCCCTGCAGCTTACAATATTGTAGAGGAAATGAAGAGAAGGATCAAGTTGAAATAGATCTATTTATAAAGTAAATACGCTTTCCTTTTAACTTTAAACGACTCGAGATCTTTTTGCCAAGTTTCTTTAATTTCTTCTGAAGTCATTCCGGATTCAATTTGTTTTTGTAACTCCGTTCCGCCGGCGAGTTTGGTGAAAAAAGAATTGAAGAATTCCTCTTTATTTAAGGTGTTATTATAGGCTTCTATAAGCCAATTCAAGTTAATGCTATTTAGGTTCTCATGCATACTGAGATCTTCTCCATAGCACAATTCATTTATGTGTTTTGGGCTTTTAGCTCCGTCCATGGAAATAGGTGTGTAGGAGTATTTAAAAATCTCCATATCTAAAAATGGAGATCCAAAAACTTGAAACTGTTTAGTAGTTCCTCGTCCTGCATTAACATTTGTTCCTTCAAAAAAGCATAGGCTAGGATATAAGTTAATAGCTTTTGCATTAGGTAAGTTTGGAGAAGGTTTAACAGGAAGATCGTAAGCTAGCTCATGGTTATAATTTTCCATTTTTATAACTTGAAGTTTACACTGAATTCCATTTTTCAACCATTTCTCCCCATTGATCATTTGAGCGTATTCACCTATAGTTAATCCATGCACAACAGGAATTGGGTGCATTCCAACAAAACTATTGTGTTCCATTTTTAAAGTGGGACCATCTAAATAATGTCCGTTAGGATTTGGCCTATCCAACAAAAGAAGCGGAATATTATTTTCGGCACAGGCTTCCATTGCATAATGAAGCGTAGAGATATACGTATAAAATCTTGTACCTACATCTTGAAGATCGAATATCATTAGCTCGATATCTTTTAATTGCTCAGGTTTAGGCTTCTTATTATCTCCATATAAAGAAATTATAGGAAGTCCCGTTATTACATCTTTCCCATCTTTTATAGATTCGCCGGCATCCGCAGTTCCACGAAAGCCATGTTCTGGCGCAAAAACTTTAACTACATTCACTTTAAGAGCTACCAAAGAATCCACTAAATGTGTGTAATTGTTAGCTTCAGAACTTGAGGATAATTGTTTAATCAGGCTACTTTGATTACCAACGATCCCAATTTTCTTATTTTTCAGAAGCGGTAAATAATCTTCTGTTCTATTGGCTCCAAGCACTAAAATCTGATCATAAATAAGGCTGTCTTGAGGTGATTCCACAGATTGTTCTTTTTCTGATTTTTCAGTTATAACCCGGCCAGTACTTCTTCCGCAGGAAACAGTAATTATAAGAACGAATAAAAATGTATTTTTGAAGAATCTATAAATCATGAATCTGTCTTGAATTTCGAATTTTTTATAGCCAAAAGGCTTATTAGCGCTAAGAAGTATAAAAGTAGTATTTCGGCACCGATAATAAAAATTGCAATTGCCGCAATTGCAATTGGGGTGATCATGATGTTGGTGTCTTTTGCCACTGGGATTGGTCTTCAGGTCAAGATTCGTGAAAAGATAGCCGCCTTTAATGGGCATATCACAATACAGAGTTACGATAATAATAGTTCTCAAGTTTCCCTAATGCCAGTTTCTGTGGATCAGGATTTTTATCCTGAATTTAAATCGGTAGAAGGAATAACTCATGTCCAGGCGGTTGCTACAAAAGCTGGAATTATTAGAACCGAAACAGATTTTGAGGGAATTATTGTGAAAGGGGTTGGCTCCGATTTTATGTGGAGAAATTTCGAAGATTTTCTTGTGGAAGGGGAATTGCCAGATTATAGCGATGGTTTAAATGAAGATATATTAATTTCAGAATATCTATCCAACCGTTTGGGATTTAAGGTTGGAGATAAGATAATTACCTACTTTTTAAGAGAAGATGAAAATAAACTCCCCTGGGTTCGCGCCTTTTTAGTAAAAGGTATTTACAGTTCCGGATTTCAGGAATTCGATGAATTATATGTGATTTCAGATATTAGGCATATTCAGCGATTAAATAATTGGGAGAAAGATCAGGTGGGAGGCTTTGAAGTATTTATAGATGATTTTGACCAATTGGACCAAAAGGGAGTAGAAGTTTATGATAACACAAATTCCTTCTTAGATACCCAAACCATCAAACAAAAATATTCTTCCATTTTTGAATGGCTTTCATTATTCGATTTTAATATAGCTTTGATCATTGGGATCATGATCTTGGTAGCAGGAATTAATATGATCACTGCTTTATTAGTGCTTATTTTGGAACGCACCCAGATGATTGGGATCTTAAAAGCAATTGGAGGTGCAGATTGGAGTATAAGAAAGATCTTCTTATATAATGCATCTTATTTGATACTTTTAGGCTTGTTTTGGGGAAATCTTATAGGATTGGGTTTGTTGTTCATTCAGAAATATTTTAAATTATTCCCGCTTAATCCTGAAACTTATTATGTTACAGAAGTGCCTGTTTATATTGGTTGGGAATATATACTAGCGGTAAATATTGGAACATTGATCTTGTGTTTATTAATGCTTTTGATCCCGTCTATTATCATTACCAAAATTTCTCCAGTTAAAGCAATGAAATTCGATTAAAATCCTACCTAATTACACATTTACTCAATTTCTTGCAAAGAGGATTTAAGTGAAGTATCTTTGCACTTTCAAAAATAAACTATGGAATACGCTGAAAATATATTAGGAACCATTGGAAATACGCCTTTGGTGAAAATGAATAAACTTACCCAAGAGATAGATGCATTAGTCTTGGCAAAATACGAGACTTTTAATCCAGGAAATTCTACAAAGGATAGAATGGCAGTTAAAATGATAGAAGATGCGGAAGCAGATGGGAGATTAAAACCAGGAGGAACTATTATTGAAGGAACTTCAGGAAACACCGGAATGGGATTGGCCTTGGTTGCTATTATAAAAGGTTATAAAATGATCTGTGTGCTTAGTGATAAACAAAGCAAAGAGAAAATGGATATTTTACGAGCGGTTGGTAGCGAAGTGGTTGTTTGCCCTACAGATGTAGCGCCAGATGATCCAAGATCTTATTATTCTACCTCCAAAAGGTTGGCGGCAGAAACCCCTAATTCTTGGTATGTAAATCAATATGACAATCCTTCTAATGCGAGAGCTCATTATGAGAGTACAGGTCCGGAGATCTGGAGACAGACCGATGGGAAGATCACACATTTTGTAGTTGGAGTAGGAACAGGTGGAACTATCTCTGGAGTTGCTAAGTATTTAAAAGAACAAAATCCAAATATCAAAGTATGGGGAATAGATACTTATGGATCTGTCTTTAAGAAATATCATGAAACAGGAATCTTCGACGAAAATGAAATTTATCCTTACGTTACTGAAGGAATAGGTGAAGATATTTTGCCTAAAAATGTAGACTTTTCTTTGATCGATGGTTTTACAAAAGTAACAGATAAGGATGCTGCCATTTATACACGCAGGCTTGCCAAAGAAGAAGGAATGTTCCTCGGGAATAGTGCCGGAGCAGCAGTAAAGGGTCTGCTTCAGCTAAAAGAACATTTTTCAAAAGATGATGTTGTGGTTATTCTTTTTCACGATCACGGAAGCAGATATGTTGGAAAGATGTATAATGATGAGTGGATGCGAAAAATGGGTTACATAGAATAGACCAATTATTATAAATTAAAAAAGAGCCTGAAAAGTTTAAACTTTTCAGGCTCTTTTTTAATTTAACTTATTCTACTCCCCAGGGAGCTCTGGGAATTTCTACTGGCTTGGTTAGATCGAATTTAACTGTAAATTGCGGTCTGTCCGAGCCCAGTCTTTTTAGGTTATAGGAAAAGCTTTTTTCATCTAAAGTAATCCACCAAATATTAGATGCCGCAGCAGGTATTAATAAAGCTGTTTCCTTATCTGCAGGAAAAAATTGAAGATCTTTTAATCCAGCATTTGTACTTATACCACCATATTGAGTGATCGAATCTTCTGTTCCGTCTTCATGGCGATGATCGTGTTTTAATTTAATTTGGTCTCCTTCTAATGTCAAAACCCAGGTGCGAGATCTATCCTCACCTACATAAAAAGGGATTCTAATGGTGTTGTTATCACAAGCCATAACATACATCACTAGTTTTTCTCCAGAAAATGCATCGTTTTTTAGAGATTCATCTAGTTTTCCTTCATAAGCTTTACCGCAATGTCCTTTCAAATTATTCCAAAAAATTTCTGCTTCATTATTATTTTGAGCAATACTGTTGTTTGTAAAAATAAATACAAGAAATAAAAACAAATACTTCATAAATTAAATTTTTTTAAATATACTATTTCAAACTCTTATATGTTTATTAAAATAGCTTGTTAGCATTTTAAAAAAAATTACATTTCCAAATTAAATTCAAAATATATGAGACCACTTTTAGCTGTTTTATGTTTTCTAATCCTTATGATTGGTTGCAGCAGTCCCACTGAGGCTTTAAAGCAAGAAGCAGAATCGATAAACAATCCAGATAATCTAAGTTATTTAGCTTTAGGTGATTCTTATACCATTGGCGAAAGTGTGGAAGAGAACATGAGATGGCCAGTGCAGTTAACTGTAGCATTAAGATCCAGGGAAATTGCTATTAATGATCCAAAGCTCATCGCTAAAACTGGTTGGACTACTCAAAATTTACTAAATGCCATGGAAGCCAATCTCGGAAATGAGAAATATGATCTCGTGTCTGTTTTAATTGGAGTGAACAATCAATATCAAAATAAATCTATAGAAGATTATGAGATAGATCTCAATACAATTTTCACTGAAGCTATAGAATTTTCAAAAACAGGAAAAGAAGGGGTTTTTGTGGTAAGTATCCCAGATTATGGAGCTACCCCCTTTGGTGCTTCTAATGCCGAAGAAATTGGACGGGAAATTGCCGAATTTAATACAGTTCTAAAAAAGGTTGCCGATGAATTTGGTCTTCCTTTTTATAATATCACACCAATTTCCAAAATGGCAGAATCTGACAGATCTCTAGTCGCAAGCGATGGATTGCATCCAAGTGGAAAAATGTATTCGCTTTGGGTAGATTTATTTATAGATGAGGTTTTTAACATATTACAATAATTATTACTAAAATACTTTTTTTAACATATTCATAATCAGATATATAATTGTAAATTCTTTACATTTATTTGATGCAAGAAGATTTTCTCCATTACCTCTGGAAATTCAAAAAGTTTGATCATAAAGATATCAAGACAACTTCTAATTTGTCACTTTCTATAATTACTTATGGAGAGCATAATTTAAATTCGGGTCCAGACTTCTTCAATGCTAAAATTAAAATAGGAGATCAGATCTGGGCAGGTAATGTGGAGATCCATTTGAAAGCTTCAGATTGGTATGTGCATAGACACGAAATAGATTCTGCTTATGATAATGTGATACTTCATGTAGTTTGGGAAGAAGATATCGAGATATTTAGAAAAGACAATAGCAACATTCCCACCTTAGTATTGAAGCAACTGGTAGATCAAAATGCGATCTCTTCTTATAAAGATCTATTGCAGCAGGGTTCTTCTCGATGGATAAACTGTGAACGCGATTTTGGTGATTTCGATGGTTTTATTGTAGAAAATTGGTTAGAGCGTGTTTATTTTGAAAGGTTACAGAGCAAGTCTCTTAAAATCTTGGAGCTGCTTAAAAGGTCTGAAAATAATTGGGAAGAGGTATTCTATAAAGTATTGCTGAAGAGTTTCGGTTCCAAAGTAAATGGAGATGCTTTTGAGAGTATTGCAGATAACACTCAATTTAATCTTATTAGAAAAATAGGAAAATCTCCGTTACAGCTGGAAGCTATGCTTTTTGGGCAAGCCAGACTTTTAGATGATCCTATTATTGAAGATATATATTATAGAAGTTTGCAACAGGAATACACCTATTTAAAACAAAAGTATAGGTTAGAAAACTCACACATACAGCCGCCAAAATATTTTAGACTGAGGCCAGATAATTTTCCAAACATTAGGCTCTCACAATTCGCTACTTTATACAGTTCCAACTCTCAATTATTTTCCAAAATTATACAAAGTAATTCTAAAGAGGAGATCTATGATCTTTTGAATACTGAGACTTCAGAATTCTGGAACACACACTATACGTTTTCAAAAACTCATAAGCGAAGGTCAAAAAAGCTGAGCAGAAATTTTTTAGATCTTATAATCATCAATACCATAGTACCTTTAAAGTTTTGCTATCTGCAAACAATTGGAGACTTTGATGAGTCTAATATTTTAGGGATTATTCAAGATTTATTACCTGAAACCAATTCTATTATAGATCGTTATGAAAAATTAAGGCCAAATACAGCTAAAAATGCTATGCTTTCTCAGGGTTTACTTCAGTTAAAACAAGAATATTGTGACAAGAATGCTTGTTTAAAGTGCGCTTTAGGTTCTAAATTAATTCAGGGCTTGGTCTAGATAATTAGCTATATTTGAAACGTGTTAAAACTTGTTTATTCCATAAGGCATTATTTCGAGCGAAACGGATTTTACGTTTCTTCCAGAATAGCAGATAAATTAGGTATTCGAGCAAAGACAATTCGCTTGTTCTTTATTTACCTTTCGTTTGCTACCTTAGGTTTAGGTTTTGCTTTTTATTTGACTTTCGCATTTTGGCTAAGACTAAAAGATCTTGTCTACACAAAACGAACCTCGGTATTTGATCTATGAGATTTATTATAAATTCTAAAATTTACGGAGCATTCCTTTTATTAGCCATCGTATTTTTATCTGGTGTGCTTGGGTATCGGTATCTATCGGATTACTCATGGGTAGACGCTGTTTATATGACGGTGATCACAGTGACTACTGTAGGTTTTGGAGAAGTAAGACCGCTGGGGCCTACAGAAAAAATATTTACCTCGGTCCTTATTCTCTCTAGTATTTTTATATTAGGGTATGCTATTTCGGTAATCACAGAGTACATGTTCAGTAAAAATAATATTGGTAATTTAAGAGAAAAGAGAGTGCTAAAAAAGGTAGAAATAATGAGAAATCATGTAGTTGTTTGCGGATACGGAAGAAATGGAAAACAATCTGTACAAAAATTACTTGCTTATAAACAACCTTTTGTGATCATAGAGCTTAATGAAGAAATAGTAGATAGGTATTCTGAAGATCATTTGCTATTTATTCAAGGAAATGCAAGTGAAGATGAAATACTTAAAAAAGCTGGGATTGAGAAAGCTAGAGCTTTGATATGTGCTTTGCCCAGGGATGCAGACAATTTATTTATCGTTCTATCTGCAAGACAGATCAACCCAAAACTTAAGATTATAAGTCGTGCTACTGAGGAAACAAGTTATCAAAAATTGAAATTAGCAGGGGCAGATAATGTGATCATGCCAGATAAAATTGGTGGAGATCATATGGCTTCATTGGTAGTAGTTCCAGATCTCGTAGAGTTTTTGGATAATCTTTCTGTCTCTGGTGAACATGACAGTATAAATGTAGAACAAGTCCCCTTCGAAAAAATTTGTACAGATGGAAAGGAATTGGCTATCATGGATCTCGATCTTCGGAAAAAAACGGGTTGTTCTATTATAGGATACAAGGCTCCAGATGGAGAATATATTGTAAATCCAGAACCTTCCATGATTTTGAAAAAAGATTCAAAATTGATTTTAATTGGAAGGCCAAATCAGATAGATAAATTAAAACAACTCTATCATGTTTAGTAATTCTTTAACATTTTAACTCCTAAAAATTTGAATTACTAAAATTTTTAATCATCTTGCCGCTTCAATTTTTACTAAACTTTAAATTAATAAACCCTAAGTACCAATGAAGAAAATTTTATTTTCCTTATTCGCAATCCTTGCTCCAATTTTAACATTCGCTCAAGAGAAAGGATTAGATGAAAAAGTTAATGATGCTTTTATGCCTATTGCCACATGGTGGGAAGGCTTTGTCTTAACCAGAGTTCCTATTGGAGAGTATAACATTCCTTTTGTTGTAATATTATTAGTACTAGGTGCATCCTTTTTTACTATTTACTTTAAGTTTCCTAATATAACCAAATTTGGAACAGCAATTAGTACTGTGAGGGGTAAATATGTGGATATTGAAAAACATGGAGTTGATAAACTTTATAACAATGATGAGGCATTAGCTGTTGAAGATATTCAAAATACAATTAGAGATGAAAGTGCGCATGGTGAGGTAAGTCACTTTCAAGCGTTAGCAACTGCTGTTTCTGGTACTGTAGGTTTAGGAAACATTGCTGGTGTAGCTGTAGCTATTGGTCTTGGTGGACCTGGAGCAACTTTCTGGATGATTGTTTGTGGACTTTTAGGTATGTCAACAAAATTTGTTGAATGTACACTAGGTGTAAAATATAGAGATGTTGGACCAGACGGAACAATATATGGTGGGCCGATGTATTACCTATCTAAAGGACTTAAAGAAATGGGCTTTGGAACTTTTGGTAAAATACTAGGAGCTTTATTTGCTATACTTTGTGTTGGAGCTTCTTTTGGAGGTGGTAACGCATTCCAATCTAATCAAGCAGCTGTTCAAATTAGTTCATTGTTGGGTTTAAGTGGAGGATCCAACGGAGTAATAATAGGTGTTGTTCTTGCTGTTTTTGTTGGTATAGTAATTATTGGTGGTATTAAGCGTATTGCAAAAATTACAGAGAAAATTGTGCCTTTTATGGCTGGACTTTACATATTAGCATCTTTGGTTATCATATTTGCCAATTTTGGCGATATAGGTTTTGCATTCCAATTAATTATTGATGGAGCATTTACGCCTATGGCTGGACTTGGCGGTTTAGTAGGTGTATTAATAGTTGGTTTCCAAAGAGCAGCATTCTCTAATGAAGCTGGAGCAGGTTCTGCTGCAATTGCTCACTCTGCGGTAAGAACTAAATATCCTGCAAGTGAAGGTATTGTTGCGCTTTTAGAACCTTTTATCGATACTGTTGTTATTTGTACAATGACAGCCTTAGTTATTATATTCTTTAATATTAATGGAACAGACCCTCAATCCGTATTTAACTATACTGCAGAACATGGAAGTAGTGTTATCTTAAATTCTAATGGCGAAACAATAAATGGGGTAGATTTAACGTCTCTGGCATTTGATTCTGTAATTCCTCACTTTTCTTATGTTCTTACAATTGCAATAGTATTGTTTGCATTTTCAACAATGATTTCGTGGTCATACTACGGATTACAATCTTGGAAATACCTTTTCGGAAAGGGAAAAGCTGCAGATTTAGTTTATAAAATCTTATTCTTAATGTTTGTTGTAATAGGAGCTGCTGCAACATTAGATGCTGTTATAAAATTTTCGGATGCAATGATATTAGCATTAGTATTCCCAAATATGATAGGTTTATTGTTCCTATTTCCTAAAGTAAGAGAAGAAATGAAGCGTTATATTGGTGCTATTTCTATCAAGAAAGAAGCAATACAAGATGGAGCTGAGGACATTACAAAACATATGTAATTAATTATTTAACATTTACATAATTACCCAGGGCTTCCTTAATATGAAGTCCTGGGTTTTTTACTTTTATACCAATTTATATGAAGTTTTAAAAAGAGAAAAATTTCGTAATATTATATAGCAGAGCATATAAGCTTAGCAAATTGGTAAATATGAAAAATTTGAGATCTCAACTTGTTTTCACAAAAAGTCAGCAGCGAGGGATTTTCTTATTAGTAATTCTTATAATTCTTTTTCAATGCATTTATTTTTTCATCAACTTTAGTACAAAAGAGGAGATCTCGGAAGATGAGGATGGGGTAACGGCCTATTTTCAGAAACAAATAGATTCCTTAAAAATAGTAAAAGCTGAAGAAACAAAAGGAAAGATCTATCCATTCAATCCTAATTATATTACAGATTTTAAAGGTTATTCACTTGGAATGTCCTTAGAAGAAATAGACAGGTTGCTTGAATTTAGGAGATCCAATAAATGGGTAAATTCAGCTCAAGATTTTCAGGCGGTAACTTTGATTTCAGATAGTTTACTGGCAAATATATCTCCCTATTTCAAATTTCCGGAATGGGTAGAGAATAGGAATAGTAATAAATTTAATAACACGATAAGTTCTACTAAAGCTTTAAACACAATCAAACAAGATCTCAATCTGGCTACAGAAGCAGATCTTATTAAGGTGAAAGGTGTAGGGGAGGTGCTATCTGCCAGAATAATAAAATATAGAACAAAATTGGGAGGCTTTGTTTCGGAAATTCAGTTAAAGGATATTTATGGATTAAATTATGAGGCTAAGCAGGAAATTCTTCAAAACTTTAAAGTGATTAGTAAACCAGAAATTAATAGATTGGATATTAATAAGGCAACAGTTTTGGAATTAGCTTCAGTTCCATATATAGATTATGAGCTTGCTCGGGAAATTGTGAATTACAAATTACTACATGAAGAAATTGTAACTTTTGAAGAATTAGCAAAAATTAAGAGCTTTCCTTCAGAAAAAATTGATAGAATAGCATTATATTTGACCTTAGAATAGAATTTCGGATTTTAGACGACTTTTATAAAGTCCTCTCTCCAAAAAATCTGTACGTTCGATTTAATTATATGGTCTAATTTGAAAGAAAAAGTTCGAGAATTCTCGGTCTTTATAATTAGATCCACCCTAATATTTTTAGAATAATAGTATATGAATAGCATGTATTTTACGGAGGAGCATGAGCTTTTTAGAAAAAGCTTTCAAGAATTTTTACAAAAGGAAGTAGTTCCTCATATCGAAAAATGGGAAAAAACGGGAACCATAGAACGTTTTATATGGAAGAAGTTTGGAGAGATGGGATATTTTGGGATAAACTATCCAGAACAGTATGGTGGATTAGAACTAGATCTTTTCTATACCGTGATCTTTTTAGAAGAACTTCAGAAAATAAATTCTGGTGGTTTTGCTGCAGCAATGTGGGCGCATTCATATTTAGCAATGACACATTTAAATGTGGAAGGTAGTGATGAGATAAAGGAAAACTATCTAGCTCCAAGTATTTTAGGAGAAAAAATAGGTTGTTTGTGTATAACAGAGCCCTTTGGAGGATCTGATGTGGCAGCAATGAGAACCACTGCAGTTAAAAAGGGAGATAAATATGTGATAAACGGTTCTAAAACATTTATCACGAACGGTATTTATTCAGATTACCTAGTAGTTGCTGCTAAAACAAGTCCTGAAAAAGGTGGAAAAGGAATGAGCATCTTCCTTATGGATAGAGATACACCAGGAATTTCTGCAACCAAATTAGATAAGTTAGGTTGGAGAGCTTCCGATACAGCCGAGATCGCTTTTGATAATGTAGAGATCCCAGTTTCAAATTTAATGGGAAATGAAGATGAAGGCTTTAATTATATTATGCAGCATTTCGCTTTTGAAAGATTGATCATGGGTGTAAACGCACATGCAAGAGCAGAGTTTGCATTGGATTACGCTATTAACTATATGGGAGAGCGCATGGCTTTTGGAAAGACCATTGATAAATTTCAAGCATTAAGACATAAGGTTGCAGATATGGCAAGTGAGGTGGAGATGTGTAAGGAATTTAATTATTCTATTGTAAAACGTATGGTGGATGGTGTATACGTAGTGAAAGAAGCGAGTATGTCTAAGCTGCTTTCTACAAAAATAGCAGATGAAGTGATTTATAACTGTCTTCAGTTATTAGGCGGTTATGGATATATGGAAGAATACCCAATGGCTAGATTGCTTAGAGATAGTAGACTAGGTCCTATTGGTGGAGGTACTTCTGAAATATTAAGAGAGATCATCGCAAAAATGGTGATCGATAAAAAGGAGTACAAGCCGGCAGCACACTAGGAATAGGGCGCAAAAGGCATTTAAAATAAAATTATTTAAATAAAGGTTGCGAGGTTAATCAAATCCATTATCTTTGCGCTTTAATTTCTAACGAAAGGAGGTGACACTATGTTAATTATACCAGTTAAAGACGGAGAGAATATCGATAGAGCGCTAAAGCGTTTCAAACGTAAATTTGATAGAACAGGAACAATGCGTCAGCTAAGAAGCAGACAAGCGTTTTCTAAACCTTCTGTTGTAAATAGAGCTCAAGTTCAAAAAGCTCAATACATTCAGCGTTTAAGAGATCAGGAAGAGATCTAGTGATTTGAGTTAGGGGCAACCCTTCAAAGAGCTATCTTCGATTTGTTGTCTTGCTATTGAATGGAAAACTAAATCGAACCCGTTAAAGGGTATCCAAGATAAACCACTGTTGGTAAGTAAAGTTTTATAACTTTGTTTACCAACAGTTTTTTTATGTCTATACCTCACTTTATCGAATACTTACAGTTAGAGAAAAAATATTCTCCGAACACCGTACAGGCATATAAGACAGACCTAAGCGCTTTTCAGCAATTTATTAGAAAAGAGTATGATAAGGATGATATTTTACACGTAAATTATCCCCAGATTCGAAATTGGGTAGTTAATTTGGTAAATTCTGGAATTACTAATAGAAGTGTAAATAGGAAAGTAGCATCCTTGAAAGCATATTATAGATTTCTCGTAAAATCAGATCAATTACAATCTACTCCACTAGCAAATCACAAATCACTAAAGATCAAAAAAAAGATACAAATTCCTTTTTCTGAGGAAGAAATTACAGATGTTATCTCTAGCATTGAGCCGGATTCTTTTAAATCATCTCGTAACATTACTATAGTTTCTATGTTTTACGCTACTGGAATTAGAAGAGCAGAGCTTATAGGAATTAAGCTGCAAGATGTGGATCTTGAAAATGGTCTTATTAAAGTATTGGGAAAAAGGAATAAAGAGCGATATATTCCATTATTGCCTGAACTTGTTAGATATCTTAGGCTATACTTGGAGTTTAGGGGCGCTGTAGATCTTAAAAATATCAAGGATTTTTTTATTACAGAAAAAGGAGATAAAATATATGAAACCCTTGTTTATAGGATTATAAATAATTACTTTAGTGAAGCATCCAACAAGGTTAAAAAGAGTCCGCACATATTAAGGCACTCTTTTGCTACACACCTTCTAGCGCATGGAGCAAATTTAAACTCTGTAAAAGAGTTATTAGGTCATTCCAGTTTAGCGGCAACTCAAGTTTATACACATAATAATATTGCAGAATTAAGCAAAGTGTATAAAAATTCTCACCCCCGTGAGAACCAGGAATGATTATTAAAGTAGTTGTTTAATTAAATTCTATAGGAGATGAAAGTAAATGTGCAATCAGTAAATTTCAATGCAGATCAAAAACTAATTAATTTCATTCAGGCAAGATTAGATAAGCTAGAACATTTTTATGATAAGATAATTTATGCCGATGTGTTCTTGAAAGTTCAGAAAACAAGTGAAAAAGAGAATAAAATTACAGAAATTTTATTGAGTATTCCAGGAGGGGATGTTATAGTGAAAAAAAGGTGTAAAAAATTTGAAGAGTGTGTGGATGAATCAATTAACACATTACAACGTCAACTATTAAAAAGAAAAGAAAAAATGAGCGCTCATGTTTAGTGAATTTTTTATCAAATTCTTTTTGTGAAATAAATAAAATGTATACATTTGCAGTCCGTTAGAAATAGCGGACTTTTTTATGCTATAAAAGTATAAAAATGCCGATGTAGCTCAGCTGGCTAGAGCAGCTGATTTGTAATCAGCAGGTCGTGGGTTCGAGTCCCTCCATCGGCTCTTGAAATACTGAAAATGCATAGAGATCTCAAGAAAAGCAGGTTGCTTTTTCTTGAACTTAAAGATTGTGAAAGCGGTCTTAAGCATGGTTGATGCTGTTAAATTTATCAACTCTTGAAATTTTAGAAAAAAATGTTTTGATTTATGGAGTAAATTTCCTTAAATTTGCACCTTCAAAAAACAAACCATTTTTTCAGGAATTTTGATTCGGTGGTTCTGTGAAATATTGAAAGGTAATTTTGGGGAGATACTCAAGCGGCCAACGAGGGCAGACTGTAAATCTGCTGACTACGTCTTCGCAGGTTCGAATCCTGCTCTCCCCAC
>DEXV01000003.1:249468-376540 GCA_002364325.1 Gillisia sp. UBA3175
TGGGGAGATACTCAAGCGGCCAACGAGGGCAGACTGTAAATCTGCTGACTACGTCTTCGCAGGTTCGAATCCTGCTCTCCCCACAAATCACTTTTAAAAGTGATTAACACCAACAGGAACATGTTTTATGTTTCTATATTGCGAAAGTAGCTCAGTTGGTAGAGCGTCAGCCTTCCAAGCTGAATGTCGCCGGTTCGAACCCGGTCTTTCGCTCTAAGACAAAGATGTCGCGTTTTAAATGTGATCTTTAGCTCTAAGGACAATAACAGTGTAAGAACTGTTCTTTATCTCCATACAAGGCGACTTGTTGGAGCTAGCCTTTTTTGCCGACGTAGCTCAGGGGTAGAGCGTTTCCTTGGTAAGGAAGAGGTCACGAGTTCAATTCTCGTCGTTGGCTCTTAATTTTGTATAAAATTGAACACTAATATATAACTAAGATTAAATAATTATTAATTATGGCAAAGGAAACTTTTGATCGTTCCAAACCGCACTTGAACATAGGTACGATAGGACACGTAGATCACGGAAAAACTACCTTAACTGCAGCAATTACTAAGGTAATGGCTGATGCTGGATATTCAAAAGCTATGTCTTTTGATCAGATTGACAATGCTCCAGAGGAAAAAGAAAGAGGTATTACTATTAACTCATCACACGTAGAATACTCTACTAAAGACCGTCACTACGCACACGTAGATTGTCCAGGTCACGCAGATTACGTGAAGAACATGGTTACTGGTGCTGCACAAATGGATGGTGCTATCTTAGTAGTTGCTGCTACAGATGGTCCAATGCCACAAACTCGTGAGCACATCCTTTTAGGACGCCAAGTTGGTATTCCTAGAATCGTTGTATTCATGAACAAAGTGGATATGGTGGATGATGAAGAATTATTGGAATTAGTTGAAATGGAAGTAAGAGATTTACTTTCTTTCTATGAATATGATGGTGATAATGGACCTGTAATCGCTGGTTCTGCTTTAGGAGCACTTAACGGTGAAGAGAAATGGGTAAATACAGTTTTGGAATTAATGAAAGCTGTAGATAGCTGGATCGAACTTCCTCCACGTGATGTTGATAAGCCTTTCTTAATGCCTATCGAGGATGTATTCTCTATTACTGGTCGTGGTACTGTTGCAACTGGTAGAATTGAAACTGGTGTTGCAAATACTGGAGATCCAGTAGAGATCATTGGTATGGGAGCTCAAAAATTGACTTCTACTATCACTGGTATTGAAATGTTCCGTCAAATCCTTAACAGAGGTGAAGCTGGAGATAACGCAGGTATTCTTTTAAGAGGTATTGAGAAATCAATGATCTCAAGAGGAATGGTAATCGTTAAGCCAGGATCTGTAACTCCTCACGCTAAGTTTAAGGCAGAGGTTTATATCTTGAAAAAAGAAGAAGGTGGACGTCACACTCCATTCCATAATAACTACAGACCTCAGTTCTACGTACGTACTACTGATGTTACAGGAACTATCAACTTGCCAGAAGGTGTAGAGATGGTTATGCCAGGAGATAACTTAACTATCCATGTTGAGTTGTTACAATCTATCGCGATGAACGTAGGTTTGCGTTTTGCAATTCGTGAAGGTGGTAGAACTGTTGGTGCAGGTCAGGTTACTGAGATTTTAGACTAAGAATAAAACATAAGTTTATAGGTATCCTGCTTTATGCTGGATACCTAAACTTATATTTACGGGTTTAGCTCAGTTGGTAGAGCACTGGTCTCCAAAACCAGGTGTCGTGAGTTCGAGTCTCTCAACCCGTGCTTGATAAATTAGAGTCACCCTTTGGGAACTATTTTTTAAAAAAGATAATTCGTAGCATTTTAAGTCAGAAGCGGTTTCCAGAAAATTCTGAAACAGTGGGTATTTTAAAAGTTATGTTATAAAAATATAAAACCATGGCAGGAATCGTAAATTATATTTCAGAGTCTTATAACGAATTGAGAAATCACGTTACATGGCCAAGTTGGGCAGAAGCTCAAAGACTAACAGTAGTTGTGGCTGTTTTTTCAATAATATTTTCTTTAGCAATTTGGGGGGTAGATACTGTATTTAGCTCTGCAATTGAACAATATTTTGAATGGATAAAATCTTAAAGTTTTAGACTATGGCAGAAGTTAAGGATAAAAAATGGTACGTGGTTCGCGCCGTAAGTGGTCAAGAAAATAAGGTTAAAGAATATATTGAGAGAGAAATTTCTCATCATGGTTTAGAAGATTTTATTGGTGAAGTACTTGTTCCAACAGAAAAAGTAATACAAATTAGAAATGGTAAGAAAATTTCTAAAGAGAGAGTTTACTTTCCTGGGTATGTAATGGTATTAGCTAATTTAGGTGGGGAAATTCCTCACATCATTAAAACGATTAATGGTGTTATTGGTTTTTTAGGTGAAACTAAAGGAGGAGATCCCGTTCCACTTAGAAGAGCAGAAGTAAATAGAATGTTAGGAAAAGTAGATGAATTATCTGTAAAAGCAGATAACGTTGCAATTCCTTTTACTATTGGGGAAACCATAAAAGTAATTGACGGTCCTTTTAATGGATTTAATGGAACTGTTGAAAAGATTAATGAAGAGAAGCGTAAGCTTGAAGTAATGGTGAAGATCTTCGGAAGAAAAACACCATTGGAATTAAGTTATATGCAAGTAGAAAAGGTATAAAGGAAATTACTGTTACATATATTTTTGATAGTTTTTAAAGCTTCCACTCTAAAACTATCATCTAAAAACAATAATAATGGCAAAAGAAATAAGTAAAGTTGTTAAGCTACAAGTTCGCGGAGGTGCTGCTAACCCATCACCACCAGTTGGACCTGCTTTAGGTGCTGCCGGAGTTAACATCATGGAGTTCTGTAAGCAATTTAATGCTAGAACTCAAGATAAACCAGGTAAAGTATTACCAGTAGTAATTACAGTATTTAAAGATAAGTCTTTTGATTTTGTAATTAAAACTCCACCAGCTGCAGTTCAATTACTTGAAGCTGCAAAATCAAAAAAAGGATCGGGTGAACCTAATCGTAAAAAAATTGCAAGTGTAACTTGGGAACAAGTTCGTGCAATTGCTGAGGATAAAATGCAAGATTTAAATGCATTTACGATAGAATCAGCTATGAAGATGATTGCGGGAACTGCTCGCTCTATGGGTGTAACTGTAAAAGGGCAAGCGCCGTTTTAATCCAAAATAGATATTAAAAATGGCAAAAGTAACTAAAAAGCAAAAAGAAGCACAATCTAAGATCGAAAACGGTAAACTGTATTCGGTAGCAGAAGCTTCAGCTTTGATAAAGGAAATTTCCAACGCAAATTTTGATCCTTCCGTAGATATTGCAGTTCGTTTGAATGTAGATCCACGTAAAGCAAATCAAATGGTGAGAGGGGTAGTAACTCTTCCACATGGAACAGGAAAAGATGTAAAGGTTTTAGCCTTAGTAACTCCAGATAAGGAAGCTGAAGCTAAAGAAGCTGGTGCAGACTTCGTAGGATTAGATGAATACCTTGAGAAGATCAAAGGTGGATGGACAGATGTTGATGTAATAATCACCATGCCAAGTGTAATGGGTAAATTAGGGCCTCTAGGTAGAGTTTTAGGACCACGTGGATTAATGCCTAACCCAAAGACTGGTACAGTAACTATGGATGTTGCAAAAGCTATATCTGATGTAAAAGCTGGTAAAATTGACTTTAAAGTTGATAAAACTGGAATTGTACATGCAGGTATTGGTAAAGCATCTTTTGATGCAGATAAGATTGCTGGAAACGCAAGAGAATTATTAACTACGTTGGTGAAATTAAAACCAGTGGCTTCTAAAGGTATATATATTAAGAGTATATATATGTCTTCTACAATGAGCCCAAGTGTTGAGATTGATACTAAAAGGTTCACTGAGCAATAATATTATAGATTATGACAAGAGAAGAAAAATCATTAGTAATTGAAGATTTAACTGCGCAGTTAACAAATAATTCTATTATTTACCTTGCAGATATCTCAGGTTTAAACGCCTTGAGTACTACAAATTTACGTAGAGCTTGTTACAAAGCCAACGTACAACTTGCAGTAGTTAAAAACACGTTGCTTGCTAAAGCTATGGAAGCTTCCGATAAAGAATTCGGAGATCTTCCTTCAGTTTTAAAAGGTAACACCTCTATTATGCTTTCGGAAACTGGAAATGCTCCAGCGAAAGTAATTAAAGAATTCAGAAAAAAATCTCAAACACCTTTACTTAAAGGAGCTTTTATAGCAGAAGCTATTTATATAGGGGATGACTACCTAGAGACCTTGGTTAACATCAAGTCTAAAGAAGAAGTTATTGGAGATATTATCGGATTGTTACAATCACCTGCTAAGAATGTTATTTCAGCATTAAAATCAAGTGGTGGTAAGTTAGCCGGAATTCTTAAAACTCTATCTGAAAAAGAAGAGAAATAAATACGCGCACTATTAATAATTATTTATATACAAAGAACATTTTAAAACGATAGAAAATGGCAGATTTAAAAGATTTCGCAGAAAAATTAGTTAACCTTACTGTAAAAGAAGTAAATGAGTTAGCAACTATATTAAAAGATGAGTATGGTATCGAGCCTGCAGCTGCAGCTGTACAAATGGCTGGTCCAGCTGGTGGTGGTGATGATGCTGCTGAGGAGCAAACAGAATTCGACGTAATTCTTAAAGCTGCTGGTGGATCTAAACTTGCTGTAGTTAAATTGGTAAAAGAACTTACAGGTCTTGGACTTAAAGATGCTAAGGAATTAGTAGATGGTGCTCCAAAAGCAGTAAAAGAAGGAGTTTCTAAAGATGAAGCTGAAGCATTAAAAGCACAATTAGAAGAAGCAGGAGCCGAGGTTGAGCTTAAATAAGCTTACCACAAGCAATATATTTAGGTTTAGACCTCGGGACTAGCTCTCGAAGGTCTAAACCCTTTTGCGTATATGAAGCTTATGCCTTATAACGCACCCACATTTTATATAAATTATAATTCCGTCCATTGATGTTAGCAACGCAAACTGAAAGATTGAATTTCTCTTCTGTAAAGAACAAGCCTGATTATCCAGACTTTTTGGATGTCCAAATTAAGTCGTTTCAGGATTTCTTTCAATTAGAAACAAAATCAGAAGAAAGGGGAGATGAAGGTCTCTATAACACTTTCCTGGAAAACTTTCCTATTACAGATACCCGCAATCAATTCGTATTAGAGTTCCTGGATTATTTTGTGGATCCACCAAGATATTCCATTCAGGAATGTATCGAACGTGGTTTGACATATAGCGTGCCGCTTAAAGCTCGTTTAAAATTATATTGTACAGATCCTGAACACGAAGATTTCGAAACTATTGTACAGGATGTATACTTGGGTACTATCCCTTATATGACTCCTAGTGGAACATTTTGTATTAATGGAGCAGAGAGAGTAGTTGTTTCTCAGTTGCACCGTTCACCTGGTGTTTTCTTTGGTCAGTCTTTCCATGCGAATGGAACAAAATTATATTCTGCCCGTGTAATTCCTTTTAAAGGATCATGGATAGAATTTGCTACCGATATCAACAACGTAATGTACGCGTATATCGATAGAAAGAAAAAATTACCTGTTACTACACTTTTCCGTGCAATTGGGTTTGAAAGAGATAAGGATATCCTTGAGATCTTTGACCTTGCAGAGGAAGTTAAAGTGTCTAAAACTGGACTTAAAAAATACCTTGGTCGTAAATTAGCGGCTAGAGTATTAAATACTTGGTATGAGGATTTCGTAGATGAAGATACTGGTGAAGTAGTTTCTATTGAAAGAAATGAGATCGTATTAGACCGTGATACAGAATTAGATAAAGACCATATCGAGGAAATCCTTGAAACTGGAACTAAAACTATTTTGCTTCACAAAGAAGATAACTCAACAGGAGATTATGCAATTATTCATAATACATTGCAAAAAGATCCAACAAACTCTGAAAAAGAAGCTGTTGAGCATATCTACCGTCAGTTACGTAATGCAGAACCGCCAGATGAGGAAACCGCTCGTGGTATTATAGATAAATTGTTCTTCTCAGACCAACGTTACTCTTTAGGAGAAGTAGGTCGATACAGAATGAACAAAAAACTTGGTCTTGATATTGGAATGGATAAGCAAGTGCTTACCAAAGAAGATATTATTACCATCGTAAAATATTTAATAGAATTAATTAACTCTAAAGCAGAGATAGATGATATCGATCACTTATCTAACCGTCGTGTTAGAACAGTAGGAGAACAACTTTCTCAGCAGTTTGGTGTTGGTTTGGCACGTATGGCACGTACTATTCGTGAGCGTATGAACGTTCGTGATAATGAAGTGTTTACTCCAATAGATTTGATTAATGCAAAGACTTTGTCTTCTGTAATTAATTCATTCTTTGGTACCAACCAATTATCTCAGTTCATGGATCAAACAAATCCATTAGCAGAGATTACACACAAACGTAGATTATCTGCATTAGGACCAGGTGGACTTTCAAGAGAAAGAGCAGGGTTTGAAGTACGAGATGTTCACTATACTCACTACGGAAGACTTTGTCCTATTGAAACTCCAGAAGGACCAAACATTGGACTTATCTCTTCACTTTCTGTATTTGCAAAAGTGAACAGCATGGGATTCATTGAAACTCCTTACCGTAAGGTGAATAATGCTAAGATCGATTTTTCTGAAACACCTATTTATTTAAGTGCAGAAGAAGAAGAGAACAAAAAGATTGCACAGGCCAACATTCCTTTAAAAGATGATGGTACTATAAATACGGATAAGGTTATTGCACGTATGGAAGGTGACTTCCCGGTAGTAGATCCACAAGAGATCCACTATATAGATGTTGCACCAAACCAAATCTCTTCAATCTCAGCTTCATTAATTCCATTCTTGGAACATGATGATGCCAACAGAGCATTGATGGGATCTAACATGATGCGTCAGGCGGTTCCTTTATTAAGAGCAGAATCTCCTATTGTTGGTACTGGTCTTGAAAGACAAGTAGCTACAGATTCTCGTGTATTGATCAATGCTGAAGGTGAAGGGGAAGTAGAGTATGTAGATGCTGAAAAAATTACCATTAAGTACGATCGTACAGAAGAAGACAGAATGGTGAGTTTTGAAAGTGATTCTAAAACTTACAACCTTATCAAATTTAGAAAAACAAACCAAGGTACTTCTATTAACCTAAGACCAATTGTAAATGTTGGAGATAGAGTTACTAAAGGACAAGTACTTTGTCAAGGATATGCTACTGAAGCTGGGGAACTAGCTTTAGGTAGAAACATGAAGGTTGCCTTCATGCCTTGGAAAGGGTACAACTTTGAGGATGCAATTGTAATTTCTGAAAGAGTTGTTAGAGAAGATGTATTTACCTCTATTCATATAGATGAATATTCATTAGAAGTTAGAGATACCAAATTAGGTAACGAAGAACTAACTAATGATATTCCTAACGTTTCTGAAGAAGCCACTAAGGACTTGGATGAAAACGGTATGATTAGAATTGGAGCTGAAGTGAAGCCTGGTGATATTCTTATTGGAAAGATCACTCCTAAAGGAGAAAGTGATCCAACTCCAGAAGAGAAATTATTACGTGCTATCTTTGGTGACAAAGCAGGAGATGTAAAAGATGCTTCGTTAAAAGCACATCCATCATTAAGAGGGGTTGTTATTAACAAGAAACTTTTCGCAAGAGCTGTAAAAGATAAGCGTAAAAGAGTTCAAGATAAAGAAGATGTAACTGCATTAGAGAAAAACTATGATGCAAAATTCAATGTTCTTAAAGCTGAACTTGTAGAAAAATTGTTTGCAATTGTTGGAGGTAAAACTGCACAAGGAGTAATGAACGATTTAGGGGAAGAGGTAATGCCAAAAGGTAAGAAATACACCCTTAAAATGTTAAACTCGGTAGACGATTATACGCACCTTACACAAGGTACATGGACTACAGACGATCATTTAAATAAATTAGTTGCAGATCTTATTCACAACTACAAGATCAAGGAAAACGATCTTCAAGGAAACTTAAGAAGAGAGAAATTTACGATCTCTGTTGGGGATGAACTACCTGCAGGAATTATCAAATTAGCGAAGATTTATGTTGCTAAGAAGAGAAAACTTAAAGTTGGGGATAAAATGGCGGGACGTCACGGTAACAAAGGTATTGTTGCACGTATCGTTCGTCAAGAAGATATGCCTTTCTTAGAAGATGGAACTCCTGTAGATATCGTATTGAACCCACTTGGGGTACCTTCTCGTATGAACATTGGTCAAATTTATGAGACTGTGTTAGGATGGGCAGGACAAAAATTAGGTAGAAAATATGCTACTCCAATTTTTGACGGTGCTACTCTAGACCAGATCAATGAATTAACAGATGAAGCCGGTGTACCAAGATTTGGACACACATATCTTTATGATGGTGGAACTGGAGATAGATTTGATCAAGCTGCAACTGTAGGTATAATTTATATGTTGAAATTAGGACATATGATTGATGATAAGATGCACGCACGTTCTATAGGACCGTACTCTCTTATTACGCAACAACCATTAGGTGGTAAAGCGCAATTTGGAGGTCAACGTTTTGGAGAGATGGAAGTTTGGGCATTAGAGGCTTATGGAGCTTCTGCAACCTTACGTGAGATCTTAACCGTAAAATCGGATGACGTGATTGGTAGAGCTAAAACTTACGAAGCAATCGTAAAAGGAGAGCCTATGCCAGAGCCGGGACTACCTGAATCTTTCAACGTGTTAATGCACGAATTGAAAGGATTAGGATTGGATATTAGATTAGAAGAATAATATACTGTTCTACAAGGTTGAGTATGAAAGTGCTCAACCTTCAAAACAGGATTTTCACAATAATTAGATAGCATTGATTATGGCTAGAAGTAATGAAAAGAGTACAGAACAGAGGTTTAACAAGATCTCTATAGGTTTAGCTTCCCCGGAATCCATTTTAGCGGAATCCAGAGGAGAAGTTCTAAAGCCTGAAACTATCAATTATCGTACGCACAAGCCTGAGCGTGACGGGTTATTCTGTGAGCGAATTTTTGGTCCTGTTAAGGATTACGAATGTGCCTGTGGAAAATATAAAAGAATCCGATACAAAGGAATTGTATGTGATAGATGTGGGGTAGAAGTTACAGAGAAAAAAGTACGTCGTGACCGTGTGGGACATATCAATTTGGTAGTTCCGGTTGCTCATATCTGGTATTTCCGTTCTTTACCTAACAAAATAGGATACTTATTGGGTCTTCCTTCCAAGAAATTGGATATGATTATTTACTACGAACGTTACGTAGTGATCCAGGCAGGTATTGCAAAGAATGCTGAAGGTGAAGTATTAAAGAAAATGGACTTCCTAACAGAAGAAGAATATCTTGATATTTTGGATAGTCTTCCGCAAGAAAACCTTTATTTGGACGATGCAGATCCAAATAAATTCATCGCGAAAATGGGAGCTGAGTGTTTGATCGAACTTTTAAAGAGAATCGATCTTGACGAGTTGTCTTATGACTTAAGACATAAAGCTAACAACGAAACTTCTAAACAACGTAAAATGGAGGCTTTAAAAAGACTTCAGGTTGTAGAAGCTTTCCGTGATGCAAACAAGAATAGAGAGAACCGTCCAGAATGGATGATCATGAAGGTAATTCCAATTACTCCTCCAGAACTTAGACCTTTAGTGCCTTTGGATGGTGGACGTTTTGCAACTTCAGATTTAAATGACCTTTATCGTAGAGTAATTATCCGTAATAATCGTTTAAAGCGATTAATGGAAATAAAGGCTCCAGAAGTTATTCTTCGTAACGAAAAACGTATGCTACAGGAATCTGTAGATTCATTGTTCGATAATACAAGAAAATCTTCAGCAGTAAAAACAGATTCTAACAGACCATTAAAATCCCTTTCAGATTCCTTAAAAGGAAAACAAGGGCGTTTCCGTCAAAACTTACTTGGTAAGCGTGTGGATTATTCTGCTCGTTCTGTAATTGTTGTAGGACCAGAATTAAAAATGTTTGAATGTGGTATTCCTAAGGATATGGCTGCAGAACTTTACAAGCCTTTTGTGATTAGAAAATTGATCGAAAGAGGAATTGTAAAAACTGTGAAGTCTGCTAAGAAGATCATAGACAAAAAAGAACCAGTTGTTTGGGATATTTTAGAGAATGTTCTTAAAGGACATCCTGTATTATTGAACAGGGCTCCTACGCTTCACCGTTTAGGAATCCAGGCATTCCAACCAAAACTTATTGAAGGAAAAGCGATCCAACTTCACCCATTAGCAACAACGGCATTCAACGCCGATTTTGATGGGGATCAAATGGCGGTACACTTGCCACTTGGACCAGAAGCTATCTTGGAAGCTCAACTTTTAATGTTAGGTTCTCACAACATCTTGAACCCTGCAAATGGATCGCCAATTACGGTTCCATCTCAGGATATGGTACTTGGTCTTTACTACATGACCAAACTAAGAGTATCTACAGATGATGTGAAGATAAAAGGAGAAGGACTTACTTTTTACTCACCGGAAGAGGTTATTATCGCTTTCAACGAGAAAATGGTAGATCTTAATGCTTCCATAAAAATTAGAACTCAAGATCTAAACGAAGATGGAGAACTAGTTAAGAAAATTATTGAAACTACCACTGGTAGAGTTTTATTTAATGAAACTGTTCCTGCAAAAGCTGGATACATCAATGAGGTATTAACTAAGAAATCTTTGCGTGATATTATTGGTAGAGTATTAAAGGTAACTAGTGTTGCTGAAACTGCTGCTTTCCTTGATGATATTAAAACTTTAGGATACAAATTCGCTTATACAGGTGGTTTGTCATTTAGTTTAGGTGATATTATTATTCCAGAAGAGAAGCAATCTATGATTGATGAAGCCAACGAACAGGTGGAAGGAATCATTGGTAATTACAACATGGGACTTATTACCAACAACGAGCGTTACAATCAGGTTATTGATATTTGGACTTCTACCAATGCTGGACTTACAGAATTGGCTATGAAACGTATCCGTGAGGATAACCAAGGATTCAACTCTGTGTACATGATGCTTGATTCTGGTGCGCGTGGATCTAAAGAACAGATCCGTCAGTTAACCGGAATGCGTGGTTTGATGGCAAAGCCTAAGAAATCTAACTCTGGTGGAGGAGAAATTATTGAAAACCCAATTTTATCTAACTTTAAGGAAGGTCTTTCAATTCTTGAATACTTTATTTCAACTCACGGTGCTCGTAAAGGTCTTGCCGATACTGCACTTAAAACTGCCGATGCGGGTTACTTAACACGTAGATTGGTAGATGTTTCGCAAGATGTTATTGTAAATGAAGAAGATTGTGGAACATTAAGAGGAGTAGAAGTTACCCCACTTAAAAAGAATGACGAAATAGTAGAATCTTTAGGTGAACGAATTTTAGGGCGTATATCCTTGAATGATGTTTACAATCCATTAACTGAAGAACTTTTAGTTTCTGCAGGAAGTGAGATCATGGAGAGTGCTGTTAAGAAAATAAGCGAAGCTCCTATTGCTAGCGTAGAAGTAAGATCTGCTCTTACTTGTGAAGCTAAGAAAGGAATTTGTGTGAAATGTTACGGTAGAAACCTTGCAACAGATAAATTGGTGCAACGTGGAGAAGCTGTAGGTGTTGTTGCTGCTCAATCTATTGGGGAACCGGGAACACAACTTACCCTACGTACCTTCCACGTGGGTGGTATTGCAGGAAACATTTCAGAAGAAAACAAACTTATTGTTAAGTATGGTGGTGTTGCTGATATTGAAGATCTAAAGGTTGTTAAAGGTGAAGGTCCTGATGGAACAATTACTGATATCGTTATCTCAAGAACTTCAGAGCTTAAAGTAAAAGATAAGAAAACCGGAGTGGTACTTAGTACAAATAACATTCCTTATGGTTCTCAGATCTTTGTTAAAGATGGCGATACTGTTAAACCTGATGATATTGTTTGCCAATGGGATCCTTATAATGGGGTGATCATTTCAGAATTTGCTGGTAAAATCAAATATGAGAACATCGAACAAGGATATACCTACCAAGTTGAAATAGATGAGCAAACCGGATTCCAAGAAAAAGTAATTTCAGATTCTAAGAACAAAAAAATGATTCCTACCTTACTTATTCTAGGTAAGAAAGATGAAGTGATTCGTTCTTATAACCTACCTGTTGGGGCTCACCTTATGGTAGATAAAGATGAGAAGATCAAGGTTGGTAAGATCTTGGTTAAAATTCCAAGAAAATCTTCTAAAGCTGGGGATATTACAGGAGGTCTTCCACGTGTAACCGAATTATTCGAAGCACGTAACCCTTCTAACCCTGCAGTTGTTAGTGAGATTGATGGTGTAATTTCTTTTGGAAAAATTAAAAGAGGTAACCGCGAGATCATCGTTGAGTCTAAATTAGGTGAAGTTAAAAAGTATCTAGTGAAACTTTCTAACCAGATCCTTGTTCAGGAAAACGATTATGTTCGTGCAGGAATGCCATTGTCTGATGGATCAATAACTCCAGAAGATATCTTAAGCATAAAAGGACCAAATGCTGTTCAGCAGTACCTAGTGAACGAAGTACAAGAAGTATATCGTTTACAAGGTGTGAAGATTAACGATAAGCATTTTGAGGTTGTTGTTAGACAAATGATGCGTAAAGTAAGAATTGTAGACTCTGGAGATACTATTTTCTTAGAGAACCAATTGATTCATAAGTCAGATTTCATTGAAGAAAATGACAAATTATTTGGATTAAAGGTTATCGAGAATGCTGGAGATTCTACAAAACTGAAAGCGGGTCAATTAGTAACTATTCGCGAACTTAGAGATGAAAATTCATCTTTAAGAAGAGAGGATAAAGAACTTGCAACAGCGAGAGAAGCAGTTAATGCAACAGCTACTCCAATACTTCAAGGTATTACTAGAGCTTCGTTACAAACTAAATCGTTCATCTCTGCAGCTTCCTTCCAGGAAACTACTAAAGTATTGAATGAGGCAGCGGTAGCCGGTAAGATAGATTACTTAGAAGGTCTTAAAGAGAACGTAATTGTTGGACATAAGATCCCTGCGGGAACTGGAATGCGTGCTTACGATAACATTATAGTTGGTTCTAAAGAAGAATTCGACGAAATGATGGAAAGAAAAAAAGAAGTTAATTATAATTAAACCTTATTTTTTGAAGTTTCTGCAAAGTAGCCTTGAAAATTAATAATAGAGATCTGCATTTTTTGAAGCTTCGGCCGATTGAATGCAGATTTTCTTATTTTAGACAAAATATTAGAAATTATGAGTGAAGATAAAAATCCTAAACCGGGACAGATCAATATAGAATTGGATGAAAAAATAGCTGAAGGTATCTATTCCAACTTAGCTATAATTAATCATTCGGTATCAGAGTTTGTTGTAGATTTTGTAAGTATCATGCCTGGAACGCCGAAGAGCAAGGTGAAATCCAGGATTATCTTAACACCCCAACATGCAAAAAGATTATTGAAAGCCTTGGGTGAAAATGTGAAACGCTTTGAAAAAGCACATGGAGAAATTAAAGATTATGAGCAACCACCAATCCCATTGAATTTTGGGCCAACTGGGCAGGCTTAGAAATAGTACTGTCATTCTGAACGAAAAGAAATGCAGTGAAGAATCTTGTTATTATTTAGGAGATTCCTCCTTCGTCGGAATGACATTCGAAAATTTAGAGATATAAAAACCCCGAAGATTTTTCTTCGGGGTTTTTATATCATAAAAGCAATGTTTTAAAATTCAGAAACCAAATGGAATTTTATAGAAGGATATTTCTGCTGTGTCATTTGCAAAGAAAATTGGGAATCTGCGAAAAACACCAACTGTCCACGCTTATCATGCGCTAAGAATTTGGCTTTTACCCTTTTAAATTCCTTAAACTCTTCACTTTTAACATCTTTAGCTTCAACCCAAGTGGCCTTAAAAACATTTACGTTTTCATAGGTACACATCGCTCCATATTCATGCTCCAGTCTATATTGAATAACTTCGAATTGTAGTGCACCCACCGTTCCAATTACTTTCCTGTTGTTCATCTCTAAAGTAAACAACTGAGCCACACCTTCATCCATTAGCTGATCGATCCCTTTTTCCAATTGCTTAGATTTCATAGGATCTGCATTGTTGATGTATCTAAAATGTTCTGGAGAGAAACTAGGAATTCCTTTATAATTAAGGATCTCTCCTTCAGTTAAAGTATCACCAATCTTAAAGTTTCCGGTATCATGTAGACCAACGATATCTCCTGGGTATGATATATCTACAATTTCTTTCTTTTCAGCAAAGAAGGCATTAGGACTTGAAAATTTTAAATTCTTCCCGTGTCTTACATGTAAATAGGGTTTGTTTCTTTCGAAGATCCCAGACACGATTTTTATAAAGGCTAAACGGTCCCTATGTTTAGGATCCATATTCGCATGAATTTTGAAAACGAATCCAGTGAATTGTTTTTCATCTGGTTTAACAACACGTTCTTCACTCGCTTTAGCCCTAGGAGTTGGTGCAATGCTTACAAAACAATCCAAAAGTTCTCTAACTCCAAAATTGTTCAAGGCAGAGCCAAAGAAAACAGGTTGTAAGTTACCTTCTAAATAGGTTTGGTTATCAAATTCAGGATATACTCCTTCAATTAACTCAAGTTCTTCCCTTAAAGTGTCAGCCGCTTTGGATCCTAAAAGTTCATCTAGTTTTTCTGATTTAAGATCGGAGATCTCTATAGTGTCTTCAATATCCTTTCTTGGGTCACCAGTGAAAAGATTTATATTCTTCTCCCAGATATTATAAATTCCTTTAAAGTCGTAACCCATTCCTATAGGGAAACTTAAAGGAGTAACTGTTAAGTTTAGTTTTTGTTCTATTTCATCCATTAATTCGAATGCATCCTTTCCTTCACGATCCATTTTATTAATAAATACGATCATTGGAATATTACGCATTCTACAAACCTCTACCAGTTTCTCGGTTTGTTCCTCTACACCTTTTGCAACATCTATTACTACAATAACACTATCTACCGCTGTTAAAGTTCTAAAAGTATCTTCGGCAAAATCCTTGTGTCCAGGCGTATCAAGTATATTTATTTTTATTCCGTCATATTCAAATGCCAGTACAGAGGTTGCTACAGAAATTCCACGTTGGCGCTCTATTTCCATAAAGTCACTCGTCGCACCTTTTTTTATTTTATTTGATTTTACCGCACCAGCTTCCTGAATCGCTCCACCAAATAGCAATAACTTTTCGGTTAAAGTGGTTTTTCCTGCATCCGGGTGAGAAATGATCCCAAATGTTCTTCTTCTTTTTATCTCGTCGGTAAATTTCATATGCTTAATTAAGGCTGCAAAGATAAAATTTTTTGATGGAGAAAATGGAATTGTATTCAGATAAGCATGGGTTTATTTAAATCCAAAATTATCACTGTTAGCACCTATTTTTCTTATGATTTGGTAGTTCGATTTTGTATTTTTGAAATTCAAATTCAGCTATGACAGAAGAAAAAGTGATCTTGGTAAATCAAAAGGACGAACCTATTGGTCTAATGCCAAAGATGGAAGCACATGAAAAAGGGCTGTTACACCGTGCATTTTCCGTTTTTATATTTAATGAAAAGAATGAATTAATGCTTCAGCAAAGAGCCTTATCCAAATATCATTCCCCTGGATTGTGGACTAATACGTGTTGCAGCCATCAAAGGGAAGGTGAGAGCAATATTGCTGCCGGTAAAAGGCGTTTACAAGAAGAAATGGGTTTTTCAGCAGAACTTGAGGATACGATTTCCTTTATTTATAAGGCACCTTTTGATAATGGATTAACTGAGCATGAATTTGACCATATCTTGGTTGGAAATTATAATGAGGAACCAAAACTGAATCCAGAAGAGGCGGAAGATTGGAAATGGATGGGATTGGAAGAAGTTGCAAAAGATATGGAGGTAAACCCTTCAGTTTATACAGAATGGTTCAAAATCATTTTTGATAAATATTACCAATCTATACAACGATGAAAGTAACCGTACATAGAAAAGCACATTTTAATGCTGCTCACCGTTTGTTCAGAAAAGACTGGGACGATCAAAGGAATCGCGATATTTTTGGTAAATGCAGCAATCCTAATTTTCATGGACATAACTACGAACTAATTGTTTCGGTTACTGGTGAAATTGATCCCGAAACTGGATTTGTTGTAGATATGAAATTATTGAAAGATCTCATTTACTCTGAAGTTGAGACCTACCTGGATCATAAGAATTTGAATGTTGAAGTTGAAGAATTTAAAGAAATGAATCCAACTGCTGAAAATATTTCTGTAGTTATCTGGAATAAACTTCGCCCTAATCTCAAGAAATCCTTATCGCTATCTGTTACTTTATATGAGACGCCAAGAAATTTTGTAACCTATGATGGTTCGTAAATGGGATTAAGTAATTACAGAATGAAGAAAGATCTATATCTTTTAAAATTTGAGCCTATTCTAAAAGAAAAGGTATGGGGAGGAAATAAGTTGGAAAAGCTTTTCAATAAAAGATCGGTTTCTTCAAAAACAGGGGAGAGCTGGGAGATTTCCGATCTCGAAGATAATACCTCTGTAGTAACCAATGGACCACTAGCTGGAAAATCAATTCAGGAATTATTAGAAGAATTTAAAGAGGATCTGGTAGGTGAGAAGGTTTTTAAAACCTTTGGAATAAAATTCCCGCTTCTAATAAAATATATAGATGCTGCAGAGAATTTGAGTATTCAGTTGCATCCAAATGATGTTATTGCGAAAGAGAAACATAACTCTTTCGGGAAAACGGAAATGTGGTATATCATGCAAGCAGATGAAGGAGCAGAACTTATTCTTGGTTTTAAAGAACCTATTTCGAAATCTAAATATGTGGAACTGGTTGAAAAGAATGAATTGCCAGATGCCTTAAATAGAGTGAAGGTATCTGTTGGAGATGCTTTTATTATTCCGCCAGGATTGATTCACGCAATTGGGGAAGGAGTTGTATTAGCAGAAATACAACAAACATCGGATGTAACTTATAGAATTTACGATTGGGATAGGGAAGAAGAAAATGGTGAAAAAAGAGAATTACATACAGCGTTGGCGTTGGAGGCTATAGATCTTTCAAGTAATAATGGACATAAAATATCTTACCAAGCAAAGCAAAACTGCGCTTCAGAAATAATTTCGACAAATTATTTTATTACCAATATAGTTGAAGTAAAAGATGAAATAACTATAAACTATTCCGAAAAAGACTGTTTTATAGTATTGATGGGAGTGGAGGGTGAAGCAACAATACGTATGGACTCTGGTAAATATGAAGTTTTAAAACAAGGGGAAACCTTGTTGGTGCCTGCTTCCGCGTGTAAAATTGATATAAAAAGCAAAGGAGCAAAAATTTTAGAGGTAAGTGTGTAGTATTATCAGAAAATAGATTAAATTCGCAACTTAAAATTTAGAAATTATGGCAAGTAAGAGATTGTTAAAAAGGGATGTGAATTATGTGATGGGAGATATTATTGAAGCCGCATATATCCACCAATTAGCAGATCCTAAGCAAGACCCTAAAAAAACAGAGGCGATTGTTGATGAAGCTATCGTAGCTTTTGATGAATTGATCGCTAAAATTAATCAGAAGAATGTTGAGAATAAAAAACAGCATTTTAAAGGGATAGAAAAAGATCTTGAAACTAAAGCAAACGCTTTGGTAGAGAAGATAAATAAATTATAATATATATTAGATGCCGATGTAGCTCAGCTGGCTAGAGCAGCTGATTTGTAATCAGCAGGTCGTGGGTTCGAGTCCCTCTATCGGCTCTAAAAAAAAGCTTCTCCTTTAGGAGGAGCTTTTTTAGTTTTATTGCGTTTGGACCTGGAAGCCTGTTCTGCTCGGAATCGAAGGAAGTCGCTCTATCGCCTCTAAACAAAGAACCTTTCTGAAAAGAACGTTTTTTTTGTTTTTGAGAAAACTCACATAATTCATATTTTGCGTTTAGTTCAGTTTGGCGAAGTGATAAGCAAAAAAAAAGATGCTCCCCTTTTACGAGGGAGCATCTTTTTATCACGAAGAAAATAGGAACTAGGGTTTTTACTGGTCCGCTACTTTTTCTTCTAACTTTTCAAGTTTTCTTCTTTCTTTTAAAAAATCCTTAAGCTCTTTTCCGTACTTATTCTTTTTAACCTCTGGAGTTAGAGAGCTGTAGATAGTATCTAAATATTTAATATTAGCGTCGAATACTTCTGATAGTGCCAAATAAGGTGCAATATCTAGATCCTTGTTATTAATCGCAAAGTTAACAGTATAGAGATATTTTCTTATTAAAAGTTTGTCGAAATCATTATTGGTAGCGATTATTAATTCTTCATTCTCATCACGTTGTGCTTCAAAATTCTTCTGGATCAACTCTAAATTTTTATCGTTGAAACGTTGCATCATTTTACGGTAATCCATCAGCTTTTCTTGATTTGCCGATCCTACAACCTTAGCATCAACTTGAAAATTTTTCAAAGTTGTGTTAATTCTAACTTCACCTGCTTCAGCAAAAAATTCTATTCGATCGATATATTCTGCATTATCAACTTTTTCTAAGTAGAGATACATGATCTGTGGACTTTTAATATAATCCCCAAGTTCAAAATTAGCATCACCATCAACTTGTACAGAATCTACATTTATTAGCACCGTATCTTCAATTTTCTGAAGATAGATGGTACCTTTTTTTAATCCTTTCACATGACCTGTAACAAAAAGGTTATTTTCTTTTTCAGAACATGCAGTAACACTAATAAGTATAAGTAGTAAAAAGCTTAGTTTTTTCATGAAATTTAGTTGGAATATGAGTCGGCAAATATCTTATTATTTTTGAATTAATACTAACTCGCAGCTGCCATTTGCATTAGAATTGTAGATAAAATTGCCCCGTAGGTCCCAACTACATAACCAAATACGGCTAGTAATACCCCAACAGTTGCAAGTGAGGGGTGAAAAGCAGCGGCAACAACGGGTGCACTTGCAGCTCCACCTACATTAGCCTGACTACCTACAGCCAAAAAGAAATAAGGTGCTTTAATCAATTTTGCAACAATAATTAATAAGATTGCATGAATGGTCATCCAAACAAAACCAATTGCTATCAAGCCTGGATTTTCGAAAATCATAGTAAGGTCCATTTTCATTCCGATGGTTGCTACCAGCATATAAATAAAAACACTCCCTAATTTGCTGGCTCCTGCTCCCTCATAAGATCTTAATTTGGTAAAAGAAAATAAGATTCCCAGTGCAGTTGCAATAGTGATCATCCAGAAGAATGAGGAAGAGAAGGAGGAAAGTGCACTTTTGTTATCACTAAAGGTTTCGAAGTTTGTCAATAGGAAATTTGAAATACCATCTGCTCCCCAATGTGCTATACCCACCGCCCCAAAAGCCATAGCAAGCAGGATCATTGTGTCTGATAGGCTAGGATTTCGAGTTACACTTTCTGAATATGCTGCAACTTTATTTTTAAGGTTTACAATAGCAGAATCATCTGCATTTAACCATTTATCAATTTTTTCATTACGGCCTATTCCAAACAGAATTATAGCCATCCAAAGATTTGCAATAACTATATCTACTAATACCATTCCCCCGTAAAGATCTGGGTTATACTCGTAGATCTCCAACATTGCAGCCTGATTTGCACCACCACCAATCCAACTTCCTGCAAGCGTAGAAAGTCCTCTCCAAACTGCATCTGGTCCAATTCCACCAACGGTCTCTGGGGAAACAATAGATATTAGCAGTATAGCCAATGGTCCACCAATAATAATCCCAACAGTTCCGGTAAAGAACATTATCAATGCTTTTGGGCCTAAGTTAAAGATAGCTTTAAGATCTATGCTTAAAGTCATTAAGACCAAGGATGCTGGTAAAAGATACCTGCTCGCAACAAAATAAAGTTGCGAGGTCTCATCTGATATTATATTGAGGGAATTAAATATTGCCGGAATTAAATAACACATTAGCAATGCCGGCACCACAGAATAGAATTTTTTCCAAAAACCCTCCTCTTTTTCTGAAGTGTAGAATACAAAACCAAGGGAGATCATTAAAATGCCTAATACAATGGCATCATTAGTAAAGAGAGGAGCGTTTTCCATGAATTATTTTTGTTTGCCCGCCAAAATACAATTTTTATTAGTTTAAAAAGTGATGAACTTTGCGTTTACCAATTTTTAAATGGAATTAATTGTTGTAAGCTTTGAGCTACTCCATCTTCTGTACTTAAGTTAGTGATATGTTTGGCAACTTCCTTTGCTTCATCTCTTGCATTTCCAACGGCCACACCAAAACCAACATGATTCAGCATTTCTACATCATTATAATTATCGCCATAAGCTATAACATCTTCAAGTTCAAAATTAAAATGTTTTTCTATTAAATAATTAACAGCGGTGAGTTTAGAGACTAGTTTAGGAGAAATTTCTAAATAAGTGGTTTTAGATCTGTATAAATGCAATTCTTCAGAGAAATTCGCTGAAAGAAATTCTACAATTATATCAATTTGGGAAGCATCTCCCATGGCCATGATCTTGTGGGCTCCTTTATTTTCTACCGTCCATTTCTCAATAACACTAGTGTGGTCTTTTATTTCGGGAGTTACCTTGGTATTATTTTCTTCACGAGTAGCCCATTCATCCATTGCAGGTACATACCATTCATCATTATGATACAAACTTAAGTGGCAATTCATTTGAGTATTCCATGCAGTAAGACTTTTAATAATATGCATCGGAATTTCTGTAGAACTCACCACTTTATCATTCACCAAGATCAAACCGCCGTTATAACTAATTATAGGTAAAGCCTCAATTTCCAATTCTTTCTGAAGATGCCTCATTGCTGAAGGCATTCTTGCCGATATTAAAATAAAAGGAATTTTCCCTTGTAACTTTTTTATTTCAGAGATGGTGGTGGGAGATAGTTGTCGCTCTTTATTTAGTAGTGTGCCGTCGATATCTGAAAAAACAATTTTATACTTCATCTAATTTTCTTCTTTTGGTTTTGGTTGCCTTTTGGCTTCCTTTAGCGACTTAGAAAGCATCCATTCTATCTGTCCATTGGTACTTCGGAAATCATCTGAAGCCCATTTCTCGATAGCTTTTAGCATATCTTCATTTAGCCGTAAGGCAAATGCTTTCTTTTTGCTCATTTTATTTAATAGTCTTTATAAAATCTACTAAAGTGGACATTAATTCTGGGTGAAGAGCTCTATTAGGTTCATTATAAGCCTTAGTGTTCTCTAAGTTGTCTCCATCAATTTTTCTGAAGACATGGTTCATTTTATCCAGAATTACCAGTTGTGCTTTAGGATTTGCCTCTTTTAATAATTGTGCTTCTGAAGTATCCACTTGAATATCGAAACTACCGTTAATTATAAGAATAGGTATTTCTAAAGTAGAAATAACTTCGGTAGGCTCATATTTCATCCAAGATTTGAGAAAAGGCTGTACACTTGGTCTAAAAATTGACTGCAATAATGGGTTATATTCAATGCTTTTTCCTTTTTCTCTTATATCTTGAAAAGAGCTTTTAGCGTTTTCGGCTAAACCTTCAGATTGTTTTGCTAACTGATCTACAATAATCTTATCTATACTTCTTCCGGCACCTGCAAGGGAAATAAAAGCATCGGCCTTGTCTTTTGCGGCAAGCATTCCTATGAGTGACCCTTCACTATGTCCAGCAATAATTATCTTTTTGTAGGTTTTCTCGGCTTTAAAATAATCTAAAATTGAAGAGACATCTTGTACAAAATCTTCAAACGAGAGTTCCTCTTCACGAATTTTAAATTTATTCATCTTAAAGATTCTCTTATCGAATCTATACGACGCAATACCATTTTTAGCTAATTCTTTTGCAATGAGTTTAGAGGCGTTATTTTTCATCATAAATCCATTTCCATTTCTGTCTGTAGGGCCAGAACCTTGGATCAAGATCACAAGATTTGGCTGTTCTCCAGCTACTGGCATTGTTAAGGTTCCATCTATAAACTTATTTATGGAGACCTCGCTTTCCACAATAGAATCGCTCTGTGAAAATCCTATATTGAAAACTAAAATAGCTAAAAGGAGTAAATAATTTTTCATGATTTCTAATAAGAATTTATTGGCTAATTTTTTCAGCATATCTTTTTAAAACTCCTTCTGCATCTTGAGGCTTTTGAGTTCCTATTAAAAACTGCTTTTTATCCTTAGTTACAATTTGAATGCCATAGTTCCCTGAAACATTATAAGCTTTAACTTCATTAAATCCTCTAATTCCCCATCCGCCATATTCGGTTAATGCTGAATATTTTCTAACATATATTTTATCTATTTGAGACCAGTTGTAATGTTTTTTAAAAAAAGGGAATGGTGAAAAATTAGCTGAAACTCCAGTTGAATCTATTTTTGTTTGCAATTCTAAAATAAAGATGCTGGCAATAATAAAGGAGGTAATTATTAAAGTTAGTACAGTAGTTGTGTTAGACCCTATATTACTGAAGCCTTCTGTTTCATAATAGAGATTTAAAAATATTCCTCCATTGGTGATGGCCAAAATGGCTATTAACCACCACTGACTAAATTGTTGCTTCTCCTCAAATATTCTCATATTAATGATTTAAAGTTCCAGCATTTACAATTGGGGAAGCATCTTTGTCTCCACAAAGGATCACCATAAGATTACTTACCATAGCAGCTCTGCGCTCGTCGTCCAGATGTACAATATTCTTCTTACTTAATTCATTTAATGCCATTTCCACCATGCTTACCGCACCTTCCACAATCTTATGTCTTGCAGCAACTATAGCTGTGGCTTGCTGGCGCTTGAGCATGGCACTGGCAATTTCATTCGCATATGCTAAATAACCAATCCTAGCTTCTAACACTTCAATACCTGCTATATCAAGACGTTCTTGCAATTCCTTTTCTAAAGCTTCGCTTACTTCATTTACACTAGATCTCAGCGTAATATCTTCTTCCAAACCTTCATCAGCAAAGTTGTCATATGGATACATGCTGGCAAGTTTTCTAACAGCGGCATCGGTTTGTACCACTACAAAATTCTCAAAATTATCAACATCAAAAGAAGCTTTAAAAGTGTCCTTTACTCTCCAAACCAAAATAGTACTTATCATTATTGGGTTTCCTAGTTTGTCATTTACTTTTAAACGTTCGCTGTCAAAATTTCTAGCTCTAAGTGAGATCTTAGTTTTTGTAAAGAAAGGATTCACCCAAAAAAGTCCGTTGTTCTTTACGGTACCTTTATATTTTCCGAAAAGTAGTAATACTCGGGACTCGTTAGGATTTACTAAGATCAATCCTGGGACAAGAGCGAGTGTTATTAAAATTAAAAGGAGGAATAATGGCATTTTCATAGTGATAAGTCCAGCTACTCCAATTATTAGAAAAATAACAATAAAAGAAAGCATTACATAGCCATTGGATGGAGTGGTAGTTTTTTCGTTGGAATCCATAATAATAAAATTATAAGTGATATTAAATTGATATCATAAATGTATTATAATAATTTGTAATTTACTAATCAAACATTAACAATATGATTATTTTAGGTTGTATATATTTGTAAAAAATTAATTTATGAAGCAAATAGTAGTTACGGCCTTAATTTTATTAAATGGATTTATTGGATTTGCAGGTGATAATGATTGGGGGCAAACGGGACATAGAACCACAGCAGAGATCGCGCAATCCTATTTAAGTAAAGATGCGAAAAAGGAGATCTCTAAATTGCTTAATGGAAGAAGCCTTGCCTTTGCCTCTACGTTTGGAGACGAAATTAAAAGTGATTCTAAATACAGAATGTATAGTCCATGGCATTATGTGAACTTACCTGGTGGGGCATCTGAATATAAGGCGGAAGACGCTAATCCCGATGGAGATTTATTGATGGCGATAAGAAAAAGCGTCGAGGTGTTGAAGGATAAAAAATCATCAAAAGAGGAAAAAGAATTTTATTTAAAGATGTTGGTTCATTTCCTTGGGGATTTACATCAACCTCTCCACGCTGGTAGAGGAGAGGACAAAGGAGGAAACGATATTCAGGTAAGATGGTTTGGTGAAGGAACAAATTTACATAGAGTTTGGGATAGTGATATGATAGATTCTTACCAGATGAGCTACACAGAAATGGCGAGTAATACTGCAAGACTTTCTGAAACACAGAAAAAAGCAATTGCTTCTGGTTCTTTTGAAGATTGGATGTACGAGTCTAAAGCTCTAAGTGAAAGAGTATATGCGTCGGCAGAAATTGGCGAGAAATTAGGATATAACTATATGTATGATTGGTTTCCAGTTGTTGGAGAACAATTACAAAAAGGAGGGATTAGGTTAGCTTCTGTTTTAAATGAAATTTTTGATTAGGCTTAACTTTTAGATAATTTATTATTGAAAATCACCTGTTATCGGCTGTATTCTATTATGGCCGATTTCATTTTATTCCTTAGCTATTGTGTTATTATTTCGTTTTATTGATTTGTGAATTTTCTTAAGTCTGTATTTGCACCATAGATCACCAAAATATCATTTTCTTCAAGAATAGTATCTGGTGAAGCAACGCCTTGAACTTTATCTTCATTACGGGTTTTACCAACCACACTTTTTATTTCTGTCTTTTTGATAGTGGTAAGTGCTAAAATGTTGTAGTTCCTTCGTAATTGAATTTCCCTAATAGTTTTACCTATATGTCTTTCAGGAATATTTATTTCTATTATACTAAAGTGATCACTTAATTCAAATGAGTCTATCACGTTATTTAAACATAGTTTCTTAGCCCAACGTTCTGCTGTTTCTTCTTCGGGATGAACAATTTCATCCACTCCAATGGCTATTAATACCTTTTCGTGTAATGGGTCTATAGCTCTACTAATTAAACGTTTTACCTGCAAATTTTTAAATAGTGCAGTAGCCATTATATTCGTCCCTTGATCCTCGCCAATGGCAATAATAACTACATCTGTGTCTTTAAGAGGTAAGCCAGAAACGGTAAACTCGTCTGTGGCATCCATACAAATAGTATGTGATATTTTTTCCTTCAATAGATCTACTTTATTCATTTTGCTGTCTATTCCAATCACTTCATTTCCTTGTGCCGTCAATTTTTCTGCTAAAGAGGCTCCAAAATTTCCTAGACCAATAATTATATATTTCATTCCTTATAATTTAGTTGATTGTTATTTCTTCGCTAGGGTAACGATAATTTTTATGTTTTATGTTCTTAAATACGGCTACCATTATAGAAAGCATGCTTACCCTACCAACAAACATGATTACAATAACAATAAATTTACTTACAGTACTCAAGCTTCCTGTAATCCCTAAACTTAAACCCACTGTGCTATAAGCTGAAAAACTTTCGAATGCAATATCCAATAGACTTTTTTCTGGGTCAAAAATGGTTATAAGTACTATTCCAGATCCTATTACAATTAGTGAAAGCGCTATGGTTGCAAATGCTCGTCTAACCGAAATATCTGCAATTTCCCTTCTAAAAACTTCTATCCTTTGCTTTCCTTTCGCTAAGCTTAAAATATTTAAGGTTGCTATGGCAAAGGTGCTGGTTTTTATACCACCACCAGTGGAGGCTGGGGAAGCACCAATCCACATTAGTAAAAATGTTATCATTAAGGTTGGAAATGCTAAAGCTGTCATATCAACCGAATTAAAACCAGCAGTTCTAGGTGTAGCTGCTCCAAACAATGCGTTCACAATTTTTCCAAATAATGAATGTTCTGCCAAGGTGTTATTGTATTCCAAAATAAAAAAAAGTATAAATCCAATAATTGTAAGGGATAAAGTGGTGATCAATGTAATTCTGCTATTGATGTTTAATACCCAAGGTTTATAGATTATAACTTTGGAATTGAATCGAAAAACATTGAAAATCTTCTGCTTTATATAACTTATAAGATTCATTACAATTGGGAACCCCAAACCTCCCAACCCAAAGGTCGCGATAATAACCAATTGTAAGGGATAGTTAAAACGGAAGCCTGTTTCGTAAATACTATTGCTTAATGTAGAAAATCCAGCATTACAAAAGGCTGAAATTGCATGAAATATTGAAAAATAGACCTTATCCGCAAAGCTGCTTATTATTGAAGTTTCCAGTGAAAAAAAGATAAGCAAAGCAGCACTAAGTTCAACTGTTGCAGTGATTATAATGATGTTTTTTAAAGTTTCAAATACATCACCAATCTTTCGGGAATTCGTCATTTCACTTAATGTCAACTGATTTTCATAAGTACTTCCTCCTTTAAAGAAATAACTAAAGTAACTGGCAAAAGTTAAAATACCTAAACCACCAACTTGAATGAGAAACAAAATAATAGATTGTCCAAAAACTGTAAAATAGGTACCTGTATCTACTACGATTAAACCTGTAACACAAACCGCACTTGTAGAGGTAAACAATGCATCGATATACGATATACCATCGTGAGTTGCTTTTGGTAATAAAAGTAAAAAACTGCCAAGGAGAATAATACTGAAGAAACTTAAAATGAACAACTGAGCTGGATTAAGATAAGTTCTATTTAAGTTTAATTTTAATTCTGAAAATTCTCTAATGAAAGACAAAATAACCGCCAAAACTACCCAAAGCGGGTTTTCTAAAATTAAATCGGTTTTAAATGCTTCTCCCACGAATAAGTACATAAAGAAAATGTACAATGTGTAAACAACTGAAAGTAGATCGAAAATTGCTACTTTTCTCTTTAAAAGAATCCGATTATTAATATATCTGGCAAAGGTTGATAATAAACCAATTGCTATTACAACAAAGTAAAACGTATCAATTATTTGTTGACTTAGAATTGTTTGTGAAAAACCAAAATCAAAAATAAAGGCAAACATTCCTAGAACACTTGCCCAAAAAGCGGTCCTATTTAGTTTTTTTAAATCAAAATTCATCAGCCAAAAGTAGGGGATTTTTATCGTTTTTTAAAATTCAGTAAATTTTTAATACCAGAGTACAACAATTTATATAATAGTTCTAAAAGTGAGGTTTATTCGTGGCGAAAAATCTTTTTTTGACTTTGGTAATTGATGCTTCCAAAATTTTTGCGTGCTCCCTTTCATGATAAGCAAACTCCCATTCTCAAGGTAGATATTGTGTTTAAATTCAGGATTTTTAATATGCTTAAGCTGAAAATTTCTAACAGATCCTAAACTAATGGATGCAATAACAGGATCTTTTCCTAATTCCCTTTCATTATCTGAATGCCATCCCATGCTATCATTTCCATCTCTATAGAGATTTGCCAGGCAATGCGTAAATTTTTGACGAGTTAATTCATTTAGCGACGAATTCAATTTCTTTAATTCCTGGGTGTAAGGCTCAGGAATTAGTTGAAGTCCAGAATAGGTATAGGTACTTTCATTTATTGCATACAAGGCAGTAAGTCTTGGCTGCGCAATTTTTTTTCCGAAGAGCGTAATATAGTATTGTTCCCAATCCAGTTCTTTTAAAAGATTGTTGTACAATTCATTAGCACATATTTTATTTAAAAATTTTGGATAATAACATAGATCTGCATCTGGAAGTGAAATAATATTGCAGGTTTTATCTGTATTCAATTATTATAGGTAAAAATATGCCCACCAAATTAGAACGAATTGAAGCGGAAGGCGAAGTAGTAACATCCAATTTGGAATGCCAGCCCCAGCTTTCTTCGAGCTTAACATATAGAAATGGACCAACAAGAAGATCAAGAGCATAAGAATGATTCCATAAATTGCAAGATCCTTGGTTTCAGGGAAAAATAATGATACACCTAAAACAATTTCTGCGAGCCCACTTAGATATACCAATGCTATATGAGATGGTAAATATCTAGGCATTATTCTTAAGTAAGCCTTTGGCTTTATAAAATGAAATATTCCTGCAATTATGTACATAACAGACATTAAAATAAAGTGCCAGGGATAATTCATAGTTAATTGTTTTTGGTAGATTTCTTAACTGTTGAAATTAAATAAAAGAAATTTAAATCGCAGTGAAAACGTTTATTTAATAAGTATAAATAAAATATTTAGGATAATTTTGGCTAATTGTTTAGAATAGAGTAAATTGCCGCCCCTGTTTTATTTAACTTAACCATTGAAATCTTTGGAAAAAAGCTACTTTCTGCTTTTATTATTTGTCTTTGCTACTGGAAATATGCTTTCTCAGGAGAATCCCTATGAGGACAAATATCTAGATTCTTTATATAATAATTCGGCTAAATTCCTAGAAACCTATAATTATAAGGAAACCATAGAGCATGCTATGGATCTGGTAATTGAGGCGAAGGCCAAATCCAATAATTACTACAGTTATCAAGGCCACGCTCTATTAGGCTTCAGTTATGAAGATCTCAATGATACTGTTCGAGCACTAAAACATTACAACTATGTGTTAGATTTTGCTAAAAAGCTCAATGATATTAGCTATGTATTAACAGCCTATAATTACCTTGGTAATATTTATTCTGAAAATCCAAAAACTGTTGAAAAGGGAATAAATTATTATCAGAAAATAATAGATATTGCCACAGAAATGAATATGAAGGAGGAATTATTGATTCCTACCTTGAATATTGCTTGGACATATATTGATTATAAGAAATATGACAAAGCATGGGTTTACCTTGAAAAGGGACAAAAATTATATTCTGACACCGATAATAATTCTTATTTATCACAACTCAATTTTTTAACAGCAAGGTATTACGTAGCCAAGGAAAATTTCCCCTTAGCCAAAGAATATTTTGATAAGTCGGTAGCTATTGTTGAGCGTGATAGTTTAGTGGTATTTGGTGAAGAAATCTATTCTGAATATGCTTACTTATTGCAAAGCCAGGGAGAATATCCTGAAGCATATAAAGCGCTGGAAAAGGCTAAACTGTATAGTGATAAGATCTTTCAGAAAGAAAAATTAGAACAAATTCAAATTGCGAGCGCAAAATTTGATGTAGGAGAATATCAAAGAGATCTGGAAATAGCTCGTAAGGAACAATTATATAAAGATGGATTAATAGAAAAGTCCAGAGAGCGAATGTATATTATGATTGGATCGTTTGTGGTTCTTTTAATAATTATAATTTTCGTTTATCGCATCAATCTTTCCAGAAGAACTTTGATAAATGAATTAAGTAAAAAAAATGAAGAGTTGTTGGAAGCTAAGGAGGAAGCAGAGCGACTTTCTATGCTGAAAACGAAATTCTTTTCCACGATAAGTCATGAATTACGAACACCACTTTATGGCGTAATTGGCTTAACATCTATCCTAATGGAGGACGAATCCCTTTCTAAACATGAGGAAGATCTAAAATCCTTGAAATTCTCTGCAGATTATTTATTGGCTTTGATAAATGATGTTTTGCAAATGAATAAGATGGAATCTAATTTATTGGATTTGGAAAATATGCCTTTCAATTTAAATGAATTAATGAATAGCATCGTAAAATCATTTGAATTTACAAGACTTCAAAATAAAAACACCATTCATTTAGAATTGGAAGGGAATAAATCTATCAATTTGATTGGGGATAAAGTAAGACTTTCTCAGATCTTGATGAACTTGGTGGGAAATGCCATGAAATTTACAGAAAGAGGGGATATTTGGATAATTGCTAAGATAATAGAAGCACCTAATAATAGATCAATGGTCTATTTCGAAATAAAGGATAACGGATCTGGGATATCTAAGAGTAATCAAGAGATCATTTTCGAAGAATTTTCACAATTACAGTCGGCTAATTACAATTATCAAGGAACTGGTTTAGGATTGCCTATTGTTAAAAAATTATTGACCTTATTTAATTCTTCTATTCATTTAGATAGTTCAGAAGGCGTTGGATCTACTTTTAGCTTTACCATAGAATTTGAAAATGCAGATATTTCTAAAGCTGCCGAATTAAATGAGATCTTAGATCAAGAAAAGATCTTAAGCTCTATAATGGCTTCGGGTGATAAAAGAATTCTTGTTGTAGATGATAACCGCATAAATCAGGTTGTTTCAAGAAGGATTTTAGAGCAACAACAGTTTGTGGTAGAGATTTGTGATAATGGGTTAGATGCTATAGAAATGGTGAAATATCAGACCTTTGAAATGGTACTAATGGATGTGAACATGCCAGGTATTTCTGGCTTGGAAGCCACAAAGAGAATTCGTGTATTTAATAAAGAGATCCCTATAATAGCATTAACCGCCATGGAAATTGATGAAATTAGAGAGGAGATCTATGAAGCTGGATTAAACGATATCATAGTTAAACCGTATGACACAGCTCGCTTTTATCAAGTGATCTTCAAGAATCTCCCAACTGGAATTCTTAATTAGTCTTTAGTTATAACGAGAGAATTTTTTGGTTCTTTAAAAAGTGAATCTTCAGCTTCAAAAAACACCACATTACTAATCGTAGCTTCCCCAATTTTATCTCCAAATCCTGTTGTTTTACTCCAGTTATGGAAAGACCATTTAGTTGCAATTGGAATTCCTTCTATTACCTTATAATCTGAATATACTATGGCATGTGGATTTTGCTCCGCCTTTTCTTGTTCTGTTCCAAAAGTTACTATATAAGCAGCAGCATGTAAAAGTCCGGATTGTCTCTCTTGATAAACTACATACCAATCATCTGGCGCATCACCAATATTGTTTTCAAAACTCAATTTTCCAACATCGTATGGATTTCCATTTAATTGTACAGATTCCATAGATTCCCATTTTGTTCCGGGATCGGTCAATTTAAAAGGAATTGAAAAGAAATATTGCCAAGTAAACATATCAAATCTAGCTCCTTTTGCATCAGCATTCGAGGGACATAAATACACCTCTTTTCCATCATAGATAAGTTGTGTGCCGTTCTTTTTGTCTATTCTCACTTTTGAAGAATTGGTTAGTGAGGTTACTTTTCCGTTTAATCGTTCTTGTCCTCCAAAGGATAGAGAAATATCGAAAGAGACCGCTCTTTTATTATTCCAATCTGCTTTATTATGAGCACTTTCTATTCCTTGAGCAAAGGCAACAGCAGGAGATACAGCGCCTTTTCCAATTCCTCCATTTGGTTCCGTCATAATAACTTCTTCTTTTTTCGAATCAATTTTGGTTTCATCTTTACAACCAATAAAAGCTAGTATTGCAAATGCGAGGATATAGTTTTTCATCTTTTTAATATTTTATGGTGGTCTAAAATTACAAAAGCTTTCAAAGCTTTCAGGTTTTAAAATTAAAAAACCGTTTAGTCATAATATTATGAGCTAAACGGTTCCTTATTAATTTAAGTAAGATTCTTTTACTTCACCATTTCAAAACTACGTTTAATAAATGCAGTTAGCTCTTCCCCTTTTAATAGGTTTTGAGATAATCTGGCTAGATCTAAAGATTGCTTAATTAGGCGTTCTTGTTTTTTCTCTATTTTAGTGTTTAGAATTTCAGAAATTAACTCGTGATTAGTATTCACCACCAAATTATACATTTCCGGCATGTTGCCCATTCCAAACATTCCACCACCACCGGTTTGTTGCATTTCCTTCATTCTTCTCATAAACTCAGGCTGAGTAATGATAAGCGGAGAAGCATTGCTATCCATGGCTTCTAATTGCACAGTATATTTTCCTTGAGGAACAACTTTTTCGAAATCTGCTTTTAACTTTTCTTTTTCTTCTTCAGAAAGTTTAGAGATCTTTTCTTCTTCCTTATTGATCAAATTATCAATATTATCTCCATCTACACGAACAAAAGAGATCTTTTCTTTTGAAGTTTCTAACTTCTGAATTAAGTGGGAAACTATTGGAGAATCTAATAAAAGAACTTGATATCCTTTCTCTTTAGCAGCTTCAATATAGCTGTGTTGAGCATCTGTATTAGAAGCATAAAGAATGATAAGATTTCCATCTTTATCTGTTTGAGAATCTTTTATTTTTTCTTGAAGTTCTTCAAAAGTGAAATACGTATTATCTACGGTTGGATATAATGCGAATTTATCTGCCTTTTCAAAGAATTTATCTTCAGAAAGCATTCCGTATTCAATAACGATCTTAATATCATTCCATTTCTTTTCGAAATCTTCTCTATTATTAGTGAAAAGTGCTTTTAACTTATCTGCAACTTTTCTTGTAATATAACTAGAGATCTTTTTTACAGCACCATCTGCCTGAAGGTAAGATCTTGAAACGTTTAATGGAATGTCTGGAGAATCTATAACCCCGCGAAGCATGGTTAAAAATTCCGGTACAATTCCTTCTACATTATCTGTAACATATACCTGATTTTGGTATAATTGGATCTTGTCCTTTTGCATATTCATATCCTGACCCATTTTTGGGAAATATAAGATCCCGGTAAGGTTAAAAGGATAATCTACATTTAAATGGATATGAAATAAAGGGTCTTCGAACTGCATTGGGTATAATTCCCTGTAGAAACTCTTGTAATCTTTATCCTCAAGATCTGCTGGTTGTTTTGTCCAAGCCGGAGTAGGGTTATTTATAATATTATCTACTTCTACAGTTTCTGCTTTAGCATCTTTAGCAGCATCTTCTGGTAAAGGAAGTGCCTCTTCTTTAGTCCCAAACTTAATTGGCACGGGCATAAATTTATTATACTTAACAAGCAATTCACTTATTCTTCCTTCTTTAAGAAATTGTTTGTCCTCATCATTAATATGAAGAATGATCTCTGTACCACGCTCTGTTCTATCGGATTCCTCCAAAGTAAATTGGGTAGTTCCTTCACAGATCCAATGTGCTGCAGGCTCATCTTTATAAGATTTGGTGATGATCTCTACTTTATTAGCTACCATAAAGGCAGAATAAAAACCAAGTCCAAAATGGCCAATGATGCCACTATCTTTAGCAGAATCTTTATATTTTTCTAAGAATTCTTCGGCTCCGGAGAAAGCTACTTCATTAATATACTTTTCAACCTCTTCTTTGGTCATTCCAATCCCTTGGTCTTTAACATGAAGCGTATTATTTTCCTCGTTAATTTTTACTTCGATCTTAGGGTCTCCATATACTACATCTATTTCTCCAATGCTGGTAAGATGTTTCAGTTTTAAGGTTGCATCTGTTGCATTAGATATTAATTCACGTAAAAAGATCTCGTGATCACTGTATAAGAACTTTTTAATTAGTGGAAAAATGTTTTCTACAGATACATTAATGTTTCCTGTTGCCATATATCAAAATATTTAGTTGAATTATTTGTTTCCATACTTAAGTCAAAAAAAATACCAAGACTGTTCCGCTGACAAAGTGACACTTGTAATGCACGATAGATTAAAACGTCTAAGCTTTCAAGGTGATTAAGTGTCACTTAAAATTTAACAAACAATTTTGTTTAAAGATTGTTTAAAAAGTTTAAACACTTTGTATCTTTGTATTAGAAGAAAGAATTATGGCGACCAAGAAACAAGCTTCAGAAAAAAAAACTACCCCAACATTTAGTAAAGAGATCCTTATCGGGATGTATATGGATCATGTATTAGAGCATGAAACTATGCCGAAAAGTGTTTATAAATTTGCTAAGGCGAATAATATAACCGAAGATCAATTCTATCAATACTTCGGAAGTTTTGATGGCTTAAAAAAAGGAATTTGGAGTGAATTTTATTCGAACACCTTAGCCCTTTTAAATAAGAGCTTGGAATTTGATGCATTTTTCCCAAGAGAAAAATTATTGACATTCTATTATACATTTTTTGAGTTACTAACTGCTAATAGAAGTTATGTACTTGTAGCACTAAATGAAAATCCAGACCGAATTAAAAATCTGGAACAATTAAAAGGATTAAGGAAGAACATCAAGGAATTTTCACGTGAGCTAATTGCTGAAGGTAATGAAAATAAAAACGCAAATTTTTTAAAGCAGTCTGAGACGATTTTTTCTGAAGCTACCTGGGTACAATTCCTATTTATTTTAAAATTTTGGATAGAGGATAACTCTGCAAAATTTGAAAGTACAGATGTTGTGATAGAAAAATCTGTAAATACAGTTTTTGATCTTTTTGATAATACTCCTTTAGAAAGAGTATTGGATCTAGGTAAATTTTTGTGGAAAGAAAAAATGAATTAATTAGATTTTTAGCCATGCAGGAATGCTCCCTACAATTATTTTATTCCTGTATGGCTTTTTAAAGATCAACTACATAATATGAAGACAATAGATAGCATCCCTACAGGCAAACTAGGAAGAACCAGTAAAATGGTCCAAACGGGAGTAAAGGTAGGTGGTAATTACATTAAGTATTACAGTAAAAAGGCTTTCGATTCTGCCACGACCAGAGAAGAGCTTAATGAAAATAATGCTTCTGATATCTATGATGGTTTAAAAAGTTTGAAAGGTAGTGCACTTAAAGTAGCTCAGATGCTCTCCATGGAGAAAAGTTTGCTGCCCAGTGCATATGTAGAAAAATTCTCATTAGCACAGTTTAGTGTTCCTCCACTTTCTGCGCCTTTAGTGAGAAGAACCTTTAAAAAATATAATGGAAGCTACCCCGAGGAACTTTATGATACGTTTGCAACGCAGTCGGTAAATGCAGCCAGCATTGGACAAGTGCATAAGGCTACGAAGAATGGGAAAAAACTTGCTGTGAAAATCCAATATCCGGGCGTTGCAGATAGTATCAGTTCAGATCTTGCAATGGTAAAACCTATTGCAACTAGAATGTTTAATTTAAAAGGGAAAGATTCTGAAAGATATTTTAAAGAAGTTGAAGGAAAATTATTAGAGGAAACAGATTATATTTTAGAAGTAAAGCAGAGTAAGGAGATCTCTCAAGCTTGTGCTCATATTCCAAATCTTAAATTCCCTAAGTATTACGAAGACTTATCAAGTGAGCGCATAATAACTATGGATTGGATGGATGGTATTCATCTTAGTGAATTCTCAAAGTTAAATTCAGATCGAAATCTAGCAAATAAAATAGGTCAGGCGCTGTGGGATTTTTATATGTTCCAAATGCACAAATTAAGAGCGATGCATGCAGATCCTCATCCTGGTAATTTTTTAGTAGATAAGTATTTTAATCTTATAGCAATAGATTTTGGTTGCGTTAAAAGGATTCCAGAAGATTTTTATACTCCATATTTTCAGCTAGCTAATAGAGAGAATTTAAATAATAAAGAGTTTTTCAATCAGAAATTATTTGAATTGGAAATTTTACGTGAAAGTGATTCAAGAAAGGAACGAGATTTCTTTACAGAGATGTTTTACGAAATGTTCAACATGTTCTCTACACCGTATCAATCAGAAACTTTTGATTTTACAGATGAAGCTTTTTGGAACAATCTCACAGAATTAAGTGAAAGATATAGTAAAGATCCAGAATTACGAAAAATGAATGGGTCCAGAGGAAGTCAGCATTTTTTATATATGAGTAGAACTTTCTTCGGACTTTATAATTTGCTTCATGATCTAGAGGCAAAAATTGAAGTTAATAATTATAAATTGATGGGTTAAAAGTTTATATTGGTTAGGTTGATAAGGGAAGCACCATTTTTGCATATGGAGCTTCCCTTTTGTAAATTTTAATTCTATTGATATAAAATAAAGGCTGCCTAAATTTAGGCAGACTTTATTTTAAGTTTATGAAAGCATAGTTAGTTTTGCATAGTCTCTTCTTTTTTACTTATTTCAGATTTCACTCTATTTTTCACATAGGTGTCTAGCCATTGGTCTTGCTCCCATAATACGTGTAGTACAGATTCTTTTGCACTATAGCCATGACTCTCTTTGGGAAGTATGACTAATCTTGCAGTAGCCCCAAGTCCTTTTAACGCATTAAAGTAACGTTCACTTTGCATAGGGTAAGTTCCAGAATTATTATCTGCTTCTCCATGTATTAATAACAATGGAGTCTTCATTTTATCGGCATGCATAAAAGGAGACATGGTATTATAAACCTCTGGAGCTTCCCAATAGCTTCGTTCTTCACTTTGAAAGCCAAATGGAGTTAAGGTTCTATTGTAAGCACCACTTCTTGCAATTCCTGCAGCAAAAAGATTGGAGTGAGATAATAAGTTTGCCGTCATAAATGCCCCATAACTATGGCCGCCAACAGCCACTCTATTTCTATCTATATAGCCCATTTCGTCTATAGCATCTATGGCTGCTTTTCCGTTTGCAACTAATTGTTTTATAAAACTATCATTAGGTTCTTCTTCTCCTTCCCCAATAATTGGAAAAGAAGCATCATCCAAAACTACATATCCTCGGTTCACCCAGTAAATTGGAGAGCCATAGTAAGGGTAAGTAAAATCATTTGCATTGGAAGTATTTTGTGAAGCCGAATTTTTGTCCTTGAATTCTCTTGGATAGGCCCACAGGATCATAGGTAGTTTCTCCTTGGAATCTTTATTATAATTCGCAGGTAAGTATAAAGTACCATTTAATTCCAATCCGTCATCTCTTTTATAAGTGATCACTTCTTTATGAACATCTTGCAGTGCTTTAAAAGGATTTTCAAAACTCGTTATTTGAGTTAACCCATCATTTTTATTTATGTCCCTTAAATAATAATTAGGATATTCTGTAGAAGATTCAATTCTAACTAAAATTTTTCCTTGAGTAATATCTATAGCTTCAACTAAGGTTTCTTTTTTCTTGTTATAGTTGGATCTATATAAATTGCTGGTTTGTCCACTTTCCAGATCTATTTTGTCCACAAAAGGGAATTGTCCTTTTTCTGTAAATCCGCTTCCAAGTAAGTATGCATTGTTTTCTTTTAATGCAAGGATACTTGTTCCATACTGATTTTTCTTAGTGACAAAATCTCCCGGATCGCTATATTCATCCTGATAATTTCTATCGAATAATACTTTTGGTGCTTTTTTGTTATTGGAAGGATCAAAAACATAGGTTCTAGTGTTTCTGTTGTTCCACCAGTAATCGTATGCAATTGCTGTGTTCTTATTTCCCCAGGTTATTCCAGAAAACCTGTCTATTGTTTTTAAAATAGATCTTCCCTCACCACTAAAAGGTGCATCTAACAAAAATATTTCATCTCTGTATGCAACATCTACTTCAGGATCTCCACCATCTAATACTTTAGCATAAACCAAGGTGGCTGGAGCATCACTTCTCCAACTCATAGATCTTCTTCCTTCTCTTTCAGCCATAAATCCAATAGGCAATACTTCAGAAAGGGGCACATCATTCACTTTGCTTATTTCTTTTCCAGTCTTATCGTAGATCATGGTTTCAAAAGGAAATCTATTATATGGTACTAGATAGGAGAATGGTCTTTTAATAGTAGAGATCATCACATAATTACCATCTGGAGAAAAGGAGATCTCATTATACATTTTAGAAGCCATCCAAGGTGTAGCGCTTCCGTTAAGATCTACTTTTACAAGTGCCGCCTTTGCTAATTGCTCGAAATTAAATTCATCATTTGGTGTTTGAAGTAAATCCTGATACGTTCTATTTTGTGCTTTCTGTCCATCACTGGTAGAGACTGTAGGTCCCGTAGGTACCGCTGTATTGGTGTTAATTAACTCCATTCTATTTTCAGGAAGCATTTTAACCAAAACGGCAGAGCCATCTTTAAACCAATTAATTACATCACTCATGTTCGCATTTAGCGTAGCATCTGTCAATTTTTTAGCTGAAGCCGCTGCAATATCCAATACCCATAATTCCACACCAGTATCTGTAGTATGCGTCATTGCAATTTTAGATTCGTCTGGAGACCAAGAGAAATTTGCCAAACGTGGATTTTCCGGTAAGCCAGAAATGGATTTTGGAGTTTCAGATTTTAAAGATTTTACTTCAACATTATTATAGTAAGTGGTTCTACTATTAATATTGGTTTTCGGATTTATTCTTAGTCCACCTAATCTTAATTCTTGTTCACTTAACTCTGCTATAGATTTATATTGATCTCTATATAAGAACACCATCATTTCTCCTTTACTGTCTACAAGAGTAATAGGCGCTAATGGGACATCTACCAGATCCATAATTGCTTGTGGCGGTTTTTGGTAGGTTAAATTTTCTTGAGCTTGGAGATTTACAAACAAGAAACAAGCTAAAAAGCATAAAACAATTTTTTTCATGAGTTAATTTTTTAAGTATTTCAGTAACGCCCTTGAATAATAGAGTTCCAAAAAATTAATGTTTCTTATATTGCAGGGCAAAAATTTAATAATTGCTTAAATTTAAGAAGAATAAATATTAATACCATAATTATAAACGTATGTATCAATCAAAAATAGCCGGATTGGGAAGTTATGTTCCTGAAAATGTGGTAACAAATGACGATCTCTCTAAATTGATGGATACCAACGATGCTTGGATTCAAGAGAGAACTGGGATCAAGGAACGTAGACATATAAAAAAAGGAGATGGGAATACCACAGCGGTTATGGGTGTTAAGGCCGCAAAGATTGCCATAGAGCGCGCAAAAATATCTAAGGACGATATAGATCTTATCGTATTTGCAACTTTAAGCCCAGACTTATATTTCCCAGGATGTGGAGTGCAAGTACAAGAAATGTTAGATATAAATACCTGTCCTGCTTTAGATGTTCGAAACCAGTGTAGCGGATTTATATATGCATTATCTGTAGCAGATCAGTTCATAAAGACCGGGATGTACAAAAATGTGCTGGTAATTGGAAGTGAAAATCATAGTGGTGGATTGGATTTTACAAACCGAGGGAGGTCTGTTTCTGTTATTTTTGGTGATGGAGCAGGAGCAGCTGTACTTACCAGAAGTAACCATATTGGTCAGGGAATTCTATCTACACACTTACATTCTGAAGGGAAACATGCCATGGAACTTTCACTTAAAGGACCAAGTACGTTGCATTGGGTGCCAGAGATAATTGCTGAAAATCCTCAGGGAGATGATATTCCTTATTATCCTTATATGAATGGGCAGTTTGTATTTAAAAATGCAATTGAACGTTTTTCTGAAGTTATCCATGAAGGCTTAAAAGAAAATGGCTTGGAAGTCAAGGATATTAATATGCTTATACCGCATCAGGCAAATTTAAGGATTTCTCAATTTATTCAGAAGAAATTAAAATTAAGCGATGATCAGGTGTTCAATAATATTCAGAAATATGGAAATACAACTGCTGCATCCATTCCAATTGCGCTTACAGAGGCTTGGGAACAAGGCAAGATAAAAGATGGAGATGTTGTTGTTTTGGCTGCCTTTGGAAGCGGATTCACTTGGGGAAGTGCTATTATTGAATGGTAAAATATAATAATTTAAAATCAAGAAAGCTCGATTAGATAAATCTATTAGGGCTTTATTTTTGACTAACTAATTAAATAACAGTTTATTGAATTGTCTAAAATAATCCACCCACATCTGTTTTGTTATCATCCCGATTTTTGCGTCACAAGGCTTTATTCTTTTATCCTCAAAATTTGTAGAAAGGCATATAAAGATACCCGCATCTAAGTATATTAAATTTACATATTTGCTTATATCCAATAGACTAGCTAAATTTTAATTTGTTACACTGCGAGCTAAATATTAAATTTGCTATCTATGAAAAAGAAAACTCTAGTTCTTGGCGCATCTCTAAATCCAACCCGTTATTCTAATCTCGCTATAGGGCGTCTTGTAAGAAAAAACGTGGAGACTGTAGCAATTGGTTTAAGAGAGGGAACGGTTAATGGGGTTACTATTAATTCAGAAATGATAGATTTTGAAGGCATAGATACGATCACCCTTTATCTAAACGCAAAAAGACAGGAAGCGTATTATGATTACATTATAGATCTACAGCCGAAACGAGTGATCTTTAATCCCGGAACCGAAAATCCTGTTCTTTACGATCTGCTTCGTAAGAATAATATTCAGTTTGAAAATGCCTGTACTTTAGTTATGCTTTCTACGAATCAATATTAAACCTAAGAAAGTTAGAGTTCCATTTAAAATTAGTACAAAGAATCCAAATTCAAATCCAAACCATTCTTCACTGTTCGTACTTATTAAATAGCAAATTATTGGAGATAGAATAGCAACTATAGGAACTAACTTATCCTTAACCTGCCATTTCGTAAATAATCCAAAGCTATATAAACCTAATAATGGTCCGTAGGTGTAGCCGGCAAAAACAAAAAGTTTGGCGATCACACTTTCATCCTGAATGATGTATTTAAAACTCACGATCACCAAGATGAGGACAATTGATACTCCAACATGAATTCGCTTTCTTACAATTTCTTGTTTTGCAGCTTTATAGCGTTTTTCTATATCTATAATATCTATACTAAAGGAAGTGGTAAGTGCGGTAAGAGCGCTATCTGCACTACTATAAGCCGCAGCAATTAGTCCTAGAATGAAGAAGATGGCAATTCCTATTCCCATTCCACTCTGCGTAGCAATTACTGGAAAAAGGTCATCTTTAAATGCTTCAATTCCGTTCTGTCTAGCATATTCTGTAAGTAAAACTCCAAGTGCAAGAAAGATCAAATTAACAATTGTAAGAACAATAGTGAACCAGAACATGTTCTTTTGGGCATCCTTCAGATTTCTACAGGTAAGATTTTTTTGCATCATATCTTGATCTAGTCCAGTCATTACAATAGCAATAAATGCACCCGATATAAATTGTTTCCAAAAGTAATCGGCACTTTTAAAATCGTCGAAAAAGAACATTTTAGAAAAATCGCTATTGGCAATATGGCCAATTAAATCACCACCTTGAATTCCAAGACTTTCAGAGACATAATAAATACTCACTCCAAGCGCAATTAGCATACACAAGGTTTGCAAGGTATCTGTATAAACAATTGTTTTAATACCGGATTTAAAGGTATATAGCCAAATTAAGGCAATGGTCATAATTACTGTTGCCCAAAACGGAATTCCCAAGGCATCAAAAAGTATAATTTGCAAGACGTTAGCTACCAAAAATAACCTAAAGCTCGCACCAACAACTCTAGATAATAGGAAAAAGGAAGCACCAGTTTTATAAGAATAGGTTCCAAATCTACTTTCTAAATAGGTATAGATCGAGGTGAGATTCATTTTATAATAGAGGGGTAACAGCACTAGCCCAATAACAGCATACCCAACCATGTATCCCAAAACCACCTGCATGTAGCTAAATTGGCTAGCTTCTACCCAACCTGGTACGGAGATAAAAGTGACTCCGCTTAAGGAAGCTCCAATCATTCCAAATGCCACCATATACCAGGGGGATTGCCTGTTAGCCTTAAAAAACGCATCGTTATTGGAATTTTTACCTGTGAAATAGGATATGATTAGAAGTGCTCCAAAGTAGGCGGCTATGAGCAGTAACATGTAAACTGGTTGCATATATTTTTAATTTCGGAGCCAAAATACAAATAATGAAGTTGTTTTTACACAGGTTCTGTAGGTATAATTTAGCGAGCTACACTAAAAATATGTAATTTTGGATAATGGATTTTTCTTCAAAATTATTAGAACAAGCAGTTGCAGAAATGTCGCAATTACCAGGAATTGGTAAACGTACTGCATTACGATTGGTCCTTCATCTTTTAAAGCAACCAACTACGCAAACCCAACAACTTTCTGAAGCATTATTAAATTTGAGATCTAATATTAAATTATGTAAGAATTGTCACAATATTAGCGATACCGAAGTTTGTGAGATATGCTCCAATCCCAATAGAAAAAGAGAGTTGGTTTGCGTGGTAGAGGATATTCGTGACGTAATGGCAATAGAAAATACAGGTCAATATCGAGGTTTATATCATGTATTAGGAGGTAAGATAAGCCCAATGGATGGGATAGGGCCTTCACAACTCACCATTAAATCTTTGATTGATAAAGTAAAAGAAGGGGAAGTGGAAGAAATTATTTTTGCGTTGAGCAGCACCTTAGAAGGAGACACCACTAATTTTTACATATTTAAACAATTAGAAGGAACCAATATTAAAACTTCAACTATTGCACGAGGGATCTCGGTGGGTGATGAGTTGGAGTATGCAGATGAAGTTACACTTGGTAGAAGCATCACCAACAGAATTCCATTTGAAAGCTCACTTAGGAATTAATAGTAAGACATTCAGCTTAAAATTTATCTAAAAGAGTAGAATCCTTTCATTTTAAGGGATCATAATTGTAATTTTACGTCAATCGCGTTATTGATTTGCTAATACAATGCAATTTTAAAAATAATTTTATTACATATTTAATACATCTGAAGGCTTAAATTGATTAATTTCGCAATCAGAATTACAAAAAACATCGTTGAAATAATAATATGGCAAAGTTTGAACTTAAGTTACCCAAAATGGGTGAAAGTGTTGCGGAAGCAACTATAACAAGTTGGTTAAAAGAAGTTGGAGATACTATTGAAGCAGATGAAGCGGTACTGGAAATAGCTACAGATAAAGTAGATAGCGAAGTGCCAAGTGAAGTTGATGGCGTATTAATAGAAAAACTTTTCAACCCAGATGATGTTGTGCAAGTAGGTCAAACTATTGCAATTATTGAAATTAAAGGTGGTGACGAATCCAGTTCATCTTCCGCAGAAACCAGTAAACCAGAGGCGATGGTAGAGGAAGCGGAGGAAATGGTAACTGCTGGAAAAGCCGTTTCAGGATCTACAACTTCTCCAGATTTTTCTGAGTCTACTAAATTCTATTCTCCGTTAGTTAAGAATATAGCTAAAAAAGAAGGAGTTTCTCTTCAGGAATTAGAACGATTAGAGGGAACTGGGAAAGAAGGTAGAGTTACGAAGAACGATATTTTAGGATATTTAGAAGAAAAAGCTACACAACCAAAGTCCACTGCTGGAGTTGCTGCTCCGGCGCAATCTGCTCAATCTGCGCCGGCTGCGAAAAAGCCTTCTGCTCCAATTAGCGTTAATGGAGAAGATGAAATAATTGAGATGAGTAGAATGGGTAAAATGATCGCTCATCACATGGTGGAAAGCGTTCAAACCTCTGCACATGTTCAATCTTTTATAGAAGTAGATGTAACCAATATCTGGAATTGGAGAAACAAAAATAAAAATGCATTCGAGAAAAGAGAAGGTGAAAAATTAACTTTTACACCCATCTTTATGGAAGCCGTTGCTAAAGCGATCAAGGATTTCCCAATGATCAATATTGCTTTAGACGGAGATAAAATTATAAAGAGAAAAAATATTAACCTTGGAATGGCCGCGGCCCTTGGTAACGGAGATCTAATTGTGCCGGTAATTAAGAATGCCGATAGATTAAATCTAGTTGGTATGGCTAAAGCGGTGAACGATCTTGCTAATAGAGCCAGAGAGAATAAGTTGAAACCAGACGATATCCAAGGAGGAACCTATACTGTAACTAATGTTGGAACTTTTGGAAGCATCATGGGTACGCCAATTATCAACCAGCCTCAAGTTGCAATTCTTGCGCTTGGAGCTATAAGAAAGGTGCCTGCGGTAATAGAAACTCCGGAAGGAGATTTTATAGGAATTCGTTATAAAATGTTCCTTTCTCACAGTTATGACCACAGAGTCGTAAATGGAGCTTTAGGAGGACAATTTGTGCAACGTGTTGCTAATTATCTTGAAGCTTTCGATAAAAATCATGAAGTTTAAGTATTAAAATAAATTAATTTAAAAGCCATATAATACGCTAATAATCTTATCGTATTTGTGGCTTTTTGTTTTTCTGAATTTTTTAAATAAGAGCTGCGATTTTGCGCACTTAATTTGAAATTTTAGGAACAGTCAAAATATAGTATCTTTACAAAAATCACTTATTTATATGGAGTTAAAGCTCTCAAAGCCAATATGTTTTTTCGATCTGGAAACCACAGGTACCAATGTGGCAAAGGATAGAATAGTTGAAATTTCTATACTTAAAGTTTTCCCTAACGGAAATAAAGAAAGCAAAACCTGGCTGGTGAATCCTGAGATGGAAATTCCGGCAGAGGTAATTGCAATTCATGGTATAACTAATGAAAAAGTGGCTAATGAGCCAACATTTAATCAGTTAGCACCTAAGATCTACGAAATGATAAAGAACTGTGACCTGGGAGGATATAATTCTAACAGATTTGATATTCCCTTGCTTGCAGAAGAAATGCTACGCGCAGATATAGATTTTGATATGAAGAATTTGGCATCGGTAGATGTGCAAACCATCTTTCATAAGATGGAGCAACGTACACTAACTGCTGCTTACAAGTTTTATTGCCAAAAGGATCTCGAAGGCGCTCATGGAGCTGAAGCAGATACCAATGCTACGTATGAAGTACTTAAATCTCAGTTAGACAAATATGAAGTTTTGGAGAATGATATGTCCTGGCTTTCTACTTTTAGTTCCAGACGTAAGTATGCAGATTTCGCAGGTTTTATAGCTTTCGATAAGCAAGGAAGAGAAGTTTTCTCATTCGGGAAATATAAAGGGAAGCTAGTAGAACAGGTGCTTGAAGAAGAACCCGGATATTTTGGATGGATCCAAAATGCAGATTTTCCGCTATATACCAAGAAGATCCTAACAGGGATAAAATTGAGGAAACTTAATACTAAACTGAAATAGCTAAAGCTCTATGAAGATCATTTGTATCGGGAGAAATTATAGCGCCCATATTTCAGAATTAAATAATGAAAAGCCTTTAGAACCTGTAGTCTTCCTAAAGCCAGACACCGCGATTCTTCTTAAAAAACAAGCCTTTTTTATTCCAGATTTCAGCAAGGATGTGCATTATGAAGTAGAGGTTTTAGTAAAGATAAATAGAGTAGGGAAGTATATAGAAGAGCAGTATGCTCATAAATATTATAACGAGATAGGATTAGGAATAGATTTTACCGCTAGAGACCTTCAGCAAAAGTTAAAAGATAAAGGCTTACCGTGGGAAAAAGCCAAGGGATTTGATGGATCTGCGGTAATTGGAGAAAAATGGATTAATAAAAATTCCTTTAACAGTTTAAATAATATTAACTTTAGCTTACTTAAAAATAATGAAACCGTTCAAAGCTGTAATACTAGTGCTATGTTGTGGAAAATAGACGAGCTTATTTCTTATGTTTCTCAGTTTTTCACACTTAAGATCGGTGATATTATTTTTACAGGAACTCCTGAGGGAGTGGGCAAGGTTGAGGCGAATGATGTTTTAACTGGATTTATAGAAGAAAAACAATTATTTTCAATACAAGTAAAATAGATGAGCAACTACAACTTAGACGACGTAATTGAAATGGCAGGTGGTGATGATGATTTTGTGAAGATTATAGTACAAACTTTTTTAGAGGAAATCCCACCAGATGTAGATTCGATGTCTGAAGCTATTGCTAATAGTAACCCCGCATTAGCTTATCAGTTTGCTCATAAAATGAAACCAAATTTGCAGCTGTTTGGCCTTAACCTCATGGATCAGATCCTTTTAATAGAAGGCTGGTCCAAGGGAAGAGAGAGAGAAACAACAGCAAGCGATGCAGGAGAAAAAATAGCCGCAAAGGTTAGATTGGCCGAGAGGGAATTAAAGAATGATTTTGAGTTGTAATGATCGCAGAAATAATTACGATTGGAGATGAGATTCTAATCGGTCAGATTGTAGATACAAACTCGGCTTACATTGCTCAGGAGCTCAATAAAATTGGTGTTTCTGTTCATCAGATCACTTCTGTAGAAGATGAGCGTGAACATATACTTACCACGCTAAAAGAGGCTTCAAAACGCGCTGACATCATTTTGATAACCGGCGGATTGGGACCGACTAAGGACGATATTACCAAAACCACTTTATGTGAATATTTTGGGGATACTCTGGTTAGAGATCCTCAGGTTTTGGCACATATAGAATCTATCTTCGCTAAATATATTAGCACTCCAATTTCCGAGATCAATAGAGATCAATCTCTTGTGCCAACCAAGGCATTAGCGCTTCATAACGAATATGGAACAGCACCTGGGCTTTGGATTAAAGAAGGGGAGAAAGTTTTTATCGCAATGCCAGGAGTTCCCTTCGAGATGAAATCTTTAATTCAGCATGAAGTATTGCCTAGATTGATAAAGGAGTTTAAAAGGCCTTTTATTTACCACAAGACCATAAGAACTTATGGATTAGGTGAAAGCGCTATTGCAGCGCGTATAGAATCATGGGAGGATGATTTACCTTCTCACATAAAGCTGGCTTATTTACCTAGTTATGGTACGGTAAGATTAAGGTTATCTGGAAAAGGATTAAATGAAGAAGCTCTTAAAATTTCCATTGAAAGTGAGTTTGAAAAGATCTACCCATTACTCAGCGATATTATTGCAGATGTTAATGGAGAAAATGAAGATATTACCATCACTATCAGGCAGCTTCTTGAGAGAAAAGAAATGTATCTAGCAGTTGCTGAAAGTTGCACTGGTGGAGAGTTGGCTACAAAATTCACAAAGAATCCCGGAGCTTCAAATAGCTTTAAAGGAGGCGTGTTGACTTATGCTACACAATCTAAAGAGGATGTTTTAAATGTTCCGAAATCAATAATAAACGATAATTCTGTAGTTAGCGGAGCGGTAGTAGAAGAGATGGCTAAAAATGCAAAACGTCTCTTTAAATCAGATTACGCAATTGCAACAACTGGAAATGCAGGTCCTGAAAAAGGAGATAGTGATGCCGAAATTGGAACGGTTTTTATTGGGATTGCAACTCCGGAAAAAGTATTTTCTGAAGAATTTAAATTTGGAAGAAGTAGGGATCAAGTGGTGAATAAAACGGTGAATAAGGCTTTAGAGCTGTTGCTTAAGGAATTACTTTCTTAAGGAATAGTTTTACGGAAGTATTTGATATGAAATCAGATACAAACTAATCTGTAACAGCTTCCATTAATAGACTTAAAAAATTATTATTTTTATGTTGGCAGTTACTTAAAAAAATCGTTAATTTGCAGCCTGTTTTGAAATAACAAGATAAAGAATAGAACAATGTCAAGAGTTTGTGAACTTACGGGTAAAAGAGCAATGGTTGGGAACAATGTTTCTCACGCTATGAATAAAACCAAACGTAAATTTAATATTAATTTATTAAAGAAACGTTTTTATATTCCTGAAGAAGATAAATGGGTAACCCTTAAAATATCTGCTTCTGCATTAAAGAACATCAATAAAAAAGGGATCTCTGCTGTTATGAAAGAAGCAAGAGAAAAAGGATTTTTAAACAAATAATCCTCAACCATAAAGACACGGAAAAATGGCAAAGAAAGGCAATAGAATACAAGTTATCTTAGAATGCACAGAGCATAAAGAATCTGGAAAACCAGGAACTTCAAGATATATTTCAACTAAAAATAAAAAGAACACGCCAGATAGATTGGAGTTAAAGAAATTTAACCCTATTCTTAAGAAAATGACGGTTCATAAAGAAATTAAATAAGTTTAAGTCATGGCAAAAAAATCAGTAGCTTCATTACAAACAGGATCCAAGAGATTATCAAAAGCCGTTAAGATGGTAAGATCTCCAAAAACCGGTGCTTATACTTTTGTTGAAAGTATTATGGTTCCAGAACTAGTAGACGAGTTTTTGAGTAAAAAATAGGTTATTTTAAAATATTTTAAAAGCCGTCCCGAGCCATCGGAACGGCTTTTTCTTTTTATGTATATTTACGCTTGAATTTCTGCTGAAAGCTGTTTAATTTCACAACCGAAATCAGCAAGAAAAACCATCTAACTAAAATGAGTTTATTTAAAAAATTATTTTCTAAGGAAAAAAAAGAAACCTTGGATAAAGGCTTGGAAAAATCCAAGACCGATTTCTTCTCTAAAATGAGTAAGGCTGTTGCCGGAAAATCTAAAGTAGATGATGAGGTTCTAGATGATTTGGAAGATGTTTTGGTAAGCAGTGACGTTGGGGTGGCAACAACTATTAAGATCATTAAAAGAATTGAGGCAAGAGTAGAGCGTGATAAATATTTGGGAACCGATGAGTTAAATGGGATCCTAAGAGAAGAAATAGCTGGATTATTATCTGAAACTGAATCTGGAGAGGGGAATGGTTTTAATTTCGATAAAGTAGATAAGCCTTATGTGATCATGGTGGTTGGTGTAAATGGTGTTGGAAAAACTACAACCATAGGTAAGCTTGCGCATCAGTTTAAAAAAGATGGTAAAAAGGTGCTTTTAGGCGCTGCAGATACCTTTAGAGCGGCAGCTATAGATCAACTTCAAGTTTGGGCAGATAGAACAGGGGTGCCAATTGTAAAACAGCAAATGGGAAGCGATCCTGCCTCTGTTGCCTATGATGCTGTGGAAAGTGCAGTGAAGCAAGATGTAGATGTTGTAATTATAGATACTGCTGGAAGATTGCATAATAAGGTGAACTTGATGAATGAACTCACCAAGGTGAAACGGGTAATGCAGAAAGTGATCCCTAACGCACCTCATGAAGTATTATTGGTTTTGGATGGTAGTACAGGTCAGAATGCTTTTGAGCAGGCAAAACAATTTACAGCGGCTACAGAAGTTACTTCACTTGCGGTTACCAAACTCGATGGAACTGCCAAAGGAGGAGTTGTAATAGGGATTAGCGATCAATTCAAAATACCTGTAAAATATATTGGAGTAGGGGAAGGATTAGAGGATCTTCAGGTTTTCAATAAAATTGAATTCGTAGATTCTTTCTTTAAGAAATAAACATTAGCAATTTAGGAATTACAGATAGTTAGAGTAAATTTATATATTCAGCTCGATTATGCTAATTTCTTTTTATTCATTTTAAATTTACACAATTCAACTATAAATCTAACTTATCCATAAATTATATGAAACAATTAGTACTTTTCCTATCTATAATTGCAATGATCGGTTGCAAAGATGACTCTAAGCAACTCACTCAGACTGAAATCACTCAAGACACTACTGAAGTTAAAGATTTCAGAGAATTCAAAGTTTTGGATTCAAAGGTCATTGATGTAGACTCTCTTTGGGCTCCTTTTAATAAAGAACTTTCCGCATTTTCAGAGGATCGTTATTCGGAATTAGTACCACTTATCTTAGATAAGGATATTCCTTCGCTTCAAAAATCTGTAGCAGCCAATACTTTCAGTTATGAAGAATTGGTACTTTTCTATTTGAAACGTATTCAGAAATATGACAGAAATAACGACTTGAGTTTGAATTCAGTTATTTCGTTAAATCCAAATGTTTTAGAAGACGCGAGAAAAAGAGATCAAGCTTTGAAAAATAAAATGCAGAAGCATCCAATCTTTGGGATCCCTGTACTGTTGAAAGATAATATTAACACTTTAGATATGCCTACTACTGCAGGCGCGGTGGCATTAAAAAATAACACTACAGATGATGCATTTATAGTGAAACGTTTAAAAGAGAATGGAGCGATAATCCTTGGGAAAGCTAATTTAAGTGAATGGGCTTATTTCTTTTGTGGAGAATGTCCTAGTGGATATTCCGCTGTTGGAGGGCAAACCCTTAATCCTTATGGAAGAAGAACATTAGATACCGGTGGTTCCAGTTCTGGAAGTGCAGTATCTGTTGCCGCTAATTTTGCACCCGTTGCGGTAGGATCTGAAACTGCAGGTTCTATACTTTCGCCGGCGAGTCAAAATTCGTTGGTTGGGCTAAAGCCAACTATTGGGGTGTTAAGTAGAGGAGGAATAGTGCCAATTTCTAGCTATTTAGATACTCCTGGACCAATAACCAAGAATGTAACCGACAATGCGATTTTATTTTCTGCGATGTCTGGCAGAGATTCACAAGACCCAGCTTCGGTGGAAAATAAAAACAATACCTCAAATTACTATGAGAGTTTAGCTGAAGTTACTTTAAAAGGGAAGCGCTTTGGTGCAATTAAATCTTTGATGGAAGATTCGCTATATGTACAAGCTTTAGAAGACCTAAAAAGTGCAGGAGCGGAAATAGTGGAATTTGAAGCCGAAGAATTAGAGCTTCCTAATTTTACCCGATTTTTAAATATTGAAATGAAAAGAGATCTTCCGGTCTATTTCAAAAAATATGGGAATAAGGATCTGCAATTCAAAAGCGTAAAGGATGTAGTGAATTATAATAACCAAGATACATTAGTTCGCTCTCCATATGGTCAGAAATTGTTTGACGGAATAGTAGCAGATTTGGCATCTTCAGAAGAATTTGCAGCTATTAAGGACACTTTGACTACAAACGGGAAACAATTTTTTGAGGTTCCAATGAAAGAACATAATTTAGATGGAATCTTGTCTATAAATAACTATCACGCAGGTTTTGCTGCAGTAGCAAAATATCCTGCTATTACAGTTCCTATGGGTTATGCAGCAGATAATGCCCCTAAAGGACTAACATTTATTGCGAGACCTTATCAAGAAGCTAATCTTTTTACTTGGGCAATGGCCTATGAAAAAGCCTCTAAGAAACGAGTTACTCCTTCAAATTATAAGAAATAGGAATGCCTAAAACCAATTTCAGGGCTATTATAAGTAAGATCATTGTATTCTACTCTGTGTTTTATGTAGTCATGAAGCTAATAGCTATTGTTTTTGATGGCGCCTGGGCGCTTCCCAATTTAATTCTGGCGATTCCGTTTTTGATCTTCGCCATAATTGGAGCACTTTTAATGAAAAATGAAGCCTTTTCTTGGATCTATGTGATTGCAGGGGTGCTAGTAATAAGTGCTATAAGATATTATGAGGCAGATTGGGTAGTTATTCTGCACGAGTATTTTAATAGATAAACGAATTTGATAATAACTAATCTCAAACGTCAACCTAAAAAGACATTTCCTAAGGAAGTATTTCTTAATGGGGAGTGGATAAATCCTGAAAATGCTTTTGTTTCAGTTTTTGATAGGGGATTCCTGCTGGGAGACGGTATTTATGAAGTAACTCCTTTTTATGATGGTAAACCATTTAAACTGAAAGAGCACCTCGATAGATTGCAATACTGTCTGAACGAGATACAGATTGAGTTTAACGCGGTTTCTTTACAGGAAATAATGTTGAAGGCGGTTTCCCGTTCAGGTTTCTTACAAAGTGATTGCGCTGTTTATATCCAGATAACGAGAGGTGTTGCACCCCGTACCCATTTTTTTCCTGAGCAAATACAACCTACAGTTTTATTGTATGCCTTTTCAGTTGTGCTTAATGGATTTGAAAATAAACAGGCTAGCCTTTTGGTTTCTGAAGATTTAAGATGGCATCGCTGTGATATAAAATCTATTTCCTTATTGGCTAATATCAAGGCAAATAATCAAGCTCATAGTTTAGGGCTTGATGAAAATTTATTGATTAGGGATGGATTTTTTACTGAAGGATCTCACTCTTCTGTATTTTTCCTGAAAAACCAAAGGATCTTCACACACCCTGAAGGCCCTCATATTCTTTCAGGAATTACCAGAAAAGTAATTCTTGACCTGTGTCGGGAGATGGAAATTCAGGTAATTGAGAAAGCCTTACATATAGATGAGGTAACAAAGGTTGAGGAAGTTTTCCTAACCGGTACCACTACTCAAATTTTATCGGTAAAATCTATGCTTTTAAATGACAAGGAGATCTTCAATAGGCCGGAGACCGGGGAAATTACAAGGCAGCTTCAAGAGGCCTTCTTAAAACTTACCCGAAGTTCATCTTAATTTTAACTGCTTCAAAATATCCGAATCCCTATTTCGATATTGTTTATAGGCTATTTAAATAAAAGCTAAGGGAAGTAGGACATTGATTATGATCTTCTTTATTTATAGGATTTTTCAACCTAAGAGGTTGATGAATTCATAAAATTAGATTTCAAATACAAATTTAAGTATTAGATTCTTAACTGTTTAAAACAGATTCTGCTATTCAATTAATAGGTTGTATCTTTGCAGCCGTTTTCTACTACCCGTAATATCAAATTTTATGGATAGTGAATTCATTAATGGTATTTAAGTTATGAGAACAAAGTCCAGAAGAAAGAACAAGATTAATGTAGTAACACTAGGTTGTAGTAAAAATGTTTACGACAGTGAAGTGTTAATGGGACAACTTCGTGCAAACAATAAAGATGTGGTACATGAAGAAGAAGGGAATATTGTTGTTATTAATACTTGTGGATTTATAGATAACGCTAAGGAAGAATCTGTTAATACCATCCTCGAATTTGTAGAGAAGAAGCAAAAAGGAGAGGTAGATAAAGTATTTGTAACCGGATGTTTAAGTGAGCGTTATAAGCCAGATCTTCAGAAAGAGATCCCAGATGTGGATCAATATTTTGGGACTACAGAATTGCCAGAATTATTAGCTGCACTAGAGGCAGATTATAAGCACGAATTACTAGGAGAACGATTAACAACTACGCCCAAGAATTATGCATATTTAAAGATTGCTGAAGGTTGTGACCGTCCATGTTCTTTTTGTGCAATACCACTAATGAGAGGTAAGCACAGATCTACACCTATAGAGCAATTGGTGAAAGAAGCCAAAGGTTTAGCCGCAAACGGAGTAAAAGAATTGGTTTTAATAGCACAAGATCTTACCTATTATGGGCTAGACATTTATAAGAAAAGAAACCTTGCCGAGTTGTTAGAGAATTTAGTACAGGTGGAAGGAATAGAATGGATAAGATTGCACTATGCATTTCCTACTGGCTTCCCGATGGATGTGCTGGATGTAATGAATAGAGAGCCTAAGATCTGTAACTATTTAGATATTCCATTGCAACATATTTCAGATTCTATTCTCAAATCTATGCGAAGAGGAACTACTGAGGTGAAAACTACAAAACTACTTCAGGAATTTAGAAAGGCGGTTCCTAACATGACCATAAGAACTACACTTATTGTTGGGTATCCTGGAGAAACCGAAGAAGATTATCAAACTTTAAAGAATTGGGTGATCAAAATGCGTTTCGAGCGTTTGGGATGCTTTACTTATTCTCATGAGGAAAATACGCATGCCTTCAATTTAGTAGATGATGTGCCACAAGAAGTGAAACAACAACGCGCAAATGAGATCATGGAAATTCAATCTCAGATCTCTTGGGAATTGAATCAGGAGAAAATAGGCCAAACCTTTAAAGTGATCATTGATAGAAAAGATGGGAACTATTTTATTGGAAGAACTGAGTTCGATTCGCCAGATGTGGACAATGAAGTTCTTATTGATGCTACCGAGATCTATTTAAAGACTGGAGAATTCTACGAGGTTAAGATAAATGAGGCTGCAGATTTCGATCTATATGGTATACCTGTGAATGCAGATGTTTCAAAACCAGTGAGAAAGGAATTAAAGATCAGGACTACTTAATAGTTTGTATAAAATTTTTCTAAGGCTAATTATTTTCACTTTATTCAGAATTAATTAATAGTTCCATAGATAAATTATTAGGCTTGGTTACAATAACATAATAATTGCTTAATTTTTACTTCATATTTATCTAAATAAGTAGCAGCATATTTGAATAGCCTTAACAATTAAGGCTATTTCATAAAATCTTTAGTTTTTGTCGACATCGATTTATGAAGAAGCCGCCTTATAAAGGCGGCTTTTATTTTAAATATAGCTATTTTTATCAAAGCATAACTTGCAGGTAACATTAACTTAACATTGGAGTCGCACATTTGCATCGACAAAAACTAGAAGATAATGAAATTAAAATGGTGCATGTTGCTTGTCTTTGGATTAGTAACCTCTTATTTTGCGCAAGCGCAAGATATCACAAACAACAAATTTGGTAAAGGATTGGTAAACGTAGTAGCAAAGGATAGCTCTTTCAGCGTAAAATTTGCAGCGCGTTTTCAGTCGTTATATACCAGTTCTTGGGATTTTGCAGACAATGATAATCTGGAAAATAAAGAAGATCAATTCTCCATTAGAAGAGCAAGATTAAAATTCGAAGGTTTTGCATATTCCCCAAAACTTACTTATAAAATAGAGTTAGGCTTATCTAACAGGGATATTAGTGGAGCGTCAGAATTTACAAGTAACGCACCAAGATATATTCTGGATGCTGTATTAAAATGGAATTTCTACGAGAATTTCGAATTATGGGCCGGCCAAACTAAACTACCTGGTAACAGAGAGCGAGTAATTTCTTCAGCAAATCTTCAAACCGTAGATCGTTCTTTGGTGAATGGAGAATTTAATGTGGATCGTGATATGGGATTCCAATTACATCATTATATTAATTTAGGAGAAAATGTTATTGTGAGAGAAGCATTGGCAATTTCTCAGGGTGAAGGTAGAAATGTAACTTCAGAAAATCTAGGTGGATATGAATATACTGGCCGAGTAGAAATTCTTCCTTTAGGAGAATTTGATGATTATTCGGGAGCGGATCTTGACAGAGAGACCTCACCAAAATTTGCCGTAGGTGTAAGTTACGATCATAACAGCAATGCTGTAAGGACTCGTTCCAATAGTGGAAGTTATATGACTACAGATACTGGTTTTTTTGAAACCGATATAAACACGTTCTTTGTAGATGGAATTTTTAAGTACCAAGGATTCTCTGCCATGGCAGAATATGCTAAAAGAACAGCAGATAATCCAATTGCTGTAAATGCAGATGGTACTCCTACAGGAAGAGTTGTAGAAGTTGGAGATGGTATTAACATGCAGGCAGGTTATGTGTTTAAAAACAATTTTGAAGTTGTTGGTAGATTCACACAAGTTTCTTTAGATGAGCAAATTACTGGAGAAGGAATAGAAGATCAATATACATTAGGACTTTCAAAATACATTGTTGGACATAAATTAAAAGTACAAACAGATGTAAGTTGGAATGACTACGAAAACAACCTAGACAATAGTTTAGAGTATAGATTACAAATAGATATTCATTTTTAACAATAACTAGATCATGAAAAAATTATTATTTACATTTTTATCCCTTGCAGTTATTTCATGCGGGAACAACAAAGGTCAAGACTCTGAAAATGGAGGCGAAGGCTCTGGAACTATTGCTATAGATGGCTCAAGTACTGTATATCCTATTACTGAAGCCGTTGCCGAAGAATTTAGAGCGGTACAACCAAAAGTAGATGTTACCATTGGAGTATCAGGAACTGGTGGAGGTTTTCAAAAATTTGGAAGAGGAGAGATCAATATTGCAGATGCATCAAGACCTATTAAAGCTGAAGAAGCTGCCGTTGCTAAAGAAAACAATATTTCTTATGTAGAATTGGAAGTTGCTTACGATGGGCTTGCAGTTGTAATTAATCCTGAAAATGATTGGGCTACTTCTTTTACAGTAGAAGAGTTGAAAAAGATCTGGGAGCCAGCTGCACAAGGAACCATTAAAAAATGGAACCAGATTAATCCGGCTTGGCCAAATGAAGAAATTCATTTATTTGGACCTGGAGTAGCCTCTGGAACTTTCGATTACTTTACTGAAGCAATTGTTGGAAAAAGCGGATCTAGTAGAGGAGATTTTACGGCTAGTGAAGATGATAATGTATTGGTTCAAGGTGTTGCTGGAGATAAATACGGATTAGGTTTTTTTGGTTTAGCATATTACGAGGCTAATGCAGATAAATTGGCGTTAGCAGCAGTAGATGGTGGTAATGGTGGTGTAAAACCTTCAACCGAAACTGTGAAAAATGGAACTTATACTCCATTGTCAAGACCATTATATATCTATGTGAACAGTTCTTCAATGAAAAACCCGGAAGTGATAGATTTTGTGAACTTTTACCTAGATGAAGCTGGAGCTTTGGCAAAAGATGTTGGATATATTGCTTTAACTAAAGAAGAGTATGCTGCACAAAAGGAAAAATTTAATAAGTTTGTGGCAGAAAACAAATAAAGTAATCACCCCTAAAATAAAGAATTATTTCTGAGAACCTAAAGTTCTAAAAGACTGATTTAGCCTGCCCAGTTATTGGGCGGGTTTTCAGTATCTAATATTGTATCGAGATAATAACTTCTTCTTACAACTAGAATTGAGAAATTTAATAGAAATCTCTTTATTTAATATATTTTATTATCAATGCGAAAAATTAAGGAATTAGTAATAGAACGCGGCTTATTATTGAGTGCTCTTATTACTATTGCCGTAACTGTTGGAATTATTCTGGTGCTTTCTATTGAAGCAATAAAGTTTTTTAGCGAAGTTTCTATAATCGATTTTTTAACAGATCCGGAATGGACCCCATTATTCACAGATAAACACTTCGGAATAATGTCCTTACTTTCTGGGACCTTATTAACCTCCTTTATTGCTATTGCATTTGCATTGCCTGTAGGATTGTCTATAAGTATCTATTTAAGTGAATATGCGCCTAAGAGTTTTAGAAGAACTATTAAACCTTTACTAGAATTGCTGGCTGCTGTACCAACGGTAGTTTATGGATTCTTTGCATTAATGGTGGTTACCCCATTTTTGCAAACCATAATTCCGGGATTATCTAGTTTCAACTCCTTATCCGCTGGGATCGTAATGGGAATTATGATCATTCCTTATATCTCCTCGTTAAGTGAAGATGCTTTACATGCGGTTCCTTATACTTTAAGAGAAGCAGCCTATGGAATGGGTTCTACCAGATTGCAAAATGCTTTTAAAGTAATTGTACCAGCAGCCTCTTCGGGAATTATTGTCTCTATTATCTTGGCTATATCAAGAGCTATTGGAGAAACCATGATCGTTGCAATTGCTGCAGGACAGCAACCAAGATTGACTTTTGATCCTACAGTACCTGTAGAAACAATTACCGCATATATTGTTCAAGTGAGTTTAGGAGATGTTCAACATGATTCCTTAGAGTATAAAACAATATTTGCAGCGGGTATCACCTTGTTTGTGTTCACCTTTTTACTGAATACAATTAGTTACAGAATTCGAAAAAAATTCCAAGAGAAATATGAATAATATTAAAAAGAACAGGCTAAAGGATCAGGCTTTTAAAATATGGGGAATTGCCTGTACTTTATTAGGCCTTGTATTACTGGCTATTTTTATTGGTAATATTCTTATCGATGGAATTTTAAGAATAGACTGGGAATTTGTAATGAACCTTCCTTCTAGGCATGCTGAAGAATCAGGAATTTATACCGCCCTTATGGGTAGTATTTGGGTATTGCTACTAACAACACTTATTGCCTTGCCAATTGGTATTGCAGCAGCGATCTACCTAGAGGAGTATTCCAAGAAGAATAAACTTTCTACTATCTTAGAAGTGAATATCTCTAACTTGGCAGGTGTGCCATCTATTATTTACGGGCTTTTAGGATTAGAGGTATTTGTTAGGATCATGGAAATGGGAGCAAGTGTACTTGCAGGAAGTTGTACCTTGGCCTTATTAATTTTGCCAATTGTTATAGTTTCTACCAGAGAAGCTATTAAAGCGGTTCCAAAATCTATTAGAGATGCTTCCTTTGCAATGGGAGCTTCTAAATGGCAAACAGTGTATCATCAATTATTACCTGCATCTTTTGGTGGGATCTTAACCGGAATTATCTTGGCATTATCCAGAGCCGTAGGAGAAACAGCTCCATTAATTGTAATTGGAGCATTGGCCTATGTACCTTTTGCACCAAGTTCGCCTATGGACGAGTTTTCGGTATTGCCAATTCAAATATTTAACTGGATCACACGCCCTCAGCATGGATTTGTAGAGAATGCCGCTGCGGCAATTATTATTTTATTGTTGATTACTTTTGTAATGAATGGTATTGCAGTTTATTTCAGAAATAAATGGCAGAAAAAATTTAAATAACAGAAGTGTTATATTATGAGTGAAGAAAATAACGAAAGTATTATAGAGAGTAGCATTAAGCGTAAATATAAATTACAGGCCAAAGACGTAAAAGTTTGGTATAGTGATTTTATGGCGATTAAAGGCGTGAGTATGGATATCAAGGCTAATAAAGTAACTGCCTTTATTGGTCCTTCGGGTTGTGGGAAATCCACGTTCTTAAGGTTGTTCAATAGAATGAATGATTATGTAGACGATTTTAAAATGGGTGGAGATATAAACATCGATGGAAAAGATATCTACGATAAGAATATAAATGTAGAATTGTTAAGAAAGCAAGTAGGTATGGTTTTTCAGAAACCAAACCCATTTCCAAAGTCTATTTTTGAAAATGTAGCATACGGACTTAAAATACAAGGTTTAAAAGACAAAGCATTTTTGCAAGAACGTGTGGAGAGCTCTTTGAAACAAGTAGCTTTATGGAGTGAGGTAAAGGACGATCTTAATAAGTCTGCACTGGCGCTGTCTGGTGGGCAACAACAACGTTTATGTATTGCCAGAACCTTAGCAGTAGAACCTTCAATTATTTTGATGGATGAGCCTACTTCTGCCTTAGATCCAATTTCTACAGCAAAGATCGAGGAGCTTATTTATAAGTTAAAAGACAAGTATACTATCGTAATTGTTACGCATAACATGCAACAAGCAAGTAGGATTAGCGATAATACAGCATTTTTCTATTTGGGAGAACTTATAGAATATGACAAGACCAACAAGATCTTTACCAATCCTGAGAAAAAACAAACCGAGAACTATATCACTGGTCGTTTCGGATAAACTTAAATATTATGTTGAACTTAGAAGATCACAGAGAAATTTTGAATCAGTCAGGTTTGGAAATGTTCCAGCTTGTTAGAAAACAATTTATAAAATCTAAAGATGCATTTCTTACGCATGATAGCGATCTAGCCGAAGAAGTTTTACACACCGAAAATCGTGTAAATGGCATGGATCTTAAAATAGATAGGGAGTGTGAGCGCTTTATTGCACTGCATAATCCCGTAGCTGGAGATCTTAGATTTGTTTTGGCTTTACGCAAAATAAACTTTGACTTGGAGCGTATCGGAGATCACGCCTATGGTATTTCCAGTTATATAGTGGAAGTAGACACACCGGTAATTCAGGAAGTATTAGACAAATTAGAATTTGAGGAGATGTACAAAGCCGCCTTATCTATGCTGGACGATATTAGAGACGCCTATAAGACCGGAAATGCAAAAAAGGCTAGAAAGGTGTTTAAAAAAGATAAGATCCTTAATAAGATCAATCTAAACTCTTTTGCAGTTATTTCTGAAGAAGTTCAAAAAGATCCTAAATTAATAGATCAATATTTATTGCTTTTCTCGGTTATTAAGAAAATTGAAAGAGTAGGAGACCTGATCACTAATATTGGAGAAGAGATCATTTTTTATCTAGAGGCTGAAGTATTAAAACACAGAAAGAAAAAAGGTCCTTCCAAACCCGGAATTTAATTTTCTATATAATTTCTGAAAGCAGTTTTAAATAATATTTTAAAGCTGCTTTTTTGTTTTCAGAACGTTGCATGTCACAAATTAGCTGCTTTCTGGAGTAGGAATGAGGTTCAAAAATGCCATTTGTGGTGTTCTGAAGTTTTTCTAATTGGTCTAAACACACAAATACCCGGCATAGTCCAAATAAGGTGAGCTTTAGGAATTGCTCAATTTGTTTTTCTTTAAATTCACAAGCATAAGTGTAATTCAGTGCCAGATCCAGTTCCATGTTAAAACATCTTCTTAAATGCTTAATATCTTTTTCTATAGTAGCTAGGGTGTGTATTCCTTGTTGACAATCTTCCCAAACATCAAAAATATCATTTCCCATTTGCATAAGCCCTCCAAATTGATAGATCATTTTACGCTCGGGGCCGAGTAATGGAGCGTTAAGACACAATCTATAATAGATGAAAGAATGACCGCCTTTAAGGAAAGTGAGTTCTTTGATTTTTGAAGGGGCAATACTGGATTGTTGTTGGAGACTTTGTTTTTCAGTTATAAAGACTAATAATGCTTGCTTTTTAAGAGTATCTGAATTTTCAGAACTTTCAAGACCTTTTAAATACAGTTGTTTTAGGATGGCTTCCAAATTGTTTTTTGGTTCCAATTTTCCTGGAGCTAAAATAAATTCTTCTAAATGATTCCATTCTCTTTCGGGATCATCAAACAGGTCGTCCAAAAGTCCAGAGATCCCTCCTAAATAGGTCATTACTATTCGCTCCTGTTTCTCAAATTTTTTATTGTGAAGTCGGCAGAATGTACTTCCCAGAATAGCCGGTACCCCAAGGCCATAATAATGAGTGATCTTAATAAAATCCTCCTTGCTTAAGCTGTTATCACTAGTTACCCTAAATGGTTTCAGTTCTCCTACTAAATGCTTTTTAATGAATTTCTTTTGTGTCCTTACATTTTTAAACAAAAAAAATGCAACTGCAGGAAGTTGTAGAATTCCCGAAGTTGCATTTATAAGCGCCTTAAATTTAATTTTCATTTAAGAGAATTGGTTCCCCAAATCCTAGATCATCTAATTTTTTGAGTTGCGTTGCAGCATCTCCAACTATCAAATAATACATCTTATTAGGATCCACATATTTTTTAGCTAACATTTTAAGGTCTTCCAGACTTAGGTTATTCACTTCAACTTCTTGCTGCTTAATATAATCTGGTGAATAATTGTAAGAGTTAATATCGCTTAGCATATTTAATTTGGCCCCAAGAGTTTCAAATTTTCTAGCGTTGCTTTTAATCATAAAACTTTGGGTGACTTCAAGATCCAGGGGAGTTAAACTTTCAGAATAATTTTCAAGAATATCCTTTATAAGGGAGACCGCTTCAAAGGTAATATTAGAACGAACACCACTCGAAATTTCAAAAGGTCCAACCAAATTGCTTCCATTAAATCTAGATCTTATTCCGTAGGTATAGCCTTTTCCTTCTCTAAGTTGTTGGGTGAGTTGAGAAGCAAAACTACCCCCTCCAAGACGATAATTCATCACTTCGGCTTTGTAGAAATCTTCATCTGTAGCCTTTAAAGCTGGAGCTCCAATTTTGATAACAGATTGTTTTGCACCTGGTACATCATAAAAATAAACCTTAGCTTCTTGTGGAGCTTCTGGCTGTGGATATTCTGGAATCTTAACGCTAACAGGTTTCCAATTTGCAGAAATTGCCTTTAAAGATTCTCGTGTTTGTTTTTCATTGATATCACCAACCGCAAGAAAAGTTGCACGCAATGGAGTTAGATTATTCTTGTAATAATTCTTTAGATCTTCAAGTTTTATAGCATTTACTGAAGCCGGCGTACCAAGAAGATTGTTGGAAAGTATATGATATTCTCCATAGATCAATTTCTTGAACTCATTACTCGCAATACTATTTGGATTGGCTTCTTGTTGTTGTAACTGACTTAAAACCTTTTGCTTTTCCAATTTAAATTCTGCTTCATCCCATCTAGGTTCCAGCAATATCTCTTTTACCAATTCCATGGTCTTGGCATAATTACGGCTTAAGCTACTTCCGCTAAGCGTAATTTTTTCATCATCTGCATCTACAGAGATATTAGAACCTAATAATTCTATTGCCTCTTCTAATTCTTGCGGAGTTTTATTTTTGGTGCCTTTTGTAAGCAAGTTTGCTAATAAATTAGAAACCCCTGTTTTAGTAGATTTTTCTAATAATAGTCCACCTTCCATCTCTAAAGTGAAATAGACAATAGGAACTTCATTGGTGGTAATTCCAGAAACTGTTAATCCAGATGGTAAATTAAATTTCCAAATATCTGGGGTCCTTACTTCCGGATTTCCCCAGTAAGGAGGTTCACTACTTCTGTCAAAACTGCTTGGAGTTTTCTGGTAGGAAGCATCAGCATTTGCGTCGAATTCTTCTTCGGCTCCCTCAACAATTTTTTCTTCTTCAATTTCAGCAAGAACCGAATTTTCTAGAGCCAATTCTGCCTGTCCCTTCGGAACAAAGGATGTTGCGATATAAGGTTTCCCTTTTAGGTATTTATTATAAACCTTCATTACATCATCTCGAGTCACATTTAAGATCTTTTCTACATTCTTGTTGATCTCATTTGGATCGTTGGCGAAGATCTGATATTGTGCTAACTGAAATCCCTTTCCTAAAACACTGGAAATGCCGTTATAAAAATCGGTTTCCTGTCCTGCTTTAATGCGTTTTAGATCTTTTTCTGAAATTCCCTTCTTTTCAAATTCAGCGAAACTTTCGTCTATGGCTTTTTTAACATCATCCAGATCTTTTCCGTCGAAAGCACGAACCTGAAGCATTAGCTGTCCTGCCAATTCCGAGGTGTAATCGAACATTCTAACTCTGTCTGTAAGTTTCTTTTCTTCAACTAACTTTTTGTATAGTGGTGCGCTTTTACCTTCAGATAAATATTTCGTTAAGATTTCTAAGGCATAGGAGTCTTCGTGATAAGAATATACAGATGGCCAGGTTAAGGTTAATTCTGGTAAATTGGCGAAGTTATCTTCATAATATAGTTGCTTGATTTCCTTTAAATTTGCTGGTCGTTTTTCTAATATAGCGATCTCTTTTCCAGGTTTTATCTCGTCAAAATATTTGTGAACCCATTCTTTAGCTTGTTCTTTATCAAAATCACCAGCTATGGTCAAGGTCACATTATTTGGCACATACCATCTGTTATAAAAGTCTTTTACATCCTGCAAAGTGGCATTTTGAAGATCTTCTAAAGAGCCAATTACCTGCCAGTTATAAGGATGATCCTGTGGATACAGATTTTTATCTATCACTGCCATTGTGTGTCCATAAGGCGAATTATCTACTCCTTGTCTTTTCTCATTTTTCACCACTTGCTTTTCCTTTGCAAGTACAGGCTCTGTAACCGTATTTATAAAATAGCCCAGTTTATCTGCTTCAGCCCAGATCATTTTTTCCAGAGCATCGTTAGGAACGGTCTGGAAATAGTTGGTTCGATCTCTACTGGTAGATCCATTAGCTCCAGAACCTCCAATTCTCGCGCTCATTTTATCTAAACCGCCTTTTCCCAGATTCTCAGATTCCAGAAATAAGAGGTGCTCAAATAGATGTGCAAATCCAGTTCTGCCTTCAATTTCTCTTGCAGAACCTACATGACTTGTTAAAGCAACCGCCACCACAGGATCTGATTTGTCTTCATGCAAAATAACCCGAAGTCCGTTTTGAAGCGTAAATGTTTCAAAATCTATATTGATGCCTTTGGCTTTATCTTGAGCTACTATGGAAATAGGGATCGCTAAGAAAAGTAGTAATAAAGCTGAAAAAGTATTCTTCATGTTTATATTTCTATGTTTTTTTTAAATTTTTGATGTTCCAATTTAATGCTAGTAATTACTTTAACTGATATTCATAATACAGTTTCAATAGTTATCGGAATTAGATCATGTACCAATTTATTGTATTCATTTTCAGTTTAATGAGATTCTATACCAATTTCAGGATAAAGTCCTAGATCGTTTTAGTATACCTTACTAATAAGCAGTTAAATCTTCATTCTATAAGTATCATTGTTCACAAAGAAAATAGCATTTGCTAGAAACAATTTTCCATTTTCCCAAAAAGCTCTAAATACAGGATTATCTACCATATAAATAATGCTACCATTCCCAATTCGCTCTTCTCCAAAGATCATGGAGTTTTTCATGTTCTTAAAAGCCTCACTTCCCGCAAAACCGGAAACGATCTCTGGTGAATCCTTTAAATAGGCGATATTATAGCCTTCAGATAAATAGCCGAAACTATCGCTGCTCAATTTTAAGCTGAAATAGGTATCGTTATATCCAAAAGCCATTGGGTGTGTATTATCCAAAGTGGTTTTCACAATGCTTCCTGTTATTAACTCTTTAATTCCTTCTCTTTCACGGCTGCTATAAGGAATTAAATTAGCCTTTGCTGTAGTATCTTTTTTGGTTTCAGGTTTGTTTTCTTTTAAGTTGAAGCCTTCCTTACCCGCAAAACTTCCTACTGCATTCCCAATAGCGATTACTTTTCCGCCATTTTTAACCCAATCATTTAATTTTCCTAATCCTTCTTTATTTAGCAAACTACTATATCTTCCTGATGGGATCACTAAAACATCTATTAAAGTAAGATCTACTTCTTCAAAATAATCTGTATCTATTGGAGTGATAGGGTAATTAAGATCTTTTTCGAAAAAGTACCATATTTCCCCAAAATTCAATGAAGAAACGCCTTCTCCTCGAAGCACTCCCACTCGTGGTTTGTTAATTATTTTTATTTCTGAAGAACCAAAGTCGGGTCCGCTTTTAGAAAAACCGGTATTTGCAGCAGTAAGCTTTCTTCCATGAGTATTTGCAAGGGCAACCACCTTTGCATGAAAATTTTCTAGATTTCTATTATCGCTTTTAGTTATCACTAAACTACCCGGATTAAATTTTTCGCCTGCATTCTCTAATTCTAAAGTGCTGAATCTAACCTTTATTCCTTCCTTTAAAAGTTCTGCCAAAAATCTGGCGTCTTCCATGCTATCCCATTTAGTAATAAATCCTGTAGCAGAAGAATTTTCAGCATTCATAACTACGGCAGGAGTTGCAGATTTAGTAGTGGTAACCAGTTTTTCACTCGCAACAGCATCCAAACCATAGGCATAAGGTAAACTCCACGCAGTTATATCGTAGGTTAAAGAATCGCTTAGCTTTGCATTAGGTTCAAATAGAACTTTTACCATTTTCCCTTTAGCCTGATCGGTGCTTATTACCAACGAATTTTCATTAGCCGTAAAATCTGAAGTTTTAGAAGTGTTATAATTATATCCTTTTATCTTTCCAGAATTTGTACTGGCATAGGTTATATTATGAGTATCCATAAGTGCTTTTAAGGCAGCAATTTTATCTGGACTCCCGTTTAAAACATAGCTCTTCTTGGCTAGCTGTTCATTCTTATAGAATTTACTGAACTCCGAATTTAATTTATCTATGTTTTGTGAAGCGATCTCCACAGTAGAGATTCCTGTTGTAAAGTGATGGGCAACGCGATCTACCAAGGTTAATTCATATCCCTCTGCAGTTTGAATTCCTAATCCACCTTGACCTCCACCAGCTTGCTCATAGGTCATTCCTATAGATCCCATGTAAGTTGGATAAGTGTCGCCATAACTAGGATATAATAGATCGAATCGTTCTTTGGTAAAATAAAGCCAGCCTTCTTCATCAAAATATTTTGCATGATTTTTACCTATTTCAGCTTGGAAATCACGCTGAAATGGAGTGATTATTTCATGAAATGGCTCTGCTGCAGGTGCAAAATAATAAGGTTCGTTAATGCCTTGCTCATGAAAATCTACATGAATATGAGGCATCCATTGATTGTAGATCTTTAACCTAGCTCTGGTCTCTACTTGGGTAGCCCAAGCCCAATCTCTGTTAAGATCGAAAAGATAATGATTTGGTCTTCCTCCAGGCCAAGGTTCATTGTGTTCTGCCGCCAAAGGAGATGGATTGTAAGGCGTTGTTTTAACCTGATTATACCAATTGGCATAACGATCTCTACCATCGGGATTTACACATGGATCCATGATAACTACAGTGTTTTCTAGCCAATCTTTCTTTTTTGTCACCAGTTCGTATACGGTTTTCATAGCAGCCTCGGTACTCGAAGATTCATTTCCATGAACATTATAACTTAGCCAAACAATGGCTTTGCTAGGTTTGTTTTCTGAAGAACTCGTTGTGCTGTTTAAATGTTCCTTCTTGATGACTTCAAGATTCTTCAAGTTTTCTTCAGAAGATATTACGGCATAAGTAAGAGGTCGGTTTTCATTTGTTTTTCCATACGTATTATAGATAACCATGTTGGAATTTTTAGCCACATGATTAAAATAATTTACCACATCTGCATGACGGGTAAATTGCGTGCCTATTTCATAACCCAAAAATTGTTCGGGAGATTGTAAGTCTTGAGAAACTGCAGCAGTAATGCTAATTAGAAAACAAGCGAGGAAGAATATTGTTTTTTTCATTTAAATGGGATAAATTTTAAATTAGGGTAGTAAAGATAGCATTCAGCCCGGAATTAACTAAAAAATAGGACATAAAACATGTATCTTCGATATCTTTACGTTTTTAAAATCTATTTATGCCTTCAGACTGCCTTTCCTATCGTGAAACCAATTATTTCTCTCCTTTAATTTCAGATTACCTGGACCAGAAAGAAGAATTAAAACAATTCTATAATAGATTTCCGAACCTTGAGAATTTTAAAGCTCAGATGGAGGAGAAAAAAGCCTCTTTCACATTAGAGAAAAGAAGGATCCTCGTAGATGTTTTAAAAACTCAATATCAAGGTTTAGAACTAACAGAATCGGTTTCAGCAAATTTAGATCTATTGTTAAAGGAGGATACTTTTACAGTAACCACAGGGCATCAGCTAAATCTATTTACAGGTCCATTATATTTTTTATATAAAATTGTTTCTACTATCAATTTAGCTTCAGCCTTAAAAAAGGGATATCCAAAGTCAGATTTTGTTCCTATTTATTGGATGGCTACAGAAGATCATGATTTTGAGGAGATCAATTATTTTAATCTAAAAGGGAAAAAATTTAAGTGGAATAGTACTGAAAAGGCTGCAGGTTCTAATGCGGTAGGAGAATTAAACACAGAGGGGCTGCAGGAAGTTTTTGAATTATTTTCTGCAGAAATAGGTGGAAGTAAGAATGCCGAAGAACTTAAGCGCTTATTTAAATCGGCTTATTTAGAGCATGATAATTTAACCGATGCTACCCGGTTTTTAGCACATGAATTATTTAAAGATCATGGCCTAATCATTTTGGATGGGCATAATGCCACTCTTAAAACAGCCTTTATTCCATATATCGAAAAAGAATTATTTGAAAAGGCTTCCCATTCCACAAGCCTAAAAACCTCAGAAAAATTGAATGAGTTGGGTTATGGAGTACAGGTAAATCCAAGGGAGATCAATATGTTCTATCTGCATAATGGCTTAAGAGAGCGAATTGTAGAGCAGGAGCTAGGCTTTGCTGTGCATGACACTACTTTTAAATGGAGCAAGGAAGAAATGCAAATGGAGCTTAACAAGTATCCAGAGCGGTTTAGTCCTAATGTAATGCTTCGTCCACTTTACCAAGAAGTGATCCTGCCTAATTTAAGCTATATAGGTGGAGGTGGAGAGCTAGCCTATTGGTTTCAACTTAAAGATATGTTCGAAGTTTTTGAAGTTCCATTCCCAGTGCTATTGCTTCGGAATTCAGCGCTAATTGAAACCCAAAAGCAAAATGAGAAACGTAAGAAGTTGGACATTTCTCAAGCCGAATTATTTCTGAAGCAACATGAACTCATCAATAGAAAAGTTAGAAAAATCTCGAATATCGATATCGATTTTTCACCACAGAAGGAATTATTGGTGAAACAATTTAAGGAGATGTATACCTTGGCAGAACAAACCGATGCCTCCTTTCTTGGAGCCGTAAAAGCCCAAGAGGTAAAGCAACTAAAAGGTTTAGATAATTTAGAACATAGATTGCTAAAAGCTCAAAAGAGAAAATTAAAGGATGAGGTTTCCCGAATTGCAGACTTGCAAAATGAATTGTTCCCAATAAAAAGTTTGCAGGAACGGCAAACCAATTTTTCGGAGATGTACTTGGAGTATGGCGACAGCCTTATTCCTACACTTATAGAACAATTGGACCCATTAGAATTAAAGTTTAAAATAGTGAGCCTTGGATAAAAATAAAATGCACAGTATAGATATGGATCTGGTGGAAATGACGCTGGATGTTATGAAATATACAATAGACCGAATATCAAATGTAACCCCTGAACTGGGTGCCCCAAAAAAAGAAGAAGAATTGTTTGCGTTGGTGGGGGAAACCATCACTCCAAAAGGGATTGGAGGGGAAACTGCTTTTAAGCTTTTTAAAGATATACTGGTAAAGGCAACGGTGCCAATAGATCATCCAAGGCATTTGGCCTTTGTTCCAGCAGCACCAACAAGGGCAGCGATCATGTTCGATCTGGTTACCTCTGCCTCAAGTATTCACGGTGCTTATTGGATGGAAGGAGCAGGAGGGATCTTTTGTGAGAATCAAGCCATGAAATGGTTGGTCTCTTTAACCGGATTATCAAAAGATGCTTTTGGGGTTTTTACAAGTGGAGGAACTGCGGCAAATTTATCAGCCTTAGTGGCGGCAAGAGAAGATTGGCGTACTAGGAATCCCAAGAACTCAGAGTTTAAAGGTCTGTTGCTCACCTCTATTTCTGCACATAGTTCCATTCAGGCCATGGCAAAAGTGATGGATGCCGATCTCATTTTAATTGATGATGATGAAGAATATCTTACAGGAAAATCTTTGCAATTAGCCATAGATACGCTTAAACCTTTTGACAGGGAACGTCTTTTTGCGGTTGTAGCTACCGGTGGTACAACAAATGCAGGGATCATAGATGAGTTAGATAGCATTGCAGAAGTTTGTGAAAAAGAACAAACCTGGTTCCATGTAGATTGTGCATATGGAGGAGGAGCACTTGCTGCACCTTCTGTAAGACACTTGTTTAATGGAATAGAAAAAGCAGATAGTATTACTATAGATCCTCATAAATGGCTTTTTTCACCTTATGATTGTGGAGCGGTGATCTATAAAGATCTAGAATTGGCAAAGAATGCCCACTCTCAAAAAGGCTCTTATCTCGAAATCTTTAAAGATGAAGGAGCGCACGGATTTAATCCGGCAGATTATCAAATTCAGTTAACCAGAAGATTACGCGGAATGCCTTTATGGTTTTCTTTAGCGATGCATGGAACAGAGAAATATCGAGATTCTATAGAACGCGGAATTGAGTTGGCTCAGATAGCAGCAGATAAAATTAAGGAAAGGGATTACTTAGAGCTGGTTCGGCCTGCAAGCCTTTCGGTGGTGTTATACAGACGTAAAGGATGGACTCCAGATCAATACAGGGATTGGACCTATAAGAACCACAGAGAAGGAATTGCCTTGGTTACACCTACAAAGTGGAAGAATAATGGGGAATATGAAACCATTTCCAGATTCTGCTTTATCAATCCCGATACTACGGAGGCGGATATAGATTTGATCTTGAATACGATGAAGTAGGTGTTTATTCTTGTTCTTATAGTAATTAATAACCTCTCGAATCCGCTCGAGGGGACATTGTGTACAGTTTGTCAGCCCTTCGACGTGCTCAGGGTGACCGCATTACAATGTCAGACTGAGCCGGTTGAATTCAATTTTATAATTAAGAAATTTAATATGCTCGAAGTAAACTAAGTCCTAAATAAAAAAAATATCAAACCTAATATGATAACGTGCTTTATTGAGTTCCTGTCTAAATGTAGCAGGATTAAAATTTAAGTCAAGAAATTACATTTGTTTACAAGGTTTTTAATATAATAAATTGTGAAGGGTTTAGGTTTAGTGAATTATTAATAATTGGAATATTATGCTCCCTTCCCTTGGGGAAGGCTTGGGGTTGGGATGAATTAAAATAAATCACTTTCTCATCCCCTCCTAAATCCTCCCCGAAGGTGAGGACTTTAAAACATCCTTGGATTAAACTACAGTTTTATTGAATAGTAAACCAGCGAAGTCTCTTTTAATATCAACGCAAAAAAAAATCCTGAAAGAAATACTTTCAGGATTTTTTTATATTCTAGTTCCAGCTTTAGTTAGATGCAGGAGCGGGTTTATCAACAAACGGACGTTCGTCTCTATTTGCGATCTCCCATGCGGTTAAGAATACTAAACGCGCACGTTTTTCTAACAGGTCATATCTAATTTTATCTGGAGTATCTGATATTTTATGATAATCGGCGTGAACACCATTAAAATAAAAGATAATTGGGATATTGTTCTTTGCGAAGTTATAATGATCACTTCTATAGTAGAATCTATTTGGATCATTCTCATCATTATAGGTATAATCCAGATCTAGTTTTGTGTATTTGGCATTTACCTCTTCACTTAATTTATGAAGTTCTGAACTTAATTTATCACTTCCAATAAGATAAACGTAGTTGTCATTTTTCTTATGAGCAGCATCTGTTCTTCCAATCATATCTATGTTAAGATCGGCTACCGTTTGAGCTAAAGCAAAAACAGGGTTATCTGTATAGAATTTAGATCCTATCAATCCTTTTTCTTCTCCTGTTACATTTAGAAATAAGATAGAGCGTTTTGGAGTGAATCCTTCTTTTCTTGCTTTTGCAAATGCTTCAGCGATCTCTAAAACGGCAACGGTTCCAGAGCCATCATCATCGGCTCCATTAAAGATATTTCCTTCATCATCCATCCCAACGTGATCATAATGAGAAGAGATCACTAAAATTTCATTTGGTTTTTCAGAACCTGGAATGTAGGCTAACACGTTTTCAGAATCTTTAACGCCACCTCTAAACATAGCGGCAGGAACTTCTTGGTAATAATCGTCTCCCCCAATAGGAGATACAATATTCAAGGCTTTATATTCTTTTTTAAGGTATTCGGCTGCCATTTTTTGACCTGGTTCCCCTGTCTCACGACCTTGAAATTCGTCACTGGCAAAAATGTATAAATGTTCTTTTAATTCTTTGGAAGTAATGCTTTCAGCAAATTCCATTGGATTAATATCTTCAATCTGTTTAGATTGATGAGCGCCGCAGCCAACTAGAACTACAGTTAAGGCACTAAAAAGTACTTTTTTCATAAGGGTATACTAATTTTAATAAGTTCGGCAATATAAGAGATTTACTAGGATTTCTGAGATTAGGAGCTATAAATAAATCTTAATTCTAAGATGTTGCTGTTTTTGGTTAAGAGCAGTATTGGATTGAGCTTTAGCTTGTTCGAGGGCTTAAGATTATTGAAATAAAAAAAAATAAAAAAAAGCTACCAGATTTTTTAATTTTTCAAAAAAAGCTTGTTATATTTGCACCCGCAATCAGAGAATACCTGATGAGACACACTGGAGAATTGGCAGAGTGACCGTTCCGATAGCTATCGGAAGCGGAATCTTGAAAAGGTATCCACAATTGGAGAATTGGCAGAGTGGTCGAATGCGGCAGTCTTGAAAACTGTTGAGGGTTACACCTCCGGGGGTTCGAATCCCTCATTCTCCGCAAAGGAAAACCCGCAACGAAAGTTGCGGGTTTTTTGTTTTCAAAAAAACGCCCAAGCTTTTCGCTTGAAGGCGTTTTTGGAAAACAAAAAACAAAGCCACGCTTTTTGGCGTGGCGCGGGTTTTTCTTTGCCCAGGATCCCCCTTCCGGGATCAACGCAGTTAATCCTATTTGACTCTCTAACATAAGTGTATTTAAAATTCCCAAGCTTTTCGCTTGAAGGCGTTTTTGGAAAACAAAAAACATAGGCACGCTTTTTTCTAGCGTGGCGCGGGTTTTTCTTTGCCCAGGTTCCCCCTAACGGGATCACATTTTTTTGTAATCCACATTCTCCGCAAACGAAAACCCGCAACGAAAGTTGCGGGTTTTTTGTTTAAAAAAAATGCTTAGATATTACCACCTTAAGAAGGTGAGTAGGTATTGAATAAGTTGTAACTAAAAATTCTCTAGGCGAGGTTAAAATAGTTTTATAATAAAATTTAAAGTAAATAAACTTCCTTATTGTGCCAGTTGAGATATTCTATAGAAGGAAACCAAGCTAATTTTTTAGGTAATTAAATTTGAGTGCCCAATCGTAATCGATTCGTTTTCTTGGTAGTTTTTGATACTTGGTTACCTGAAAATTCTAGACTCTCATTTTGAGAATTAAAGTTTATTATACTATTATTATGAATCATTTTCCAGTTAGTAATGAACGACTCTTGATTCGGGTCATACAATGTGCGTTAGCGATAAATACTCTTTTGCAATTTTTGGTGGCTGTAGCGAATTGCAAATGTCTACGGCTTTTAGCGTTGGCAATTTTCATTACTATTTTTAAACAATGTTTTCGACAAATCCTAAACAACTATCTACTAATAAAGCAGACTCAAAATTCTTGAAAACTTCTTCATTCTGTATCAATGATAGAACTCTTTTTCGTTCGAAGACAAGAATATCTGTTCCAAATTCGTGATGTTCAAAAAATGAATTGTTGTTACTATTAATTAAAGCATAAGGTATGAATATTGAATGTTTTATATTTGAATGATAGACTTTTAAAAAATTATTGTAACGTCTTGTTTCGTTTAACTTACTTGTCCAATTCTTTCCGCAAGCGCATTGACCGAAAATAGAAAAATAATTTCCAACATTATCAATAAATGGTATCCATCCAGCTATATCTAAACCCAAGTCTTGTGTACCTTTTTTTGATATAGTATTTAGATAAAATTCGTCTGGCTCTAAATTCATTAATTTCGCAAGTTGCTGTATTTTGTCATAGGTATATCCTTTGAAATCTGTGTTTTTCCCAAATGAGGTAGTTATAGCAAATGGTGGTAAATAATTTTTTAAAGCTTCGAGTGATAACAGTTCAAATTCATTAGTTAAATTAGATTGAAAATCAGGGAATAGGTTTAAATTAGAAGATAACAATAAAAAGATATACGTTTTTTGTTTTTGGTTTAATTCTGCTATTATTGTAATAGATTCTTTTGAGTATTCGAAAGGATAATCATAACCAAATAATTCTTGACGTTGGTTGAGAATTTCAAAAATACTTCGAACAAAAAATTCTTCATCGTCATTCTGCTGTGCTTGGTCAGAGACTTCTTTAGTTTGGTCTAAAATACCTTCATCGTTTAATCGGTCAAGCATATCTCCAACTGTGATAAGACTGCCAGAGTTAAAAAGAGAAACCAATTCAAAATAGTCAGCATACAAATACTTTTTGGAATCAAAAGGATATTTCTCTGATAATGTCAAGGTAAAATGACGAAAGAAATTATTAATTTTATCCTTCATAGTCATTCATTTCTTTAGCAGTACTACTTATTTTATTAGAAAGAAGTTTGATGTTTCTTAAATCTACTTCTAAATCAGGATATATCTCTTTAACTTTTAAAATCATCCTGTCAGCTTTTTCTAAATAATTGTGAGCATTTGCAATAAAATCACGAAATACTACATCTTGAACTCCAGTTAATTCTTTTGCTCTTTCAAGAGAATATCCTTTTTCGTCAAAAGCAACTAAAGCCTCGTGGTGGTCTAAAGCGAGAATTGTGTTTAAATCATTTAAATCTGAACTATTTCCGATCAAGCGAGTTTTATTCTGGTCATTTTTCTCATATAACCATTTAGTCCATTTGGTCAGATTGTTTTGAGATAGATTTTCACTTGGCTTGTTCGCCTGAAAGTCAATGCCTATGAAACTGCGAATATTCGCTCTGCTTAAACTGTCAACAATATAGTTGAAATAAAATGTTGTATCGTCTAAATCTCTGATTTGAAAAAAACTTTCATCTTCAATAGCCTTATAAACTTCATAACCTACTAAAATTCTTCTAACATAGTCCATTCTACTTCCAATCATTTTGGCCACTTCTCGTGAAGTATGATGGATGTTCTTATCACTAAACATCGATTCTCGTAAATTATTCAAATAGCGTGCTTTTTCAAGTAATCGCCATTCTTTAATCCCTGTAATGTGCCTAAAACCAAGATACCTATGAATTTCTGCATCTGATGGAAAAACAAGACAAGGAATGTTTGTTGGTCTTTCTGTGGTTTCTTCGATAACCTTATTAACCTTGGCTTTTTGAACAGTTGCTAAATTTGGATTGTTAAGCAACTTTACTGAAGATAGTCTTCTATTTCCTTCAATTACCTTGTAATTACCATCTTCTATTGGCGTAACGAGTAATTGCTCTCCAGGAAAATAACCATTTTCTCCAATAGCCAACATCAATTCTATTAATGAGGCATCAAGTAGCATAAACTCGATTAGTTTTTCCTGTGTTGGATTACTATCCCTTAAAGATTTCGGTAATCTTGGATTTTCATCGTCTAACTTGAGATAATCAACACTTATTTCTTTAAACTCGTAAGTTTTAATTTGTTCCATCTCGATGAATTTTATTTGTTATTCTCCCAAAATTGTGCGATTTTAAAAAGCTTTGCTTTATCAAATTCTTTCATATTTGATATTGCTTGTCCTTTAGAAATCTTTTCTAAACTGCGTGCGCCTGTAATTCCTTCCTTGTCGCTAAAGCCTAAAAACTTGTTTATCGCCTTTGAATTAGTCTTATCTTTTATATTCATAAGGTATGATATTTCACAATTACTTGAAAAGTCAAAACCGGGTTGATTAAATTCCGCAATGCCTTGTGAAAGTAAAACAGTTGAAACACCTTTTGAACGGAATTCTCGTAAAATCTTATCGAGTATTTCTTGATACTTTTTTTCTTTAAAAATAACGTGTGCTTCATCAATTAAGAGTACGTAACGCATTCCTCTATAACCGTCTTCGGTTGGAGTGCTTTCCATATTCGCAAACGTATTGTATATATAATTTATAATTAGGAATAGAGAAGTGAAACGAACAGAATTTGACAAATCTCCTGATAATGAAAGGTAAATATTCTGATTTAGAAATGATTTACCTTTTTTTTCTTCTTCAAAAATATTATAACTACTTAATTCGTAAATGATTTCTGTTAGCGTATCTCTTTTGTCGCCTACAATTTCCAAAAGTTTGTCGTTAATTTCAGGTAAGGTTGGATATTCTCCAGGCTTTTTGTCGTGAAAGCTTTCTAAAACTGCATCTCTCAAAGTACCACGTTGTTTTGGACCAAGATTTGAATATTTACAAATTATATCTACAAACTTATCAATTCCCATTTGTCTGTCTGTTTCATTTATACTATCTATAAACGAAAGTGGATTGACAGGAAACGGAATGCTCGGAACATCTATAAAAGTTGCACGAGTTTTATCAAAAAATGGTTGATATTCTTTTAAGTCATCATCTTTTAAACCCTTGAAATCCAAATAGATGTAATTAACGTGATGGTTGGATTCTTGACTTATTTGGTTAAGAAGTTCAAGTGCAAATTGTGTTTTTCCAGTACCTGATGCGCCTGCAATAGCGATATGAGAATTATTGTAAACTTCTGTATTATTTAATTGTAAAAATATTGGCTCATTCGTGTCAATGTTAGAACCGACATTTAATTTGATAGGTTCTTTGAAATATGTTTTTTCAATATTTTGATTATTGTTTCGTACTGCATCAAGATTAACTTCGACACTACTTAAAAACTCTATACCTTTATCTAAATGTCCAATTAAAAAGTCAAAGAATGTATAGTTTTTACTATTTGAGAATAGGTTGTCCATCAATTCTAAACCGTGGTCTATATGTAGTTTTACATATTTTGGGATATTTTCATCTGTTTTGTAAATACCATAGTATTGGCAAATTCCAGCAATATAAAAATCACGATGTTTTGCGTCAAAAAGAATATGGTCTTTATATTCCTTACCTTTTGAATCATAAAGATTAAAGTCGTTCGACGTAAATTTTTTACCATTTTGAATTGAGTAACCTAAAGCAATACGAGCGATTACATTTTCTTTTGTACCTGTTGGTAGTTTACTTGTTAGACTGCGAACAATTTCTTGGTTATCAGCTGAAGTCCTTATATTAATCTGCATTGATTTCGTCGTATTTGTTTAATAGGTTGTCTGGTGTGGCTTCAATAAATTCGGAAGCGTCTGTACTGTAGTTGTGAATCAAATATGCCTTACTCATTTTAGGCTTTAATAGATTAAATTCGGAAACAGTCAATTCTTTGTGAAGCAAAGGAAATAGTACTACTTGTTTTGAGACATTAGGATAAAATTCTTTGATTACATTTTGAGCGTGGTCTGCATCGAACTTTTGCATTGGAGAGTCAATAAATACTGGGAATTCGATGTCTGATTCATCAACAAGGGCTTTAAGTAGGGCAGAAGCGTACATTTGTCTTTCACCCATTGAAAGCGAACCTTTGTCAATTTTTTCTTTTCGAGCGTTATACAAACTAATATCTACGTCGTCGCCCGCTTGGTTAATATCTACAGTTACGTTTTTAATGAAATCTTTCTTGTGAAGTAAAATATTTAGTTCACGCAAAATGTTTTCTTCGAGTGATTTTTTCTTTTCTTCCTTGAATGATTTTATAAATATTTTAAGTTTATTGATAATCTCTTGTGCTTTAGCATCCTTATCAGAATACTTACGAGAGTTGTCAATTTTCTTCCTTAATTCCTCTTGTCTTTGTTTAAGGGTTTTTTTGTTGTTTTTGAATGTTCCGATTTTCTCCTTAAGGTCACGGATTTCAAGTTCGATGGTTAACACTCTTGAATCTAATTTTTCCTTTTCTGCCCTTAAAACTGCGATATGCTCATCTTCTGCATCTTTTTCTGCATCCCGTATTTTTCTGCGAATACCGTCAATCGCATTTTTAGTGCGTAAGTATTCGTCGTTTAAACTTGTGAACGTGCTTTTGAATGAATGCTTAAGTGTATTGACCAATGTATTGAATTCGTTGGTTTCGGTATCTGAAAAGTCGTGTAAGGGCTTAAAGTTGTTTGGTAATTCTGGCGTGTCGGAAAAGAAATGTTTTTTAACTAAAGCACTAATTTGTTTTTCGTAAAAATTGCGAATGTCCGTTGGAATAACTGTTGGGAAGTCGCGCTTTTTTTCTTCCAAGTCGTCCAAGATGTTTTTGGTTTTACTATCAACATCATCTTGAATGAATTTGGAATCACGAAAGTCTTTTTCATTGCCAAGCTGTGTGGAAACTTCCATAAGCGTTTCTCCAGCCAATCCGAAAGGAATTAAGTCGAATAATTCTTTTAGGTCATCTTGCAAACGACTCATTGTTTCATTTAAAACAATTTCTTCATCCTTCAATTTGTTGAGCTGTTCCAAGGTCATTTTGTTGCCTTCGGTAATCAATTTTCTCTGAATATCGTTGGAAGCGTTCGCTTTCTCTATTTTTTCTTCGTCAAGTTGGCTAACTTCTTTTTCGATACTCTCAATTTCAATATCAGCATTATCAATGTCTGCAATTATTGAGTTTAACTCGGTCTTTTCTTGCGGTTTTGCTGATTTCTTACGATAATCATCTTGAATGTTTTCTAACTGCTCTTTTAAGTCTTCGTATTTTTTAATTCCTAAAACCTCTGTATAGGCTTTGCTTAAAAGCCTTCTTTGTTCAGGCGAATTTATTTCGGCAAGCGCAACAATTTTCTCGGCATCGAAAAAGAAAAATTTAGCAATTTCGATGGGTAAGATATAATCACGTATAAAGATTTCTTCGCCCTGTTGACCGTCTGTAGTAAGGTCAAGTATCAATTCGTTTTCAAAACCATCAACTAAAACTTCGACCTTGTCGCTTGTACTTGTAACTGTATCGAACGAGCGTGTGATTTTAATTTCTTTGCAAGGTATTTCTTGAATTTTTACGTCGTTGAAGGTAACCGAAACTGAAAATTTAGTTTCTCCTTCTACATTTGCCAAACGATTCAAGCTGTTTCCAATATACTTGCCATAACCCCCTTTATCTGCAATTTCCTTTAAATATAATTCATCAACATTTTGCATTTGTTTGCCATAAAGACACCAAACCAAGGACATAAGAAATGTGGTTTTACCAAAACCATTTTTACCACTAACAAGTGCAATATTTTTATCAATTTCAGGGGAAAGGTCAATTTTGTTTTTCCCTTTGTAGATTCTGAAATTATTGAGTTCAATTTCTTTTATAAACATCTATTCTGACTTCTTTAAGTATTCCTCAATCTTATTTTCGATGTCACTTTTAAGACCTCGCTTTTTGTTAAGTAAAGCTTTGTTTTTTTGAAGCATCAATAATTCTTGAATGAGTTCAAAATCTTCAGGATTTTTTTCGCAAGATTTTTTGAGCAACTCCAACTCCTTTTCTTGCTTTTTGTTTTGTTCTTCCATATTGATATTTGTGTTATAGGCGGTATGGTAAATATTTGAAACTTTATGGTTGAATATCAAATCTCTATACCATATTGTTTGAATTGCAACTAATTCTTGGTTTGTAATTAGTTCAACGTGTGGTCTATCAACTTGAATTTCTTTTTGTGCGGATAAAACTTTTCCTAAAATCGTCGCTCTGTATTTAGGTGTGTATGGACCCATTCCATTGATTGCATCCGTTCCATTTCTCCGCTGTGGCATCCTATTTTCTATAATATTACGTTCATCATATAAATGATTTCTGAACTCGAGTAAAGGCTGTAACCAAGTTAAACCGTTTTCAATTAAGGCGCTCATTGATTTATCCTTTTTTACGACTGTGCAAACCCAACAGCCGAATCGGCTTTGTCCGCAAGATTTATGTTCTTTGTCCGTTACGACAGTAGGACATTCGTAATCATCTGCGCTTGCATCAGAATATATTTGAAACAGCTCTGAATTGTTAGCTTTCCAAGGCGAAGGCATTGTATTTATCACATACCAAACTTCTTCTAATGAAAGATTTCTGATAGGCGCATACATATAAGTATTTGCCTGTGTAGGATGTTTTGTTAACCTTTTGCCTTTTATGTCGTGCTTTTTCATAGACTTTGCACGTTGCGCACTTTCGGATTTTCTCGTACCTATAAGAATTATGGCTTCGCCAAATTCGTCAACTTGCTCTAAAATAAATCTTGAAGTTGGTTTTATTTTCAATCTTTCTGTACACCAACGGAAAGCATTATTTGGAGCGGGATAACCACGACCTATAAGATTTACCCAAAATGAATCTTCTAATCTTGGTATAGTTTTAATAACATTAATCGGAATTCCTTGGTCTCTGGCTGCAATTTCGATTTTGTCCAATACTCTGTAAACGTATTCGGTAATTACAGGGTTTTCGACCATCGTATCATTACAAACTACGTATACATCACGCTTTACAATTCCAGTTAATTCTTTAATTTGTGATATAGCTTCCCAGACGAGTTGAAGCATTACTGTAGAATCTTTTCCTCCACTAAAACCAATAATCCATGGACGTTTAGTGTCGTCGGCATACATATATTGGTCAATTATTTCGTCTACTAAATGTTGTATAAATTTTGCCATAATTAGGGTTAAAAGTACTGAAATTATTCGGGTTGAGCCTTGAAAAAAATAGCTCTTTTATTTTTTCAGTGTCGGCTGATGCGTATGGAAATAAATAAATGTGATGTTTATTCGGTGGCGTTTTTCAATTTGGATTTTTAATGATTGTTCGATTTTTTTTTTCAGCTTGTGGCTAACTAGTTACGTCATTACATAATCATACATTCATCCAAAACGTGTTCGGGATAAAAATCATAGATCACATAAATAATAAAAGGTTGAATTCTATAAGGGTAGGGCACCAAGAATTTTCAATCTCAAACTTAGCTTATTTCTTTTAAGAAATTAAGGGTTTTCTTTCTTAAATTGGGAGAATTATTAACAATTGTCAACAAACAACTGGTTATAGTGGATACGTATCAAAGTTTTGTATATTTAAGATTTATGAAAAGATATAAGTCTGGCGCGAATTTGCGTTTTCAACCTCTCTAACTCTTATAGGTACAGTAACTAAAATACTACTAGTATGGTTTTAATCTAGTAGGCATTGCTAGTTCGTACTTAAATATCTCTTTTCACTGGAATATCCGTACTTTGCTGGTAATTGATGCTGGTTACTGATTTTAATTAATTATATATTGAGACTAATACTTTTTCAATTTTAAGTTTTTGCCAGTTTCCATTTCTAAAGTCAAGTCTCGATCTTATATTCCCTAATAAATTTGAACTCTCGTTAAAACTATTTACGTTCCAAACTTTCTTTTTGATGTTTCCATCCTTATAATAAGTTGTTATATATGCAGTCTTAGTTAATAGAAGTTTTTCCTTAAATTCTCGTTCCGAAACTGGATTTAATTGAATAGGTAAAATTTCATTTGAATAATGCTCATTTCTATAATTTAAATTGGTGCTTTTAGTTTCTGGATAAACAATCTCACTGTTTTTTTCTTTTATCTCAAATTTTAATTGATCTAAAACAGATTTAATCAATTCACCATCATACTCATTTAGGAAATCTTGTTTAATTAATTCTGTAATCCTCTCCTTATAACTGTTAGATAGAATTTTATTAGTCAGGTTTATTTTATCTTCACTATGGTCAATTTTCTTTAAAGCATCTAGTGTGAATGATTTTAGTGATTCCTCATTGAATGAACCTTTGGAAAATAAATCAACAAAACTTAAACCTTTATCACTATTTCTGGTTATTTTAATTGTTTCTAAGAGAATTGGATCTTCTTGTCTAGCTAAAATGCCATCATAAAAAATTTGAATTCCTTGCCCAATTAAAATGCCATATTCTAGCTTTAATTGTCGCATATATGAAAACAATTGTTGTTGAAACTTAGTATTGAGCGGAATATTTGGTTGTTTAATTTCAATTACAAACAAGTTCTTCTTTTGATCTGATTTTATTAAAAAATCAGGAGTTATCCTGTTAGCTGCTCCAATCTGGAAAGATGGTCGAATTTCAATATCTCCCGAATATTCTTTCCAATCTAAAACTCGTAAAGCCTGAACAACGTTCTGTTCAAATGAGTTTTCGCTAATATCGGTCTGTATATTCTCAGATAATAAAAAGCAGATTTCATTCCATTTTTCCTTATTCATATCATGGATTTTAAGCTTGTTGCAAAATGTCTAGATTTAGGCAAGAAGAGTGGAGTAGGGATGCTTTCTTGACGCCTGTTTGATTATTGTTATCTAAAGTATCACTTTTCATTGGAATACCCACTATTTGCTGTTAACCGTTGTTAACGGTGATTTTTCGTCTAATTTCTGTGACACTTCAATAGATATTTTTTGACGAGTTTCTGGACTGATTCCCATTGAAAAATGTTTATGAAAATAAAAATGTTCAATTTTGTTTAAATCTGTTCGTACTAATTTACTTTTATCAATGTCTGCAAACTTTTTGAATAGCCCGGTTTTTTTATTAATAAACTTCAAGTAATCAATTAAACCCCAAAACAGAAAAATCATTTTAGTAGGATCATTTAAGAGTTTATCTAATTCTATAAGATGATCTTTGTTTTCTGCCGATAATAGAAACTCATTGAATTGCTTTTTATTTGTTGAAGACATTCCTGTTGTTGGAAAACCTATGATTTCGACAAAAGATATTTTATCAGCATAATTGCTTTTAAAGTTTAATTTCGAGATAGATTCATGATATCTCTTTCCTTCTCCATCGTACTTGGGATGTAAAAATGGATGGTGGACTTTGTGCTTCTTCCAGAATTCTACTCCATCATACAAATAATCGCGAACCAAGTTAAATATTGGCGATGAATCAATGTCCACAGCCCAATTGGGATCTTTTCCAACAAATAAGACTTTTGCACTAGCAGGATTCGCACCTTGAAAGTTTTTCAATCTGTACAGTTCGATTAATGATTTTGAAGGATGCTTCTTAAAATTACTATTGTTCATTTTGACTTGTATAAAAATTACTGCTAAAGTCCAAATATATGAAGCGTAGCCTGCCAATAGCCAGCTATGATTACATATATATTGTTACTCACTTTTTAATTTTATTTCTGTTGCTTCAAAAATTACACTTCTATTCACTTCTAAATTTAATAGTTTATTTGCGATTTCCTTTCTCACATTCAGTTGAGAATCACCTTTGCAGATTCTTAGATATAATCATTTTCCAAATTCTTTATTTCGGATTTTGTTTTTGCTTATCTATTCATTCATCAATATCACTTTCACTGGAATACCCGCTATTTGCGATAACCAATGTTATTTGGCGTTAAGCACTATCCAGTTTTCATTTAAAATGATTTTATTACCATTCCTTCTTTATAAGGTTCAGAAGTGTTTTTAATCACAAAATCCACAACACCAATTACCAGTTCCTCTTCTGTAATGACATCAACTTTCCATTGGCCTTCTTTAAGGTTGTTTTTATGAGTATATCCACGGAAACCACGATCACGCCCACCGGTAACTTTAAAGCTAATTTTATCAGTTACTTCCCAACTTCTGGTTTCGGGATTGTTCCATTTCCACCTATGAAAAATGGACTTTTTTAAATCTGTAGGTGCAAAAACAGATGTGAACACATAAACTCTTTGATCTGCTTGACGATGAAAATTGATGTCATATTTACGCCAAAATACATACCATTCATCCTTCTCGTAAGTAACGATGTATTCATTATTTATTTTCCGCACATCATGAGCCACCAACCCAGTATCCAAAGCCAGCGGCACTGGTGGAATAAGATTGAAATAGTAAAAAACATTAATTGTTATATAGATAGAAAGGATAATACTCATCAGTTTTTTTAGACTTATCTCAGCTCTTGTGCTTGGGCTTGACCTGTAAATAAACTTGATGAGTGCTAGCGTAGACCCCAAACTTACAAGTCCGGAAATGATAAAAATAAAGGTGTTCATTATCCTGATGAGCGTAGGAATCATAAAGGTGAAAAAGGTAAAACTTATAAAAAAATAAATACTAAACTGAAGGTATTTATTGGAGATTTTCTTTTTAAGAAACTCGTTTGCAAATAAGAGCAGAACCAGCAGTATGAAAAAAAACATAGTTTTTGACATGGACACACTTCTGAAAAAATAGATGACAAAAGCACTTGAAAGTGCGCCAAAGAAGAACTGTATAGCCAGCGGAAAATATTCGGAATAACGTCTGATAAAAGTACCTTCCCACTTATCATCATTCACTGTATTATATAAATAAAGCGTTATGGATAATAAGGTCATATGCGAGCAAAGTACCACCGTATCATAAATACGATCTATTCGCCCTAAGGTTAACGTGTCAAAAATAAAACCACCCATAAAAAAAAGAATGGGAGCGTACTTCTGATTGCGAATAACATACCTCCCAAAAGCACTTTTTCTATATTTTACTAAAGCTCTTTTCATAATGCATTGAGTAGCGCCAAATGTAGTATAAAAACTTCATCCAGATATTTGCTTTGACTTTAATGCCAGAGAGCTTATGAAAAAAAGCAGAAGGGAATTAATTGTTTATTGTTCATTGTTCATTGTTCATTGTTCAATGTTATACCGTCCTCTGCTTTCTGTCCACTTTTCAAAATTAAAATTTGGTGCCTCACCCATTGCAGGTTCCAGATTTTAATCCATTACTTTTGAGTGATGTTCCATTTTCTATCTTTTAAATGAAAAAAAATAAAAAAAAGAAACCCTGGCCAACTAAAGATGTCATGGCCCAGATCTATGAAAAGAATCTGTGGGGTGGAGAGAAATCTCAATTCTACTCCGGTTTTGGCTCACATCAGCCCGAAACAGTAGATCCATATATAGCTGTATTAACTGCTTTTTTAAAAGATTTTAAAACTCCTCCGATATTTTGCGACCTGGGTTGCGGAGATTTTAATATTGGTAAAGAATTGGTGAAGTACTCTAAAAAGTATATCGCAGTAGACATTGTTCCGGAACTTATAGCACGTAATAAAAAAGAGTTTCAGGCAGATAATTTAGAATTCCGTGAGCTGGATATTGCAAAGGATGAATTGCCCCTAGGAGATTGCGCAATCCTGAGGCAGGTGTTGCAACATTTGTCGAATGCGGAAATAAAAAGTGTGGTAGAAAAATTATACGCTTTTAAATATGTTCTGCTAACCGAACACTTACCGAAAGATGATTTTGAACCAAATAAAGATATTATCTCCGGGCAGGGAATCAGACTCAAAAAACAAAGTGGTGTAAACCTTTTAGCAGCACCGTTCTGTTTTAAGCTTGTAAAAGAAAAACAATTGTTGTCAATTAATTCCAATGATTTTGAAGGGGTTGTTGTTACTTCGCTCTATCAGGTATTTTAATCTGGTGTTATGATAGATTTTCCTGATATTTTCATTTTGAGTATTTTTTTAAATGGCTTACAACGGTCTTGTATATTAAACGTAGTGCAGAAAATATGCAGTTTGGTTTGGCTAGACACAAGCCGGATTTTTAAATTTTTCTAATCATCTTTCTTTTCTCAATTAGCCAAATTTAAAAATTTGGCGACCTCGCAAAAATGCCCGAACCTTCGTGTTAGCAACCACTCGCACTATATTTTATATACGTTGTTGTGCGCCGTTTTTTTTATGTTCTTAATTTTAGAGCCTTTTATTAAAAGCCATATCATAAATATCAATTCTCCAAAGAATGTAATCAAAAGGAATTCTGTATTAATATTTGGAAATAGAAACAATCCTAAAGTATTTATTAAATAGCCAAAACCAGCAATTATCAATAATATTCCAAATATTTTAGGAACATATTCTGCATTATAAACTAAATATCCCAGAAGAATTAAATAAATTCCAAAAATTATTAATCCGAGAGACCATTCAAGATGGAATGATTTAATACAAAATGAAATGGAATCATAGAATTGTGATTGGTCTAATAGATTGGATTTTTTATTAATATTTAAAAGATTTAGAACCTTGATTAGATTACCCAATGCTACTAAATACATAGCAATATAAATTAATCTAAACCAAGCTGTTAATAAGGAAAGATGCTTAAAAACAGGTTTAAGAAAAACATATAGAGACCACGCAACTACTATGTCACAAATAAGTGTGATGAAATGTAAAAAAATGCCTGTTGTGAATAATAATCTATTATCCATTATATTATTAGCAAGCAAGGCAGGATTTTCAGCCATTAGTTTTGGAAAAATGTAAAATTCAGCAAATGGTACTGTTAACGCCATAATTAATAAACCAATTCCAGAAATTAAAGCAGCATTAGCTATGGTTATTTTTTTTCCCTTGATTTGAGTAATTAGTTTAATTGAGCTCATATTATTTTAGTCTTTCAATTAAGACTGAAATGACTATAATTTGTTACAATCAACAAGGAATTTATGTTTTTTTAAATTCTGACTAAGGTTTTTATAATATGTTGAAAATCAAATGTAATTGATTTTGATTTTCAGGTTTTATTCTTTTAAATCCTCATTAAACCTTAGCCTAAATTAATTTTTTTTCCGTAATGAGGAGAATAGTGCGATATAAAGCACTTTTTAGGCATTAAGACTTCAAAAAATATCAAAAATAACCAAATAGTGCAATAAAAAGCACTTATGAGGTTTTATTCATTAAAGTTTTTTATATTTACCTAAAAAGAGCAATATAATGCACTCTGATTCACTTATAAAAACCATAAAAAACCGCAGAGAAATGCTACAGGTCACACAGGAAGTGCTGGCAGAGCTCTCTGGTGTAGGCTTGCGAACCCTAAAACAATTTGAAAGCGGTAAAGGCAATCCAACCTTAGAAACCTTAAATAAACTGGGGGATGCTTTAGGTTTGGACCTTAAATTTCAAGTTAAGGATATTACAGTAACCGAAACTCACTAACAAATTGAGACAAGCAGAAATATTATATAAAAAAGAACCGGCAGGACTACTAACTCAGTTAGACGATGGCAGCTTTGTGTTTAGGTATCATAAGATTTGGTTTAATGATACTACTAAACCGGCCATTAGTTTAAGCCTGCCTAAAACACAGCAGGAATTTAACGCTAAACATCTGTTCTCATTTTTTTATAATATGCTGCCAGAAGGTTCCAATAAACAAACCGTTTGTTTTGAGAATCGCATAGATACCAACGACCATTTTGGTATTCTGCTAACAACAGCAAAATATGACACTATTGGGGCGGTTCAAGTTAAGAAAATAGAGAGTTAATGGATTTGTCTAAAATATCATATTGTCCTGGAACACTTAAAGAAGGCTATTCAGATTATAGTAATACCGCTTTAAAACGTGTGTTTAATGGTAAAAAGGTAAGTGCCATTTTACCCTACGATTCGCCAGCAACTAGTGACAGCACAGATGCCTTATTTACCGAAAACAGAAAACGCATCTCAATTTCTGGGGTACAGGAAAAATTTTCGGTTTTATTGGAAAAAAATAAACTGCGGCTCATACAAGAAGGAGAACAAGGGCAATATATTTTAAAACCAATACCTAATGTTGGTAAGAATGCCGGCCAGATGCCGGTGAATGAGCATCTCACAATGCAAATTGCCCGGCAGATATTCGATATTGAAACCGCAGAAAATGCCCTAATTTTCTTTAAAAATGGTGCACCTGCATACATCACCAAACGTTTCGACGTTAAAGATGACGGTAGTAAAAGGGCGCAAGAAGATTTTGCAACTTTAGCAGGCAGAACCCCACAAACACATGGAGAGGACTTTAAGTATTTGGGTAACTATTTAGAGATATTTCAGCTACTCAAAAAACACACGCCGGCGTATACCATAGAATCTATAAAACTATTCAAGCTGTTGCTTTTTAATTATTTGTTTTCCAATGGAGATGCACATTTTAAAAATTTCTCATTATTAGAAACACCCTATGGTGATTTTAGATTAAGTCCAGCATACGATTTGCTAAACAGCAGATTACATATGGACGATAATGATTTTGCGTTAACGGATGGTTTATTGCCAGCGCAATTGGCGCAAGCTAAAATTGCAACACAGTTTTTTACTTTAGGACAACAATCCGCTATTGCCAGAAAGCAAGTTGAAAAGGTTTATTATGAGTTAACCTCTAAACAAGACCAAGTTTTAACACTCATTAAAGCTTCTTTTCTAAAAACAAAATCAAAAGAGAATTATACTCAGGCCTATCAAACACGCTTAAAAAAACTAATGAGACCCTGAGCTTTGAATATTAGAAGATGAATGTATTCCATTTCTGATACAGTGGCCTCTAGTTTTTCTTGGTTCCAACTGCTTTGTGTAGTTGTTTTCCTTAAAAAGAAAAGCAAGCGATGAAAAACACAGGCTTAGATAAATATTTAGGAAAAATTCTCTACCCTGTTCTTGTGAAGCGTGAATCGTTCCAGAAAATCTAAATGCAGCAATTCTAACTTCCTCGTTAGTTCTGTATTTTCCGCAGAAAGTGTAGGTATATTGCTGTACATTTAATTGAGTTTTTATTATGCGAAAGTAAGTGGAGTAGGGAAAACTCCCGATAACTATCGAGACTTTCGGCTTAGTTGTTATTATAAGGATAATAAAACATCACTTTTATTCGTTTACCGCGCTGTGGGAAAGTTGAAAAAAGAACAATAGTAGTTTTTTCTTGATCATAAGGAATATATCCCTGATCTAGTGAATGAAAATTCATTCTATAATTTCATAATCAATCCCTAATTTTCGCAAAGCTCTTAAAGCAGAACCGGAGTTTTTGTCATCCATCTCAATATCTACAGGGTCTCCTTCTAAGAGGATGTCTGTAAGTTCATTCGCTAAAGATGTATCGACGTTAGATGAGATCTCTGCAATACATTGGGCTATCGCTCTTTTATCTGGTCTTTGAGCATCACAAGACAATAAGTTTAATTTCATGAGGATCTTTTAATTACTACCAAGGGTCTAAAATAAGTCAAATGCGAGGAGTAAGGGCGCTCCCGAGAGTTATCGGGACTTTTGGCTTAAGCGCATGCTTCGTCCACAAAATCTTATAACCACTTTTCATAGATCTTCTTTACATCAGAGTGAGATTCTAAATTCCCGGCATCTGCATCTTTAATTCCTTTTTCTAAAGAATTTTTCTCAGACACAGATAACTCATCCCACCAATCAGATTTTTCTTGCTCACGAAGTTTGATTATTTTTTCAATAATCGACATATCATTCAGAGTTGATAACCACTGAATTAATTCTATTTTTTTATTTTGAATATCGACCTCCATAATTCAAATTTACAAATTTGTCTTGAACTATGATTCTATGTTCAATTTTTTAACTGCTGAATACGTATATAGGTTAAGGCGAGTACGTAAATTATGGACACTTTTGGGAATTATCGAAAACTTAGCCTTACTTATTTCTCAGAAAAAGAGTCTGCAAATAAATTATAGAGCTGGAAGTCGAAAACTAAGTGGTGTTGATCTACTTATTCGTGTTAAGCGCTATAGTATCACACAAAAAAACCACTATTGAACTTTCGTTCGTTAGTGGTTTTATATTTAAACAAGTAACCGATTTATAAAACCGCTTATTGTTGTAAACATTGGAGAAATTACAGTTCCTATAGTCCTTAAAAAATATTAAAGCCCTACCTAAAATATGTTTTTCCGGAACTATATACTATTAAAGTAGCCGCAACTTCCCCTAATCTTTTATAAAAATACAGCCAATTATCATGGAAGAGCTATGCATTTAGTAAACGTATGGAATTTGTAAGTAATCGTTATACCTCTAAGCTAATGGTGACCAAAGTGCCTTTGTTTTTAGTAGATACTATTTGAACTGCGTGTTCGATATTGTGGCAAAGCAAGGATAATCGTTCCTTGACTAAATTAACTCCCTTAGACTCGTGCAACGAATTACTTGAATTCAAATAAAATCCAATCCCATTGTCTTCAATTTTGCATTGCAAGACATTTTCCGACAATAATTTAAAAGTCACTTTTAAAGCAGGCTTACTTATACCTGGAGGGAAAGCATGTACGAAGACATTCTCTACAAAAGTCTGTAATACCATCGTGGGGATCATAACTTCATAAACATCTATTAAAGGATCTACTTCTATATGCACCTGGATAGTATTGCTAAAACGTGTGTTTTCTACCCGGATATAAGAGCTTAAATATTCAATTTCCTCCACTAACAAAATCTTTGGCTTTGTGCAGTGATCAAGGTTTAGCCGAATTAATTTAGCGAAATCGCCTAAGAAAATACTGGCATTATCTACATCACTGTCCATGATATAGTTCTGAATAGAATTCATGGCATTAAAAATAAAATGCGGATTCATTTGTGCCAGTAAAGCTTCCATTTTGGTTTCTTCAAAACGCTTCTGAATCAAACTTTTTTGCGCTTCAAATTTTCTGGTTTGCCTTATTTGAAAATTGTAAATGGTATAGATCACCAAACCTACTAAGCCGATCATCAACAAAATAAACCACCAGGTTTTCCAAAAGGGTGGAAGTATGGCAAATTTTAGCAATGACTGTGTATAATTTAAGCCGGTGCTGGCATCTAACACCCTTACGGCTACATTATAATTATCTGAAGGTAAAAATGGCAGGAATATTTCGGGTTTGGAAGATGGAAGACTCCAGCAATCATTTGCATTTAAGCGGTATTGATAGCTTAATTTATGCGGATTAGGATGTGCGTTTGTACTAAATTTAAGCAGTACGGTATTTTCATTGTAAACTAAACTTATTTCCTCTTTGTCGGCAAAATTTTCAAAAGGAAATTTATTGTTATTTATAAAGATCTCTTCAAGTTTTAATTGAGTTACTAAAAGCTCAGGCTCACTAATCGCAGCAAGATTAATGCTGTAATAGCCGTTGTTACTTCCAATCAACAAGTTGTTCTCATCTACCGCTGCACTTAATAATGGTTGTTTTAGTCCTTGTTCTTCATCCAAGAAGATATAACGCTTGTTCTTATACAGGGTTAAGCCTTTTTCTGTTCCTATTATTAAGTAGCCCTTATATTCCTTTAAAAAGGAAATAGTATTCCCTTGAATCTTAGCCCGGGGTATTTTATTTAAAAGCCTAAAGGAAGCTTCATCATTTAGAATGAATATATCCCCAAACTCACTGGAAATCGCGATATTTTCACCTAAGGCGGTGATATGTCTTAACTTCTTTTCTTTCCAGATCCCATTATGTAAATAAGATTTAAACTCATTATTCTCCCATACAAATAGACCCGAAAACACAGATAAAAAATAGGTTCTAAGATTCTTTTGTAAACTATTTACCACCATGGTAGGGGTCTGGGGCTCTTCTTGTTTAAAATGGGTGTATTTAAAAGTGTCCAGATCACTATAAATTCTAAGTCCTCCATAAGGATTTGTTTCTATTAGATCCCCGGCTTCGGTAAAATTTATTTCTTCTGAATGCAAGGGTAGATACCTGTCCAATGCTCCTGAAGGTTTTATAGCAAATACACCTATATTGGTATTTACCCAATACCTGTTTTTTGATACTTTAATATCATAAAAACTGATATCCATTGCCTTTGTGCTATAGTCCAGTTCATAAAAAGAATCCTGGTGTTTTGGCAATGGTAATTTGGTTTTTAACACATATTCCTCCTGCCAATTTTTAAGCTGGGCTAAGCTGATCGTGCGTTCCTTTTCAGCGTCTTTTAAAAGGATGCCGCTGTCCAACAATACAGCAGAAGATTTATTTGTTTTAGCAAACCCAAGGACGTTCTTTCCTTGGATTTCATTGAATTTTATTTGTGGATTTAGCTTTACCTCAAATAATCCGGCGTCCTTGGTTCCAACATATAATTTTTCGAAGCGTGGATCATAGGCTAAGGAAATTACTTTTTTACTGCTAATATTAAAATCTGATGCTCTGGAAATAAGGCTATTATTTTCCACTTCATAGATCCCTCCATTACTATCGTAAATTCCCCAAGCTGCTGCAAAAATTATATGGTCCTTACTTTTAACATAATCCCATATAATGGAAACTCCAAGTTTTTTTGATTGAATGGTATCTATTCCATTTACAAAATTGGCAAGGCTGTTTTTTGTAAAAAAACCTTTATTGCTGCTGTAAATACTGTCATTATCTACAAAAACGGAATAATTGTATTCATAATCATTCACTTTTACCAAAGCGGGTTGATCATTCTCTGGAACAATTTTGAAGACGCCGGTATTGTAGGTGACCACGTAAATTTCTTTCTTATATTCAAAAAAGTCCTGAACCCTAAATAGTTCATTATCAGAATGATTATTTAAAGAACGTACTTCACGAGTATTAATGTTTATTATAGAAACCCCATCACTGGTTCCCACATACATATAATTTCCATTAGCAAAAAGTTTGGTTATTTCATTATGAACCAATCCCTGTTCTTCTGAAATCACTTTAAAATTTGTGCCGTTATAAATGCTAACTCCTTCGCCATAGCTTCCAAACCACAACTTTTTATTTTTATCTTCTGCAATGGCCCAGCAGCTGTTTAAAGCCAATCCATCCTCTTCAAAAAAGTTTGTGAAAACGTCATTTTCCTTTTTCACAACTCCATTTTCAGTACCTATCCATAGAATGTTATTGCTATCTACCAATAAAGACCTAACGGTATTGTTTGGCAAATAGTTGGATGCAGTGAAATTTTTGCTCGGATAATTTTGAGTAAGAGCTATAGTAGCCCACAAAAAAAAGAGGAGGAAAAGTTTAATTATTTTGTAAGATGGCATTTATAAATTCTTCTTCTTTCCGAAAAGAAACAGGAAGCTTCTCTCCATTGGTTAATTCAACTTCCTTATTGATCTTGTTGTACCTAACTATATAATTTAAATTAATGACGTAGGTTTTATGAATTCTTATAAAGGAAGTGGCTGGAAGTATTTCCTCCACATATTTTAATGTCTTTGTAATCGTTTTAGTAATGCCGTCTATCTTTTTAATGCAACAATAGTTACTTTCTGCCTTGCAGTATAAAATTTGATTTGAATGAATTAGTTCAAAGCCTTCAAGCGTTGGAAAAGCTATTTTACTAACATTTTGGTCGTTTACATTCAAGTTTTCGAGTAATAAGGATAATTTTTTATGGGCGAAATTTCCTTTATTTCTGTTTTCAAACCTTTTAATGGCTTCAGATAGATCCAGATGATTTATTGGTTTCAGCAGGTAATCCAGAGCACTGCGCTTAATTGCTTTAATTGCAAACTGATTGTAGGCAGTGGTAAATATCACTTCAAATTTTATACATTCAAAATACTTGAACAATTCAAATCCATTCTTTTCAGGCATTTGGATGTCTAAAAACACCAAGTCGGGTTCGTACTTCTTAATTGCAAGCACACCCGAATCTACCGAATTACATTTTTCTACAATATTAAATTTATTGGGAAAATACCTGTTTAGAGTTTTCTCCAATAAACTCTGGGCATTTATCTCATCGTCTATAATTACTGCTTTTATCATAAAATAAAACTACAACTAAATAGTGAATTGCAAAACACATTCTCGGCAAAGGAAAACCCGATACGCCCTTTGCAGTTTAACTGATTTTAAGAAATAACCAGACTTTCTCTGCTTGATGTTCTAGTGGAAATAAAAAAATAAATCCGTGCTTTTTTAGAGTATCGCATGGTCTCTTTATTTGCTCGGGATTTCTCGACCTATAATTATTGAAACAAAAATTTATATTTTTTATAACTCTAACCAATTTTTGAATTGGATATCTTTAATATCTAATGCTTAAAAGATCTCATGAATAAAAAACAGCTTGCAATTATAGGTTCTGGTGCTACTGCAATTTACTTATTAAAGCATATTAATGATCATTATAAAGAATTGAAAAGTTTCTTTCAAGAGATCAGTATTTTCGAGAAAGGGGTACATATGGGAATGGGAATGCCCTATAATCCTGAAACCACCGATATCTATAATCTCGCTAATATTTCTTCTGAAGAGATTCCGGAACTACCGTCCACCTTTGGAAATTGGTTGAGAGAGCAACAACCGGAAATGTTAGCTTCTTGGAATATTAAACAACTTCCCATAGATGATGCAGAGGTTTACAGCCGGATCTCGTTAGGGGCATATTTTCATGCACAGTACACGATACTTATCACACAGTTAACTGGAAAAGGGGTTATAGTCCACCAGATTAAAGAGGAAGTTAGTGATGTACTATTGGATGATAAAAAAGAACAGGTTGGTGTAAAAACTGAGAAGCATGATATACGGAATTTTAATAAGGTTGTAATTGCAACAGGTCATCATTGGTTTGAAGAAGATAACACAAAAATTGGATATTACTCATCCCCATGGCCCATCCATAAATTATTGCCAAAGTCCGGAGAATATTATAATTACCCAATTGGAACACTTGGTGCATCTTTAAGTGCCTTTGATGTTGTAACCTCTCTAGCCCATAGACACGGTTCCTTTACTGAAAAAGGAAATGAACTTAGCTATAAACTGAAACCCGAGGCTAAAGGATTTAAGCTGGTAATGCATTCTTCTGAAGGATGGCTTCCTCATTTGCAATATGAACAGGAATTTCCTATGCGGGAAATATACAGGCATGCGAGTCGTGAAGAAATGCTATCTCTTATAGATGAAGATGGATTTTTGAGAATACACACCTATTTCGAAAAGATTTGCAAGCCGGCTTTAATTAGTTCCTTTAAGAAGGATGATATGCCTAAAATACTTCAAAAGCTTGAGTATGATAACATGAGCTTTAAAGATTTTATTCAAATTATGTCAGACGAGCATGAATATTCTAATTCGTTTGAAGGAATGCGTAAAGAAAGGCTGGAAGCGCGTGAGTCTGTAAGTAACAATAAACCTATTTATTGGAAAGAAACCTTGGATGACCTAATGTACTGCCTAAATTTTCATGCAGAACTTCTACCGGCAGAAGATCACTTATTTTTTCGTAGGGAAGTAATGTCGTTTCTTATGAATGTAATTGCGGCACTCCCTTTATCCTCCGCGAATATCCTTTTAGCACTTTACGATGCAGGTTGTATAGATTTGGTTGCCGGTAATGTTGAGGTACTTGAAGATGGTGGGAAAAAGAATAGTACACTTATCCAAGTTGAAAAAGAAGATGGAGAAAAAGAAACATTCAACTATAAAATGTTTGTTAATTGCGCCGGCCAGAAAAATATAGAATTGGATCAGTTTCCATTTTCTTCACTTATTAAAACTGGAAAAGTAAGAAAGGCCAGAGCAAAGTTCGAGAACTTGAAAGACCTTAACGAACTTCCAAAAAGTGTGAACAGAGATTTGATCTTGCAAGAAAAGGGCGAACTTCTACTTTGCACTGGAGGTGTAGATATAGATGCTGCATATAGGCTAATAGATAAAGAGGGGAAACCAAACAATGGTATCTATGACATCAGCTTTACCCATACTTCCGGATGTAGACCTTATTCCTATGGTTTACAAGCCTGCAGTGCAACAAGTAAGATCTTAACAGAGGTTTGGCTTTCCGCCATTTCAGAAAATTCTAAAATTAATGTAGAAATAGAAAAGATCACCGAGATCTATGATGAGAATGAAATTTAAGAAATGGAATTAAATTACCTCTTAAAATTGAATGACTGAAATATTGATGTAAATCGTCTCTAAAGATTTCAGTTGTAATAATTTTTAGATCGATAATTAGAGGAAAAAATTAAAAATAACTGATTGAAATAAGTTTCCTAGAAAGTGCAATCTAATTCCAAATCGCTAAGATTTCTTTCTAAGAATAACAGGAATAATAAACTAACTTAATAATAATATCTAAAAAATAAACGAAATGGCTACTAAGAAAATATTAATGATTTTAACATCTCATGAAGATTTAGTTAATACAGATAATAAGACTGGATTATGGATTGGAGAATTTACAGATCCTTATTACGAATTTATAGATGCCGGACACCAGGTTACTCTTGCGAGTCCGAAAGGCGGTAAGCCTCCTATAGACCCAATGAGTGAATTAACAGAAAATATCACGGGGTCTAACAGAAGATTTCAGGATGATGCTATTGCTCAAAAAGTTTTGAGTACCACTATGAAATTAGATGGAATTACATCTACAGATTATGATGCAGTTTTCTTTCCTGGAGGTCATGGACCAATGTTCGATTTAGCTTCCAATGAACTTAGTGGGAAATTAATTTTAGATTTCTTATCTAATGGGAAGCCTGTTGCTTCTGTTTGCCATGGTCCTGCAGCTTTAATTAAAGCCGCAGAACTTGATCCTTCCATCTTAAAAGACAAACGTGTAACTGGATTTTCTAATACAGAAGAAAAATTAGCTTTAAGATCTAACAATATCCCATATACATTGGAAGATCGTTTAAAAGAATTGGGTGCAGAGTATCATACTGGAACCATTCCTTTTATTTCACATACAGAAATTGATGGTTTATTAATTACAGGTCAAAATCCTTTATCTGCTGGACCGGTTGCAAAAGCCTTAATGAAATTTTGGAATTAACAATAATAAAAGTTGCCCATGAATTTAAAAATTTAAATATCAAATAACAGAGTACATATTTAGCTGTTAATTAGTTACAAATTTAACACTGCTGTATTTTAAATAAAGAGAATATCTTCTTTTCTTAGAACCTTGGTTAAAGAACTTATGATTCTAGTGGTATCATAATTGTTCGTTTGTTTTATTAAGTGCCCCAATACGTCATTATAATTTGATATATCTACATTTCTGTCGATATATCCATATCCTTCATAAATTCCATTAAACTCATATATAAAAGCATCTTCTGAATTGTTTCTGCCTTTCAATCTATAGATTTTTCTGGTTTTTTTTCTTCGGAATTGATCAAAGGTAAGTTGAAATCTTTTATTGTATTCTTCAATTGATTCTCCCCCAGAACATACACAGTCTTTATGGTTTTTAGTGTAATTACTGCACGGACCTTTCACTTTTTCTAAACCGCAATGTTTCCTACACAAACTATATTCCTGACAGAAATCTGCCAAAGATGCTACTACAGATCTCCTGTTGAAATATTTTTCCGGTAAGCTATCTTCATATTCTTTTCGAGTGATCTTTATTTTAGAAATGCCTTTTGAGGTATACCCTAAAGTAATTATATAGGGGTCGGGATTTAATATTTGCTGTACATTATAACTTGGTTTTAGGCTTTTAATGTTAGAAGATTCCACCAGTTGCGCAATAATATCATTGCCCGTATAGATAACATCAATATCTTCAACTTGGGAATAGTCAATATTACTTTGTTTAATGGTATTCGAAAAATGGCTTTGTAATCGTTTTCGGATATTTTTCGCTTTCCCTACATAGATCACTTTATCATTTGCATTCAAAAAAAAGTAAACGCCGGGCGTTTTTTTATGTTTTGACAGATCGTGGTTCCGCAGTTTTAAATTTGCACACTTATACTCCTCTAATTGTTCGCTTCGCAGATTTTTGAAGTTATGCATCTCATTCAAAAAGACTTCAGCATATTTTAAACTATTCGTCGGTAGGCGTTCAGAGATTAATTCTGTTATCTGCTCTAAATTTTTGTTCCCTATTTTTCCTGAAGGCCAAAGAATTGTTGGCTTCAGATTAAAATTATAACCTATATTTTTAAATTGTGATTTTAATAGATCGAATTGAATTTTTTCACTAAAAATTAATTTACGTTCACGTAAAAGATCAATTAATTCATCTGCAGAATCACAAAAAGGTTCACTTGCTAATATTTCCAACCTATTTAGATCGTTCATCTTGTATATCTTGTTAGGAATTGAGAGCTCCGGTCTAATAGGAAATACCTTATAATCTTGGACAAAGTCATCCGAGTAAAGAACTATACGGAAAGGGATTTTTGTTCTTGCTCCTAATCTTATATTTTGAAGGTAGATAAATATCATTCCGGTAAAATTAGGAAATATTCCGCATATTGGAAATATTCCTAATTGACTATTAATTATTATCTTTACAAAAAAAGAAATTGGAGAATCATATTCTTAACGAGAAACAGAAGAAAGCGGTCGAATTTGAAGGGAAACACCTATTAGTTCTTGCAGGTGCTGGAACAGGGAAGACCAGATGTATTGTTGGGAGAGCGGCTTATTTAATAGATCAAGGAATTCCACCTGAGAAAATACAGATTCTCACCTTTACAAAAAGATCTGCAAATGAAATTGTGGAGCGCGTAAAATCTTCCTTATCCGATAATCAAGCGCAAAGCTTGAATGGTTCTACTTTTCATTCTTGGTGTAATCAGTTAATTGTGCGTTACCCAAATTTGTTTGGCGCTTCAAATTATACTGTGATAGATCCAGATGATCAACTTAGTGTGATGAAAATGGTTTGCGGAGATCAGGTTATTGAATATAAAGGGATACGCATAAAACCGCAGCAGTTAATAGATATATATTCTTACGGAAGAAATACGCGACAAAATCTTTCTAACTCCATTCGTGAAAAGGTTTATAAAGGAAAGCTGGATGAAGAAACCAATGACGAAATAGATATTATTAGACCAAAAGTTGAAGTATTATTAAGAGCCTATCAACTAAAAAAAGGAGATGGGCGATATCTAGATTATGACGATCTTTTACTAATAGTAGCAAATAGATTAAGAAATGATGAAGAAGCACGAACTATACTTTCTCATCAAGTTAAGCACTTGTTGATTGACGAATTCCAAGATACCAATCCGCTACAATGGTATTTACTTGAGCCTTTCTTACAAATTGCTAATTTCTATTGTGTTGGAGATGATGCGCAGTCCATTTATTCATTTAGAGGTGCAGATTATAAGAATGTCCATTTATTTAAAGAAAGAGTTTCCGATTCTGAAGTTCTTATACTTGACAATAATTACAGATCTACACAAGAAATTTTAGATCTTTCTAATTGGCTTTTAGATGAATCCAGTTTAGATTATAAGAAAAAATTAATAGCTACCCGAGGAGAAGGCATTAAACCCAAACTTATTAATGTTGCTAGCCAATGGGAAGAGGCTAATTTTATAGCGGAAAATATTCTTGAAAACTTTACAGAAAACAATAAGAACTTTATCGATCATTTAATTCTTTCAAAATCAACCTATTATATCAAACCTTTACAGGCAGTTTTTATTCAGAAGAAGATTCCTTATGTAACTTATGGGGGAAGAAAATTCATGGAAGCGGCGCACATAAAAGATGTGATCTCTGCTCTTAGAGTAGTAAACAATGTGTACGATGAAATTGGTTGGATGCGATTTCTGACTTTTTGGGATGGTATTGGAGAAATTAAAGCCGGTAAATACATTTCTAAAATCTTAGAATTTAAAGATCCATTAGAATGTGCCCAGAATTTGGAAGATGCCATTGGCGGTTTTGATGGCGAAAGGATCGCAGATATTTATAATACCATTTTTATAAACTCTGGAAACGTTAAAAAAGCCATCCAGGAAACCTATTCCAAAATGGAAATGCCTTTGGCTTTTAAATATCGAAAGGATTGGGAAGAGAAAAGAAAATCTGACTTTCCAGTACTTGAAATGCTGGGAGACAATTACTCAACCATTGGCCAGTTAATTTCTGAAGGTATACTTGAAAACGCAAAACAATTGAATGGCGAGCCTGTCTTAGAGGGATCTCAATTGAATGACAGTGAAATTAAAGATCATGTTATAATATCTACCGTGCATTCGTCTAAGGGACTAGAATCTGATGTGTGCTATGTACTAAATGTATCTCCAAAAGTGTATCCAAGTGCATGGAACCTTCATAGTGAAGAAAGTATTGAAGAAGACAGACGCGTCTTATATGTAGCTCTTACCAGAGCAAAGAATGAATTATATATTACGCGCGATACAAATTCTATAAACACCGTAAATAATTCTGAAAACTCTTCTGATGCTTCCTCTAAGTATTTTCTGGAGAAGTTACCTGAGAATCTTGTAGATCAAATTATTAACCCATTTAGTATTATTAAACCTAGAGATATTTTAACACCCAATAAAATAGATCTTTCTACGGGTATGGATTTTTCTTAAGAATTAAATGAAAATCGAAACAACTCGTGGGAAAAAGATTTTCAAACTGAAATGATTTATACTAGTTTTCTAATCGTTGTATTGCATCCATCATATCTATTTCTCCCTTTAAAACTTCAGTAAAGAGATCTCCTTTTTTCTGAATTCGGTCCTGAAGATTTTTAATATTGAAATCTACTATTTTAAGTCCGCTTTTCACCTCTTTCCATTCCAAAGGTGTAGAAACTGGAGCACCTTTTTTTGGCCTTACACAATAAGGTGCGGCGATTGTTTGCCCTTGTCTATTTTGGAGATAATCCAGATAGATCTTGCCTTTTCTGTCCTTCACGGCCCGTACCATACTAGTAAGTTTTGGCACTTTTTGTTCAATGAAATAGCAAAGGAGTTTTGTGAAATTCCTGGCTTCTTCATAGGTGTATTTCGCATTTAATGGGATATAAATATGAAGCCCACTAGAACCTGTAGTCTTGCAAAAAGCCCTGATTTTCGCGATGTCTAAAACCTCTTTTGCAGCTTGTGCTACTGTAATCACCTCTTCAAAAGTATTTTCTTTTGAAGGATCCAAGTCTATAATAGTATAATCTGGATAGTCCAGATTATTTACTCGAGAGTGCCAAGGATTGATCTCTACACAACCCAAATTAGCCATATATAAAAGACTCGCCTCATTTTGACATAGGAGGTAACTAATGGTCTTGTTAGACGATTTTGAAAATACATCTTCCGTCTCAATCCACTTAGGTAGATTTTCATTATCCTTCTGATAAAACCCGGGACTCTTGATGCCATTAGGATGACGATGTAGATTTTGAGGCCGATCTTTTAAGTAGGGTAAAATATAATCTGAAATATTGAGATAATAATCTATAAGATCATACTTGGTATAGCCGTCGTCAGGCCATAATTCTTTCTCTAAATTAGAGATTGAAACCTGTGATCCTCCCACCTCTAAAGTGTTGGAACTAGTTTTAGCAATATGATTGGTAGATTTTAGTTTTTTCTTGATTGGAACTGAAACTTCCTGAGGGTCTTTATCATTTCTAATTCCCTTAAAAACGGGATGACGCATAATTCCATTCTTTGTCCATTCTGAAAATTTAACCTCACAGATCAAGACCGGACTTACCCAATGTGGATTTCGGCCTTTTAGATTTGGTTTTTTCTGAAAAGGATGATCTTCAACTTCAAGTTTTTTCAGCTGAGTTAGTAATTCGGTCTGATCTTTTGCTGAAAAACCCGAACCACAATTGCCAATATATTTTAACTGATCGTTTATATACATTCCCAAAATTAAACTTCCAAAAACACTGCCACCCACAACAGATTCGGTATATCCACAGATTATAGCTTCTTCAGTTTCCACCGCTTTGATCTTTAACCATCTCTCACTGCGATAGCCTGGTGAATAGGTAGAATCGATTTTCTTGGCAACCACGCCCTCCATTCCAGCATCTACAGCTTTTTTATAAAGTGCTGCACCCATCCCTTCAATATGGTCACAGTAGATCGTGTAAGACAAGTTTTCTATAACTTCAGGAATCAGACTTTTCCGTTCAAGTAACTTAAGATACAACATGCTATGTCCATTAAGATAAAGCATATCAAAAACATAATATCTCAGGGTACCTGCAGTAGTTTCATCATAATTTTGCAGCTCTTGAAATTGAGGGATGCCATCCTCATTTACAATTACCACCTCGCCATCTAGGATTACATCATGATCTACCTGTTCCAGATCTTTGGTAAGTTGCTTGAATTTGGTATTATAAGAAATACCATTTCGGGAATATAAATGCACTTTTCCATTTTTAATATTTGCCATAACTCTGTAGCCATCCCATTTTAATTCATATATCCATGACTTATCATTAAAAATATCTTTGGTGAAAGAGGCTAGCATTGGTTTTACAAATTCGTCTGGATCAAGTTTCTTTACAGGCGTATTTTTATTAGTAACAGGGGAGTTATCATCTCTAAAAACTTCAGCATCATAATCTAAGTCGGTAGAATAGCTATCTTTTTTCTTGATTAATAACCAGTGATTATTGGCATCAGGACGTTTAGTGTGGACCAAAGCAAAGCTTCCTTTGATCTTTTTGCCTAAGAATTCAATTTTTAGATCTCCCTTTTTAAATTGATCAACAAGGTCTAAATCTGCATATTCGGGCGCAATTCTATAAGTACCCTCATCCCAGATCTTCATCACCCCCGCACCATAATTCCCTTTGGGGATGGTACCATGAAAGCTAAGATATTTCACAGGATGATCTTCGGTTTGTATGGCTAGACGCTTGTCATCTGGATTCATTGAAGGACCTTTGGGAACCGCCCAACTTTTCAGGACGCCTTCCAGCTCCAGCCTTAGATCATAATGTAATCTACTGGCTTTATGACGTTGAATAACAAATCGACCCGCGTTTTCATGATTTAGTTCTGCCGGAGGCTCGGGTGTCTTTTTAAAATCTCGTTTTTTATTATAATCTTCAAGTGCCATGATATTAAGAAGCCTTGGTCTTCTTTTTCTTCTCTAAACTAGCTTTAAGTTGTGCCATTAGATCTGTGGCAGCAGTTGGTTTACTTTCAAATTTCTCAGGTTTTTTAACTTTACCAGTAGATTTTGCTTTAATTATCTTCATTAACTGTTCATTATAAACATCCTTATATTTTTCAAGATCAAATTTATCTGTGTACTGCTCAATCAAACTAATAGCCATATCCACTTCCTTTTTTGAGATCTTGGTAGAAGGTAATTTAAGTTCCTCAGGATCGCGTATTTCATCATCAAATCTAATTACATGCAGGACAAGGGCTTTTTTATAAATACCTATTAGGCTAAGGTTTTCCTTTTGTCTCATAACAAAAGTTGCTACACCAAGCTTTTTGGTTTTTTTTAAAGCATCCCTTAATAGATTATAGGATTTCCCTCCTTCCTTTTGAGGTTCTAAGAAATATGGTTTTTTAAAAAGCACATCGGCTACCTCAGATTCATCAATAAATTCTTCTATATCAATGGTTTTATTTTTCTTCAAATTGGCCTGCTCAAAGTCCTCTTTTTCCAAAACTACATACGCATCGTCTTGTTTAAATCCCTTTACAATATCTTTCCATTCTACTTCCTTGCCGGTATCTTCATTCACTCTTTTATATCTAATTCTTGCATTGTCATGCCTATCAAGCATATCCAACTCTAATTTTCTGTCTTCAGAGCCAGAATATAACTTTATAGGTATAGACACGAGTCCGAAACTGATGGAGCCATTCCAAATTGATCTCATAGAATCCTTTTTCTTTAAAATTAGAATTTAATAGGAAGTTGTATTGAATGTTTCACGAAACTTTAACTAGACCGTAGAGTATTATTTGTGGTCAATTATCTAGAAATATGACTGACTGAAATAGGGGATGAGTAGGGGTGGATAAATTAAAAAAAATGCAGTGGACAATTAAAAAACCGCTTCACTTTTTTGTCCTGGCCTGGGTTTTCCCAGACTTGCTCTGAATTCTCTATCTGGAATGAGCGTTGTTAATCCCGTCTATCTCTGACAGAAGCCCCATTATCAATTGCCTAGCAGGATTGAATATATCTTAGCCTGGTTTAAAGTTATGGAGCCTTACCTCGAATTTTTTAAAGTATTTTCCAGTTCATACCTCGTGGGCTTGCCCCGAGGTTCTTGACTTATTAATTCCTATTTTTAGCTAAATTTTAATATCAAAAATCACTTACGAACAGAGTTCGTTACCTACAAGCTGAAAAAAACCCCCGATGTCAATAGAAAAAATACCTGAAATCTATATTAATGATAAGAAAGAAAGTCCTGATTTATTCGTCTATGATTTTAAAATGACCAATGATGTTGTAAAAAGCAAGGTCAAATTAGGTATGAATATGTTCAGCTTTTTACAAGTTGGAAAAAAGCAAGTGCATTTTGCTGGAACAGCAGTTGCAGTAAATATAGACCAATCGCTATTGCTTAAAAAAGGAAATTGGCTTTGGACCGAATTGCTGGATACAAATGCGACTTATTATTGTAAACTCTTCTTTTTTTCTGATAAAAAGCTTAAGGATTTTTTAGATAAATATTCTGAATATCAATACCTTTTAAAAGGTGGATCTCCTTATTTCATCATCAGAAATGACGCATATATCATTTCTTATTTAAATTCTTTATCCAAAATTAGTAAGGCACCAACATTGTTTATGGAGAATTTACTTGATGTAAAATTTGAAGAATTGATGCTTTATCTTCTACAGAAATATGGAAGAAAGTTTGAAATCTATTTACATTCCTTAATAGTTAAAGAAAAGTCGCAATTTAAAAAGATTGTTGAAAGCCAAATAGATTCCAATTTAAAGCTAGAGGAAATTGCATTCTTATGCCATATGAGTTTGTCTACCTTTAAACGCTATTTTATTAAAGAATATGAAGTTTCTCCCGGAAAATGGCTTCAGGATAAACGGCTTCAAAAATCGAAAGAAATTTTGGAGCAAGGAGACTTAAAACCATCAGATATTTATTTAGATTTTGGGTATAACAACCTTTCAAATTTTAGTACTGCCTTTAAAAATAAATTTGGTTTTAGTCCAAAAGAGTGTTTATTGTAGCATTTATTTTTTGTATTTAACTCATTGTCAGTTAAATAAGATTAACTTTACGCATAAAACGCCATAAGTATTGGTTGCTTGACCTCTTTTCAAAAATTATTGACCTTTTTTCATAAGCGTTAAACGGATAGATAAGCTTAAATTGTATACTCAAATAGTTTGCAAAAGTATAAACTTCAATAAAATAAAAATAATATGTGCAAAAATCACGGAATTGCCTATAAAGGTACAGGAGAGGTGGAATTTAGAGAAATAGACTATCCTAAATTGGCCTTGGGAGATCGAAAATGTGAACACGGTGTTATCTTAAAAATAGTAGCCAGTAATATTTGTGGTTCAGATCAACACATGGTAAGAGGAAGAACCACTGCCGAAAAAGGTTTAATACTTGGACATGAAATCACAGGACAGGTTATAGAATCTGGACGCGACGTTGAATTTATTAAAAACGGAGACATGGTTTCTGTTCCGTTTAACGTTGCCTGTGGTCGTTGTGTAAATTGTAAAAAAGGACTAACGAATATCTGTTTAAATGTAAACGGAGATCGTCCAGGAGGCGCATATGGATATGTAGATATGGGAGGCTGGATTGGAGGCCAAGCAGAATATGTAATGATACCTTATGCAGATTTTAACTTATTAAAATTTCCAGATAAGGATCAAGCCATGGAAAAAATATTAGATCTTACCATGCTTACTGATATTTTCCCAACAGGATTTCATGGAGCGGTAATGGCAGGCGTAACTGCTGGATCAGTTGTTTATATTGCAGGAGCAGGACCGGTAGGTCTAGCATGTGCGGCAAGCTGCCAGTTATTAGGTGCAGCCGTTGTAATAGTAGGCGATATGAATAAAGCTCGTCTTGAACATGCCAGAAGTTTTGGTTGTGAAACTATAGATTTAACGAATGGGATTCCTGTAGAACAGCAAATCGCCATGATTGTAGGTGTCCCAGAAGTGGATTGCTTTGTGGACTGTGTAGGTTTCGAAGCTAGTGGACATGGAGATACCGCAGGGAAAGAAATGCCTGCTATTGTATTAAACCAAGCAATGGCCATTACTAGAGCTGGTGGATCTATTGGAATTCCAGGTCTATATGTAACTGAAGATCCAGGAGCAACAGATGAGGCTGCAAAACAAGGAAGTCTGAAAATTCGTTTTGGATTAGGTTGGGCTAAATCCCATTCGTTCCATACAGGTCAAACCCCAGTAATGAAATATAACAGACAACTTATGAATGCCATTTTGCATGATAAGGTAGACATCGCCAAAGCTGTAAATGCGGAAGTGATTAGCCTTAAAGATGCACCAAGAGGATATGCAGAATTTGACACAGGAGTAGCTAAAAAGTTTGTTATTGACCCACACGGCATGATAGCTTCGTAGTTTGACCCTTTTTCATAATTTAATGAACCATTTTAGTAATTAAATAACAGCGGGTATCAAAGCACATTGGATTAAAAATAATAACACTATAAAAATATAAAATTATGAATATTACATTAGCACAAGCAGAAAAAGCGATCGCAGCAGCAAAACAAAAATCTAGCGAAATAGATACTAAAATGAACATCGTTGTTGTAGATGGTGGTGCAAACGTAGTTGCACTCGTACGAATGGATGGTGCCTGGTTAGGGTCACTTGACATCGCCACTAAAAAAGCAAAAACTGCTCGTTACTTTGATATGAATACTGGCCTAATTGGAGAATTATCTCAACCTGGAGGTTCTTTATTTAATATCGAACATTCTAACAACGGATTGATTACATTTCCTGGTGGAATTCCAATTAAAAATGCAAAAGGCGAAATAATCGGAGCCATTGGTGTTAGCGGAAGTTCGGTTGAAAATGACCATGCAGTTGCAGAAGCTGGGGTATCAGCAATCTAAAAATATACTATTTACTTTAAAGAGGATAATTTAAACGAATTATCCTCTTTTTTTTTGAAATAGTTTGAAAGCTTACTTCTCTTTCAACAGATTTTATTTAAACACTAATTCAAAAATAGTTTCCTTCAAAAAGTTGTATTATTAGGTATGAAAATTATCGTTTCGTTTTTAGTTTTATTTCTATGTATTTGCAAAGTGCAATCTCAAGATCTTTCCAAGCATCATTGGCAAGATCGGTTAATTTTATTGCTCACTGAAGATCTTAAAAATGAAAATTTCACAAGCCAGCTCGAAGAACTTGAAATTGGTATTAAAGCTCTTGAAGAAAGAAATGTAATTGTTTATCAGGTATATCAACATCAAATGAAAGTTGGTTTTGCAAAAGATGCAGAGTGGAAAGTTGCTACTAATTTATATAAAAAATATGATGAAAAGAACACGCCTTTTGAGTTCTATTTAATTGGCTTGGATGGAAAAGTTAAATTACAGGATACCAAATGTATTTCTATAGACAAAATAGTAGATCTAATTGATTCGATGCCTCTGAGGTAATGAGAGATAGTTCTAAAAATTAAAGTTTCACTATTCATTTGAGATTTTAAAATCACTTGAAATCAAGTTGTTACTCCATTGTCAATAAAATTTTCCCGATGTGCTCGCTGCTTTCCATGAGTTTATGTGCTTCTACGGCATCTGCTAGCTTAAACTTTTTATAAATAACAGGATGTATCTTTTTAGAATTAAACAAAGGCCATATATTTTTTTCTACTTCCTTCGCGATCTGGGTTTTTACGGCTGCAGATTGAGGCTTTAGAAAGCTTCCCGTTAAGATTAGATTTTTACTCATTATGGTTCGGAGATTAACATTTACGTCCATACTTTTCATTCCGTTGATATTAATTAGCCTACCTTTTTTATTCAGAATTTCGAGATTCTTTTGAGTGTAATCTCCGCCTACCATATCTAAGATCACATCTATTTTTTCTTCCTTAAAAACGTCTTCAAAAGCTTCCTTTTTGTAGTTTATTGCTTTGCCTAGATTATTAAGAAATTCGATCTTTTCATCACTTCCAGCGGTGGTGTATATTTTAGAGCCCAAAGCTTTAGCCATTTGTAAACCCATTGTGCCAATTCCGCTAGTGCCGCCGTGAATGAGTAATTTTTCATTTGGTTGCAGTTTTCCCAAATGAAATACGTTGAACCAGACCGTAAAAACAGTTTCTGGAATTGCCGCTGCATCTGTCAAACTTATTCCTTCAGGTACAGGAAGACAATGTGAACTATCTACAGCAACATATTCGGCATACCCGCCGCTTGCAATTAATGCACAGACTTTATCGCCAATTTTTTTATCGCTTACATCATTACCAATTTCGGTTATTTCACCAGAAACTTCCAAACCGGGGATGAGGGTTTCAGTAGATCCCTTACCATAGGTGTCCATGTTTTTACGCGTAATAACATCGCTACGATTTACACCCGCAGCTTTCACTTTTATTAAAATCTGGTTTTTCTCTAATTTTGGTTTTGGGGTTTCTTTTAATTTTAATACTTCCGGTCCACCAGATTCGGTGATATGAATCGCTTTCATTTCGTTTATTTTTTTGGTTCGTATTAAGAAACAAATTATTTAACAGCTCTATTATAAAAAAAACATAAGGTTTATATTGATTTTCAATTTGTATCAATAGGGTAGAAGACCCAACTTTTTTAGTTTAATAAATCACATTTCGTAAGCTTTATATGTTGGTTTGAGATTGCTTTAAATGGATTGACGGAGTCAACCAATTTATATCAGCAAAAAGCCCCGTTATTGATAACGAGGCCTTTTAATTATAATGGACTACTTAGATTATGCTATTATTTTTATATTGGTATAATTCCTAAGACTTGATTTTCTAAGTTCAAATTTCATAGTTTAAGTACATGAAAAACCATCTACTATTTATTAATTCTCCTTTTCAATCCGGATTTTCACCGATTTGCTTATGGGGGTGTTACTTCGTTCTGCAAAATGATTAAAAGGAACTAAAGGATTGGTTTCTGGAAAATAAGCTGCGATATTGCCAGGTGGAATTTTATAAGGTAAGACTTTGAATTGATAGGCAGTCCTTTTTTTTCCATCGTAGGTACTGCTTAAATTCACAATTTCAAATTTCTTCAAATTTCTTTGCGTCATATCACTTTGGTTCATAAAAATCACGCGCCTCTCATTATAAACTCCGCGATACCTGTCGTCCATACCATAAATGGTAGTATTAAACTGGTCGTGACTTCTAATGGTCATCAGCATTAATTCATCTTTTTGTAATTTATGGTCTGGAAGTTTATTCAGAGTGATTTGAGCTTTCCCATTGGGCAACATACTAAAGTCCCTATATCGGGAATTATTAGGAAGGTAATAGCCAAAACCTTTAGATTGTTCACTGGTCTTTTCAAATCCTTTGGCTACCAGATCTATTTTCTCCCGAATAAGTTCGTAGTCTTCTCCCATCTTTTGCCAAGCCACAGGGTGATTTCCTTTAAATAGCGTATGACCAAGATTTCCGATAATCTCGGGTTCACTCATAATACTGGTGGAAGCAGGTTTAAAGATACCTTTAGATTGCCTTACTCGGCCCATACTGCTTTCCATTGTTAAAAAACGTGCGTTTCCATTTTTTTCATCTTTTTCAGACCTTCCAAAGGTTGGTAATATCAAAGCTGTTTTGCCTGTAACCAGGTGAGAGCGATTAAGTTTCGTACTTATTTGCACTGTTAATTTACAGTTATTGAGCGCTTCTGCAGTATAATCTGTATCTGAAGCAGCCATCAAAAAATTACCTCCTAAAGCGATAAAAACACTTGCTTTTCCCGTATGCATGGCCTCCATAGATTCTACTACATCTATCCCCTTTTTAGTAGGTGGTTCAAAACCCATGTGTTTTCTAATACGTTCATTAAATTCTTCATCTATATAATGCATAATTCCCACACTGCGATCGCCTTGTACATTACTATGCCCACGCACCGGGCAGGTACCGGCATTCGCCTTACCTATAGCACCTTTTAACAATAATAAATTTACATATTCACGAATAGTTTCTACTCCGTTTTTATGTTGGGTAAGTCCCATAGCCCAGCATACAATAATTTTAGATTTACGGGCTAAAATCTCAACTGCTTCATTTATTTTTTCGTTAGGAACTCCCGTCATCGCCAGTAACTCCTCTTCATTGAACGATTTTAGATCGTTTATTAATTCTGAATAACCCTGAGTGTATTCGTTTAAAAAGTCATGATCAAAAACAGATTCATCCAATGCATCTTTTTCGGCAAGACGTTTTAAAATTAGTTTCACCAGCGGAATATCCTGATTGATATTTACCGCTAAATGCAAGTCTGCAATATCCTCTCCACCGCCCACTAGCCCTTTAAGGTTCTTTGGGTTTTTAAAATTAACCAAACCGGTTTCTTCCAATGGATTAATTGCGATGATGTAGCCACCATTCTTCTTGCATATTTCTAAGGCAGTCAACATTCTTGGGTGATTGGTACCGGGGTTTTGCCCAGCTATAATTACTACCTCGGCCTCGTAAAAATCTTCCAATTTAGTACTTCCTTTTCCAATTCCCAAGGTTTCCCCAAGGGCAACTCCGCTGGATTCGTGGCACATATTGCTACAATCGGGCATATTATTGGTGCCATATGCACGGACAAACATTCCGTACAAAAATGCAGCTTCGTTGCTGGAACGGCCGGAGGTATAAAAAATAGCTTCGTTTGGAGACGCTAAGCCGTGTAATTCTTTTGTTATCAAATCAAAAGCATCCTGCCAGGATATTGCTTCGTAATAAATTTTTCCTTCCCGTAGAACAAGAGGTTCCACAAGCCTTCCAAATTTATTCAGTTGAAAATCTGTTAGTTCTGAAAGTTCTTCTACTGAATATTTCTTGAAAAATTCGGCATCAATATGACTATGAGTAGCTTCATCTGCCAGTGCTTTGGCTCCATTCTCACAATATTCTCCGATTTTAGAGGGTTTTTCGGGATCTGGCCATGCACAGCTGGGGCAGTCAAATCCATCTTGTTGATTAATTGTAAAAAGACCACGCATAGAATCTACCACGCCCATTTCTTTAAAGGTATGTTTTAGAGTTTCTTTTATGGCGAGTTTCCCAGCAGCATGGGTTATTGGATCTCTAAAATCGAGTTCTCTAAATTCTGTAGGACCCCGATGATTTACTTTTCTATTGAATTTATTTTCCATTTTAATGCGTAAGAGATTTTGGATTAGGGTAATTGTTAGATTCATCTTCGCCACGATCCTCTAAGCAGGTAAAATCTTTTTCCAGTAAAATGTCTATAGTTTTGCCGTTAGAAGTGTTGATGGTATGGGAATACCCAACTTTGTTATTGGTGTCCCAGCCCTGTAAAAGTTCTTCGGAAATTTGTAATGAGATTTGATTGTTGGCAAAATCTACTTCCAAATTCTTGGTGGCTGAAACTCTTACAGCGTATATAAAATCCAGATTAGGGAAATTTGTTTTTTCTTCTATGAATTTTTCTCGGCATAACTGCTCAACTTCATTCTTGGTCAATCTAAATCGCACCGAATTTCCACGAATCCTTATTTTCATTATACTAATTTTTAAATTAGAAGCTTATTATTGTCAATAATCCCTTAAAGTTAACCGATTTGATTTTAAAAAAGAAAAATAATAATGTAGAATTTGATGATTTTTAATGAATTCATAATCTCTAAAAATTATAGATTTAATTAAATGGACTTAATTCCTTACACTTCACATAATTTAATGATCGCTTTAATATTTTTCTCGAGATTATGAAATAGAATGAAATCAAATCAGACGGTATACAAACTTGAAATGAATCGAGACTGAATCAAAAAAGCTTAAATTTATAGAAGATTGAAATATATTGCTAGCTGAGGTAAACATTCCTAGGCAAAAAAACAATTGGATTCTGAACAGGAAGATTCGTAAGCAGGAACATTGATCAAAACTTAATTTTATAATCTGAAACAAATGAAATATTGATAAAGAAATCTGAAATAGAAGTTTTTATACTGGCAGGAGGAAAGAGCAGAAGAATGGGAAGTGACAAAGGTCTTGTCAATTTCAAGGGAGAACCTATGATATCACATATAATAAGGGTCCTTGAAAAGCTAAATATGCCTAGCAGTATAATTAGTACTAATAATGAATATATGAAGTTTGGAAAACCTGTACACAAGGATGTTATTCCAGACAAAGGACCTCTCGGGGGATTATTTACTGCACTAGAATTTTCCAACTCTCCAATGATCATACTTTTGGCTTGTGATATGCCTTCGATAAATAGTGAAGCTTTAAATAGGTTGATAGAACTTGCGACTTCCGGCAAAATTGTCGTCTCTACTGATGGTGAAAATATTTCTCCACTTTTTGCGTGTTATCCACAATCTTTGAAGCAAACGGTAAAAAAAGCCATTTTGAGAGATGAACTGAAAATGTTAGATTTTGTCCAAAAGCACTCTTATACATTATTGGATCTGAGGATTGGAGGAAATACGATGGTATTGCAAAACTTGAACACAAAAAAAGAATTGCTATCGGCACAGAAATATGAAAAGTACAGAGATTAAAAAATTTAAATGATACGTAGGTTGCTGACAATTAGAAATGTTTTATTGGGCTAAAAGCAATTCTTTAAGAATATACATCTGTTTTATTACTCCATAATTTCAAAAAAAATAAAGCAAAAACCAAAAAATGTTTTGTTTAATCTTAACATTAAATGATTAAACAATCTATATCTTTACAATATGATTCTTAGAAGCTTAATTCTAAAAATCATTAAAGAGAAGAAAAGATGTTTGGACTATTCAAAAAGAAATCAGAGAAGGAAAAATTACAAGAGGAATATGCAAAGCTTTCAAAAGAGGCTCATAGCCTATCTACTACAAATAGAAAAATGAGCGACCAGAAAACCTTTGAAGCAGAAGAAGTAATGAAGCAACTTGAAAAGTTGAACTAAACTCCGTTAATAAAATGCCACAAGTAAAAAAACCTGACAACGTAGTTTTTGATGTAGAAACTCAAAAATATGATGCGGCACTTAAACCTTATGCGACTTCTGTTGGGGCTCCGGTAATAACTACTCAAGATACTATTACTTGGAAAAATAGAAGTATTAATAAAATTAACCATAAGGTAGCGGCAAAATATTTAGAGCTTAAAAGAGAGTATGATAAAATGATGCAAGAGTTTGAATATAACAAACTCATTTTTAATGCAAAATTCACATTCGAACCTATTATTGGAGAAGTATATCATTTATATAAAAGAGATGACGGACAAAGCTTTCTTTCCATTATAGCGCCAGAGCAGTGCAACTTTAATCCACTGGGGAGTTTCTATTTGAATGCAGATCAGATCTGGGAAAAAATATAGTTTATATGAACGAAACGAAACAGTTTACAGAAAGAGAGCTTGACCGAATTATAGAAATGGCTTGGGAAGATAGAACTCCTTTTGAAGCGATTGAGTTTCAATTTGAATTACCCGAAAAAGAAGTTATTAAAGTAATGCGCGGCAACTTGAAGGAATCTAGTTTTAAGCGATGGCGAAAACGGGTTAATAGCGGTGTAAGTCAGAAGCATTTAAAGAAACGTGATTCAGGAATCAACCGATTTAAATGCTCACGCCAAAAGGCGATATCAGGTAACAAGATAAGCAAACGATAAATGGAATTATTTGAACAGCAAGATTCGATATTCCCAACTTCTTATGCCGAAATTCTTCAGCGAGTTCGCAATATAGATCCTGTTAAATATGGTTCTACCAGAAATTATATAAATGGATCGGTCACCTATTTATCTCCATATATTTCTAGAGGAATAATTTCAACAAAATTTGTGCTTGCAGAAATTTTAAAACAAGGATATCAGCCTGCACAAATAGGAAAATTTATTCAGGAGTTGGCCTGGAGAGATTACTGGCAACAAGTATGGATCGCAAAAGGATCTGCTATAAATCAAGATTTAAAACACCCTCAATCATCCGTTTCCAATTCAGCCATTTCAAAAGCAATTGTAGATGGTAATACAGGGATTGTAGCTATAGATACTGCCATTCAAGAATTTTATAAAACGGGTTATTTACACAATCACCTAAGAATGTACATTGCTTCCATAGCTTGCAATTCTGGACAAAGTCATTGGAAATTGCCCACACAATGGATGTATTATCATTTACTGGATGCAGATTGGGCAAGCAATGCATTAAGTTGGCAGTGGGTAGCAGGATCTAATGCAAATAAGAAGTATGTAGCCAATCAAGAAAATATAAATAATTACTGTTTTACTAAACAAAAGGATACTTTTTTAGATGTTCCATATGAGAGTCTTCCTTTAACAGAAATTCCTGAAATTTTAAAAGACATAGAACATTTAGAATTAAAAACACCTTTACCAGATCGGCAGTCCATTGTAATTGATGAAAAGCTTCCGAGCTGTATCTATAATTTCTATAACCTGGATTCTCTATGGAAAAAAGAGATTTCAGCAAATAGAATTCTATTATTAGAGCCTTCGCATTTTGAAGAATACCCCGTTTCTCAAAAAACAATCGATTTTATTATTAAAATTGCCAAAGAGAACATTCCTAATATTCAGATCTATGTGGGAGAGTTCGATCAGCTTATTAAAGATCATAACTTAGAAACCACTTATTATAAAGAGCATCCTCTAAACAATCATTATAAGGGTATTGAAGAGCCCAGAGACTGGATGTTTGATGTTAAAGGATATTATCCCTCTTTCTTTGCTTATTGGAATAAGTGTAAGAAGGAGCTGGTCTTTTAAAGAACTAAGTCAGCCATGATTTTATGGATGAAGTCTCCGGTATTGCTAATATGAATGCTTATAAAACAGAATATGATCTATACTAAAGAACAGATAGAACAGCTTGATAGAATAACTAGATTAAAGATCATCAATTCTGTTACAGGTATCAAGCCTGCAAATCTTATTGGTAGCGTAAATAATAATGGGCAAACCAATCTGGCTATATTTAGTTCCGTAGTTCATTTAGGGAGTGATCCTGCGCTTTTGGGTTTTATATGTAGGCCTCAAACTTCAGAAGTTGGTCATACTTTTAATAATATTCAGGAAAATGGGCAGTATACAATCAATCATATTCATCCCGAATTCATAAAAAATGCTCATTATACATCGGCTAAATTTGATGAGGATATTTCAGAATTTAAACGTTGCAATCTTTCCGAAGAATATGTCAAAGATTTTAAAGCGCCTTTTGTAAAAGAAAGCAGCTTTAAAATAGGAATGAGGTTTAAAGAATCGCTGGATATTAAACTTAATGGGACTGTTTTAATTATAGGAGAAATAGAACATCTGATACTTCCTGATACCGCATTAGTTGATGATGACATCGATTTGGAGGCCACAAATAGTATTGGGATTTCAGGCTTGAATAGCTATTATTCTTTGAATAAAATTGAAAAATACCCTTATGTAAGAGTGAACCAAGTACCAGAATTTTAAATTGAAAAAACAACATCTTCCTCAAAAAACCTGTCCCATTTGTCAGCTCACATTTTCGTGGTGTAAAAAATGGGAGAAGAACTGGGATGAGGTAAAATACTGTAGTGAACGTTGTAGAAGAAATAAATGAAAAGTACCAACTTAATATTTCCGCATCAGCTATTTCAAGAATCTCCACTCTTTGAAAGCAATGCTCCTGTGGTTATAGTTGAGGAATATTTGTTCTTTAAACAGTACAACTTTCACAAGCAAAAAATAGCTTTTCATAGAGCCAGCATGAAACGATATACAGATTTTCTTCGGAAAGATAAAAATCTAGAAGTTCGTTATATTGAAGCAACCGAAGAAATTTCGGATATAAGATTACTTATCCCGGAATTAAAAGATCAGGGTGTGGAGCATATTAATTATATAGATCCAACAGATAACTGGCTTCAGAAACGATTGGATAGGATGCTTCTTGAAAACGGAATAAAATCGACTAAATATCTTTCCCCATTATTTTTAAATACTAAAGAGGACCTCGCGCCATTTTTTAAAAGTGGGAAAAAGAAATTTTTTCAGAAAACCTTTTATATAGAACAACGTCAACTACGAAATATCCTTGTTAAACCTGATGTAACACCAATAGGAGGCAAGTGGAGTTTTGATGCTGAAAACAGAAAGAAGTATGAAGCCAAAAAGACACCGCCAGCCATTCAATTTCCAGAGGTAGATGCCTATTATGAAGAGGCCAAAAGTTATGTGGAAACTCATTTTTCAAATAACTTAGGAAATCTAACTACGTATCAATTATATCCAACAAATTTTGAAACTACAAGAGCCTGGTTAGATCAATTTTTTGAGCAGCGCTTTATGGAATTTGGTAAGTATGAAGATGCCATTGTTACTGAACATGCTATATTAAATCATAGTGTTTTAACCCCAATGCTTAATGTGGGTTTAATAACGCCTAGAGAAGTTATAGATTCTTGTTTGGTATATGCTGAAGAAAATAAGGTGCCTATTAATTCTACCGAAGGATTTATAAGGCAGATCATCGGGTGGAGAGAATTTATTAGAGGCGTTTATGAAGCTAGCGGAAGTAAAGCACGCACCACTAATTTTTGGAAATTCAAAAAGAAAATACCAGCTTCCTTTTATGATGGGACTACAGGAATTCCACCAATAGACCAGACCATTAAAAAAGTATTGCAAACAGGCTATTGCCATCATATAGAACGCTTAATGGTTTTGGGTAATTTTATGATGTTGTGCGAATTTGATCCAGATGAAGTCTATAAATGGTTTATGGAACTCTTTATAGATTCTTATGATTGGGTGATGGTCACCAATGTTTATGGGATGAGTCAGTTTGCTGATGGGGGATTGATGGCCACCAAACCTTATATTAGTGGAAGTAATTATCTGATGAAAATGAGTAATTACAAAAAAGGAGAATGGCAGGCAACTTGGGATGGACTGTTTTGGCGATTTATGCACACCCATCGGGAATTTTTTCTATCGAATCCAAGATTAGGGATGTTGGTAAAAATGTTTGATAAAATGCCAGCGGAAAAGCAAGAAAAACATTTAGAAATTGCTGAAGAATATCTAATGAATTTAATAGATTAAGAATTATGATGCTATTTGACACAACAGATACTAATAAAGAATATTTAAAAGAGACTAAGGATAGAGTAGGGAAAGGATTTTCTTTTTTTGAAAAAATAAGGATGGGTGGTGTAAGCTCTGGTAAATTAGTCGTTGAAGAATTTAGCGCTAAACTGCAACCCGAAGATTTGCTTCCATCTGCTGTTAACTATGCAACTATTGTATTACGACCCAGAGGCATCATTGTACATTTTAGGAATGGCTTAAACAGATATTCTTGGATAATACCTTATTATCGTTTAGTTATATATCATACCAGAACATTCACCATTCACGCCAACGGACATTTTATAAAGTTGAAAAGAAACAAGAACTATCATGAAAATAAGAAATTTCTTGATCAAATGATAGATCTAAAAAACGATTCTTTAAATCTAGAGTACTATGATGGATAGAGCAAGTCGTTAAAAAATACAATTATGGCACAAAATATAATTCTATTCATTTTATTACTAACTACCATGCAAACAGCTACTATTTTCCAGTTTAATAAAAAAGCAGATATCTCTAATTGGTCTGTGGTAGATGATGTGGTTATGGGAGGCAGGTCCTCAGGGAATTTCTATTTGAATAATGAAGGTATTGGAATATTTGAAGGCCGAGTTTCCTTAGAAAATAACGGAGGATTCTCCTCTGTGAGATATAGCTTTGATGAAATAAACACAAAAAAGTATTCCAAAATTGTTATAAAAATTAAAGGCGATGGAAAAAGCTACCAGTTTAGAGTGAAAAATAAATCGGCAGATTATTACTCGTATATCACCTCTTTTAAATCTTCTGAAGATTGGGAAACTATCGAATTACAACTATCTGATATGGTTCCGGCATTTAGGGGTCGTGACCTCGATATGCCAAATTATGATAAAGAAAGTATCGAAGAAGTTGCTTTTTTAATCGGAAATAAAAAAGCAGAAACTTTTAAATTAGAAATTGAATCTATTGTTTTAAAATAATTATCGAACTCTATTTTACCTTCTGTTTTTAGAAATCCATTACTTCCAAAAAACTATATATAAATAGTAGCGTCCACAGAATCGTTCTCAGCCAATTCTTATTCACCAGTGATACCAAATCACTTTCGCTCGAATTTTCATTTGAAATTATAGAATGAATTGGGACAAATATCCAAAAAGTAGAAATCCATATAAGGATAATGACCACCAGGCTACCCACTGTATAAAAACTAGTTAGCATTAATACTTGATAAATAGATACACCAAGTTGCCCAAACATTAATGGTATCACTATAGCACCAAAACGGGAAGTATATATTCTGTGCCACGTAACTAGGTTTCCTGTGCTATAATGAAGAAAACTTGGATATACAATACGCTGAATTATCCAAATTAAGACAACTAATCCAAAATCTAATAAAAGCCGAATGATGTCTATTTCCATTATAGGTGCTTAGTGATTTTCGAACTCATTGGTTTGGTGATTGAGAAATAATAATCAATTAAATTACCCTTATCATCCACTAAATATTTCTGAAAATTCCATTTTACACTAGAACTTTTCTTGCCGTTGAGGTCTTTAGTAGTGAGCCATTTATATAATGGATGTTGTTTACTTCCTTTTACATTTATCTTCTCTGTAAGTAAAAATGTAACACCAAAATTCAGTTCACAAAATTCCTGAATTTGCGAAGCATCTCCTGGTTCTTGTTTACCAAATTGATTACAAGGAGATCCTATAACTACTAGATCTTCAGGATAGCTATCACTCAGCTTCTGCAATTCTTTATATTGTTTTGTAAATCCACATTCCGAGGCTACGTTAACAAAAAGTATTTTCTTTCCTTTAAATTCTGAAAGGGAAATAGGTTTTACATCTATAGCATTAATAGTTATGTCGTATATCGATTTACTATCTGTTTCAGTTGAAGTAATTGGTGAGGTTTTAATTTTATCGGTTGTTTTCATGGCTAGTTCTCTTTTTACAAAATTGAAACTAATAATTGGAAGTTGTACTTAATCACTTACTAAGCTATTATTAAAAGAATAGAAAAGAATTCTATTGAAAATAAAAAAGATGATCTTAAATGGGATCACCTTTTTTACCTTCAAATTTCTAATTTTATGAGTTTTTGCTAATTATTTTAAATCAAACCGGTCAAGGTTCATCACCTTATCCCAAGCTTTCACAAAATCTTTTACGAATTTTTCTTCTACATCATCGGTTCCATAAACCTCTGCAAGAGCTCTAAGTTCAGAATTTGATCCGAAGATGAGATCTACTCTACTACCAGTCCATTTCACTTGTCCAGTCTTGCGATCACGGCCTTCAAAATGATTTTGAGAATCAGTCATTTCTTTCCATGTTAAGCCCATATCCAGAAGATTTTTAAAGAAATCATTGGTCAAATGACCTTGTCTATCTGTAAAAATACCATGTTTAGATCCATTATAGTTAATTCCCATAGCTCTCATTCCTCCAACAAGCACCGTCATCTCTGGAGCTGTTAAGGTTAATAACTGAGCTCTGTCCATTAGCATTTCTTCTGCGGAAGCTGAAACATTATCTCTATTGCCCAAATAATTTCTGAAACCATCGGCATTTGGTTCTAGAGGTTCAAAGGCTTCTACATCTGTTTTCTCTTGGCTGGCATCTGCACGACCCGGAGTAAATGGAACATTAATAGTATGACCTGCATTTTTAGCAGCTTTTTCCACTCCGACGCATCCGGCAAGTATAATAAAATCTGCTATAGAAATTTTTTTACCACTCTGAGAATCATTAAAATCATTCTGAATTTTTTCCAGAGTTTGTATCACTTTCCCTAATTGCCTTGGGTTGTTAACTTCCCAGCCCTTTTGAGGCGCCAAACGTACTCTTCCTCCATTAGCACCACCACGCTTATCCGACCCGCGGAAAGTTGAGGCAGACGCCCATGCAGTTGCAACTAATTCAGAAACCGAAAGTCCAGAATCTATAATTTTAGATTTCAAGCTTGCCACATCGCTATCGTTTACCAGTTCATGATCAACTTTTGGAATTGGATCTTGCCATAGTAATTCTTCCTGTGGAACTTCCGGTCCTAGATAACGCTCTTTGGGACCCATATCACGATGGGTTAGTTTAAACCATGCACGGGAATAAGCATCGGCAAATTCCTCGGGATTCTCTAGAAAATGTCTTGATATCTTTTCATATTCAGGATCCATTTTTAGGGATAGATCTGTGGTTAGCATAAAGGGTGCGTGTTTCCTATTTGGGTCGTGCGCATCTGGAACGGTTCCGGCTCCTTCATTGTTCTTTGGTTGCCATTGATATGCTCCACCAGGTCCTTTTATACATTCCCAATCATATTTGAATAGGTTTTCAAAATATTTATTACTCCATTTAGTAGGAGTATCTGTCCAGGCTCCTTCGATACCACTGGTTATGGTATCTGCACCCATTCCTGTTCCAAAGCTGTTTTTCCAACCCATACTCTGTAACTCGATTCCTGAAGCTGCGGGCTCGGCATCTATATATTTCTCAGCATCTGCTGCTCCATGAGTTTTCCCGAAAGTATGTCCACCAGCAATTAATGCTACAGTTTCGTAATCATTCATCGCCATTCTTCCGAAGGTTTCACGAATATCGTGAGCCGATTCTACGGGATCAGGATTTCCATTATGACCTTCAGGATTTACATAGATAAGGCCCATATGAGCAGCTCCAAGCGGATTTTCAAGTTCGCCTTCAGCATAACGTTCTTCATTATCCAACCATTTGCTTTCAGCACCCCAGTACACATCATTTCCAGGCTCCCATACATCTTCTCTACCACCCGCAAATCCAAACATTTTTAATCCCATTGACTCATGGGCACAATTTCCTGCGAGAACAAGAAGATCTGCCCAAGACAATTTCTTTCCATATTTCTTTTTAATTGGCCAAAGCAGTAATCTGGCCTTATCAAGATTTGCATTATCTGGCCAGCTATTTAATGGTGCGAAACGTTGCTGCCCGGAACCTGCACCTCCGCGCCCATCTCCAATACGGTAGGTTCCAGCACTATGCCATGCCATTCTAATAAAGAACGGGCCATAATGTCCATAATCGGCAGGCCACCAATCCTGAGATTCGGTCATAAGATTATAAAGGTCCTGTTTAACAGCCTTTAGATCCAAACTTTTAAATTCCTCTGCATAATTAAAATCCTCTCCCATAGGATTGGTTAGCGAGGAATGTTGACGTAAAATACCAAGATTAAGCTGATTTGGCCACCAGTCTCGATTCGAATTCCCGCCTCCTGCTGCATTATTTAAAGATCCGCCCATAAAAGGGCATTTGCTAGATTCATTTACTTCCCATACTTTGTGATTGTCTTTGCTTCCAGAATGATTATTTTCCATGTTTTAAGATAATTTTTATTCGTTTCTAGTTTAATTTCAGATCTCTAATTTACAAATTTCAGAGCTATAATTTTTATCTATAATCTTTATCTAATCATCAGTAAAATATATCGAAATTAATAGTTGTAATTGATGAGAAGGAGTGAAGGTGTATTATTTGGGCGTTTCTCCATTTTTAAATTGCTTATTTAGAACCAATACAAAAATCAAGATTGTGAACATCTACTAAGAGGATTACTGATTATGCTTTATTTAAAATTTATATTTGGCATCCCAAAAAAAATATAGATATGAGTGCAACTTGGTATGAGTGTAAGGTAAAATACAGAAAAACACATGAAAGCGGAGAACAAAAACTAACTACAGAAACGTATTTATTAGATGCTATTTCGTTTACGGAAGCAGAAGCGAGAATTAATGAAGAGATGATCGCATATACGAGTGAGGAGTTTTTAATTACTAATATAAAAGTTTCTAATTTATCGGAGGTTCATCCTTTTGAAAATTCCGATCGTTGGTTTAAATCTAAAGTATCCCTGATAGCTTTAGATGAAAAAAGCGGTAAAGAGAAAAAAACTAATGTGTATATATTGGTTCAGGCTAATGACGTAAAAGAGGCTTTTGAGAATACGACTCAGACTATGGATAATACCATGGGAGATTACTCAATTCCTGCTATTACCGAATCGCCAATTGTAGATGTGTTTCCTTACTTCTCTAAGGAAGATGAAAAAGCGGAACAAAGTAATATATCAGAAACATCTGAAACTCTCGATACAGAGGAAGTTGAGGAAACAGAACTTGTTTAGTTTTCAATCCTTCTGAAGATTTAGGATTTTATTTATTCCTCGTGGGTTCGTCCCCGAAGCTTTATGATCATAAAAACACCTCTTAATTTTAAAAGGTGTTTTTCTTTTATTAAAAAAGGCAAGGATCTTTATAATTGGTGAATACTACTATTAGTAATTTATTGATTTAGATAGTTCTGTAATTCGGCAATTTTGTGCGGCTTGTTAAATACACCGCCATAATAAGAGGTAACAGTAGCAGAGGTATCATCTTTAACTCCTCGAGAGGAAACACATAAATGCTTTGCGTCAATAATAACGGCAATATCTTCTGTATTTAATATAGCGATTAGCTCCATTGCTATTTGATTAGTTAATCGCTCTTGTACTTGTGGACGTTTTGCATAGTATTGTACAATTCTATTAAGCTTAGAAAGACCAATAACTTTTCCAGATGATACATAGGCTATGTGAGCTTGGCCAATAATGGGAACGAAGTGATGTTCGCAATTAGAATAAAATGTAATATTCTTTTCAACCAACATTTGATTGTACTGATATTTATTCTCAAAAAGTGCAATTTTGGGCTTATTATCGGGATTAAGTCCAGAGAAGATTTCATCAATATACATTTTGGCAACCCTATTTGGAGTCCCTCTTAGTGAATCGTCTGTAAGATCCAATCCCATAACATCCATTATTTGTGCAAACAAATCGGAGATCTTTTCTTTTTTTTCTAGATCTGACATTTCAAATGCATCAGGTTTCATGGGTGTTTCTAAACCAGTATAAAAATGGTCGTCCCCAATCTCATCAATGGAAAAATTACTAATTGTGTTACCATTGATAGGTGCGAAATTTGCTGTTTTCAATTCCATCTATTTTGCTATGTAAAAGTGTATTTTATTTGATTTAAAGATTTTAAAAGTTTAAATAGCCACTTTTAATATTTTCTTCACTTCAAAGTTACAATATTGTTTAATAAATAATCAAAAACAATAAACAAAATAAAAATATTAATATAGACTTTTTCTATAAGTCTGTTTTCCAATTATATTCAATGATTTAATATCTATTTAGAAGTAAGGATATTCAACATAGTTTCTTGGTGTTTCATATAGCTTTATTTTCAGTTCTAGACCTTCATCGAGCTCTGGTTTAAGTATGTTATATATTACCATTGCGATATTTTCTGCAGTAGGATTTAAGCTTTCAAATTCTTTTGTATCCAAGTTTAGATTTTTGTGATCGAACCTGTCTAGAATTTTATCCTTAATAAGACGAGAAAGAATTTTGGTGTCAATTACATAACCAGTCTCAGGATCGCAGTGTCCAATGATTTTAACTTCTAAGTCATAATTGTGTCCATGAAAATTAGGATTATTACATTTCCCAAAAACCTCTTGATTTTTTTCATCGGTCCAGTTATTATTATGTAATCTATGTGCTGCGTTGAAATGTTCACAACGAATTATGGCTGTTTTATTCATAAGTTTAACTTTCTATAATTTTAATTTGACGTAAACGTACTTATATTTTTGTTTACTTTTACAAGTAAATACTTAAACAAATTTAAACGATTTAATAAGGTTGGAGTAGACTTTTCTGTTTTTTAATAATAAATACACTTATGAATAAACTTGACTATAAAATACATATTATTGGCGCTGGAGTAAGCGGACTTATTGCTGCCAGAGTTTTAGAAGATAATGGTTTTAGTCCTGTTATTATTGAAGCAACAGATCGTGTTGGTGGGAGAGTAAAAACCGATATTATAGATGGTTATCAATTGGATCACGGATTTCAAGTATTGCTCACGGCATATCCTGCTGCAAAGAAGTATTTGAATATTGAGGCCTTGGAATTACAGAAATTTCTTCCTGGAGCAACTATTTTTACTAATGGAAACACACAAACAATTGGTGATCCTTTAAGAGACCTATCCTTACTCATCCCACCATTGACTTCCGGCATAGGAACGATTTCAGATAAGGTAAAAGTACTGAAGCTCAATCTACTTTTAAAGAAAACATCCCTTTCAGAAATTTTTTCGAAATCGGAAAAAACAACGCTTCAATATTTATTAGATTTTGGTTTCTCTGAAGAAATGATCTCTAAATTCTTCAAGCCTTTTTTCAGTGGGATATTTCTAGAGACAAAACTTGAAACATCAAGTAGAATGTTTGAGTTTATTTATAAAATGTTTGGAGAAGGATATCCAAGTTTACCGAAAGCTGGAATTGAAGCGATTCCACAACAACTTTTACAAAACCTAAAGAATACTACTTTCAAATTCAATACAAAAGTAGCATCAGTAAAAGATGGAGAAATAACTTTAGATGATAATACAAAATTAGAAAGTCATTTTACGATAGTTGCTACAGAGGTAAGTAGTTTGGTCTCCAATTTAAAAAATCAATCAATCCAATGGAAATCCTGCCATACCTTATATTTTGAAACTGAAAGCAGAGTTTTGATTAAACCAATAATAGGTCTAATTGTTAAAGAAGGAACACTAATAAATAATATTTTTTACCATTCAAGTTTGAGCACCAATAAGACAGCTAATAAAGAATTACTTTCGGTAACTGTAATAGATGATCAAAACCTATCCAATGAAATACTTATTGAACGGGTGAAAATAGAATTAAAAGAACATTGCAATATTCATTCTTGTAAATTAATAAAGCAGTATTACATACCAATGGCCTTGCCAAAATTAATTGACTTACAATATGAAATGTTAGCATCTGAAACACGTTTAACAACAAGTCTGTTTTTAGCAGGGGACACACAATTAAATGCTTCGCTAAATGCCGCTATAATTTCTGGAGAAAGAGCTGCACTTGGAGTTATTGAAACCTTATCAAGCGCTATTTCTTCGGAAAGTATAACGTCTGAATACCGCTAAAACTAATACTTCATGTTTGTGTAATTCTTAAGCTGTATATTCCAATGCTTTCCTTATGGTTTCAGGAAAAACAACTAAAGGCCAATTCTTATCTCTAAAAAATCTCATCTTTAAAATCAATATTGATAACTTCAGATCTAATGATCTTTAAAAAACTTCCATTTGTAGGTCTATAGCAATAGAATTGAAGCGTTCATTTAAATAAGTATTTAGCTTAGAACGATCTGGAAAAGTGTCTGAAGTATTAGCATCTGCATGCCGCTCTTCTGCGGGTAACCAATCTGTATAGGAGGGGAAATCTGAAATATTTAATCCATCTAAAGTTAATCTATTTCGGCATTTCAAATCTTTTAAGGCTCTTTCAGAAATATTAAGCCAATTGGTTTATAGTTGTTCAGTATTCCAAACATTTCCAGATCCAGGATTTTCTGAAGTTTCAAATAAGCTAACTAAAACTTCTTTCTCTTTTTCCTGAAGTGTTAACTCAATAAAAAGATCCTCCAAAGCAGACGATCCTCGAAGACCTCCTCCAATTATTGCAATTCTTCTCATAGATAAATAGGAAACTTATTTAAATGCTAAAATAGTTGCATTCAATTTGAAATCTTTGGAAGCCATTAAATTTTATTAAAGTTTTACCATATGTATATAATAGTATAGAATTAGACTCTAATTCTACGTTTATTATAAGTTGATACATTTAATTGTAAAACTATTAACTTTTTAACGCAATGAGTTAATAAATAGTAGAATGCGGAATGTGTTTTGCAATTAAAAGGTGAAACGTTTAACAAAGGAGGTCTTATGAAATGATAAATGATGATTTAAGTAAAAAAATGAATATTAACTTTAAATCATTGAATTAGCCAAAAAGAAAAGCTGCATTATATAAATGCAGCTTTTTTAATTTGAGCAGTTTTAAAATAAGAATTATCTATTATTTAGAAATAATCTGGCGAGCCTTAAATATTTTTAAATGAAGGTGTGTATCCATTTTACGGGCATAAAAATACAATGATGTACATCCATAGGATATGATATAAATCATATTAGCTATACTTTTTAAGGATAATGGCATTCATTGGAGAAAAATCTTAGAATTTTGATTTAGTTAGAATTAAGCTTTTTAAATGTGAAGTGTTTAGCAATACACTAAAAATTTAGTATTAAAGCAATCTTTAGAAAACAGATGAAATAATCAAAAATTAGGTTGAAACTAAGATTGATAATTTTAAAATAATAACATATTTTCTAATATTTATTCCATTTATATTGAATAAAATTTAATTTTTTGATTAATTCTTATTATTGTTAACAATTTGTTAATAATAACTTAATAATCTAATAAGTTTGTTTAGAATATAAATTGGAATTTAAAGGTAAGGTAAAACCTACATCATTATTAAAACCTAACCTACTTAAAATGAGAGATTTTAGAGTATTAAAATGGCTTTTCATAGCCCAACTTTTTTTTGTTTTCACCTCATGTGAAAAAGATACTGAATTTATAGAACCAGATTCAGGCATCAATGCGTATAACTTTACAGTTACCCAAGCAGGAAATTATCTTGAAGATTTCGAGAGTGTATCCAAAACAAGTTATGCCGCTGCTCCGGTTGCTTTTGCAGATGGCGACTGGTATTTTGATGATGCTTTAATTGGAACTCTTGGAGACGACCGTAAAACTGGGGCTCAATCTGTACGACTTAGAAACAGCGCTACCCTTAGTATGCAATTTGACCTTTTGGAGGGTGCAAAATCTATCTCTGTAGATTATGGGAAGTTTGGAAGGGATAAAACCACTGCTTTTGAAGTTTATTTTTCTACTAATTCAGGAGCTACTTGGACAAAAACTGGAAGTGCTATCACGGTGAGCAAAACGGCTTTAAATACTGCAGTTTTCAATTTAAACGTGACAGGGAATGTTCGATTTGAGATTCGTAAAACAGATGGGACCTCAAATAGATTGAACATAGATAACATATTAGTTGAAGCAAATCCAGAGGTTGCAGTTCCAGCGGGAACCATTATAGAAGATTATGAGTCTGGATCTAAAGGGAGTTATGCAGTTGGATCTGCAACCTTTACTTCGGGCAGTTGGTTATTAGATGATGCACTTGTAGGTTCCTTATCAGGAGATCTTAAAACAGGATTAAAATCGGTTCGTATTCGTGATGCAGGATCCTTAGAAATGGAATTTGATGTGATAGGTGCGCAAAGTATTAGTTTTAATCATGGGGCTTATGGTACAGATGGAAATAGTACATGGGAATTACAATCTTCTACCAATAATGGTACTTCATGGACTACCTTGGGTGCTACTCAAACCACTTCAGTTAATAGTTTAACTACCGTGAACTACTCAATGAATTATTTAGATGCGGTTCGATTTAGAATTGTAAAACTTTCTGGTGGAACAAATAGAGTAAACATAGACGATTTTACAATAGATGGTACAGAAGTAGATCCTGGTACTGGAACTGGTGGAGGTGTTCCTGGAGCAGGAGCGGTCCACTTAACCATGGGGAATCCCTCTAATGCAGTTACAGATATTGCATATCCTAGCAATTACCTATTAGAAAAAGAAGAATATACTATGTCTTATAGTAGAGATAAGGGAACTGCAAATTGGGTAAGCTGGCATCTGGACGAATCTTGGTTTGGTAGTGCTGCGAGACAAAACGATTTTAGAGCAGATAATACGCTGCCTTCTGGATGGTATCAGGTAAATCAAAATGATTATAGTCTTAGCGGATTCGATAGAGGACATTTGTGCCCTTCTGCAGATAGAACTTTATCTGTAGACGATAATTCCAATACTTTTTTTATGACCAATATGATTCCGCAGGCACCAAACAATAATCGAATTGGTTGGGCTAGTTTAGAGAACTATTGTCGCTCTATGTTGGCTGGAGGCTATGAGATCTATATCATTTCTGGAGGTTATGGTCTTGGTGGAGATGGATCTAACGGAACTGCAAGTTACATAGCCAACGGTAATGTGCAAGTTCCTTCTAATACATGGAAAGTTATCATGATAATTGGGGATGGAGATGATGATGTAAACCGTGTAACTACAAGTACTCGTGTAATTGCTATAGATATGCCTAATAGCCAGTCGGTGTCTTCAGATTGGACTACGTATAAAACTACGGTAGATGATATAGAAATGAAAACAGGGTATGACTTTTTTAATTTGGTTCCAGACAATATAGAAAATGTTATTGAAGCTAGTGTGGATGCGGTGATGTAATATTTTTAAAACCTAAACTTTTGTGAAAGCACGCTCTAAAGGCGTGCTTTTTTTTTCTGAATAAAATATTCTAGTATCTTCATCAAAAAAAATGCGCAGTTCAATTTTAGGAATACTATTATGTTTTTTTATAACATCTTGTGGAGTAAGAAAGGCGGTAGATGTAGAATATCTTTCAAATAATTCTACCAACTCTCAGATTTCTCCAACATTAAATATATTTAGTCCTAAAAACGCCAAATACCAAAACACTCCCGTATTGCTTTTCGTACATGGAGGAAACTGGAACAGCGGTAAAAAGGAATTATACAATTTCTACGGAAATAATTTCGCGAAGAAAGGAATCACAACAGTAATAGTGGGATACACTTTAAGTCCTGAGGCAGATTATAATATAATGACTTCCCAAATTGCTGAAGCCATTAAATGGACACAACAAAACATTTCGAAATATAAAGGAGATCCTGATAAATTATTTCTTACCGGCCATTCTGCAGGAGGGCATTTGGTTGCATTAGCTACTATGGATCCAAAATATGGAATAGAACCATCTTCCATTTCTGGAATAATTTTTAACGATGCAGCGGGATTGGATATGAATAACTATTTGGAACAATTTCCCCCAACCACTACAGATAATTATCTAAGCACATGGACCAATGATCCAGAAATTTGGAAGAAAGCTTCACCAATTTATTACGTTTCCGAAAGCACCCCGGAGATCATGATGTATGTTGGGGAGAAAACTTATCCTTCTATTACAGTAGCAAACAAAAGGTTTTTAAAAGCTATAAAACAATTTCAACCTAATCTGGAACCAATTTTATTAGACAAAAAGCATATTCCGATGATTACCCAATTTATCTGGCCGTGGAATAATAGATATGATGAAATGATCCAATTTATGCAGGACAATTAACAATAAACAATTAGCAGTTAACAAT
>DEXV01000003.1:376702-386162 GCA_002364325.1 Gillisia sp. UBA3175
TTAACAATTAACAATTAACAATTTCTAAGACTTGAATTGGGTCATTTTAAATTGATGTTCTTATCCTGTTGCTCTTTCGCTTTGTTCACAATCGCTTTAAGGCGTTCTTTATGAGCCTCTTTTTCCTTGCGAAGTTTATTCTTCTTTCTGTTTAAAAGCTTGGTATGTTTCGCTTTATTTTGAGTGTTCTTCTGAACTCCTTTTTTGGCCATTTCTGCGATAGATTATAATTGCTAATTTTTTTTAAACCTGAAACCTGAAACCTGAAACCTGAAACCTGAAACCTGAAACCTGAAACCTGAAACCTGAAACCTGAAACCTGAAACCTGAAACCACCAATACTATCCCACAATTTCCAAACTGCTATAACCTTGGCCGTTTCTCGTAAGTTTTATCTGGGTTCCAATTCGTTCCTTTAAAGAATCTACATGGCTAATTATTCCTATTGTTTTAGAAGATTCTGCTTGCAATCGTTCTAAAGTATCCAAAGTTTGATCCAGCGTTTCCGGATCTAAGGTCCCAAAACCTTCATCTATAAATAGACTATTTATTTCCACATTTTTGGAGGCGAGGTCACTTAAAGCTAAAGCGAGAGAAAGACTTAATAAAAAAGTTTCTCCGCCAGACAGTGTTTTTACGGAACGGCGTTGCCCTCCCATATGCTGGTCTATTGCCACTAATCCATCATCTTCATCTGTAGCAGGCTTATCTATGAGATAGCGATCGCTTAGATCTTTTAAGCGAATGTTTGCCAAATGCAATAATTGTGATAAGGTAAGATCTTGGGCAAAATCGTTGAATTTTTTCCCTGTTGCATCCCCAATTAACTCATTTAATAAGGTCCAGCGTTTTGTTTGTTTTTCTTTTTCGGCTATCTGAAGTTTGATGCTTTCTAATTTTATTAAAGAGTCCTCATGGTTCTTTAAGATACGCTCTAGTTCTTTGCATTCATCTTGAAGCTTCTTGAGTTGCTGTTGTTTAGCATTTAATTCTAACTGAAGTTGCTCAGAAGTTTCTTCAACATCCTTCATTTTTAATAGATCCAGTTGAGCCGAGATCACTTTTAAGGTGGTAGTAACTGATGCTATTTCGGTTCTTACGGACTCCCGTTCTGATCTAAGTGCATTGAACAATGTGTCGCTCAATAAAGCTGTTATTGCTTCGGATATTGATGAAAAAGATTGTTCCTTGATCTCTTTTAAAAGCGGTGGTTCCAATAATAAAACCCTATTTCTAAACTCGTTTCTTTTGGTCTCGGTTATTTTTAAACTTTCAGTTATATGCTCCTTATGCTGAATTAATTGAAGCCATTTATTCTCTAATACCCTACAATCTGCATAAATATTTGTACCGGTATAAAGTTTATTTAACTGCTCTTTTAATTTGCTGCCATCATTTAAGATCACTTGCATTTCCTTGAGAATAGGGATTCCTTTCTCTATTGCTTCAAATTGCGAAAGTTCCTTTTCATAGGATTCTAAATTTCTTAACAGATCTTCCAAATGAGAGATTATTTTATCCCAATCTACTTCTTCATCTATCTTATAATTTTCAAAAGTGGAGGAGAAAACTTCCTTTTTAGACTGAATTCTTGTTTCCAATTCATTGATCTCGATGTTTAGCGTATCAAATCTCGTTGAAGCTAGCTTTAATTCCGAATTTAAGGTGGCCAATTCCCTAGTGGAGACCATTAATTCATTTTTAGCGGAATCAATTTGCTGCTGAAGCTTATCGTCCTCCTTTGGAAGATGCTCTGCATAAGGATGATGTAATGCTCCACATAATGCACAAGGTTCATTGTCGACAAGTTTATTTCGATAATCTTCCAGTTGAGCGCGCATCAACAAATTCTCTTTTTGTAATTCTAAATTATCAAGATTTTTACTTTCAATAATTGTTCTAGAATCTAATAGCGCTATTTTGTTAGGCAAGTCTTTAGTAATAGGAAGAAGTGCGGTTTTTTCTTTAAGTTTATCAGAATGTAAGGAAAGGAATTGCTGTAACTCTAATTTGAAATTCTTAGCCTCACGGGTTTCTTCCAAATTCTTTTTTAACTGAGTTCTTTCCTTTGGAATATCTAGAAGTTGAAAATCTTTCAGCTGATATTTCAGATTTTCAATTTTAATCTTTGAATTTTGTCTTAATTCATCAAGTTTAAGAAGATCTTCTCCCGGAGAATCGGTTATGTTTATGGCAACATCTTTCAACTCTACTCGCAGTAGTTGCTGTAAATTTTTCCATTCCGCTCCTTTTTTATTGCGCTCCTCAAGCATTACGCTCACTTGAGAACTAAATTGTTCTAAGGCAGAACTTACTTCAACAGAGGTAAGTGGCTTTTTAATAAATTCCTGAATGTTTATTAACTGATTGGAAAGATCCTCAGTATTCTTTTCTTTTTTCTGCTGCAGCAGTTCATGTTCCTTGTTTAAAGAAGTTATTTCTGCAGACCATGTTTTCCAGTTTCTTAGATCTTCTGCAACAGGAATAAGTTTTTCATGCTGAGATAATTGCAAGCCTTTAGTAGCATCAAAAGATTTTAATTTTTCTGAAGCTTGATAAAGCTTGAGCTTAGTTTTCTCCACTTCTGAAGTTTGCAAAAGAACTTCCTTTTTTAATTTTAATTGATCATCTTTGAGTTTAACTTCCGTGTGTAATGGTTCACATAAATTATTTTTCGTCTGGAATTTATCTTTATACGATTCTTGATCTTCAACACTTAATAACTCCTCTTCTATGCGCTTAATGTTCAATAGCTGCTCTTTTATCTCCGCATTACTGGCTCTGTATTTTTCGAAGGCTTTTATCCCTAGCTTTCTGTAGATCCCGGTTCCGGTAATCTTTTCTAATAATTCTCCTCGTTCTTCCTTTTTCGCCCTAAGAAATTGTGCGAAATCTCCCTGGGCCAAAACCACAGATTTTATAAACTGATTGTAGTTAAGTCCAATTAATTCTTCATTTTTCCCGGGAACATCAGATTTTTTAAGATCTAAAATAGACCCATTTTCAACTGAAGAAATCTCCATTTCATATTCCCGTAATTTTTCATTTCGGTTGGTAGAAATGCTCCATTGCGAGCAAAATATTCCATATTTACATAAATAGGTAACACTCGCAAAAGCTTCTTTTTGGTTCCGGGTAAGAATGGCACCCTTATTCAGGATCTCGGCTCTTGAGATCCTACCTAATCTTGGAACTTGGTTAAATAAGGCTAAAGAAATAACATCTAATAACGTGGATTTTCCGCTTCCTGTAGGACCTGTTATTGCAAAAAGAGAACTTTCTGTAAATGGAGAATTAGTGAAATCTATTTTATGTGCTCCACGAAGGGAATTTATATTTTGGAATTCTATTTTTAGGATCTTCATGACTTAGAGTTCGTTTGGAATTTCTTGCTGTTGTAAGTCTTCCATCAATTCATCGAAAGCTCCTAGAATTTCTTGATTTATGTCGACGTTATATTCGTGATTTGCTAATAATTCTAAAAACACTTCTCTGGGTTTAAGATCTTCTAATTGAGGGGAGCCTGCATATAATTCACTTGCACCCGAAACTTTGTTTTTGAAGTTAACTCTGCTTTTAACGATTTCAAATCCGGGCTTATTAAAATTTTGGATCAACTTATCAAGCTCATATAGTTTTGTTGCATCATAGTGCTCTTCTATCATCTCCAATTCTATCAGATTATTCAAAATAGAATAATCTAACAGCTCAGAAAGTTTGGTTTGAAGTTCACTCAGGTTTCCTGTTAGCTTCAGCAATTTCCTAAAAACTGGAATTGGAATACTTTGTGGGTTCCAGGATTTTTCGGTATCTAGAAACAGAATCCTTTTTTCATCTTTACGTTCACTAAAGGAAAGTGGAATAGGGGAACCGCTATAGTATGTTGGAACAAGTGCGTTTACTTTTTGAGGTTTATGAATATGCCCTAACGCGATATAGTTGAAGAATTCTCCAAACTGAGAAGCCTGAAATGCAGCTTGATTTCCTATCTGAATATCGCGTTCGCTTTCTGAAGTTTCAACGCCTGCAGCATAAAGGTGTCCCATTGCCAAAGCCGGAATATTTGGATATTTTGTATTACAGATTTCAGCAGCACCTAGAAAGGTGTTTTGAATACCCATTCTTATTGCTTCTAACCTATCATCATAAGTATTACCATCGGAAGCAGAACGTAGATCTGCGTCCCGTAGATAGGGGATTGCTGCCACTACTAGTTCCGTTTTACCAGATTTTCCTTTAACAGGGATAACACAGTCTTCTATATTCTTTCTTAAACTTCCAACCACGTGCATTTCTAATTCCCGAAGAATTTCTCCAGGGGCATCTAACATGGCCGGAGAATCATGATTGCCACCGGTTAAAATGATCTTACAATCTAAATTCCGCAATTTCAATAATGCTTTATAATATTGCTTTCTGGCATCCGATGAGGGATTAGCCAGATCAAAAACATCTCCAGAGATCAGGAGTAATTCTATTTTATTTTCTTGAATGCTAGTACATAACCAGTTTATAAAAAGATCGAAATCTGGAGATAGGTCATGTTTATGCAATTTTTTACCAATATGCCAGTCGGCAGTATGAAGGATTTTCATTCAGAGATCCGTTTTGTAATGCAGAAAGAGCATTTATTTCGAATTTTGAAAATACAATTTTCTCATGCATCGCACCAATTTCAAAAGCTATTCTTTTTTAAAATTTATAAAATTAAAAAAGCTCTTTTTAAATAAGAATATAAAGTGGCCCAAGGATAAATAATTACCGAATATAATTATACTTTTCTCTTTAGATGTAAGGTGATAATTTTATTACGACCTATTGGATATGATACTTCAAAAAGAGTATTTAGTTAGAGAAAAGCTATAGAATATATAGTGAGATTTAAAAAACAATCTGGAAAAAAGAAATTCAGAAACTGAATTTTAAAATTTATCCCTTTAGGATTAGAGACGATAAATTTACCAGAATCTAAAACCCTAAGAAAATTTACCCTGCACTTATCAGAAGATCCGAGAAACTTTGTAAAATAAGTTCTCGGGTTTTTTATTGAATTTAATTAAATATTCAACTTTAAATACAAAGTAGCCCAATTCAGCGAATTTGATGATAATTCAGAAATTAAATAATTGAATATTATAATTGCTAGTTAGCGAAATAATACATTTTCTTCAGAAAAAATCCCTGTAAATTATCAAATTCATAAACATAATTAATAACTCTTTTTAATCGTTAATTTCAGCTTAATTAATTGGCTTAAGTGCACTAATTACTTTGAAAAACAGTAGTTTTAAACTGTAAAAAAACCGCTTGAATATTTGATTTATGGAGAATAAAAGAAATTATGTAATAGATTTTGACAGTACTTTTACCCAAGTAGAGGCCTTGGATATCCTTGGAGAGATCTCCTTAAATGGAGATAAAAATAAAAAGGAAAAACTGGAGGAATTAAAATCGCTTACAGACAGGGGGATGGAAGGAGGATTATCTTTTAGAGAATCCCTAGAAAAACGTTTGGAATTACTCAATGCAAAAAAGGAACATTTAGAACCCTTAATAGCAACGCTAAAGACAAGAATTTCGACTTCTTTTGTTAGAAATGAAGGTTTTCTTTCAGAAAATAAAGAAGACATCTATATTATCTCGAATGGTTTCAAAGAATTTATTATTCCAATAGTTCAGGAACTAGGATTAAAAGCAGATCACGTTTTTGCAAACGATTTTGTTTTTGATGACTCTGGAAATATTATAGGTTTTAATAAGGATAACGTGCTTTCTTCCAATAATGGAAAAGTAGAGCAGTTAAAATCGATGGATCTGCAAGGAGACGTATATGTAATTGGAGATGGTTATACAGATTATGAGATCAAGGCCGCGGGACTTGCCAATAAATTCTATGCATTTACAGAAAATGTAGAAAGAGATAGCGTGCTTAAAAATGCCGATCATATTACTCCTAGTTTAGACGAATTCTTATATGTTCATAAAATGAACAAGGCAATATCCTATCCTAAGAATAGAATTAAGGTGATGCTTTTAGAAAACATACATTCAGATGCTTTAAAGATTTTGAAAAATGAAGGTTATAATGTGTCCATCTATTCCGGAGCCATGGATGAAGATGAGTTATCCGAAAAAATAAAAGATGTTTCCGTTCTGGGTATAAGATCTAAAACCCAACTTACTAAAAAGGTATTGGCAAATGCTCAAAGGCTTATTGCAGTTGGTGCTTTTTGTATTGGAACCAATCAAATAGATCTAGAAGAGAGTTTGGAAAAAGGAGTTGCTGTTTTTAACGCTCCATATAGTAACACCAGATCTGTAGTAGAGTTGGCAATTGGAGAAATTATCTTACTCATGCGTAATCTTCCAGATAAGATAGCTAAGATGCATGAAGGAAATTGGGATAAATCTGCCAATAATAGTTTCGAGATTCGAGGTAAAAAACTAGGGATAGTTGGATATGGTAATATAGGGTCTCAACTATCTATTCTTGCTGAAGCCATTGGCTTTGATGTATATTATTATGATTTGGTTGAAAAATTAGCTTTAGGAAATGCAACAAAATGTAGTAGTCTGGATGAGTTATTACAAAAAGTTGATATCGTGAGTCTACATGTAGATGGTAGAAAGGAGAATAAAGATCTAATTGCCGAAAAGCAGTTTAAGCAAATGAAGCAAGGCGTGATCTTCTTGAATTTAAGCAGAGGACATGTGGTAGATATTGAAGCCCTTCAGCAAAATATTAGTTCCGGTAAAATACTTGGAGCAGGAGTAGATGTATTTCCTGAAGAACCAAAAACTAATAATGAAGAATTTAAAAGCTCGTTAAGAAATTTACCAAACGTGATACTTACACCGCATATTGGTGGAAGCACAGAAGAAGCCCAAGTGAATATTGGAAATTTTGTTCCGGGTAAAATAATAGATTATATAAATACCGGTGGAACTACAAACTCTGTAAATTTTCCAAATCTCCAATTGCCCATTTTAGAAAATGCTCACAGATTGATCCATATTCACCTTAATAAACCTGGTATTATAGCACAGATAAATAAGATTCTTGCCGCTCATGATATAAACATAGTAGGGCAATACCTTAAAACCAATGAAACCATTGGGTATGTAATTACAGATATTGACAAGGCCTATGGTATTGAAGTAATTAAAGAACTAAAAGAAATTGAGCACACCATTAAATTTAGAATTCTGTACTAATTAATATTCTCAGAGAACTTGTGTTTTTATGTCTGTAGATGAAGCCTTACTTAATTATAGCGAAAAATATTATCTATTAAATGTTCCCGGGATTGGTGATTCTGGATTAACACATTGGCAAACCAATTGGGAAATGTCCTTCCCTGAAATTAAAAGGGTAATTCAAGACGACTGGGAGCATCAAAATTGTAATGATTGGGTAAAAACTTTAGAAATTGTGATAAGGAATAACCAAGATAGACCAATTATTCTTATTTCACACAGTCTTGGAGGTGGAGCCGTTATCCATGCAAATGCTTTAGATAAACTTCAGCATGTTAAAGGAGTTTTTATAGTTGCCTTGCCAGATATAGAACGAGAAGATTTCCCTGAAGATTGTTCCGGATTTATACCAATGCCTAAAAAGGTACTTTCTATTCCTGGAGTGATGATCTCTAGTGAGACCGATGAGTGGTGCGAGATAAATGTTGCAGAAGAATGGGCTGAGATCTTAAATGTTCCTCTAATAAATATAGGTAATAAACAGCATATTTGTGGTGCTTCAGAATTTGAAACCTGGGAAGAAGGAAAAAGATTATTGGTAGAATTTCTGGATTCTTTATAACTGATCTTCAGTTAAGAAAGAGGAGTAAAAAGAGATCATAAAATCTTAGAAATGGGATTTATAAGAACATTTGGGCATTCTTCAGCTCAAGCTTTATTTGTAGCTTTTTATTCAAGGAAAAGCCCTAATTTTGCAGCCTAATAAAAGTTAAAGTCGATATGGGCAATATAGTAGCCATTGTGGGAAGACCAAACGTTGGTAAATCCACTTTTTTTAACCGATTAATTCAACGCCGTGAGGCGATTGTAGATTCGGTAAGTGGGGTAACCCGTGACCGTCATTATGGAAAATCCGACTGGAATGGTCAAGTATTCTCCCTTATTGATACTGGTGGATATGTAAAAGGAAGTGATGATGTTTTTGAAGCAGAGATCGATAAACAAGTAATACTTGCTATTGAAGAGGCAGATGCCATCATCTTTATGGTAGATGTAGAATCTGGTATTACAGGAATGGATGAGGATGTGGCAAATTTGCTTAGAAGGCAAGAGAAGCCAGTATTATTAGCTGTTAATAAAGTAGATAATTCTAAAAGACTGGAAAATGCAGTAGAATTCTATAATTTAGGATTAGGTGAATTTTATCCAATTGCTAGTACTAGTGGAAGTGGAACAGGGGAGTTATTAGATGCTTTAATTGAGGTATTACCAGAAGTAGAAGATGAGGAAGAATCTGAATTACCACGTTTCGCAGTAGTTGGAAGACCTAATGCAGGAAAATCTTCATTTATTAATGCATTAATAGGTGAGAACAGATATATAGTTACAGACGTTGCTGGAACTACAAGAGATTCTATAGATACAAAATACAACCGTTACGGATTCGAATTTAATCTTGTAGATACTGCCGGAATTCGAAGAAAATCTAAAGTAAAAGAAGATCTTGAGTTTTATTCTGTAATGCGATCTGTTAGAGCAATTGAGAATTGCGATGTTTGTTTAATTGTTTTAGATGCTACTCGTGGATTTGATGGACAGGTTCAGAACATTTTCTGGCTTGCGCAACGTAACCGAAAAGGAATCGTGATCTTAGTGAATAAATGGGATTTGGTTGAAGATAAGGAAACCAATACCATGAAGGAATATGAGCGCCGAATTAGAAAGGAAATAGAACCTTTTACAGATGTGCCAATTATCTTTATTTCAGTTTTAACTAAACAACGAATTTTTAAAGCTATTGAAACTGCCGTTGAAGTTTTTAAGAACAGAAGCAAAAAAATTAAAACAAGCGAACTTAATGAACGCATGCTGCCAATTATAGAAAGTTATCCTCCTCCAGCTTGGAAAGGGAAGTATGTAAAAATCAAGTTCTGTATGCAATTGCCTACTCCACAACCTCAATTTGCATTTTTCTGCAACTTACCGCAGTATGTGAGAGATCCTTATAAACGTTATTTAGAAAATAAATTAAGAGAGGAATACGACTTTAAAGGAGTTCCTGTATCTGTATACTTTAGAAAGAAGTAATTTTCTGAAAACAATTTCAGTAAAAAAATCCCAAGAGAATTTATTCTTTTGGGATTTTTTATGTTCTATCATATGTTACCATAAGCTTGTCGAAAAGTCTATTTTTTGAATTATAACATACTATTATTAGAGCTATTAGGATAGTTTTTATATTTGCTAACTGCTAACTGCTAAC
>DEXV01000003.1:386391-477319 GCA_002364325.1 Gillisia sp. UBA3175
CCGCCACCAAAGCCGCCTCCGCCGCCAAAACCTCCACCGGAGCTACTGCCGCCACCAAAGCCACCTCTTCCAAGGCTACTTAAAATAATAGCATCTAGTATGGTGCCTCCCATTCCGCCTCTGCTTCCTGGTCCTCCTTTATTATTTCGATTCTTTTTAGCAAGGGAGATCAAGAAAATCACGAAGATGATCCCCATTATAATTAGATTCATTGGAATTCCAGAAGGTTTACTATCTCTAACGGGAGAACCTTGAAAGGATCCATCTAACACCTGAAAAATTGCTGTGGTTCCATTGTCAAGACCTCCATAAAAGTTTCCATTTTTAAATTCAGGAAGAATGATGTTTTCAATAATATCTTTGGTTGTAAAGTCGGTTAGGTATTCTTCAAGACCGTAACCTGTAGTGATCCAGATCTTTCTATCTGTTTTAGATAAAAGGATCAAAAGACCATTGTCCTCCTTTGCTTGGCCAATTCCCCATTCCTGAGCCCATTTGGGCGCATAGAGTCCTATATATTCTCCATTAAGAGATTCTATAGTAGCAATAACAATTTGAGTTGAGGTGGTATCTGCGTAGCCTATTAATTTCTGTTCCAACAGTTGCTCCTCAGAAGGAGTAAGCATATCTGCAGAATCATAGATACTGGTCTCTTTGCTAGGTTTTGGAGGAACATCGAGTTGTGCCACCGCATCTAAAGAAAAGGTAATTAAAAATAATAATGTAACTAGAATTGAAAGTTTGGAATTCAGCATTTAACCTTTAGATATAGTATTGGGAAGTTCATTAACATTATCTTCGCTCCAAGGAAAATGTTTTTGCAATTCTTTACCGGCGCTTAAAATACCATCTATAAGACCTTGCTTAAAATTTCCGGATTTAAACTGAGCAACAATTGCATCTTTAGTGCTTTCCCAGAAATCTGTTGGGACTACACTATTAATTCCGCTATCGCCGTAAATCACAAAATCGCGATCTTCTACAGCAACATAAATAAGTACACCATTCTCTTCTTTGGTATTATCCATCTTTAGGAGATGAAAAACTTCCATGGAGCGATCGAATATATCTGCGGCTCCATGGGTTTTTTCAATATGTACACGGATCTCTCCGGAAGTAGATTTTTCTGCTTTACGTATTGCTTCAATTATTTCTTCTTCATCCTTTTTGGTCAGAAAATCTTCTACTTTACTCATAACTAGATCTATTTAAAATCGAATTCTACATCTGGTGCGTTCTCAGACCCAGCATCTGCTTCATATCTAACCATTTGATCGAATCCAAACCAACCAGCAAAAATGGTATTTGGAAATTGACGCACATATTTGTTATATTCGGTAACGGAAGCGTTATAGCGATCTCTAGCAACATTTATCCTATTCTCTGTTCCCTCCAATTGTGACTGTAATTGTAGAAAATTCTGATTTGCTTTAAGATCTGGATATCTTTCTACTGTAACCAATAATCTTGATAATGCCGAAGAAACCCCGCTTTGTGCTTGTTGATATTGAGCCATTTGCTCTGGAGTAATATTTGTAGGATCTATAGTAACTTGTGTGGCTTTAGATCGTGCTTCAATAACATCTGTAAGGGTTCCTCTTTCAAAATCTGCAGCTCCTTCTACGGTTTTAACTAAATTTCCAATAAGATCATTTCTTCGTTGGTAAGAACTTTCTACATTAGACCAAGATTCTCTTGCATCTTCTTGCTTTACAATTGCGGTGTTATTAAATCCCTTTAAACTGGTATATATAATGATACCTAAAACAACAATTATTATTACTGGTATAAGCCACTTTTTCATATTATAATTGATTTTTGATTTTGGTTAATTCTGATTTTATTGTTTGTAATTTTCGAATGATCTCAAAGTTAGTAAGTGTTTTCTTTTTCTCTTCCTTTAAATGAATTTTTGCGCCTTCTAAGGTAAAACCTCTTTCTTTAACAAGATGAAAGATAAGTTCAAGATTTTTAATATCCTGGGGGGTAAACAATCGATTTCCCTTAGCGTTCTTTTTAGGCTTTAAAGCATCAAATTCCTTTTCCCAAAATCTAATAAGTGAGGTGTTAACTCCAAAGGCATCGGCTACTTCACCAATTGCATAATATCTTTTTTCCGGTAGGTCTATATGCATTAATCCAGAGATTGGTTTTCTTGTTGTGCTTTTATCAAGATAAGATCGAATTCTTCCGGGGATAGATTTCCATAGTAAAAGTTAATAGGGTTAATTCTATCTTCATTCCTAAATATCTCGTAATGCAAATGCGGTGCTTCAGATCTTCCTGTGCTTCCAACAAATCCTATTACATCTCCACGCTTTACTTTTTGTCCCGCACGCACATTGTATTTAAATAAATGTCCATATAAACTAGTATAGCCGTAACCATGATTTATTCTAATGTGATTTCCATATCCTGTAGATTTGTTATCTGCTCTATCAACACGACCATCACCTGTGGCATAAACAGGAGTGCCACGTGGTGCAGAGAAATCCATTCCATAATGAAATTTTTTGACCTTCGTAAAAGGGTCATTTCTCCAGCCATATCCAGAAGCAATACGTTTTAAATTTTCATTTTTAACAGGCTGTATCGCCGGAATTGAAGCTAATAATTTTTCCTTTTCTTCAGCAAGAATAGCAATCTCATCCAGAGATTTAGACTGTACTACAATTTGCTTGGTAAGTACGTCCATTCTTTTATTGGTCTCGGTGATCAACTTAGAATTTTCATAACCTTCCAGATTCCTATATCGGTTAATCCCTCCGAATCCTGCTCTTCGCTGTTCCTCCGGAATTGGATTTGATTCAAAATACATTCTATATATATTATTGTCTCTATCTTCTACGTTGGCTAAAACATTTTCAATTTGGTCCATCTTCTTATTAAGAATATTATATTGAAGCTGCATATTCTGCAATTCTCTTTTAAGGGCCAACTCCTTAGGAGTTTCTATCTGTGGAATATTAATATAGATCACTAATAAAATAAAACCAGCAAGAAAAGCTCCGGCCAATCCAAGTAAGACGATTCCAAATTTTCTACCACTTTTATGCTCTATTTTTTTATAGGCTAGTGTTTCACTATCGTAATAATATTTAACCTTCGACATAAATTAAAATTATGCTATTTTTGCGAGTATAAACCTTGCAAAAATCATGCAATAGGTATTGTGTAACGAACAAAGATAAAAATTGTTTTCACACCTTCATAATTAATTAATTATTTGACTTTTTTCAGCATATGAAATCTCAAGAGATACGCTTAAAATACTTAGAATTCTTTAAATCTAAATCCCACGAAATTGTTGCATCTGCTCCAATGGTTATTAAGGACGATCCCACCTTAATGTTCACCAATGCAGGAATGAACCAATTTAAGGAATATTTTTTAGGTAATACGGTTCCTAAACATTCAAGAGTGACTGATACCCAGAAATGTTTAAGAGTTAGTGGTAAGCATAATGATCTAGAGGAAGTGGGGATGGATACCTATCACCATACTATGTTCGAGATGCTAGGAAACTGGAGTTTTGGTGACTATTTTAAGAAAGAAGCAATTCATTGGGCTTGGGAATTACTCACCGAAGTGTTTAAAGTGAATAAAGAACTTTTATATGTTTCTGTTTTTGAAGGCAGTACAGATAGTGATAATCTTGGATTGGACCAAGAAGCATTGGACCTTTGGAAGGAAATTGTGCCAGAAGATCGAATTATCTATGGAAATAAAAAAGATAATTTCTGGGAAATGGGAGATCAAGGACCCTGCGGACCGTGTTCTGAAATTCACGTAGATCTTAGAACTGAAGAAGAGAAAGCAGCTATTCCAGGAAGAGATCTTGTAAATGCAGATCATCCTCAAGTAGTAGAGATCTGGAATCTGGTTTTTATGGAATTTAACCGAAAAGTAGATGGTTCTCTGGAAAAACTCCCGGCACAACATGTGGATACAGGAATGGGTTTTGAGCGCCTATGTATGGCGCTTCAGGGTAAGAAATCCAACTACGATACCGATGTTTTTACGCCTATTATTGAAAGTATAGAGAATGTTACTAAAACCACTTATGGAAAGTCTGAGAAAACAGATATCGCCATACGTGTGATCGCAGATCATTTGAGAGCAGTTTCATTTTCTATTGCAGACGGTCAATTACCTAGTAATACTGGAGCTGGATATGTAATAAGACGAATTTTAAGAAGAGCCATTCGTTATGGATTTACTTTTTTAGATACCAAAGAGCCTTTTATTTACAAACTTGTAAGTACGCTAAGCGCTCAAATGGGGGAAGCTTTTCCGGAGTTGAAATCTCAGAAAGGCCTTATAGAAAATGTGATTAGAGAAGAGGAGCAATCCTTTCTAAGAACATTAGATCAAGGATTGTTATTATTAGAGAAAATAATTTCCGAAACTAAAAGCAAAATGGTTTCCGGTAAGAAGGCATTTGAGTTATTCGATACTTTTGGATTTCCTATAGATCTTACTGCTCTAATTCTAAGAGAAAGGGGCTTCAGTTTAAACGAAGAAGAATTTAATGCAGAACTTCAGCAACAAAAAGATAGATCTAGAGCGGCATCTGTAATTACTGCAGGAGATTGGATAGTTTTAGGACAAGAAGATCAAGAAACTTTTGTTGGGTATGATAGATTAGAAAGTGATGTTAAAATTACTCGTTACAGAAAAGTAGAAAGTAAAAAACAAGGAGAATTATACCAAGTTGTTTTTAATAAGACGCCTTTTTATCCAGAAGGTGGTGGACAAGTTGGGGATAAAGGAACCTTACTTTCTTTAGATGCTGAAAGAATTCAGGTGTTAGATACAAAAAAGGAAAATAACCTTATAATCCATTTCACCAAACAAATACCAAAGGATATTACCGCTGTTTTAATGGCGAAAGTTGATAAAACAAACAGGCAAAGAACCGAAGCTAATCATACAGCTACCCATTTGTTGCATCAAGCCCTAAGACATGTTTTAGGGAGGCACGTAGAGCAAAAAGGTTCTATGGTGAATCAGGATCATCTAAGATTCGATTTTTCACACTTTAGCAAATTAACTTCGGAGGAACTTCAGAAAGTAGAAAATTTTGTGAATGCTAGAATACAAGAACAAATTTCTTTATTTGAGCAGCGAAATCTTACTTACGCCGAAGCTTTAGAGCAAGGAGCTATTGCATTATTTGGAGAGAAGTATGGAGATTCTGTAAGAGCTATACAATTTGGTAATTCGATAGAATTATGTGGTGGAACCCACACCAAAAATACTGCAGAGATATGGTATTTTAAGATATCTTCTGAAGGTGCTGTGGCTGCTGGAATACGAAGGATTGAAGCTATAACTGGTGATGCAGTGAAATCTTATTTTACAGAACAGGCAGAAGTACTGAATGAAATTTCAGTAGAATTGAAGAATTCTAATAATCCGCTTAAAGCCATTCAAAACCTTCAAGAAGAAAATGCCAACTTGAAGAAACAACTTGACCAGTTATTAAGAGATAAAGCTAAAAACTTGAAAGTTGAACTTCTGGATGAATTAACCACAATTAATGGAATTTCATTTTTAGCAAAAAAGATAGATCTAGATGCTGGAGGTATAAAGGACCTGGCTTTTCAAATAGGAGAGAATCTTGAAAATTTATTTTTATTATTAGCATCAGAGCAAGACGGTAAAGCTTTTTTATCTTGTTATATCTCTAAGGAATTGGTAAGCGCTAAAAACTTAGACGCAGGCAAAGTAGTGAGAGAATTGGGGAAATATATCCAGGGTGGAGGAGGAGGTCAGCCTTTCTTTGCAACCGCTGGAGGAAAGAATCCTGGAGGTATATCGGAAGCCATAGAAAAAGCAAAAGAGTATATTCAATAACAGTGTGTTTAGGCACAGATTCCTGAATTATGAAATTTACCACATCTGTACCCATTATAGAACAAGAACCTAAAATAGATCACCATTCAAAGATCTTATTATTAGGTTCTTGTTTTGTAGAGAATATTGGTGAGAAGTTGGAGAGATATCAATTTGAAACCTTAATAAACCCATTTGGAATTTTCTATCACCCAAAGGCTATTGAGGGTTTCATAGAGAAAGTCTCAAATAACTATGTATACACAGAGGAGGATATATTTTTCGATAATGAACAATGGCATTGTTTTGATGCGCACTCTCGCTTAAATAGTTCTAGCCAAGAAGAATTATTGATTAAATTGAATTCTGGATTAGAAGAAACTCGTGTTTTTCTAAAAAAAACCACCCATATTGTCCTCACTTTTGGTTCTTCATGGTATTATAATTTCATAAATTCTAATAAATCTGTAGCAAATTGTCATAAAGTTTCCCAAAAAAACTTTCAGAAAAAAATATTTTCTACTCAGGAAATCGCCGAAGTTTTCAACAATATAACTTCAATGTTATTAACAACGAATAGTTCATTAAAAGTGATATTTACCGTTTCACCTGTACGGCATCTAAGAGATGGATTTATAGAAAATCAACAAAGTAAAGCTCATTTGATTACGAGTATTCATGAGTTTCTTGATAGTCAAAATAGAGATGGTAAAAGCACCTACTATTACTTTCCAGCTTACGAGATCATGTTGGATGAATTAAGAGATTATAGGTTCTATTCTGATGATATGTTACACCCTAATAAAATAGCTGTAGATTATATTTGGTCTAGGTTTATAGAGGCTTGGGTGTCCAAAAATTCTTTTATCTTATTTAAAGATATAGACGTAATCCATAACGGATTAGCCCATCGGGCCTTCAACGAAAATTCAGAAAAGTATCAATTATTTTTAACGGATTTAAAGAAAAAAATTGAGCTGGTCAAAGCTAAAATCCCTGCAGCGAGGTTTTAGATTTTCCCCTTTTATAGAATGTAATAGGTTGTAAACATTTCTTAAGAATTAGTGTATATCCAAGATAAAAATTTGTTAATAACTTTGTTATAATTTATGCGCTAAAAGCTTGACTGGCAAAAATTTACATCAAAATATATTTTATTGATGCTTGTTTGGTACTAGAATTTTTGTATTTTTAATTATTCTTAAAAGCAAAATTAGATAGAACGAAAGTGAAATTTGATTCTAATTTAAGAATAAGTTTCTAAAATTTGTTGGGGTAGATTTTAGAATTATTAGCTAATGGACGGGTGGGGCCGTCCATTAGTTTTTTTTATGCCTTTCCGTTTTATTTCTTCCATACAGCTTTTAAACATATTTGTATCTTTATCCAAAATTATTGGTATGAGGAAAGTTTTACTTTTGATAGTTATTGTGATCATTGGATTTATTGCGTATCAATATTATGATAACCAACAAAAAGATCGAGACATGCTAATTGAAAGCACAGGGTTGATTGAAAAACAGATAAAGAATGTTGGAAAATTAGTGGTGACAGAAGGTAATTTTGCGCAAGTGTTCTCTTATAAAGATTCCAAAAAATATTATATAGATGTACTATCTGCCAGAAAGAAGGCATTGATTATTGTAAATGCAGATGTTACAATTGCTTACGATCTTAGTAAGTTAAAAACAGAAGTAGATCCTAAAACCAAAACTGTTACTATTACTTTTATTCCGGAAGAGGAAATCTCTATAAATCCAAATATTCAATATTACGATGTAACTCAGGATTATTTAAATCAGTTCGATGCAGAAGATTATAATAGCATTCAGAAGCGAATTCAGAAGTCTTTACGAGAGAAAATAGAAAAGTCACCTCTTAAGGCTAATGCTAAGAATAGATTGGTTAGCGAGCTTCAGAAGATCTATATTTTAACAAACACCATGGGCTGGAAATTAGAATATAATGGAAACACCATAGAAAGCTCCGATGCGATGGAATCTATTAAATTATAAGTTACAGATTATTTTAAGGTAACTGTATTCTCTTTTTTGGTATATGTTGCTTTTTGCTTTAATCTTGAACCGCTTTTATTGGTAAAAACCATCTTTTCATCTTTGATGGTATCTGGAGCGTTCATAGATTCCATTCCCATTGTACTTACCGGTGCATCCCATACAATTTTCCAGTTTCCATCTATTTTTTCCCAAAGCACTACATAGTTGCCTTCATCTGTAAATGCGGGCATTTGAGCGGTTTCGTTTGGACTGAAATCTAATTTGAAAGTTCCTCGTTCCACCGCCATTTCTCCACATACTTTTACTTCCTTGGTTTGGATATTAAAATCCCAAACTCCTTGAGCTAAATTTTCTCTCCAATCGCTTTTAAATTGCCTTATTCCTTCTATAGGTGTTTGATTTGGTGGCATTTGGATAATATTATCGGCAAAAATGGAACTAAGAGAATCTACAAGTCCTTGTTTGGTCCAAGTTTCGATTTGCTTGTTTTTAGATTCTATTATTTGTCGAACTTCTGTAGGATCTTCTGCTTTAACTAGATCCACTTCTTCACTATTCTCTTTACAACTAAAGGCTGTTAAAAGCGATAAGCCTAAAAAGGTGCTAACAATCATCGAATTTTTCATGATCTGTTACTATTACGAATTAATAAAAATTTCGGGGTATGTATATAGGGAAGGGGGATGCGTATTAGATATCTAGATATTGCAATACTATAAAATTAAGAATTATTTTGAATTAAAATTCAAATATTTTGAATTAAAATAAAAAATCCTCATTTAAAGAAATTTCCATCTTTATGGAAACCTTAAAATGAGGACTAAGATTTAATGGGTTTACTTATTCTGTAACCAGTGAATCTTCAATTAATTCTATTCCGCCATCTATGAGATGTGCAACTTCCGTTCTATTTTTTTTCACTTGAGAAAGATAATCCTTGATTTCTTGCGAAAGTAAAGCATCTTTATCAATCACTAATTCGTAGATCTCTACTGCAAGCAACCAATCCTGAGAATGATATTTTTTTATAAGATCGAAGGTTGCCTGTAAAGAGAATTTGGCGTTTTCACCGTCTCTAATATTTCTAACAGATTCATATAAAGTCTCTAATTCCAGTTTTTCTGAATTTTTCTTGCTTTTAATGGTGGTGCTAGAAGGTTTATGTGTAATAAGATTGAATGAAAGAGCATCTGCAGGTCCGGCAAAAGCTGAAACAATTTCTTTCCCAACAGCCATATCATAATTTCCCCATTCCGGTTGGAATAGAACAGCATCATTATCAGTTACAGTACAATCTTTTAGGCTAATCAAAATAATCTTGCCTTGTAAATTTCGAGTTCCTGTAATTATGGTTCCCTGTACTTTAATTCCTCCAGCAAATTCAAAGCTAATCTTTTCTCCTTCATATATATCATAGGCTTTTAAGTCTCTCGGGCTCATATCCTCAATTGCCAGATTTATACCAATCAGTTTTCCAATTGGAGATCCAAAGCCTTCCGAATGATTATGAGTACCATGACCTACCAATTCTTTATTTCTATAAGAAAGGGCAGTTTCTCCTGTTGTTTGAAAATATACGGTATCATTTCCATGCTCGATAACATTGGTAAAATTTCCGGAGATCTGTAAACCAGTACTCAATTCGATAGAGCCAATATTCTTAGAATTTATAAGTTTTCTAATGCCTTCTAATCCACCGCGTCTTAAGGCCATAGTGTTTGCAAATTCTTCGAGAACACTGCTTAAATGTGCGAAATCTGGAGTTACATATAACTGCGGTTGCGGTTTTGTAATATCAAATTCTTGTTTTGCAGCTTCAATAGAATAAGGCTTCTTTTTTACTTTATCTGTCATGCACCAAGCGCTTTCTCCAATAGAAGAAAGTAGGCCAGCACCATAGATCTTTGGTTCTTCCACCGTGCCAATAAGGCCATATTCTACGGTCCACCAATGTAAATTCCTGATCTGAGCCATTTCACTTGGCTCTCCCATATTATTTTGTAAATATTCTACCTTATCCTCTGCTTTTTTGATTTCCTCTATAGAAGTATCTTCCGCCTCTTTTATAATAGAAAGATGCCTAATTGCTTCATACATTTCATAATCCTTGGCATTCGAAATTGCTTTGCATCCTATCTCTCCAAATCGTCTTAAATATTCTGCATATTCAGGATTTGCTATAATGGGAGCATGTCCGGCTCCTTCGTGTATAATATCAGGTGCGGGTGTATATTCAATATGATCTATTTGTCTAATGTCACTTGCAATTACCAAAACATTAAATGCTTGAAATTCCATAAAAGCAGCTGGAGGAATAAATCCATCTACGGCAACAGCAGCCCAACCAATTTCTTGTAGAATCCTATTCATTCCATACATATTGGGAATATGATCTATAGAAATTCCAGTTTGTTTTAAACCTTCTAGATATGATTTATGAGCAACTTTGCTTAAATAGTCTACATTTTTGCGCATTACATAGCGCCACACTGCTTGATTTATAGCACTGTATTCGCTATAATCTTGTGGTTTTATAAACTGTTTAAGATGTGCAGGTAAACGATCTAAGATCTCATTAGACTCAATTTTCTCTAACATAATTGGTAGCTCATTTATAGTGAGTATAAATATACAAAATAGGTTTGCAAATATACAGGCTTAGCAATTTTCTAAAATCTATAAATAATAAAAAAGCCTCCAAGTGGAGGCTTTTTGACTATTTTTTTTCTGCTCCGGGAGGATATTTTTCCATGATCTGCTCAACGATTTCGTTGATCCTCTCTTGTTTTCTATTTACTTCTTTAGCGAGTGCAGCAGTTCCCATTCCTTGCCAAACCAATTCTTTTCCTTCGGCATCAATAAGATCTATATAAAGCGTTCCTTCACTAGTAGTGGTTATGGTATTTGCACCAGAGCCCCAATACCAAGGATTCCATCCCCAGCCATATCCATACCCAAATCTATTTTGATAGATGTTTATATTTTCATTTGTCTTAGTAAATATACTTACCAATACATCTGGTTCTTCAGATTTAGTAAAACCTTTTGCTATCATTTCTTCTTCTATAGCACGTAATATTCTCTTTTTGTCTAGATCTGAAATTTCGGCTTTGTCTATGCCTGGTTTGAAGAAGGCAAAACTTTTGTATTGGTTAAAATCTACTTGCTGATCATAATCTGAAGCTACTCGAACACTGCTGCAGGAAGTAAATCCTAGCGCTAGTAAAACAAGCACGGCGGTAATTTTAAAGAATTTCATAAATCAAGTTTTAAGTGGTTTGTGGTTTTTATTCTGTAAACAACGAATCATCTACTAGATTTGGTAAGGTGATTTTTAGTTTAGGTTCCTGTTCCATAGCTCTTTTTATAGAGAATATGGCTTCTTTGTTTCGAGCCCATGAACGTCGAGCTAAACCATTACTAACATCCCAAAATAACATAGATTTTAAGCGGTCTTCAGCTTCTTTAGAACCATCAAGAACCATGCCGAATCCCCCATTTATAACCTCTCCCCAACCAACGCCACCGCCATTATGGATACTTACCCAAGTAGCTCCTCTAAAGCTATCTCCAATCACATTTTGAATGGCCATATCTGCAGTGAATCGAGATCCATCGTAAATATTCGAAGTTTCTCGAAAAGGCGAATCTGTTCCTGAAACATCATGATGATCCCTACCTAGGACAATTGGCCCTATTTTATTCTCTGCAATTGCCTTATTGAAAGCTTTAGCTATTTCTATTCTCCCATTTGCATCGGCATACAGGATTCTAGCCTTAGATCCAACAACTAATTTATTGGCTTTTGCGTTTCTTATCCATTTAATATTATCTGAAAGTTGAGACTGGATTTCTTCCGGAGCCTCAACTTTTAAAGCCTCTAACACGCTTGTAGCTATTTCATCTGTTTTATCAAGATCTTCTTGTAATCCAGAAGCACACACCCATCTAAAAGGACCAAACCCATAATCAAAACACATGGGTCCCATGATGTCTTGTACGTAAGATGGATAGGCAAATGCAGCATTTTCTAGATCTGAAGCTTTTAAAGAATCTGAATCTACAAATTTCCCGTTTTCATCTTTATATATTTTGGCACCAGCTCTTGAGGCTTCTAATAAAAAGGCATTTCCGTAATCGAAAAAGTAAGTTCCCTTTTCGGTATGCTTATTAATTGCTTCAGTTTGCCTGCATAAACTTTCTTTAACCTTAATTTGAAATTGATCCGGATCTGTAGCCATCATCTCGTTTGATTCCTCCAAACTCATTCCAACAGGATAATACCCCCCAGCCCAAGGATTATGCAAAGATGTTTGATCGCTTCCCAAGTCCACAAATACATCTTTATTTTCAAAATGCTCCCAAACATCTACAATGTTTCCCTGATAAGCGATGGAAACCACTTCCTTCTTTTCTTTAGCTTTATTAACTCGGTTAGCTAGTTGCTCCAGATCTGTGCACACTTCGTCTACCCAACCTTGAGAATGACGAGTATGTACTGCTTTGGGATTTATTTCAGCACAAACAGTTATACAGCCTGCTATATTTCCTGCCTTGGGTTGCGCTCCACTCATTCCTCCTAAACCGGAAGTGATAAACAATTTGCCAGCCAGATCTTCATTATTCTTTGCTATTTTTCTTCCTGCATTTAGCACTGTAATAGTTGTTCCATGAACAATCCCCTGCGGACCAATATACATATAACTTCCCGCTGTCATTTGTCCGTATTGGGTTACTCCTAATGCATTGAATTTCTCCCAGTGATCTGGCTGTGAATAATTAGGGATCATCATCCCGTTGGTTACAACCACGCGCGGTGCATTTGTATTGGAGGGAAATAAACCCATTGGATGTCCGGAATAGATCACTAATGTTTGGTCTTCTTCCATCTCCGCCAAATATTTCATAACCAATAGATACTGAGCCCAATTCTGAAAGACAGAACCATTTCCACCGTAAGTAATTAACTCTTCTGGATGTTGCGCCACTGCTGGATCTAAGTTATTCTGGATCATTAGCATAATAGATCTAGCTTGTAAACATCTTCCAGGATACTCTTCTACAGGTCTAGCATATATTTTATAATCTGGTTTGAACCTGAACATGTAAATCCGGCCATATTTTTCCAATTCTTCCTTGAATTCTGGAAGTAAGCTAGCGTGATGTTTAACATCGAAATATCTTAGAGCATTTCTTAAAGCCAAAACCTTCTCTTCCGCATTTAAAATTTCCTTGCGTTTAGGAGCATGATTTATAGTATAATCATATGGTTTTTTATCTGGAAGCGTATTAGGTATTCCCTGAAGAACAAGCTCTTTGAAATTATTTTCGGGCATCTTGTGTTATATTTTTAAAGGAAAATGGTGATTTAATCACATTAATTTTCGCCTATTGTATACTATTCGTTTTTTTATTGAAACCATATGGACAATGTCTGCAGCCGCTTTGGCAGCAATATCCACGTTTTAAATGATACTGCTCTGTAAAACATTTATAACCTTCTGGAGTAAGATAAAAATCGCCTTCTTCTAAGGGGATTTTTTCAGGGAAATTGTTCATGTTACAAAAATACAAATTCTTAACTTCGGCCAATGATTGTTGTAGTAAACAAATTTCTTCTAGCAAAAGGTTTCAAGGGAATTAGTCTTTGGCCATTTGTGATCGTTAAAGATGAATCTTGTAAGAATGATGTTATTTTGATCAACCATGAAAAGATCCATTTGCAACAGCAAGCAGAGCTTTTAGTGTTGGTATTCTATCTTTGGTATGGCATAGAATTCTTAGTTAGATGGTTTCAGCTAAACAACAGAAAACTGGCATATTGTAATATTTCTTTTGAAAAAGAAGCTTATGAGAACGAGTTAGATATAGAATATATAAAAAGTAGGCCTAGATGGAATTTCATGAAATATCTATAAAAACCTAAAATTGATATAGATTTCTTCTCTATTTTGAATTCATTTTTTGAATCTTTGCGGTGTTATGCAGGAAGCAGATCTCAATTTAAATTCTTCTAAAAATCAGTTAGTGGCACATTTTGAAGCTGCTAATATTTCTTTATATCTTAAAAGAGAAGATCTTATAGATCCATTTATTTCCGGAAACAAGTTCAGAAAGCTTAAATATAATTTAGAGGAAGCTTTAAATGGTAAATTTAAAACCCTGTTAACTTTTGGTGGTGCTTATTCAAATCATATTGCAGCAACTGCGGCAGCTGGGGAACGTTTTGGGTTTAAAACCATTGGTGTTATAAGAGGTGAAGAATTGGGAGAAGATCTTGATAAAACGCTTCAACTTAATGCTACCTTGAAATATGCAATTTCATGCGGAATGCAATTAGAATTTGTTTCCAGAGAGGCTTACCGAAATAAAGCAAATCTTAAATTTATTGAAGATCTCAAATCAAAATATGGAGAATTCTATTTGATCCCAGAAGGTGGAACCAACAAATTAGCAATAAGAGGTTGTGAAGAAATTCTTCAGAAAGAAGATAAAGAGTTCGATTTCATTTGCTGCTGTGTTGGAACAGGAGGAACCATTTCCGGTATCATAAATTCGTCCACACCAGAACAGAAAGTTTTAGGTTTCCCTGCATTAAAAGGAAATTGGTTAGCTTCAGAAATAAAAGAATACTCTAATAAAGAAAACTGGAAATTGATAACAGCATATCATTTTGGTGGCTATGCTAAAACAGATTCTACTTTAATTTCATTCATAAATAACTTCAGAAAAGAATACCATATTCCATTAGATCCCGTTTATACAGGAAAGATGCTTTATGGTATTTTTGATATGATACAAAGTTCGACATTTCCTCAAAATTCCCGTATTTTAGCCGTTCATACCGGCGGGCTACAAGGCATCGAAGGAATGAATAAAATGTTGTCTAAAAAAAATCTTCCATTACTAGATGTTTAAACTAAAAGTAATACAACTTATTTTAGGATTATTCCTACTTTGTGCATTGGCTTCCTGTGGAAGTAAAAAAAAGGTAGCATCTAAGAAAAGTGAAAATAGGAGAGAAGTTGTTTCTAAAAATAATAAGGATACACCAGCAGAGGTAAATAATAATGTGAGCAAAGGTACTACATCTGGTAGTTATGCAGATGTTGTACAGGAATATATAGACGAATTTGCGCATATTGCTATAGAAGAAATGGAGCTTTATAAAATTCCTGCAAGTATTACTTTGGCTCAGGGAATTTTAGAATCTGGAGCAGGGAGAGGATCACTGTCTCAAAGAGCGAACAATCACTTCGGAATTAAATGTCATGACTGGGAAGGTGATAAAGTGTATCATGACGATGATAAGTCTCAGGAATGTTTTAGAAAATACAACGATGCTAAATTCTCTTATCGGGATCATTCCCTTTTTTTGAGTACACGAAATAGATATGCCGATCTCTTTGATTTGGATATCGATGATTATGAAGGATGGGCGAAAGGTTTGAGAGCTGCGGGCTATGCAACAGATAGACAATATCCAAAAAAACTTATAGACCTTATAGAGCGTTATAATTTAGATAAGTACGATGGTGGAAAGCCTAGAAAGAGAAGTTATTCTCAAGAAGTTGCGCAGGTTTCCAATTCGTCAAAATATGTTGTTCAAAAAGGAGATACATTATACGCTATTGCTAAACGTAATAATACTACGGTAGAATTATTGCAAGAGATCAATAATTTATCTGATACCAATATTTCTATTGGACAGGAATTGATCCTTCAAACCACATCAAGATATTAATAAAATGAATTATACAAGAAGCAGTGCATTATTCGAAGATGCACAAAAAGTTATCCCAGGAGGAGTTAATTCTCCAGTTAGGGCATTTAGTGCAGTTGGTGGAACTCCAATTTTTATAGAAAAGGCGGAAGGCGCTTATTTATATGATGTAGATGGGAATAAATATATAGACTATATAAATTCTTGGGGCCCCATGATCCTAGGACATGCCTTTCCACCAGTAGTTAAAGCTGTTATTGAAAGGGCTAAAAAAGGGACTTCATTTGGTACGCCAACAGAAATTGAGACCAAAATCGCAAAACTAGCTGTAAAGATGGTGCCGAATATAGATAAGATACGTTTTGTGAATTCTGGAACTGAAGCTTGTATGAGCGCCGTTAGGTTAGCGAGGGGATTCACCCGGAAAGAAAAAATTATAAAATTTGCAGGTTGTTACCATGGGCATAGTGATTCTTTTTTGATCCAAGCAGGAAGTGGTGCAATGACCTTTGGAACACCAAATAGTCCTGGTGTAACTCAAGGGACTGCAAAAGATACGTTGTTAGCCAAGTATAATGATTTGGAAGATGTGAGAAAATTGGTAGAACTTAATAAGAATGAAATTGCATGTATCATTTTAGAGCCAGTTGCTGGAAATATGGGATGCATCCCTCCACTTGATGGTTTTTTACAAGGATTAAGGCGACTATGTGACGAGCATGATATTTTATTGGTCTTTGATGAGGTGATGACCGGTTTTAGATTAGCTGCAGGAGGAGTTCAGGAACTTTTGGGCGTGAATGCCGATATAGTTACTTTTGGGAAAGTGATTGGAGGAGGTTTGCCTGTGGGTGCGTTTGCGGCAAGAGAAGAGATCATGAATTACTTAGCACCAATTGGTCCTGTGTATCAAGCTGGAACCTTGAGTGGAAATCCGTTGGCGATGGCAGCAGGATTAGCAATGCTTACCGAACTGGATAATAACAGAGAGATCTTTAAAAGTATAAATGAAAAGACTGCTTATTTGCATAAAGGAATAGATAGAGTTTTAAAAGCTAATAATGTAGCTCACACCATAAATAGAATTGGATCTATGATCTCTATTCATTTTTCTGAAGTTCCTGTAAAGGATTTTGAAACTGCTGCATATGCAAACAACCATAATTTCAAACAATTCTTTCATGGATTGCTGAATGAAGGGATTTATATAGCACCAAGTGCTTTTGAAACTTGGTTTATCACTGATGCCTTAACTTATGAAGATCTGGATATAACAATTGCAGCAATAGATAAAGTAGCTGCTAATACATTATAATTAAAATTTAAAGAAAATTATAAGCCAGAAAAATTGAAAAATCACTTATAAAAAACCCGTAATAGTTCTTCCGAGATTTTTACGGGTTTTTTAGTGGTACTATCCATGAGGCACCAAGTAGATTTAGCCTTTACAAGTATTTTACTGGTTTCCTTATTTAGAATATGAACATTTCTTATAGAAGTAACATGAGTATGTTCGCCTACAAAGGTTCTGAGTATAATTTCTTCATTTAAAAATGCCTGCTTCTTATAATCTATTTCATGCCTAATTACCACCCAAAAGTACTTGTTTAATATCTCTGGGTTTGCTTTACTTTCCCAGTGAGCTTTAGCTATATCTTGTATCCATTGCACATACTGCACATTGTTTACATGCTTCTGTTCATCTAGATCTGTAGCTTTTACTGTTAAGCACTGCTCAAATATTTCTGGGATTGGACTCATTTTTTAACAATTTCAATTTCAAATAACTTATCCCAATTTTTACCAGTCACATATAATTTATTGGTATTAGGATTATAAGCAATCCCATTTAAAACATCTAAACCAGGATGCTTAGAAACTTTATCTCGTAATCCTTGAAAATTGATAATTCCTTCTATTGCACCATTCTTGGGATTAATAATAGCCACTCCATCTTTTTGATAGGTATTTGCATATATTTTTCCATTTACCCATTCCAGTTCGTTTAACTGAGTAGAAATTGATCTATCTGTAGTTGCTTGAATATAGCTTTCTTCAGCTAATGTAGTTGCGTTTAGTATCCATATCTTTTCTGTTCCGTCGCTCTTATAGAATTGCTCTCCATTATTAGTTAAACCCCAACCTTCTTTACTGTTATTATATTTAAAAGTTCCGCTCTTTTCTAGCCCATTCAGGCTGTAAATAAGACCTTCTCCCGCTTTCCAGGTTAGCTGATAAATATTATTGTTTAATATGCTTAAACCTTCTCCAAAATATTGATCGGCCAATTCAACTTTTTTCAAAACTTCACCAGTTTCAAAATTTGTTTTTCTCAACGAGGAAGTTCCATATTGTCCAGTGCTTTCATAAAGTGTATCCTGAAAGAATTCTAACCCCTGAGTATAAGCATCTATATCATGAGGATATTCATTTATTATAGTATAGGTGTAAATCTCTGGTGCTTTATTGTTGAAGATCTTTAGAGCGATTTGTATACTATCCTGGGAGCCTTCAGAAAAAACAATAGCATCTATTTTTTGATTGCCGAGTTTCTCTGTTTTTAAAGTGAAATTTAATTCTGGCGATTGAACAGAGGTTCCTAATAAATTGTCTTCATAATAAAAGGAAGTGGAATCAATTCTTTTGTCTTTTGGGTTTTGTACTCTAATTTTAACTTCGTCTCCAAGTTTAAATTCAGCCTTCGAACTTACAAAGCTTAAAGAAAATTCATTTTTATTTTTACCAGAATTACTTCCGCAGGAAAAAAATATAAAGTTTAAAATAAACAGTAACAGGAGCTTAGCTATCTTCATGTAAAATGGGGTATTTGCTTTTGGCTAATTTAATTAATTCAACTTAAAAAAACCTTGCAAAATGTAGCAAACTGTGTATATTTGCACCGGCAAGTCCCACACAACCAGCTCCTGCTGACTCCCCCAGGGCGGGAACGCAGCAAGGGTAAGTGGTCGTAGCGGTGTGATGTGGGTCGCTTGCCATTTTTTGTATCTGATATTTAAATTTTATCGCATCTTTGTGATCATGAAAACAGATGCTTCCCCAAAAGTTATACTTATTACAGGTGGTTCCTCAGGGATTGGAAAATCTATTGGAGAATTCTTGATTTCTAAGGGCTATATCGTCTACGGTACCAGTAGAAACCCCAAGCTAAACAGCGCAAATACACTTCCACTTATCAGATTAGATGTTACTAAAAATGACACTATTAAATTGGCTATTTCAGAATTGATAGAAAAGGAAGGAAGAATAAATGTCCTTATAAATAATGCAGGTGTTGGAATTACAGGTCCTCTAGAAGAAACTCCGGAAGAGGAAATTAAAAAAGCCTTCGACACTAATTATTTTGGGCCTATAAATGTAACCAAAGCAGTTTTGCCTCACATGCGCAAGCAGGGTGGAGGACTTATAATAAATATAACATCTATTGCAGGTTATATGGGGCTTCCTTACCGCGGAATTTATTCTGCCACGAAAGGAGCCTTAGAATTAACTACAGAAGCTTTTAGGATAGAACTTAAGCAATTCAATATTGAAATGACCAATGTTGCTCCAGGAGATTTTGCTACTAATATTGCAGCTGGAAGATATCACGCTCCAGTATTAGAACATTCACCTTATAAGGTTGCCTATAAGAATACATTAGCTATTATGAATGAGCATGTAGATGCGGGTAAAGATCCGCTATTAATGGCTAAAGTGATTTATAAAGTGATAAACACACAAAAGCCAAAAGGGCATTATAAAGTTGGGGAGCCATTACAGAAATTTTCTATAGCCTTGAAAAGAATTCTTCCAGATAAACTATATGAGAAGATATTGCTTAAGCATTATAAATTGTAATTTTGCAGCCGAAAAGAACTACAACTAAAAATATATTAAACACAACATTATGAAATTTTTTATTGATACTGCAAACCTTGATCAAATTAGAGAAGCTCAAGACCTTGGGGTTTTAGATGGAGTAACTACCAATCCTTCGCTTATGGCGAAAGAAGGAATCACAGGAAAGGATAATATTTTTAAGCATTACAGAAAGATCTGTGATATTGTAGACGGCGATGTGAGTGCTGAAGTAATTGCAACAGATTATGACGGAATAATTAGAGAAGGTGAAGAATTAGCAGAATTGCACCAACAAATAATAGTTAAAGTACCAATGATTAAAGATGGTATTAAAGCGATTAAATATTTTAGCGATAAAGGAATAAAAACTAATTGTACTTTAGTTTTCTCTGCTGGTCAGGCGCTATTAGCTGCTAAAGCTGGAGCAACTTATGTATCCCCTTTTATTGGAAGATTAGATGATATTTCTACAGATGGATTAAATTTAATCGCTGAGATACGTTTGATCTATGATAATTATGAATTTGAAACGCAAATTCTAGCAGCTTCTGTAAGACACACGATGCATATTATAGATTGCGCAAAGCTAGGCGCCGATGTAATGACAGGGCCTTTATCTTCTATCGAAGGATTATTAAAACACCCACTTACAGATATTGGATTGGCTAAATTCCTTGAGGATTATAATAAGGGAAACTAGTTTAAAAATTACTCTGGAATAAAAAAAACCTGAACTAAAAGTTCAGGTTTTTTTTTGCTTTTAATTAAGATATAAATTTACTGCTGACTTATAAATTCTAAGATCTTAGTTTCCAGATCTGGAGTATTTATTTGGAGATCTCCTCTTACAACAGTGCCTTTATTATCCATAAAGATTAATTTATTAAGATATTTATTAATTACATTTTTATCCACCGAAATATTTAAGGATTTCAATTCATATTTGGTGTTATAGTAATTTTTAAAAATAGCTTTTTTCCAGTCTTCAGAAGTTTCTTTATCTAAATTAATTCCAATAAAATCTACTTCAGGATATTTTACTCTTAAATCAGAAATTATCTGATGTTGCTTCTTATGTTGAGATGGATTGCTGCTTGTCCATCTATAAGTTATACTTGGTCGTTTTGTGAAATTCTTGTACTTCACGGTATCTCCATTCATGGTAAGATATTTTCTTTCGGATAAATTATTTCCCGGTAAAAAAATTAGTTGATTCTTAGCCATTGTATTTAACTCATCCTTTAGATCCCCCGTGTAATCGGTTTGCTTTAGAAGGCTTAAAATTGAATCTAGATTATCAGATTTTTGAGAATAAACAATACCTTGAGAAACCAATCTATCTAAAAAAGTATTTTTTATTTGTTCGTTAGTAATAAGAGAATCTACCAAACTGATCCTGTATTTTAGGTTTTCGTAACTATTTAAACTATAACAATCACTGTTCGAGGGACTGCTAGTAGGACAATTCTCTATAGATTTAGTTCGAAGAAAATCATCTATAAAATTTAAATAAACATAATAATCTTCAAGGTCTTCATTATCAAACGAAACCTGACTTCTATAATCATGAAAATTTGAAGGGATCCTTTTAATCATCTGCTTATTATATTTCCTAATAAGGAATGCATAGCGTTCTCTAAGATCATAAAATTCATAGTTAATGCTAAGGTTTGCAAGATTGAAGAACTCTTGTGAGATCTCATTTTTTTCTTCAAGATCTATAAGTTCTTGTTTTCTGCTATCTCTAATAGAATCTGTTTTTTGGGCAAATTCTGAAGGGTCTAATTTATAATAAGAAAGAATAAGGTCGTTATCTTTTTCGTTAAGTAAATATAAATTGGAGAGAAAATTACTTTTTTCGGCTCCTTTTCCACTAAAATTTATAGATTCATCAAAGGCAAGTGTATTCAACCAGACCAAAGTGCTGTCTCCAGGTTCTAAATAAATCACTTGGTTTTCTGGTGGATGTTTAAACACATAAAGACCAGGTTTAATATTTTTTAATTTCCCTTCAAATTGGTTGTTTTCGTTTAAATGAAAGGTATCAAGATCTATATTGTTTTTAGAGATTATAACGTATTTACTACTAGGATTTACAATTTGCCCCTTGATAAAAACTTCCTTAGAAGTGTTGTCATCTTTTTTACAAGAGATGAAAAACAATGCGAATAGTAGTAAAAGGGGTAATTTTAGTTTCATTAAGGCTAATTCGGACTTGTTCGAATGGCTTTTATAAGCTATAGGAATGGGCAAATATAGATTTTGAAATAAACGTGTGATGTTAATCACTAGTTAAAACGATTAATTAAAACGTTAATCTTTTATCACGTGGGCAATAATAGTTATTTTTGCAAAAATTATAGAAAGAAAAACACTAGAATATGCTGTCAGTTTCAAATTTATCGGTTCAATTTGGGAAACGTATTTTGTTCGATGAGGTTAATACTGCATTTACTCAAGGGAACATCTATGGGATTATAGGTGCCAATGGAGCAGGAAAATCTACTTTTTTAAATATATTATCGGGCAATATGGAGCCTACAAGTGGGCACGTTCATTTGGAGCCGGGTAAAAGAATGTCTGTTCTGGAGCAAAATCATAATCTGTATGATGAAAGCACCGTTCTGGAAACTGTTATAATGGGAAATAAGCCATTATATAAGATCAAAAATGAAATGGACGCCATCTATGCAAAAGAAGATTTTAATGATGCAGATGGGGAACGCGTTGGTGTTTTACAAGTAGAATTTGAAGAGATGAACGGTTGGAATGCAGATAGTGATGCCGCATCCTTACTTTCTAACTTGGGAATAAAAGCAGATTATCATTATACTTTAATGAAAGATCTGGATGGAAAACAAAAGGTACGAGTGCTTTTAGCTCAAGCCCTTTTCGGGAATCCTGATGTTCTAATCATGGATGAGCCAACCAATGATCTGGATTACGAAACTATTTTGTGGTTGGAGAACTTTTTAGCCAATTATGATAATACCGTAATAGTTGTATCTCACGATAGACACTTTTTGGATGCGGTTTGTACACATATTTCAGATATAGATTTTAGTAAAATAAATCATTTCAGCGGAAACTATACTTTTTGGTATGAGTCTTCACAATTAGCAGCACGACAACGTTCTCAGCAAAATAAAAAGGCTGAAGAGAAGAAAAAAGAGCTTGAGGAATTTATTAGAAGATTTAGTGCAAACATGGCTAAATCTAAGCAGGCAACATCTCGTAAAAAGATGATAGATAAGCTTGATGTAGAAAATATTAAACCTTCGAGTAGGAGGTATCCCGCCATCATTTTTGAAAGAGAGCGGGAAGCAGGTGATCAGATATTGAATATTGAAGGACTAGAAGCTTCTATAGATGGTGAAGTAGTATTTAAAAACGTAGATATCAACCTTAAAAAAGGAGATAAAGTAGTGATCTACTCTAAAGATTCTCGAGCATCGACGGCATTCTACGAAATATTAAACGGGAAACAGAAGGCAGATGCAGGGACCTTTAATTGGGGTGTTACCACTAATCAATCTTATTTACCGCTAGATAATTCAGCGTTTTTTGAAAATGATTACACATTGGTAGACTGGTTGAGACAATGGGTTAAAACAGAAGAAGAGCGGGAAGAGGTATATATAAGAGGATTCCTTGGGAAAATGATCTTTAGTGGGGAAGAAGCTCTTAAAACTTCTAGAGTTCTTTCTGGTGGAGAAAAGGTGCGTTGTATGTTAAGCCGAATGATGATGATGCGTGCTAATGTATTGATGCTTGATGAGCCTACCAATCACTTGGATCTAGAATCTATTACCACCTTTAATAACTCATTAAAGAATTTTAAAGGAACTGTATTATTTACTACCCATGATCATGAATTTGCTCAAACCGTTGCAAATAGGATAATAGAATTAACTCCTTCTGGTGTTATAGATAGATATATGACCTTTGATGAGTATATGGAAGATAAAAAGATAAAAGAGCAAAGAGAAAAAATGTACACAGTTACCGCATAATTTAATTCTCTGTTAAATAAAAAAACCGAAAATGTATATGTACATTTTCGGTTTTTTTTATTCAGGTTATATTCCTTTATAATATTTGTAGAGATCGTAAATTCCAAAGGCAATAAATCCAAAGGCTAATATAATACCTAACATAGAATCTTCTATGGATGTATTTAGAATATAGAGTTTATAACAACCATAAATCAAAAAAATCAAACCTAGAACCAGATGCCATATATTTCTCTTTTTAGGAATGTTATTTTCCATTTGTGAAATCTTCTGGAAAGGTTGCTTTCGCAATTTTTAAGGCCTCATTCATGTGAGTATTAACCACAAATAACTGAACTTGACCTGGAAGTCCACCTCCAAATCCGGCGCGTAATCCAGAGTCAAAATCATTTCTTACTCTGCTGGAAAAACCTTCATCATTAAATATCTCTTGTAAATACTGGACATTTGTTTCTGGTCCAGTATAAACATGTTCATATTCTTGTTCTATACTCATATTACATATATTTTATCCAACTAAGTTAACCATTGATATTTTGATTGACGCGTATTTATTCTGAAATTAATCCCTTAAGCATTATAAAATTTGCTTCGCCAAATGGCAGAGCTAAAATTCTTCCCTTTTTTAAACCCAAAGAAAAGTGCCATTCCAGCTACCCATTTAAACATAAATAAAAATATCATTAAAAATTCTGAAGTATTCATTTCAGGTCCAAACATTCCATTTGGAATCATCAGGGTGAGCAAAAAGCTAATTAATAATACAAACAGCATGAAATTTTCAAGTTCTTTAAATGGCCACATCAATAATTTTCGAAATGGTTGAAGATCAGAACCCCAAGAATGGATCAAATAATAGTAATCATTACCTATAGGAGCAAAGAGCAAGGGATCATCTGCGTTCTCTAATTTAAATAATTTAGCTGGCGCCATAATTTTAAAACCCTCTAGTTTTGTGTCGTGCTTTTTTTCGAGGTTTTTAATCTTACAAATAGCTTCATATGGAAGAGCTGCCTTGAAATAGGCAGATGGTAAAAAACGCAATCTATAATCTATGCATATCTTTTCGATATCTGCAAGATGATAGATCTTGTTGCTCTTTAGTTTATCAATGTTGAAGCTATTCCAGTTTATATCTTCTTTATCGCTCAAAGCTTTGGCAATAAGAAGATCTTTCTGTTCCTCCTGTTGAAATATTCTTTGAACTTCTTCAAGGATTTGAGCCTCAGAAACTCTTTTATTTCTGACTTTTAAAATTTGATCCGGAATATGGGTGCCATTTATTTTCATCTTCGTTAAGATTGGTCCTCTAATTTAACTAATTGGCAATGAACAAACAACGCATTTTTAAAATTTAATTTTGTATTGATATAGCTATTATTCTGGAGCGAAACGCTTGTTAAAATTCAGCTAAAGAAAGCATTTTTAAAAACCGTGTAGATTGTAAAAACGTTTATAGAGGTATAAATACAAACTAACAATTATGAAAAAGATGAAATTTTTTACCTTAACATTATTTGCTGCTGCATTAACTATTGGTGGTACTGTAAACGCGCAAGATATGAAACACGAAAAAACTACTATGGTTGGTGGTGCAGAAATGTATCCTAGTAAGAACATCGTGGAAAATGCTGTTAACTCTAAAGATCATACTACGTTGGTAGCTGCCGTAAAAGCTGCAGATCTTGTAACCGTTTTACAGAGTGAAGGGCCATTCACTGTTTTTGCGCCGGTTAATGCCGCTTTTGAAAAATTGCCTAATGGAACTGTAGCAACTTTACTTAAGCCTGAAAATAAAGAACAATTACAAGCGGTACTTACGTATCATGTTGTGGCTGGAGATTTTAAAGCTGGAGACATAGTTGCTGCTATTAATAAAGGCAAAGGAACGGCTACGTTTAAAACTGTTAACGGAGCAGAACTTACTGCTATGTTGGATGGTAATAAAGTTAAATTAAAGGATGCAGCGGGGAATGTTGCAACTATAACTATTGCAGATGTAAATCAGTCTAACGGAGTGATACATGTTATAGATACGGTACTTTTACCTTCAAAATAATTGTATTGCTTTTAAGCTAAAATTTAAAAAGCGTCATTTTCTAAAATAGAGAATGACGCTTTTTATTATTTGTTCAATAAAATTTATCTTAATTCCGCTTGTAGTTCTTTTTCAAAACGCTGTTGTAATTTTTGCATGATCTTATCAACTTTTTTATCGGTAAGAGTATTATGCTCATCTTGAAACTTAAAACTAACTGCATAACTCTTTTTACCTTCAGGTAACTTCTCGCCTTGGTATACGTCAAAAAGATTTACAGATTGTAATAATCTTTTTTCTGTTTGAATGGCAATTTCTTCAATTTGTTTATAATCTATCTTATTATCTACCAATAAAGCGAAGTCTCGTTTTACTGCTGGAAATTTAGGGATCGATTTAAATACCGTTTTTTGAGATTTTGCTGCTTGTTGAACCATGTCCCAATTAAAATCGGCAAATAATACTTCTTGTTGAATCCCGAAATGCTTAGTAATAGATTTTTTAACCACCCCAAATTCTACTAATTTAGATTTTCCTGCACTAATAGAAATTCCTTCAGAAAAGATATCTGCTTTTACGTCGCCAGTTTTTAAAGATAAAATTCCAAGTCTTTCAAAAATGCGCTCAATTATTCCCTTTATATAAAAGAAAGAACCTCTGCTGTTTTCTGAATTCCAATTTTCAGCAAATTTACTTCCGGTAACAAATAAACTCAAGTGTTTATTTTCTATTCTACCACTTTCATAATTATGATAGGTTTTTCCGAATTCAAATAATTTCAGATCGGCTTGTTTTCTGTTGATGTTATATGATACTGCCTCCAATCCAGAAAATAATAGGGATTGTCTCATAACTGAAAGATCCTGACTTAAAGGATTAAGCATTACTACATTTTGCTCCTCTTTTAACTGCTCTGTAAGTTTGATATATGAAGGAGAGGTTAGTGAATTGGCCATGGTTTCATAAAAGCCTTGCCCCACCAACTGATTGGCAATAAGGTTTTGAAGCTTATAATCTTCAAATTTTCCGGAATTGGATATAGAAGCATTTAGCTTAGTGCCAGTTTCTATATTATTATAACCATACACCCTAAGGATCTCCTCTATAACATCGGCTTCTCGCTGTACATCCACACGATAAGATGGAATGGTAAGTCCCATTCCAGATTCTGTTACATTGTTCACTCGAATATCTAAGGATGCTAGAATAGATTTTATGGTTTCTTCCTCCAAATTCTGCCCAATAAGCTTGTTTACCTTTTCAAAGGTTAGAAATACTTGAAAATCTTCAATTTTCTTGAAATATAGATCGTCTATTTCACTGGTGATCTCACCTCCAGAAATTTCAGTGATTAAGAAAGCTACTCTCTTAAGTGCATATTCTGTGATATTGGGATCTATTCCACGCTCAAATCTAAACGAAGCATCGGTATTTAATCCATGTCTTTTGGCGGTTTTTCTAATGCTCACAGGATTAAAATAGGCACTTTCTAAAAATAATTTTGTAGTAGTTTCAGATACACCACTATTAACTCCACCAAAAACTCCAGCAATACATAAAGGTTTTTCTGTATCACATATCATTAGATCTTCTTCATGCAACTCACGTTCAACTCCATCCAGCGTGGTAAATTTAGTTCCAACTTTTAAAGTTTTAACGTGTATCTCATTACCTACAATTTTTTCTGCATCAAAGGCGTGCAAAGGTTGCCCTAATTCGTGCATCACGTAATTGGTGGCATCTACAATGGTATTCTTAGGATTAATCCCTATTGCTTTTAATCTATTCTGAAGCCATTTTGGAGACTCTTTAACGGTTACTCCAGAGATGGTTACCCCACAATATCTTGGTGCTAGATTGGAATCTTCTACATGAATAGGTATTCTTAAACTACGGCTATCTACATGAAAACCGCTTACAGAAGGAGTGATCAATTCTAAACTTAAATTTTGTTGTTGATATCCGGCTTTAAGATCACGGGCAACACCCCAATGGCTCATTGCATCTGCTCGGTTGGGCGTTAATCCAATTTCAAAAACCTGATCGTTCTCTATTTCAAAGATCTCAGCTACTACAGTTCCGGGAGTAAGATCTTGAGCTAAGACCATAATTCCATCATGGCTCATTCCTAAACCAAGTTCACTTTCAGAACAAACCATTCCATTACTTGCCTCTCCTCTTATTTTACCTTTTTTTATTTGCCAAGCTTCTCCTTTGTCATCATATAAAGTAGTTCCTATAGTTGCAACAGGAACATTTTGCCCTGCTTCAATATTTGGAGCTCCGCAAACAATTTGTAATTCCTCACCCTCACCAATTGCAATTTTACATAACTTTAATCTATCTGCATTGGGATGTGGGATACAACTTAAAACATGACCAACTACAATTCCTTCCAGACCGCCTTTCACGCTTTGAAAATTGTTTATCCCTTCCACCTCCAAACCTAAGTCTGTAAGTAAATATCCGGTTTCCTCAGGATTATTAGGAAGTTTAATGAATTGCTTTAGCCAGTTATAAGAAATTTTCATCGAATAGGTTTTTCAAGCTGCAAAGATACTATTACCAATGCTATTGGCATAATTAGAAAATTGTTTTTTGACAGAAATTATGCAAAAGGAAAGGAGGTGTTGCCACCTCCTTTATTATTTATTCTTATTCTATTAGATCACTTGGATTTACTGAAATTTTGTACTGTGGCTTTTTCCCAATTCTTGGAATTTTCTGATTGTTCAAAAATAACCCATTCTACAGATTCATCATTTTTCATGATCTCATGGCGAACTTGATGCTCTTTACCTTTTCTGTCTACATAAGATTCCATTAATTCCATTTTATTATTGCCAAGATCTTTTACTTTTATGTGTGACATTCTTATTCCTAATGGATCTGTAGTATTTAAAAATGCCATATCATATTGATCTTCAACAGCATCATATACCACAATTCTTTTACCTACTATATCGTTATTCTGATTGGTGAAATTGATGGTTAAAATATTTCCTCCTTCATCATAACTCGCTTCGCTGTGCATTTTGTTTTGATTTGCCACTTTATCACCATCATAGTTGGTGATATCTATATTGCTTGTGCCATCTAAAAAATCAAACATTTTATGCTTATTGTCTAGCTTGGCAAGTTTTGCTTTTGAAGCTCCAAAGATCTGTCGATCCAAATCTGTGCTGCTTTTTTCGGCTAGTGCAACCGATTTCTGAAGATTTTTTTTGGCTTCAGCGTTGTTGCCCATTTCTAATAAAACATCAGCATAAGAATCATATGGGTTGGCTTGATCACTGTATTCAGCTATTTGGGCTTCAAACACCTTTTTTGCGGCTTCTAGATCCTTATCTTCCATCATTAATCTATATCCCAGCATATTCAATGGTTCTTGGAAACCATTATAAGTTTTATCAGTATCCAATTTTTGATACATTTTTATACTTTGCTCAATGCCTTTAGCTTTGTATTCTTTATAAAGTTGATCCTGTAAGGTGTTTTCGGTTACATCTTGACCAAAAACAGTTGAACATAGACTTATTAACATTAGGCCTACGATCCATTTAAAGTTTGATTGTGCTCTCATAATTTTAATTTAATATTAGAATTTAAAAAATAACAATGATGGGAGGAACTATTTTGTTTGAGGAGAAAACTAATTGATATTTCTAAGTTACTATGGGATACAAAAAACAATATGGCAGTTGCCATATTTTGGGATAGAAATTTAAAGTTACAAAATTTGTTTTAATAACTGACAGTCAGTTGTTAGTAAATTTTCATACAGGAAATGTCAGTGGATTTATACAATATTATAAAGCGATATTAAAGAAAAAAGGGCCCCAAGGCCCTTTTTTATAAATTTTTCAGTGCTGTATTATCCGCAATTTTGAACAAGGTTTGGTGTGTTTTCGTTCTTTTTAGAAACATCATTCACTTTAAAGTCTGTCCATACATTACTATTTTGTGAGCCTCCGCTACAGTTTTTTTGTAGAGTGACTGCCCAAGAATATTCCTGACAAGCATTTAGGTTCATATTCTTTTGCTTTGTCACGCCATTACTAGTCCAAGAGTCTAAACCACTAACCGCTACAGATTGTGCGAATGTAAAAACCAGTGTTGCATCTACTAAATCTTCTGCTGGTGTGTAATAGAAGGTATAGCTTTGTTCTCCATTTGAAGTGTAACTAAAACTTTCTTCACAGGAATTACAATTAACAACAGTTACAGAAGTTTCTGTGAAACCTCCTGAACCTATTTTGTATCTCAAAGAATAATCACCAGCCTCTTCAAATAATAGGTTGAAGTTTTGAGGATTTGAGGTGGATTGGCTTATTTTGAAAACTTGAACCCATTCTCCTGCTATTAGCTGTTGAACCTGTAAGTTAGTTCCAACCGGTGCTTCGAAAGAAAAAGTTGACTCAACTCCTGCACAAATTTCTGTTGGAACAACAAAATTTTGAACTTCGGTAAGTTTCATTTTAGCATCTGCAGTTAATAAATTTTCAGTGGAATCTATAGACTCAACACTGCATCCAGATACTCCTATAGCAAGGAATATCAAATAGTAGATTTTTTTCATGGTAGTAGGTTATTTATAATTAAAAGAATGAATTTAATGCAAAATTCTACTCATAAATGCCTTAGTATCAGTTATTCGTTGAGAATATCGGAATTAACGACGAAACACCTAAATTTTTCTTAAATCACTGCAGTCTAATCACTTAATTTCGGAAAATTGACATTAAATACAGGAAATCCACTATAGGTAAGCTTGAGTGAATTTTGTAATAATTTACTAGCTTATGTAATTCCAGATGTTTTTATGTTTAGCGACTTGTGCATAAGTATATTTAACCATAGCATGTTCCTCTTTCTGAAGGTCTGGATCCTCTGTAAGCATTTGTTTCGCATAGGCTCTGGCAGATTTAAGGATCTGATTATCCTTTACAATATCTGCGATCTTCAGATTAAGAATTCCACTTTGTTGTGTTCCCATAAGATTACCTGGGCCTCGTAGTTTAAGATCTACTTCAGCAAGCTCAAAACCATCATTGGTGCTCACCATGGTTTGCAATCTGGTCTTTCCATCTTCGGAGAGTTTATGGCCAGACATAAGGATGCAATAACTTTGTTCTGCGCCTCTGCCAACTCTTCCTCGTAACTGGTGTAGCTGAGAAAGTCCAAATCGTTCTGCGCTTTCTATGATCATTACACTTGCATTTGGAACATTTACTCCAACTTCAATAACTGTTGTGGCCACCATGATTTGCGTATCTCCATTTACAAAACGCTCCATTTCATAATTCTTGTCTGCCGGTTTCATCTGTCCATGAACGATGGAGATCTGATATTTTGGCATTGGAAATTCTCTGGCAATACTTTCATATCCATCCATCAAATCCTTGTAATCCATTTTTTCTGATTCCTGAATCAATGGATAAACAATATAAATTTGCCTTCCTTTTTCAATTTCATCTCGAATAAATCTGAAGACTTTAAGTCGATTACTATCGTATCTATGAACCGTTTTTATAGGTCTTCTTCCTGGGGGTAATTCGTCTATTACAGAGACGTCTAAATCTCCATATAAACTCATTGCCAAAGTTCTCGGAATAGGGGTGGCCGTCATCACCAAAATGTGCGGAGGTAAACTATTTTTTTGCCATAATTTTGAACGCTGTTCCACACCAAAACGATGTTGCTCATCTATAATAGCAAGCCCTAAATTTTTAAATTTCACCTTGTCTTCTAAGAGGGCATGAGTACCAATTAGGATGTCTAGTTCTCCATTTTCTAGCTTTTCGTGAATTTCTCTTCTTTTTGAAGCTTTAGTTGAACCAGTAAGTATTTCTATACTGGTATTCAGTTCTTTACATAAATCTATTAATCCCTGAAAGTGTTGTACTGACAAAATTTCAGTAGGAGCCATTAAACAAGCCTGAAATCCGTTGTCAAGTGCTATTAACATTGACATTAAAGCTACAATGGTCTTTCCTGAACCTACATCTCCCTGCAAAAGCCGATTCATCTGTGCGCCACTCCCTAGATCGCTTCTAATTTCCTTGATCACTTTCTTTTGTGCGCCGGTTAATTCGAAGGGTAAATGCTCATTATAAAAATCCTCGAAATTGGCTCCAATGGTTTCAAAAACAAATCCCTTGATCCTTTTTTTATGGATCATATTTTTCACCAAAAGCTGCAATTGAATGTAAAATAATTCTTCAAATTTCAATCGAAATTGTGCCTTGGAAAGTAGCTCTTGACTGGTAGGAAAATGCACATTGAAAAGTGCCTCAGATCTTGAAATTAATTTGAGAGCTTCATGAATATTTTTTGGAAGGGTATCATAAAATCTTCCTTTGGTTTCAATAAATAATTGCTGCATTAAATTATTGATCACCCTATTTGAAATTCCTTTGTTGACTAGTTTTTCTGAAGATGGATAAACCGGTTGCATCGCCGTTCGTAAACTTTTTTCATGCTCTTCTAATAATTCCATCTCTGGATGAGGCATGCTAAAAAGCCCGTTGAACCAATTTGTTTTTCCGAAGATCACATAAGGAGTATTGATCTTTAGATTTTCTCTTATCCATTTATGACCTCGAAACCATACTAACTCCATTTTTCCGGTTTCATCCACAAATTCGGCCACCATTCTCTTGCCTCTTTGTTGTTCCACCGTTCTAATATTCACGATTTTCCCGACAATTTGTACTTCTGCAGAGTTTTGTTGAAGCTGATTTATTTTGTAATAGTTTGTCTTATCTAAATATCTATTCGGAAAAAAATTGATTAGATCTTGGTAGGTATGAATGCCTAACTCCTTTCTAAGAAGCTCTGCTCTACTAGGACCTACACCTTTTAAATAATCTATGGGAGTTTGCAGCAAATTGGGATTCATGAAACGAAGATATTAAATTCCTTTTTTAGCTGCAGCCTGTTTTATTTTAGATTGGAATAATTGAGGGTATTTATTTATGAATCACCTAGGTAATGGCGGTTAAGGTGTATTATTAAAGAAAGATATCTAATTTAAAAGATGTATTTTGTAATTTGCTGCTTTATTGATGTCCCCTTTAATGAAACAGTTTTTATTACTTTTTGTTATAGCTTTTACTAGCATTGCTGTAGCGCAAGAAAACCCCGATTTAAGCCAGAAACTTAATGTAGATTTTCTTCAGTTAGATGCGGAAGTTAGCATCTTTCCAAGAGCAGAATCTGTATCTGGAAACACCCTTTTTAAGGTACAAATCCTAAATTCTATAGATTCATTGTTCATAGATGCTAAAAAGATGGAATTTTCTGAAGTTCTGGTAAATAATATAAAAGCCAAATATAGCAATGATGGAACCCGAATTTGGATTAAGAACAAATTCAAAAAAGGCACTAATTACGAGGTTTCTTTATCCTATAAAGCTAAACCAACAAGGGCGATGTATTTTATTAATTGGGATGCACCAAAGGAATTGGAAGTTACAAAGCAAGTTTGGACTCAAGGTCAAGGCAGGGATAATTCCAATTGGATTCCTAGCCTAGATGACTTAACCGAAAAGCTTTTAATAAACCTAAGGGTTAATTTTGAAAATGGTTATGAAGTGGTTGCTAATGGAATTCTTCAAGAAAAGGTTTCTTTAAACGATAGCATAACCCAGTGGAAGTACAAAATGGATCATCCAATGAGTAGTTATTTAATGGCAATTGCTGCAGGTGATTATTCCTATCGCAGCTTAGAATCTGCTACTAAAGTGTCACTTTCTCTTTATTTTCAATCTAAAGATTCTTTAAAATTTGAACCTACTTACAGGCATTCTCAGAAAATATTTGATTTCTTAGAAAAAGAAATTGGAGTGGCATATCCTTGGCAAAACTATAAGCAAATACCAGTTCAAGATTTTATATTCTCGGGGATGGAAAATACTGGAACTACCATTTTTTCCAATACCTTTATTATAGATTCTACTGCATTTAACGATGAAAATTATGTTTTTGTAAACGCTCATGAATTGGCACATCAGTGGTTTGGAAATATGGTTACAGAAAAAAATAGCCAAAATCACTGGCTTCATGAAGGTTTTGCAACTTATTATGCATGGCTTGCGGAAAAAGAGGTTTTCGGTGAAGACTATTATTATTGGAAACTATTTCAGTCTGCAGAACAATTAAAAGAACTTAGTGATTCTGGTAAAGGAGAATCCTTATTAAATCCAAAGGCAAGTTCGCTTACTTTTTATCAGAAAGGAGCTTGGGCTTTGCATATGCTGAAGGAACTTGTTGGAAAAGAAAATTTTGATACTGCCATAAAAAATTACCTTAACAATAATGCATACTCTATCGTGACCACAGAAAATTTTATTGAAGAAGTTGAAAAAGCTTCAAAAAGATCTGTGGATTCATGGGTCCAAGATTGGTTACATCAAAGTGCTTTTCAGGGTTCAGAAGCTTTAGAATCTTTACAAAGATCTGCTTTTATAAAGGATTATATGGGTGTAGCTGCATTGCGTGAAACACCTTTCTCTATTAAGAAAGAGCTATTGTCAAAAGCTTTAACCAAACCAATAAATGAATATGTAGGTCAGGAGGCCATTTTCCAGATCTCTGGGGAGAATTCTCCAGCAGCCATTGATCTGTATAAAAAGGCATTTGCTTCAAATAATATTATGCTAAGGCAGGCTATTGCAGTTAGCATAGATAAAATTCCTTTGGAATTAAAATCTGATTTTTTCAGTCTTTTAAAAGATGAATCTTATATAACCATAGAAAATGCCTTATTAAAGGCTTGGCTTCAGTTTCCCGAGGAAACGGCATATCTACTAGAACAAACAAAGGATGTTCAAGGTTTTCAAAATAAAAATGTGCGATTACTTTGGTTAATCATCAATTTGGTTTCTCCAGAGGTAGATCCAGAGCTTAGTAAAGCATATTTTAATGAACTTTCTCAAAGCACTAGTAAATATCTGCCATCTGGTCTTAGACAGAATGCATTAGGGTATCTCTATCAATTGAATGCGTTTACTAGTGATAATTTGAAAGATCTATTAAGTTGTGCCCAACATCCTAATTATAGGTTTAAGAATTATTGTACAAGTTTGCTGGACCAGCTGTTGCTAAAAGAAGAATATAGATTGCAATATGCCGAATTACATGATACACTGAACTCTACAGATAAAGAGTTTTTAACTAAAAAGTTAGAAAATTAATGCGAGCATTAGTAATTTCTGGAGGCGGTAGTAAAGGTGCTTTTGCAGGTGGCGTGGCTCAATATTTAATTGAAAAAATGGGGAACCAATACGATCTCTATCTGGGAACTTCTACCGGGAGCTTATTGATCTCTCATTTAGCTTTAAATAAAACCCAAAAGATCAAAAAGGTTTACACCTCTGTAGATCAAAACAGCATCTTTAGCAACACACCTTTTTTAATTAAGAGAAAGCACGGTCAGGATAACATTAGTATCAACCATTTTAGTGTACTTTGGAATTTTTTAAAAGGAAAAAAGACATTTGGTGAAAGCGAAAACCTCAAAAAACTCATCCTAAATACAGTTACAGAAGAGGAATTTGAAGAGTTAAAAGCGAGTAAAAAAGATATATTGGTTACGGTTTCAAATATTTCTTTGAATGAAGTGGAATACAAATCCATACACGATTACTCTTATGAGGATTTTTGTGAATGGATCTGGATATCCTGTAATTATGTTCCTTTTATGAGTTTGGTGCAAAAGAATGGTTGTGAGTATGCCGATGGGGGTTTCGGATCTATGGTGCCTATAGAAGAAGCAATTAAAAGAGGAGCTACAGAAATTGATGCGATCATCCTTCAAACCGAAGTTACATATTTTAATAGATTGCCATCTAAAAATGTATTTTCTCTAATCACTAATTTGTTCAGGTTTATGCTGGATAGAATTGAAAGGCAGAATATAAGAATAGGTAAATTTGAAGCAACTAATAAAGATGTTATTATAAATTTCTATTACACTCCTACAGTGTTAACCACAAATTCTCTTATTTTTGATAAGGTAAAGATGGAAAGATGGTGGGAAAGCGGATTTAGTTTTGCAAAATATAAAAATGAAGAATTGAATCAAATTGAACCTTAATGCGAGCATTGGTAATTTCTGGAGGTGGAAGTAAAGGGGCATTTGCTGGTGGCGTCGCCCAATATTTAATGGAAGAAGAAGGAAAAAAATATGATCTTTTCCTTGGAACTTCCACGGGTAGTTTGTTAATTCCGCATCTTGCAGATGGGAATATAAAGAAGGTCTACGATATCTACACAAACGTAAACCAACGAAAGATTTTTAGTATCAATCCCTTTGTGGTAAAAAAGAAAGATGGTAGAGAATATGTTACCATCAACTATTTTAATATGTTTTTGCAATTCGCGAAGAAGAAACGAACTTTTGGCGAGAGCAAGAATTTAAGAAAACATATCAAAAAACATTTTTCTGAAGAAAATTTTAATTCGGTAAAAAGTAGAGCTAAGGATGTTGTAGTAACAGTATCTAATCTCTCAAAGAACAGAGTTGAATATAAATCTATAAATGAATTTTCTTACGATGATTTTTGCGACTGGATCTGGATAAGCTGTAATTACATCCCTTTTATGAGTCTTGCCACCAAAAACGGCTATGAGTATGCCGATGGTGGTTTGGGTTGCGTAGTGCCTATTAGAGAAGCTATCAAGCGTGGAGCTACCGAGGTGGACGCAATTATTCTAGAGGCTGAAAATATGGAATATAATAAGGTGCTTGGGAAGAACCCTTTTTCATTAATGATTAACTTATTTGGATTTCTCCTAGATCAAGTAGAATATCATGATGTAGTTGAAGGAAAGTTAGCTGCCATGAACAAGGATGTAAAACTTAACACCTATTATACGCCTGTTCAATTAACCGAAAATTCATTGGTCTTCAACAAAAAAGCTATGACCTCTTGGTGGCAACAAGGCTTTGATTATGCAATGGAGCGTGGTATTCAGAAAAAAAATGAATCTAATCTTTCCTTTAAAAAGATCTTATAATTAGATCGTGTTTCTAACTTCCTTTTTAATGTATTCTAAAGCAGCTTCAGTTGGAGCGGTCTGATCCATAAGCGCATTAAGTATTTGCTGTCTTAATTCATCTGCATTGGTTACTCCTTCCTGCTTTGCCGTCCTTCTAATAATGCCTATTGTCGCATTTTTGGAGGTCTTTATCACATTCCAACATTCGGAAGTTAAATAGATCTGTTGCGCTAAATTATGATCGAATTCTTGATCTATGGTTTGCACCAGTAAATTCTCATATCCCTCTAGGTCATTGTTTTTAGGTTTTACCCTTAGTAGCAATTTTCCAATGGAGATACGCTCCAGAAACAAAGCCATTCGCTCGAAGGCCTGAAGTTTTATAGGAAGCGCAATTTTTTGATTTTCTTGTCTTAATGAGAATAATCTTCTTTTTTCTTCATTGGTGGTATGCATCTGGAAGAAATAGAAAGAGATAAGCCCAACTATAACAGCGGGAAGTATATTGAATAATAATTGTAATAGATTAATATCGGTCATTGTTAATTGTTATTATGTACAGAAGTTTCTTCAGTTTCAGCTTCCTTAGTCTTTACTTTTTTATCTTTTCTTTCAGAAAAATTGCCGCCTAAATAGGGACAATCCATATGTTCTTGAACAGAAGTAAAAGGAACTTTTGCTTTATTATAACCAAAAGTAGCTGCTAAAGTTTTAGTAATGTTCTTATCGCTCAAATTAATATCAACATCATCCATTGTGAATTGAGAGGGATGTTCATAGCCACAGGCATGGGTTATCTCTAAAAGTTCTTTTTTAAATTTGGTGAAATAAGAGTTTACTCGATTTGCTTTATCTTCAACATTTATACCCGCTTGCAGCCACTTATTGTGAGTAGTTATTCCAGTTGGACAAGTGTTATTATGGCAAGATTGTGCTTGGATGCAACCTATGCTTATCATTGCTTCTCTTGCAACATTTATACTGTCTGCTCCCATAGCAAAGGCCATTACGGCTTTTGCCGGAAAGCCTAACTTTCCACTGGCGATAAAAACTATTCTTTCCGTAATTCCTTTCTCGCGGAATACATTGTAAACATCTGTAAACGCATTTATAAAAGGAAGAGATACGTGATCTGCAAAACTAGGAGGCGCTGCACCAGTTCCACCTTCACCACCATCAATCGTAATAAAATCTGGTCCGCGATTGGTTTCCTTCATGATTGTTGCTAGTTCTTTCCATTGCTTTAATTGACCAACTGCAGATTTGATACCAACAGGCAATCCTGTAGCCGCTGCAATTTCTTCAATAAAATCTACCATTTCGGGAACATTGCTAAATGCAGAATGTGTAGGTGGAGATAAAATATCTTTTCCTAAAGGCACGTGCCTGATTTCTGCAATTTCCTTAGTGATCTTAGACGCTGGAAGTACACCACCTTTTCCGGGTTTAGCTCCTTGAGATAATTTTACTTCTATAGCTCTAATTTGGGGATTGTCCTGAACGAGTTTTATCATTTTTCCCATAGAAAAACCACCTTCATCAGAACGAACTCCAAAATATCCAGTACCAAAATGGAAAACCACATCGGCTCCTTTTTTATGGTAAGGAGATAATCCCCCTTCTCCCGTGTTATGGTAAGCATTTGCAATTTTACAACCCTCATTTAAAGATTCTACAGCTTTTGCAGATAAGGATCCAAAACTCATTGCCGAAACATTGATGATTGAAGCAGACCTGTACGGTCTACGTCTTTTATTAAAGGAACCCATAATCTTTGCACAGGCTATAAAGTAAGGATGTTCAAAGTTTGGATGGGATTTATCCAATCGGTATGCCAACATGGAATTATTAATAAAAATATAATTGGTTCTATAAATATCTTCATCGGTACCAAAGCCTTCATAATTATTCTCATTCTTTGCGGAAGCATAGATCCATCCTCTTTCATTTCTATTAAAAGGGAGTTCTTCTCGATCACTTGCTACAATATATTGCCGAAGCTCGGGACCAATGCTTTCCAAAAAATAGCGTAAATGACCAACAACCGGAAAATTATGTTTTATAATATGGTCTTTGCTGAAAAATATATCCTTTATAGCAACAATTGCTAAAAAAAGTAGCACCCATCCCCACCAAGGGATAACAGTAAGTATATTTAAAATATCACTCATTTTATTTATTCAAATAATCTAAAGCTAATTGCGACATTACTTTTACACCTAGCAACATTCCACTTTCATCAATATAAAAGTCTGGAGTGTGATGCGGCGCAGCATCTGTAGTACCTAAAGGTTGTCCACCTAGAAAAAAGTAAAATCCTGGAACTACTTCTTGGAAAAATGAAAAATCTTCTCCTCCGGTTGTTGCCTTTACAAGTTCAACATGATCTGCTCCTGCAATATTTTGTAGCGTAGGTAACATTTGATTGGTTAAAGCAGGATCGTTATAGGTAATTGCAGTATTGTTCTGAAATTCTATGGTAGCATCTCCTCCATAAGCTTTTGCTATCGCAGGAACCATTTCCCCCATTCTTTTTAGGATCACGGCTTTCATATCTGCATCTAAAGTTCTAATTGTTCCAATTAATTCTGCGGTTTCTGGAATAATATTGAAACGCACACCACTGGTGATTTTTCCAACCGTTATTACCGCCGCACCATCTACCAATTTAGAATCTCGACTTATAATTGTTTGTAATCCATCTATGATCTTTGCTGAAATTAAAATTGGATCTACCCCACTCCAAGGTGCAGAACCGTGAGTTTGCTTTCCTTTAACGTTAATCACAAATCTTTCAACAGCTGCCATGGTTCCTTCCGGTTTGTATCTAATTGTTCCCACTGGTGTTCCAGAATTTATATGCAGTCCAAAAATAGCATCTACATCAGGGTTCCTTAAAACACCTTCCTCAATCATTACAGAAGCGCCACCTTTTTCACCTGGAGGTGGTCCTTCTTCTGCAGGCTGAAAAATGAACTTTACTGTTCCATTAATTTTATCTTTATTCTTTGAAAGGACTTCTGCTACTCCCATTAAAATTGCCGTGTGGGTGTCATGACCACAAGCATGCATAACGCCAGTATTAGTTCCTAAAAAATCTGTTTTAACTGTAGACTTAAAAGGGAGGTCATTCCGTTCGGTTACCGGCAAAGCATCGATATCTGCTCTTAAGGCAACTACTTTTCCTGGATTATCTCCTTTCAAAACTCCCACAACTCCAGTTTTTGCAACTCCTGTTTGAACTTCCAATCCTAGGCTTTTTAAATGCGCTGCAATTTTTTCAGCAGTTTTAAATTCTCTATTAGATAGCTCGGGATGTTCATGAAAATCACGGCGCCATTCTATAACTTGAGCTTCAATATTAGCTATTTGCTTTTCAAGATCGGCATCCATTTGTGCTTGTGCTCCATAAGAGAGCAAAAGGATCATGGTAATTAGGGTATATTTCATAATTTAGTTATTTCAGATTAAAAATTTATTAATTGATATCCTTGATTTTGTAGTTGGACCAAAGCGGTCATTGCAGATAATGCTATTTTTGTATTAGGATGCGCTTCATTTATAGTGATCTTTCTATGTGCGGCAGTTTGCCCGCACAATATTATTTCAACGCCATGATTTGCTAATTCAGTAAGAAGTAGCGTATTTGGATTAGTTGCTACGGAAACTCTTTCTGAATAAACTTGATCATTTAAAATATCTTGAGAGGCACTTCCATGAATTACTAAAGCAACTATTATATTTTTTGACGGAACGCCGGCCATTTGATGCATATTTAAAAAACGGGCAGCTGTCTCCAATAACGGATTTGGTTTTGAAGGATCTTCAGAAGTTTTTGCTATATCAAATACCGCTTTAAATATTTGGGTGGTATCTGTTTTGAAATCGGGGTCTTCCACCTTATAAGTCCTACCAAAATCCTTTATTACATTTCCTGCTACTGGTTCTTGTGCAAAAATTTGCGACATGCAAATTAAACCTAATATAAGGAGGCTGTTTTTTATCATTTATGGTTTAATTAGTAGATTGATAAGACGATTTATTGGAAAGCTAAATATATTTAAAATAATAGCCTTGTCATAATTTCAATCAGCTTTGTTTAAAAGTTAGGTCTAAAGGAGTTTTAAAGTACATCTTAAATGGTTAAATTCACAGCTTAAAAGAAAAGGGAAATTTGGAATCTTATTTAGCGGAATTAAACGATGCCCAAAGGGCGCCTGTACTTCAGAAGGACGGGGCAATGATAGTGATAGCGGGTGCCGGATCCGGAAAAACAAGAGTGCTTACTTACAGGATCGCTTACTTAATGAGTAAGGGGGTAGATCCTTTTAATATACTTTCGTTAACCTTTACCAATAAGGCAGCCAAGGAAATGAAGAAGCGAATCTCACAGATCGTGGGAAGTAGCGAAGCTAAGAATTTATGGATGGGAACCTTTCACTCCATTTTTGCTAAAATGCTTCGTTTTGAAGCAGATAAATTAGGATACCCTTCCAATTTTACCATTTATGATACCCAAGATTCTCAACGTTTAATTTCGGCAATCATAAAAGAGATGGGCTTGGATAAAGACATCTATAAATACAAACAAGTTTACTCTAGAATCTCTTCTTATAAGAATAGCTTGATCACTGTGAAAGCCTATTTTCAGAATCCTGAATTACGGGAAGCAGATGCAATGGCTAAAAAGCCAAGATTAGGTGATATCTATAAAAATTATGTAGAGCGTTGTTTCAAGGCTGGAGCAATGGATTTTGATGATCTTCTTTTAAAAACAAACGAACTCTTGAACAGGTTTCCGGAAGTGCTTCAGAAATACCAAAATAGATTTAGGTATATTTTGGTAGATGAGTATCAAGATACCAACCACTCACAATATCTTATTGTAAAGGCGCTTTCAGATAAATTTCAGAATATATGCGTGGTAGGAGATGATGCACAGAGTATCTATGCATTTAGAGGTGCTAACATCAATAACATTCTGAATTTTCAGAAGGATTATGAGAACGTGCAAATGTATAGATTAGAGCAAAATTACCGCTCTACAAAGAATATTGTAAATGCTGCTAACTCTATAATAGATAAAAATAAGACGAAACTTGAAAAAGTAGTTTGGACAGCAAATGATGATGGACCCAAAATCATTGTAAACAGGCTACTTACAGATGGGGACGAAGGGCGATATGTGGCCAGTTCTATTTTTGAGAACAAGATGCAAAAGCAAATGAACAATGGCGATTTTGCTATTTTGTACAGAACAAACGCCCAGAGTAGAGCGATGGAAGACGCTTTGCGAAAAAGGGAGATTCCGTATAGGATCTATGGTGGTCTTTCCTTTTATCAGAGAAAAGAGATCAAGGATGTACTTTCTTATTTAAGACTGCTAATAAATCCAAATGACGAAGAAGCGTTAAAGCGTATCATTAATTTTCCGGCAAGAGGGATTGGCTCTACCACAATAGATAAGTTGACAATTGCGGCTAATCAATACGGAAGATCGATCTTTGAGGTGATCGAAAATCTGGATCAGATGGAAGATCTCAAGATCAATTCTGGAACTCGAAATAAGCTAGCGAATTTTGTGAATATGATTAAAAGCTTTAAAATTCTTAGCGAGAATGCCGATGCTTTTGTGGTTGCAGATACCGTTGCGAAGAAAACTGGATTGGTTCAGGAATTAAAAAAAGATGGTACACCGGAGGGTATAGCTAAAATTGAAAATATTGAAGAGTTACTAAACGGGATACGAGACTTTGTAGAAGGTCAAGAGGATTTGGCAGATGCTAGCGGTTCTTTAGCCGAATTCCTTGAAGATGTAGCCTTAGCAACAGATATGGACAAGGAAACAGGGGATGACCATGTGGCACTAATGACCATTCACTTGGCGAAAGGATTGGAATTTCCATTTGTTTATATAGTAGGAATGGAAGAAGATCTATTTCCTTCAGCCATGAGTATGAATACCCGATCTGAATTAGAAGAAGAGCGTAGGCTTTTTTATGTAGCTATAACCAGAGCAGAAAAACAAGCCTATTTAACTTATACACAATCTCGTTATAGATGGGGGAAATTGGTAGATGCTGAACCTAGCAGATTTATAGAAGAGATTGATAGTGAGTATATGCAATTTATGATTCCGCAAGATGACTATAAATACAAGCCATTAATAGATCTTGATATTTTTGGGGATGTAGATAAAAGTAAATTTAGGCAAACAAAACCAAAATCTGGAACCCCTCCACCAGCTCATAAACCAAATGAGGAGCAGCTTAGGAAGTTGAGAAAATTAAGACCTACAACAACAGATTATCCTACAGCCTCAATAAAAGACACGGTGAAATTGGAAGCTGGCAATGAAGTAGAGCATATTAGATTTGGAAAAGGGAAAGTGTTGAATATTGACGGTATAGGACAAGATAAAAAAGCGGAGATCCACTTTGAAAATGGTGGAGTTAAGAAATTACTTTTACGCTTTGCAAAGTTGAAATTACTATCTTAAACTTGAAGTTGATATAATTTTAATTATTTTTAAAAGATATGATTCGGAAAGGAAGTGAAGTCAAATGGCAATGGGGCTCTGGGGAAGCTAGGGGAAAAGTGATCGAAACTTTTACTATTAGCGTTACCAAAACAATTAAAGGATCTGAAATTACCCGAAATGGAGAAATAGGGAATAAAGCTTTATTTATAGAGCAGAAGGATGGAGATAAGGTTTTAAAACTTGAAAGTGAAGTGACTCATATAAAATAAAATTTTATGCTACTTCTCAATAAAGCTTAAATGTTTTTTCTTAGGAAAGTTTATAAGTTCATTTTTTTTAATTTTTCAAAAATGAGGTTATAAATTAGATGATATACTTGAATAAATTTGTAAATTTTCATTTCAAAATTAACATACCATGGCCGATCTAATTCGAATTTATGATGAAAACCCTAATCCAAAAGACATCAAGAAAGTAGTTGATGTATTGAGAAAAGGAGGTCTGATTATTTACCCAACAGATACCGTTTACGGACTTGGTTGCGATATTACAAATACAAGTGCTTTAGAGCGAATTGCGCAGATAAAACAAGTGAAATTAGAGAAAGCTAATTTTTCATTTATTTGTGAAGACCTTAGTAATCTTTCAGATTATGTAAAGCAAATAGATTCGCCTACTTTTAAATTATTAAAAAGAAATTTACCTGGTCCATTTACCTTTATTCTTCCCGGGAACAATAACCTACCAAACGTTTTTAAGAAAAAGAAAACAGTGGGAATAAGGGTTCCAGATAATAATATTTGTCGAGCAATTGTAAAAGAGCTAGGGAATCCAATTGTTTCTACTTCTATAAAAGATGAAGATGAGGTTATAGAATATACCACAGATCCGGAGTTGATACATGAAAAATGGGATAAGCTGGTAGATATTGTGATAGACGGTGGTTATGGAGATAATATTGCGTCTACGGTAGTAGATCTTACAGGTAATGAGCCAGAAGTTATTAGAGATGGAAAGGGAAATATAGAGCTTATGTAAGCTTTTTATTAAAACACTCTAAATTATCGAATAAAAAAAGCCTCGCAATTGCGAGGCTTTACTATTCTTAAAGAAGATTCAGCTTATTTAGCTTCTTTCATTCCTTGCTCAATAAGATTATAGAACTGATCTAATTTAGGTAAGATCACGATTCTTGTACGTCTGTTCTTAGCACGACCTTCAGCAGATGCGTTAGATGCTACTGGAATATAGTAACTTCTTCCAGCTGCAGTCATTCTTTCTGGTGGTACACCAAATTCATTTTGAAGTACTCTTACTACAGAAGTTGCACGTTTAACACTTAGATCCCAGTTATCTTCAATAACTGCACCTTTCATAGCTTGATCATCTGTGTGACCTTCAACCATAAATTCGATCTCTGGCTTGTTTTTAACAACCATTGCAACTTTACCTAATACTTCTTTAGCACGAGATGTTATGTTGTATTTACCGCTTTCAAATAATAATTTATCTGAGATAGATACGTAAACAACTCCTTTTTCAACATTAATACTAATGTCTTCGTCGCTCATGTTTCCAAGAACTCCTTTTAAACTGGTAACTAAAGCAAGGGTAACAGAATCTTTCTTAGTAATTGCATCTTGCATACGTTGGATCTTCATGTCCTTTTCTTTGATGCTCTCTAAAGATTTCTCAAGGTTAGATGCTTCCTTAGTAGAAAGGGTTGCCAAGTTTCCAACATTGTTTAATAATGCAGAATTCTGATTATTAAGGGTTTTAATTTGATCTCCTAATCTGTCTTTTTCGTCTAAACAAGAATTCAATTTAACTGTCGCAGTGTTTAATTGATCACTTGTTTGTTTTTGTAGGGTTTCAAGCTCAGCATATTTCTTCTGTGACACACAAGAAGAAAGTAATAAAGCAGCTGTAGCCGTAAGTAACATGATTTTCTTCATAATTTGTTGTAAAATTTTAATTGTTAGATTTTTCCAAAGCTATCAAAATTAGTGCCCATATACTAGTTTTTGCCTTGAAACATTATAAATCGGAGAATTTTTTTTGACCCAATCCATAATTTCGGCAAACAACGGAAATTTTTGAGTAATAGTTCTCTTTCTTCGGAAGTTTTTTTCGCTTTTTTAATATTATATTCAAATGTGCATAAAAGCTTATATGTGCTTTAAAAACAGCCGAAAAGTGTTTAAATTTTAACTCAATTAAAAATTTTAAAGCTGCAATTCCATCTAGTATCATTCGTATAAATAGCACCACAAAAAGGTGATTGGAAGGAACATTTTTTATGATATTAAATAAGCTGTTTCTGAAGTTATAATAGGTTTTTTTAGGATTTATATTAGCTAAGGTTGCACCGCCAACATGATATACCACAGATCTTGGGGTATAAAACACTTTATAACCATAGTTATGTAATCGCCAACAAAGATCTATCTCTTCCTGATGCGAGAAATAATCTTCATCCAGCTTTCCTACTTTATTATAAATTTCTCTTCTTACAGCTAAACACGCACCACTTGCCCAGAAAATTTCAATTTCATCGTCATACTGTCCATGATCTTTTTCCAGATTATCGAAAATTCTCCCGCGGCAAAAGGGATATGCGAATTTATCTATGAACCCGCCAGCAGCCCCAGCATATTCGAAATATTCCGGTTTTTTATGATCTAATATTTTAGGCTGTACTGCAGCAACCATTTGATTTTCTTCAAAAATATTGGCAATGGGTTGAAGCCAATTAGGAGTAACTAACACATCACTATTCAGCAGAATAAAAATATCTTCAGACAGATGAGCGAGCGCATCGTTATAACCTTTTGCGTAACCACCATTTGTAATATTCTGTATAATTTTAACTGAAGGGAAATTGGTTTTTACATAATCTACAGAAGCATCTGTAGAAGCATTATCTGCAACATATGCGGTAGCTTCACTAGAAAATTGAACCACAGAAGGGAGGAACTGTTTTAGAAGTTCGGTTCCGTTCCAATTTAATATAACTACTGCAATGCTTTGCTTCATTCTAGATGCTGGTTTATTTTAAAAGTATCCGTTGCAAAAGTAATCCGAATAATTTTTAACTCTCAATTTCAGTAAAATTTTATAAGATCACTCTGTATAACTTGGCAGTGCAGGTAAAAATGTGAATTGTTCCAATTCATAATCCAACAAGCAGTAAAAATGTTCCAATCCGTTAGTGACCATTAAGAAATTGGCTTTTAGGCTCATGTTATAACGAGCTATTTGATCGAAGGTATCTTGTGTGATCTTAACTGAAGGTGCCTTACATTCTATAATTATATGGATCTCTCCCGAAGGTTTGTATACCACTATATCATATCTCTTAATCCTTTTCCCTAGTCTCAATTGTTTTTCAACATTGATAAGACTTTTTGGATAGTTCTTTTCTGAAATTAAATATTGAACGGTGTGTAATCTCACCCATTCCTCCGGAGTAAGAAGTATAAACTTTTTCCTGATCTCATCGAAAGCGGCTATTTTATTTTCGCTATTTTTGAAGCGAAATGTATATTGCGGAAAATTCAGTTTTTGCATTAGTTCAAATTAACAAAATTATAAAGTTACAGCAGGAATTTTGTCTAATTAATATGGAAGCACAAATGTTTATTAATAGTGAATTTGGATCTATAATATAATAATATCAGAATGTTTTCAATTAAATTAGTTTTACTGCACTAAATTCTATGGAAGAAGCAATTCAAATAGTTACTGCTATTAAAAATGGACAGGTTAAACCTATCTATTTCTTAATGGGAGAAGAACCTTATTATATAGACAAGATCGCGAATTATATTGAGGATCATCTCATGCCTGAGGAGGAGAAGAGCTTTAACCAAATGGTGATGTATGGCCGTGATGCCAGCGTGGAAGAAATAATTAGCAATGCCAAGCGCTATCCTATGATGGCAGAGCGGCAAGTTATAGTGGTTAAAGAGGCCCAGGATCTGTCCAGGACCATAGAAAAGCTTGAGGCTTATGCAGAAAACCCTCAACCAACAACCACCTTGGTGGTTTGCTATAAGTATAAAAAGATTGATAAAAGAAAAAAACTATATAAGGCTGTAGCAAAAAGTGGTGTGATCTTCGAGAGTAAACGTTTATACGAAAATCAGGTAGCAGATTGGATCCAGAAAACATTAAAATCTAACGGATATGCAATTTCTCCAAAAGCTGCCCAAATGTTAGTAGAATTTCTTGGAACAGATCTAAGTAAAATTGATAATGAGCTTCAGAAATTACAGCTTATTGCGCCCAAGGGAACTACGATCTCTCCAGAACTTATAGAAGAGAATATCGGGATCAGTAAAGATTTCAATAATTTTGAGTTAAGAAAAGCTTTAGGTATTCGCGATAGTTTAAAAGTGCACCGTATAATAAATTACTTTTCACAAAATACTAAGGACAATCCAATAGTAGTTACAGTGTCCTTGCTTTTTGGATATTTTTCTCAAATTCTGCAATATCACGGACTGGCAGATAAGTCCAAGGCCAATGTGGCAAAGACCTTAAAAATAAATCCCTACTTTGTGGCAGATTATGTTACTGCTGCAAGAAACTACCCAATGCGAAAAGTGAGTTCTATAATTACTTATTTAAGGGAAACCGATGTAAAGAGTAAAGGGGTAGGAGCATCTGGTGTTCCTCCCGGAGATCTGCTTAAAGAATTGGTGGTGAAAATAATGAACTAAAATGAGCTTATTTAAAAACTGGATCAATGCAGCAAGGCTTCGTACCCTTCCTTTATCTATTAGTGGAATAATTGTAGGAACCACAATTGCCGTACAACAAGGATATTTTAGTATAGTGATCTTTAGTCTTGCTATGGGAACCACATTAGGTCTTCAGATATTATCTAATTTCGCGAACGATTATGGAGATGGTAAAAAAGGGATAGACAATGCAGATAGGGTAGGGCCTGCCAGAGCAATTCAAAGTGGCTTGATCTCTCTTAAAGAAATGAAGCAAGGGATAATGGCTGCGGCAATTCTTACTTTGTTCATGGCTATATTATTGATCTATGCTGCATTTGGGCATGATCATTTTGTGTATGCTATAATTTTCTTCCTTCTAGGTGTTGGTGCCATTGTAGCGGCAATAAAATATACAATTGGAGAGAATGCTTATGGCTATCGAGGATTAGGTGATGTATTTGTGTTTCTTTTCTTCGGATTGATTGCCGTGTTGGGGACCTATTTTTTATATGCTCGAGAGATCTATTGGCTGGCAATATTGCCTGCCACAGCTATTGGAATGTTAAGCGCGGGTGTATTAAATTTGAATAATATGAGAGACAGAATTCCTGATGAAATTTCAGGAAAGATAACTCTAGCTGTTAAAATGGGGGAGAAAAAGGCTAAGAATTATCATTATGTATTGATAATTGGCGCCATTTTTTTTCTTATACTCTATAGTGTGTTCACCGCAGATGAGCTTAATGATCTTATTTACATAATCGCATTTATCCTACTTATACTTCATTTAAAAAGAGTGGTTCAGAATAAAGAACCACAACTACTGGATCCAGAATTAAAGATTTTAGCCCTAAGCACCTTTGCTGTTTCGGCATTATTTGGTTTAGGCTTGCTTATTTAACTGGAGTTTGTTAAAAAAAAACAAAGCAATACAACTTAATCCATAGCTGTTGTTTATTTTTATTGAAATTCAAAAATAGTATTATGATCATAACCTTTTATGGACAAAATTGTTTCGGAATTAAAATAGGAGATATCAATCTCCTGGTTGATCCATTTATTACCGGAAATAAGCTTGCTAAAGATAAAATCAACATTAATGATCTGTATGCCGATTATATTTTGCTAACACATGCACATCAAGACCACATTTTAGATGCTGAAGCTATTGCTAAAAACACAGGAGCTGTTATTGTTAGCAATTTCGAGATCGCCAATCATTACGAAGAACAAGGATTTGAAGTCCACCCAATGAATCATGGTGGAAGCTGGGATTTTGAATTTGGAAAACTGAAATATGTGAATGCAATACATACCAGTTCCTTTCCAGATGGTTCCTATGGAGGACAACCCGGGGGCTTTGTTATAGAAAGTGAGCATAAGAATATTTATATTGCAGGTGACACGGCGCTTTCAATGGATATGAAGCTAATTCCTATGCAAACCAAATTAGATCTTGCTATTTTACCTATTGGCGATAATTTTACTATGGGAATAGAGGATGCAATTCTTGCAAGTGATTTTGTGGAATGCGATAAGATAATTGGTTGCCATTATGATACTTTTGGATATATAGAGATTGATCATGAAGAAGCAAAACGCAAATTTTACGAAAAAGGCAAAGATCTAATGCTTTTGGAAATTGGTGAGAACATCGAACTATAGTTTTAAATCCCTACAGATTACTTAATGCATGCAAATTATCATAAATATCTTTTAAATTTTAAACGGCCTAGTGGTACTTCTCGTGGTGTTTTAACCACCAAAGAAACTTGGTTCCTAGTTATTTCTTCTGAAGGGAAAACAGGAATTGGAGAATGCGGTATATTAAGAAGTTTGAGCGTAGATGATAGACCAGGTTATGAGGAGAAATTAAAATGGGTTTGCAATAACATAACCTTAGGTCCAAAGTTGTTATGGGAGGAGTTGCTAGAATTTCCATCTATTCAATTCGGTGTAGAAATGGCATTTAAATCCTTAGCTTCACAAAATCCTTTTATATTATTTCCTTCTGAATTTACAAATGGACAAAAAGCTATTCCGATAAATGGTTTAGTATGGATGGGAGAGAAATCTTTCATGAAACAACAGATCGTGGAGAAGATCCAGCATGGCTTCAGTTGTATCAAACTAAAAATAGGAGCTATAGATTTTAAGGCAGAACTTGATCTACTGGATTATATTAGAACCGAATTTTCTTCAGAGGACATTGAGATACGAGTAGATGCTAATGGTGCATTTCCAGTAGAGGAAGCGTTAAATAAATTGAAGCGTTTATGCGAATTCGATATTCATTCTATAGAACAACCAATCAAACAAGGTCAATTTGAAAAGATGGCAGAATTGTGCAGAGAATCTCCAATTCCCATTGCCTTAGATGAAGAGCTAATTGGCATAACATCTGTAACAAAAAAGGAAGAATTACTACAAATTATAAAACCTCAATATGTAATTTTTAAGCCCAGTTTAATCGGAGGTTTTAGAGGAACTCAAGAATGGCTGGATATTGCAAAAAAATTGAAAATTGGCTGGTGGGTAACCAGTGCCTTAGAGAGTAATGTTGGTTTGAATACCATTGCGCAATGGACGTTTACCAAGGAATCCCCAATGCCACAAGGTCTAGGCACAGGCGGACTTTACACTAATAATTTTGATTCGCCATTACAAGTAAAAAATGGCAGCATACAATACGATCCTAAAATTAATTGGGATTTTGACTTATAAATAAAAAGATGTTCATAGCACAAGCCCTAAATTACAAGCACAATTTTGGTAGATACTTACTGGGAGTTTTCATTATAGTAATGGCCGTTATTCTTGGTCAAATTCCACTTACAGTGGCCATTTTAATGAAAGGTGGTCTGGATGTAGTAGGTATGGATGAAGCTAAAATGCTGGGAATGTTGGAATCTAATTTATCCTTATTCCTCTTACTACTTACCTTCGCAGTGGGATTGGCAGCGCTATTTTTTGTAGTAAAGTTTATACATTATCAACCTATAAAAACGGTCACCACTACTCGAAAGAAGGTTGATTGGGGAAGATTTTTCTTTGCATTTGGGATGGTTGCTATTTTTTCTATAGGGGTAACTGCATTCGATTATTTTTCCAATCCGCAAGATTACGTGCTTAATTTTAAAGCAACACCATTTTTTATAATGCTAATAATTGCGGTTGTAATGATCCCATTACAAACCAGTTTCGAAGAATATTTCTTTCGTGGGTATCTAATGCAAGGAATAGGAACTTTAGTGCAGAATAAATGGGCGCCATTAATAATTACTTCTGTGGTGTTTGGAGGTTTACATTTTTTTAATCCAGAAGTTACCAAACTGGGGAATATAATAATGATCTACTATATAGGAACAGGATTTTTGCTTGGAATAATGACTTTAATGGATGAAGGTATGGAGCTTGCATTGGGCTTTCACGCAGGTAATAATCTTATTACAGCAGTTTTAGTTACCGCAGATTGGACGGCTTTTCAAACTAATTCCTTGCTTAAAGATGTATCAGACCCTTCTGCAGGGATGGATATATTGATACCAATTTTTGTAGTTTATCCCTTGTTTTTATTCATCATGTCTAAAAAATACAATTGGAATGATTGGACAGGAAAACTATTCGGAAAAGTAGAACAACCAATTGTTGATAATTTTACCCCATAAATTGAGAATTCATAAATTTTATTGTTAAATTTAGGAAATAGTGAAGATAAGTATGTTAAATTAAGAAATTGATGATAAAAAAATTTACGGTTCCCGAAACGCATCTCAGTTTTAAGATTAATAAGTCGCATTACTCTAATGATGACTTGGCCAAAGCGGCTTATAATTTTATTAAAGAGGGGGAGCCGCATGAAGGAGAAATAGGTGATTTTATCTTGGATTGGTTAAAACCTTCCGAATTTATCTCAGTCAGTACTTCTGGTTCTACTGGAGTCCCTAAAAAGATACAGGTCCGTAAGGAGCATATGATCAATTCAGCTTTAGCTACAGGTAAGTTTTTTGAAATTCCCGCCAGATCTACTGTTTTAATGTGTTTACCGGCAAATTACATTGCTGGAAAGATGATGTTGGTAAGAGCTATGGTGTTAGGTTGGGAATTAGATATAGTTCCACCAACTTCTAATCCTTTAGATCAAATTTTTAAAATTTACGATTTTTGTGCAATGACACCTTTTCAATTAGATAATTCTATTGGACGTCTGCATCTTATTAAAAAACTGATTGTTGGAGGAGGAGCGGTTTCACCAAATCTTCAAGAAATGGTTCAAGGTCTCAATACTAAGGTATATGAAACCTTTGGTATGACAGAAACAGTTTCACATATTGCGGCTAAACGTTTAAATCCGAAGAAAAATCGGAAAAAACCAGCACCCTTCAAAGTACTTCAAAAAGTTGCGATTTCTAAAGATAATAGAGATTGTTTGGTGATAAAAGCACCAACACTTTCAGATGAAGTTCTTAAAACAAATGATGTGGTGGAAATTCTTACTTATAAAAAATTTCTGTGGAAAGGCAGATATGATAATGTGATAAATTCTGGAGGAATAAAATTATATCCTGAAGAAATTGAAAGCAAACTCAGCAAATATATAGTTGGGCGAATTTTTGTGACAGGAATGCCAGATGATGCCTTGGGACAAAGATTGGTGCTATTTGTAGAAGCCGATTTTTCTGAAGATTTATTATTAGAATTAAAAGAAAAAATATTAGCTATTAAAGAATTGGATAAATATGAAGTTCCGAAGAAGATATATCTTGTAGAAAAATTTGAAGAAACACCAAACGGGAAGATACATAGAGATCATACCGTTAAAAGTAAATTGTTCTAAATATATAATTTTAAATGCTAAAAAACTTATTTCTATTTTTCATTTTAATTACCTCCTACTCACAAGCACAAATAGCTTCAGAGAAGCAGCGGGCAGAGATAATAAATGATATCCTGCAAGACAAGTTCAATAATTTATTACCGGCATTAATGGAACGCACAGGCATAGATATGTGGGTGCTTATTTCCAGAGAATACAATGAAGATCCGGTATTAAAAACAATGCTTCCGGCAACTTGGTTAAATGCTAGAAGAAGAACTATTTTGGTATTCTACAAACCAGCAAATAGTGTTTCTGTAGAAAGACTTGCGGTTGCTAGATATAATTTTGGAGACAATATTTCCTCTGCTTGGGATAAGGAAAAACAACCCGATCAAATGGAGGCTTTGGCTTCAATAATTGCTGAAAGAGATCCTAAAAAAATAGGTTTAAACTATTCTGATAATTTTGCCATTGCAGATGGAATTGTAAAAACAGATTATGAGCTTCTTATGAAGTCTCTTCCAGAGTTGTATAGAAAAAGAGTGATATCGGCGGAAGATCTGGCCATTGGATGGATCGAGACTCGTACGCCGATGGAAATGAAATTTTATGAAAATTTGATTGCTATAACCCATAACATAATTGCAGAAGCTTTTAGCAGTAAAGTGATCAATCCTGGAGTTACTACTTCTGAAGATGTAGTTTGGTGGTTAAGGCAAAAAGTGACCGATCTTGGCCTGGAAACTTGGTTTCATCCAACTATAGATATACAAAGAAAGGAAGAAGAATTAAAAGATCATATAGATGCTTTTTCCAATGGATATGGTGAGACGGTGATACTTCCGGGAGATCTTTTACATTGTGATTTTGGTATTTCCTATTTAAGACTGAACACAGATTGCCAACAACATGCGTATGTTCTAAAACAAGGAGAAACTGCTGCTCCAAGGTTTTTAGAGGAGGCCTTGGATAAAGGAAATCAACTTCAAGATATCCTAACCTCTAATTTTGCAAATGGCAAATCAGGAAATGACATTTTAGCTGCTTCATTAACCGAAGCAAAATTAGCTAATTTGAATCCTTCCATCTATTCACATCCTTTAGGCCTTTATGGCCACTCAGCAGGACCAACAATTGGAATGTGGGATTCACAGGGCGGAGTTCCTGGAACTGGAGATTATAAGTTATTTCCCAATACGGTATATGCCATAGAATTAAATAATACGGTAGCTATTCCAGAATGGAATAAGGACATACGTATCATGCTTGAAGAAGCTGGTTTTTGGGGTGAAAATTCTTTTAGATATGTGAATGAGCGCCAAACAGAATTGCTTTTAATTCCATCTAATTAATATCCCATTTTTAAATAATAGTCTGCAGAATGTTTTCCTGAGCCATAGAAAATAAAGAAAATGGTGATAAATAGAACGATAAGCGCTGTTAAAAGGTTCCCTATATTCATTACTCCAATAAAATTTATCAAAATTGCACCCAAAAGTATGGGGAGTTGTGCAATCAATGCCCAACGTGTAAGCAATCCAAAAGCAATCATTATTCCGCCTACTAAATGAGCAGGAGCTACATAATGAATTACCAACATCACACCTCCGAAATCACGCAACGGCTTAAAAAGTTCGAATAAGATCTGACTTTGTGAAATAAAATGGATCCCTTTTATAAAAAGAAAAACACCCAGAGCCACTCTTAAAAGGTCTAAAGGATAATAAGTATGCGCATTGGCCCACTTATTAAGTGATTTTATAGTTTCCATACCGTATAATTTACAGTTAAGTTACTGATAATTAGTGGTATTAAGAAATTGTATTAATAGTATTTATAGCCTGAAACATTTCATTTTAAGCCTTCTACATTCACGTAAAACCCAATGTCTAATACTTTAATATCATCTAAATCCTCAACATCCTTTGGTAGTTTCTTCCAGATTGTTTCAGGTTCTAAGCGAATATTTTTCTTGTTTATAATTACATCTATTGGCATTTTGAAATCACCAACATCTGTTTTCCAACGGTAAGCGATCTGTTTTTTATCCTTTTTAAATTGAAGTATTGGAATGGCTGAATGTCTTAAATATTGATCGAATATTGGTTTTAGATCAACAGTTGTTGATGCATCAAAGAAATCTTCCACTGTTTTTGTGTCAACACTTTTATGTTTGTAAGTGATTGAGTAATCTTTAAGAGTTTTCCACCATAATTCATCATTATGATAGATGCTTCTAAGGGTATTTAGAAGATTAGCCCCTTTAGAGTACATGTCTCCTGAACCTTCACTATTTACTCCATAATCCCCAATTATCGGAGATTTGTTTCCAATAGTTCCTCTAATCCCTTTTAAGTATTCTAAAGCTTCCTCTTTCCCCCATCTACTTTCAATATACACAGCTTCTGAATAAGTGGTGAAGCCTTCATGTATCCACATATCTGCAATATCATTAGCAGTAATACTATTTCCAAACCATTCGTGTCCGGATTCATGAATAATGATAAAATCCCATTTTAAACCAATTCCGGTTTTAGAAAGGTCTCTGCCTAAATAACCCATTTTGTACTGATTTCCGTAGGCAACAGCACTTTGATGTTCCATTCCTAAATAGGGAGTTTCCACTAATTTATACCCATCTTCCTTAAATGGATACTCCCCAAATTTATCATAGAAAGCCGCCATCATTGGTTTAACTTCTTCAAATTGTTTTTTTGCCTTTTCCAAATTGTAGGGTAACACATAGTAATCTAAGTCGAGATCCTGAAAAGTATCGTGGAAATGCACGTAGTTCCCAATGTTAAAAACAATATCGTAATTATTTATTGGGTTAGTTACTTGATAACTCCATCTCGTGTATCCATTACCAAGATCTAAGGTATCTATCGCTCTACCATTAGAAACATTGGTAAGACCATTTGGAATGGCTATTTCGATAAGCGCTTCTTCTGGCTCATCGCTTTGATGGTCTTTATTTGGATACCATAAACTTGCGCCGGTTCCTTGAACTGCAACTGCGATCCACGGATTTCCTTCTTTATCTTTCTCAAAAACAAAACCACCATCCCAAGGAGCATTTTTTGCTACTATAGGATTTCCGGAATAGAAAACCTGAACTGAATCTTTTTCGGTTGCTTTTAAAGTATCGTTGAATTCTACAAAAACTGCATTAAATTTTCGGGAATAAGACAGTGTCTCATTTTTATGAAGGATAGAATCGATCTTCATGTTTTCGAAAAGATCGATCTGCATTACAGGTAATTCCTTTTCAGTTTTAAAACTGATGGTATTAAATCCAGAGATATATTTTTCTTCCGGATCTATCTGAACTTGCAAATGATACTTCAAAACATCGTAATCTCTTTCTTGTCGTAATGAACCTCTTAAAGAATCAGCTTCGGTATATTGTTGCTGTTTGTTGCTTAAAACTTGAGCAGAAATATTTTCGAAAAAAAAAGCACAGGCAATTACTAATAATGCTAGGGTATAAATTCTATTCTTCATTCTAAAAAATTAAGTTTGTATCACCCCTAAATTAAAATCTTTGGTAATAGGAGAGTGGTTAGCAGCCTCTATCCCGGTGGAGATCCATTTTCTGGTATCCAAAGGATTTATAATAGCATCTGTCCATAATCTAGCAGCTGCATAATAGGGTGAAGTTTGCTTATCATATCTCGCTTTTATCTTATCGAAAACTTCTTTTTCTTTAGCTTCATCTACTTTTTCCCCTTTTTTGGCCATAGAAGCAGTTTCAATTTGAGCTAAAACTTTAGCGGCTTGTGTTCCTCCCATTACGGCAAGTTCTGCACTTGGCCAGGCAACCATAAATCTAGGGTCGTAGGCCTTTCCACACATCGCATAATTTCCAGCTCCGTAAGAATTTCCAATAACAATTGTGAATTTTGGAACCACAGAATTACTAACAGCGCTAACCATTTTAGCTCCATCTTTTATGATTCCACCATGTTCACTTTTGCTTCCAACCATAAAACCGGTAACATCTTGTAAGAACACTAAAGGTATTTTCTTCTGATTACAGTTTGAAATGAATCTAGTGGCTTTATCTGCAGAATCGGAGTAGATAACTCCTCCAAATTGCATTTCACCAGTTTTAGTTTTCACTATTTTTCTCTGATTAGCAACAATTCCTACTGCCCAACCATCTATTCTGGCATATCCTGTAATTATGGTTTGCCCATATCCTTCTTTATATTCTTCAAATTCTGAGTCATCCACCAATCGGGAAATGATCTCACGCATATCATACTGATCGGTTCTTTTTCTTGGTAAAATCCCAAAGATCTCATTAGGGTCTAATTTTGGTTTTATCGAATCTTTACGGCTAAAACCAGCTTTATCATAATCCCCGATCTTATCCATGATAGATTTGATCTTATCTAATGCATCTTTATCATCTTTTGCCTTATAATCTGTAACTCCACTAATTTCAGAATGAGTGGTAGCTCCTCCTAAAGTTTCGTTATCTATAGATTCGCCAATAGCAGCTTTCACCAAATAGCTTCCAGCTAAAAAGATACTTCCTGTTTTTTCTACGATAATAGCTTCATCGCTCATGATAGGTAAATAAGCTCCACCTGCAACACAGCTTCCCATGATGGCAGATATTTGGGTAATTCCCATGCTACTCATCACCGCATTGTTTCTAAAGATGCGACCAAAATGTTCCTTATCTGGAAAGATCTCATCCTGCATAGGCAAATAAACCCCTGCACTATCTACTAAATATATAATAGGAAGTCTGTTCTCTATGGCTATTTCCTGAGCTCTCAAATTCTTTTTAGCAGTAATAGGAAACCAAGCACCTGCTTTCACGGTAGCATCATTTGCTACAACTATACATTGTTTCCCTGCAACGTGACCTATTTTAACCACCACACCACCACTAGGGCAGCCGCCGTGCTCTTCATACATTTCATCACCTACAAATGCGCCAATTTCTATTGCGGTATCTGAATCTTCCAAAAGATAATTGATTCGTTCCCGAGCCGTCATTTTCCCTTTAGCATGATGTTTTTCTATTCGTTTTTCGCCACCACCAAGTTTTATTTGTGCTAGTTTCTGGCGAAGAGTAGAAAGTAAAAGTTTATTGTGATCTTCATTTTTATTGAAGTTAAGATCCATAAGAATTTCAGCGTTTAATTTCCCGAATAATAATATGTTTAAAAATAAAATTGAGCCAGAATAATTTCGAGATTTTACGCCGGCTTCAGTATCTTGGCTAAAATACGAAAACGAGCTAATTTTCTACGAGGAAACCATTGTAAAATTGCTATTTCTGAAGTTAATTTAGGATTTATTTAATGAAGTCATAATTATAATAGCATGGAAGAGATTAAAAATCAGTTGATTAAACATATAGATGGCGGTGAAGCCTTTATGCCGGTAGATAAAATGTGGGATTATATAAGCTTAAAAAATTTATGTACACGCCCTAAGGATTTGCCATACTCCTTTTATGAGATCTTTTATCATATGCGTTTCGCACAAAAGGATATTCTAGATTATATTTTAGATGAAGATTATACAAGCAATGACTGGCCACAAGATTATTGGCCTTCAGAAAACAACCTAAAATCTCAAGAAGAGTGGGATGTTCTAGTTCTGAAATTTAAAGAAGAGCGAAAACAACTAATTAATTATATTTTAAGGAAGGAGCACGATCTTCTGAAGCCATTGAATTCTGATACTAAACACACATTATTGCGGGAAATATTATTGGTGATCGAGCATAACGCCTATCATTCAGGTCAGTTATTAATCATTTTACGAAGCTTAGGACTATACCCAGCATAATTTGTCTTTGGGATGCTGAGAAGCCACGAAAATTTAAGATATTTGTAGCGTTAAAAAAATAAAGGAATCTTTCGAAAACATTCGCTTATTTTTTTCTGATTCTATTAAAAGGTTCATAGGATTATAAGGATGTTTTATAATTAAAAATCAATTTAAAATGGCAGATGATAATAAGGTGATTTTCTCCATGTCTGGGTTAACCAAGACTTTCCCGGGAGCAAATACCCCAGTTCTTAAGAATATTTATTTAAGTTTTTTCTACGGAGCAAAAATTGGAATTCTAGGTCTTAACGGTTCGGGAAAATCCACGTTGCTAAAGATCATAGCTGGAATGGAAAAGAATTATCAGGGAGATGTAGTGTTTTCTCCTGGATATACCGTTGGAATGTTGGAGCAGGAACCACAACTGGATGACGAAAAAACAGTTTTAGAGGTTGTAAAAGAAGGCGCTGCAGAAACTGTTGCAATTTTAGACGAGTATAACAAGATCAACGATATGTTTGGTCTTCCGGAGGTTTATGAAGATGCCGATAAGATGCAAAAACTTATGGATAAGCAAGCACTGTTGCAAGACCAGATAGACGCTTCAAACGCATGGGAATTAGATACCAAACTGGAAATTGCGATGGATGCATTGCGCACTCCAGATGGTAATAAGAAGATTGGAGTACTTTCTGGAGGGGAACGCAGAAGAGTAGCATTATGTAGATTATTGCTTCAGGAACCAGACGTATTGCTATTGGATGAGCCTACTAACCACTTGGATGCAGAATCTGTTCACTGGCTAGAGCACCATTTATCCCAGTACAAAGGAACGGTGATCGCGGTAACTCACGATAGATATTTCTTGGATAACGTTGCAGGTTGGATCTTAGAACTTGATAGAGGAGAAGGTATTCCGTGGAAAGGTAACTATTCTTCTTGGTTGGATCAAAAATCTAGGCGAATGGCTCAAGAACAAAAAACGGCAAGCAAGCGTCAAAAAACATTAGAACGAGAGCTGGAATGGGCTAGAATGTCTCCCAAAGGAAGACAAACCAAGCAAAAGGCGAGATTGAATAATTACGACAAATTATTGAGTCAGGATCAAAAGCAGATGGATGAAAAGTTAGAGATCTACATCCCTAATGGACCTCGACTTGGAACCAATGTTATTGAAGCCAAAGGGGTAAGCAAAGCTTTTGACGATAAATTATTATATGAAGACCTAAACTTTAATCTTCCACAAGCGGGAATTGTTGGAGTGATTGGACCAAACGGAGCAGGTAAGACCACGATCTTTAAAATGATCATGGGAGAAGAGAAACCAGATAATGGGGAATTCTTGGTTGGAGATACCGTTCAGATCGCATATGTAGATCAGGCGCATTCCAATATAGATCCTGAAAAATCTATCTGGCAAAACTTTAGTGATGGTCAGGAATTGATCATGATGGGAGGGAAGCAGGTAAATTCTCGAGCTTATTTAAGCAGATTCAACTTTGGAGGAAGCGAGCAAAATAAGAAAGTAAGCATGCTTTCTGGTGGAGAGCGCAACAGGCTTCACCTTGCAATGACCTTAAAAGAAGAAGGAAACGTGTTATTACTGGATGAGCCAACAAACGATTTAGACGTTAACACCCTGCGTGCTTTGGAAGAAGGTTTAGATAACTTTGCCGGCTGTGCGGTAGTGATCTCTCACGACAGATGGTTCTTAGATAGAATATGTACGCATATTCTTGCTTTTGAAGGAGACTCCCAAGTGTATTTCTTTGAAGGTGGTTTCTCTGAATATGAGGAAAATAAAAAGAAACGTTTGGGTGGAGATTTGATGCCAAAGCGTATTAAATACAAGAAGCTGACTAGATAGTAATAATAGATTTTAGTCTGGATTCAAGCCTGAAATAAATTCAGGATGAAGATTTTTACAGATCAAAATTATCTCAAAAAAAAAACTCCGAAGATGTAGTTCTTCGGAGTTTTTTATGTTTAAATTTTTAATAATTCTGTGTTTATTTTCTTTTGAAAACCAAAGTCAATTCATCATCTGCAATTTGTGGATCGTCAATTTTATCTAAGGTCAGCACGTCGCCTTCAATTGAATAATTATAATTTGTTGGAACTCCATTAAATGAAATTTTATTATCGGAAAGTTGATAATTGTAAGAGCCATTATCAGCAATAAAATAATACGTATCTGGAGGATTTCCTATGGAAACAGCTTGTTTTGAATTATCGAAGTTCAAAGTGAAATCCTTAATATCTACCTCAGGATCAAATCCACAGAAACAATAAGCATCTGTAAGATACCACTCTCCAGTTAAGCGTTCATCTTTTATTTCTTCTTTAGAACATGAAGAAAAAATCGTGATAAGAGTAGTGATTATTAAAAGCTTTTTCATTTTCAGCAATGTTTTGGTGCAATTAAATATAATGAAATTATTTATACCATCTCTTTTTATTTGCTTTAGAGCCACTGCCCTTTCTGCCTTTTTTATGCTTGCTTCCCTTTTTCTTATGCACAACAGGTTCTGCATTTTTCTCTAAGGGATAAGGATGATCTACTTCCTGCGGAATTTTTTCCCCGATCAAGGTTTCAATAAATTTTACATACGTTTTCTCATCTGCACTGCAAAAAGAAATGGAAGTTCCAACGCTTCCGGCACGGCCTGTACGTCCAATTCTGTGAACATAAACTTCTGGCATACTTGGAATATCAAAATTGATCACAAAATCTAAAGTGTCTATATCTAGTCCGCGGGCAGCAAGATCTGTTGCTACCAAAATATTTACTTCTTTATTTTTGAATCTACTTAAAGCCGTTGTACGATCAGACTGACTTTTATCTCCATGAAGTTCATCTGCTTTAAACCCATTTTTCACTAAAGATTGTAAGGCTTTCTCAACTCCAAATTTGGTTCTTCTAAAAATAAGCACAGACTTGTCTTTAACCACATTTCGCATTACGTATAACAGCAATTCCGTTTTATCTTGTTTAGGTACCATATAGAGCTTTTGAGCAATAGAAGGCGCTGCTGATGAGTTTACAGTAAGTTCTATTTTCTCAGGGTCTTGAAGTAAGGATTTTGCAAGATCCTGAACTTTTGGAGGAATTGTTGCTGAAAACATTAAGCGTTGCTCCAAATTTGGAGAAAGCCGAATGATCTTTTGTACTTCATCTATAAAGCCCATATCCAGCATTAGATCGGCTTCATCTAGCACTAAAACCTCAACTTCATCTAGATTGATGTAGCCTTGTTTTCGAAGATCCAGTAACCTTCCCGGAGTTGCAACTAAAATATGCAATCCGCTTTTCAACATATTAATTTGTGGCTGCATAGAAGCACCCCCAAACACAACTCCAGATTGTATGTTGGTGTGTTGCGAATAGGCTTTTATATTCTCCTCAATTTGCACAGCTAGTTCTCGGGTAGGGCTTACTATTAATACAGAAAGCTTACTCTTCTCAGTTCCATCTCCAACCTTTTTATTCAATAACTGAATAAGTGGAATTGCAAAAGCACCGGTTTTTCCAGTTCCGGTTTGTGCACAGGCTATTACATCATTCCGTCGTAAAATTTCTGGAATTACTCTTTCCTGAATTGGTGTAGGAGTGGTGTGCCCGATTTCAGATATGGCCTGAAGTATAGGTGGTGATAAAGGAAGGTCTTCAAAAAGCATACATATTGTTTAGATGGCAAAGATACTACAATTGTATTATGAGCTGGCAGCTACTTTTAAAAGCAGAGGCCTTAATTCAGTTTAATTAAAATATAGCACTTGAGATGACACCTTATTGTTTGGAGTTACTGTAACTATGAATAATCCACCATTTTCATCATCTGGAAGATCTTCATATTTTTTATTCTTTAAAATGGCATTTACGAAAGCTGGAGTAGTATTGCTATGTCCAACTATAAGCACAGTCTTTCCCTTTGTTTTCTGCTGAAAATTCTGATTATACATATCTGCTTGATCGTAAATCTCAACTTCTAAATTATTAGCTTCAGCTATAGGTAGTGCAGTAGCTTTTGTTCTATTATAATTGGTGCTATAAACCATATCGAATGATACTTCTTTTAATACCTTGGCCCAGTTTTGAGCTCTTTTAATTCCTATTTCTGTAAGCTTCGGGTCTTTTTCTGAAGGATCAGTTCTATCTTTCTCAGCATGTCTTATAAGATAATAAGTGGTGTTATTCCAATGGGCTTTAGAATCTTCTACTTGTTTTAATATGTGCTTATCTGATGATTCAGATTGCTGAAAATTGCAGCTCGCTAGAATCATTATTAGTATTAAAGAAAGATTTTTCTTCATAGCTTATTTAAAAATTACTTCCATTAGGATAACTTGATTAAGTTGCTCCCCTAAGGTATTAAAATTATTATCTGAAATTAATATAAGTGATCTATTTCCATTAGGAAGCAATGGTCCAAAAGTCATTCCTTCGACATTGTCAATTCCCTTTGTGAGTTTTTTCTTTACAGATTTAAAATCGAATACAAGTTGTTTAGTTGCTCTCTTATATTTTTCCTTTCTAAGATTTTTAAATTCTACTGTGTTTGTTGCTTCTTCTGCGTTCACTTCGAATATTCTAACTGTATTTCCTAAACTTCCATGCCCTGCAGAAAAGGCTCTTTCCAAAACTAAGAATTTCTTTGGGGCGTATTCAATCAATTCAGTGAGTCCGTTCACAGCAAAATATTTCCAGGGTATTTTAGTGATCCCTTCCAATTCCATCACAAACTGATCTGTGGCTTGGCCGGTTTCTTTATTAAAATGTGTAATTCTAATAGGGGACTTGGTTGGGAATAATTTGGGCTTGGACCCATCTAAAGTAAGTGGAAGTTCCATTCCTACCCAATAGCCTTCATTTGAATAGTCATGGGTTAATCCTTCGAATACCCCATTATTTCTAGGCTTTTGTTTTCCTGTTGAAGTAAAGTAACTTGGAAGGTTAAAATTTCTAATAAAATCACCTTTAGAATTTACATAGAAAATAGATGGTTTTTGATTTGCTTTTATTGCTCCTTCACTTGTAAGAAGTATAGTATTAGAATCTTGAATTCTTACCGATTCTAAGTCTAAGGTATTTGCTTTTAAAAAACCATTGGATCTATCTAATTGAATAAGCTTATTTATAAATATTGTATCAATTTGGTTTTGGGAGATTTTGATCTGAGCCTCATAAAATCTTGGATTTCCAGGATGATCACAAACCAAATAATATTTATCCTCATGAAAATCTATTCCGGATAGTCCCCCAACCTTGGTTCCATCTACTTCTAGATCGCTGGATAAAACATAGTCATCCAAGTATCGTAGTTCTATATTTTTTGAAGTCAATTTTTTTGAAGTACCACAGGAAGTGAGTGTTGCCACTGCAAGGGTAAATAATAGTAGTTTTTTCATTATATGGATAAAGGGTAAAAATAACAAATCCTTAAGATAAAAATAGGAGTTTCTTGACACAATAAAGAAATACTAAATCTTAGATTTGATTATTATTAACTAAAAAACCAGATTATGAATAATGACCAGATTGAAGGAAAATGGAAACAAGTTAAAGGTGAATTCAAACAAAAATACGGGAAACTCACCGATGATGATGTAACTTACTCTGAAGGTAAGTTTGACGAAATGATGGGACGTTTACAAGAAAAGACTGGTAAAACCAAAGAGGAATTACGAGACGAAATAGATAAGTGGTAGATGATAGATCTCCGCTTATTGAAAAAGGCTGCTTATTTTATTAAGCAGCCTTTTTTTTATAAATACTCCCAACGTAAAGCTTAGCTTGTTTCAGCCTCTACCTAGTTTTATCTTCAAATTGATCCAAAATTATCCCGATTCTTAGGGAGTAGGAGGACTTGGTTTTCTTTTATAAAGTTTATGTTTCAAAAGTGACTCAAGAAATAGACGTAATTTCATGAAAACACACAAAAAAATTGATGTAATTATTAGCATCTTGCTACTAAATTCCTGTGATATATTTAGATAACTTTAATTAAAAAGATTGCTGAAAAAATGACATTAAAAAAAATCGAGAAGTAGATACTTTTTTTATGTCTAAAATAAAACCAAAAACACGTAAAATATATAACAGTTGGCTAAAAGAATTTGAGACAACGAAAAGTAAAAATATGGAAAAAACCAGCCAAGAGCTTATCCGTTTTTCGGTATTAGATCGCTACAAACAACTCAAAAAATTAAGCTCCGAAACCTTTGACATAATTATAATTGGTGGAGGTATTACAGGAGCTGGTATTGCTTTAGATGCAGCATCAAGAGGATTAAATGTCTGTTTGATTGAGAAAAACGACTTTGCTTCTGGTACGAGCAATAAATCTACAAAACTCATACATGGTGGTTTGCGTTATTTAAAACAATTAGAAATCGGGTTGGTACGCGAATCGGGTTCTGAACGTGCAATTGTCCACAAATTAGCACCGCATCTTGTTATTCCGGAGAAAATGTTATTGCCTTTAATAGAAGGTGGTACTTATGGTAAAATGATGACATCCATCGGTTTAAAAGTCTACGATTTATTAGCTAATGTTAGTGGTTCTGAAGCTCGTGAAATGTTGGATAAAAGGGAAACTTTAGACAAAGAACCTTTGCTTAATGATAGCCTTGTTTTAGGAAGTGGCTATTATTCCGAATATAGAACTGATGATGCAAGATTAACAATTGAAATCTTAAAGAAAGCTTCAGAATTTGGAGCAACAATTATTAATTACTGCGAAATGGAATCTTTTGTTTACGACGGTCATTATAAAATTGAAAGTTTAAATTGTACTGACCATAACACGAAAAAAAAAATAAATTTATCAGCCAAGAATTTTGTCTCTGCTACTGGTCCTTGGGTAGATTTACTACGTAAAAAGGACCATTCAATGAACAATAAGTACCTGCACTTAACTAAAGGTGTTCATATTGTATTTCCGTATAATAAATTACCAATCAAACAATCTGTTTATTTTGATGTTGAAGGAGGTAGAATGATTTTTGCAATTCCGAGAGGTCGTTGTACTTATGTTGGTACAACCGACACCAATTATAGTGGTGATTTAGAACACGTAGTGGCTACAAAAGCAGATGCGAAATACTTACTAAATGCAATAAACCATTCCTTCCCAAATGTAAATTTATCCATTGAAGATATTGAATCTAATTGGGCTGGTTTACGTCCCTTAATTCATGAAGAAGACAAAGATCCCTCAGCATTATCAAGGAAAGACGAGATCTTTATTTCAGAAAGTGGCTTAATTTCAATTGCCGGGGGAAAGCTTACAGGTTATCGGAAAATGGCGAATCGTGTGATTGATTCGGTTTTAAAAACTATGTCTTCAAAACAAAAAGACAAGCTTAAAAAATCGGATACAGAGAATATTGCATTGGTTAATCCAAGTCTGGAAAATTCTAAAGAAGTAAATATATATATTAAAGAATTAGAAAAACTACTGGCAACTATGGGTATAAACGATCCTTATTATGCTTGGTATTTATGCACCACTTTCGGTAAAAAAGCAGATACGATAATAGATAAGATGAATTTATTTATCGATGGTAAGCCAGAAGAAAAGTTGATTAGAGCAGAATTGTGGTATTGCATTCACCATGAAATGACCAATAGTCTGGCAGATTTCTTCGTTCGTCGTACAGGTCGTTTGTATTTTAATATTGAGAGCGTTTTAAAATATAAAGATCTCATTTTAGAAGATTTTATTACCTATTTAGAATGGGATGACAAACGTATTTCTTCAGAGGAAAAAACAATACAGTCATTATTGGATGATGCCACTACTTATTATAACTCAGAATTTGAGTTATCTTAAAAGATGAATAATAAGTTTTTATAATTAGTGTTTTGTGTGGTGTTTAAATGCTTTAGCTGAAAAGAGATAGAGCAAATATTGAGGTTAGTGTTGACGTATTTTATTCAGTAGTCGACCATGTTACGAAAACAATGGCTCATGATATTATATCCCCTCCTGTTGTAAGTCGAGTTTATTTCTATCCTGATATTGCTGTTTAAAAAATTATAGCTCTTCATTTATTGAAAAAGGCTGCTTAAAATATTAAGCAGCCTTTTTTAATTACTCCTTATTTATTAGTTCTTCTTGATTTCTGAAGACCAAGGTGTCGTTAAATTCATCCAGTAGAATAATACTATCGGTCTGTACTTTTCCAGATAGGATCTCTTTGGAAAGTTTATTTAAAACCTCACGCTGCAACACCCTTTTTACAGGCCTTGCTCCATATTGCGGATCGAAACCTTGTTTAGATAGATATTCCAACGCCTCTTTAGTGGCATCCAGAACGATTCCTTGTTTGGAAAGCATTTTTTTCAAGCCTTTAAGTTGGAGATCTACAATCTTTAAAATATCTTTTTTATTAAGTGGAGTAAATAGGATAATATCATCTATTCTATTAATAAATTCCGGTCGAACTGTTTGCTTTAATAAACCAAGAACTTCTATTTTTGCACTTTCCATTGCAGTATCCAAATCCTTCACAGTTTCAAATTTCTCCTGAATAATGCTAGAACCCATGTTGGAGGTCATAATTATTATAGTGTTCTTAAAATCTGCAAGTCTACCTTTGTTATCTGTTAGTCTACCTTCATCCAATACTTGAAGTAGAATATTAAAAGTGTCCGGATGTGCTTTTTCAATTTCATCTAAAAGAATTACAGAATATGGCTTTCTTCTAACTGCCTCTGTAAGCTGTCCACCTTCCTCATACCCGATGTATCCCGGAGGTGCTCCTACCAATCTGCTAACCGCATGACGCTCTTGATACTCACTCATATCTATTCTGGTCATCGCAGATTCATCATCAAAAAGATATTCTGCTAAAGCTTTAGCTAACTCGGTTTTTCCAACTCCCGTTGTACCTAAGAATAAGAAAGTTCCAATTGGTTTTTTCTGATCCTGTAATCCAGCTCGACTTCTTCGTACAGCATCACTCACCGCCTGGATGGCTTCTTCCTGACCAACCACTCTTTTATGAAGTTCGTCTTCAAGCTTCAACAGTTTTTCACGCTCGCTCTGCAACATTTTGGTTACCGGAACACCGGTCCATTTGGCTACAACTTCAGCAATATCCTCGTAAGTAACTTCCTCCTTAATCAAGGTCTTACTATCTTGATTTGCTTCCATTTGCTGCTGCAGTTTTTCAAGACTTTCTTGAGCTTCTTTTATTTTGCCATATCTAATCTCAGCTACTTTTCCATAGTCACCATCACGTTCGGCACGTTCAGCTTCCAACTTAAATTGTTCAATGTCAGATTTAGCCGATTGTATACTATCTACAACTTCCTTTTCATTTTTCCAACGGGCATTTAGCTCGTTGCGTTCTTCTTTTAAATTTGCCAGATCTGCTGTTAGAAATTTTAATTTGGACTCGTCATTCTCTCTCTTAATAGCTTCTATCTCGATCTCTAATTGAGTGACCTTTCTGTCCAGAACATCTAATTCCTCGGGTTTGGAGTTGATCTCCATTCTAATTTTTGAAGCCGCTTCATCCATTAGATCTATCGCTTTATCAGGCAAGAACCTATTGGTGATATACCGTTGAGATAATTCTACTGCAGCTATTATAGCCTCATCTTTAATTCTCACTTTATGGTGAGTTTCATATTTTTCCTTTATTCCACGTAGAATAGAAATAGCACTCTCTGTATCTGGCTCATCTACAATCACTTTTTGAAACCGTCTTTCTAGAGCTTTATCTTTTTCGAAATATTTCTGATATTCGTCCAAGGTGGTTGCTCCAATAGCTCTTAACTCTCCACGCGCTAAGGCTGGCTTTAAAATATTAGCGGCGTCCATGGCTCCTTGGCCTCCACCTGCACCAACAAGTGTATGGATCTCGTCTATAAATAGCACAATATCACCTTCGCTTTCGGTAACTTCTTTGATGACGGCTTTTAATCGCTCCTCAAATTCTCCTTTATATTTTGCACCCGCTATTAAAGCTCCCATGTCTAAAGAGAATATTTGTTTATTCTTTAAATTTTCTGGAATATCCCCATCTATAATTCTATGTGCAAGACCTTCAGCAATTGCGGTTTTACCAACTCCGGGTTCTCCAACGAGCATAGGATTATTCTTAGTCCTTCTGGAAAGGATCTGAAGCACTCTTCTAATTTCCTCATCTCTACCAATTACGGGATCTAATTTTCCTTCTTCAGCAAGTTTATTCAGGTTCTTGGCGTATTTATTTAAGGAGTTATAGGTTTCCTCTGCACTTTGAGAAGTAACTCGGTCTCCTTTTCGCAATTCTTCAATCGCTGCTTTTAAGTTCTTTTCCGTAGCACCTTGATCTTTCATGATCTGGGCAACCTTACTGGAAGATTTAAATATTGCAAGAATAAGATGCTCTATAGAAACATACTCATCTTTCATTTTATTGGCTATGCTACTGGCTTCAGTTAAAGTTGTAGAAGCAGTTCTAGAAAGCATGGTCTCACCGCCAGTTACTTTTTGGAAATTCTCTAAGGTCTTATCCAGTATCTGAGTAAAAAGCCCAATATTTATATTTAATTTTTTCAATAAAAAAGGAGTCACATTTTCGTCCACTATTGTTATGGATTTAAAAATATGTTCGTTTTCTATTTGCTGATGGCCTAACTCCTGCGCAAGTTGATGTGCTTGCTGGATCGCCTCCTGAGATTTTATAGTGAAATTATTAAAGTTCATAGGTCACATTTTAATTATATCGATGGAATAACAAAGCACATACCAGCGAAATAACACCGTCAAAATGTCTGTTATCGCAAGGTTTTATCAGACATTTTGTCTCCCCTAATATTATATAAGTTACGTATTTAGAATCCGTTTTTACATTTCATTACATAAACTTTAGTAAAGATTTGGAACATTTAATTATAATGATGACCTATTTTTGCACTCTAAATTAAAACGGATTATGGGATTTTTTGATAAAATGTTTAAAGCTGAAGATAAAGGAGATAAGTTGGATAAACCAGGAGTGCCTTGGATTCAATTGGATTCATTAGAAATGTTAGAACAAGTTGATGCTGAATCTTATAATCAACCTGTTGCAATTTTAAAACACTCCACATCCTGTGGAATTAGTAGAATGGTTTTAAGACAATTTGAAAAGGACTATGATCTAGAACCAGATTCGGTAAAGTTATATTTTCTTGACCTTTTAAGATTTAGAGAAATTTCTAATAGAATAGCTTCTAAATTTAATGTGCCTCATGAAAGCCCCCAATTAATTATTTTAAAAGATGGCAAAGTAGTTCATGATTCCTCTCACAGTGCAATCGAGGTGAATTCAATTAAAATGGCTATTTAATTTAACACGTAAAATTTCATAAAATTTTCTTTTGTAAGACTTTTGTAGGATAGGTTAAAGTCCTAATAAACTCCCTTGAATACGAGTGGTTGTCTATTATCTTAACTTTATTATTAACCATTTAAATTTATTATCATGGAACATCAAAAAGATCCACAAAAAAAAGATCAGAAAGAGAATCAACAATCTGGTTCCAAAAGTCAGCCTAAAAAGCAAGAGGATCATAAAAAAGGTCCCGAAAGCCCAAGAAGATAATTAGGGTTTATTAATTTGAAAGAAAAATGGTTATCTAATACTAATTAGATAGCCATTTTTTTATGTTTAAAATCAATTATTTTTTCTTGGTTTGAGGCTCGTAAACAGGTAAAAGTTTGGTGCTTACTTCACCAAATCCAATCCTTCTGTCCTTTCCTTCACAGTATCCACGCATTATTACGGTGTCGTTATCTTCAATAAATTTACGCTCGCTACCATCATTTAATTTCACAGGTTTTTCTCCTCTCCAGGATAATTCTAGCATAGACCCAAAAGAATCTGGGGTTGGTCCAGAAATTGTTCCAGATCCCATCATATCTCCAGAATTTACAGGACAACCGTTAATAGTGTGATGTGCCAATTGTTGGCTCATATTCCAATACATATATTTAAAATTAGACCTAGAAACTGTAGTTTCCTCTTTGCCTTCAGGCTTTATCGCAACTTCAAGATTAATATTGAAACTTTTCTTTCCTTTAGTTTGAAGATAAGGTAATAATTCCTTTTCAGGTTCAGGACTTTTTAATCTAAAGGGTTCTAATGCATCCAAGGTTACAATCCAGGGAGAAATAGAGGATGCAAAATTCTTTGCCAAAAAGGGTCCAAGTGGCACATATTCCCATTTTTGTATATCTCTTGCGCTCCAGTCATTGAATAATACCATACCAAAGATATAATCTTCAGCTTCATCTATAGGGATAGGTTCTCCTATAGGATTACCATCTGTAGTAATAAATGCCATTTCCAATTCAAAATCTACCAATTTAGAAGGTCCAAAAACAGGTTCTGTTGCTCCATTAGGCATGGTTTGCCCTTGTGGTCTATGTACAGGGATTCCACTTGGAATTATAGAAGAACTTCTTCCATGATATCCCACAGGAATGTGTAGCCAGTTTGGTAATAAGGCATTATCTGGATCACGAAACATGGTCCCAACATTTGTAGCATGCTCCTTGCTTGAATAGAAATCTGTGTAATCACCTACTTGTACCGGTAATTGCATCTCAATTTCATCAAGGGTAAAAAGAACTGTATTTCGATGGTCTTGATTATCTTTTAGCTGATTATTTTTTGAGTCAAAAATATCCGCAATTCGGTTTCTCACCAAACGCCAGGTTTTCTTACCATCAGATATAAAATCGTTTAAAGTATCTTGAAGAAAAATATCATCGGTTAGAGGGATTCCATCAAAATATCCTAATTGATGTAGGGCACCAAGATCAATGGCATAATCACCAATTCTGGTCCCGATAGTTACAATATCATCTCTAGTTAAAAATACACCGAAGGGAATATTTTGAATAGGGAAATCTGTATTTTTCGGAATGTCCAGCCAGGTTTTTCTTTTAGGATCATTTGCTGTAATAGGCATATAATTTTTGGTTTTATTCTTAATTCTATTGATTTCAAATATATTATTTTCCAGCAATTAACCGATTGGAATTATTACTTTTGAGGAATATTTAACGTAAAAAATTACCATGCAACAAGATACGCAAATTTTTGAACTGATAGAAGCTGAAAGGAACCGTCAAATTAATGGTTTAGAACTAATTGCAAGTGAGAATTTTGTGAGTGAACAGGTGCTAAAAGCAGCTGGTTCAGTTTTAACAAATAAATACGCTGAAGGATATCCAGGTAAAAGATATTATGGAGGCTGCGAGATCGTAGACGAAGTTGAAAATCTTGCAATAGAGCGTTTAAAAGAATTGTTTAATGCAGAATATGCCAATGTGCAACCGCATTCGGGATCTCAGGCCAATACAGCGGTTTTTCATGCATGTATGCAACCAGGTGATAAATTCTTAGGATTCGATCTTTCTCATGGTGGACATTTAACACATGGTTCTCCTGTTAATTTTTCCGGAAGATTATACACTCCAGTATTTTACGGAGTAGTTAAGGAGACAGGATTAATAGATTATGATGCAGTCGCAGAGATCGCAGAAAGAGAAAAACCAAAGATGATCATTGCCGGAGCATCTGCATATTCTAGAGAAATAGATTACAAAAGATTTCGTGAAATTGCAGATAGCGTGGGGGCAATTTTATTTGCAGATATAGCACATCCTGCGGGACTTATCGCAAAAGGATTGTTGGGAGATCCACTTCCACATTGTCATGTGGTTACTTCTACTACTCATAAAACATTGAGAGGACCAAGAGGAGGGATCATTATGATGGGAAAAGATTTCGATAATCCATTTGGTCAAAAATTGAAGAATGGTGAGCTTAAGAAGATGTCTGCACTTTTAGATAGTGGAGTTTTCCCTGGAAATCAAGGTGGACCTTTAGAACATATTATTGCCGCAAAAGCTGTGGCATTTGGTGAAGCCCTTACAGATGAGTTTCTTCATTATATGGTGCAGGTAAAGAAAAATGCTAAAGCAATGGCGGCTGCTTTCATGGCTAAAGATTATAATGTGATCTCTGGAGGTACAGACAATCATATGATGCTTATAGATCTTAGAAATAAGAACATTACAGGGAAGCAAGCAGAAGAGGCTTTAGGTGAAGCAGAGATCACTGTAAATAAGAACATGGTACCTTTCGATGATAAATCTCCCTTCGTTACCTCAGGAATACGAGTTGGAACAGCAGCAGTTACTACTCGAGGCTTGAAAGAGGAGGATATGGCGAAAATAGTAGATCTAATGGATCGCGTGATCACCAATTTTGAAGATGAAGCAGAATTGATAAAAGTAGAAGCAGAAGTTCTTGATATGATGCAAGACCTGCCGCTTTTTTCTTAATATCTAACTACATAATTTTAAAAAGAGGATTTTTCCAATAGGACTATCCTCTTTTTTTATTCCAGAATTATAAAGGAGTCAGTAATAAAAAAATAGTTTTTAGGGACAGGAATTAGAAGTTGAAAAATAATCGGTTATATTAGCTTCACTTCAGAAACAACGAAAGCTAAGGCTTTTATATATAATGTTGTAATCAACACATTAACTATGAAAATGCAGCGAAATTTTTTCCATATTTTTTTCAACTGTTTAATTCTTATTGCACTTTCCGGATGTACCTCGAGTAAAATTATTGAGGAACAAAAAAATAAAATATTACCTCCGGAAGAATTTTACGGGTCACTATTTTATGATGTACAATCTGATAAGAATATTTTCAACGACAGTAAAACTTTTGTAGATGCTGTTCCATTATATGCCGTAGATATAATTAGAAATAAATATGCTGAATTAAAGGACAAATCTTCTGCTTCCCTTAAGGAGTTTGTGGAAAATAATTTCGAGCTCCCTTCTGTTTCAACTATGTATGTAACAGATTCTTCTTCTATTAACACTCACATTACAAATTTATGGGATGTTTTAAAACGTCCGGCAGATAAAAAAATATCGGGAACCCTTATCCCTTTGCCAAATCCTTATATAGTTCCTGGAGGAAGGTTTAGAGAGGTTTATTATTGGGATAGTTATTTTACCATGCTGGGTTTGGCTGAAGATAATGAGGTGGAAACCATTGAAAACATGATAGATAATTTTTCCTACCTCATTGATGAAAAGGGTTTTATTCCGAATGGAAATCGCACCTATTATTTAGGGAGGTCTCAACCTCCTTTTTATTCCCTTATGGTAGAAATTCTTGCGACTACCAAATCCGATTCTGTTTATATAAAATATTTAAAACCTTTGGAAAAGGAATATAATTTTTGGATGAAGGGTAATGAAAAAATTAATTCTAGTAAACAAGATTATTTACGCGTGGTAATGATGCCAAATGGTTCAATACTTAACAGATATTGGGATAATAAAAACACCCCCCGTCCGGAAAGTTACCGTGAAGATGTTGCCACTGCAGATAAAGCACTGTCAGATTTTCCTAACCTTAAACGGGATGATATTTATAGAAATTTAAGGGCAGGTGCAGAATCGGGATGGGATTTCTCGAGCAGATGGCTAAATAAAGTGGATGGGGATTACGAACTTTCTACTATCCATACAACAGATATTATTCCTGTAGATTTAAATTCGTTGTTGTTTAATTTAGAGATGACTTTATCCAAAAGTTATCTATTAGCTGGGGAGCCGGTAAAATCTAAAATCTTTAGTGATAAAGCTCAATTGCGTAAAGAAGCGATATTAAAATATTGCTGGAGTGATGAAAACGGATTTTTCATGGATTATAATTTTAAAAAGAACTCTCAGACCCAAATTTTTTCTCTTGCCGGGGTTTACCCTTTATTCTTCAATTTTGCTGAAGAAAATCAGGCGGAGCGGGTCCAGGAAAAAATAAAGGAGATTTTCTTAAAACCCGGTGGATTGGTTACAACGCCTAACCATACAGGGCAGCAATGGGATGCGCCAAATGGCTGGGCACCATTGCAGTGGATGGCCATTAAAGCTTTAAGAAATTACGGCTATACTGTGCTAGCAAATGAGATAAAGGATAGATGGATTAAAATAAATACAGGAGTGTATCAAAAAACGTTTAAGATGCTTGAAAAATATAATGTAGAGGATTTGACCAAGGAAAGCGGGGGAGGAGAGTATCCAACTCAGGATGGTTTTGGATGGACCAATGGTGTTTTTCAGAAATTATCTAAGGAATAAAAAGTGAATTTTTTAAATAAACTTAAATCAAAGGTTAAGAAGCTTAAAAACGAGATCCAGATTTTAAGTATCGCATATTCAGATCCGAGAACTCCATGGACTGCTAAACTATTAATTGGTCTTACCGTTGGCTATTTGCTTAGCCCAATAGATCTTATTCTAGATTTTATTCCAGTTCTTGGAATCCTAGACGATCTTATTTTAGTGCCTTTATTAATAACAGCTTCTATAAAATTAATCCCAAGTATGGTGTTGGAAGAAGCAAGAATAAAAGCTATAGAAAACCCAAAAAGGATGAAAAAGAACAACTGGATAGTTGCCTTTTTCATCCTTTTAATTTGGTTAATTCTGATCTACGCCTTTTATTCTTTTTTCAAAGGAAAGACAAATTATTTTTGATTTTGGATTATTTTTTAATTTCTGGATACCAGTTTAGTTGAACTACTTCAACATCTTTATTTCCATTATTAACCAGTTCCTTGAATTTAGAAACATCTGCAAGACCATCTTGTCCTCTATAATGGTAAGGGTATACCTTTTTTGGCGCAAATTCGATAACAGCATTTGCCGCGTCTTCTACCGTCATAGTATAAGGTAGATTCATACACACCAAAGCTACATCTATATTCTCTAACGCCCTCATTTCTGTTATATCTTCAGTATCTCCAGAGATATAAAGACGTTGTCCATTTTTCTCTAAGACGTACCCATTTCCTCTGCCTTTGGTATGCATGGCATCTTGAGCTTCGGGTAAATTATACATTGGGATTGCTTTTATTGTAAAGCCCATAAAATCTTGAGAATCCCCATTGTTCATCACCACTAAATTAGCGGCCATTTCCTTTGGTAATTGATCTTTAACCGCTTGTGGAACAATAATATTTGTGTCTCCCAACTTTAGAGCCTCAAGAGTTTTAGCATCCATATGATCCCCATGAATATCGGTGATCAAAACAAAGCTAGGTGCCTCTTTTCCTTCAAAAACACCCGCACCTCCAACAGGATCTGTATAAATTACGGCATCTTCCCATGTTATAACGGCAGTAGCATGAGAAATAGGTTCAATTTCAATAGCCGAAACTTCTTGATCTGAGCTTGAAGTGACCTCAATTTCATTTTCCATTTTCTGTTCTTTTTTTTCATCATTTTTACATGAAGTGAACGCAAAACCGAGGCAACATAATGCAAGTATTCCTTTTTTCATTTTTTATTCTTTTAGATTATTATTGTTATTTTTTACTTTAAAGAGCCCTAAATAGGGCTCTTATTGTAATTACCTATAAATTTAAGAAAGCTGTTTTGGAATCACCTTTAATTAATAAAAAATTATGAAAGGTTCAACTCCATCTTTATATCTCCACGGCTATATGGATTATTCTCTTCTATAGGAATCTCTACAAATCCGTATTTTTTATAAATATAGATCGCGTTTTCTAGTTTTCTATTGGAGTATATTATGAGTTTTTCCCAGTTTTGATGCTTGGCGAAATCAATGGTATGTTCCATTAAGTGTTGCCCAATTTTTTTGCCTTGTGCGGCTGGAGTCACGGCCATTTTTGTGAGTTCGAAAATTCCGTTTTCCATTTTCTTTAAGGCCACTGTTCCTATGATTTTTTCATTTTCCATTACAAAGAAAATAGTACCGCCGGGTTCTATAATATATTTTTCAGGCTTTCCTAAAACATCTTCATCATGAGGTTCTACCCAAAAATATTTTTCTAACCAGGCAATGTTCAAGTTTTTAAAATCTTCAGCATACTCTGAGGTATATGAAATAATTTGCATAGGCTTAACGAATAAAATCTGTGATAAAATAACTTAAGGCTTTTCCTACTTTTGCTTCTGAAGTTTGATTGGAAGTCGCTTCGCAAATATGCAAATACCTTATGTGTTCTTCTTCTGAAGCGATCCTTATAAAATTCCGGATCATATTAATGGCAAATCCACTAGGTGTTTCTGCACTGCTAGGGAAACCCTTAATAGCATCGCAATCTAGTTCAAATCCAAAATTATCATGAGATACAAATTCCAATTCTTCGCGAAAAGCTTGAACAATTTTTTGTGAAGGCATTAAAATTAAATGTTCAAAAAGACGATATCCATCATTTGCAGAATGCTGCATATCTTTAAAGATATATTGAGGTGTATAATTTTGATGCAAACCGAAAATCCTATACTTCGCCAAGTAACCATCTTTTCTGGCAAAGCTGAAGCCATTTCCGCTATGCCTGATATCGGTCTTTCGAAGATCTGTATGAGCATCAATATTTAATACGCTAATTGGTTTTTTTAAAGCTTCGGAAGTTCCTTTCATGTTTCCGTATGCATTATTATGTCCTCCACCAATGATTATTGGGATCTTACCAGCTACTACTATTTTTTTTATCACCGCGCTAGTTATAGCATCTATCTTTAAAACCAGATCACCAAGTTTCTGAATGTAGTTTGGATCTTTAGGGTCTATGTTGGCCGCTTTTTCCATGGCTTCGGTACAATCTATTTCTCCCAAAAGGATCACTTTTTCTGGTTTAGTGTATTGATTTGCCTGAATGTTAAGCAGTGATCTTAAACAGGTTTCCCAGGATTTAGATGCACCAGACCTACCCAAATTGGCACGTACGCCAATATCCTCAGGGATGCCAAAAAGCACATATTTTGAAGTTGATTTTTTTATAGCTTCAAAATCTTGAACAAAGCAAATCTTTTCTCCAAATTTGGTTTCCCCTTCTCTCGTATTCAGATATTTCGAAATACTTTTTTCGTTATATAATTTAAAACCTTCCATAGTTATATTTTTTTTCCGTTCAAATAAACCGCTTCAATAAAATTACTTCCAAAAGAATAAGGTAGATAAGAATAGGATGGGATGGGTTTGGTGATGATAAGATTTGCTAATTTTCCTTTGGTGATGCTACCAACTAGTTTGCTTTGATCCATAGCATAGGCGCCATTTATGGTTGCAGCATTTATCGCTTCTTCTGGAGTCATTTTCATTTTAATGCAGGCTAGAGATACTACCAGATTCATATTCCCGCTTGGTGCGCTCCCGGGATTGAAATCGGTTGCAAGCGCTAACGGCAACCCGGCATCTATGATCATTCTTGCTGGTGTATATGGAATACTCAAAAACAAGGAGCATCCCGGTAATGCAACAGGCATGGTCTCAGAATTTTTAAGTGATTCAACATCCTCTATCCTTAGCTCTTCTAGATGATCTACACTTAGTGCATTATTTGCAACCCCAACTTGTACACCACCAATCGCATTAAATTGATTTACATGTATTTTCGGTCTAAGATTATATTTAGCCGCTGCTTTCAGTAATTTATTGGTATCTTCTACCGTAAAATATCCTTGCTCACAAAAAATATCGATATACTCAGCTAGATTTTCTTCTGCAACCGCAGGAAGAATTTCATTAATCACATGATCTATAAACTCCTCTTTTTTATCCTTATATTCCAAGGGTAATGCATGAGCTCCCAAAAATGTTGCTTTAATAGGAATGTTATAATTTTCTTTCAATTTTTTGACAACTCGAAGCATTTTTAATTCTGCTTCCTTGATAAGTCCATAACCAGATTTTATCTCCACCGCGCCGGTTCCCAATTGCATAATTTCTTCCAATCTTTTAGCAGATTGTTTATAAATTTCTTCTTCTGAAATTTCTTGTAATGTTTTTGCTGAATTCAAGATACCACCGCCTCTATTGGCAATTTCTTCATAAGAAAGTCCGCTAATACGCTGGCTAAATTCTTGCTCGCGATTCCCTGCATACACTATATGAGTATGGGAATCGCACCAAGTTGGCAATACAATTTTTCCGGTAAGATCTATGGTATTATCTGGAGAAATTTCAGGGAGATCATTCATGCTTCCATAATCTGCAATTTTATCATCCTCAATAAGCAGCCACGCATTTTTAATGGTTGGCAATATGCTCATCTCTTTTCCTGAAAGTTTTAACACCGAAGGTTCTCGAATTTGTAAGAGCTCTTTAATATTGGTAAAAAGTAATTTCATAGTGTAAAGATAAAAAAGCCTTTAAATTTTACAGCGCTTAAAACAGCAATTAGCTCCACTTCCTATAAAGTGAATTGCGCGAGTAGCTTTTGCACTTCATAGATATCTACACTTTTATTGAATTTTTTACAAATTGAAGGTTGTTGTTCTCCCGAGATCCAGATCTTTAGTTCGGCATCCAGATCAAAACTGCCTGCAGTTTCTAAACTAAAACGGGAAATGCTTCTATAACTTACCGAGAAATATTCTACTTTCTTTCCCGTAATACCCTGAACATCTACAAGGATTAGGCGCTTGTTTGTAAAAATGAAAGTGTCGCGAATAAGTTTAAAACCCGCTTCAATTTTTTCTGAATGGATTAATAGTTTCGAGTACTCTTTTTGAAGTGTTTCAGGATCTAAACTTCCTGCATTTCCTAATAAGGATGAAAATATTCCCATTGTATTTTTTGTTGATTGGTTAGAATAAAAAGAGGTTGCTTTTAAAGTTTTTCTCTAAATTTTCTGAAATTAATTCAGAAGAACGAAAGTTAAAACTTTAAAAGCAACCTCAGTAAATTATTAAGCAATAGGTTTTAGCTATTCTTAAGTGATTTCATATCTATCACAAATCTATATTTCACATCAGATTTCTGAATTCTCTCATAAGCATCGTTGATATTTTGAATGTCTATCATCTCTACATCAGAAACTATATTGTGTTTTCCACAGAAATCTAACATTTCTTGAGTTTCTTTAATACCACCAATAAGAGAACCTGCAATGCTCTTTCTCTGGCCCACTAATCCACCTCCATGAATAGGGTCCAAAGGTTCTATTGCTCCCACCAATACCATAGTGGCATCTCTTTTTAATAAACCAACATATGGATTCACATCATGGCCCACAGGAACTGTATTCAATAAGAAGTCGAAAGAATTTGCATGTTCCTTCATTTGCTTTTCATCCTTCGAGATAAGAACCTCATCTGCTCCTAATTTTTTAGCATCCTTGCTCTTTTCTGGAGAAGTAGTGATCATCACTACATGCGCTCCCATTGCATGTGCAAATTTAATTCCCATGTGCCCTAATCCACCAAGGCCAATCACACCAACTTTATCACCTTTTTTTACATTCCAATGACGCAATGGCGAATAGGTGGTAATTCCAGCACATAATAGGGGAGCTACTGCTTCAATATCTAAATTTTCAGGAACATTAAGCACGAATTTTTTATCTACAACCACTTTCTCAGAATAACCACCAAAAGTATGTCCACCTAAATGCTTGTCTTTGCTATTATATGTATAAGTAGCACCATTCTCACAGTATTGTTCAAGATCTTCCTTGCAAGAATTACATGTCTGGCAAGAATCTACCATACATCCAACTCCAACAAGATCACCTTCTTTAAAATTTTTAACATTGCCTCCAACTTTAGTTACACGACCTATAATTTCATGTCCCGGTACTACTGGATATTGAGAATTTTTCCAATCGTTTTTTACTGTGTGTATATCGCTGTGACAAACTCCACAGTAAAGAATATCTATTTCTACATCTTCCTTAGTGATATCTCTTCTCTCAATTTTAAATGGTTCTAATTCTGCGGTCTTGGATGATGCCGCATATGCTTTAACTTCGCTCATAATCTTCTTTTTCATTTATTTTTTTACTGACTCGAAGATACGAAATACAGCTAGTCACTCATAAGTAATAACCCACTTTAAACTAAGTTTAACTCATAATATTAACACAGGTTATTATTTCTAGAAAATAAGATTCAGTTTATTCATTTTAGTTTTTTATAGAAAAGAGTTTAGATAAATTCTTTTTACCTTAGAGCAAAATTTACATTCGCTTAACAATTACCTACTATGAAAAATAAATCTCAAGGAATAAATACCCTTTGTGCACATGCCGGAGAATTAAAGGACACTCAATTTAAAGGTGCTGTTTCCCCATTGTATATGTCTACTTCCTATGCTTTTGAAGATGTTGATGTAAAACGCTATCCTAGATATTTTAATACTCCCAATCAAGTTGCATTAGCTAAGAAAATAGCTGCATTAGAGCATGGCGAGGCAGCATTGATATTTGGAAGCGGGATGGCTGCAGTAAGCACCTCTTTAATGGCCTTTTTAAAAAGTGGAGATCATGTTGTTTTGCAAAATACCCTTTACGGTGGTACTAGTAATTTGGTGGTTGAAGAATTTGAAAGATATGGAATAGCCTTTTCTTTTACAAAGGATCTAAAACCAGAAAGTTTTGAAGCTGAAATAAAGAATAATACAAAGGTAATTTATATTGAAACACCTTCAAATCCGCTGTTGACAATTACAGATATTGCTGCTATATCTAGAATTGCTAAAAAGAATGGATTGGTTAGTATGATCGACAATACCTTTGCTTCCCCTGTAAATCAAAATCCAATAGATTTTGGAATAGATGTAGTAATTCATTCTGCAACTAAATATATGGGTGGCCATAGTGATATATTAGCAGGTGCTGTTATTGCTTCAGAAGCACATATAGATACTATATTTCAACTTGCCAAAAATTTTGGAGGCAGCTTAAGCGATTATACCGTGTGGTTGCTGGAAAGAAGTATTAAAACAATGGGCTTAAGAGTAAAAGCGCAAAATAAGAATGCTAAGAAAATGGCCAAGTATCTAGAGAAACATGAGGATGTGGCTGCGGTATATTATCCAGGATTGAAAACGCATCCAGATCACGAATTGGCCAAGTCGCAAATGAAAGGTTTTGGAGGGATGCTTTCTTTTGAGCTGAATGAAGGTTTAAATGCTTCTTTATTTCAGAAAGAATTAAAATTGATAAAAGCATCTATGAGTCTGGCAGGAGTAGAGTCTACTATTCTATCTCCAACCTTAACCTCTCATGCGTTACTAACACCGGAGGAGCGAGCAAAACAGGGAATTAAAGATGGTCTAATGCGTTTTTCTATTGGTATTGAAGAAGTAGAAGATCTTATTGAAGATTTAGAACAAGCTTTAGTTTCTTTAAAACAACTGGCAAACTAAATACTAATACAGAGAATAATTAAATATGAAATTAGACCTATTAGCTATTGGAGCACATCCAGACGATATTGAGTTGAGCTGTGCAGGAACAATAGCCAAAGAAGTTGCGAGAGGAAAGAAAGTTGGAGTATTAGATCTAACCCGAGGAGAGTTAGGAACTCGGGGTACTGCAGATATGAGAGATAAGGAAGCTGCAGATGCTTCTAAGATCTTAGGTTTGCACATGAGGCATAACCTAAAATTTAAAGATGGTTTTTTCAGTAATAATAAAAAGCATCAATTAGAGATCATAAAAGTGATAAGGAAATATAGGCCAGAGATCATTTTATGCAATGCGGTTAATGATAGGCATATAGATCATGGTAAAGGGGCGCAATTAGTGAGCGATGCCTGTTTTCTAAGTGGTTTGCGCAGGATTGAAACCAAAGAAGATGCAGTAGTGCAGGAGGCCTGGAGGCCAAAGCATGTATATCATTATATACAATGGAAGAATCTTCCTCCAGATATCGCGGTGGATATTACTGGATATATGGATATAAAGCTAAAATCTGTCCTTGCTTATAAAAGCCAATTCTTCGATGAAGATAGTGATGAACCTGCAACACCTATCTCTAGCGACAACTTTTTAGACAGTATAACCTATCGTGCAAGGGACTTAGGACGTTTAATTGGGACAGAATATGCAGAAGGTTATAATGTAGAGCGCTATCCTGCAGTGGATTCCATTTTTGATCTAATTTAATTTCATTTTTTTCTTTGAGAGAATATAGAAAAAATATACATTTGCATCCGCGAATAAATGGTGGTTGTAGCTCAGCTGGTTAGAGCATCGGTTTGTGGTACCGAGGGTCGCCGGTTCGAACCCGGTCTTCCACCCTTTTTTAAACTCCTTAGGAAACTAAGGAGTTTTTTTTATTTCAAATTTTTAATTTGAAGTAGATAAAATAAGAATCGTAAAAGTTTAAGATGAATACAATCTCGTTAAGGCACTAAATAAGTTTTTTTCCATTCACCATCTACTAACCTAAATCGAGCTCTTAGATGATTATAGTCTGTTCTTAGCTTTAATATTTCTATTCTTTTAGGCACAAATTCCAAAACTCCAAAATGTATTTTTTTCGTGCGTTTAATAGAAAAAGGATCTTTAATAGGCTTTCCAGGCGCCATAAATGAATTGTAATTATTTACTGCATTTCCATCTATGTTATTTCTATTTATTTCCCATTGTTCGCTATCGGTGTGGATATGCACAATTCCATTAAATATTACCTGTAGTTTATTTTTTGGATCATAGAACAACGCGCTGCTTTTAGAATTTTCCTTTAGTTGCTTGATCTTATTAGCTCTAAGGTCTGTATAAAACAATAAATTATTGTTAGCTGTTATTCCCCGTAATATCACTATTCGTTGTTTAACTCCAGATTTCTCATTTTGGGTTGCCAAACTGCAATTTTTAAAAGCATGCTCATTTTCAGATAATGCGGTATTTAACGATTTCCAGGCCTCTTGAAATAAGTCGTTTAACATAAGCTTAAATCTATTTTAAATGTGAAAAAGTATCTTTGCTTCTAAAATAGAAAAAGATGATTAAAGATACAATATATTATGTTTACGATCCACTTTGCAGTTGGTGTTATGGATTCTCTCCAGTGATGAAAAAATTGAAAAATTCTTACGATAATGAATTTAATTTTGAAGTTATTTCCGGTGGAATGCAATCTGGAGATAGAAAACAACCTGTAAGTGTTATCCGGGATTATTTGAAAGGCGCTTATAAGAATGTTACAGAGAGAACAGGTGTTGAGTTTGGAGATAAATTCATGAAAGTCTTGGACGATGGAACTAGAATTCTGGATTCTATCCCACCATCTATAGCGCTTTCTATTATAAAAGAATTAAAGCCTGAGGAAACTTTAAATTTTGCTGCAATAATTCAAGAAGCTATCTATTATGATGGAATGGATTGGAACTTAGTTGAAGCATATTTTCCATATCTAGAAAAATATAATATTGATCCTGATGAATTCATGAAAAAATTTGAAGATCCTTTTTATAAAGAAAAAACTTTAGAGGATTTTAAACTGGCTTCAAATTTTGGTGTTACTGGCTTTCCTACAGTAATTCTCAAAAAGGATGATAAATATTATTTACTAGCTCAAGGCTTTGTTCCTTTTGAGCAATTAAATGCTTCTGTGGAACAGATACTAAAATCTCAAAATTAAATTAATCAATTTTATATTCCAATCTCATAGTGATAGAAGCTGTTTTCTTTTTATCCTGCGTATTATAAGCCCCGCTCCAACTATAATCTTCACCGCTATTTTGCCCGGTGATCTGAAAAACGCCCATGCTGGCATTATTTAATTCCCCTAAACTTCCTCCGCTGTTCTCTGCAATTTTTTCCGCCCTAACATGAGCATCTTCTGTGGCCTTGGAGATCATTGCAATTTTAAGTTCAGATATTTTAGTGTAATAATAGCGAGGAGGAGTGGAGTTAAATTGAACACCTTTATTCAAAAGCTCTGTGATCTCTCTGGATACAGATTCTATTAATTCTACATTGTTAGATTCAATTTTTACTGCTTGTGTAAGCAAATAGCCTTTAAATATGCTACCAACATAATTCCCATTCTGATATTGATTTTCTTGTTGTTCACTGGTCTGAACCGAGTTAAAAACAATATTTTCTGTTGGAATTCCCTTTTCAACTAAATATTTTCTTACCGTTTCTTTATCTGCATTAAGATCTGAATAGGCTTCTCTAAGGTTAGGAGACATTCTTGTAAACTGTCCTTCCCATACAATTAGGTCTGAAGTAAAGTTTTCACTTCCAGAGCCCGTAACCGAGATCACACCTACCGGTTGAGCTCTTTTTATATAGGCGTTTCCTAAAAGAAATGCAGCCAATACAATCGCTATAGAAAAAATAATTGCAACTAAATATTTCATAAAAGGAGATTTTACATGCATTTAAAGATATAAATTAATAAATCTGCTAGGTCATTATTCATTCAAATTCTTACTTTTGCACATGCAACAAAACGTACTTATTTTAGACTTTGGTTCACAGTATACACAGCTTATAGCAAGACGTGTTAGAGAGCTTAACATCTACTGTGAAATTCATCCATACAATAATCCACCTAAAGACATTTCGGGTTTTAAAGCAACAATCCTTTCAGGAAGTCCTTTTTCTGTAAGAGCGGAAGATGCACCGCATCCGGATCTCTCAGAAATAAGAGGTAAAATGCCTTTGCTAGCTGTATGTTACGGAGCGCAATATTTAGCTCATTTTCATGGAGGAAAGGTGGAAGCTTCAGAAACCAGAGAATATGGAAGAGCAAATTTGTCTGTTATAAAAGATGCTGAAGTTTTGTTTGAAGACATCACAGAGAACTCCCAAGTTTGGATGAGCCATAGCGATACTATTAAGGAATTACCCACTAATGCGGTACGTTTAGCAAGTACAACAGATGTGCTAAATGCTGCATATAGAATTGATGGAGAAGAGACTTTTGCCATACAATTTCATCCGGAAGTGTATCACACTTCAGACGGGAAACAACTTTTAGAGAATTTCCTCGTAAAAATAGCTGGAGTGAAGCAAACCTGGACGCCTGAAGCTTTTGTAGACATGACGGTTTCAGAATTAAAAGAAAAGATAGGAGATGATAAAGTAGTTCTTGGATTAAGTGGTGGAGTAGATAGCACTGTTGCAGCGGTACTATTACATAAAGCAATAGGGAAAAATCTATATTGTATCTTCGTTAATAACGGACTTTTAAGAAAGAACGAATTTGAAAGTGTGCTGGATCAATACAAGCACATGGGGCTTAACGTAAAAGGGGTAGATGCTTCGGCACGTTTCTTGGATGCTCTTGCTGGAATAAGCGAACCTGAAGCGAAAAGAAAGAAGATTGGGAATGCTTTTATCGAAGTTTTTGATGATGAAGCTCACCAGATCCAAGATGTGAAATTTTTAGCTCAAGGAACAATTTATCCAGACGTGATAGAATCGGTTTCCGCAACTGGAGGACCATCGGCCACTATTAAATCGCATCACAATGTAGGTGGATTGCCAGATTTTATGAAATTAAAGATCGTAGAACCTTTGCGTTCTTTATTCAAGGATGAGGTAAGACGAGTAGGAGCTGAGTTGGGAATAGATAAAGAATTATTAGGAAGACACCCATTTCCTGGGCCAGGTTTGGCAATTAGGATACTTGGAGATGTAACAGCAGAAAAAGTTAGGATCCTTCAAGAAGTAGATGCCATTTTTATTAATGGTTTAAAAGAGTGGATGTTGTATGATAAAGTGTGGCAAGCTGGAGCAATCTTATTACCGGTAAATTCGGTAGGAGTTATGGGAGACGAGAGAACCTATGAAAAAGTAGTGGCTTTACGAGCTGTAGAATCTACAGATGGCATGACCGCAGATTGGGTGCCTCTACCTCACGAATTCTTGCAAAAAACATCGAATGCCATAATAAACAGGGTAAAAGGCGTTAATAGAGTAGTATATGATATTAGTTCTAAACCACCTGCAACTATAGAGTGGGAATAGAACATTAATAAACCAATTGAAAATTATAACAAATAACCAATGAGATACCTACTAATTATATGCTTTTTCATTCAAGTAATTACGACCTCTGCCTTTGGTCAGGCATATAAATATCATACTGTTTCCTCCGGAGAAACAGTATATAGTGTTTCTAAGAAGTATGAAATTAGTCAAGAAGACCTTATTAAATATAATCCAGATGCAAAGGCTGGATTGCAGGTGAATGATAAATTGGCGATCCCTATAACGGGGAATACTTATGAATCTTCAACAAAAAAAGCGATCAGCTTTAATTCTCATAAAGTTCAGAAAAAGGAAACTTTATACAGCTTATCCAAACAATATGGTGTAAGTGTAGAGGATATTAAAAAATATAACAAACAGCTTTATTCTAAAGAACTTCAAAATGGAGAGATCATTCAGATCCCCGTTTTGGTGGTAGACTATTCTCCTACTGAAAAAGTGATAATCTCTGAACGTAAAGAAACTCCAGTAAAGGAACGTGTTATTATTGCTGAAAAAGAAGAAAGGGCAGATCCTCCAGTAAAAATAGTAAACTCTCAAAACATAAAAACTAGAGAGCATATCATCTTACCAAAAGAGACCAAATATGGAATTGCCCGTAAATATGGAATGACGGTAAAAGAATTAGAAGAGCTTAATCCTATGGTTGGTACTCTAAGACCGGGGATCATGCTTAAAGTAGGAACAAATGTTTTGGACCAACCGGTTATAATTACAGACGATGATTTTGACTTTTATGAGGTTCAGCCGCAAGAAACTATGTATGGTTTAACCAGAAGATTTCAGGTAGAAGAAGATTCTTTGGTAGCTTTAAATCCTGCATTGAAGGATGGATTAAAATGGGGAATGATCTTAAAGGTTCCAACAAAAGATGCAAAAGGCAGAAAATCAGAAGATATTGAGGTTGCAGATATTCCGGCATTGCCAACTTCTGAACTAAGATCTATAGACCTTTCTACAAAATTGAAAAATTTTGAAACGAAGAATTTGGTATTAATGTTACCCTATAATTTAAGCAAGATCAGGAATGACTCTACTTCTAATGCCAGGGAGGTAATAACTAATGATAGAGTTTTACGAATCTCTTTAGATTTTTATAGTGGCGCATTAATGGCTGTAGAAAGAGCGAAAGAGCTAGGTATTTCTACCAATTTAAGAATTTATGACACTCAGAATCAAGCAGGAAAAGTTTCTTCTATAATTTCAGGAAACGACTTTAAAAATGTAGATGCGGTAATAGGACCTTTGTTGCAGGCAACCTCTGAGGAAGCAGCATCTAAACTCTCAGGTTTAAAAGTTCCAGTTATTTCCCCAATGACCAATAGAGAATTGAGAGACCTTCCAAATCTTTATCAATCTAGGCCAAGTGATGATATGTTACGTGACGCCATGATAGATTACATCAGGAATAACTCTCAAGGTAAAAATGTGATCATAGTTGCCGATGGAGCTTCAGCTAATATAAAAGCGAAATTGATAAGTGAATTGCCAAATGCAAGGATAGTAAATCCGGGTTCCAACAATATTTCTGAAGGATCTCTTGGGGCTGTTTTGGATAAGTCTAGAGAAAACTGGATCGTTCTAGAATCGGAAAGTTTAGGCTTGCTAGGTAGTGCAACTTCAGCATTAAGCAGATTATCCAGAAATAATAGAATTACGTTGTTCACTACTTATAAAAATAACTCTTTTGAAAGTGACGTAGTAAATAATGAACATTTAGGAGATCTTAATTTCCATTTCCCTTCAGAATATAAAGAATTTGATGAAAGTATATCCGACAGTTTTATAGATGCGTATAAAACTAAATACGGATTCATTCCGAATAAATATACAGTAAGAGGATATGATCTCACTTTAGATGTCTTGTTAAGACTTGCTGCTATGGGTAGTATGGAGGAATCTGTGAAAGCCAATATTATAACAGAGTATGTAGAGAATAAGTTTCTTTATAAGCCAAAACCTAATGGCGGATTTTATAATGATGCTATCTATATTATGCATCTTAACAAGGATCTTACATTAAGCGTTTCCAAATAAAAAATTATGACATCAAAAGTGACCTATAAGGGAGACCTGCGCACAGAGTGTGAACATTTGCAAAGTGGAAAAGTGCTAATTACCGATGCTCCTGTGGATAATAATGGAAAAGGGGAAGCATTTTCTCCAACAGATACCGTAGCAACAGCAATGGCATCTTGTATGATAACCATTATGGGAATTAAGGCCAACGAGATGGACTTAGATATTAAAGGAACCTATGCTGAAGTTACCAAACATATGACTGTAAATCCCCGAAGAATTTCCGGGATAGATGTACAGCTTTATGTAAAGGGAGAATTAACAGATAGAGATAAGACAATTCTTGAAAATGCTGGAAAAACCTGTCCTGTAATTCAAAGCCTTCATCCAGACATTATTAAAAATATTTCTTTTAATTATTAACTATTGAAAAAGGGTATCCTTCTATTACTGTTACTTGTTAGCTGTATTTCTTTTGGGCAATCCGGAAATAAATTAGTGTGGGAGGAAAACAGGAAGTTAGGTTGGGAAGATTTTCAAGGAAAACCTTCTGTGGAAATTCCTTTTCACGCCAACACCAATTCTGGAATAGCTTATTCTTGGGGAATGAAAGGTTCTGCAAATCGTTTAGAGTTGACTTATACTGTAGAGACTTTTTTTTATACAGATCAGAGTTGGGTGAGGCCAGATTTTAAAAATGACTTTTTGCTGAAGCATGAACAACTTCATTTTGATATCTCAGAATTATATGCAAGAAAATTGCGAGTATTGCTATCTCAGGTAGATGGATCCAAATTGAATAAGGATTCCAGCAAGCAGCTAAATAAATTATATGAAACTATAGCTGCAGAGCGAAGCGCCATGCAAGAGCAATTTGATAAAGAAACCAATCACAGCTCATATAAGGAAGTAGAGCTTAAATGGCAACTAAAAGTAGAGGAGGAGCTTAAAAAGTTAGCGGCCTTTAGTAATTAATAATTTGAGACCTCTTTTTTAGCAGTTTCAAATTCTCGCACTATTTCCTGAATAATTTGCGCAGCTGGTTTTATATCATGTATTAATCCCGCGATCTGTCCAATTTCTAATTCTCCTTCTTCCAGATCCCCTTCAAACATTCCTTTTTTAGCACGTGCGCGTCCCAGAAGTGTAATTAATTCTTCTTTTGTTGGTGCTGTATGATATAAAGATTGAACGTCATTATAGAATTTATTCTTCAATAATCTAACAGGCGCCAATTCTTTTAAGGTAAGTTGCGTGTCACCTTCCTTGGCTTCTACCACCCTTTCTTTAAAATTTTTATGAGAAGAAGCTTCATTACTGGCTACAAATCTAGATCCTATTTGTACCGCATCGGCACCTAAAACCATAGCTGCGAGCATTCCTCTGCCTGTGGCAATTCCTCCAGCAGCAATAAGCGGTATTTCTATTTGTTCCTTCACCATTGGGATCAAGGTAAACGTGGTAGTTTCGTCTCTTCCATTATGGCCTCCGGCTTCAAAACCTTCAGCAACAACAGCATCTACCCCTGCTTCCTGAGATTTTAAGGCAAACTTGACACTGCTAACAACGTGAACTACTACAATTCCATGTTCCTGTAAATGTTTTGTCCAAGTCTTTGGATTCCCTGCCGAGGTGAACACAATTTTAACTCCTTCTTCAAAAATTATCTCCATGATCTTATCGATATCCGGATATAGCATAGGGACATTTACTGCGAATGGAAAAGTCGTTGCTTTTTTACATTTCTGAATATGCTCTTTTAGAATTTCTGGATACATAGATCCTGCTCCAATAATACCTAATCCTCCATGGTTACTCACAGCACTCGCAAGCTTCCAACCACTAGCCCAGATCATTCCGGCTTGAATAATAGGATATTTTATATTAAAGAGTTGAGTAATTCTATTAGGCATAGTTTATATTTTTTTCAGTTTTTAAATTTCTATAATTCTATTGCGAATCCTAGTTAAAAATTGCCACGAATCCACGAATATAATAATTTCTAATTCGTGAATTTGTGGCAATTTTTAACATATGATAGTTCTAAATTAAGAAATTACTCCAGAACCAACCAATTCATCTTTTATATACCAGGCTACAAATTGTCCTTCGGTAATTGCAGATTGTGCATTTTGAAAAGTGATATACAATCCGTTTTCAGTTTGATGTAAGGTCGCATCTTGTAATTCTTGTCTATATCTAATTCGAGCTTTTACATCCATTGTATCATCTGCTTTTAAAGTTAGATCCTTACGTACCCAATGAACTTCATGATTTGTTACAAATAAGGCTTTTCTATACAATCCTGGATGATCTTTTCCTTGACCTGTATAAATGATATTTGTATTTACATCGGTATCAATTACAAAAAGTGGTTCTGGAGTTCCACCTACTGCAAGCCCTTTTCGTTGACCTTTGGTGAAATAATGTGCACCTTGATGTTTACCAACTACTTTTCCATCTTCCAGTTCATAATGAAATTTCTTAGACAAAAAATCCAACTCTTCCTGCTTACTATTAAACTGAATTTCCTGAGTTTGATAATGTTCTTTTTCAGAATTTATCTCAACTATAACCCCTTCTTTAGGTTGTAACTTTTGCTGAAGGAATTCTGGTAAGCGTACTTTTCCAATAAAACAAAGTCCCTGAGAATCTTTTTTATTAGCAGTAATAAGATCTTGCTCTGCAGCGATCTTACGTACTTCTGGTTTTAGAAGTTCACCTATTGGAAATAAGGTTCTGGAAAGTTGTTCTTGTGTTAGCTGACAAAGGAAATAAGACTGATCTTTATTATCGTCTTTCCC
>DEXV01000003.1:477481-533144 GCA_002364325.1 Gillisia sp. UBA3175
TTCATAAACACATCAAACTTGATCTCTCTATTGCAAAGAACATCTGGGTTTGGAGTTCTTCCAATTTCATATTCTCTAAACATATAATCTACAATACGCTCCTTATATTCTTCACTTAAATCCACAGTTTGAAAAGGAACACCAAGTTTTTCGGCAACCATCATTGCATCATTACTATCATCTAACCATGGGCATTCATCAGAAATGGTAACAGAATCGTCGTGCCAGTTCTTCATGAACAAACCTATTACTTCATACCCTTGTTGTTGCAACAGGTAAGCAGTAACACTAGAATCCACTCCTCCAGATAAACCTACAACTACTTTCTTCATAATTTAAACGTACTTCATTTGAGTTCCCAACATAATCCATTATGCAGTCGGATTCCCGTTGGCAAAATTACGAAATAAAAAAGGGTAGTTAAAACTACCCTTTGTACAATTTATGTGAAATAGAACTATCGTTTTTCGAATACAATATTTGTGTTTTGTCCAGCAAGGATGTCTGGGTAAAAAGTGAATTGACTATTAGAATTAAAAACAACTTTTCCTGTTAAAGAACCTATATCTTCGAATGGTACTGCAAACGTATATTTATCACCTCCATTGTTTGTCCACGAATCGTTATCTGAGCTTTCAAGTACACAAGTTCCACTTTCATTAGAATAGTAAGAGCTCTCTGCAGTGTTATCTGCTTTAAAGTCTATAAAAGATTGACTACTACATTCGCCTACCTGTAAATTCAAAGCACCACTGTTGTTTATTTCGACAACATACCACTTACCGAGAATTGCATCATTTCCGCCACCGTTATCATCGTCTTTATTGCATGAAGTAAGTAAGGCTAGGCTAAATAATAGTAAAAAAATCTTTTTCATAATGTAGGTTTTATAATATTCGTTTTATCAATTCAAAGTAGTTATATAAACTTACTAAATTTCATTTTAGTATGTGAATTTTTGTTTTAATCAAATATTAAACCCATTTAATTAAAAAGACTCGGAAAATATCCGAGCCTTTTATGATAGTTGCTATAATATATTAATTATTTCTTATTCTTTTGTTGTTCCGCCTGCTCCATCATTTCTTGCATTTTCTTGGCAAATTTACCTTGCTTTTTAGGTTTCTTCTTATTTTCTTGGATCTTATCATGGATCTTTTGCTCATCTATAATTGCATACTTTATTACAAGCATGATCCCAATAGTAATTAAATTGGAAACAAAATAGTACAATGAAAGTCCACTGGCATAATTGTTAAAGAAGAACAACATCATGATTGGAGATAGGTACATGATAAATTTCATGTTTGGCATTCCCGGCTGCTGATTGTTCTGCATTGTTTGTCCCGTAGTCATCATCATATAGATAAAGATGGCGATAGATGCCAATATTGGGAACAAACTTACGTGATCACCATAGAACGGAATTGTAAATGGTAATTCTGCAATGGTATCGTAACTAGAAAGGTCATCTGCCCAAAGGAACCCTTTTTGCCTTAATTGGAAAGCACTCGGGAAGAACTGGAATAATGCATAGAAGACCGGAATTTGCATCAAGGCTGGTAAACAACCACTCATTGGGCTAGCGCCAGCCTTGGAATACAGCTTCATAGTTTCTTGCTGCTTCTTCATTGCGTTATCCTTATACTTTTCATTCAACTCATTAATTTCAGGTTTTAAAACCTTCATTTTAGCTTGAGACAAATAAGATTTATAGGTCACTGGAGAAAGAACTATTCTCACAACGATCGTCATTACTATAATTGCAATCCCGTAGCTTGGTAAAAATCCAGAAAGGAATGCAAAAAATGGGATAAATATATATTTATTTATCCAGCCGAAGATTCCCCAACCTAATGGAACAACTTCATCTAGATTTCTATCATAATCATTTAGTATCTTATAATCTGTTGGTCCATAGTACCAGTTCATATTATAATTAAGCTCACCGCCTTTTAATTCTAGAGGTAGGGTAGTTGCAAATTCTTTTGTGTATAAGGTATCTACATCTTCATCTTGCACCAAATTTTTTGAAACGAATTTCCCATTTGTAAAAGGGGTGTCTGTTAATAATATGGAAGAAAAGAAGTGTTGTTTATAAGCCACCCAAGTAATATCATCGGCTTCATCATCTTTTAAATCACCTTGTCCAAGATAATCGTCATCTCCACCTTCAAATTCCCAAGCTAATTCGGTATATCTATTTTCATAAGAAATACTTTTGGAATGGCGATACCCTTTTAATTGCCAGTCTAAATTAACGTTGTTCGAACTACTAATTACATCTCTTAAGCCCTGAGAACGAATGCTAAAATCCAACATATATTCTTCTGGTTTCATCACGTATACATATTCCAGATATTCAGATTCGGAAACCTTAAGTTTCATAGATAATACTTGGTTCTCTCCACTTGTAGACAAAGTAGGCTCGAAATACATGTCTTTTGTATTGATCACTCGTCCATCCGATGTGGTAAAATTCAAGTTCAAAGAAGCGTTTCCATCCTTTATTAAATAAACAGGAATAGAATCGTATGTTTTAAATTGTGTTATTCTTGCTTCAGAAATATAACCCCCTTTATTTTCGATATTTAGATCGAGAAAATCATTAGATAATTTTGTGGTATTATTGGTTGCAGAAGGTAGGGTAGCAGAATACCCAAAAGTACCTAAGGCTTCTTGTGCTTTAGCACGGGAAGTAGAATCTAATTCTGTATTGTCTATTTCTTTAGTGGCGGCTGGGCTTACAGTTTGAGTAGTCTCCACTTGTTCGGTAGTATCCTCTTTATTCTCAAATTTGTTATCTTCAAAGGAATTGTTGTACAGCATCCAAATTAAAATTCCACCAATCAGGAAAAATCCGATCAAGGATTGTACGTCAAATTTTTTTTCTTCCATATTAAATTATAAAGTAAACTAAAGTGATCTCTATCACTAATGATTTTTTATAGTCAAATAAATGACCGTTTATTGATTTTGTGTCACTTTGACACTATTTTTTTGTTTTGAATAGGTAACGGCAGCTTTTATAAAAGCAACAAACAGAGGATGTGGGTTTGCTACAGTACTCTTATATTCTGGGTGATATTGTACGCCAACGTACCAAGGATGACCTTCAAGCTCCACAATTTCTACCAATCCTGTTTCTTTGTTAATCCCTGTAGCTTTTAATCCAGCATTTTCAAGTTCGGTTTTATAGGCATTGTTATATTCGTATCTGTGTCTATGTCTTTCAAAAATAACATCTGCATTATAAATACTTTTCACGATAGAGCCTTCAACCAGTTCACAAGACCAAGCGCCCAATCTCATGGTTCCGCCTTTATGTGTAACCACTTTTTGGGCTTCCATGATATCTATCACTGGATGTTTAGTGTCAATATTCATTTCTGTGGAATTTGCATCTTTTAATTGAAGTACATTTCTAGCAAACTCGATAACTGCCATTTGCATTCCTAAACAAATTCCTAAAAACGGAATATTGTTTTCACGGGCAAATCTTACTGCATCTATCTTTCCTTCTATTCCGCGTTCTCCAAAACCTGGAGCTACTAAAATTCCATCAAGATGTGCAATTTTATTCTTTATAGTATTCTCATTTATAAATTCAGAATGAATACTTTCTACCACAACCTTAACTTCATTCTCTGCACCAGCATGAATAAATGATTCTAAGATGGATTTATAGGAATCCTGAAGCTCTACATATTTCCCAATAAGTCCAATTCTAACTTCGTACTTCGGATTTTTATGGCGTTGTAAAAATTTATTCCAATGTTTTAGATTTGGAATAGTATCATTTGGTAACATCAATTTTTTAAGTACAACGGTATCTAGACCTTCTTCCAACATTAAGTTAGGAACGTCGTAAATTGTAGATGCGTCTATAGATTGAATAACAGCTTCTTGCCTAACGTTACAAAAAATAGCAAGTTTTCGTCTAATATCATCAGATAGTTCATGCTCTGTCCTACAAACCAAGATATCGGCTTTTATACCGCTTTCCATCAAAGTTTTCACACTGTGTTGGGTAGGTTTTGTTTTAAGTTCGCCAGCCGCAGCCAAGTAAGGAACAAGGGTAAGGTGGATAACCAAAGCATTGTCGTCTCCCAACTCCCATTTTAATTGTCTTACAGCTTCAATATATGGAAGAGATTCTATATCCCCCACAGTTCCGCCTATCTCTGTAATAACAATATCATAATCTCCACTTTTGCCAAGGATCTGGATGCGTTCCTTAATTTCATTGGTGATATGCGGTACAACTTGAACAGTTTTTCCTAAAAATTCTCCTCTACGCTCCTTTTCAATCACGCTTTGGTAAATTCTTCCGGTGGTTACGTTGTTTGCTTGCGAGGTCTTAACATTTAAAAATCGCTCATAATGACCAAGATCTAGATCTGTTTCTGCACCATCTTCAGTAACATAACATTCCCCATGTTCATAAGGATTTAATGTTCCAGGATCTACATTTATGTAAGGATCTAGTTTCTGAATAGTGGTTTTAAATCCACGAGCTTGTAATAATTTTGCCAAAGAAGCAGCGATAATTCCCTTTCCTAAAGAAGATGAAACCCCGCCGGTGACAAAAATATACTTGGTTTCGGCCATGTTGTAAGTGTTTGTTGTGTTGCTTTATTCAGGGCGCTAAATTACAAAGAAGAATAGAAAAAGCCCTCAATTTCAGACCTAATATTTTAGAACAAAAATACCGACTTTAAAAGAGTGGGAAGTTTAATTATTTGGGTATCTCAACCTGATATTGCGAAGAATGCTTTCCATTCCGTTTACCTTAAGTTCAGTCACTTGTTGAAGTTGGTCTCCTAATTTTCCTTCAGGAAAACTCTTTTGGCGATACCAGATTAAGTAATATTCTGGTATTTCAGATAAAAACAGGCCTTTATATTTACCAAAATGCATCTTGGCATAAGCTAATTCTATAAGTGCTTTTTTATCGGGTTTTAGTTCCATGTGGCTAAAATAGAACTAAAAAGTTTAGAGAACTCGTTTTTATGTTTTATTGAAAACGAATTTTAATGCCAAGGATAATTGAGACAAAAAATAATAAAGTTTAGATTAAAAATATAGGAGATAAAGATTTGGCAGCGGTATTATTAAGGAAAAGTTAAAGGATTTTTTTATAACTAAGCAATTGCATAGTTTTGCATAGGAATTAAAATCAATGGCAAGAGCTAAACAATATAAAGAAGAAGATGTTATCCATAAGGCGATGAACCTTTTTTGGCGTAATGGCTATGAAGCAACTTCTGTAAGAATGTTGGAAAAGGAAATGGGGATCAACCAGTTTTCTATTTATTCGAGTTTTGGAAGTAAACATGGAGTTTTTGTTGAAAGTATTAAAGCATATAAGAGTGAATTAAATAGTATAAGAAATATTTTAAACAATTCTAATAATGGGATTGTCGGAATTAAACAATTTTTCTACGACTTTCTCGAATTTACAAAGGAAAACGAAGAGGGTAAAGGCTGTCTTGTTTGTAATACTGTAAGTGAACTTGGGAATAAAGCTGAACCAGATCTTATGGTTGAATTAATGAAGTTTACACAGGAGATTAGGTCCTTATTCATCAATAATTTGAAACAAGATAAAAATAGAACAGAAGAAATAGTAGAAAGAGAAGCCAATTATTTAGCGACATCTATTTTAGGGCTTTCATTAGGTTCCAGAATTCAAAATGAAACTGAAATTGAAGATTACGTTGAAATGATATTTTATAATATGTAATATTTTTTTACTACAAAACTAAGCATTTGCTTAGATATGAAAAATAATTTAAAAACTTTAATAATATGAAAAATTTTATACTAACATTTATTTTACTTGTTTATTCAGTATCGCTTACCGCTCAGGACTACGCAGTAGTTTTAAATGCTGGGTCAAGGATCGAAAAGGATAGCCCACTAAATAAGTTTACATTAGATATTCTTTCAAACAAAGAGTTTAAGTATCGCGATTTCTTGAAGCAATCTAAAAGCTCGAAAGTTAATTTTCATTTAAATGGAAATACTTTCACTAAAACAGAACTCACAAAACTGCTAAGAAAAAGTGTGAGATCAGCGGGAAGCTATAAAGAATTTAAGCCACTATTTGAGAACACCTATCCTAAGTTTTTGAGAGTCCTTTCAGATAAAGATATGACTTTGTTGTATGAAAAATTTAGAAAGGGAACCTTGAATACATATATCCAGAACTTAGCTGAAGAATGGTAATAATAGAGTAAAAAGTTTAAAATATTCAATTCTTTTTTTCAAAATAAACTAAGCTTTTGCTTAATAAAAATTAAACAATTATAATTAAATATTTAAAATTATGAGTACATTAAAAGTTCACACAATTGAATCTGCACCAGCAGAAAGTAAATCATTATTAGAAAACTCACAAAAAGCATATGGTATGATTCCAGGCTTGCATGGAGTATTAGCTGGTGCGCCAGGGATCCTAGAAGCTTATCAAACCATTCACCAATTATTTGTAGACTCTTCCTTTAACAATGAAGAATTAACCGTTGTATGGCAAAGTATCAATGTAGAACATGAATGTCATTATTGTGTACCGGCACATACAGGTATTGCAGCGATGATGAAAGTTGACAAAAAGATCACAGATGCTTTGCATAACAGAACACCTCTTGCAAACTCAAAATTAGAAGTGTTGAGAGAAATGACATTATCTATAGTGCGTAATAGAGGAAACGTAAAGGATACTGAAATTGAAGCTTTCTATGCTGCAGGATATGGTGAAAGACAAATATTGGAAATCATCTTAGGATTATCTCAAAAGGTAATTAGTAATTATACGAATCATATTGCCCAAACTCCTGTAGATCCTGCATTCGAAAAATTCACTTGGAAATAAGAGAGCAAAACAGTTTAATACCCAAGCTGTAAATTCAAATAAGTCCTCCGGAAATATTACGGAGGGCGTTATAGCAGAGGACTTTTCTTTTCAAATACTTTGACATGATAAGTTGAAGGGATTATTTAGAGGAATTCTGATAACTTTGTAAAAGCTTATTTGAGAGTAAATAATAAATAACTTAATTTAAAAAAATAAAGATGATTAAAATAAGCGTAATGTATCCTAACGTACCAGAGACAAAATTTGATTCTGAATATTATAAAAACTCTCATCTACCAATGATCTCTGAGGCATTGGGTGATGCTTTAAAAGGAATGGAATTTAATATAGGAATTGGAGGAAGGGCTCCTGGAGAACTTGCACCCTATGTGGCAATAGCCCATTTAACCTTCGATTCTGTAGAGTCATTTAAGGCTTCTTTTGGACCATATGCTGAAAAATTTGCGGCAGATGTTCCTAATTACACTAATGTTGAGGGAGAACTTCAGATAAGTGAAATTGTAAGCTAATTTAGATCCTGAAGAAAACAATTTTAAAAGTTTAATATGAGCGATAAAATCAAAATAGATATAGTCTCAGATGTGGTTTGTCCTTGGTGTACCATTGGTTACAAACGATTGGAAAAGGCTATTTCTGAAATGGGAGTTGAAGATAATGTAGAAATTGAATGGCATCCTTTCGAACTTAATCCAAATATGCCTGTAGAAGGGGAGAATGTGCAAGAACATATTGCAAATAAGTATGGTGCAAGTTTAGAAGATCAAAAACGCTCCCAACACCATATGACGGAAGTCGGAGCTGAGCTAGGATTTAAATTTGACTATTTCGAAGATATGAGAATGGTAAATACTAGAGATGCACATATTTTACTGGAATATGCAAAGGAAAACGGGAAGCAAACAGAGTTGAAAATGCGTTTAGTTGAATCTTACTTTGGAGAACGAAAAGATGTTTCTACTAAAGAGATTCTTATGTTAGCCTTGCAAGAAGTTGGTTTAAATGTGGATGAGGGGATGGCAAGATTAGAAAGTGATGATGCCAGAGCTGAGGTTAGAACAAAAGAAGCATACTGGCAAAATTTAGGTGTTAGTTCTGTACCAACAATAGTATTTAATAAAAAGAGCGCTGTAACCGGAGCGCAACCTATTTCTGTATTTAAAGAGGTCTTAACTGATTTATTGCAAGAATAAATAAAGTAATTCAAAATAAGTTTCTCAAAATTTTTGTGCAATGAGCTTTTTGAAATTTAAAAGAAGCAATACACTCATGTAATTTGGTTTATACTATTTCTTTTCGTTTATAAAAAGCTGAAGTGAAACATAAAAATGAGCGGCATTAATAAGAATTTTTAAATACTTAAATTTGCTGCATATTTAAATCAATGAAGTACGAGTATCAATTACGTGTAAGCCCTGAACAAGCAGCGAAGAAAGATCTTTTAAGAAGTGAGGTTTCAAAGTATTCGGGAATATCCATAAAAGAAATTCGCCATGTTGAAATAATAAAAAGATCTATAGATGCCAGACAGCAATCTGTGAAGATCAATTTAAAGGTGGATGTTTATGTAAATGAAGCTAAGAAAGAAAGAATTTTGGAGCTGCCAGAATATCCTAACGTGAGGGATAAAGAGGAGGTTTTTATTATTGGGGCTGGTCCTGCTGGACTTTTTGCGGCACTTCGCTGCATAGAATTAGGTAAAAAACCTGTAATTATAGAGCGAGGAAAGGATGTAAGAAATAGAAGGCGAGACCTTAAAGCATTAAATATAGAACATATCGTTAATGAAGATTCCAACTATTGCTTTGGAGAAGGTGGCGCCGGAACTTATAGCGATGGAAAATTATATACTCGTTCTAAAAAAAGAGGAGATGTTAACCGAATATTAGAATTATTAGTTGCCTTCGGCGCTACCAGTGAAATTTTGGTGGATGCTCACCCTCATATTGGAACCAATAAATTGCCGGCAATAATTGCCAGTATTCGTGAGAAGATCATCGAAATGGGGGGAGAGGTTCTTTTCGAGACCAGAGTAACCGATATCATTATTGAGAATAATGCTGTTAAAGGAATCAAAACCTTAAAAGGCGAGCTTTTTAATACAAAGAATATCATCTTAGCCACAGGACATTCGGCAAGAGATATCTTTGAGTTGTTATATAGAAAAAGGATCAAGATAGAAGCAAAGCCATTTGCTTTAGGAGTTAGAATAGAACACCCACAACAGTTAATAGATAAGATCCAATATAAATGTGATGACAGAGGAGAGTTTTTGCCTCCTTCTCCATATAGTATAGTTAAGCAAATTGGAGGTAGAGGAATGTACTCCTTTTGTATGTGTCCAGGAGGTGTGATTGCTCCATGTGCCACTAGTCCGGGAGAAGTGGTTACCAATGGATGGTCTCCTAGTAAAAGGGATCAGCCAACTTCCAACTCTGGAATTGTGGTTGAATTAAGACTGAACGATTTTAAAAAATTCGGGGATTCTCCACTTGCAGCAATGGAATTTCAGAAGAGCATCGAGCAGACTGCCTGGGTATATGGTGGTAAAACACAACGCGTTCCAGCACAAAGGATGGTAGATTTTGTAGATGGTAAGGTTTCAAACTCTTTACCTGAAACTAGCTACAAGCCGGGAGTAACATCTGTAGATCTAAAAGAGGTTTTTCCTGAATTTATTCATAATACACTTCAAAAAGGGTTTAGAGAATTTGGGAAAAGCATGAAAGGATATTTCACCAATGAAGCAGTAATTCATGCTCCGGAATCCAGAACGTCTTCTCCCGTTAGAATTCCCAGGGATCTAAAAACTCTGCAACATATTCAGATAAAAGGTTTGTTTCCTTGCGGGGAAGGAGCCGGTTTTGCAGGTGGCATTATATCTGCAGCCATAGATGGAGAAAAGTGTGCAGAGAGCTGTATTAGCCTGATTCAATCTTAATCTTCAGTGCGAGTAAAGGTTAAAAATAATATAATTATAGCGTATCTTTTGAAGCTATTTTTCACATTTGCCTAACTTCAAAAAGTAGAAAACTTCATCCAAAATATATCGAAAATGGCTATAGTAGGAACATTAATTAAGGGATTAATAGATCTAAGAGACAAAATGGTATCTGAGCCCGATGCTAATAAAGCGCAGTTAGCTGTTTTGAAAGGATTGTTGGAAAAAGCTAAAGGTACTGCATTTGGGAAGCACTATAAATTTGAGGAGATCTTAGAATCTGGAGATATTTGTGCAAGTTTCGCAAAGCGTATTCCAAATTTCGATTATAATAAGATCAATGAACAATGGTGGTATAAGATGCATGAAGGAGAAACCGATGTGGTTTGGCCTGGAACTCCACCTTATTTCGCATTAAGTTCTGGAACTACTGGCAAAACCAGCAAGCGAATTCCTGTTTCCAATGATATGGTGGAAGCAATTCGCAAATCTGGGATTAAACAAGTTGGTGCGCTAACTAATTTTGATCTTCCAACAGAATTCTTTGAAAAGGATATTATGATGCTGGGAAGTTCTACAGATCTTCAAAAGGAAGGTGACCATCAAGAGGGAGAAATTAGCGGAATATCTGCGAGTAATATTCCATTTTGGTTTAAAGGTTATTATAAACCGGGGGAAGAGATAGCTAAGATCGAGGATTGGGATGAGCGTGTAGAAATGATTGCGAAAAACGCCAAAACTTGGGATATTGGAGCGATCTCTGGCATTCCGTCTTGGATAGAATTAATGTTCAAGAAAGTTATAGAGCATCATAATTTAAAGAACATTCATGAGATTTGGCCAAACTTTCAGGTCTACACTTCAGGAGGTGTAGCTTTCGAGCCTTATGAGAAAAGTTTTAATGCACTATTAGATCATCCGGTTACTGTGATAGATACTTATTTAGCTTCAGAAGGTTTTATGGCATATCAACAACGTCCAGATACGCATGCTATGAAATTGGTATTGGACAATGGGATCTATTTTGAGTTTGTTCCTTTCAAGCCAGAATATGTAAATGAAGATGGTTCTATAACAGATAATGCACCTGTGGTTGCATTAAAAGATGTAAGAGAAGAGGAAGATTATATTTTACTTATAAGTACTGTTTCCGGAGCATGGAGATATTTAATTGGGGATACCATTAAATTTACGGATGTTACCAAACATGAAATAAAGATCACCGGCAGAACAAAATTCTTTTTAAATGTGGTTGGCTCTCAACTTTCTGTGAATAAGATGAATGATGCCATACAGGAGTTAGAAGAGAAATATGATATAGAAATTCCCGAATTTACTTTAGCTGCGGTTAGAATTGATGGAGAGTTTCATCATTCTTGGTACTTGGGAACAGATACAACCGTAGATAATAAAGAGCTTGCAGATGCTTTGGATAGATCACTAATGGACGCTAACAAAAACTACAAAGTAGCTAGATCCAAAGCCTTAAAAGGGGTGAAGGTTACTACGATTCCTGCAAATCATTTTTATGAGTGGAACGCTTTGAATAAAAAGAAAGGCGGACAAGTAAAAATGGAACGAGTGATGAATGAAGAGAAATTTGGGGAATGGGAAGAATTTATAGCTGGTTTATAAGCTAATAACAATTACTCTTTTAATTCTTCTACCAATAATAAGATCTCCTCTGGAGACAGGTATAATCTTCTAATACGATTCTTATATACTTCAGATAAATGCGCATGGTTCAATATAAAATCTTTGGTAGCTAATATATAATCGCCCATTCCATGGCTTACTGCAAAAGTATCGGCAGCTCTTTCTGCTTCTTTAATGAAATTCTTAGAGGTTAGATATCCAATTCCAAATTGAATTAGATTAAATCCGCTGCGTTCTTGATAATCCATAATATGACCTAATTCATGACCTATCCAGCCTATTAGGACTTCAGAGGGAACTTCTGCAATAGAAAACTCTTCATCTTCAATATTGAATTTCTCACTTATCATGATAAAATAGGACCTATTTTTCTTGTTTTTAAAGATCCCAGAAAATTTTGGCTGCGCCTGCATAAAAGACTTTTTAATCTTTTTCTTAAATCTAAACTCGATTGGAGTATCTTTTAATTCCGGATAATAGGAAAGCGCAGTCATTGTTTCAGCTAAAATGGCCTCAGGAATTATTTTATTAGTTATATCTAAATTATCTGAATTTTTCTTCATAAGGCTAGAGCTATAAACACTTACGTGCAAAAGTGTAATACATGCTAAGATTATAAATTTAGGTTTGGGTTGAAGCAAAATGTAGTTTCTTTTCAGAATTTTCCAATTCAATTATATGAAATGTATACTTCTAAAACCATTCCGAAAAGAATTTTAGAAAAGTTTAAAACAAAAAAAAAAGCTTCGCACAATGTGCAAAGCTTTAAAATTGTCAAAGTATAGTATACTATAAACTAAGCCTAAGCTTGTTTTACATTTACTGCATTTAATCCTTTTCTTCCTTCTTCAAGATCGAACGTAACTTCGTCGTTCTCTCTAATCTCATCAACAAGACCATTTGCATGTACAAAATATTCTTTGTTAGTTTCTTCGTCTGTGATAAATCCAAATCCTTTAGTGTCGTTAAAGAATTTTACGGTACCTCTATTCATTATATATAATTTAATTTCAGCAAATATAGTGTTTTTTATTTACATGCTAACAATTAATTCAATTATTTTAAAAATATTATAAGCTTTTTATATAATTGCAGGAGTTTTTTTTAAATGCTGAATTCTATTGTGGTTTATTTAACAGTATTTTATCTTATTCTATAATTAATTACTAATTCTTTGCACAGCTCTGTTAAATTAACTGAAAATCTAAATGGAATTACTGCAAATTCTGCGAAGTTTGTACGATAGAATTGCTCCCCGGATTTTATAGGTCCCACTTGAGCAAAAGACAAAAAAAAATATATGAAACCTCAAATCATAAAATTTCTGCCTACTGTTGTTTTATGTTTATTTATGACTGTTATTTCATGTTCAGAAAAGGCCAAGAAAAAATCTGTAGATGAAAATTCTAATAGAATAGAAGATAGTATAGCAAATATACCAGAAGAAATAGTGGAACCGGAACTTGTTATTAATTATAAAATTGATTCCCTTAAAACTTCCGTAGAACTTGATAGTTTTAAAAATAAATATTCAGATGCAGATCAAAAGATCATTTATGCCATTAATAGAATAGAAGAGGGAAGGGTAAGAGCTGGTAATGCTATAGTGATTCCAGATACGTTGTTGATGGATCTTTTGAGCTATGCACCATTTCCGAAGAAATTAGAACTATTAAATGACATTCCAAAGACGGTCTTGATCTCTCAACGAGTTCAGGGTTTTGCTTTATATGAAAACGGAAAGCTAATAAAATGGGGCCCTATAAGTTCAGGAAAACAATCTACTCCAACCCCAAATGGATTACATTACGGAAACTATAAGGCAAGAGAGAAAGTGAGCACAGTAGATGATGAATGGTTGTTGCCATTTTATTTTAATTTCATGAATTTTGAAGGAGTTGGTGTACATCAATATGCCCTTCCGGGTTATCCTGCAAGTCATGCATGTGTAAGATTGTATATGGAAGATGCTACTTTTATATATGATTGGGCAAAGCAATGGGAACTTACCTCTAATGGTAGATATGTACACAAGAATGGAACACCATTTATGGTTTTTGGAGAATATGATTACAAAGCAGACTCACCTTGGATACAATTAGCTACTAATAATATGGCGAATGAATTGTTGGAAGCTGAATTAAAAACGCTGCAAGATTATAAAACGGCCTATGATGCGGATGAGAAAAATGTAAAAGATTTTGGAGATAAACAAAAAGATGATCTACTAGCCTTGAATACTAAAGCAAAATAATTCGAAATAAATAAATAAGAAATGGCTTTCTAAATAATTTTATGAAGAAAGCCATTTTCTTTTAGAGCAAAATCGCATCTACAATAGCGCCAACTACTGCAAGAATTATCGCTAACCATAATGAAGTTAAAAATCCAACAGTCTTAAAATCTTTGCTTAATTGATCTGCAAGCTCAATAACAAGAGCATAGGCAATTACTCTAGTAATAAAGCCTAGTCCTAAGAAATAGAAGATACCAAGTGTTGCAATATTTAATAAAGAGGTTAGAAGCCAGCTTAATAAAAAACTTAATACTCCAATAATTAATGCGACGATCAAGGCCGATTTAAAACCTTTAAGTTCCACCTTAACCATTATTTTGGCTGCAATTAAAAGTACCGCAGCATCAATAACGATATGTAATAACCATAGTAACATGAAGCTCTCATTTTAAGTTAATAATGATAAAGATAAAAATTAGGATGGGAAATTTTAAAAATAATCGTTAATCAACCTTACTTGAATTAGAAATCATCAAACTTTCTGGGGTTTGATGAATGATCACTTCATAAACTGCTTTTATATTAGCAAGTTTTTCTCTTCTTATCAGGCTATTTTCGGTTTTATAATGTTTGGTGTTAGCCGCAAAACCGGTATAATCTAAGCCTAATCCGTTGGCGATGAATAGCGCCCGGGGTAAATGGAAATTTTGAGTGACTACCACAGCATTTTCAACTTTAAAAATTGCGTTAGATCTATACATACTGTCATAAGTATCTATTCCTGCAGGATCTGTAAGAATATGATCTTCTGGAACATTTCGTTCTAGAAGATAATTTTTCATGGCATTTACTTCGTCATAATCGTTTTTGCGGTTATCACCACTCAATAAAAATTGCTTCACTTTTCCAGCTTTATAGATCTTTAGTGCAGTATCTACCCTGTCTTGTAAAATAGGTGAAAGTTTTCCATTGGAATGTACACTGGCTCCAAGAACAATTACCGTATTGGCAGATGGAAGATCTTCCATTTCAGAATAAATAGAATCTACAGTGCTTTCCTGAAAGTAAGTGCTAACTCCCCAAAGAACAGCTATCAGGCCAATTAAAATAATTAGAATACAAAGTAAAGTTTTCTTGATCCAGTTCATCCAAAGCGTTTATTGAAAATGACGATAACGGGTTGATAACAAATGTAGTATTTTTAAGCTTCTTTAATTACCAATAGATACGCCTTATTTAGCAATTTGGTTTTAACTGGTGTGATTTACCTTTATTTCCAAATAGTTATTCTTAAATTTACCATTCTAAAAGTACCACTACCAATGAATTCTATTGAAGCCCTTAATTGGAGATATGCCACTAAGAAGTTTGACGAGGATCTATTTCTTTCTGAAGAAAAAGTGGAGATCCTGAAACAAGCCTTTAATTTAACTGCTACATCTTATGGGCTGCAGCCAATAAAGTTAGTGGTTGTTCATAATAAAGAGCTTCAGCAAAAAATGGTGGGGTATTCCATGAATCAGCAACAGGTAGGAACTGCTTCTCACGTCTTTGTTTTTTGTATTGAAAGAGTTATAGATCAGATTTTTATAGAAAATTATTTCAATTATGTTCAAAAAATAAGAGCTACGCCAAATGAGGTGTTATCGCCTTTTAAAGATTTTCTAATAGATGATTTTGGTAAAAAACATGAAAAGGAGATCTTTTCTTGGGCTACAAATCAGGCATTTTTGGCTATGGGAACCTTGTTAACTGTTGCTGCTGCAGAGGGAATTGATACCTGCCCCATGGAAGGTTTTGAGCCAGCGAAATATGATAAACTCTTAGGTCTGGAAGCTCTTAATTTAAAATCGGTTTTGGTATTGCCCGTTGGATATAGAGCAAAGGACGATATGTTCTCTGAATTTAAAAAAGTGAGAAGACCAATTTCTGATGTGATTATAGACCTGAAATAAAGGAATTAATAATTCACATATTCCATGATCTCTAAGCCATAACCTATCATTCCAACACGTTTAGTTTGTTGAGAATTAGATAATAATTTAATTTTATGGATCTCCAGATCATGAAGAATTTGTGCTCCAATCCCAAAATCTTTATAATCCATTTTAATAGGAGGAGCTTTTTCCTGACCTTTTTTCTGAAGCTCTTTCAATTCGGAAAGTCTATTTAATAGATCTAAAGACTGGCTAGCAGGATTAATGAAAACAATTGCTCCGCGACCCTCATCGTTAATCGCCTTGAACATGTCATCCAATTTCTTATCGGCATTATTAGTTAAAGTTCCTAATATGTCATTATTGATAAGAGTTGAATTTACTCTAACCAAGATCTCTTCATTGGTTTTCCAAACTCCTTTAGTGAGCGCGATATGTACTTGGTTATTGGTTGTTTGTTTGTAAGCTCTCAATCTAAAAGTTCCAAACCTGGTTTTAATATCAAAATCTTCTTTCTTTTCGATCAGAGAATCGTGTTGCATTCTGTAAGCTACAAGATCTTCTATAGAAACCAATTTAAGATCGAACTTATTGGCAACCTCGATAAGTTGAGGTAATCTAGCCATAGTTCCATCTTCGTTCATGATCTCTACAATAACTCCGGCAGGTTGAAAACCAGCGAGCCTTGCAAAATCTATTGCAGCTTCTGTATGACCAGTTCTCCTAAGTACGCCACCTTCCTTTGCTTTTAGCGGAAAAACGTGTCCAGGACGGCTAAGATCTATGGGTTTTGTATTGGGATCTATAAGTGCTTTTATGGTTTTAGCTCTATCTGAAGCAGATATCCCGGTGGTTACTCCATTTCCTTTAAGATCTACAGATATTGTAAAAGCGGTTTCTAATGGATCGGTATTATTACCAACCATCATTTCCAGCTTCAATTCTTTACAATGTTCTTCTGTGATTGGTGCGCATATAAGTCCGCGGCCGTGAGTTGCCATAAAATTCACCATTTCTGGCGTCACCATTTCTGCGGCAGCAAGAAAATCTCCTTCATTTTCTCTGTCTATATCATCTACAACAATAATGATCTTTCCAGCCCGAATATCATCTATGGCTTCTTGGATAGAATGTAATTTTAATTGTTGCTGATTTTGGATCGCTTGCGGCATAATAAAAGTTTCTTTATTCTAGCTGCAAAGGTATTTAATCTATTTTGTTTGTGTCTTACTCCTGAAGAGTTTTTTAATGAACCTGTTTAATGGTTCAATAAAATTTCCAAAAGCAAGTAAACCTTGATCTGTAGTAGCTCTATAAGTAAAGAAAATACCTAAGGGTAAAAATATTAAAGTAGAGATCCAAGATGCCAGAAATGGGCTCATACTTCCATCTTCTGCGCTATTCTTAGCAAAGATGCCTATAAAGTGATAGGTAAGAAATATTAAAATTGCAACTACCATTGGTAATCCCATTCCACCTTTTCTAATAATTGCACCTAAGGGTGCCCCCACAAAGAAGAGGACGATACAGGCAATACCTAAAACGTATTTTTCATGTAAGGCTATCTCAAATTTATTAAGTAACTTAGAGCTGTTCCTGAACTCCTGTTTTTTAATGGCTACATTAGATAAGGAAGCATTTACGGTTCCCAAGGCGAGATCTACAATTTGCAGCCCTACTTTATTATCATAAAGCTCCAACACCGAATTTTCGAACTTGGTGACTGAATCTATTGCTTTATAATTGGTAGCAAAATAAGTAGCCCCAGTTCTACTATACATAACCTCTGCAAATCTGTCCATTTCTTGATTATAGGAGGTAGAGAAAGAATCTATACTTTCCGTGAGTTCCCCAATCTTTAACATGTTCTGAGAATTCCTATAGTTCTCATCATCCATATCTACATTGTTGAAGTTGGAGAGATCTATATTAATTACATATTCCTTAAAATAACTTTTGGTAAATGGCTTATTGTTTCTCTTAATAGGATCGTTTTGCTGAATCTCATCGTAATAATTACCATCCTTTAGAATTAAAGAAAGCAATGCAGAATTTGTGCTTCCCACCAATTCTCCTTCAGTAGCTTTTATAACCGTCATATTTCCACCTTGATTGGATTTCTGGTGAATGATGACATTGTTTAAAAACTGATCGTTATCTCCGGTTTTTTCGTCCACCTTAATATTGAATTCTCCAACATCATTAAAAATGCCTTCAGAAATTGCCATTGCAGGTTTTAATTGCGCGATGTTCTTTCTAAGGTTTATAGATTTAAATTCCGCAGCGGGAATTACATTATTAGAAAAGAAAAAAGCTACAAGGCTAATAAGAACTATAAACACAGTAAGACTTCGCATTGCTCGCCCTAATGAGATCCCGGCAGACTTCATGGCAGCAAATTCATAATTCTCTGCAAAGTTCCCAAAGACCATAATGGAAGTTAGCAAAATGGTAAGTGGTAATACAAGCGGTACTAATTTTGGGGAAAAATAAAGCAGGAATTTTAAAATAATTCCTGCATCCAAATCTTTCCCAGCGAGTTCACCAATGTACAGCCAAATGGTTTGAAGTACAAAAATGAACATCAAGATTATAAAAACAACTAAAAATGTTTTTAAATAACTTATTAATATGTACCGGTCTAATATTTTCAATTTAATCTAAACGATTAATGTAGAAATCTTTATATCTACCTTCGTTAAAACTGAAAAGGTTTTTAGCTAAAGGCTGATTTGTTTTAAAACTCTTTACTGTAATAGTGATCTTAGTACCGTTATCCTGAGTTTGAATTAAGTTATAAATATGCTTAGTTTGGCTATCTATACCTAAAAGAATATTCTTTACATCTGCATTGCTATCCATTGGAGTTAGCTTTACATACTGTATTTTTCTACCTTTTATATCTTGCGTGATATCCCATTTGTAAGTATAACCTTCTTCATAAAAAGTGAACATTTTAGATGGGGTAATATTGTTATCTTCTTCTTCTACATAATTGGAAATATTTATCTCTTGGTCTTCTGGAATAATGGTATAGATCTTTTTACCATCGAACAATTGGGTGGTTCCCATTAGATTTAATAAATATTTATTTCCATCGATACTTACATCTCCGCGAGTTTCCTGACTTACATTTTCTGAAGTATTTTCAAGAGAATATTTAAAGTCGATCACCATATTGTCATAGGCTTTAACTTTAGATGAAACTTCGCTTAATAATTTTTTGGCTTTTGTAGATTCCTGTGCATTCATAGCAAATACGCTAAATAAGGCAATCATAACAATACTTAATCTTTTCATTTTTAATTTTTTAATTGGCGTTCTAATCGTTTAGTAAATGGTCTAATGAAACGAGATCTGTAACCAAAACTTGTCTTGCTTTACTACCTTCGAAAGGACCTACAATCCCTGCTGCTTCCAACTGGTCTATAATTCGTCCTGCTCTATTGTAACCAAGCTTTAACTTTCTTTGTAATAAAGAAGCAGATCCTTGCTGTGCAATCACGATAACTTCAGCCGCTTCACGGAACAATTTATCTCGTTCGCTTACATCTATATCAAGTCCTGTGCCACTTTCAGCGTCCTCGTACTCAGGAAGGATGTAGGCATCAGCATAGGCTTTTTGTGAGCCGATGAATTCGGTAATTTTATCTACCTCCGGGGTATCTACAAAAGCACATTGTAATCTTATAAGTTCGTTACCTTGAGTGAATAACATATCTCCTCTACCAATTAACTGGTCTGCGCCCTGACTATCTAAAATGGTTCTGGAATCTATCTTAGAAGTTACTCTAAATGCAATTCTGGCCGGGAAGTTGGCTTTTATGATCCCTGTTATTACGTTTACCGAAGGTCTTTGCGTTGCAATTATAAGGTGAATACCAATGGCACGGGCTAATTGAGCTAGTCTGGCAATGGGGGTTTCCACTTCCTTCCCTGCGGTCATAATAAGATCTGCAAACTCATCTATAACCAAAACTATGTAAGGCAAAAATTTATGGCCATTCTCAGGATTAAGCTTTCTGGCTTTGAACTTTACATTGTATTCTTTAATATTACGAACCATTGCATCCTTTAAAAGGTTGTAGCGATCGTCCATTTCTATACAAAGAGAATTTAAGGTGGCAATTACCTTGGAATTATCGGTGATTATAGCATCTTCAGATCCTGGTAATTTAGCGAGATAATGCCGCTCAATTTTATTGAATAAAGTAAGTTCTACCTTTTTAGGATCTACCAATACAAATTTTACTTCTGCAGGATGCTTACAATAAAGCAATGAGGTAAGAATAGCATTTAACCCAACAGATTTTCCTTGTCCCGTTGCACCCGCCATTAAGAGGTGAGGCATTTTTGCAAGATCTACCACGTAAGTTTCGTTAGAAATAGATTTTCCTAAAGCCATAGGAAGTTCCATCTCTGCATTCTGAAATTTTGGTGAGGCGATTACCGAACGCATAGAAACTATAGTGGCATTTTTATTTGGCACTTCTATACCAATAGTTCCTTTTCCTGGGATTGGCGCGATAATTCTTATTCCTAATGCAGAAAGGGAAAGCGCGATATCATCCTCTAAATTCTTGATCTTAGAAATTCTAATTCCAGCTTCGGGAACAATTTCATATAAGGTTACTGTAGGCCCAACAGTAGCTTTTATTTGAGCTATTTCAATTTTGTAATTCTTTAGCGTAGATACAATGGTATTCTTGTTCTCTTCTAATTCTTGTTGATCTACGGTAATTCCGCTATTTCCAACATTATAGTCTTTTAATAATTCTATGGTAGGCCATTTGTAATTCTTAAGTTCCAGCGTATGGTCAAATTCTCCAAAATCTTTAACTAATTTTTTACTCAAGGAATCTTCAGCTTCTTCCTCTTCCACAGTCTCCACTTGCATTTTAACTTCTTCATCTACAACTGCAGGACGAGCTGAAGGTTTATCTTTATCAATAGTTAATGGAGTAGGGGTAGAAGTATCTTTAATACTGGAAGTCTCCTTTTTTGGAGCTACTTTAGAAACCCAATCTTCCTCTTCGTATGTTTTATTAACTGGCACGTTGGAAGCTTCAAAATCATCTGTGATCTCTTTTTTCTTGGAAGCTAGTAAGGAACCTATAAGTTCTGGAGTAATCTTAAGTCTAAAAACCAGATAGGCTATAAGTAAAAAGGTCAACATCAATGCAGTTCCGGCAAAGCCAATATAATCTTGTAAATAATCGTTTAGTTCAAAACCAACTCTTCCACCTAGCATCGAATTTTTTTCAGCAAAAAAGCCGAAGAATATTGCCCACCAGATCATCATTAATAATCCCCAGAACCAAAATTTAAATAAATTTTTCAGTTTTAAATTGAAGAAAAGATATACTCCGGTAACAGTGACCAATCCGGCAATGATGAAAGCGGCTAATCCAAATCCATTAAAAATAAAGAAATCACTAATATTAGCACCAAACTTACTCATCCAGTTCTTAGCTACCACCTCACGATTTCCCAATTCCTGTAAGGTACTTTGATCTGCTTGCCAATTAAATAAAAAGGAAATAAAAGCAATGATCAAGGCTAAACCTAAAAGCATAAGGAAACTACCAAGAACAACCTTTTGCTGCCTGGATATTTTAAATCCTGGTTTTTTGATCTTCGTACTTTTAGTTGTTTTGGTCGAGGCTTTCTTCGTGGCCATAAATTCTCAGGGGAGTTTGAGCAAAAATACAAATTAGCAAGAGTCTAAAATACAGATTTACGCTTCAATATTAACAAATGATGATTTTAACATTTATAAACTCAAATCTACTGATTTTATTTTTCAATTGATCGATTAACATAATTACGCAGTCGCAATTTGATTAATATAATTCTCGCATAAAAAGTTAAGAGGCATCATCCTTATAAAGTGTACAGATATCAAAAGATTTATATAATTAAGTGATTGATTACTAATTAATATGGATGAGGAATATCTTTAAATTCAATAAAAATTTAAAACTAAAATCTCAAAAATTAAAACAGCAAATTGTATCTTAGAAGCTGATAATGAAGTAGATATAGATCTCAATTTTTAAACGACCTAATTTTAAATTTAAATAACTTGAAATCATGAAAAAAACATTCTTACCACTTTTATTGCTAATTCTGGTTAGTTTTAGTACAAGCACCAATAAACTTACCGATGATGAAAGAGAAATGGTCCTAAAGGAATTAACTCATTCTCAAAAGGAATTTATGCGTGCCGTAGAAGATCTTTCTCTGGAGCAATTAAATTATAAGCCAGATGACGAAACTTGGTCAATAGCTGAGATCACCGAACATTTGGCAATTACTGAGAATACTATTTTTGGACTGCTAGAGCAAAGTTTAAAAACGCCTGCAGATGCTTCGAGAAGAAGCGAAGTGACAATAAGTGATGCGCAGATCTTGGGGTTGATAGAAGATAGAACCAACAAGGTAAAGACGCAGGAAGCGATGGAACCAACTGGGCAATTTGGTGGTTTTGAAGAAACTTTAGAAACATTTAATGATAGAAGGGAAAACCATATTGATTATATAAAAGATACCGAAGACGATCTAAGAAACCATTTTGCTGCATTGCCATTTGGAACAGTGGATGGGGTGCAAATTGTCTTATTTCTTGCTGGACATACAGACAGGCACGTGCAACAAATGCATGAAGTGATGAGTGATCCGGATTTCCCAGAAAATTAATTTTAAGAGATTTCATAAATAACCACCTTTAAGTTAAATTCTTTTAGGTGGTTATTTATTTCTGAAGCTATCCTTTCGATTTTATTCACGTTGAGATTTGAAGATGCAACTGCAAGAGGCACTTAAAACCTCTTAAGTAACTCTTGCAGTTATATTTATAAATAATCTAATTCTCCATCTTATGTGAGATTACTTGCATATAATTAGCTTATTAGTTTAGTTTTCATGTTTTATTCACTTCATAATTAAGGATGTGTTAATAAAATTGTAAACCAGTATTTTGCAGTAATGGAATATTCTAGTATGTTTACACCTCGATCCTCCGGTGGCCCTACACCAAAGAGTTATTAATCGCAATTCCTTAATAAATTAATATTGGAGGCGATTATAAGAAAAATCAATTGCTATAGTGATTAAACACATGCTGTCCTTAGGATATCTTATTAATCTATGAACTTACAACCTATTGAATATCCCTCGAGTATTAGAAGATCTGAAGAAAATCGTTCACATTTTCAAAAATTTGATTCATTTCTAGAGGAACTTCGGAGGATGGAACTGCCTCCAGAAGTGATAGTTTCGCTTAATAATCAACTTGAGAAGCTCCATTCATTTTCAGGATCTGAGAAACAATTTTTCAAAAAGCTTAAAATTACCAAAGCTGTTTTGTTAAAGATATTATATAAGGAAGTTCATGTGGTCCCTAAAAACCATTACCGAAATCTTTGGATCGCCCTTGGTTTATCTGCAATTGGCATTCCAGTAGGAATATTACTTTCTCTTTATTTAGATAACAGCATTTACATTGCGCTTGGTATTGCTCTAGGTTCTACTATGGGAGTATTAATCGGGAATTATTTAGATAATCAAGCAGAGGAAGAAGGCAGGCAAATAGAGATCTATGTTTAATTATCTATATCGTACCATATTTTAAGATTGGGTTTTATAATAAGCTCAAAAAATTCAATAATCACATTAAAAAAGTTTCATGCAAAATTTCCTTATCACTCTTATTTTATTTATTTTAAGCCTTTTCATGAACGCTCAAATCGCAAGTGTGGAGCCTTCTACAAATAGCGTTCAAGTTGGTTTTCTAGGAATATGGGTAAATAACGAAACGAAATTAACTAATTCTGTAGCGCTAAGAGCAGAATTGGGTGTGGATAGTGCTCTTTGGGGAGGTACGCATTATACAAGAACCGGATATTTATTCACCCAGTACTTACTTTAGAACCTAGATGGTATTACAACTTAAACAAAAGGTTGGAAAGATCTAAGCGAATAGATGGAAATAGCGGTAACTTTATTTCTTTAAAAACAAGTTATCATCCAGATTGGTTTGTGATATCTAATTATGATGGACAAGAATTAGTTAGCGATATTAGCATAGTTCCAACTTGGGGGATCAGGAGAAATATAGGAAACCCACTTATGAAGAACGCTTATCATGGTCTCCCGGAGACGGAAATGGATTACAAGTTCATTCGCTAAAGGAATTTACTGTAGGTGGTTTAAATTGTTGGGAGAATTGGATGCCATTAACACGTGCAGCATTATATGGGCAGGGTGAAAATTTACATATTGCAGTATGGCCAGGCACTTTAGATAACACTAAAAATATTACCAGATTTATTGCTAGAGAATCAAGGTCTTATGTAATATCGGTTTCAAGTTTAATGAGTAAAAATGATTTTCCAACAACAACTCCACATGTGTCTAAAATTCTTGAAAATGCTCCTGAAGTTCTAGCTAATGGAGGTTCTTGTATTGCAGGTCCAGTTGGAGAATGGGTGTTAGATCCAATAATAGATTCGGAAGGGATATTTACTGCAAGCTTAGATTTTAGCAGGGTATTGGAGGAACGCCAAAATTTTGACCCTTCTGGACAATGGAAAAGGCGGAAAAATCTAAATTGAAAGGATACATTCAAAATTCTTCAAAGGAATTTATAGTACAATAATCGATTTAAAGAAAACCTTTATTAAATTAGATTTATCAAAAATTAATATAATAAGTAATGATAAAATATTCCTTCTTTTGGCTTGCAATACTTGTATTTAACTTAAACATTCACGCTCAAGAATTTACCCCTCAAGTAAAAGCTTTTATTGCTATAGACACTACAAATTTTGCAATTACAAATGTTACCTTGATAGATGGTACTGGCGGGAAAGTAAAAGAGGGGCAAACTATTGTAGTAAGCAAAGGGTTAATACAAGATGTTGGGGATGCATTATCCGTAATAATTCCTAAAAACTCATTGATAATTAATGGAACCGGTAAAACGGTAATTCCTGGTTTAGTGATGTTACACGAACATTTATTTTATAGCAAGCCATTTGAAAATTGGTTTAGTGTGGGTCAAATGACCTTTACTTTTCCTAGATTGTATCTTGCAGGTGGGGTAACCACCATGCGCACAGGTGGAAGCATTCAGCCACAAACCGATCTTAATGTAAAGAAATGGATTGAAGAGGGAAAAATGACTGGCCCTAAAATGGATGTAACCGGACCCTTTATTGAGCGTGAAGGCTATGATATTGCAGAACTTGGATTTATAAAGGGTACTGCGGAGGTAGCTAAATTAGTTAACTATTGGGCAGATCAAGGGGTTACTTCATTTAAAGTATATAATCATATAACTAAAGAGGATCTTAAGGTTTGCATTGCAGAAGCTCATAAACGTGGACTTAAGGTTACCGGACATTTATGTTCCCTTACCTATGAGGAGGCTTCAAATATTGGAATAGATAATCTAGAACATGGATTTATGGTCTCCAGCGATTTTATTGATGATAAAATTGAAGAAATGTGTGATCCTTTTAAAGCACGAAAAAGTTTGCTGAATATAGCTGTTAACGATCCAAAAATGGAAGAATTGATGGATTTGCTCATTAAAAACAATACTACTATAACTACCACACCGGTGGTGTTTGAACCTTATACAGGATTTGAGGTGGTTCCAGGTGGCGGACTTAGCGCTATGATCCCACAATTGCAAGAGGACCTTCAAAATAAATATGATCGATCTATAAATAAGGACTCTACTAGTATCGCTCTGTTTAAAAAGGATTTGGAATGGACCAAGCGTTTTTATGAAAAAGGGGGAAAACTTGTTGCGGGAACAGATCCCACAGGAGCGGGCAGAACTGTTGCTGGATACGCCAATCAGCGCACTATAGAAATTCTGGTAGAAGCTGGATTCTCATTGCCAGATGCAATTAAGATAGGAACATTAAACGGTGCCGAGTTCTTGAAAAGACAAAAAGAAATTGGAAGTATCGAAAAAGGGAAGAAAGCCGATCTACTTTTAATAAATGGAGATCTGCGAGAAGATATCCATAATATACGTAAAATGGAGTTTGTGTTTAAAGATGGCGTTGGTTTTGACTCTCAAAAACTGTTCGAATCGGTGCAGGGAAAAGTGGGTTTAAATTAGTACGGGATTGTAAATTTTTATGTAAAATTGATTTTCATTGTTACTAAAACCCGAAACAGGAAACTTAGAGCTTAATTCCAATGCGAATACCACCCCATTTGGTTGCATCTCCAGCTTCAAATTCCTTAGTGAGCACCGCTCTAAAGTATTCCAGATAAACATTTTTTAATTTTAGGACTACGCCGTAATTGAATTGTCCCGTTAAGCGTTCTACATCATTATCTGAATTGGTGTACGGACTTTTTTTGTTGAAAATTCCACCTTGTAGCGTAGCATCATAACCAATTACAGAACCTACTACCTGAGAATATCCATATAGCTGAAATTTTTTATTGGTTTCTGAAGCGGTAAAGGGAGAATTAATAAGCCCAAGCGTAGTTTGCAGTCCTGCTGAAGCATTCGTGCTTAAGGTCCCTAATCGTATAGCGGTATTCCCTTGCAATGCAAACCAATCCTGAAGTCTGTAAATTTCTTTTTCATAACCCAACTCATAATTAATTATTACATCATTCTTTATCTGGTTGCGCCAACCAAGCGGAATAGTATTTCCTGTAGCTTCATGAATAGCAACCTGCATTTCCTTACCAAAAGCACCAGGGCCAATTAGCCCAATACTTAATGAAGAAAGCAGTCTTGTTCTACCTAATGTATCTGTAGAAATGGTAAAACTTTTCAGCATGATCGCAGCAGCAAATGGCCGTTCTCCATATTGGATCTCTGCACTTCCAATATTAGGAGGAGTAAAGCCAATATGCTCTATAGAGATCCCGAATTGGTTGTTAGAAGTTTCAGGTTTTAAAAGCAGATAATTTATAGGGTTCTTCTTTAGGAAAGGAGATACCAGTTCTATATTATAACCTTGCGTGTAATTCTCGTCGGTTGCAGAAAAGTAATCATTATCATAATGAAACCGAAAATATCTATCGCTGTTAATAGCTCTAAATGCTGCGGTATTGTCTATTTTTTGTGCCAGCAATACGCTTGGTAACAGAATAAAAAGAGAATAGATGATGAGGTTCTTGAACATACTTTAATGTACGAAATGAGAGGGGAGTTGGTTTTTTAGAACAACTCCTTCACTTGCTAATTTAGCAAGTGAACAAAGAAAGACCCATTAGAATAACCTAATGGGTTTTTTAAATTTTGTTCCCGATTATTAATCTTTAATTTAGTTTAGATAATTTAATAATATCACTGTTTTGTAAAAACGCTCACTTCATTAGAAGAATCGGTGATGGTTAGTTTATTCCCAACAATAGAGTAGGTTAGAACTTCGGTATCTCCGCTACTGATAATACTTAACTTATTACCATTAGTGCTCCATGTAAAATCATCGGTTTCAGTTTCAGTTTCTCCCTCAAAGGTATATTGGTAAACGCTAATACCAGTTTTATTGGCATTAAATGTAACTCTTAAAACTAATTCTTCTCCTTCAAAGGTTTCGGTAAGTCCCCAGGTGCCCAACAAGGCAGGATCATTTACGTCGCTGTTACTATCATCGTCACCATTACAAGAGACAGCTAGCATGGTTGCGAAAACCAGCACTAATACATATTTAATGTGTTTCATAGAATTTTGATTTAGTGAATTAAAGGTCTTTACTCGTATGGCTTTTCAAGAACTGCCTGTTTATAATATAGTTTCTACTCTATTGATAATTAAAATATGATATAAATTTATGTTAATTATTTAAAATTTTGCGAAATTATTTTCTTAATTAATTGGTTATCAGTTATATAATCTCATAAAAGTTCACACATCCTTAAAACTGGTAGTTCCACAGAAAGGTGTTGAATGATAAGAAAGGAATTCCTTTCGAAGAAGTTCAAAAACAGTTCGCCCATTTTCGATCGAATGTAAGTTATATAAGAAATGGATGATTTTATTTAGTAAGATAACTTTAAAACCAATTGTATAAATATTAGCCTAGGCTAAAAAATAATTTCATTGTTCATATTATCACGAAAGGGAATCAATATCTTTAAAAAGATACCGACTCCCATTATCTAAAAAGTGATATTTTAGAAGCATCACAAAATTTAATTTATGTCTATGCTCAATTATTTCTTTCTGTGATCATTTCCTTAAACAATTTCCATTTTAATAAATCTCCATCGATCGAATAATATTTGGAATTTTTAAAAAGAATGCTGATTCCACCAGCCGCAGCGCCTAAGGGCAGACCTAACAGTGCTCCGCCTGCAGCTCCCTCCCCTGAGGTATAAGCAAAAAACAACGCATCTGGATCTGCGGAAGCAGCACCAAAAATTGCCATTGCAGATGCTCCAAGTATAGAGCCAATAAGCACATTTTTTCCCTCAGAGCGTTTAGTTCTAATAAAACCAATACTACTATAATCTATTTCCGCCACTCCTTTTGTTCCTTTAATCTGAAGCGATTTTTCTGTAACGGCAATCAATTTTCCTTTATTGATTTTCTCACCTTGCAGATTATATACACGCACAAACAAATTAAGATTTTCAGTTTCCCCCTGAGCATAAATATTAATGCTAAGGATTAATACGATTGCAAAAATTAAAGATTTCATGATATTTTATTTTAAGTTATTAAAGTCAGAATATTCTATTGAAATAAAGAAATTCAGATATTTAAAGGGTGTAATTTATTCAGAATTCCAGCCTTATTTTTAAGTATATTTTTTTATGAATAGAGCATTTCGCCTTTTAATTTATTTATTTCAACAGCTATAATTTTATCTTTTACAGGCTTAGGTAATATGCTGTTTAAAAGCATGAAAAACTGGTTTACAATTCCGGGCACAATAACTTCTTTACCTTTTAGCAGTCCATCAATCGCTAATTTGGCGACATCTTCCGGATTCATTATAGACATTCTCGTGCCCCAGCTTACTGTCCTGTTTTGATACGTAAGTGCAGCAGAAGTATTCATTGCTCCCGGACAAACTACTGATACCGAAATGTTATCTGGCTGTAATTCCCTGCGCAAACTCCTGGAGAAGGATAATAAATATGCTTTAGTACCACCGTAGACTTGTTTTTTCGGGAGGGAGAAAAAACTGGCCATACTACCTACATTCAAGATGCCCGAGGGGGCGTTTTGTTTTAAATCATTTAGAAACAATTTAATTAGAAGTGTAGGGGTGCAAATATTAAGGCTTATTTGATCTAAAATATAATTAGTATCTAGGTCTTTAAAAAATCCCCTGCTTAGCACTCCTGCATTGTTAATGAAATATTTAATTGAAATTTGTTCCTTTTTCACCTTCTCAAAAAGGGAGTTGCAATTTTCGGAAGTGCCAAGATCCATTTCTATGCTGACAATAGAAACATTGTAATTCTTTTCCAAAACATCAGTTAGTTCATTCAAACCGGTATTTGGTAGCGAAACCAGAACAAGATTCATATGCCGTTTTGCACATTCAATTGCCATTGCCTTACCAAATCCCTGACTTGCCCCGGTAATCAAAGTAAAATAGTTAGTTTTCATGATTTCTATGTTTTAAAAACTCTATCGTTTGTTGCATTCCTGTTTTAAGTGGAGTGATTTCATAACCCAATTGTGAAACTGCTTTTAGTGAGGATACAATTCTATTGGTGAATAAATAATCTAATAGTTTTGGGGTGAGGGAAGATTCATTTAAAACAAGCTTATCGAGCAAAGACATCAAAAACAAACCTGTTTTCAGAAGCTTATAATTGATCTTTACTATCGAATTTTTGGTTTGGATGCTTGCAGAAATTGTGGAAAATAATTTTTCATAAGAGGCATTTTCTCCACCTATTATATATTTTTCTCCTGCAATCCCATTATTCAAAGCAAGTATATGTGCTTTTGTTACATCATCTATATACACGTAGTTGGATTCTATTTTTAATTTTGAAGGAACAAAAACGAATCTCTTTTTCAACAGCATCGAAGCAAACCTGTTGACCCCATTGGAAAAACCTGTATTACCCGGACCGTAAACCCTGGAAACATTTAAAATAATTCCCGGAAGCCCCTTTTTATTAAATTCAAGTACAAGATTTTCTGCCATGGTCTTTGTTAGTTCATAATCATTGGCATACGAGCTCATTCTTGGATGAATTTCAGTTATTGAGGAATGGGGTTGGGAAGGACCATATACTGAAACAGAACTTGTGAAAATCACTTTTTTAACCCCATTATTTTTTGCTGCATTTAATACATTGGCAGTTCCCTGCACATTCACTTCGTAAAATTTCTTCACATCATTACAGGTAAGTTTGGTAAAGGCTGCAGTATGAAAAACATAATCACAATTGGCTATTGCTTTTTCTACTGAAAGGTTATTATTCAGATTCCCTTCAAACAAAATGATATTGGAATGAACAGGAATATTATCCGATTTAAGATTTCGTACTAGCGCGTGTACTTCATAGTTGTTTTCGGCGAGATGTATTGCCAATCTATTACCTATATATCCTGTTGCACCAGTTAAGAAGACTTTCATGATTTCTGGGTTTTAAAGCTTGTTATTTTAAATAAAGTAGATTCATACATAAATGATAATGTAGTATGAATTAAAAATGCCGGCCAAATGCTATTGGTATAATAACTAAATAGGCACAGTACAATCCCGAAGGGAAGACATCCAATAATTTCTTTTCTAGAATTGAAAGAATGAATAAGCGTATATAATATTAGATTTATAAGTATGGCACCTAATAAATTGGTATATAGAAGACTGCTATACAACAACACCCCTCTGAAATAGAACTCATAAAAGAACAAAAAAGTAATTCGTATGGAAAAATATAGAAATTGATCAGATCGTTTTATAACACTCCAAATGTCTAAATTTTCGAAGTAATTAATGGCTGACATTTTAGAAACGAAACCTGATATAATTATAAATATCAGCAGAAGTACAATTAAGGTCGCATTATTAAACCCTGAGTTAATAATCAAGAATTGAAAATCTGGTAGATACACCCAAAACACGATCCCAAATAGAAGAATACCTAATAAATGCTTGATATTTATCAATTTAAACGCCTTAAAAGACATTAATACATCCATAAGTGAATTAATCTTAATTAGTTTATATTTATAACTGATGATGAAATAACCGGCATAACTTATCGCCATTAGAGCATAGATGTGTATAATAGTTTCCATGGCTATAGTGTTGAAATTAATTGAACTTGATACAGGGAAGTGAATGCATCCACCTTTTTACATTTACCATTTTTGTAATAAAAAATATTATAACTGCCATCTGGAAATGTTACTTGATATTTCCCAGTTTCTAGTAAAACCACATTGGCCATTGCATTGTGATTATCACAATAAACCTGTGAAATGTTAATTGGCTCGTAGAAATAAAGCGTGACAAGATTGCCCCTAACTTTATTAATTGATAAAGCTCTTTTTCTCCCTCCGTTTATCAAAAAGTATTTTCCATCTATAAAATGTAGTTCCTTATTCACTTTTTCCTTAGAATTAAGTTTTCGGTAAACAGAGGAATATACCAGCAACCCATTTTTGAAGATGGTCTTTTCAACTCCAGATACATCAAACTTCACAAGAACCTTGGCTTTAATTTCTGAAGACAAATCGTAAACCACTGAATCTGAAACAATTTTTTCCTTTATAGAAATAAATCCGATGAGCGATTTATTTTTCCACACCTCAAAGGATAGGTTATGGTTCTGGGCATTGCTATTAATTATAAATAATAATAGGATAGAAAGGCTTATACTACGTAAAAGCAGTCCTTTTAAATTTTTAAGCCTGTTGAAAATAGAATATTTTCTATTTTGTTTTACAAGCATCAAGATAAACATGGTAATTAACATGATTTCCAATTTTCAAGAGTTTATAGTGTAAATATCCTGATAATCAGTATTTTACAAAAATTGAAAATTGCTTCGAAAAATTTAATTTTAGTAGAAAATCATAAAATCTGTAGGAGTTAGAAAATGTAAATAAAAAACTTTGGTTATATCAGGAATTAACTGTTTAACAAAAAGAAATTATTATAATTCGCAAAAAAAATAGGACAGAGTGGCAAAAAACGCAATTCTTTTTTTACTCATTTCTAAAATTTTAGAAAAAAAATAATATACCTTTAAGTATATAAGCAACTATTTTACAGGTGTTTCCTTTTTAAAATCTATTGGAGTATAGCAAATTAATACCTATCATGGATAAAGATCAAATACAGTATAGGTTCTTCGAAAAAATAAAGGTAAAATTACCTCCAAACATTTCATTGGTAGTCGCTGTGGCCGAAACTCTTGATATAAGCAATGATAGTGCCTATAGGCGAATAAGATGTGAAAAGCAAATCTCTCTTGAAGAGCTTCAAAAACTTTCAAAACAATTCAAAATTTCTTTGGACGAATTATTACTTGTGCAAAGTGACAGTTTTATATTCAATGGAAGGATCACCAACAATTCAGATTTTAAATATGATAACTGGCTGGAAACCTGTGTATATCATTTGGAAACTATAGGTAAATATACTCCCAATCACATGTATTACCTTGCTAAGGAAATTCCGTTTTTTTATTATTTTCTAATTCCTGAAATAGCTGCGTTAAAATCATTCTTCTTTATGAAATCCATATTAGATTATGAAGATTGGAAAAATGTGAAGTTTTCTGTAAAAGATGATTATAGCAAATATCAACTTCTATGTAAAAAGATAAGTGACACTTTTGCATCTATTCCGAGTACAGAAATATGGAGTATCGAAAATATTACGAGTACTATCCAGCAAATCGAATTTTACCGGGTTACAGGATCATTAAAATCAGATGATGACGCTTTAGTTTTGTATGAAAAACTGGATGAATTGATCAATCATATTGAAAAACAGGCAGAATGTGGATTTAAGCTAAAAGCGGGGCAGGAGAGTGCAAATAGTGGCCCGGCACATAAAATGTTCGTAAATGAAATTACTATGGGAGATAATATGCAGATCATGCAGCTGGGGAATACACAATTAACTTATATAAACCATAGCATAATAAATTTTATAACCACTTCAGACCTTGCTTTTAATACTTATATGAAACAAACCTTTGATAACATCGCCCATAAGTCCACACCTATCAGTGTGGAAAATCAAAAAGACCGGTTAATGTTTTTTAATAGGTTGAGGGTCAAGGTTGCCAATGCAAGAAAGGTTGTAATACAAAACTAATTTTAGAATTTGATATGAGCATAGTACTATTTGTTATTATTCACTGGTATTTAGGTTTATTAATTCAATCGGTGTTTTTACATCGCTACGCGGCACATAAAAATTTTGAGATGAGCCCATTGTGTGAGAAGATTTTTTATTTTTTTACATTTTTAATTTTGGGTTCCTCATATATGAGTGCTTATGCATTTGGTACAATGCATAGAATTCATCATGCTTATGCCGATAAAGAATTAGATCCACATTCTCCCATAAAATCCCCAGGTTATTTCGGAACTTTATTGCAGGCTAGACATAGTTATTTCAATATATTCATAGGGAAAACCAAGGTGGATTCATTTATGTCCAATGGTGTTCCAGCGTGGCATTCTTTTGATAAGTTTGCCCATAGTTGGATAACAAGATCCATCTGGGTGCTTTTTTATATTTTTTTATATATAAATCTGGCCACCTCCTGGTGGCTGTTTCTGTTTTTACCAATCACAGTGGGTATGGGAGCTCTTCAAGGGGCATTGATTAATTGGTGGGCTCATACCTATGGTTATAGGAATTTTAATACCAATGATAATTCAAAAAACCTGATAGCTTTGGATTTGCTATTTTTGGGAGAATCTTACCATAACAATCATCATAAACATCCATGGAAGTTAAACCATGCTTATAAATGGTATGAATTTGACTTAGGTTATCACTTTATTCGATTTCTAGGTGCTTTGAGGATTGTAAGAATCAAAAAAAGGGCGTTATTTTAATAAAAGTACTAAATTAATTATCTGTAGATGAAGATTTCTCCAGAATATAAAAACAGACAAAAAATGAATTTGTAATTATATCATATCTTGATGTACCGAATATTTTCATATTTCATTTTTTCTCTCTTATAATTCCCTTTTTATTCACTTCTCATATTATTATATTAAGGATAGTGCCACGAAGTATAATTAAATCTGAAAATAGATAATATAGGGTTAGTTTATATTATTATTTTAATATTTTTTCCGTTTTTTGGTTGATTTATTATACTAAATCTGAATCTAAGTCTAGTGCTGTGCGGTTTTATTGGTTAGCGGTTAGAATAACTTTTTCCTTAGTTGTTTCATTTATTAACTGAAGCCTATTATTTATAAAATCCCCTACATTTTCTCCCTGAATAGCCCCTTCTTCAATAGCACTCCTATAGTGAATCCCACCGTATAATCGGCTTAATGCCGCCTCGCGAGCTGCATCATTAAAGGACGAGAAGGTTCTCTTCGGTAAATTAAAGGCGACTTCAGTATCATCAATAAATCCAAAATTGTCACCAAATATGGAAGTAAGAACTTTCGCAGCAGCATTAGAAACAACAGAGTGTCCACTGGAATATTCTGGAAACGGCGGTGTTTGAAGGATAGGTTGCCAAGTTTCATCAATATGTGCTGAAATAAGGGTTTCAGGCCTTATTAGGTTGGATCGGTACTTTTCATCCCAACAACTTATAAACGCATCAAAGAGTGCTATAGAAGTTTTGGTGTATGCCAATACGGTTAGATCAAAATCGGCTCCCGAATTCATCGCTGCTATTTTACAAATTCCTATCCAGTGAGCACCGGGAGTAATTTTCTTCTCGGCAAACATAAAATGCCCTTTTGTTATAGAAACATACGGATTACAATCCCAAAACCTTGCAATCTTCAAATTTTCCGAATCATTGCCATTTGCCCTTATAGCTTCACTTATTTGATAGACCTCAATTAACTCTTTGTAAAATTCACTTTCTTTATCGAGGGAAAATTTTGGTGGTGGGACTGGTTTGAATTGTGAGGCCGAATCCATTACCATAGGTCTTATCTTTGCCCAATGAGGCTCTATGCCTTTCATATAGCCAGGAGGGGTAGGCTGCCAACGTCCATCATCTTCCGCAAAAAAATCATAATCGGGCATGCTTCGTGTTTCTTTGTACAAATCATTCTCCATCCAAGCAATAACATTCGCTGAAACTTCATTGGCATATACTTTTGCTTTTTTTAGGCTTTCAGGATTTTTAAGGGACCATTGCGCTGTTAAACTATCACGGTAATTCCTTATGACATCTTCAGAAAAGACCAGTTTTTCAGCAACCTGCATATAGGCCAGCAAAGCCGCAAGCTTGAGATTTGTATTGGCATCTGGAACTGGAATTTCAGGATGATTTTTGAAGCCGTTAAGTTGCGGTATAAGAGATTTATAATTTCCGGAGTGGGCATTTAAAGCTTCATATGCTGCAATGTTTGGATATACGTAAACTCTACTCGCCTGCGGAGGAGAAAAAATATCGTTCACCATTATAGCTGTTACTTTATCTACCAACAGATGATAATCTTCTGCCGTTACCTCAATATCTTCTTTTGATTCACAGCCAAAAAGCAACAGAGTTATTAAGCCTAAGAAAATAGGTTTAAAAAATGCTTTAATTTTCATATCTGTATGTTTTTATTGGGCCATTGTTACTTAAAATGAGTAAAAGATTATGGTTTCTGAAATTAATTTTTTCTATTGCGTTTATCTCTTCTTTAAATGAATCTATTCCTAAATTACTTACTGGAATAAGCGAATCTAGTTTGCTGAACATATATCCTTTTAAAGCAGTATATGTGCCCTGATAATTGTTGCTTCGATAAGAATTCCCACCAACAATGATAAGGTCTTTATTATTCATATTGATCTTCTGAAATGAATTTACAGGTGCGAGTTGAAGTTGATAGGGAAATTCCACAAATTTCGAAAATTCACCATTATTGTTTTCGAGATATCCTGAAGCAAAACTGTGTACCTCATTAAGTTGTGCTTGATTTAAGGTGAAGGGTGTGAAAATATCTTCCATGGTTTTAAGAGCATAATCTTTATGCCTCACATAGCGCTTTTTAATGATAGTAAGTTGGCTTGCAAGTTCGTCCTTAGAATGCACTGGAAAATAGGAACCATTCTTATTATAAGCTATCACCGTTTCTGTATTGCCGTTTTTGTCAAAATCCAGATAATACATTTTTAGGGGTGTCTTCGGGCCAGGATGAAATTTAGAATTTAAACCCCAGTTACCAAGTAGGATGTCCTCATCGCCATCCTGATCTATATCATAAGTAAATACGCTTTGCCATAATCCATTTAGGTTAGCGGGTAGGCGCTGCAGCTTAAAACCGGTCGCTTTGTTAAAAAATAATTTAGGAGCATCCCATTCTGTGGCGATAATAAGGTCACTCCTGCCATCGCCATCAATATCTTTCCATATCGCATCGTTGACTTTGGAATTAAGATTGAATGATTCAAGTTTAGAGAAATTAGCCTTACCATCATTTACTAATATATACGAATTTACCGATGATCCAAAATGTAGGGGTTGGGTGAGGTTACCCACAAATAGGTCTATATCCCCATCAAGATCAAAATCATTAGCTTCTACTACTGTCGTAATTAATTTATTATCGGGAATAGCAGATGGCGCTCTTTTAAATGTTCCCTGGTCATAAAGATATAACCTATCTAAAGAATTTACTTCCCCTCCTTTACTTATACCGCTTCCTACATAGAGATCCTGGTCTCCATCCCCATCTGCATCAAAGAAAGCTGCTGTGTTATCCTCATAAATACTATCATTTAAAAATGCTTTTATGGGAGTTAGCACCAACTTATTACCGTTATTCACATAGAACTGTGCAGGTTTTCCGGCTGCATTTCCTATATAGATGTCATCAAATCCATTTCCTGTCACATCTCCAACAACTACTGCAGGACCCATAGTGGAAATTTTATAAGGAATAAGCTTCTCGTTTAAGAAATCATTGTACAGATCTTCCTGATGCTGAAATTTTATTTGATCTATTTTTTGAAAGACTGCCTTACTTGATTTTGCTGACTTGAAATTATAATTTTCAAGATTTTGATCATAATTGATTTCCTGCAGGCGGTTGGATTCCAGCTTGGTAAGAACCTGTTTTTTAAGATTGGGCCAGATCACTACTACAGAATCTATAGCAGCATTTTTACCCAATCCAAAATGTAATTGATCTGTCATTCCCGACAAGAACCCTCGGGATTTATATAAACTCTTCGACTGTAGTTTTTTACCAGCGTATAAATTTATAGTTGTCCCAATTCCATTGAGGTTAGGTTTAAGAAAATTGAGTTTAAATATAACATAGTTGGCAGAAGATTGATTTATATTCTTATAAATGGAGGCGGGCCCATTTAAATTGTTAAGCACCAGATCTAAATTTCCATCCAAATTCAGATCTGCATAGGCAGCACCATTTGAAAGACTTGGTTCATTACTTAGCCATTGACCGGATCGGTTTTTAAAAGTGACTGAATTTCCTTCAAAGATCTTATTTGGCACTTTGCCACTCGGCATACTATCAATAGATTTATAAAGCCAAGCCAAACCATCATTTTGGTTTCTCCCCTTGAAAGCACTGGCAACATACTTCTTGAAGTCCAGGCTGTTAGGGCGACGCAGAATCCCATTGGAGATAAATAGGTCCTGGTGTGTATCATTATTAAAATCGGCAAATAAGGCTGCCCAACTCCAGTCTGTTGCTGCTACACCATCCATCAATGCTTTTTCAGTGAACAGCTTACCATTGTTGTGATTTATTTGGAGCATATTCCTAGCAAATTGGTCTTTATAGCCCAATTTTCTCAAGCGTTGCTGAATGAAATAAAGGGCATCATCGCCTTCAGTCTCCTTAAGGATACGCTCCTCCTCCGGAAGCATATCCAGGGTTATCAAATCTGGCAGTCCATCAGCATTTATATCGGCTGCATCGCTACCCATGGAGAAATTGCTTATTATGGAAAACGCATTATCTACCTGCTCTGTAAATGTGCCATCCTGGTTATTTATATAATAATAATCGTTCTCATGAAAATCATTACAAACATAAATATCTGTCCATCCGTCATTATTATAATCGGCTAAACTCGCGCTAAGTCCGTAATTGTTTGCTCCCCCATAAATATTGGCGATCTCGCTTACATCCTCAAATTTTCCATTATTGTTCCTAAGAAGTAAATCGCCTACTAATGGCTTTCTGTCTTTTCGGGTTTCGGCAGGGCCATATGAATAGGTGGTATGAACACTATGATTTACAATATATACATCGAGGTCACCGTCTTTGTCATAATCAAAAAAATAGGATTGGGTGGCATAAGATGCTATATCCAAGCCATAATCTGCAGAAGCCTCATTAAAGGTTCCATTGTGGTTATTAATATATAATTCATTATGACCTGTAAAGTCTAAAAGGTTGGATACAGCACTCACATAAATATCTAGCCATCCATCCTGGTTAATATCGACCATGGTTACGCCAGTTTGCCAGCTGGCCTTCCCTTCAATGGCTGCCTGCTCCGTGATATCCTCGAACTTAAAATCTCCCAAATTCAGGTAGAGTTTATTAGGGGTAGAATTTCCTACGAAGTAAAGGTCAGGAAGCCCGTCGTTATTAATATCTCCAACTGCCACCCCTGCACCGTTGTAATAGTAGATATAACTTATAATGGAATGTTCAGCGTCTTCTGTAATGTTATTGCTGAAATTAACCCCTGATAATTCTGGAGAGATGGATTGTAAAAGATAGTCACTTTCCTGTTTAATTTCTTCCTGAGGAGTTTTATCATCGGAACAGGAGAAGTTAAGAGTGCAGATCGCTACTATGATTAATATAAGTCTCATGTTTATTTTTATTTATAAGCTAGAGGAACTCATTTGGCCCCGATATTTTATTGATATGGACACTTGGTTTTTAGTAAACTAACGAGGTTCTTCCTAAGTCAAAACTACTAATATTTTGACTGGAATAGCAAAAACCTAAGTGTAAATTTTAAGAAAATGTTCACATTAATTTTAAAATTCAATTGGTAGATATTATCTGGTCTCCTTTATTAGGTACATAAAAGAATAAATTTATATTTTGATAGCGACAAATCAATGACTATAAAGAAAGTTTAATTAAATTCAGTTTAATTGAGTGAATTGATTGTTATTTTTATATCTATATCTATCGCTATCGTATATATTAATACAGTAATTAAAAATAATGAAAGCATAACATCGCTTGGGTACAAATAGTGGATGTTTAAGTAAAAAGTGAAATTTCAGATTCCTAGTAAAAAAACCAAGCTTACGTCTAAGCTTGATTGCCAAGGATACGTTTTTAGCACAAGACCATTAACAACAATTTATTCACAAACAAGAAACTTTAGAGAACACTAAAAATTTTCACAGCCTTCTTTTTCATGTTAGTCATTATAACTATATCTCAAGAAAAAGAATATATGGTTACCAATAGAAAGTATACTTTTTATTAAGACCCACGCTACTTGTATTAACTAAGACACTTAATTTAATAACTTATCTAAAATATTTTTTGTTGGTAATTACCATCGTAACTTATTTATATGTTATTAATGATAGTTATTACCATCATTTAGAGGATATGCTTAATATTTTTATTATATTTGAGTTAGTAAATACTAGCAGTAAATATGAATAAATGATTTAATGATGGCAAAAACTAGCATAGAGTGGTTGGCTATGAGCGATAATTCAATTATATCTGTAATTGGAGGGTATATTAAACATCAGCGTTTAATTCAAAATAAAACACAAGCCACTATTGCGGAAGCCGCAGGAATCAATAGGTGGACGTTAAGTAAAATTGAAAATGGAGAACCTATCTCGCTAATGTCCTTAATTCAAATTCTAAGAGCCTTGGATCTGTTAGAGATACTTAACATCTTTGAAACTCAAACTCAAATAAGTCCTTTAGAACTTGCAAAGCTTGAGAAACAAAAAAGAAAACGAGCCAGTTCAGAGGGTAATATTGATAAACAAAATAAAAGTGAATGGTAGCCGTACAATCAGCATTTGTAAAAATTTGGGGCCAAACTGTTGGTGCAGTGGCTTGGGATGAGACGAAGGGTATTGCTAGCTTTGAATATACGCCTGCATTTAAAACAAGCAATATAGATCTGGCGCCAATTAAAATGCCTATCAATTCCAATCAGAAAATATTTTCATTTCCAGAATTGCGGTATTCAAAGAACAGCGAGTTTGATACTTTTAAAGGCTTGCCAGGTTTGTTAGCAGATGTATTACCTGATAAATACGGTAATCAATTAATAAATATCTGGTTGGCACAAAATGGTCGCCCGGAGAATAGCATGAACCCCATAGAACAACTTTGTTTTATTGGCACGAGAGGAATGGGGGCCTTAGAATTTGAACCTACGCAATTAAAATCTGCTAAAAGAACCTTTGAAGTAGAGATTGATAGTTTGGTGGATATCGCCCAACGTATGCTAGGGAAAAGAGCAGATTTTGAGACAAATTTGAACTCGGACGAGAAACAAGCGGTCATGGAAATTTTGAAAATAGGAACATCTGCTGGAGGCGCCAGACCAAAAGCAATAATTGCCTATAATAAAAAAACTGGACAAGTAAGATCTGGACAAACCAATTCCCCAACTGGATTTGAGCATTGGCTAATAAAATTAGATGGGGTGAGTGATGCTCAGTTTGGAGAAAGTAAAGGGTATGGGAGAGTAGAAATGGCCTATTATAATATGGCAACAGATTGCGGTATTAACATGATGGATTCTGAACTATTGGAAGAAAATGGTAGAGCCCATTTCATGACCAAAAGATTTGACAGAGAAAAGGGTGCTATTAAAAACCATATTCAAACCTTTTGCGCGCTGCAACACTTCGACTTTAATGAAGTGAGAAGCTATAGTTATGAGCAGTTATTTCAAACTATGAGAATTCTTCGTTTGCCCTATCCAGATGCAGAGCAAATGTATAGAAGAATGGTGTTTAATGTAATTGCTCGAAACTGTGATGATCATACCAAGAATTTTGCGTTTCGGCTTAAACAAGGAAGCAATTGGGAACTGGCACCGGCATACGATATTTGCCATGCATATAGACCTGGCAGTATTTGGGTGAGTCAGCATGCACTTAGCATCAATGGCAAAAGGATTGGGATCGAAAAAGATGATCTGATAAATTTTGCGAAGGCAATGAACATAAAAAAACCTGAAGCCATAATTGCTGAAATAAATAGCCGCGTACAGCATTGGAATACTTATGCAGAAAAAGTAAAGGTTGGGAAAAAACTGCGCGATTCTATAAAGGCAACCTTGCTGAATTTTTCGAGATAAATTAGCAAAATATAACAATAAAGTACATTATTCACATAGAATTACTGTATAACTTTTATTTCCCACAGATCAAATGCTACAACCATTTTTGGCTTAGGAATCCACGATTATTAATCAAATTAAAATAGTAGTCTTTAGTACTTTTCAAAGTACGATGATCCATGTTTAAAGTTTAAATCATTAAAAGAAGTCGGACAAATGGTTAACTTCAGAATAATTGATAATTATAATTTTTTAATTTAAATCTAATAGCCAAGATATAATCTAACGTAATTAATAATGTTATGGCAATTTTCAGGTTATCTTTCCCTATTAGATATAATTTTTGATTGAGAACGGGCTATTTGAATTTTATATTCATACAATATGACCGAAAAAACATTACGTAATGGCTTTATTGCTGCTGGACTCATGAACATTATAGCAGTTTTAATACTATCAAAATTTTTTACAAACAAAGTGATTCCCGAGACCGATCCTGCGGTGATGTCTAATTTTGGATTATTAATGATAATGGTATGGGGACTCGCATATATAGCTTTAGCAAATAGTTTCAAACAAGCTAAATGGGTAGTAGGAACTTTTGTTGTTGAAAAGTTAGTATACGTGATCGCTTGGATTATGTGGATCTTAAATAATGATGTAAGCAAGGTTTATGAAAAAGATATTTTTGCCGGGTTTTTCTATTCGGTTTATGGAATAAATGATTTTATCTTTTTTGTCTTTTTTCTGTACGTATTTTATAAAATACAAAGTAAGACGTCTAATTACTGAAGCAATTATAAAACAATCATCAAATCCTCAAATAAAATGAATAAGCTATTACTAATTGGTATTGTTATACTACTTGCAGGAATCGCAGCGCATTATCTTGTAAAATCAGATATTTATAGTTTTTGGATAGGTGCCCTCATGGGCTCTGGTGCAATCCTTATTATTACTGGAATTTCAAAAAAGATTAGCTAAGGTTTTAGGCTAGAATTTTTATCCTTTTTGCTTATTTTTGGAACTTATATAAATCGCCAGTTTTACTTTAAACTTAATAGTTATATTGGGTTTAATTACTTTTAAAAAAGCACATGGATAATTTAGCAGAAACCACCACACCAACCGATAAGATCTATAAGGACAGAGCTATTTGGTTTGGTTCTTTTGTGGGAGGTCCATTGGTAGCCGGATATTTTATTGCAGAGAATTTTAAAGTTTTAAATGAGCCCGAGAATGTAAAGTCCACTTGGAACTACACCATACCTTTAACCATTCTTGTCTTTTCACTGGCACTAGTAATTCCGCAGTCATCCAATTTTCCTAGCATCATCATCCCTCTTGCTTATACATTATTCGCATATTATATATCTAAGCATTATCAAGGTCCAGGAATCGAAGTTCATTTAGCAGCAGGAGGAGAAGAATTTGATTGGTGGCGAATTATTGGGATTTCCTTACTGGGTTTAATAGCAACCTTTATAATCCTGGTGATTTTTGTTATAATAATTCAATCACTGGGTCTTTTACCGGATGAATTATTACTGAAAGAATAACGGCTTCTTCATAAATGCTTCTGTTGAAGCTTATAAACTTAAAATTTGAGGATAGTTTATTCTAAATAACGTTTAAGAGAGGATTTTAAAGGTATAGATCTAAAATTCTGAAATTAAATTTAATTCCCTACATTTTAGCAAAATGAAATTAAAATTCAGCCTTATATTCCTTGTTTTATCAATTTTAATAGGATGTTCTACTTTCAAAGATACTGTAGAAGAACAATTAGATGGTACTTGGATCTGGATAGGATCTTCTGGCGGAATAGACGGAAGAACGGAAACACCAGAATCTACAGGAAGAACTATGAAGTTTCAATTCTCGAATAATATTGTAAAGAAATTTAATAATGCTAACTTAATTCAAGAACTTCCATATAGCATTCAGCTAAAAGAATCTATAATTTTTGGAGAGCCAAGAAAAATGCTGATCTATGGGGAGCAATCCAAACAAAGTTTCAAACTAAGTAAGGATACGCTTACCTTATATGAAGAATGCTATGACTGTTTTGTGAGCAGCTATATTAGACTTTCTGGAAAATAATAGCGTGTATTTTAGGGAGTTAACTTCAGTAAGACAAAATGGATTGCCATAGTTAAGAGATTTGTATTGATTATAGAAGGCTACAACTAAAATAAACTTCCTTTTTTTTAAGATTTTAAAAAGTTGTTTTTTAATAGTTGCCTACTAATCTATCAGTTTTCCCTCCTTTATTTTAATTTTGAGTCTATCCCAATTTAGAGGACTGAATAGACAGCATTCTAAAGATGCCGGCTAAAGAAAAATAATCAGCAAAAAAATATTACTGATTATTACTGAACTCATTAATTTAATTGCTAAATAAATTCTTATTATGATGAAAAGTAATCACTGGCCAGAACTGTTTTATGAAGACGCAAAGGAAACTTACCAAACAATTCATTTATGGTCTCAAATTCTAGGTAAGATAAAATTAAGTGAAATGCCTTGGATCAATCATTCATGGCATACCACTTTACTAGTGAGCACAACCGGATTAAGCACAGGGGATCTTCCTGCAGATAACAAACATTTTAGTATAGAACTTAATTTTTTAACTCATAAATTAGAGATATTTACCAGTTTAGGAGAATATAAGAGTTTTGGTCTTCAGCAGCTTTCAGTAGCTACTTTCTATCAAAATATTTTGGAAGCAATTCATGCATTTGGGATCAATGTTAAGATCAATCCTATTCCGAATGAAATGTTGGACCCTATTCCTTTGGATAAAGATCATCAACATAATACCTATGATCCAGGTCATGTTTCTAGTTTGCATAAGGTGTTATTAAATGTTAACGAAGTTTTTAATGTTTTTAGAGCCGAGTTTATTGGAAAATCAAGTCCGTCGCATTTTTTCTGGGGAAGTTTTGATCTGGCTGTTTCAAGATTTTCTGGAAGAAAGGCTCCGAAACACCCCGGTGGGATTCCTAATTTACCCGATTGGGTAGCGCAGGAGGCTTATTCTCATGAGGTGAGTAGTAGCGGTTTCTGGCCCGGTAATGAAATGCTTCCATTTGCAGCATTTTATAATTACATTTATCCAGAGCCTAAAGGTTTTAATGAATGCAACTTGAAACCAGAAGGCACCTATTACAAAGCGGAAATGGGAGAGTTTATTTTGCCATATGAAGTGGTTCAAAAAGCCAAAGACCCTGCTAAGGTGCTTTTGGAGTTTTTGCAGGAAACCTACAAAGCAGCGGCAGAATTAGCAAAATGGGATAGGGAAGCTCTGGAAAGTGCTACTACATAATTCGAATTAAAAGTATTTAATGAATTTACATATAGTCTACGAAACGGAGCGCTTGTTATTAATGCCTACAAGTGTTCAGGATACCTCCTTTATACTCGAATTATTGAATACGCCTAAATGGTTACAATTTATAGGAGATCGTAATGTGAAAAACCTGGCAGCTGCAGAAAAATACATACATACCAAAATATTACCACAGTATGAGAAGAATGGCTTCGGCAATTATACCATTTCCCTTAAGGAAAATGGAATAAAAATAGGTTCTTGCGGCTTATACGATAGGGAGGGAATAGATGGAATAGACATTGGATTCGCCTTTCTTCCTACATATGAAAAGCAAGGTTATGCTTTTGAAAGTGTCTCTAAAATTAAGGAAATTGCTATTAACCAATTTAAATTGGATAAGCTAAGTGCTATTACAGATAGAAGAAATCTAGATTCCCAAAGATTACTGGAAAAGTTAGATCTAAAATTTTCTGGTTTCATTGTTTTGCCAAAATCTGAAGAAGAATTAATGCTTTACATATGGAACTCGAATTAATAATATGACTATCTTAAAGAAGTGTTTGTTGACAAAAATACCCCAGAAAAAGTGGAAGTTGAGGTGGTTTTTCGATGACTGCAGATGAAGTTGGACCAGTTATAAAGCTTTATTTGAAAATGACATTGTAGAAGTGGCTGTTCAAATTCATATGGTATACGAAAACCCAAGAATTTTATTTCAACATTATTGAGAGTAGGGTGAGCAGAAAAATAAGCCAAAGGTTTGAAGTAAGCTTTAGACGAACAGGAGTGAATAATGAATAAAAATTATATAGGTTCTAATAAGAAAATAAATAAATACAAGGAAAGGCTTAGAAATAAACCGAAAAGTTAGTGGGTAAAGATTTGCTTCTTTTCATTTAAAACACAGTTACTTTTTTTTTAAAAACAAGATCCAATCCACATCAAGTTTATAGAATATGATAGAATTAAAAAGAACCAACTCTAAAAATGCCGATTTTGATTATTTAAATAAATTACTGGATAAAGAATTAGTAATTCGGGATGGCGATGAACATGCTTTTTTCGCGCAATTCAATAAAATAGATACTATAAATCATGTAATTGTTGCTTACCAAAATAACGAACCACTAGGTTGTGGAGCTTTTAAAAAGTATGATGAAGAGACTGCAGAAATAAAGCGAATGTTTGTTTTACCTGAAGGAAGAGGGAAGAAGATTGCGAGTAAAGTGCTAGCAGAGTTAGAGCATTGGGCTAAAGAACTTGGCTATAAAAATTGTATATTAGAAACAGGAGCAACTTTTAAAGATGCGGTGGGTTTATACAAAAACGCTAATTATTCTGTAATACCTAATTATGGTCAATATAAGGAGGTTGCAAATAGTATGTGCTTTTCTAAATCATTATAAATAATAGTTTATAACCTTTAAATTTTTAATATGAGTCAGCTAAAAAAAGAAGATATAAATCAGGAAGTATTTGATCTTTATGATGATTATGCCCATAATATAATTGGGCGCCGTCAATTTGTAGAAAAGCTATCACTTTACGCTGTAGGAACAGTAACTGTAGGATCGCTCTTAAGTTTTATGACTCCAAATTATTCAGATACTATTGAGGTTCCAAAAAACCATCCTAGATTAGATTCAGAATATATAACGTATAACTCACCTAAAGGCGGAGGCCTAATCAATGGATTGCTTTGTTCGCCCAAGGATAGCGATACAAAACTTCCAGGTGTTATCGTTGTTCATGAAAATAGAGGCCTTAATCCATATATCGAAGATGTTGGCCGCCGCACAGCATTAGATGGATTTTTAAGTCTTGCACCGGATGCTCTTACACCCCTTGGTGGCTATCCGGGAAATGATGACGATGGGAGAGAGTTACAGAAAAAACGTGACCGCAATGAAATGCTTGAAGATTTTATTGCTGCCTATCACTATCTTAAGAAACATCCCAGATGCAATGGAAAGGTTGGTGTTGTAGGTTTTTGTTTTGGAGGCTGGATTTCTAATATGATGGCTGTGAAAATATCTGATTTATCTGCGGCTGTTCCTTTTTATGGCGGACAACCTACTAGTGAAGAAGCCTCCCAAATACTAGCTCCTTTATTAATTCATTATGCAGGATTAGATACACGTGTAAATGCTGGATGGGCTGAATATGAGATTGCTTTAGAAGCTAAAAATATAGACTACACAGTTCATTTTTATCCAGATGTAAATCATGGATTTCATAATAATACAACCCCACGTTTTGATAAGCCTGCGGCAGATTTGGCGTGGACCCGAAGCATCGCTTTCTTTAAAGAAAAACTTGTTTAAATAAAAAGAAATGGAATTTGAATTTAGTAGATATAGGATTTAATGTAATTGTTCTAACTATAAGAATTTTATTACAAGTCTAAATTTTGATCAGATAATCAAAATTGAAGTTTATAATAATAATTTATTTAACGCAAATTTTGGATTTTACCAAATCTTAATATTACATAAAAATTTATGTTTGGAACTTCCTATTGCTAAAAGTAATTTAATTGCTGTTAAGTTAAAGCTGGAATAGGTAAGGTATTTACAATAATAAAGGAGCAGATCTTAATAGGATTAAGTATAGGTTCCTTTATTAGATTCTTCTTAGAATAGCCTTAGGGGGAATTATCGAAATTCCAAGTGTAGAAATTGAAACGCTTGTGATCTCTAGAGCAATTTGTTTGATTTATGTAAATGTGCTTTAATATTTAACTGTAAAATAAAGCTTACTAATAGTTATAAGAAATAGCTAATTTTTAAGGAAATATATAAGGAAGATAAATAAAGCAAGCAATTATAAAAGCTGTTAATGCCGCAAACAATACAGCCCCAGCAGCAACATCCTTAATATAACCAATCTTACTATGAAAATCTGGGTGCACAAAATCTGCAATCCCCTCAATAGAACTATTTATACCCTCTGTACTTAATACCAATCCAATTGCAAAGATCTGAAACATCCATTCTACCTTGGTGATATCAAAATAAAATCCGACAATCGTAACCAAAATTGAGATCACCACTTGAACTTGAATACTAGGTTCTGTTCTAATTAAGGTCCAAGCGCCCTTTATTGCATATCCTCCTCCGCGAATTCTTTTACCAAGGTAACTATCCTTCACTATAATAAGACTTTTAAAGCTGATAGATAATCTGGCTCCTCTGAGATATCTGGTACTTGTTGGCTGTGTAATACTTTACCTTCTTCGTCTAAAACAATAACAACTCGGGAAAGCAATCCCGCTAGTGGTCCGTCTATCATTTCAACTCCATAATCCTTTCCAAAATCTCCTTGTCTAAAATCTGAAAGGTTGGTTACCTTACTCAAACCTTCATCATCTACAAAGCGTTTTAAAGCGAATGGAAGATCACGAGAGATACAAAGCACTTCTGTATTATTTAGTTTAGAGGCTCTTTCGTTGAAATTACGAACTGAAGTTGCACAAACATTGGTATCTATACTTGGAAAGATGTTAAGAATAAGTCTTTTTCCTTTAAAGTCGTTTAGATTTGCCTTAGACATATCTGTTCTTACTAACTCAAAATACGGCGCTTTTTCTCCTGTCTCAGGTAAGTTTCCGTAGGTAGTTATCTTATTCTCTCTTAATGTTATTTGTGACATAGCTGCTTTTCATTTTTATTGAAAGCTAAATTTAATGCTTAAGAAATGGGGTTTTACTAAAATTATCATAAAAACAAAGGGGCCTGATTTAAATTTTAAATCAGGCCCCTTTAATCTAGTTCTGTAATAACTAACGGTCTATAGAACCCATCACTTTCTTCACGAAATTGTTAGCAGCATCCATTTCAGATTCGCCATTTTCGATCATTTGATGTACTTCTAATGCACCACATAGATTGGTGATCAATTCCCCTATAACATCCATCTCTTCCTCAGAAACAGATCTATGTTCTGTAAAACTCTCTAATACGTCAATTGTATTTTGCAGTTTTTCAGCATCATTATTACGTTGCAAATGTCTAATTACTGGTAACTTCATTTACTAGGTCTTTAAGTAGTTCAAATTTATTAGTTTGAACTTGATTCACTAATTTTCCACCTTTAAAAGAGGCGAAGGTTGGTAAATTATCCACATTTGCCATCTTTCTCGATTCAGGATATTTCTCTGCATCTACCATTAAAAAGGTAGCGCTCTCATTCTCGCCAGCCAATTTTTTAAATTTTGGCTTCATCACTCTACAGTTTCCACACCATCCGGCCATGTATTGTACCAATACAGTTCCATTTTCGGAAATAATATCCTCTAGATTATCTTGTTCTAATTCCTTTACCATGATCTTACTTTTTAGTTTAAGCTTAAGTATGATGCCACACCTTTACGATCTGCAGTCATAGCTTCTTTTCCTTCTTCCCAGTTTGCAGGACATACTTCACCTTTTTCTTGTACGTGCGTATAAGCATCTACTAATCTTAAGAATTCCTGTACATTTCTTCCTAGCGGCATGTGGTTGATACCTTCATGAAATACAGTTCCTTCCTCATCGATTAAGTAAGTTGCTCTGTATGTTACATTATCACCTTCTACTGTTACTGCTCCAGTTTCTTCATCATACTCTTCATTAGTGATATCTAAGATACCAAGTGCAGAACTTAGGTTTCTGTTAGAATCTGCAAGAATTGGGTAAGTTACACCTTCTATTCCTCCATTATCCTTTGGAGTATTTAACCATGCGAAATGCACTTCTGCAGTATCACATGAACCTCCAACAACCATTACATTTCTTTTTTCAAAATCTGCTAAAGCTGCTTGAAAAGCGTGAAGTTCTGTAGGGCACACAAAAGTGAAATCTTTTGGATACCAGAATAACAATACTTTTTTATTATTTTTTTGAGCTTCTTCAAGAATATTTAATTTAAAGGTATCGCCCATTTCATTCATTGCGTTTACACTTAAATTCGGGAATTTTCTTCCTACTAATGCCATATTAATTGTGTTTTTTATTATTTATTTTGTGGTGCGAAAGTAAAAAAATAGCCCGCGGCGGCGAGCTATTGAAATTCTAATTACTTATTACATTATAAATTTTAGCTATAGCGATTAGAGTTATGAATAGTTAATTTCTATTTATTAAAGATTAGCTGTTTGAGGTTGAGCCTTTTGTGTATTTAATTGTCTTATTTTAATGCTGAATGCCGCAAATAACAAAGTCATGAATGGACTTAAATAATTAAAAAAAGCATAACCCGCATAACTCAAAGTTGGTACACCAAGTACTCCACTATGATAAGCTCCACAGGTATTCCAGGGTACCAAAACAGATGTTACCGTTCCAGAATCCTCCAAGGTTCTACTCAAATTTTCTGGAGCTAATCCTTTTTCTCTATATGCATTAGCAAACATTTTCCCGGGAACTACAATAGCGAGGTATTGATCTGATGCGGTTACATTTAATGCTAAACAACTAAAAACGGTGCTGGCAAATAGGCCGAAGGTAGTATGAAACAGATTCAATAATGCGGTGCTTATTCTTGCCAATGCTCCAATAGCCTCCATGATTCCACCAAATACCATTGCACAAAGGATTAGCCAGATGGTTCCCATCATTCCTGCCATTCCTCCTGAAGAGAACAGATCGTTTAGGTTTTCGTTATCGGTAACAATTGCAGTATCTACGGTCATAGAATTCATAATTGCTTTATAACCAGAAATGAAATCAAGATTTTCGACTCCGGAGATCTGCATTAAGATATGCTGCTGAAAGATTACTGCAGCTGCGGCTCCTAATAAAGTTCCTATTAATAACGCAATTAGCGGTGATGTTTTCTTTACTATTAAAAAGATCACGATGGCTGGAATTACAAATAACCAAGGGGTGATCGTAAAGGTGTTATCTATCGTTGCTAAAATTGCTGAAGTATCTGTAGTTCCGGATACGTCCAGATTTAATCCAATGATAACAAAAATAATAATGGTAATAATAATTGTTGGAACAGTGGTTAACATCATATATTTTATATGAGTAAACAGATCGGTTCCTGCCATAGCAGGCGCAAGGTTTGTGGTATCACTCAAAGGGGAGATCTTATCTCCAAAATAAGCTCCGGAAAGAATAGCTCCTGCGGTCATTCCAACCGAGATGTCCAATGCATTTGCAATACCTATTAGTGCAATACCAACGGTAGCAGAGGTGGTCCAACTGCTTCCTGTAGCTACAGATATAATGGAACATATAATTACACAGGCCGGTAAGAATATAGTTGGGTTTAGAATTTGAAGTCCGTAATAAATCATCGTGGGAATAATTCCACTTACCATCCAGGTTCCAGCAAGGGAGCCTACCATAAGCAGGATAAGAATTGCGCCGGCTGTACTTTGCACATTATTAGCAACCTCATCTATCATGGTGTCAAACTTCACCTTATTGAAAATACCAACAATCGCCGCAACAGCACCTCCTAGTAAAAGAATGAACTGATTGGATCCGCTAAGCGAATCATCTCCAAAAACATACACATTAAAGGCAAGCATTCCAATTAAACAAAAAACTGGGATTAGAGCTTCCCAGATATTCAATTCTCTATTTACAATTATAGGGTCATTTTCTTGGTGATTTGTAGAGCCTTCCATTAAGTCTTATTTTTTGGTTCGTAATGTTACGATTTTAAGGCATATTTTGCAACTCGAATATAATAGCTGCTTTTTTAATTAAAAATGAGCAAGCTTCAATTCTATTTTTAGCTGAAGTTTTAATGATTTCGGAAAGGCAATGAATAGGGTTTTGATCTGTTGTGTAAGATTTACATCACACTTTTTTCTCCTTCTAAAATTGAAATTCCTGAAGAGGTGCCAATTCTAGTTACTCCAAGATCTAAATAAGATTTTGTAGTAAGATAATCTCTAATGCCGCCGGAGGCTTTTATCTTAATCTTATCTTGAGCAATTTCTTTCATTTCTACTACCGCTTCTAATGAGGCTCCACCAGTTCCAAAACATGTAGAGGTCTTCACAAAATCTGCCTCGGCATCTATAGCAGCCTGCGTTGCCAGTTTAATTTCTTCTGAATTTAAATAGCAGATTTCTAATATTACTTTTAAGATCTTGTTGCCAATACTTCGTTTTATAGTGGCTATTTCATCTTTCACCGCATCGAAATTTCCAGATTTAGCCCAACCGATATTTATAACCATATCCACTTCATCTGCCCCATCAAGAACGGCTTGTGTTGCTTCAAATTCTTTTGCTGAAGTTGACATAGCTCCAAGAGGAAAGCCAATTACCGTGCATACTTTAACTTTAGAATCCTTCAAAAAACTTTTTGCAATTTTCACATAACAGCCATGGATGCAAACAGCGTAAAACTTATTATCTATTGCTTCCTCACACAACAGTTTTATATCTTCTTCTGCAGCGGTGGGCTTAAGCAACGTGTGATCTATATATAAATTCATTTTGTTCATAAACTAGCTTTTAACGAATAATGCTAAGTTACTGTTATTCCATAAAAAAGCCTTTCCGTTTTTTATTCTGGACAGGCTTTTAATCGCTCATTCATGGGTTTACTCCCCGAGGCTTGCCTCAAATTTTTATTAGGATTTTCCAATTCAATCCTAATGGGCTGCTCTAAGGCTATTGAATATAAGGGTTATTATTATTTTACTTCTACAACATCCAATAGACCTACCGTTTCCATACAATCTTTCATCATCTGGTAAGTACGTTCAATATCGTTATCTAATCCTATAGAAAAACGAATAAGCCCATCTGTTAGACCCATTTCTATTTGTTCGTCTGCTGGTATTTCTGAAGAGGTGGATGTTCCCGGTGCACTGAACAAGGTTTTATAAAAACCTAAGCTTACTGCTAAATATCCAAGATTTCGGTCCTGCATTAGTTCCATTAATTCATTTGCTTTATCCAAGCTTCCAACATCTATTGTTAGCATTCCTCCAAATCCATAATCCTCATTCATCATAGATTTAAATAACTCATGACTTGGGTGAGATTCTAATCCTGGGTACACTGTTCTAAAGCCATCATTTTCAAATTTTTCCGCAAGTAACATCGCATTTTTACTATGTTGTTTCATACGGATATGCAAGGTTCTCATATTCTTCAAAATAGAAGCAGATCTCAAACTATCCATTGTTGGTCCTAATAACATATTAGCTCCATCTACCACACTTCTTAACGAATTAATGAATTCCTGAGTTCCACAAGTTACACCACCAACAGTATCACTACTTCCGTTTATAAATTTGGTTAAACTGTGAATTATTACATCAGCACCTAATTCCTTTGGAGTAATAGAGAGTGGAGAAAAGGTATTATCCACTACCAAGATGAGTCCGTGTTTCTTTGCTATTATGGAGAGTCCGGCGATATCTGCAACTTCTAAAAGGGGGTTGCTAACCGATTCACAATATAGAACCTTGGTGTTAGGAGTGATAGCAGATTCCACACTTTCTAGTTCTGTAATATCTACAAAAGTGGTTCTTATGTTAAGTCTCGGTGCAAAGTTCTTTAAGAAAGCATAGGTTCCTCCGTAGATTGTTCTGCTTGAAACAATATGATCGTCTGCTTTACAAAGTTGTAAAAGAGCTGCGGTAATAGCACCCATTCCTGAGGCTGCTACATTTGCAGTTTCCGTTCCTTCCATGGCGGCTAAAGCTTCACCAAGATAAAGGTTAGAGGGAGTGGAGTGTCTGGAATATAAATAACAACCATCTGCATTTCCTTCAAAAGTGTCGAACATGGTCTTTGCAGAAAGAAAGGTGTAAGTAGATGAATCTGAGATAGAGGGATTAACTCCTCCAAATTCCCCAAAATACTGAAGGTCCTGAATATGATTTGCTGGTTTATATTTCATAATGTTTTAGTTTGATTTACTTCAAATTAAATGATTAATGGATGAATAGTCAATAGATAAAGATAAATTCAGTTTAATTTTCAGTAATAAGTACTTATATTAGATTTTAAATTTAATTAAGTTAATTTTAACCATTGGAAACAGAAATTTTTTCAGAATGCATTTAGATGATATAGATAAAAAGATCCTTCAAAAGTTACAAAGCGATAGTAAGATCACCAATAAAAAGCTTTCTTCAGAATTAAACCTTTCGGTAACTGCCATTTTTGAACGCATAAAAAGATTGGAGCGCAATAAGGTGATCTCAAGATATGTAGCTTTAGTTAATCCGGCGGAGGTAGATAAGTCCTTTATGGTATTCTGCCATATAAAATTGGTGCAGCATTCCAAAACCTATGTGATAAAATTTGAAGCAGAAGTTGCACAATTGCAAGAGGTGCTTGAATGCTATCATGTGAGTGGAGAATATGATTATATCCTTAAGATATTGGTTAAGGATATGGAAGCGTACAGAGAATTTATGCTGAATAAACTTACGAGCCTTAATCATATTGGAAGTACCCAAAGTACTTTTATTATTAGTCCGGTGAAAAGTACCACAGCTATTGATTTATAGAAACAAAAATTAGGAAAAGGGCCTATTTGCAGATTGGTCATTGCGTATAATAGTCGTAGTTTTGTAATCGATTTTATCAAAATATTAAAAACATACTTATGAGTACATATGATGTAGTAATAATTGGATCTGGTCCCGGAGGTTACGTGGCTGCCATACGTTGCGCACAATTAGGAATGAAGACAGCGATCATTGAAAAATATTCCACTTTGGGAGGAACTTGTTTAAATGTAGGTTGTATTCCAAGTAAAGCTTTATTAGATTCTTCACACCATTATGAGGATGCAGTGAAACATTTTGAAGAACATGGAATTGAGATCACTGGTGAAGTTAAGGTGAATTTAGAGCAAATGATGAGCAGAAAATCTTCTGTGGTTTCTCAAACCTGTGACGGTGTAAAATTCCTTATGGATAAGAATAAGATAGATGTTTTTGAAGGAATTGGCTCTTTTAAAGATGCTACACATATTATTGTAGATAAAACTGAAGGTGGACAGGAAACTTTAGAAGCAAAACATACAATTATTGCAACAGGATCTAAGCCTGCAAATTTGCCATTTATCAATTTAGATAAAGAGCGTGTAATTACCTCTACGGAAGCTTTAAAGCTGAAGGAAATTCCAAAACATATGATCGTTATTGGAGGTGGAGTTATAGGTTTAGAACTTGGACAGGTTTATAATAGATTAGGTTCCGAAGTTACTGTAGTAGAATATATGGATAGAATTATCCCAACAATGGATTCAGCCTTGTCTAAAGAACTTACCAAAGTTCTTAAGAAGCAAGGCATGAAGATCAATGTGAGTCATAAAGTGAAGTCTGTAGAGCGAAATGGAGATGAGATCATCGTTAAAGCAGATGATAAGAAAGGTAATGAAGTAGAATTTAAAGGAGATTACTGTTTAGTTTCTGTAGGTAGAAAACCATTTACAGATGGTTTAAATGCAGATGCTGCTGGCATAAAAATGGGCGATCGCGGAATGATAGCTGTGAACGATCATTTACAAACCAATGTAAGTAATATCTATGCAATTGGTGATGTTGTACGTGGAGCAATGTTAGCTCACAAAGCGGAAGAAGAAGGAACTATGGTTGCTGAATTGATCGCTGGTCAAAAACCACATATCGATTATAATTTAATTCCAGGAGTAGTTTACACTTGGCCAGAAGTTTCTGCAGTTGGTAAAACTGAAGAAGAACTAAAAGAAGCCGGTGTAGATTATAAAGAAGGGAAATTCCCAATGAGAGCTTTAGGTAGATCTCGTGCAAGTGGAGATACAGACGGATTTGTAAAGATCTTAACCGATGCTAAGACCGATGAGGTTTTAGGGGTACACATGATAGGAGCTCGTGTAGCCGATCTTATTACTGAAGCGGTTACAGCGATGGAATTTAGAGCTTCTGCTGAAGATATAGCAAGAATGAGTCATGCACATCCAACCTATGCAGAAGCAGTGAAGGAAGCAGCTCTAGCAGCAAACGATAGAGCAATGCATATCTAAGGGCAAAGCCTTTTTTATTATAAAAATGCCCTAATGGTCTTAGATCCTTAGGGTTTTTTGTTTTCAATTTTGTCACACTGTTCCATTGAGATTGTCACATTGAGCCTGTCGAAATGTGTTTTTTATGAGTGATTTTTGAAAGAGTCTTCGACAAGCTCAGACTGACATTGTTAGAAAAAACAAAAAAATCGTCAACCTGAATTTATTTTAGGATCTTATCCGATTGAAGATTTTAAGTGTTGTCACACTGAGCCT
>DEXV01000003.1:533313-597070 GCA_002364325.1 Gillisia sp. UBA3175
ATCCTGAATTTATTTCAGGATCTTATCCGATTGAAGATTTTAAGTGTTGTCACACTGAGCCTATCGAAATGTGTTTGTTATCAGGAAAGAGTCTTCGAAAAGCTCAGACTTACATTGTTAGAAAAAACAAAAAAAATCGTCATCCTAAATTTATTTCAGGATCTTATCCGATTAATGATTTTAAGTGTTGTCACACTTAGCCTGTCGAAGCGTGCTTGTTACTAAGAAAGAGTCTTCGACAAGCTCAGACTGACATTTTCATATTATCACACTAAGCCTGTCGAACTGTGCTTGTTAATTGGAAATGGTCTTGGACATCCCGAAAATTATATGGACAGCCTTACACTTTGATAAATAAGATGCCTTAAAAATTAGTGATACAACTTATTAAAACTTTCCATACTTTTAAGGTATAATTCTTAATAAAAATAAATCATGGCTAAAGAAAAATCCCCCTCAAAGAATTCAGCAAAGAAAGAACCGGTGCTGAATTTAAAAGAGAAGCGTGCTGCAAAAGCGGCTAAGAAGAAAACTAAAAATTAGAAAATATGCTTAGTCTATCTCTATAGTATAGCTAGCACTAAAACTTTGAGAAGGCATTAATTTATTAATGCCTTTTTTGTTTTTTAGATCCTGATCGGTATTTTCAAGATCTGCAATTCCTAACCAAGGCTCTATACAAACATAGGGCGCATTAGGTTTGGCCCATAGCCCCAAATTATTAAAATCGGAATAACTTAGGCTTAAAATTCTTCCGTTGTGCTTGCTATTTAGACTTATCTTTTTAGAAGCGATATCCTGAAAAATGAGCGCATCATTATCAAAAAGATCTTTTCTCAAATTGATCTTATCTTCATTATTTAAAACAGCTTCTGAAGTATTGGAGATCAATCCGTCATTAGATAAAACAGCAGTAGTTAAATCCATATTTTGATCGAATTCCAAAAAGTAATCCTCGTAAGTTTCACCCAGATAAAGTGGCACATTAAAGGCAGGATGTCCTCCAATGGAAAAATAGATCGGCTTTTCATCTAGATTAAAAACATCATGTTTTATTTCTAAGGTTTTTCCCTTCAGTAAAAAACCGACTTCTAATTCAAATTTAAAAGGATAATTTTTTAAGCTGTCTTCAGAAAATTTTAGAGAAAAAATAAGTTGTTCCTTTTCTTCTCGTTTTAATATTACATTTTCATTATTTCTAAAAAAACCATGTTTAGCTAAGTGAAATTCTTTTCCTTCAAAAAAATAGATGTTGTCCTTTAAGGCGCCGATTATAGGAAAAAGAATAGGAGCATGGCTAGCCCAAAATGCAGGATCTCCTTGCCAAATGTGTTCCGTGCCGGTGTTTTTATTAATTAGGCTGCAAAGTTCTGCACCAATAGATTTTATACCTACGCTTAAAAAATCATTTTCAAGTCTATGTATTTGTACATTTTCCATACAATTGAACTATTAATGAAATAAAATTTTTATTTCTTATGGCGTCTATTGGCACCTTTGTCTCCTCTTGTTTGAGGTTTCTTGTATTTTTTAGCGATCTCACGTCTATAAGATCCACCAAGATTTTCCTTGCTGTTCTTCTCACTTTTATCGTGATAGGCAGGTCCGGGAGCATCAGCATCACTTCTTTTCTGCGGATTGTTTATCTCGAAGATCTTAGGCTGTTCTTCTGGAATAAGAACTGTAGAGATCTCGACAGTTTCCGGCAATTCGAACTGAGGCACCTTCATATTCATAAGATTCTCGATCTTCTCTAAATTATCTTGTTCTTTTTCTGTAGTTAAAAGAAACGAGATCCCTTCCTTTTCTGCACGTCCGGTTCTACCGATACGGTGCATATAATTTTCCGGATATTCGGGAGTATCGAAGTTAATTACGTGAGATACATTTTCTATATCCAATCCACGCGCCATTACATCTGTTGCAACTAGAATTCTACTAAAGCCTTCACCAAATTGTTTGATGCTTCGCAGTCTATAATTCTGAGTTTTATTGGAGTGGATTACAGTACATTCGTCTGGAAATTCTTCTGCCAAACTTTCAAAAAGTCTATCAGCTAAACGCTTGTAGGCAACAAAAATAAGCACCTTAGTATAGGTTTCTTTATCTTTTAATAGACCCCTTAAGAAATTCACCTTGGTGTGAAAGTTTGCGATCTTATAACCGCGCTGTTCTATATTATCCAACGGAGTTCCACTTATTGCTACCGAAATTTTAATAGGTTGCTTAAAACTGATATCTATAATTTCTTCAACAGCTTCGGTCATGGTTGCAGAGAACATAATATTCTGCCTGTTCTGCGGAAGCAATTCGATTATGTTATTTATCTGAAACCTGAAACCGAGATCCAACATTACATCTACTTCATCTATAACTAGTTTTTGAATAGATTTCATTTGAACAGCTCGACGCAAGATGAGATCATACAATCTCCCTGGAGTAGCCACAATAATATCTAAACCTTGCAAAAGATCTTGATGCTGAGTGTTGATGTTGGTTCCTCCATAAATACCGGTAACTCTGGTATTCATATAAGCGGTTAACTTTTCAATCTCTTCTCTTACTTGCACTACCAGTTCTCTGGTAGGAACTAAAATTAAAACTCTCGGGTTCTTTTGTTCAGAATATTTTAGCATTCTAAGGATTGGTAACATATAAGCAAATGTTTTACCAGTTCCCGTTTGTGCGATCCCCACCACATCTTTTCCGGACATTATTGACGAAAATGCTTGTTCTTGGATAGGTGTAGGCGTGTGGAATTTTAAATCTTCCAACGCATTTAATAAAGGGGTATTTAAATTAAGATCCTGAAAAGTCAACTTGTGTTTGTTTTAATTAGCTGCAAAGATACCTTTTGCAGCTAAGGAATAAGATAAAAAAAGTACTGAAATCCTGTTAACTGTATTTAAACAGATTTTTAACTCCACACACTTAAAATTTTTCCCGAGAATTTAGGTATTTTTGAGAATCATGAAATACCCTATATGAAAAAGATCTTAGCCTTTGCAGGTTCCAATAGCAGCACTTCTATCAATCATCAATTTATTACCCATATTGCCAACAGGATTAACGGTCATGATATCAAAATCATTCGTTTAATGGATTATGATATCCCGATGTTTAGCATAGATAAGCAAAACACCAACGGATTTCCTTTAGATATTCAGGTAATTAAAAATTTGATCTCTGAACATGACGCCTTGATGATCTCTGTGAATGAACATAATGGAACTGTTTCAGCATTTTTTAAGAATATTCTGGATTGGCTTTCCCGGTTGGATAAAAATTTTTTAGCCGATAAAAAAATTCTATTAATAAGTACTTCTCCAGGTGCTCGTGGTGCTGCTTCTTCTTTGGAATATACCAAAGGCATATTGCCAAGATTTGGAGGTCAAGTTATAGAAAGCTTTAGTTTTCCTTCTTTTAACGATAATTTTGATAATAATGAAATTCAAAAAGAGGTTTTGAATATGGGGATTGAAGATGTCTTGACTACCTTTGCGCATGAAATTGAAGAATAAGTGCGTACTACAACCAAATTTTTATTAAAAGACCCTACAGCCTTCAAAAAAAAGCTCTTTCAATGGAGCTCCCAATTTCATGAGATCGCTTGGTTAGATAGTAATAATTATCCTCAAACCAGCTCCAATTTTGAAGCTGTATTGGCTGTTGAAGCCTTTACCGCTTTAAAGACAGATCATCACTGTGCTTTCGAGCAATTAAAGGAATATCAAGAGATTACCAAGGATTGGATCTTTGGATATCTTTCTTACGATCTTAAGAATGACCTGGAAAACTTGAGCTCGAAAAATTTTGATGGTTTGAAATTTCCCGATCTGTATTTCTTTCAGCCACAAAAATTAATTTTGGTGGGAAAGGAGAAGGTAGAATTTAGGTATCTTAAAATGGTAGATGACGAGATCGCTTCAAATTATGAGGAAATACTTCAGTTGGAATTGACCCTCAAAAATAATACTTCTGAAGATAAAAAAGAAGTAAACCCAATTCAATCAAGAATTTCAAAAGAAGAATATCTTAAAAAAGTTTCAGAAATGCTGGAACATATTTACCGCGGAGATATTTATGAAGCTAATTTTTGTCAGGAATATTTTTCAGAGAACAGAGCTATAGAACCTGCAAAAGTGTTTCAGAATTTAAATAAAATCTCATCACCACCATTTGCATCTTTTATCAAGTTGGAGGATTTTTATGTGCTTTCGGCATCGCCAGAACGCTATATAAAAAAGGAAGGTAACAAAGTGATCTCCCAACCCATTAAAGGAACTGCACGAAGAGCTGAAACTGAGGAAGAGGATAGCAAGATTGTGGAAATGTTGGCAAAGGATCCAAAGGAGCTTTCAGAAAATGTGATGATCGTAGATCTCGTAAGGAATGATATATCCAAAGTAGCTAAAAAAGGCAGTGTGCAGGTGGATGAACTTTGCAAAGTATATTCCTTTAAACAAGTACATCAGTTAGTTTCAACTATTTCAGCGGAATTAGAAATAGGATGTACCCCAATAGAAGTGCTTAAAGCCACTTTTCCAATGGGAAGCATGACGGGTGCACCTAAGATCTCAGCAATGAAGATCATAGAAGAATTAGAAGAAAGCAAGCGCGGATTGTACAGTGGCGCAGTAGGTTATTTTACTCCGGAGGGCGATTTCGATTTTAACGTGGTGATAAGAAGCATCCTGTATAATGCGAGTCTGGAATACGTGTCTTTTTCGGTGGGTGGTGCAATTACCTCTAGATCTATCCCCGAGCAGGAATATGAAGAATGTCAGCTTAAAGCCAAGGCGATGCAGCAGGCATTGGGAGCAAATTAAAGTAAAAATTTAGCGGTTAAGCTTCTACAAAATGCCTATTTCAAGACCGACCTTATTTCTTATCTTTGAGTTCTATGGAAAAAGAATTTAAAAACCATCTCAAGTCTAATTTTCCCTACTTGTGCCAAAGCAAGATCTTATTGGCAGTTAGCGGGGGAGTAGATAGTGTGGTTTTAGCGCATTTGTGTAAGCTTGCAAAATTGAATTTTTCCTTAGCGCACTGCAATTTTAATCTTCGCGATACAGAAAGTGATGCCGATGAAGAATTTGTACTGGATCTGGCTGAACGATTGGACGTAGAGGTATTTGTCGAGAATTTCGATACTACTGCCTATGCTGAAGATGAAAAGCTATCTATCCAGATGGCGGCCAGAGAATTGCGATATCACTGGTTTGAAGAGCTTAGAATTTCATTAAAATTCGACTTTATTTTAACGGCTCACCACGCAAATGATAATCTTGAAACTTTTATTATAAACCTTGTTCGCGGTAGTGGTTTAGAAGGCTTTACAGGAATAAAAACAGTTAATAATTTTGTAATACGCCCTTTTTTACCTTTTACACGAAAAGAGATAGAATTCTATGCTTTAGAGCATAAAATAAAATGGCGTGAGGATAGCAGTAATGCTTCCAACAAATATCTTAGGAATAAGATACGGCATGATATTGTTCCGGTGCTGGAAGAATTGAATCCTCAGTTATTAGATGGATTTGCAAATACCCAGTCTCATTTAAATGATAGTTTAAATCTTGTTGAAGATTATATTGGTTTGATTTATCCTGAAATAGTTTCGAAAACCATGTATGGTTATAATCTCAAAATAGATTTTCTGAAGAAAATTCCCAATACCAAAGCGATAATGTATCAATTGCTTAAAACCTTTGGATTTACTGAATGGGAAGACGTATATCAGTTATTAGATGCTCAGTCTGGCAAAATTATATATTCAGATACCCATAGATTAATAAAAGATCGAGATGTATTAATTCTTGCTGAAAAAGATTTTGAACAGAAAAAAGTTGAATATCAAATTAAGGAAGGGGAAGATATAGTTATGCTTCCTATTGGAAGATTCTCGCTTTCTGAAGTCGATGAAATTTCGATCGCTTCCCCACATTGTGTTTTCTTGAATAAAGAAAAACTCACATTTCCTTTGGTATTAAGAAAATGGAGCACTGGTGATATGTTCTATCCATTTGGAATGAAAGGAAAGAAAAAGATAAGCGACTTTTTTAATGACAATAAATTATCTTTACCGGAGAAGGAAAGTACTTGGTTGCTTTGCTCCGGAGATGATATTGTTTGGATCGTAAACAGAAGAGCAGATAATAGATTTGCCATTACCAACCCATCTCAAAAAATTTTAAAAATTACCTACACTGTATGAAGTATTTCTGGTCACTAATCTTTTTTCTTATTTTATCTCTTTCATCATACTCACAAGTATTTACCTCTGCAGATAAAGAGTCTCAAATTGAAGAACCTATTTCTTGGAATTCTCATTTGGAAAAGGAAAATGATAGCATTTATAAATTGAGTTTTACGGCAAAACTAGAAAAGGGCTGGCATTTATATGCACAGGATATTGAAGAAGGCGGTCCAATTCCAACAAATTTCACATTTATCAATTCCGGAACTGCTTTTGAATTGATAGGAGAAACATCAGAGCCTAATGTGCCAACTATTTTTGATGAGGTATTTGGAATGGAGATCAAGTATTTCGAAAAGGAAGCTACTTTTTTCCAGACCATAAAAGTACTAGACAAAGATGCAGTAATAGAGGTTGAAGTAGAGTTCATGGTATGTAATGATAGCAAGTGTTTACCTCCAGAAGTGGTGCCATTTCAATTTTCTGTAGCAGATAACTCAGTGAACAAAGGATATGCGAATGAGGAAGTTACTCCTTTAGATATTCAAAAAACAGAAGATCTTACCTTAGATCTTAAAGGATGGGAAACTTATAAACCTGAAGGAGAAGAGAAAGATGGATTTTTAACCATTTTCTTATTAGGGTTTCTAGGCGGTCTTATCGCCTTGCTAACACCTTGCGTATTCCCTATGATCCCTTTAACAGTCTCATTTTTTACAAAGGGAGCAAAAACTAGAAAACAAGGATTAATGAATGCCATCTTATATGGGGTCTTTATCTTTTTGATCTATTTGTTACTAAGCTTACCATTTCATTTATTGGATAGTCTTGCACCGGAGATCTTAAATAATATTTCCACCAACGTTACGCTGAATATTGCATTCTTCGTGATCTTTATAATATTTGCCTTTTCATTTTTCGGTTACTATGAGATAACGCTTCCAACTAGTTGGAGCAGTAAGATGGACGATAAAGCATCGAGTATTGGTGGTGCTATTGGAATATTCTTTATGGCTTTAACGCTTGCGTTGGTATCATTTTCTTGTACAGGTCCTATCTTAGGATCTTTATTAGGCGGGTCTTTAAGCAGTGACGGCGGGGCAACTCAATTATCCTTTGGAATGGGTGGTTTTGGTCTTGCATTGGCTTTACCATTTGCTTTATTTGCATTATTCCCAAATTGGCTGAATTCCCTTCCTAAAAGTGGAGGTTGGTTAAATACTGTAAAAGTGGTTCTAGGGTTTTTAGAATTAGGGCTTGCCTTTAAATTTTTATCCAATGCAGATCTTGTTGAACATTGGGGAATCTTAAAAAGAGAGATTTTCATCGGGATCTGGATCCTAGTTGCTATTGGATTAATGCTATACCTCTTTGGATTAATTAGATTTCCACATGATGGACCTAAGAAGAAATTAACTAAGACTAGATTTGGTTTTGGGGTTCTTACCTTTATTTTTGTTTTATACCTTTTTCCAGGCTTAAGCAATTCTGCCTTTGCCAATCTTAAATTACTTAGTGGATTTCCACCACCATTGTTCTATAGCATTTATGAAAAGGATACTCAAGGTCCTTTAGGATTAAAAGCTTATAAAAGCTGGGAGCAAGGATTAGAGATCGCGAAGCAGGAAAACAAGCCTATTATATTAGATTTTACAGGTTGGGCTTGTGTAAATTGTAGAAAAATGGAAGAACAGGTTTGGAGCGATCCTGCTGTTTATGAAGTTTTAAAGAATAACTATGTATTAATTTCTTTGTATGTAGATGATAGGGAAGATCTACCGGAACAGGAAAAATTCAATTATATCAGGGATAATGGAAGTATAAAAAAGATAAAAACAATTGGAGATAAATGGGCGACGTTTCAAACGGTTAACTTTCAGAACAATTCACAGCCGTTTTATGTGCTTTTGGATACAGAGCTAAATTTGTTGAATTCCCCAATTGGATATACACCTAATGCAAAGGAATATTTGGCTTGGTTGAATCAAGGCATCAAAAAAGTTGAAGGAGAATAGCAATTTTGTTTTATAAGGTTAAGAAGTTAATCCTCATAGAAGATCCATTTCCTTGAGGCTTGAATCGAATTTTCAAAAGTATTTTCCCATTCACAGCTCATAGGCTTGTCCCGAGGTTCTTGATTATATATCTTTAGCTTTTAAAATTTGAAACTATGAAATAGTTATAGCTTTATTTGGTTGCTTACCGAAATGCAAATTTGCAAATCGCATATTTTCTTTTAATAACAAAATAATATAATAAGATGAAATTTACCCTTTCCCCGCTTGTATTTATAATGAGTCTTTTTTTATCACTTTCCGTTTATTCTCAAACTGAAACAGATTATAAAGTAGCCGATCATTACACGAAACAAGAAGTAGAAATCACCATGAGAGATGGTATTAAGCTTCATACCACTATTTACTCGCCAAAGGATACTTCCAAAAAGTATCCTATTATAATGCAACGCACACCATATAGCTCGCAGCCATATGGTCAAGATCAATTCAAGTCCAAAATAGGTCCAAATGAATTCCTTATGAAGGAAGGGAACATCATAGTATATCAGGATGTTCGTGGTAGATGGATGAGTGAAGGTGTTTATGACAACATGCGTGCTTACATTCCGAAGAAAAAAGGAAAACAAGTAGATGAAGCAAGTGATACTTACGAAACTATAGATTGGCTTGTTAAAAATGTAAAGAACAATTCGGGTAAAGTAGGAACTTGGGGAATTTCATATCCTGGTTATTATGCTTTATATTCCCTTTTAGATGCACACCCGGCATTAAAAGCGGTTTCTCCACAAGCTGGAATTGGAGATTTTTTCTTCGACGATTTTCATCATAACGGAGCTTATTTACTTAGTTACTGGAGAGCTACAGCACTTTTTGGGTATGAAAAGACCAAACCAACAGATTCTGCCTGGTACAAATTACCAGAGTTAAAAACTCAGGATCAATATCAGTTCTTTTTAGATAACGGTCCGCTTACTAATCTTGACGAATACTATAAAGAAGACAATGTTTTCTGGACCCAATTAAAGGATCATTCTAGTTATGATGAGTTCTGGAAATCCAGAGGATTAATTCAACATTTAAAAGACATAAAACCAGCGGTAATGATCGTGGGTGGATTATTCGATGCAGAGGATCTTTATGGTCCTTTTGAATCTTATAAAAATATTGAAGCAAAAAGTGATAATTACAATACTATGGTGTTTGGACCTTGGAGCCATGGCGATTGGGCTAGAACATCTAAAAGACAAGCAATAGGGAATGTGTATTTTGGAGATGATATTTCTGAGAATTTCCAGAAGGATATAGAAACTAAATTCTTTAATCACTTTTTAAAAGGAGATGGTTCTAAGCAATCTGGATTACCCGAAGCTTACGTATATGATACCGGAAATAAGCAGTGGGATAGTTTTGAAGTATGGCCTCCAAAACAAACCACTATAAAAAAGCTGTATTTAGGTGCAGAGGAAAGCCTAACAGAATCTGCTACAAATACGGAAGTGTCTTTTGTGAGCGATCCTAAAAAACCAGTTCCTTATTCTGAAGATATTAAAATGGTGTTCACACCAAGAAAATATATGACAGACGATCAGCGTTTTGCTGCTAGAAGACCAGATGTGATGGTTTATGAAACGCCAGTTCTAGAAGAAGATATGAGTTTGGTGGGTGCAATTGAAGCCCATTTACATGTTGCAACTACGGGAACCGATGCAGATTGGATCGTAAAGGTGATAGATGTGTATCCTCCGGACGCAGAAGATACAGAAGAAACTCAAGCCTATTTAAAAATGAGCAATTATCATATGATGGTACGTAGTGAGGTTATGAGAGGTCGTTTTAGAAACAGTTTTGAAAATCCGGAGCCCTTTAAGGCTGGGGAGAAAACCTCGGTAGATATTACGTTACAGGATATCAACCATACATTTAAGAAGGGACATAAACTTCAAATTCAGGTGCAAAGTACTTGGTTTCCTTTAATAGATCTAAATCCCCAAACTTTTGTACCAAATATCTTTAAGGCAAAAGCTGAAGATTTTAAAAAACAAACACATACTGTTTTTGGAGATTCTTATGTTGAATTTAAGGTTCTTCAGGAATAGATTATAAGTATTTGAAAGAGCATCAATGCGGTTCATTAAATAATTTAAAATTGATTGAATGAAGATTAATATAAATGGATTTTTGATTTTATTCTCTGTCTTATTGGTAGTTTCCTGTAAAGAGGATAAAGTAGGTGCTAGGGCAACTACTGCCGAGATCGAAGAAAATTCAGCTAAATTAAATGCTTATTTCGATGCTGAATTCGAAAAGGACGTTGCAGATTCTCCTATGATGCAAGCCAGATTAGGAAGAAAAACCGATTATGGAAAATGGGACGATTTTTCTACCATGAGGTACACCAAGGATCTGGAAAAAGCTAAAGAAAGACTTAATTATATAAATAATAAGGTAGACGCAGTTGCTTTGGATGAAGCCACGCGTTTAAGTTTACGTTTATACAAGCAAAACCTGGAGAATGAAATAGCAGATTATGATTATAGATTTTATGATTATCCTGTAAACCAAATGCATGGTTATCAATCTGAGATCCCCTCATTTTTAATAAACATGCACCGCATAGATTCTGTTGCAGATGCAGAGGCTTACATTTCTAGATTAAATGGAATACCTAAGGTTTTTGAAGAGATAGTAGAAGGTTTAAAATTAAGAGAGCAGAATGGAATTTTACCTCCGTTATTTGTTTTCGAGAAGGTAATAGATGATTCTAGAAATGTAATTAAAGGGAAGCCATATACAAATTCTAAAGAAGCAAGTGCATTATTGGAAGATTTTAAGACTAAGCTTGAAAAACTAAAATTGCCAAAAGAACAGGAATTAAATTTAATAAGAAGGGCAGAGAAGGCACTTTTAACTTCAGTAAAACCAGCCTATGAAAATTTGATTGCAACATTAGAAGATCAGCAACAAAGGGCAACAGCAGATCATGGAGTATGGAAATTCCCGAAAGGAGAAGCTTATTATAACAATAGGTTAAAAAGAATTACCACTACAGATTTAAATGCAAACGAAATTCATGAGATTGGATTAAGCGAAGTTGCTAGAATTCATCGCGAGATGGAGGATATCATGAAACAAGTAGGTTTTAAAGGATCACTTCAGGATTTCTTCGAGTTTATGAGGACAGATAAGCAATTTTACTATCCTAACACTCCAGAAGGTAAAAAGCGATATTTAACTGAAGCCACAGGACTTATCAATACAATGAAAGGAAAATTGAACGGATTGTTCCTTACAAAACCAAAGGCAGATATTGTTGTGAAAGCAGTTGAGGCATTTAGAGAGAAAAGTGCCGGAAAAGCTTTTTATCAAGAGCCCGCATTAGACGGATCCAGACCAGGAACTTATTATGCAAATTTATATGACATGAATGCCATGCCTACCTATCAAATGGAAGCTTTGGCATTTCATGAAGGAATCCCTGGCCATCATATGCAAATAGCCATTGCTCAGGAATTAGATTCTATTCCCATGTTTAGAAAATTTTCATTTTATACCGCTTACGTAGAAGGCTGGGGATTGTATAGCGAACTGATACCAAAAGAGATTGGATTTTATAAAGATCCGTATTCGGACTTTGGAAGATTGGCAATGGAACTTTGGCGCGCCAGTCGATTGGTTGTAGATACAGGGATACATTCAAAAAAATGGACAAGGGAAGAGGGTATAGATTTTTATATGAAAAATACTCCAAATGCAGAAAGTGATGCTGTAAAGATGGTAGAACGTCATATTGTAATGCCAGGTCAAGCTACTGCATACAAGATTGGGATGAATAAGATCTTAGAACTACGCGAAGAAGCAAAACTGCAATTAAGAGATCAGTTCGATATAAAAGAGTTTCATGATGTAATTCTTACCAATGGAGCATTACCTTTAAATGTTCTTGAAGAAATGGTTCAGAATTGGGTGAAATCCAAGAAAGTATAATTTGCACTTTTTGTAATAAATGAAAGACTAAATTGTACTCCTTAAAAATACAAGCCACGAATTCATGAAGTATTTAAATAATTCTTGAATTCGTGGCTTTTTTCAATAGTTGTAATAGTAGAAAAATATAATCATTAATAATGAACATCCTTTTATTAGGAAAAAATTATTTCGTCACCCAGAATTTATTACTGATTCACTATTTACAATTTTCTGAGTTTATGAAAAAAGTTCAGAATGACGTACTTTAAAAGTTTGAGACACTTTAAGAACAGTCAAATTTTTTAAATCACTTTTCTAAATCTAATAACCATAGAGCGGAATCTGGAAACAATCCGGCCCAAAGGGCTTCGTTATGTTCTCCATCAGGGATAGAATCTAAATTAATTTGTACTTCATTGTTTAATTTAGAAGTAAGTAATTCTTTCATTTCAATCATAAGCGGAACCATAGTCTCGCTTTCCTTTTCTCCCGCTCTAAAATAGAAGTGTGAATTTTTAATATTTTCAGGTTCAATATTCTCTGTAAAATGAAAGATTTCTTCAGAATACCAAAAGCTTGGTGAAAGAACTAGCGCTTTACTAAAGATATCTGGATTTTTTAAACTCGCATAAAATGCAAACAGACCTCCCAAAGAACTCCCTCCAATAAATGTTTGAGATGGCGAGGTATTACTTCTATATAACGAATCTACTTTAGGCATAAGCGTCTCCGTGATAAATGCCAAATATTTATCGGCTTGACCACCTTTATATTCTGGATGAGCATAAGGGGTAAGTTCATCTATACGTTTTGCATTTCCGTGTTCAATTCCTATCACAATTAGATCAAGCTGAAGACTATCTAAACTTTCATCTATTTTCCATTCTCCAACATACGAGGTGGCAGCATCAAATAGGTTCTGCCCATCTTGTAAGTAAAGTACTGGATATTTTTTTTCTGAAGTTTTATAAGACTTAGGAAGGTAGACCCAAATCTTTTTTACAGTATCTAACTGAGGTGCCTCAAGCAAAAACGTAGAGACATTTTTTGAAGCCGTAGATTGAGCTTTTGCAGAAATATCAGTTAATAAAAGAATAACTAGAAAAATATATCCAAAGTAAAATTGTTTATTCATTTTCAGCTGCATTATTTATTTGAAACGTAAAGTTTTCAGCTAATCTGCAAAGCCGTTCAATATCTGCAGTATTGCTTATGGCTTCCTTGGCATCAGCAAGCAGCAAGGAGGCTTCGTTCTTAATATATTTATAATAATCTTTATTATAGGTTTCCTGTTGAAGCAAATAATGGAACATTATCAATAGCTTTTGATTCAGAGTAACATCATGTTTACAATAGGTTCTAATAGCAACCATAACTTGATAAAGAAGATCCTTAAAATCAACTGTAACAACTTTTATGTAAGGAATATCTTCTCTTCTAATTATATTGATATCTTTTTTTTGCATTCTTAAAGCAAATAGTTCTGTAAGGTAATCTATAGCATTTATTGCAGTTCCAGGATCGTTAATCCCAGGAGACATCGCTTTCAAAATAATTTCAGTCAATTGTTTAAATCCTAGAATATAATTGTCTTCCACCAATTCTTCTCTGGCATAACTTATATTATTCAAAATTTGATCTACTTGGTCTTTTTCAAGCTTAATTTTGGATCTAAACATTGGAATCCCATTCAAGATAAAATTACCCTTAAAAGGTAGAATATGAAGTTGAGTGTCATTTTCTATACTGAAGTCAATCATATTTGTATAAGAGATATTTTGTAAGTAACCACTTTTCTCTGACTGATATTCATACCAATCCTCACTATTAGGAAAAGGGGCCAAATGTGTGCCTTCTTTTTCTATCACTTCGTCCAACCTATTTTTTGATTGTGTATAAATCATCTTCAAAATATTGCTTATCTGAATGGACTGTGAGATATTATGAATAAAGAAAATGAATGCATAAAGGCAAATTACAGTACCAACAATCCCCACTAGGACAGAAAATCCTGGAATTTGATATTTATTTCCTGTTGGTTGAATTGAAAATAGAATAAAGATATTATATAAAATTGTAGACAAATAAATACCTAAAATAATCTGGTGCTTTTTGTCTGAAATTAATCCGGGCAATAATCTGGGTGAATAATTACTGGACGCCTGACTTAATAAAAGCATCACCATAGAAAAGCTGAAAACCATTACTGAAATAAGTCCTGAAATTAATGCAGATAGCATGGTCATAGCTGTATTTCCATTATCCACGACCAAAACAGGAGCTTTATCTAAAAGGTATTTGGAAATCCCCAAGTTTTCCAGATACATCATAATAAAGGCAAAGAAAATTCCAAATAGAGCAAGTACTGTAGGATAAAAAGCAATTTTGCTTTCCATAATATTAAAAAAGGAAAGGCTGCGATAAAATAGTTTTTTCATAAAGTAATTTCAGATCTTAAAAGTAACATTTTAGAAATGAGTCTATCAAATACTTTAGGTTTAATTTGATTTTAGCATACATTCTAAAAGACAAAAAGACAGTTATACCACTGGTTTTAAGTCATTTTGACTTAAAAAACTGAGTTGGAATTTTTTTTGCTAAATATTCCATAAATGAATGTTTAATTAAAAATTTGATGTGATGAACTTAATTAAAAGAAATGAAGATCAATGGTTACCATCTGTTTTTGATGATTTGTTTAAAAACGATTGGTTAGGCGGTACTTCCAATGTTGGAAATATTGGAACCAGAATTCCTGCGGTGAATATTCAAGAAACCGAGGATAAGTTTGTTGTTGCGGTTGCAGCACCTGGCAAAACCAAGGAACAATTAAACATTGAATTGGAAAATAATGTGCTAACCATTTCTTCTGAAGAAAAAGAAGAACGTGAATCTACTGATGCTAATGAAAGGTTTACAAGAAAAGAATTTAGTTACAATAATTTTAGAAGAGACTTTAGTTTGCCAGAAACTGTGGATAACGAAAAGATTTCTGCTAAATATAAGGATGGGGTTTTAGAAATAGAAGTTCCTAAAAAAGAAGAAGCAAAACTACAAGCAAAAAGAATGATTGAAATAAATTAAACCTATTTCTAATGTTTTTTAATAAAAAGCATCTTCGGATGCTTTTTATTTATTCAATAAAATCCATCTGTTACCCGCGCTTTGAATTGTATATAGTTGGTTAGCGCTAATAGTTGTAATGGTAGAATTGGTTCTTACATCGTATAAATTATCTGAGTTAGAAAATATCAAATTTTTAGTCCCTATTCCATCCCAGCCTATAAGCCTAATTATGCGACCCTTATTAAGATTTGCTGCAGGAATAATTAACTGACTTAAGTCATTATTTATTCTCAAGGTCCCAACATCTTCTGTAATAACAAAATCTCCAGTAGCACTACCTGTAGAAACATAATTTTGGGCATTGGGATATGCCCAGTTCATATTTCCCGAGGCATCTAAAACAAGAGATTGTGAGTTACTACCTCTAGTTGCTGGAAAAATATATTCCTCTGCAGGTGTATTTCCTACTCCAATTCTCCCTGCGAAATATCCAGCATAAACTTTATCCAAATTGCTTCCAAAGGCGACACTATAAATACCATAGATCTTTCCAGTTCCAGTGGTTTGTCCTATCTCACTATAGATCCCGTAATTACTACTATTAGTTCCAAATGTTTTTCCAACGCGATTAAAAATTCCGTAGATATCATTGGTTCCTGAATTCTGATAGGATTCATTAAAAATTCCGTAATGAATACCTGTTCCAGCTCCTCCCACATTGTTCTTTATGCCATATTTATTTCCATTAGTAGCGCTTCGGTTATCGCTTATTATCCCATAAGTGGTAAGATTATCCACCGTGGGATTGTTATTGTCTATTTCTAAGCCTTTTTTGATGGCAGCATCGGCAGTAGAATTTAAAGCGATTTGTAGTTTGGAAGTGATATCCGGAGTTCCTATTCCTATACTTCCATTGCGATACATAGCCTCAGTAATATTATTTGGTGCAATTGAGGTATTTGGTTTATAGAAATTTTCTGAAGATATTCCAGAAATAGACTCCCATTTTAAAACTGCATTATTCCAAAAATAGAATCCGGATTTTTGAGTTGAAGTAGCTATATTTAAAAAGACCAGCAAACCATGCTGGTCTTTTGTGGGAGGATCCAAAGGAAATTTCTGAATTCTTGGAATCAAGATTCCATCAGTAATCAATGGACTATCGGGGGAATTAGCAACAATGTCTAATTGCGCGTTGGGGGAAGAAGTATTTATACCAACCTGTGCAATAGAAACCCACGGTATAAATAGCAAAACACATATAAAATTTTTCATCTTCATCAATTTTAACCGCCACAATAAATAGGGTTAATGTGAGAAGTGAAAAATAAAGATAAAAATTAAAACACTGAATACTAAGTAAATACGATAAAAAAATAGCTCATATCCGAAAAATAATAACTCAAAACGCTAAATTTTAACTAAGCGCTTGCGTTTTTTCCTGTAGCATCTTTATCTCATCCCGCAATCTTGCTGCCGTCATGAAATCAAGATCTTTTGCCGCCGTTTCCATTTCTTTTCTTTTTACTCTAATGCGTTTTTCCAGCTGTGGTTTGCTAAAATATTCGGTTTCTTTTTCTGCAGCTTTTAAAGTAGGTGCTGTTTCAATCACATATGGATCAAGCTTTTTACCTACTAAAGAACTTTCTATACTTTTTACTAATGCCGTTGGAGTTATGTTGTTTTTAGTATTATAAGCTATTTGCTTTTCACGTCTATAATTGGTTTGATCAATCGTGGTTTGCATACTGTTTGTGATCTTATCTGCATACATAATTGCTCTTCCTTCCAAGTGCCTTGCAGCACGCCCGATGGTTTGGGTCAACGATCTATTACTTCTTAAAAAACCTTCTTTATCTGCATCTAGAATGGCAACTAAAGAAACTTCTGGTAGATCAAGTCCCTCCCTTAATAAGTTAACACCTATAAGAACGTCAAAAATTCCTTTTCTAAGATCTTGCATGATCTCTACACGCTCCAAAGTATCCACATCAGAATGGATATATCTACATCGCACATTTATTCGAGTGAGATATTTGGTGAGTTCTTCGGCCATTCTTTTGGTAAGAGTAGTAACCAAAACCCGTTGATCTTTTTCTGTTCTTAAATGAATTTCTTCAATAAGATCATCTATCTGATTTAAACTCGGTCTCACATCGATAATAGGGTCCAAAAGTCCAGTTGGTCTAATAACCTGTTCTACGTAGATTCCTTCGGTTTTCTGAAGCTCATAATCGGCTGGAGTTGCACTCACGTAAATCACTTGATTTTGCAATGCTTCAAATTCTTCAAATTTTAATGGTCTGTTATCCATCGCAGCTGGTAATCTAAACCCATAATCTACTAAATTTTCTTTTCGGGATCTATCTCCACCATACATGGCATGTACTTGCGGAATGGTTACATGACTTTCATCTACTACCATTAAAAAATCGTCTGGAAAGTAATCTAGTAAGCAAAAAGGTCTTGTTCCCGGTAATCTTCCATCCAAATACCTTGAATAGTTCTCGATTCCGGAACAATATCCTAATTCGCGTATCATCTCGAGATCAAAATTAGTTCGCTCATCTAATCGCTTTGCTTCTAAATGTTTCCCTATATCTTGAAAATAATCTACCTGTTTTACAAGATCATCCTGAATTTCTCTAATAGCTCCTTGCAGCACATCTGGTGAGGTTACAAACATATTGGCAGGATATATATTTAAACGCTCGTATTTCTCCAAAACTTCATTGGTAAGTGGATCGAAAGCTTCAATTTCTTCTATATCATCACCGAAAAAGTGAATTCTAAAGGCATTGTCTGCATAACTCGGAAAAACATCTACCGTATCTCCTTTAATTCGGAAATTACCCCGATTAAAATCGGCTTCAGTTCTGGAATATAAACTCTGTACCAAGCGATGAAGCAGCTTAGTTCTGGAAATATGCATATCTTTTTCAATAGAAACCACATTCTTTTTGAATTCAACAGGATTCCCGATACCGTATAAGCAGGATACCGAAGCAACCACTAAAATGTCACGTCTTCCGCTTAAAAGTGAAGATGTGGTGCTTAATCGAAGCTTTTCAAGTTCTTCATTAATAGACAGATCCTTTTCAATATAAGTTCCCGAAGAAGGAATAAATGCTTCCGGCTGGTAATAATCGTAGTAACTCACAAAATATTCCACCGCATTATCGGGAAAAAATTGTTTGAATTCTGAATATAGCTGAGCGGCTAGCGTTTTATTGTGTGCCAAAATAAGGGTAGGACGCTGGATCTTTTCAATAACATTTGCCACTGTAAAAGTTTTCCCTGAACCGGTAACCCCTAATAATGTTTGATATTGTTCGTTTTTATCGATACCAGAAACCAGCTTTTCTATAGCTTGTGGTTGATCGCCTGTAGGTTTGTAATCTGATTTTATTGTGAATTTCATGAAACTTTTTCTTAGCCTCACGAAAATAAGCAATAATCTTGCCTATTCAAATACTGTCATGCTCTTATCTGATAAGACTAAAATGACTTCCAAACTCTTTTCCGTTTACTAAAAATATCTTAAACCAATAATCGGCGCTTGGCATGTCTTTATTATTAAAGCTACCATCCCATCCAGCATCATTCGGGTCCAATTGTTTTAATAATTTTCCATAGCGATCATAGATATAAACCCCTGTTACTTGTAATTCTGGATCAATTACTTTAAATGGTTTCCAGCGGTCGTTATATCCATCATTATTCGGAGTAAAAAAATAAGGATATCCAAAAACTAGAATATCCTGCTGTTTAATTTCGCAACCATCTTCATTTTTCACAAATATGGTGTGTTGACCTGAAGGAATATCCTTGAATATTGGTGAATCCTGATACGGTCCTTCAATATTATCTATTGCAAACATAGGTACCGATTCTGATGAAAACTCTACAGTTAAATCGCTTAGAGCTCCATTGCTATCCATAGCTATATTTAAAATTTCTGGACTTTGTAATCGTAAAATATTAAAATTTGTGGTAATACCGCAGCCTAAAGTTTTATCTGTAATAATTAACTCATAATCTCCGTCTCCATAAACCTGAATTTGCTGAGAAATTTCACCAGTGTTCCACTGGAAATCATAAATAGATGGATCAAAATTTGTTTCTGGGCCAATGGTTATAGGGAAGTTTATTTCGCAAAAACTTAATTTTGTGATTTCCTGAACCTCAGGAAACGTGCTAATTTCCAATTTCATATTTCCTGAGCCATAGCAAATATTATCGCTCAAAGCATTTATGAAAATAGTCCTTTCTCTGGACGAATACTGTAGGGGTAAGGGATTTAGTCCAACCGATGCCTGCTCTTCATTTAAATGAAATGTCAGCTCGATATCTGCGGGTAAGCCCAGTTCATTCCGAATGTTTTGTGCAATTACTTCAAAGTTAAAATCTGCTTTGCCATTTCCAGTATCACAACCTTTAGCTGGTTGAGGAGAAAGATTTAATCCATCTTTTGTTTTGAGAGTTATTTCTGAAATGTTGTAGCAAAGCGAATTGAATTTTACCACTTTGGCATATATTTCTTGATTTTGACTCTGATTCCGGAAGATTATATTTAAAGAATTTTGATTCTCCAAGTCAGCTCCTGCTTCACCTAAACTCTCATAAAAATAAATCTGAGTACTTCCGTCGCCAAGAGAGACTTCGTCTTTAGAAAGCTGCAGATTAAAATCGGCCAAACCATCTGTAGAATTCTCATCGTATCGATCACATTGGTAGAGGACGTACTTGTCTAAAACCTTTGGGTTGTCTACTATATTAATTTGTTTACAAGCAGGATCTTGCATCAAATTGTTGATATATCTTGTAAATGTCACGGTATAAGTACCAGTTTGAGAATAAGTGTGTGCGGCGTCTGCTTGGTTTGAAGTGGAGCCATCACCAAAATCCCATTTTACGGTATCATATTTTTCCTCACCCAACGGGAAAAAGTGTGTTGAATCTCCCAAACAGGTATATTCATAATCAAAATCACTTTTTAAAAGAGATTGGATAAATTGTGGTAATCCCATTTCCACTATTCCCGGGCTAACATCCACAACATTTGCACGAAAATTTGCAGATGTTCCTTTTTCCTCTGGCTTATTAATCACAGATAGAAAATGATAATCTGAAACTCCAGAGGGATGCCCTGCACGATAGATCTTACCATCTATAGCCAGTTGTAATGCCCCGCCGCTACTATCTCCACTATTCAAAATTACTTGTGAGCTACCCACATTTGTAGCAGAAAGATCATATTGATATAATTCTCCACGTTGTAGCGCGTCATTATTGTCATAAATATTAGCTGTTACATATAGTTTGGTTCCTTTTGGAGAAAACTCTACACCATACGGGTACGAATTAGAAAGAATTGTAAGTTCTTGAGAAAATTTACCTGTGAGATCATCAAAATCATATAACAAAACCTTACCGTTCTTCCTACTACCTGAACGAGGCCCACCACCGAGAATAGTACTTGCGTGGGCAATGGCGAGTTTTGTTCCATCGGTAGAGAATTTCATATAACCAATTCCCGTTTTATTAGCTAAGGGATCATCTTTGGTAGGAGGAATGCTAGTAGGAACCTGAGATATTACAGGAGTGGTATCCAATCCTGAAGATGAAATTTTGAAAGCATAAAACTTGTTGGTGAATTGCGTGGCTACCCAATAGGAGGAACAATCCCCATGAATTACTGCTGAAATTTTCTCTGAACTCTTAAATTCCCTTTCCTGCGCATCAGATTGATCATAGGTTATAAGATGAATGTTTTTCTGGTTTGGATCTATATCACCAAATCCAGAATTAAGAGTCATATCTACCACTGAAAAATTAACTCCTTCAATGGGATCACCTGGTGGATCGGTATAATCTGGTTTGTCCACAGTGATAATATAGAAAATGGTTGGATTTTCAGGTTTAGGAACAATAATCGCAGATTGGGAACTTGAAAGATTACCTTTTAACCCCGCACCATTTGGCATGATATTGTGATTGCGATCATACACCATCATTCCATCTGTATAGAAAAGAAGGTTTCCATTTCGATCGGAAATTGTTGCTGAACCCTCCAGCGTAGTAAGCTTAGCATTTGAAACAGGAACAGGAGATCCAGAATTGAAATTTAAGGCTGCCTGATTTCCGAAATACCAATAGGCACCTTCATTTTGTGCATAAAACGCACTGGAAATCATGCAACAGATGAAAATCAGAAAAAATCTACTAAACTTCATAAGCCGATAAATAACCTAATAAAATGTTACAAATCTCTTTTCTTTAGTAGAGCAAGAGAGAAGTAAACGAAAAGAACTGTCCAAATTACAACAATTAGCAACTGATACCAATGTACTCCGTAATCTTTATCTAATTCTTCCCCTATTTGGGTTGCAGCAGTTTTAATAAATGTTAAACGTGAGAATGGCTCTACCACCAAATTACTCATGGCGGTTAAAGGAAAGAATTGCATAATGTTCTCAGGAAGTTCACTTTCTCTAAACAGCTTGAAATTTAAAACTCCATATAATATTCCTTCAAAGATCCACCAGATAAAAAGGAAGCCCAAAGCAAATGCTGAACGTTTAATTAAGATCCCCACGAACATACAGAAGGCAAAGAATCCAAGTAGTTTTACAAAGTAGCCAACGATATATTCCATATCGGAAAACACTATGGATAATTCCGTAAAATCTGAAAAAGAGTATCCTAAGATCAAAGAAACTACTACCAAGAACAGTGTGGAGATCAATGAGAAAAGTACCACGGTGATAAATTTAGAAAGCACAAATTCTTTCTTGCTCAAGCCATCAATTAGATTCTGTTTTAATGTTCTATTGCTATATTCATTAGACATCATTGAGACGATTACTATGGCTAAGAATAGCTTTAATAATGCAGCAATATAACTATTGAAATGCCAGATGAACGGGAAATTAAATATCCCCTGATCTGCCAATCTAAAATGTATTGGTCCAATATCGAATTCTAAAGAAGCTATGAGCGCTATAAAGGTGATCAAAATGAAATAAGTAATTATAAGTACTTTTGCCGAGCGGCTATATCTTAATTTGTGTAATTCTATTTGTAATAATCGTAACATCTACAGGGCGGTTTGATTAGTTAATTGTAAAAATTGTTCTTCAAGGCTTTCTTTTCGTTTCACTAAATAAGAAAGTACCATTCCTCTTTCATAAAGGAATTTATTTAACTCATCTGCTCCCATAGGTTCTTCCAATATTGCCGTCAGTAAACCTTCATTAATAGAGATCTTACCAATAAAAGAATGTTCTTTTAATAGTTCTTCCAAACGTGACATATCTTCTGCCTTCAGTTCGAAGAAGCCATGGCTTGCATTCATTTCATCTACTCTGCCGCTGTATAGTTTTATACCTTTTCTAATGATTACTACATGAGAACACACTTTTTCTACTTCATCTAATAAGTGAGAAGCTAAAAGAATTGTAGTTCCTGTAGAAGCGATCTTGCGAATGATCTCACGAATTTGATGTATACCTTGGGGATCTAATCCGTTGGTTGGTTCATCTAGTATTAATATTTCAGGATCATTGAGTAGAGCAGAGGCTATTGCTAGGCGCTGTTTCATCCCTAAGGAGAAGGTTCTAAATTTGCTATCTTTTCTATCCAGCAATCCAACAATTTCTAGTTTTTCCTCTATCTTTTCTTTTTTTATTTCCTTGATCCTGCACACCAAAGCTAAATTTTGAGAAGCGGTCATATAAGGGTAAAAGTTTGGATGCTCTATAATTGCTCCAACTTTCTTTAAAGCTTCATGCGTAGAATCTGATCCATCAAACCAGTGAAAATCGCCACTGGTGCTATTAACCACATTTAATACCATTCCTAAGGTTGTAGATTTTCCACTTCCGTTAGGTCCTAATATTCCGTAAACATTACCTTTTTTTATTGTGAACGAGAGGTCGTTTACTGCAGTTAAACTTCCGTATCTCTTGGTGAGATGATTAATTGTAAGAATTGTCTCCAAATTGAACTGAATTTATAAATAAGACTCCGATGTTAACATTTTGTTACAAGAGAATTGGAAGAGATACTGTATTTTTGAAAAAACCCCAAAAATGGAAGATAATTTAATGTCCAGGAAAAAACCATCTTTTCCTGTAAATGATCGATTTCATAAATATCTTGAAAAGTATAATAGAGATACTAAAATTCCTGTTTTCTATGATGATCTGCTACGGTTTTCGGGTTCCATTGTGGTTTATGATAGAAATGAAGAAGATACCTTATGGGTACGCTGCTATTATTCCGATAGTGAGCGAAATGAAATAGACGATTCTTTAAAGCATGTTTATACTATCCTACATTCCGATGGAAGTGATGATTCACTTCCTTTTTTAAGTATAGACGCGATTGATTATTGCACCTTCGGTAATTCGAAGCCTTTTAGAATCAAGGTTAGAAATACATTAAATGATAGTTTTACTTATTTCTATATTAAGCTTGCTGATGCTTCCAGAATATATGGGTTGGAAATAGAGCATATCTTGTCTCCACATAGAATGAATTTTCTGGTTTATAAGGATACTTTAATTGAAGAGCATATTGCAGGGATACCTGGAGATGTTTTTATTCAAGAGGAATTGCCTCTTTGTGATGAACGAGCGAAAACGCAAATCGCCAAGCAATTCGTGAAGTTTAATGAGCGCTGTACTGTTAGATTACTTGGTGATATGCGTTCCTATAATTACGTGATCATTCCAACGCACGATTTTGATCATGTAGAATATACTATTCGTGCGATAGATTTCGATCAGCAATGTTATGAAGGTAATTTAAAAGTGTACCGACCGCAATTTTTTAAGGAAAATTTTAAAATGGTAGAGTTGGTAACAGAAAAGTTAGAGCATAGCTCCATAGAGCAATATAGAAAAGAGGAGCGTTCTCTTTTGGCCAAAAGAATGATTAATGCGCAATCTCGTTTCAAGGAATTGGTAAGATGTATGATAAATGACCACGTTTCTACTCCAGAAAATGTGCGTATGCTTAGAAATGATCTATATCATTTCACAAATGATATGAAGTTTAAACGCGCAAGAACTATGGGGCAAATTTTAAGAACTGCCTTGGAATTTGTTAAACGAAACTATGAAAATGTACATCTAAAATCGATAAGAGTTTAGCTCTTTTCTTCTTTATTAAAATATACCAAGTAGTAATACATTTGCTTTTCCTCGTCCCAACCTTTCTCTACAAATTTCTGAGCAGATTCCGGGTTTATAAAGTCTAACCTGATCTGAATATTGGTATCTAAATTAATGGTATTCTTTATAGATTTTCTTGCCGAAGTTACTGCCGCATTGGCAATTGGGAATTCGGTAAGATCTTCAATTCTATATTTTGGTGCTTTCTCTTGTTTGTAATTCTGAAATTCTGGAATTAAAGCAGGATTGTCTATAACCGAATTTAAAAAGTTAGATTCTTCGAATGAATCATTTTTTGCGAAGTAATCTACACTTCGGTTCATGAACATTACTTCTTCTTTTTTGTCTTCCGCAGGCAAAACAACATCTTTTGCGAAATTCTGACAGAATTTTAAATATTTCTTCGTGTAGAAGTTCTCATCGGCTAGAATATCCACCCCCAAGAAATTCTCCAACCAATACTTAGTATCATATTTATTGGAATCTACAGATAATATCTTGTAACCTTCAGCTCTATTCTTGTTAAAGATAAGCGCTCCCTTATCCATCTTGTTAAGATTGATCCCTTGTTGGATCACCATTTCCAGTAAAGTTCCTTTTTCTTTAAATTGAAGGAAATCATGTTTTAATTCAGATTTAAAGATCCCAATTGCAGATACCTTTTCATTGTCCAACAACATATTTTCGAAATATACTACATACACTTCTCCACTTTTTATATGAGGATGAGAAGATTGCTCGAATAATAATGTGGTTATCTTTTTTGAAACTTCATGAATGCTATCTGGAGCATCAAAGATCTGGTTGGCAAAATTATACAGCTGATTAAATTCCAAATCTGATTCGTGCGTGAACTGAAAATAATTCTCTTCTTTTTCTCTAAAAGATTTTAAGAAATATTCCTTGATCAGTGGCGCAATTTCATCATTCAGCGTAAAAGGTTCCCCGGAAAGAAAAATGTTCTCATTTCTACTTTTATTTCCAACACGGTGAATAGAAAGCGATTCAATTTGGGCATTATATAAGTTGATCATTTTGTGCTAGAAATTTAAAAGTTGAGACCGCACTTTGGATAAGCAGCAATCTGTATACATAATTTAATAAAAAAGTAGTGGAGCTTAATTCCAGTTTTCATCAAAAGAAAGATCATCATAATCTTCAAGATCCATATCAGATCCATAATCATCGTCATCGTCGTCAAATCCATCTTTTTCAGCAACAAACTCTTTGTCTGGCGCTTCTAATGGAATTTGACCGTGTACAAACATTAGATTTGGATAATCCCTTCCGTCCTCTATCTCAGCAATTTCAGCTAGTTCTATAAGAAAGGTCCACATGCTTAGGAAATCATATACATAGATCAATTTGCGTTCGTTCTTGGAAACAACAGAGTCCAATGTAGTTTCATTCATCAAACGAATATCGTCTAAACCATCTCCTAGATCAAATTGAGAGATCTCCTCTCCTTGGTTCCAATCGTCGTCACTTATATAAAAAGCGGCCATTTCATTTCCATCAAATCCAAAAGCGTTTACTATAGAATTATGAAAATCTTCTAAAGTGCTTTCTTCTAAAATTTCGATATCTCTAAAAACATCATCTTGGGTATCCAAAATGACTCTAAATCTATAAACCATTCTAATTTTTTTATGGGTTCAAAGTTACAAACTTTTTGTACGAATCGGGGTACGCATAGCTTCCAATAATACATAAAATTGCACTCCAAATAGGAGGGATGCAATTACAAGATGTAAGGGCTGTGATAGAAAAGGAAAGTTGAAATTATACATCGCAATTCCGGTTAATATCTCAACTCCTATAAACGCAAGAACCCAATTAATTTTGTTGAAGCCTAAATTCAGTTTCTTATTTTGCCACCATAACGCCAAATTAACTAACAGCACTAAAATTGAAAAAGAACGGTGAATATAAAATAGGATAGAAGGAGTTGCCAACCATTCTCCCGGAACATTTTCTCCTAATAGTTTTATTTGTTCATCCACAAATTGTCTCACTTGTGTCCCCATTACTATTTGAATAAGGGTAAATATTACAGCAGAGACCATCAATGTCCTAAAGCTTTTCAGACTATTCTTTAATACTGAAGTTTTAGCAGTTAAACTGAGTAGATAAAGTAAAAGCGCCACTATAACCAAAGCCATGATCATATGTATAGTGATCTTGGCAGGTGAAAGCACAGAATAAACTACAGTTGCTCCAAGCCAGCCTTGGAAACCCATTAAAAATACAGAAAGCCATGAAAGAAAGGTGATCCTCTTATTTTCTCTCCAGTATTTTAATGATAATAAGGCCATGATCAAAACTGCAAGCCCAGCCAATGCTCCTAATAATCTGTTTATATATTCTATCCAGGTATGCCATGGATTAAATATGGCATAATCATGTTTTGTGTAAAGTTCCCAATTCTGTGAATTATAAGAATTACCAGTAGTAAAATCTTTAGCAGCAGTCATTAGTCGCTCATCTACTATAATTACCTCACCTTGCTTATAATCTCTAGAACTTTGAAACTGTAGCTCAGAGATCTCAGTTGGAGGAATATAATATCCGAAGCATTTGGGCCAGTCAGGACAGCCCATTCCAGAGCCTGTCATTCTCACTACTGCACCTGCAATGATCACTAAATACACGAGTATTATCGAGATTTTTAAAAATTTTCTATACACGCTTGCTTCTTTAAGAGTTAATTATTCCACATTGGCTTTTAATCCAAGTTTCTTTCCCTTTTTAATCATGTAGGCTTTTGCCGATTCATATTCATTTGGGATCTCTCCCTCTAAAATAGCCTCTTTTATAGCCTCTTTAATGATTCCGATCTCTCTTGAAGGTTTTAAATTAAAAAATTCCATGATCTCTTCCCCAGAAACCGGAGGCTGGAAATTGCGGATATGGTCTTTCTCTTCTACTTCCTTGATTTTTTCTCGAACCTTTTTAAAGTTATTATGATATTTTTTAAATCGTTTCGGATTTTTTGTTGTGATATCTGCTTCGCAAAGCGTCATTAAATTCTCTATATCATCTCCGGCATCAAAAACCAATCTGCGCACAGCCGAATCTGTTACATTTTTATCTGATATCACAATTGGGCGAGAACTCATTAACACAAGTTTCTGCACTAATTTCATCTTCTCATTAAGAGGCATTTTTAGTTGTTTAAATAGCTTGTAAACCATTTTAGAACCAACAAATTCATGCCCATGAAAGGTCCATCCTATCTTTTTATGGAATTTTTTTGTTGGTGCTTTTCCAATGTCATGTAATAAAGCAGCCCAACGCAGCCATAGATCGTCTGTATTTTTAGCTATATTATCTACAACTTCTAAAGTGTGCCAGAAGTTATCTTTATGTTTTTGTCCTTCTATTTCTTCAATTCCTTCCAAAGCGGTTAACTGTGGAAGTATTAATTCTAAAAGACCTGTTTTATGTAATAAAGCGAATCCTACTGAAGGTTTTTCTGAAAGTAAGATCTTATTTAACTCATCTACAATTCGTTCCTTGGAAATGATCTGTATCCTATCTTTATTCTTAAAAATCGCCTTTAAAGATTTGGGTTCTATTTTAAAATGAAGCTGCGATGCAAATCTTATGGCTCGAAGCATTCGCAATGGATCATCAGAATAGGTGATATCCGGATCTAGCGGAGTTTTAATAAGTTTTTTATCTAGATGTTCGATTCCATTAAAGGGATCTACAAGCTCTCCAAAATTAGTACTTCCAAGATTTAACGCTAAAGCATTAATAGAGAAATCCCTTCTTTTTTGATCGTCCTCTAAACTCCCATTTTCAACCACCGGATTTCTGCTATCTTCAGTATAACTCTCCTTTCTGGCTCCAACAAATTCAATTTCCAGATCAAATGCGCGTAACATTGCAGTACCATAAGTTTTAAATATCTGTACTTTCGGGTTATGTGGAAGTAGTTTAGAAACTTCCTCTGCAAGTTCAATTCCACTGCCAATAGCTACAATATCTATATCTTTAGGTTCTCCTCGCTCTAATAGATAATCTCTAACAAATCCGCCTATTACATAACTTTCCAACCTTAAATTCTCTGCAGCTTGAGAGATGATCTTAAAAATTGGATGTTTTAAAGCAGAAGTGTAGTTGTTAATTTTGGGCATATTTTATTGTCGTATCACCTTAACACTTCCATCTTTTCCTAATTTAATTAGAGAGGAAGGTTGGTCTGAAATTTTTGAATGCTGCAAATTTACTACATAGTCTACTCCTTTTAAAATTTCCGGGCTTATTTGAGCGAAAGATTTTGGAGTAGGTTCTCCACTTAGGTTTGCAGATGTAGAAACCAATGCTCTTCTAAATTTATAGATAAGTGGTTCACAAAATTTATCCTTTACTACGCGAATAGCTAAGGTTTCGTCCTTTGCAATTAGGTTATTAGCAACTTTTATAGGATCGTCGTAAATAATGGTGGTAGGCTTCACAGCATAATCTATTAAATCATAAGCTATACTGGGGATGGAATTTACATACTGCTCTAACATTTTAACCGAATTCACCAAACAGATCATCGCCTTGCTTTCTTCGCGTTTTTTTAATTTGTAAACCTTGGCAACTGCTTCAGGATTAGTAGCGTCACAGCCTATTCCCCATACAGTATCTGTTGGATATAAGATAATTCCTCCTTTTTTTAGAACTTCAATCGTGTTCTCTATTTCTTGTTTAATATTATCGTCCATGGAGCACTGTTTTATATTGATTTAATGTTTTTTGAGCCATTATTTCGGTGGTGTATTTTTCTAATACCAGTTTATAGGAAAACGCTGTAAATTGATTGCTTTTTTCAGGGTCATTTAAAAGTTCAGTAATAAAATTAGCCAGAGTTCTATAATCACCTGCATCAGCTAAAAATCCATTGTTGTTATGTTCTATAATTTCTGAAATTCCTCCCACATTAGTACTAATCACGGGGATCTTTTTCAGAAAAGATTCATAGATAAATTGTGGAATTCCCTCACTTTTGGAAGTCATTAAAGATATATTGAACTGCGGAATTAAAGCAGCTGCATTTGAAATCTTTCCTATAAAACTTATATGATCTTCTAATGCTAGGTCTTTTATCTTTTTTAAATAAGCAGCTGTTCTATTAGTAAATGCGCCTATCTGGACAAAATGAATATCTTCTTTTTGCTGAATATTTATAACTTCATTCGCAGTGAGAATAAAGGTTTCAAGATCCTTGGGCCAATTATGATTAGCAATATTGCCTATTAATTTGATGTTCTCCTTCAGTTTAAGTTTCGATCTTAACTGAAGCGGAGAATTATTCTCCTCACAATGTACATTGGTGCCATGATAGATACAAGCTAACTTTTCGGGCCTCAAAACCATTTCTGCTGTCATCTTTTTGGTAGCTTCAGAAACGCAAAGGATCTTCTTTATCTTTTCGTAATTGTATTTATAAAGTGTTTGTTTACGAGGACGTATAGGAAAGGTGGTTTTCTTGCTAAATATAAAAGGAGGTAAATTAGATAAATGATCTCCCATGATACATAGTGTAAGTGCAGTGCTATCATGAATATGTACAAGATCTATTTTCTTGGATCTACAAATCTCAATCACTTTCAAAGAAAAACGCGGATCCATTTTAAAAGCCAATTTCACTGCAATATGTGGGAGTTCAGCATGTTTCAATTTTTTTTGAAATAAGCCTCCTTTTGCACAAATAATGGTGTGAGCAGTATCTGGAGATTTTGTGCTAAGTTCCCTGCAAAGATTCTCGATATGATTCTCTCCACCACCCCAACTTTTCACTGCTGAAACATGTAGGATATTCATAAATGAAGGCTTATAAATTGCAAGATGAATTTCATTTAAATGTGAACTTCAGAAATCTGTTTTTCCATTGAAATTATGGCACTTCAAAATTACATATTTTTATTTCATAAAAGAATTTGGTAGTACTTCACTTTATAAGTACTTCGCAGGTATTAGTAAATTAATGTTTTAGGTAATTCTCAAAAGGTTTCTTTATACTTATTTTATCTTTGTGTTAAATTGAAAATAGAATATGACGGTATTACATGTTTCTGGTGCTCAAGTTTGGGGAGGAAATGAGCAACAGCTTACTTATTTAATAAACGATTTAGATCGTCTGGGTGTAACTCAAAAAATATTTTGTTTTTCTGAAACTCCGCTTTTTAATGCTGTTAGGGAGTTGCCGATTGAAACACTATCTAGTAAACCTTTAAGTCCTTATTCTGCTGAATATCGATCTTTTTTTGCGAACGTGGTTAAGAAACATGCTATAGATATTATTCATTTGCATACAAGTGATTCTGTGACAGGATATGTGGTTACAGATCTTATTAAAAATTTGAAAACTCCTACGCTGTTTGCAAGGAAAGGCATCAGAAATAAAACAAGCTTTTTAAGTAAACAAAAATATAATTATAAGAATATTCACGGGATACTTTGTATTTCTGAATATGTTAAAAAACATTTTGGGGCTATCCTTTCAGAAAAAAATAAAAAGAAGTTGGTTACGGTCTATAATGGTGTAAAAGTGGAAGATATTCCAAAAAATGCCGCCTTTAAACTTAGAGATAAATTAAATTTATCTGCTGAAACTTTCTTAATAGGCAATATAGCAAATCACACCAACGCAAAAGATCTACCAACTTTGGTAAAGGTTGTAGATCATCTAGTTAACGAACTAAAAGTGACTGATTTTCATTTGATACAGATTGGGGATTTTAGTAAAAACACAGATAATTTAAAAGAGTTAGTAAGAGAAAAGAATTTAGATTCCTATATTACATTTATGGGTTTTGTTGAAAATGCTTCATCTTTTTTATCGCAATTCAATGTGTTTCTAATGACTTCTGAGCGAGAAGGTGGACCTTCATCTATTGTGGAAGCTTTATATCATAAAACTCCTGTAATTTCGACTAAAGTGGGAGTGGTGGATGAAGTAATTGAAGATGGTGTAAATGGTTTTACAGCCGATGTGAGAGATTATGTGCAATTAGCAAAAAAAATAGCGAGATTTAAAAGTATGCCAGAATTAAGTAAACAATTTAGTGATCTATCTTATGAGATTTTCTTAAAAAAATTCACTGCAGACCAATTAGGTAAGAATACGTTGGCAGTTTATCAAAAGTTAGTTCGGGAAAATGCTATTTCTAAAAACAAGAATTAATGAAAACAGCCTTATTGATCTCTACTTACAACTGGCCGGAAGCCTTAGACCTTGTTTTAAAAAGCGCCTTGAATCAATCTCAATTTCCAGATGAAATTCTAATTGCAGATGATGGTTCGAAAGAAGCTACAAAAGCATTAATTAATAACTACCAAGAAAAATCTACGATACCTATAAAACATATTTGGCAGGAAGATAAGGGATTTAGAAGGTCAGCAATTTTAAATAAAGCCATAGCTTCATCAGATTGCGATTATGTTATTCAAATAGATGGCGATTGTATTATACATAAGGATTTTGTAAAAGACCATATAAGTATTTCGGAAGAAGGAATGTTTTTATTTGGATCTCGTGTGAACATAAAAAAAAATGCACTTTCCGATATTTTTAAAAATGATAGATTTCAATTTTCTTTTTTTTCAGGAGATATTGGAAAACGAACTAGAAATTTGAGAATTCCGTTGCTTAGAGATCGCTATAAGGCAAGTCCACTGTTCTCTTCAAAAGTAAGAGGTTGTAATATTTCTTATTGGAGAAAGGATTTTTTAGCAGTTAACGGATATAATGAGGAAATGGAAGGTTGGGGAAGAGAGGATTCAGAATTTATTCTACGGGTATTAAATAAAGGTGTTCTGGGTAAAAGGTTGCGTTATGGTGGGATTGTTTATCACCTTTATCATCCAGAATCTTCGAAATCTAATCTAATAGACAACGAGAAAATTCAGCAAAAAACTAACCAAGAGAAACTTGTGTGGTGTGAAAATGGTGTAACCAAATACCTTTAATAATGAAGATCCATTTTTCTGAAAAACATAAAATTCATCAAAAAGAAATTGCTAATTTAATAGCCTCTTTTGATGATTCTGGTGAAGCTATTACTCCTGGAATTCGCAATCTGATAAAGAAGTTTGACCTTGCAGGGCAAAAAATAAACATCAAATCTTTTAAGGTTCCTAATTTCGTGAATCAGATTGCCTATAAGTTTTTCAGAAAATCTAAAGCCGAACGCTCTTTCGAGTATGCACAGCATTTAATAGCTAATGAAATTGGTACGCCTTATCCCATCGCATACGCTACAAATAATTCTTCCTTGCTTTTTAAAGATAGTTACTATGTGAGTGAACATTTGGATTATGATCTAACGTACCGAGAATTAGTGACTAACACTGATTATCCAGATCATGAAAAAATCTTAAGAGACTTTACTAGATTCACCTTTTCCTTACATGAAAAGGATATCGAATTTTTAGACCATTCTCCCGGAAATACTTTAATCCAGTTGAATAATGGAAATTACCTTTTTTACCTGGTAGATCTAAACAGAATGAATTTTAGGAAGTTGAGTTTTGAAGACCGAATGAGAAATTTTTCGCGATTAACTCCTAAAAAAAGCATGGTGAAAATCATGGCGAATGAATATGCTAAATTAACTGATGAAGACGAGAAAATTGTTTTTGAAGATATGTGGGAGTTCACCAAACAATTCCAACACAAATTTAAGCGAAAAAAAGAGTTAAAGAAGAAACTTAAATTCTGGAAAGACTAAAAGTTCTCTGTTCTTTTTGAACTTTTAAAAGTTTTTAAGGTGAAATAATTCAATTGCTTTCTAACTTTATATTTTCTAATTAAATTAAGAGGTTTCTTTTTTAGATAAGATCTATCGCTATTTAAAAAATTTATACAAGCATTAATCACACGTTTGCTTGAATTTCCATCGTTGTAAGGATGTGTTATGTCTATGTAATTCTGAATGGCTGCCATTACAAACTCGGGTTTTTCCAAAGACCTGGTTATAGCTTCTTCAATCTGTGAAACTTCCTTAATATTTATAAAGTGATCTCCTGGTTTATTATTATTAAAGGTAACTACAGGTTTTTTCTGAAGAATAAATTCAGTAATAGCTGAAGTGGTATCAGAGAACATGACATCTGCCAATTTAAAAAGCGGAATTATATCTGTAGTATCATAATAGGTAAGATTTTCATTCTGCATCGCCTTAAATCGATCTATTCGTTCTTGAGCCAATTTTGGATGAAGCACCACTTTAAATTTCCATTTGCCTAGAAGCGATAATCGTGAAATTTCTTCCACTACCATATCGTTATAAGTTAGGCTGTATTTTGGAGAAAAAGTAGAGGAGATAAGTATCACTGGTTTTTCTGTAGTGTTGGTTTTAATCGGGAATAATGGATCTACTTTAGACCAACCGGTTTCAATCACATCAAAATGCTTATGTTTTTTTTGAAGCTGTTTAAATGGAATAGTGGTAGAAGGACCTTGCGTACAATAAAGATCAAAAAAGCCCCGAATTCTAAAATGCCCTTTTTTGAAGCTATGTTTATTGGCTAGAAAACCATGAAATATCTGGACCTTAATCCCAGGGATAAAGTCGGCAAGGCTATCGGTAATTGTTAATACGATATCTGGATGGTAGTTAATTACCTCCTCAATAGTATTTAAAAGCTCCCCCTGTTTTGGAAAATATGCTTTGGTATACTCTTGATCTGAAAACCATTTAACTTCATAGCCTTGAGCCAGAATTTCTTTTTGAATTGGTTCTCCAATAGGCAAGGCGTAGGTATGACTTATATATATTAAGAATTTATAATTCATGAGCGCAGGTTAAAAATAAATTTTTGCAGTTTCTCCTCAAAATAAGACGGCTCAAAAGTGCTGTATAAGTCGGGGGAATTATTATGGATCTCTTTATTGGTTTGAAATATAAATAGTTTTGGGAGATAATCGTTGAGATGCACCGAAACATTAGTGGTTCCATTTTCATACATATTCCAATTCTCCTTTGGAACACCTGGAGAAAATATGGAAAAGGTTGGTACATTCAGTGCTTTTGCCATGTTAATTGCTCCTCCTTCATTTCCTATAAGTGCATCACAATAATAGGTAAGTGCCAGAAACTCTCTAAGATCTTTACCGAAGAGATCAAAAAAGATAGCTTTTTGAGTTCTCGGTTTACATAAATTATACACTTTTAATGCTTCGTCTTTTTGAGACGGAATGTAATTAAAGATAAGTTGCGCTTGTGTGTCTTCAACAATTTTATCTAGTAGCTGGGCTTGATATTCTTCTGGATATGTTTTTGAAGCAGAACTTCCTAAAACAGCAATCATTAGAATTAACTTATCTTTCTTAATCCCAGCATTGGCTAATTGCTCTTGTGCTTTTATTTTTTCTTCTCTAGCTAGATAGATCTTAGGTTTAACATCAGCAGGAAGCTGCTTCATAATTGGAGTTAACAATCTTAACCTCTTTTCTATTGCAGGACCTGCATTGGTCTTAGCAATTATAGATTTTTCAAAGCAATGGGTATAAAAAGAATGTGTGTACCATTTATTATAAGAAATACGAACAGGGGCACCGGAAAATTTGGTTATAATGGCAGTGCCAAATTTAGAGTAAACATCTATAACTACATCATACTTTTCGCGCTTAATCTTCTTAAGAAACGAATTGAACTTTAAAGGATGTTTTAGATCGTCCTTGAAAAGGATCACTTTATTTATAAATGGATTTTGTTTGATCACAGGCAAGGTGTGAGCGTAGATCAAATAATGTAATTGAGAACTTGGATATTCTTTTCTAAGTGCTTCAAATAAGATAGAAGAGGTTAATACGTCTCCTATCATTTTTTGCTGAATCACTAATATTTTCATTTTATCTACTTTACTTTATTCAATACTAATTAAAGCCAAAAAATTAAACGGCAACATTGTATTCTCTTAAAGCATCATTTAATGAGGTCTTTTTATTGGTGCTCTCTTTTCTCTGGCCAATTATCAATGCACACGGAACTTGAAACTCGCCTGCAGGAAATTTTTTGGTATAGCTTCCAGGGATCACAACAGATCTTGAAGGGATATATCCTTTATACTCCTTAGGCTCTGGACCTGTAACATCTATTATTTTTGTTGATCCAGTAAGAACTACATTAGCACCTAGAACGGCTTCTTTTTCAACTCTTATGCCTTCTACCACGATACAACGCGAGCCAATAAATGCATTATCTTCTATTATAACTGGAGCAGCTTGCAAAGGCTCTAAAACACCGCCAATACCAACACCGCCACTTAAATGCACATTTTTACCTATCTGGGCACAACTTCCAACCGTTGCCCAAGTATCTACCATAGTTCCTTCGTCTACATAGGCTCCAATATTCACATAACTTGGCATTAATATCACGCCACTGGAAATATAAGCACCATATCTGGCTACGGCATTTGGCACTACGCGAATTCCTTTTTCTTTATAACCTCTCTTAAGAGGCATCTTATCATGATATTCAAAAATACCAGCTTCTAAAGTTTCCATTTTCTGAATAGGAAAATAAAGAACTACCGCTTTCTTAACCCATTCATTCACTTGCCATCCATCTGCAGTAGGTTCTGCAACCCTTAATGTTCCTTCATCTAGCAGGTTGATCACTTTTCTTATAGCTTCTATAGTAGCTTCTTCTTTCAATAAGTCTCGGTTATCCCAAGCTTTTGATATTTGATTTTCTAATGATTGCATTGTAAATTATTTTTAGCAAATATAACTGCTTCAATGCAATTTTTGGATGCATAGGGATATAAACCTTACCTTTGCCTAAAATTAACTATGGCAAGAATTTTAGCCTTGGATTATGGTGCTAAACGTACCGGTATTGCGGTAACAGATGAGATGCAAATTATTGCTTCTGGTCTTACTACAGTAGAAACCAGGGAACTTTTGAAGTTTTTAGAAGCGTATTTTAGCTCAGAAAATGTGGAACTTGTGCTTGTAGGGGAACCAAAGCAAATGGACAATACAGCTTCTCAAAGCGAAGTGGCAATTTCAGAATTCTTAAAAAAGTTCAGTTTAAAATTTCCATTGATGCAGTTAAAGAGAGTGGATGAAAGATTTACCTCTAAAATGGCAGTTAAAACGATGCTCGATAGTGGTTTGAAAAAGAAAAAAAGACAAAATAAGGCCTTGGTAGATGAGATAAGTGCCACTATAATTCTACAATCCTATTTGTATTCTTAAAAATTAAACATTCAATATTTATTTTAAAATGATTTTACCCATTGTAGCCTACGGAGATCCGGTATTAAGAAAAAAAGGGAAAGAGATCCCTCAAGATTACCCAAAGCTTAAAGAGCTTATTGAAGATATGTGGGTGACCATGTACGAGGCTTTTGGTGTAGGATTGGCAGCACCTCAAATTGGCCGTTCCATTAGACTATTTATTGTTGATGCCGAACCTTTTGCAGATGACGAAAATCTAAGTGAAGAGGAGAAGGCACAATTAACTGCAATGAAAAAGGTTTTTATTAACCCGAAGATCGTTGCAGAAGAAGGAGAAGAGTGGGCATTTAATGAAGGTTGTTTAAGTATTCCCGAAGTTAGGGAAGATGTGTTTAGAAAGCCACAGATCACCATTGAATATTATGATGAGAATTTCGAGTTTCATACGGAAACGTTTAACGGGATTGGAGCAAGAGTAATACAACATGAATATGATCATATAGAAGGAATCTTATTTACAGATAAGTTATCTAGCCTTAAAAAAAGATTAATAAAAGGGAAATTAAGCAACATCTCTAAAGGAAAAGTGCAGGCCGATTACAGGATGCGTTATCCATTAATGAAAAAAGGACGTTAATCCTTTTGATATTAAACACAGAGATATGATATTTGTTAGCCAAAAATTTACAACACTAATATGGGTTTAGAAAAAATTTTATCAATTACCGGTAAGCCGGGATTATATGAGTTATCTGCACAAACAAGAGGAGGATTTATTGCAAAATCAATAATAGATCAAAAAAAGATTGCTGTAAACGTGCGACATAACGTAAGCTTATTAAGTGAAATAGCAATTTATACTTATACTGAAGAAGTTCCATTAGGAACCATCTTTCAGAAGATGTTTGAAAAAGAAGATGGAAAAGAAGCAATTAGCGCTAAAGCCAATAAAAAGGAATTAGAAGCTTATTTTGCAGAGATCTTACCAGATTATGATGTAGAAAGAGTATACCAGAGTGATATCAAGAAAATTGTTCAATGGTACAATTTATTGATCAATAATGGTTTTACCGAATTTGCAGTCGAAACAAAAGAAAATAAGGACGAAGAAGAGTAAACTTCCTTCTATTAAAAAAAAATTGAAAAGCAGTTCTAATAATTTTAGGACTGCTTTTTCCATTTAAAATTCTATGGAAATTGAAGCTAGAAAATTAGAGACAATTGTATTTTTACAAAAAGCATAAAAAATGAATAATCGAAAAGACCAGCTTTTAGCATTCGACAGACTTCTAACCATTATGGATGAATTGCGGGAGCAATGCCCTTGGGATAAAAAGCAAACAATGGAATCTTTACGTCATCTAACCATTGAAGAGGTTTACGAGTTAGGTGATGCTATTTTAGATAATGATCCCGAAGAAATAAAAAAGGAATTAGGAGATATTTTGCTACATATCGTGTTCTATGCAAAAATTGGAAGCGAGAAGGATAATTTTGATATAGCCGATGTTACCAATAGCATCTGTGAGAAGTTAATAGATAGGCATCCTCATATCTATGGTGATGTAAAAGTGGCTAATGAAGAAGAAGTAAAGCAGAACTGGGAAAAACTGAAATTAAAAGAAGGCAAAAAGAGTGTTTTAGAAGGCGTTCCGGCCTCATTACCATCATTAGTGAAGGCTAGTAGGATTCAAGAGAAGGTGGCTGGTGTAGGATTCGATTGGGAAGAACCACAACAAGTTTTTGAAAAGCTAAAGGAAGAACTGGAGGAATTGCAACATGAAGTAGCCGTTCAGGATACGGACAAAATGGAAGCCGAATTTGGGGATGTGTTGTTCTCTATGATCAACTATGCTAGATTCTTAAATATAAATCCGGAAAATGCCTTAGAGCGTACCAATAAAAAATTCATTAAACGCTTTCAATATTTAGAAGGAAAAGCCCAGGAACGAAATACTCCTTTACGAGATATGAGTCTGGCTGAAATGGATGTTTTCTGGGAAGAAGCAAAGTTGCTATAATCTTAAAAAATTAATCCCTCAATGAGGATTTAATTTCCCGAGGCTTGATTCGAATTTTTTAAAGGACTTTTCAATTTATACCTCTTAGGCTTGCCTCGAGGTTCTAAAATTAAAAAGGCGAAGTTATTAGACTTCGCCTTCTTTTTTAAAGAATTTTCAACCTTTTTAGTAAAGGGATTTCACTTTTTGTAATTTCTCTTTCCAGATCTCTAACTGCTCCTTATGATCTGCAATATTTTTATGAACCTCCTTAACCAATGGATTATCATCGTCTACATTAGAAAAGAATTGTAAGTTGTTCTCTAGTTGTCTAATATCGGCTTTTGTTTCTTCTACTTTCTTACTTAGGAAGTAGTGCTCATTTCGCAATTTCTTATCGTCATCTGCATCATTTATTGCCTGAATCTTATTTTCATACTTCATCATTTCTGCTTTGGTATGATCTACATCTAATTTGGAGAATAATTGATCCAAGAGTTTATTGAATTTTCCTTCAATAAAGCGTTTGTTAAAAGGCACTTTCCCAATTTGTTTCCACTCTTCTATAGCCGATTTAATTTTTGGAAGATCTGTTTTCTTATCACCTTCCAATTCTAAGTTTTTAAGAGAGTCCAACAGTTCTTTTTTCTGATCAAAAGCTTTCGTCTCTTCATCACTCTCTTCATTATTCGCCTTGTGCATCCTATCAAAATAATGATTACATGCAGCCTTGAATTGCTTCCAAACTTTGTCACTGTCTTTTCTAGGAACATGCCCTACCTTTTTCCAGTCGTTCTGGATCTTCTTCATTAAAGGAGTGGTGGCCTTAAAATCTTCATTCTCCTTATTATCATCTGCAATTTTTATAAGCTCTTTCTTTTTCTCAAGATTCTCGTATTGCTCCTTTTTTAAAGTTTTGTAATAGGCATTTTTGTTTCGGTTAAATTGTCTAACCGATTGTTTAAAGGCGCTCCAAGTTTCCTCATTCTTATCTCTAGGAACTTTTCCTGCTTCAAAAAAGGATTGTCTTAAAGCTTCTATTTCCTTGATCTTATTCTGCCATTGCCCGTGAGATTTATGTTCACCATCGGCAATAAGCTTTAATTTTTCTATGATCTCTTGTTTAACTTCTAGATTTTTCTCGAAAGATTTTTCCAGATCATCATAATAAGATTGTCTAAGATCATGGATCTTCTTGGTCGCTGCACTAAAACGATCCCAGATATCCTCTCTAAATTCCCTCGCAACAGGACCTAATTCTTCTTTCCACATTTTATGAAGCATCTGAAGCTCTCTAAATGCACGGCTAGAATCTGTCTCTAAGGTTAGTTCCTCTGCGCGATCTATAATCTTTAATTTTTGTTCTAAGTTGTGTTTGAAATCTAGATCTCTAAAATCCCGATTTAGGTGTAAGAAATCGTAAAAATTCTCTACATGATGATGATAGGTGTTCCAAACAGTGTTGTATTTATCTCGGGGTATTGGGCCTGCCGTACGCCACTTGTCCTGTAATTCCTTAAAATGTTTGTAAGTGGTATTTATGTTTTCCTCAATTCCCAATAATCCTTTTAACTCTTCAATTATCTCAAGTCTGCGATCTAGGTTTTTATTTAGATCCTGCTTTAACTGCTTATAATAATTGTTTCGTTTTTCCTTATAATCGAAATAGATAGAATTGAAATCTTTTTTGATAGGAGTGGAATAATGAAAATCTATAATATTTCCTCCATCAGCAAGAAACTCTTCTTTTTTCTCTTCTAATTCTTCATCGAATTTAGCATTGAATTCAGCCTTTATTTCTTCCACATGTTCTTTGATGGCTTGAACTTTTTCCGATTTTACCAATCTGTCCAATTCTGCAACCAAAGCTTCTTTGGTCATGGCATGAAAATCCTTTTTTTCTATTCCATGACGTTCTGTAACTGTTTCATCCTCGCTATCTTCTGCTACCGAATCTTCAAATTCGGCTTCAACAGTCTTTTTTTTCTTAGAAACAGGTGCTACATCTTTATCTTCATCATCATCCGCATCATCTTCATCATGATTTTTGCTTAACTCATGTTCTTTTTCTTCAAGTTCAGAAGATTTTGCCGGAGTTTCACTTTCATCCACCATGGCATGTTCTAATTCATATTTTTCCTTTTCTGGAGTGGGTTCTTCTGAATCAGAAAATGAACTTTTATCCGTTTCTTCATCATTTTTCTCCTTGGTTTCCTTCTTAGTAGCTTCCTCGTTAGAAACACTTACCTCAGAGGTATCAGGTTTAGATTGGGGGAGATCATTCTGCATTTTTTCATTTTCTTCTAGAGACATATCTTTCAATGTTAAGGTTCGTCAAAATATTTAAAGCTGAAAGATAACAACTAGCATAAAACCGAACAAGGTTTTATGTCATTTTGTGGTATAAGAAGGGGAAGAGCTTAAGTTAATTATTCCAAATTTCCCAGGCTTTTTCTGCCTGAAGCTCTAACATATGCAAACCATTTGTAATTTCAGCACCTTGTACTAACGCCAATTTAAGAAGTTTTGTATGTGGCGGATTATAAATAAGATCGAAAACAAGGTGTTTTTTATTGAAAAATTGGGTTGGAATAGAAGGAAATTCTTCAATATTTGGAAATGTACCCAGTGGTGTGCAATTGATTATAAGTAGATTATCTTGGAGAATTTCTTTGTTAATTTCAGCATATATAAGATTATTCTTATGTTTCCTTCTGGATACGTAGGTGTAATCTATGCCAAGTTCTTTTAAAGCAAAGGCAATAGCTTTAGAGGCGCCGCCAGTTCCAAGAATAAGGGCCTTTTTATGATTAGGCTTTAAGTGAATTTTTAAAGCTTCAGAAAAACCAAAGAAATCGGTATTAAAACCGATCAGTTTTCCTGAATCTGTGATCTTTATAGTATTTACAGCTCCAATTTTCTTTGCGATTTCATCTATTTCGTCCAGAAATGCCATAATTGTTTCCTTATACGGTATAGTAACATTAAGTCCAGATAGGGAAGGATTTTGCTTAAGGATATCTGGGAAATCTGAAACGGATTGAATATCAAAATTTTTATAGATCGCGTCTATATTTTCACTCTCAAACTTCTTATTAAAAAAGTTTCTAGAGAAAGAATACTCGATGTTTTTTCCTAGGAGTCCAAATGTTTTCATTCCTTGCTACTCCTATTTTCGCACCAACCAATTCCTAGCACTATTAATACACCAATAAAAATATAAAATATAGCCAACCAAGTTTCTGCTGAATTAAATACAGGAAGAAATCTATCATAATTATCTAATATTTTATTACCGTGCATATCCAATCTAAATTCACCTTCAGCATTCAATTTGTAGATCTTTTCTTTCCATGGCCACACAACTCCTAAAGAGCCGGCAATAAAACCAATAATAACAGCATAGGTTTCTTTTTTATACCTTTTTAGAACATATCCTAGCAAATGAGATAACGAGACCAAACCAGCTAAAGAACCAAGAGAAAATACTACTAGTACTTGTAATAATCGTATCCTTTCCGAATTATCTATAAATGAAAAATCCATCATAAATACATCCTTAATGGTATCGTATAAGGCATTTACAGACTCAACAAGAAGAAGTACATAATTCCCAAAGAGTATTAAAATGAAAGAGCCGGAAAGTCCTGGCAGGGTCATTCCAGAAACTCCTATAATTCCACAAATAAATACAAACCAAAGATTATCATTTTCTCTGGCAGGTTCTAAAAAACTAATTGCGATCCCGGCAACTACTCCCATCATCATGAAGGTAATACTGCGCTTGGACCAGTTCTTAAAATCTTTGCTTATGTAGTAAATGGAGCCTATGATCATTCCGAAAAAACTAGACCACACATAGAGTTCATAATGAACAATTAGATAATCTAATAATTGGGAGACACTAAAATAGCTTATCACCATTCCAAGGATCAAGAGCCCTAAGAACTTTCCATTAATATAGGTAAAGAGACTTCTAAACCTTCCACTAATAAACAGTTTAAAAGCTTTTAAATTTATTTTTTGAAGGGAGTATATAAATTCTTCGTAGAATCCTGCAACGAATGCTACCACGCCACCAGAAACGCCAGGAACCTTATTAGCGGCTCCCATTGCCAAACCTTTAAGTACTAAAAATACTTTATCACTAAAGGTTCGAGTTTGTTGCATTTTCTGAAATAGGTTTTTGTGTGGCTACGCGCTCTAAGATAAGAATTAAAGTAAATCCAGCAAGAATTAAAACTATTGCTGAAAACACATGGGGGTTGCCATCAAAATTACCGGGCCAAACAGAAGCCTCACGTAAAACGATGGTCTTGTCACCAACCTGCTCAGACTCTAAAACCTCTTTCCAAGGCCAGATCTTATTTAGGGATCCTGCAATGAATCCCGTTAAAACAGCAAGGGTTATACTGCTGTAATTATCGAATAACCATTTAAGTAATCTTGAAAAGGAAAGAAGTCCAACAATAGCTCCAAGAGCGACAACACCTAATGTTTTAAGATCAAAATCATGTGCGGCTTCTGTAACTGTTTTATAGGCTCCTAACAATACAAGAATAAAAGCTCCGGAAATTCCAGGAAGTATCATCGCACAAACAGCAATAGACCCTGCTAGAAAAAGAAACCAAAGATCTGTATTTGCTCCCATAGGTGGAAGAGTTACTATATAAACGGCAACCGCAGCACCGATAATTAAAGCGAGTACAATCTTGAAGTCCCATTTTGGAATTTGCTTGGCTACAAACCAGATGCTAGCTAAAATTAAACCAAAGAAAAAGGACCAAATTAAAATAGGATGTGTCTCCAAAAGATAATTTGTGAGACGCATTAATGAAAAAATACTTATAAGAATTCCGGTAAGTAATGCTATAACAAAAGAACCGTTTGCCTCTCTCCACATTGCCTTAAATCCTTGTTCCTTCCAGATGGTAAAGAGATCTAGATTTATACCACTAATGGTAGCGATAAGTTCCTGATAAATTCCAGTAATAAAAGCAATAGTTCCTCCAGAAACACCTGGTACTACATCTGCAGCACCCATTGCCATTCCCTTAAGCGTAATTGTAAGGTAATCCTTAAAACTTCTTTGCATTTTCAAATATTAAAAATTCCTTCCAAAAGTAGCTAAAATATTAGGACGTCCTGATGTAAGAATTAATAATTTCTTTTACGCTTTTTCTGCTAAAGATCTTTGGGAAAAGCTCTTCAATAATTATATAATATTCAGAATCTATTTTTAAACCATTATTTAAATGGAAATATCCTTTATCCCCTTCATTAAGATTGAAATATAATCCTGCCAAACGATATTCGATCTCAGCAGAATCTGGATAGAATTCGATCGCTTGGTTTAAATTTTGAATTGCAGTCTCAAATTCACCAAGATTAATAAGTATATCACACCTTCTAATCCAAGTTTCAAGCTCATAATTGCCAAGCTCAATGGTCTTTTGATAGCCTCTCTCTGCTTCTTCAAAAAAGCTAAGTCTACTATTTATCTTGGCATAACGTTTCCAATAGAGCACATTCTCTTCATCAATATTAATAGCTTTATTGATGTAGTATAATGCCTTTTGATAGTTCTGCTTTTTAAAATAAAAATCGGTAATAGCGATCCACCCTTTATCTAATAAAGGATCTTCATGAACGGTTTTAGAATAATTCTCTAAAGCAAGCTCATCCATACCTAATTTCTCATAACACTTACCAATTCTCAAGTATGCAAAAGAAGTTGGATCATCAAGATCCAAGGTGATCTTGTAATTTTCTATAGCTTCAGGATATCTACCTAATTTTTCAAGAACTTTTCCTTTTTCAAGATACGCCCCAATAAAATAATCGTCACTTATAATGGCAAAATCGAATGCCATTAATGCTTTATCCAATTGTTTAAGATCGAAATATTGCTTTCCTACTTGGTGCCATGCAACCTCGCAGTAAGGATTCTTATTAAGGAACATGTTTAAATAATCTATAGATTCATTTTTTTGTTCTAGGTAATCGAAACAATACATGATATTGTAAAGAGCAGAATAATCTTCCTCATCTGCCTCAAGACATTTCATAAAACTGAATTTTGCATTCTCGAAATCTTCTAAGAATAAATATTCCATTCCTAAAAGTGAATACACATCGGCTTCATCTAAAGTGATCTCTAGTGCTAGTTCCAGCATTTTGATCGCCTTATGATGATCGTCTCTCTTTGAAAATATATTGGCTTTTTGAATATAAATCTCTTCATTGGAGGATTCCAAATTGTGAAGTTCATTCAAAAGACCATCGGCAAGGTCTAACTTGTCTTCAAAAACAAGTATTTCAACTTTAAAAAGTTTTAGGTTCGTAGAAGTGGGGTGTTGGGCCAGTCCTAATTTCACGGCCTTCTTAGCCAATGCAATTTTACCATTCTCCAAATAATGATGAATGATGTCCTCAAATTCTTCTGAATCGAAAAACAAAACATCGTTTGTTTTTAGCATAGATTCAAAACGCGTAAGTGAGAAATTGTTTTCTTCGTTATGACTTAATTGCATACACTGGGGATTACTTGATTTCTACAGTATTAAAGTTATAAATGTTAAGCCTTATACTGTAAGGGTAATTATATTGTTTTTAACAAAGTAATTAACAGTTTGAGCTGTTAATTATTGTCGTTAAGGAGGTCAATAATAATGCCACATCCTTCTCTAATTTCGCGTTCTGTAATTGTAAGTGGGGGGGTAATACGAATGGCTGTTTTTTCGAATAAAAGCCAGAACAAAACTAATCCTTTCTCTTGTGCTTTCAAAATAATATTTGTGGCCATTTCTTCTGAAGTTGTAATAATAGCAAGCATTAATCCAATTCCTCGAACTTCCTTTATTAGCGGGTGAACCAATAATTTTCTAAACAATTTTTCCTTTTGTAAGGCTTCTGCCATTAGGTCAGATTCGGTGATTTCCTGAAGCGTTGCCAATGCTGCGGCAGCAATTACAGGATTACCACCAAAGGTTGTGATGTGACCAAGTTTTGGATTATCCATTAACGTATCCATTATAGCCGTTGATGCTGTAAAGGCTCCAATGGGAAGTCCACCACCCATTCCTTTTCCCATAACAAGGATATCTGGTACCACATTGTAATTTTCGAATCCAAAGAGTTTTCCGGTTCTTCCAAATCCAGGTTGAATCTCATCTAATATTAAAAGAGCTCCAACCTCCTCACAACGTTGCTTCATTTTTTGTAAATAACCATTTGTAGGCTCAATAAAACCTGCACCTCCTTGAATGGTCTCTAATATAACCGCTGCAGTTCTTTTAGTTATCAAAGAGATGTTTTCCACAGAATTAAATTCCAAAAAGTGAACATCTCCAATTAATGGTCTAAAAGGTTGTACACGTTCCTCATAGCTCATTAAACTAAGAGAACCCATAGTGTTTCCATGGTAAGCCATTTTAGCTGCAAAGATCTCAGATCTTCCGGTGGAGCGTCTCGCCAGTTTTAGGGCGCCTTCAATAGCTTCGGTTCCCGAGTTGGTTAAATATGTTTTAGATAATGTTTCTGGTAAATGAGAAGCTAAGAGTTTAGTTAATTCTACGGCCGGTCCTAAGGCATATTCTCCATATACCATTACATGTAAATACTTTTCTGCTTGATCTTTAATTGCATTTACAATTCTAGGGTGGGAATGTCCCAAGGTGCAAGCAGATACTCCAGCTACAAAATCAAGATGTTTCTTGCCTTGAACAGAATAAATATAAGAGCCGGAAGCATGGGAGATCTCCATGGCTAAAGGATGGGGAGTAGTTTGCGCCTGATATTTTAAAAAATCTTCTTTCAAGGTTTTGAATTATTCTTCGTGGGTTTTTTCTTCTTCTCTAATAACTTTCGCTTTTCCAATTGTAGGGAATCTACTTCCTTAATTGGAACTCCCAAACTATCCACCTTTGTATCTATAAGATCATCCGGAGATAATCTGGAGTTTTCATTTAAAAGTGGTCTTTCGCTATCGTTTTCATCAAAAAAGTTGGCTTGTTCCTCAGGTAAAGGAATGCCCTTTATTTTTACAAGTTTTGGAGGTTCTTGTCCTTTAAACAGATCAGATTTTTGAAGTAATTGTTCATCACCGCGCCAATTAAATCCAGGTAGCTCTCTAGCATTTTCAGGAAATTCTTCTGGTGGGGTCATGGTACCATCAATTTGTTTGTAATAATAAATGTCACGGATCTCCTTATTTTCAAATAGAATTTTAATAGAACTAGAAAGCGTCTTATTAATCCCTATTAATTCCTGTTCTTCATTTCTGCTAAAATAAATAGTTTCTGTGTTTTTTATTATATCAACTTGTTGGAGTTCATTCTCTACAAATAAACCGGTGAGTTCTTTTCCTTTTACCTGATTATACCCCTCTATACTGTCCTTCTGGATAAGAAATGCATCATAAAAGACCTTCAGTGAATCTAATTTCTCTGTGACGGGATTATTAAGGATATGAATGGTATCTCCAGTCATTTGGTTATTTCCAGACCATATTATAGGGTTTCTTTTTTTACCTGCTGAAGAGACTGCATCCCTATTAACATTTATGAGTTTGGTTATCCCTTCTTTCTGATTTAAGTAAATAGAATCGCTTTTGCCACTAATATCACTTTTAAATAATCTAACATTATAGAAACCTCGAACTATCCTGTTTTCTGGTTTCCCGGTGATCATTATAGTATCACTATGTATGAATATGGAATCATTATCTTGAAGGGTGGCAGCAACTGCTCGTTTGGTGATAAAGACTGAATCCTTCTCTCGGTAAACTTCTGCATAGTGACCAGTGATCAAACTATGATTTAAAGTATCGGTCACTTTAATATTGTTGGTGCCAGAAGCAAAGCTTTTAGATCTGTTAAAATATAAACTGTCACCTTCTAATACTCTATTCTCATAATTGATCTTGGAATTTTTTACAAAATAACCAACATCACCTCGAGTATCGTAAAATCCGCGTTCACAGTAAACCGTGCTGGTCTCACTTACAATAGTGGTAGGACCATATAAATAGGCATATCCACTATCTGAGTAAAAATCTAATTGCTGCGAGTTTATCACATATTTTGGATTCGTAACTTTTACATTACTTAGAAAGGAGTATTTATCCTGATCCAAATAATATCTACCAATTTTGCTGGTAAGCACACTTGCAGTGTCTCTTACGGTTCCTCCGCTTCTATAATAGGCTTGTTGCTTCACTCTGTCAAAAAACAAAGTGTCTGTTTCTATAGAAGATAAGGGACGACTCATTTTCACATTACCGCTGGCAAATGCAAATTGAGTAGTTCCATTATACTCGGCATATTTACTTTGCATAGTAACGGTGTCTCCTTGTTGCATTCTTACATTTCCATAAGCCTTGAAGAAATTGGCTTCATCATAATGTATAGCCTGGTCACACCATATTTCTATACCTTCATGTATAAAATATACTTGATTGGTAACTTTACTTAAAATAATAGCACCAGGATATTTATTTTCATCTTTTAGGGTTCTATCACTAGTATAATCTATCTTTTTAGAGGTTTGAGAATAAGAGTTTACTATGCAAAATAAGCAAAGCAATAAAGTAAGTATATAATAAGGTGATCTTTTCAAATTTAATTATTTGAATCAAAAGTAAGGAAAAGCCTAATAATGAAGTTGCTTGCGAACTAAAAATAATACAATTAGAGGTTTATCGATGAATTCTTAAATAATTAATCTTATCACTTAATGAATGAAAAAAAATGCGCAATATGTTATAGATAAGCTAAGGAATCATAATTTTTTCTAAATTTTAACTATAATTAATAGTTTTAAAATTTCATTAAGAAAACATTAACCTTCGTCTGAAATCCAAACTTCCTTTTCTCCCGTATGTTTGGATATAATCTAGAAAACTTAATTATGAAAAAACCATTGATTAAAGTGGAAACCTCTGTAGAGACCCACTCAAAACAAAGTAACTCCCGAAGACAATTTTTAAAAATGGGAGGTTTAGCTGTAGCAGGAACAAGTATGTTTTTATACGGATGTAGTGATGATGATGACAGTATGGACCCAGACCCAGGTATGGTATTTGACCTTGGAAGTGGAGATCTTGGAATCTTAAACTATGCTTATGCATTAGAGCAATTAGAAGCAGCCTTTTATACCCAAGTAATAGCGGGTTCTTACTTTGCAGGTGCAAGTGCTGAAGAAAAATTGATTTTACAAGACCTATACGATCATGAAGAAATTCATCGTGAATTCTTTAAGGCTGCAATTACTGGTGCTGTAAATGGAGATACTTCTAAGGTATTACCAGAATTGGAATTCGATTTTAGCGGAGTTAATTTTGGAGATAGAGATTCTGTTTTAGGAACAGCTATGGTATTGGAAGATACAGGAGTTGGTGCTTATAACGGTGCTGGTCCTTTATTAGAAACTGAAGCTTATTTAACTCTTGCAGGTAAAATTGTTTCAGTTGAAGCTAGACATGCATCTGCAATTAGATCTATTTATTTACCAGGAAATACAGAATTTGCTGGAGATGATGTAATTGATGCGAATGGATTAGATAAATCTGATTTGCCTCCAGTTGTAATTTCAGCTGTAGTAGCAACAGGATTTGTAGTAACACCATTTACTGCTAACCAATTACCAACCGGATAATAGATACAAACCTTTAAAGAAAACATTATGAATATTATAAAATTTTTAGATGAATTTACATCAGAGAGCTTAACTCAAAAGGTTTCTTCAAGACGCGATGTATTTGGAACATTTAGTTCTTTAGGAAAGAAAGCTGCTTTAGCTGCAGTACCTTTTGGATTAGCCACTGGATCTAGTAAGGCATTCGCCCAAACAGGATCAAAAGCTCATGAAGACCCTTTAAATTTAGCCTTAACACTGGAATATTTAGAAGCTGAATTTTACGTAAAGGCATTAGATTCTGGAGTACTTCCAGCGGGAAGACCACAGGATGTTTACAATCAAATTTCTAAGCATGAGACTGCTCACGTGGAATTTTTGAAAACAGCTTTAGGTGATGATGCAGTTGCGAAACCAACATTCGATTTTACTGTAGGTGGAATGTTCGATCCATTTAACGAAAATGGAATTGGTCAAGAAACTGCTTACGCCCAATTATTAGCGTTAGCACAAGCTTTTGAAGATACAGGCGTAAGAGCTTATAAAGGACAAGCACCGAATTTAATGGGAACACCATTTTTGAAGCCTGCTTTACAAATTCACTCTGTAGAAGCAAGACATGCTTCTGAAATTAGAAGACTAAGAGCTTTTGTTTTAGGTGAGGTATTAAATGATAATGCTTTAGGATGGATCACTCTTAATAATAGAGGACCAGGAATGCCGGAAGCTACTCAGCCAGTTTATGATGGGGAAGAGAATGTAACACAAGGTGGTGTAAACCTAGTTACAGCAACTGGATTTAGCGCAACTTCTGTATCACAATCTTTTGATGAGCCAATGTCTGGTGAAACTGCAGTAGCAATAGCAAGTTTATTTATAGTTAGCTAGATTAAAGTTAAATTAGATGTAAACTAAAAAATGCCTTTCATTTCTGAAAGGCATTTTTCTTTTTATAGAATTTTATAATCTAAACTTATCTGTGGATCGTTTGTTTTCTATCTGGTCCAACTGAAATAACTGAAATTGGTGTCTTTAATTCATCTTCTAAGAACTTTACATACTCCATAAATTCTGAAGGTAATTGTGAAGCTTCAGTCATTTTAGTAAGATCCTCTTTCCACCCACTAAATTCAGTATAAACAGGAGTAACATTTTCTGGTTCTATATTGAACGGTAAATGAGTGATCTCTTCACCTTTATATTTATAGGCGGTACAAACTTTCAACGTCTTAAAGCCGCTCAAGACATCTCCTTTCATCATAATTAATTGGGTAATCCCATTAATTTGCACTGCATATCTTAACGCAACAAGGTCTAACCATCCACATCTTCTTGGACGTCCCGTAGTTGCACCAAATTCATTTCCAACTCTTCCCATGGTTTCCCCATCTTCGTCAAAAAGTTCAGTAGGGAAGGGACCGCTTCCAACTCTTGTGGTGTAAGCTTTAAAAATTCCAAAAGCATCTCCAATTTTGTTTGGTGCTACTCCTAAACCAGTACAAGCCCCTGCTGCTGTTGTGTTAGAGGATGTTACAAAAGGATAGGTTCCAAAATCTATATCTAATAAAGAACCTTGTGCTCCCTCAGCCAAGATAGTTTTTCCGCTTTCTTGAGCCAGTTGTAAGTATTGCTCGCTATCTATAAATTTTAACGATTTTAATAACTCAACTGCCTCGAAGAATTCTTTTTCTAATTCGTCAAGGTTATATTGAACATCTACATCATAAAATTTGATCATAGATTCGTGCTTATCTGCAAGCAATCTATATTTCTCTTTCCAGTTTTCTAATTCAAGATCACCTACACGAATCCCATTTCTACCGGTTTTGTCCATATAAGTTGGGCCAATTCCTTTTAAGGTAGATCCAATCTTAGCTTTCCCTTTAGAGGCCTCAGAAGCTGCATCTAATAACCGGTGGGTGGGAAGGATTAAATGTGCCTTTCTTGAAATGTAAAGATTTTTACGATAATCGGTTTTGAATTTATCCAAATTTTCAAGTTCTTTCTTGAAAATTACAGGATCTATAACCACTCCATTTCCAACAAGATTTTTGGTGTCTTCATGAAAGATCCCAGATGGAATGGTATGAAGTACATGTTTTTGACCATCGAAGATCAAAGTATGTCCTGCATTTGGACCTCCTTGAAACCGTGCTATTATGTCATATTTTTCGGTAAAAACATCTACTATTTTACCCTTTCCTTCATCTCCCCATTGTAATCCGAGTAGTAAGTCTACTGCCATAAATATCTAATTTGTTGGTTGTTTTTTAGTGCCGTAAAAGTATAAAGAATGTTTAGAAATTTCAATATTAAAAACTTCCTCTATAGTTTGTTTGATACTCTGTATTCTAGGATCGCAAAATTCTATTACCTCACCGGTATCGGTGAGAATTATATGATCATGTTGCCTATCAAAATATGATTTTTCATATTGAGATTGATTCTGACCGAATTGATGTTTTCTTACCAATCCGCAATCCAAAAGCAATTCTATTGTATTGTATAAGGTAGCTCGGCTCACCCTATATTTTTTATTCTTCATATTAATATAGAGCGACTCTATATCGAAATGCTCTTCATTATTATAGATCTCTTGTAAAATAGCAAATCGCTCAGGGGTTTTTCTATGGCCCTTGTCCTCCAAAAACTTGGTGAAAACGTTCTTTACAACTGCCTGATCATTCTTATTTACACTTTTCTTACTCATAATATTCCTTCCGCCGCAAAGGTATTGGTTTATTCTCTGGACACCTTGTCTATCCCATTAATTTTTTTGAGATGCTCTATAAGCGTCTCCAATATCGAGTTATTTTTTACAACCACAGTTATTTTTCCGGTAAAAACACCATCTTCACTTTCAAAATTAATGTTGCGCATATTTACGTTCATGCTATTGGAGATCTCCTTGGTGATCTCACTTACTAATCCCAAGTTGTCTATTCCCGCCAGCTTAATAACCGCCTTAAAATCTTGCTGAGAGGAGTCAATCCATTTGGCTTGTATTATTCGATAGGAATAATTACTCTGAAATTGAATAGCATTGGGGCAATCCTTTTTATGCACCTTTATTCCTTCACTTACTGTAATAAACCCAAACACCCTATCTCCTGGAATTGGGTTACAGCAATTTGCCATTTTATAATCTAATTTTTCTTCTTCCTTTCCAAATACGAGCTGGTCATACTTGGACGTGATCTCCTCCTTGTTTAGATCTTCCGCAATCGGAGCTTTTCTTATCTTATTTTTTATGTAACTAACAAAGGCATTACTTCTCGAAGAAGTGAATTCTTTTAAACTCTTATTATCTATCTTACCAATTCCAACACGATAGAAAAGATCCAGACTCGTCTTTAATTTAAAATAAAGCACTAATTCATTGATTATGCTTTCATTAAAACTGAGTTTTTGGGACTTCAATTTTCTTGCTAGTACAGCTTTTCCTTCTTCTGCAATTTCCTTTTTCTCGTCTTTTAAAGAAGATTTAATCTTTGCCCGGGCTCTAGCTGTACTTGCATAATCTAGCCAGTTAACGTTAGGCTTTGCATTTTCTGAAGTAATAATTTCTATTTGGTCCCCACTTTTTAATTCATGGCTTAATGGAACCAATTTATTATTCACTCGAGCACCGCGTGTATGTAATCCAATAGCGGTATGAATACTGAAGGCAAAATCTAATGGAGTAGCTCCTTTAGGTAAGGATTTAAGATCTCCTTGTGGAGTAAATACAAAGATCTCTTTCGCGTAAAGATTCAATTTAAATTGCTCTACAAAATCTACAGCATTCGATTCAGAATTTTCAAGGGCCTCCTGCAATCTGTTCAACCATTCTTCCATGGTCTTTTCTTCTTGCTCTGCACCTTGTTTATATTTATAATGAGCTGCATATCCTTTTTCTGCGATCTCATTCATTCGCTCACTCCTTATTTGTACCTCGACCCATCTTCCTTTTGGTCCCATTACAGTAATGTGCAAGGCTTCATAACCAGTGGATTTGGGAGAAGAGATCCAATCTCTTAACCTTATAGGATTAGGTCTAAAGTGATCTGTTACTATAGAATAGATCTTCCAGGCGTAGAATTTTTCGTTAGCAACATCACCTTTATAAATAATCCTAACTGCAAATTTATCAAAGACTTCATCAAAGGTGATATTCTGGGACTTGATCTTCCTCCAAATAGAATAGATAGATTTTGGGCGCCCTTTTATCGTATAATCTAATTTTTCCTGATCTAAAGAATCCTTGATCGTCTTTGTAAATGCATCTATATAAGCATCTTGTTCTTCCTTGCTTTCGCGAATCTTCTTTAAGATGTCGTTATAAACATCTGGTTCGGTATACTTTAAACTAAGGTCCTCTAACTCTGTTTTTATGCTATATAGCCCTATTCTATGCGCAAGAGGGGCGTAGATATATAAAGTTTCTGAAGCTATTTTAACCTGCTTATCCGGTCGCATAGAATCCATAGTTTGCATGTTGTGCAATCTATCTGCAATCTTGATAATGATAACTCTTACATCATCATTAAGCGTAAGTAACATTTTTCTGAAATTCTCTGCTTGCAGAGATACATCCTTATCCTGCTGATTTTGAAGATGTGAGATCTTTGTAAGTCCATCTACTATTAGCGCAACAGTTTTACCAAACATTTGCTCGATCTGCTGCAAAGAATAGGTGGTATCTTCAACTACATCATGCAACAAAGCTGCGGCAATAGATGTGGCATCCAATCCAATTTCTGATGCTACAATTTTTGCAACCGCTATAGGATGAAAAATATAAGCCTCGCCAGATTTTCTACGCTGATCTTTATGTGCTTCAACAGAAATATCAAATGCTAATCTTATTAATTTTTTATCTTCTTTAGTAAGCGTTCTATAACTAATGCGCAGCAACTCCTTATACTGGCGGGCAATTTCTTTATTTTCTTTTGATATTGCAGCTTCTGTCATAACTTAAAAATACGATTATCAATACAAAGAAACAACTAGAATCTAAGCTCTTAAATTTTTAATTCTTTGCAATAATGTAGGATGTGAATAATGCATAAAAACGTAAGCTTTATGAGGTGTTAAATTACTCAAACTGGACTTGGATAATTTTTTAAGACTCGAGATCAAAAAATCTTGTTTGTAGGTGTTTTTAGCAAAATCGTCTGCCTGATATTCAAATTTTCTGGAAAGATAATTCATGATCAACCCAGTTATTTCTGAAATTGGACTATAAAGTAATCCGAAGGCGATAAAGCCTATATGAAAACTTGGTTTTTGAACGCCTAATGCCTGAGATAAGGTTTCATTACCTACAAAAAGCGATAACAACCACAAAGTGAAACCTGTAGTAACTATTGAGGCAATTAGATTTATCACAATATGTTTGCGTTTATAATGTCCTACTTCGTGCGCTAATACACTTACAATTTCTTCCTCTTCCAAATCTGTGATCAAAGTATCATAAAGGGTGATCCTTTTTTCTTTCCCGAAACCAGAAAAATACGCATTTGCCTTAGTACTGCGTTTGGAGCCATCGATCACAAAAATATTATCCAGTTTAAATCCAACTTTTTCGGCATATGTCTCGATCTTTGATCTTAATGTTCCTTCCTGAAGCGGGGATTGTTTATTGAAAATAGGAACGATTAATTTTGCATAGAACATATTAATGAAAAGAATAATAAGCGTTACCAATATCCAAGCATACCACCAAAAATCATTTTCTGTAATTTGATAGAACCATATAATAAGAGATAACATGGCACCACCAACTATAGCCATTAATGCCCATGATTTCAGCTTATCTAAAAAGAATAATTTTTTAGTTGTTTTATTGAAGCCATATTTCTCTTCTATCACAAAAGTGCTGTAATAGGAGAAGGGAAGGGTTATGATATCACTTGCAAACATGATTATCCCAAAGAAGATCAATGCTCTAATAATAGGATTTTCGCTATAACCAGCAGCGATGGAATCTACATATGAAAAGCCATTTAAAAACAAAAACAGTAATAAAGTGAGTAAGGAAAAGCTAGAAGTTATTATCCCAAACTGGAAGCGTTCCTTTTTGTAACTCTGGGATCTTTTATACTCGGCATCATCATAAACATCTTTTAATTCCACAGGAACGGGATCCTTAAACTTTTTGGCATTTAAAGCATCCACAATTTTATCGATCACAAAATCAATAAGAATAATGGCAATAATTATATAGAAAATGGTTTGTGCACTCACGTGATATTCTTTTTTATGAATTTAATTTATGCTGAAAGTTTACGAAAAACCCCGTTGCCTTTTGGCTTCAAAAATCAAAATTCCGGCAGCTACAGAAACATTCATGCTGTCTATTTCACCTTGCATTGGAATAATGATGTTTTGATCTGAATTTTCTAGCCATTCTTCACTAAGACCGGTAGCTTCAGTTCCTACAATTATTGCTGAAGATCCTTTAAAATCTATTTCATCGTAGTTCTTAGAAGCTTTAAGTTCCGCAGCATATATCGAGATTTTATTCTTTTTCAGAAATTCTATAATTTCTGAAGTAGTTCCCATTGCCACTTTATTTGTAAAAACACAACCTACACTAGAACGTATAATATTGGGATTAAAAAGATCTGTCTTTGGGTTAGCAATAAGTACAGCATCTACTTTTGCGGCATCGGCAGTTCGAAGGATCGCACCAATATTTCCAGGTTTTTCTGGAGCTTCGGCCACCAGGATCAATAAATTTTGTGCTTTTAGATCCAAAGAATCCAATGTAAGATCCTTTTCTTTAAAAAGCGCCATTACACCTTCTGTACTTCCGCGATAAGCGATCTTTTCATAAACCTCTGCCGAGAACTCTGTGATATCTTGCATGCCTGAGATAAGGTCTTTAACTTTTTCCGCAGGAAATAAAGAATCGCAATAATACACAGCTTCACAATAATAACCACCTTTTAGGGCAAGCTGAATTTCCCGAACTCCTTCTACCAAAAAAACTCCTTCTTTCTTCCGATTTCTCGATTTTTCCTGAAGCTGAAGCAATCTCTTTACCAATGGATTTTGTAAACTGGAAATTTGTTTGATCATAGTGTAAAAGTAAGTACTTATAATTATTCACAAATATAAAACCTCTGATAATTTCAGAGGTTTTATAATCAAAATTGTATTTTAAATTTTGTTTTTACTCTGTTTTTTCTTTCTGATATTTATCGGAATATCTGTGATATAATTCTGTTTGATGAGTTTCCAAACTTAGCACTCTGCCTTTAATAAAAGCTTTAGTTAGTTTATTTGTTCTCATATCCAAGGCATCTCCTTCACTAATAAAAAGTGTAGCATCTTTACCAACTTCCAGTGAACCTAAACGGTCATCAATTCCTAAGATCTTAGCATTGTTCAGCGTGATCATTTGCAAGGCTTGCTCTTTGTCCATGCCATGTGCAACAACAGTTCCAGCATAAAAAGGCAAATTACGGGTGCTCATACGTTCCATAGAACCGCTGGTTTCTAAGCCTACCAATAATCCTTTATCTGCCAATAATTTTGGAAGTTTATAATTGTAGTCATAATCGTCATCTGCTTGATTAGGTAAACTATGTGGGCGAGGAGCAAGTATAGAAATATTTTCAGCTTTAATTTGATCGGCTACATTTAAAGCATCATAACCACCTATAATTACCAAATTCTTTAAATTCTGATCTTTTTTGAACTGAATTACATCTACTATCTCACGTTCTCCATCTACATGTACAAAAACTTTTTTTCCATTAGAGAATACAGATTCCATAGATTTAAAAGGAAGATTTTCTTGCTTTTGGTCTCCGGCTAAATAGGCTTTAGAATTATTGAAGAATTGTTTCAATTTTAAAACTTCTTCTTGATAGGTTTCATTTGCTTTCATTCCTCTTGGTTCACCCAGCCACCATCTACCACGCTTAAAACTATTTGGCCAATTAATATGAAGGCCGGTTTCTTTTTTAAGTACAGCATCTTCCCAGTTCCAGGCATCAAATTGAACAATAGAGGAAGTTCCAGAGATAGTTCCGCCACGAGGAACAATTTCGCCAATTAGAACTCCATTTGGTCTCATGCTCTCTACTACCTGACTTTCTGCATTGTACGCTGGAAGGCTGTTTATGTGTGGTAACATTTCACCAATTTCATCCTCGTCATCTGTTTGTCTCAAGGCATCGATCTCTACCAAACCTAAAGTTGAGTTAGGAGCAATTATTCCCGGATAGACATGTTTTCCATCTGCTTTTATGATGGTTCCGCGATATTGCATTTTGGTTGTTGTAGCATCCAATACCTGAGTTAATTTACCATTTTCGAAGATTATTAAACTGTTTTCGATCACTTTTCCGTTACCGATATGGGCGGTTGCGCCAACAATGGTTACTGCTTCATTTTGAACGGGAGCAGGAGTTTGTTGAGAGAACATTATACTCGATAATAAAAATGAGCATAGCAATAATTTTATATTGAAATTTTTCATTGTCTTAATTTTTAATAAGTTTCCAAAGTGTCACAAGTCATTCGCTGATCTTCCTTTTTGCTAGCTGGCTGAGTTTTTTCTCCTCCGTTTTTAGCGGCTAACATTTGGCCGGTAATCATATTCTTTTGCTGCGCAATTTCTTCTCTTAGTTGTTTATCCTTTTCAATATCGAAATACACGGTTCCTTCAATTACCGTTTTTTCTGCTTTGCTATAAATAGATAATGGATTTCCAGACCACAGCACAACATCTCCATCTTTTCCTTCAGCAATACTACCCACACGATTATCTATATGTAATAATTTTGCAGGATTTAAAGTGACAAATTTCCATGCTTCTTCTTCAGAAATATCTCCATATTTCACACTTTTCGCGGCTTCTTGATTTAATCTTCTGCTCATTTCGCCATCATCACTGTTAATTGCTACAGTGAGACCAGCGTTATGCATAATTGCAGCATTATAAGGAATTGCATCCTTCACCTCATATTTATAGGCCCACCAATCTGAAAACGTTGAAGCACCAGCGCCATGTTCCTTCATCTTATCTGCAACTTTATAACCTTCTAGAATGTGAGTAAATGTGTTTATTCTAAAGTCGAAATCTTCAGCAACTTTCATTAGCATATTAATTTCACTTTGTACGTAAGAATGGCTGGAAACAAAGCGTTCACCATTCAAGATCTCAACCAAGGTTTCCATTTCAAGATCTTTTCTATAATTTCCAGTTTTTTTAGCAGTTTCATAATCTCTGGCTCTGCTAAAATAATCGGTAAAAACTTGTTCTACACCCATTCTGGTTTGTGGAAATCTACTTGTGCTGTTCCAGTTAGATTGCTTTACATTTTCCCCTAAAGCGAATTTTATAAATTTAGGAGAGTTGGTATAGATCATATCTTTAGCAGCGGTTCCCCATTTTAATTTAAGAATTGCAGATTGCCCACCAATTGGGTTTGCTGAACCATGTAACAATTGAATAGAAGTAACTCCTCCTGCTAGATCTCTGTAAATATCGATATCTGTAGGATCTATAACATCTTCCATACTAACCTCTGCGGTGGAATTATGTCCAGCTTCATTAATTGCTGAAGCAGCAAGGTGAGAATGTTCATCTATAATTCCGGCAGTTAAATGCTTTCCGGTTGCATCTATCACTTTTGCACTACCGACATTTAAATTACTGCCAATTCCAGATATTTTTCCATTTTTTATCAATACATCGGTTTGTTGCATGATCCCTTTTTCGGTGTTGGTCCAAACGGTGGCATTCTTAAATAGAAGATCTTGTTGCTTTGGGAGTTCCTTAAATCCATAAGCCATATTTGGAAAAGTTACAGGTAGAACTGGTAATATATCCTTTTTCTTATCCTCCTCTTTTTTCTTGTCTTCTTCAGAAGTATCGGCAGTTTTAGTAGCAGTAAAAGAGGTCTCTTTTCCATTGCTCAAAATAGCCCTACCCAAGATCTTACTAGGATTGTCACCTACTTTTGCGACTAATCGAGTAAATTCAGTTTTAGTTGAATCTAAAGAGGAGAGCATCAATTGCATCCAGGTATCACTATAGGTCAATTTAGAATTTACTTTTTTGTCACCAAGTTTCACTTCAGCTTTAGGAGAATTTGGTTTCCCTGAAACTTTTAGATCGTAAGTTTCTGCTCCAACTTTAAGTTTATAGGATCCTTCTAAATTGGCAGTATTCATATTCTCTAGAACTGTTTTTTGACCTTGAATCCAGTTTTCGTAAAGAACTGTTTCTTCTTCAAAAATATCCCCAGAGGTGATTAATAAATTAGCCCAAGCTCCTTGTTTAATAACTCCTAGTTTATTTTCTTCCCCTAGAAATTTAGCAGGAGAAGTTGTTAATGCTGCTAAAGCTTTGTTTTTATCCAACCCATAAGAAATAGCTTTTAATAGGTTTTCTCTAAATTTCTTTTCATCCTTTAAATTATAAGTTGTCAAGATAAATGGAATGTCGTTTTTTGCAAGCTGCATTAGGTTTGAAGGTGCCTGGTTCCATCTTTTCATGTCCTGTAAGCTTACATTATTTGCCATAAAGGGATTCTCAAGATCATAGGCTTCAGGAAAATCAAGCGGAATAATATAGGTAGCCTTGCTGTTTTTTACTTCAGCAATATTTTCAAATTCATTTCCGCTTCCAAAGATCAGGTATTGAATACCAAATTCATCTCCCACTTTATCGGCTCTTAATTCATCTAATAAATTATCGGCCTTGAAGATTTGCGGAAGATTTTTATTTCTATTTAAAGCTTCTAATGCAAGATCTTTATTTTGCGTGTTTCCGTTAGCGTACCAGGAAGCATCCAAATAGGTTTGTCTTAGTAATGCCATTGCTCCCATAATGGAGGTAGGATACGATTGATTTGATTGTACACTTTTATCGAAAGAGAGGAAGTTTGCAGATTTATCTTTTAGTATTCTATCACCTTCAGATCCTTCGGTATTTAGACTTACCAACATTCCTGTTCCACGCATAATTCCATCTGCCTGATGCGTATTTACAACGCCAAATCCATTCTTCTTAAATTTTTCTGCATCTGTTTTGCTGAAGCTAAACGATTCTAAAGCATTGGTTTCAGGTCTTATATGGTCATTCCAATAATAACCTTCACGAGAAGCATTATATTGTGGCTGGCCATTTCCATCACTTGCTTTGGTTGGTTTTGTCATTCCAAAATCACTATAGATCTCGATAAATGAAGGATACACATCCTTTCCTTTAAGATCGATTTTAATACTGTTTTTGGGGACATTTATGCTTTTACCAACTTCAACTATTTTACCATCTCTCATAGAGATCATCCCGTTTTCTATAAGGGTGTTGGGATCTACATGAATCTTAGCATTCTCTAGAATTGTAAAATTGGTATTTTCGGTTTTTACACCATCATTTTTTGGAAAATAATCCTGAGCTTGTGCATGAAACCCTGCCAGAATTAGGGAGTAGAGTAATAATTTTAACTTCATAAATAAAAAGATTTTAGTTGTAATGCCTGTAAAATTAGGAAAGCGGAATTTAAGAATATTTTATTAAATAGCTAATAGCCCTTAAAAGGCATTTTCAACATCATCAAAATAATTCACCAATAAAGCCACTACATAGCTATAGCTTTTCATTCCATCTGCTTGATTGTTAGCTTTTAAGAAGCCATTGTAAGTTACTTGGAAAAACGGCTCGATTGGGTTTTTATGGGTCTCCCAAAAATCTCGAACTTCTTTGTAGTTAGCTAGGATGCCGGGATGTATGGTTTTTATAAGTTCGTCTGCTTTTGCCCGATCCCGAACATATAGTTCATTTAAACAATAACGCAAAGCAAAAGTAAATCCGGAATATTGAAAATATGGATCATTATGATTCATAGTAGCGAGACAGGCGATGAAATTAGCCTCATTTTCCTTTGCAAAACCTAATTGATGACCAATTTCATGACTGGCAGTTGTAGGGATTTTATAACGTAAGATCTGAGTATTTACTTGAGCTTCGTTAGTTAGCGGATTGAGATATCCATTAAATCCCATATACGTTAAGGGAATGCTATAAAGCGAACGTTTGAGACTGTGCCCTTCATAAGTAAGTTTAGGATAATCTACACTTAGCTGTTTGTATCCATCTATGGTACTTCGTAATAGAAAGGTTTTTTTAAATTTATAATCAACCTTTAAGGAATCATTATTTACCAATTCACTATGGATATGATTGGATTTTTTTATAAGAGTTGAAGTTAAAAGAACCAACTCTTCTGTGGTATAGGTGTTTTTTATCTTTAAAGTTCTATGCAGTGGAAGTCTATAATAATTAAGTCCCCAGAACAAATGGAAACATGCATAGATTATGGAAAAAGTAGCTAATATATCTAAAATCCAAATTTTATAATTGCTAAATCTGGTTTTAATTCTAACGGACACCCATCTAATTGTAGAAATAATAAAAAACGTATACAGTAGATCTCCCAGAGAAAAAGGAAGTAGCCCTACAGAAAATCGCATAATTTTGGCAATATATGGATACAGCCCTGTACTATACCAAGTTTCGATAAATTCTGGAAATCTTGAAACAATCTTAATTGCAATTATCTGTAAAGGCAATAAAATGGCTAAAATAAGGCTGGTTCTATTTCTCACTATTCAAATTAAATCTAATAAACGGTAACAAAATTTCGTGGTTTGTGAATTACCAATATCTTTGTGAATATACCAAATAATAATTCTATGAATGAAGAAATAAGAGAACTAGAGCCTAAAATACTGTGGAAGAAATTTGCCGACCTAAATGAAGTTCCAAGACCCTCTAAAAAAGAGGAAAGGGTGATTGAGTTTATGAAGAATTTCGGAAATAAATTAAAGTTAGAGACAATTGTAGATAAAGTTGGGAATGTAATAATCAAAAAACCTGCAACTTCTGGTATGGAAGATAGAAAGGCTGTGGTATTGCAATCTCATCTGGATATGGTTCATCAGAAAAATAATAGCACCAATTTCAATTTTGATACGCAAGGGATCGAAATGTATGTAGATGGAGATTGGGTTCGTGCTAGAGGCACAACTTTAGGTGCAGATAATGGATTAGGAGTGGCTACAATTATGGCTATTTTGGAAAGCGATTCTATTGCACATCCGGCAATTGAAGCACTTTTTACTATAGATGAGGAAACTGGAATGACAGGAGCCAAAGGTTTGGAGCCAGGCTTATTAAAAGGGGAGATCCTTTTAAATTTAGATACCGAAGAAGATGATGAGATTGGGATTGGCTGTGCCGGTGGAGTAGATGTTACTGCCACTAGAAGGTATAAAGAAGAGGAATCTCCTGAAGGCATGAGTGCCTTTAAAATCACTTTAAACGGATTACAAGGAGGGCATTCTGGTATGGATATTATTAAAGGTCTTGGAAATGCTAATAAGTTAATGAACAGGTTGCTTTATAATGCTTCTGAGAATTTTGGAGTTCGAATTGCTGAAATTAGTGGAGGAGGACTTAGAAATGCCATTCCTCGAGAAAGTGAAGCTGTAATACTAGTAGACGATTTCCAGATCAAGGCCTTCGAATCTGAATTAGAAAATGAATTTGAATCGATCCATAGCGAATTTTTAAGTCTAGAACCGAAGATGAATTTAGAGGTGGAGAAAGTTGAATTACCTGCTAAGGTAATGGCAATGGAAACTCAGGAAATCCTGTTAAAAACGGTTTATGCAGCACATAATGGTATTTTTAGAATGAGTCCAGAAATTGATGGTCTTGTAGAAACATCCAATAATATTGCGAAAGTAGAGGTTAAGAATGGAAGTATCAATATGAAATGTTTAACCAGATCTTCGGTAGAGTCTTCTAAAGAAGATCTTACCAATGCATTAAGCGCTGTTTTTGAATTGGGAGGATTCGAGGTTTCTTTATCTGGAGATTATCCGGGATGGGCGCCTAATCGAGACTCCGATATTTTAAAGGTTTTGGATAACTTATATACAAAGTTGTTCAATGAAAAAGCAGATGTAGCAGCATGCCATGCAGGATTAGAATGCGGGATAATTGGAAGTCATTATCCAGAAATGGATATGATCTCTTTTGGACCAACTATCAGAGGAGCACATTCTCCAGATGAGCGCGCCAGTATTTCTTCTTCACAGAAATATTGGGAATTTGTTATTGAAATTCTGAAGAATATTCCGAAGAAATAAGATTTTAGATGTTCATACTTCGACAAGCTCAGTATGACAAGTTAATTGAGAATCTTGGAAAGAAAAAGATGTCAGGTTGAGCCTGTCGAAACCTTTTAAATTGAAGGAAAGATATTCATACTTCGACAAGCTCAGTATGACAAGTTAATTGAGAATCTTGGAAAAAAAAAGATGTCAGGTTGAGCCTGTCGAAACCTTTTAAATTGAAGGAAAGATGTTCATACTTCGACAAGCTAAGTATGACAAACAGTTGTCAGATTAAGCCTGTCGAAACCTTTTTAAATAGAATGAAAGATATTCATACTTCGACAAGTTCAGTATGATAAGTTAATTGAGAATCTTGGAAA
>DEXV01000003.1:597228-1199906 GCA_002364325.1 Gillisia sp. UBA3175
ACCTTTTAAATTGAAGGAAAGATGTTAATGCTTAGAATGCTCAGTATGACATAATTCTTCAAATAAAAAAATCCCGCTTCCTAAAAGGAGCGGGATTTTTAATTTTATAAGCTTCAGAATTTACTCCTGAATTTTAACAATTTCAATTTCAAAGATAAGATCGGTATTTGGAGGAATTATTCCACCAGCTCCTCTTTCTCCATATGCTAAATGTGCAGGAATGTAAATTACAGCGCGATCTCCAACATTCATAGCTGCTAGTCCATCTCTAAACCCTGGTATCATAGGTGCATCCGGACCGTATTTGGTAGGCATTGGTTGGTATCCACCTTGATCTCTTTTAGCTATATTAAGTGCGCCATTTTGAACGGCAATCTCTTCCCAACTAGTGTCGAATAAGGTACCATCTTCAAAATACCCAGCATAATTAACCATAACTGTAGAACCTTGTGGGATTTTAGTTTCTTCACCTTTTTTTAGGTAATGAATTTTAACGCCACTTTCCAGTTCTTTAGTATCAGCTTTTAGGGCACTAAATTTATCTGCATTTTCTTTTTTGATTGCTGCAGTAGCCGCTGCCATTTTTTCATCTTCCGCTTTTGCTTCAGCTAATTTCGCTTCAAACACTTTAACTGCGTTAAAACTCTTTGCATCTTTTCCTTTGCGAATGATCTTAACACTTTCCAGTACTACATCTTTTTCAGGTTTATCTCCAGCAACAGTTTTAACTTGACCAATACTGTCTACTACAGTTTGTCCTTCTACTACTTTTCCAAAAATAGTATGTTTTCCATCCAACCATTGCGTAGGCGCTAATGTGATAAAAAACTGACTACCGTTAGTTCCAGGACCGGCATTGGCCATAGAAAGTGTTCCTTTAGTAGTGTGCGATAAAGTATCTACAATTTCATCTGGAAATTTATATCCAGGATCACCGCTTCCAGTTCCTTTTGGGTCTCCACCTTGTATCATAAAATCTTTTATAACTCTATGAAAGATCAAACCATCATAGAATTTTTTTCCTTTATAAGTACTATCTAACATAGAATGACTTTCTCCTTCAGCAAGAGAAACAAAATTAGCTACTGTAGTTGGAGTTTCTTTATAATACAATTCAGCAACAAAAGATCCATTATTAGTATTGAATTCAGCGTAAAGTCCGTCTTCCAGATCTGGATAATCTTCTTTACAACTTACTAGTCCTAAAAGGATGGCACAAACAATAAGTATACTTACTCTTTTCATATTAATTCTCAGATTTATTAGTATTTAATTCTTGGGTTATTGTATGTAATTTTACTTCAGTAATTATAGGTATATTGGTTCCAATCTTATTTTTATCCCCATAATACCCAAAGGCTTTATGCGAAGGAAAAATAAAGGTAACCGTTTCACCGGCTTTCATTAATTTAAGCCCTTCCCGTAAACCACCAAACAGATCTTCTCTATCCATGGCGTAACGTTTAGTAGGAATTTCACCAACCTCGTAAATATAATCTCCTTGTAAAGATCTTATATTATAATCGAAGTGCACAACATCTCCATACTCAGGCATTTTAATATTTAAAGAATCTGTAGATTTTTCATTGTAATAATACCAAAATCCATTGCTGGAGGCGATGTAGTTCTTGGTAGAATCTTGCTCGATCATCTTAAGGATAACTGCTTCTTCCTTGGCTACTAATTCTCTATTTCGTTCTATAGATTCGTTTATAAAAGAACCTGAATTCTGTGTGACCGGTCTTCTGGCTTCAGGAGATTTGCATCCTACTACCGCAAAGATCAGAAAAAGTAGATATAGTGTTTTTAATTTCATACGCTTAATTGTTCCTGATATTCTGGAAGAACAGAATTGAATTTCACAATGGTATCTTCCAAAGAAATATCGCTTTTTCCTCCTGCAGCATTCACATGTCCACCTCCATGGAAATGAGCCCGCGCAAAGGTATTCACATTAAAATCTCCTTTCGATCTAAAGCTGATCTTAATAATACCATCTGTTTTATGTTCTATAAAAATGGCAGCAAAAATAACACCTTCTAAGGATAAGCCATAATTTACAAAACCTTCGGTGTCTCCGCGTTTAAAATTATACTTATCTAGCTCTTCCTGAGATAAGGTTATGTATGCAGTTCTCAATTTTTTATTAACCTTTAGGTTTTGAAGCGCCACTCCTAATAATTGAAGTCGGCTTTGAGAAGATGTATCATATATTTGTTGATGGATATATGCATTATCTGCCCCTTTATCAATTAGATCTGCAATAACTTTGTGTGTTTCACTAGAGGTAGAACGAAATCTAAAGGAACCGGTATCGGTCATGATGCCCGTATATAGACAAGTTGCTATTTCCGGAGTGATGCTTTTAACTGCTCTCAATTTCTTAATGAATTGATAGACCATCTGGCAAGTAGAGCTCATAGTAGCATCACTATAAGTGTGATGTGCATAAGTAGCCGGCTCTGGATGGTGATCTATCATTATAAAGGTTGCCTTGGCCTCTGTTAAAGAATCCTGCATATCACCAGTTCTAGAAAGGTCGTTAAAATCTAAGGTGAAAATAATGTCTGCATTCTCGATCAAAGGATTGCAGGTCATATAATCTTTTTCGTAGATCAAGATATTTTCTTGGCCTGGTAACCACTTTAAAAAATCTGGATATTCATTTGGAGATATAACAGTTACAAAATGCCCCTTTTCCTTTAAAAAATGATATAAGCCTAGGGTAGAACCTATGGCATCACCATCGGGCCCTTTATGAGGTACAATTACAATGTTATTAGCCCGGGATAGGGCAGAGGTAATCTCTAAAATGCTTTGTTCAATCATATTTTAATACCAATTAAAGTCAAATTACAGCAAATGATAGATTACAAATTCTAAAGATGCTATTCATTCAAACTTTAAATTCGAGGGTGAAATTACAAAATATATATTTTATAGTAAGCTGGAGAATGTAGCAATTTATTTTGGAAAATATTGAAGGAAGCATAATACTCCTATTGCTTTTTCTTCACAATAAAAAGACCATTATCAAAGTCGCTTAATACGATATTTCCACTTTCAAAAAAAGGATACACATTCCAAAGTCCGTTAAAATCTCTAGAATTATTTAATGGATAGCTATCAAAGTATCCTACTTCACGTATATTTTTATTTTCTATATCAGAAATATCTAGTACTCGCATTCCGCCTGTATAATTAGCTAAATAAAATAAATTCTCTTTCACATATCCATTATGATCTATAGCTTGTATTGGCCCTGTATAGTTAGCGTGCAGTTTTGGATTATCCAAATCTGTAAAATCTAAAATGATAGTTCTAGTATTATTTCCCGTTTGTAACTCATCGAATTCGTCTCCAACTAAAAAGTATTTCATATCCTCCGTTAACCATCCTTGGTGGGTATATCCAACATTCTCATAAGCGAATTTCGAAATATTTTTGGGTTCAGATTTTTCGGTTATATCCACAATAACCACTTCAGTTTGATTACTTCCAATAAAGATTTCTTTACCGGTATAATCTGTATCAGGGCCATTATAGGTTATTACTTGTGCATCATGACTATATCCATCTAAGGCATACCCACCGGCGAAGGTTGGATTTAATGGATTTTGAATATTAATTATATGCGGCCCTCCGCCAAAAGAGTTAGAGCCAACTACATAAGCAAATCCGGAAGACTCATTTATTACAATGTTATGCGCATTTTCAAATTCATTATAGGTAGCATCTGCTTGAAAAGTAGTAGGAGCATTGGTAATATTTCGTAATCTTGACAGGTCAAAAACCTGCATTCCCTGACCTACCGATTCACTTACGATAAATGCAAAATTTTGATATACTTTGATATCCCTATGGAAAGCGGGAGGTGTTTCAGAAACTAATTTTCCTAAATAAATGGGTTCTGTTGGGACAGAAATATCTATAAATGCAGTTCCATTATCTAGTCCCATTATAACATATTCTTTACCAGTGCTAGCATCTGTCCATCCCCAAGAATCGTTTCCAGAGGTAGCGGAAAATTGAGATAGACTTATATGGGACATTAGATCATAATCCATGCATGGGTAAATTCCTGCCAGCCCATTTTCACAAGCCACTATAGGAATAATTGGTGGACCAATATTTTCTTCCAGTTCTTCTTTTTGGACGGAAGAATCGTCGTTAGAACATGACAACAGTAAAACACAGATAACTAATAAAAAACAGCGAATTGTTAGCCTAGACTTAGGTTTTGAGGTTCTAAAAATCATTATATTCTGGTATTATTTCAAATTAGCGATTTTTACTTTTTATAATAAAAGGCAAAATTAATATTTTATTAGATTTTAGATCTATCAATAATAATACCTTATCTATAGCAACTCGTTTTACTGCTGATGCTATGAAATTGAACAAGGTAGTATAATTTGTGAGGGATAATTTCTATAATAATCATAAAAGAATAGTATAATCTTGCATAAAGTATTCAAATGCTTACTTTTGCAAAAAAATTAAAAACCATAACATGGCTAAGAATAGAACTTTTACAATGCTTAAACCCGATGCAGTAGAGAACGGGAACATCGGAGCGATCCTTGAACTTATCAATACTTCAGGATTCATAATCGTTGCTATGAAATTAACTCAGATGTCTCGCAAGGATGCTGAAACTTTTTATGCAGTGCATAACGAACGTCCATTCTTTGGGGAATTGGTAGAATATATGACTAGAGGTCCTATTGTAGCTGCTGTTTTAGAAAAAGACAATGCTGTTGAAGATTTTAGAACTTTAATTGGTGCTACAAATCCTGCGGAAGCTGCAGAAGGAACTATCCGTAAGAAATATGCTGCTTCTATTGGAGAGAATGCAGTTCACGGAAGTGATAGCGATGAAAATGCTGCAATTGAAGCTGCATTTCATTTTGCAGGAAGAGAATTATTCTAGTTACTAATTAGATATATGCAAAAAGCCGTTTCAATAATGAAACGGCTTTTTTTATTTCAGTTTGTTTGCGGTTGTTGGATCAATTAGTTTTCATCATGCTAAACTTGTTTCAGCATTTAATTAAAAACAGACCTTGAAATTTATCTAAGTACCAGTTTTGTAATTAATTCTTTGCTTAATGCCTCATTTAGGATCTTCACGATCTTTTCTTTTCCATAACTTAGCTCTTCTCTAAGTACAGAAGAACTTAATTGAACGTATAATGTGTTTCCATCCAATTTAATGGCGGTGGTATATTTTACTATTCCAGGACCCATTTGTTCATTCCACACATCCCTCACGTTAACTTTATCCAGTCCGTTTTGAAGTTTATTAGTAGATACAAAACTTTGTAATGCATCACTAAGCTTCATATTCTCATTATTTCTCTTCTTCATCTAAATCTAATTTTAAAGGCTTATAACGTTTATAATGATAAGTAATTCCTCGCTCATTCTTTAAGCTTATCGCATCTTCTTTAGAATCGACAACTGTTTCCTTCCAATTATTGAATTCAGTAGAATAGTTTAAAACTAATTCTTCATTGACTACTTCTACAGAAATTCTTTCAGGTTCTCCGGCAGGAATATATTTTCCGCCAAATTGAGGCTTTACTTTTCTTCTAAATCCGGTAGTATCTTTAATTTCTATATATTCTACAATTTCATTTATCTTAAAATCTCTTATGGAGTCTTTGGTGAATTCTACCTTCTCAATTTCCCAATAACCATTTAAATTGGCTACCTGCTCTTTAGGATCTTGTTTACATGCATTCAGCGTGAATAAGATTAACATTAAAACTATTAGTCTTTTCATAATTTAAATATTTTAAAAGATTGGTTGCTTTCTTGAACAACTTTTTCTGTCCTCTCTGCATGGGTGTCACTTATAAAGATCTGTCCAAGGTGGTTATTGGCAACAAGCGCAACTATATGTGCTACCCGCTGTTCATCCAGCTTATCAAAAATATCATCCAGAAGTAGGATAGGATTTACTTTGCTAACTTTTTTAATAAAATCGAATTGAGCTAATTTTAAGGCGATCAAAAATGATTTTTGTTGACCTTGAGAACCGAATTTTTTTATAGGATGCCCATCTATTTCAAAGCTTAGATCATCTTTATGCAAGCCTACACTGGTATATTGAAGGATCATATCTTTTTGAAGGTTTTCCTCAAGCAAGGCTTCAATTGGCTTATCAAAGAGTCTACTCTTGTATTCTAAACTTACCTGCTCGGTGTTATTTACTATTTCAGAATAGCGTTCATTAAAGATTGGGATAAATTCATTTAAAAATTCTTTGCGCTTCTTAAAAAGTATGCTTCCATATTCTGAAAGTTGCAAATTGTAAATTTCCAGAGTATCACGATCAAACTTGTTATTTGCAGCAAAATATTTGAGCAACGCATTTCTCTGTGCAAGAACCTTTCCGTAAGAGATCAAAGAATTTAAATAAAGCTGATCACTTTGGGAGATCACCCCATCCATGAATTTTCTTCTGGTATCGCTTCCTTCAATAATTAGATCACGGTCACCAGGAGAGATCATCACGGCAGGAATAAACCCAATATGCTCGCTAAATTTCTCGTAGGGTTTATTGTTCCTTTTAATTACCTTTTTCTGGCCGCGTTTGGCGCTTAACAAAATATGTTCATCCCGCTCATTCTTCTCCAAAGTGCCTTCAATCACGAAAAAATCTGCTTCATGATTTATATTTTGGCTTGTAATAGGATTAAAATAACTCTTCCCAAAGCATAAATGATAGATACTATCCAAAATATTGGTTTTTCCAACGCCATTTCTACCTACGAAACAATTTATTTTCGCATCGAAATCGAAACTGGAGGAATCTAAATTTTTATAATTAACGAGGGAAAGGGATTTTAAATACATAAAATGCTGGTATTCAGCTTAATAATTATTAATTTAATTTGGATAAAGGTAATTGAATCGCGTCGAAAGTATTAAAAAATAAGAAATAATTTCCCTTTCAAATATGAATAAAAATTTTATTTTTGCCACTCATTAAACCAATTTTATGGCAACGTACAAGAAAAAGGGGTCTAAACCATCAACCAAAGAAGAAAAAGCAACTCATATTGAGGAGGAATCTACCACTGCTGAAGTATTTAACACCTTAGACGAAGGTGCTGGTAAAACAGAAGAATGGGTGGCTTCTAATCAAAAATGGATCTATATTATCGTTGGTTTGGCAGCTGTTGTTGTTTTAGGATATTTAGGATGGCAACGTTTTGTTCAAGAGCCAAAGGAATTGGAAGCGTCTAATGAAATGTTTCAGGCTCAGCAATATTTTGATACTGCACTAGCCGGAACAGGTACAGAGAGCGATTCTCTTTACAATATGGCATTAAATGGTGGCGAAGGTAAATATGGTTTCCTAGATATTATAGATAACTATGGAAGCACTAATGCTGGGAATTTAGCACAATACTATGCTGGTTTTGCGTACTTACATACAAACAAGTATCAAGAAGCTATAGATCATTTAGAGGATTTTGATGGTGACGATGAGATCTTAGCTCCATTGGCTACTGGTGGAATTGGTGATGCATTTTTACAATTAAACCAGCCGGAAGAAGCTTTAAATTATTACGAGAAGGCTGCAACTATGCGTTCTAATGAATTAACTACACCAAGATTTTTATTAAAAGCTGCTATTACTGCTATCCAATTAGGAAAAGGAGAAAAAGCTGTTGAATATTTGAACAGAATTAATGATGAATTCGCAAATACTCCGGAAGCAAGTCAAGTTGCTATCTATTTAGGAAGAGCGGAAGCATTGAACTAAGAAATCTCTCATGGCAACCCAAGGAAAGAACCTTAGTGAATACGATAAGAGCAAGTTGCCGGAAGCTAAGAACTTCCGGTTCGGTATTGTGGTGGCAGAGTGGAATGAAGCTATTACAGAGGGTTTATTTCAAGGGGCTTTTGATACGCTGAAAGAGAATGGGGTGATCAACGAGAATATCGTGCGTTGGGACGTTCCTGGAAGTTTCGAGCTAATTTATGGTTGCAAAAAAATGCAACAAAGCTATGATATGCTAGATGCAATTATAGCTATAGGAAGCGTGATAGAAGGGGAGACCAAACATTTCGATTTTGTATGCCAAGGGGTATCTCAAGGGATAAAGGATCTAAATGTTCTAAATGATATTCCTGTAATATTTTGTGTGCTTACAGATCAAAATATGCAACAAGCCATAGACCGTTCTGGCGGTAAGCATGGAAATAAAGGCTCTGAGGCTGCTATTACTGCAATAAAAATGGCACAATTGCGGAAAGACGCGAAATTTTAATTTCCACTATTCTTAGACATTATTCTTGTTCCTTTCATTTTACTTAAAGTAGCTTTCAATTCTCTCGCATTTTAAGTAAATTTGAAATTATATTAAGAAACAACGAGTATTTTGAAGATCAGTCTCTACAAATCCAGAAAGAACACACGCTATAATTACACTCCTCGTTATTATAAAGGCAAGGATGCAGGGAACATTTACGACTTCGATTCAAAATTCGCAAAATATAAAAATACCACTAACTCTATAGATTTTGGTTCCCAATGGGCAGATGCCCGCAGTGCAAGCAGAAACAGAGGAAACAGGGAGATCAACAAGAGAGTGATCCTGATCATCCTTGCCCTGATAATAATTTTCTTGTGGATCATAGACTTCGACTTATCCATTTTTTCGAACTAGTTTTAAATGAACGATGTTATCCATCTACTGCCAGACCATGTGGCTAATCAAATTGCTGCAGGTGAAGTAGTACAAAGACCTGCCTCTGTAATTAAAGAATTATTAGAAAATTCCATAGATGCAAAGGCATCCAATATTCAAGTTTATATTAAAGAAGCAGGAAAGATCTTAATAAATGTGATCGATGATGGTCTTGGAATGAGTGTGACAGATTCCAGACTTAGCTTTGAACGCCATGCTACTTCTAAAATTAAGGCTGCTGAAGATCTTTTTCAATTACAAACAAAAGGATTTCGAGGGGAAGCCTTAGCCTCTATCGCAGCAATTGCTCATGTAGAGCTAAAAACCAGGCGAGAAGGTGATGAAGTTGGAACCTGTATAAAGATCGAAGGAAGCCAAGTTACATCTCAAGAGGTTTGTGTAACAGCAAAAGGATCTTCTATAAGTGTTAAGAATCTTTTTTATAATATTCCGGCAAGACGAAATTTTTTAAAATCTGACACTGTAGAAATTAGACATATAATAGATGAATTTCAGCGCGTAGCTTTGGCGCATCCAGCAATTTCGTTTTCATTATTTCATAATTCAGGAGAGTTATTCAATCTACCAGCATCCAACTATCGCCATCGAATCACGAATATTCTAGGTGGTAAGACCAATGAAAAATTAGTACCTGTAAATGAAGAAACCGAAATATTAAGTATATCAGGATTCGTGGGGAAACCAGAATATGCTAAACGAACACGCGGAGAACAATTCTTTTTTGTGAATGATCGGTTTATTAAAAGTCCGTATTTAAACCATGCTGTAAGTGCTGCCTTTGAAGGTTTGCTTAAGGAAAAGGCGTATCCTACCTATTTTTTATACCTTCAGGTAGATCCTAAGAGTATAGATATAAATATACATCCAACCAAGACCGAAATAAAGTTTGATGATGAACACGCTTTATATGCCATTTTACGAAGTGCCATAAAACATAGTTTAGGTCAGTTCAATGTAGCTCCTGTTTTAGATTTTGAAAGAGATCCTAATTTAGATACTCCTTACGAGTATCTAAATAGATCGGCCTCTACTCCAAAGGTTGAAGTGGACAGAAATTTTAATCCCTTTCAAAGTGATTCTTCGCATTCATCTGGATATAGAAGCAATTATAAAAAAGAAGCTTCCAGTTGGGAAAGCTTATATACAGGTTTACAATCTGAAACTATTGGTGGAGATGTAGATGTTCGGCAGATAGAATTTGAAAGCGAAGAGGTAACTGGAAATTTATTTGGTGCCACAAGAACAGAAGAGGCGCAAAGCTCTACTTTTCAGTTAAATAAAAAATTTATCATTAGCACTCTTAAGAATGGAATGTTGGTGATAGATCAACATCGTGCACATACAAGAATTCTTTACGAAGAACTTCTAAAAAGCATAACAGTTTCTGCCGCAGTAAGTCAGCAATTGTTGTTTCCTTTGATACTTCAGTTCAACGGTCAAGAAATAGAATTGCTAAAAGGCATCAAAGATTCGCTGGAACAAACAGGATTTATATTTTCTGAGATCACCTCCAGTTACGCAGAGATTATTGGAATTCCTACTTCAATTTCAGAAAGTGAAGTTGAAATGTTACTGGAGCAATTGCTCGCCGACTTTCAAAATGAAGTGCCGGAAAATAATTTTTCTCATACAGATCTACTAGCAAAATCTTTAGCAAAAAGCATGGCAGTTAAATCTGGCAGCTTATTAAACAACATAGAACAGCAGCATATTGTAAATGGATTATTTGCTTGTAAAGAGCCAAGCCTAACTCCGTTTAACAAGCCTGTATTTATTACCTTGCCAGTGGAAGAACTGGAAAAAAAATTCATGTAAATGGGAAGAATTACCGATACTATTAAAGTACTTATTATAATAAATGTGATCTTCTTTGCAGGAACTATGCTTGTTGGAGATCGCATTTACCAATTATTTTCCCTATGGTTCTTTCAGAATGATAATTTCGGGATCTGGCAGATCGTTACGCATATGTTCATGCATGGTAGTTTTATGCATATCCTGTTTAATATGTATGCTTTATGGGCATTTGGAAGTCCTATAGAACAAATGTTAGGAAAGAATAAATTTATATTCTTTTACTTTTCCTGCGGAATTGGAGCTGCAATAATTCACTCTTTAGTTAACTATTATCATGTTGAATCTGGATACAATGCTTTATTAGAAGCAGGGATGAACCCTGAGAACATTCAGCAATTATTGGAAACAGGGCAGTATAATACTTCTATTTTGGGCTCGGTTTCTAAAGACACTTTAGAAGTTATGTTTACGGCGTATAATACTCCAGCAGTTGGAGCATCTGGAGCAATTTATGGAGTTTTAGTTGCTTTTGGTATGTTATTTCCAAATGTTGAATTATTTTTACTATTCGTTCCCGTCCCTATTAAGGCGAAAATATTTATCCCAATTTTAATTGCGATCGATCTATTTTCTGGCGTTACCGGATACTCCTTATTTGGTGGAGGGATAGCTCATTTTGCCCACGTTGGAGGCGCACTATTTGGGTTTATAATGATGTGGTATTGGAAAAAGAATCAGTTTGAACAAAACAGGTGGGACTAATGAAACCTTTAGATAAATTAAAGTTTAAAATGCAAACGGCATCAGTAGTAGAAAAACTGATAGCTGTTAATGTGGCTGTTTTCATATTTTTTTTTATTTTTAAAACCATTGCTTTCTTATTTAATCTGCCTTCAGATTTTATTACAGAATGGTTAGTATTCCCTAAAGAAATAGGAGAATATATCTTTAAACCATGGTCTATTATCACCTATTCCTTCTTACACTCTGGTATCTGGCATATTCTTTCTAATATGCTCATTCTATATTATGCTGGGATCTATTTTCTTACGTATTTTTCTTCAAAAAAATTACTGACCTTCTATTTCTTAGGAGTAATTATAGGGGCTTTGGTTTATATGTTAAGCTATAACTTATTTCCTGCATTTGCAGCTACTGGCAATTCCTATTTAGTGGGTGCCTCTGCCGGAGTGATGGCTGTCTTGGTAGGAGTTGCTACCAAAGTGCCAGAAATGCGTATTCGATTAATGTTTATTGGCTCTATAAAATTCTGGTATATCGCTGCCTTTTTGGTGGTTATAGATATTATCCAGATCCCGTTTGGAAATGCTGGTGGGCATTTTGCACATTTAGGGGGCGCATTGTTTGGATATATGTATACCAAACAATTATCCAAGGGGAATGATATTGCCAGTGGTTTTGAGAATTTTATGAATGGATTTTTTAATCTATTTAATAATACTCAAAAGGCAAAGCCTACAATGAAGACTGTTTATAAAAAAACCGGTTCCAGTCCTTTTAAAACAAATGTTGCCTCAATCAATAAAGATGAAAAGCAACAAAAGATCGATGCTATTTTGGATAAAATTAGCACCAGTGGTTATGATAGTTTAACCAAGCAAGAGAAAGATTTTTTATTCCAAGCTGGTAAGGATAATTAAATGAAAAAGTTAAGCCTGCTGGATAAATTTATATTTATACTTAATTGTATAATGGCGTTTGCCCTTTTGCTTTCCTATCTCTTGCCATATGTGCCGCCCAAAACTTTTCCACTTTTGTCTGTGCTTAGTTTAGGCGTTCCCTTGCTTATATTATGCAATTTTATCTTTTTATTGTTTTGGGCATTACGCTTAAAAAAGCAATTGCTACTTTCCTTTATTGTTCTTGTATTAGGTTTTAATTATGTGCTTTCTTGGATCCAGTTCTCGAGTGATCCTGAAATTAAAGGAACTCATAGTTTATCGCTAATGACATATAATGTTAGGATGTTCAATGCCTATAAATGGGTAGATGATGATAAGATACCTGAGAAAATTACCAGCTTTATTTCAGAAAAAGATCCAGATATAGTTGCCACTCAGGAGCATTTTGTGGGAGTCGCGGGAATGGTAAAGACTTATCCTTACCATTATATTAAGTTGAAAGATGGGGGATCGGAATTTGGATCGGCGATCTTTTCTAAATACCCCATAATAAAAAGCTATTCTGTAGACTTTCCCGAAGATGGGAACAACAATGCCATTTTTGTTGATATAATAAAGGATGAAGATACCTTACGTGTTTTTAATGTCCACTTCCAGTCGTTAAATATTAAACCTGGAATAGACGATCTTAAGAAAGAAGATTCTAAAAAGTTGTTCGGTAGAATAGGTTATGGATTTAAACTTCAGCAAAAACAAGCGGAAATGATGATGGCTGAAGTAGAGAAATCTCCTTATAAAACTATTATTATGGGAGATTTTAATAATACCGCCTTTTCATACATCTATAAATTGGTAAAAGGGGATCGATTTAAAGATGCTTTTTTAGAAGTTGGAACCGGCTTTGGACAAACCTTTAATCTGAGCTACTTTCCTTTAAGAATAGATTTTATGATGATAGATCAAGGATTAAATGTGGAAAGCTTCGACGTTTTTCCTATAAAACTATCAGATCATTATCCCATATTTTCTACCATAAATTGGTAGAAGTTTACTTAAGAGTCTTTAGATACGCTACACTATTTGGTCCCTCGTTGAACAGAAGATCCAAAATGCACAAATTGGAAAGAAAGCCATGTTTTTCCTGAAACACCTGAATATATTCTGAAATGTTGGCGGTTATCTTGGCGTTGCTCAAGGCCCGAAGATCTAAAATGCTCTTTAGGTCTTTATTATATACTGATGTTTTTTCAAAATTAAGTTCCATCTGGAGGCATTCTATTAAGGTTTCAAAACACGCAAAATTGAACTCGTACAAAAATTCGTACTCCGATTTGAAAAGAGGAGCGAGTTCATCTTCATAAAATTCGAAGAAGGGAGAAGTTTGATAGGCTGTCTTCAATGATTTCCAATGGACTTTCTGCCATTTTTCCTCGTTGTCTATCCGCACTACAGTATATTTCTGATGCACTTTAACCTTGGTTTTAGGCAGATGTTTAATGGGAATGTTTAAACTTAACTTACCGTTCGCGCCATAGATATACATGCGATTACGGTAGGTTTGTTTTTGATAATTGTCTTCCTGTTCTATCCAAACCTTATCTGCATTTACAATTGCTGCAAACTGCGTGATAGGACCAAAATAAGGAAGACTAATTAGAACTTCGTTCATCAGAAAAAAATTAATACGGACTATGAATCCTTTTTCTTGCCTTTAAAGAAATTGTATCCAAATAATCCTAAAAGTGCGATCAAGAAATAAGGCAAGTAGGAGGTTGGTTCATTTTCTCCTGCCACTGTAGTAAATAAACGTTCCCATCTAATCTTATTCATAATTCCTTGCCCATTGGTATCCCAACTAAACCAAACAAAGATTGGTTTACCAACCACATGATTCTCTGGAACATATCCAAAATAACGGCTATCCAGACTGTTGTGGCGATTATCTCCCATCATCCAGTAGTAATTCAGCTTGAAGGTATAAGTGTCAACAGGTCTGCCGTTTAGTAGTACCTGAGTTCCATTTACGCTTAACTTGTTATTAATTCCTAACTCGGAACCTTCATAAACCTCAATAAGTCTTTTATATAAAGGCAACGTTTCTAAAGTTAACTTTGTGTTAGCTCCTTTCTTCGGAATAAAAATTGGCCCCATGTTATCCTGATTCCAATTTAAACTTTCGGAATTTGGGAATAATCTGGTGTCTCTATTTTCTGCTGAATCATTTACGCGTTCTAAAGTTGCTACATTAGGATGATTTTTAAATTTCTCATAAGATTCTTCAGTAAGATTGATAACAAATCTATTTGAACCTTGATCGTATCTATAAGGATCTGTTATATCATAACGTTCATATAAATAGTAAGGGTCAAATGCTTTTCCTTTGGAAGTTCCTATATAGTTATACTGAAGTTTGGCTCTTCCAGGTAATTTTAAAGGTTGAGAATTAATATAAACTTTCCCATCTTTTATGCTCAAGGAATCTCCTGGCACACCCACGGCACGCTTTACATAATTCGTTTTTTTATCTATTGGTTTATAGTAATATTTATCCGTATGGGTCATATACCTCATGGTATCTACTGGCCAATTAAAAACCACAATATCTGAGCGTTCTATATCCTCAAAACCAGGAAATCTGAAATATGGGATCTGTGGAAATTCTAAATAGGATTTGGTATTAATTACAGGAATCGTATCATGAACCATTGGAAATGCCACTGCCGTTAAAGGGGTTCTTGCCCCATAATTAAATTTACTAACAAAGAGAAAATCTCCTACTAATAAGGTTTTTTCGAGAGAAGATGTAGGAATTGTGAACGGCTGAATAATATAAGTATGTACTATCGTTGCTGCTATTACGGCAAACAGAATAGAGCTTATCCATTCTCCAGCTGCAGTTCTAGGGTGTAAACTTCTATCCTGGATATAAGTTACATCTGCCATGTAATTTACATAATAGATATAAAATCCTAGAGTAACTACTACTAAAATGGTGTCTATTAAGCTATTTTTACCAAAGCTTCTAATCGTTTCTACCCAAATTACTGGAAACATGATCAAGTTTACAATTGGAATAAAAAGAAGGATGGTCCACCACCATGGTCTGTGAATGATCTTCATTAAAACTACAGCATTGTAAACTGGAATTGCAGCCTCCCAGGCTTGCCGTCCTGCTTTTACATATAATTTCCAAGTTCCAAAGAAATGAATAACCTGAATTATCAAGAAAAACAAGAACCACTGCGTAATAGTCATATATTGTATGTTTAGGGTATAAGTATACTATAAAAGTATACCGTTACATTTATTAGGTCAAATCTTGAAGTACATCCCTCATAGAGAAGACTCCTTTTTTGTTTACAATCCATTCTGCGGCAATAATAGCGCCCAATGCAAATCCTTCTCGAGAATGTGCAGTGTGTTTAATTTCTATGGAATCTATTTCTGAATTATATGAAACTGTATGAGTTCCAGGAACATTATCTTCTCTTTTCGCTGTAATAGGAATTTCATTCTCCTCTGCATGATCCAACTGCCAGCCTTTTTTTCTGGAATTTCCAATAATTTGCTGGGCTAAACTTATTGCAGTCCCGCTGGGAGCGTCTAATTTTTGAAGGTGATGAATTTCTTCAATTCCTACGGAGTAGTTCTGAAAATGATCCATCATTTTAGCCAGTTTCTCATTCAGCTCAAAAAATAGATTCACACCAACACTAAAATTGGAAGCATATAAAAAAGCTGCATTTTCTGCTTCACAAAGTTTTACTGCATGTTCATATTTATCCAACCAACCGGTGGTTCCAGAAACTACAGGAAGTTTATTTTGAAAACATGTTTTTATATTATTAAAAGCAGCTGTAGGTACACTAAAATCTATAGCAACATCAGCATCAGAAAGATCGGTGATCTCAATATCTGCGGTTATTTTATGTGAAATACTATGGCCACGCTCTTTCGCCAGGCGTTCGATAGTTTTTCCCATTTTTCCATAACCTAAAAGTGCGATCTTCATAATTAAAAGTTATAATTTAAAGACAACCCATAACGCGTTTTTCCTGAAAAGTCATCATAATTAACTGCAGGCTTAAAACTGAGATCCTCATTCACGTTAAATTGTTGTAAATGTGCATCTACGTTGGCATCTATAATATTCAAAATATAAATTCCGGCAGTAACCAATAAAGAAACTTCCTTATTTCGCTGATAGAATTTTTGAGCTCTTATTAAGCCATCAGTAGAAACTCTTGGATTATTTGTATCTACATAAAATTCATCATCTTTAGAACCGGCAAGTCTGCTCTTATAAGCATTGCGATATCTATCATACTGCTTGTCGTTGTCCAGATAAAAATAAATTCCTACACCAAGGCCGGCATAGGCAATTGGGATCTTCCAATATTTTCCATTGTAAGCTTGTCCTAATCCCGGCAAAATTGCCGAGTAAAACGCAGCTTTTGCTGGTGCCAATGGATTGTATTCTTTATAATTTTTTTGGGTTTCTACAATAGTATCTTGATTATTTTTAATCTGTAATGTGTCTTTTTGAGCCACTACCAATGTAGTAGCCATAAGAAGGACAAAAACAGTTAATAGATACTTAAGATTCACCCTGGATCATTTTTTTTATTCTATTAAAATCTTCTTCTGAAGTAAACGGAATGATAAGCTTTCCTTTCCCTTTTGAAGCGATCTTGATATCTACCTTAGCTCCGAGATATTCAGAGAATTCTTTGATCCTTTTTTTGTGTTCTTGAGAAAGATTAGGGCTTTTTGAAGCAGTTTTTTTAGGTTCTCCGCCCGCTAATTCGCGAACCAATTTCTCGGTATCTCTAACAGATAAAGAACGCTCCAGGATCTTCTCGTAAATATCCAACTGAACTTGTGGATCTTCGATATTGATAATGGCTCTCCCATGCCCCATAGATAAAAAACCATCTCTCATTCCTGTTTGAATGATTGGATCTAGTTTAAGTAATCTTAGATAATTTGCAATGGTAGATCTATTTTTTCCTACTCGATCGCTTAATTGTTCCTGAGTTAAGTTAATCTCGTCTATCAATCTCTGGTAAGAAAGTGAGATCTCAATAGGATCTAAATCCTGACGTTGTATATTCTCTACCAAGGCCATTTCCAATGACTCCTGATCGTTTGCGATACGTATATAAGCAGGAATTGTCTCTAAACCAATAAGTTTGGAGGCTCTAAATCTTCGTTCTCCAGAAACTAATTGAAATTTATTGAAATCAAGTTTTCGAACCGTAATTGGCTGAATAACTCCTAGTTCTCTAATGGAAGTTGCCAGTTCCCGTAATGATTCTTCATTAAAACTTGTTCTTGGCTGAAATGGATTTACTTCAATAGAAGTAAGTTCTAATTCAACTATATGACCTACAAGTTTATCGGCATTTTTATCTTCAGCAGATTTTATATCATGATCGGGATCTTTCAGAAGGGCTGAAAGACCGCGACCTAATGCTTGCTTTTTGGTAGCTTTCGCCATCGTTTAACTATTTTTCTTAATTATTTCATGTGCCAGACTTAAATAGTTACTGGCTCCTTTACTGGCAGCATCATAATTTATAATGCTTTCCCCATAACTAGGGGCTTCACTTAAACGTACATTTCTCTGAATGATTGTGGTAAAAACCATTTCGTTAAAATGCTTCTGAACTTCTTCTACCACTTGATTGGAGAGTCGCAATCTGGAATCGTACATGGTTAATAAAAGCCCTTCAATATCTAACTTATCATTATGGATCTTTTGTACACTTTTAATGGTATTCAAAAGCTTTCCAAGACCTTCAAGTGCAAAATATTCACATTGAATCGGAATGATCACAGAATCTGAAGCCGTTAAGGCATTTAGAGTTAGTAAGCCTAAAGAAGGCGCACAATCTATCAGGATATAATCGTAACTGTCTTTTAAGTGGGTAATGGCTTTTTTAAGCATGTATTCTCGCTCGTCCTGATCCACCAATTCTATTTCGATGGCTACAAGATCTATATGAGAAGGGATAATATCTAGATTTGGAGAACTAGTCTTTATTATGGCTTGTTCTGCCTTGCAAGAATGTTCTAAAAGTTGATAAGTTCCAAATTCTACAGCTTCTACATCTATCCCTAAACCAGAGGTTGCATTGGCTTGAGGATCTGCATCTATAAGTAATACCTTTTTTTCCAGAACTCCTAAGGAAGCCGCTAAATTTACAGATGTAGTAGTTTTACCAACACCTCCTTTTTGATTTGCAATAGCAATGATTTTCCCCATTAATTGTATTCTGTTTTAGAAGGTAAAAATACAATTTATTATAGCTTAATAAAATGATTTTGTTAACAGCTTCTATTTTATTAATTGTTAAGAATTAGTTTTTTTAGATCGAATCATAGCTTCCAACTGATCCCACATTTCTTCTGGAATTGCTTCCAATAAATTGAATTGTCCAGCTCCTTTGAGCCATTCCCCACCATCGATGGTGATCACTTCACCGTTGACATAAGCAGAAAAATCGGACACTAGATACGCAGCTAAATTTGCCAGTTCCTGGTGTTCTCCAACTCTTTTTAAAGGAACTTTTTTAGCAAGATCGAACTTCTCTTTTAAATCGCCAGGTAATAATCTGTCCCATGCTCCTTTAGTAGGAAACGGTCCTGGTGCAATAGCATTAGATCTAATTCCATATTTTGCCCATTCTACAGCTAGCGACCTAGTCATTGCTAAAACTCCTGCTTTTGCCGTTGCGCTAGGAACTACGTATGCAGAACCTGTCCAGGCATAGGTAGTCACGATGTTCAAAATAGTTTTATCTACTTCTTTTTTATCTATCCAATGTTTTCCAAAAGCAAGGGTACAGTTCTTACTTCCTTTTAGAACGATATCTATTATAGTATCAAAAGCATTTGCACTTAATCGCTCGGTAGGAGAGATAAAGTTTCCAGCTGCGTTGTTCAATAATGAATCTACTTTACCAAATTTAGCCACCGTTGCTTCCAACATAGCTTCAACTTGGTCATAATGACGAACATCACATTGTAAGGGCAAACAAGTACCACCAGTTTCTGCTTCTAATTCCATAGCGGTATTCTCCAGTTTTTCTAAGTTTCTAGAAGTAATGGCTACATTGGCTCCCAATTCAAGAAAATATCTGGTCATCGCTTTTCCAAGTCCGCTACCACCACCGGTAACAACGATCGTTTTCCCTTTCAAGGCATCATCACGAAGCATTTTTTTAGTATAATCCATGTTTTTCAGTATTTAGTATTCAGCTGGTAGTGCCTTCACAATAGATCTTATTTAAATCTGCTTACTGGGAACTTTGACTGCATACTTTTTGGTTATTTAGTCTATTAATATTTCTAAAAGCTGAATAGCAGCTTCGCTAATTTTGGTTCCAGGACCAAAAACAGCAACTGCACCGGCATCGAATAAGAATTGATAATCTTGGGATGGAATTACTCCACCTACAATTACCATAATATCTTCTCTGCCATGCTTTTTTAATTCTTCAATTACTTGTGGTACTAAGGTTTTATGTCCTGCAGCCAGTGATGATACTCCTAAGATATGAACATCATTTTCCATAGCCTGTTTTGCAGCTTCGGCAGGAGTTTGGAATAACGGCCCAATATCTACATCAAAACCAAGATCGGCATATCCAGTGGCAACTACTTTTGCTCCACGATCATGTCCATCCTGACCCATTTTTGCGATCATTATTCGAGGACGTCTTCCATCTTGTTCCGCAAATTTATCGGCTAACTCTCTAGCTTTAATAAAGGATACGTTGTCTTTCATTTGTTTTGAATATACGCCACTAAAGGTTTGAATTTTCGCTTTATATCTTCCATACACTTCCTCCAAAGCATCGCTTATCTCTCCCAAGGTAGCTCTTTCTCGAGCCGCAGATACCGCTAATTCCAACAAGTTACCATCCTTGTTCTTAGCAGCTTTGGTTAATGCTTTTAATGCAGAGGTCACTTTCCCTTGATCTCTGCTTTCTTTTATTTGCTTTAATCTTTCCAGTTGTTGTAATCTAACTGTTTGATTATCTACTTCTAAAGTAACCAAGGGATCTTCTTTTTCTAAGCGATATTTGTTGTTACCAACTATGATATCCGTCTCACTATCTATCCTTGCTTGCTTATTAGCCGCAGCTTCTTCAATGCGTAACTTAGGAATTCCAGCTTCAATCGCCTTGGTCATTCCGCCTAATTCTTCTACTTCCTCAATAAGTTTCCAGGCTTTTTGGGCAATTTCATGTGTTAAGCTTTCAACATAGTAACTTCCCGCCCAAGGATCTACTGTTTTGGTGATATTGGTTTCTTGTTGAAGATATAATTGAGTGTTTCTGGCAATTCTTGCGGAAAAGTCTGTTGGTAATGCGATTGCTTCGTCTAAAGCATTGGTATGTAAAGATTGTGTGCCACCAAAGGCTGCTGCTGCTGCTTCTATACAGGTTCTGGCAACATTATTAAAAGGATCTTGCTCTGTTAAACTCCAACCACTGGTTTGGCAATGTGTTCTTAAAGCTAAAGATTTTTCGCTTTTCGGGTTGAATTGTTTAACCAATTTGGCCCAAAGCATTCTTGCAGCTCTCATTTTGGCGATCTCCATAAAATGGTTCATTCCAATTGCCCAGAAAAAAGAAAGTCTTGGTGCAAAACTATCTATGTCCATTCCGGCTTCTAATCCTTTTCTAATATATTCCAAACCATCAGCGAGGGTGTATGCTAATTCAATATCGCAAGTTGCTCCCGCTTCTTGCATATGATATCCTGAAATACTTATACTATTGAATTTCGGCATCTTCGCGGATGTATATTCAAAGATGTCAGATATTATTCTCATAGATGGTGTAGGAGGGTAGATGTACGTATTACGCACCATAAATTCCTTTAAAATATCATTCTGAATAGTTCCAGATAATAAAGAAAGATCTACACCTTGTTCTTCGGCAGCAACTATATAAAATGCCATAATTGGAAGTACAGCTCCATTCATGGTCATAGAAACCGACATTTTATCTAGTGGGATCTGATCGAAAAGGATCTTCATATCTTCAACCGAATCTATGGCAACTCCTGCTTTTCCAACATCTCCTACCACACGTTCATGATCACTATCATATCCTCTATGTGTTGGTAGATCAAAAGCTACAGATAGACCTTTTTGGCCGCCTGCTAAATTCCTTCTATAAAATGCATTGCTTTCTTCCGCAGTAGAAAAACCGGCATATTGCCGTATTGTCCAAGGTCTTCTCACATACATGGTGCTATAAGGGCCTCGTAAATAAGGCGCGATTCCCGCAGCAAAATTTAAATGTTCTGCTTCTTCAATATCACTTTTTAAATACACTTTTTTAAGCGGTATATCTTCTGCTGTCATAAAAGTGCTATCCGAATTGGTATTCGAAGAACTTGGAGAAATCTCTTTTTTAAGTTTTATATGTTGAAGATTTTTTCTAGACATTGTTTTTATGCTTCCCTCATTGAGGGTTTTATTATGGACCCGATAATTATCGGGATGCTTAATTTTTTATATCTATTTCTTATTATAACCGGGCACTTTGCCGCTAAGTTATAAATAAGCACAATTATTTTTCTGTTTTCAATCTTTCCTGCTCCGATCTTTCTGAAAGGCGTTTTTCTAATATTGGCTGAAGCAAAGTTTTTCTCGGATTCATTTTAAGGAAAGGATATAATTCCAAATCGTTAGCCATTCTATCATCTGGATTCTGGAATTTGTTGGTTCCAATAAGGGTGATCTTTCCAGAATCAAAAAGTTCCTGTTCTTTGTTAGCACTTTCAACGATCTTTCGTTGAATAATGCCTTCTTTTAATTGCTTTAAAAATCCGCCGCCATTTTCTATCTCTTTAAAGATCTCTAAAGCTTTTTCTGCAAATTGCTGAGTAAGTGTTTCAATATAATAAGCCCCATCTGAGGCATTGGAAACTTTATCGAAATAACTTTCATTTTTCAGTACTAATAATTGATTGCGGGCAATCCTGTCTCCAAACTCATTGTTCTTATGGTAAATGGCATCGTAAGGAGAATTATAAACTTCGTCTGCACCCCCAAGAACCGCACTCATACTTTGCGTAGTGGTTCTCAGTAGATTCACATTATAATCGTATAAAGTTTTATCTCTTTTTGAAGGCTGTGCTAAAATGCTGCATTTTTCGGAAAGCTTATATTCTGAAGCTAGACTTGAAAATAACAATCTAAGCGCTTTCAGCTTTGCGATCTCGAAAAAGTAATTTGATCCTGTAGCAGTTAAAAATTGAAGCTTAGTTTTAGCTTTAATATTCTCGTCATTATCAAAATGATTCAAATATTCATTGGTATGTGCTAGCATATAGGCCAATTCTTGTGGGATGGTCGCTCCTGCATTTTGATACAAGGTACCATCAACGCTAATTAGAGATGTAAAACCTTCAGCTTTAGCAACTATTTTGTTCAAGATCTCATTATCCTTTTTCAGGTCATGATACCAGTTTCCGGAACGTGCTAAATTTCCGATAATATCTATTTGTAAACTTATTTTGTGATCCTTTCCTGCTAAAAATGTTATTAAGGAAGAAAGGAATTCCTCAGAAAGAAATTCAAATGAAATATAAATAGGAGTAGCGCTAAGCTCGATATCTTTAAATAGAATATTATAATCGGTATTTTCAGAAGAAATAACAAACCATAAACTTTCAGCTCCTTTTTTTAATACTTCCAGTGCTTTTTTATGGCTTTTAATATCTGAAGCAACATAAATTTTCTCGCACACATTCCATGAAGTTGGATTTGATATAGCGATTGGATCTTTAATATCTTCGGCATTATAAAAGGGTTTTATCGAAATCCCATCTTTGCTATGAAAAATAAGTGTTTCATTATAATCTGCTCCTTTCAAATCGAATTGAATTTTCTGCTTCCATTCTTTGGCAGAAACTTCATGGAATTCGTTGGATAAGGTGTGACTCATAATAACTATTTTAATATATGATTAGTGAAATCAGCAGTGGCTTAATCTACGGTGTCATAATGAATGATAAAAATATCTTCATCGGATCTTTTCATGTAATAATGCTGCCTAGCGTAGCTTTCTAATTCAAAGGAATCATTAAGTTTTTCTATGGTTGTTTTGTCCTTATTGATCTCCTTTTGGTAGTATTCTTTATTTACCTTTAACTTATTTACCTCTTCATTTAACTCTCGATGGATAAGCCAGGAGTTTCCGTCTAAAAAAAGCATCCAGCCCCCAAAAATTAGCAAAATCAGCACATATTTGTTACTGATGAACTTGAACCATTTTTTTCTGCGGAGCTGTTTTAATTTCATAAGTTTTAAAGATACAAAATTACGCCAATCTGTCCTTGATGATTGTTTGAACGATATCTATAGCAACATTGTTATATCTATTGGTTGGAATTATGATATCTGCAAATTCTTTTGTAGGTTCAATAAATTGCTGATGCATAGGTTTTAAAGTAGTTTGGTAACGCCAAAGTACTTCATCCAGATCACGACCGCGATCGTTAATATCCCGTTTCAATCTTCTAATTAAACGCTCATCACTATCTGCATGTACATAGATCTTTATATCGAACATATCGCGAATATCTGCATGGGTAAGTATAAGAATACCCTCTACAATGATCACTTTTTTAGGCTGAATGGTCACCGTTTCTCCTGTTCTATTATGTTCTTTAAAAGAATAGACAGGTTCTTCGATAGAATTCCCGCTTTTAAGTTCTTTTAGATGAGAAACAAGAAGATCAAAATCGATAGATTTTGGGTGATCAAAATTTATCTTAACACGTTCTTCCAAAGATAAATGACTAGTGTCTTGATAATAAGAATCCTGAGAAATAACGGCTACATCTTCATTCTTTAATTCATCTATTATCTGACTAACAACCGTGGTTTTTCCGCTACCGGTACCACCGGCTATTCCAATAATAAGCATCTTCTTTTTTTTTGGCAAAGTTAATTATTAGTTTGAAATAGGGGAGAAGTGCTTCATTTTTATTGAATATTAGATTTGCCCTAATGCAATTTTAAAAAGTATAGTTTAAAGTCTTATTTGGTGATGGCTTTCACATCTTCCTCTGTCACTTCTTTTTTAGATGAATTTCCCCAAGTATTGGAAATATAATTCATCACATCTGCTACTTCTTGATCACTTAATCCTTGAGCGGTCATAGCATTATTGTAGTTTTCACCATTCACCACTATAGGTCCGGATAGTCCATATTTTATAGCTTTAAGGCTTTCAGTTCTTTTATCGGTTAACCAATCTGATCCCGCTAGAGGTGGAAAATTTCCGGGGATACCTTTTCCACTTGGTAAATGGCAGGTCACACAAAAATTTGAGAACACTTCTTCTCCTCTTTTATAGCTTTCTGAAACTTTCTCTTGCGTGGAAGAATCAGAAATGCTAATTTCTTCTGAGTTTAATGAAGATTCATCTTTCTTTTTTTCTGAATTGCAAGCCACAAAAAGGCTTGCAGTAAATAATATAGGCAGTAGTTTCATAAATTATATTTTAGTTTCGGTGGCTATTAATTTTACTATTCCAAGACCTTCTACAGCTACATAAATAAACCCATCTGGCCCCTGTCTTACATCTCGCACTCTTCCAATTCCATCTAGCAGTCGTTCCCTTTTCACCACTTTTTCGCCTTCAAGAATGTCTAGTTCTAGATATTGGAATTTAAGAGAACCAATTAACAAATTATTTTTTAAATGGGGATATTTATCTGAAGTTACATACAACATTCCACTTGGAGCAATTGAAGGGATCCAGTAATAGATAGGGTTTTCTATTCCTGATCTATTAGTTTCTGAAGTAATGGAGGTTCCACTGTAGTTCTGGCCATAAGTTACTACCGGCCACCCATAATTAGCGCCTTTTTTTATGATGTTAATTTCGTCTCCGCCCATTGGTCCGTGTTCATGTTCCCAGATCTCGCCTGTATTAGGATTTAAAATAAGTCCCTGCGGATTCCTATGTCCATAACTAAAAATGGCTTTTTTTGCATTTGGTTCATTAACGAATGGGTTGTCTGCCGGAATACTTCCGTCATCATTTAACCTATAGATCTTTCCATTATCTCTGGTGATGTCTTGGGGATTAATATCACGTTCTCCTCTTTCTCCCGCGGAAAAATATAAATACCCTTGTTTATCAAAAGCGATCCTAGATCCAAAATGTTGTCCTTTGTTAGTGTTTGGGGAAGCTTTATAAAGGACTTCAAGTGAAGTTAATTGGTCATCCTGAAGCTTAGCTCTTGCCAAAGCAGTATTTCCGCCATTAGAATCACCTTCCGCCGAGGCGTAAGAAAAATAGATCCAGCCATTCTGCTCATAATTCGGGTGCAATACCACATCCAGTAAACCACCCTGACCTCTGTTGTAAATCGCTGGTAAGCCTTGCACTAGTTGTTTTTCCCCATCCTTGAAGTGTATCAATTCTCCGCTTTTTTCTGTGATTAGCATACTTCCATCCGGAAGGAATGCCATTCCCCAAGGAATTTGAAGATCGTCCACAACAGTTTCAAAAGAATAAGTATATGAGCTGGGTTCAATAGTAGTATCTTTTTGGGCACAAGCCGTAAAAGTTAGAAGTAAAATATTGATAAATAAGTGATTATATTTCATGAGTAGATAGTTCTTTTTAATGCTAGAAAAAGATACAGCTTTTATTAATGCCTTATAATTTGATGTAAGATAAAAATTTTTAATTTAAATCATGTTGGCGATAGGTGGATTAAAAGTAATTCTTATATTTGCAGCCGCTATAACGATAAGCACTTGGTGTTTATTATAAAGATGACCATCGGGGTGTAGCGTAGCCCGGTTATCGCGCCTGCTTTGGGAGCAGGAGGCCGCAGGTTCGAATCCTGCCACCCCGACCACAGAAAGTCTTGAACGAATGTTCAGGGCTTTCTTATTTAAAAAAATATCGAATATCGCAGATTCTCCCGAAGCTTCAGGACTGGCATCCCGACCAAAACCATTATCTAATGGCTCTAAAAACTTTTTAATTTTACCATGATCAATGTTTTGTAGTTTTTGATCACTCAAGAAATTTGACGGGAAATCTTATAAAATGAGTTCGTTTCGGTGACCTCTTATTATTTTATGCTAATTGCTCGAACAGTAAATTTGACTTTAGTCTGCCTGAACTTAAACATAGATCTAATTTTATGGATTATTGCAAAGTGTGCCAAGATTGTATTCTGATTCACTTTTGGAGAATCGAATAATCAGTTTATAGGAAAGTTTCCTTTTATAGAGTTCCAGGAGTATGAAAAGGATTTTTTATATTCTTTGGAAGGTATTCCGTATAATAGGTCTATGGTATTGGTCAGTTTTTAAATCCATTAAATTTAAAAAATGATTTAAATAGAACTTTCCTAATGCTAATTCCTTATTATCAATTTCGACCAATTCATGAATAAACAATTTAATCTTATTAGTAGGAACAATGAAAAATCTGTGAATGTGGATAAATTCATTTTTAATAATTAAAGCTTCGATAGATGAAATGATCTGTCTGGATAAATGCATCTTTTCCTGTGTAAATATTTTTATATAATCTTTCGCGCTCTCAGTATATAGTATCTCATCTAATATAATTCTAAGATTGACCTAAGTCATACCACGACAAAAATTTCTATCTACCTTTTTGATGTTTCTATCGACACTAGTCCATCTTCTGTCGATAAATAAATTTTCGTATAGAGTTAAGGATTAAATTTAATAATATTTTACAAGCTAATAATTTGAAAATCAAGAAATAAGCACGAAATAAATACTTAACAAGACTCGCTCTATAAAATTGTTGTTTTTGTTTGTTCTCTCGGTAATCATTAGTAACACGCAACCACAAATCTGGTAATGATCATTCAAAAATTTAAATAGTTATACAGTAAATTTTATTTAAAATGAAAACAATTATAACACACTTTTTATTTCTGACAGTTTCTTTACTTTTTATAAACTGTTCAAGTGATAACGAAATCTTTGATCCTGATACCGTAACTCCAAATTTACAGGACAGAGATATACCTAATGAACTATTAAACGATAATGGAGCTATAGAAATTCCAGGATTTCCCAAGAATATTAAAAAATACGAAAATGGTAATTTATATTACTGGGCTCAATATTATTATAGACCTGATGGAAATTTACTTAAAGTTAATTATAGTTACCCGGAGTCTAGTGCTGAAATATTTGCTGATATCTACCATTATAATACCGAAGGAAAACTGATAAAATTGGATGGCCATGATGTTTATAACTTCTATTGGAATAAGGAACGAATTGTTGAGGCGGATAGATATAACGGAATGTGGTCTGGAAGATCTAAAATATTTTATGAATACAATACAAAAGGGCAATTAATTCAAAAAACCGAAAATAACCTCGACTTTTTTTATAGCGAAAAAATCATCTATTCCTATTTCGAGGATGGGAATTTAAAGACGATTGAGCAATATGGGGATGACAGCGGAAGTGGAGTTTTTAAACTGTATTTCGTAACCAACTTTGAAGGTTATAATGAGGATAGAAATTTGTTTTTAGAATTAGAAATAATTCCAGGGCAAAGTGTACAACATCAATTTCCAATCTCTATGGATTCAAAATATCTTACTGAAACAGGTTATGATAGAGAGGAAACTTACACTTATGCATATGATACTAAAGGTAGAGTTATCGAGAAAATATTCGGCAGCAATAAAGTAGTTTATCAATATTATTAAAATTTAAAGGACATATAGTTATTTAAAATTCAAAATTTTTAATAACTCATGGATTCCAGTTAAAACTCGCGCTAATACCAATACGTGTGGTCTTATAGGGGATAAGCTACTAAAAGAAAATTATAATTCCCCGATAGAATTTTAAGAAAGAATAATCTGGAAACAAATTATTAAAAGTGATGATTTAGAAACTATTGATAATGAAATACCTATTGATAGTGAATTACCACCAGATGATAAACCATCTGTTGAGGAACCACCTCTGGAAGAATTATCTGTTGATGATGAATGACTTATAATTTTTACTGATTTTGAGCCAGATTTCACGAGTGAAAATCTAAACGATTTTTATTGGTGCTGAATCCCGCTGGAGTAAAAAAGCACGCTTTAATTTTAATATGACAAACATTTTTAATTCACTACAGATTGTAATTTGTGGGCTCACCTTCAATTGGAAGATTGGCCATGGCCAATTTAAAAGTAAACGATTGAAATGCCTAATTACATTACCTTTTCCTTGGTTTTTTTATCAAAGAACAAAAACATAATTCTAAATATTTTCACCTTAATATACAGATTACCGTGGAAAAATAATTTATAAAAAGCAGTCTTAAAATGAAGATTTTAGTTAATTAATAGGCTTCATCTGAAGCTCGACTTCAGTAAAGTCGTCTTGTAATTAAAAATATACCTTATTAAAATAATTTTGTATTTGCCTTATCTCATGCTTTAACGATTCAATATCGATAGGTTTGGGAAAAATTGTTTTGCCCCAAAGTTTAAAGCTTTTTTATAATTTTCACCATCCCCAAAGGCCGAGATTATACTCACCATAATTTCGCAAAATTTCGATTTAATTTTTTCTAATAGCTCCAAGCCAGTCATCCCAGACATATTAATACCGGAAAAACCATAGATAACTTCTTAAGGATTTTTTACAGAGGATCTCCATTGCTTCATTTCCTGAAAAAGCGAAATCCAATTGTAGTTCGTTGATTTATAAGGATCATTACTCCGGAAATTCCTTAAATGGATATAAAAAACTTGGAGATTACTTTCAGAAATCGTACTTAATTTTGAGTCCCTGTTGTGAGGATTGCCCTTTTTATTAGTGTTTTTTGAAATAAATATGCTAGTAATTCTTGTTAGAAAACTACCGAAAATTATATCTATTAAGGCTATTTGATTTGCACGAGTAGAATTCTTTTTTGTTGCTTTTCCTATCATATTTCATTTAGATTAAATAAAATTGGGGAAATGTTTAAACCTAATAAATGTTATGTATGGTCAATGATTGGGGAAGGGGGAGTAAACTAAATTACTGAAAATCTGATTATAAACTTGTTTTATTTTATCTATTAAAAACAGAAAAAATGTTTGAATGTTCACTTTTATGAAATAATAGTGGTCAATTAGAATATAATGATAAATGAAGCAATTTAAATTTCTCAAACATTTGTATCCCGTTTTCAGACTATTAGAATATATAGCAACTATAGATACCTAATGAAAATTAATTCTATTTTTGATGAAGTTTAAAAATACTGCGTATCTCAAATCATATTTTTTAACATTAACACAATGGCTAAAAACATACAAAGAATTTCATTGAAGGAACGATTGATAGATGCTACAAGAACCTTTGCAAGTTTCTCCTTAATATGGCTGTGGTTAATGTTTGTATTTAGCATTGCAGAATTAAGTATAAATGCTTTTACCAATAATTTACCAAGTGGATTTTTAATTCTAATGTTGTGGAGTGGATATTTAGACCTGCTTTTTTGGTTAAAATGGGTGCTTATAATTTATATTATTTATGTGCCTATCTTTTTACTCTCCCCAAAACTAGCTAAAGTTACTTTTAAGGTGTTAATGATTATGTTTTTTGTCATCCAAATTTTGCTTATAAATTATTTTAATGCTGCATTGGTAATGCTGGGTGCGGATCTTTTTGGTTACAGTATAGAAGATATTAAACAAACTGTAGGGTCTTCAGGCGGATTAAATTTAATTTCAGTTATAACTTTTTTGGTTCTTATAAGCATTGTAGTAGTTTCTAGTCACTTCTTTACAAAAAAGTTTAGACCTGGTTTTTATATCGCTTTAGGCTTGCCACTAATTTCCTTATTGTTTATGTCCTTTAGTGGATTTAAGGCCGCAAATAAGATCAACTTAGATTCTGAGTATGCTAATAATTTAGTTACTAATAAATCCGATCATTTTTATAGTAGTGCTTACTCTTATTACAATCCAGTTGTTTTTGAAACAGATATTTATGCTGATAATTATCTAGGAGATTTCTTTAATAATTTTAGCGAGGGAATTGTTTTTAATTTTATAGATGAAGAGAATTATCCCTTTTTACATGATGAAGTTACTACAGATGTATTAACTCCATTTTTTACTCCTCAAGAAACACCTCCAAATGTGGTGATCATATTGGTGGAAGGATTAGGGAGAGCATTTACCAATGATGGTGCTTACCTAGGTAATTTCACTCCATTTTTATCAGAGCTAACAGAGGATAGTATGTATTGGAAAAATTTCTTAAGCCAAGGAGGAAGAACTTTTACTGTATTACCTTCCATATTAGGTTCGCTTCCTTTTGCTGAAAACGGGTTTCTAAGTATGGGTAATAAAATGCCAGAACAATTATCGTTGCTTAATATTTTAAAATCCAACGGATATAATACCTCATTTTATTATGGAGGTGATGCAAAGTTCGATAACATGGCTATGTATCTAAATAACAATAACATTGATGAATTGAGGGACGAAAAGACTTTTCCTCAAGGGTATAAGAAATTGCCGATAAATAATGGGTTTTCATGGGGGTATAATGATAAGGAGCTGTTTAGGTATTTCTTAAATTCAAGGGATGAAAACGCTGAAAAGCCACAATTAAGTTTGCTTTTAACCGTAACTACTCACAGTCCATTTTTAATTAATGAGACCGAAAAATACAACAAGCTATTCGAGCAAAGAATGGATGTATTAAAATTTAATAATGAAGAGAAGAATAATCATAGAAATTATAAAGACCAATATCAAAGTATTTTATATGCAGATGATGCTTTGAAGAATTTCTTTGCTGAATATAAAAAGAGAGCAGATTATAAAAATACTATTTTCCTAATTACGGGAGATCACAGAATTCCTGAAATCCCTATGATTAATAAAATAGATAGATATCATGTACCCTTAATTGTATATTCACCATTATTGAAAAGAACTGCTGAAATTTCATCTATCTCCACTCATAATAATATCGCTCCCAGCATCTTGTCTTATTTAAAGACCAATCATAAGATACAAATGCCAAAATACACAAGTTGGGTAGGACAGGGACTAGATACCACTAGAGGGTTCCAAAACGTACATTTTGTGCCGCTGATGCAGACTAAAACCGATCTTAAGGATTTTGTAATGGGAGAATTTCATTTGAATGGAACCGATCTTTATAAATTAAATTCGGATATGGGAGAAGAACTAAGTGATGATTTAAATCAAAAAAACAAATTAATAGGCACCTTTGAAAAATTCAAGATGAAAAATTCAGAAATAGTGCTTGGTAAAAAGATGATACCCGATTCTATTTACTCGAAATACTCAAACAAATAGAAAGATCACTTTTCTCTATAATCTTCTAGAATTGTATTTATAAGAGGTCTGTAATATTTCCAGAAAAAGCTAACGCGTTCTGCTTCGTCATCTTCATTATAGAACATACTTTTAAAATAACCTATACCCTTAAAATAGGAAGAGGTAATCCCAATTGGATTATCGCTAAAATCGCCTGAAAAATAGAAGAAACTATAATCTTCTTTATTATGCATGGTTATAGCAGGGAATGATATTGGAATTCCGTTCTTAACCAATTCTTTAATTCCATCTTTATTCGCACTTATTTTAAAGGTAGATATTACATCATTCACCTTTGTATCTGGTTGCATCACATCAAACCAAAAAGAATATTTAATAGATTTTGGCAAGCCATAATGTTCCTGTGCAAATTGATTGCTTTCTATATGAGGCATGGCATCTCTGAGATGTGTATCTTCTTCAAGGATAACCACTTGTTCCTGATCATTCACAAAGGCAATTCCCGATTTTTTAAATGGCCAAATATTATTGTGAGATTTCTTGTAGTTATTTATCAACCATTGCGGCAATTCTTTATTTACATCCAGATCTAAATTATCAAAATATCGAGCGGTCCATCCAGTCCATTTCAGGGCAAATAATTCTTCGAAAAGCACTCTATTTCTGGATTGAGTTGGAGATCCAATAGTGTTGAATTCTGTAATGATCAACTTCTTGTTTTTCTTCATTAGCTCCAGAAACTCAACATCCTTGTCGCTTAATCCTCCATAAAGCATTCCGGAGCGCTCATTTACATTAGTTTTTTGGAACCATTCATTATTGTAGATCCCATAGGTATCTGTAAAATATGCCATGTCCGAATCTGCAGTAAGCTGCTCCAGTTGTTTAGAGGAAAAACGCTCTAGCCCTTTTAGTTTAAATTCTTCATCTTCAAGAGGAAAGAACCCAAAGTAGTCATGGTCTATTTCATAAGGATCTACAGAAGTTTTGGTGTATCTGTTATAATTCAGGATCCAGTTAAAGGAGATATGTTCTTGTCCCTGTTTTGTTAAAACCGTTTTATCTATGATAGCGGCAACAAATTTAGTTTTAGGAGTAAAAACCCATGCTAGCCACATATATAATGGAAGAAATAGCAAAAGTAATAGGATGGTGAAAATAATGTTTTTTTTCATCCTTAAAATCTTTTAATAAATCCTGTGCCTATAGTAAATTGATAGCCTTTTTTATCTAGTGCATATTCTTGATTTTCTACTCCTAGATCTATAGAAAACACATTAGACTTTTTTATAGATTTTCTATAGCCTAGAGAAATATTGCTCGACTTTAAATTCTGCTGATCCAGAGATCCAACTATTTCATCATCGTTATTATAGATGTAATAGTTTTCCAGTCTATCAGGTGAAAGTCCTGTACCAAGTCTAAAACTTAAAAAATCATCTGCTCCCGCCAAATAATACCTAACAGTAAGAGAAATAGATTTAGAAAGGGAACTATTAGATGGTGTTATATAGGTTCTTAAATTAAACCAATAGTTGCTGTAATATTTTCCTATAGAAGCTGTATAGATCCAAGTAGACTCACTAAAGCTTAAGAATCTAAATCCCGCATCTGCTTCAAAAGACTTTGGAAGATTAGCAAAAATAGAAAAACCGGCTCGATATCTAGGAAAAATCCCTCCATTTTCTGAAATTCCTCCACTTACGTAGGCGTAAAAGGTATCGGAGATCCTGGGATAGGCATCCACTTCAAATTGTATCCCATTCGTTGTAAACCTGTTGGCATAGTTTAATCTTCCCGTTACAGATCCTAGGGGTGTTCGTCTACCATAGCTAAGACTTGCTAAATGCCAAGGTTCGCTAAAACGTTCATCAAAATAGACAAAATCATAATCTACCCCTATTTGATTTTTGGAGGAAAGATCTTTTATCTTCTGGCTAAAAGCACGAGCTTCAGATAAATTAGGTTTGTATTTTAAAAGTGTTTCAAGGGTTTCATTAGCTTCTGTAAATTTACCTAGATTATTTAATATTTTTGCTTTTAGCATTAATAGACCTTCAGATTCTGGGTTTTTTTCTATTCCTGGTTCTATTACAATAAGAGCTTTTTCGGGATCGTCATTCCAATATTCCAAATAGCCATACGCTAAATGTGCATCCTCATAACCTGGGTTTTTTTGAATCACTGTTTCAAATTCTTGTCTCGCTAATTCTGCTTCGTCTGTCCAGGTATATAATCTTCCAAGAAATATTCGAATATCTGAATAGTCTGGACTAATTTCCAGCGCTTGCTTAGTGATACTAATAGCTTTAGGATAATCATCTTCATCGAATGCAGCAGTTCTGGCATTCTTAAATAGCTGTTCTGAGGATAATTTCTCTTGTGCATTTAAAGAGGAAGAGAAAATTAAATAAAACAATAATAAACTAAAAGATGATAATAATTTAATTTTTCCAGCAATTAAGTTGGGTAGGTAATTTATCACAAAAAGGGTTTTTTTAGGGTATTTTAATTATTTGCATAAACATAAATAACAATAACTATTAAAATAATTACAGTTATAAAATTCTTCAAATAAATAATTAAATAAAGATATATAAATTATAATGTCTCAAAAATAAGTTTAAAGTTAATTTGGTTCATTTTGATTCTATCAATTTCAGGATTATATAAAACGAGAAAAATCAAAAATTTGAAAACTGAAGATCTTGGATTAGCGTAAGTCTTAGCTGGTTATTAAAACACTGATAAATAGATGTTGATCTTATTTGTATTATTTAAATAAAAAGTGATAATATTACGGCAGAACTTATGAGTTACAACTTATTAACTAACAAAACTTCGTATTTGCCTATTGAAAAAAATTACCGATTGAAAATTTAAAAGCCCTACAATGAAATTATTAAGCTATCGCAATGTTATAAGTTTCTGCATTTAATTATGCGGAAAGCACTTGTAATACAGGAGGATTTAATTATCCTTAAGATCTTGGAGCGTCTGGTTATCTTAAACCAGTATGATTGCCGAGCTATTAGATCCATTAACGATCTTGATATAGAAGATCAATCTGAAAATTTTGATATTATAATTTCAGACATTCTATTCGATGGTATAGCTCCCTTAGATTTTGTTTTTCAGATTCAAGAGATTATCCTTCATAAATCATTGATCATTGTTACTAATATGGGGCAGAAAAAGATCGAGAAAGAAATACTGGCTTCGAAAAATGTTAGTGGGTTTTTCCCCATTCCACTTGATATGGATCATATCCAAAAACTCATAGCCTAATGGAAGAGGAGATTTTAAAACTACTTATTCAACTTCTATTAATTACTCTAATAATTATATATGGAGCTATAGCTTATACTATGCTTTATAGGAAATGGCGCACCAGTAGATTAAAAATAATCGAAAGTACTTTTGCCAAAATTTGCTCCTTATTTCTTTACCCTAATCCAAATCTGGAACCCAATTTAATTGAGATCCAAAGGGAATTAAAAAGTGTGGGAATTGTTCCTTCCAAACCTAGAAATGTTCAGTACTTAATAGATCTCATGATCAGGACGCAAAGATCTATTCTAGGTGTAAATTATATTAAATTAAAAACGCTTTTCACTCAAATTCCTCCTTATGGAGCTTCGGCAAGTAAGCTTAATAGCAAAAAATGGTATATTAAAGCAAGAGGTATCCGTGAGATCTATGAAATGGATCAAAGTCAATATACCAGAGATCTTATTAAACTAAGGAATAGCGATAATATTTACGTGAGAAGGGAGGCTCAAATAGGAATCGTGATCTTCCTTGGCTGGAAGAGTTTGAGATTTTTACCATATCTTAAAAGACAGATGACGCTTTGGCAGCAAATTAAGATTGTAGAAAAGTTGTATGACCTTTATCCTGTGCCAGATCTAAATCATTTAAGGAGAGCATATAATAGCGATAGGCCTTATGCTAATGAATTGATCATGAGAATTATAAGGAAATTTCATTTAACTGAAGATATAGCTTATATTATTCAATTTATAGATAATCCTAAATTTGAAACTAGAGAAGCGGCAATTTACTGTATTTCTTCCTTTTTATTAGACGAAGACCAGATTGGAGAAATAAAGGAAAAATTTTATAATATTAGCAATACAGAACAACAACTGATGCTTTTAAAATATTTTCAAAGAATTTCTATGGAAATAGACTTGCCTTTTTATAAAGATCTATTATATAATGGTAATGACAGCATCAAACTTAGTACGGCCGATATTCTATGGAGTAATGGTTATAAAGAGGAAGTTCAAGATTACTACTATCAACAATATACACAAAAAGCTAATAGTGATTTTATATCTGTTTAAATTAAATTTTTAATGGAGATAGATCTTTACTATTACATCTTTTGGGCGCTCAATTATTTTTTCCTATTCTATGGTTTGTGTTTAACAGCTCTCTATTTTTTCGCGATCCTACTTTCTAATAGATCGGTTACCCGGAATAAAAGAAAAGCCAGATTCTTGCAGGTAAATGATATAGTAAGCGCTTCAGATATTCCATCCATCACACTAATTGCACCTGCATTTAATGAGAGCCGCACCATTGTTGAAAACGTAAAATCATTACTTGCACTTCAATATCCTTTTTATGAACTTATCATTGTAAATGATGGTAGTACAGATAATACCTTAAAACTTTTGGTGGATAAATATGACTTGGAACCATTCGATTCTACTTTCATAACCCAACCAATTCCAACTTCAACTGTAAATAAGATCTATAGAAGCAGAAAATTACAATACAAACAACTTACTGTAATAGACAAGAATAACGGAGGAAAATCTGATGCTAATAATGCGGGGATAAATTTTGCGGCTACAGAGTTGGTACTATGTACCGATGCCGATTGTATTATTGAGCAGGATGCATTGCTCAAGATGGTTAGACCTTATTTGGAAGAATTTGATCAAGAAATTGTTGCCTGTGGTGCTGCAATTGGAATTATTAACGACTCTGTGGTGAAAAATGGGGTAGTGGAAAAACTCCGTTTACCAGACCGGTTAATTCCTATGATCCAAGTTGTAGAATATATTAGAGCTTTTCTATTAGGTAGAATGGCCTGGAGTGAAATTAATGGAGTGATGCTGGTTTCTGGAGCCTTTGGACTTTATGCCAGAAATAGGGTGATAGAGGTTAACGGATTCAATATACATACCGTAGGAGAAGATCTTGAATTAGGAATTCGATTAAGAAAACATATGGAAGAGATCAAGGTACCATATAAAATGGTATATCTGCCAGAAACCCTATGTTGGACTGAAGCACCTGACACTATTAATGTCCTAATAAAACAAAGGGACAGATGGGCCCGCGGCCTTTGGGAAACCATGGGGTTACATAAAGATCTGTTCTTCAACCGGAAGTATAGAGATATGGGATTGTTCTATTATCCATATTGGATGTTCTTTGAATTAGGTGCACCAATTGTAGAATTTATCGGATTATTAAGTCTTATAATATTTACGTTTTTAGGGCTTATAAATTGGAGTATCGCAATTTTACTATTTACAAGTGTGTATCTTTTAGGATGTATATTCTCTACTATTTCGATCTTTATATACGTTAAGAATTTTAAACATTACAATACCGGTAAAGATGTGGTAGAACTATTACTTGCCGCCTATCTTGAACCATTTGTTTATCATCCTATTCTTATTTTAGGGCAGATCCAAGGTTATTATAAAAAGATCTTCGGAGTTAAATCTGGATGGGGTAATATGGATAGAAAAGGGTTTCAAACCCTTCCAAAAGAAAAAGCGGACAGATCATAATTTCATTTTTATGGATTAAATAATTTAAGTGATTATACTTATATATTTTAAAGATTTTAAATTAATTTCGAAATAATTACCTTCGGGACGTGGTGCAGTCCGGTAGCATGCACGGCTGGGGGCCGTGTGGTCGCAGGTTCAAATCCTGTCGTCCCGACTAGAATAAAAAGCGATGCAAATGCATTGCTTTTTTATTTTAGGTAATTAAGATCTTTTACAAATTACTCAGCCTGTGCTCTATGAGATATATTTTTGTTAAAGTTGATCAATTGTTAAACCGCTATTAAATAATTGCTGAAAAACAAAGGTTTAACGTGCATTTAAGAGCCATTACAGTCGCTTTATTTTACTTTTAAATAAAAGATTGCAAACTTAAAATAAAACGATATGTCTTCAGAAAAAGAGAAAAATAAAGATGAAATAGTAACAATTAACCCCGCTACTGGCGAGAAAATAAAATCTTATAAATTAATGAGTACAAAAGAGGCTGAAGATGCTGTAAAAAAGTGTCATGAAGCCTTTTTAAAATGGAGACTAAAATCTCCTGAGGAAAGAGCAAAGGTAATTAAAACTATTGGGAAGAGTCTTGGGAAATATAAAGATGAATTGGCAAAGCTAATGACCCAGGAAATGGGGAAATTAGAAGCACAAGGAGGCGATGAGGTTGATCTTTGTATTGGAATTTGTGATTGGACGGCAGCCAACGCTCCAGAAAGTTTAAAATCTGAGGAAAGAGAGCTTCCAGATGGGGGAAAAGGACATGTAACCTATTCTCCAATGGGAGTTATATATGGTATCCAACCATGGAATTATCCAACTTATCAAGTAATTAGATATGCTATTGCTAGTTTAATGGCGGGTAATGGAGTATTGTTGAAACATGCCTCAAATGTTACTGGATCCGGACTTTTGATTGAAAAAGCATTTCTAGATGCCGGATTACCAGAGAATTTATTTACTGTTCTAACAATTTCTCATGATACTTCAAATAAAATTATTAAAAATGAGCTGGTACGTGGAGTTACATTAACAGGAAGTCCATCAGCCGGAAAAGTTATTGGTGAATTAGCAGGGAAAAATTTAAAAAAATCTGTCTTGGAATTAGGGGCTAATGATGCCTATATGGTGCTGGAAGATGCAGATGTAGATTTAGCAATAGAAATGTGTGTGAAAGGTCGCCTTTATAATAATGGAGAAACCTGTATAGCTGCAAAACGTTTTATTGTTGTAGACGCCGTTTATGAAGAGTTTAAAAAAGGATTTGTTTCTAAAATGAGTGCAATTAAACACGGTGACCCAACAAAAGAAGGCAGTGATATTGGTCCAATGGCAAGAAAAGACCTTAGAGAAGATTTACATGAACAGGTAACTAAAAGTGTGAAAAATGGAGCAGAGATCTTATGTGGAGGAAAAATTCCAGAAGGTAAGGGATATTATTATCCTGCAACAGTTTTAGGAAATGTAAAACCTGGACAACCAGCTTACAGTGATGAGCTGTTTGGACCTGTAGCCTCATTGATTCACGCTAAGGATGATGAAGATGCGATGAGACTTGCCAATGATAGTAGATTTGGACTCGGTGGTGGTATCTTCTCTAAAAATGAAGACAAAGCGATTGAGCTAGCTTCTAAGTATTTTGATACTGGAATGGTATTTATAAATTGCTTTGGATTAGCAGTGCCTAATATGCCTTTTGGAGGAGTTAAAGATTCTGGATATGGTAGAGAACATGGTGGTTTTGGATTATTCGAATTTGTAAATGTGAAATCTATTATGCTAATGAAGAATTAATTGTCTTAAATAGTAATGAAGTTAAAAGGTGATGGTAAAACATCACCTTTTTTTGTTTTAGTTTAAAACAATTGCTCTTAGTTTAATATAAAATCACTCCCATTATATTAAGCTGGAAATATCAATTAATTAATATTATTTTTAATCTTTAGAAATAATTTAGATGGTACAAGAAGTTTTTGATGCATATTCCTTTGTTTTTGAAGAGGAGCTTTTGGAAGAAATTTCTGAAGTAGGAACTCTTAAAGAGTTTAAAGAGAATGAACGTATAATTGAAATAGGGGACCATGTTACTGCTATGCCTTTATTATTAAGCGGCGCAATCAAGATCTTACGTGAAGATCAGGATGGAGACGAATTGCTGCTTTATTTTTTGGAACGTGGAGACACTTGTGCCATGACACTCTCTTGTTGCTTAGGACATACCAAAAGTGAGATACGCGCTATGGCAGAAACTCCAACTAAGTTGATCATGATTCCTATTGAAAAAATGGAAGAATGGACCTCAAAATATAAAAGTTGGAGGAATTTTGTATTTGAAAGTTATCACTCCAGACTTTCTGAAATGCTAGATACTATAGATACCATTGCATTCTTGAACATGGATGAACGCCTGTTAAAATACCTTAGAGATAAAGCAAAGATCAATCAGAATGACTTGGTTCAAGTAACGCATCAGCAAATAGCTTATGAAATGCACACATCAAGAGTGGTTATTTCTAGATTACTAAAAAAATTAGAGTTAAAGGGAACCATTGCACTTAACAGAAATAGCATACAGGTAATAGATCTTTAAAATGAAAAAGCTGTGTAACCAATGTTACTGTATAAGGAGATTAGGTGCAATACATTTGCCGTATTCTAAAAATTAATAATGGGTATTATAGAAATCTTAGGTTATTTTGGAGCTTTAGTAATAGGACTTGTATTAGGTTTAATTGGCGGTGGCGGTTCTATTCTCACAGTTCCAATCTTAGTTTATTTATTAGCCGTTAATCCAGTAACTGCAACAGCTTATTCCTTATTTGTTGTAGGTGCCACTTCCTTGGTTGGAGCAATCAAGAATATCAAAAAGAAACAGGTTGATCTTCGAACTGCTTTCGTATTTGCGGCTCCTGCTTTTATCGCAGTGTATGCTACTAGAATGTATCTAGTTCCAGCAATTCCAGACACTCTATTTTCTGTTGCGGGGTTTGAAGTAACGAAGAACATTGGTATTATGCTTTTTTTTGCCATTATTATGGTGGTGTCTTCTATTTCCATGATCTTAAATAATAAAGTTGAAAGTGAGGTTGAAGAAAAAACTGTTTACAACTATCCATTAATAATTTTAGAAGGTATTGGAGTTGGACTGCTAACTGGAATAGTTGGTGCCGGAGGAGGATTCTTAATTATTCCTGCTTTAGTTTTATTAGCCAAACTCCCTATGAAAAGAGCGGTGGCAACATCTTTATTAATCATTGCTATAAAATCTTTAATAGGATTTATCGGGGATATTCAGAATATGGATATAGACTGGGTGTTCTTACTTATATTTACTGGTTTGTCTATTGTTGGAATATTTATAGGGATCTATTTGAGTAAATTTATAGACGGTAAAAAATTAAAAAAAGCATTTGGATGGTTCGTATTAGTAATGGGGATCTATATAATATATAAAGAAATTAGCGCTTAAAAATAAAGGATATGTCAAAATTAAAAATAGCAATAGTTATGGGATTTTTCGCATCAATATTTGGTTTAAACGCTCAAAACACTAAAGAGATCACTGTTTTAGATGCTAGAGAATTCAGAGAGAAAATTTCTGAAGGGAAAGTTGCTTTGGTAGATGTTAGAACCGCAAATGAATTTAATGCAGGCAACATCAAGAATTCGGTAAATATTGATTTTTTTGATCCTCAATTCATCACCTTTTTTTCAGAGTATGATAAAAATGAACCTATCTATGTGTATTGCCAAAGTGGTAATAGAAGTGGAAAGGCTTCAAAAAAACTTGCTGCCATAGGCTTCACTAAGATCTACGATTTAAAAGGTGGATACGCTGGATGGAAAATCAATAATTAAACGAGAACATCCATTGCATTAAAGGATAGTATAATTGCAAATTAGCAAAGAGGTTTTATTGGATTTTTTAACTAAATTAAATTAGGGATTTTTTTGCCAGATATACTAATTCAAATCATTTATAGGTACGGAGGTGTTTTATTTTGAAGAATGATATTCATAAATAACTTAAATAAGACCATAACCTTAGGGCTAAAAGAAAACTGGAAACAGTTTACAATCCTAGTGATAGTAAATGCCTTTGTTGGTGGTATGGTAGGTCTGGAACGCACCATTATTCCAAAATTCGCTGAATTGGAATTTGGCATAGAACTAAAAACAGCCATTTTATCGTTTATTGTTGCATTTGGGGTATCCAAGGCCTTAACTAATTATTTCACAGGTAAATTAGCAAACAGATTTGGTAGAAAAAACCTACTTATTTTAGGTTGGCTTATTGCATTGCCAATTCCATTTATTTTGATAAATGCTGGCAGTTGGAACTGGGTGATCTTTGCAAATATATTACTAGGAATAAATCAAGGATTAACCTGGAGTAGCACTGTTGTGATGAAAATAGATCTAGTAGGAGAGAAGGACAGAGGCATTGCTATGGGTTTAAATGAATTTGCAGGATACTTTGCCATTGGTGTGGTGGCTTTTCTTACAGGTTATATAGCCGAACGCTTTGGGGTAACACCATATCCATTTTATCTGGGAATAGGAATATCAATTATAGGTTTAATTTTAAGTGTTTTGTTTGTTAGAGATACTATGGCATTTGTGAAAAAGGAGACCATTAATGATAACTCAGATGAACATGAAAGTATCTTTCTGTCTACAACTTTTAAGGACAAAACCTTAAGTGCAGTTACACAAGCTGGATTGGTGAATAACCTGAATGATGGAATGATCTGGGGATTGTTGCCAATGGTGTTATTGGCTTTAAATTATAATTCGGAGAATATCGGGATTATTGCAGCAATCTATCCAACTGTATGGGGTTTTGGCCAATTAATTACTGGTAAAATGTCTGATATTTATTCTAAAAAAAAGATGCTTTTTTGGGGGATGCTAATACAAGGAATAACCATTTTATTCATTCCGTTCACAGGTGATTTCATTTTATTGATTCTTATATCGGCACTTTTAGGTTTGGGCACCGCATTGGTTTATCCAACTTTTTTATCCGCGATAGCAGGAGCTACTAGTCCAGGACAACGGGCAGAAAGTATAGGAGTCTTTAGATTATGGAGAGACTTAGGATATGCTATTGGCGCCATCATTTCAGGAATCGCAGCAGATGTTTTCGGGATTAAATATGCGATCCTATTAATTGGGGTAATCACTGTTATATCTTCAATAGTCATAAAAATAAGGATGCCAAATGATAGTAAACATAGAGTTGTAACTTCATAACAATTCTATAGTACTCTTGTTCAGCTAATATAAATACTGGACTCTATTGAATTTCTAGTGCGGCATCCCATTAAGTAAGAAGGAGACCCTGAAACATCCTGATGCTTCGGAACAGAGTAAAGAGATGGTTAGCTGTCTTGCTGGACCATCGATTGGATATAAAAAGTTTTATTCTTTTTCTGAGGATATTTAATAATATCTTGATATTACGATGGCCTCAATAAAATCAGAAGGGTCTTTAATTCTTAGGGCTTTTTTATATTGATGTTTCTTTAAAATTATTGAGGTAGTTTACATGTTATAGATTGATAAAAACTAAATTATAATATTGAGTATTAAACTCCCTCAATTTTTATTAAAATGAGGGAGTTTCTGATTTTAGTTACTACAATGCTATGTTATAATATCCTTTCTTCTGAAGCTGAAAATCATAAAGAATTCCATTATCTACAACTTCTATTTGTTCAGGTAAATCCTCTTTAGAAACTTTGAATTTCTTTAGGGAAAAACCACAAGCAACGATACTTATATGCTGCTTTTTTGCTTGCTCTAAGAAATCATGCATAAGCTCTTTATTTACAAGATCTTCTACTGTTTTACCACAAATTATTACCTGGAAATCTCCATACTTACTTCCATCTTCATTTGCTAATGTTTCCGAAGCCAAAAAGATGGGTTTTAATTGGGCTATTTTCTTAGTTAATACCACATAGTTATTCTTTGAGCTATCATGTTTTTTGTTTTCTATAGTTTGTGCATTTAATGAGCTTATGCTAATTAATAGAATTAAGGCTGTGTTTAAAATAGTTTTCATTTGTTATTTTTTTTATTGTTATTAAAATCGTTTAAAATAAAGAACAGGAGGCCTCCTAAAATGGCTATGTTTTTAAATAAAGGTCCAAGAGTGGTTATTTGTCCTACTTGAATAGTTAATGTTATAGGGATAAGTACGGTGCAAAGTAAGATTGCCGCCCATTTTGTTTTGTACCCCATCAACAAGCTTAGGCCTGCGATTAGCATAATAATTCCGGAAGCAATGATCATTGTTTTAGGCTCTCCAAAAAAGTGGGCAATTCCCTTAAATCTTGCTTGTTCTATTCTAAAGAGAGTTTTTTCTAAGTTTAAGAGGTGACTTAAACTTGCAACTAAAAAAATCCCACTTAGCATGACCCTAAAAATCACTAATGAGCGATTATTTACCAAAATTTCAGTTTTCATTTTTATAATGTATTAGTTAGTATCACTAAAAGTGAATTCATTTTTAATAATGGAAAAATGTAATGTAAAAACTGATTTAAACTTTTGGTGGAGGATAATGATTATGATTATAGTCTGATGGAATTGTAGAAATTCTATAATCTATTTTTGGTAGATACTTTTGTTGAAATAAGTTATCCCAATGGGATATTTCTAAATTATAAGGTGCAGCACATACATACTGGAAAGAATGATTTATGTCTGAATTTAAAATAGAATATTGAGCAGTAGCATTGGAAGGTGGAAGTTTAAATTTCTTACAATGTGGATTGATATGAGAAACAAAATTAGTTTCTGTAGCAAATTCAATAAATTTAGCATCTATTGAAACTAGTTTTCCTAGGAAAACGATAAGCAATATAAATCCTATGTAGTTTTTGTGCTTCATTAATATCAGCAAATATAAAAGACATGCCTAGATATATATGTTACAATTGTTACAAACCCTTTTAATAAATAATGAAGATGAGTATAACAGCAGAAAAAAGTAAAATGATTAATGGTTACAAGCATATCTTGTATGAATCTGCCTCATTATCTGAAGAAGAACTTTTAAAGGCTTCCCATCAATTTTTCGAACATCTAAATAAAAGACGTTCGATAAGGGAATTTTCAGATCAAGAGGTTTCTAAAGAAGTCATAGAAAATATAATAAGATCTGCATCTACAGCACCATCTGGAGCTCACAAACAACCATGGACTTTTTGTGCTATTTCAAATTCAGAATTAAAATCAAAAATAAGAGAGGCTGCAGAAGTTGAGGAGCAGGAGAATTATTCTGGCAGGATGAGCGAAAGTTGGCTTAGAGATCTTGCTCCATTGGGAACTACCATGGAAAAGCCGTTTTTAGAAGAAGCTCCTTGGTTAATTGTAGTTTTTAAAAAGGTTTATGAATTGGATGAAATTGGCGCAAAACATAATAATTATTATGTGAATGAGTCTGTTGGAATTGCATGTGGAATGCTAATAACTGCAATTCATAATGCAGGCTTGGTTACACTAACGCATACTCCAAGTCCTATGAATTTCCTTACTAAAGTTCTGGGGCGACCTTCTAATGAGCGTCCTTATTTATTAATGCCTGTAGGTTATGCAAATGAACCTGCATATGTTCCCGATATTGAGCGAAAGGGACTTGATGAAATATCTCGATTTTACGAATAATCCCTGGAAATTAGTTACTTAAATTAGACCGCATTCAATAATATAAATGCTTTGCGATAATTGAGAATTAGAAGTGTAACATATGTTACTTCCTTAACGCATACAAATGTTTACTTTTGCCAAGTAATCTTAAAATAAGTTGGAGAAATATTTAAAAATTATACAAGAATCGTTCTCTGGATATTTTAATTATCTGGTTCAAGAAATAACCAATCCCTCATGGACTAACTATTTCTACTGGTTAATTGGATTGTCTTTATTGGTATGGACCTTAGAGGTTCTAATTCCATGGAGGAAGAATCAAGGAGCATTTAGAAAAGGTTTTTGGTTAGATTCATTTTATATCGTTTTTAATTTCTTTCTTTTCTCTTTAATTGGGTACAATGCATTATCCAATGTAGGAGTAGAATTATTCAATGATTTTTTAGGATTGTTCGGGATAGAGAATATGGTAGCCATTAATATTCAAGGTTTACCTGTTTGGAGTCAGTTGCTAATCATGTTTGTAATTGCCGATTTTATCCAGTGGAACGTTCATAGGCAATTGCATAAAAGACCCATATTATGGGAATTCCATAAAATACATCATAGTGTAAAGGAAATGGGTTTTGCTGCTCAATTCAGATTTCATTTTATGGAAACAATTATCTACAAGTCGGTGCAATATATCCCGCTTGCGATGATTGGTTTTGGGATACAAGAATTCTTTGTGATCTATATGTTCTCTGTATTTATAGGACATTTAAATCATGCAAATGTGGGATGGAATTATGGCGTTTTAGGATACATTCTTAACAACCCAAAAATGCATATTTGGCATCATTCCAAAGAATTACCAGAAGCACATCCATATGGAATGAACTTCGGATTATCTCTGAGTATTTGGGATTATTTATTTGGTACAGCATACATTCCGAAGAATGGAAAAGATATAGAATTAGGATTCGATGGAGACGAAGATTTCCCGGAAGATTTTGGAAATCAGATTCTATTTCCTTTTATAAATAGGAATAAAACAACTCAAAAAAAATAAAAAACAAAAACGTAGAAAATGAAAGTAAAACAATTTAACGATGCTCCTTTAGCGCATTATTCCTACGCAATTGTAAGTAACGGTAAAATGGCATTGGTAGATCCTAGTAGAGATCCTATGCCTTATTATAAATATGCAGAACAAGAAAACGCAGAAATTGTAGCGGTATTCGAAACACATCCGCATGCAGATTTTGTTAGCAGTCATTTACAAATTAGTGAAGAAACAGGGGCCGATATTTATGTAAGTAAATTATTGGGAGCCGATTATAATCATAAATCTTTTGATGATGGAGATTCCTTGAAAATGGAAGATGTGCTTTTTAAAGCCCTTAACACCCCAGGACATTCCCCAGATAGTATAACTATTATTGCAGAAGAAGGAAAGGAAACTATATTATTTACAGGAGACACTTTATTTATTGGGGATGTAGGGAGACCAGACTTGCGTGAATCAGTTGGAAATGTGACTGCTAAAAGAGTAGAACTTGCTAAGGATATGTACCATACTATACAGAAAAAACACAAGGGACTTCCAGATGATGCAATTGTGTATCCGGCTCATGGTGCAGGTTCTTTATGTGGAAAAAATATGAGTAGCGATTCTTCCAGTACCTTAGGAAACGAACGCCAAGGGAATTGGGCTTTTCAAGAGCAAACGGAAGAAGAATTTGTAGCTGAAATATTAAAGGATCAACCCTTTATACCATCTTATTTTGGTTTTAATGTAGATATTAATAAGAAAGGCGCAGAGAATGTAAATAAATCTAAGGGGATCGAACTTAGATTAAATGTAAATGAATTGGATTCTAGTATTATTAAAGTTGATGTTAGAAATCAGGAAAAATTTAAAAAAGCACATCTCTTTAATAGCATCAATATCATGGCAAGCACTCCAACTCAAAAATTTGAGACTTGGTTAGGAGCGATCATAGAGCCTAACGAGGCTTTCTATATTGTTGTAGATAGTGTAGACGATATAGATGAAATTTTAAACAGAGTAGTAAAGATAGGATATGAAAAACAGTTAATGGCCTTTGTAACCTTATCTAATGAGGTTTCAAATTCTTCTGATGAATTAGATCTGAAAGATTTCAAGAATAATCAAGATAAGTACACCATTATAGATATTAGAAATGAAGGAGAAATTGCTGAAGGGAAGATCTTCGAGAAAGCAATAGGTTCCCCATTAAATGATTTAAGAGATAACATAACGGCTATTCCAACAAATAAGCCAATAGTGGTTCACTGTGCAGGAGGATATCGCTCTGCAGCTGGAAGCAGTATTCTTGAAAATAAGTTTAAGAACACAAAAGTTTATGATCTAAGTGAGGCTATAAACGATTTTATTTAAATAAATTATATAGAAGAGAGTGATCTTTTCTAAACTTTTTCTACCCTAATAGAAACTTGAAAGACCTTTATAGTGTAATTACTTTAAGGGTTTTTTGCTTTTTACACCTAGCAACTTCATTGCGGAATAATTAAAATTTCCTTAGACATTTTTCTATATTTACAACTTTCAATACATATTGGCATTCAAACAATGAATAATGGATAAAAAATATAAAGTGAAGGTGAATGGTTCTTACGAACATCATTTTACCAATGAGGATATTAATTCCTTAGATACTCAGGAGGTTTCAGCTTCTAAAATTCATGTTTTAAAAGACAGTAATTCATTTAAAGCAGAGATCATAAAATCGGATTTTCTTAATAAAACCTATTCAGTAAAGATCAATGCAAACATATACGAGGTACAAATCTCTAATCAGTTGGATCTTTTAATAGAAGAAATGGGACTTACTATAGTGTCTTCCAAAATAGTTAACGATATTAAAGCACCAATGCCAGGGTTGATCCTCGATGTTTTAGTGGAGCGAGGAGCAAGTGTGAAAGAAGGAGATTATTTAGTTGTTTTAGAAGCTATGAAAATGGAGAACACACTTACTGCGCCAAGAGATGGAGTAGTGAAAGCCATCTCGGTTAAAAATGGCCAAACGGTAGATAAGAATCAGCTTCTTATTGAAATGGAATAGAACAAATCACTTCGGATTTTCTTCTGAAGATTTCAAGATATAATAGATCACAATCTAGATTTAAATGAAAAAAATATTAGTTGCCAATCGTGGAGAGATCGCATTACGAGTAATGAAGACCGCGAGAAAAATGGGTATTAAAACAGTTGCTGTTTTCTCAAAAGCAGATAGAAATGCACCGCATGTAAAATTTGCAGATGAAGCAGTTTATATTGGGGAAGCACCATCTAACCAATCCTATTTATTAGGGAGCAAGATCATTCAGGTAGCAAAGAATCACAATGTAGATGGGATCCATCCCGGCTACGGATTTTTAAGTGAGAATGCCGATTTTGCTGAAGAAGCAGAAAAGAACGGCATCACCTTTATAGGGCCTGGATCCAAAGCTATTCGTGTAATGGGAAGCAAACTTGCAGCTAAAGATGCTGTAAAGGCTTATGACATTCCTATGGTGCCCGGCATAGATGAAGCGATCACAGATGTAGAAAAAGCAAAAGGGATTGCCAAAGAAATAGGATTTCCAATTCTAATAAAAGCTTCTGCCGGAGGTGGAGGTAAAGGAATGCGCGTGGTAGAAAAGGAATCGGAACTAGGAGATCAAATGAAACGAGCGATCAGTGAAGCTGAATCTGCTTTTGGTGATGGTTCGGTATTTATTGAAAAATATGTGGGTTCACCAAGACATATCGAGATTCAGGTTTTAGCAGATACTCATGGAAATTTCGTTCACCTTTTTGAGCGAGAATGTAGCATTCAAAGACGTCACCAAAAAGTGGTAGAGGAAGCTCCTTCTGTGATTTTGGATGATAAGCTTCGAAAAGAAATGGGAGAAGCTGCAATTAAGGTGGCTAAAGCATGTGATTATGTTGGTGTTGGAACGGTAGAATTTTTAATGGACGAAAATAAAAAATTCTATTTTCTAGAAATGAATACCCGTTTACAAGTAGAACATCCAGTAACTGAATTTATCACAGGAATAGATCTAGTTGAGCAGCAAATTAAAGTTGCAAGAGGTGAAAAATTAGCTTTTGGTCAGGAAGACCTTAAGATAAAGGGACACGCGGTGGAGTTACGTGTATATGCAGAAGATCCTATGGAAGATTTTATGCCGAGCGTGGGAACTTTGGAGCGCTATAAAACTCCAAGTGGCGAAGGAATTAGAGTAGATGATGGTTTTGAAGAGGGAATGGAAGTCCCTATTTATTATGATCCTATGCTAGCAAAATTGATCACTTATGGAAAAACGAGAGAAGAAGCTATTCAATTGATGATTTCGGCAATAGATTCTTATGAAGTTACTGGAGTACAAACTACACTTCCTTTTGGGAAATTTGTGTTTGAACATGAAGCCTTCCGCAGTGGAAATTTCGATACTCATTTTGTGAAGAATTATTATTCCGCAGAAAAGCTAGCTTCAAAAATTGAAGAGGAGGCAGAGTTAGCGGGGATCATAGCGATCAAGCAATATTTAAAAGATCAGCAATTAACAAGATTACCGCACAACTAATTTCAGTTGTTTCTGAAATAAAGAGTGACTGTATAGCGAATTTAAAAAAAATCATAATAGAATTATGAGCAAGAATATAGATGTTTTAAATAAAAAAATTGCTGAAGCTCATTTGGGTGGAGGTGAAAAACGCATAGACAAGCAACACGAAAAAAAGAAATTGACCGCTCGTGAGCGTGTAAATTATTTTTTAGATGAAGGATCTTTTGAGGAGATCGGGATCTTAGTAACTCACCGAACTACAGATTTTGGAATGGAAAAACAGCAATTCTATGGAGATGGAGTTGTGACGGGATATGGGACTGTAAATGGAAGATTGGTGTATGTATTTGCTCAAGATTTTACAGTTTTTGGAGGTGCACTTTCTGAAACACATGCCGAAAAAATCTGTAAAGTAATGGATCACGCTGTAAAAGTGGGAGCTCCAATTATTGGACTAAATGATTCTGGTGGAGCTAGAATTCAGGAAGGGGTGCGTTCTTTAGGTGGTTATGCCGATATTTTTTATAGAAACGTGCAAGCTTCAGGAGTAATTCCGCAGATCTCTGCAATTATGGGGCCTTGTGCAGGTGGCGCAGTGTATTCGCCTGCCATGACAGATTTTACGGTGATGGTGGAAGGGAGTAGCTATATGTTTGTAACAGGACCCAATGTGGTAAAAACAGTGACCAATGAAGAGGTGACTTCAGAAGAATTGGGAGGTGCTAGTACACATTCAACCAAATCTGGAGTAACTCATTTAACTTCGAATAACGATATCGCTTGTCTAGAAGATATTAAACATTTACTGAGCTATTTGCCTCAGAATAATAAGGAAACAACGGCAAAACTCCCTTATGAATTAACTGATGAAATAAGAGAAGTTCTGGATGATCTTATTCCTGATAGCGCGAATAAACCTTATGACATGCATGAGGTGATAAAAGGAATTATAGATGAAGATTCTTTCTTTGAGATCCATAAAGATTATGCAGATAATATTATAGTTGGATTTGCCAGATTAGGAGGAAGAAGTATTGGAATTGTTGCAAACCAACCTATGAGTTTGGCAGGAGTTCTGGATGTAGATTCCTCTAAAAAGGCAGCAAGATTCACGAGATTTTGCGATTGTTTTAATATCCCGCTTTTGGTTTTAGTAGATGTTCCGGGATTTTTACCGGGTACAGATCAGGAATGGAATGGGATCATCCTGCATGGTGCGAAGCTTTTATATGCATTAAGTGAAGCAACAGTGCCAAGAGTAACAGTGATAACAAGAAAGGCCTATGGAGGCGCTTACGATGTAATGAATTCCAAACATATTGGAGCTGATCTTAATTTTGCTTGGCCAACTGCGGAAATTGCGGTGATGGGAGCAAAGGGAGCCAGTGAGATCATCTTCAGAAAAGAGATCCAAGAATCTGAAAATCCAGAGTTGAAACTTTCAGAAAAAGAAGCAGAATATGCAGAGAAATTCGCAAATCCTTTTGAAGCTGCTAAACGTGGATTTATAGATGAGGTGATCATGCCAAGAGATACCAGAAAGAAATTGCTGAAAGCTTTTAGTATGCTGGAAAATAAGACTGTTCTTAGAATAGATCGCAAACACGGAAATATTCCTTTATAATAGTAATTAAAAGATTATGAGCCGGATCAATATTTTTGATCCGGCTTTTATTTTTAAGTTTTTCATTTTCTTTACGACTGTAACAATTGTTACTGTAAACACCTACAAAATAGGTGTTCTTTGCACTCAATAAAAATTTAAATTATGGAATGGATCTTTGAACCTTGGCCTTGGTATGTGGCCGGACCACTTATAGCGTTAATAATGTTTCTCCTGATTTTTGTTGGGAAGCAATTTGGAATGTCCTCTAACCTTCGAACTTTTTGTACGATGTGCGGAGCCGACAAAACTGCAGATTTTTTTAATTTCGATTGGAAAGCACAACGATGGAATTTGGTAGTGGTTTTGGGGGCCGGTCTTGGTGGATTTATAGGAGCACATTATTTATCTAATGATGTTGCAGTGGCCATAAACCCAGATACAATTTCTACCTTAAAAGTATTAGGATTCAATAGTGCAGGATCTGCATATCTGCCAGACGAACTTTTTAGCTTAGAAGCTTTAACTAGTGTGAAAAGTTTATCGCTTTTATTGATAGGAGGATTATTAATAGGATTTGGAGCTAGATATGCAGGAGGTTGTACTTCTGGTCACGCAATTTCAGGATTGAGTAATTTACAACTTCCTTCCCTTATCGCTGTAGTAGGCTTCTTTATTGGAGGTTTATTTATGATTCATGTATTATTTCCCTTAATATTTTAGAGATGAAAAGAACACTTAGTTATTTATTTATAGGAATGTTCTTCGGAATTGTAATGTACAAATCGGAAGCAGCATCTTGGTTTAGGATCTACGAAATGTTCCAGTTTCAATCCTTTCATATGTATGGAATTATTGGTTCTGCACTAGTCATAGGTATTATTGGAGTGCAATTGATCAAGAAGAATAACATAAAATCCTTCTATGGAGAACCTATTCGTTTTATTCCCAAGGAAAGAGGATTTACTAGATATATTGCAGGGGGTATTATCTTTGGATTGGGTTGGGCATTGGCAGGATCATGCCCTGGACCAATTTATACGTTAATAGGAGCAGGTTATGTTTCGATTATTATTGTACTTATTGGTGCAATTCTAGGCACCTTTCTTTACGGATTGCTTCAGAAGAAACTTCCTCACTAGATATTAGGGGGTTTTATTTCTTCAGCATTCATTGTAAAGGAGGGAAGAGCAATTTTATATTTCACCACAACTAGTCTAATACTAATTACTATTAGGGAGGTGATCACATAAATAACATCTTTATCTACTCCAAGATCGAATAGAATAACGTAGGCTAAAGCTCCAATGAGGCAAGCAGTAGCGTAAATCTCTTTTCTGAAGATCACTGGTATCTCATTACAAAGTATATCCCGTATAACTCCCCCAAAGGTTCCGGTGATGGCTCCTAGAGCGATAGAGATAATGGGATCTAATCCATTATTTATTCCCGCTTCCACGCCAGTGATAGTGAATACACCAAGTCCGATGGTATCAAATAGAAAAAGAGAAGTTTTTAAATGATTTATCTTACGCCGAAAAACGATTGCTAAAAAGGTAACGAGACTAATCAGGTAAATATAAAATGTGTTTTCCATCCACATTACCGGGTTATTTCCAATTAAAATATCTCTTACGGTACCTCCACCGGTTGCAGTAACAAATGCAATAATAAAGATCCCAAAAAGATCAAGTTTTCTTGTCATAGCGGCTAACGCACCAGATATGGCAAAAGCCACGGTACCTAAAATATCGAAAGTGCTAAAAAGTGAAATATCTATCATTGAAGGCAAAGTTAATTCTTAATACAGCAAATGCTAATAGGATCTAATAAAATTGACGCTTTTAGGCTTTAATATTCAATTGAATTATAAACAAATAGTAAATCTTAATAACAATTCCTGTAAGTTTTTAACTAAACTCCCTACTTTTACAGAACAAAATAAATATTGAAATGTCTAATACTATTGAAAGAATAAAATGTTTAATTATTGGTTCGGGACCTGCAGGATATACTGCAGCTATCTATGCAGCTCGTGCAGATATGCATCCAGTGATGTATACTGGTATGGAGCCGGGTGGACAATTAACAACCACTACCGAGGTTGATAATTTTCCGGGTTATCCAGATGGAATAGATGGACCTGCAATGATGGTAGATCTTCAAAAACAAGCAGAGCGTTTTGGAACAGAAGTACGAATTGGAATGGTAACTGAAGTTAAATTCAGTGTAGAACCAGGTGGAATTCATACAGCTTGTGTAGATAATTCTACATGGGTAGAGGCAGAATCTGTTATTATTTCTACTGGTGCTACCGCTAAATATTTAGGATTGCCAAGTGAACAACGCTTACGTGGAGGTGGAGTTTCTGCATGTGCAGTTTGTGATGGTTTTTTCTATAAAAATCAAGATGTAGCTATTGTTGGTGGAGGCGATACCGCGGCAGAAGAAGCAACCTATCTTGCAAATATTTGTAGCAAAGTTACCATGTTGGTGCGTAAGGATGAAATGAAAGCTTCTAAAGCCATGCAGCATAGAGTTACCAATACTAAAAATATAGTTTTAAAATACAATACTCAGGTTGATGAGGTCTTAGGGGAGCAAGTGGTTGAAGGATTAAGAATGGTGAATAATGAGACTGGTGAGAAAGAGGAAATTGCAATTACTGGTTTATTTATTGCCATTGGACATAAACCAAACACCGATATTTTTAAAGGGCAATTGGATATGGACGATATGGGATACCTTGTAACTAAAGGTAAAACTACGAAAACCAATATACCTGGAGTATTTGCTTCTGGAGATGTACAGGATAAAGAATATAGACAAGCTATTACTGCAGCTGGAACTGGTTGTATGGCAGCATTAGATGCAGAGCGTTACTTAAGCTCGGTAGAAGAACTAAAAGAAAATAAAGTAGAAGCTGATTTGTAAATCAATTTAGCCTGAGTGAGATTTTTCGAAGTGTTTTAAATGGTTTTTGACCTTATTTGATTGAATTTGCAAAGATATAAGCAACCTTATTTTAAGACGTTAATTTTGGGCTATAGTTAATATCTAAAATAAAAAGGAGACTGTTTTAGACAGCCTCCTCCATTAAGTTTTTTTTGCACATCTCTTTTAATAACTGGCCACTCTGCCTTCTGTTGTTTTTTGTGGCACATATTTTACATACTTACTCTGTTTACCTTGTGTAAGCTTAATTTTGTATAATTCTTGATCGATATTGCTGCCTTTTCCACTTGCTTTATATAAGTTGCTGGCCATAATCCATCCAGTATTATCTTTATAAATATCTCTCCTAACTTTTAATGGCAAAACGATATCCCGAAATCTTTGGGTAGTTTCAATAAGTTCTCCTTCCTTATTAAAGGTTGCATTTAAGTATCCTTTTCCGCTAATAAAACTTACTAGGATACTTTCAATATCATCATCCAAATTTAAGGATTTCACATCAAAATTTTCCTGTGCAAAACTAATTGGATTTTTCATAAAATGATTTTCATAAGACTCTTTTACTTCAAATTTAACATTTTGAAGATTGGAGGAGGTCACAACTTTTGAAGTTTTATAAGTTACTGTGGCTTCATCAAGTTTAGTCACCTTTTGCGCTTGTATAGTACTCATCCCTAAGACTAAGATCAAAATAATAATTAATGTTTTCATGATTAAATTTTTTAAAGGTTAATTTTGTTTGATATAAAAGTACCCTCAAATTCAGCTAAACACAATCGCCTTTTAAGGTGAAAGTTTTGTTAAAAAAACAAGTTTTGGAAGATAATCTCATCCTTAGGGGTGAGTTTGAATTTTTGGGGATTCCAAGTTTGGAAAATTTAGCTGCATTCTTGGTGTTTTTATATACCTAAAAAGGAATCTTGCAGGAATAGAGTTTGTTATAACTGTATTTTACCACTAAGCACTTTGGCTATTGCCTCTTTGCCGCAGGTCACGTGGAGTTTATGGTATATATTGCGCAGGTGAGAACGACTTGTGTCATATGAGATATTTAATTTGGACGCGATGGATTTTATACTGTACCCTTTAACTAAAAGCTGCAGTACTTCACTTTCCCTTTCTGTGAGCCCAAAACGTTCTTTAGATTTTTTTTTATCGTGCTGGAAAAAATGTAACATTTTTTTAGCAACTTCTGGGGACAAAGGCACTCCTCCTTTCTGTACTTCCAGGATTGCATCAAAAAGTTTAAGAGGAGAAATATTTTTTAAAATGTATCCGTCAGCTCCCGCACACAAGCTTTCAAAAAGCCTGTCTTCATCCCCAAATTGGGTATACATAATAATAGATACCAGTGGATTTGCTTCTTTAATTATAGGAATAGCGGTTATGCCATTCATTTTTGGCATATCAATATCCAGAAGCACAACATCTGGACGCTCCTTCTTAATTATTTTTTTTGCGTCTATGGGATCTTCATAAGCCCCTATAAGTTCAAATTCATCATTATATTCAAAAAGGGCTTTTAGCGAAATTCGCAGTTTTTCGTTATCTTCGAAAACTATAATTTTTATTGCCATTCCTAATTTTTTTAGTTTTTTAGATTTTGAAATTGACCTTCCCAAAATTTTGTAATATTTGTGGGCACAGAAAACCAATTGCTGTCAAAAGGGATTTGGAGTGATACTCTGGTACCTTTATTTTTTTTAGATTTAAGTTTTATGTGACCTTTCCATTTTTTTACCCTTTGTTTTATATTTTGCAGACCGTTCCTTTGTGAATCATTTTTAAGGTCAAACCCACAGCCGTCATCTTCAACCGCCAGGAAGAACATTCCTTTTTCAATTTTGATCATTACCCTAACTTTTGTGGCCTCTGCATGTTTGCGAATATTATTTAATAATTCTTTGAATACAAGAAATAATTCTCTCCGCTTTTGCATAGTCATTCTTTTTTTCGTGAAATCCCCCTGAATATTTACTTGGTACTTATAATTATTTTCCAAAACCTCTCCAGCATACTTTCGCATTTTTGCCAGGACTTGTTCTAAACTTTCATCTTTCATTTTGATATTCCACACAATCTCGTCTAATGCTTTTGCCGATGCCTCAACTTCCTGACCTATGCCATCAAGATATAAGGCTTCACGACTACCGGTATCAATTTTGTTTTTAGAAAGGGCAGTGAGAAATTGAATATTTGTTAATCGCGAACCAAGGTCATCGTGTAGATCTGCAGAAATAAGATCTTTCACTTTTTGAACCTGTATTAGTTGATAGATCCTGTACCTGTGTAATCCATAAATAATGGCCATTGTTACAGAAATGGTAAGGAATATGAACCACCATCTTTGCCAAAAAGGAGCATCTATAGAAATGAAAAAAGAGGTATACGGAGCTTCGGCAGAGATTTTATCTGAAACCTTAACCTTGAAGATATAATCATCTGGAGGGAGGTTTGTATAAGCCGTATAGTTCCTATTTCCTGCATCTATCCATCCCTTATCATAGCCCTCTAGCTGGTACTGAAATTGAAGATTTTCCGGTGAAACAAAATCCAGTACAGTAAAATCAAAAGAGAGGGAATTTTGTAGATAAGGAAGTTTTAAACCGTCTTTATAAGTAATTACAGTATCTCCTGACATTCTTTTATTTTCAATCATGGCTCCAGTAAGCACAACTAAAAGGTCTTCAGTCTTAAAGTTTAGTTCATTTGGATTAAAATAAGTAAGCCCTCTAACTCCCCCAAAATACAATTTTCCATCTTCCGACCTATGAAATGCTCCTGTATTGAATTCATTACTTTGAAGACCGTCTGCCACTGTAAAAGGATAAACCTGTTCAACCTTAATAGATGTATTCCCTGGCTTATAAGTAAGCCTGAAAACACCTTTGTTGCTGCTCATCCAAAGGTTTCCCTGATTATCTGGAAGGATACTGTATACCATATCGTTGGGAAGCCAGTTCTGCTCATTGAGAGAAAGTGTTTTTCCAGTTATTAAATTGGTAGTGATTATTCCTTTTCCAGCGGTACCTATCCATAACCAGTTATTTCTAAAATATAAGCTCTTTATATAAGTTTCTTCTCTTGCCATTTTGTTTGAAAGCGAATTTTTAAGAGATGAAAATCTGCCTGTAGGAATATCGAGGAATTGTACTGCCCTTCTTTCTACTCCCATTACCAGTGTTGATGAATCAATTTGAATAAGACTTTGTATATTTATTCCTTCTGCTTCCCCTTCTTTAGTTACAGGTACAATATAATTTTTAACGATTCCTTTTTCTTTGTCGATCAATAACAATCCAGCTTTTCTCGTAGCGGCCCACATGCTACCTTTTTCTCCTTCCAACATAGACCAAATAGTATTGTCTGGGATCCGCTCATTTTCTTTTTTAGCTTCTGTTGTAAACCATTTCTTTATTTGTTTGGTTTTTCTGTTCATTACAATAAGTCCATTGCCTTGGGTTCCAATCCAGAGATCACCCTCCCTGTCTATCGCAAGGGAAACGATACGGTCATAATTACTTACCCCATCCTTAAATGGCTTAAGATGAAAAGTTTCAAAAATGCCGGTATGTGGATCATAACAGGTTAATCCCTGTCCGGAAGTACCCCACCAGATGTTATCTTGCTTATCCGTCACGATGGCTCTGATTTGTTCTATGGAAATATTTGCATCAACCTTGTGCAGTGCAATGGTTTTAAAATTGTTGAATTGGCGGTTATAATAACTTACCCCACCACCATCTGTTCCTATCCAGATTCCTTTCTTATGGTCCTCTTTTATGGAGAGTATATCTTGAAACGTAAGAGCCATGGGATCTTGCCTGTCAGGTAACAGGTGGGTTATTTTTTCGTCGCAGGTATTAATTATATATAACCCGTCACCATAAGTACCCACCCATATATTATCCTCACTGTCTGCATGAATTGTTTCCACTACAAGGCTGGTAGAGATCTTTTGGATACCATAGCCATTGAAAGGCAAAAATTTATCTGAACCATGCTTTTTGATAAAGATGCCGCTTCCCAGGGTTCCCAACCATAAAGACTTGTCTGGAGCTTCTGTAATAACATTCGAATTTATAGAGGATAAATAGTCCTCGGGAATTTGTGAAGAAAGCCGGGTTAAACCAAAATGGGTGAGGACCCAAATGTTATTTTCGCTATCTTCAAATATGGAACGTATCTTATTGCTAATGATTTTTGTAGAGTGGGGAGAATCTTCCGAAAATTTTATGAAATTGTCTTGCGTATCAAAATGATAGATCCCACTTTCTAAGGTTCCTATCCAAAATTGATTCTTCTTGTCTATATGTATAAAACTGGCAGGTGGTAGTCTCTTATTATCATTTTTATAGAAATTAACCGACTCCAGTTTATGAGTATAAAGATCTAGAGTCATGATCTTGCCACCTCTTTTTATCATCCAAATTTTATTTTGGTTTACTAGAAGTTTACCCAGTTGGGCGTTATCTGGTGTGGTGATATCATCAAAAGGTATATGGAATATCAGGAAATTCATTCCATCATACCTATTAAGGCCATCCTGTGTGGCAAACCAGATAAATCCTGATGGATCTTCAACAATATCTATTACAGAATTTTGAGATAACCCATCATTGATGTCTATGTTCTTAAAAGTATAATTGTGTTGTTGCGAGAAACTCAATAAACTTTTGAACAGAAAAAAGAACAATAGCATTGCTTGCTGAGAACTCATAAAATATTAGTTCAGAATTTTTCAACTTGTGGGAAAGTTTAAAGGGGGAAATAGAAGGGGGGTTATATAAAAGAGATAAATTTTCTTTTAATTCACGTCAATATACTGGATATCACTAAATTAAGAAAATTAGAAAAAATAAAATGCTTTTTTCAGAAAAGTTTTTTAAAAAAATTGTGGAATATGATAATCCTATGGTTCCTTATCTTTCGAATTTTTAAGATCCAAGAATTAAAGAATAAATCTTATTAAATGTTTATTTTTTTTGAAGAATAGATTAGTTGAAATTTGTTTTGTACAGTGGTTAAAAAAATTAACCATTTAGTGGTTTAGTAAAAAGAGACTGTCCAAAAGGACCGTCTCTTTTGTTTTACAAATTAATTAGATTAGTTGTCTATCTTAACTTTCTTTTCTACAGAACCATCATCGTTCACCTCTATTTTTACCTTCTTGTCGTCTGTTTTAATTTTAACTTTGTCTCCATCATTACTCACACGAACTTCAGTATTGGAGTCAGTAGTAAGATCATCAACATCATCTGCTTCGTTGTTTGTATCTCTACAAGAAACTACTGCTAAGGAAAGCATAGTAAAGATCAAACCATTTCTTAAAATATTTTTCATTTTTATGTGCTTTTAGGATTTATAGTAGATAAACTTACTACTTTTTCGAGTATAGCATTATACTTTTTAACTTTTTTTAATAATGTATGCTAATTATGTAAATTCTAAAAAATTTATTTTTTAGTTTTCATTTTTTATTCCTTGGGTTGTTTGAATTTTTAATCTAAATACTTTAAAATCAAACCAGTTTCCATCAGCAAATTCTTCTTCAGTTGTTAGATCTAATCTTTCGGAGACTAATTCATGAAGTCATTTTCCTGCACTTTAGGCCATTCTGAAGGATATTGAATAGGTTTAGCATTAAGAATTTTAGATTATAAATAACCTAATTCTGGTTTTTAGACCTTTTTAAATGCAAATAGAACACTTAAGCGTTCACTTTTGTTTACGTTTAGTCGGAAGTCACATTTAAAGGAAAGTAAGGGCTTGACATAAAATTTACATCTCGATATTATCTAAGCCAATTGATAAAGCCCCCAAAAACTGGGGGCTTTATTTAACTTGATATGCAAGTATGATCACGTTTGGTTAATATATCCGCTTTTTGATGTTGATATTCAACCTGCTGGTGGGTGTTTGCAGAAATGTTCTCTTCTGCTGGTTCTTCAGAAAAAACAGATAGAACCATTACTATTATAAGTTTTATTAAGGCTACCATGTGTCATTAGTTTTAATTTCTACTCCTTTTACATTTATCTTGACTTCTTTTGAATTATTCTTTTTCACACGAATTCCATTTGAATCTATTTGCACCCGAATGCTATCAACTTCAGAAGTAAAGTCAAAATCATCAGATTCATCCCAAGAATCGTTTTCATCCCAGTTTTCGTCATCTATAGATCTTATTTCTTCTACAGGACATGTTTCGCAAATTGCTCCATCTTGAGTAACTGTTACAAAATGATCTTCCATTCCATATCTCATAAAATTTTCTTCAGAATTATTGTAGGTGTAATTTTTTACACTTTTATCTGCATAAACAACAGCTCCAACAGGTAGATATATTACCACTCTTACTTTCTGATCGCGATAATTATCTTTAAGAGCAGCAGTTAAATAGTCGTTCAAGAATAATTTATTTCCCTCTAAGTTTAAACCATAATTAATTCTTTTAGCGCGATTTCTGGCGTCTCTATAGTCACTTCCTTCAGCAAATTTTATTATTTCAACTCTACCAACAGAATCTGTTGTAGATCTTAATTTTAGATTTACTTCTTTTAGATACATGATCTTTTTATCATTTTCGTCATATTGAATCTCAACATTGTTATTCCAGTTATGACTAGTATATAATGAATTAGATTTCATGCTAACATATAATGTGTCATTTGCTTTGGTACGCAACATTTCTGTTGATGAAATTTCTCCATCAAAAGCTCTTGAAGTTGCCTGTTTTATTCCTAAAACTGTAAGTCCAACTACAGAAAGTAACCAAACTGCTAATAACACCATTTTTGCAATGGTTCCAATTGGTTTCAGTTTTCTAACTAATATCTTCAATCCTAATACAAATAAGAAGAAAAATGGAATCCCAACAGCAAAGAAGGTAAGTGCAGAGATCATCCAAAGTGGAGCGCCAATTGCAGCCATTTCTACGTAATCCATCCAAGGAGTTTCTACTAATCCAAAGGATCCTACTGTGAATAATGCTATGAAAAGTGCGATTAACATTGATCCAGAGATCAATAAAATTACTAGCCCGATAAATTTAGCAAAGACTCGTAATAAAGCCATAACAGCAGAACTAATGCCTGTTGCGGCAGAAGTAGCTCCAGACTTTACCCTTCTTCCATATTTGTCAAAGTCGGCATTCCTCACTTTCCCAGCAACATCATCAAATCCTTCTTTTATCTTTCGCTCGATGTTGGAAATGTTTACTTCTTCACCGCGCATAGATAGTTTATCTGCAGTAGTTTTTGCTTCTGGAACAAAGATCCATAGCGCTATGTAGATCAATAAAAATGCTCCACTAGATGCAATTGTAAGGATAACCCATAACAATCTTACCCAAATAGCTTCGATGCCCAAGTAATGAGCTAATCCAGAGGAAACTCCTCCTATATAAGAATTGTCTGTATCTCTATAAAGTTGTTTTCCGGTTCCAGTGCTAGTTGTATGTGACTTAGAGTAGGAAGGTTCATCTTCAAAGATCTCTTCATCTACCATATAATCTTCAGGTTGCCCCATAGTAGCGATCACTTCTTCCACTTCAATGTTTCCTATTACCTGCTTTTTATCTTTCATCTTTTCAGTAAAAAGTTCTGCAATACGAGCTTCAATATCAGCAATTATCTCATCCCTGCCTTGCGTGTTGGTAAGTGAGCGTTTTATAGCTTCAAGATAATGCTGCAATTTAGCATATGCATCTTCATCAATATGAAAGAAAATGCCGGCAAGGTTTATATTTACTGTCTTATTCATGATTCTTGTTTTTTTGAGTGGTTACTATGGTTACAGCGGTTTGCAATTCTCCCCATGTATGGGTTAGTTCTTTTAAAAATAATTGGCCTGTATCTGTTAAGCCATAATATTTTCTTGGTGGACCACTGGTAGATTCTTCCCAACGATAGTTAAGCAAGCCAGCATTTTTAAGTCTGGTAAGCAAAGGATAAATGGTTCCTTCTACCACCAATAATTTAGCGTCTTTTAAAGTGTCCAAGATCTCCGCAACATAAGCGTCATTATCTCGTAACACCGATAGAATGCAATACTCTAGCACCCCTTTACGCATTTGTGCTTTGGTGTTTTCAATCTTCATAGCGTTTGGTTTTGAGTGTTGTTAAACTGTTCATTTTTTGATTGATGATTTCCAACTGTTGTTGGAGTGATGAAATTGATGGTTAATGGATACTTGTAATATTCTCCTTCGCTAGCTTTTATAGTGGCTAGTATTACTGATACTATATCTAAGATGAATAAGCCAGATAAGAGTAGCCCTAAAACACCTGCGAAAACGAATAATGAAATAAGATTTTGAGGATGTCCTGCACTTATAAAATCTTCTGAGATTATTAAAGGATCATCTAGATTAAAATGTACTCCCCAAAAAATTACTCCTGCAATCCCAATGCATATTAAAAAAATAAAATATAGGAACATGCTAATTTGAAAATTTAAGGCTTGCTTTCCATGATGATCTACAAAAGGATCTTTTTGCTTGGCAGTCCATAAAATTAAGGGAAGTATAAAATTTCCAAAAGGAATAAAATACTTGCTAAATGTAGACAGGTGGATGAATGCGGCCACTGTTTTGTCTGGATTTGATGATGAAGTTTCCATAGTTGATTGATTTTCTTATACAAATATATATCTTTAGGAAGGTATTATGCAAAACAAAGTACTGTATTGATATAAAATTTAAGAAACATTTAACATTTCGCGGTTGTTTTAATTTTAGATACTTTTATAGAAAATCTATAGCAGCATGAATATTACTCCCGGTAAATTGAATAAATTTTTAATGCTAAAACTACCCAGCGCATGGTTATGCGGGGTAAGAGTGAAAGACATTAGCAATGAGCATTGTATCGTTAAAGTAAAGCACAGATGGATCAACCAAAACCCTTTTAATTCTATGTATTTTGCAGTTCAGGCAATGGCTGCAGAGTTAAGCACCGGAGCAATGGTGATCGATCAAATAAAAGAGAGTGGGCAAAAGATCTCTATGCTTGTTGCTCAAAACAAAGCACATTTCACCAAAAAAGCAACTGGTAAATTAGAGTTTACTTGTAAGGATGGTCACTTAATTCGAGATGCAATACAAGAAACTATTAGAACAGGAGAGGGACAAACATTATGGATGAAATCTATAGGTTTAAATGAAGAAGGCTTAGTAGTATCCACTTTCGAATTTGAATGGACAGTGAAACTCAAATCTAAAAAAGGCTAATTTCTTTTATTCATTTGTAACTTTTAAGTCAATCTTCTTACTTATTCTATATAAGGATAACATTATGAATTCACACGAGATAGAATATCAGATATTTGGGGAAGAAATGCAGTATGTAGAACTGGAATTAGACCCAAGGGAAGCCGTGATAGCAGAAGCTGGAAATTTTATGATGATGGACAGCGGCATTAAAATGAATACCATCTTTGGAGATGGTTCACAAGAAAATGAAGGTTTTCTAGGAAAAGTATTGGGAGCTGGAAAAAGGCTTTTAACTGGTGAGAGTCTGTTTATGACCATTTTTTCAAATGAAGTCTCAGGAAAAAAGAAAGTAAGTTTCGCTTCCCCATATCCCGGAAAAATAATCCCATTAGATCTTAGCCAATTCGGAGGGAAATTCATCTGCCAAAAAGATTCATTTTTATGTGCCGCTAAAGGAGTATCCATTGGAATAGAATTCAGCAGAAAACTTGGAAGAGGGTTTTTTGGAGGTGAAGGGTTTATCATGCAAAAGGTTGAAGGTGATGGGATGGCTTTTGTACATGCTGGTGGAACAATGGCAAAGAAGGAATTACAGTTAGGTGAAAAATTATGCGTGGATACCGGATGCATTATAGGATTTACTCAAGATGTTCATTACGACATAGAATTTGTAGGTGGGATTAAAAATACCTTTTTTGGTGGGGAAGGTCTTTTCTTTGCAACTTTAACTGGACCTGGCACGGTTTATATTCAATCTTTACCTTTTAGTAGATTAGCAAATAGAGTGCTGCAGGCGGCACCTCAAGGTGGTGGAAAAGATAAGGGAGAAGGAAGTCTTCTAGGAGGAATTGGCGATATGCTAAGCGGAGATAATAGATTCTAGTTTGTTAATTATTTATAATTAACGAAAACGTTTTCGAATTTGTTGTATATTTAAATTAATTAATAAAATCTACGGCCTATAAATCATTTTTACTTTTATCTATTTTATTCTGAACAACAACCTAAAATAGTATCCAATTATGGCGAGAGCGATGTTTGAATACACCAAAACCATACTTGACAAAGTAAGTTTTGATGCTGTACTTTTCTGTAAAGAAGTTAAAAAAGCACTCCTAAGATTATTACCTCATGAAATAGAGGAATTAAAAATTTGGATTGTTTCTTTAACTAAGCAGAATCCCGAATTAAATCAATGTCTAATTTATTTAAACTAAAATAAAAGAACGGCCAATGTAAATTGGCCGTTCTTCATTATTAATTATTTAAAGTCTTCCTATTATTTAGAGGACTAATGATCTTTACATTCTGAAAAGTAATGGCGCCTTTTATAACTCCGGCAATGCTGCTTCGTAATGCTTCAATGATCTGCATTTTAAGTTCACTTTTATTATAGATCAAACTTACCTCTCTTGCAGGCACCGGCTCTTCAAACATTTTTAATTTGATCTTTTCAGATTCTTTTAAATCTAAGGTATGTAGATAGGGCAACAAAGTCATTCCTAAGCCTTCATTGGCAAGTTTTATCAATGTTTCGAAGCTACCGCTTTCTAACTGAAAATGATCTCCATCATAATTACGTGAAGCTTTACATAAATTTAGAATTCCGTCTTTAAAGCAATGCCCATCTTCCAGTAATAACATATCGTCTATATCTAAATCCTCTACATTTAGTTTGATGTTTTGAGATAATCGATGACCTTCAGGGATATAGGCTACAAAGGGTTCATAATAAAGCACTTGTTCTTTAATACCCTCTAGCTCCAAGGGAGTACCTGCAATAGCAGCATCTAAATGCCCATCATTCAATCTATCTATAATAGCTTCGGTATGAAATTCTTCTATCTTTAATTTTACCTTTGGATACTTCTTTATAAAATTGTTCAGAAACATTGGTAGCAGCGTTGGCATTACGGTTGGAATAATCCCTAATCTAAAGGTTCCTCCAATAAAGCCCTTTTCTTGGTCCACGATATCCTGGATCCTATCGCTCTCATTCACAATATTTCGTGCTTGATTAACAATCTTTCTTCCAGTCTCAGTAAGTTGAATTGGTTTTTTACTTCTGTCGAATATCTTTACGCCAAGTTCGTCTTCAAGTTTTTGAATTTGCATACTCAAGGTTGGTTGAGTTACAAATACTTTTAATGCGGCTTTGGTAAAATTCTGATGTTCTGCAACTGCTAGAACATATTGAAGTTGAGTAATAGTCATATAATATATAATAAATCAAGATATAAAGGTATTGATTTATTCTATATTATATTTTGGTTTTAATGAGATTTACCTATAGTTAATTAGATAATCTAATAGACATGCTTAAAGGCTGTTCTTCAAAGTTAAATTTAGCATCATTCCATAGCGGTGGTCCGTAATAATTAATCTTATTATTCGATATTCCGTAAGGCTCTAATGGCATTCCGGTTGGTTCAAAATCCATTTGGCTATTGCCATTCTTATCGTGGAAACATGAAATGGCATAAGTCCCTGCAGGAAGGCCTTTAAAAGTTACATTTGCCTTCCCATTTACTATAGCTGCTTCTTCAGAAAATTCTGGTTTTGCTTTTAAAAATGTTTTTTCAGAATACAATCCAACCAAAATAGATCCAGACTCTCCTTGAATATTTTCTATAGTTACCGTTACTTCCGGAATACTATCTGTTTGTGCCTGAAAAAGATTACTAATAAATAAAGCGATTAAAACAGCAATTGATCTCATAAGTTCTATTTTTTTAAAGTTATATTTCAAATGTAGATTACAAACTATTGTTAATAATATTTAAATTACTGAATTGTATGCTTTTAAGGATGAATTGTAATTTATTAGTACTATGCTAATATATATAAATTCGTTTTGAGACTAATAATCTGTTTTGCTCTTGAAAATTGTTATGATAACCTTTCACCCAATCTAGGATTAGAATCTGAGATTATAAATAACACATATCGATAAGGAACCAGGTTTAAGCTAATTTTAGAAATATCGCTTATAAAGAGTTAGATTTACACTCTTTATGTAAAGTCAAGTATTTTCCCAGGAAGAAAACAATTATATAAAATTTTACCCTGACCTATCTGGAATAGACATGGTTTTAAATTTGCAACATTTTACCAATCGAATGTGGACAATAATTCACTAAGCAACTTCGGAATTTGTTTCTAGTTCTCAAATTGATAATTAGATAAGGAAATATACTAACTTATGCCGCAAATTAATAATTTATATATTCAACTACTAAAGTACCAATACCACTAAAAAACTCTTCACCATGCATGCTATCAAATCTTTTTTATTATTGATTTCACTCGTATGTGTTATCTCAATTTTTATTGTGGCCTGCACTCCACTAAAAACACCAATAGAAACATCTAATGGGATAGATGTAAATAAAAAAACAGAGGTAGGTCAATTAATTGAAATAAATAAAGTTAATCCTGAGGATTGGCCAATCATAAAACCGCTGCCATTAGATCCAGCAATTGAAGCACAAATAGATGACCTATTGCCTAAATTAACTTTGGAACAAAAAGTAGGTCAGGTTATTCAAGCAGACAATGCTTCGATCACTCCGGCGGAGTTGAAAAAATATAGATTAGGTTCTATACTCAGCGGCGGCAATTCCGCTCCTGGACCGCTGCCCTACGCAGATACTAAAACATGGTTGACAATGGCTGATAAATATTATAACGCCTCAATTGACCCTGAAGGTGTTGAGGTAGCTATTCCATATATATGGGGAATTGATGCGGTACATGGCCATACCAACCTTCTTGGCGCTATTGTCTTTCCACACAATATTGGACTTGGCGCCATGAACAATCCCGATCTAATGGAAAAAATAGCAGGAGTAACAGCTCACGAACTAACGGTATCTGGTCATGATTGGACCTTCGCACCAACCCTAGCGATTCCACAAGACTTACGTTGGGGTAGAAGCTATGAAGGCTTTTCTGAAGACCCAGAAATCGTTAAATCATACGCAGATCGAATTGTTTATGGTCTTCAAGGTCATATTGGAGATTCAGATTTTATGGGTGATGGTCGTGTGATATCTAGTGCCAAACACTTCTTAGGTGATGGAGCCACTGAAAATGGGATCGATCAAGGTGACGCCAAGATTAGCGAAAAAGAATTACGAGAGGTGCATGCAGCTGGATATTACAGTGCTATACCTGCAGGTGTACAAACCATAATGGCCTCTTTCTCTAGCTGGGAAGGAAGAAAACTGCATGGTGATAAAGAACTCTTGACAGATGTCTTGAAAGGTAGACTGGGTTTTAATGGATTTGTTATTGGAGATTGGAATGGTCACGGTCAAGTTCCCGGTTGTACAAATACTGATTGCCCACAGTCTTTAAATGCAGGCCTCGATATGTATATGGCTCCCGATAGTTGGAAAGGTTTATATGAAAGCACCTTAGCGCATGTTAAGAATGGTACCATCCCAATGACTCGCTTAGATGATGCGGTGCGACGCATTCTCCGAGTAAAAATTGCATCAGGGATATTTAGCAAAGGAGCACCAAGCACGCGTAAAAATGCAGGAGATGAAAGCCTTTTGGGGCTGCCTAAAAATAGAGCCATTGCCCGGCAAGCCGTAAGAGAATCAATGGTTTTACTAAAGAACAACGGTGGCGTATTGCCATTAGATGCATCTAAAACAATTATGGTAATTGGTGATGGGGCAGATAATATTGCTAAAACTAGTGGTGGTTGGACTCTTTCCTGGCAAGGTACAGGCCATACAAACGATGAATTTCCCAACAGCCAGTCCATACTCGAAGGTATAAGGGAAGCAGTTAAGATCGCTGGAGGTAAATTAATTTTTTCAGCAAATGGCAACTCAAACGAATCAGCTGACGTGGTGATTGCAATATACGGTGAAGATCCATATGCGGAATTCCAAGGGGACCGGGAAAATCTTGACTTTGTTCCAAACGGTTTTGACACCAACATACTTGAAAAATTTCGTAGTAAAGGTATTCCTGTGGTGTCGGTTTTTCTATCGGGACGTCCCTTGTGGAGCAGTCCTGAAATAAATAGATCAGATGCATTTATCGCTGCATGGTTGCCAGGCAGTGAAGGTGGAGGGGTCTCAGACCTATTATTTCAAAAAGAACCAACTTATGACTTTACTGGTCGCCTATCTTTCTCTTGGCCAAACAGGGCAGTAGTGTCAGCAGATCTAGCCACACGAGAGCCCACAAATTTGTTTGAGTTAGGTTATGGCCTTACTTATGAAGACGACGTGTTCATTGATCAACTCTCAGAAGACTCTGGATTACAAAATATTGAGGTAGTTTCAACAGGTGTATTTTTCAGCAAAGGGGTATCCATCGCACCATGGAATTTATGGCTGAAAACAGGAGACTTGATTAAACAAATCGGCAGCTATCCAACATCTGTAGGAGGTCTTATTGTTAGTAAAACTGACCACACCTCACAGGAAGATGCATTGCGTATTAATTGGACATTACCAGATTATGACCAACTACTTGTAAGTGCGGCTTCACCGAGTAATATGAGTCGTCAAACGAATGGAGCGATGGAATTAACGTTCTCCGCAAAATCTTTTAAAGCGAACTCCGCAACGGTTAAAATAGGCATGTGTAATCAAGGCGCAGCTTGTGATAAAACTATTAATATCAATATTTCAGCCAATGAGTGGCAAGAATATCGGATAAGTCTAAGTTGCTTTGCTGATCTTGGTGTCGATATGAGTAAAATTAGCAATGCATTAATGTTGACGGCTGCTGAAGGGGTAGATATTGGACTTAGCAACATTCGCTTAGAACCAGATTTGGATGCTAAGCCTGGATGTAATGGTAAGTAGCAGCTTTTCGTTTCAATTGAACGGAAGTCATAAGAAGTTTAGCTTACACTTTTTAAATCTTAACCTCTTATATTCATTGCATGTTTAATCTTGACCACTAGCCAAACATTTCGTTATAAGACGTCAAGGCAGATCAATTTACTACATTTTAAAGATCTTCGAATGATTAAAACCACCACTTATGAAATAGTTAAAAAACTATTCCCTTGGAAAAAATGCTAAAAGCAATTTTATTTTACGACCACTATAGTGATAGGAATATTTAATAAAGGCCATTCCCCTTCACCAATAGGCTGTTCAGCAATTTTATCTACTACATCCATGCCACTAGTAACTCTCCCATATACCGTATGGTCATTATCTAAGTGATGTGCTCCGCGTTCATTTAGTACAATAAAGAATTCGAATGGGGAAGAAGCTTTACTCACATTTTGTTCTGCGTATTTAGCGGCAGAAAAAGCACCACGATTATGCTTATGTCCTGCTTCAAATTCGCTCGGAATTAAATAAGAACCAATGTTATTTCTTTTAGTGCTAGTTTCTCGATTATCCGAATTTCCTCCTTGAATAACAAAGCCTTTGGCAACTCTATGAAAAAAGGTGCCATTAAAATATCCTTCCTTTATTAATAGGATAATATTAGCTCTGTGAAGAGGTGTGTCATCATATAAGGTAACCTCAATATCTCCATAAGTGGTGCTTATTCTAATTTTGTTTTCAGGATTATTTTTACCGTATTCAGTTAAGAATGGTATTAATTTTTCTTGAGTTAGAAGTGGTTCGTCATGCAAGTACAATTTTTTAGATTCTTGCTTTTCATTCTTCAATTTTATTTCTGAGGAATCTTGAGCCCTTTCTATCGTATCTGTTGCTTTGGTATTTTTAATATTATTTCTTGATTTTTGCGTATCTTCACAACTTGCACTTATAAGAAGTAATAGGACATAATAGAGTATAATTTTAGGTTTCATGAATTTCACCGAGTTTAAATATAAAGTTTCAAATTTAAAGAATTTAGATCTTCCAGGAGTAGAAGCGCAACATAAATTGGCACCTTTACTCCGTATACAAGAATTAGCTAAATTAAATATTAATGCCAAAAAACCTAATAGAGCCGGCGTAATGGCGCTATTTTATCCAAATAAGAAAGAAATAACCAATTTAGTGTTGATCCTTAGAAAGACTTATAAAGGAGTGCATTCTAATCAGGTTGGTTTCCCAGGTGGACGTGTAGAAAATTTCGATAAAAATTTAAAGCATACCGCCCTTAGGGAAACAGAAGAAGAAGTTGGAGTTCCTAAAACAGAAGTTGAAGTAATTAAAAAGTTAACCAAACTTTATATTCCTCCCAGCAATTTCTGGGTTCATCCCTATGTTGGTCTAATTAATAGAACCCCTAATTTAATCCCACAACTATCTGAAGTAGAAAAAATTCTAGAAGTAGATTTGGAAGATTTTTTGGATGAAAAGAATTTAATCTCTCAAGAGTTGAGCACTTCTTATGCGAAGAACATTCAAGTGCCTGCATTTTCATTGAATGGGCATGTTGTATGGGGTGCAACTGCAATGATGCTAAGTGAATTAAAAGATTTATTGAAGTTAGCTCTTTAATCTTTATTAGTATCTTTGACTTTTTTAAGATAACATTAACAAATCACGATTAATTATACTTCATGGGATTATTTAAAAAAAATCCATTTGGACATTATCTGTATATAAAAAAATGGCTCATCCGAATTTTCGGAGTGCTATCTCATAGACGCTATAGAGGATTTAATGAGCTGCATATTGAAGGATCTGAGATCATTAAAAAACTTCCCGATAACAATGTATTATTTGTCTCTAATCATCAAACCTATTTTGCAGATGTAACCGCCATGTTCCATGTATTTAATGCAAGTTTAAGTGGAAGAGTAGATAACATAAAAAATGTGGGATACTTATGGCAGCCTAAACTTAATTTATATTATGTGGCAGCTAAAGAAACAATGCAAGCTGGATTGTTAACCAGAATTATGGCTTACGCAGGAGCTATTTCTGTTGTTAGGACATGGCGATCGAAAGGGGAAGATATACAAAGGGAAGTAAATGCTGAAGACACGCAAAACATAGGCCTCGCCTTAAAAGATGGTTGGGTAATCACATTTCCTCAAGGTACAACAAAACCATTTAAGCCTATTAGAAAAGGAACCGCACACATTATTAAGCAATACAAGCCAATCGTAATCCCAATTGTTATAGATGGATTTAGACGTTCTTTCGATAAAAAAGGAATTCGGTTAAAGAAAAGAGGAATCCTTCAGTCTTTTCAAATCAAACCAGCTTTGGAATTTGATTATGAAAACGACAGCATAGAGGAAATTGTTGAAAAACTAGAATTCGCCATCGAGCAACATTGTTCTTTCTTAAAAGTAATTCCTCAAGAAGAGCTTGAAGCTATAGAAGAATTAAATAAAACCAGACAATGGGAATATTAAATTCGCTTCAATAATCCCAAAGTTATTATAGTTCTAGCTTCTTTAATTCGATATAATTCTTCTTTAATCTTTTAAGTAAAATCCCGTAGAGCAATCTGTAAAAAAGCCAGATCAAGCCTAGGAATATAGCAAGGACTAGAATACTTACTCCAATAAATTTTAACCAATCTACTGCATCAAAGGCATATTTAGAGGCCGATTCTATTTCTTTTTCGCTGTGTTTTAATATCATATATCCAGAGATCCCAACCACTGTTATACCTGTAGAAATAAGAACATAGCCTATATAGAATTTTACCGTTCTCCGTACGTTTAAAATATTTCTCATTAAAGTAGCAGCATCATCTGTGGTTGAGATTCTTCTATAATTTCTATAAAATCTATAGATAAAGTAAAAGGTAATTGCATAACTAACAATATATAATATAGTTACGATCTCCTCTAAATTGTTCTTCTCTATATCCTCCCAATATTTATCTCCAGAGAATATAATGTTTAAAAGGGTTGCAACTATAAGTTCTATAATACTTATGTAGAATATCCATTTTACAATAGAATGGGAACGCTTCCATATCATTTTATAGATCTGGTCAAAACTTAGTTTAGGATAATTTCCTTGCTGCCTATTCCAGTCCTTTTTTAATAAATCTAATTCATCCATACGCTTTAAGGATTTAAAATTTTCTTTAGCTTTGTTTTTACTCTATTCATCTTCACTCGAGCATTCACTTCACTAATCCCCATTGTTTCAGATATTTCTTTATAATTTTTGTCTTCAAGATATAGAAAAACTAAAGCCTTATCTATATCGTTAAGTTCCTTTACTGCATTATATAACAAGGACAGTTGTTGCTCTGTTTCGTCATTATATTCTTCTACTTTTATTCGAAAATGAACAGAGTCGTAATCCTGAGTCTGAATTCCTCTCTTTTTCTTACGGTATAAGGTAATTGCTGTATTTAAGGCAACGCGGTACATCCAAGTACTAAATTTTGCATCTCCTCTAAATTTTGGATATGCTTTCCAGAGCTGGATTGTTATTTCTTGAAATAGATCATTGTGGGAAGCCTGATCATTAGTATAAATTCTACATATTTTGTGAACAATATTCTGGTCTCTCTCCAGATTTGTTACAAATTGATGTTCTAATTCTTTCTCCACAAATTCTTTTTACAATGGATTAGTCTCTATAAATCTAACTCCGTTACAGTCATCATTAAAAAATAGTCTTTTGAACTATAATTTACCTGGAAGATAAATAATTCTTACTTTCGAAGATATATAATTATATACTAAGAAATATTAGTTCAAGATAAGTAAGATCATTTTAAAAAGGTAGAACGAATGGATCAAAACATGAACATACCCAAGTCTAAATTTCCAAGAATCGTTATTATTGGCGGAGGCTTTGGTGGAATTTCTTTAGCTAAAAAGTTATTGAAGCAGGAAGTGCAAACCGTACTAATAGATAAGCACAATTATCATACGTTTCAGCCTTTATTATATCAGGTTTCTACTTCTGGACTAGAGCCAGATTCCATTGCCTATCCACTTCGGAAAATTATTAGATCCAACGGTCGTGGTTATTTTAGAATGGCAGATGTCTCTTCTATAGATGCAGAAAAACAAGTGATACACTCTACCATAGGAAATGTTTCTTACGATTATTTAGTGATTGCCACAGGTTCTAGAACTAATTTTTTCGGAAATAAAAGTATTGAGGAAAATAGTATCTGGATGAAAACGGTACCACAAGCTTTAAACATTAGAAGTTTAATTCTTGAAAATTTAGAACAAGCCGTAATTACAGATGATGTTGAAGAAAGAAAAGCCTTGCTAAATTTTGTAATTGCAGGTGCCGGTCCAACTGGAGTAGAATTAAGTGGAGCTATTGCTGAGCTTCGTAATAATATTGTGGACAAAGATTATCCAGATCTGGATGCTTCAGAAATGAAAATTCATCTTATTGAAGGTCTGGATAGGGTTTTGCCACCAATGAGTGAAACTGCTTCTAAAAAAGCTTCCAAATTTCTTAAAGAACTAGGAGTCCAGATTCATTTAAATACTCAGGTAAAATCTTATGACGGAGAAGTGGTAACAACCAATACAGACGTAAGTTTTAAAACCCAAACTTTTATATGGAGTGCTGGTGTAACTGGAGCTCCAGTTCAAGGACTTAATGCCTCTGCTATGTTAGAAAAAGCAAATAGATATGAGGTAAATCAATTTAACCAAGTTAATGGATATTCTAATGTTTTTGCGATTGGAGATATTGCCGTTATGGAAACAGAAGATTTTCCGAAAGGCCATCCAATGGTTGCGCAGCCTGCAATACAGCAAGGTAAGCATTTGGCGAAGAATATTTTAAGAAGTATTAAAGGAGAAAAAATGCAGCCTTTTGAATATTTTGATAAAGGAACTATGGCAACTGTTGGAAGGAACAGAGCAGTTGTAGATCTTGGGAAATATAACTTTGGTGGTTTTTTTGCTTGGTTTGTATGGATGTTTGTTCACCTTTGGTTCTTAATAGGCTTTAGAAATAGGTTAGTCACCTTTTTTAATTGGGTCTATAATTATGTGAATTACGATAAAGCAGCCCGTCTTATTATTAGGCCATATAAAAAGAATATGAAAAAAGCGCTTCAGGATAAAGAATACTAAATTAGCAAAAAAAAAGTCCCTAAATTTTATTTGGGGACTTTATGTTTTAGGTGAAAAGTTCTATCTATTCTTGGTGATCGCTTTATTATAATCGTCTGCCAGAGAGATCTTTTGTTTCTCGGTTAATACTTTTCCTGCCATCTGGAAAACTTCATGCTCTTCTTCATCTAAATGATGAATTACTTTATGCTCCAGATCCTTTGCAATTTTTAACCAATTAGAAGCACTCATTTCTGCATCTTCCAATTGTTCTACAAGCTCATCCATTTCATGATGCTCTGCAACGCTATGTCTGGCTTTTTCTTGAGTCATGTCTTTCTTAATTAAAGGCACATAAAAATGACGTTCCTCTGCATCGGCATGTATTGCTAGTTCATGTTTTAACTGGGTAAAAATCTTTTTTCTCTCTTGAGTATCGCCATGGGTTGCAACAAGCTTTTTAACTAAATCTCGTTGGATCTCATGTTCCTGACGTAATGCTTCAAAAATGTTCATATTTTAGGTTAAATTGTTTAGATTTTGAAGATATAAAATTTTGTGTTAAGGTTTATTTAAAATGATTGGTTTTCAATTCATCTTTTAAAATCCACAACTCAGTTCTATATTTTTTTATCAACCTATCGTTTTATTGATATTTGAAAAGAATTAAATATAAGTATAGTAAAATGTATAAACTGTTATTACAATTATTTAAGGTTAGTGGCCTTATTACGATAGTTCTTATATTATTAGAATTGGTATTCAGTAGCTCCTCTTCAACAAGAGAGCTGGCTAATATCTCGTATTGGGGAATCTTCTTTTTCTACAGTTATACACTAACTGCAGTTAACGGAATCTTCTTTTATTTAATGAATAAAAAAATAAATTGGGAAGGGAAGGGGGTAAAACGTATTGTTTTAGGAGTTATTGGAAGTATTGCCCTAACGCTAATCACCTATTTTTTATGTAGAGCTCTTCATTTAATCTATTTTGAAGCAAGGTTTGACTTGGATGGATTTATTGCTAATGAGAAGATAAGTAGCTACCTATTTCCTTTGCTTTTTACAGCAATAGTTTCTCTTAGTTTTCATTTATTTTATTTCTACAAAGCTTTACAGGAAAAACGAGTTGCGGAGCAAAAGATGATAGCAGGAACAGCTTCAGCAAAATTCAATGCCTTAAAAAATCAGTTGGATCCACATTTTTTATTTAATAGTTTAAATGTGCTCACTTCCTTGATCGAGGAAAATCCAATTGCTGCACAAAAATTTACCACTTCACTTTCCAAAACCTATAGGTATGTACTAGAGCAAAAAAATAAGGATCTGGTAGAATTATCTGAGGAATTGAGATTTGCTAAAACGTATATAGAACTTTTAAAAATGAGGTTTGAAGATGGGATCAATTTTTCAATCCCCACAGAATTAAAAATGGCAGATGCTAAAATAGTGCCGCTTTCGCTGCAGTTATTACTAGAGAATGCGGTAAAGCACAATCGAGTTTCAGCAATTCAGCCACTGCTTATCGAAATATATGAAGATGGATATGAGCTAGTGGTGAGAAACAATCTTCAAGAAAAAGAAATATTAGATAAAGGAAGTAAAGTGGGCTTATTTAATATACAGCAGCGCTTTGGCCTTTTAACCAAAAGGAAAGTACAAATTCAAAAAACAACCGACTTTTTTGAAGTTAGACTTCCACTATTAACTAAAAAAATAAGCATTATGAGAACCAATATCGAATTAGATAGTAATGCAAAATATGCTAGAGCTAAAGAAAAAGTTGAAAAAATAAAGAAGTTTTATGGCAATCTTACTTCGTATTGTATAATTATTCCAGCCTTAGCAATTTTCAACTTTTTTACTAATGATTTTCCTTGGGTAATTTTCCCGGCAATTGGATGGGGGATAGGCGTACTTTTTCATGGGATGGAAGTTTTTGGGTATAATCCCATACTTGGCAAGAATTGGGAGGACAAGAAAATAAAAGAATTTATGAAACGTAATTATTAATAAAGATGGAAAATTTAGAAAACAATTATCAAAGAGCAAAAGAAAGAGTAGAAGAATTAAAAAAATTCTATAACCACCTTCTCAGTTATGTTGTAGTGAATATCTTTCTTGCAGGACTCAATTATTATTCTAATCAATGGGAATATCCTTGGTTTTTATGGGTTATCGGAGGATGGGGGATCGGATTGATATTTGATGCTTTAAAAGCTTTTCAGATAAATCCAATGTTCAATAAAGACTGGGAAGATCGTAAGATCCAAGCTTTTATGAAAGAAGAGGAAAAACAAAAATGGGAATAATTTAAAATTTTCTGAATGCAAGCAGTTATTGTTGAAGACGAAAAACCATCAGCGAGAAGATTAAATAGAATGTTATCTGGGATGGATCTTGAAGTAATTACCATGCTCCATAGTGTTGCTGAAGCTATAGAATGGTTTCAGAATAATGAGCATCCAGAGCTTATCTTTTTAGATATTCAACTTAGTGATGGTTTGTCTTTTGAGATCTTCGAAAAAGTTGAAATTAGCAGCGCTATTATATTTACCACGGCTTATGATGAATACGCCTTAAAAGCGTTTAAACTAAATAGTATAGACTACCTCTTAAAGCCCATAGATGATGACGAACTTAAGGAGGCAGTGGATAAGTTCAGTGCAAATAAAACTGCTGCTAAAGGAGCGTTAATTAAGGCCGAAGACATTCAGAAATTATTTCAACAACCTACATTAAAAGAATATAAGAAGCGCTATACCTTGCAAGTAGGGCAACACTTGAAGATATTCGATCTTAACGAAGTTTGTTGTTTCTATTCAGAGAACAAAGGTACATACCTTCACGCAAGTATAGACCGGAGTTACTTAATGGATAGTAGTTTGGATAAGCTGGAACAAGAGTTGGATCCTGAAAAGTTCTTTAGGATAAGTAGAAAGTTTATCGTTAATCTGGCTTCGATAAAAGATATTGTTAGTTATTCTAATCTTAGATTAGAAGTGAAATTAAATTGTTATAATAAGGAACAACTAATTGTTAGTCGGGAACGCGTAAAACAATTTAAAGAATGGTTAGAGTAACTGCTTCACTAATAAACTGTTAAAAAGCAAAATTTTAAAACCGCACAGAATTTATTCTCGTATGTATAGTTGAAGCGAGTTATTCTGGGTAGAATAAGAAATATGTTTTCACTTTAATTTGAAAGCCGAAATTTGTTTTTATTGCCCTGATTATAAAATTTAGTGAGATTGCTCATTTTAAATTCTACTTATAGAATAATTGTTTTGATTTTTTTGGTTGGTTAGTGAAGGGTTTGCTTCTTTTTGGGGCAGACTCTTTGCATTTAGAGTATTTTTTAACAAGTAAGTATAAAGAAAAACACCTTTAAAGAACCTGTATGGTTTTCTAAAGGTGTTTTTAATTGAAAGTTATATAAAGGCTACTAAGAAGAAACTACTCCCAAGGTATACAATTGTTCCATGGTTGGAGATTTGCTTCCACCAGCAGGTTCCAAGGTAATTCCAAAGGCTTCAGATAAATTGGTATTTTCTAAAGCAAATATTTTATTTTCATCTTCTTCAAAATTATCCAAAATTCCGATACTTGTAGGAGTTAATGGTTCTAATTTTAAAGACCATACTTGATAGACCATTCCTCTTGGAGGTTCCGGAAGATCTTTAACATCTATATAGGTGGTATTAGTCGCTTTATCCCAATAAGCAGTTGCATAGGCATCTGGAGCGACTGCTTGACCAGCCAACGGAACTTTTATAATATTTTTGTCTCTTATTACTGTAAGAAGCCCTTTAGATTTTTCGGCATCTAAACGAGCATTTGCAATTTGAGATTCCATCTGAGCTTTTTCAACTTGTAAAGCTTGAAGTTCTCCTCGAAGTTCTTGATTCTTATTAAACATTAAAAACAATCCTAATAAGAAAAGTACGCTTGCCGCCCATCCTATGTACATAGGAAGATTATTGGTTTTTCTAGTTTCCATGACAATGGTTTTAGAACTATTACCAAGCTTTCGTTTTATTGCATGAATTAGATCTTCTGCATTGCTAGGTGCAATGGTAGCAGATAAGTTTTGCAGCGTTTCTTCAATTTCTTCTACTTCGGTACGAACCTCAGGAAATTGGTTTAAAATTCGAGTAACTTCCCGGCTCTCTTCCTCTGTAAGTGATCCATACACGTAAAGTTCAAGGATTCCAGATGATATATATTCGTTAATATCCATATTATAATACTTTAGCTCGTAGTTTATCTATACAAACCCTGTTTTTTGTCTTAACGGTTCCCAAGGGCATTTGTAGTTCTTCTGAAGTTTCCTTTTGAGTGAAACCTTGAAAGAACAATAAGTCTATTAGTTTTCTACAAGTGGGTCCTAGAATATCAATGTACTTTTGTAGTCCAATAGCATCGATAGATCCAAAGAAATTACTTTTAGACTCTAATATATCTACGAAAATATCACTCTTTAGGTTTAACTTTTTGTTTTTAAAATCTTTAGACCTTATTTTATCTATAGAAGCATTTCTGGCAATATTTAATACCCAGGTAAAAAATCTCCCTTTTTCGGGATTATAGCTTGATGCATTATTCCATATTTTTATAAACACATCTTGTAATACCTCTTCGGAAACTGAAGCATCTTTAATAATGCCAAAAATAATTCCGTAAGTACTTTGGGAATAAAGTTCATAGATACGAGAGAAGGCTTTTTCGTTACCAGACTGTAACTCTTCAATTAATTTGTCTTGCTGCATAGGAGTGATATTGTTCTTAAAAGTATAAAAATATTCTATTTAAAATAAAGAAAGCAACCCGGAGGTTGCTTTTTATTAAAATATCTTTAAAATTTGAGTTACATCTTAATAGATCCACATCCAACTCTGGTTCCAGCATCTCCAGAAGGTTGCGATGTAAAATCGTCTACACCATCATGAATTACTACCGCTTTACCAACAATATTCTTTGTGTCATCCTCACATCCAATACACCATTTATCTGTAGTCATTGTAATGGTACCATTACCATTTCCATCTACTTTAAAGTTTCCTATATCCCCTCTATGATATCCTGATGCATTGCCCCATTTTCCATGTTGTTCGAAAGTTGGATTCCAATGTCCTCCAGCAGAAGATCCATCTGCTGCAGAACAATCTGCACTTTCATGTAAATGAATAGCATGCATTCCTTCTGCAAGACCATCAATAATAGCTGTCATAGTTACCTCACCGTTTTCTTCAGTAAACACTACGTTTCCAGAAAGTTTACTATCGCTTTTTGGCTCTAATGTCACTTTAACTTTTTTAACAACAACCTCTTCTTCCTGAGTCATCTCGGTATCAGAAGATTTGTCGTTTTCTTTTTCTTTCTTATCGTTTTTGCATCCAACTGTTAATAAAGTAGCGCAAAATAAAAGTGTTAGACTAATTCTTTTCATAATTAAAATTGATTGGTTTTACAATGAACTCATCTAAAGTACTTGTATAATAGGGATTCTCCAAAGATTTAAGTATTGCTTAACATTAGAGACAAACTTGAAAACTTCAATTCATTTTGTTTTTATAATTCTTCCAGACTTGTAATAATTTGTGTAGGCGTACTTAAGCTTTTATGGACTGGACATTTATCTGCGATCTCTAGAAGTCTGGACTTTTGAGCTTCATCTATATCCCCTTTTATTTTTAAAATTCTGTGGAAAGTGTCTATTTTAGCACCTAGCTCTTCACATTGCTCGCAATCTGCTGCATATTCTCGACTGTATTTCACCCGGGTTTCTACATAATCTAACTTCCATCCTTTTCGCTTAGCATACATTTGTAAGGTCATCGAAGTACAAGCCGCCAAACCTGCAGAAACAAATTCGTATGGATTGGGACCAAAATCGTTTCCACCAACTTTTTCAGGTTCATCTGCAATAAGATAATGTCTTCCCGCCTTTATTTGAGTGGTAAAACCCTCTGGTCCTAAATGAGCAATTACATCCAGGTCGGATTGCAACTTTTCCTCTGGAGGAAGATCAATATATCTGTGGGCCCAGCTCCCTATGATATTTCCAGCATATTTAGAATCTATTTTATTAGATAATAAATGATCTGCACCATCAAGGGAAACAAAACTTTTTGGATGTTTTGCAGCCAAATAGATATCTTCCGCATTCTTTATCTCTACAATAGAATCTTGTGGAGAATGAAGAATTAATAATGATTTGTTTAATTTTGGGATGATCTCCAAAAGATCGTTCTTTTCTAGATCTTCTAAAAATTGTTTTTTGATTTGAAAATTCCTACCACCAATATTGACAGCCGCTTTCCCATTTTTCAAGATCTCATCTAGATCGTCTTTTAATAAATTTTTGACATGTCCAATATTTGCTGGTGCTCCAATTGTGGCTACAGCTTTTACAGATTCTAATTTGTTGGCAGCATATAAAACAGCTGCTCCGCCAAGGGAATGGCCAACGAGAAGTACTGGGGCTTTATAACTTTCTTCTAAAAATTGGGCTGCAGCAAAAAGATCTTCTACATTTCCTGAAAAATTGGAATCTTCAAACTCACCTTCGCTTTCACCTAAACCAGTAAAATCGAAACGTAGCACACCAAAACCGTGAGCAATAAGTGAATCACAGATGTTTTTTACGGCAAAGAAATTTTTGTTGCAAGTAAAACAATGAGCAAAAAGGACAAAGTTATGGGCAATCCTATTATCTGGCAGTTCAATACTTCCGTTAAGATCTAAGCCTTCTCTGTTCTTAAATGTAATTTTGGTGCTGCTCATAATTTAAATTTTTAAAATATTTAGTTTGAAAAAACTTGGAATTTATGCCGGTACAAAACTTATTGGTACGGCCACTTTCAATTTTTGCTTGGCTACTTTTGCAATTACTTGTCTTCTTTTACCAATAAACTCTCCATCGATCTGAAAAGCAATTGGTTCGATACAACTTATTTTTGCTTCTTCAGTAGAAATTGCCTCGACAAAAGTAGAGTCTAATTTTACGTTTTTAAAAAGAGTTTTTATAATTTGGAAGACACTGATTTTTTTGAAGATAAGCACTTCAAATTTACCGTCATTTAATTTTCCATTTGGATTTATATTGGCTCCTGTTCCAAATTTATTGGCATTAGCAATTGCTAACAACACCCCTTTTTTAAGATATCGGTGACCATTTGCCTCGATCTCGAATTTGTAAGGATAATTAGATTTGAAAAGTGTGGGGAAAGATTGAATAAAATAACCCCATTTTCCTCTTACATTAGAGTGTTCGTAATGTCTAATTAATTCGGCATTAACTCCGAGATCGGCAATATGCAAACACATTTCTTGATTAAGTTCTAATGTATCTACAATAAAGGTATTTGGGCCTAAAGCAACTTCCATTTGTTCTGGTAAATTACTAGGTAAATCCAGATTTATAGCAAAACCATTTGCAGATCCAGCGGGAAGGATTCCTAATGTAAGATCGTAATTTTTAAGAGCAGATGCTACTAGCTGTATAGTTCCATCTCCACCTGCTACCAACACACGTTCAGGATAGTAGGTTTCAATCATATTGGAAATACCTGATTCATCATTTTCGCCTGTAGTTTCGTAAACCAAAAGCTCTAATTCTTTTTCCCAAAGGAATTCCTTAACATCGTGGAGAAGCTTTGCTTTATCAAAACTCCCGGAAATTGGATTTACTACTAATAAAATTTGATTTTCTGCTACCATAAATTGTAAATTGCTGCTAAAATTAACTATTTTGAAAATATACTTTCGTTAATAAAAACTCAATTGACAAAATTTGACCTTAAATTATATCGCGGTTATTTAAACGATCAAGAATTAGTGGTCTTTGGTCATGTTTTTAGATCTTGGGCTCCAGATAAGTATAGAATAGATAGACGAGGGATTAAACATGCCTTATCTATTATGCACATGTTCAATATTAAGCCTATCTCTAATATAAGAGTGAAATTAGAGTTTCAAGATATTACGGTGGAAACCAAAACTTTGGATGATGGTTATTTCAGATTCAATATTCCTTTTAATAAAAAATTAGAATGTGGATGGCATACTTATACAGTTACTTGCTCATTAGGAGAATTTGGAATAGTAGAAATAGGAGAAATACTAAAGCCATTTGAAAGTAAATATGTCATCATTTCAGATATCGATGATACCTTTCTAATCTCATACAGCGGTAATTTTTTCAAGAAGCTTTATGTTATGCTGCTTAAGAATATCAATAAACGAAAGATCTTTGAAGATGCTGCACCACATTATAAAGCCTTAAGTAGCTATGGACAGGAAAACGAACATGCATTTAATTCCTTTTTCTATGTTTCTAGCAGTGAGTGGAACTTATACGATTTTATTGTGGAGTTTGCCAAACGTCACCATCTACCCAAGGCAGTTATCAAGCTGAAGAAAATTAAAACAGGAATTTCAGATTTTCTAATGACTGGGCGTGGTGGACACGATCATAAATTCGAAAAGATAAAGGATATCATTTCTTTTTATCCCAAATTACAATATGTACTTATTGGGGACGATTCCCAAAAGGATCCATATATCTACGAACGAATTTGCAAAATATTTCCCTTGAATGTGAAAGCGGTTTATATTAGAAAAACAACAAAATTCGAAAAACCAGAAGTGGTAAAGGTCTTGGATAATTTAAATGATCTGGGGGTAGATACTTGTTATTTTATACATAGCGAAAAAGCCATTAGACATTCTAAAAGAATTGGGATTATTTAGAAAAAAACTAAAGATCCAATATGGATTTTATTTATTTCTACTAATTACTAATTACTAATTACTAATTACTAATTGTCAATTTTCACACAAACGATTCCTTGATTGTGGGATTCAACAGCCATCTCATTAAAATTTATTCCTCTTATTCCATTTGTAATTCTAGGTAATTCCCATAAACTATAAAATCCTTTTAGGATGTTTGGGAGAAAGTTTAGTAAACCTGAGGGACAGTTCTCAGTTTTAGGAATCTTCGGGTTTAAATGCCCTTAAAGCTTGGGCAGCTTTATGAAAAAAATGTTAATTAGATTTAACCATTCTCATATTAAACCTATACCAGATATTCTCAAGTGCATAATTTTTCTTCAATAATTATTGTTATTAACTCATTAACTATTTTCAATGAATGGATTATATCAACTTTCGCTTTTAAAAATATTAAAAAGAAATATTTGTTAACAGGTGAGAAGCTAGTATAAAAAAAGTCCAATTAGAATAGTTGGAACTACTTTAATTGGACTTATTAAAACCTGGTAATATTTCAGCAGATTTTTGAATTTAATATAATTCTATATGCATCAATAAGTATAAAACTTATTGATGGATTTACATTACAATTTTTTGATTTTGATATTTCTGAACCATACATCATCTCCGTGATCTTGCAGACCTATAAAGCCTTGTTTATCTTCACCTCCTGCATTCAGAAAGTTCTCCCAATCTTTGAATTTGCTGTTTTTTACCATTTCCTTCCAGTCATCTGTCCATAAATGATATTCCACCACATTTTCGCCATTTTGGTTGTGCACAACGGTACCGCGGTAAACAAGAATAGAAACTTTATTCCATTCACCAACTGGCTTTGCGTTTTGAGGTTTAGCTGGAATAAGGTCGTACAAGGATCCAGCTTGCCTATTTCCATCTTTTCCTAACCTTGCATCAGGATGCTTATCATTGTCGAGAATTTGCATTTCTGGTGCAGAGGTATAAATAGGTTCACCTTCTATTTCCTTTGCTAAATAAAAAATACCGCTATTTCCTCCTTCGGATACTTTCCACTCAAGTGTTAGTTCAAAATCCTTAAATTGTTCGTCATAAATGATATCGCCACCGCCGCCGGCTTCTCCGGAACCTGATCCTTGTACTTTTATAGCACCATCTTCCACTATCCAACCTTGAGAAGGAAACGAATCTTTGTCATATCCCCTCCATCCTTCAGTAGTTTTTCCATCAAATAATAGCTTCCAACCATCCTCTTTTTCCTTTTGAGAAAGTTCATTCACCTTTGCTACAGTATCAACTTCTGCAACAGTTACTTCTTCATTTTCTTCAGTATTTTCCTTTTTCTCACCACAAGAAGTAAGGATAGATCCAATGAAGATTAGTGAAATTGGTAAAGAATAAGATTTCTTTATAAACTTAGATATCAAAATATTTTTTTTCATTTTCTGTTTTTGCTTAAATTAAATTTTAACTATATAATAAGGTTAAGCTAATTTCCAGCCTTCTCTGTAATTATGTTTGATGTACTCTTCTGAAGCTTGTTTAGCATTTATTGTTTCGTACTGAGTATCAAATTTAGGATCACCGTTAATAACTGTAAACTTATCTGTAGTCACAATTTTAACTTCCTCATTATCTCCAATATTTGTAATCTTCATATTCTCACCGTCCCAATCTAGTTTTTTCTTTAGATCCTGTAACCTAATAGCGAGATTTCCCATTACAACTACTTCGTTAAAAGGCCCTGCATAAGCGAAGTTGGAACTTGCTTCTACCCGGCTTGCTTTAGGTTCTTTACATGCTCTTACCCAATCCATTTCATGGCTAAGCTCTACACGTGGAATTACTTTTTTAACTTGTGGAGGATTATTTTCCCTTCCTATAATATAAGGATCACGACCGTAAGTACTACAAATAATAGTTCCCTTGGTACCAATAACCATAGCTCCGCCGCCGCCGTCACCCATAATTTTCCCGGGTTCCATTCCCGCAGGTCTTTCTGGCAATAATCCGCCATCATACCAATTAAATTTAAGGGCAGGCATTTTTATTTTATCGAGACTTTTTCTTTCGGGAAAATAGTAAGTAACCATACCTGCAATAGGTGCGCTTTCTGTATTTACCTGTGAAGAACTTCCTTCAAATGCGGTAGGATGACCAAGATTCAATGCTAAATACACCGGATCCATAAGATGGCATCCCATATCTCCTAATGCTCCTGTTCCAAAATCCCACCATGCTCTCCAGTTCCAAGGTGTATATGCTGGGTGATATGGTCTGCTTTTAGCCGGTCCGAGGAAAAGATCCCAATCTAAAGTAGAAGGAACTGGTGGTTGTTCTGTAGGTCTTTCCAAACCTTGGGGCCAAATAGGTCGATTTGTCCAAGCATGTGCTTCAATTGGATCCCCAATTTCACCATTTTGAATCCATTCTGCGAATAATCTTGTTCCTTCATTAGAATGACCTTGATTTCCCATTTGGGTTGCAACCCCGGTTTGTTTTGCCATTCCTGTTAAATACCTGGACTCATAAATTGAATGGGTAAGTGGTTTCTGAAGATATACGTGTTTTCCCATGCTCATACTGGCACCGGCAGTTAGTGCGTGGGTATGGTCTGGAGTTGCAATTACAACGGCATCTATATCCTTATCCATTTCTTCAAGCATCTTACGGTAATCTAGGTATTTTTTTGCTTTTGGATAATCATTAAAAGTTTTTGCTGAATAATCCCAATCTACATCACAAAGTGCAACGATATTTTGTCCGGTTATATTTGTCAAGTTTGACCTTCCCATTCCTCCAACCCCTATTCCCGCTATATTAAGAGTGTCACTGGGTGCAGTAAAACCTACACCACCTAGAACGTGTCTAGGAACAATCATTACTCCGGCGGCGGTCATAGCTGTATTCGCAATAAACTTCCTCCTAGAAACATGATTTGTTTCTTTTTTATTTTTATCCATAATTTTAGAATTTAAATTTTTAAGTTTAAGAAAAGTGGTTAAATCTTGTGGTTAAATATTGGACAATATAAAAAAAACTTGCGCATGTTGTTAATAAAAATTTAAAAATCCGATAATGGATAGGAAATCAGATATTTATGGTTTTTAACGAATAATCTATTTTGTAAATCTGTATTTTGTCATAATAATTATCTCCTCAACCTGAATTTATCTCAAGGCTTTAGTTTATGTAATTGATCTAAAGTGTTATGAGATTCTGAAATAAATTTAGAATGACGTCCTATATTAGTATATTACTTTACGTACAATCAACTAATTATGTTTCTAAATTAGCTGAGTTTTATTAGCGAATTGAAAACGTTTAATTAGGAATATGGTCTTTTTTTTGGAATGTTATAATTTGCTTCCTTCAGTGATTAAAAGTTTTTTTGTTGCAATTATTCCTTCTTCCGCTGTAAGATTCTGACCTTCATATTCTATACCTATATAACCTGTATAGCCAGCATCTTTTACAATTTTAAGAATTTTTTGAAAATCCATGGTTGTCTCCTGGCCTTCATCATTAAAGTTATAAGATTTTGCGCTTACTGCTTTTGCAAATGGCATCATTTCTTCAATTCCTTGATATCTCGGATATTCTTCTATGCATTTAGCATTCCAACGTTCTCCGTCTTTACGTTTTAAGCAAAAATTTCCAAAATCGGGAAGGGTTCCAACATTGGGAAGATTTACACCTTCCATCACCTCAACAAGAAGTTTGGCATTGGAGGATAAATATCCGTGGTTCTCTACCAATACATTTATGCCTTTAGTAGAGGCATATTCTCCTAATTTTTTAAGACCATCGATTGAATTATTTTTCCATGCCTCCTCATCATTGCTTCCAAAAAGATTTACTCTTATAGAATGACAGTCTAAAAATTGAGCGGCATCCACCCATTTTTTATGGTTTTCAACAGCCATGTTTCGTTCTGCATTATCTGAAGTAGCAAGATCTCCCTCACCATCTACCATAATTAAAACATTTTCAACATTATACTTTTCGCTTCTGGCTTTTAAAGTGTCTAGAACAGTTGCAAGGCTTACTTCCTCTACTTTCGATGTATAAAGTCCGCTCACATATTCAATTCCTGAAAAACCCATCTCATGTGCTTTTTTAGCAAAATCCATAGGATCCATTTTACCTTCGATCATTGGTTTGCTTAGAGACCATTGCGCTAGCGAAATCTTGAAAAACAATTCCTGATCTTCAGTTTGGCTGCCTGCAGTTTCTATAGGTGCTTTTACTACCTGATTGCTTTTACATGAGACTAAACTTGCCATTAAAAATAAGGGAAGTAAAAATAATCTAGTAATCTTAAGGGGTTTTCGTATCATGAAATTTTGTTTAAAGGTTTTTAATTTGATAATAGCTTATTGAATATTAAAAGTATACCTTCTTCAAAGATGTAAAAAAATAAACATAATTCAATATATTTGGCAATATTCCTCAAATGAAAAATTAATCAACCCCAGAACTGTGAGTAAGATTTATGAAAATGAAACCTATGATGCAATAGTAGTAGGTACCGGAATTAGTGGCGGATGGGCTGCCAAAGAATTGTGTGAAAAAGGGTTTAAAACTCTAGTCCTTGAAAGAGGACCTATGGTAGAACATGTTAAGGACTACCCAACTATGAATGATGATCCTTGGGATTATAAATTTAAAGGACAAGTTCCCAGAGAAGAAGCGAAAAATCAGTTAAAACAGGCTAGAACTGGTTATACGGTTAATGAAGCTTCCAAACATTGGTTTGTAGATGATGTTAAGCATCCTTATAATGAAACTAAAAGATTCGATTGGATTCGTGGTTATCATGTTGGAGGGAGATCAATAATGTGGGGAAGGCATAGTTACAGATTAAGCGATCTTGATTTTGAAGCAAACAAAAAAGATGGGATAGCTGTAGATTGGCCCATAAGATATAAAGATATAGCCCCTTGGTATGATTATGTAGAATCTTTTATTGGAGTAAGTGGTGAGAATCTCGGACTTCCACAATTGCCAGATGGTAAATTATTGCCAATGATGGAATTAAATTGTGTGGAAGATCATCTTAAAAAGAGTATGGTGGAGAATTTTACTGATAGGGTTCTTACAGCTGGTCGAGTAGCACATATTACTAATAATGAAAAATTTGAAGGCCGGGCTCCATGCCAATATAGGAATCGTTGTATAAGAGGTTGTCCTTATGGAGCATATTTTAGTAGTAATTCATCCACCTTACCTGCGGCACAGCGTACAGGTAATATGACATTAAGGCCAAATTCAATTGTGAGTGAAGTGATCTATGATTCTGAAACTAAAAAAGCAACTGGTGTAAAAGTAATTGATGTGGACTCGAAGGAAGTTCATGAATTCAAAGCAAATGTTATTTTCTTATGTGCTTCTTCTATCGCATCTGCCAGTATTTTGATGCAATCCAAATCTGATAGATTCCCTGAGGGAATGGGAAATGATAGCGGAGAACTTGGTCATAATATTATGGATCATCACTTTGATGCCGGCGCTTCAGGTAAATATGATGGTTTTAAGGATAAGTATTATAAAGGAAGGAAACCAAATGGAATTTACCTGCCACGTTTCAGAAACCTTACAGAAAATGAAGATCATGATTTTATACGCGGATACGGATATCAGGGTGGAGCAAGCAGAGATAACTGGAATGAGACTATTGCCGAAGCCAGTTATGGAAAAGAATTAAAAGAGGCCATCTCCAAACCAGGAGGCTGGACCATGGGATTGATGGGATTTGGAGAGACCCTTCCATATCACGAAAATAAAATGTCTCTTGATTATGATAAACTAGATGAATGGGGACTTCCTACCATAAGCTTTGACGCCGAATTCAAAGAAAATGAATTAAAGATGCGTAAAGACATGGTGGAACAGGCCGTAATAATGCTTGAAAAAGCAGGTTTTAGGGATGTTAAGGGATATGATAATATAGGAGCTCCTGGACTAGGAATCCACGAAATGGGAACAGCCAGAATGGGTAGGGATCCAAAAACTTCTGTTTTAAACGGAAATAATCAGTTGCATTCTGTGCCCAACGTTTATGTAACAGATGGTTCTTTTATGACTTCGGCCGCCTGCCAAAATCCATCGTTAACATATATGGCAATGACGGCAAGAGCTGCAGCTCACGCAGCTGAAAATTTTAAAAAATCAGAAGCTTAAATTTTATAATTATGAATAGAAGACAAGCTTTAAAAAACTTTGGTCTAGGTGCGGGAATACTTATAATAGGACCAAGTACTTTAAGTTTATTACAAAGTTGTAGAAGCGAATCGAAAAACAATTGGGAACCAAAATTTTTAAGTATTTCAGACGGTTTAGCCCTAAAAGAAATATTGAATATAATACTCCCAAAAACAGATACGCCAGGTGCAGAAGATTTAAATATAGCTCAGTTTATAGATTCCTATATGGATGAAGTGGCCTCTAAAAAACAACAAGAGAGCTTTAAACTAAAAGCTGCTGCTTTTGCTAATGTGTTTAAAAATGAATTTTACAAAGAGATCGGGGAAGGTACAGCAGAAGAATACGAGAAAATAATTGCTAAATTTTTGAGAGCAGCACCTGAAAAGAGAGAGGAATACGCAAAAAGAAATACAGAAACACAAGATCCACATGATAAAGATCCTAATATTAAAGAGGATTTAGATATAGATTTCGGTAGTTATAGTTATTTAACCACAATTAGGGAAATGGGGATTTGGGCATGGAAAACAAGTGAAGAGGTAGGAGAAAATGTACTTTGGTACGATCCCATTCCAGGACAATATATCCCTTGTGGCTCATTAAAAGAATTGGGAAATGGAAAGGCAATGGCATTATAGATTAAAGATCGGAAAAGTTATATTTTTGATGCACCTTTAATGTTTAGTGAATAGTTATTAACATTTATCATTTATTTTAGTTAATTCCTTTAGATTTGATTTTTCTATATCGAACAAGTTTAAAGAGCGTTTTTGTTCTATATTATTACGAAATCGTTTTCGTGGATTGCAAATTATTTTTTTGTTTTATTAACAAAATTTTACATAAATTTATTACTTTATTACTTTTTAATATATACTATATCAGCTAAAACCAATTCTTATGAGAAAAATTACTTTCAGGAGCTTTTTGTTTGTCATTGCTTTTCTGTGTTTCAGCATGGTGAACGCACAACAAACTGTATCCGGAACTGTTAAAGATGAAAGTGGACCCTTGCCCGGCGCTACTGTTGCCATTAAAGGTACATCTACAGGAACCACAACTGATTTTGATGGAAATTATACTTTAAACAATGTACCAGCCGATGGAATCCTGGTATTTAGTTTTATTGGGTATGAAATCCAGGAGATTGGTGTCAATGGACGTTCCACAATCGATGTAAATTTAGCGGCCGATGCTTCAGAATTGGAGGAAGTGGTACTTATTGGTTATGGTACTACTACAATTAAAGATGCAACTGGTTCTGTTTCTTCTGTTAATTCAGAAGAATTTAATAAAGGGGTGATCGCAACTCCCGAACAATTAATCCAAGGTAAAACTGCCGGTGTACAGATATCTGAAACTTCTGGTGCACCCGGAGCGGGAATTAATGTACGTATTAGGGGGTCTAACTCTATTCGTTCTGGTAACAACCCTTTGTTTGTGGTTGATGGGGTGCCACTTGCTTCTGGATCCCCACCCACATCTAGTGTTGGAGGTATAGGCACAGCTGGTGGCCAAAATCCATTAAGCTTTATTAACCCTAACGATATTGAAAGTATTTCCATTCTAAAGGATGCTTCAGCAACAGCGATCTATGGTTCTCGTGGCGCGAACGGAGTAATTATTATACAAACTAAAGGTGGTAGAGGTGCTAGTGATGGTAGGTTTGAGTTTAATTCTAGTTTGGGTATTGGAACACCTGCAAGTGAATATGACCTTTTGAATAGAGAACAATATTTAGATGCTATTGCTTCTGTAGGGAACGATCCTGATGCATTGGACTTTGGATCTGATTCTAATTTTCAGGATTTTTATACCCGTACGTCTTATTCAAAAAATGTTGACTTAAGTTACTCAAAGAGTTATACGGGAGGAAATCTTCGTGCTTCCATAGCTTACAATGATCAAGAAGGGGTAGTTAGAAACACCTTTTTGGAAAGGCTAACTGGTAGGTTGAACGCAAGTCAGCGTGTGTTGAATGATAAATTAACGTTGAGTGTTCAAGCTTCTATTTCAGTGATCGATCAGCAAAGTGCTCCTATTAATGGATCGGCTGGCTCCACAGGTGATTTGATTGGAGCATCTATTACACAAAATCCTACAGCACCTCTAGATGCAACATTCAACCCTGGAGGAAATGTTTTGAATCCAGTAAGCTTACTAAATAGTTATCAGGGTTTCTCTGATGTTGAAAGATTTTTAGGAAATGCTTCGGCAGAATATGCTTTTACTAATGAGCTAAGTGCCAAAGTAACCGTAGGTTTCGAAAAGGCAGACACAGAGACTACTTCAGTTTTTGGTTCAGACGTAATCGGCCTTAACGGTATTTCAGGTATAGGAAGAGGTAGATATGATACATTTAACCAAGAAAACTCACTTCTTGAAGCAACTCTAAACTATAAAAAAGAATTTAACAACTCTGTTCTTGATGTAGTTGGAGGATACTCTTATCAAAAATTTGACAGAAATGGTTTCGGTTCTGAAGGAGCAGGTTTTAATACAACTGATCTTAGATTGATGGCAACTCAGTTAAGAAATGCTTTTAATAGCGTTACAGGAGCCATTGATGGCCCTTACACTGTATTTGGATATGGAAATGATGGAACCTACATAAATAATCTTTTACCAACATTTACAAGTGGAGAACTTCCAGAAGGTTTTGATAGACCAATCCCTGCTTATGTTTTAAATTACACTTTCGATAATTTTGATGAATTACAGTCATATTTTATGAGAGCAAATTATACCTTAGCTGAAAAATATTTATTTACCGGTACTTTTAGAGCTGATGGTTCTTCAACATTTGGTGAAAATAATAGATATGGATATTTCCCTTCTGGAGCAGTAGCATGGCAGATTCATAAAGAAGATTTTATAGGAGACACATTTTCTACCTTAAAACTTCGTTTAGGCGCCGGTATTGTAGGTAGCCAAGAAGGCTTAGGTTATGGGCGTTTTGTTCAGCGTGAGCGTGCTGCAGGTGGTGGAATAAGTAATGATCTTAACGTACTACCAGCACCAGGAACTTTTATAGATGGGGATCCTAATCCAGACCTGAAATGGGAGGAAACTACGGATTATAACATTGGGGTAGATTTTGGATTTAACGATGATAGATTTAGTGGTACGGTAAACGTGTATCGCAAAGAAACTAATGACTTATTGCTGCCAAGACCATCTGCAGCTCCAAGTAGTGGTAGTATAATTTTTAGTAACCTTTTGGATGGAAAAGTGATCAACGAAGGAGTAGAACTTTCATTAGATTATGATTTTGCAAATACCGATGACTTTGGTTTTTCTGCTAATTTTAACGTAGCCTACAATAGTAATGAAGTGCAGGATACCCAATTTACAATTCCAACCGGTGCCATTAGAGGGAATGGGTTAACCAATGCTTTTGCTCAGCAATTACAGGCAGGACAACCTCTGTTTTCATATTATATGGCAGAATTTACTGGATTTGATCAAGATGGAAATCCTACTTACTTTGATGCGGACGGAAATGGGATAGGTGATCCAGATGCAGACAAATTTTTTGTAGGAAAAGATGCTCAACCAGATTGGAATGCTGGTTTGTCTTTAAATGCGAGATACAAGAATTTTGATCTATCTACTTATTTTAACGGCCAATTTGATTTTTATGTTTACAATGCTACTAAGACTGCATTCTTCACAAAAAGTGCTTTGCTAATTGGTAAAAATGTTACTCAGGATGCTGTTTCTAGCAATGAAAATCCGGCTTCTTCGGTAGCTGTATCAACAAGATTTCTAGAAAAAGGTGATTTTATAAGACTTTCCTCAGCTTCATTGGGTTACAATGTACCATTGAATGAAAGTAGTCAAGTAAATACTGTAAGATTAAGCGTAACAGGACAAAACTTGTTCTTGATTACTGATTATAGTGGATTAGATCCTGAAGTTTCTACGAATACTGGGAATTTGAATGATTCAGGAATTCCAACCGTTGGAATAGACTATGCTGCTTACCCAAGACCGCGTACTATATCTTTTGGTGTGAGCGCAACATTTTAATAAAAAAAAAGGAAAATGAAAAATAAAACAATTTTTAAAACTTCAGCCAGGTTACTATCGGGTTCGCTTATTTTAGCGACTACTTTCCTGTCCTGTACAGATTTAGAGATAGAGGGAACTGACTCTATTATTATTGATGCCAGCGAAGCAGGTTTTCAAGGTGTTAGTGATCCGGATTCTTTTTTAGATAATGCTTATAATAGCTTAAACGGATTAATAGGAGATCAGGCAAACCTTTATGCACTAAGTGAAGTTACCACAGATGAAGCTGTGGTTCCAACTAGAGGTTCTGACTGGGGTGATAATGGAATATGGAGACAATTACATCAACATGAATGGACAGCTGAACATGGCTTTCTTCTGAATGTTTGGAATCAATGGAATACATTGCATTTTCAGGGAGCTCAGGTGCTTTCTGAAAAAACGAATAGTACGCCGCAACAACAAGCAGATGCTTATTTTCTAAGAGCACTCGGAATGTGGGTTATTCTAGATAATTTTGGTCAGGTACCTGTACGAGATCCAGATGCTCCAATTTTTGAAGATCCTACTGTGCTAAAAGGGCAAGAAGCGGTTGATCAAATAGTATCTGATCTTAATTTAGCTATTTCGAATTTACCTACAATAGGACCGGGAAGTGGAGTAGGAGATGTTTCATCTCCAAATGCCCGACCAGGAGTAGCTGCTGCAAAATATTTACTTGCAAAAGTCCTTTTGAACAAACATATTTATACAGGTACGGAGCCCAATAGTGCAGATATGAATCAGGTTATAAGTCTGGTTGATGATATTTCTTCTGAAGGATACGGATTAGAATCTGGTTATTTCAATATTTTCAGAAGACAATTGGACAGAGAAACCATATGGTTTATTCCTACAGCGGTAGGGAATAGAATTTGGAATGGCCTTCACTATAATATGGCGCCAGATCAGGCTGGTGGTGGATGGAATGGTTTTTCTACCCTTTCTGAATTTTATGATATGTTTGAAGGAGATCCCAATTCTAACAGAGGAACTGCTACGGGAGAACCTCTTGATGGACAAGAAGAACGAAGAGGTTATGTACCTCCATCTGGTTTACCGGCTGGATCATTTGATGGTTCCATGGATAATAATGGCGATGGATTTGCAGACGGATCCAGTGTTGGTTTTGGTTTTCTAATTAATCAACAGTACGACTATGATGGATCTGCAATGAAAGATAGAGGTGGAAATCCATTAACTTTTAAAAGACAGTTTACTGATGGGTCTGGAAATAGTAGCCTTATAAATAATAGTGAGACCACAGGTATACGTACTATAAAATATAATCCTCGCTTTGGAGCATTTACAGAACATGAAATTTTCTTTAGATATGCAGATGCTCATCTTATGAAAGCAGAAGCCATGATGAGATCTGGTGGAGATCCTTCAGCAATGGTTAACGAGTTAAGAATTCTTAGAAAAGCCCAACCGCTTGGTAGTGTTACAGCAAGTGATCTTTTGGAAGAAAGAGGAAGGGAATTATATATGGAATTCTGGAGAAGAAATGATATGATTCGTTTTGGTGAATATACAAGAGATTGGGAGTTAAAATCTCCTTCCGCAGTAGGTGATCAAACGAGAAACTTATTTCCAATACCTGCAAATCAATTGATTTTGAATCCTAATCTTACTCAGAATCCTGGATATTAATTTAAAGGTTTAAGATAAAAAATAAGAGGGCGAATTCGCCCTCTTATTTTTTATAAAATATTTTAATTATAAAAATATTTTATTTTAGATTGCCTCAAAATACAGTTAATTAATTCGTGGTAAAAAATAAAAAAATATTCTTAGTATCTATTTTTACCTTCCTGTTTTTACAGGCTTGTAAGAAAGAAGAGGGTCTTTTCGAAAGGATAAATGCTTCGCATTCAAATCTATATTTCTCGAATGAACTTAATTCAAATTCTGAGTTAAATATCTTTAATTATCTATATTATTATAATGGAGGAGGAGTGGCAGCAGGAGATTATAACCAAGATGGCCTAATAGATTTATATTTCACTTCTAATGAACAAGAGGATAAGCTTTTTTTAAATACCGGTAATTTTAATTTTGAAGATATCACTTCAGACTCCCAAATTGATAACTCCCATGGATGGACTACCGGAGTTAGTAATATAGATATTAATGGTGATGGTTTACTGGACCTTTACATTTGCAAAGTAAGCGGTTTCCTTAATCTGGAAGGGCATAATCTGCTCTATGTTAATCAGGGAACTAATAAAGATGGGATTCCCATTTTTCACGAACAGTCTGCAAAATATGGCCTCGATTTTTCAGGTTTTTCTACTCAATCTGTTTTTCTGGATTACGATCTGGATGGAGATCTGGATATGTATTTATTAAACCACTCTGTGTATCCTAACAGGAATTACGGAAGAGGGGATAAAAGGCAAAGTTATGATCCAAAATCTGGTGACCGGTTGTTCAAAAATGATAACGGATTTTTTACTGATGTCTCTTCTGAAGCGGGAATCTTTCAGGGAGTGATTGGGTATGGACTGGGTGTGGCCGTTGGAGATCTTAATAACGATTTGTATCCTGATATATATGTTGGGAATGATTTCTTTGAAAATGATTATTTATATATCAATCAGAAAAACGGAAGTTTTCAAGATCTTATTTCAAATAATTCAGAAAAATTGGGTCATACCACCCATTTTTCCATGGGGAATGATATTGCCGATGTAAATAATGATGGACTTGCCGATATTATATCTCTGGATATGCTTCCTGAAGACCTAAAGGCTTATAAAACCTCTGGTCTGGAATATCCCTTTCAAACCTATGCGACCTATTTAAAGAACGGATTTTCTCCACAATACATGCAGAACACCCTACACATTAATACAGGAAATCTTAATTTTTCTGAAACTGCATATCTTAGCGGTATTTCGGCCTCAGAATGGTCTTGGGGAGCCCTTTTTGCCGATTTTGATAATGACACGCACAAGGATGTTTTTATTACAAATGGAATAAAAGGCGCTACCAACGACATGGATTTTATTAAGTATATCTCAAATGAAAAAATTCAGAAACAATTAAGCCAAGGAAACTTTGAAAATTATGAGAACCTTATAAAAGAGCTACCTGAAAAGAAAATATCCAATTACATTTTTCAGAATCAGGGAGATAATACGTTTGCAAATCGAAAGAATGAATGGCTAAATGCTGAACCTAGCTTTAGTCACGGTGTTGTATATGCAGATCTGGATAATGATGGAGACTTAGATTTAATAGTGAATAACATGGATGAAAATGCTAGCATTTTTAGAAATAATTCAGAAAAAAAAATCAACAATAATTTTCTCAAGGTCCAGCTTAAAGGTGATAAATCCAATAAATTTGGTATAGGTGCAAAAATTATTCTTTACTACAGAGATAATATTCAACAACAGGAACATTATTTAAGCAGAGGTTATCTTTCTTCCCTGGCCCCGGGATTGCATTTTGGTCTCGGGAGTCATTCTCTAATAGATTCATTAGAGGTGATCTGGCCGGGATTTTTAACTGAAACCAAATACAATATTAAAGCCAATAGAAGTATTGAACTCAATATAAATGATGCCGACAGCCTTATTTTAAAAAAACCTCAAATCAGTTCTATTTTTACTAGAAGGGATTCTTTGATAGATTATAAACATATTGAGCAATCCACACTGGAATTTAATCGTGAACCTCTAATTCCTTTTGGTTATGCTAATCTAAGTCCACGTGCCGCAGTAGCCGATATCAACAAAGATGGTCTTGATGATCTTGTAATTGGCGGAGGAAAAACACAAAGCTTAAATTTGTGGTTGCAAAAAATAGATGGCAGTTTTGAGAGATCGGAGCAAAAAGCATTTGAGGAAGCTGCTATATCAGAAAATACCGATCAAATTTTTCTGGATGTAGATGGCGATATAGATCAGGATTTAATTGTAGTAATGGGGGGTAATGAATTTACTAAAGGAAAACCTTTGCAACCGCGATTATACTTAAATGAAAACGGTAAATTTTGTTTGGATGATCAACAATTTAAGGGATTCGCACTAAATGCATCGAGGTTAACATCGGTAGATTTAAATGCAGACGGTTTTCCAGATCTTTGTTTTAGTGCAAATATAGTTCCCGGGGAATATGGTAAAACTCCTGTACAGTATTTATTTTTGAACGATGGTAAGGGTAACTTTTCAGAAGTTACTAGCCAATATTCTGAATCATTCAGGAGTGCTGGAAATATTCAGGATATTGTTTGGATCGATGTCAATAATGATAATATTAAGGATGCCATAATGGTTGGTCATTGGATGCCTGTCACGATATTTCTAAATAATGGGAGGAAGCTAAGCAAACTGGAAGCAGGACTTGATAGTTCGAACGGTTGGTGGAATACAGTGATTGCAGAAGATTTTGATGGCGACGGGGATGTAGACATTGTTGCAGGGAACTGGGGGCTCAATTCCAAGCTTAAGGCTTCCGTAGAAAAACCTTTAAAGCTATATCTTGGAGATTTTGATGGTAATGGATCTATCGATCCAGTAGTGAGTTATTTTTATGAAAATATTGAAACAGCTTTTGCTTCTAAGGATGAGCTTGATCACCAAATGCCATTTTTAAAAAAGAAATTCCCTAGTTACAAAGAATATGCAGATGCAAATTTCTCTCAAATTCTAAGCCCGGAAAACCTGAAAAATGCTGAAGTGAAAAAGGTTTTTGAATTAGCAAGTTGTTATTTTGAAAATAATGGGGATAATACTTTTTCAAAGCATGTTTTACCTTTTGAGACACAGGTATCGGCAATCTTTGCTATTGATGCACAGGATTTTAACGGTGATGGTTTTCCTGATCTATTTTTAGTAGGAAACAACTATGAAATTAGTACTCAATTGGGTAGATTAGATGCCAGTCATGGAACTATTCTTATTAATGATAAAAAAGGTTTTTTTCAAACTTATAAAAACGAAATACCAGATATTTCAGGAGCTGCCCGAGATATTGAAGAAATCTGTGTTAATGGTGAGTTACATCTTATAGTAACATTCAATAATAATATTTCAACTATTTTGAAATTTAATAATTAAATAACAATGAAATCCCTATTATATTTTTCAATTTTCAGCTTAATATTTTTACCATTTCTTATATCCTGTGACAATGAGAAGGAAAAAGAAGAAAAGTCAGAGGTCGATAAAAACACACTATTTTTCTTATTGCCATCTGAGGAGACTGGAGTAGATTTTATAAATGAAGTAAAAAATAGCCCCGACTTTAATATTTTCAAATATCGTAATTTTTATAATGGAGGAGGAGTAGCCATTGGAGATATAAATAATGATGGGTTGCCTGATATTTTCTTTACGGCCAATATGAAACCTAATAAACTTTATCTAAATAAGGGTAATTTTCAATTTGAAGATATTTCGATATCTGCTGGCGTTGAAGGAAACAAACCATGGTCTACCGGAGTTAATATGGTAGATTTAAATAATGATGGGCTGCTTGATATTTATGTTAGCAATGCCGGCAATATGGAAGGGGACAATCATAATAACGAACTTTATATAAATAATGGGGATCTTACATTTACCGAAAAAGCAAAGGAATATAATCTTGCCGAAACCGGTTTTAGCACACACGCTGCTTTCTTTGATTATGATAAGGACGGCGATCTGGATGTTTATATTTTAAATAATAGTAATATACCTGTGAGCAGTCTGGGATTTGCACAACAAAGGGAAGTAAGGGCTCAGGACTGGGAAGATATTCCAAAAATTTTTCGAGGGGTGGGAGATATGTTGATGCGCAATGATGATGGCAAATTTGTGGATGTTAGTGAAGAAGCAAATATTTATGGAAGTTTAATTGGGTTTGGTTTAGGTGTAGTTGTGAGTGATTTTAATAATGATTTGTATCCCGATATTTATGTTTCAAATGATTTTTACGAAAGAGATTATTTATATATCAATAATCGAGACGGAACTTTTACAGAAGATATTGAGAACTGGACTTCACATTTAAGCCTTTCCGCCATGGGAGTGGATATAGCCGATATTAACAATGATGGTTATGGCGATATTTTCGTAACCGATATGTTACCCGATTCTGATGAAAGAGTAAAATCTGTAATGGAATTTGAAAGTTATAATGTCTTCAAGCTGAAACAAAGCAAGGATTTCTATCAACAGTATATCCATAATACCCTTCAGCTTAACAATGGCAATAACACTTTTTCTGAAATAGCACACTTTAGCGGTGTAGAAAGTACAGACTGGAGCTGGGCAGGCTTGATTTTCGATATGGATAACGATGGTAATCGTGATATTTTTGTTACCAACGGAATCAATCACGACCTTACGGATCTTGATTTTGTCGATTTTTTTGCGAATGAAATTATTCAGAAAATGGCACTGACAGGAAAAAAAGAAGCTATAGATTCCATAATAAATAAGATGCCGGTTACCCTTCTTCCCAATTATGCTTTTCAAAATATGGGAAATCTTAAATTTAAAAATTCGGCAGAAAAATGGGGCTTAGGAATTCCTAGTTTATCTAATGGAAGTGCTTATGGGGATTTGGATAACGACGGGGATCTTGATCTTGTGGTGAATAATGTAAATATGGAATCCTTTATTTACCGAAATAACGCGGATAAATTAAAAAACAAAAATTATTTGCGAATCCAATTAAAAGGAAATCCAAAGAATAGTTTTGGAATTGGAAGTATCATTAGACTTTATTATGAGGATAAGGTCTTTATGCAGGAGCAGAATCCATCAAGAGGTTTTCAGTCTTCTATGGATTATATAATGAACATCGGTCTTGGAAAAATAAAAAAAATAGATTCTTTAAGGATAATATGGCCCGATAATTCTACACAATTGCTTAAAAATATTAAAACGAGTGCTACCCTAGTCCTAAAGCAAAGCGAAGCGCTGGAAAAATATAGTCCGAAACCTATAAAAAAGCAGAAGCAATTGTTCATCGAATTATCAGATAAAAATTTTGAAACTCATAGCGAGAATTCTTATACAGATTTTGATTATGAAGGATTAATCTATAAAAAATTGTCTCAAGAAGGACCATCACTTGCAGTAGCCGATGTTAATGGCGATGGAAATGAGGACACATTTATTGGTGGAGCAAAGGGACAACCGGGAATCATCTATTTTAATAGGGGGAACGGAATCTTAAAGAAATCTGTACAACCGGCTCTGGATACCGACTTTCTATTTGAAGATACTGCCGCTGCTTTTTTTGATTTTGATGGTGATGGGGATCAGGATCTTATGGTAGGCTCAGGAGGTAATGAAGTAGGAGAAGAGAGTAATTACAGGCCCCGTCTATACATTAACGATGGAAAGGGAAAATTTACGCCTTATTTAGGGGTAATTCCGTCTATAGATCAAAATGTTGCGGTTATTGCGCCCTATGACTTTGATCAAGACGGTGATATGGATGTTTTTATAGGTTCACGAAGTGTAGCACTTAATTATGGGATAGATCCCCAACACTTATTTTTGGAAAATACAGGGGATGGTAATTTTTCGAATGCTACAGAAAGGATTCTTTATGATGTTAAATATGCGGGGATGATCACCGATGCTATCTGGGAGGATATAGATGGGGATGGCAAAAAGGACCTTATAACGGTTTCAGACTGGGGAGCACCAATGATTTTTAAAAATTCAGGAAGAAGGCTTTCATTTTTCAAGAGTAATTTAACCGATTATACAGGATGGTGGAATACCATAGAAGCTGCAGATATAGATGGTGATGGTGACCAAGATCTAATAATTGGTAACAAAGGTTCTAATATTCCTTATAAGCCATCTATAGAACAACCTATGAAAATGTGGATCAACGATTTTGACAGCAATGGTAGTATAGAACAAATTGTAACGCAACATAGAAATGGGAAAGATTACCCTCTACACATGAAAAGGGAGATGATTTCCCAGTTGGTTTTTCTAAAAAAAGAAAATTTAAAAGCATCTGAATATGCCAAAAAATCTATAAATGAATTAATGCCGAAGGACAAACTTAACAATGTAATTGTAAAAGATGTTGTGATTTCTGAAACAATTATCGCTATTAATAACGGCAAAGGAAATTTTGAAATTAAAAAAATGCCTAGTCGCATTCAGTTTTCCAGTGTAAATAGTATTTCCAGTATAGATATAAATAAGGACGGTAATCTGGATTTGGTAATGGCCGGGAATAATTACGAATTTAAACCCCAGTTTTCAAGACAGGATGTTAGCTTTGGGGATGTACTGCTTGGCGATGGTAAATTGAATTTTAATTTACAGGATTATGCCAAAAGCGGATTTTCTATAAAAGGGGAGGTAAAACACCTGGGTCAATTTAAAGATAAAAATGGAAGACAATTTATAATTGTTGCTATTAATGATGAAAAACCAAAAATATTTGAAATCAATAATTAATAAGTTATTATTTTTTCTGGTACTCATAGGTTGTTTATTTGGATGCGAAAAAAAGGAAGAAAAGTTTCTTTCAATTCTACCACCAGAAACTTCGGGAATAGATTTCATAAATAAAATTACCGAAAACAGGGATCAGAATATTCTTGATTACCTTTATTTCTACAATGGAGGAGGAGTAAGTATAGGCGACTTAAATAATGATGGTTTGCCGGATATTTACTTTACCGGAAATCAAGTAGAAAATCGACTTTATCTTAATAAAGGAAATTTAAAATTCGAGGATATTACAGAGAAAGCCGGAGTACAGGGCAACAGCACTTGGAATACGGGAACTACCATGGCCGATATTAATGGGGATGGTCTACTTGATATTTATGTTTGTGCCGTTGTGGGAGTAAATGGTTTTATCGGGTATAATGAACTTTATATCAATAACGGAGATCTCACCTTCTCGGAGAGAGCTAAAGAATTTGGGCTAGATCTTGAAAATTATTCCTCTCAAGCAGCTTTTTTTGATGCGGATAATGATGGCGATCTGGACATGTATCTTTTAAACCATGCAATTCATACAAATAAATCTTTTGGTCCTGCCGAAATAAGGAATAATAGGGTTTATGAGAGTGGTGATAAATTATTCCTGAATGAAAACGGAAAATTTATAGATATAAGCGAAAAAGCTGGGATTTATGGTGGAGCAAATAGTTACGGACTTGGTATTAGCACTGCCGATTTTAATAACGATGGTTTTACAGATATTTACGTTGGGAATGATTTTCATGAAGATGATTACTATTACCTGAATAATGGGGATGGTACTTTTACTGAAAGTCTTAAAAACAAATTTGGGCATGTTTCAAGGTTTTCAATGGGTAATGATGCTGCCGATATTAATAATGACGGATTTATAGATCTTATAACACTTGATATGTTGCCTCAAGATGAGAAAATCCTTAAACGTTCAGCAGGTGAAGATGATGTTAATCTTCACAATTTAAAAATAACCCGACTGGGATATCATCCTCAATACAGCCGGAATATGCTACAGTTAAATATGAACGGGGATTATTTTGCTGAAATTGCACTTATGAGCGGAGTTGCGGCGACAGATTGGAGCTGGGGAGCCCTTTTTGCCGATCTTGATCATGACGGGCAACAAGATCTTTTTATCACCAACGGGATTCCAAAGCGTCCGAATGATCTTGATTACATTAAGTATATTTCCAATGAACAAATTAAGCAGCAACTCGATCAAACAACTTTGGTAGATAATGAGGCGCTGGAAAAAATGCCTTCTGGAGCGGTTACCAATTATGTTTTTAAAGGTAATTCCAACGGTACTTTTAAAGATATGTCTGAGTTATGGATTGCAAATGATTCGGTGATCTCTACAGGTGTAGCCTACGCCGATCTGGATAACGATGGGGATATCGATATTGTTACTAATAATATAAATAAAACTCCAAGTCTCTACATCAATAATGAAGCAACCGGCAATTATCTTAAAATAAAATTAAGCGGTGGGAAGGCAAACACATCTGGTATCGGGAGTAAAGCGATACTTTATACCGACAAAGGAAAGCAATACCGTCAATTATATACTACAAAGGCGTATCAGTCCTCTTCAGAACCCATAATTCATTTTGGAATTCCTAAAAACGCCCGTATAGATTCACTAAGCATTATCTGGCCAGACCAGACTTTAAAAACGCTAACCTCAGTGAAACCGAACAGTATGCTTCAAATTAAATGGAATTCTACTAATAAAAAAGCAGATCTTGGGGAATTGTTTCATAAAAAGAATAAACCATGGTTTTCTATAGCTGAAACAGATTTTGGACTTAATTACAAACATGAGGAAAATCTTTATGAAGATTTTAATCTTCAAAAATTAATACCCCACAAGATATCAGATCTTGGTCCTGCTGTGAAAGTGGCAGATCTAAACAATGATGGCCGAGATGATGTGCTGTTTGGTGCATCTAGGTTTAATCCATCTGTGATGTTTTTTCAGAACAAAGAAGGTTTTACCATGGAGAAACCGAAAGATATCCTTAATGATTCCCTTTACGAGGATACCGATATGGAAATTGCCGATTTTAATAATGATGGCAAACAAGATATTTTAATTGTTTCAGGGGGAGGAGAATCTGTAGGAGATGATAATTGGTTACTGGACAGGCTATATATAAAGGAAGAGGGAGGTTATATAAAAGACAGCCTTTTTCCGAAAATATTCTCAAATTCTTCGGTTATAAAGTCGGCAGATTATGACGGGGATGGCGATCTAGATGTTTTTATTGGTTCCAATGCTGTAAACTATAAATATGGTGAAATACCAAAGGCCTATTTACTTAGGAATGAGAATGGAAGTTTTGTGAAGAATAACCAATCAGGGATTTTTGAGGATCTGGGAATGATCAATGATGCCATTTGGGAAGATTTCGACAATGATGGGGATCTCGATCTTATTGGCGTGGGGGAATGGATGTCTCCCAAGTTTCTGGAGAATAGGAATGGAGTTTTTTCAGATATTACTAATAGCCTAATTTCTCAAAAATTAAATGGTTTATGGCAGAAAATTTTGCCATTCGATATAGACAAAGATGGAGATACCGATTATCTACTTGGAAATTGGGGATTGAACACAAAACTTAAGGCTTCTGCAGAATATCCACTTTTAATGTACTTTAAGGATTTTGATAAGAATGGCTTATCTGAAACCTTATTAGCGACTGAGAAAAATGAAAAATATTATTTCATCCACAGTTTAGATGAGCTTGCTACACAATTACCTGCGCTTATAAGAAAAAGGTTTGCCAATTATAACGATTTTGCAGGGAAAACTGTAAAAGAGATTTTTACTAAAGAGGAACTGGAAATTGCTTCCAAGAGAAAGGTGCATACCTTGGCTTCCGGATATCTTGAAAATAACAAAGGAAAATTTATTTTCAGGGAATTTGATATGCAGCTACAAGTGGCACCTATAATGGCAATGCTTAAGTATGATTTTAACAAAGATGGGTCTGAGGAGGTGTTGTTAGGAGGTAATTATTTTGGGGTTACTCCTTATCACGGAAGGTTTGAAGCCTTTGGCGGAGCACTTCTAATAAATTCGGATAAAATTCTAAATTCCAATGAAATTGGTTTAAATTTATCACAAAAATCTGTTAAAGATTTTTCAATAATAAAAATTAAGCAGCAAGCTTATTTATTGGTTACAATAAACGATGCAGAAGCTGAATTGTATAAAATAATTGACTGATATGAAGAATCTTATTGTACTTATTATAGTTGCTATACTAATGATATCCTGTAAAAATGAGGTCCAAAAAATCGAGGTTACTTCAGAAGATTTCCATGTTGCTAATGATGATCTTACCAAGGTAATGGTGCATGATATATTTTCTCCGCCAGTAGCTAGCCGTGTATATACATACTCTAATATCGCCGCTTACGAGGTAATTGCGCAGTTTGATAAAGATTATAATAGTCTGGCAGGTCAATTAACAGACCTTAGACCTGCTCCTGTATCTAATTCAGAACTAATAAATCCTGAACTAGCTGCTTTGGTTGCATTTTACGAAATTGCTAAAACCCTTGTATTTTCAGAAGAAAGACTTATAGTTAAGAGGGATAGTATTTTTAATATTTGGAAAAAATCAGACGAACAAACTTTTAATGTTTCTGAAGCACATGGAGTGCTGGTCGCAAACCACATTAAAAAATGGATGTCCAAAGATAATTACTCCGAAACACGTACAATGCCTAAATTTTCTGTGCACACAGATGAAGAAGGCCGATGGCAGCCCACGCCACCCTCCTATATGGATGGTATAGAACCGCACTGGAGCAAAATAAGACCATTCGCTATTAATGCATCAAATCAGTTTAAACCAATTCCACCACCTGAGTTTTCCATGGAACCGGGGAGTCGTTTCCACAACGAATTGATGGAAGTCTATAATATTCGTGAGGAGATTGCAGAAAATGAAGAGAATAGTGAGAAGATGGCTATAGCAAAATTTTGGGACTGTAATCCTTATGTTTCCATCTCAAGAGGACATCTAATGTTTGCTACAAAAAAAATCACCCCTGGTGGCCACTGGATGGGAATCACCAAGATCGCATGTCAAAAATCCAAAGCTGATTTTAACAAATCTGTTTATGCATACACTAAAGTATCTGTCGCACTAGCAGATGGTTTTATTAGCTGTTGGGATGAAAAATATCGTAGCAAACTGGTACGGCCCGAAACTTTGATAAATAAATACATTGACGAGAACTGGACTTCAGTATTGCAAACCCCTCCATTTCCTGAATATACTAGTGGACATTCGGTAGTTTCAGGTGCAGCGGCTATTGTACTTACAAACATTTTTGGAGATAATTTTAGCTTTAAAGATGATACTGAATTAGAATATGGTCTTCCATTTAGAAATTTTAAATCCTTTAAGGATGCCTCTATGGAAGCAGCAAATAGTAGGCTGTATGGAGGAATTCATTATAGGGCCGCGATTGAAGTAGGTTTAGACCAAGGTGAAGCAGTTGGGAACTTTATAGTAAATAAGTTGGAAATGACCAATCCTAAAGAGAAATTCGCCACTAGGTAGTTCTATGAAAAAAATTATTTTATTGTTCCTCACACTGCTACTTTCAGGATTGATCTGGTACTTATTTATAAAAAAATATGATTACCAGTTCCAAATGGATACCAAATATGGGCCTGGTACCGCATTTCACGAAATTTCAGAATGGAAAAGGTTTAATGCTGGTTTTTCCGAAGATAATATTACAGTCATCCAAGGCGAACCTTTCAAAAATTTGACACAAAAAGTAAATTCTTTTAGTGATTCCCATATAGAGTTCTACTGGGAGTTTGAAAAAAGAAACGATAGCCTTACAAAAGTCGTTCTAAATGTTAGAGATAAAGATAATTCACTAGGTAACCGCTTGGATATATTAAATCCCTTCGTGAAAAGTAATTTTATTGATAGTTTAAAACAAAATTTACTGGCCTTTAGACAAAGATTGAAAAATGAACAAACGGCCTACCGTATTCAAATTTCCGATAGTATAGTCATTTCACCTGCACTGGATTGTATTTGTCATATTTCTGAAAATATTCCAGTAAGAGGAAAGGCCATAGAAATGGTAGAAACCATTGATATCCTAGAAGATTACATTTTAAGTCGTAAACTTAAATTAACAGGAAATCCATTTGTGAAGATCATTAAATGGAATAGGGAGGAGAATATAATAGACTTTGAATTTTGTTTTCCGGTGAATCTTGTCCAGGATATAAGACCTTCAGAGGAAGTTAAATTCAGGCAATTTCCATCATCCACCGCATTAAAAGCGGTATTTAACGGAAACTATAGGTTATCTCATAAAGCCTGGTTTGATCTTCTATATACAGCCGAGGAAAGGGATTTTAAAACTCAAGGATTACCATTGGAAGTTTTTTTTAATAATCCTAATGTAGAAAATACTCCATCAACTACATGGAAAGCGGTAATCTATTTACCAGTAGCGGAATGAAAACTATTCTCAGATCTAATTTTTAGATGGAATAGCGATTTTTAATCTCTCATCCCAGCGTTAATATCCGTTCCCGATATATATCAAAATGGCTTGAATATTCGAAAGTATTTTTCTCCCAAAACATCGGGACATATTCAACATCACCAAAAATGATCCTAAATTTTTAGAGGTAATCCCAAGTTAAATGAAAAACCTATTACTAATTGGGTCTTGTCTTAAAAAATTCCGAATGCAGTTATTTCATAGAAAATGTGTTGGTGGTAAGTGAATTTGCCACTAACGCAGATAATAATGCATATATAAATGGTTTCCATTAATATTACATAAATTGTCGATTAAATTTAGTTTCAAGATTTTCAAAAACATAAATATGAAAAAATCCCTTTTTACCATCATCCTCGCATTTTTCACCACTTTTTTATGTAAATCTCAAGACGATGGTTGGACACTTTCTACGGAAAAGGTTGAGCAATATACAGGTGTTGTTGTTGCAAACGGGAGGATTGGAATATTGCCGGAGGATAAACCTTTTGAGGTGCGTTCGGTTATTTTAAATAATGTTTATGAAAAAGAAGCTTCTTTAGGTGTTTCCAAAATTATGTTGGGGATGAATTTCGGGAACCTCGAAATGGAAATTGACGGAGAAAAAATTACAGAAAATAATATTTCAGACTGGTCGCAAACATTGAATATGAAGGAAGCTTCTTTTATCACATCCTTCAACTTCAAAGACAAAGCAAAGGTAACTTATACCATATATGCCTTGCGAAACGTCCAATATTCAAGTTATATTGATTTTAAAGTTGATGCAAAAAAGGATATTGAAATAAAAGTTACCGGAAAAATCTTAACTCCGAGAGAATATCAGGATCCAACTAGCACTTTTAGGGTACTTAAGGATTTAGAAACTACAATGCCCATTTTGCAAACTTTTGCTAAAAGTCAATTTGGAAAACATACGGTTGCCACATCTGCAACTTTCATATGGCATGATATTAATTCTGTAAGAGAACATGAACGCCCAGACATCAAACACAATAAAGTTTCTGAATATGATAACAGGTTGTCTTTTGAAAGAAAAGTAAAAAAAGGACAGCTAAGTGAGTTTGCATGGACTGCAGCAGAAACAACTACTCAGGATTTTGAAGATCCTCAAACCGAATCGGAACGTTTTGTGATCTTTAATTTATTAACCCCAAGAAAGGATTTACTCGGTGAGCATAAAAAACTTTGGGAAGAGCTTTGGGAAGGAGATATTGTGATCGAAGGAGACATACAATCGCAGCTAGATGTGCGTTTGGCGCTGTATCATTTATATGCATTCTCCAGAGGTGATTCTAATTTGAGTATAGCCCCAATGGGATTGTCTTCACAAAATTACAATGGACATATTTTTTGGGATACAGAACTTTGGATGTTTCCCCCTTTGTTAGTATTGAATCAGGATATCTCACGTTCCTTAGTAAACTATCGGTCTGACCGATTGGGGAAGGCAAAACAAAAAGCCATTAACTTCGGTTACAAAGGTGCTATGTTCCCATGGGAGAGTGATGATACAGGGGAGGAAGCAACTCCATCCTGGGCACTTACAGGAACTTTTGAACACCATATAACATCTGATGTAGCTATAGCCTTCTGGAATTATTATCGGGTGACCAAAAACAAAGAATGGCTTGTTGAAAGAGGTTACCCTATGTTAAAAGAAATAGCAGATTATTGGGTAAGCCGTGTTTCAAAAAATGCTTATGGAAGTTATTCCATTAAAAATGTGGTGGGTGCCAATGAGTTTGCAGCAAATGTAGATGATAATGCATTTACAAATGGTTCTTCAATAACAGCCCTAAATTATGCGGTCCTTGCAGCCAAAGAAGTTGATGAAATTCCAAATCCCGCCTGGAATGAAGTTGCTTCAAAAATTGTCATTTTAAAATTCCCTGATGGAACAACAAAAGAAAACCAAAGCTATGAAGGAGAAATTATAAAGCAGGCAGATGTGAACTTGCTGTCTTATCCTTTGGATATAATTACCAAAAAAGAAGATATTCTTAAGGATTTAATATATTATGAGTCGAAACTTTCTCCTGAGGGTCCTGCTATGGGGCAATCAATATTTGCTATTTTGTATGCCAGATTGGGAGATTCCAAAGAAGCTTACAGGCTTTTTAAAAGAAGTTATGAGCCTAATAAGCGTGCTCCTTTTGGAGCTCTGGCAGAATCGGCCACCAGTGAGAATCCATATTTTGCGACAGGTGCCGGAGGGATGCTTCAGGTAGTGCTATTTGGATTTGGCGGATTACATATAACCGAAAATGGCATAGAACAAAAAAATGAGATCCTGCCAAAGGAATGGAGTTCACTTACCTTAAAAGGTATTGGGCCAGAGAAAAAAACTTATGTGATCAAGTAAACTGGGGTCAAAGAAACAAGAAGCAAGACAAAAGGGCAAAGAATATAGAAAAAAACTAAAACAGGGATGTTTAACTGCAAAAATCTGCGATCCAGATTGTTTTCAGGAGCGGGAAAAAGTTTTTTTCATATTTTATTATTTAAAATCATAAAGCATCCGATAAATATTTTATAAAAGTATTCGCGAATTCGTGACTTAAATAAAGGTATTTATGAGGTATATCAAATAATTTGTCTTTGATAAAAGACTTGTGAAATTACATTTTGATTGCGGATTGTAGTCTAAAGTAAAAAGTTTTTGTACTGAAATTGGAATTTTGGAACAGTTATCTTTGTAATCTATTCCAATTAAAAAATCAATTTAAAACCAATTCATTTGAAATTATTAGATTTTGTAAAGTCCCAATTAAACCTTCCAGAAAAATCAATCCAAAATACAATTACGCTACTTTCTGAAGATGCAACCATTCCATTTATTGCCAGATATAGGAAGGAAGCTACTGGAAATCTGGATGAAGTTGAAATTGAAAAGATTTCAGATCTACTTAAATCATTTTCAGAATTAGAGAAAAGAAAAAAATCTATACTAAACGCTATTAATGAGCAAGGTGCGCTTACTTCGGCTTTAAAGCTAAAGATAGAAGAGGCAAATACTTTAGTTGTTCTTGAAGACTTGTATTTGCCATATAAAAAGAAACGCAGAACAAAAGCTGATGTTGCTAGAGAAGCAGGCTTAGAGCCTTTGGCAAAGATTTTAATGTCGCAAAATGGAGACGATCTTAAGTTGATTGGAAAACGATTTCTTTCCAAAGATGTTGTTTCAATAGAGAAAGCTTTGGAAGGAGCAAAGCACATAATTGCAGAATGGATAAGTGAAAATCCCGTTGTAAGGCAAAAGCTTAGAAGATTGTACAGTAGCTCGGGAGAGATCACGGCTAGAATCGTGAAATCTGAAAAAGACAAGCCCGCAGCTCAAAAGTATAAACAGTATTTCGATTGGCAGGAATCACTTAATAGAATTCCTTCCCATAGACTTTTGGCTATTTTAAGAGCAGAAAATGAAGGTTTTATAAAAATGAAATTAGAAGTAGATGAAACTACTTCGCTTGATCAAATTTCAGGTATCATTTTAAAGAAGCGAAATCAAAATTCAAAATATATTGAAGAGGCTATCGAAGATTCCTATAAGCGGCTTTTAAAACCATCTTTTTCTAACGAGGCGATCTCTGAAGCGAAAAATAGGGCGGATGAAGATGCCATTAAGGTTTTTTCTGAAAATCTTGAACAGTTGTTATTGGCTCCGCCCTTAGGAAATAAGCGAATTTTAGCAATTGATCCTGGTTTTAGATCTGGCTGTAAAGTAGTGTGTTTAGATGAAAATGGAATGTTATTACATAACGAAACTATTTATCCTCATGCTCCTCAAAATGAATTGAGCATGGCCATAAAGAAGATTAGATCTTTAGTAAATGCGTATCAGATTGAAGCTATTTCCATAGGTAATGGAACAGCTTCCAGAGAAACAGAACAATTCATAAAAAAAGTCCCATTTAATACCGATGTTTCGGTGTTTGTGGTAAATGAAGCTGGAGCCTCTATTTATTCCGCCTCAAAAATAGCGAGAGATGAATTTCCAGATTATGACATTACCGTAAGAGGAGCAGTTTCTATAGGAAGAAGATTGATAGATCCTTTAGCAGAATTGGTAAAGATAGATGCGAAATCCATAGGAGTAGGACAGTATCAGCATGATGTAGATCAGGTAAAATTGAAAGAAAAATTAGATAGTGTAGTAATGATCTGTGTTAATAGAATAGGGATCAATGTAAATTCTGCTAGTAAGGAATTGTTATCATATGTTTCTGGAATAGGGCCCGTTCTTGCGGAAAATATCATAGAATATAGATCCAAGAATGGAAGTTTAGAAACTCGGGAAGATCTTTTAAAAGTTTCACGTTTAGGAGCAAAAGCATATGAGCAAGCAGCAGGTTTTTTAAGAATAAAGAATTCTAAAAATCCTTTGGATGATTCTGCTGTACACCCAGAACGTTATGATCTGGTAAAGAAAATGGCAAAAGATTTAGGAACCGAATTACATAACATCATAGGAAAAAAGGAAATATTACAAAATATTACCTTGGACAGTTATACAAGTATGGATCTGGGATTGCCCACATTAAGGGATATTCTAAAAGAACTAGAAAAACCAGGAGTAGATCCACGTAAAAAAGTAAAGGTCTTTAAATTTGATGATACTATTAGCACAATTAAAGATCTTAAAACTGGTATGAAACTCCCAGGAATTGTAAACAATATCACTAATTTTGGATGTTTCGTGGATATTGGAGTTAAAGAAAGTGGATTGATTCATATTTCTAAATTGGCCAAAGAATATATAAGCGATGTTAATGCTGTTGTAAAATTAGGTGAACATTTAACGGTAACTGTGTTGGAGATTGATCTTGATCTAAAACGAATTCAACTTTCGCTAATCGATTAAAAAACAAAACTGCGAATAGAATCTCTACTCGCAACTTTTTTTATACTAACTAATCTATTAAACTTTTAATCCTTATACTTATCAAACCAAGATAGAATAGCCGCTACTTTAGCAATAAGATTACTTGGTCTATTTGCAATTCCGTGTCCTGATCCGGGAATTCTTACCATGGCTGTTTCTACGCCTTCCAATTTTAATGCACTGTAGAATTGCTCAGATTCAGCTATTGGAGTTCTGTAATCTTCTTCTCCCGTTAGCAACATAGTTGGAGTGGTAATATTAGCTACATAATTTAAAGGAGATCGTTTGAAATAACTTTCTGGATCTTCCCAAGGTTTTTTACCAAACCAATATTTAGAAAAGAAGCCTGGATTATCTGCATATAAGACAAAACTGGTCCAGTTTATCACTGGTTTTGCAACTACAGCAGCTTTAAATCTATTTGTTTTCCCAACTATCCAGGCAGTTAATACACCACCGCCACTACCTCCGGTAACAAATAAATTTTCTTTATCTACATACCCTTTTGCCAAAACTGCATCTACTCCAGACATTAGGTCATGATAATCGTTATTCGGATAGTCGTGATGAATTAAGTTTCCAAATTCCTCACCATAGCCTGTACTTCCTCTAGGATTGGTGTAGAGCACTACATATCCTGCTGCTGCCATTAGCTGAATTTCGGCAGAAAATACATTCCCATAACTCGCAAATGGCCCACCATGGATCTCGAGTATCAGCGGGTATTTTTTATTTGGATCAAAATCCGGAGGAGTTACTATCCAACCCTGAATCTCTCTTTGATCTGCAGAAGACTTCCACCAGATCTCTTCTACTTTTCCAAGTTTTTTAAAGGAAAGTAAATCGCTATTAACATCTGTAAGCACCTTGTCATTTCCTTTATTTCCAACACCAAGATCAGATAACATTGCGTTTTTACCGGAAGTAAAAGCGTAATTCCCATTTTCTGAAACACTATAGGATGCAGCGTTATATGGCCTTCCTAAGGAAAGTCCTCCCAGGTTATTTGTTATCTCTTTTACTTTACCACTTGTAGAAATGTAACCCAGTTTTGTACTGCCTTTGTCATCATATTGAAAATAAAGGCCATCTCCGTTTTTGTCCCAGGAAATATCACTTATATCTCTGTCAAATTCTTCTGAAATGTTCTTACTTCCACTACCATCTGTATTCATGATATATAACTGACTTAGTTGATATCCTTGGAGTCTATCATCGAAGCCTAAATAGGCAATTTTCTTACCATCTGCAGAGATAATAGGATTGCTATCTGGACCTTGTCTATTTGTTAAGGTTGTTATTTTTGCATCAGCAATATCTAACTTATGAATTTCTGAATTCAGCGGATCTAATTCATGGTTTTCTCCAGAATTAGCTGAAAAATATAAACTTTTTCCATCCTTTGCCCAAACCGGGGTTCCATGATCGAACGGGTTAAATGTAAGTTGCCTTGGTGTGTGTCCATCTATAGAAACTATAAATAATTGAGCATTTCCACTTTTCAAATAACCAGCACCATCTGCTCGATAATTCATATCTGTAATGTACTTAGGTGCCTCGTTCCATTTAGCGCCTTCTGGCTTCTTTGGCATCTTAATAGGGGAAGCATTCTCCTTAATAACGAATTTTGAAAAAGCAAGAAAATCGCTGTCTGGGGACCAAGAAATTGCTCCAGGTAAATCATTTGAATTAGAAATTACTAATGGCTGTTTGGAATCCATCCACATTAAATATAGCCGCATTTCTCCATCCATATTGGATTTGAAAAGTAATTTTTTTCCATCTGGAGACCAACTTGGTGAATTATCTGAAGTATTTCCCGTGGTTAATGGTCTGTTTTGTGACCCATCAAAATTCACTATCCATAGATTTGAAAGATTTTTATCGGTCATGACATCCTTAAAATTCCGGACATATACCACTTGTTTGCCATCTGGAGAAATTTGAGGGTCTGAAATATATTCCAAGTTGAAAATATCCAGTAATTCTAGTTTATCCGATGGTTGTGCTACAGATACTTGACAGGTGAGTAAAAAAAGCAGTAATAGTTTTTTCATTGATAGAAATTTTTAAACGTAATTCAATATTCAATGTTTTTATCTAAAAGTAGAAGATGGGAAGGCAACCAAGCTTTCATGACCATTTTTGCCTACCGCAACTACTCCAAAAAAGTAGTTGTCTATAACAATTCCATCCAACATAAATTCTGAAACATCTCCAACAAATCTGGAATATTGCCATACAGGAGATGTGGTATCTCTCCAATAAATTTTATAGCCAGCAATATCTCCCGAAACTTTTTCCCAGCGAAGTTTTGTTGATGGTTCAACTATTCCTCCAATCGCAACTTTATTAGGGCTTGGTGGTGCCCACGCTAAACTTGCAAGGTTTATGGCATTTACAGCGGTGAGTTTTGCAGCATAATCAAAATTGACTCCTTCAACTACATCACCATATTCAATTCCATTTTCTGTTCTAATATCCTGATGTTGTCTGTTATAATTTTCGTGAGCTTCCATGATCCTTATTCCGGCATATCCAAGATCATTAAACGATCTGTGGTGACCACCTCGTCCAAATCTATCTAATCTATAGATCATCATAGGATTCATTTCTGGCATATAAGTTTCAACGGTTTTGTGGATGTATCTAGCTAATTGTCTGGAAATACCATCTACTTCACCGCCGTAATATCTTCTTGCGTTTCTTTCTTGTTCAGTTTCGGTTGGAGGAACCGGTTCAGAAAATATCCTGAAACTTCTATTATCTATTACACCATCTACGCCTTCAATATTGCCTATCATGTCATTATTTAAAACGCCAATGATCTCCCAGCCTTTATCTTTCGCATAATTTGCTAGCCCTTTTCCACCGAACAATCCTTGTTCTTCCCCAGATAATCCTACATATATAATACTATTTTCGAATTTATACTTGGATAATACTCTAGAGGCTTCAATAGTTCCCGCCATTCCACTTGCATTATCATTTGCTCCAGGAGCATCGGTTTCAAAATCCATGGTATTGCTTGCACGAGAATCTATATCTCCGCTCATAATGATATACCTGTTTGGATATTTAGTTCCTTTTTGAATTGCAACCACATTCACCACCCAAGCTTCTTTTGGAATACGATCCCCATCTTCTGGAGTAACTAGATCTTTTTGGTAGAATACATTTAAGCAGTTGTTGCAGCTTTTAGAAACCTGATCAAATTCAGATTTTATCCATCGTCTGGCTGCTCCAATTCCACGCGTGGAGGAAACAGTATCGCTAAAGGTATTTCTGGTTCCAAAACTGGCTAATTTTCTAATATCTTTTTCAATTCGATCTGCTGAAACATTATCTATGATCTCATAAATTTTTTGATCTGTGCACTGTGCAATAGAATTAAGGGTGAATAGAATTAAAACTAAAGTTGCTAAGGATGTTTTTAGGGTCATTTTTTAATTTTTAATTTAAGGATGGTAATGTAAGGAAAGTTTATCAATTATATTTGAACTGGAAGTGGGGAAAAATAAAAAGCCTCGGAATTTCTCCGAGGCTTTTTAATATAATTGAGATTAGACTAGCTAGCTCTCATATCATGTATATCTGCTTTAGTATCGTGATATTTTTCTTCAACTTTCGAATTGCTTACACCAGCTTTAGATCTTTCTTTTAAAGATTCTACCTTTTGATTAAGGCTATCTGCCATTTCATTGATTTTTCCTTTAGCATCTTTTAAGTAGCTATCTCCAGTTTCAGTAATTTTTTTACGTGTATCTGCTCCTTTTTTAGGTGCAAACAATAATCCAATAGCTGCTCCAATAGCTGCTCCTGATACTAATCCTGTTATTAATTTACCTGCTTTCATAATTATAATTTTTAAATATTGGTTTTGATTAATATTGACTCTGTAAAAGTACTTCTAATTAAGACTTTGGATGCTTATGTTTAGTTAAGTTTGGTATAAATTTTCTCTGTGTTTATTAAGAAATTTAACAATTTTAATTTATATAATGCAAAAAATATAGGTTTTTGAAGCAGGTAATAATTAGGCCTTTTGAATATAAAAAAGCCACCTTTTTTAGGTGGCTTTCGATATAGTATGAATTAAATTTAATTAGCCATTGCAGCCCTTGGTCCAGAACTAGCAAAAACAGTTCTTAAACGCGATTTTTGACCTTCAGAGAACATGTACATACAAGAATCATTTGTATAATCCATGTAGTTCATAGTCATATCTGTAGATCTACAATTTGTAGTTGGATAAGAAGGACATCCGTAGTTTGGTCCATCAGAAGATGGAGTATCGGCAACGTAATCATCTTGTTGACATCTTCCATCACCCCAAATGTGACGTAAGTTTAAGTAGTGACCAACTTCGTGAGTTACGGTTCTACCCTTATCAAAAGGAGCAGAAACGTATCCGGTGTTTCCAAAATAATTTGGGCCTACAACAATCCCATCGGTCGCTGCTGGACCTCCCGGGAATTGTGCATATCCTAAAATACCTCCCCCTATGTTACAAACCCAAATGTTAAGGGTTGTAGCTGGGGTTACTGGAGGATATTGTGCCTTTACTTCATCATTAGTTCCCCAGGATGTTCTTGAGTTAGCTTCACGACGTACACCCGCAAGAGTGAATTGAACTTCAGTATCTGCAACTAAACCTGCAAATTCGGTAGGAGTGTTAGCGGCATCTGAGTTTGCTTTTCTGAAATCGGCATTCATCACTGCAATTTGAGAATTGATCTGTGCATCAGAAATATTTTCTTGTGTATTACTATATACTACAGTTACTACCACAGGGATACTAATAACTCCTAAATTATCTGTTGGAGCAGGAGTAGTCCCACCTCCGCCAGATCCAGGTTTACCCTGAGCAGTAACGGCTTGTTTTGCTAAAATAGATCTAGAATTTTTCTCGATCTGATACATTTTTTTGTAAAGATTATCATTCTCGTTCAATAAGCGATTTAGATTTTTCATTGAATAACAATTCTTAGCATTTTGAGCTGCCTTACCATCTTCATCATTAAAGTCGGTATGCAACTAGAAATCGCTCATGTCTACACTCTCTTGTGCTAAATCATTTACAGTTTCTGGTTGATCTTTTTCACAGGAAGTGAACAGTAGCGCTAAGGCAGCCATTCCCATAATTAATTTTTTCATTTATTAAGTTTTAATGGTTTATAAAAGCACAATATATACCTTTCTTAATAAGATGTTAACCTTTTCGTAATTATTTTATTAACGTTATCCGCATTTATAATCATAACTCCATATTTTTTGATAATAATGTTTTATTTAAAATTAATTTAAATAAAAAAACCATCCCTTAAAGGATGGTTTGTACAATATTCAATATTTTGTATAATTAATAACAATATGTGTTTTCTGAAGTCATTTTTTCTGCGATTACGTTTCTAAGATTAACAACATTGGGTTGATTGTCATATTTAGTAAAACGCTTTAATCCCATTAACATCATACGTTGCTCATCACCTTCAGCAAAAGATACAATTGCCTCTTTTGCTTTCTGATTAATTGTGTCTACTGCATGATATAGATATAATTTAGACATAGCAATTTGTTCTTTTTGCTTGTCTTCGCCATATCTATTTACGTTTTTCTCTGTTCTTAATAAAGATGATTCTGCCATATAGATCTCTATTAAAATATCTGCAGAAGCTAAAAGCAATTGTTGATGCTCTTCCAACTTCGGTCCAAATTTTTGAACAGCGCTACCTGCAACCATTAAAAACACTTTTTTCAATCTTTTTAAAAGATCTTTTTCTTCTGCAAATAGTATTGAAAAATCTGGTTTATCGAAAGATGGAATTCCAGTTAGCTCTTCACCAACTTTAGTGGCTGGTCCTAAAAGATCTACATGACCTTTCATCGCTTTCTTTACTAACATTCCAACAGCTAACATTCTGTTTATCTCGTTAGTTCCTTCATAGATCCTGGAAATTCGTGCATCTCTCCAAGCAGATTCCATAGGAGTGTCCGCAGAGAATCCCATCCCACCAAAGATCTGAATTCCCTCGTCACTACAATTCTGAACATCTTCTGAACAAGCAACTTTTAAAATAGAACATTCTATCGCATATTCTTCAACACCCTTTAATTCCGCTTCAGAATGCGAATTTCCTTCTTCTAATCTCTTAGTGATCCTGTCTTCAATATTTTTAGCAGCTCTGTATGAAGCCGATTCTCCTGCATATGCCGAGGTAGCCATTTCTGCTAATTTAGATTTAATCGCTCCAAATTGTGCAATTGGTGTATTAAACTGTACACGATCGTTTGCATATTTAACTGCTTGATCTGTCACTCTGCGTTGTGCATCTAAACAAGCTGCAGCTAATTTAATTCTACCAACATTTAAAGCATTCATGGCAATTTTAAATCCGTCGCCACGACCTGCAAGCATGTTTTCTACAGGTACTTTGGTTTCGTTAAAGAAAACCTGACGAGTAGAGGAGGCGTGAATACCTAATTTCTTTTCTTCTTCCCCAAAAGTGATTCCATTTGTCGCATTATTCTCTACTATAAAACCTGTAATATTTTTATCATCTTCAATCCTTGCAAAAACGATAAATACATTTGCAAATCCAGCATTGGAGATCCACATTTTTTGTCCGCTTATAGCGTAGGATTTTCCATCTTCAGATAGTACGGCTTTAGTTTTTCCTGAATTAGCATCACTTCCTGCTCCTGGCTCAGTAAGACAATAAGCCCCAAACCATTCTCCTGTTGCTAATTTTGGTACATATTGTTTCTTTTGCTCTTCTGTACCGTACAAAGTAATTGGCATAGTTCCGATTCCGGTATGTGCACCAAAAGCAGTTGCAATAGATCCTGTAGCCCCACTTATATAATCACAAACCAACATGGTAGAGACAAAGCCCATTCCTAATCCATCAAATTCTTCTGGCACAGAAACGCCAAGAAATCCTAATTCCCCTGCTTTACGCATTATTTCTTCTGTAAGGGCGTAATTCTTCTTTTCAAATTCTTCTTTCTTCGGCCAGATCTCACGATCTACAAATTCTTTAACCGAATCTTTCATCATTTTTTGCTCTTCGGTAAAATCTTCTGGTGTAAAAACATCTTCACTTAATGTTTCCTTTACCAAGAACTGACCTCCACGAAGTAATTCTTTATTTGCTATTTCTGTGCTCATTTGTATTTAGTGTTTAGAGGTGAGATGACAGTATTAAGAATCTCACTTTATAAATTATTTTAATTTTTATTATACTTGGGATCTAATTACTTAAATCTCTATACTCATTTCTAACTAAGGAATTCATAAACTCCAGCGGCTCCTTGTCCTGTTCCAACGCACATGGTAACCATTCCATATTTATTCTTTAGATTTCTTTTACGCATCTCGTCGAATAATTGAACTGAAAGTTTTGCTCCTGTACATCCTAGTGGGTGCCCCATAGAAATTGCTCCTCCATTTACATTTACTCTATCTGGATCTAAACCTAAGGTTCTCACCACTGCTAAAGATTGTGAAGCAAATGCTTCATTAAGCTCGATAAGCTCTAGGTCGTTTTGTTGAAGCCCTGCTTGTTTCAAAGCTTTTGGAATTGCGGTTATGGGCGCTACACCCATAATTCTTGGCTCTATTCCTACTGCAGAATAACTTACTAAACGTGCAATTGGCTCCAAATTGAATTCTTTAACCATTTCTTCACTCATGATCAAGGCAAAGGCAGCACCATCACTCATCTGTGAAGAGTTTCCGGCAGTTACACTTCCACCATCTGCAAAAACAGGTCTTAATTTGGCAAGTACTTCTTTAGAAGTATCGGCTCTAGGACCTTCATCTTTATTTACAGTATACGATCTGGTCTGTTTTTTTCCATTTGCGTCTACGTAAGTTTCATCTACTTTAATAGGAACTATTTGATCTTGAAATCTATCTTCTGCTAATGCTCTTAAAGATTTTTGATGAGAATTAAAAGCAAACTCATCCTGATCTTCTCTACTAACTTTATAATCATTTGCTACCGCTTCTGCAGTAAGCCCCATTCCCCAGTAATAATCTTCATGCCCATTTATGGCAAGTTTATAATCTGGAACTGGTTTATATCCACCCATTGGGATATAACTCATGCTTTCTGCTCCACCTGCAATAATACAATCTGCCATTCCTGCTTGAATCTTGGCCGATGCTATTGCAATAGTTTCTAATCCGGATGCACAGTATCTATTTACTGTTACACCAGGAACTTTTACAGTATCTAAGCCCATTAAGGAGATTAATCTCCCAACATTTAAACCTTGTTCGGCTTCTGGCATTGCGTTTCCAACAATAACATCGTCTATTCTGTCTTTATCGAAATTAGGAAGCTTCTCCATCATATATTGGATGGTTTCGGCCGCTAGCTCATCAGGTCTTTTAAATCTGAATACTCCACGAGGTGCTTTTCCTACTGCTGTTCTGTATGCCTTTACTATATATGCTGTTTTATTCATAATTCTATTTTTTTTAATGAAAATGAGATACTGGAAATTAGATTTTAGAACCTAGATTTTTTATTCCAGTTTGTCCATAAATGAACCTATCATTTTCTGAATTTGTAATATTCTGTTTTCAAGATCAATAAATTCTTTTTCTAAAAGATAGTTTTCATTTCTTGCTACAATTAATTGAGTTTCCCACTCAAAAGCAGAGCCTAGACTGGTCTCTAGAAATTTTTTAAAATGCTTGTTTGTACTTTTACTGGAACCTTCGGCTATATTTGATGGAATAGAAACAGCACTTCTGTTCATTTGTGAAACCAGATTGAATTTCTCACTGTCAGGAAAGGATTTAGTAAGATTATAACTCGTTCCTACCAATTTAATACTTTCTTCCCAGATTTTCATTTTCTTAAAATTGTGTCGTCCCATGTCCAGTTTCTCAAAGTCCAGTTTCCAGTTTCTAATTTCTAAGTGGCTTCCCTTTTTTGATCATGTGCTCTAAACGCTCTAATGTTTTGCGTTCTCCTGTAAGAGATAAAAAGGCTTCTCTTTCCAGATCTAATAAGTATTGCTCACTTACATAATTAGCATCAGAAAGATCTCCTCCGGCCATTACATAAGCTAATTTATTAGCGATCTTCTTGTCATGCTCACTAATATACTTTCCAGCATACATTTGGTCTGTTCCAACATAGAAAGTTCCCAATGCTTGTTTTCCTAATACTTTAATGTCTGTTCTCTGAATTGGTTGTGTATACCCATTTTCTGCCATTAGCAAAGCATGTTTCTTCGCAATAGCTAAATGTCTGTCTGGATTTACAACTATAATATCTTTATCCTTCTGAAGGATATTTGTATCGAAAGCCTCATATGCAGAAGTAGAAACCTTAGCCATCGCAATGGTTAAGAAATGCTCTCTTAATCTGTTTAATTCGACATCATCTTTATGATAGGTATTTGATGCTCTTAAGGTCATTTCCTTAGAACCACCACCACCTGGAATAACACCTACTCCAAATTCTACCAATCCTATATAAGTTTCTGCTGCTGCAACCACTTTATCTGCGTGAAGTGAAAGTTCACATCCACCACCTAAAGTCATTGCATGTGGAGCAGCTACAGTTGGAATAGAAGAATATCTCATTCTCATCATGGTATCTTGGAAATATTTAATAGCCATGTTAAGCTCGTCATATTCCTGCTCTACAGCCATCATAAAGATCATTCCGATGTTTGCGCCAACAGAGAAATTCGCTCCGTTATTTGCAACTACTAGTCCTTGATAATCTCTTTCAGCAATGTCTAATGCTTTATTCAAGCCATCTAATACATCGCCTCCAATAGAATTCATTTTACTTCTAAATTCTACATTTAGAATCCCATCGCCAAGATCTTCAACTACAACACCGGTATTTTTAAATATTTCTTTAGATTCTCTTATATTATCAAGGATGATAAAGGCATCTTGTCCCGGAACTTTTACTTGTTCTTTCTTCGGAATGTCATAATAGAAAGTGTTTCCTTCTTTTACAGTATAGAAACTCTTATTACCAGATTCCAACATTTCTTTTACCCATGCAGCTGGTTCTTCGCCTTCTGCTTTCATCATCTCGATCCCTTTTTCAACTCCAACTGCATCCCAGATCTGGAAAGGGCCATGTTGCCATCCAAAACCAGCTTTCATAGCATCATCTACTTTATAAAGCTCGTCTGTGATCTCTGGAATTCTGTTTGAAACATAAGCGAAAAGTGCAGAAAGGTTTTTTCGGTAGAATTCGCCTGCCTTATCCTTTCCGTCTACTAATACCTTAAACCTATCAACTACATTATCTATAGATTTGGTAAGTTCTAAAGTGGCGAAATTTGCTTTTTTAGCCGATCTATATTCTAACGACTTTAAGTCTAAGGACTGAATTTCACTTGAACCGTCTTCGTTCTTCACTTTTTTGTAGAAACCTTGACCGCTTTTACTACCTAACCATTGTTTATCCATCATAGAGTCGATGAAGTTTGGTAATGCAAAAAGTTCGTGCTTCTCGTCACTAGGAACTCCTTCATGAAGTCCGTTTGCAACATGAACCAAGGTGTCTAAACCAACAACATCTACCGTTCTAAAAGTGGCAGATTTTGGTCTTCCTATTACCGGTCCTGTTAATTTATCTACTTCTTCTATGGTCATTCCTAATTCATCTACCATATGGAAAAGACTCATAATACTGAAGATCCCAACACGGTTTCCAATAAAAGCTGCGGTATCTTTAGCTACTACAGATTTTTTTCCGAGGAATTTCTCTCCATACTCATTCATGAAATCTAAAACTTCTTCTGAAGTTTTTGGACCAGGAATTATTTCGAATAATCTTAAGTAACGAGCAGGGTTAAAGAAGTGAGTTCCGCAGAAATGTTTTTGGAAATCCTCGCTTCTTCCTTCGCTCATTAATTTTATTGGAATACCTGAAGTATTTGAAGAAATTAGTGTTCCTTTTTTACGATGATTGTCTAATTGTTCAAAAACCTTTTTTTTAATATCTAGTCTTTCTACAACAACTTCTATGATCCAATCTACTTCTGAAACCTTTGAAATATCATCCTCTAGATTTCCTGTGTGAATTCTACTTGCAAAAGATTGACTATAAATAGGAGAGGGCTTTGAATTTAATGAAGCTTGTAGCGAATCATTCACTAATCTGTTTCTAACCACTTTATCTTCTAAAGTTAATCCTTTACTCTTTTCTTTATCTGTAAGTTCACGAGGAACAATGTCTAATAGCAATACTTCTACGCCAATATTTGCAAAATGACATGCAATACCGCTTCCCATAATTCCGGAACCTACAATTGCAACTTTATTAATTCTTCTTTTCATATGTAAATTTTAAATAGAAACTTTTTCAGGCAATCCCTGAAATTTATCTTTTGTTATATTTATTTTAAACTTATCTCTTGATTATAGATCTTCTTATTTGTAATTAGATCTGTTATGGAATTAGCAACTCTTATAAATGTTTTTAAATCGTCTTCACTCACATTTTCCTTGACAGCTTCATCAAATTTTAAAACCACGCCTTTTGAAAATTCTCGCATTTCTTTCCCAAAATCGGTGAGATGAAGCAATACACTTCTCCCGTCTGTAGGATTTCTTTTACGGATGATTAATCCTTTTTCTTCCATCGATTTTAAAATTCGGGATAAACTAGTGGCTTCCATACCCATTTTTGGGCCTAGTGAGGTGGAGGGGGTTCCATTTTCAGGATCTATACTTAAAAGGGCAAAACCTGTAGCCATAGTGCTTCCGGCTTTTCCAGCTTCTTCATTATACATTTTTGATACTGCCATCCAGGTGGCTCTCAAAACGTAATCTATGGTTTTTTCCTTCATAAGTTAATTAGAATGAACCCAAAGTTATGAAAATTTATTATGCGCGCATAATAAATGAAGAGGAAATTTACATGTATATACTCATTTACCTAAATTTACTTTAATTACATAAAAAAACTCTCCTTTAGGGGAGAGTTTAACAATAACTTAATGATAATGATGCTAATACTATCTTTCATAGATAGTATTATATAGATCCATATATCTTTCTTTTATATTTCTACGCTTTAATTTCATTGTAGGAGTTAGCTGGTCGTTCTCTATATTCCATACTTCCGGAGTGAGCTCAAATTTCTTGATCTTCTCCCAATGGCCAAATTTTTCATTGTAAAAATCTACTTCTTCTTGGATGCGTTTTATGACTTCAGGATTTTTAACGATCTCCTCATTTGTTTTCCCGATATTCAAATTCTTTCTGTTCGCCCATTCCTCTACAAATTCAAAATTTGGCTGAATTAAAGCTGCAGGCATTTTTTCTCCTTCTCCAATAACCATGATCTGTTCTATAAAACGTGATTGTTTCATAGTATTTTCAATTAACTGCGGTGCCACATATTTTCCACCAGAGGTCTTGAACATTTCCTTTTTTCTATCGGTGATCTTTAGGAAGCCTTCAGAATCTAACTCACCAATATCACCAGTATGGAACCATCCATCTGCATCAATCTCCTCGTCGGTTTTTTCTTTATCCTTATAATAACCTAACATCAAGTTTGGTCCTTTTGTAAGAATCTCTCCGTCTTCAGCAATTTTTACTTCAACATTATCAATCACCCTTCCAACGGTACCAATTTTAAATCCATTGTTTTTCTGTGCGTTCACTGCTACAACTGGAGAAGTTTCGGTTAAACCATAGCCTTCCATGATAGGAATTTGTGCAGCGGCAAATACTCTAGTTAATCGAGGCTGTAATGCAGCACTTCCAGATACAATTAATTCTATATTTCCGCCCAAACCTTCTTTCCATTTAGAAAAAATGAGTTTTCTAGCTAAACTTAATTGCATTTCATACCACCAGCCATTAGCTCCGTAAGGTTCATATTGTAATCCTAATTCTACCGCCCAATAAAATAATTTTTGCTTAATTCCTGTTAAAGCAGTTCCCTTGGCAATAATCTTATCGTAAACTTTTTCAATTAAACGAGGCACTGCAGTGATCACGTGGGGATGTACTTCTTTTAAGTTATCGCTTAATTTATCTATAGATTCAGCAAAATAAACAGAAACACTATAATATTGATATAGGTAAGAGATCATTCTCTCAAAAATATGACAGATAGGTAAAAAGCTTAGTGCAACAAATTTTCCAGTTTCAAATGGAACTCTAGGAGCACTGTTAAGTACATCACTCACAATATTCTTATGAGATAGCATTACACCTTTAGGCCTCCCGGTTGTACCAGAAGTGTATATTAAAGTAGCCAAATCATCTTCGGTTACCGCATCTTTCAAGGCTTCAACTTGGTCTTGATTACCTTCATCCTGTCCAAGATCTAAGATCTCACTCCAATGCTTACTGCCTTTTATGGCATCAAAAGAATAAACCTCTTTAAGCTTTGTATTATGTTTTATGGCGTTAACCTTATCTAAAACCTCTTGATCTGAAACAAAACAGTAAGTTGCCTCACTATGATTTAAAACATATTCATAATCCTCTTGAGAAATAGTAGGATATATTGGTACGTTTTGAGCTCCAAGCTGTAATATTCCAATATCCATCACATTCCATTCGGTTCTGTTACTGGAAGAGATAAGTGCAATTTTATCATTTGCTTTTACTCCAAGCCGAAGTAAACCTCTACTTGCTGCATTCGCTTTGTTAATATATTGTTTGGTAGATAAAGCTTCCCAAGTGCCATTATATTTGGTAACTAATGCTTTCTCTAAAGGATGATTCTCCATTTGAAAGTATGGAAAATCAAAAAGGCGTTTAATTTCGGTCATGTGTTTGGATAAGATATTCCTTGCAAAATAGCAAAATTGTGATCTATTTCAAATGAATATCACAAAAAAGAAGGGAAATTTCACCTTCCCTTCTTAAAAATTGATAATTTATTCAATTTCTATTTCTCTTTCAACCAGCTATTAGCATTTAAAAACCCTTCTAACCAAGGACTTACTTCATCTTTACGGTCTTTAGGATAGTATGCCCAATTCCAGGAAAAAGTAGATCGTTCTAGGTGTGGCATCATCACTAAATGCCTTCCGGTAGTGTCGGTAAGCATGGCGGTATTAAAATGTGAACCATTTGGGTTGGCTGGATATTCTTCATATCCATATTTCCCTACGATGTTATATTTAGCTTCTTCATAAGGAAAACTGAATTTTCCTTCTCCATGAGCTGCCCAAATCCCTAATTTGCTTCCTTCCAAACTAGAAAGCATTATAGAGTTGTTCTCCTGAATTTCTACGGAAGTAAAATTACATTCAAATTTATTAGATCTATTATGAAGCATTTTTGGTTTTTGGTCATGCTCTGGATTAATAAGTCCTAATTCTATGAATAATTGGCATCCATTACAAACTCCTAAGGATAACGTGTCTTCTCTTTCGAAAAAATTATCTAAAGCTGATTTTGCTTTTTCGTTATATAAAAATGCCCCGGCCCAACCTTTAGCGCTTCCTAATACATCTGAATTTGAGAAACCTCCAACTGCGGCAATAAACTGGATTTCCTCCAAATTCTCACGACCCGAAATTAGATCTGTCATATGCACATCTTTTACATCGAAACCTGCAAGATACATAGCTCGAGCCATTTCCCGCTCGCTATTAGAACCTTTCTCTCGAATGATGGCTGCTTTTATTCTTGGTTTTCCTTCTTCGATCACGGGAATTTTACCAGTGAAATTTTGGGGAAATTTAAATTCTAATGGCTGATTCTTATAGTTATTAAAACGTCGCGTCGCATGATCTGTTCCGCTTTGTTTCTTGTCTAGCATAAATGAAGTATTATACCAAATATCTCTATACGTAGGAATGTCAAAATCGAATAAATCACTTCCGTTAATTACTGAAACTATGTCTCCTTTAGTAGGCTCTCCAATTTTATGGAATTCTATATTATTTTCATTTAAAATAGCTTCAACTGAAGCATCTTTTGTTTGAAAAACAATTCCGCAGTTCTCGTTAAAAAGAAGTTTTACTGAATCTTCTTCGTTTAAAGAAGTAAGATCTAAAGTTGCTCCTTGATTAACTTCAGCAAAACACATTTCCATTAAAGTGGTAATTAAACCACCCGAGGCCACATCATGACCTGCGAGAATTTTACCTTCAGCAATTAAATTTTGAATTGTATTAAAGGTAGAAATGAAGATTTGAGAGTTTAAAATAGTAGGAGCTTCCGTACCAATTTTATTGTGGGTTTGCGCAAAAGAACTTCCGCCTAATTTGAAGGAATCTTGCGACATATTGATGTAATATATATTACCTCCTGGCTGCAGTACAGGCTCTACAACTTTAGTTATATCCTTACAATGTCCGGCTGCAGAAATTATAACCGTTCCAGGAGAGATCACCTCACTACCATCTTTATTATATTTTTGCTTCATAGATAAGGAATCCTTACCAGTTGGTACATTAATCCCTAACTCTATCGCAAAATCTGAAACTCCCTGTACTGCTTCATAAAGTCTTGCATCTTCCCCTTCATTATTGCAAGGCCACATCCAGTTTGCAGATAGCGATACAGATTTTAATCCTTGTTCCAATGGAGCCCAAATAATATTAGTAAGTGCCTCTGCAATAGAATTTCTAGACCCTGCAACAGGATCTATCAAGGCAGAAATAGGGGAGTGCCCAAGGGAAGTTGCAACTCCTTCTTTTCCATTATAATCTAATGCCATTACACCACAATTGTTAAGCGGTAATTGTAAGGCACCAGCGGTTTGTTGTTTTGCAACTCTTCCGGTAACGCATCTGTCCACCTTGTTGGTTAACCAATCTTTACATGCTACAGCCTCCAATTGTAATACTTGTTCTATGTATTGGTAGATTTCATCTGAAGAATAACTTAACTCTTCATAGTTTCTATTCACAGTAGAATCTGTCATGATGGTTTTTGGAGAACTGCCAAACATATCTTCCAAATTAAAATCCATTGGTTTCTCACCATTGCTCTTGCTTTGGAAAATAAAAGTATGATCCTCTGTAACCTCACCTACATTATACATAGGAGCTCTTTCCCGATCGGAAATTCGTTGAAGAATATCCAAATCTTTTTCAGGAATAATTAATCCCATACGTTCCTGAGACTCATTTCCTATAATTTCTTTTGCTGAAAGCGTAGGATCGCCAACAGGTAATTTATCCAGATCTATATTCCCACCGGTTTCTTCCACCAACTCGCTTAAGCAATTCAAGTGCCCACCTGCTCCATGATCATGTATAGAAACAATAGGATTGGTTTCGCTCTCAACCATTCCTCGAATAGCATTGGCAGCTCGTTTTTGCATTTCTGGATTGGCACGTTGTACTGCATTTAATTCTATACCACTGCTAAATTCTCCGGTGTCTGCAGAAGAAACAGCTGCGCCACCCATTCCAATTCTATAATTATCACCACCAAGTACAACTATTTTATCACCTTTTTTAGGCACATCTTTAATAGCCTGATCTGCTTTTCCATAACCAATACCACCGGAAAGCATGATCACCTTATCATATCCTAAAAATCGATTCTCCTCGGCATGTTCAAAGGTTAATACTGAGCCAGTGATAAGCGGCTGTCCAAATTTATTTCCAAAATCTGAAGCTCCATTAGAAGCTTTTATCAGAATATCCATTGGAGTTTGGTACAACCATTTGCGCTCTTTAGTTCCATTTTCCCATTCCTTTGTATCGTCAAGTCTGGAGTATGAAGTCATGTAAACCGCCGTTCCGGCCAAAGGTAGAGACCCTTTTCCTCCTGCGAGTCTATCTCTAATTTCACCACCACTTCCTGTTGCAGCACCATTAAAAGGCTCTACCGTTGTTGGGAAGTTATGTGTTTCAGCTTTGATGGAGATTACAGAGTCAAAATCTGATGTTTTATAAAAATCGGGTTTGTCTGCAGTTTTCGGAGCAAATTGCTCTACTCGCGGTCCTTTAACAAAAGCTACATTGTCTTTATAGGCAGAAACAATTCCATTTGGATTTACTTCTGAAGTCTTTCTAATCAATTTAAATAGCGAAGATGGTTTTTCTATTCCATCTATCACAAAAGTACCGTTGAAGATCTTATGTCTGCAATGCTCTGAATTTACCTGAGAGAATCCAAAAACTTCAGAATCTGTAAGAGGTCGTTCTAATTTTTTTGAAAGTTCTTCTAAATATTGAACTTCTTCACTATTTAGCGCAAGTCCTTCTTGCTTATTAAAAGCATAGATATCTTTAATTTTTAAAACAGGTTGCGGCTCAGTCCTAACCGTAAATATTTCCTGATCTAATCCTTCAAACCTTTGAGATAACATAGGATCGAAATCATGAAAATGAGAATCTACTTTCAAGAATTCTTCAATTCTAATTATCCCTGGAATACCCATGGTTTGGGTGATCTCTACAGCATTGGTACTCCATGGAGAGACCATTGCGGCTCGTGGACCAACAAAAAAATCTGCCAAAGCAGATTTGTTAAGTAGTTGGGCGTCGCCAAAAAGCCAGTCTAATTTTGATATGTTTTGAGCGGAAAGGGAAGAGTGCGTTTGCACTGCATAAACCTTTGAGGTTTGGGTTCCGAAGAATAGGATCATTCTAAGCTATTTTGTGTGTTGTTGTGAGCACAAAAATAACTTTTTTAGATAGAATTGTTAGCCTAAAATTAAATTATTACAAGTACATTATTGACAAATCCTTACTCAAAAGTTCTAAGTATATTGTAATTAAATGAGTATGATTACCATCTATTTTCTGCCTTGGGGCCACCCCAAATAATAGTTGCTAAATATGGATTGTCAATAAATGGGTTTCGGTTTCCCTGAGCTTTAAAAATGATCTCATTTCGCTGAATTTCAATTGCAGAAATGGGATCTTGTGCATTCCATTTCAAAAAAAGATCAATATTTCCAACAGATTCGAAATCTTCGTTATACCTTAAATTTAAATAAAAGATCATTCTGGAAACATCGCCTATCCATTCATCTCCGGGATACCAAGAATTATTAGACACCAATTTGTATTTTCCATTCCCTGATGTAAAGCGATAATTCTTTCTCTGAGCATTAATTTTAATATCAGCAGTTCTTAAATGATGAAGGTCTGCTTCTGCAGTATTCTCGATAAAAGAGCGAGGGTAAGTATGCTCTGTATTAAAGGTTTGAGGTTTGTAATTATTGCTGTTGGAATAAAATTCCCTTTTATCTCGACTTTCTCCTGAGTAGATCAATAAAACTTTTTTAGGATTCGAGGGGTCTTCATCTGCTAAATATAAAAACTGATGTCTTTGGTAATATTCTAAAAATCGACTGTGCTTGGCAATAGTGGTAATTGCCAAATCTTCTTTTAGATCATTTCCTTGGAGGCTAAAATCTACATTGTTATAATAAGAAAAAAGTTCAGTAGGGATATTTAGTTCTTCAACATTCTCAAGTGCGATTTCTACATTTCTATTTTCAGTTTTGCACCCTAAAAAAAACAGAAAGGAAAACAGCAGACAAAATACCCTAATGCCCATTTCTTAGATCCTAATTTTTCTGAAGAAGTGCCATGTAAAATCCGTCATATCCAGATTCAGAGGATAATAATTTCTTGTCTTTTACCAATTTAAAATCTTTCCCATGCTCACTGGCAAGAAACTTTTCAACCTGTTCTTGATTTTCTGAAGGTAAAATAGAACATGTGGCATAAACCATTTTCCCTCCGGGTTTTACAATTCTGGAATAGGTGTCAAGGATTTCTACTTGAGTTTTCTTGATATTGTCAATAAACTCTGGTTGCAGTTTCCATTTGGCATCTGGGTTTCTACTTAGAACGCCCAATCCGCTGCAAGGAGCATCAATTAAAACTCTATCTGCAGTTCCATAAAGCTTCTTTATCACTTTGGTAGTGTCTATTGCTCTAGGATCTATATTATGAGCGTGTGCTCTTTTTGCACGTCTTTTAAGTTCTTTTAATTTATTCTCATAAATATCGGTTGCTATTATCTGACCTTTATTTTCCATCAAGGCAGCGATGTGAAGGGTTTTTCCACCTGCACCTGCGCAAGTATCTACCACTCTCATTCCCGGCTTAACATCTAAAAATTCAGCTACTAATTGAGAATTAGCATCCTGAACCTCAAAAAATCCTTTTTTAAAGGCTTCAGTTTTAAACACGTTAGATCTCTCCTCCAATTGTAAGGCATAAGGATATCCTTTAACAGGTTCAGCTTTTATACCTTCATCATTTAAAACACTTCTCAAGTTATCTCGAGTGGTATTTAATGTATTTACTCTAAGAACTACTGGAGCTTGTTCATTTAAAGCATGGATCTCTTTTTCCCATACTTTTTCACCTAATTCTTTAACACCCAATTCATCCAACCAATCTGGAACAGATTCACGATATTTTCTAATTTTACTTAGTTCATCAAACTTTCCTTTTATCTTTCTGCTAGGAGTTGGTTCAATTTGTTTCCAATCTGGTAAGGTAACTCCTCTTAAAGTGGCCCAAACTGCGAACACTCTAAATAAGTTCTCTCTGGAATATGGTTCTTTTACTTCAGCAATTTCTGTATACAAACGTTTCCAACGTACAATCTCGTAAACGGTTTCTGCAATAAAACTTCTATCTCTGGAACCCCATCGCTTATCACGTTTTAGTGTTTTTTCAATTACTTTATCGGCGTAATTACCTTCATTAAAGATGTCAGAAAGTGCATCAATAACTGCAAAGACTAAATTTCGGTGTAAGCGCATAGTTTAATTTTAAGGTGGCAAAGGTACTCAATTTTGACGGCGATTATTTTATATTTGATTCAAAATCTTATTCATGAAACTATTTTACTGTTTATCCTTCCTTTTTATTGTTGGTTGTAACTCCCAAATGAAGAAAAAAGCACCTACTTATTTTACAGGTGTTGAAATTGAAACTATTCTGGAAGATTCTATTAGTGTTCGAGCAATCGAATTAATGGGGCCTAATTTGGCATTTGCAGCTAATAATGGTAAATACGGAATGTATGATCCTGCAAAAAAGGTCTGGAAAACTAGCACTCAAAAATTTGATAGTATAACACCCGAATTTAGAGCAGTTGCGAGTACAAATTTAGATTTTTTTATGATAAGTGTTGGAAATCCGGCGTTGTTATATAAAACAGGGGATTCTGGTAGCATGGAACTAGTTTACAAGGAAGAGAACGAAAAGGTGTTTTATGATGCCATGTCTTTTTGGAATGATTCCGAAGGGATCGCGATGGGCGATCCAACAGATAATTGTCTATCTATTATAGTTACGAGAGATGCTGGGAAAACCTGGATTAAAATAGCCTGTGATAAATTACCTACTTCGGCACAAGGTGAGGCGGCGTTTGCAGCAAGCAATTCTAACATTGCGATTCAAGGAAATAAAACATGGATCCTTTCTGGTGGAATGAAATCACGCATATTTTATTCGCCAGATAAGGCGAAGACATGGGAGGTTTTTGAGACCCCAATAATTCAAGGTGCTGCAACTACCGGAGGGTATAGTCTAGATTTTTATAATGAAAACACTGGGTTTATTATAGGTGGAGATTACACAAAACCAACAGACAATCAATCCAATAAAGCATTAACTAAAGACGGTGGAAGAACATGGGAATTGGTTGCGGTAGGCGAGGAGCCAGGTTACAAAAGCAGTGTTCGTTATGTGCCAGGTAAAAACGCAAAAGAACTTGTAGCAGTTGGATTCACAGGAATAAGCTATTCAAAGGACGGAGGAAATAAATGGAAACTAATATCTGAAGAAGGATTTTTTACCATTCGCTTTCTAAACGATTCTATAGCATATGCCGCAGGGAAAAATAGAATTGCAAAGCTTAAGTTTGTGAAATAAGATTCGATATAAAACAAGATATCCGGATCGTAAGACCCGGAATATCTTTAACTAACCAACCAAAAAACTAATTATAAACACATTTTACTTTTTATTTCTTTCCGCCTCTTTACGCTCTCTATATTCCTTGAGTAGTTTCTTATTAAAGTCAGATTCAAGCTTATGAAGCTTGATAATTTCTTTTGCTGAAATTATTTTTTTAAGATCTGAAAACAGTTGTTTTTTAATTAAATATTCTTGATTTTCAATTTCCTGAAAATCAAGAAGCAGCTTTTCAGCCTCCTTCTCTGTAAGTGAAGTGATATTTTCAATTTCGGAATGCTCTCTTTCATGTAAGTCTGATCTCTGACATTCATATTTATTATAAATAGGCCAGAACTTTTGAGCCAGCTCTGCATCCATAGTCATTTCTTGAGTAATAAAAGCCACCTTTAAAGCCTTTATGCGCTCTCTATGGTTATTTCTATCCTTACTCTCCTGTGCGTGAACAGCAGAGAAAGAAATAAATAGTATGAATAGTAATATTATTCTTTTCATGTTTTATTCTATAATTAATCCTGAATCTTCCACATTTTCGTTGAGATATTCTATAATAGCATCATCCCTAAAATTTGAAGCATTCAAGCTTTCTATTACAAATCCATCTTCGTAAATAAGATTGGTCAACTCGTTATAATTTAGATCTGAATTTTCTTCGTTAAAATAATCTTCCAAAGCAGCGTATTCCAATGTATTTATGGAATTTGTTTGTGGTGCTTTAAATACAACTGTACTTATTAAAGCTATAAAAATAGCAGCTACTGCAGCAGCATAATACAAGCGCTTTTTAGTAAACAGCTGAATTATTTTTTTATTAGAATTCTTAGAATTTATCTTAGCAATAATCTCAGTTTCGAAAGAGTCGAAATATCCTTCAGGAACTTTAAAGCCATCATGACTTTGGGATTTATTTAAATTTGAATCTATATCCAGACTATTCAATAGTTTAGCTTCAAAATCCTGCATGTAATTGCCAGGGATCTTAAAACCGGAATTATTCTTATATGTCTTAAAATTCTTTTTCATTTGTTTATTAGACTCATTTGCGGAGATAAGGTTTAATTTATTTTTAAAAATTCTTCAATTTTCTTCACAGCAATGTGATAGGAGGCCTTCAGGGCTCCTTCGCTTGTTCCCAGCATCTCAGAAATCTCTTTATATTTTAATTCTTCAAAGTATTTCATGTTAAACACTTTTTGTTGCTTTTGTGGAAGCTTAGCAATTGCCTTTTGAAGTTTAAGTTGAATTTCATCTCCTTCAAAATAAACATCACTTTCTAAATTCTCAATTAATTTATCTTGTAGATCTTGTGAGCTAAGATGTATTTTTTTGGCTTTCGAATTTAGAAATGTAATAGCTTCATTCGTAGCAATTCTATACATCCAAGAAAAAAGTAAACTATCGCCCTTGAAATTACTTATGTTTTGATAGATCTTGATGAAGGTATTTTGAAGAATATCATCTGTATCATTATGGTCTTTCACCATATTTCTAATATGCCAATATAATCGTTCTTTATAAAGCGCTACTAATTCTCCAAATGCTTGTTTGATAAGAATGGGGTCTTGCAATCGGTTCAATAAAATTTTTTCTTTAATTTTCAACTAGTAGCAAATTTGGAGCTAAAGTTAGATAAAACCAATAGGAATCAGGTATCTAAAGCTTAAATATTTTGTAGGAATAATGTAGGAATTAACAACTAAACACTCGATTAAATACATTTTAATGAGATTAAATGCATTTTTTATTTGGTAGATTCAATTTTTCTCCTATCTTTGAACTGTTAATATGATTTAATCTTTTTTTGCCCCAAAGGTTAATTATGAATTTAAGTCTAAAATTTTCATTTTCCCCAAGATGAAAATTATCTAAAAAATGGATGAACCTACTTCATCCATTTTTTTATTTCCTAAAATGAGATTTGTTTAATTCAAGAACTTCGTGGTAAACCCAATAGGTATATACCGATGGCTCGAGGTGGAGAGGAAAATACTTTTGAAAATTTTTGGCAATTCTAGGGCAATCAAACCATTAATTATGGATTAATCGAAAGATTGCATTTCTACCAGTTTCTTGTAGGTCCCATTTTTAGTAAGAAGTTCATCATGTCTACCTTGCTCTACGATCTCTCCTTTTTGCATCACTACAATTAGATCTGCATTTTGTATGGTGGAAAGTCTGTGAGCGATTACAATGGAGGTCCTATTCTTCATCATATTCTCCAAGGCTTTTTGAACCAGTTTCTCACTTTCAGTATCTAAGGCAGAGGTAGCTTCATCTAAGATCATAATAGGTGGATTTTTAAGAACTGCCCGCGCTATGGATAAACGCTGTTTTTGGCCTCCACTCAATTTATTTCCACTATCCCCAATATTAGTATCTAAAACCTTAGGTAATTCTTTTACGAATTCCCAGGCATTTGCAATTTTAAGAGCTTCTATAATTTCTTCTTCGGTTGCCCCCTTTTTACCAAGGGATATATTGTCACGAATAGAATCGTTAAATAATATGGAATCTTGAGTAACTAATCCCATAAGATCTCGAAGAGATTTTTTTGTGATCTTACGAATATCAGTTCCGTCTATAGAAATACTTCCGCTAGAAACATCGTAAAAGCGAGTGACTAAATTAGCAATGGTAGATTTACCACTTCCAGATTGCCCAACCAATGCAACGGTGCTTCCTTTTAGAACTTTTAAACTGAAGTTTTTAAGCACTAATTCATCTTCATATTTAAAATTGATGTTCTCTAGGTGTACTTGCTCCTTAAAATCTGTAGCTACAAGTGCATCTTTTGCGTCTGTAATTGTAGAAGGTGTCTCTAATACCTCTATAATTCTCTCTGCTGCTGCATTTCCTTTCTTAACGCTATAGGATGCTTTAGAAATTTGTTTCGCTGGTGTTAGTATATTATAAGCAAGCCCTAAAAACGCAATAAACGAGGCTGCATCCAAAGTTCCCTCTACTAGAACCATATTTCCACCAAACCATAGGATAATTACAATTACAAATATTCCAAGGAATTCACTGGCTGGAGAAGCAAGGTTTTGGCGGTTTACTAAACTATTTAGAATATTATTTAACCTATTTGTGGATTCTTCAAATTTATTCTGAAATTGTCCTTCAGCATTAAAACCCTTTACAATTTTAAGGCTGGATAAGGTTTCTTCAACAATAGAAAGAAAATTTCCATTTTCTTCTTGCGCTTTTAATGATTTCCTTTTTAACTGCTTTCCTATCAGAGATATTATAAATCCTGAAACTGGTAGAAATATAAATACAAAAATAGTAAGTTTTGCACTCAGAATCAACATTGCAATTATTGTAAAGATGATTGTTAATGGCTCACGAACTATCAACTCTAAAATAGATAAAAACGAATTTTGAACTTCATTTACATCTGCAGTGATTCTGGAGATAGTATCACCCTTCTTTTTTTCAGAAAAATAAGCAATAGGCAAATGAAGGATCTTATTATACAAGGCATTTCTAACATCCTTTAAAACACCATTACGCAGAAAAGTGATAAAATACGCCGCTAAATAGCTAAATAAGTTCTTTAAAAAGAATAAAAGCACCACGATCCCGCATATAAATACCAATGCAGAAACTTCATCCTCTATAACTTTTTGGGTTACAACAAAATTAAAGTAGTCTATCGTATAATCTTTCAGGCCTGAGAGTCCATCCCAAACTGGTTCTACCGCAACACGCTGGCTTTTATCGAATAGAATATTGATTACTGGAATAAGTGCAATGAAGGAAAGCGTACTAAAAAGCGCATAAAAAATATTACACACAATGTTGAGAATTGCGAATTGTTTGTAGGGTTTCGCAAATTCTAGAATTTTTCTGAAATAATTCATTGTTTATTTTTAATCTACCTGAAGCGCTGCTCTAATTCCGGCAATTTTATTTTCTAAAAGTTTGTTCACTTTTTCAAAGTCTGCTGCAGTTTTCATATCTTCATTCACACTGATGTAAAATTTGATCTTAGGCTCGGTTCCGCTTGGTCTGGCCGCTATTTTAGAACCTTCTTCAGTATAATAGATCAATACATTGGATTTTGGAAGATTAATTTTAGTTTGAGTGTCATCCTGAATATTTCTAGCAATCGAAGCTTGATAATCCTCTATTAAAACCACTTTTTCTCCATTGATCTCCTTTAATGGATTTTCCCTTAGATCTATCATCATTTGTTTAATCTCATTCTCACCTTCAATTCCCTTTTTTACTAAAGAGATCAATTCTTCTTTATAGAATCCAAATTCAGTATACAATGCTAAAAGTTGCTTGTAGAAAGAAGTGCCATTTGCCTTCATCTGGGCAGCTATTTCGCACGCTAGTAAGGTAGAAGTGGTAGCATCTTTATCACGAACAAAATCTCCCACCATATATCCAAAACTCTCTTCTCCACCACCAACAAAATCTAATTCTGGGTGTTCGTGTATTAATTTAGCGATCCATTTAAATCCGGTAAGTACTTCGTGATATTGAGCTCCAAATTTATGAGCGATCTCTTTGATCATAGGAGTAGAAACAATAGTTGAGGCTACAAAAGAAACTGGCGTCAATTTATTTTTCTTCTTCCATTGCTCTAACAAGAACCAGGTCATTACAACCATAGTTTGATTTCCGTTAAGCAGTAATAATTCATTATCAAGATCTCTAACTGCAATTCCTAATCTATCTCCATCAGGATCGGTTCCAATTACAATATCAGCATCTGTTTCATCAGCCAGCTTTAAGGCCAATTTAAGCGCTTCTGGCTCTTCAGGATTTGGAGATTTTACTGTTGGGAAATTAGAATCTGGTTGCGACTGCTCTTTAACCAAAAGGACATTTTTAAATCCCGCCTTTTTTAATACTTGGGGTGTTGCCGTACTTGAAGCGCCATGCAGAGAGGTGAAAACTATCTTTAAATTATCCTTAGCTGAAGATGCTGTGCCAAAATCGCCATTTTTTACTGAAGCATTCTGAAAAGCTTCATCTACTTTTTCATCTATTAATTCGATAAGCGAAGGATTTGCCCGAAATTTGATCTCAGAATAATCTAAACCTTCAATCTCTTTTATAATTTCAGTATCCTGAGGTGGAACCAATTGTCCACCATCTCCCCAATATACTTTATAACCATTATATTCTGGTGGATTATGACTTGCGGTTAAAACGATTCCACAGTGACAATCTAAATATTTCACAGCAAAAGATAATTCGGGAGTAGGTCTTAACTCCGAAAATAAAAATACTTTTATTCCATTTGCAGAGAAAATATCGGCTACTGTTTGAGCAAATTCCTTAGAATTTTTTCTGCAATCATAAGCAATTACAGCGCGAATTTCTTCACCTTGAAAGCTTCGGAGTAAATAATTAGAAAGGCCTTGGGTGTTCTTTCCTAAGGTATATTTGTTGATACGATTTGGGCCTACGCCCATTACGCCACGCATTCCTCCAGTACCAAATTCAGCATTCTTATAAAAGCTTTCTTCGAGGTCTTTAGGATTATTGCTAATAAGTTGATTTACCTGATCTTGAGTTTCTGTATCGAACGTATCTGCCAACCATAGCTGGGCTTTCGATAGTATATCTGATTTATGTTGAGTCATCTTTATAAAGAATTTGAACAAAAATAAGGATAAATAAGGAAAGAGTTTATTGGATCCCTGTTGTTTTACTTATAAGGTATCTGTCATTATCACGTTTGCTTCGCAATATAAGCTCACCAAGAAATCCAGCGAGAAAGAATTGCGTTCCAATAACCATAAGAATTAAAGAGATATAGAACCAAGGATTTTGAGTAACTAAAATATTTGGTAAACCATGGTAAAGCTTGTAAAGCTTGGAGATACCAATCCAAGCAGCGGCCGTAAATCCAAAGAAGAACATTAGCACTCCAAGTGCACCAAATAAATGCATAGGTCTTTTGCCAAATTTGGAAAGAAACCAAATGCTTATTAGATCAAGAAAACCGTTAATAAATCTCTCCATTCCAAATTTGGTCTTACCGTATTTTCTGGCTTGATGTTTTACCTCTTTTTCGGTGATATTGCTAAAACCTGCATTTTTAGCCAATACAGGAATGTATCTGTGCATTTCCCCATATACATCTATATTCTTTATCACTTCTTTTCTATAGGCCTTAAGGCCGCAATTGAAATCGTGCAACTTAACTCCAGATGTTTTTCTGGCAGCGGCATTAAATAATTTGGAAGGAAGGTTTTTGCTTAATATAGAGTCATATCTTTTCTTTTTCCAACCGGAAACAAGATCGAAATGTTCCTTTTTAATAAGATCAAATAATTCTGGAATTTCTTCTGGATTATCTTGAAGGTCTGCATCCATGGTGATCACCACTTCGCCTTGAGCTTCTAAAAATCCGGCATGAAGCGCCTGAGATTTTCCATAATTGCGGTTGAATTTGATTCCTTTTACGTTTGGATCTTTGAAACCCAAACTAGCAATGGTATTCCATGAAGCATCGGTGCTACCATCGTCTATAAAAATTATTTCATAAGAATAGGAATTGGATTGCATCACAGATACAATCCAATTATATAATTCTGTTAAAGATTCTTCCTCATTTAAAAGAGGAATAACAATAGATAATTGCATTAAGAGTTCTTTTGTCTAAGCTTCGTCGTACGGATTTTTATTCTTCATGATCAATCCTGCGATCAAAGATATAACTAATCCGAAAAATAAGCTTCCAATTAATGAGATGGCAATTGAAATTAGGGGAGAGCTAAATTTAGACGCCATTTCTGCCGCATCATCTAATTGAGCCTCTGTCATGTCTGGTTGCATTTCAATCATTTTCTCTCTCTGAACTTCCATCATTTGGTTCATGTAATTTGGTTCAATATAATTCATAAGTACAAAAGACCAAATTGCGGCGATAATTCCGCCAATTACAGCTACTCCAATACCAACTTTTAAAGCTTCAGATAAACTAAGGTAATTCCCATTTTCAGTTTTGAAAGCTTTAATAGCAAGAGTGATAATTGTGATAAGAATTAAAAATCCAATAATTGTATATAAAATACCCGGATTCAAATACACATTAGTTACATACATTACTACACCAAAAATAACAGAGATTATTCCTAGAATTAAACCATAATTTAGCACAAACTTTTTAGCAGTAGCTTTTTGATTTTCCATAAAATTAATTTTGAAAGGTTAGTTTTGTGGTTAGTAAACAAATATAGCAATTCGTTACAAACATGGATTTTTAAAGTTTTGTTGATATCATTGAAAAAATAACATGGATATAGTTTGATATTTATTAAAATTGATTAAATTTGCCACTCGAAAAACGAACACCATTTTAAAGAATAATTAGATGAAGCAGGGAATCCATCCGGAAAATTATAGATTAGTAGCATTTAAAGACATGTCTAACGAAGAAGTCTTTCTTACTAAATCTACCGCGAACACTAAAGAAACTATTGAAGTTGACGGAACTGAGTATCCATTAGTTAAAATGGAGATCTCAAGAACATCACATCCATTTTATACTGGTAAATCTAAATTATTAGATACAGCAGGTAGAATTGATAAATTCAAGAATAAATATGCGAAATTCAAGAAATAATTCTTGAATTAGTAAATCCTATAAAGCCTTCAGAAATGAAGGCTTTTTTTATGTAAAATATTTTTCGTTCTAATTTAGGAAGGTATTTACTGGATAATGGATTTTAATTAATCTAATTTCATTACTATTTTAGTGACCTAATAAGCATTTTATGAATTATATACTTTTTGATGGTTCCTCCAGAAACCAACTTTTGCCATTTACTTTTACAAGACCTGTAGCCGATATTCGTATAGGGATACTAACTATTCGTGAAAAGTGGGAAAGAATTCTCGGAAGTACTACATCTACAGTTACAGAAGATTATTTGGCAAATAAATGGCCAATGGTTGAGATGGAGCAGAATGTAATGATCAATGCATCGTTTTTACCAACGCCAGAATTTATTGCTCAAATAGAAAACCTGGAAGAAAATGAGGCTATTTTCTTCGAAGAAGATATTGTAGCATTTTATGCTTTGGAGGATCAAGAGGTGGATTTTTCTGCATTTAAATCTTTAGAACTAGCTGGTGAGGCTTTTAAAATTGAACATACCTGGGATATTTTTTCGAAGAATGCTGAAGCTATAGCTGCAGATTTTGAATTGTTAACTATGGGAAGAGATTCTCAACATATTCCGGACTCGAATAATGTGATTTGTCCAGAGAATATTTTTATTGAAGAAGGCGCAACTTTAGAATTTGTGACTTTAAATGCCTCTGCAGGTCCTATTTATATTGGAGCTCATGCAGAGATCATGGAGGGCAGCATTGTACGTGGGCCTTTAGCATTATGCGATCATGCAGTATTAAAACTAGGCTCTAAAGTATATGGTCCAACTACCATTGGTCCACATTCTAAAGTGGGTGGGGAAGTTAGTAACGTGGTGATCTTCGGATATTCGAATAAAGGTCATGATGGATTTTTAGGGAATTCGGTGCTAGGTGAATGGTGTAATTTAGGAGCAGACACCAATAACTCTAACCTTAAAAATAATTATGCTGAAGTTAGACTTTGGGATTATGAATTGGAAGGATTTGCTAAAACAGGTCTTCAATTCTGCGGATTAATGATGGGAGATCATAGTAAATGCGGTATTAATACCATGTTTAACACCGGAACGGTTGTAGGGGTTAGTTCCAATATATTTGGAAGCGGTTTTCCGAGGAATTTTATCCCAAGTTTTAGTTGGGGAGGAAGCGCTGGAATGACTACTTATAAAACTTCCAAAGCTTTTGAAGTAGCAGAAATTGTTATGAAACGCAGAAATATAGAGTTTTCTGAGGACGATAAAGAGATCTTGGAACACGTTTTTGAGGAAACTAAAAAATGGCGAAGAGACTAGGGTAAGTGAAGCTGTACAAACACCTATCTATTTTTGCAAACCATTTTTAGTTGGTATATTTGCACTTCCAAAATTTATTTGAAAACAACCAAAGTTTTTAGGCAAAAAATAGGAAGATTGGTGTTTGAGAATAAATTTTAAAATTGAGTGGAGTCTCGCAGAAATAACCCCTCTTTATAGGGATTAAAGAATTAAACAATGGCTAATCTTCAAAAAGTAGCTTTTTACACCTTGGGTTGCAAGCTCAATTTTTCTGAAACGAGTACTATTGCTCGTTCCTTTAAAAATGAAGGTTTTAAGCGAGTGGAGTTTTCAGATAAGGCAGATATTTATGTGATAAATACTTGTTCTGTAACAGAGAATGCGGATAAAAGATTTAAGACTATTGTAAAACAAGCTCAGAAATCGAATGAAGATGCTTTTATAATTGCAATTGGTTGTTATGCTCAACTGAAGCCTGAAGAGTTAGCAGACGTAAATGGTGTAGATTTAGTTCTTGGAGCTACCGAGAAATTTAAGATCACAGATTATCTTAATGATCTTACCAAACAGGAATTTGCTGAAATACATTCTTGTGAGATTGGTGATGCAGATTTTTATGAAAGCGCCTATTCATTTGGAGATAGGACCCGAGCATTTTTAAAGGTGCAAGATGGTTGCGATTACAAATGCACTTATTGCACAATTCCACTTGCAAGAGGAATTTCCAGAAGCGATAATTTAGAGAATGTTCTAAAGAATGCTGCAGAAATTTCTTCAAAGGGAATTCAGGAGATCGTGCTTACCGGTGTGAATATTGGTGATTATGGGAAAGGGGAGTTTGGTGATAAAAAGCACGAACATACCTTCTTAGACCTTGTTAAAGCTTTAGATGAAGTAAAAGGGATCAATAGGTTAAGGATCTCATCTATAGAACCAAATTTATTACAAAATGAAACAATAGATTTTGTAGCCCAAAGCAATAGTTTTGTTCCGCATTTCCATATACCATTACAGAGCGGAAGTAACCAAATTTTAAAAGCAATGCGTCGCAGATATATGCGAGAACTGTATGTAGAAAAAGTTACCCAGATCAAGAAAGTAATGCCAAATGCTTGTATTGGAGTAGATGTTATTGTTGGATTTCCTGGAGAAACAGAAGAGCTGTTTTTAGAGACTTACAATTTTTTAAATGAATTAGATATTTCCTATTTACATGTATTTGCTTATTCTGAAAGAGAGAATACGATTGCTGCAAAAATGGGTGATGTAGTATCTATGAAATCAAGAAAGAAACGAAGTAAAATGCTAAGAGGTCTTTCTGCAAAGAAAAGAAGAGCTTTTTATGAAAGCCAATTAGGGACTAATCATACCGTGCTTTTCGAAGGAGAAAATAAAGAAGGTTACATACACGGTTTTACAGAAAACTATGTAAAAGTAAAAACTCCATGGAATCCGGAATTAATAAACACACTACATTACATCAATTTAGAAAAAATTGATGAAGATGGTTTGGTGCGTTTTACTTATTTACAGCCTGAAATGGCCGATTAGATATTCATTCCTACAGGTAAAAGATCTTTGTACTTTCTCCTATTCTTACGCATAAATTTAGCTATTTCAGGGTTGGTAGGTACCACTTTATGGGTTCCTTCTTGAATATAACTTAATAGTGTCTCTAAAAAAGGTTCTAAGTAACCACCTTCTTTTAGTGTATCTGGCATCTTTAGTTTTGTGAGAAAAACTTTTCGCTCTTGCTGGGAATATTCTACAATTACTAGCTCTTCATTAATTACAGATTCAAATTGTCTTAAAAATTCATTATCCGTAATTTTAATTTCTACATCTATCATCATCGTAAGGTTTTAATACAAAGATACTTCAATAAGTAGTGATTTGGATGATTGTTTAAATTTCATTTCAAAATTATCCAATAAATCTCTGTAAAATTTAAAGGATTTTGATTTAATATTAAACTTCGACTATTAGAATGTTGTATCAAACGCCATGCACAAAATATTACGAATCAGGAATAATAAACCAGTGAAAATCAGATTAATTTAAGATATAGCATAACCAATAAATTCGGGAATAAAGAAAAATTTATTCGCATAGCTTTTAAAGTGGACTAATTTGTGAAAGATAAAAAATTAGCGGTAATTTGATTAATCAATTTACAATATAACTAGCCCCATGAATGTTATATACTTGTTAAAATGCTGAATAACAATCCAATTACCCATGTTTATTTTGTACCAGGGATGTCTGCTAATCCTTCAATTTTTGAATTTATAAAACTGCCTAAAGAGCAGTTTAAGATCCATTGGTTGGAATGGCAGTTGCCGGAAAAAGATGAAACTTTAGAAAAATATGCGCTTAGAATGAATTCTTTTATTCAACATAAGAATATAGTTTTGATAGGTGTTTCTTTTGGAGGGATTGTTGTACAGGAAATGAGCAAATACCTGGATATAAAAAGATTGATTATTATATCTAGTGTAAAAAGCAGAAAAGAGCTACCAAGAAGAATGAGATATGCCTCCAAGGCGAATGTAGTTAGGTTTATTCCAACAAGTTTGCTTAATTATATAGATCATTTCGAAAAGATCGCCTTTGGTGAATTCTTGAAGAAACGAGCTAAACTCTACAAGAAATATCTTTCTATTCGAGATGTAGATTATGTAGATTGGTCTTTAGATACTATGATAAATTGGAAATGCGATAATCCAATCCCAGGTATTGTTCATATACATGGAGACGAAGATGTAGTTTTTCCATACAAATATATCGATGGCTGTATAACGGTAAAGGGAGGAACACATATAATGATCGTAAATAGGTTTAGGTGGTTCAATAAATACCTGCCAAACATTATCCTCACAGGTAAAAAAACGGATTAAGAATTTAAATCGAAGAATATGAAATTGCTAAAAATTTTATTAATGAGTGTTGGTTTAATAGCCATTTGTGCAATAAGTATACAAGCAGTATTACAAAAACCAAATGGGGAAGGAGTTTCTTCTGAAGTAAAAGAAAAGGCTGTTGGTGAGACTTATGCTATTCATGCCTTGCCAATGCCTGAAAAATTGAACTTTGCAGGAGAATCTGTACCAATTGATAATCCTGATATTTATGAGCGTATGGACAGAGAATTGCTGGTGAATACCTATTGGCAATCCAATGGTCTCTTGTTAATTAAAAGAGCCAACAAATATTTTCCTGTGATAGAGCCAATTCTAAAAGAATATGGCGTTCCAGACGATTTTAAATATTTAGCGGTAATAGAAAGTGGATTAACCCAAGCTGTGTCACCAGCTAATGCCGTTGGGTTTTGGCAAATATTAGAGGGTACTGGAAAAGATTTTAAACTTGAAATCAATGATAATGTGGATGAAAGATATAACATCGAAAAATCTACAAGGGTAGCCTGTGAATACTTAAAAAAGTCTAAAGAGAAGTTCGGGACATGGACTATGGCCGCTGCAGCCTATAACGCTGGAAATGCTGGTGTGTCTAAGCAATTAGAGAGACAGGATGTCAAGAATTATTACGATTTATTATTAGGGGAAGAAACGGGAAGATATGTATTTAGGATCCTTGCATTGAAATCCATTTTAAGCGACCCAGGGAAATATGGTTTTTATTTTGAGGAAGATCAGCTATATAAAGATATTCCAACATATAAATTGAAAGTGGATACCTCTGTGGCAGATTTCGCTGCGTTTGCTAAAGGGATAGATCTTAATTACAAAATATTAAAGGTTCATAATCCATGGTTGAGAGATTCTTATTTGAATAACAAATCCGGTAAAACTTATTATTTAGATATTCCTGAAAAAGGGTATTACAAATAATAATTTGTTTTTATAATAAAAACAAAAAAGGTGGCTAATAAATTAGCTACCTTTTTTTAAACTGCAAATAACCTATGCGTTAATTAATTGCAACAGTTTCTTGATTTGTATTGTATTTCTTGTCTCCTAGTAAATGATTTGCAATGGCATCATACATGGAGTTATAATTTAGGTCGAAGGATTCTTCAAAGCTTTTATTAATAGAATGCATCACTCCTCTGCGTATGTCTAATATCTGCTTATCCTTATTAATCAAAAAGGTGGTTGGAAGCCCTAAAGAGTGTTTTAATTGGCTCACAACGTGTGCATCTCTATTGTTTAATTCATTCACGTAAACAACATTAATGTTCTTATTATAAGATTTCGCCATTTGCTTTGTTGTTTTTTGATCATCCCAAAAAAGGATTACAAAATCTATTTCCTCGCTGTACTTATTTGCTAATTCGTTGATAGCTGGTACCTCACCTTCTGTGCTTACACACCATGAAGCATAAGTGATTAAATAAACAGGTTTTTTAAAATCATAAAGGGAAACTTCTTTGCTATTTAACTTATTGAATCGAAAGTCATTCATATAGCTTCCATTAAGGCCATAATCAACTAAAGAATCAAATAATCTAACTCCTTCAGCATAATCTCTATGAGAATAGGCATTCTCAGATTTTATCTTATATTTTGGAAGGTGCAAGCTTAATGCATCAGTGAAAAAAGTTTTGTTTTCTTCCTGTTGGGCAAAAATTGGGCAAGCTATAAAAAGTAAACTTAGTAGGAGTAGAGTTTTCACCATTCGTTGCATTTAAAACTTACACTATCAAAGATAAGTTAGTTGTATCTGCTTTCGAAACTTATTCGATAAAAAACCTATTTAATGGTTAAAAGGCAGGTTTAAAAAGTTATCCCCTAAGTTGTTAACAGTAATGGAATTATATTTTTTTCATTTGCTGTTTCATCATGGTTATTTGCTCTTTTAACATCCCATGTTTGTCCAGTTTTTTAGCTTCAGTTAGCAATATTTGAGCTTCTCTTTTTCTGCGTTTAGTCATGGCAATTCCAGCCAAGTTTAATTTAGCCATCGCTAGATCTTGATCCATTGCTAAACCTAATTTAATTGCTTTTTTGAAGTATTTTTCTGCCTTTGTAATATTTGTTTGTGAAAGCATTAAACCATTTAGATACCAATAGTAACCTTGTTGTTTTTGTGTAAGTGCAGTTTCTGGATCTTTTATCTTGTCCAACCATTTTTTAGCTCCTGGGAAATCTTGTTTTCTTAATCTTAAAAATGCCATTAGGATCATTTCATTTTTAAAATATAAGAAGATGAAGATCAAAGAGAGTAGTATTAGCATAATCCCATTTCCGATATGACCTTCTATGAATTGCCATATAGAGGCGATTAGGATTAATCCGGCTATTACTAATTTGAAATTTTTATTGAACATAAGGCTGCTTTTTTTTAAGTGCGCAAAGTTAATAAAAACAATTACAAATTATTTTAAATTTGTTTTTGGAAGATATATAAGTCTTTGTATATTTGCCCGCAGTTTTAGAGATAGGTCTAAGCTAGTTAAACCAAGAATTCCACAGAAGATTAAAGATAATTAAAATGAAAAGAACATTTCAACCATCCAAGAGAAAAAGAAAAAACAAACACGGATTCAGAGAGCGCATGGCGAGTGTGAACGGAAGAAAGGTGTTAGCTAGAAGACGTGCAAAGGGTAGAAAAAAATTATCTGTTTCTTCAGAAACTAGACACAAACACTAGTGAAAATTAGTATTGAAATAACAAGGTGTTACTTTTATTAGTAGCGCCTTTTTTTATATCTAATGGTTTCCTTGTATTTTTATAAATAATAAATTCCTCTTTAAAATGCCTAAAAACAGCCAACTTAAATGTGTTTTATTAATCGGTTCCGGTCCAATTGTGATTGGTCAAGCTTGTGAATTTGATTACGCAGGGGCTCAATCTCTTAAATCACTTAGTGAAGAGGGGATTGAAACAGTGCTTATCAATTCCAATCCTGCAACCATCATGACCGACCCTTCAATGGCGGATCATGTATATTTATTACCACTTACTACTAAATCTATAGTAGAGATCCTTAAAAAACATCCAAATATAGATGCCGTTCTTCCTACAATGGGAGGGCAAACAGCCTTGAACCTTTGTATTGAAGCAGATGAAAAGGGAATTTGGAAGGATTTTGATGTAAAACTTATTGGGGTAGATATCGATGCCATAAATATTACAGAGGATAGAGAGAAATTCAAGCAATTAATGGGAAGAATAGATGTTCCTGTTGCTCCTGCTAAAACCGTAACCTCTTATTTACAAGGGAAAGAAGTTGCTCAGGAATTTGGTTTTCCATTGGTAATTCGTGCCTCTTTTACCTTGGGAGGAAGTGGTGCCGCCTTTGTTCATAGAGCCGAAGATTTTGATGAATTGCTTACTCGAGGCCTTGAAGCTTCGCCTATTCATGAAGTTTTAATAGATAAGGCATTAATTGGATGGAAAGAATATGAATTAGAACTTTTAAGAGATAAGAACGATAATGTGGTTATTATCTGTTCGATAGAGAATATGGATCCTATGGGAATCCATACAGGAGATTCAATTACGGTTGCTCCTGCAATGACCTTAAGTGATGTTACCTTTCAGAAAATGAGAGATCTGGCTATCAAGATGATGCGCAAAATTGGTAATTTTTCTGGAGGCTGTAACGTACAATTTGCTGTAAGTCCAGATGAAAATGAGGATATTATTGCCGTTGAGATCAACCCGAGAGTTTCAAGATCTTCTGCATTGGCATCGAAAGCAACTGGTTATCCTATTGCAAAGATCGCAACTAAATTAGCAATTGGATTTACATTAGATGAATTACAGAATCAGATCACTAAGTCTACTTCAGCTTTATTTGAACCAACTTTGGATTATGTGATTGTGAAAATTCCGCGATGGAATTTCGATAAATTTGAAGGTAGCGATCGTACACTAGGACTTCAAATGAAATCTGTTGGGGAAGTGATGGGAATTGGAAGATCTTTCCAAGAAGCCTTACATAAAGCAACGCAATCCCTAGAGATAAAGAGAAATGGACTAGGAGCAGATGGAAAAAGCTATACCAACTACGATCAGATCATAGATAAGTTAACGCATGCAAGCTGGGATCGAGTTTTTGTGATCTACGATGCAATTCAGATAGGGATTCCGTTAAGGAGAATTCATGAGATAACTAAAATAGACATGTGGTTCCTTAAGCAATATGAGGAATTATATGCATTGGAGATTGAAATTTCCAAATTTGATATTGATACACTTCCTAAAGATCTATTATTGGAAGCCAAGCAAAAGGGTTTTGCAGATAGACAGATCGCGCATATGCTGAAATGTTTAGAAAGTCAGGTTTATAAGAAACGTGATGAATTAAATATCAATAGGATCTTTAAACTGGTAGACACTTGTGCTGCCGAATTTAAAGCAGAAACGCCTTATTATTATTCCACTTTTGAAGCTGAAATAGAAAGAGCAGACGGTACGAGATATGTGGATAATGAAAGTAAAGTAAGCGATAAAAAGAAAGTAGTTGTTTTAGGATCTGGGCCAAACAGAATTGGTCAAGGAATAGAATTCGATTACAGCTGTGTGCATGGTGTGCTTGCTGCTTCAGAATGTGGATACGAGACCATCATGATAAATTGCAATCCCGAAACGGTGTCAACAGATTTCGATGTTGCAGACAAATTGTATTTTGAACCAGTTTTCTGGGAACATATTTACGATATTATTAGACATGAGAAGCCTGAAGGTGTAATTGTGCAACTTGGAGGGCAAACTGCGCTTAAACTAGCTGAAAAATTAGATAGATACGGGATCAAGGTTATTGGAACCAGCTATCAATCTTTAGATCTTGCAGAAGACAGAGGTAGTTTTTCTACACTTTTGAAAGAAAATGATATTCCATTCCCAGAATTTGGAGTTGCTGAAACTGCAGATGAAGCATTGGCAATAGCAGATGAACTTGATTTTCCAATATTAGTGAGACCTTCCTACGTTTTAGGAGGACAAGGAATGAAGATCGTGATCAACAAGAATGAACTTGAATCTCATGTTATTGACTTGCTTCGCTCTATTCCTAACAATAAGCTATTACTGGATCATTATCTTGACGGTGCGATTGAAGCTGAGGCAGATGCAATTTGCGATGGGGAGAATGTATATATTATCGGGATCATGGAGCATATAGAGCCCTGTGGAATTCACTCTGGAGACTCCAACGCCTTACTTCCTCCTTTTAACTTAGGAGATCTGGTAATGCAACAAATAAAGGATCATACTCATAAAATTGCACTGGCCTTAAATACAGTTGGATTAATCAACATTCAATTCGCTATAAAGGATGATGTGGTTTATATTATAGAAGCCAATCCTAGAGCATCTCGTACAGTTCCTTTTATTGCCAAGGCATATGGAGAACCTTATGTAAATTATGCAACTAAGGTGATGTTAGGAGAGAAGAAGGTTACAGATTTCGATTTTAATCCTCAATTAACAGGATACGCAATTAAGCAACCTGTATTTTCTTTTGATAAGTTCCATAATGTGAATAAGCAACTTGGACCGGAAATGAAAAGCACAGGAGAAAGCATTTTATTTATAGAGGATCTTAAGGATGATATTTTTTACGATCTTTATGCTAGAAGAAAAATGTATTTAAGCAAATAAAAAAATGCTTATAAAAAAAATGCTGCCTTATGGGCAGCATTTTTTATTTTATAATTATCTGTTTACTCTTTCTTGCTCAACTCAAGGATTTGAACAGAATTTTTTCCGTCTGTAGATTTCCAAACTTGCTTTTTCTTAGAATTGGTGATCATGATCCATGTTTTGTCGAAATCAGATTTTTTATAAGAATTTGTACTTGTAATGGTAATTAAATCATCTCCCTGCATAGACCAACGAAATTCCTGCAAATCACTAAATTCATTTTGGAACATGTTATAATTGATGTTTTTTTCACCTGTTCCATTTTTGTTAATTACAATTTCACCTGCATTTTTTGTAGTAATGTTTTGCCCTTTTTGATTGTCTACTTCGTACCGGTCTACATTCCATGTACCAGCTAATTTGGGGCTACAACTTGTAATTAATAAAGTGCTAATGGCAATAATTAATAATGACTTTTTCATAAAATAACTTTTTTTTACAAGATAAGGTTTCTAGGACTTTATAAAAAATTAATGCTTTTATACATAGGGAATTTCACGTAATTTTAGCATATGAAAGAAATAATGTTAGTAATTGGCGGAATTTATGGAGGATTAGCCGTTCTCTTTGGTGCTTTTGGAGCACATGCATTAAAAAAGAGATTTCCTGAAGAGCTTCAAAAAAGTTTTGAGACGGGTGTAAGATATCAAATGTATCATTCCATGATCATTATTATTTCTGGAGTAATATTTCCATTTATAAAAACCTCTCAGCAAATTATGGGTTGGTGTTTTATACTTGGAGTTATTTTATTTTCCTTCAGCATCTATGGACTTTGTTTAAGCAGCGTTAGTAATAATAAGTGGAAATTTTTAGGACCTATTACTCCTTTAGGCGGATTGTTGTTGTTAATAGGTTGGATCTTGTTTATCGTAAATGCTTCAGAAATTGCTTTATATCTGTGATATAATACTGTTCTTATTCTAATGCGAAATCTCTTTTTCGATACTTTTCAGCAAATATGGTAACTACAAGTAATTGTAGGATATGATATAGCATAATTGACAGTAAAAATATTCCAACACTGGCACTAGCACCAAAAATGATCTTAACCATGACAGACCCATGTACTAAGGATTTTTTTGTTCCACAGAATTTCGCGGTAATGGTATCTTTTATATTAAAATTTAGCCTTTTACATATTAAACCAATAAGGATATACATTCCGAAGAATAAAACTACCACAATCCCAGTAATCTTTAGAAGATCGAAAATTTTTATAGTTTCGAACAAGCCGGAATTAAAGGAATTACTAAAACTAGTATATACAATAAGCACGATAACTGCTTTATCGAAATATCCAAGTTTTCTGTTATTTCTGCGTGCAAATTTGCCAAAATAGCGCTGTAATATTAGTCCTAATACCAAAGGCAAAACAATTTGTAAACACAATTTATAAAGAATCATTAAAAAATTGAATTCACCAGAACTCGCCATAAAAAAACTCAACCATAATGGAGTTAGCAAAATACCAATAAGTCCGGAAATGCTGGCATTAAAAATAGCTGTTGGAAGATTCCCTCTCGCAATAGCCACCATTACCACCGAAGATGAAACTGTAGATGGTAATACTCCTAAAAAGAACACAGAAAGCCATAATTCCGATTGTGTTCCATCTGCAAAAACTGGAATAAAAAGAAAAGTTAATAAGGGAAAAAGTAAGAATGTGGAGATTTGTATTAGAAGATGTGCTTTAAAATTTAGAAATCCAAGCTTCAATTCTTCCGGAGCGAGTTTTAATCCATAGAAAAAGAATATTAAAGCGATGCCAACGTTGGTAACTATCCCAATAGGAAGATCAGACAAGGCTGTTGGATAGAAAAAAGCCAAGCAAATGGCAATAAATAAACTTAGAATAAACCCGTTAAATTTCAATTAGAGTTCAATTTTAACGTTATGGTCCTCCAATAAATGAAGATATTCTTTAGAAGAAAAATCGGTTTCATGAAATTCCGTTTTACGCTTCACTTTCATTTTATTCCTTTTTATACTTTTTACAAACCTTCTTATATCATGATCATTTTCCAGGATTAAACCCGGAACCGCTACGGATTTTCCATTTTTGTCTTTTGCTACCATTGTAAAATAGGAGGAATTACAATGTTTTATTTCCCCTGAAAGTATGTTTTCTGCCTCTACCCGAATACCAATCACCATAGAACTATTTCCTACGTAATTCACCGATGCTTTTAAGGTTACCAATTCTCCAATCTCTATTGGTTTTAAAAAATCTACGGTATCTACACTTGCGGTAACACAATAAGCTCTGGAGTGTTTGGAGCTACATGCAAAGGCTATTTGATCTAATAAGGATAAAAGATATCCTCCATGGATCTTTCCATTAAAATTGGAATGGGAGGGTAGCATCAATACCGAGATTACCACTTGCGATTCTTCTATTTTTTTAAATGATTTATTCATTATCTGTCTCTAAAATGTGGGGATTGTGCTTCTTCAACTTCAGATATGAAATAATTGGTATCGCCCCAAAAGAAAAAGGTAGTATACCGCTCTTCATAAGTAAGCTTTACATAATTCCCTTCGTTTTTTTGAAGTGCCTTGATTACTTCCTCATTGCTATCTAAAACTGAAAATTGAAAGATCTGAGCGCCACTAATTCCTTGACTAATTTCGCCTTCCCAAGTTTTTATTAGCACTCCTTTATGGCTAAATTTAATAAGCTCACCTGTTCTGGTTCCTTCGCTATAAGGCACTAAGCTTACAAAAGTGAAATAACAGATATAGATGAGAAAAAGTGCTCCTAAAAAAATAATTAAAAATCTTTTCATATTAAAGTGCATTATAAACTTTGTTCATAAATGTTTCAATTTGCGAAGGTTCCAGCCATCTGGTCACTACAACTAAGTCCTTTTCTTGATCTATAACAATAAAATTACCTCCAAAACCTGCTGCATAAAAAATATTTTCGGGAAGTCCTTTCCAATTTCTGTCTCCGGATTTATTTAGCCACCACATATACCCATAATTCGAGTTTGGTGTGGAAGATTGCATAGCTTCTTTTATTGAACCGGCAGAAATTAATTCTTTTCCATTCCAGTTTCCATTATGCTCGAAAAGTAAACCAAAACGTGCCATATCTAAGGTATTAATAAACAATCCTCCACCAGAATGCCCGCCGCCGGTAACAGATTGCATCTTGAGACCATCTATATTTACCCAAGCATTGTCTGGTCCATACCATCTCCAAGTAGATGATGCACCAATGGGATCCATGATCTTTTCTTTTAAAATTTGAGGTAAAGGTTTTCTCCAAACTTGCAAAAGGGAATAGGCAAGCAAATTCACTCGAATATCATTATATTCAAAAACTGTTCCCGGTGTATTCAATTTTCTGTTCTCCCAATCTTTTATGCTTCCTTCAGAAGGTGGTCTATCTGCCCAATCATAGCCTCCCCAAAGTTGTCCGCTCCAATCTGAATTTTGCTGAAGTAAATGCTTCCAAGTAACCTGTGAGTTGTGTTCTCCTTCAAATGTGCCGTCCCATAAATAGCTAGAAACCGGATCACTCATATTGTTTATTATTCCATCTTGTAAGGCTAATAATGCAGTAGTAGAAAGAAAACTTTTAGTTACACTAAATGTCATATCTACATTTTGAGTTTCTCCCCACTGTGCAACGATATAACCGTTTTTTAGAATTACTCCAGCAGGACCTCCTCGTTTTTTGGTAGGACCTGTGATCTCATGGAAAGGTTCTTTTTTAAAGCCTTCTAAAATAGCTACTCTAAGATCCCTCGATCCTGAATATTCATTTTCTTGAGCAAATTTAATGGCTTCATTTAACTTAGTGTCATCAATTTTGAAAGCTGAAGGTTTCTTAGCCTCCCAATCACCTCTTTCTGGAAAATAGGAGGTTTGAGCAAATGTACTGCAGCTAAATACAATAGAAATAAAAAATATTTTAAATAGAATCTTCATATTATTAATCGGGTATAGAATTATTTTCAACTTCATGGTTTTTAGCTTTGTTCAATAAATTAGCATCCAATTGTTTACTAGCTCGAGCTCCTAATTTTTTTAGATTTTCTACTTTCTTGATCAGATTCCCTTTCCCAGTTAGCTTTTTCATAGCAGTATCGTACGTGTTCTGCACGGTTCCTATCTGTTTACCAACCTTTAAAAGATCTTCTGTAAGATTGGTAAAGGAATCATACAAAGCACCTGCCTGATTGGCAATATCTATGGCATTTTGTTTTTGCTTTTCATTTTGCCACATACTATCAATTGTTTTTAAAACAGCTAATAGAGTAGTAGGAGTTACAATAATTATATTTTTATCGAAGGCATCGTTATAAAGATTTGGATACATGTTAGATGCTAAGGCAAAAGCAGCTTCAATGGGAATAAAAAGCAATACAAAATCTGGGCTTTCCATTTCGTAGATCAAGTGATAATTCTTAGCGCTAAGTTCCTCTACACGGCTTCTTAATGAGATCAAATGATTTTTGAGATGGGTTTCTTTGTCTGAATCAATTTGCTCATTCATGTAGCGTTCATAAGCATTCAGGGAAACTTTTGAGTCTACGATCATTTTTTTATTTCCGGGTAATTGAATAATTACATCGGGCATCATTCTCTTACCATCTGAATTTTGAAAATTCTGTTGCACTAAATATTCACTGCCTTTTTGAAGTCCACTTCGTTCAAGAACACGTTCCAGTATCATTTCGCCCCAATTCCCTTGCATCTTATTATCGCCTTTAAGCGCTTTGGTAAGATTTATTGCTTCCTCACTAATCTTTAAATTCTGTGTATTTAAATGCTGAAGTTGTTCTCCCAATTGTGCATGTCGCTGGATAAAATCGGTATTATTCTTTTCCACTTTTTGCTCGAAGCTTTTAATCTTTTCGCCTAGAGGATCTAATAAATTCTGAATATTCTCCTTGTTCAACAAAGTGAATTTTTCAGATTTTTGGTCGAAGATTCTGTTCGCCAGATTTTCAAATTCCTTACTGAAGCGTTCTTGTAATTGTTCAACTTCCTTCTTTTGTTCAGCATTTTTTCGAGCCAGACTTTCAAATTCAGAATTTCTAGTGGCAAGTTCCGTGCTTAAAAAATCCTTCTCTTTTCTTATAGTTTCTCGTTCTAATTCTATTTTGGAAACTTGTTTTTCCAAGTGAAATTTATTTTCAGTATTTAATATTTTTAAACTATCTAACTGATTGATATAATTATTTTTAACTTCTTCTATTTGAAGTTTAAGTTGATTATTTTTTTCTTCAAAAATTAAAGCTGCCGACTTCATTTTAAATTTAGTAAGCAGATGACCTATCAATAGTCCTGCAATAATTGCAATTATGAGAAAGAGGGGAAGAAAAATAGAATTGGTCATTAATTAGAAGCCTTTCTTCAAATATACTTAATTGAATTTCTTTAAAACATAATTGAGCTGAATTCTGAAAAAATAAAATAACTAAGTTTTAATTTTAAAAGAAACAGAGGCATTATCGAAATAAATAAGATCTGAAGGGAAAATTGAGGATAACACGTTTTTGTTTATAAGTTCTGTTGGTGTTCCAATATGTACAAAATCTTTTGTCATCACAATTAACTTATCGCAAAGTTGAAGCGCTAGATTAATTTCGTGGGTGGCAAACAGAATACTTTTATTGGTCTCTGTAGTCAACTTTTTCAACAGTTTAAGGACGTATGCCTGATGGTACATATCTAAATGTGTTGTTGGTTCATCAAGAATTATAAGTGGGGTGTCTTGAGCCAATGCTCTCGCTATTAATACTTTTTGTAACTGACCATCACTTAGTTCGAAACATCTTTTACCTTTCAATAATTCTAAATTTACCAAGGTAATAGCTTCACTTATCTTTTCTTTGTCCAACTTAGAAAGAGTTCCAATCCAGTTGGTATAAGGTTGTCTGCCTAAAGCGATCAATTCTGTAACGCTCAAATTTTTTGAAATTGGCTGTTCTGTTAAAACAACACTTATGGTTTGTGCCAGAGTTTCGGGTGAAAGATCTTTTAGGGAAGTATTCAAAATAGAAATTTCACCATCAAGAACGGGTTGTACACCACTTAAACTGCGCAGTAAGGTAGATTTTCCCACACCATTAACTCCAATAAGACCTACTAACTCTCCTTCAAAAATATCTAGATCTATATTTTGGGCAATAGGTATTTCTATCGATTTGCTTCGATATCCTACGCTTAAATTGCGTGTATTTAGAACACTATGAAGATTTGTCTTTTTAATTTTAAAATATAAATTTTTGTTTTCGAATAAGCAACCAAATTACAACAGGCGCACCAATTAATGAAGTAATAGCATTAATTGGTAAGGTGTATTCACTTCCCGGCATTTGAGCTGCAATATCACATGCAAGCATTAGAATAGCTCCACCTAGAATCACAGAAGGTATTAAGGTTCTATGGTCGTTAGTAGGGATCACTTGTCTAATTAAATGAGGTACGGCCAAGCCTACAAATGCAATAGGTCCAGCAAAGGCGGTTATACTTCCCGCCAATAGACTTGTGGCAATAATTATTAAAAACCTATTTCTACTAATTTTCACTCCAAGACTCCGTGCGTACTGTTCACCAAGAAGTAAAGTATTCAAGTTTTTTATACAGGAGATAGCTATTAAAATACCAAGGAACCAAAAGCAACTTAGAATTGCCACTTCCTGCCAGGATAAGTTTCCTAAACTTCCAAAGGACCAAAATATATATTGTTGCAGCTGTGCTGCTGGGCTAAAATAAGCTAGTACGCTCACCACAGCAGCCGTAAGACTCGCAAACATTAATCCTATAATGAGAATTGCCATGGTATCCCTTAGCTTTGCAGAAGCCATTAAAACGGCTAATAATACTAACAAACTTCCTAAGCTAGAAGCTATAACTAAACTCCATTTAGAAACTAAAATAGCAGCGGCAGTGCCTCCGAAAAAAGTAGCACCCATGATCACCAAGGCTACTCCTAAACTTGCGCCACTGCTTAAACCTAAAACATAAGGTCCAGCTAAAGGGTTTCTGAATAATGTTTGCATTAATAATCCGCTAACTGCCAAGCCGGAGCCTGTTAATATTGCCGTAAAAACCTTTGGTAACCTATATTCTAAAATAATGTACTGCCAGCTTTCATTAGTTTCACTTTGTTGAAACAAGATGTTGAAAATATCTTTAAAAGGAATCTTTACCGATCCTAAACTCACATTTAGAAGCGCCATGAATATCATGACGAAAACCAAGATCACTAACAGCGCTTTATAATTTTTGGCAGTCGGCATTAATAAAGAGGTTTGTAAAAGTTGATTTTATAATCTGGTAAGAGTTCAGGATGAAAAATGGCTATTAGATCCTTCAATACCAAGTCTGGGCGAGTAGGAGCTAACTCATAATAAATAACTCCATTGGTTTCACCTAACGTATTACTATAGGTATAAACTTTTTTATTTTGTACCGCCTTAAATTGTGAATAATGTGAAGAGGTTTTAGCTAACTGATCGAAAGATTGAAATTGACCCGGAGCTATCCAGAATTCTGCATTCTGACTTTCATTCAGCACACTTTCAAATGATAATGCATTACTACCGCTTCCTCTAGTGTTTTTATAGATGTAATTGGCGTTTGCATCCTTAATGAATTGTGCTTGCCAGGAATTCCCATAAGGCACATACCATTGATCCTTGTACATAGAACCACTAAGTACAGTTGGTTGAGAAGTAGCTTTTTTTGCCAACTCCTTTGCCTCGAGATATGAATTTTTGATATTAGAAAAATAGGTAGCAGCCTGTTCATCTTTGTTATAAAGAGCACCAAAAAATTTGATCCATTCCGCTTTTCCTAATGGGGATTCCTCGATCCAATCTCCATTATAGATCACTGGAATTCCGCTTTTTTGTATTGTTTTAAATGTTTTATTGTTTCCGTCTATAGCAAATCCAACAACTGCATCTGGTTGAAGGGAAATTAAAACTTCTGTATTTATGGCTTCATTTTGGCCTAATTCGGTTATTAGGTTATTAGAGATCCTTTTCCTTGTTTTTTCAGAAGAAATATAATCCAGTCCAGGAAAACCTACCAAAGATCCCTCTTCATTTAAAATCTCTAAGGAAGGAATATGGGTTGTAGAGGTAACTACTATTTTTTTTATTGGAATAGATATCTTAATGTCATACTTGATATTCTTTGGTATTACTGCATTTTTTTCTGCCAATAAATAGGTGAAGCTTTTATCTGCGCTTGGCCACGGAGTTTTAAGCTTTAATAATTTAAAACCATTATGTTGTATGATAGAAAAACCTTTGGCATATTCTACAATAAGTGTGTCCGCCTTGCTGTTAGAAGCTGAAAGTTCACGCCCCTCATTTTTACAAGAAGTGAAGATTACAATAAATAGCAGTACTAAAATTCTTTCCAAAGGGAATCTGTTTGATAATCAAAAGTAATATTATTTAAATTTTTTAAAGCGGAAGATGGATAAATGTTTATTTTCGCAAGGAATTTTTGGTTTGATGCTTTCTTCACAAATAAGAAATCACATCAATTAAAAGGGAATTTGGTGCGTTAAAGTTCAATGTGTTTCAACTGAACTTAATAAATCCGAAGCTGTTCCCGCAACTGTAAGTTTAGTTCCGTCCCAATCAATAGTTATTGGGATAATCGGAATGCTTGTTATTATTACTTCTTTACCACTGTCTTTTTTAAGATGGGAAGGTAAATAACAAGACACGAGCCAGGAGACCTGCCAATATTCGCTAATGTCAAACTTTCGGGATAAGAGTTTGGTGTAGGATACTACATCTTTTTTCCTGGTAATACTTATTTATCATGCACAAAAAATTATGGATTTGTGGTGCTTTGCTATGCACCGGATTGTTCTATGGACAACAAAAAGAAATAGCTGTAGACACTTTAGAAGAAGTGATCTTGATCGATTCAAAGTTCCAATTGAAACGAGAAAATAGCGGAAAAGTGGTTACAAAGATCTCCGCCCAAGAATTGGAAAGGAGTAGTGGCCAAAGTATTTCAGAAGTAATAAACAGGGTTTCTGGGATTGAGATAAATGGCGCGCATAGTACCGATGGAATTAATTTGGGATATTATATTAGAGGTGGTAGAAATAGGCAAGTGGTTATTTTAGTAGATGGAGTTCAATTAAGCGATCCATCTTCTATCTCCAATGATTTTGACCTGAGATTACTTCCGCTAGACCAAGTTGCTTCCATAGAGATCATAAAAGGTGCATCCAGTACCTTATATGGCTCTGGTGCGGCAACAGCGGTTATAAATATTACTACTAAAGGGCCTAAGGATAAAAATATAAGTCTTCAATTACAATCTGTTTTGGGAACTAACCAAAATACAACCGATCAAGAGTACCAGATTGCCCAATTTGACAATTCGGTTGGGCTTAGTGGAAAACTTTCAAAATTCGATTATCAGGTAAATTTTAGTAATCGGGTTTCGGAGAATATGTCTGCGGTACGTTCTGAAGATGATGATGAAAAGTTTGAAGATGATCCATTTTCTAAATACAACGTTTATGCAAGGTTAGGATATACCATCAGTGATCAATTGAAGTTTTATTTCTATGGAAATTACGATAACTTCAATTCTGCTTTTGATGACGCTTTTATGTACACCGATTCTGATAATGTTTTGGAAAGTGAACAATTTAGAACAGGTAGCCATTGGGTGGCCACTTATAAGAATGGAAGTTTTATTTTTAGTGATAGCTATTCAGAATTAAAACTGGAAATAATCTCGGACTTTCCTAATAAGTACGATAGTAAGGTTTATGCTTTTGACTCTTATAACAAATATATCTTTAATAAGAAATGGCATACCATTATTGGTTTAAATGGAGTTTTTAGCAGTTTTAATAGCTATAGTATTCCTTTTGGTGAAACGGGATTTGCCCAAACCGTAAATGACGATGTTGCACAATTTGATATTGTAGATCCATATGTGAATTTGGTATTTTTATCTGGAAAGGGATTAAATATAAATTCTGGAGCACGATTAAATATACATAGCGAATATGGAACTAATTGGGTATATACTATAAATCCATCTTATAATTTTAAAATACGTAGCGGAAATTTAAAAGCATTGGCATCCTATAGTACTGCGTATATCACTCCGTCTTTGTTTCAATTATATGATAGCAGCTATGGAAACGTGAATCTGAATCCAGAAGAGAGTGCCACTGCAGAAGCAGGCTTAGAATTCACTACAGAAAGATCAAGATTAAGTGCCGTATATTTTAACAGGAACACTAAAAACTTTATAGATTTTGTTACGATAGATCCTGAAACATTCGCTGCAGAATATCAGAATATAACAGAGGAGTTTAATGCGAGCGGAGTGGAGTTGGAGGTAGAATATTCCTTAAACGAAGCATTTAATTTTTCTGCAAATTATACATACACTAAAGCGGAAGATCGATTTGCCCTGCGCATACCAAAAAACAAGATAAATGCTGCTATAAATTATAAGCTAGGAAAGAATTCTGAGATCTCTTTTAACTACCAATTTACTGATGATAGAACAGATAACTATTTTGATAATGAAACCTTTGAAAGTGTAGAAGTAAAATTAGAAAGCTACCAAATTATCGATTTTACAGCGAGCCATAGGGTTAATGAGTTTGTAAAGATATTTGGAGGTATAAGTAATATAACGAATGAGCGATATGAAGAACTTTACAGATTTAACACCCGTGGCAGAAACCTAAGATTTGGCTTGGCATTAAGTTTTTAAGATTTCAATTTTTCAGAATAAAAAAGGGGTGCGATAAATTTCGCACCCCTTTTAATTTTAATTAATTCCTGATTATTTTTCAATAATAGCAGGAAGTTTATCTATATACATTCTCTGATAATTAAGATCTTTCATAGAACTTTCTCCTACAAACTTATACGTTTTAAAATCTGTGTTTACACTAATTCTATTACCAAGTATCGCGTTTACAGCAGTGTTTAGTAAAGGATCACTTAATTCTCCTAAAACTCCAAGGTCTCTTATGTTTTCAGTTATAGCTATATCAGGAACTAATCCATTAATATAATCTGAATCTCCAGCAGAGTTAACCGATTTTAACACAAGTGGTTGAATTGCATAGGTGTGAGAAGGGTTTGCGTTCTCTCTTCCAAAGTCTGGAGAATCATATAATGTTACTGAAGCTTGAAACTTACCAGTTGTAGTTTCTCCAACTTGAACAACATCTATATAAGGTTTTAACCCATTAATTACTAATTCACTTGCAGACGCAGATCTACTTGTTGTAATCACATATACTTTACTTAGATTAAGACTATTAATTAATTCTCCTGTTTTTAAGGTTGTATTGAAATTGTTTAATAATCTTTGTGGTGCTTCACTTTCAAAATAAGCTTGATACTCTGCATTCCAAAACTCCTTCATGAATAATTGACCTGCAAATTGACCTGTGATCATCGAGGAAAGATCTGTAGCAGTTCTTACAGATCCACCACCATTATAACGAAGATCTAAAATAAGATCTGTAACCCCATCTGCTTTAAATTGTCCAAAAGCTGCATTCAACTGTGGATCATAATCTGCAGTAAAACTGTTGTACATTAAATATCCTACTTTTTGACCATCTACATCTAAGGTCTTGGCTATAAACACTGGATTGGTATTGTAGTTAGCAATCTTAGTAAGGTTATAAGTTTGATCTATGTTAGTAATGTTACTTCCTTCTAAGGTTGCAAGACCAACAGTAAAGGCATCTGGAGCAAATAATTGTGAAAAGTTACTATCGGTTAATTGCTGTCCATCGATTCTGTTAATGATATCACCTCTTTTTAATCCGGTTTCTGAAGCAGGAGTGTTTGGCAAGATATACCTTACATAAGCAAAGATCTCACTACAACTTGAGCAATATCTTACTAAACCATAAGATAGTCCAGAAGTTTTACTAACCCCACTAAAAAGATTCTCTAGTTCAACGTAATCATCCACAATAAAACTAAATCTATCTTGAGGCGCTACCAAACCATCATAAAACAAGTCTTCTGGGGAAGCAAAGTTGTCTAAATAATCATTTTTTTCCTCTTGATTATCAAAATAATCATTCGCCAAAACCAATACATCAGCTTTGTACAAATAAATTTCATTCATTCCGCGGTAAACAAAATTCTCTACTGTTAGGTCTGCACCTGTAGTAGGATCGACTACCTTAGGAGTTTCATCGTCCTGATCTTTGGAACAAGAGACAAAGAAACTTGCAAATAGTAGGGTTAGCAATAAGGTTTTAAAAATTTTCATAGCAGTTTTAAATAAATACGTTAATTAAGATTTTAAAAATAAACACAATTTTACAATTTTTCTGTTAATGGCGTTACAATTAAGTGTTTCATTCGTCTTCTTTATAAGAAGGTCATAAACTAACCAATCATATGAACCATCACACCTTTTTAAGGTTAATAGATCCTGTAAAGGATAAAATGTACCGTTTGGCACTGCGTTTGCTTATATCAAAGGAAGCAGCCGAAGATGCAACTCAGGAAGTAATTTTAAAAATTTGGAATCGTAAGAATAAAGTCAAGGACTATGCCAATATAGAGGCTTTTATGATTTCGGTTACAAAAAACTACTGTTTGGATCAATTAAAATCTAAAAGGAATAATAATTTAAGAATAACTCATACTAATTACGATAACAATGAATTAGGAGTTGATAGAAGACTAGAATTAAAAGACGAGTTGGTGCAGATCCAAAGAATAGTTGAAAGATTACCGGATCAACAAAAGATCATTTTTCAACTTCGGGACGTAGAAGAATATGAATTTATTGAGATAGCGGAAATAACGAAAATGAATGAGCCAGCAATAAGAGTTGCGCTTTCTAGAGCTAGAAAAAAAATAAAAGAAGAATTACTTAAAACCCATAATTATGGAATTTAATGAGATTAAACTTCTGCTGGAGAAATATGAAGAAGGTGAAACTTCTTTAACGGAAGAAAAACAATTAAAGGAATATTTTACTTCAGAAGAAGTACCAAAAGAATTGGAGATTTATAAAAACACTTTTCAATTCGCGAAAAATTCGAAAAATATTCAGTTGGAACGACCTGTTACAGTAAATAGAAATTTTAGTAAATATTGGTATGCTGGAATTGCTGCAAGTATTCTTCTTTTATTGAGTTTTCTCTTCTTTGATATGAACACTTCTAATAATATTAAAAATAGCGAATTAGGTACCATAGAAGATCCTGAACAAGCCTATTTAAAAACAAAAGAGACCTTAAAAATGATTGCAGAAGTTTTTAATGATGGAAGAGAAGACCTAGAATATTTAGATGAATTTAATAAGACCAAAGATAAATTTATAAAAGAACAATAAAAATAAACACCTATGAAAAAATCAATCTTAGTTATTGCCTTAAGTTTAGTTTCGTTAATTGGATATTCTCAGAGTTTTGAGAAATACGAAAGCATGAAAGAAGTAGACGCCATGATCATGACCAGTAAAATGTTTAAATTATTGGCGAAGGTAGATCTTAGTTCTACAGATCCTGAGGCACAACAATACATAAACCTAATAGAAAATTTGAAAGAAATAAGAATGTTCACCAGTGCAGAGCCTGGAGTGAGAGCACAAATGCAATCTGATGTAGCATCTTATTTAAGCAAAGGATCTCTTGAGCAGTTAATGCGTGTGAATGAAGATGGTAAGAACATCAAATTTTATTCAAAAGCTGGAAGAAATGAGAACTTTGTTAGTGAACTTTTTATGTTTATGGATGGCCAAAAAGATGGAAAGCCAATTTCCATGATCTTAAGTATCACAGGAGATATAGATCTTACACAGCTTTCTAAATTAGCAACAGATCTAAAGGTTCCAGGAGCTCAAGAATTAAAGAAAGTCAACAAGAAATCTAAAATCTAAATTATGAACTTATTTAGAATTGCAAGTGTCGTTCTTGTAGCATCCTTTTTTTCTGCCTGCAACAGCGAGCAGAGTTTACAGGAATATTATGTAGACAATCAAGGAGATAAAGAATTTGTTGCTGTGGATGTGCCTACTAGTTTATTTGCAAATACAGCTTCTTTAACGGCAGAGCAGAAAACCACCTTGGAAACGGTTAAAAAAATCAACATAATTGCAATTCCTAAGAAGGAAGAAAACAATTTAAAGATCGATCAGGAAAAAGCGAAAATAAGCAAGATCTTAAAAGATGATAAGTATCAGCTTTTAATGAGGTTTGGCGGAAATGCTCATAAAATTGAAGTTTATTATACTGGAAATGAAGAAGCTGTGGATGAGGTTATCATTTATGGATTCGATGAAACTAAGGGTGTTGGAATTGCAAGAGTTCTAGGAGATAAAATGAATCCTTCAGATATTTTACAACTTGTGAAATCTTTGGATAATGGAGAGATAAATATGGAGGGTCTAAATGGTATTACTAAGATGCTTACGAGAAGTGAAATGTAAAATTATTAGTATAATAAAAAAACCCCATTGAAAATTCAATGGGGTTTTTTATTAAAATTCTATAAATATTTAGATCCCTGTATAATTTTGAGGGGTAATTGCTTTTAATTCTGTTTTTATTTGATTTGAAACTTCTAAGGATTCAATAAAATCTGCCATGCTTTGCTTATTAATAACCGAATTGGTTCTGGTTAATCCTTTTAATGCTTCATAAGGGTTTGGATAACCTTCTCTTCTTAGAATAGTTTGAATTGCTTCAGCCACAACTGCCCAATTATTTTCCAGATCCAGTTTGATCTTGTCTTCATTCAATAAAAGCTTATTAAGACCTTTCAAGGTAGACTGAATCGCAATAAGTGTATGTCCAATAGGTACTCCAATATTTCTAAGTACGGTACTATCTGTAAGGTCTCGTTGTAATCTACTTAATGGTAATTTAGCAGATAGATGTTCGAAAATTGCATTTGCTATCCCTAAATTTCCTTCACTGTTCTCAAAATCTATAGGATTTACTTTATGAGGCATTGCGGAGGATCCAACTTCACCTTTTTTTATCTTTTGCTTAAAGTAATCCATGGATACATAGGTCCAGAAATCTCGATCTAAATCTATTAAAATGGTATTTATTCTCTTTAATGCATCAAACAAACCAGCCATATGATCGTAATGCTCTATTTGAGTAGTTGGGAATGAATGGTGAAGACCTAAAGTTTCCTGAACAAAGTCAGCGCCGAATTCTCGCCAATCGATATTTGGATAAGCAACTTTGTGTGCATTGTAGTTCCCTGTAGCGCCACCAAATTTAGCAGCGTGAGGGATTTGTTGAAGTTGCACCACTTGTTCCTTTAACCTCGTTGTAAACACTTCCATCTCTTTTCCAAGACGTGTAGGGGAAGCTGGCTGTCCGTGAGTTCTAGCTAGCAATGGTATTTCAGCCCAATCTCGGCTTAAATTTTCTAGCTTTTCAATTATTTCATTAAGATTAGGCGTGTATACGTTAGCAATTGCTTCCTTCAAACTTAAAGGTACTGCTGTGTTATTTATGTCTTGTGAGGTTAATCCAAAATGAATGAATTCCTTATGGTTGCTTAGAGATAGTTCTTCAAATTTATCTTTAATAAAATATTCCACTGCCTTTACATCGTGATTAGTGGTTTTTTCAATTTCCTTAATTGCCAATGCATCTTCTTGAGAGAAGTTATTATAAATGTCTCGAAGATCTGGAAAAATTGATGCATCCACTTTTTGTAATTGAGGAAGAGGTAATTCGCATAGCGAGATAAAATACTCGATTTCTACACGAACACGATATTTAATAAGTGCTTCTTCACTAAAATATGCCGATAAGTGCTTGGTTTTCTGGTGATATCTACCATCTATAGGTGAAATAGCGCTAAGGGGTGTCATTCTGGACTTCTTTTAAAAGATTAAGCGTCAAAGATACTCTTTTCACATTTTTTAAATAGCCTGATTTTTGAATATTTTTTTTAGAATATATTCAGTTTTTATTTTAAAACTACACGGATTCCTTCATCAGCTTGTTTACTAAATCAGCGATTCCTTTAGTAGCTTTTTGGCTAATAACATATGTAGAAGATCTGGAAAGTGGCGCAGGATTGGGATCTATAAAATAAATAGGAATATTAAATTCTACATAATCTAAAAGCGCAGCAGCTGGATAAACTTGCATAGAAGTTCCCACAATTAGTACGATATCTGCTTTTTCAATAAGATCTACTGCCTTTGGAAACATGGGAACTGCCTCTCCAAACCATACAACATGTGGCCTTAATTGATAATGATGCTCACAAAAATCCCCTGAATTAAGATCTTTTCTCCAATCCATTATCAAATCTTCATCAAAAGTGCTTCTAACCTTTAGTAATTCCCCGTGAAGATGGGTAACTTTAGAACTTCCTGCACGTTCATGGAGATCATCTATATTTTGAGTGATTATGTTAACATTAAATTTTTTTTCCAATTCGACTAAGGCAATATGAGCCGCGTTGGGATGTACTTGTAATAATTGTTTTCTTCGAATGTTATAAAAATCGAGTACTTTTTCTTGATTTCGTTCCCAGCCAATTGGAGAGGCTACCTCCATAATATCATGACCTTCCCAAAGCCCATCGGAATCGCGAAAGGTTTTTATGCCACTTTCTGCACTTATTCCTGCTCCTGTAAGAACTACTATGTTTTGCATGAGGTGAACTAGCTTAATTTAAATCGATTAATTAAGATAGCTATAATTTCATGAGTAGAAAAATATAGAAAATTAAAAAACCGATCAAAAAATTAATTTTTTGATCGGTTTTAGTAGCGAGAACGAGATTTGAACTCGTGACCTCCGGGTTATGAATCCGACGCTCTAACCAACTGAGCTACCTCGCCAAAATTTGTATTCGATTGCAAACAAATCAATTAGAAGGAAACCTAAAGATAATGGGCGCTTCGGCGTAAAAGTTTGCGGCTGCAAATATAAAAACTATTTGTCTAGAGGCAAACATTATTTAATGAAATATTTAATTTGTTTTCTTTCAAGGTTAGCAATTAATATTTATATTGCCCGAAATCTAATAAATACAGCATGGAAGATAAAGTTAAGTACGAAATGGAATTCCCAATACAGGCTTCCCCTTCGTTATTATATCAATATATTTCAACCCCTTCTGGACTAAGCGAGTGGTATGCAGACAATGTGAATTCACGTGGTGAACTATTTACCTTCATTTGGAATGAATCTGAAGAAAAAGCAAAGCTTCTTAGTAAAAAGAATGGGGAGCGTATTAAATTTAGATGGCTTGAAGATGAAGACTCCAACTATTTCTTTGAAATTAGAATACAGGTGGATGAAATTACTAAAGATGTATCTATCATGATCACAGATTTTGCGGAGGATGATGAGGTAGAAGAAGGGAAAATGCTATGGGATAATATGATTTCAGACTTAAAACAGATATTAGGATCGGCTTAATTTCTACATTATAAATAGTACCTTTGCCCCGTTTTATAACTAATTCGGGGTTTTTTTATGGTTAATATCAATGGTAATTTAGTAGAGAATAGCAATGCAACAATTTCAGTTTCAAATAGGGGATTGGCCTATGGAGATTCCGTGTTCGAAACTATACGAGTTATTAATGGAAAGATCATATTTTGGGAAGACCATTATTTTAGATTAATGTCTTCAATGAGAATTATGCGCATGGAGATCCCAGCTAATTTTTCGCCTGAATATCTTGAAGAAACCATCCTGGAACTAGTAAAACAAAACGACCTAATCAATGCATCTGCTAGAATAAGATTTACAGTATTTAGAACTTCCGGAGGTTATTACAGGCCGGATAGTTTGGAGATTGAATATATTGTGACTTCTGAAAAACTTCAAGATCCTTTCTATTTGTTGAATTCTGGAGCATACGAAGTAGAATTGTTTAAGGATCACTATATCACCAGCGGACTTCTTTCCACCATTAAATCCAATAACAGGGCAGTTAATGTATTGGGAAGTATCTTTGCAAAGGAAAATGACTACGCCAATTGCCTACTTATTAATGAAAATAAGCAAGTAGTTGAAGCATTGAACGGGAATATTTTTCTGGTAAGTGGTAATAAAATAAAAACTCCCTCTTTAAAAGATGGCGCGTTGAATGGAGTTACCAGAAAACAGATTCTTTCTATTGTTGCTACGATGTCAGATCTTGAAATTGAAGAGACTAGCATATCACCTTTTGAATTACAAAAGGCAGATGAGTTGTTTATTTCTAATGTAATTGTTGGAGTTCAACCAATTACCAAGTATAGGAAAAAGGAGTTTAGAAATAGTGTGGCTAAGGAAGTGCTAACTAAATTGAATGTCAAAGCAAGGCTAGGCTAGTTATAGGTTGGGTTTTCTGGTGCGTTAGACCATAACATATAGTTTCCTCCAAGTTCTATCATTTTGTCCTTCCAGAAGGATCTATAAGGTCTTTCTATAATATCTTTGGAATCTTGATGTGCGGTGATTATCCAAGAGTTGGAATTAAGTTCTTCGTTAAGCTGCTCTGCATCCCAACCGGAATATCCCAAAAAAAAGCGAATCTCTTTCTCAGAAATAAGGTTATTAAGAATAAGTTCTTTTACTGCCTCAAAGTTACCTCCCCAATAAATACCATTTGCTATCTCGATACTTTCTGGAATTAGATCTGGGATTTTATGAATGAAATACAAATTATCCTGCTCTACAGGCCCTCCGTTATAGATCTTAAATCCTTTTTTTAATTCCGGAATAAGATCGTTTAAAGTAAAATCTAAAACCTTATTTAATATAAAACCTATGGATCCGGATTCAGAATGTTCGGCAAGAAGCACTACAGATCGATTAAAAGATGTATCCCCAATTATCGTTGGTTCTGCAACTAATAGAAGACCTTTTGCGGGTTTTAGAGCGATCATAAATACATTCTTTTTATTAAAGCTAAAGATTAAATTATCAATTTCAAATAATTTTAATAGTAATTTCAAAAAAAAACTCTCCCAAAGGAGAGTTTTATCAATTATTTCAGAAAAGTGGACTAGTTTACAGCTTTTTGTAAATCTGCACCAGCTTTAAATTTCACTACATTTTTAGCAGCAATTTTAATAGTTTTTCCTGTTTGTGGGTTTCTTCCTTCACGAGCAGCTCTTTTAGAAACTGACCAAGATCCAAATCCAACTAAAGAAACACGGTCTCCTTTTTTAAGAGATCCTTCAACATTTCCTAAGAAAGACTCTAATGCTTTTTTAGCTGCTGCTTTAGAAATTCCAGCATGTTCAGCCATTGAATCGATTAAATCTGTTTTGTTCATAATTTCAATTTTAAATTAATTGTTGGTTAAACGTTTTTGTTAATTTGCATTACAAATTTATGTGGATTTACTTGCCATGCAAGTAATATCAAGGGAAATGCGGGTTTTTGTTAATAACTTGGGTTTATTGTTAATAAATATAGCAATAAAATTTAATATTCCAACCTTTCAACGTACATAAGGCTTTACAGAACTTTTGAGTGTTTTTCGAATTGATACCCATTTAAGAGATCCTTGGTTTTCATTTTTCTTTTTCCTGGAAGCTGTATTTCATTTAAAAAAAGATATCCGTTTTTTACCGCAACCTTCAAATTATTATCTTCTTGGATTATAGTTCCTAATTCATGAGAATGCTCCTCCAGAGTAATTGATACATCATAAATCTTAGCATTTAATTCTGCCTCGCCATTTTTTATAACAGTCCACGCAGCGGGATATGGATTTAAACCACGGATATGATTATAGATAGAGTTGATCTCTTGAGACCAATCTATCCTTGTATTTTCTTTTGTAAGTTTTGGAGCATCTTTTAAAACTTCACTATTTGGTTGAGGAATAGTTTTAACAGATCCCTTTTTAATTAGATCCAGTGTTTCTACAATAAGATCTGCTCCAATAACCATTAACCTATCATGAAGGCTTCCTACGGTCTCGTCTTCTTCTATCTTGGTTTCCCTTTGAAGTATCATTTTTCCGGTATCTATTTTCTCATCAATAAAAAAGGTAGAGACACCAGTTGTTTTCTCACCATTGATAACAGCCCAATTTATGGGTGCCGCACCTCTGTATTGAGGCAATAGCGAAGCATGTAAATTAAAAGTGCCATATTCTGGCAATTGCCAAACAATTTTGGGGAGCATTCTAAATGCAACTACTACTTGTAAGTTAGGATTCCATTCTTTTAAATCTTCTAGAAATTCCAGAGATTTTAAACTAGTTGGTTGTAAAATTGGTAAATCCTGGGATAAGGCATATTCCTTTACAGCACTTTGGTGCAATTTTCTTCCTCTACCTGCTGGCCTATCTGGAGCAGTAATAACACCAACAACATTATATTTTGCCTCTATTATATGTTTAAGGCTTGTAACCGCAAAATCTGGCGTACCCATAAAAACGATCCTTAAATCTCTCATTTATTCTTTAATTTATATGTGTTAGTGGCGGTAATTGTTAATAGTTCCTTCTGCAACATTAGATCTATAACCTTTAATATAGCTTTTTCCGGGTAGGGTAGTTTTACAATTATTGTTCGAGAATTCGCTTGTTCTTGTTTCAATAACGCAACTATATCATTATAAATGCTCTTAATTAATTCCTTTTTTAAATATTTATCCTTTGGCATACAAACGGAACAAATTCCGCAGACATCTGAATTTTCTTCTCCGAAATAGGAAAGAATCTGTTTGCTTCTACAAATTTTATCATTTTGTACATATGCAAGCAAAGCTTCTATCTTTTTGGTTTTATTAATAGCCTGATCCTTTAAATAGGTAGAATATGGATAGATACTATTTTCATCTTCTCGGGGAACTAGAAAAGTAATTGAAGCATCATTTTCTTGATGTTCAAAATTGATAATCTTATCTTTTTTTAAATTTTGTAAGATAGAAACTGCTTCTTTTTCCGTAGTTCCAGCCTTTTTGCAAATAGCGGTTAAATTAATTTGAATCTTATTTTCGAAAATTCCTCCATAGGTCCTTAATATGGATTTTATGACTGGATCGAATTTGGGATTTTCTTCTAGGTAAAAGAACAACTGCTTATTAGAAATAATGAATTGAAGATTCGTGGCTTTTTGAAATTGCTGAGATAATTTTAAAACACTTATTCTATCTAATAATTGAAGCGTATTATAAGTCTTTAAATTGTTAAGCTGATAATGCTGACAAAATTCGGCAAAATTGAAATCATGAACTGTATTTAAACCTTCTCCAAATGCAATTTGGAAATAGGAGGTAAGCTTCTTATAAACAAGAATGGTGTAGGGCAGATCTGGAAGACAAGAGATGAACTGATTCTTTAAAACAGGAATATCGCTTTCATTGGTAAGAATAGTCGCGACAGCTGGCTTTCCATCTCTCCCTGCTCTTCCTGCTTCTTGGAAATAACTTTCTATACTTTCTGGCAGATTTAAATGAATAACCTGCCTTACATTGGGTTTGTCTATCCCCATTCCAAACGCATTTGTGGCAACCATGATCTTTACATCTTCCTTAAGCCAGGCATTTAATTTTTTTGTTTTTTCTTTTGATGAAAGTCCTCCATGAAATGAGGTGGATGAATATCCATGGAGATTTAGATGGTTGCTAATTTCTGAAGTTGCATTCCTGCTTCTAACATAAATTATTGCGGACTCTTCTGGATCATTTAATAACTGCAGAAGTTTATAGTTTTTATCTTCAGTGGTTACTACACTAAATCTAATATTGCTGCGTTCGAGGGAATTCTTAAAAATCTTTGGATCTTCTAATTCTAATTGTACTGAAATATCCTCGATCACTTTCTTAGTTGCAGTAGCCGTTAAAGCCATAATTGGAATTTCTGGATGAAGTGTTCTTAAGGTAGAAACGTTTAAATATGCCGGCCTAAAGTCATGTCCCCATTGTGAGATGCAATGGGCCTCATCTATCGCAATTAGATTTACAGGCATTAATTTTATACGCTCTTTAACCAAGTCTTGCTGAAGACGTTCTGGAGAGAGGTATAAGAATTTATAATCGCCGTAGATACAGTTGTCCAGTAAGGTGTCCAATTCCTGATAGGAAATTCCACCGGTGATAGCCATGGCTTTTATGCCTTTAGCTTGCAATGCATTCACCTGATCTTCAATTAAAGCAACCAAAGGAGAAACTATTATACAAATTCCTTCTTTTTGCAAAGCTGGAATTTGAAAACACAGGGATTTTCCTCCACCTGTTGGTAGGAGTGCAATAATATCACAGTTTCCTTCTGCAGCTATTATTATATCCTCTTGTAAAGGTTTAAAGGATTTGTACCCCCAGTATTTGTATAATATAGTTTTGGCTTCCTGCAATTTTAGAGATACAATGTATTTATGATAAAGCGGCTTCTATCATCAATAGTACCTGTAGGTACTTCGATAGGATTATACCCATAGGTAATATACGCTTTTTTCAAATATTCATGAATTTCCTCTGCCTGTTCAAAAGACTCGTATCGCTCATTATCACTTATATAAATTTCTTTCCATGGTGGTAACAGGAAGACATGATCATATTCATGAGCTTCACATGCAATAGAGAACATTTTTGAGTAGGAAGTACCAAAATAATCCATATAAGCTACTACATCGGGAATACCTCTATCTAGGAATATTAATTCCTTCGAGAATTTAACCGCTTGTTCATGTTGGGCTATTCTTGCTTCTAACAGTTTCTCGCTAAATAGGAGTGGTTTTTCTAAAAATAGTTGCTCTACTCCTTGTTTTTGAGCTTCTAATGTTATCTGCCTGGATATTTCATGTAAGCAAAAATGCCCTTGAGCTTCAAGGTTTCTTATAATAGAAGATTTTCCGGTACCGGGGCCTCCGGTAATAACAATTTTTTTATTTTGCACACAGCAAATTTCGGTATTTGTAATCGATTAAAAAAATGAATCATTACTCGTATATTTGCAGCGGATGGAATGCAATTAAATATGGAAAAAGAGAGTAACCCCGAGGAATTTTACGATAAATTGAGATTGCAATTGGAAGAAACAACTTCTTGGCCCTCAGAGTATTTATATAAATTTATTGTACATACAAACCTTGCCAAGATCGAACAGATCCATTTTATATTTAATGATATGGGTGCAGTTATAAGTACGAAGAAATCTAAAAATGGAAAATATACTAGTGTTTCCATTAATGTTAGAATGGCAGATCCAAATGCAGTTATTGCAAAATATAAACAGGTAGGGAAGGAAGTAGATGGCGTAATTTCATTATAAATCCTTTTTACATTCATTTCAACCATTTTAATATAAGGTAGAATAGGGCAGTTAAATAATATTTAGTATTTTGCAATCGGTATTTTTTCTTACCAATTATAGTTATCACCAATAAATTTCAATTTTGACGTACGAATTAGAATATAACTCTGAAAGGAGCAAGTTGATCATTCCAGAATATGGTCGGCATTTACAAAAAATGGTGGAGCATGCAGTTGCCATTGAAGATGAAGCAGAACGAAACAAAGTAGCAAAATCTATTATTGCAGTAATGGGGAACATGAATCCTCATTTACGAGATGTACCAGATTTTCAGCATAAACTGTGGGATCAATTATTTATAATAAGCGATTTTAAACTGGATGTAGATTCTCCATTCCCTAAACCTTCTCGTGAGCTTTTAGAGGAACATCCAGAACCAATGACCTATCCTCAAAATTTTCCTAAATATCGTTTCTATGGAAACAATATCAAGCGAATGATAGATGAGGCTGTAAAATGGGAAAAAGGAGATCTTAGGGATGCATTGGAATATACCATAGCAAACCACATGAAAAAATCTTATTTAAATTGGAACAGAGAATCTGTGGACGATGATGTTATTTATAATCATCTTAAAGAATTAAGCGGAGGAGAGATCAATTTAAAAAATAGTGAAGAGGATCTTAGTGAAGCAGCCAATTTGCTTAGAGCAAATAAAAAATATAGCAACACACCTAAAAAAACTACGAATAGAAATCCTCGCGGACGTAAACGCTATTAAAAATTTAAAACTTTATGGGTACTTTTCAAATTGAAGGAGGTCATTCCTTAAGTGGAAGCATTCAGCCTCAAGGTGCTAAAAACGAAGCGCTTCAAATACTTTGTGCTGTTCTATTAACTTCAGAAAAAATTGTAATCAATAACATTCCAGATATTATTGATGTAAACAAACTTATTAAACTTCTAGAAAATTTAGGAGTAAAGATCGAGAAACTAGGAAAAGGCAGCTATAGTTTCCAAAGTGATGAGATAGATCTTTCTTATTTAGAAAGCAATGCCTTTAAAAATGAAGGAAGTGGATTGCGTGGATCTATTATGATAGTTGGACCAATGCTAGGTAGATTTGGTAAAGGATACATACCTAGACCAGGTGGTGATAAGATTGGGCGGAGACGTTTGGACACGCATTTTGAAGGCTTTATTAAACTTGGAGCTACTTTTAGATACAATAAAGAGGAGCGTTTTTATGGTGTGGAAGCGCCAAATGGCTTAACAGGAGATTATATGTTATTGGAGGAAGCTTCAGTAACGGGAACTGCCAATATCTTAATGGCAGCGGTTTGGGCAAAAGGAAAAACAACCATTTATAATGCAGCTTGTGAACCATACCTTCAGCAATTATGTAAAATGCTGAATTCTATGGGCGCCAAGATAGAAGGTATAGGTTCTAATCTATTAACGATTGAAGGAGTAGAAAGTTTCACAGGATGTGAGCATACTATTTTACCAGACATGATCGAGATTGGATCTTGGATTGGATTAGCAGCAATGACCAAAAGTGAGATCACCATTAAAAATGTGAGCTGGGAAAATTTAGGTGTAATTCCTAATACTTTTAGAAAACTGGGAATTACTCTTGAGAAAAGAGGTGACGATATTTTTGTTCCTGCACATAAAAATGGATATGAGATCCAAAATTTTATTGATGGATCTATCATGAATATTAGCGATGCTCCTTGGCCAGGATTTACTCCCGATCTTTTAAGCATTCTACTAGTTGTGGCTACTCAAGCTAGAGGAAGTGTGCTAATACACCAGAAAATGTTTGAAAGCAGATTGTTCTTTGTGGATAAGTTAATAGATATGGGAGCTAAGATTATTCTTTGTGACCCACATAGGGCTACAGTTATTGGTCATGATTTTAAATCTAGCCTAAGAGCAACAACTATGACCTCTCCAGATATTAGAGCTGGTGTATCTTTATTAATTGCTGCAATGTCTGCAGATGGAACTTCCACTATACACAACATAGAACAGATCGATCGCGGTTATGAAAATATAGATGAAAGGCTTCGTGCTATTGGAGCTAAGATTACCCGTTTAGATTAGCACAACATACAATACAAATAATAAAAAAGCCGAGTAATTTATTTACTCGGCTTTTTTAATGTGTATATATAATATTTTAAGATTTGGTTTGAAAGGTCTGCTCATGATAGCCAAACAAATTTTGCTCTTTTATCATGCTTGCAGTGCGTTCCGGTAACATATTTTCCCAGCCAGATCTCCCATCATTAATCATTTGTAAGATCTCACGAGAGAAAACATCCAAAATATCAGGATTATAACCTTCAATATCTATCACTTTTCCATTGTACTTAAAGAATTTATATAATTCTTTCATACGTGGATGAACTTTTAAATTTTCACTTGTAATTATCTCCCCTGTTTCCTGATCCTTTAAAGGATATAGATATACTTTAAGATCTTTAAAGAATAGTTTTCCGAAGGCTTCCAGAATACCACCACTTAGATGACGGTAATATTTCTCATCGAATATATCGATAAGGTTATTTACGCCCATTGCAAGACCCATTCTTTCCTTGGTATATCTAGAGAAGTATTCCACCACTTTATAATATTCCTGAAAATTGGAGATCATCACTGTTTGTCCTAATGAACAAAGCAATTCTGCGCGGTCCATAAAATCTCTTTCATCTATTTCACCTTCAGCACGAAGATTTGATAGCGTGATCTCGAAAATCACCTCGGTGTTTTCTTCTTCCACTTTATTCTCTTGTATAAAGAGTTCTAAAGACCGCTTATACATGTCCATATTTACCTTTGTAACAGGTCTAAAACTTCCTCTTAATGCAAGAATATTCTTTTTGTAAAGAATTTTTGCAGGAAGTATATTATTCCCGTCTGGTGCAAACATCACGGCATCTGTCATGTTGTTCTTCACCAATTGAAGGCTCATCAATCTATTGTCTACTTTTTCGAATCTAGGACCAGAAAAGTTAATGGTATCTATTTCAATTTGATCTTTATCTATATGATCATATAAATAACGCAACAATTTTTTAGGGTTGTCATATTTATAATAGGCTCCATAGATTAAATTTACCCCTAAAATCCCTAAGGTATTTTGTTGAAGCCTTGCGTCGTTCTCATGAAACCGAATATGCAAACTAATTTCGTTGTATTCTTCATTAGGATCTACTTGGTAACGAATTCCTACCCAACCATGACCTTTATATTTTTTAGCAAAATCTATAGTTGCTACAGTATTGGCATAACTAAAGAATAATTTATTGGGATGTTTCTCTCTGGAGATACGCTCTTCTATTAAATTAATCTCATAGGAGAGCATCTTTTTTAATCGAGCTTCTGTTACATAACGCTTATCATCTTCTACACCATATATCGCATCACTAAAGTCTTTATCGTAAGCGCTCATTGCCTTTGCAATAGTACCAGAAGCACCTCCGGCTCTAAAAAAGTTCCTTACGGTTTCCTGACCTGCGCCTATTTCGGCAAACGTGCCATAAATGTTTTCATTTAAATTTATTCGTAAAGCTTTACTTTTAATTGAAGGAACGTTTTCAAACTCGCGATCCCCCATAATGGTAATGGGCATAGTTTTATCTTTTTAAGAAAAAGGTTATTAGCAACAAAGGTAGTAAAACAGAATCCTGCACAAAAAAAATTATACTTACTTTTGTCATAAAATAAAAGGGTTGGAAGTAACATTTTTAGGTACAGGAACTTCTCAGGGAATCCCTGTAATTGGTAGCAAACACCCAGTTTGTTTAAGCAGTAATCTAAAAGATAAGCGATTAAGAGTATCTGTTCTTGTAGAATGGGACGATTATAATATCCTAATGGACTGCGGGCCAGATTTTAGGGCTCAAATGCTAGCTAACGATGTTTCTAAGATAGATACAATACTATTTACCCATGAGCATAATGATCATACTGCTGGTTTAGACGATATTAGACCCTTTTTCTTTAGACAAGGAGATATTCCAGTTTTTGCACACCAAAGAGTGATCAAATCCCTTCAGAAGCGATTTGAGTACATTATGGATAACAAGAATAAATATCCAGGAGCTCCTAGTGTACAGGTACATGAAATTGAGAACACTTCTTTTTTGTTCAAGAAGCATCCTATTATTCCTATTAATGCAATGCATAATAGGTTGCAAGTATTTGGGTTTAGATTGCAGGATTTTGCCTATTTAACCGATGTAAAATCTATAGAACCTGAAGAATCTGAAAAGTTGAAAGGCGTAAAGGTAATGGTGATAAATGCATTAAGACATGAACCTCATCATTCCCATTTCAATCTGGAGGATGCGCTCAACTTTATTAAGCAGATAGCACCAGAAAGGGCTTATTTAACTCATATTAGCCATCACTTAGGATTTCATGAAGAGATCCAGAAAACTTTACCAAAAAATGTATTTTTGGCCTACGATAATTTAAAAATCACCATTTAATGCGAAGTAAAATAATTACCTATTTATTAATTTTCACGTTTCTTTTCACAATCTTTATTTATGTGAATGACAAAAAAATATTGGATGCTAAAGAAGCTAAAATTGAAAAATTTCAAGAAAGTCTGAATGCATTAGAATTGGAAAACGAGCAACTTAAAAGTGAAAATCTAAATTTAAATTACTTTTCTCTAGCTGAAAACGAAGAAGCTATCTCTTATTTTGAAAGATCTGGAATAGACTCCGAAGAATTAGCTCAAGCTATAGAGGACGAAATAATTGGCAGAAACAAGGCAGATGAAGATAATGATCTTGTTCCTTTTGAAGGTATGGAAGGAATTATGCGCATCAATAAAGTGAAAATATTAAACCATAAATGGATCATCGCCGATTTTACCGACGGAACCTATTGGGGAGAAATTCTGATCTCTTATCAATTAGATGAGAATAAGAATTTAGTATTAAACACAGAACAATCTTTCTTGTATCCTAAAGATTAGATCCTTTTAAGTAGCCAATTCTTAAGTTCCTGAAAATTTTGTGGTGCTACGCCATGACCAACTGGAAATTCCGAATAGCTATGTTCTATTCCTAGTTCCTTCAGTTTTTCTGGTGCTTGTCTTGCCCAGGTTACTGGAATTACCTGGTCTTGACTTCCATGCGAAGCATAAACTGAAAGTTGAGAAAAATTATTCTCTTCATAACCAGTTTTAAGAATCTCAGTATTAATATATCCGCTTAGTGCGATAACATTTTTAATTTTTTCAGGATAGCTCAATGCTACAGAATAGCTTAAAATAGTTCCTTGACTAAAACCTAATAAGGTAATATTATCTTTATCTACCGGGTAATTGGCAGTAACTTCATCTATAAAATGAGCTATAGCTTCTCGAGACTCTTTAGCTTGTTCATTGTCGCTCCATTTTCCTTGAATAGCATCAAAATTTATCGCATACCAAGCATTTCCATAGGGTTGAAGGGAATATGGTGCTTTTGCTGAAATGATTAATAATTCCTTAGGTAATTCTGTAGCAAAAGAGAAAAGATCGTTCTCGTCACTTCCATAACCATGCAGCATGATCAAGGTAGGTGCTTTTCCTGTGGTTAGTGATGAAGGTCTTACCAAGTGGGTTAAAGAAAGGGGTATTGTTGTCATGTTAATTTACTGTGCTAAACCATTTTTGAAATTGAATTCCTAAAAGCGGAACTTCTTTTTGCTCTCCTTGAATTGCGGTTAATAAACCGTAGCCCCAAAGTATAATTATGAAGATCCAGAAAGAGTAAGATACCATCCAGCTGTCAAAAATACTTACAAAGGCACCAAGTAAAAAATAGGTAATATGGATACCAAGTGCTTGTCTTATATGGAAACTCGCAAAGGTATTCTTTGAGTCGTTATTCATAAAATAAGCTATAATAGTTCCAATAATGGTTAAATAGGCAACAATGGCTGTGCCTTTTCCATTTTCTGAAGTTGTATCCATGTTATAAAATTTTAATTGATTGATGATCTACAAAAATAGAGATAAAACTATTCTTCAGTAATTACAAATGTGTTATTATTAATTACACCATAAACTCTTCCTTTAATCTCGGAATTAAGAAACATGCTATTTTTTGAAGTGGAGACTATATTTTCCTTAGTAAAGTTGCTTTTAAAATCGGGATCGAATAAGCTTAGGTTAGCTACACTACCTTCTTCAAATTTAAATTCAGTAATTCCAAAACGCTTTCTTCCTTTAGTTAGCAATTCTATGGTTTCAACAGGATCAAATAGCATAGATAAAGCTCCAAAAGCAGATTCTAAACCAATAGTGCCAAAAAGTGCATGTTCGAACTCTATCTTCTTATGCTCAAGATCTATTGGAGTATGATCTGAGGTTACAAAATCTATAGTTCCATCCTGAATTCCTTTAATAAGTGCTTTCGTATCTTTTTTAGTTCGTAAAGGTGGTAATACTTTGTATCGTGTATCAAACTCAGAGAGTTTATTATCTGTAAAAATTAAATTATGGATAGCAACGCTACAACTTACATCTAATCCTTTTTTCTTAGCTTCTCTTATAAGTTTTACCGCTTTTACTGTCGATATGGTGGGAATATGTAACTTACCTCCGGTATATTCTAAAATATAGAGATCTCTAATTATTTGTAATTCCTCTGCTAAAGATGGAATTCCAGTTAAACCTAAAGAAGTGCTGTTTTCATGTTCGTTTACCAATCCATGACCTGCAATTAGTTCGTCCTGAGGAAAAGATTGTACCAAGCCATTAAAATTTTGGGCATAGAGTAAAGCTAGCTTCAATAAATTAGGATGGGTTATCGCCTTTTTATAGTCTCCAAAGGCAACGGCTCCAGCTTGGTGCATATCATATAATTCTGCAAGATCTTTGCCTTCAGATCTATGAGTAAGTGCACCAATTGTGAAAATTTGTACCGCATTTCCTTGCGACTTGGATAGAATTGAGGTGATAGCGCCATTATTATCTATAACTGGATTAGTGCTCGGATTTAAAGCAATTTGTGTAAAGCCACTTTTCGCAGCGGTATACAATCCGTTTTTTATGGTTTCTCGTTCTTCAAAACCGGGTTCTCCAAAGCTCACACTGCTATCGAACCAACCCTTTGATACATGAAGATTTTTAAGGTTTATCTCTTTAACCTCTTTTATACCTTTTATAGAAGTGGCTATTTTCGAAATTATACCTTCCTCAATTAAAATATCTACCTTTTTATGATGGTATTTAGATTCGGGATCAATTATTCTGGCAGCTTTAAGAAGTACCTTCATTTAAAATATTTTAAGAGTAGTGTTTCTATAAGTAAAAATAACAGTGCAAAAGTAACAAACCATTTCCAAAAAGTATCTTTTTTGGTTTGATAGCCTTCAGAATTAAAAAAATCATCCAGACCTTCAACGGTCCGAACATTTTTAATCTCCGATATATCCAAATATTTCAGATTGCTTTCAGCCCTATTTACATTATAGCTCAGTGCAAAAGTGATAGCTTCATCTCCACTTACAGAATAATTTCCAGCCAAATTAGGAAGCTCTAAGGTTGTTATTTCCACTCTTTCCTCATAATTACGCTGCTGCGGGATAAAACTAAAATCTTTAGAATCGATCTTCACGACTTCATCATTTTTTACTGAAATAGGAAGGCTTATTTTATTTTCTTCAGCTAAATTATGATATAATAGGGGAGGACTCCTGTTGGAAAGCGCCATTTTATAAAATGTTGGTACCACAAGTGGGGATTGTATAAAATTGGAGTTTTTAAGATTTAATGCACCAGTAAAAAAATAGGTGTTTTTAGATTGAATCAAAAATGGACTTTTATCTTCAAACTCTAAGATAGAATTGGAACGAGAACTTATAGAATAGCTTTTCTGAACCTTTGGATATTCAAAATTTTGGACTTGATTTTCAAACACGCCTTTATATAATGGATGCTGAAATTTTATATTAGTAATAAACTTTTCTTTAGTGGTTACAGAATCTATTCCAGAGAACCCTGAATTTTTAATGAAGGAACCATATGTGTCTCCTAAGTTAGTAGAGGAAGGAATAAGAATAATCGTTCTGTTTTCTGATGCTAATTTTAAAAGAGTGGTATTTAAAACACTGGAAATTTCTTGTAATTCATTTACAATAATAACATTAGCATTATTTAAAGCAGTATAGTTAATTGCAGAACCCGGCATACTTGTAAACTCAAACTCTGGCGCATTAAAAATGCGGCCTAAAAAAGTAGTAATCTCTTTATCTATGCTACACACCTTAATGGGAGCTATTGTATTTAAAGAAAAGTATAAGATATTATCATATTCTAAGCTGTTATCTTCTATAACAATCTTTCCCTGTTTTATCTCATCTTCACTTAAAGGAAAACTCAATTTTAATGAGGCAGCAGGCGCTAAGGTTGCACTGGATTTACCTAAAAGTATTTCGTTATTATATATAGATACAGGAGTTGTTTGAGAAGCAGTGCCACTATTGCTTATTTCAACCTGTAGCACCTTAGAATCTATAGATTCTTGGCTAATATAGGCAGTATCTATTTGTAAATTTTCCTTTCTTTCTGCAGATTGTTTATAGGCATAAATAGCTAATGTCGAAGAGTCTTGAGGTGATTGCGGAGAGGTTGTTTTTTGAAGATCGGAAATAATCAGCAATTTTTTATTTACAGAGGTGTCCTTAGTAAATAAAGTTTTTGCCTTTAATAGAATAGTTTTATAATCTAGTTGCTCTCCTGTATAAGTGATATTCTGAAGGTCTTGCACAGTGATTGCTCTATATTCTTCTGAATTAGTAAAAAGATTAGTGTTTTTATTTATCAAATCGCTTTCTAATAATTCCTGAACACTTCTTTCTAGAAGCCTTCCTTTCTTTCCTATAGCTTCCATGCTGAAGGAATTATCTAAATAGATAACGGTTTCGATAGATGAATTCTCATTTTTTTCAGATGGGATATATGGCTGAGCGAATGCCACTATAATAGAAGCAAGAGCTAATAATCTGGTTGTTAGAATTAGCCATTTCTTGATCCTCGAACTTTTACGAGTTTGAAGACTTATTTTTTTAAGGAATTTTACATTGGTAAAATATTCCGTTTGAAATCTTCTAAGCTGAAATAAATGAACGAGTATAGGGATAATTAGCAGTACTAAAGCATATAAAACCTCTGGATAATAGAACTGCATGAATATTTGAATGTTTATCAAATATATAAAATCGCCATTTAATAAATGGGACAAGCTGCTTAAACTCTCTTAATAGTAAATTGAAAATTACTTCCTTCTCCGGGAATAGAACTTACTTTTATAGTTCCTCCCATGCTATCTATTAATTTTTTAACGGTTGCCAGACCAATTCCACTTCCAGGATTCCCATATCTATCATTGGTGTCTAAGGTTGTAAAAAGCTCAAAGATCTTAGAAGAATTCTCCTCGCTAAAACCATCCCCATTATCTATAACTGCGAAATGATAATGAGATTCGGTCTGTTTAAAGGTGATGGTAATCTTTCTAAGGTCTTTAGAATTATATTTAAGCGCATTGCTCACTAAATTTAAGAACACTTGGGTAAGGGCGGCCTTGTTAACATGCTTTAACATTACCGTTTCTGGATAAACTATCACTACGTCATTTTTAACATCATATAAATGTGCAATTCCACTTAGTAAATTATGGAGATCTACATTCTCATAATCCTTTTCCAGAATATGCTCACTTCTATAAAAACTTAATATACCATCTACATAATTCCTAAGGGAATAGGAAGATTCATTTAGGTAGTCTATATACTGATTGGTATCTTCATCAAATTTACCTTGATTTTCCGCCTTGATAAGTTCGGTTAGAGATATAATATTAGCTAAAGGAGATTTAATATCGTGTGAAACTACACTAGCAAACTTTTCCAATTCTTGGTACTTTTGGCTTAGTTTGGTTTGCATCTCTCTATATTTTCTATTCTGTTTTGAAAATTCAAAAAGTTTCATGCATTGATTTGATAATGCTTTTAAACCATCTACCTGATATTTTTTGAGTTGTCTTTCTTTAATGTCTAGAACACTTAATACACCAATGGTATAGCCGTGATCATTTATTAAAGGAATTCCACAATAAAATTTAAAACTGTTACCATATAAATTTTCAACATTTTCAAATATTTCAGGATGGTCTTTAGAGCTTAAGCAAAAAATATTTTTTTCAGATTCTAATGTGAGTTGGGCGAAGGATTGTTTTCGTGATACTTCATTAACAGTTAACCCGGTTTTAGATTTAAGCCAAACTAGGTTCTTGTCTATAATGCTTATAAATGCAGCAGGGGTGCGGCAAATAGTAGCCGCCAATTGTGTAAGTTGATCAAAATCGTCGTTGGAAGCTGATTTGGTTATGTGATAATCTAATAAGAAATTTAATCTTAATTTTTCATCGAACGCTGTTTTATGCTCCATATTTTGTGCTGTTTTTCAACAGTTAAGTATTGCTTACTCAATAATATGAAATTTTTCTCAGCTAGATTACTGTGAATCAAGGATATTTTTAACTAATCTGCTCGTTTAATTGAAAAATGAAAAGTGGTTCCTTCATTAACTTCAGATTGCACGGAAATTTCACCACCTAATTTATGCACCAATTTTTGTACTGTAGATAGTCCAATTCCATTTCCGCGATTTCCGCTTCTATCGGCTTCCTCTACAATTGTAAACAGATCAAAGATCACTTCTTGTTTATTTTTAGGAATCCCTATACCATTATCAGACACAGTGAAATGATAGTATTCATTTTTTTCTTCCGCAGTAATATCAATTATTATTTTATCCCTATTGTTATATTTCAAGCTATTTCCAATAAGGTTAAAGAAAATTTGCTGAAATGCAGCCCTATTGCAGCTTACCATTAAATTATTTTCGGGTAAATTAATTTCACAATCAAATTTAATGTTTAGCAAATCGATTATTTGTTCAAGGATATCTTGAGAATCAAACTCTTCAATATGGGATGTTAGAAGTGTATCACTTTCATAATGATTTAGAATATCTGTAATATAATTGCTTAACCTAAAGGAGGATTGTTTTAGGTAATTGAGATAATTAATTCCGGTCTCATCCAATAATTTTCCATACTTCGCTTTTAATAGATCGGAAGTGATTATGATATTTGCAAGAGGCATTTTCATGTCATGAGAAACAGTTCCAGCAAACTCCTTTAGCAAATTGTTTTTAATATTTAAATCTTTTTTCACTTTTTCTAGCTCAATATTTTGCCTTCTTAGTTCAAATAAACTCTCTACTTGTTTTGCTAAAGATCTAAGTGCTTGCTTTTGTTTGTCATTTAGGGAATGTGGTTTTCTATCGAGTACACATAAGGTTCCTATAGCTTCTCCACTATTCGATTTTATAGACATCCCGGCATAAAAACGAATATTACTGTTTGAGGATACCATTGGATTATCTATAAATCTAGGATCTAATAAGGTATCCTGCACTTCCATTAAATCATCGGGATTTAAAATGGCATGAGAGCAAAATGAAATATTCCTATCATTGTCAGATAGATCTGTTCCTATTTTAGCTTTAAACCATTGCTTCTCTTCTGCCATCAATGTAATTAGTGATACAGGCACATCGCAAATAAAGGATGCCAATTGGGCTATATTATCGTAACTAGGTTCTGGGTTAGTATTAAGGATTTGCAATTCGTTTAGCGAAGCTAATCGAGAGGTTTCATTTTTAGGTTTAAGTGCATGAATCATAAATAATAAAATTCTTGGTTTAAAGCTTTAACGGAAAGCAAATTTAATTAAAACTAATAAAGTTAATGAAATATTAAATACGTACTGTTATTTGTTAAATATTTCAATAAGGATGCCAATAATTAATTTTCGGCACGGCAGTATTTACTTTTAATTGTCAATCTAGGCTATCTATCTGAATGCTAAAGAGATAAAAAAACAAATTATTTTTATGGGTTAGAACTTTTTTTTAAAGTTTTATATTTGAAAAATATTCATTTAAAAATTTATCTTGACTTCCTTAGAATTAAAAGAATTTCTTGATGCTAAAGTGTCTCTTTATAACAATCCAAGCTTTATTGAAAGCGATCCTATAAGTATCCCTCATCTGTTTACCCAAAAAGAAGATATAGAAATAGCCGGTTTTTTGGCAGCAACTATTGCTTGGGGAAATAGAAAGAGCATCATAAATAATGCTTCAAAAATGATGGATCTTTTAGGGAATTCTCCCTATGATTTTGTTATGGAACATTCCGTAGATCAACTAGATGCCTTGGACGAATTTGTTCATAGAACTTTTAATGGCTTAGATCTTAGAACCTTTATACTAAGTTTACGTAATATCTACACAAATCATGGAGAATTGGAACAAGTCTTTCTTCCTAAAACTAATTCAGATTCACTTCAAACCCAGATCTCTGGATTTAAGCAAGTATTTTTTGAAATAGAACATATAGCCAGAACACAAAAACATGTAAGTGATCCGGTTCGCGGTTCAGCGGCTAAAAGGATTAATATGTATCTAAGATGGATGGTACGTAAAGATGATGCAGGAGTAGATTTTGGGATTTGGAAAAATATATCACCCGCATTATTGTCGTGTCCTTTAGATGTACATTCCGGAAATGTAGCTAGAAAACTGGGACTTTTAACACGAAAGCAGAATGACGCAAAAGCTGTTCTAGAGCTTGATACTTCCTTACGAGCCTTAGACAAGAATGATCCTGTTAAATATGATTTTGCCTTATTTGGTTTAGGGGTTTTTGAGAAATTTTAAATAGCTGTTAGGCTCCAGAAATAATTTCCCCATCTACCATCGTTAGCTTTCTGTCTGCCATATTGGCTAATTCTTCATTATGTGTAACAATAACAAAGGTTTGATGAAACTCTTCCCTGAGCTGAAAAAATAATTTGTGAAGATTCTCTGCAGATTCACTGTCTAGATTTCCTGAAGGCTCATCTGCATAAATAACGGCTGGATTGTTTATCAAGGATCTTGCTACCGCAATACGCTGCTGTTCTCCGCCGCTTAATTCTGAAGGCTTATGATGTGCTCTTTTAGATAGATTTAAAAACTCTAGTAGCTCCAAAGCGCGCTTTTCTGCCTCGGCTTTAGAAATTCCTTTGATAAAAGCAGGAATACAAATATTTTCTATGGCAGTAAATTCTGGTAAGAGTTGATGAAATTGAAAAATAAAACCTACCTGCTCATTTCTAAACTTAGAAAGCGTTTTAGAATTTTGAGAATAGATATCGGTTTTATTCACTACCAAACTACTATCAGTTTGTTTATCAGGTTGATCCAGTGTTCCTAAAATATGTAATAATGTAGTTTTCCCAGCACCAGAGGCACCAACGATAGAAACTATCTCACTTTTAGCTATATGTAAATTCACGCCTTTTAGCACATGAAGATCTCCGTAATATTTATGAATGTTATTGGCGTATATCATAAGATTTAAATCTAAACAGATTATTTTTAATTGAAAACCCAGGCCTTTTAACTTTTAATAATATTTTTTACATTATTGTAATCTATAAAATAAACGATTCGCAAAGATAAGTTCTGCCTTAGATCTTGATTAAATAAATTTTGCAGACTTTCCGCATATTGAATATCGCTTAGTTTATCGAAATTAAAAATTGAATTTCTATACAAGAGAATTGCCTCACTACCAGGAGCGAATTGCCACCTGTAACTTAAATCCAGATTCCAAATATTAAAATTGGCATTTGGATTATTAGATTGAGTAATTGGATAATCTACAGGAGAAAGTTCACCATTATCCTTAAGAACGCTGTATTTATTTTCTTGAAAATCTGCAACAGACCAAAAATTTCTAAAACTCAAATTCAATGCCTGTTTAGTATTAAAATTATAACTTGCTTGAAGGGAATTTTCTATACTTTTCACATCCCTAAGACCAAATATTTCACGGCTTGGCTCTAAAGTGACAAAGCTATTTCTATTTGTTGTAGTGGAATAACTAAAGTTGTATTTCATAGAAAATTGATCATTGAACCTAAAAATCGGGCTAATATTAACTCTTAAGTTTTCTCGATTAGAGTCAAAAAAACTTACATAATTCATATTTACATCATACGCAAATTTCTTTCTATAGTCAGATGATATAAAACCATCTATTACTGCATAACCAGGATAATTAACATACTTTCCAGCTCTTCTTGCTTCAAAAAAATCTTTAGATTCTGTATTAAGTTTTATATAGCTACCAAAGGCAAATCTTTTTAAGGTAGCTGCGAAAAAGTTAGTTCCAATTGCGCTTTCAGTTTGAATATTCGGTTTGTACCTTCTACGATGATCTCCAAAAATCCTTACACGAAATTTATTAAGGAAATTTGTAGGTTCAAAAATTTCATATGAGATATTTGTTTCAAAATTATTGTAATTATTTCTGAAGTTTAACCCTAGATCATTAATATCGTAGGTCTCATTTGCAAAGCCATGCTCAAATCCATATCTAAAATTTCCTTTGGTTCTGTTAATTTCAAATTCAGACGCAAATCCGGTAATGTTTTGAGATGGTTTGTTCACATTACTCATCTTAGCCTCACCAGAATAATTAAAGGAGTTCTCTTTGTTATTTATATCAAATAAAAAACCAGTAACATTCCCATCCCTTGCGTGTCCATTTCTGGTAACATTAGTATTGATAAGGGTTATGGAAGAATTTTGATTGTATTGCTGGTCCAAAACAAAAATATTATAGTTTGCAAAAGGCTCTGTAATGATCTCTCTATTTAAACCGGTGATCGTATCCCCAATTATAGCATTCGTTTTCTTGGTAAAAGCATTAAAAAAACCAATTCCTAAACCATTATCGGTTCGTCCAGAAACCTTAACTGCATTTAGAAGATCTGCCTTATCTGGGTTTTCTACCAGAATCTCATTATCCAATAAAGCTGTTTGAGCTTTACTAAAACCAATTGGAGTATCACCAATTCTTCTTGAGTAAAAAAGATTTCCTTTCGTGAAAAGCTCGGTTCCTTCAGTGAAAAATGCTCTATTTTCTCCAAAAGCTTGCTCAAATGGACCTAAATTTAATTCTACTTTATCAAATGCTGTTTGTCCAAAATCTGGAATTAAAGTTGCATCTAAAGTAAAAGCGTCAGAAATCCCATATTTAAAATCTAAGCCAGCGCTAAAATTGCTTTCGGTATTATTTTTATATTGATTCACTTCGGCAGATGCATATGGGTAAAAACTTAAGCGTACCGGAGGATCAATATTTCTTATTCCGGTAAGTAGTCCGTTATACTGAGAATCTTTTCCGATAGATTTATCTATATAATTCCAGGTATATATCTCATTAAGATGCAATATGCTGCGTAAGAATTGTATGCTCCACAATTGTTCCTCCTTTTTGGGGAATCGAAGGGCCGCATATGGAATTTTAATTTCGGCATACCAGCCATTTTCATCAAAGGAAGTTTCACCCTGCCAAACCACATTGTAGCTGAAATCTTCTCTGTTGCCTGACATTTTCGCATCGGCTATCGCTCCAGCAGAAGTAATTACAAAACGGGTCTGATTTTCACCATCATTATAGGTATTTAGGTCAATTAAAAAAAAGTCTGATTGCTCTATATTATCCCGTTGAGTGAATTGTCTTAAAATTCGATTTGGTTCATTATCAAACATATATGCAGCAATGTAAATAGCTTCATCGTCGTAGGCTAATTTCACTTTGGTTGGATGTGTCTCTCTGCTGGGAGTTCCATCCCCGGGTTGGACCATTACAAAATCTGTTGCTTCTGGTATAGAATTCCAAACAGCATCATCTAAAACACCATCAATTTCTGGAGCATCAGATATTCGTTGCGTTTTATAGGTTTTCTTTATATTTTTTGACAGTGGGCTGGTTTGGGCTTGTAATTTTGGAAAGGCAAAACAGACAAAAAGGATAATTATTTTTTTAAATAACATAAATAAATTCTACTGTAAATGGTAAGACATTTAGTCAACTACAACATTACAAAAGAATAATGAATTTTCAACAGTACCCAAATAATAGTTAAAAATTATATTTCGTTCAATAATTAATTAAATATATTAAACATTTGTTATATGGAAAATAAAACAGTACAAATTGCTACACTGGCTGGAGGTTGTTTTTGGTGTACCGAAGCAGTTTTTGAAAGAGTAGAGGGAGTTACCAAAGTTATACCTGGTTTTACTGGAGGAACAATTAAAAATCCTGCTTATAGAGAGATCACCACAGGAAGAACTGGTCACGCCGAAGCAATCGAAATACATTTTAATCCTAGTGTGGTTTCTTTTGAAGAGCTTTTATTGATGTTCTTTAGTACACATGATCCCACTACCTTAAACAGACAGCAATATGATTCTGGCACTCATTACAGAAGTGCTATTTTTTATCATTCTGAAGATCAAAAAAATATGGCTCAGGCTATAGTAAAACAATTACAAGAAAATGAAGTTTTTCTTGATCCTATAGTTACAGAAATTACTGAAGCGTCCGCATTTTATGAAGCTGAAGTAGAACATAAAGAATATTATTCCAATCATAGAGAACAGCAGTATTGCCAAGTGATCATAGATCCAAAGATCAAGAAACTTAAACAACTCTTTTCCGATAAGTTAAAGAAGACACTACAATAACTAATTTATAGATTATTCACATTATAATACGAAGGTGTATCATAAGTTCTAATCCATAACTTCTAAGAGGTAACTATTTGTGTGTTAAGCTCCAGAGGGATAAGTGGTAACAGTATGTAGTTTACCTACCAAATGGAAATAATATAGGATTAACTAACATAGCTCATGTTGTAGATATTTATTACCACAAGATTACAAGTGCAGCAGTACTTATACCATAATATATTGGAATGAATAATTTATATGTTGAAGATCTAAGAAGTTGAAATAATAATTGAAGCCCAGAATATGTGTATTATAATGAGAGGGAATTTAGGAGTCAATATAAAAAGATATAGATCTGAAACGAGTTCTTAAAGCTCATAAGTCCCCATTAAAAATAAATGGCATTTTTTTTGCTTTATTCATTCTATAAAACTAAAAACCGATGAAAATCTTAAAAAATAAATTATTAATAAAAGGATTAATGTACGATGCTATTGGTATGGTAACTATGGCAATTCCTTTAGTGGGACCTTTTTTAGATATTGTTTGGGCTCCCTATGCAGCGAATAAAATGGCTGAAATGTATCCAGGTAAAAAGGGTAAAATAGCTTCAGTACTAGTTTTTATAGAAGAATTATTACCATTTACAGATGTAATTCCAACTTTTACATTAATGTGGTTCTATACGTTTGTGTGGAACAAAGCTCCGAAAGAAAATGAGTTTGTAATTGAAGCGGAAGTAGTATAATTAGCATAAACTAGAATAAAAAATAAAGCCTCCAAAGATATATTTTTGGAGGCTTTTTCTATGTTTAGAATTTTTTTTGAAGTCCTATGGAGATATTTCTCCCCATGTTTGCTATTCCATCTGCCTTTAATCGGGATAAATGAGCTATGTAATTTTTATTAAAAAGATTGTTTCCACTTACTCTTATTTCCAGCGGAAATTTCCCAAGATTAATGGTACTTCCAATTCCTGCATTTACCAAAGAATACCCAGAGGTATTAGTTTCAAAAGCGCTTATTTTAGTTTGAGAACCGGTAGATTTTACGGTAATAAACGAATAATTATCATTCCATAAATTACCATCTTTCAATTCAATTCTTAGAGTATTTGTAAATGTGGTAGCGGGAATTAAAGGTAAATAATCTCCGTTATCCTTCTCACCAATTACCAATTCAAAACTACTTTCAATATGCAACCAATCTATTGGATGAGGGTGTATATGTATTCCTGCTTCCCCACCATATAATTTGGCGTTCTCTTGAGTATATACAAATACGGGATTTTCATTTATAAACTCATTAGTTGGAGCTATAAAAATGTATTCATTTATTTTATTATAAAATCCATTTCCAAATAATTCAAAATGTTCATTTCGATATTCAAGAGAAAGATCAAGCTGTATATTTTGTTCATTTTCCAGATTAGCATTTCCAATTTCATATCGGTTGGTGCCTTCATGTGTTCCATTAGAAGTTAGCTCCGCTAAATTTGGCGCGCGAAATCCCGTTGCTAGATTTAATCTTGTAACTAAATTTTTAAACATGTTGAATTTAAATCCTAATGATCCATTATAGCTTGAAAAGTCACGTGTTACTGGTGCAAAATAATCTTGTTCTCCTTCGTTTCCATGAGCACTAGTGGAAATATTTCTAGTATCAAACCTAATTCCTCCTTGAATATCTATCCACTCTAAATGATAATGAGTAGTTGCTAGAATTCCAATATCTGTAATTGAAGCATCTGGAATTAATAATTCTTCTCCAAAATTCTTATTGGTTTGAAACAAACCTTGCAAACCAATAATTGTTTCAAAATTTCCCCAAACAGGTGTATTGTATTTAAGATCGTAATTCAGCGTTTCTAGATGCATTTCTAATGCGGGAATAGGAGTTTCGAGCTCTTCATATTCTTTTCTATCATTAAATAAGTATCCTACTTTTAGATCTAAGCTAGAATTCTTGAGAAATAATTTATTGCTTAAACTCAAGATATGATTGTCCAACTGCTGGTATGGGGCAATTATTTCTTTGGAGGTAGTTTGGTCTCCAATTTCCTCAGGAATGCCTATATATGTATTATTATAATTATACCTAAGATCTCCTCTATATTTTTGATCTTGATAGCCTATTCCAGCCTTAAGATCCTTTTCTTCAAACCGGGTATTGGTTACTCTAGTATCATTTCCGGTGGAGTAATCACTATGTGCTGCATAATTACCTCTAACTAAATATTTCCAATTTGTCATCGAGGTTTTTAAACCAAGATTGGCTTCAGTTCCCAATGTATTGCTGTGATAAGTTATACCAGCATCTATAGAAGTGCTATCTGCATCAGCATATTTTTCAGGATTTAAATAGAGTACTCCTCCTAATGCATCACTTCCATATAACAGTGAAGCTGGTCCTTTAATTACTTCCACACTCTCTACACCGCTTGAGCTAATACCCAATCCATGCTCATCTCCAAATTGCTGATTTTCCAAGCGTACGCCCTGGGCATAAACTAATACTCTGTTAGAGCTTAATCCGCGAATTACTGGTTTCCCAATTCCCGCTCCTGTAGTAACACTTTCTACCCCCGCAATTTGAGTGATCCCATCAGCTAAAGTAATAGCACCGGATTTTTTAAGGTTTTCTACTGTTTCACGTTCCACTTTAACCACATTTTCACTTTGTAACTTATGAAACGGTGTAGAAACGATAACTGCCTCCATTTCTATTGCTGAAGGCTTCAATTTAATAATGATCTGTGAACTATTTGTGATATTAAATACCTCTGTTCTTGTTGTATATCCCAAGGTAGAAATAAGCATGTTATGTTTTCCTTCCGGAAGATTATATAATTTAAAATTACCATCAAGATCGGTAATGGTTCCCTTTTCTAATTTAGATATATAAATGTTAGCTCCTGCCAAAGGTTCTCCGGTAACATCGTCAGTTACCTGACCGCTAATTGATGATTGAGAAAATGCAGATAGGCTTATAGTGAGCAATAGTATGCTAAAAATTGTTTTTATCATTTTTAAAAAATAAGTAATTAATACAAGTAGCACTTAAAATTGCTACAACAAATAATCATGAATTCAATTAAGCGACTGGAGGACCTCTTAGCTGAAATGATAATTTTTGATAATCACTTAAAAAAAGATAAAAAGCAGGAATTCCTGCTTGGATATATTGGTTTTGAATTAATTCAAAATTCGTAAAATCTAAACTAACAATAGGTGCAGGGTGAAATTTACAGATTTTGCAATCTAGTACAGATTGGTGTATATGAGTAGTGCTATGATCATTACATCCAAATTTAAATTCATGAGCAAAAACATGGCTATTAACATATAAAGCAGGGAATAACAGGGCGATTGTTAAACCAATGAGACCATATTTTTGAAAGGATTTCAAATTAATCTTGATTTAGAAAACGTGATAAACCAAGTCTGGTAAGCATTTTCTTTTCGAAGGACCAAAAGAAATTAAATTGACCAAATAGCCAGCCAAAACTAACAAGTAAAAGCTGATATAAAGGGAAAATTAAAGAAATGCGAACAATCCAGTAAATATACCAAGGAGAAGTTTCTTTGTAAATTCCAAAGAATTCACATACAGGAGCCGCCAATTTAGCAGCAGAAGAACCTGTGATAGCGAAAACTACAAAAATTATAATAAGCTGGAAATTAGAATCTATTCCCCAACGTTCCTTTAATTTATTCATGCTGCAAATATATCACTTAGCAAGTCAATTAAAAAATTCTTGGATTATATTCGGGTCGGTACAGAAAATCGTTGATTATATTCCCTAGAAAAGAAGACAAAATAATTGTAGAGCATATAATTTACTTCGTAGCCATAATTAACAAAATTATCGTAATTGATCTCTTGAATATAAAGGTTTGAATTATAGTTAAAAGGTTGATTTACCCTATTGTTGTATTCTTGTACCAAGAATTTGTTCTTGTTTTCTAAATAGGATTGAGAATAATATCCTCGGGGTCTAGCTATACTATTGATAAAAAGATTGAAACCAGGCTCTATTACTATAATTTCATATTCAAGGCTGTCATTTGCAATTCTTACTGTGTCATTGGCAGTTGCAGTTACCTCTTTTTTAGAGAAATCTCTATCCTTTGTAGAACCACATCCGTAGATCAATAGTCCAGCAAACAATATAAATAGTAAGTTTTTCATGATCTATGTTTTTAAAACTACCTCAAAGATTGTTCCCAAGGCTAATTTGCAAACAGTATAATTTAATAGCTCAGTTCACTTTTTGAACTAAGTAATTTACAATTTTTTTGTTGATAATAATCGCATCCCCTATAACAAAAGATCCTTCTGAAATATTAATTTGAGAAGGATCTTTGTAAAATACTAAGAATAAATATTATACTTTTTCCTCTTTTAAAATTTCAATTATTTGTTCTGCAAGTTCAATTCCAATTCTGTCTTGTGCTTCTAAAGTAGCAGCGCCAATATGAGGAGTTAAAGAGATACGCTCATTCATTAAAACTTTTAACGCAGGTTCTGGTTCATGATCATAAACATCCAAACCGGCAAAAGAAACTTTACCTTTTTCCAAAGCTTCTAAAAGAGCATCTTCATTAATAAGTCCTCCTCTAGATGTGTTTATAATTCCAACACCATCCTTCATTTGCTCAATTTCTTTTCTACCTATAATCGCTCTAGACTGCGCAGGAACATGAATAGTGATAAAATCTGAATGTTTTATCAATTCAGAAACAGGTTCGGTTTTAATAGGTATGGTAACCATTTGTTCATTATAAAAGCTAAGAGTAATAGCTACTTCTCCAACATGATCATCGCTGGCAATCACCTTCATTCCTACGCCTAGTGCAATTTTTGCTACTTCTTTACCAATTCTGCCTAAACCAATGATCCCTAAAGTTTTCCCACGCAGTTCTGTTCCTGCAGAATAGTTCTTTTTTAGATCTTTAAAATGTGAATCTCCGGAAAGAGGCATATTTCTATTAGAATCATGCAAATAACGCACGCCGCCAAATAGGTGACCAAAAACCAATTCTGCAACAGATCCAGAACTAGCCGCTGGAGTATTTATAACTTTTAATTTTTTGCTACGCGCATAGGATACATCTATATTATCCATTCCAACACCACCACGCCCAATCACTTTTAGACTAGGACAGGCATCAATTAGTTCTTTTCTAACCTGGGTAGCACTGCGAACAAGAAGAACATTAATTTTTTCTTCATTAATGAAATTGGTAAGTTGCTCCTGTGCTACTTTTGTAGTGATCACTTCAAAACCGGCTTTCTCTAAAGCTTTTACTCCGCTTTGAGAAATACCATCGTTTGCTAATATTTTCATGCTTTTTGTTCTAATTTATACTTTTTAAATAACGCTTTAGTTAGCTTATTTTTATGCTTTTCTTTCTAGGTCACTCATAACATCTACTAAAACCTGAACGCTTTCTAATGGTAATGCGTTATACATAGAAGCTCTATAACCGCCAACGCTTCTATGACCATTCAAACCATTTATCCCAGCATCTTTGCACATAGCATCAAAATCTTCCTTTAACGAATCATTAGTTAGGTTGAAAGTAGCATTCATGATAGATCGATCTTCTGTAGCGGTATATCCTTTAAATAAAGGGTTAATATCAATTTCAGAATAAAGCAAAGCCGCTTTTTTCTGATTTTTTTCTTCAATGGCCTTAATTCCACCTTGTTCCTTTAACCACTTTAGAGTTAAATAGGATACATACACTGGATAAACAGCAGGAGTATTATACATGCTATCCTTATCTATATGCACTTTATAATCTAACATAGATGGGATCTGTCTGGTAACTTTTCCCAGAAGATCTTCTTTCACGATCACAAGCGTAGTTCCTGCTGGTCCCATATTTTTTTGAGCACCGGCATAAATAAGATCGAATTTAGAAAAATCTAAAACACGAGAGAAAATATCACTACTCATATCGCAAACCATAGGTTTTGGAGTATTAGGAAAAACCTTCATTTGCGTTCCAAAAATGGTATTATTACTGGTACAATGAAAGTAATCTACATCTGTAGGTATCATAAAACCTTTAGGAATATAGCTGAAGTTCTTGTCTTCTGAAGAAGCAACAACATTAACTTCCCCAAACATCTTAGCTTCCTTAATTGCTTTGCTAGACCATGTGCCTGTATTTAAATAAGCTGCTTTTTTCTCTAATAGATTATAAGCAACCATTAAAAATTCTAAACTAGCACCTCCCTGAAGAAATAAGGCTTTATATCCTTTTCCTTCCAAGCCCAATAACTCCAATGCAAGATTTCTTGCATCCTCCATAACAGCAACAAAATCTTTACTTCTGTGTGATATCTCTAAAATGGATAATCCAGAGTTGTTAAAATCTAAAACTGCTTGCGAAGCTTCTTGAAAAACTTCTTGAGGAAGTATACATGGACCGGCGCTAAAATTGTGTTTTTTCATAAAAAATATGGTTTGTAGCAAAGATGCTAAAAGTTCCTGTTATTTTGTGTTATTAAAATTATAAATGGCTGCTTCCGGAGGATTAGGAAGATTTAATTATAGAATATTCCGGTTATTTAAAAAGCTAATAAATAGGGGTTACCAGCAATTTTGATCTAACTTATAAATTCTGAAGAAATGCGAGTGTATCTATAGAATCGGCATAATCCCATAATTCTGGATACTGCGTTTTTCCGAATTCAATTTCTGAGGGCATTAGATCCTTTGCAACTACGCATTGTAAATTTTCCTTGTTTTCTTCCAGACTTGCTTTTAGATTTTCTTTATCTGAATATGTTTCGTAAAATAGCGTTGCTATTGGTGAGCCGAAGCTAATATCTTCTTTTAAAACTAAAAAGCCGTTGTCCAACATTTTAAATTCGCTCATTAAATACACCGCCTTATTATAATCGTAATTGTTGGCATATTTAGCATGATTCATAAGTGTTGACCATGGTTTCTGAACTGCCTTATAAAACGCATCGAAATCGTAATTTTCTGGTACATATAGTTTGGAAACACTTCTGCAACCCAATCCAAAATATCTAAAAATATCATGACCTAAGTTTTCAAGTTCTTTAAGGGTTTCCTCTCCTGTAAGCACTGCAACAGAATTTCTATTCTTTCTAATTATCGCCGACTTATTAGCGAAATAATATTCGAAATATCTGGAAGTGTTATTGCTTCCCGTGGCTATTACAGCTTCAAAATTATTCATGCGTCCCTCTGTAAATTCAATTTTAGCTTTATAATAAGGATCTAAAGCAATTAAATACTCGGCAAGAATTGGTAACAGCTTCATATCATTCGAAGATTGTTTTACCAAAACTTTGTGTCCAGAGATCAATACCGAAATAAAATCGTGAAGACCAACCAAAGGAATATTTCCGGCTAAAACAATTCCAACAGTCTTAGGATTGATATTTTCAAAATCATAAGGCTTCAGCCATTTATCTAACTTTTCTTCGGTTAGAGATTCGCTCCAACCTTCAAGATTAAATAAAATATTATCTGGTGTAAACCAGCCATTATAATGAATAGCACGTTCTATTTGCTCTTTAAAGCTTTCAAAAAATTCAGCATTATTTATAACATCGCTATTTAGTTGAATCCCATCTCTGCTGAATTGGTTTAAAAATTTACCTAATTCTATAAAATGTGATTTGCGCTGATGGATTGTCATAAGGCTTATTTGGTTATGAATTGTTTTGGCTTTAAATTTGTGCTAGCGAAATTAAAAGTTATAGATTTAAAATCGCCTATAAATCAGTGAAAAGTTAAACCCAAATTACTAACGATTTTTGATTTTAAATTAAATTTACTAATAATACAGCTATGGCAATTATAATAACAGATGAATGTATAAACTGTGGCGCATGCGAGCCAGAGTGTCCTAATACAGCAATTTATGAAGGGGCAGATGATTGGAGATATGCCGATGGTACCGATCTTGAAGGGAATGTTGTTTTACCAAATGGTAAGAAAGCAAATGCAAATGAAGCACAAGAACCAATAAGCGATGAGATCTACTATATAGTTCCAGATAAATGTACAGAGTGCCAAGGATTTCATGAGGAACCTCAATGTGCTGCGGTTTGCCCGGTAGATTGTTGTGTTCCTGACGATAGCCATGTAGAGACCGTGGAAGAACTTTTAGGAAAACAGCGTTTCATGCATGAAGAGTAATATGTTATTCAAGGTCTATTAAATAAAAAACCCGCAATTTTGCGGGTTTTTTTTAATTATGAGCTACTCCTTCTTTAATTGTCGCTGAATTTTCTCTATTGCATTCTGGATAGATTTTTCAGGTTCTATAATATTATTATTTCCCCAAAAATTGTCATCTGCAAATCCAGAGATATCATCAACCATTATTACAGAAGGTCTAATAAAATCGTTGTTCATTTTAGGTTCTTCATTGCCATAAACTTCCCAATTAGTTACCACCATTTCACTATTTAGAGTATATCGGGAATTAAACAGCCTCTTATCCCAATCTACTTTAAACTCTAGAAGTGCATTCCCATATCCATAATACCATCTACCATTGCTTTGTAAATAATCTATTTGATAATTCACATCTATAGGATACACAGTAGCATTACTAGGTTTTCTTTTAACGAACATCTTGGCAGCAGATTCCTTATCATCTACATTTAATTTAAAGGAAGCTTTCATTAAAGAGTGTGTTTGCACATCTATAAATAGCTTACCATAATACCAAGGAAGCAATTTATCTTTTTCCTCAAAATCTACAACATATGCATATCGATCGTTGATCTTGGTGGGTTGTGAAAAATTGAATTTATATTCACTTATATTATCTGGATTAAAAATAAACTCAGAGTATTTCATCAAATCTATGTAAAGTATATTAAAAGGGCCTCCTCTTAATTTTAAGGCCAAAGTATCTAACTTGTCATAATTTGTGCTTTTTCTAGCTTTATAAATAGAAACCAGATCTTTCTTTTTATTGTTATTTGGCTGTTTGTAGATATATACAACAGCCTCAGAAAGAGAAACATTGGTCCTTCTTTTTTTAATGATCTCTCTATAGAAAGCAGTCATTTTAGTTGGATCTCCAAAATAATTGATTCCTCTTTTCTCTAACATAGAAGAAACTAGTGCTTGAGCATCCTTTGCGGTGAAAATACTAACTTCAGAAAGGACTTCTATAGATTCTTCTAAAGCGATCGTGGTGAATTCCTTATTGAAGGAATTTAGGGCAATACTTTTACTCTTATAACCTAAATATGAAACTGTAACAGTTGAATTTATTAAATCTGAAGGTATTTTAAGTGAAAACTCACCTTCACTATTGGTAACAGTAGAAATATTACTTCCTTCTACAGTAAGCTGTGCAGAACTAATGGCATCTCCAGATTTCGCATCTACAACTTCACCCTTAAAATCGGTGTATTGAAAAGGGGTGGAGTTTTTGTTTTGCTGAAAATTAAAGGATTGAACCGTATATGGTATCACAACTAAAATCGCAAATAAAACCACTAAAAAAATAGGGTTTTTAACTGATTGATTTGGGAATAATTTCATAGCTATAAATTTAATTTCAATCAAAATAGATTGCTATCTAATATATCGATTTTTTAATAAATTAGATAAACTTAGGGAGAGATAAAAATTGAAGTTTATACTAAGCCAATTTTGTGATTATATGCATTGGTCTCCTTCTGTATTAAAAGAAAATAATGTATTCGAGTATTAATATCTTATAAATGGAAAAAACCTCTCAAATTATATATAAGAGCTGCATTTCTAAAAAAGAATTGATAGGAATATTAAACCTGCAAAAAAACAATCATTTTAGCGCAATTACTCGAGAACAATCTGAGACCGAGGGTTTCTTAACATGTATTCATAATGTGGATCTCTTAGAAAAATGGAATGAGAGTACGCCTCACATAATTGCGATCAAAGATGATACAATCTTAGGATATTTACTAGCAATGACTTCCGAAGCTTCAGAAGATATGCCCATTTTAAGATCTATGTTTCAAATGTTTCATGAAGTAGAGTATCAAGGGAAATCTATTTCATCATATAATTATGTAGTAGTTGGACAGGTGTGTATTGCAAAAGAATATAGAGGGCAAGGTTTGTTGTATAAATTATATCAGCTTTATTTAGAATGTTATAAAAACAAGTTCGATTTTGCTATTACCGAAATTGCAGTAAGAAATAAACGATCACTAGAAGCGCATCTAAATAATGGTTTTCAGGAAATATTCCAATATAGAGACTCAGATGGTGAGGAGTGGCGTATAGTTATTTGGGATTGGAACAAAAAAATAGGATAGATTAAATCTACCCTATTTCCTTATTAAAAATTAATTGTTTTTTATTTCTTCACGAATCTTTTAATAGCAACTTGTCTCTGGTTGGCTTCAACCACTAAAATATAAGTTCCTTTATCCAATGCAGTTACATCTATTTGTGCAGAATGATTTGGAACTTCAAAATGACCAGTTATCAAAATCTCTCCGGTACTTGTGTAAATTGAATATGCTCTCAATACATAATGTTCACTAGAAATATTTACGAAGTCTGTAGTTGGATTAGGATATAACTGCAAGCGAATTTTATCTGCACTATTATGTCCAGGTCCTTGGTTTTGAAATCCCGGTTCATGTATTGAAAATCCTGGTTCGTGTATAAGAAATTCTGGTTCATGGCCCTCGATTCCAGGTTCATGGATCTGAATTCCAGGTTCATGGATTTGTACTGTTACATCCGTCTTAACTGTTTGGGCGCTTAGAGAGAAAATCCCTAATAAACAAAATGCAACTGTAAGTAGCATTTCGTGGTGTAATTTTTTCATCATAATAAAGTTTTTTGGTTAATATCTGTTCATATTGATTTGGTCTAGCAATAAATAATAATTAACAAATATAAAATAAAAACTTATTAATCAGTTATAAGGTATCATATTATCGATGAAATACATAAAAATTTTGAATTATCATAATAATTACTTTAAGTTTAACATTAAAAATTAAAGTTTTAGGCTAAAAAAAAAGGGTGGAAATATTTCCACCCTTTTCTAATCTAACTATGCTTGATAATTATTTTTTGAAAAATCTTTTGTTAAGGATGTGCCCATCTGCTGTATGCAACTTTAAGATAAACAATCCCTTTGTTAATTCTGAAACATCTATGATCGCCCTACTGGAAGGAGATTTAAAGTTATATACCCTCATTACTTTTCCAAGTAGATTATATATAGCTACAGATTTGATCTCAGATTCATAAATCTCCATATTCAAGTTGCTTATCGTAGGGTTAGGGAATACAGTGAATTGTTTGATCTCTGGATTCTCTGAAGCACCTGGCTCATGTCCGGCATAAGTAGTTTTAGAAGCTGTTAGGGATTCTTTAACTCCTTCTAAAACAGTAACATCACTAAAATCTGCTAGTGAAGAAGTTCCGTTTAAATTGGAAGTAGCAGCCAATCCAACATACACGGTAGCACCAAAGTTAACATTGCTAGTTCCAATTAATTGCCAGTTTCCATTTGTTGCAGAAATAAAAGAAGTAATTGTGTTTCCTTCTTTAACTAATCTAACAAACTTTGGAGCTGTAGCGGCAATATATTTTGAGCTACTAGTACTACCTGTGTTAGATTTTCTATACTCAAAATGAGCTGCAGAGCCGGTAAAGTTTGGGTTAGAAACTAGTGCAGTCATCGCGAAAGCAGAGGATGCATCTAAACTTTCTCTAATCATAACACCAGCTTTTGCATTTAGATTGGTATTCTCTAAAGAATTTAGTCTAGCAACAATTTCTCCATCACCAGTCATTTGCTGGTACGTAAAGTAAAAAGAATCACTTTTACTACCTATACCAGTTCCTGAAGCTCCCATTTCAAAATGACCATCTTTATAACAAATAGTACCTGCTTTACTTACGCTTCCAATATCACTAGAAGTCCATGGTGCAGGAGCACTTGTGCAATAAACGAAATCCTGAACAATACTTACAGATCCAGAACCTGTGAAAGTTCCAGTGTAGGCCTTGAATTTATCTGCTGCATTTACATCTGTAAGCACCCCGTTCAACTGGAAGTTCCCTAATCTGTCATCGGCATCATCAATGTTAGAAGAATTTACTTTAATTGGTATTAATTGTACAGTAGAATCATATGCATTTAATTCTTCATCTGTAAAATAGATGGTGAGATCGTAAGTTGCATCTTGATTAGCTACATCTATACTGAAAGCTTTAGATGGTCTTGCGGTAGCGATATTGGAGAATACACTAAAGCTTGTTCCTTCATCTATAATAGACATAGTAACACACCCAAGATCTGCAGATGCATTTTCGATCTTAGCGATCAAAGCTTTATCTGTATCACTTAAAAAGAAAATAGTGTTTCCAACTCTAACAGTTGTAGTAGCAGTTTCCCCTTTTTGAGTTTCGATCCCTGCAGGAGTTGCAGAAACTTTTACATTATCTATAGCAAAACTAAATGGTTGCCCGGCATTGGTATCATTAAACCATTTCCAACCTAGAAAGAAAGCTTTTCCATCTAGTTCGTTGATAACAGCAGAATAAGTACCACTTTCTGTAATTGCTCCTAATGGACCAGATCCTGTGAATTTTTTCATAGAAATATAATCTGAACCATTTAAAGAATACACAAATTCTCCATAATCAAAGATTACACTAGAATCTGCAGCATCAAGTTCTCCACCAGCTTCCCAGTCAAAACCTACTGTTACATCGCTAGTCGCAGCGGCGTTGATAAGTCCAGATCTTAAAACAGTAATAGTTGCAGAATTTGAATCGTAAGAAGCAATATCTACAAGTCCGTTACTAATATATGCTCTTCCGGCAGCATCTAAGTCACCATCAGCTTTCCAAACATTATTTCCATCAGAAATTCTTACTTCAGACCAACCAGTTGGTAAACCAGGATTAGAAAAAGTTTCAGTCGCTATAAGATCCATTGGTTCACTTCCTGTACGAGGAGCAAAATCATTATCTGAAATTGCAAATTCTTGTTTTATAAATTTACCATTAAACACAAAAGATAAAACGATAGTTTCATTGTTCTCTATAACAGCATCATCATAAACAGTTATGTTTAATGACTTAGATTCAGATCCATTGAAAGTTAAAGATTGAGTAGATAGATCAAAATCTTGTCCTTTTGTGGCAGTGCTTCCAGAAGTACTTAAACTAATAGTAGCAGATGTTGTAATGTCTACACCTCTAAGAACTACATTATATGTATTAAAATCGTCACAACCGCTTATTGGGTTATCTTCAGATAATATTTGTAGGTTGCTATCACTAAAAGTAATTGTATTAGGTTCTCCTGAATTAAATGCAAGACCAACGTTTACAGCATGCCATGCATTGGTAGTTTGTTTTTCTTCATTAGAATCTATCCCATATAAAGTTTGAGCAACTAAAATTGAAGTAGCTCTCATTTCAGCAAATTTAGCATTAGGAGAAAGCATAGTTTCAGCTAGGTAAGTGATTCTTTCAGCAGTCAAAAATCCTAATCCTTCAACAGAGTACTGGTTTCCAGCATCATTAACTTGATCATCTGCAGATTGCTTATTAAATCCAGCTGTAAAAGCTTGCCCACTACCTGTAACCATTAAATAATACCATTTATTTAGAACTCCACTATTATTGTGAACTCCACATTGGTCATTTGCCAAGGTAGGATCGCAATTTTGATCTGTCCAATTAACGCCTCCATAAGAATCTGGATTACCAGCAGCTTTTGGATCATCCATCCATCTTAAAGCTCGAGATGCTGCTTGACCTGGAGCTAATCCACCATCTCTTTCATCTATCTGCTCTCCAATTCCCCATGGGTCATATGGCAAAGAGTTATCTATTTGAGTAAGCACATAAGACTCTACAGAAGCAGCCCAAATATCTGAAAAACCTTCGTTCATTGCGCCAGATTCATTTGCATACACTAAATTTGCAGTAAATTCACAAACTCCATGGCCAATTTCATGAGCACAAACATCCATAGAAGTTAAGGGAGCAAAAGAACCATTAGGATTTGTTCCTCCTTGGTAGCTTCCATCCCCATAAGTCATTGAAGTCCCATTCCAAAATGCATTATCATAGGCATCGCCATAATGAACATAATTGAAAACCTTTGTCCCTTTATCGTCGTAGCTAGTTCTATTGTGAATTATTTTCCAATAATCTAATACAACTTCGGCACCCCAATGAGCATCTAAAGCAATGTCATCATTGTTTTTCTCATTAGCAATTGGGTAAGGGTTAGTTGTAGAAAAATTATCTTTTCTGTGCTCGGCGCTGGTCCAATCATTATCTCCAGTTTCAGGATTTAAACTTGTGCCATCTCCATCTATAATTGGTTCAGCAACAATATAAATAGATGGAATACTCAACGGTAATCCGCCAATTCCTTGCATGGAAAAAGTTTCATTCTGGATTCCTGATGGAGTAACACCTTTTAATACCCAGTTTCCATTTGTATCTTTGGAAGTATCAAAAGTTCTATTTCCAGCATAACGAGTATCTCCTTTTGCAACAGTGTAAGGAAGAGGTCCAACGAATGCTTTAGTAGATGTTTGATTTAACGGACCAATAAAAGCTTTTGGAGCAAATTTGATCTCTTTTTTTATATCTTCCTTAGAATGATTTGCATCAACATGCTTTATTATTGCATCTAATAAAAGAATTTTACCTGTTGCAGCATCCACATAAATATCTGCACGAGACAATGGCTCTGCAGCATAAACATTAAATCTATAGGCCAAAGTTAGATCGATAACATCAGTTAAATAATCGTCTACAAAAACCAATTCTCCTTTTGGATACACTTCATTATATGCCGCAACATACTCTGGAGACGTTCCAAGGCTCTGGATGTAATCCCAAGCATAAGTTGTTGCTCCTACATGATCTAATGCTTTTTGAAGAGCAGCAGCCTCATTTAAACTTGGAGTAGATGTTATGGTAGCAGGTAAATTATAATACTCTGCAGAAAAACCTACAACAATTCCTTTTTTAGAGATCGCTTTGAAAACACCATGCTCCACTTTAACACCATTGGTGTATTGTTGAAATTTATCTACTTGTACACCATTGGATGTGGTAGTAGCCTCTATAACAAAGGTTGTTTCCTGTCCAAGACCTAAAGCAGATTGTAAAAAAGTTGGAGTTTCACTTAGGGAAAGTGTTTCGCCCGAAGTTTTTAATGTAATTAGAGAGGGCGTTCCTCTGTTAGGTTCCATTGTGAAGCTGGAAACCCTTTGGTCGCTTGTCAAATTATCCGAAATATCCTGACTCGATGTTTGGGCATTTAACACAAGTAATCCTTGAAAGCATAAAAAACTTGCAAGAATTATCTTTCTTGGTAATAGTTTAAACATAAATTTTGGTTATTTAGTTAATAAAATACAATCAATATTTAATGATCAAATAATAGTAAGATTGCTAAATATGATTGATAACGAAAATATAGGTTTTAATCATAAAATCGACATAATACTTAATTTAATCGATGAAATACAACTAAAACTCTTTTTTCTTACAAAATTCTTACAATTTATTTTATTATTAATAAAACATTGATTTTATAGTTGGTATATACGCTAAATTAACAGCTGCGGTTTTGTGATTGTGGTAAAAATATCCATAATGATGATTTTAATTTATTAAGAGGATTGAAAGGAGTGTTAAAATTTTAAATTATTTAACAAAATATTTTGAATTTGAATTGGATTTATCTTGCCATGGATTGTCGATTTTCTAAATAAAATAAGCAGATTAATTGTACGTTTAACCTATAGAATCTAATTAACTATTATGAGAGATATTTTTAATAAATTATTCTTTGCTTTTATACTTATTCCAGCAATAAGCTTCAGCCAATCTTCCAACGACAATAAATCAGTTACAGATCTTGTGCTCTATCAACTTAATAAGGAAAGGTCTTTACTTAAGGAAAATGTGGATAACAGAATCAAGCTAATGGATGCTAAAATCACAAATCTGGATGAAAGTATTCGGAATACAAGTTCATCTTCAGAAAAAATTGATAAGTTGGTAGAACGCGTTCAAATTCTGGAAGAGAAACAACAAGAACTAGATAAAAATGTAATTAGTGTTTATAAATACAATTATAGCTCTGCCGTTTTAAATCTTGCTTCCATGGAGCGGGAGATCAAGCCGCTCAATTTATTTAATAGTTCCAGAGATTTTTACACCACTTTGGATAAAGTTAGCAATCCTATGAATTATGCGGGTTATGCTGCCTGGTTTAAAGAATTCGAAAAATATATTGAAGAAAATAAAAAGGACGAAGCCAGACTTGATGCCTTGAGTCATATTATAAAAGTTACTGGGAACTTGGCAGAAGGAACGCCGTTTACCGGAATGTTTGCGGGGAGTTTGTTTGAAGGAATAGGCACATTTATTAATAGTTTAGGTAAAAAGGATAAGGATCTTAGGGAAAAGAGCATGAAAATGTTCAAACTAACTACTTCAGTTTCGCAATTCACTCATGATAAAGATCTAATTGAAACTGAATGGAATGCTATTGCGAAGAGCTTGGACGAATTAAAGGAACTTCAGCAAAATGCTATGGAAGAAAATATAGTTACAATCTTAGGGATTAATAAGGCTGAGTTTAAAAAGCGCTTTACAGATGAGACCGATGCCAAGAAAAGAACCCAATATGTGCTGGATATTTCTAAAGTTGCTGAAGAAAATATTGTAGAAGCTAAAAATAAGAATGGGGAGAACTGGAAACAATCCTATTATAATCAGATGGTAAGTGTGCAAAATTTAAAGATTAGGTTTGGAACGATCACCTTTAGAATACTGGAAAATCTAGATAAATATAAAACGCTTATCAATAAATATAAGCATGACGAATTTTTGAAAGATGAAGTTTCACAGCTGGAATTAAAATTAAATTTAGTTAGAAACAGTTTTGAATCTACTTTTAATCCGCAAGATTATATTAGAGCTTCCAATGAAATGTATATAGTAGAGTAGGGCGTTTTTACCCTATGTTCTTAGGTAAATTATGAACCGGCATAAAAGTAATATCATTAATCTTCCAGTGAAGTTCTTTAATTTCCTTTATACCTTTTTCAATATGTTGCGAAGGATCAACGTCTGGAGCAAGAACAATATATACTTCTCCAAAATACACCTGCCCGTGTTCTCTAAATCTAACTTTGGCTTTCACTACCCAATCCCAAGAATTTATAAGTTCTTCTATAATCTCAACTAATTCATCTGGCTTAGAGTTATCTACATGAACCGGCCTGCGGTCCATTAGATCCTGAATAGCATCTTTAAGATTAATATATCCATCCTTAATTACAGATAATGATATAAACAATGCCGCCGCCGCATCCATCCACCAATAACCCAAACCAACTCCAAGAATTCCAAGCATAGCTGCAAAAGCTGTCATGTAATCGGCTTTTTGAGTTTCAGCATCGGTATATAAGATCTTGTTGTGTAATTTTTTTGCGATCGGTAATTTTTTATAGCCTAAGATCATTGAAGGGATGGAACTATAAAATAATGCGGCTATCATTAGCCAGCCCATCCAGATTTGTTTCCCCATAAACATCATAGACCCAATAGTTGGATGCTCTTGAGATATCAGCGATATTGTAGAGTCTACAGCTAGAAAGCAACCCATTCCAAATAAAGCCACAGCCCCAGTTAAAAAGGCAATGCTAAATACCCTGTGATATCCATATGGAAAATTGATGTTGGGTCTTTTGTTATAAATACGGGTCGCAATTAAAAAAGAAATAGCAGGTAAGGTGCTTAATGCATCCTCTAACCACGCTGTTTTCATCGCTTGAGAAGAGCCCATTAACAAATACATAAGAACAATAGTGGAAAGAAGATAGAGCAGTGTTAGCCATTCTAAGACCTTGGCCTTTTTTAGTAATGGCTTTAAATAATCTGGCAATTCGAAGGTTTCGGAATGGCTCATTTCCTCTTGTTTTTAAAGATAAAAGATTCTAAATTGTGAAGTAATTTATTTTCTCCCTTCGGAATTAAAAACACGTGGTCCTCATTATCATATGGAGTAGTTAGGCCTACTTTTTTTGACCATATAGATTTCTTGGTAAATCCACCAAGCAAAATATCGATTTCATAATTTTCCAATTTATCTGTAAGATCGGTTTCATTTCCTGAAATGTATCTGGACTGAAGCTTATTCTCACTGGAGAAATTTTGAATGAGCTCTATCTCCGTTCCCGAAAAAAAAGAGTTTTGTTGAATTGTATAAGGAGGATTAACTATCACTCCAATTTGCAAACCATTCTTCTGAATATCTTCCCATGAATCTTCTGGGTCTTTTGGAATATTGCAAGAAGTTACTGCTGAAAAAGTGAGGAAGAATAGAAGTTTATAAGACAATTGTTTATAATACATCTTTTAGGAGTTAGTGTAAACCATTACTAAATTAAAGTTTAAGAAGACATTTAAACCGAATTTAAGATTTATTTTGTATGTATTATCTTGAATAGCTTTGTTTAATAAAAAAGGCGAGAACATTAGTTCTCGCCTTTTAACTTAGAATAGAAATGTTGATCTAGAACTGAAGGTTCAGCTTGGCATAGTAATAGGCTCCTCCAAATCCCATTTGTACAGAATCCCAGTATCCACCACCTTCACTCCAGTCGTCTTGTTGATCTGGATAGACGTTGAATAGGTTATTGCTCCCAACATTTAATTTTAATTGGTCGCTAATTTTAAACCCTAAATTAAGATCGGTAGTGATCTTAGAATCATAAGTATCTGTTGCAGCCGCTATTTGATCGTCAAAACTTCCGTAATCTGCGACATCTTCAAAGGTTTGAAAGTCTAATAATTTTACCTCGCTAAATCGGTTTAATCCTAAAGCAACATCAAATCTTTTAATATCATATTTCAAATTCAATATTAACTTACTATCTGGTGCAGAAGCTAATAAGAAGGCTTTATCGCGTTCACCAAAGAATGTTTGCTCATCTAAAGCACCATTCTTTACATCTGTAATTGTCATATCGTTAAAATTCCCAATAAGGCTAGAAGTAAAAGTTCCGGCACCTAATTGCGTTTTATGAGAAAGAACAATATCTAATCCATAAGTTTCCGTATCTGCTCCATTTGCAAAAAATTGAGCGGCTTCCACATTTTCTATTTGTGGTGCATCAAAATTTCCTGTTAGAACTATACGATCTTGAATATCTATGTAATATCCATCTATGGTAGCCGTAAAACTTCCAACATTTGCCGTAAAACCAAGAGATGCATTAAATGCAGTCTCTTCTTGCAAAGGTCCAATTCCAAATGAGGCTGTTACTGGACTGTTGTTAGGAGACAACAAAGATTCTAAAGCTTGTCCGCCTACAAAATTGGTAAATTTGAGGTTGTAATAGATCTGAGCCAAAGATGGCGCTCTAAATCCAGTACTTACAGATCCTCTTAGGTTTATAGCATCTGTAACTTTATATCTTGCAGCCAATTTTCCATTAAGGGTACTTCCAAAATCGCTATAATCTTCAAATCTTGCAGCAGCCGCCAATAAAAATCTATCCGTAAATTCGAATTCTCCATCTACATAAAAAGAGACGTTAGATCTGCTTCTGTCCACCTCATTTGCAGGTCCATATCCCGGGAAACCTTGAGAACCTCCTGGTCTTGCAGTTTCTTCTCCATCTATAATAACAGTAGGTTGAACTTGAGTATTTGGATTGGTTATTATTCTACCGTCTTCATCAAAAGTTCCATAAGAACCTTCTTCCCCTGCAAAGATCACGAAATTTTCAGTTTTGTATTCGGCTCCAAATGCAAAGTTTACACCTTCCAAAATATTTTCATAATATTTAGAAAAATCTAAATTCACGGTATTCTGACTTAAGCTATGTCCTCCAGCATCAAAATTAGTTGGCGAGTTTTCTTCTAATGAAGCGTTAAGGGTTCCTTTAATGTAATAATGGAAAAAGTTTTTCCCCCAAGTATTACTAACATCTATTTTCCAACCGCTTTCAGTCTCGGTTCTAAAACCTGCAGCTACAGAGTTATCTGTAATTATAGAGGTAATTCTTGGCGTAAATCCATCAGGGTAAATACTTACTACATTTCTTTCTGTAGGGTTATTTCTTGTAAAGGCATATGCATCGGTATCTCTGTAATTTCTACCTCCAAAAGCATAGAATTCAGAATTATCGGTTAAAGGCACAGCAAGATTTCCAAAGAAATTGAATCCGTCTATAGCGGCTTCTCCAAAACCTCTTCTAAAATCGAATCCAGGTCTTAAGGTTTTATTTTTGCTAATATATTCTGTAGTGAAGTTTGCAAAACCTTCTTCGCCAATTGCAACACCATAATTAGCGGTTACTTTAACAGAGCCTCCATCAAAGGATCTATCATCCCCAATTTGGTTTCCATCTTTTTCGGTATCAAGTCTATTTCCATCGGTATTTGGCGTTCCATCAGGAAAATCTCCATCTGCATTGGTGTTATAGAAGCCGTAATTTACATTTCCAGTGAATTTTCCAACTTCGTCATTTAAAACCAAGTTAATCACACCCGCAATTGCATCAGATCCATATTGCGCGGAAGCACCATCTCTTAAGATCTCAATTCTTTTTATTGCTGAAGCAGGGATCGCATTTAGATCGGTTCCCGTATTTCCTCTTCCTCTTGTTCCAAAAATATTAATGAGTGAAGATTGGTGTCTTCTTTTACCATTTATAAGTACTAATGTTTGATCAGGACCTAATCCTCTTAAAGAAGCAGGGTCGATATGATCGGCACCATCAGATCCAGATTGTTTGTTAGCGTTGAATGAAGGTGCTGCATATTGCAACAACTCGTTCACTTCAATTCTACCGGTTTGAGTGGTTACTGAAGCTACATCTATAACATCTATTGCCACAGGAGTGTCTGTAGCAGTTCGTTTAGGACTTCTTGAACCTACAAGTTGTACCTCGCTAAGGGAAACCCCATCTTGTAATTTAACGTTAATGGTGGTTCTGTTGGCAACTGCCTCTTCTGTTGGTTCAAATCCAACATAGCTAAATACTAAAGTTGCAGTTCCGCTTACAGAAATGGCATAATTGCCATCAAAATCTGTAGTAGTGCCGTTGTCGGTATTCTTTTCAAAAACATTTACACCGGGAAGGGGAACTCCGGTGTCGTCTGTCACAGTTCCTGTAATTTGTTGTGCCATCAGAAATCCTGGGGCACATATCAGGAAAAAAATCAATAAAAATTTGTTCATAGAATTAGTTTTAGTTAGTGGGTTAGGGATAAAACTCGTTAATAATTAAAAAATATTAATTGGTTATTGTTAAATATCTTCAAATTACTGAAGTTTTTCAACTTAAAAACAAGAATAATGAAATTTTAAATCAGATAAAAAATTTGAACATTAGGATATGCCGAATTTTTAGTTACCACTTTGTTAATAATGAAGCTAGCAGCTATTAAGAGAAGCGGGGACAGCAGTCTAATTCTTTAGCACTAACAGACTTTATACTTAACAGATTTAAACCTATCTTTGCAGCCGCAAAAACATAGCATTAAATTATATTTTATGAAAGCCGGAATTGTAGGATTACCTAATGTTGGAAAATCAACGCTGTTTAATTGTTTATCTAACGCAAAAGCACAAAGTGCTAATTTCCCTTTTTGTACCATAGAGCCTAATATAGGGGTGGTAAATGTGCCAGATATGCGTTTACAGAAATTAGAAAGCTTAGTAAATCCCGAGCGTGTGCTTCCGGCAACTGTAGATATTGTAGATATCGCAGGATTAGTTAAAGGAGCAAGTAAAGGGGAAGGACTAGGTAATCAATTCTTAGGTAATATTCGTGAGACCGATGCTATTCTTCATGTTTTGCGTTGTTTCGAAGATGAAAATATAGTGCATGTGGATGGATCTGTGGATCCTGTTAGAGATAAAGAAACCATAGATATGGAACTTCAATTAAAAGATTTGGAGACCGTAGATAAAAAATTAGAAAAAGTAAAGCGCGCTTCCAAAACTGGAAATAAAGAAGCTCAAAAGGAAGAAGCTGCTTTATTTAAAGTAAAAGCTGGATTAGAAGCTGGAAGATCTGTGCGTTCTTTAACTGAACTTACTGAAACTGAAAGAGAAGAATTCATTAAAAACCTACAACTTATTACAGATAAACCAGTAATGTATGTATGTAATGTAGATGAAAAAGCTGCAGTTTCAGGAAATGAATTTGTAGATAAAGTAAGAGAAGCTGTAAAAGATGAAAATGCTGAGGTATTAGTGCTAGCAGTTGGAACTGAAGCCGATATTACTGAATTAGATGACTATGAGGAACGTAAAATGTTCCTTCAAGATATAGGTTTAGATGAACCGGGTTCTGCAAAACTAATTCGAGGAGCTTACAGTTTACTGAATTTACAAACCTATTTTACAGCAGGGGTTAAGGAAGTAAGAGCTTGGACTATTCCAATTGGATCTAGTGCGCCTCAAGCTGCTGGGGTTATTCATACCGATTTTGAAAAAGGTTTTATTCGTGCTGAAGTAATTGCTTACGAAGATTTTGTTTCCTTAGGAAGTGAAGCTAAAGTGAAAGAAGCAGGTAAAATGAAAGTGGAAGGAAAAGAATATATAGTTAAAGATGGAGATGTAATGCACTTTAGATTTAATGTGTAATTAGTCTCCAAATAATTAGCAGAAAATGAATCTTACAGAAATGTAAGATTTTTCTGTTTTAGATGATTAATGCATAAAGTTTTTTTGAACCTGTCGACGTCGAAAAAAATAAACACTAATAGTATTAAAATATTCTTAATTTCTTTGTTAATTACTTTGTTGGATACCTGTTTTAATTTTTTACTGTAAACCTTATATTAGCGACTCAACGGCAGAACCTATTTATGATTGAAGAAACCAAGTATACCGAAGATAATATTCGTTCCTTAGACTGGAAGGAGCATATTAGAATGCGCCCCGGAATGTATATTGGAAAACTTGGGGACGGTTCCACTGCAGATGATGGGATTTACATTCTTCTTAAAGAGGTATTAGATAATTCCATAGATGAGTTTGTGATGGGAACTGGTAAGACCATTGAGATCTCCGTTCAAAATCAACGAGTTATCGTTAGGGATTACGGTCGTGGTATTCCTTTGGGGAAAGTGGTAGATGTGGTTTCTAAAATGAATACCGGAGGGAAATATGATTCTCGGGCATTTAAGAAATCTGTAGGATTAAACGGAGTTGGAACAAAAGCGGTAAATGCCTTGTCTTCTAATTTTAAGGTTGAATCCACCAGAGATGGAAGATCTAAATCGGCAGAATTTGAACAAGGGAATTTAATAAATGAAGAAGAATTAGAAGAAACTTCAAGACGGAGAGGAACCAAAGTATCCTTTACTCCAGACGAAACTATCTTCAAAAACTTTAAATATCGTAATGAGTATATCGAAAAGATGCTCAAGAATTACGTGTATTTAAATCCGGGACTTACTATATTATTTAATGGAGAAAAATTTTATTCAGAAAATGGATTAAAGGATCTGCTTGGAGACAGTATTAGTGAAGACGATCAATTATACCCAATTATTCACCTTCGAGGGGAAGATATTGAACTAGCGCTAACTCATAGTAAAACTCAATATTCAGAGGAATATCATTCTTTTGTGAATGGTCAAAATACGTCTCAGGGTGGAACACACTTGGCTGCCTATCGAGAATCTCTTGTAAAAACTATTCGGGAATTCTTCGGAAAGAATTACGAATCTTCAGATATTAGAAAGTCTGTAGTTTCAGCAATTAGCATCAAGGTAATGGAACCTGTCTTCGAAAGTCAGACCAAAACCAAATTAGGTTCTACAGATATGGGAGGAGATCTTCCAACGGTGAGAACCTATATTAACGATTTCCTTAAAAAATATTTAGACAATTATTTACATAAGAATCCGGAAACGGCAGAAAAGCTGCAGCGAAAGATTTTGCAAGCAGAACGCGAGCGTAAAGAATTATCCGGAATTAGAAAGCTTGCAAAGGATAGAGCTAAAAAATCTAGTGTTCACAATAAAAAGCTTCGTGACTGCAGGATCCATTTGGGTGACAGTAAGAAGGAACGTTATTTAGAATCTACTTTATTCATTACCGAGGGAGATTCTGCAAGTGGAAGTATTACAAAATCTAGAGATGTTAATACGCAGGCGGTTTTCAGTTTAAAAGGAAAACCTTTAAATAGTTACGGACTTTCTAAAAAGATCGTTTATGAGAATGAAGAATTCAACTTATTGCAGGCAGCTTTAAATATAGAGGAATCCATAGAAGATCTTAGATATAACAATATTGTAATTGCTACCGATGCCGATGTGGATGGAATGCACATTAGGTTACTATTAATAACGTTTTTCCTTCAGTTCTTCCCGGAACTAATAAAAGAAAATCATTTGTATATCTTGCAAACACCTTTATTTAGGGTAAGAAATAAGAAAGAAACTGTTTATTGCTATAGTCCGCTTGAAAAACAACAGGCTATGGAAAAATTAAGCGGTAAGGTAGAAATAACACGATTTAAAGGTCTTGGGGAGATCTCTCCAGATGAATTTAAACATTTTATAGGTGAGAATATTAGATTAGATCCTGTGATGTTAGACAAAGAGATGTCTATAGAAGAATTGCTTAGTTTTTATATGGGTAAGAATACGCCAGATAGGCAAGAGTTTATTATAGATAATCTCAAGGTTGAACTTGATTTGATAGAAGAATAGCCTATGAGGTTTAAAAATACTAACGAAATTAAAATTGTACCATCTATATATATGATCATCGTGGCGGCTTTCGTTACAAACATATTTGTGAATTTAGAATTAATGGCTTCAGACAATCAAACTGAAGTTTCTTGGAATCATTTTCTACCGAATATTATTTTAATCGTTTTCGGAATATATTTTCATCGAATAGCGCAGTTGTTTGAATTCGACAGCGATGGAGAAACCCTGAATTTCAAGAATAATGGAGTTTTCTTTTCAAAATTTATGGAATATCGGGTGAAGAGAGCAGAATTTCCAAAAGGAAAACTCATAGATTTTAGCATATTAGATCTTGGCGTTTTTTCCAGTCTTAAAATTATAATTCAGAGTAAAAGAATAAAAGGTCCCAGAACATATACCTTCAACATCACTTTTTTGAGTAGGAAAAAGAAAAGAGGAATGAAAGAATCACTTCGAAAAGTAGTTGAAAAAAATAACCTTACAACTTAATGGATTTAGAAAATCAAGATAATTCGCAGGAAGAAGCTTCAGAAGAACTGGAGCAGTCTAAAGAAAAACTTATTCGCGTTACAGGAATGTACAAGGATTGGTTTCTTGATTATGCCTCTTATGTAATATTAGAACGTGCAGTGCCCGCTGTAGAAGATGGTTTTAAACCTGTGCAGCGCAGGATCATGCATTCTATGAAGGATCTTGATGATGGTAGGTACAACAAAGTTGCAAATATAGTTGGACATACTATGCAGTATCACCCTCACGGGGACGCGAGTATTGGTGATGCCATGGTGCAGGTGGGTCAAAAAGAGCTGCTAATAGATATGCAGGGAAATTGGGGAAATGTTTTCACCGGGGATCGAGCAGCGGCACCCAGATATATAGAAGCAAGATTATCCAAATTTGCTTTAGAAGTTGTTTACAATCCTAAAATAACAAATTGGCAGCTATCTTATGATGGACGAAAAAAAGAACCGGTAAATCTTCCAGTTCGTTTTCCTTTATTATTAGCTCAAGGAGCTGAAGGTATAGCTGTTGGTTTGAGCACCAGAATACTTCCTCATAATTTTAACGAGCTAATAGATGCCTCTATAAAGCATTTAAAAGGGAAGAGTTTTAAATTATTTCCAGATTTTCCAACTGGTGGAGAAGCAGATGTTTCTAACTATAATGACGGAATGCGTGGAGGAAGGGTGCGCGTTAGAGCAAAGATCTCACAATACGATAAAAATACGCTGGCAATAACCGAGATTCCTTTCGGGACAACCACAACAACTTTAATCGAGTCTATTTTAAAGGCGAACGATAAAGGAAAAATAAAAATTAAAAAGATTGAAGATAACACTGCAGAGCATGTGGAGATCTTGATCTATTTACCGCCAAATGTTTCTCCAGATAAATCCATAGATGCACTCTATGCTTTTACCACCTGTGAGAATTCTATATCTCCACTGGGATGTGTAATTATAGATAATAAACCAATATTTCTTGGTGTAACCGAAATGTTGAAGCGCTCCACAGAGCATACTTTAGATTTATTAAAAAGTGATCTTGAGATCAGGCTAGACGAATTTGAAGAACAATGGCATTTTGCTTCTCTTGAGCGAATTTTCATAGAGAATCGTGTCTATCGTGATATTGAAGAGGAAGAGACCTGGGAAGGAGTTATCAGGGCTATAGACAATGGATTAAAACCACATATTACTCATTTAAAGCGCGCAGTGACAGAAGAGGATATCACCCGTTTAACTGAGATTAGAATCAAAAGGATCTCTAAATTCGATATTGATAAAGCACAGCAAAAGATTGATTCACTGGAGGATGAAATTGCTCAAGTAAAGCATCACTTAGAGCATTTAGTAGATTTTGCAATTGCTTATTTTGCCAGACTTAAAAAAGAATATGGGGAAGGTAAAGAGCGCCAAACAGATCTTAAACTTTTTGAAGATATTGAGGCTTCTAAGGTAGCTATGCACAATACCAAACTATATGTGAATAGGAAAGAAGGTTTTATAGGTACTTCTCTTAAGAAGGACGAATTTGTTGCGGACTGCTCAGATATAGACGATATCATTTGTTTTACCGAAGATGGAAAAATGATGGTGACCAAGGTAGATGCTAAAACCTTTATTGGAAAAGACATTATTCATGTTGCAGTATTTAAAAAGAAAGATAAGCGCACCATTTATAATATGATATATAGGGATGGTAAAGGAGGCTCTTCCTATATTAAACGTTTTTCTGTTACTTCCATTACCAGAGATAGAGAATATCCGGCAACCCAAGATAAGAAAGATTCTAAAGTGCTTTATTTTTCTGCTAATCCAAATGGAGAGGCAGAAGTAGTTACAGTCTATCTAAGACAAGTGGGAAGTATTAAAAAACTGAAATTTGAAGTAGATTTTGCAGATATGGCTATTAAAGGCCGAAATGTGAAAGGAAATATCGTTACAAAGTATGCTGTTAAAAAGATCGAATTAAAGGAAGAAGGAGTTTCTACATTGAAACCTAGAAGGATTTGGTTTGATGATAGCGTAAAACGATTAAATGCAGATGAACGTGGAGAATTGTTAGGCGAATTTAAAGGGGATGATAGATTATTGCTGGTAACTCAAGACGGAACTGCTAAAACTATAAAGCCAGAGCTTACAACAAGATTTGATGATGAATTGATAGTTCTTGAAAAATGGGTGCCTAATAAACCAATTTCTGCAATCTATTGGGAGGCCGAAAAAGAACGCTATTACGTAAAGCGCTTTTTAATTGAAAATGAAGATAAGGAAGAACAATTTATAGGAGATCATGAAAAGTCTTATTTAGAGCTGGTCTCTACAGATTATATTCCTCAGGTTGAACTTGTTTTTGCCAAAGTTAAGGGAAAGGACCCCCGACCAGACCAAATAATTAATCTTGAAGATTTTATTTCGGTAAAAGGAGTTAAAGCTCTTGGTAATCAGTTAACTACAGATAAAGTTAAACAGATAAATTTATTAGATCCTATTCCTTATTTTGCTCAAGAAGTGGAGCTGGAAGAGTTGGAAGTAGAAGACGAGGAAGTTTTAAATCCTATAGTTAACAAATCAATAATTTTATCTGAAAGTGAACTGAAAGAGAAGAAAAAGAATGATGAAAGTCAGACTAAATTATTTGATGAGTAATGGGGATCTTTAAGGAATTTAAGGAGTTTGCTGTAAAAGGCAATATGATAGATATGGCTGTAGGTATCATAATTGGTACAGCCTTTAACAAAGTAGTGGACGTTTTGGTTAAACAAATCGTTTTACCGCCACTTTCGTTGATCACCGATGGGATTAATTTTGCAGACAGAAGGATTATCTTAAGGGATGGAATTGATGCAAGTACACCCGGAGCAGTAGAAGTTAAAGAAATAGCTATTGGTTATGGAGCTTTTATTGAAGTTCTTTTAGATTTCATGATTATTGGATTCACAATATTTTTAGTGGTGAAATTCATGAATCGCTTCCGAAGAAAAGCCGAGGATCCCAAAGATAAAACGGTAGAAACTCCAAAGGATATTCAGTTGCTTTCAGATCTTACAGAACTTATGCAAGAACAGAATGACTTGCTTAGAAAGAATAACAATAGGGCCTAATCTGCCACTTTACGCACAGTTCCCTTTTTTTTCTTAGGATCTCCTACTAAGCCATATTCAAAGGTGTAGTTGTCTTTATTTGTGGTCAAGATTTTAATGTGTAAGGGCTGCTTCTCTGCCATATTCTTAGGATGCAGATTGGTTATCACATATTCGCAATCGTTAATCCATCGAACAGAAGAGGTGTCGGTTTGTCCTAAAAAGGTATCTATTTCAAGATCTTCACTGCGATTAAATGTAGAAGTTACTAACTCACCATTTAAATACGTTTCAAATTCAAAAGTACCAGTGTGAAATTCTTTGCAATCCTTTTCCGGCGAATAGCAGGAATAAAAAGAAAAAATGATTAAAAACCCAAGCATTATTTTTTTCATCCTACAAAATAAGGATATTAATGCCGGATTATCAATTTTCAAAGGCTTCAAAAGTACCATCTTCATAAAATAAGACCACTCTTTTTATAATTTTAGCGGAAGAACTGGAAAACTTAGCTTCCTTTTCAGGTTGGTTTAACTTTGAGATTTCTTTCTCTGAGAACAGATCTAATTTTTTTTCTGACTTTTCAACATCTTTTGCGGGTAAAAGAGTGGAAGTTTGTTCGGATTTAGGAAAACTTCCTTTTCCGTTAAGTAACCAATACAATTCAACTTCGCGATAATTCTCCACTATTTTTAAAACAAAATCTAAGCTGGGTTTATTTCTACCAGATAAAATATGTGAGATGGAAGATCGTCCAACTTGTATCTTATCTGCAAAAGTTGCAGCGGAAATATCATAATAATCTAGTATTATTTGAAGTCTTTTTGAAAACTCGTTACTGTTTACCATTGTAATTTACTTGTCTAGACAAAGTTGTTTACAAATGTAAAACAAAGTAGGCGTAATAACAAGTTACAATTGTAAATAAGTTATTAGATACTTAACTAATTATTCATATAATCACATATAAAAAACTGTAAATTAATAATTTAAGTGTTGTGATATTGATGTTAGGAAATTCTCCTATTTAGGTATGGGAAACGATATTACAAATGTTTACAAATGTTTACAGATGTGAACAGAGTTAGTTGATATTGATGTTTACAATTGTAAATTATTGATTATTTACTTTTGTAAACATGAGCGAGAATATATCTGCATACACGGCAATTTTAAAAACCTATCCTAAATTTAAGGAGACAACACTTTCAGGAAGATATATAACAACAGATCATATTTTACCCTTACTTAATAAATTCGAAGATAAGTTTGAGTTAAGTATAATTGGACAATCCACTTTGAACGAATTTATTTACTCGATTCAATTAGGGTCTGGAAAAACAAAAATTTTAATGTGGTCTCAAATGCATGGAAATGAATCTACCACCACAAAAGCAATTTTCGATCTTTTAAATGCGTTCTATAATTTAAATGAAGATTCATTTTTAAATGAGATCTTAGACAGTTGCAGTCTCTATATTATCCCTATTTTAAATCCTGACGGAGCAAAAGCTTATACAAGAGTAAATGCAAATGAAATAGACCTTAATAGGGATGCTAATGATCTAAAGGAAATTGAGAGTAAATTATTAAGAAAAGTTTTTGATGAATTTAAACCTGACTTTTGTTTTAATTTACACGATCAGCGAAGTATTTTTAGTGCTGGAAGTGCTGAATTTCCAGCCACTTTATCTTTTCTAACTCCATCTATGGATCCCGAGAGGAGGATTACGCCTTCTAGGGAGATCTCCATGAAGGTTATTGCTGCTATAAGTAAAGACCTTTATGAAAAAATTCCAAATAGAATTGGTAGGTATGACGATGCTTATAATTCTAATTGTACGGGAGATACTTTTCAAAGCTTGGAGGTTCCAACTATTTTGTTTGAAGCAGGACATATAGCTAACGATTATCTGCGAGAACAAACTAGAGAATATGTTTTAGCTGCTTTAATATCCGGTTTATATGCTGTCTCCACTAAAACATATGAGTTGCATTCTACTTTAGAATATTTTGAGATACCACAAAATGAGAAATTCTTCTATGATGTTATTTTAAGGAATGCAATAGTAAACCATGAAGTTGTGGATATTGCAATTCAATATAAAGAGATCTTAAAAAATGGAAGAATCATTTTTCAGGGGATTGTAGAAAATATTGCTTCTAATTTGGCGTTCTATGCACATCTACAAATAGATTGTAAAAATAATCCAGTTACTCTTCCCGACAAAACCGAAATTTCCGAAAACGTTATCGTAGATGAAATTCTTTTTAAAAATGAGATTTTAATGATAAATTATGAAAAATAATGAAAATACTTGCTAATCGTTTAGCTCGTTTGTATTAATTTTGTGTTTCATTAAAAGACATTAAGAATTATGGCAAAATATAAATTAGACGAAACCGATCATCAAATTCTGGATATGTTGATCGAGAATACTCGTACTCCGTTTACAGATATTGCTAAAAAATTGAATATTTCAGCTGGTACGGTGCATGTTAGAGTGAAAAAGATGGAAGAAGCGCAAATAATCTTAGGTTCAACCTTAACCTTGAATTATGAAAAATTAGGATATGCGTTTATTGCTTATGTTGGGATATTTCTTAAAAATACCTCGCAAACAAAATTCGTGTTAGAAAGAATAAATGATATTCCATTTGTAACTGTTGCGCACGTAACTACAGGGAAATTCAATGTTTTTTGCAAAATAAGAGCTAAAAATACTCAGCATGCAAAAGATATCATCTTTCAGTTAGATGATATTGAAGGGGTTTACAGAACAGAGACTATGATCTCGTTAGAGGAAAGTATGAACGATAAAAAACGTTTAATGCATTCTATATTTAAGGAAGTATAGGAACTTTTAAAAACATCTTAAAAACCCTTTAGGCTTAATAGCTTTAAAGGGTTTTTTTATACCTTCACTTTTCAATTAAATAATCCAACATGAGTATATTTAAACCCACTGATGCAGAATATCATCCATTTTATAAGAATTATATAGATCAACTTCCAAATGAAGATCTAATATCTATCCTTAAAGATTTAAAAGTAGAGTTTGTTGGTTTTTTAAAGAATTTAAAAAAAGAAGATCTTACATATAACTACGCAGAGGGGAAGTGGACGGTAGCTCAATCTTTACAGCACTTAATAGATACAGAAAGAATTTTCCAATACAGAGCATTAACAATTGCCAGGGCAGATTTAACCCCACTTCCTGGTTTTGATCAGGATGCATATGTGCCGGTTTCAAAAGCTGAAAAAAGAACCTTACCAGGTTTCATAAAGGAATTTGAAGCTGTGAGAGATGCAGGAATTGCCCTTTTTGAAAGTTTTGATGAAGAAATGTTTAGTAAAGTAAGTGAAGCCAGTAAATCTCACTTAAGCCCAAAAGCAGCCGGATTTATTTTAGCAGGACATCAAAAACACCATTTAGCATTATTTAAATCCCATTACGGTTTATGATAAGAATTAAAACCTTTTGGAAACTATTAAAACAAGCCTATGCAAGTTGGATTAGTAACGATCCATGGGCGAGAAGTGCTATTATAGCTTATTATACGCTCTTTTCCTTACCGTCTTTACTGATAATTGTAGTAAGTATTGCGGGGTATTTCTTTGGAAGAGAGGCTGTGCAAGGTAGGATTACTGGCCAAATTGCTGAATTTATAGGGGAAGATTCCGCAGCAATCGTAGAAAACATGATAAGTAATGCAGCTTTAAGTTCAAATTCAACAATGGCGGTGATTTTTGGAGTTTTTATGCTGGTTTTTGGTGCAACGGGGGTTTTCTTTCAGTTAAAAAAAGCTATGAATAATATATGGAACGTAGCTGAAAAGAAAGATACTTATTTCCGGATGTTTATGGACAGAGTGATCTCTTTTGGAATGATCCTTATTTTAGGATTCTTAATGTTATTGGGTCTAATAATTTCAGCAATAATCCGTATGCTAAGTGATTATATAGAAAGTTATGCTCCAGTGCTAACACCTTGGGGTTTAGACCTCGTAAATTCTTTAATTTCACTTATTTTTATTACTATTCTATTTGCTTCTATCTTTAAATTATTGCCTGATATAAAAATAAGATGGAAGGTTACTTTATATGGTGCAGCCTTAACTACAGTTTTTTTCTTAATAGGAGAATATCTTATAGGTATCTATTTTGGAAGAGCAAATCCAGCTTCTGTATATGGAGGAGCCTCTGCAATGGTACTTATTTTACTATGGGTAAATTATACTTGTTTGATCATGTTTTTTGGAGCAGAATTTACAGTGCAATATGCATTGCATAAAAAAGAAAAAATAACGACAACTGAATTTAGCGAACCTGCAATCGATCAAGAGCTTCAAAAATTAGAAGAAAAAAAAGCCAAATTAAAGAATGATGACAGAACCATGAAGAACCTAGAATCTAACACTCCTAACACCGATTAACATTTAAAACCCTTTATTAGTAAAGGTTTAACGTAATTCTTCAATCTTTTATAAACACCTTAATATAGATTAAGAAGCTTGAATGGTATCTTGATAATAATTAAAAGTTTAATACTAAAACCAACAATTATGAAAAAGAGAATAGCCATTTTGGCAACAGATGGATTTGAAGAAAGTGAATTGAAATCGCCTAAAGATGCGATGGAAAAAGAAGGATTTGAGGTTGATATAGTTAGTTTAAAATCTGGAAAAATAAAAGCTTGGGCAGATGGAAATTGGTCCAAGGAATATAATGTAGATAAAACTTTAAGTGAAGTTAAAGCTGAAGATTACAATGCATTAGTTTTACCAGGTGGCGTAATTAATCCAGACAAATTAAGAAGAGAAAAAGCGGCAGTAACTTTTGTAAAGGATTTCTTTAAACAAAAGAAACCAGTTGCTGCAATATGCCATGGACCATGGACACTAATAGAAGCGGAAGTGGTAAAAGGTAGAAAAATGACTTCTTTTCCATCTTTACGTAAAGATCTGGAAAATGCTGGAGCAAATTGGGTAGACGAAGAAGTAGTGGTGGATGAAGCTTTAGTTACAAGCAGAAATCCAAATGATCTTCCAGCTTTCAATGCAAAATTGATAGAAGAAATTAAGGAAGGAAAACACGAACATCAACACGCCTAAATAAGGAAAAGCTAAAAAAAAGCGGTCTGTAATTAAATTACAGACCGCTTTTTTTTATTTATCTTGATCTTCATCCTCATCTTCTTCATCTCCAGTATTCTTTTCTGGAATCTCAACGATAGGTTCGTTAAAGTCGGCGTCATCATAATCATCTTCGTCGTAATTTGCCATTGTATTTTCTAATCTGGTACTTACTTTAACCAGATAAATAGAATCTTCTGTACGCACCTCTACAGCTTCTACAGTTTCATTCTTGGCATTTTTGAATGAGATCACCTGATCATCATCATAACCATCCGGATATTTTTCTACTAATAAGCTTAAGATCTCAGGAGTTAACTTTTTGTAATCTACAATGACTCTTTTCATAACTATGATTTGATGATGCAATTATAATAAAATTAGCATTATTTACAAGCGGTCCAATTAATTTTAAATTAATTTTTTCGATAATAATCCAAGGCCTTAATTAACAGTTCGTTTGGGACCACAACATCCATTTTTGGTTTCCCAAAATCATAAAGAAGAACAAAATTTATATTGCCATGCGAATTCTTTTTATCGAATTTAAGCAAGTCAAGTATATTTTTATAATCGTTCTCATCAAAATCGATCTTAGAAAATATAGAATTGATGCTTTTGGTAACGTTTTCTAATTTATCAATAGGGAAATTACATATTTTATTGGAAAGAAAAGTAGCCATTATCATTCCTGCAGCAACTGCTTCACCATGTAATAGATTTACCTTATTAGGATTAGCTAAAAAATAAGATTCTATGGCATGACCTAAGCTGTGTCCATAATTTAAAGTTTTCCTTATCCCTTGCTCTGTGGGATCTTCGGTAACAATTTTAGATTTTATTTGAATCGATTCCAAAATTAGTCCATCCAGATCTTCCAGAGTTAATGCTTCCAAATTGGTTGCTTTATTCCAATAAGTTTCGCTGGCAATTAAACCATGTTTCAAGATCTCTGCAAGGCCACTTCTCATTTCATTTGCAGGAAGCGTACTTAAGTAATGTGAGTCTATTAAAACCATTTCTGGCTGATTTATAACTCCAATTTGATTCTTTAAATTCCCTAGATCTACTCCGCATTTCCCACCAACAGAAGCATCAACCATGGCCAATAAACTTGTAGGAACATTTATATAAGAAATACCTCTTTTAAAAGTACTTGCCACAAAGCCACCAAGATCTGTAACCACGCCGCCACCAAGATTTATTATGAGACTTTTTCTATCTGCTTCCAATTCAGAAAGACTGCTCCATATTCCAGAACAGGTTTCAATATTCTTATGCTCTTCACCTGCTTCCATTTCAATTACTTCAATCGAAGCAGTTGTTTCCAGCTTCTGAAGAAAATAAGTTAAGCATTGTTCATGTGTATTGCTGTCTACTAAAATGAACACAGTAGAGGGATTATTTTCAGTTAGAAAATCCATTAATTTTGAATATCCTTTTTCAGCATAAAAAATAGCAGCTTGGCTCGCTAAAACTGTCATATTTAGAGATGTTTAATTCGATTTAATAGTTATCGAAAATAAGCAGAAAATAATTAAATTATCCTAACTCAATAATTATATTTGCCGCATTAATATTTATAGATGATCACACAAAAAATCTTTAACGATACGGAGACTGCTTTTAAATTAAAATCTACTGAAGATTTAAACAGAGCGTTATTCTTGTTTGGAATGATTAACCGCCCTACACTAGTAAAAATAGGGACTTATCTTACCAATATCTCTTTAAAATTGCATTTACCTGTAGAAGGTCTTATAAAAAGCACCATTTTTAAACAATTTAGCGGTGGTGAAACTATGGAAGCCTGTATGAAGGTGATCGATAAAATGTATACCAAAAAGCTGCATAGCATTCTTGATTACTCTGTGGAAGGTAAAGAAGAGGAAGCGCAGTTTGATGCTGCCATGAAAAAGAAGATTAGTATTATAGAATTTGCTGCTTCTAAAAAGGAATTGCCTTATGCCGTTTTTAAACCAACCGGAATTGGAAGATTTGAAATCTGGGAAAAGGTTTCTGCTAAAGAGAACCTTTCTGAAGAGGAAAAACAAGAATGGGAAAGAGTTAAAAATAGAGTTAATCTAATTTGTGAGGCTGCTTTTAAAAATAACATTGGCGTATTAGCCGATGGCGAAGAAACATGGATGCAAGATGCAGCAGATGATCTTATGGTAGAAATGATGCAGAAATATAACAAAGAGAAAGCTATCGTATTTAATACGTTGCAATGTTATAGATGGGATAGACTTTCATATTTACAAAAGCTACATCTAAAAGCTAAGGCTGAAGGATTTAAGGTTGGAGCAAAAATAGTTCGTGGAGCCTATATGGAAAAGGAAAATGATCGTGCGAGAAAAATGGGTTATCCAACACCAATTTGCGAAAATAAAGAGGCTACAGATGTAAGTTTTAATGGAGTTTTGGCATATTGCTTAGCACACATCGATGATATTTCGGTTTTTATAGGAACTCACAATGAGATGAGTAATTATCTTGCCTTGCAAATAATGGAGGATAAAAACTTAGCTATCAATGACACTAGAGTTTGGTTTAGCCAGTTATATGGAATGAGTGATCATATTAGCTTTAACCTAGCTAAAAAGGGATATAATACAGCTAAATTAGTTCCGTTTGGCCCCGTGAGAGATGTGGTACCTTATTTAATTAGAAGAGCACAGGAAAACACCTCTGTAAAAGGTCAGACAGGAAGAGAGTTGGCTTTGCTTATAGAAGAAAAAAAGAGAAGAAAAGGGGAACCGACTAAAGGGAATAGGGATTAAAAGCTAATTAATGAAATTACTTACCAAATGGATTTACTTCAAGTTAATGGGTTGGAAGGTAAGTGGAATCCCAGATCCAGGAATAAAAAAATGTATTTTTATAGTTGCACCACATACTAGTTGGTGGGATTTTCTTTTAGGGCTTTTAATCCGAAGGATCATCGATATGGAAGCCCATTTTGTTGGTAAGAAAGAATTGTTTAAACCTCCGTTTGGTTGGTTTTTTAAATGGATGGGTGGCGCACCAGTAGATAGAGGTTCTAAAGAAAATAAAGTTGAAGCAATTGCTGCTTTATTCCAAAAAAACGAAATTTTTAGATTAGGCCTTTCACCGGAAGGGACTAGAAAGAAAACCGATCGGTGGCGGACCGGTTTTTATTATATAGCAGAAAAAGCGAAAGTTCCAATTATTTTGGTTGCTTTTGATTATGGTAAGAAAATTATCAAATTTTCTAAACCTTTTATCACCACAGGAAATTTAGATTCGGATCTTGTGGAGATCCAGTCTTTCTATAAAGGAGTGGTTGGGAAATTTCCAGATAAATTTTAGAAATCGAAATCCTTAGTCTTCGGTTTCATCCATAGTATGATAAACATTCTGTACATCTTCATCTTCCTCAAGACGTTCTAATAGTTTTTCTACATCAGCAGCATCTTCAGGAGATAATTTTTTGGTCACCTGAGGTATTCTCTCAAATCCAGAAGATAAGATCTCAATATTTCTGTTTTCCAGTTCTTTTTGAATAGCTCCAAAACTTTCAAAAGGAGCATATATTAAAATTCCGTCTTCATCTTCAAAAATCTCTTCTGCACCAAAATCGATTAGTTCCAATTCCAGTTCTTCTGCATCTTGTCCTTCAGCATTAATTCTGAAGTTACACGTGTGATCAAACATAAATTCTACGGAACCAGAAGTTCCAAGATTTCCATCAGATTTGCTAAAATGCATACGCACATTAGCTACGGTTCTATTGTTGTTATCTGTTGCAGTTTCTACCAAAACTGCAATTCCATGTTGTGCATAGCCTTCAAATAGAACTATTTTATAATCTCCCTGATTTTTATCACTCGCACGTTTTATGGCACGATCTACGTTATCTTTGGGCATATTCACACTTTTCGCATTCTGAATTACCGCGCGTAGCCTAGAATTACTATCTGGATCTGGGCCACCTTCCTTAACAGCCATAACAATATCCTTCCCAATTCTGGTAAACGCTTTAGCCATTGCAGACCAACGTTTCATTTTTCGTGCTTTTCTAAATTCGAATGCTCTTCCCATAAATATTAAAATCTGGTGTAAAAATAAAAAAACGTTCCATTTCTAACTATAAAAATGGAACGACAATCTAAAATAATTATAATTTATTCGGCATTTACAATTGCTTCTATTGCTTTAGCTAATTTAAAGTCTTTTTCTGTAACTCCTCCGGCATCATGCGTAGAAAGAGAAATCTCTAATTGGTTGTAAACATTATTCCAGTCTGGGTGATGTTGTTGTGCTTCAGCTTCAAATGCAATTCTCGTCATTAAAGTAAAAGCTTCCTTAAAATTTTCGAACTCGAAGGAAGTTTGTATAGAGTTATCTACATAAGTCCAACCTTCTAAAGATTCTAATTTTTCGTTTATTTCTTTTTCAGATAATTTTTTCATCATTTAATATTTAATTGTTAGCGATATTCAGGATTTTTAAATGCCCATCTTTTGCCGTTATCCCATTCCTCAGGTAAATTTCCATAAGAGGGATACCCACCAAATTGCTTTAGCATACTCGCTAAATGCATTAGGTTATAGGTCATAAAGGTAGTATTCCTGTTTGTGAAATCATTCTCTTGCGCATTAGATTCTTTATCTAAATAACTTGGTCCTGGACCAACTTCTCCAATCTATCCGGCATCTGCTTGAGGTGGAATGGAATAGCCTAAATGCTGAAGGGAATATAACATGCTCATTGCGCAATGTTTTATTCCATCTTCATTTCCCGTAATTAAACAGCCACCAACTTTTCCGTAATAAATATATTGTCCTTTTTCATTTTCCTTAGCACTCATAGCATACAATCTTTCAATTATCTTAGTGCAAATCGAGGAGCGATCACCCAACCAAATGGGAGTACAAAGCACCAAAATATCTGCAGCTATAATTTTCTTAAAAAGTTTAGGCCAATCATCTTTCTCTTCACCTTCTTTGGTCATATCGGGCTGAATCCCATTAGGTATCGTATAATCTGCAGCACGAATTACTTCTACCGCAACACCTTCTTTCTCCATAATATTTTTTGAAACATCTATTAGTCCTTTGGTGTGACTTTGACTCGGTGATTTTTTAAGGGTAGAGTTTATAAAAACAGCCTTTAGATCTTTAAATTGTGGTGTATTCATTTTTTGTTGATTTCTTTAAAGTTACTAAATAGCAGAGAATTCCTTAAAAAATGTATTCTAGTTTAATGAAAGCTTAACAATTTTAGATGACAACTGAAGAATTTATTACAGCTTGAAGAGAAACCTGTAAATTTTTTGGTAAGAGGTTATCTTTAGGTAATACAGCAAGAAACCGATCGTAATTAGAATCGTAGACATGCTTTAGTAAAGGTTTTTTGTAACCTAAGGCTAGGGCAATGTCTGTAATTAGGTCATGTTGATGAGTTAGGTCTTCGCTGCCTAAATGAAAAACACCTTGTTTTTTCTGATTGATGATGTAATGGATTTGTTGGGTAACACTTAGTATATCTGTAGCATTTACTACCACATTAGGAAAAACTTCTATAGCTTCTCGAAATTCAATCTTATTCTTTATCTCAAGCGTTCTTGGAGAGTTGGCTCCAAAAACCATTGGTAATCTTAGAATATTATATTTGTTGTTGGGCAGTCTTAAAAGCGCATTTTCAATCTTTATTTTGAATCTTCCATAGATACTTTGGGACAAGGTTTTGTCATATTCGTAAGATGGATAATTGGTAAAAGCATCGAAAACATTTGCCGAGGAAATGAAAAGAAGCTTGCATTTATTCCGAAGTATATAATCTATAATTGAAAAATGCGTGGATACTTGGGCATCAAAATTTCCGCGAAGCGCAGAAACTATAATGCTAGGACGAAGGTTTTCTAGCAGGATCTGAATATCCTCTGTCTCCATATCAAATTCGTAGAATTTCTGATTGTTTTCGAAGAAAGTAGAATCGGTATGATAGGTTCCATAAGTATCAAAATAGGAGCAGAGCTCCTTATATAGGGCATTCCCTATAAAGCCGCTTGCTCCTAAAATCAGTACTTTTTCCAATGGATTTATCCTTTATAGAAAGGCAATTTCACTAATGTGGCTGGAACTGCTTTTTTTCTTATTTGAATATAGATCTTGTCATTAGACTTTGCCATTTCTGTGGGAATATATCCCATTCCAATTCCTTTATCTAAAGATGGAGACATTGTTCCGGAAGTTACATTTCCAATTAGCTTACCTTCAGAATCTACAATATCATAACCTTGTCTTGGAATTCCTCTTTCATCCAATTCAAAAGCGATCAATTTTCTTTTTGGGCCTTCTTCTTTTTGCTTTTTTAATGCTTCAGAATTTATGAATTCCTTATCGAACTTCGTGATCCAACTTAATCCCGCTTCAATAGGAGAAGTATTATCGTTTATATCATTTCCGTATAAACAATATCCCATTTCTAACCTAAGTGTATCTCTGGCCGCCAAACCAATTGGTTTAATTCCGAATTCGGCACCAGCTTCAAATACTTTATTCCAAATAGTTTCTGCATCTTCATTTTTAATATAGATCTCGAAACCACCACTTCCTGTATAACCTGTAGCAGAGATAATCACATTTTTAACTCCAGCAAATTCAGCTACTTCAAAAGTATAAAATTTAAGATCCTTTAAATTTACCTTTGTTAAAGACTGCATGGCTTCTGCAGCTTTAGGACCTTGTATTGCTAATAAGGAATACTCATCTGAAAGATCTTTCATAGTGGCATCCATGGTATTGTGATGAGCTATCCAGTTCCAGTCCTTTTCAATATTGGAAGCATTAACGACCAAAATGTATTTTTCTGAATTGAATCTATAGATAATAAGATCGTCTACAATTCCGCCGTCTTCATTTGGCATGCACGAATATTGTGCCTTCCCATCAATTAATTTGGAAGCATCATTAGAGCTAATTTTTTGAATTAATTCTAAAGCATGTTCTCCAGATATTAAAAATTCGCCCATATGTGAAACATCAAAAACACCAACATCTTTGCGAACGGTTTCATGTTCTATATTAACTCCTTCATAAGAAACCGGCATATTAAAACCAGCAAAAGGAACCATTTTGGCATTTAAAGATTCGTGTATATCATTCAGGGCTATTTTCTTCATCTGTTTTAAAATTTTCGCAAATTTATTTAAATCCATTTGATTAGTTGTGCAAATAAACATAATTATTAAGAATAGGCAGCTAATATATTATTGCACAGGGATTAATTTTATATTTGTATGGCATATAAAAATAACTTGTTAAATGAAGATTTTTGATATAGAACAATTAGCTGAAGCCGATAAAATTACCGCTGAAAGACAAGGACTTAAACAAGGCGAGTTAATGGAACGCGTGGGAACACTTGTATTTAATGACATACACTCCAAACTTAACGGTGCACAAATCCCAATCAAGATCTTTTGCGGGATAGGGAATAATGGGGGAGATGGCTTAGTGGTAGGAAGATTATTAATTGAGCATGGATATCAAGTAATTGTTTATATAGTAAATTATAGCAAAAGCAGAACTCAAGATTTTTTACTTAATTACGATAGGATTAAAGGCGTAAGCAATGATTGGCCAATACAAATTAAAGGAGTAGAAGATTTTCCTGAGTTAACTGAAAAAGATTTTATTATAGATGCCATGTTTGGGATTGGATTAAACAGGCCTTTAGAGAAATGGGTAGGTGATCTAGTTTCTTACATAAATAATTCTAAAGCATTTATATTATCCATAGATATGCCATCTGGTATGTTCGCTAATAAAATGCCCAAAGAAGGAGCCCCTGCGATAAAAGCAAACGTAACTATAACCTTTCAAGCTCCAAAATTAATATTTTTCCTACCTCAGGCGGCCAGTTATATTGGCGATCTTCAGGTATTGGAAATAGGCTTAGATCGAGAATATTTGTCTACAGCACCTGTACACAATCAATTAATTGGAAAGCCAGAAGCTTTATTGCTATATCAACCAAGAACAAATGATTCTCATAAAGGTGATTACGGGCACAGCTTGATAATTGGCGGGAGCTATGGAAAAATTGGCAGTATTCTATTGGCATCAACTTCTGCGCTTAGAACGGGGGCTGGACTTGTTACTATTTTTTCTCCTAAATGCGGTTATGATATTCTTCAAACTAATTTACCAGAAGCAATGGTGATCACCGATGAGAATAATGAGGAATTGAGTAATATCGAATTTACTATTACCCCAGATGTTATATGTTTTGGGATGGGTACTGGAACTTCTAAGAAAACCTTGGAAGCTTTTACCAATTTGCTTAAGATTACTAAAACACCAATGGTGATAGATGCAGATGGGATCAATCTATTATCTAAAGAAAAATCTTTACTAAAGAATTTACCGGAAAACACGGTTTTAACTCCGCATCCAAAGGAATTAGAGCGATTAATAGGGAAATGGAAAGATGATTTTGATAAACTTGAGAAGGTTAAAAAATTCAGTAAAAAATATGGAGTAATTGTGGTGATTAAAGGGGCTCATACCATTACGGTATATAAGGAAGATCTATATATTAACAATACCGGGAATCCAGGAATGGCAACCGCAGGAAGTGGAGATGTGCTTTCTGGAGTTATCACTTCACTAATTTCACAAAGGTACGAACCACTTATTGCAGCAGTATTAGGGGTTTATTTGCATGGTAGAACTGGAGATATTATGGCGGAAAAAGTTAGTTATCAAGGATTGATCTCTGGAGATATAGCAAATAATATGGGGTTGTCTTTTTTAGATTTATTTGAAAAGGAAATACAATCTGAGGGGAATTGATGAAAATTCATTTATTTTAGCACTTGTTTAATAAATTGAAAGGTTAAAACCTTCAATTTAAGTAAGAATATTTCAGTTAGAATCATATGCAAATTGATCTCTTTTTCTCCCTAAAAATGCCTCATAATTTATGAATTCACACCATTACATAAGTTCTGCAGTATTAGACCTGCAAGTTATTCAAGATATCCTTCAAAATAATATGAAACTGGAATTAAGCGATGAATCCAGAATCAATATAGAAAAATCCAGAAAATATCTCGATGAGAAGATTAAACAAAGTGATAAACCCTTATACGGTATTAACACTGGGTTTGGATCTCTATGTAATGTAAAAATATCTACAGAGCATTTAACGCAATTACAGGAAAATCTTGTGATGTCTCATGCGTGTGGTACGGGAGCCTTGGTGGAAAAACCAATTATAAGATTAATGCTTTTGCTTAAAATCCAATCCTTGAGTTATGGAAATAGTGGGGTGGCTTTAGAAACTGTGCTTAGGTTGATCGACTTTTATAATGAAGATATTTTACCGGTAATCTATGAACAAGGTTCTTTAGGAGCTTCTGGCGATCTTGCGCCTTTGGCACATATGTCTTTGCCTTTACTGGGAAAAGGAGATGTTTATTATCAAGGTAACCAGGTTGATGTATCCGAGGTATTAGAGAAATTTGATTGGAAGCCAATTAAACTACAATCTAAAGAAGGATTAGCATTACTAAATGGAACTCAATTCATGAGTGCTCATGGAGTATATGCTTTATTGGAATCTTATAAATTATGTTATTTAGCAGATGTTATTAGTTCAGTTTCTATAGATGCATTCAATTGCAATATGTCACCTTATGATGAATTAGTGCATATGGTAAGACCACACAGAGGACAAATTAAAACAGCAGAAAGAATTAGAGAATTCTTATCGGGAAGTGAAATTGCAATTACTGAAAAGGAAAGTGTACAAGACCCTTACTCGTTTAGATGCATACCACAGGTACATGGCGCAACCAAGGATACATTATCGTTTACGCGTAAAACTTTTAAAACAGAGATAAATTCTGTTACCGATAATCCAAATATATTTATTGAAGCAGATAAAATAATCTCCGGCGGTAATTTTCATGGACAACCACTGGCTCTAGCATTAGATTATTTAGCTATTGCTATGGCAGAAATAGGGAATATCTCAGAACGCAGAATATATCAATTAGTCTCTGGACTTAGAGGTTTACCAACATTTTTGGTAGAAAACCCAGGTTTAAATAGCGGCTTCATGATCCCTCAATATACAGCAGCAAGTATAGTAAGTCAGAATAAGCAATATGCAACTCCAGCGAGTGTCGATTCTATTGTATCTTCAAATGGACAAGAAGATCACGTGAGTATGGGTTCTAATGGTGCCACTAAATTATTGAAGGTTATAGATAACATTTCAACAATTCTTGCAATAGAACTTTTTAATGCTTCACAAGCTATACATTTTAGAGAACCTAAAAAAACATCTCCATTTTTACAAGAAGTAATTATGAATTTTAGAACTGTGGTGCCAGTTTTATTGGAAGATCAAATAATGTCAGTTCATATTAAAGCCGCAAAGAATTTTCTTAATGAATTTGAAATTGATCAAAGCTTATTATTTGACTAGTTTTAACTGGTTTTCCATCCAATGGATTGCTTCTTCCAAGGTTTCGAAAACCTCAAAAGATCTACTATGTCTGAAGAATTGTTTTTCTATGATGGTATTTTGCTTAACAATTGTATTGGTGGATACCACGGCAATTGCTGCTAAATTTTCCACATTTGCAGATTCTAAATGGATCATCGGATTTACGGAATAGGAGTTGGTTCTGTTTGAAATATAGCCGTAAGCTTCATTATTGAACGTTTCACGACCAATTTTTAATAACTCTCTATTATGGGAAATATCAAGTAAAATTCCTTCATTTAATTCGGCAATAAGAATGTTATTTAAAATGGTAACTTTTCCGAACTCAAGATTCAAAGCAGATTTAAACATATATTATCAGGGAAAAATATAAACCCAAATGTAAGAAATTCAGTATAAAGAGCAAATCTTTTTTAGTTTCCACAACATCTAGTTAAAACTGTATGATTATTAGATATATAAAAAGAGTTCTCTTAATAAATGAAGGTTATGAGGGAGCGTTTAAAGAAAAAATCTGCTATTAAAATTAATTTAATAGCAGATCCTTATTTGAGTATTTTTCTAAAATTATACCTCTTTTTTCTCTTTAGCTTTTTCAATTCTAATAGTGAGCTTTTCCTTAGCGTCATCAAGATCCATGTAAATGGTATCTCCTTCGGTTAAGTGAGCAGTAATGATCTCTTCAGCTAAAGCATCTTCAATATATTTCTGAATTGCTCTGTTTAAAGGTCTAGCTCCAAAATCTTTATCGAAACCTTTGTCTGCAATATAATCTTTAGCGCTATCGCTCAACTTCAATGTATATCCAATTAATCCTATACGAGTATATAATTTTTCTAATTCGATATCTATAATCTTGTGGATATCATCTCTGTCTAATGAATTAAAGATTACTACATCATCTATTCTATTTAAGAACTCTGGTGCAAATGCTTTTTTAAGAGCACTTTCTATAACGCTTCTTGCATTATCATCTATCTGAGATTTTTGAGCTGCAGTTCCAAAACCAACGCCTTGTCCAAAATCCTTTAACTTTCGTGACCCAATATTTGAGGTCATGATAATTATAGTATTTCTAAAATCTATTTTTCTACCTAAGCTATCGGTTAAATAACCATCATCCAATACTTGTAATAACATATTAAAAACATCTGGATGTGCCTTTTCCACTTCATCTAACAGGATCACTGCATAAGGCTTGCGTCTAACTTTCTCTGTTAATTGTCCACCTTCTTCGTATCCAATATATCCTGGAGGAGCACCAATCAATCTTGAAATAGCGAATTTCTCCATATACTCACTCATATCGATCCTGATAAGAGTGTCTTCATTGTCGAATAATTGTTTTGCAAGAACTTTTGCTAATTGAGTTTTACCAACTCCAGTTTGACCTAAGAATATAAATGATCCAATTGGTTTATTAGGATCTTTAAGTCCAGCTCTATTTCTCTGAATGGCCTTTACTACTTTGTTTACGGCATCATCTTGACCAATCACTTTTCCTTTGATCCTGTTTGGCAATTCTGCCAATTTAATGATCTCAGTTTGAGCAATTCTATTTACAGGAACTCCAGTCATCATAGATACAACATCGGCTACATGTTCTTCAGTTACCGTTTCCTTATGTTTCTTAGATTCTTCGTCCCATTTCTCTTGGGCTACACTTAATTGTTTTTCAAGATTCTTTTCGTCATCACGAAGCTTTGCAGCTTCTTCATATTTCTGTTTCTTAACAACAGCGTTCTTATTTTCTCGAACAGCTTCTAATTTTTGTTCGAGATCCAAAATCTGCTTAGGAACTTCGATATTTGTTATATGAACACGAGCACCAGCTTCATCTAAAGCATCTATAGCTTTATCTGGAAGAAATCTATCTGTGATATATCTGGCAGTTAACTTTACACACGCATCTATTGCTTCTGGTGTATAGTTAACATTATGATGTTCTTCATATTTACCTTTTATATTGTTTAAGATCTCTAAAGTTTCGTCAATGGTGGTAGGTTCTACGATTACTTTTTGGAATCTTCGTTCTAAGGCTCCATCTTTTTCTATATACTGCCTGTACTCATCGAGTGTGGTAGCACCAATACATTGTATCTCTCCTCTAGCTAAAGCAGGTTTAAACATGTTACTGGCGTCTAAACTTCCAGTAGCACCGCCGGCACCAACTATAGTGTGGATCTCATCTATAAAAAGAATAATATCATCATTCTTTTCAAGTTCATTCATTACAGCTTTCATTCGCTCCTCAAACTGTCCGCGATATTTAGTGCCCGCAACTAAACTAGCAAGATCTAAGGTTACCACGCGTTTATCAAAGAGTATTCTTGAAACCTTTCTTTGAACTATCCTTAAAGCTAGACCCTCTGCAATAGCAGATTTCCCAACTCCTGGTTCTCCTATTAGTAGAGGATTATTCTTCTTCCGCCTACTAAGGATCTGGCTTACACGTTCAATTTCTTTTTCACGTCCAACCACAGGATCTAATTTATCTATTTCTGCCATGGCAGTAAGATCCCGTCCAAAATTATCTAACACCGGAGTTTTAGATTTTTTATTGGTCTTTCCTGTATTCGAAAAAGGGTTGTCTTTAGTAGTATCGTCACTGGCAGCATCTTCGTCTGAGAAAGATTCTGCTCTTGGAGCTTCTAAATAATCATCGTCGTTTGTAATCATATATTTAAATTGATCTTTAACCCCATCATAATCTATCTTCAGTTTATTTAATAGTTTGGTAGTAGGATCGTTTTCATTTCTTAAAATACAAAGCAAAAGATGCGCTGTATTAATAGAAGTACTCTGAAAAAGTTTGGCCTCTAAGAAAGTGGTCTTTAAAGCTCTTTCAGCTTGTCTAGTAAGGTGCAAATTCTTTTTTTCATTAGAAATACCTAATGATTCTGGGTTCGCAGGGCTTAATATTTCGACCTTTCGTCTTAAATGACTCAAGTCTATGTCCAAGGCATTAAGGATGTTAATGGCTTTACCATCTCCATCTCTCAACAACCCTAGCATTAAATGTTCTGTACCGATAAAGTCGTGTCCAAGCCTTAAAGCTTCTTCCTTGCTATAGGCTATAACATCCTTTACTTTGGGAGAAAAATTATCATCCATCTTAGTTTCCTTTCTCTAAATTTATTATTAACACTTATTGGGTAGATTCAAAAATTGTACCTATTAATGTGTCGTTAGCTAATTGACAAAATTACTTTTAATAATCAAAATATAAGATAAGTAACTTATTAACGAAGCCTCGCTAAATATTTGTTAATAAAATTTGGACAAACCCGTGCCCATACCACGAAAAACAACTGCAAAAACCGTAAATTGGCACGTTATATTTTGAAACTAAATTAAACTATTTAATATGGCTGAAGGAGAAAAGTTAATTCCTATCAACATTGAAGATGAAATGAAATCGGCTTATATCGATTATTCGATGTCGGTCATTGTGTCACGTGCGCTACCTGATGTTCGTGACGGATTAAAACCTGTACATAGAAGGGTTTTATTCGGGATGCATGAATTAGGTATTAGAGCTACCGGTGCTCACAAGAAATCTGCTAGAATTGTTGGGGAAGTATTAGGTAAGTATCACCCACACGGAGATACTTCTGTATACGATGCTATGGTGCGTATGGCTCAGGAATGGAGCTTGCGTTATATGCTTGTAGATGGTCAAGGTAACTTTGGATCTGTAGATGGGGATAGTCCAGCTGCGATGCGATATACAGAGGCCAGAATGCGCAAGATGGCCGAGGACATGTTAGCTGATATTGACAAGGAAACAGTAGATCATCGTTTAAACTTTGATGATACCTTAGAAGAACCAACTGTACTGCCTACTCGTGTTCCTAACCTTTTAATAAATGGTGCAAGTGGAATTGCAGTAGGGATGGCAACCAATATGCCACCTCATAATATTTCTGAAGTTATTGATGGTACCATTGCGTACATTGAAAATAATGACATAGATATAGACGAGCTAATTACACATATAAAAGCTCCCGATTTTCCTACTGGTGGGATAATCTATGGTTATGATGGAGTAAGAGAAGCTTTTAAAACCGGAAGAGGTAGAGTAATGATGCGTGCTAAATCCAGTTTGGAAGAAGTAGGTGGAAGAGAAGCAATTATTGTTACAGAAATTCCTTACCAAGTTAATAAGGCAGACATGATCAAGAAAACTGCCGATCTAGTTAATGAAAAGAAAATAGACGGAATTGCAACCATACGTGATGAATCTGACAGAAATGGAATGCGCATCGTATACATACTTAAACGAGATGCTATTCCAAACATCGTATTAAATACACTATTTAAACATACAGCGCTTCAAACAAGTTTTAGTGTGAACAATATTGCACTTGTTAAAGGGCGTCCTGAAATGTTAAACTTAAAGGACATGATCCGTCATTTTGTGGATCACCGTCATGAAGTTGTTGTAAGACGTACTCAATACGAATTACGTAAAGCTGAAGAAAGAGCACATATTTTAGAAGGATTGATCATTGCTTCAGATAATATAGATGAAGTAATTGCTTTAATTCGTGCTTCCAGTAATGGGGATGAAGCTCGTTCTAAATTAATAGAGCGATTCAATCTTTCAGAAGTTCAGGCCAAGGCAATTGTAGAAATGCGATTGAGACAATTAACTGGTCTTGAGCAGGACAAGTTACGTTCAGAGTATGATGAGATATTAAAAACTATTGAAGATCTTAAGGATATTCTTGATAGAAAAGAACGTCGTATGCAGGTTATTACTGACGAATTGTTGGAAATCAAGAACAAATACGGAGATGAACGCAGGTCTGTTATAGAATATGCAGGAGGAGATCTAAGTATAGAAGATATGATCCCAGATGAGCAAGTGGTAATAACCATTTCTCATGCAGGATATATTAAGAGAACTTCACTTACAGAATATAAGACACAAAATAGAGGTGGAGTTGGACAAAAAGGATCTACAACAAGAAGTGAAGATTTCTTAGAACATCTTTTCTCTGGGACTAACCACCAATACATGTTGTTCTTTACGCAAAAAGGTAAATGTTTCTGGATGCGAGTTTATGAAATTCCCGAAGGAAGCAAGACCTCAAAAGGTAGAGCAATTCAAAACTTGATCAATATTGAGCCAGATGATAAAGTGAAGGCTTTTATATGTACTCAAGATCTTAAAGACGAAGAATATATCAATAATCATTTCGTTATTATGGCCACTAAAAAAGGTCAGGTTAAGAAAACTGCTTTAGAACAATACTCAAGGCCAAGAATAAATGGTATAAACGCCATTACTATTCGTGAAGATGATGAATTGTTAGAAGCTAAGCTAACCACAGGAAAAAGTCAAGTTATGCTTGCAATAAAAAGTGGTAAGGCAATTAGATTTGAGGAAGAAAAAACCAGACCAATGGGTAGAAATGCCTCAGGGGTTCGTGGAATTACTTTAGCTAATGATCAAGATGAGGTTGTTGGGATGATCGCAGTAGATGATATGGAAACTGACATTTTGGTAGTATCTGCCAATGGTTATGGTAAGCGTTCGCCATTAGATGATTATAGAATTACAAACCGTGGAGGAAAAGGTGTAAAAACAATTTCCATCACAGACAAGACTGGTGAATTAGTTGCGATTAAGAACGTAACCGACAGCGATGACCTAATGATTATCAATAGATCAGGCCTAGCCATTAGAATGGGTGTTGAAAATTTACGAGTGATGGGTAGAGCTACACAAGGAGTTCGACTTATTAATTTAAAGAACAACGATGCTATTGCTGCGGTAGCAAAAGTTATGCAAGATGAGGAAGTAGAAGAAGTGTTAGATGAGGCAGTAGACCCTGATAACATTGACGAAAATTCTGATGGCACAACATTTGCTGATAGTAATGAAGAATAAACAAACAAAAACCAAATTTAGAATGAAAAAGAATGTTATAACAATAGGATTATCATTACTATCTGTAGTAGCAATTGCACAAAAGAAAGAAGTGCGTGACGCTGGAAAGGCAATCGATAAAGGAAGTTATGCTGAAGCAAAAACTTTTTTAACGCAAGCTGAGTCCTTATTAGGAGAAGCAAATGATAATTTAAAGGCAGAGTTTTACTTGTACAAAGGAAAAGCATATTTGGGTACAGGTGAGGGAACTTCTGTTGCAGATCTTATGTTGGCTTCAGAAGCTTTCAAAAAAGCTAAAGAATTAGGAAACGAAGATGCCAAAACAGGTATAGATAATGTAACAAATAGTTTAATTCAAAGTGCTATCAAAGATCAGAATGCTGAGAATTATTCTGAAGCAGCAAAAAAATTGTATGCTGGCTATCAGTTAAATGAAAAGGATACGGTTTACTTATATTATGCCGCTTCTAACGCAGTTACCGCTAAAGATTATGATACTGCACTTAAGTATTATGAGAACCTTAAAGATCTTGGATTTACAGGAATCGAAACTCAATATGTTGCAATAAACAAATCTACGGGTGAAGAAGAAGTAATGTCAAAAGTTGAGCGTGATCTTATGGTGAAAACTGGAGATTATATTAAGCCTCAAGATAGAGTAGAACCTTCAAAATCTGGTGAGATCACTAAGAATATCGCTCTAATATATATTGAGCAAGGTAGAGAAGATGAGGCTGTGAGTGCTTTAAAAGAGGCACAAAAAGCCAATCCAGATGATGCTAGTTTATTACAAACTGAAGCTGATATGTATTACAAAATGGGTAAAAAAGATAAATATAAAGAGCTTATGGAAGCTATAGTTGCAAAAGATCCTAATAATGCAACTTTATATTATAATCTAGGTGTTACTGCTTTTGAAATGGGCGATAACGAAGGAGCTGTTTCTTACTACGAAAAAGCTTTAGAAATAGATCCTAAAATGACCGAAGCTCGTTTAAATATTGCAGCTGCTATTCTTTCTAAAGAAGCTAAGATCGTTGAAGAAATGAACAAGCTTGGAATGAGTAAAGCAGATACTAAGAAATATGATGAGTTAGCGCAAGATCGTAAAAACATTTATCGCGAAGCACTCCCTTACTTAATTACTGTAATGGAAAACGATGCTGAAAACGTGGAAGCAATTCGCACTTCAATGAACATCTATTACCAATTAGGAGAAACTGAAAAGGCTGATGCTCTTCAAGCTAAAATTACAGCTAAGGAACAAAAATAAGAGTTTAAGATTATAAATTATTAAAAAAGGCTGTCAGAAATGATAGCCTTTTTTAATATCGATTAATATATTATATAATTTTTTTGATCACCCTTAATTGATGGGTATGCCTTTTTAATTCAGTATTAAATATTCCGGAATGGTCAATTCTATCAATTCTAACCTTGCCATTTACATGTATTATATAATTATCTTGCATGATAATACCCACGTGAGTAATGACACCTTCAGCATTATCAAAAAAGGCCAGATCTCCTGGTTCACTTTCTTCAATAAAACTTAAAGCTTCTCCTTGAGTGGCTTGCTGTGCAGCATCTCTTAGTAAAGAATATCCATTAATCATATAGACCATTTGCGTTAACCCGCTACAATCTATTCCAAAAGGTGTTTTTCCACCCCACATATATGGAGTATTAAAATAGAGAAGGGCGGTTTCTACAAGATTTATCTTTTCTTTTATACCAGTAATATATGCACCATCAAAGGAATTTGTAAGTAGGGTATTGCTATTTAAAGTAGCACCCATTGGGATTGCAGTTAGGTTTCCAGAGGCATCGGTTAGATACTCAATGATATTTGAAGAAAAAATTCTCTCTTCAGCATCCAATTCAAAATACTGAGATTCGTCTAATTTAAAAAATTGCCTGTTATCTACCCAACCCTCATAAGAATCGAATGCAATACGAATTCGGCTCCATTTACCACGTTCTTCTAGAATTTTAAAATGATCCCCATATAGAATCTGGGTAACCATTTCTGAAACATCGGCCGGTTGACTTCTAACTGGCACCATGCTTAAGTTGCATATTCCGTATTGCATTAATTTTAACTTGCTAATTTAACTTAGTCTCTTTGGATAACAATTGAAGAGGCACCACCACCACCATTACAGATAGTTGCAGCTCCAGTCTTGGCATTGTTTTGCTCTAATACATTTAATAAAGTGATAATAATTCTAACTCCAGAACATCCTAAGGGGTGTCCTAAAGAAACAGCTCCTCCATTAACATTGGTGTTCTTGTCTGTTAGACCTAATAATTTCATGTTAGCCAATCCAACTACAGCAAAAGCTTCGTTGAATTCGAAAAAATCTATATCCTCCTTGGTCATCCCTGCTTTTGCTAATGCCTTTGGTAATGCTTTAGATGGGGCAGTGGTGAATCGTTTTGGTTCATGAGCTGCATCAGCAAAACTTTTAATACTAGCTAAAACCTTAAATCCTAATTCATTTGCTTTTTCACGACTCATTAGAACTACAGCACCGGCACCATCATTAATTGTGGATGCATTAGCAGCAGTTACAGTTCCGTCTTTTGAAAAGGCAGGACGTAAAGAAGAAATTTTATCCATTCTTACATTCTTATACTCTTCATCTTCACTTATAACTATTGGATCTCCTTTTCTTTGCGGAACTTCAACTGGAACTACTTCATTTTCAAATTTTCCTTCTTTCCATGCATTAGCAGATCGCTCATAAGATTGAATAGCAAAGGCATCTTGATCTTCTCTTGTAAAACCATGTTCGGTAGCACAAAGATCTGCACAAGTACCCATAGCATTATGATCATAAGCATCAACAAGACCATCTTTTTGCATTCCATCTATCATAGTAGCTGGCCCAAATTTTTGACCATTTCTAAGGTATAGATAATGAGGGATCAAACTCATATTTTCCATTCCTCCTGCTACCACAATTTCTGCATCTCCTAACATGATTGCCTGTGCACCTTGCATAACGGCTTTCATTCCACTAGCGCAAACTTTATTTATGGTAGTACATGGAACTGTATCTGGTATACCTGCTCCTAATGCGGCCTGTCTAGCAGGAGCTTGTCCTACTCCAGCTTGTACCACGTTACCCATTAATACCTCATCCACCATTTCTGGTTTTAATCCTATTTTATTTAAGGCTCCTTGAATTGCGATAGATCCCAATTTTGTTGCAGGTACTGTAGAAAGACCTCCTAAAAAACTACCAATTGGTGTTCTAGCAGCGCTTACAATAACAACTTCTTTATTCATAGCTTAAAATTTTAATTTCTCTTGATGCGAATTTAGTGATTTTATAAAGAACAAACCAAGGCTTCTAAGTGCACCATGTTTTTTTACTACATTTGGATAATACTATCTACTTACATGAACAATTTCGTAAATAACTTCTATAAAAATCAAGCATTATTCTATAAGATCTTCCTATTTATAATTACTGCTGTTCTAATTGTTTACTTATTACCCAAAGCAGGGAAATTTAAATATGAAATTACCAAGGGGAAACCATGGCAATATGAAAACTTATACGCTCCTTTCGATTTTGCAATATTAAAGGCCGATGAAGAAATTGTAAAAGAAAAGCTTCAGATAAATAGCAATCATATTCCATATTACAACTTTAATGATGATGTTGTAAAACAAGTAAAATCTAAGGTTCCTGAGCAATTAATTAAAATATTTCCAGATAGTATACTTGAAAATAGAAAACGACAATTTTCTGTATTTATCGACAGAACTCTCGATAGAATTTATGAAAACGGGATATTACAGGAACCAAAACCTGCAGATATTAATAAGCTCATTTATTTAAAAAGAGGAAATGAAGCCTTTGAAATTAACTATGATAAGATATTGCTTCAAGACGAAATACGGCAATATTTAAATGTTCAAATAAATTCGAATAAGCTTTCCGCATTTAAGCCAGATCTCTTAGAACTGTTCTACAACATTATAAAACCCAATGTTACCTTCGATTCGGCCTTAACTCAAAAAGAATTAGATGGTAAATTAAATGCTATTTCCTATACAAGAGGAAGCATAGAACGCGGCACAATTATAATATCTAAAGGGGAAATTGTAGAAGGGGAAACACTAGATATTTTAACCTCATTAAAGGCTGAATATGAATCTCAGGTATGGAGTGACTCCAGCTATAATTGGATTCTTTTTGGCTATAGCATTTTAGTTTGTCTCGCTTTACTTATGCTTTTATTATTCATTAGAAGAAATAGGCGAGATATTTTTGATAATAATGTAAAGGTTTCTTTTATTTTTTTCAACCTCTTACTAATGGTTTTCCTAACCACTTTAATAGTAAGGTTCGATGCTAAATACGTGTACATCGTTCCCTTATGCATTTTGCCGTTAACTCTAAAAGCTTTTTTCGATTCCAGACTAGGATTGTTCACGCATGTTATTACCGTGCTTATTCTAGGATTTGTAGTACCAAATAGTTACGAGTATATGTTCCTGCAGATCATTGCAGGGATCGTTACCATACTTACTCTATCAGAATTGTATAAAAGGGCTAATCTATTTATCTCTGTTGGGCAGATCACCTTTATTTACATCTTAGTATATTTTGCTTTTACGATTATCCAGGAAGGGAATATTCAAGATCTAAATTCAGAGATGTTCCTCACTTTTATTTTAGGAGGACTTGCGACACTTTTTGTACAGCCACTTATTTATATCTATGAAAAACTCTTCGGATTGGTTTCTGATATGTCTTTATTAGAATTATCTGATACTAATTCGAAACTATTAAAGGAGCTGGCAGAAAAAGCTCCTGGAACCTTTCATCATTCTTTAAATGTTGCAAATTTGGCTGAAGCTGCAGCAAATGAAATTGGTGCTAATGCTATGTTGGCTAGGGTAGGAGCCTTATATCATGATATTGGAAAGATGGAGAATCCAACTTATTTTTCTGAGAATCAAACCAGTTCTGTAAATTCTCATGATGAGCTATCGCCGGCAGAAAGCGCAGAAGTTATAATAAACCACGTTATTCATGGGATAGAAATTGCCAGAAAAAATAACCTTCCAGACAGGGTAATAGATTTTATTAGAACCCATCATGGTACTACCATGGTATATTTCTTTTACATGAAAGAAAAGGAGATGAATGAAAAAGTGTCGGCTAGAGATTTTAGATATCCGGGACCAATTCCATTTAGTAAAGAAACAGCTATTTTAATGATGTGTGATAGCGTAGAGGCTGCTAGTAAAAGTTTGAAAGAGCCAACCACTGCCAAGATCGACGATTTCGTAGAAAAAATAATAAGCAAGCAAATGGACGATTCTCAATTCCTAAATGCCAATATTACATTTAAAGAAATTCAGCTTATTAAAAAGGTTCTGAAACAAAAATTAAAGAACATTTTTCACTTACGAGTAGAATATCCAGAATAGTTATCGCACCTCTAAGATCTTAATATCATGTTCATTTATTGTAAAACTATCTCCGGCTTTTTTGCCTTTTAGTTTTTCGTAAATAGGAGCTTCAGTAGAAATTACATGCACCAAACTGCCATCATCCATTTTTATATTACCTAATCCACAAGCAATAAAATAGAAACTCTTTTCGGTTTCTATTATGCTTCCAAATTTAACGATTTCACTATAATGATCACGATCTACCTTATTCAAGGTAAGTTTCATATTTTGGGCGGTATCTAAATATTTGGCATACTTCTCAAAATCTCCAAGAAGCTCACCCTTACTTCCTTCTTCATCATAATCTGTATGAACATCATTGGCTACCATAGATTCTTTAATAGTATCCATTTCATCTTTGTATCGCGCTATTTGCTTATTTATTGCATCTAAACAATGATTAAACAATTCAGTTTTATTTGGTACCATATCCTTTAATTTTCATAAAAATAGGCAACACTTCGTTCATGAAAGAATTTTTTGGAAAATATTAATAATTTAGAAATGAATTATATTTTTGCCACAAAAGGAGTCTGTAGCCCTATGTTTTACGGATATAAGTCTATTGATTACCTAAAATTATTTGATAAAAAATGTTTTATTAAAGCAACAATTTTATCAAAATATGTTAGCAAGCTACTTCGTGTTCCAATAATTGAATATTGCTGAACATACGTTCTTTTACAATATTCATCATTCGTTTATTTAATGCTGAAGAATTATCGATATAAATCAAATACTCTGCAACCGTAAATTGGCCAATGATTATTCCTTTTAGGCTGTTTCTGAATTTAATGTCTCGTTGAATGGCATTTTCAATAAAACTTAATTTCTTTTCTACCGAAAATGAATAATACCCATTTTTGTACTTCTTGATGTAATTTTTAAAAACTTCAACTAGAAGCTCATTTTGAAGTTTAACAACAGGGCGGAGGGTTTTGTTCTGGAATTGCTCATCAAGACTCATATTATCTGAAACTCTTGCCGAAGGAATTTCTGGTCTAAGCTCAAGCAAATCATTTTCTCGCTGATTCATAGGTGTGGAGTTTCTTAAATTTAATAAATATTAAAGCTTGTTTTGATTGATTGGAAGTAACTTTTAAACCGATTTATAAACAGGTAAACTACAGTTAAAAGTGTCTTAATCGTCCCGAGCGTTTATCTCCTAATTTTTACCTTTAAGAAAATTCAATCAAAATTATGATCATTTCAAAAAATCCATATAACGGGGAAGAAATCGCTAGCATCAAGGAATTATCGAAAAAGGAAATAAATGATGCTTTAGCATTAGCACAAGATAGATTTAAAACCTGGAGAAAAACAACTTTTTCCGAGCGATCTAAATTAATGTTAGCTGCTGCAAAAGAATTGGAGAAAAATAAGGCAGAATATGCTAAGACCATAACACAAGAAATGGGTAAACCTATTTCGCAAGCCTTGGCTGAAGTTGAAAAATGTGCTTGGGTATGTAGGTATTATGCAGAAAATGCAGAAAAGCAATTATCTAATGAAGTTATTAAGACAGACGCAAATAAGAGCTATGTGGCTTATGAACCAATAGGCGTTGTGCTTGCAGTGATGCCATGGAATTATCCATTTTGGCAAGTATTTAGGTTTGCAGCTCCCGCGCTTATGGCAGGTAATATTGGGATATTAAAGCATGCAAGCAACGTAATGCAATCTGCAGAGAATATTCAGAAAATATTTGAAAGAGCAGGATTTCCAAAAGGCTGTTTTCAAAATCTAGCCATTGGCAGTGATAAGGTAGAAGAAATTATTCGAGATCCAAGAATTAAAGCGGTTACTTTAACTGGTAGTAAACCGGCTGGAAGTGCAATAGCTTCAGTAGCAGGGGAGGAGATCAAGAAGACAGTTCTAGAATTGGGTGGTAGCAATGCGCTAGTGGTCTTTGAGGATGCAAATCTTGAAAAAACTGTCGATGTATGCGTGCAGGCAAGATATCAGAATACTGGACAAAGCTGCATTGCCGGTAAAAGGCTTTTACTTCAGGAAGAAATTGCAGAAGATTTCCTTGCTCTATTATCCAAAAAGGTAAGAGAATTAAAAAGTGGTGATCCTATGGAGGAAAACACCTATGTGGGAGTATTGGCGAGAGAAGATCTAGCGGAAGATCTAGAAAAGCAGTTAAAAGAATCTGTGAAACAAGGGGCTAAGATCCTGCTTGGAGGAAAAAGAAATGGAAATTATTTTGAACCTACAATAGTCACAAATGTTTCTATGGACATGACGATCTTTAAGGAGGAAACTTTTGGGCCATTATTATCTGTGACAAATTTTAAAGATACAGAAGAAGCGATATCTCTGGTAAATTCATCTGCTTTTGGACTTGGTGTTTCTGTTTTTACTGAAGATCTAGATATGGCAGAAAAAATAGTTTCACACTTTGATGATGGTGCAGTTTTTATAAATGAATTAGTGAAAAGTGATCCCAGACTTCCGTTTGGAGGAACTAAAACTTCTGGTTATGGAAGAGAACTTTCCATTCATGGGATCCATGAATTTATGAATAGAAAAACGGTTTATATCCATAAATTTTAATGAAACAAGAAATTGCTGTTACTGTAGATGCTGTAGTTCTTAATAATCAGAATAATAAACCTAAGGTGCTTCTTATTAAAAGAAAGAACGATCCTTTTGAAAATAAATGGGCAATCCCAGGAGGTTTTTTAGAGAAAGATGAAAATCTAGAATATGGTGCAAAACGTGAATTAGAAGAAGAAACCGGTTTAAAAATAAATACCTTAATTCAACTAAAAACCTATGGAGAAGTAGATCGTGATCCTAGAGGAAGAACAATTTCGATCGCGTTTATAGCCATAACCCAACAACAAGAGGTAAAAGCGGCAGATGATGCTTTGGAAGCAAAATGGTTCGATCTAAAGGAGCTACCTTCCCTAGCTTTTGACCATTCAGAAATATTAGAAGATGCAAAACTTTGGTTAATTAGTCAGAAACCTTAATTTTATGATTCTAATAAATATAATAAATGAGATTTCATACAAGAAAATGGGTAAAACCACAAGACCTTAATCCAAATGCTTCATTATTTGGAGGAAGATTATTGGAATGGATAGATGAAGAATGTGCCCTTTATTCAATAATTCAATTAGAAAATCCTAAGGTGGTAACCAAATTCATGAGTGAAATAGATTTTAAGAGCTCTGCCATACAGGGGGATATTATTGAGATAGGAATTGATGTAGTTAAATTTGGAAATGCATCTTTAACTTTGAGGTGTGAAGTAAGAAACAAAATGACAAGAGAAACTATAATTACTATAGAGAATATAGTAATGGTTAGTTTAGATAACAATGGCAAACCTAAAGCTCATGGAAAATCTGAGATAGAATTCGTACGAGACAGACTTAAAGATTAAACTTTTTTGTCTTCAATTATTTTTTGTTGTGGGGCGGATAATCTAATTGGTAGATCTACATCCTTATTTCCTCCATATATTTTAATCTCTTGAATATCTGCTGGCATATAATATCCATTATCCTCTAAAGCTTCTTTAACCGCTCTTACTACATTTCCTTTAGTTATTAGTGCCATTCTTCTAAAATCGGTAGTATCTACCCAGAAGAAAACTTTTAAATTAACCGTGCTTGTAGCTAATTCGTCTTCAATAACAAAATTCTGATGCTCATCATCCTCAATAACATCTGGTTGTTCTCTTAAGGCTTTCATTACTGTTTTCTTAGCTCCTTCAATGTTATCTTCATAAGCAATTCCAATTACGAAACTCCATCTAAAGAATCCATCTTCGGTATAATTGGTAACAGGTGTAGTTAAAACGTCACTATTTGGAATATAAACATCCTTTCCATCGAAGGTCTTCAATTTTGTATATCTAAATTCTAAGGCTTTTACTTTTCCGAAGTTGTCACCTATTTCTATGGTGTCATTCACATTAAAAGGTCTATTAAATGCAAGAATGATCCCGGCAATAAAATTCTCTCCAATATCTTTAAAAGCGAAACCAAGTACAACGGCACTCGCACCCGCTGCTGTAAGGATTGCTGTTGCTATTCCACCTAAACCTGCTGCTTTTAAAGCCAACATTATAGCAATTATAAGGGCAATTATTTTAATGGTTTTCCCGAGAAACCTGCTCATTAAAGGATCATTGGTCTGCTTGGAAATTCGTTGTCTCGCAAAATTTCCAATTAATGTTCCTATTAATACTCCTAATATGATAATTAACAAGCCTAGTCCAATTCCTGGAAGCTGATCTATGAATCCGTTGTAAAATTCATTGAATGATTCTCCTATACTTATTTGATCTTGTGAAGCGTCCTGCATAAATTTAATTTTATGAAATATAATTAAATTTGTAAGTGAATTATATTAAACAAATGTTAGAGTTTAATTAATTAAACTTTTAGTTAAGATTTTAACCTTTAAACACCTATTAAACAGTGTTTTATTATGCTTATTATTCTCCTTTTGCCTTCTTTTCTTTTTGTTCTTTCTTAGCTTCAGCAATTTGTTTATTAGCTTTTTCCAATTGCTTTTTTGTAGGACCTTCAATCTTTTGGTCTGCTGCTTTTTCCGGTTCCAAACTTAAGCTAACAAAAAAAGGAAAGTGATCTGAATCTATATTTTCCCCTGTTTTAACTTCAACTAATCTAAACTCTTCAGAAACAAAAAAGTGATCTAAAGGCCATTTCAAAATAAAGCTAGTCGCATTAAAGGAATTATAAAAACCTCTCCCTTTTCTAATATCTAACAAGGAGCTAACGTCCTTAAATAGGGTAGAACTTGCAGACCAAGCAACATCATTAAAATCTCCTGCAACGATGGTTGGTAGATCTCTTTCCAAAGCCATTTTAGCAACCATGAGCATTTCTGCATCTCTATCTGTAGAGGTTGGATTTTCCTGAGGCATTGGTGGGGTAGGATGAATGGCATGTAGCATGATTTCTTTCCCAGATCTTAGCACTAGAATGGTATGGATAGATGGAATGCTATCATCTACCAAAAATCTTTTCTGCGGATTCTTCATTTCAAATTTTGAATAAAGTAGCATTCCGTAGGTATTGTTTATTGGCACTTCTACTCGATAAGGATATTTTTCCACCGCGTCATGCACATCATTCATCCATCGTGTATTTGTTTCTGTAAGCAATAAAATATCTGGATCCTTCTCTTCAATCTCTTTGATCAAAAGAGCTGGATTAGTGTTCTTTTGTAAAACATTAGCCGCATAAAACTTTAAAACATCTGCTTGGTCTATATTTTCTGAAGCTTGCTCTACTTCGTGTTTTCCATGTGGCAAATATGGAAAGATCTTATACATCTGAAAGCTAAAACACATCACTAAAACAGTCACAAATAAATAATCTTCTGCCCACTTAATATCAAACTCTATAAAATAAACTACAATTGCAACAAAGGTTAAAATAGTAAGTTGGATGTGAGGAAAATCGAACATTCTAATCCACCAGAAATCTGCTGCAGCAAGTGGGATTAATGTTAATAGCACAGCAAAGAGGCCAAAGCCTTGTAGAAAAGGTTTTAATTTCATTTTTTTTGTATATGTTTTATGGGGTTAATTTAATCGAAATTTATTGGTTAACATCAGAATTATTTATCCTAACCGCTAGATCCTTAAAATCGTCTCCAGAAGGAGATTCAAATAGTTTTAGATCGAAATAGGGCAATGCGGCAATTAGATGATCAAAAATATCTGCTGCAATATACTCGTAATTCTCCCAGCGTTTATCCTTACTAAAGCATAAGATCTCTAGTGGAATTCCTTGAGGGGTTGGGGCTAAATGCCTAACCATTAGATAAAGTTCCTTATTTATGGCAGGATGGTTATGTAAATACGCATCCGCATATTTTCTAAAGATCCCAAGGTTAGTTTGATTTCTTCCGTTTAAAGGAAGGGCAGTATTGATTTGATTTGTTCTGTTATATTTGTCTACTTCCTTTTGTCTATGTACTATATATGGCTCAATAAGACTGATCTCCTTAAATTTTTCGAGATCTTTCGAAGTCACAAATTTCACAGAATTTTGCTTGATATTGATGGCTCGTTTTATTCTTCTACCAGGTGATTCCTGCATTCCACGCCAGTTTTGAAATGAATCGGCAATTAAACTATAGGTTGGAATGGTTGTAAATGTGTTATCAAAATTCTGAACGCGCACTGTTGCAAGGTTTATTTCTGTAACATCACCATCTGCTCCATATTTACTGAAGGTAATCCAATCTCCGATACGTACAATATCGTTTACAGAAACTTGAATAGAGGCTACAAAACCCATAATAGTATCTTTAAAGATCAATAAGATAACTGCTGAAGCTGCTCCTAAAGAAATCGCGAAACTCATTACCGATCTGTTGAATATTTCAGAAAAAATAAACATCAAACCTACCATCCAAATAAGGATCATGAGTACTTGGATGTAACTATCTAAAGGTTTATCGTAATAAGACTCCCTTGTTTTTAAATAATTCTTACTCGTTCTTAATAAACTTCTGAAGATCCAAATAGCTAAAATTATAATGTAGATGTTGGTAACAAATAAAACTCCACTTAATACATATTGATGATTAATTAAAATGGTAGGGATGGTTGCATAAACAAGAAGAATAGGTATAATTCTTCCTACATATTTTGGGAAGTTGCTTTTAATTAGGAAATCATCGAAAGTAGTTTTTGTTTTATTGGTAAATGCTTTAAACGATTCTATCACAAACCTTCTTAACAGGTAATTTATAATAAGAACCATTCCAAAAAGAGCTGCAAGATTTATAGCAAGATTCAAATATGCTGCAGCTTCAGTATTCATACCTTGACTAATGAAGTAGCCTTCAAGAAAGCAACTAACAGATTTTAAATCGAATACATCTTCAAACATATTATAATATCTTTTTTTCTACATAAAAAGGTCCAAAAGGTAGTACAGAACATACTATTACCAAAAACAGTGTAGCAAGCTTCCAATTCAATAATCTGTACATCACTAGCGCACCCACAAGATAAGATATAAATAGGATTCCGTGAGCCATTCCTACAAAACCTACCATAGCCGGAGAGTTAAACATATACTTTAATGGCATTGCTATAAATAACAGTAGCAGAAAGGAGACTGCTTCTAATATACTTACTCCTTTAAAAATCTTGATCTTCGTTGAATTTTCCAATTTTATTAATTTTTTCAAAGATAATTTTTAAAATTAAAGTTTGAATAAAAACCCAAGTTTATAAGTAGTAATCTAAGCGCTCCTTGTTAAACTTTTTTAAAAATTAGACGATAATTTACGATATGTAACTTCGTTTTTTACAAATTAAAGTAATTTGCAGCCTCTTAGAAAAATTATAAATGAAATCTAAAATTTTAGTTACAGGAGGCCTTGGTTTTATCGGCTCTCATACAGTTGTTGCTTTACAACAACAAGGATTTGAAGTTGTAATTGTAGATAATTTGTCCAACTCCTCTTTAGATGTTTTGGCAGGTATCACCAAAATTACAGATATCAACCCTGAATTTGTAAATATAGATCTACGGCATAAACCAGAGGTTATAGATTTTTTTGAAAAACATCAGGATATATCTGGAGTTATCCATTTTGCAGCATCTAAAGCAGTGGGTGAAAGTGTAGAGAATCCTTTATTATATTACGAGAACAACTTATCTACGCTAGTTTATATTTTACAACAATTAAGTAAAAAACAAAAATCTAGCTTTATTTTTAGTTCATCTTGTACCGTTTATGGACAGGCAGATAGTTTACCAATAAATGAAGATGCACCGGTGAAAAAAGCGATGTCTCCTTATGGAAATACTAAGCAGATAGGCGAGGAGATAATTATGGACACCTGTAAAGTATATCCAAATTTAAAAGCGATTTCTCTCAGATATTTTAATCCAATTGGAGCGCATCCAAGTACAGAGATTGGTGAATTACCTATAGGAACTCCGCAAAACTTAGTTCCATTTATTACCCAAACTGCAATAGGGAAAAGAGAACAACTTTCAGTTTTCGGAAATGATTATCCTACTAGCGATGGAACTTGTATTAGAGATTATATACATGTAATGGATCTTGCCAAAGCTCATGTGGCAGCACTTAAAAAGTTGTTGGATGACACTTTAGAGAAAAATTACGATGTTTTTAATTTAGGAACTGGTAAAGGAAATTCTGTATTAGAAGTTATAGAATCTTTTGAGAGATCTACTGGAAAAAAATTGTCCTATAAAATAGTTGATAGAAGAGAAGGTGATATCACTGCAGCTTATGCAGATACTTACAAAGCAGAATTAGGACTTAATTGGAAATCTGAACACAGTTTGGACGAGGCTCTTGAAAGTGCTTGGAAGTGGGAAAAGAAAGTCTCTGAGAAAGATAAAACAGAAAATTAATTGTATTAAATAAAAAAGAGCCACATTTTAAATAAGTGGCTCTTTTTTTATCTACTTCCCATTCACGTAAAATGCATGAATTACTCCAGGCAACCATCCTAATGCAGTTAGCAATAGACTAATTAAAAAAGTAGTTCCTAAACCATGTTTCATAAACACAGCTAAAGGTGGAAGTAAGATGTTTAGTATTATAGTTAGTAATGACATTTCATAAAATTTTTTGGTTAGTAAGGAAAATTAAGAACTTCCATTCCTAGAGCCAAATTATTGTATTGGTTTAGCTATTAATTAACTAATTATAACTTCTCTTTAGCAATTCAGATTCTGACTTAGAAAAGGTATCTTTGCAAATTCAAATAAGAATTATGAGTTTTACGGCAATTGGTGTATCCAAAGATATTGACAAGGGATTAAAAGAATTAGGTATTATTACCCCTACTAAAATCCAAACAGCGGCAATTCCTGTATTATCTGTAGAGAATATAGATTTTGTAGGTCAGGCGCAAACAGGAACTGGAAAAACAGCTGCTTTCGGTTTGCCCTTATTGGCAAGAGTAGATACTAACAAGGATTATATTCAGGCACTTGTTTTAGCGCCAACCAGAGAATTGGGACAGCAAATTGCGAAACAACTATTTAAATTCACTAAATATTCTGAACAAGTTTTTACTGAAGCGGTTTATGGAGGTGAAAAGATAGATATCCAGATAAATAGATTAAAAAGACCAACCCATATAGTAGTTGCTACACCGGGTAGACTTATAGATCTTATGAATAGAAAGGCTTTAGATATTTCTAAAATTAGCACATTGGTGCTAGATGAAGCAGATGAAATGCTAAGCATGGGATTTAAGGATGATCTAACGAAGATCTTAAGCAAAACAAAAGGTGAACGTAATATTTGGTTATTTTCGGCTACTATTCCTAAGGAGTTAAATGAAATTATAGAGAATTATGTATCTAAGGATGCATTAAGGATTTCTGTAGATAAAAATGATTCTATAAATACCGGAATTATCCATCAATACGTTTCTGGAGACGATAATAATAAATTAGACACTTTAGCTGCTTTCCTTAAATCTCAAGGAAAAAAAAGAGGAATTATCTTCACTAAAACGAAAGCAGCGGCAAAGATCCTTGTAAAGCAACTGCATGCTAAAAATCATGAAGTAGGTTTATTGGAAGGTGATATGCATCAAAAAGATAGAGATAAAGTAATGCGTGCTTTTAAAAATAAAAGCTTGCGATTATTGGTTTCTACAGATGTTGCTGCACGTGGTATAGATGTAGATAATTTGGCTTTTGTTGTTCATTATCAATTACCAGATCAAACCGATTATTACACGCATAGAAGTGGAAGAACCGCTCGTGCTGGAAATACTGGAGTTTCACTAGTTCTAGTTAATCCTAAGGAAGCTAGAAAAATATTTGAACTGGAAAAGGAACTTGGTATTAAGTTCACTAAAATAAAGTAAGAAGATTAATTAAATCGTCTATATTTTGCCAACATAAAGGTATAAATCGCGTAGGATATTAATCCTGCAGCTACAATTCCCAACAACCATGATCCGTATGAAGATTCTTTTATAAAGGAGAATACTTCTTCAGTAGTTTTTATTTTGTTTGGATCTGATGTATAAGCTGCTTTTATAGAAAAGAAGCCTAAGATCAGAAATATAACTCCTCTAGAAGCAAGACCAAAATAGGCCGAATTGTAGATGATTCTTTTACGTTTTTCCTCACTTAAAGCTTTAGAACTGAATTTCTTTTGGAATTTATCTTCCTTGATTCTGGTAAATTGATAGATTCCTATTCCAATCAGGACAACTCCTACAATTCCTAAAACGATCAATCCAAAATTAGTTGCTAAAAAACTGCTATTCTTTCCTGAAGATCCAGAAGAACTATTTGCTGAACCTACTGCGTCCAAAAATGCTATAACTCCAAATCCTAAGTATAAGAGTCCGCTTATAAAATACCCGGCACGTTTAGCTTTAGCTTTTTTATCATCCCCTATATTTTCAGGATCTTTTATAGCTTGAGTCAATCTCCAAAACGCATAGCACATCAATCCAAGAGCAATAATTATTAATAGGATCTTCCCGAAAGCTTGTTTTTCAAGAAAATCTAAAACTTGTAATTTTCCTGTTTTTTGACCGCCCAAATTAAAGGCGGCTAAAAAAGTTAATATTCCAATAATGGCGTATATAATTCCCTTTGCAACTAGACCGGTTCGCGCAATGTTCTTTAATTTCTTATCCATGATTCTATTTAGTTGGTGTCTAAATATATCAGAAAACGCAGAAACTTAAAAAGTCTTTATAATTAAATTATGATTTTTGAAGTGGTAACTTAAATAATGTTATTGGAAGAAAAATGTTTAACTATCTAAAAATGAATAGCGTATTGGTAATCTAAAATATTAAAAACTTCGATATTTAGCAGAAAGAAACATATAAATTGCATAACAGATAAAACCGAGAGCTACCATTCCTAATTGAAATGATCCCCAGAATGAAGTTTCAATAAAATTAAAAACATCTGCAGTGTTTTTAATTTCATTTAAATTTGCGGTAATCGCACCTTTTAATGCAAAAAAGCCGATCATCAAGAATATAACTGCTCTTGCAGACATTCCTATATATGCTGAGTTCTTAATGATCATCCTTCTCTTTTCATCTGTCATAGATTCCAGATTGAATTTTCTAATGAAATTGGTTTTGAATAACCTAGTGATTTGATAAACTCCTCTACCAGCAAATACCAAACCTACTCCAGCCAATATATATAATCCCACTGCTGTAGTTAATATGCTCGAGTGTTTAATTCCAGAAGTCCCTACAGATCCACCTGCTCTTAACACACATAGACCAGCTAAAGCTATATAGGTGGCTCCACTTACGAATAAGGCAAAACGTTGACCTTTATTTTTGGTTTTACCATGTCTTTTCTGTGGATCTACAAAGGCTTGAGCAAATCTCCATATAGCATAACAGAGAAGACCAAGAGCTAATAAAATTAGTAAAGTACTGCCTAAATGTTGTTTTTCGATAAATTCTAATACCTCTTCTTTCCCAGCTTTTTTTCCACCAAGATTTATTGCTGCCATAAATGTTAATACACCTGTTACTGCATAGATTATTCCTTTAGCAATGTAACCGGTTCTAGCGATGTTTTTTAAAGCACTCATTAAATACGAAAAGAATTAAACATGATACTTTTAAGAAAAGCAATTTCAAATTAATCTAAAAAGAAATTTAGTTTAGAAAAGAATAATTTTTATACCATTTCAAAGATTACCAAAGCATAGACATAGAATCTTATAAATCTTAGCAATCCATACATTAGATAGCTCATAAAAGGGAATCTAATAATTCCAGCAGCAATACTTGTCATTGCAAATGGAATTGGAAGGAGGGCGCCCACAATAATTAAGAAACCACCCCATTTACGTGTGTTCTTAATATGTTTTGCCATGTTGGTCTCAATTTGTTTGTGCACTGCAGGGATATTGGTTATTCCAACACCAATAAAATAAGACACAATTCCTCCCATATAGGAAGCTGCAGCTAATAGAGACAAATAGAAAATTGGAAATTGTGACTTCCCTGCCCAGGCAATGAATAACTCTGGAGGGATAATTCCAAGTAAGGATTCAGATGCAAAGAAAACACTCAAAATACCTATAGGGGAATAGGTTTCGGTAACAGTAACCAATAGTTTATCCAGATCTAGGACAAAATAATCTAAAGCAAAAATTGCTGCAATAAAAACCAGAATTGGAATAATTGCTTTTTTTACACTTTTGCCTACAAACCTATAAAACCCTGTATAACCATAATACTGGTGAAGCAAACGCACACGCGATTTCTTTTTAGATTTCGCTTCTTTTTCCATTCATGGGATATTTAGTTTTATTTAGAAGTTGGTATTATTGTTAACGATTAAGACAACAATAATACCAATCTGTTCAGTTTTATTCAGCGTATTCTGCAAGAGCTCTACTATATTCTCGAAGATCTATTACATTATTCTTAATAGAAGTATCGTGCATTAAAGAAAGCAAGTAATCTAGACTTTCTTGTGGAGAAGATTCAGACTCGGTATCGGTAATATCTTCTTGCTCATCATCCAATGGTTCGTCATCTGGAATAGGAATTTCAAAAGAATCATTTTCTTCAATGTGTTCAAAAGTTAAACGTATAACTTTAGCTAATAGAGGATTTTCTTCTTCTATAGCATATGGTCTTAATTGTTTTAGATCCTCTACTATGGTATTTGTAATTAATCCGTTACGCAATAGATCGCGTTGAATTTTATCAATTAGTTTTTGAGCTTTTGGATTTTTCAACTTTTATAATTTTAATGTTATTTTCTAATATTGCAGCCTTATATAAGCGCAAATTCGTGGCCTATTAGGGTATCGGCAAAGTTACTGCTTTAAAGGATTTTTGAAACCATTTTGGCTATTATTTATAAAAGATTCTACTCCAATAATTTAAGTGCTCATTCCTAATAGATTTTCCATCTATCAAGAAAGAATTAACAATTAATTAGTTCTAAATATTTAAATGTCCATGGCTTGTTTAGTAGCTTTAAACTCAATAAAAAAATAAAGAAATGAAAGATTTTAAAGATAAGGTTGCTTTAATAACAGGTGGAAGTAAAGGAATAGGTTATGGTGTTGCAGAGGCTCTTATTAAATTAGGAATGAACGTTGCAATTACTAGTAGGTCTTTAGATTCTTCAGAAAAGGCAAGCAAAGAGTTAAAAAAACTAGGTGGAGGGGAGGTTCTAGCTCTTGAAGCCGATGTACGTGATTTTAATAGCCAAGAGAAGGCGGTAAAAAAAGTTATTGATACTTGGGGAAATCTAGATGTTTTGGTTGCCAATGCTGGAGTAGGGCATTTTGCTCCAATAGATAAACTTTCTATTGAGGAATGGCAACAAACAATAGACACCAATTTAACTGGAGTATTCTATAGCGTTAAATCTAGTCTAGAATATTTAAAAAAATCTGAAGGTTATGTAATAAGCATTTCCAGTTTAGCTGGGACTAATTTTTTTACTGGCGGAACAGCTTATAACGCGAGTAAATTTGGTGTTACCGGCTTTACGCAGGCGGCAATGCTAGATCTAAGAGAATATGGAATTAAAGTTAGTACCATAATGCCCGGATCTGTAGCTACTCATTTTAATGATCATGAACCAAGCGAAAAAGATTCTTGGAAGATCCAAAAGGAAGATATTGGAGAACTGGTTGTAGATCTTTTAAAAATGAATTCAAGAACATTACCAAGTAAGATAGAGGTAAGACCTTCTATGCCTCCTAAATCCTAAAATTTATAACTGATCTGAATTTAGTGTAAAGCTGAATTCAGATCAGTTTTTATTTTTAATTTATCGTAATATTACGATATAGAATAGATTGGCCTTATTAGGTTTTAAAAAGTCAACAATTCACGGAATAATCTTACCAACTTGTTAAAAATCTTTGGACATCCCATCCTAAAAAGAATTTAATCATTCTACTTTTATAGATCCACAAAAAAATATGATGCTATTTCCTATGTTAGAAAAATTAACTGTTTATTTAATTGAAGTTAAACTAAAGCTAAACAGTCTTTTAAATTAGAAAACAATGTAGACGAAGTTGTATTTTAGAAAAAATCGAAAAAAATAATAGATATGAATATTACAGGAAAAACAGTAATTATAACAGGTGCATCCAGTGGAATTGGAGAAGCAACTGCATTAAAACTATCCAAAGAAGGAGCAAATGTGGTATTAACAGCTAGAAGAGAGGATAAACTGAAAGAATTAAAAAAGAAAATAGAGAATAACAAAGCGGGTGGAAAAGCAATTGTGGTTACAGGTGATGTAACTAATAAAGAAGATTACAAAAATATCGTAGATGCTTCATTGAAGGAATTTAAAAGTATTGATGTTATAATTAACAACGCAGGCTTAATGCCATTATCCTATATAAAAAATCTGCACACAGAAGAATGGGATAAGATGATAGATGTAAATATAAAAGGAGTCCTAAATGGAGTAGCTGCCGTTTTACCTACTATGATGGATCAAAAAAGCGGACATATTATTAATATTTCTTCTAGTGCAGGAAGAAAATACTATCCAGGAGGAGCCGTTTATTGTGCTACAAAATCTGCTGTTAAAATGTTTTCTGAAGGATTAAGACAAGAATTAGCACCTACGTATGGAATTAACGTTACGTCTATAGAACCAGGTTTTGTTTCTACAGAACTCACAGAAACTATTACTGACGAGGAAATAAAAAAAGACCTAATGCCAATGGTAAAGGATCTAACAACTTTAGAGGCTGAGGATATTGCAGATGCAATTTATTACGCATTAGTTCAACCCAAAAGAGCCAATATTAATGATGTGTATATCATGCCTACAGCTCAGAAAGAATAAACAGCAAAGAAAGAATAAATTACAAAAATTAAATTATAATTTGATGCTACAGGAACCTAGTTTTTGTAGCATTTTTTTCTAAAAGCAATCCTAAATTAGATAATTAATTAACTCATTTAAATATGATAATTGTCTAATAATTAGTAATTTAAATAGATCATATTCTTAAAAAACTGTAATGAAAACAAATCTACTTTTCGTGGTTTCTTTATTTTTATTAGCCAGTTTTTGCGAGCGGGAAGTACATCCAAATAAGAATTTTGAATTTGAAAATGAGACTTTCATTTACCTTCATTTTAAAACGGAACAGCAATGTTTAGATGCCCAGCCCAGCGATTTTTTTATTAACTGTCATTCAGAATTAACTTTTTTGGAAAATAATCAGGTAGAAATTATTCTTACAGATATTATTTGGAGAGGAGAATATCAAATAATTAGAAATACTATAATTATAAATTTTCATAACAACCCTGAGATTCCAGAGGGAACCCTTGTCTTTCAGATATTGAATAATTCTAAGCTAAAAAAGTTGGATGATAAAACGATTTGGAAAAAGAAAAACGGAGAATCTATTTGGGATTAGCTTATTTATAAATAACACATGGGAATATTAAGAAAATTAATATTCCCATAGTATTTTAAGCTTTTACAATCATTTTTCCTTTATTCTTTCCTTTAAAAAGATCTAAAAATGCCTGTGGTGTGTTATCAAATCCGGCTACAACCGTTTCTTCATATTGAAGTTTTCCCTCATGTAACCAAGCGCCTAACTGTTTCATTGCCGGTCCAAAATCCTTTACATAATCACGTACTGTGAATCCTTGCATTAGGACACTTTTTTTAATTAAAGTTCCTTCGTGTCTAGGACCAGTTGGTACATCTGTTGCATTATATAAAGAAATTGCACCACAATTAATCACCCTTCCAAATTTATTGATGCTTGCTAAAGCGGCATCCAAAATTTCTCCACCAACATTATCAAAATAGACATCTACTCCATTTGGACAAGCTTTTTTAACATCATCTTCAATATCTGATGATGTTTTATAATTGATACCAGCATCAAAATTAAAATCTGCTTTAAGTTTATGTATCTTTTCATCGGATCCTGCAATTCCAACAACTCTACATCCTTTAATTTTTCCAATTTGTCCAACAATACTTCCAACAGCTCCTGCAGCACCAGAAACTAAGAGCGTTTCTCCTACCTTCAGTTTTCCAATTTTATCTAATCCCAGGTAAGCTGTGATCCCTGTTAATCCAAGAACTCCCAAAAATGATGAAAGTGGAGCTATATTCTTGTCAACTTTATTTAAACCTGCTCCAGAAGAAACTTGATATTCTTTCCATTTTAGGATTCCGTTTACATAGTCTCCTTCTTTAAAATTTATATTTTTGGAGGTAATCACCTTACCTATAATTCCAGATTCTAATGGTTCATTTACTTTAAAAGGTTCTATGTAGGATTCCACGTTGCGCATTCTTCCCCGTAAATAAGGATCTACAGATAGATATTCTGTTTTTATTAATATTTCACCATCTTCTGCTTTTGGCTTTTCTTCTTCTTTTAATTCGAAGTCTGATAATGAAGGCATTCCAGCGGGTCTATTTCTCAGGTATATTACTTTATTCATAATGTTATATTTTTAAATTTCACACTAATCATTTCGGTGGATCTTTAGAAGTATAAAGCTATTCAATTTTATTTCTATGGAACTTTTAAGCATTAATAAAATGACTATTTTCAGAAAAGATTAACGCTCTATACAGCTATTGCAATTACCTTTGTTTTAAACAGCATTATTATAATTTGATTAAGATCAGCGATAAATTAACCGATTTCTATCAGGAAACTATTTACTTTCTAAAAAGTACAGATTTTACGAAGGCTATTATTTTAGGAACGGGTATTACCTTACCAATAATTATAGGTGTTTATTTAGATTATCTTGAAATAGGGTTGGCTTTAGCAATAGGTGCTCTTTTAAGTTCGCCAAGTGATGTTTCAGGAAGTTTTAGAAATAAGAACATTGGTATATTAATGTCTGCCGTTTTTGCTGTTATTGCCAGTTTATTAGGTGGATATTTCAAATTTTCTATATGGCTCACTATCCCCTTTCTAGGAGTTGTTATGTTTGCCATTTCCTATTTTTCTGTATATGGTTTTAGAGCGTCCTTAGTAAGTTTTTCTGGATTATTTGCATTGGTTTTAAGCTTTGCCAACATCTCTAATGTTTTGGAGATCTATGAACGCGCAATTCTAATAGGACTAGGAGGAGTGTGGTATTTAATGCTAACTGTTGTTTGGCATAAATTAAATCCTCGTGCATTAACAGAACAATTCTTATCTCAAGGTTTACTACTCACCTCAGAATATCTATACATTCGAGGAAAATTACTAGATACAACAGCAGATAGAGATTCGTTTCAAAAGAAATTACTTGATATTCAGTCTGAACTCAATATAAATCATGAAATGTTGAGAGACATTTTGATCTCTAGCAGAAAAGCTTCAGGAACTTCAAATTTTGAAAGAAGACGTTTACTTATTTTTATTCAACTTGTAGATGTACTAGAATTGGCAATGGCCAATCCTGTAAATTATAATAGGATGGCAGAATTGCTTCTGGCACATCCAGAAAAGATTTCGGTATTTCAGAAGCTAATTTTTGAGATGAGCACTCGATTAAAACAAATATCTAAATCCATCCTGAATTCTGAAGAATTAAAAGAAGCCTGTTCCTTAGAACAAATTTTAAAGGAAATAGAAGATGAATTATCGGCATTTAGATCAACTGAAGAACAGGATCTTAATGAGGGATATATCTTACTTAAAAACCTTTACGACTATCAGCAGAAACAGGTAGAAAAGATTATCAAGATCGAAAGGATATTAAGCAACTACAATCTTCGTGATCTAGGATTTGTAAAAAAAATAGAAGCACAGCGTTTTATCAATCACCAAGAATATGACCCGAAGATCTTAATAGAAAATTTTAGTCTAAAGTCTCCAATTTTTAAACATTCACTACGTTTGGCCTTAGTTGTAATGGTAGGATATGCTATTGGTGCCTATTTCTCTTTACAAAACGCCTATTGGATCTTATTGACCATCATAGTAATAATGAGGCCTAATTATGGGTTAACCAAAGAACGTTCTAAGCAACGTATCCTAGGAACATTGTTTGGAGGGATCATAGCCACTGGAATTGTACTTCTTTTCCCCAATACCACATTGTATGCTATTTTAGCAATCCTATGTTTGGTATTGGCATTTTCTATGGTTCAAAGAAATTATAAAACATCGGCCACTTTTATCACTTTAAGTGTGGTATTTATTTATGCTTTATTAAAGCCAGATGTGCTAAATGTTATCCAATTTAGGGTGATAGATACAATAATAGGGGCAGGTTTGGCCGCGCTTGGAAATGCTATATTATGGCCATCTTGGGAGGTTTTTAATATTAAATCTGTAATAACACAAAGCCTTAAGGCAAACAAAGATTATTTATTGGAAATTCAAAAAATCTATCAAGATAAAGGGGAATTGTCTATTTCTTATAAACTTTCTAGAAAACAGGCATTTCTTACTTCGGGTAATCTTTCTGTAGCATTTCAAAGAATGACACAAGAGCCAAAATCTAAACAGGAACAGCTAGATAAATTTTATGAATTAATAGTTCTAAACCATACTTTTTTATCTTCCTTGGCATCAATGGGAACATATATTCAAAATCATTCTACCACAGAGGCGTCAACTTTTTTCAATGATTATATTAAAGGAATTGAAGATAATATGGATTATGCAATTGCAATTTTATCAAACACAGATATCTTAAAATCTACCACTTCTGAAAGCAAATTAGCAGCTCATGATTATTTTGAAAACAGATTTAAAACTATGAGTAATACAAATACTGAAGATTTGAACTCTAAAAGTGATAAAGATATTCATAAAACTGCACGATTACAGGAAGTTCATTTAATAACCGAACAGTTAAAGTGGCTTCATGCACTAAGTGAAAAGCTTATTAAAGGAATTGGAATTCTTAGATTTCCTGAAAATTAAAAAAACTGAAAGCAGAATTTATACAAAAAGCCACCTTTAATAGGCGGCTTTCATAACTAATTAAAATTTTCAGCTAATTACTTCTTGGGTTGCTGAGTTTTTTTCTGATCTTGTTTTTTTGGGTCAGATTTTTTTTGATCTTGTTTTGCTGGTCCTTTTGAAGGATTTTGAGATTGTGCCATGATTATATGTTTAATTGATTAATACACTAATTTACAGAAATACAGACGACGCTGTTTTTCTCTTAATATATTTTTAACGTGTATGAAAAGTTAAATTTTAAAATCATTTTTTTAAGAGTTTCCCTTAACATAGATCTATAATTTTTCATTAATTAATCCATAACTTTGAATTTAGTGGATGAGTTAATAAAGCCATTTTAAAAAGTAGTATTCTTACTATACAGCATCCTTAAAGTATGAAGAGAGAGATTATTATTCAGAAAATTCAGGAACAAAAGCAATTTCCACATTTAAAGTATGCTATTCGCGAAAAATCGGAAGCATTTACTCATAAATTATTCTATACTTTATTTGATGAAGCAACACCTGTAGAAAATAATATAAATCAGCTGGAACTGGATTTTCAAGAATTAGTAGATCTTGTTTGTTGGGAACCTGGAAAACCTTGCAGAGAAATATGGCAGTCCTATTTGGAGAAATTACCAGAGATCTTGGAAAATTTAAATAAGGATGCAAATGCAATTATGAGAAATGACCCTGCAGCAAATTCCATTGAGGAGGTTTTCTTAGCATATCCTGGATTCTTTGCAATAGCAATTTACCGACTGAGTCATGAATTTTATAAATTTGGTCTTCCATTGGTGCCTAGATTAATGTCAGAATGCGCTCATCGATTATCAGGAACAGATATAAATCCTGGAGCCCAGATTGGAGTTCCTTTTTTTATAGATCATGCAACAGGCGTAGTTATTGGCGAGACTACCATAATTATGAATAATGTAAAGATTTATCAAGGAGTTACTTTAGGTGCGCTCTCTGTTCACCGAAATCTTAGAAATAAAAAAAGACACCCTACCATAGAAGAGAATGTTACTATTTATGCAAATGCAACCATTTTGGGAGGTAATACCATTATTGGGGCAAATAGCATAATTGGCGGAAACGTTTGGCTTACGGCCTCGGTACCGCAAAATTCAATGGTGTCTCATAAAGCACAAATACACATTAAAAATTCAGTAAAAAATGAGTAATTCTATTTTAGATTTGATAGGGAATACCCCATTAATTAAAACGGAGACTTTAGTTAAAAACCCAAAGGTAAGTTTGTATCTTAAGTTAGAAGGTCAAAATCCCGGAGGAAGTGTTAAGGATCGTGCAGCCTATAACATGATTAAAAGTGCATTAGATAGAGGAGACATTAATTCTTCTACTAAATTAATTGAAGCAACAAGTGGGAATACGGGAATAGCATTAGCAATGATTGCAGGAATTTTTAAGTTGAAAATAGAATTGGTGATGCCTGAAAATTCTACTATCGAGAGAGTACAAACCATGAGAGCATATGGTGCAAAGGTTACTTTAACCAATGCAGATGGAGGAATAGAATTAGCTAGAGATTATACTGAAGATAAGGTAAAGCATGAAGGTTTTTACATGTTCAATCAATTTGCAAATCCGGATAACTGGAAAGCTCATTATAAATCTACCGGACCGGAGATTTGGAAAGACACCAATCATCTCGTTACACATTTTGTTTCCTCTATGGGAACAACTGGTACCATTATGGGCACTTCTACTTATTTAAAGGAACAGAATAAAGGTGTTCAAATTATAGGGGTTCAACCCACAGACGATGCAAGAATTCCTGGGATTAGAAAATGGCCAAAGGAATACCTTCCAAAAATCTTCGATGCCAAAAAAGTAGATCGTATAATGGAAGTTAATGAAGAAGACGCCATACTTATGGCAAGAAGATTAGCTGAAGAAGAAGGTGTATTTGCCGGAATGAGTAGTGGAGGATCTGCTGCTGCTGCATTAAGACTTTGTGAAGAACTGAGTGAGGGAGTGGTAGTGAGTATAGTTTGTGATCGCGGAGATAGATATCTTTCCTCAGATCTTTTTATTTAAGATATCAAGGAACCTAATTAATACTAAAGTTCCTTGACTCCTACCTTATTTTATAAAAGAACGTCTTTTATTTTACACTTAATTACTAACTACACTTACAACTATTGTAGCTCCAGGAACTAATTTAATAGATTTGGTTTTGCCGCCATTATCCATTTTAATTTTATAGTATTCTTTGTCTATTTTATCACTTTTACCGCTAGCTACATATTTATTACTTATCATTTTCCATCCTTGATAATTAGTAAATACATGTCTTCTAAGATCTAATGGTAGTACCTTGTCATTGAATTTTTGAAGAGTTTGAACAAGTTTACCTTCATTTGTATAGATAGCTTCTAAATATCCTTTTTCACTATTGAAGGTAACCACGAATTCATCAAATTCACTTGCATTTGGTAAAGCTGATATAAAATTATTAAAGTCAAAATTTTGTTTCATAAACTGAATAGGATTTTTGGAAAATTCGCCTTTATAGCTTTCTTTAACAATAAAACTTACAGAATTTAAATCAGAATTTACAACTATGGCATTGGGATTATATCCTACTCGAACCTCTCCCAACTGGGTCACTTTTTGGGCCTGCATTGCACCCATACCTAACAGCAGAAATAAAAATAAAAGCCTTGTTTTCATGATACTATATTTATGTTAATAATACCTTAAAGATATCAGAGAGATTTCTCAAATACTATCACTTAAGTAGCACAATTTTATTATTATTCGTTTTTTGATATAAACGTTAACTTAGAATCGAAAATTAATAATTATTATATTTTTTCTTATTTGCCATAAGATTAATAAGCGTTTTTAGGTTTTTTATTTCCATATTTTTTCTGGAAAACTGAATAGAACCATTTTGCTTTAATTTTTGAAGATGCCTGTTTACAACCGCTCGCGTAGATCCTATTAAATTAGCAATTTCTTTATTCGAAAGATCGTTGATCAATTCTAGATTTTGCGATTGTTCATTTATATTTCTCACCAATAGTTGAAGCAGTCTAGTGGAAATATCTGCAAAAGTGATATCTGAAACAAAATTCTCCAGCATTCTTAATTGCCTACCAGCATAAGGGAGGATTTGCTTGTAATTTTCAGGATGTGCATTTAACCATTTACGTATGTCTTCCATGGGTGCCGCAATAACTTGGGCTTTATCCAAACATTCATAATATACCGTATGTTGATGGCCGTCAAGAAGACAATAAAGATCAAAAACATCACATTTAGTAAGAAGGAATAAGGTTACTTCCTTCCCATTAATATCATCTACTTGATACATTTTTATTCTACCCGAAAGAATAATGTAGAAGTGATAAGATAATTTTTCGTGACTAAGAATACAGGTGTTTTTTGGCCATATTTCTTCATGAAAAAGTGAAAGAAAAGATTCTTTTGTAGCTGTATCCATATTCTTAATTAAAGAGCAATCCTTTAATTTTTCTATAAAATGTCCCAATGGCTTTTTTTTCCTCACCATAATTTAAATAATTAATTAAGGGGGAATGGGAGGACTTAAAATAGCATCTGGATGGATATTTAGGTGGTGATCAAATTATTTATAAAGAGCCTGTATCTTTATAATATGCTTATTACATATACACACTACTCAAAAATAATCAATAATATTATTTATAAGAAGTAAAAAAGATAAAACTTAAAAGTCCCTAAACATTTTAGTGTAAACTAAAAATCTGCTATTTTTGCAAACTTGCTGAACTCAGAAAATATGGCTGTTGAAACTTTTGGACTTGAAGAGAAAAAGAATGATAAAATACTTTACGACTACCAACAGGTAGATATAGATAAAATTTTTAGTGTAATAGATAATCACCCAAATCATTACAATTTATTGTACCAACTACCTACAGGCGGTGGTAAAACGGTGATCTTTTCTTCTATAGTTAGGGAATATATACAACGCACCAATAAAAAAGTGCTAATTCTTACTCATAGAATTGAACTTTGTAAGCAAACTTCTAAAATGCTTTCAGAATTTGGAGTGCTTAATAAGATAATCAATAGTAAGGTTAAAGAGCTCCCAGATCAAGAAGATTATATGTGTTTTGTTGCAATGGTAGAAACATTGAACAATAGGCTTCATGACGAAAAATTAGAAATTCAAGATATTGGATTGGTGATTATTGATGAAGCGCATTATAATTCTTTTAGAAAATTATTCAAATTTTTTGAAAAATGTTTCATATTAGGAGTTACTGCTACTCCTTTAAGCTCCAATATTAAACTTCCAATGAAGGATAATTATAGAGAGCTTATCGTTGGCGATTCAATTTCCTCATTAATAGGTAAAGGATTTCTGGCTCGAGCAAAGGTCTTTAGCTACGATGTAGGACTACAATCTCTTAAAGTGGGTATAAATGGAGATTATACCGTAAAATCTTCAGAAGAACTCTATTCTAACTTAAGCATGCAGGAAAAACTGCTAAATGCCTATTTGGATAAATCAAATGGTAAGAAAACGCTTATATTTAATAATGGAATAAATACTTCTAAGGAGGTTTATGAAACCTTTAGAAATGCTGGTTTTCCTATTCGTCATTTAGACAATACAACTACTAAGCAGGATAGAAAGGATATCTTAAAATGGTTTAAGCACACTCCAGAAGCCATTGTAACATCTGTGAGTATCTTAACAACAGGTTTTGATGAACCTTCTGTAGAGACCATTATTTTGAATCGGGCAACTAAATCCTTGACTTTGTATTTTCAGATGATTGGTCGTGGTTCCAGAATATTAAATGATAAATCTGAATTTAATGTAATAGATCTGGGAAACAATGTGGTAAGATTTGGACATTGGAGTTCGCCTGTAGATTGGAAGCAACTCTTTAGATCTCCAGATTTCTATTTCGAAAACCTGTTGAGCGATGAGGAAATTGAGAGAGAATTCAAGTATATTATGCCTCCGGAATTAAGAGAGCAATTCCAAAATTCTGAGATCGTAGATTTTGATGTGGAAGCGGCGTACGATGTGGTTATTAGAAAAGGACTAAAATCTAAGGCAGTACTGGAATGGTCCATGGATCAGCATGTTAAAATGTGTGTAGAAAATAGCGAGGATGTTTTTGATGCTCGTATATTAGCAAAAGAGCTTAAAGACGATATTTCTTCTAGGATAAAACAATATTCTTACTGCATTAGTAAAAGCACTAAAAATTATAGAGATTGGTTAGAGGAAGATTATGCAAGAAGGTTGAGACAGCAGATCAATGCAGAGTTTTAAACGAAATTCTTAAGATATTTTGATTTAAAAAAGCCCTGTTTATAATTTAAACAGGGCTTTTTTTGGATAGGTTTCTAGAAAATTAATGCACAATGTTTTGCAGTATCTTATTCAAATTTTCAACATTTAAGGATTTTTGGATGAAAATCGTTGATATGTGGGATATTCTTAGCTTTTTCCTTGTCATCTGGATTTAAAAAAGTAGTTAACATTACAATTAATTCTCCACTTTATTGTTCTTTTTCCAAGTGTTTATAAGCATCTAAAAACTCCCAACTATTCAGAAATATATTTTAAATAAACGTTTAGATCATTATCCAGTTTATCTGCGTAATCTTCTTGTAGTACATCTAAAAAACTAAGAACTGTTCGCAATGGTTCTTGAAGATCGTGAAAAGTAATATATGAGAACTGTTCCAGCTCTTTGTTCCTAAATTGAAGCTTATCAACATATTTATTAATTTCGGATTCCTGCTGCTTTCTTTGAGTAATATCTATTACTGAAGCTAAGATCATATCTTCATGATTAATCTTAATAAAATTAAGACGCACTTCTATTGGAATTTCTTTTTGAAGTTTAGTTAAACCGTAAAAATTCTGTACAATTCCTAGACTATCAATTTTTTCGTTAGCGTTTAAAATATCAGAAGTTGAAGATTCCGCTAGCAATCTGGCAGGAATAAGGTTTTCTGCCGAAAGTCCTATTAATTCTTCTCTGGAATATTTAATAAGCCTTTCTGTTTGAAGATTAACCAAATTAATCTGCTTATTCTTGTCCATTAAAATAATTGCAGCAGGAGATGCTTCTATTACCCTGCGAAAGCGTTCCTCTTGTTCCTTGATTTCTATGGAATTATTCTTTATCAATTCAAAATTATCCCGCAAAGAAGATGTCATAATATTAAAGGATTCTCCTAAGGAAGCTAACTAATCTTTTCCTTTAAGATCTGTAGAAGTTTGATAATCCCCACCACTCACTTTTAAGGCTGCAATTTTTAATTTGCGGATGGGATTAGAAATAGATCTAATTACCAGAAAGGCAACAGCAATTCCAAACAAAATTCCTACTAATCCAGTAAGTAGGATAATGTTAGATAGCGATTTTAAATCCTGTGCAAATTCATTTTGATAGTCTTCTAATCTATTGGCATAATTAAATTTGAGCTCCAACAATTCAGATTCCAATATATTATGAATGTCAGTAAGGCTAACTTCAACTAAAGTAGTGGCGATTACTAATTTTTTAGAATTGTTATAATCCTCTTTAGTAATTAAAAGAGCGTTTAACTTATCTCCTAATTCAATTAGATCGTTTGTAGCTTAATAATTTTGGGAGTTTTTAGTGTAAAATCTTCCCTGTTATTTATTTTTTTGGACAATTGAAGTAATTCATATTGCAAATAAGGAAGTTCTACCTCAAGAATCCCATTCAATCTATTCTGACTATCTAACGGAAGGTTTTTATTGTAAACCTTATTAGATGTCAACTAAAATAATTCATTGTTTTTAGATTCATATTTATCGAGAATCCTAATTGCAGGTAGTGCTTCAGATTTTAATTTTTAATAGGTTTTTGTTACGTTATGACTTATAATTTGATCTAGAACTACTTCAACACAAAGGATGCTAATTATAATACCAAAGCTTAGGGCAAATTTAGTTTGTATTCTCATTATGGTATTGATTATACATATTATCGCTTTAATTTTACAAGTTTACCTTCAGATTCCATTTTATATAAAGAAAAATAAATACCTCTTGAAGATCCATCTTCTGTTATAGAAATATTCCCACATACACCCTGAAAATATCTCACATTATTCAACCTTTCTTTAAGCCATTCACCAAATGCAATTTCATCGGTTTTGGTTTCATTATAAGTCTTAAGTTCATTTAATATAATGTTTACTGCATCATAAGCTTGCATTGGTGGCCAGATAGACATTGGCTTTTCACCAAATCTTTTTTCGTAAGATTCTAAAAACTCATTCGCCAAAATATAGTTTCCATCTAAAGGGGTAAAGAAGGCACATTCTGTCCCTATAATCGCTCCTTCAGAATTTTTATAAAAGGCAGGATCTAGTAATACCGGTGGGCTATAAAATGGAGCTTTTATTCCCATTTCCCGTGCTTGTTTCATAGCAAACCCCAATTCCTTATAACCAAAGAAAGCGTAAGCATCTGTCCCTTCATCCTTGGCAGACCTTAGAATATCCTCAAAATTGGTTTGATCTTTTCCGAATATTACGATCTTGTTATCTACACCATTTTCAGTTAAGATATCTTTAACCGAGTTAGCTGCGATTTGCATAAAATGATTGGGATATTGTAGAATTAGTACTTTCTTAAGTCCTAATTCTATGATTCTTACCCCTACAACCTTATTTGATTCCTCGGTAGATTTAGCGATTTGAAAAGTATTTTTATTTAAGGAGGATAGTAGCTTATCATTGTTCAATGGATTGATTGCAATTACCCCATCCTTTTCTATGTGGTCCTGTATAGCAACTGTTCCGTCGGAATTGCTGATAAAAAGAATATCTATATTATGCTCCTTTCTTAACTTTTCATATGCGGGTATAGCTAGTGCTTTTTCCCACTTACCATCCTCCACAAATAAATTCACCTTGGGCTGTTCCTTGGTTTTTGTTGAATTATATTGTTCTACTGCCAATTTCATGGCTTGTGATGGAGCTATTCCAAGATCTATAGCTCGGGTTGTTAGTGGTGCAATAAAACCAATATTAATTTCAGTGATCTCTGGTGAACTGCAACCTACAAGTCCTGTGATACAGAAAATAACTAAGACAATAATTTTATTTTTAAATATCATTTTAATTTTAATATTTGTTAAAAACCTTTTCTATAATATTCCCATTCATCTTTATCTGATTTATTAAAGGTGTTAATTTTTAATTGGGTTTAATTGTTATAATTATGGGTAAATGGGAAATATGGAAATCTATTAGTTAAGATAGAAATCAAACTGATGTAAAGATTACCAATATCTCGTAAATCTTTATATTTTAAAAAATCTAAAAATCTGGATTTTTCAAATACCTGGTTATAGATCTCGCGAATAAAACCTGCAAAGACTCTTAAAAATAGATTTAACAGTATTATTGAAATGACCAAAAGAGGTAATGCCTTATTAAAGGTATAAACAGGAGCAAAAGGAATTTGTTGTTTAAGTAGGATTTTATTCATTTAAAGCAATAAAACATTAACTAGCAGTTAGTTTTGGCGGCTATAAATAATAGTTAAGAATTAAGGGCATTATCAAAACTATCTTTATCAAAATTTCTTAAAATTAACGATTTATTTTAAATATAAAAGTTAATTATTACGATTCTAATCAATTTAATTAAGAATTTATATAATCCTATGTAATTCATATTCTTATAATTATAAGCTCTCTCAATACTTATTCCTAAATACTTTATTTTTCTATCTTCGCAAGAAAAATATCCAATTGCAGCCTACCAGAAATTATTATCTTTTTAAAGTGCAGTATTTAGGATATCGCCTTCACGGATGGCAACGCCAACCTGGATTAAAAACAGTAGAGAGTCTAATTAAGAAAACCTTTAAATTTATTCTTCCAGAAAGAAAATTTAAAATACTGGGATCAAGTAGAACCGATGCTATGGCTTCTGCAAATGAATCTGCATTCGAATTATTTCTTTATGATGATCCTATTACTAACTTTCAGGAATTTCTAATTACGCTAAATAAGAATCTTCCACCAGATATAAAGGTTTTGGATATGGAAATGGTGACAGAGCAATTCAATATAATTCAGCATTCTAAACAAAAAGAATATTTATACTTATTTTCTTATGGGAGGAAAAATCATCCTTTCTGCGCGCCTTTGATCACTAATATATTGGATGATTTGGATATTGGACTTATGCAGCAAGGGGCTAAATTATTTGAAGGATCAAATAATTTTAAAAATTATTGTGTGAGTAGTTCTGGAAATAATCTTTTCGAACGGCATTTAATACAATCAGACATAGCTGTAAACACCATTTATACAGCCAATTTTTTTCCTGAAACTTCCTATGTTTTTAAAGTGAAAGGGAGCGGATTTCTAAGATATCAGATAAGACTAATGATGGGAACTTTATTCCAGTTAGGAAAAGGGGAACTAAGTTTGGAAGATTTGAAAGATAGCCTTTTGCCTGAAACCAACAAGCAAATGAAAAATATAGCTCCCGCATCTGGGCTTATTCTTAATAAAATAGAATTTGAATAACGGCAAGGTATCTCTTCAGAAAATCTAACCGCCAGTTTCCTCTAGGATCATTAAGCCTATTTTAATTGACCAGTAATCTATACTTTCTTCAAAATGCTCGTAATATTCCTTTAAACTATTTGGGTTCTCAAGAGATTTCTTAGCTTTTTTAATAGCATCTAATTCAGCCTTACTTATAAATTTATGTAGATCTATAGCTTCATTTTCGTTATATAAATTTATAAGATGAGAATAGATCGTAGATACTGCCAATTTTCGTTCTGTTGCAATTTCCTCTATCGCTAAACCTTCTTTATATAGATCGAGAGTGATTTTTTTAGTATTTCCTTTTATCGATTTTTTAGGAGCGCGTTTCTCTTTACTAAAACCAATGATCTCCTTGATAAATTGAAATCCGTAATCCTGCATCTTCTTTCTACCTACTCCATTGATCTGAATAAAATCTTCATCTGTCATTGGGCGTTCCTTTTCCATTTCCTTTAATGTTGCATCATTAAAAATGAGATAAGCTGGAATTCCTTCTTCTTTAGCAATTTGTAACCTCAATAATCTTAAACGCTCAAATAAAGATGAATCCTTTCTCTTTAAGGTTTTATCTGTCTGTTCTTGAATTTCTTTCTGATCCGGAATTTTGGCGAGTTGTAATTTTTCACCCTTAAATAATATTTCTTTAGATAAGGGGGTAAGCTGAAGATGGTTGTGTAAATGAAATGCAATTTCTACATAACCTAAGTTTATAAGCTGAATAATATACTGTTGCCAATCTCGCCAAGTGATCTCTTTTCCGATACCATAGGTGGTAAGATTCTGATAATTCTTTTCAAGCACAGCTTCATTTTGTGCACCCCTAAGAACATCAATTAATACCGTTATAGATTCTTGGCCTTTTAACCTGTAGATACAAGATAATGCCTTTTGAGCGATCACCGTTCCATCGAAAAATTGTGGAGGATTTCTGCAAATATCACAGTTTCCGCAATCTTCTTGTTTTAATTCTCCAAAATAGCTCAGTAATATTTTTCTTCTACACGTAAGTGCTTCAGAGTATTGCTTCATTCTATCCAGTTTCGCTATTTGCACTGTCTCATTCTTAGAGTTTGCAGCAAATTTTTGAAGTTGCACTACATCGGCATAACTATGAAAAAGCAAAGTATCGGAAGCTAAGCCATCTCTTCCAGCTCTTCCAATTTCCTGATAGTAACCTTCCAGATTTTTTGGCATATTATAATGGATCACCCATCTAATATTAGATTTATCGATTCCCATTCCAAATGCGATGGTTGCACAAATTATTTGTTGAGTATCATTTATAAAATCTTCCTGAATTCTAATTCGCTCTAAATGTCCAAGTCCAGCATGATAGGCTTCAGCTTTAATTCCATGCGCTTTTAATTTTGCTGAAACTTCTTCAGTGTTTTTTCTGCTTAAACAATAGATGATCCCACTTTCATTTTCTCTGGCATCTACAAATTGAAGGATTTGTTCAATACGTTTTGTTCCTGGTCTAACTTCTAACGAAAGATTTTTTCTATCGAAAGATGCCACATGCTTTTTGGCATTAGGAATATTTAGTTGGTTGCAAATATCTTTTCTGGTTGCTTTATCTGCTGTTGCGGTTAAGGCGATCATTGGAGTAGAAGGGAAGCGCTTTTTAAGATAACCCAATTGGGTATAGGCCGGTCTAAAGTCATGTCCCCAACTGGAGATACAATGTGCTTCATCAATGGCAATTAGGCTCACCTTTACATCGGTAAGAAATCTATCTATTATTTGCAAACTCTCTGGCGCAACGTATAATAGTTTTAATTCATTCTGCTCGATACTTGTATAGATCTCCTGTTGCTCGGCTTCAGATTGACTACTGTTAAGAAACGCGGCTTCAATACCATTCACCTTTAAACCATCTACCTGATCCTTCATCAAGGCTATTAAAGGGGAAATTACTAAAGTTATATTAGGCAAAAGTAGCGCTGGAAGCTGGTAACATATGGATTTACCACCACCCGTAGGCATGATCACCATATTATCATGACCGTTAAAAACCCCATCTATTATTTTTTTCTGAAGCGGCCTAAAACTATCAAAACCAAAATATTCCTTTAGGGTATTTAAAAGTTGCATTTCTTCCATACTGCAAAAATAGAAGATACTATTTAGGATTTGAGGCTTCAGCAGTAAAAGTTGAAGCCAATTATCCCAACAAACCTGAAATACTAGTAAATCTTTTCTATTTTTATGCAAACAACTTGTTATATGGCTAAAAGAAAAAGGCATTTACAACGCCGACCTAAATCTACCAATGCGTTAAATCAGGTTCCCGGTGCAGTGACCTATGTTGGGAACAAAAATTCTGCAGAGACTAAACTTGAGATCATAGATTATAATAAGGATAGTTTTGAAAAGTTCGAATTTGATAATCCGGAAGCTGCTTTTAAATTTGAAAATGAAGAAAGTATCACTTGGATAAATGTGAATGGATTAAGTAACGCAGAGCATATCCAGCAATTAGGAAAGTATTTTGACCTTCACCCTTTGATAAGAGAAGATATTGTAAACACCAATCAGCGACCTAAAATAGATGAATATGAAGATTACCTCTTTATAGTAGCAAAAATGCTATACCATAAGGAGAATGGAGATTTAGAAAATGAACACATAAGTATAGTTTTGGGCAAAGATTATGTGATCACTTTTCAAGAGGCAGATGGAGATGTGTTTAATGAGGTTAGAGATAGAATAAGTAATGCTAAAGGAAGAATAAGAAATAACGGATCTGACTATCTCGTTTTTACTCTTTTAGATGCTATTATAGATAACTATTTTGTAGTAATAGAGGAGATAAGTGATAAAATTGAAACGCTAGAAGAACAATTATTTATCGCACAACCGAGTGACGATATCACTTTTGAGATCCAAGAACTTAAACGAACCGTTCTTAGGATACGTCGTGCAGTTTTTCCTTTGCGGGAAGTGATTAATAGAATGGAAAAAATTGATTCCATATTAATTGAAGCAAAAACTCAAAATTACATTAGAGATCTTTACGATCATATTGTTCAAGTATCAGAAAATATCGAGATCTACCGGGAGATGACTTGGGGCTTAATGGATATGTACATGACCACAATTAGCAATAAAATGAACGAGGTGATGAAAGTGCTAACTATTATGGCTTCCATCTTTATTCCTCTAACTTTTATTGCTGGGATTTACGGGATGAATTTTGATAATATGCCAGAACTACATTACGAAAATGGCTATTATGTATTGTGGGGTGCTATGATTATAGTTTTTCTTGGAATGATCTATTATTTTAAACGTAAGAAATGGTTGTAAGTCCTACAATATTTATCTTATTAACTCCTCATATAAAATGAAAAATTTTTTTTTCGGCAGTTTCTGTATGTTACTTTTTCTGTCTTCTTGTAAGAATCAAATAATAGATAAACCAAAAGTTGAAGTTGCTACTTCTACCGCCTTTACAATGAACCCAATGTATATAGGTACGTATACCAAAAAAGAGGGTCACGTAAATGGACAGGCAGAGGGTATTTACTTGATTTATCAGAATCCTGAGACAGGAGCTTTAGAGTTGGGTGGAACGGTTGCCAAGATTGTTAATCCTTCCTTTGTTAAAACCTCGAGCGACAATAAATATCTTTATGCCGTAAGTGAACTTGGACCGGAAGATGGTCCAGCCGGATTAATTTATTCCTATAAAATTAATAAAGATCATAGCCTAGAGGAATTAGGAAATATTTCTACGGAAAGTTTTGCGCCTTGTTATATTGCTGAAGATCAAACTGGCCGATTTATATTTGTTGCCAATTATGTAGGAGGAGTGGTGATGATGTATGAAAAAAATGATGTTGGAAGTCTCAAAAAGCTACAGAAGGTCACTCTTGAAAATCCTGAAAGATCCAACCCACATTCGGTTAATGTATCCTCAAACAATAAATTTGTTTATATAACAGACCTTGGGAATGACCGTATTTGGATCTTTAATTTGGATACTGATTCAAAATCATTAAAACCAAACGAGACTCCTTTCATTGATCTTGCTAAAGGATCTGGACCAAGACATTTCGCTTTTTCCAAAAATAACGATTTTGCTTATTCCATTAATGAACTCAACGGAAGTATAAGTGCATTTAAAATAGGGCAAAATGGGAAGCTAATTCACCTCATGGATATTTCTTCCTTACCTACTGACTTTACAGGAGAAAACTCAGCAGCAGACATACATATACATCCCTCAGGTGAATTTCTATATGTATCTAATCGTGGTCATAATAGTATTGGAGCTTTTAATATAAACCAAAAAACTGGAACTATCGAAAATATAGATTTTACCGATTCAAATGGAGCTACACCAAGAAATTTCTCAATCTCTCCCGATGGATCTTTTCTTTATGTGGCTAATCAGGATTCCAATGATCTGGTAAGTTTCAAAATTGATTCCGAAACTGGGAAATTAATTGAAATAGGAAATAGTCTGGCAATTAAGACTCCAGTCTGTATTGAATTTTGAATTGATTGAATGTCTAAATTAAATTATATAAACATTGTTTAACAATATGCTTGTAGAATTTTACTCATGATTTTTTTTTAATCATAACCAATTATTCCCCTGTTAGTTCTCTTAGTAAATGGTTTAAGGAATATTTTTAACTATAAAAGTCCACAACAATTATTCTTGATCCATGATAAATGTGGTAAATACTTAACTCACATTCATATAATATTAAAAAATGAAAAAAGCCGACTTGTTACAGTCGGCTTAGCTTTTGAACTCGAGGCTGGAGTGCTTAAAATTTCTTTTCGGTCAGTATTATAAATTCTTTACAGCGTCTGTAAATGGAGTGCGTCCAAATTAAACACTTTAAAAAATTTTTAATAAATCTGGTAATAATTTCACCTGCTGAACTTCCGTAAATTCAATTGTTCTCACCATTCCTCTTCTTTTCTACTATTAAAGGTTTTTTAGGTTCTTCATGTTCCAGTTAAGCCTTAAGCATTCGTTATTTGCTATAAAAGAGCTGTCTTTTCAGACAGCCCATTTTTAATCTTCAGAATATATCTATACCAATTCAGAAATAATAGCATCAGAAAAACGCTCCATTTCCTCCAGTTGCGGGCTTGCCTGAAGTAAAAAGAAATCTACACCCACCTTTTCAAATTCCTGCACCCTATCCTGAACCTGAGATGCAGTCCCTATAAGTCCGGATCTCAAACCACGGTTGGACACAGAATAATCCTGAAGCGAAAGTTTACTTTCCAGCTGCGTATTCTCCACCCACTGCTGATAATTCTTATAACCGGCAGAAGAGGCTTCAACATTTGTTATCCTGTTGATTTCCTTTTTCACATCCTGTTCAGTATTTCTCACAATGGAATATGCCGCCACTCCGAATTTCATAGGCTCTAAACCTAATTTCTCCCTTCGTTCTCTCATATCTGCAATCCGTTTTCCAACAGCTTCGGGAGAATCTCCATGCATCACATAACCATCACATTGACTGCTAATCATAGTTTTTGCAGCTTCAGATTCTCCACCCGCATAAAGAAAAGGCTTCTTTTCAGGTTTTGGCTGCAGCACATTATCCTGCACCTGGTAATAATTCCCCTTGAAAGAAACGTGATCTTCCTTCCAAAGCTTGGAAACCACCTCTATCCATTCACTTGTACGGGCATAACGATTGTCATGTTGATCGAATTCAATTCCATATTTGTCAGCTTCGGCCTTCCACCAGGAAGCTACTACATTTAAGGAGATCCTATCATTGCTTATATGGGCCAGATTCGCAACTGCTTTAGCCAAAAGTGCAGGATTATGATATGTTGGCCTTACAGCCACCATAATTTCCAATTCTTTGGTAACTGCTGCCAAAGCGGCGGCTGTAGACCAAGCATCTAGGGAAGGAGCATCTTCTCCTTTTATATCATTGAGATACAACTCGGCAATAAGGGAAAGGCTATAGCCCCAATCTTCACTTTTCTGAGCCAGTTCCTTCACATAGTCCCATGATATGGACATGTTTTCATCTTTTACATTACGTAACCATCCGCCAAAAACGGGTAACCAATATCCAAATTTCATCTTACGTCCTCCAATTTTAAGTTTGCTACTTTCTCAATATAATCCACCAGTTTTTCATGAGGATTGAATCCTATTACATTAACTGCATCTGCCACAAAATTTGAAAGTGCGTTTATATCATAATAATATATCTGACCATCTCTGTCATCGATAATATATTCAATACCTCCCACATCAATTCCAGTTGCCTGAATAATGGTTTCAATGGCATTAATAACTTCTTTTGACGGGGTAAAACCCTCTACTTTCAATCCATTTTTAGGAGCATCCACAGCACAGGCATTACGAACCAGTTCCTGGCCACCGGTAGTCTGGCATATATCTGCAGGACATAGGTTAAAACTTTCACCGTTAGTATAAACTTTGATCGCGTATAAAAATTTACCGTCAAGAGTTTCTATTCTATTTATGTGTCCATCTCGGGCCGGAATAAATTCCTGAACCAGAGCTGTATAATCCAGTCCCAGTTCAATTTTACCGTCTGCCACAGCCTGTTTAAGGTCTTCTTCAGAATTAAAAAGAGTTATACCAGCACCACTTCCTCCAATATTGGCTTTTACCACAATAGGAAACCGAAGGTTCTTACTGGCTGCCAAAGCTTGCGACGCGTGATTAATAACTACTGATTTGGGATAAGGTAATCCAAGGGATTCTAGAAGGCTCAACTGTAGCGCTTTTGAAATTTCATATCTCCAAGCTTTGGACCCGTTAATAACCTTTACTCCTTTACTTTCCAAAGATGCCAAAAGACCGGTGGTATAAAATATAGCCTGAGTATTGTTACGTAAATAAGCCGAAGGACTCATCCTGTTGAAAAATACTTTGTATGGAAGATTATCTTCTGCAATCCGGAAATGATGTTCGGCAGCATTAAATTTTAGAAATGGGATCTCCCTATTTTCCAGTTCGGTAAATAAAGGACGAAACCATTCCTGGTGTTCGTGATATATTGCGATTCCATTATTCTTGTGGTTCGGATTCATATATTTATTTATTAGAAATTGATTTAAGATTTATTTTTGTCGAGATAATTTATGATTATCAACAATGGACGGTAACATAACTACTGCCTCGGGCAATTTTTCCTCTCCAACCAAATTTGTTGATATTGTTGGAAATAGTTCCGCAGAGGTTAATCCCACTTAAATAATAGAAAACATAATAGCCTGAAACTTCTGTAGAGTACATCAGAAAAAAATTAAATTGAAAAAATTGATAAAGTATTACCTGCAGATCAACTACAGAGGTATAAGGGAGTAACCGGATTTAAAATCTTTAGTTTAAATCAGGGAAAATTGCTTAACAGCAGCAACAACAGCAAAGATGTTCTCTAGCTGAAAGGAATGCAGGATTTATAGATTGCCTGAAAATAAATGCGGGAATAGTGGATGTAAAAGACTTCATTTTTTCTTGTTTTATATTCTCCAAAAATTTGGATCAGGAATTAGCACCTTTGACATTTGTCAGGTTGCTAGCGCATCAAAGAGCCTGTCTCTCCGCGCTTCTTTATAAATCAATTCTTTATTGATTTGAAAAAACAAATGTAATCTGCGACTATTTAAGAAACAAATATTTAACCTAAAGTTTTATTTTTTTAATAATTTTTGCGAGTTGTTGCAAAACTTAAATTCTATCGGAGGTAAATGTATAAGGTTGTTTTTGTAAATTAAAAGCCTAATTTTCAATATTTTACTAAAAAATTAGTGATAAAATTGAAACGCTAGAAGAGCAATTATTTACAACTCAACCTAAAAATGACTTCATTTTCGAAATTCAAGGATTAAAACGAACGGTACTTAGAATAAGACATGCAGTATTTCCCTTACGTGAAGTAATAAGTATGCTAAAGAAAATGGATAGCATGTTAATTAAAGAAAAGACCCTCCATTATGTTAGGAATCTATATGATGATATCATTCAAGTTTCAGAAAATATTGAAATTTATAGAGAGATGACTTCGGGCTTAATGGATATGATAACAATTAGCAATAAAATGAACGAGTTAATGAAGTTGCATTTGCTTGAAATATATAGATTATACTTTCAATTTACTTTCTCAATAACAAAAAAACCATCATTTCCTTGCGATTGATAGAGAGGCATGAAAATGTGCGCATCCCATTCACTTTTTATTTCACTCTCATTTTTAAATGCTAAAAGATCACCTTTATAGATCTTTTGAAAGTTTTTAAATCCTGGAACCATTTTAAATTGATCTTCGGCTTCTAAACCATGCCTATAAATAATTTTAAAGGTTTTTTGATCTGGCGCATTTGTTTCTGCAAATTTTTCAACACAACTTGGATAATTAGGTAAGATGTTTAGATCCAATTCACAGGCTTCTTTTAAAGCTAGCCATATCATTCCTTCATGGTTTTCAACCGAAGTTTTACTTGTGTGTTGTCCAGCCTCAAAGGTGAAACCAGTTATTCCAATTCGGCTAAAATAATGATCTATTGCTCCATAAACAATATCGCTAAAGCCCTGAACTATGTAAGTTGGAAAGTTATGTGCCCATTTATTGTTATCATTTACTAATTGTACAGAAACATAAGGCAAGCTATCTGAAGATGTGGTGTGGCAATCCATAAAATAGCGCTTAGTATAATCTGCTTCTGGGTATTGTTGCAAAATTTTAATTATCTCATGCATTTCAATTTGCTCACTTGTGTGGACATTCTTTAAACTAATATTATCTTCTGTCCACGTCCTATTTAAATCTTCATCTATATATCTCACATTTTTGTTTAAGGCATTGGTATTCCCAATAACCCCAACTATGCGTCCGTTTATTTTGGCTTTACAACTATTCAAAGCCTTAAATACCCGCATTATTGCTTGTACACCAGAAGGTTCATTTCCATGAACCCCTGCAGTTATAAAAAGCAATGGGCCAAATTTTCCACTTGTATATTCACCTATAATTCTAGAAGTATTCTCCATTTTCATTTTTTTATGCCATAGTTGCTAATTCCCTATTAGAAATTGAATTACCATATAGTCTTTTATATTCCACTTTTTTCTCGATCGATTCCACAATAACATCGGAGAAATTAGGTAGTCCTATTTCCCCAAAATGATCTAATCCGCCAGGACTTAATACGTTAATCTCTATTAATTTATCTTTTACTATGTCTAAACCAACAAAGAATAAACCATCTCGAATTAATTTTGGTGCAGTGATATCTACTATTCTTTTCATGGCATCTGTTAGAGGGCTGCTATTTGCTGAGGCTCCCTGTGAAAAATTGCTACGGAATTCTCCTTCTCCTGCAACACGACGTATAATTCCGTACTGTCCATCTTTTTCCATAACTCGCCCATTCATAAGCAATACGCGAACATCTCCATCTTTTACTGCAGGTAGAAATTCTTGAGCTATTACATATCCCTGTTGTGTAATATTTTCGATGATCTGATTTAAGTTCTTTTCATTCTTATCTATCAAATACACATCTCTTCCGCCTGAACCTTCAAGTGGTTTTAGAACCATTTTCTTTTTATTCTTCTCATAGAATGCTAAAATGTCTTCCTTTTTTCTAGTGATCAAGGAAGCAGGTTTAATGCTGCTTGGCAACTCTTCAAAATAAAGCTTGTCAATAAAGGCATTGGATAGGGCATAGGCATCGTTTAAAACCAAAACACCTTCTTGCTGAATCATTCTGCCAAAGGCTACTCCCGCTTGTTCTGCCCATTGTCTTGAGCTCCCTTCTTCTGTAGGATTATTTCTAATAAATAATACGTCTAGATCTTTAGCTACAATGGTCTTTTGCTTAGCTTTTTCACTTTGTAATTTTTCTAAAAATTCTTCTGGGGTTTTTGGATCTGCACTTTTGGCAAGAGAAACGCTATTAATACTAATAGCCTCGTCATGTTTAAAGTTAAAATCTCCAACTCCCATCATATGTACTTCGTGCTTTCTTTTGAAAGCTTCGAACATTATATACACTGTGGTACCACAAGTTTCTGTGTCTATACCATTAACTACAAAACATATTTTCATTTGGTTATCATTTGTGAGATCGGTAAGCCATCTCTTATTAATTGAATTCTTTTGGTTGATTCATTATTTAAAAGGTAACTGGGACGTATTGCTCCTTTCTTAAGAACTTTTCGCTCTGTTAGTTCTTCTATGATTTTTGTGTGTTTTAAAGCAAACTTTCCAGTTAATAAAGCTTCATAATCTCCACCTTCCAGAAGGTATTTTCTTAAGTTCACTAATCCTTTTAAGTAAATAATATCTTTTAAAAATCCGCCTCCTTGCATTATTCTAGAAGTGATATTAAATCCTCTTTCCGGTGTAAAATTATAAGTACTTGTAAGTAAACTGAATATTTCTTGAAAATTGGCACCTTCTTTAACTGCTTGTCCGGCAATTACACGACCTGCCAAAGTTCTAAGTCTATTTGGAGTTAATGCATCTACTAAAAACTCTGCCATTACTGCGAGTCCTTCTTGAAGAGTATCATAATCTGCCAATCCTACGCTTAGCTGTTTTAATGGTTGTTGTAAGCCATTATGATAAGTTAACACGTGTGTTCCCACTTCGTGCTGTATAAGGCCTCTGGCATCTACTTCACTTAATGTATAATCTTTAGGAATATAAAGTTCTCCTTGAGAAACCATCATGATATTTACGTCTTCTCTAATATGTACTTTACAATTAAAATTATTGTCTTGTTCTTTAAAAAAATCGAATTCCTTTCGAGCAAGACTGCTAAAAGCTTTACTATCAAGTAATGTTTTTTGAGTTGTAATTTCCTCTTCTGGAACTTTTTCTAAAATTTGATTGGCTTCCTTTAATAAATCCGATCCAATTCCTTCATAAAGCCTAATGCTATCGTATAAAAAATTACTAGTTCCACGTTCACTTAGCATGGTTATTTGTTGATCTAGCTCTTCTCTTTTTTCCCTAAATAAGTAAGACATTGCAGGATCATCAATATCTTCTATTTTAAGATTATATAATTTTCTTTTAAGCACATCTGGATCTACAGGAAGCAATCTATAGTGATAATTTAATAACTTCTTCGAATTACTATTCAAAAAAGTTTCTTTTATTTCATGGATGTTTGCGGGAGATACAAGCCATAAGAATTGATAAGAATTTTCAATCTCCGCCAATTTTCTATCTATTTCGAATACCTTATCTTTTAAATTTTTTCGGCCTAAAGAGTAATAGCTATTTACCCCACAAGAAGTTTGCACTCTTATAAAGTCGAATATGGCAATATGCAAAGCTTGGGTAATAAAATCTCTGAAATTCCTGAAAAATACTGGAAACGTATGTAACGTTTCATCTCTGTATACTGGTGGAATTTCTAATCCTAATACTAAGGCACCGCATTTTTTAGTTTCATCAACGCTTAAGAGATCTATCTTTGTTTCTCTTTGCCTGTGTGGAGTGTCTTTGATTTCACATTTCAAATAAATTCCAGAAAATATAGTATTAACCTTAGCTAACTCCTTTTGTAAAGCGGTTAAAGTACTTGGTAATTTTTTTTCAGGGCCTTTTATAATGAATGTAGAACTTTCCTTATCTCCGGCATAGAGTTCTAAAATGAGATAGGATTTAAATATGTTGGAAATTAAATTTGATAAGGAAAATAATAATTTTTGATAACCTTCAAAATCTTGAGTTCCAATAATTAAATAAGATGATTCGCTAATAACCAATCTATACGTTTCTGGGTCATTAGCGACGTGTCGATATACAAGGAGGTATGGTAATTCCTTTTCTATATGAAGTATTCCACCGCCAGGAAGGCTAGCATTTATTTCCCCTTCCCTCTCAATTATTGTTAATAATTGCTTAATGGTATTTTCCGAAAATTCGGATATTTCTGTTAAGTCTGACACTATTAAATAAATATTTTTAGATTGATATTATCTCTTAAATCCCACATTAATAAGTAAATATGGATAAAATTAGTTGTTGTACTAACCTCAATTTAGAGATAATTAAAAGCATTATTTATTTTAATATGTATTTTGACATTTATTTGTGAGTATGGGAGCTTTAGGTAATCAATATTAAAAAATCACTTTATTGAAAAAAAAATTAAAATGAGAAGAAAATTATAAAATAGAAGTTTCTATAAATAAAAAATCCCTTGTAAAAACAAGGGATTTTTCTTTGAAAGTGATCGCGCCAGGATTCGAACCTGGGACCGCCTGCTTAGAAGGCAGGTGCTCTATCCAACTGAGCTACGCGACCGATTTCGCGGTGCAAATATAAGTCTCTTTATATTTAAAACAAGGTTTTTTTAACCAAATATTAAAAAAAAAGAAGCCGTTATTTCTAACTGCTTCTTTTTCAGCTTAATCTTATAAATTTATTTTGCTTCTTGAACTAAATTTCTTTCTAAGTGCTGTGAAATGGATAATAACTGGTTTAAAGTATTTGTCTCCAGTTTAGCTAATTTATCCAATGGCTCGCATAAATTATAGAATCTCCTGGTTAACTCTAAAGTTTCCAGCGAGAGACCAAATATTTCTTGTTTGTTATACAGTTCATCTACGTGCATCTTAATTGCAGCTATATAGGAAACTGATTCCTGAGGTGATACCTCTGATTCTAATATGGTATTCATAACTTCAATTACTAATTAAAATTAATGCCAATACCTGCATTTAGAAGCAGTTATGTTCGTGATAAGTAGACTTTGGGATTGTAAAAATATAGTTAAAAATTAAAATTGGCCTATAATACTTAACATCTTCTATGAAATTGTATATATAATCGATAAAAGGAAATAGTTTTAAACTATTTTAACTCAGAAAGGATTAAATGAGTAGTTGGTTCCCCATAATTTATAAGCTTATCTATGAATTGCTGAAGATGTAATTGATCTTTTAGTACCACCTTCATATGAATATTATGAGAACCAGTTATTCTAGAGGCTCTTTTAATTTCGGGAAATGAATCTATAGCTTCCATAAAACTTTTTAATTTTCCGCTAAATAATTTTATCATGATAAAGACTTCCAAACCATATCCCATTTTAGCATGATCTAATTTTAGACTGTAGGCTTTTATTATTTCTAGGTCTTCTAATTTTTGGATGCGTTCCCTTACAGAAGAAGCGGAAAGCGGAATTTCCTTACCAATTTCAACATAGGAAGCTCGAGAATTTTGTTGTAAAACCTCTATTATTTTTATGTCTATACTATCTAACATTGAATAATTGTTTTTTTTGATAAAAATAAATGTATTAATCGGCATAATAACTATTATGCCATTTTTTCAGTTTTCAAATCAAGAGTTGACCATGTAATTTTGTTCAAAATTATATATAAATTATGGAATTTGATCTCTATCTAATTGTTTCAATAGCAATTTTTTTAGGCTTTTTTGTTCAAACCGTTATAGGTTTCGCGGGATCTTTAATCGCATTACCCGTGTTACTTCTTGGAACGGTACTTCCAGATGCCATAGCTTATATTTCCATATTCTATATTTTTTCAAGTATTTTTCTTATAAACAAAGAATGGAACAATATAGACTTCTCTATCTTATCAAGATTAGCTATTCCAACTATCATTGGAGTTATAGTTGGAATTCTAGTCCTTGCTTTCACAAATCCAATAGTCCTTAAAAAAGGCTTGGGAATCTTTATAATTCTATATGTTATTTATATTTCTTTTATTAAAGCCGATTTTCAAATCGGGAAAAAAAGTGTTTCGGTTTTGGGTGTCTTAGGTGGGTTTTTTTCAGGAGTGTTTTCTACTGGTGGACCGCTATATGTTATATCTGTAAAGAATATGGCCATAGATGTTAAGACCTTTCGAGCCACGATGATAGGAATTATGGGATTAATTACCGTGGTACGAATTCCAATGCTAAGTGTGAGTGGAATATTAACTTTGTCTCACTGGAAAGTAGCCTTAATTATTTTCCCGGTCTTTCTTTTAGCTCAGTACATAGGTAAATTAGTGTATTCCAAAATAGATGAATTCTATTTTAAGAAAATACTACTGATTTTACTTTTCTTTTCCGGAATTGTGCTTATTATAAATTAAATGTATTCTCAAATACAATTTAGTCAATTAAAGACGTATTTATAGAGAACAGTTTGTTCTATTAATAGTTGCGCCTATTCCAATCCCATTTGGGTCATCAGAAACAATTACTGAATCTTCGTTTAATTGAATCTGTATAGGGATAGTAGCTACTTTTCCTTCCTGACTAAACTCATATTTACCCTCAATTTTGTTTCCTGTAATTTTACCTGTTATTACTCCTTCTCGGCGATCCTTGAATTTCGGGAGCCAATTATAAATACCAGAAACAGAGCTGCCAATAACATCTAATTTTAGTTCTAAAATATCTATATCCTCTGCGTTCTCTTTATAGGGTGTTTCATTCCTAAAACAGTAAGATTTTTTGCTCTCTACTTCAGTTTTTATCTGACTTTTAGGAACGTTGTTCTCTATCACAGGTTCCGGTAGTGGTTCTAGCTTGGTTTCCTTATTGCAACTCATAGAAACTCCCATAAAACAAGCAATAAGAAGTATTTTAAAGTTTAATTTTAACATAAGTTTGCTGTTTTAGAATCCTGCTAACTAGGTTTCAAGATAACGCAAATTACTACTTTTTGGTATATAAATTTTAAACATAAAAAAGGGAATGGAAATTTTATTTAGAATCTAAAAATAGAATGCCAATTGTAAGTAAATTTCATGAATATGGTTATAATTTTTAATTATAATCTTATAACAGGATATGTTACATTATAGCAAATCCAATTTTTCGAAAAATTGGTAATTTGGTTATAGAGATTATAGAAGATTCTGTTTAATAGATTTAAATTTTAATTTCGGGTCTAAAATAAAAATATTATTCATTAATAATTTAGAAATCAGATGATTGATTGTATGTTATAAATTTATATCCCATCCGGAAAACTTCATTATTGGAAATTTAAATAGTCTTATCTAATTAAATAATTGTTAAACTAGCTTATATGATAGTAATACTATTATTTTTGTGCTCGTAAATTTGAGATATGAAAGCACCTCTGAAACCTTGGCAAAGATTTATTAAACTACTGCAATTAGATAAGAGAGATATTAGACAGTTGTTCTATTATGCAGTAATTGCAGGTTTAATTGCTTTAAGTTTACCTTTAGGAATTCAGGCAATAATTAATTTAATACAAGGTGCACAGGTATCTACCTCATGGATTATATTAGTGATTTTGGTTACTCTAGGAGTTGCTTTCCAAGGTATACTGCAGCTAATGCAGATTAGAATATTAGAAAACATTCAACAACGAATATTTACGCGTTCTTCATTTGAATTTGCATACCGTTTACCAAAAATAAAATCAGCCAAATTAAAACATACCTATCCACCAGAATTAGCGAATAGATTTTTTGACACGCTTACCGTTCAGAAAGGTCTTTCCAAGGTGCTTTTGGATTTTCCAGCAGCAATACTTCAAATATTTTTTGGATTAATATTATTATCCTTTTATCATCCATTCTTCATTGCATACGGAGTGATGCTTGTTATTTTAGTTTACATAGTCTTCAAACTAACCGCGGTTAAGGGATTGGAAACCAGTTTAGAAGAATCTAAAAAAAAATATAAGGTTGCCCATTGGCTACAAGAAATTGCGAGATCGATGGTTAGTTTTAAACTATCTGGTAGAACATCCCTGGCCATGGATAGGAATAATAATTTAACAGATGCTTATTTAGAAAGTAGAGAAAATCACTTTAAAATCTTGATGTCGCAATTTATACAACTAATAACCTTTAAAGTTTTAGTAACTGCTGGACTATTAATAATTGGAGGTTTTCTCGTATTGAACCAACAAATGAACATAGGCCAATTTGTTGCTGCAGAAATAATAATTCTTCTGGTGATTGGTTCCGTAGAAAAATTATTTATCGGTGTGGAAAGTTTCTATGATGTTTTAACTAGTTTAGAAAAAATTGGTGAAGTAGTGGACAAAGAGCTTGAGGAGTCTAATGGTTTAGATCCATTTAGAACAGATCGGGATCTATATATACAACTTTTAGATGTCTCTTATAGCACAACTGGAATAGGTCCTATTTTAAAAAATATTTCTCTGGATATTAAACATTCGGACAGGATTCTAATAGTAGGACCTTCTGGTTCCGGTAAAACAACTCTAATTAAAATTTTATCCAAGTTGATAGATATCAGCTCGGGTAATATTTATATAAATGATATTAGTATTAAGGGTATAAACTTTAATGAGTATAGATCTAATGTTGGCCAAGTCTTACCGGAACAAAATCCATTTGAAGGAACTATTCTTGAAAATATAACATTTGGGAATAATGATATTTCTGTTGAAGAAGTTAACAAAATTACAAATATTGTTGGATTAACGCAATTCATAAAAAGACAACCTTATGGATTAGCAACAAAAATATTCCCCGAAGGACAAGAAATTCCACATACGGTTTCCAAGCAAATACTACTAGCTCGAGCCATAGTTCACAAACCTAAATTATTAATGTTAAAAGACGCACTCGAGCACTTTGATCATGATTTAGCAAAATCTATAATTCAGTTCTTATCCCACCCTGAGAGGCCGTGGGCTTTAATTGTTTCAAGCAGTAATAAAGATTGGATACCAGTTTGTAATAAAATTATGAATCTTGGGGATTCTTCCATAACATCAAAAGATTTGTAATATGTTAAATATATCGCATAACCAATTACATAAAAAAGTGTCTTTGGAATCATATTCCGCATATAATAGGGCTCACAAACAGAAACATTATAAATTTCTGAACAGATTTTTATTAGGACTTTTTATTTTTGGTATTATTCTATTGTTTTTGCCTTGGACCCAAACTGTTACTGGAAAAGGATATGTTACTACTCTTAAACCAAACCAAAGACCACAAACAATACAATCTCCTATTCCAGGTAGGATTGAAAAATGGTTCGTGAACGAAGGTGATTTTGTTAAAAAGGGAGATACTATTTTATTTATTTCTGAAATTAAAAATGAATATCAAGATCCTTTATTGGTGGAGAGAACCAATGATCAGCGAGATGCTAAATCTAATGCCGTAGAATCTTATAAAAGAAAAGTTATAGCCCTAGAAAATCAGACAGAAGCACTTAAAAATGAGAAAGAGCTTAAATTACAACAGGCCCAAAACAAAATTATTCAATCCGGGTTTAAGGTTGAAAGTGACAGTATAGACCTTGTTGCGGCTAGAACCAATTTGGAAATTGCAAAAACACAGTATAATCGGGCTATGGCACTAAAACAAGAAGGTCTAAAATCTGAAGTTGATGTTGAAGAAAAAAGATTGAAACTTCAGGAAACTGAAGCAAAACTAATGTCTCAGGAAAATAAATTGTCAACTTCTAAAAGTGAATTGATAAATAGTAAGCTGGATCTAAATAGAATCGCTTCGGAATATGCTGAAAAAATAAGTAAAGCCCAAAGCGAAAAATTTTCTGCAGCATCTGCTCAGTTCGATGGGGAAGCTCAAGTATCCAAATTAGCGAATCAATCTACTAATTACGATTTGAGAAATAACCTTTTATATATAACCGCACCACAAGATGGCTATATAAATAAAGCTATAATTTCAGGTATTGGCGAGACCTTTAAAGAAGGTGAGGAACTTTTAGGAATTATGCCAGCAGATTACGATCTGGCTATTGAAACCTTTGTAGACCCTATTGATTTACCTTTAATCCATGTAGGTGAAAAAATCCGTGTTCAGTTCGATGGTTGGCCTGCAATTGTATTTAGTGGATGGCCAGATGCATCTTTGGGAACCTATGGAGGGAAAGTAGTTGCTGTAGAAAATTTTATTAGCAATAATAATAAATTCAGGATTTTAATAGCCCCAGATGCAGAGGCTGAACCTTGGCCAAAAAATGTGAGAGTAGGATCAGGAGCAAGGACAATTGCCTTGTTAAACGATGTTCCTATTTGGTATGAATTATGGAGAAAGTTAAATGGATTTCCCCCGAATTACTACACCCAGACTAAAAAAGTTCCCTCAAAGTAAAACTATGTTCAAGCTAAATCAAGTTCCGTTTTTTCTTATTTTATTTTTTTTACTCGGACATACATCGGTATCACAAAATAAAACTGAAGTATTAGCACCAGAAATAACATTTCAGGAATTTTTGGCACTTGTAAAACAGCATCATCCAATTATAAAACAAGCAAATTTAAAATTATCTCTAGCCGAGGCAAAACTCCTAAAGGCAAGAGGTGCCTTTGATCCAATAATCGAGGCTGATTTGAGTCAAAAAGATTTTGAAGGCACAAATTACTATGATAAACTTAGTACGGCTTTTAAGATACCAACATGGTTTGGAATTGAGCTTAAGGGGAGCTTTGAAGAAAATTCTGGCACCTATTTAAATCCCGAAAATAAAGTTCCCATCGATGGACTATATGCAGCTGGTGTCTCACTTCCCTTAGCAAAGAATTTACTTACAAATGATAGAATGGCTACACTAAAAATGGCTAAATTTTTCATTAAACAATCCCAAGCTGAAAGGATAATTACGATAAATACTATATTATATGAAGCTACAAAAGCCTACTTAGATTGGTTTCAGGCAGAAAATGAAAAGGAGATCTACAAAAATGCAATAGATAATGCTAATGAAAGATATAATGCTATAATAAAAACGATCAAATTAGGACAAGTAGCAGCAATAGATAGTGTGGAGGCTAAAATCAATCTTCAAAGTAGGAAACTTGCATATGAAGCAGCAAAACTAACATTAGCAAAATCGAAACTATATGCGAGCAATTTTATTTGGATACAGGATATACCACTAGAATTGGAGGCCAACGTGGTACCGGTTTTACCCCAATTTGAAGAATTTTATATGGATCTACCAGTAGTTTCACTGGAAAATATAGCCTTAGATAAGCATCCAAAGCTTGTTTATTACGATTATAAAATTGAATCGATGGCCGTAGATGTTTCTCTTAAAAAGAACAATCTATTACCCACCATCGATCTAGCTTATAATTTTATAACATCAGGGAATAATCAATTTGATGCATTTAATACTCAGGATTATAAGGCTGGATTATATTTTAAATTGCCACTTTTCCTTCGTAAAGAAAGAGGAGACCTCAAAATATCTCAGGCCCAATTAAAGGATTCTCAATTTGAGAGGGATAATCAGGAAGTGATGTTAAAGAACAAAATTGAAGCAGTTAATTACGAAATAAAATCATTATCGGTTCAGAAGGAGATAATAAGAAATATGGTTTCTAATTATAGCCTTTTACTAAAGGCCGAAGAGCGTATATTTTTTATTGGCGAAAGTTCTTTATTTCTTATTAATTCCAGAGAACAAAAATTAATAGAAGGACAGTTAAAGGAGATTGAATTAATTGTTAAAGAACTTGATGCTTTAGCAAGTCGCCGGAATATATTAGCTACTTATAATTAAATTTTGCTGTAATAATTTCGCGTAATTACGTTTTGAGCATAAGTAACAAAGACGAAAATCAAAGTCATCTCCGCTGGGCAAAATACTCAGACATCTTGAAAGATAAAATTTGTAACATAAATTTTACCTCTATAATCCTTAGCGGTAATTCCTTCTCCATTTTGATTTATTAACTGAAAACATCCGATTTTATGATTACTGAAGGTTTCTGAAAAGTTAATACTCACTAGAGCAGGATAAAGATCACTGGGAGTAATAATGGGCGAATTTGTTGATGAAAAATAAAGACTCGTAAATATTCCAAGAATTATTATACAAGCTAACACTAATAGAGATCTTATAGATAATTTCATTATTGGAGATTTATTATGAATCCAAAATGTTTCTCAAAGTATTGAAGAATCAATTTTTAGGTCTGAATATTTCCAAGCTTCATCAAATTCTTGTTTTATTTTTTTAGCCTCCTCAGATTTTCCCTGTGCCATTAAACATTGGTGTAATCCCATTAAGGACCAACCATTCTGCCTGTTAATAGTTAGGTCTTCATTATAGATGATCTCAGCTTCAGAAAACTGATTGTTTTTTAAAAATAACTTTCCCAAGGTTTGTCTAGCCGGTATATGCCAAGGAGAAGGCTCACTGTAAGTTAAAGCATCTTCATACAGTACGGCATTTTTTAAATGAGATATTGCCTGTTGCGTATTTCCTTGATAACTCTCTATTTCTCCTGCCAACACTTCTATTGCAACTTTTATAATTGCTGAAGAAGGATTGGTATAATTTGCGATTATTTCATTTAGTTCTGGGTCTTTAGCTAATTGATTCAAAGCATCTAATTCTTCTTCAGCTTCAGGTAAGTTATTTTTTCTTAAAAATGCAATTCCTCTCGCATAATGGTAGATGAGCTTTAAATGTTTGAAATTATCTCCCGGATAAGGAATAGTCAGAATTTCATTCCATTTTCCAAAACGAACATAGGCTAATAGGGGAGTTGAAGCAAAATCTTGTAAAAATGGTAGTTTTTGTAATTCTCCAATTGGAACTTTTTCTGCAGTTTTTTTGGCTGCATCAATAGCCGTTTTGCTATCTCCTAGCAAGCTGGATGCCGACCATAAAAAATGAATATTATGGGGATAATATCCCAAAGGATACATTCCTTGGGAAAAGCACTGGGAAATATAATCTTCATCTGCCAAGATTGCCTTTTGATTTGCCTTTACTGCATCCATATACCTACCTACCCGAATATAAATATGAGATGGCATATGCACAATATGTCCAGCTCCTGGCATTAAGTTACCTAATTTATCTGCGCTAGAAATAGCAAGTTCTGGTTTTGGCAATTCAACTAAATGAATATATAAATGATGCGCTCCCGGATGATTTGGATTTAGTTTTATAGCTTTTTCTATAGCAATCTTAGCTTCAAGGGTATTAGGTGCAGGATTACCGGAATTATCCCAGTAATTCCAAGGCATCGTATTCATAACGGCATCTGCATAAAGCACAAGAATTTCGGGATCTTCCGGATATTTATCTTTCACACTTTTCATTGCATTCATATAGCCCAAATTCAATTCTGCCAAGTCCATTGTTAGATTCTCATCGTATCTCTTCGATAGTGCCTTAATTAAAGCTTTCTCTTTAGGAGTTGAATTTGCCATATTTTTCAAAGCTTTTTGTATTGCATTATAAGCTGCTTTTTTTCTTTCATCATCTGGAAACGGATCGTTGATGTTTGGTCCTAATACATAAGCTTGTCCCCAAAAAGCCATAGGTGCATCAGGATCTTTTCTTGCAGCTTCCATATAAGATCTGTGCGATTCTGCATGATTAAAAGCGTATGCCAATTTTAAGCCTTGATTAAAAAAGGTTTGAGCTTCCTTATTAGGGGTGCTTATTTTGAAATTATGGGTTCCGAGGTTTTCAAAAAGAGGAGCAATCTGTTTGGTGGTATCTACACCTTTCAACATGAAATTAGCCGGAGTACATTTAACAAAGTTATAAGCTATCAAAGGAGAAACTTTTAATTCTGATTCTTTATTTTTTTTAAAGAATATAACTGCGAGAATCATCAGAATTAGGGTAACAAATACTAAAATCCATTTTGCTTTCATGATTTAAATTTTAAGTTTCACAAAAAGTCTTGAAAATTTTATGGGGTGAATTAATGTGGAGCATGCGTAATTGATTTTAATAAATACTTTAAAATAGCACCTAGATAAACCCTACTAAAATTACTATTTAATACAAGGAAATCATAATTAATTTTGAAAAAAGAACGTTCAAATATGATTTTATAATACCAATAATTATTAATAAATATCGATCTATTTATCTCATTATCAAATAATTTGATGGTTGTAGCGAAATGTAAATATTAAATGTAATAAGATATCTTCTCAAGAATCGATTTTTGTATTCACAAATGCCGTTGAAGATGTTTTTGCATTTTGGATTGTTGAATGCAGTGGAGATTGGTATTAATAAAGTGTTTATATAAAATAAAAAAGCCCTGAACTTTCGTTCAAGGCTTTTACTTGGTCGGGGTGGCAGGATTCGAACCTGCGGCCTCCTGCTCCCAAAGCAGGCGCGATAACCGGGCTACGCTACACCCCGAAAAATAGCGGAGAGTGTGAGATTCGAACTCACGCGACAATTGCTCGTCGACAGTTTAGCAAACTGCTCCATTAACCACTCTGGCAACTCTCCGTTAAATTTTAAGAACTTATTGCAAGTATTTTTGCGGTTGCAAATCTAACTTTTACCTTCTAACTATCCAAACCTTTTCAGCCTTTTTTATCCTAAAAAAACGCAACTTTCTATTAAAAGCTTTCTGTTCAGAAAATTAACTTTTAAAATAATTTAAAAGTTTAGTTGGATGCTTCTTCTAATTCTATTAATCTGGATAAATTTTTAAGAATTCTGTCGTGTTTTTTGACAAATGGATTTGTAGTATCCCAAACATATCCTGCAAGAACAGCGCATATTTGCGCTTTGATCTCATTATTTGGTTTATCATGTAAGATTATCTTCTGTAAATTTCCAGAATACCATTCCTTCACATAACTGGAAAAAACATTAACCCCATTTCTAATATATTCTACATACTCCGTCTCCCAGTTCACAGAGATGCCATTTCGTTCTTTTAAAATGAGTTTTGCTGCTAACAAACCGGAGGCTGTAGCAAAGGAAACGCCAGATGAAAATACTGGATCTAAAAACTCTGCGCTATTTCCGGTAAGTACAAATCCATCTCCATATAATTTAGTTACATTTCTGCTGATATTTTCGAACTTTATAGGGGTAAACAAATAGGTGTATTTGTTGAAGCGTTTGTCGTAAAATTCTAATTTCCGAAGCATTTCCTGCATAGCTACTTCAGTATTTTTAGAGAACTGATTAAACCATTCTGAGGGTGCTACAAATCCTAAGCTGGAGTTTCCATTGGAAAAAGGAAAATACCAAAACCAAACCTGCCTCTCTAATACTTCAAAAGTGAGAAGTTCGCCTTCTTTTCCAAGTGGACGATCTGTTTCCTTAATATGAGTAAAGATTGAAGAATGTGAAGCTATTTGTGGCGGAGCCTCTAGCTCCAATTTTTTGGCTAAAACTCTTCCAAATCCGCTGGAATCAATAATAAAATCGGCAGTAATTTCTACTAGTTCCCCTTTAGAATTCCTTACTGTTGTTTTGGACTTACTTCCAATAAATTCAATATTTATTATTTCGGTATCAAACCAGATTTCTACACCTTTACGCTGAGCTTCTTGAGCAAGGCAATCATCAAAATCGGCTCTTGGTACTTGCCATGTCCAATCCCAACCTTCACCATATTTCTTGCTAAAATCGAATTCTCCAACACTTTTATCTTTGATAAATCGAACGCCATATTTCTTCTGAAAGCCCGCTTTTTTAGACGCCTCAAGTAATCCAGCTTCCTCCAGATTATCCATACATTGTGGAATCAAGCTTTCGCCTATTTGAAATCTAGGAAAAATGGCTTTTTCTACAACCAAAACTTTTACTCCTTGATTATGAAGGTATGAGGCAGATACCATTCCCGCCGGACCAGCGCCTATTATAAGTATTTCTGAAATTTCCTTTTTCATTCCATTTCATTTGCGTTGTAAATATAGTACATTTGTTAAGAGAGTTAACAGGTCCTAGTGTGGATCACATTCTTTATTATCCCCGATTTTTAAGCCTATGCTCCAAATTACAACCGATCTCGATTTTAATAACTTTTACGAAGTGCTTTTTGAAGGTTCAAAAATAACCTTAGACACTTCAGTAATCGAGAGAATGACCTCCAGCTTCAATTTTTTAGAAGAATTTTCCAAGGATAAGGTGATCTATGGAGTGAATACAGGATTTGGGCCTATGGCTCAATATAAGATCAAGGATAAAGATAGGCAGCAATTACAATACAATTTAATTAGAAGTCATGCCTCTGGAATGGGAAAGCCCATGGAACCCTTGTATGTAAAATCTTTAATGCTTGCCAGACTAAATACCTTAGCTTTAGGAAAATCTGGAGTTCACACTTCTGTAGTGGAGACCATGAAAGAACTAATAAATAAGAATATTATACCTTTTATCTTTGAACATGGTGGAGTAGGAGCATCAGGAGATCTGGTTCAACTAGCACATCTTGCATTGGTCCTGATCGGGGAAGGAGAAGTTTATTTTAAAGGTGAAAAAAGATTAACATCTGAAGTTTTTTTAGAAGAGAACATCACTCCAATAAAAGTAGAACAAAGGGAAGGTCTGGCTTTAATGAATGGAACATCAGCAATGACTGGTATTGGGATAGTAAATATTATTTATTCTAAAAGATTGCTGGATTGGTCTATTTTCTGTTCTGCTGCCATCAATGAAATTGTTCAGGCATATGATGATCATTTATCTTCAGAATTAAATAGTTCCAAGTTACATTTAGGACAACAGGCAGTGGCTTCAAAAATGCGAGATCATTTAAAAGATTCTTTGCTTACAAGAGATAGGAATGAACATTTATACAGCGGGAATAATCCCGAAAATGAATATTTCAAAGAAAAGGTTCAAGAATATTATAGCTTGAGATGTGTACCTCAAATTTTAGGGCCTGTGTACGATACCATTGAGAATACACAGCGAATTTTAATTGAAGAGGTGAACTCTGCAAACGATAATCCTATAATCGATATAAAAACCAAACAGGTGTATCATGGAGGAAATTTCCACGGCGATTATGTTGCCTTAGAAATGGATAAATTAAAGCTAGTGATTACTAAAATGAGCATGTTGGCAGAAAGACAACTTAATTATTTGCTGAATGATAAACTGAATAATATTTTACCTCCATTTGTAAATATGGGAACCTTAGGACTTAATTTTGGAATTCAAGGGGCACAGTTTAGCGCAGTTTCTACAACCGCAGAAAATCAAATGCTCTCCAATTCTATGTATGTACACAGTATTCCTAATAATAACGATAATCAGGATATTGTAAGTATGGGCACAAATGCAGCTACCATTACCAAAACTGTTATAGAAAATGCCTTTGAAGTATTATCTGTAGAACTTATTACCATTGTACAAGCATTAAGATATCTTAATTTTAAAGAACAGCTTTCTTCTGTAACCAAGGAAAAATTTGAGTTATTAAACAAACTTATTCCTGAGATCAAGGAAGATCAACCGCTTTATAAAACTCAGCAAATCATTAAAGATTTTATAAAAACCAATAGCGCTTATTAAAGTATTTAAAACCTGAACTTGCACTAATGAAATTGAAATATGCTTTAGTAACCGGAGGCTCACGTGGAATTGGAAAGGCAATTGCTTTAAAACTAGCTGAAGACTTGGGATATAATATTCTTCTGAATTATCAATCTAATGAACAAGCTGCACTGGATACCCAAGGTTTGGTCACCGCTAAAAATGTGAGATGTGAATTAGTGAAATTTGATGTTTCAAATTCTGAGGAAGTTTCAGTTGAAGTTGAAAAGTGGCAAGTAAATAATCCCGGGGCGCAAATTGAAGTTTTGGTGAATAATGCAGGAATTACCAAAGACGGCTTATTCCTTTGGATGAAGCCGGAAGATTGGCAGTCCGTAATTAATACCTCTTTAAATGGTTTTTATAATTGTACTCAAGCTGTTGTGAAAAACATGTTAACTCAACGGTACGGTAGAATAATTAATATAGTTTCCCTCTCTGGACTTAAAGGGAATCCCGGTCAGGTAAATTATTCTGCGGCAAAAGGTGCTGTGATTGCTGCTACTAAAGCTTTGGCTCAGGAAATTGGAAAGCGAAAAGTAACGGTTAATGCCGTTGCCCCTGGTTTCATACAATCTGATATGACTACAGATTTTGATGAAGCGGGTTTAAAAAAGATGATTCCCGTTGCTAGATTTGGAGAGGCAGAGGAAGTTGCAGATCTTGTTTCTTTTCTGGCTTCAAAAAAAGCGTCCTACATCACTGGGGAAGTAATAAATATTAATGGGGGATTGTATTCTTAGCTATGACGGAGTGGAAAGGGCAATCAAGAGGGACCGTTTTAGGATTTAAAATATATGTCTTTATAATAAAGACCTTTGGACTTTATGTAGCCTATTTTGTTCTTCTATTTGTGGCCGCATATTTCATTGTCTTTTCAATTGAATCTACTAAAAGCACCTATTATCTTTTCCGAAGAAGACTGAAGTATTCTGCAATAAGTTCTATGTTTCAAGTTTATAGAAGTTATTTCACTTTTGGAAGGATCCAACTGGATCGAATAGCAATAGGAGCAGGGCTAAAAGATAAATTTAGTTTCGATTTCGACGGAGCGCATCATATTCAGGAATTGTTATCCCAGAAAAAGGGCGGGATACTTTTAACGGCACATATAGGAAACTTCAATTTGGCTAAATATTTCTTTAATGAAAAGCATAACAACGCTGCAGTGAATCTGGTAATGACAGATTTTGAACATAGAGAAATAAAGAACTATTTGGAATCTGTTTCAGAAAAGTCCAAACTTAAAATGATCATATTAAAAGATGATCTTTCGCATATCTTTAAAATGAATGAAGCGCTAAAGAACAATGAATTTCTTGTGTTTGCAGCAGACAGGTATTTTAAAAACTCCAAAACATACAAGGAACTTTTCTTAGGAAAAACAGTGAAGTTTCCGCAGGGACCGTTTAAATTAGCATCCAGAAATAAGATCCCGGTGCTTTTTGTGCATATAATGAGGGAGCGTAAATTTCATTATCATTTTTATGCAAGACCATATACAGGAGCACCAGATTCTGCTAAAGAATTATTAAAAGCGTATCTTCATGACTTGGAAAAAAAGGTGATAAAATATCCGCATCAGTGGTATAATTATTACGATTATTGGAAAGATTTTAAATAAATAGTATGGCAACAAATTTACTTGAAGAACCAATTGTAGATGCACAGCGCATCATTCAGTTAATTCCCCAAAAACCACCTTTTGTAATGGTAGATTCTTTGTTTGAATACACAGAATTTACAGGAAAAACGGGATTTCTAATTACTGAAGACAATATTTTGGTAGAAGAAGGTCATTTTTCTGAAGCGGGACTTATAGAACATATGGCTCAAAGCATGTCGCTGCATCGGGGATATCAAGGTTTTTTGTCAGGCTTGGATAAGCCCAAGACCGGTTTTATTGGAGCCATAAAAACTGTAGAGATCAAATCGCTACCGCAGGTTAATACCAAACTGTTTACTAATGTGGAAATATTGAATGAAGTGATGAGCGTAACCTTAGTAGTTGCTGAAACTACTAATGAAAAGGGAGAACTAATAGCCACTTCTGAAATGAAAACGGTAACAGTAAAATAAATGTCTAATCCTGTTTTAACATCTAAAATTCAACTAAAGGTGCAATTTCATGAATGTGATCCGTTGCAAATTGTGTGGCATGGGAATTATCTAAGATATTTTGAAGAAGCCCGTGAAGAATTTTGCCTTCAGCATGGAATCTCTTATTTAGATGTAAAGAAATTAGGATTTGCTACGCCAATAGTTAGTTCTAGTTGTGAGCATAAATTACCTATGCAGTATGGAGACAATTTCACAGTTGAAACCACCTATAATCCAACGGAAGCTGCTAAAATGAATTTTTCTTATAGAATTACAATTGGTGAGAAGCTTATATGCATAGGGGAGACGGTACAGGTTTTCTTGAATGAAAAAAGAGAACTTGTATTGATAAATCCTTCATTTTTCTTAGATTGGAAAAGAAAAATGGGACTAATTTAGATGAAGGAGGTTTTATTACAGGATGATGCAATTATATCCCCATTAGGATTTTCTACTCAAGAAAATATAGAGGCCGTTAAAGCGGGTAGATCTGGATTGCTTTTTCATAATAATAGAAGGTTTTCGCTTGGAGGTTTTTATGCGGGAATTATAGATCCGGAGCTATTAGCAACTGAATTTTTAAAAATTGGGAATCCCACAAAGTATACTAAGCTGGAGCAAATGATGCTTCTTTCAATTTATAAAGTACTTACTTCTAATTCTAAGATTGATCTTTCTACAACGGGATTAATAATTTCTACAACCAAAGGAAACATAGATCTTTTAAAAGGAGGACACAGTTTTTCTGAAGATAGATTTACGTTAAATTCATTAGCAAAAGTAATTCAGGAATTCTTTCCTTTCAAATCTCAACCAATTCTAATTTCTAATGCATGTATCTCCGGAGGGCTAGCATTAATAATGGCCAAGAGATTTATTCAGGCTGGAAAATTTAATTCAGCTATCGTAGTTGCAGGAGATCTGATATCAGATTTTGTTATTTCCGGATTTCAATCATTTCAGGCATTAAGCAAAGCCCCCTGTAAACCTTTTTCTAAAAATAGAGATGGAATAAGCTTGGGGGAAGCAGCAGCGGCAGTATATGTAAGCACAGAGATAGATTCAAAAAACAATATTTCAATTATTGGAGATTCAACATCCAACGATGCCAATCATATTTCTGGACCTTCGAGAAATGGGGATGGACTTTTTTTAAGTATTCAAAATAGTTTAAAAGAAGCATCGATTTCAGCAAAAAATATAGATCATATTTCTTCTCATGGAACTGCTACTATTTTTAATGATGAAATGGAGGCAATTGCATTTAATCGCTCTGGATTAAAAAATGCAGCAGTGAATAGCTATAAGGGTTTATATGGACATACTTTAGGGGCTTCGGCATTATTAGAAACCATTATAACTAAGCATTCCTTATTAAATAATGAATTATATAAGTCTCATAATTTTGACGATTTGGGAGTTTCAGTTCCTTTAAAGATTATTCAGAAAACAGAAAAAAGAGAGATGACATATGCTTTAAAAACAGCATCTGGGTTTGGAGGATCCAATATGGCGCTGGTGCTTAAAAAAATAGAAAATGTCTAAAGATCCATATTTTATATCGCAGTATGTTGGGATTAAGAATACTAAGATTCTTAAAAACGCAAAACTTATTTTCTCTACACAACAGGATTCTGAAGTATTGCCATTTCTTAAGGAGGTTTACAAAAAAGTTGGTCTAAATTATCCCAAATATCATAAAATGGATCCTTTGTGTAAGTTGGGTATCTTAGCAACTTCAGTATTATTAAAGGACTCAGATTTCAGCAATGAAACTGCATTGGTGTTTTCTAATGCCTCCTCTAGTTTAAATACCGATCTGAGGCATCAGCAATCCATAGAAAATATAGTGTCTCCGGCAATTTTTGTTTACACCTTGCCAAATATTGTGTTAGGGGAAGTAAGTATTAAATTTGGTCTTCAAAGTGAAAATGCATTTTTTATTGAAGAAGATTTCAACCCGAAATTGATATATGAATATACAGAGCTTCTATTAAACTCGAAAAAAGCGCCTAGCGTGGTTTGTGGGTGGATAGAGCTTAAAAATGCTGAATATGATGTATTTTTATGCTTTATTTCTAAACAGGGAGAAATCCCATTTACAACAGAAAACCTTAAGAAACTATACCTATTTGAAAATGAGTGATTTACGCACAGAGCTTAAAAAAAGTATTATAGAACAACTAAACCTGGAGGAACTTAGCATAGAAGAAATAGATAATGATGATTCTCTTTTTGGTGATGGTTTAGGATTGGATTCTATAGATGCATTAGAATTAATCGTGCTTTTGGAAAAGGATTATGGCATAAAACTAACAGATCCTTATCAAGGAAAGGAAATATTTATATCTATAAATAAAATGGCAGAGTATATAGAGACTCACCGAACTAAATAAAGAATGAAAAATGGGGTTGCCATTACTGGAATGGGTATTACATCTGCCCTTGGCTACGGGATAGAGGCAAATTACAACTCCTTAATTTTAAACAATCACGGTCTTTCTTTCCCAGAAATATTAAATACAAAACATCTAAATTTACCCGTTGGTGAGATAAAGAAGTCCAATGTAGAATTGCAAAATGAATTGCAATTAACAGGTGGCCATTCTTATACTCGTGCTGCTTTATTAGCCATTTCTGCGGTGAAAGAAGCAATTGCTATCGCTAATTTAAATAAAGAGCAGCTTACTAAAACCGGACTTATTTCGGGAAGCAGCGTGGGCGGGATAGATGCAACGGAGGAATTCTATAACGAATATGAAAGCTCTTCTGAAAATCGCAGATTTATTAGAGCGCAACATCCCGGATTTACTACTTCAAAAATTGGAGAATACTTTCAAATAAACGGTTATACCACAACAATTAGCACCGCTTGTTCTTCTGGGGCAAATGCAATCATGATGGGAGCAAGACTTATAAGATCTGGGAAACTTGAAAGGGTGATAGTTGGAGGAACAGATTGCCTCACAAAATTTACGTTGAATGGATTTAACTCTTTAAAGATACTCTCGGAAAATTTCTGTAAACCTTTTGATGATCATAGAGATGGATTGAATTTAGGGGAAGGAGCTGCCTTTTTAGTTTTGGAAGCAGATCATTTATTACAAGGAAAAAAGGTACTTGGGAGAATTTCTGGTTATGGTAATTCCAACGATGCCTTTCATCAAACAGCTTCTTCTGAAACTGGCGAAGGCGCATTTCTAGCTATGGAGAAAGCGCTACAGATTTCAGCGCTTCAAGCTTCTGATATAGATTATATAAATGCCCATGGCACCGCAACTAAGAATAACGATCTTTCTGAAAGCGTTGCCATTAAAAGAATGTTTGGAGAAAACATTCCAGCATTTAGTTCTACAAAAACCTTTACCGGACATACTTTGGCAGCTGCTGGTGCCCTAGAAGCTGTATTTAGTATCTTAAGTCTTCAGAATGATAAACAATTCGCAAATCTAAATTTTTCTGAAGCAATGTTGGAAACAAAATTAGTTCCAGTTACCAGTGTAAGATCAGTTCGCATGCAACATATCTTATCTAATTCTTTTGGATTTGGCGGAAATTGTACCTCATTAATCTTCAGTAAAAATGGGTAGATCTATTTTTATAAATGGCTTCTCAGGGATCTCGGCTCAAACGGAAGAAGCCTTATTTAATAATGAACCTTTAGTTTACACTTCTAATATATTTCATGCAGTTCCTGCAAACTATAAAGAGATAGTTCCTGCAATGGCTTTAAGAAGAATGTCTAAAGCAATTAAAATGGGAATTACCGCAGCTAAAAACGCCTTGTTGGAAGCTAATGTTAACTTGCCCGATGCAATTATTACTGCAACTGGAGAAGGATGTAAACACGATACTGAGAAGTTTCTAGAAACTGTATTGGAGCAAAAGGAAGAATTATTAGCCCCAACCTCCTTTATACAATCTACTCACAACACGGTTGGGGGACAGATCGCTTTAAACTTAAATTGTACTGGTTACAATTTAACCTATACTCAGGAGGATATTTCTTTAGAATCGGCTTTTATAGACGCAATGCTTTTGTTAGAAGAAGATCTTGATGTGAATGCTGTTCTGGTTGGAAGTGTAGATGAAGTTTCTCCAAAGATCACTTCCTTTTCTTATCTCAATAATTTTTTAAAAAAGGAGGAGATCCAGAATTTAGAATTGTTCGACCAAAATTCAGCAGGAACTATTACTTCTGAAGGGGCTTTTTTTTTCGTTCTTTCAGCAGAAAAAAAGATTAATTCTGATGTTGAAATAGTAGCCATTTCTACTTTTAAAGAAAAAGATGCTATAAATATCTCAAGAGAGATTCACAAATTTCTTGTAACTAATAATTGTTTGGTAGAAGATCTGGATATAGTGTTATTAGGAAAAAATGGAGACAGAAATCAAGATGTTATCTACGAGATTCTAGAAAAAGGGCTGTTTTTAAATTCAAATGTATTAGTTTATAAACATTTAGTGGGTGATTTTAATACGGTCACTGGATTTGCCATATGGCTTGCTTGTAAAATCTTTAAGAACAACTATATTCCCAATGTTTTAAAATTGAACACGGTTTCCTCCCAAAATCCAAAACTTGCGCTGCTATACAATCTATCTCAGGATAATACAACCCATAGTTTAATACTAGTTCAAAAAGTTTGAATTACCAACCTATAAATATCGTAGTAATTGGATTGTTTCTATTGGGGGTAGTAGGAATTTATTTTCAGTTTATATCATTATGGATCCTAATAATAGGGATGATTCTATATCTATTATTTCTTCTATTGATCTCTACCAATGTGCAGTGGAACTTCTTTATTAAAGCTTTTAATAGAAGTCCAAAACATAAAAAAAATGAAGTTGCTTTAACCTTTGATGATGGCCCGGTAGAAACCACGCTGAAGATCCTTTCTTTGCTGAAAAAATATGATGCGAAGGCTAGTTTTTTTTGTATTGGAAAAAATATTGAGGCAAATCCAGATATTTTTAGAAAGATCATCAAAGAAGGTCATATGATTGGGAATCATACCTTTTCACATACTAGAAAAATGGGCTTTTTAAACAAAGAGCAAATTATTTTAGAAATAAATAAGTGTGATGCAGCTGCCTTAAAAGAAGGTGGAGTTAAATTGAAAACCTATAGACCACCTTTTGGAATAATAAATCCAAAGATTAAAGAAGCCTTGGAGTACACAGAGCATCAAGTTGTTGGCTGGAATGTTAGGTCTTATGATGCAGTGCTAAGTTCTAAAAACTATATCTTAAAAAGAATCATTAAAAACATTAAACCTGGTGCAATAATTTTATTGCATGATAACAACTTCCAAACCGTAGAAATCTTGGAACAATTGTTGTTATTTTTGCAAACCAACGATTATAGATCCGTTAGGGTTGATAATTTATTTCAAATAGATGCGTATTCTTAAACTGCTATTTTTTTTTATTTCGTTTGCAACGTTTGCGCAGACACCATTAACAGAAGCTGAAACTATTCAGTTCAAGGAAATTGTAGCCAAACGCTCTGATGATTTGGAGACGATGGATAGCGATTTTCTTCAAACTAAATACATCAAAATGATGCAAGGTGCTGCTATTAGTAATGGAAAATTGTACTACGTGGCTCCCGATGTCTTAAAATGGGAATATAAAACTCCATACAATTACAAGATTCTTTTTAAGAATAACCAACTTATTATAGATGATGATGGATATAAGACCGTTACCGATCTAAAATCCAATAAACTTTTTGAAAAACTGGTAACTCTAATTTCGGGAAGCATCAACGGGAAATTATTGGAGGATAAAAAGAACTTTGATATTGCATATTTCAAAACCACCAATCTAATTTCAGCAGTGATCATTCCTAAGGATAAATCTATAAGTGAAATGTTCAATCAAATAATCTTACTGTACGATAGAAATTTTATTGTAAGAACAGTAAGACTTATTGAAGCTTCTGGTGATTATACAGAGATCAATTTTAAGAACACCAAAGTTAATATTCCAATAAATCCTAAGGTTTTCGAAAACTAATTTTTTTTATATTTTAAAGCACAAGAGTAATCTTCAAAAGTAATTTTCTCTCTATTTTAGCAGGACTAAAAATACTATAGGATGCTTTTAAAAGATTTTTATTCGGTTATAAAGTCCACTCAAAATGAGGAAGAATTCACTTCTGTAATTAAAATCAACAAAGAACATCCTTTATATAAAGGCCATTTTCCCGATAGACCGGTTACTCCCGGAGTTATACTTATGCAACTATTCAAGGAAGAAGCAGAGCGAAGATGTAAGTGTGAGCTTCAGTTAGAAACCGCTTCTAATGTAAAATTCATGGCGGTGGTAGATCCTAATTCATGCGATCTATTAACCTTACAATCTACTATCTCTGCAGATGGTGGTATTTTTAAACTTAAAGGAATAGCCAAACAGAATGATACTATTTCCTTAAAGATCAGCGCAACTTACCTTTCCGTTTAACATTACAATTAATCTATTTTCAGCTAAAGGATTCATATATAAACAATACTTTTGCGGTAAAATGTATCATTTTGAGTGCTAAACCCTTATTTCAATCCAGATTTGAAGCATTAAAATGTTGTGTTGTGGTGCCTACTTACAATAATGGCAAAACGCTAGCTTCAGTTATTACAGGGTTAAAAACATATACTCAAAATATTATTGTTGTAAATGATGGTTCTACGGATAGCACTTCTGAAATTCTTACTACAATTTCTGATATCATTGTTTTTAATAAATCTACCAATCAAGGAAAAGGTACTGCATTAAAAAAAGGATTTCAACTTGCCGAAGCTGAAGCTTATGAATATGCAATCACTATAGATTCTGATGGACAACATTATGCAGATGATCTGGATATATTCCTTTCAGAATTAGAAAATAGAAAAGCAGGAGACCGAGAGATTCTATTAGTGGGAGATCGAAATATGGGACAGCATGGAATACCTGGAAAGAGTTCTACTGGAAATAAATTTTCCAATTTTTGGTATTTAGTGGTCACCGGTAATCAATTACACGATACTCAAAGCGGATTTAGATTATATCCAATAAAGGTGATTAATAAGATCCCTCTTTACACAAGAAAATTCGAGTATGAAATTGAAGTGATAGTTAAGGCTGTTTGGAGAAAAGTAGATGTTAGAAATATCCCCATAAAAGTATTGTATCAAGAAGGAGATGAGCGGGTTTCACACTTCCGGCCATTTAATGATATAGTTCGGATCGTTTTATTATATATGTGGTTTGTGTTAGTGAGCTTTCTATACATTCATCCTCGAAATAAATATCAGGACTTTAAAGAAAAAGGTTTTAAAAAGTTCTGGAATGAAGATGTGCTAAAAAGTCAGGAGCCAGCACATAAAAAGGCAGCGGCCATCGCTATGGGAGTATTCGTTGGAATATCTCCTTTTTGGGGACTTCATACCTTGCTAGTCTTCGTTTTAGCTGCCATCTTCAAATTGAATAAAGTAATAGCATTTTTATTCTCAAATATTAGTATTCCACCGCTTATTCCGGTAATAATCTACGCAAGTTACCAAGTTGGATCTGTACTTATGGGAAATGGCTATAAATGGGAACTAAGTCTTACTGATTTTGATTCTTCCACAAAGGTTTTTGAAGGCTTGTGGCAATATATTCTTGGAAGTATGGCACTTGCCTTATTTATCTCGATTTCCCTGTGGATTGTCTTTTATTTCTTATTTTCGATGACTAATCAAAAACAGGTTATCAAACCATAAATGTTCAGATTTTATAGCTATTTAAAGAATCATAAATTTCTTACGCTTTTTTCAGGTTTCCTGATTTTGGTGGTTTTGCTGTTTCTTGCTTCTAAAATTTCTTTAGAGGAAGATATTACAAGTCTTATTCCTGAGGGGGAGCAACAAGACGTACTTAAAAAAGTACTGGACCAAACCGAATTTTCAGATAAAATTATTGTTACTATTTCTTCCAATTCTTCTGAAACTACCCCTCAAGATCTAACAATTTATGCCCAGGAGCTTATAGATACTTTAAATACCGGGCTGCCAGAATACATCAAAAATATTCAAGGAAAAGTACCGGAAGAAGGAATTATGGAGATCTACGATTTTGTTTATAATAATTTGCCATTATTTCTAAACGAGAAGGATTATAAGGAAATTGAAAATAGATTGATCCTAGATAGTATTAATAGACTTGTGGAAGAAGACTATAAAAGCCTGATCTCACCAACAGGTTTGGTTACCAAAAATTTTATTTTCAAAGATCCATTATCGATCACCAATCTTGGGTTAAAAAAACTTGAAGAATTACAAGTAGGAGACGATTTTAAACTCTTCAATAATTTTTTGATCACAAAAGACGAAAAGCATCTATTGCTGTTTATTTCACCAACATATCCCGCTTCAGAAACAGATAAGAACTCTGTATTTCTTGAAAAGTTTGAAGCGATCCAGGATTCTTTGAACTTAAAATATACCAATGTTAAAGGACAATTTTTTGGCGGGGTTCGATATTCAGTTGCAAATGCCAATCAGATAAAAAAAGACATTAAGCTCACTTTGGGTTTTGCCAGCGGAATACTTCTATTACTGCTTATTTATTATTATCGTAGGATCTATGTTCCGTTAATATTATTTATTCCAAGTATAATTGGAGGGATCTCTGCAATTGCGGTACTCTATCTTTTTAAAGTCAGTATCTCTTCCATTTCTGTTGGAATAGGAGCGATCCTGCTTGGAATAAGTTTAGATTATGCTTTGCACATTCTTACTCATTACAAGAACAACAACGATCTTTCCAAGCTTTATAAAGATGTTACCGGACCCATTTTAATGAGTAGCGGAACCACGGCTGTTGCTTTTTTATGCTTATTATTCGTGAAAAGTGAAGCTTTGAATGATTTGGGAATCTTTGCAGCTGTGAGTGTTATGGTATCTTCAGTAGTTGCACTTTTTCTAATTCCTTTATTATATTCAGTTCCAAAAGTCCAAGAGGAAAAGCAGGATACTTTTATTGATAGAGTAGCAGGTATAGAATATCACAAGAAAAAAGGACTTGTTGCTTTAATACTTGTCCTATTCATTGGCGGTCTTTTTTACTTTACTAATTTAAATTTTAACAATGACCTTTCTTCCATAAATTTTGAACCCGCTGAAGTAAAACAAGCTGAAAAAGAAGTTGAAAAAATTGCTGGAAAGGCAGCCAGATCTATTTATTTGGTGGCTTATGGAAATACTTCAGATGAAGCTTTGGAGGCAAATAATGAGTTATACGAGGAATTAATAAGTTTAAAGAGATCTGGTAGTATAGAGAGTTTTAGTAGTATTGGAGGAGTGGTGCTTTCTACAAACACCCAACTCGAAAAAATTGAATTATGGAAGAGTTTCTGGACTTCAGAAAAACAAGAATTTTTAAGATCTAACTTGATAACCTCCTCCGCTAGATTTGGTTTTAGACCAGAGAGTTTCGATAGCTTTTATTCTTTGGTGTATCAAGATTTTAAACCCATCTATCTTAATGATTATAGAAAGACCAGTACGTTGTATCTGGACGATTTTCTTTCTTCTGGAGATGATCTGGCAACAGTTACCAATTCGATTAATTTAAATAAGGAACTTGAAGCTTCGGTATTAAAAAAGATTAAAAGCAGAGAAAATGTGGTGGTTGTGGATAGAAAGCAAATAAATCAGAGCTTTCTGGGTAATTTGAAGAACGATTTTAATATGTTAATTGGTTATTCCATTTTAGCTGTTTTTATAATCCTTTTAATTTGTTATCGATCGTTAATGTTAAGTTTGCTAACTCTTGTTCCAATTGGTTTAACATGGGTGATCGCCTTAGGAATTATGGCGGCCTTGAAAATTGAATTCAATATTTTAAATATTATTATATCCACCTTTATTTTTGGACTTGGGCTGGATTATAGCATCTTTATTACGAATGCTTTTTTAAAGGAATATGAGTTTGGAACCAAGGTGTTAAAAACCTACCGTACTTCTATATTACTATCTGTAATAACCACTCTACTTGGCATAGGTGCCTTATTCTTTGCTAAACATCCTGCATTGCGCTCTATCTCTATAGTATCTATAATAGGTGTGTTTTCTGCAGTTTCGGTAGCATTTATAGTACAGGGATTTATATTTGATCTTATTTTTTTAGAGAGACGTAGAAAAGGTCTTCCACCATTCAGTATGCGAAGACTAATAGGATCTATACAAGAAACACCAACTAAGGATAAACTATACTTTAGAAAAGAGGTGTATGATAATTATAGGCATAAAAAGATCTTTAAGGAAGTAAAGCGAGATTTCGAACTAAATAAGGAACGTTATCTAAAAGCCGCCGATTTTATTGAAAATGAAAATGTGATCCATTTTTATTCTGAAATGGGCGTGTTACCTATTTACCTAAGTTTTAAAAAACCGAATTCTTCTATAACAGGAATCGTTCTAGATGCAGAAAAACTTTTGGTAGCAAAGAATTGTTATACAGCACAATCTAATAGATTGAAGTTTCAAGAAGAATACCCTGAAGATACTTCTCATTTGAAAGCTCTTATTTTATCCAATCTTAGTTACAATCCCTATGAAAAGGAGATCCATAAACTTATTACCAAACATATTCAAAAAGTGATTATTTTAGAGGAGAATTATTCCTATCAGTGGATCGTAGATCTTAATTTTGAAATAAGATATCGCCAAAATGGAGTAGTACTTCTTCAAAAATTAGTCTGATAGTATTAAGCGATGAAAGCTAATCTCTTAAAATCGTTTTTTTTATTATTTCTTATAAGTGTTCAATACTCTTGTGGGATTAATAGATCTATGGCGGATAGACCAGATCTATCAGGAATAGCTTCCATAGATAGCTTGCGAGTTAAACATAATGATAGTCTCTTTACAATTGGAAGGAATACGCTTCTAAAGAATAAATATGGAGTTTGGGAACTTTATGTAGAAGGAAATGCATTAGAAAGAGGTTTGGTTAATGGTAGCCTTACTCGTGAACTAATCCATAAACAAGAAATTGCTTTTATGGATAAACTAGAAAGTTTGGTGCCTGCGGGAGGATATCAGAACTTCCTTCAAAAGATGATCTCATGGTTCAATAGAAAAATGTATTTGCACGTTCCACAGGAATACAAGCAGGAGATCTATGGTGTTTCTAGGTATGCATTGGACGATTATAATAATTTTGCGCCAGCCTATGTTAGAATGCTTTATTTGCATGGCGCCCATGATATAGGACATGCATTACAAGATCTAATGCTTGTTGGTTGCACTTCTTTTGCCGCTTGGGATAGTAAAACCGAAGATGGCAATCTTTTAATTGGTAGAAATTTTGACTTTTATGCGGGAGATGCTTTTTCTGAAGAGAAAATAGTGGCCTTTGTAAATCCAGACAAAGGGCATAAGTTCATGATGTATACTTGGGGAGGAATGATTGGTGTGGTGAGTGGTATGAATGAAGCCGGAATTACAGTAACCATAAATGCCGGTAAATCTAAGATCCCGTTAATAGCTAAAACTCCAATCTCATTGGTGGCTAGGGAAATTTTGCAGTATGCTACAAACACTACAGAAGCTATTGCCATTGCAAAGAAAAGAGAGGTCTTTGTATCTGAATCTATTATGGTGGGAAGTGCTTCGGAAAATAAAGCGATCCTGATAGAGGTTTCTCCCAAAAATTTTGGGGTATTCGAAGTCTCGAATTCCAACGAGTTAATCTGTAGTAATCATTTTCAGAGTGAAGAATATGCAAATGATTCCAGAAATGCTGAAGCTATTTTGGAAAGTCATTCGTTATACAGATATGAGAGGATGAAGGAATTGCTAGAAACCAACAATTTATTGAATCCTAAAAAGGCAGCTGAAATATTGAGGAATAAAGATGGATTAAATGGGGTAGAACTGGGATTGGGTAATGAGAAGGCTATTAATCAATTACTAGCGCATCACGGAATTATTTTTAAACCCATGGAACACAAAGTCTGGGTAAGTGCAAATCCTTATCAACTAGGAGCATTTATGGCCTATGATCTTGACGATGTATTTAAAAAATTTGAAAAGGGAGATCAATTGGTAAGCGTGATGGATCATTCTGAAACCATACCGGAAGATGATTTTGTAAAGACAAAAGAATTTCAGGAATATGAAGCCTTCAGAAAAAAATTTCATTTATTACATGAGAAAGTTGCAAGCAATGAAGAAATTCGAGATTCAGCCTTGGCTAACTTAATCCAATTAAATCCTAATTATTGGAAAGGCTATTCCTTAGCTGGAAATTATTACTTTAAAAAAGAACAATACAAGAAAGCAATAATTTATTTTAAACAGGCTAAAAGAAGAGAAGTTACCACATTGCCGGAGACAGACTATTTGAATAGAATGATCAAGAAAAGCTACAGAAAATTATAAGTTATGAACTCAATTCAAAATGAATCAGTAGAAAAAATTGCAAGAATTCAGTGGCTGGAATTGCAAAAGCAGCTATTATATCTTCAAAAGAATTCTAAATTCTATAAAAAATTATTTAAGGATAATGCAATAGATATAAGTGAAATTAGAACAGAGGCAGATCTTAGAAGAATTCCGCTCACTACAAAAGAAGACCTTCAAAATTATAATGAAGATTTTTTATGTGTATCGGAAGAAGAGGTTATAGATTATGTAACTACCTCGGGAACCTTAGGAAATCCTGTAAATTTTGCGCTAAATGAAAATGATCTAGAAAGATTAGCAGAGAATGAAAGACAATCTTTTGAGATGATAGGGATGCTTAAAGGAGATAAAGTGCAAATCACAACTACTTTAGATAGAAGATTTATCGCCGGCATGGCTTACTTTTTAGGCCTTAGAAAGTTAGGGGCTGGAATTATTAGAACAGGAAGCGGATTGCCACATTTACAATGGGATTCTATTTTGAGATTTAAACCTAACTACCTAGTTGCCGTGCCTTCTTTTCTCCTGAAAATGATAGAATATGCACAGGCAAATTCTATAGATTATAAAAACTCTTCTGTTAAAGCTGCTGTTTGTATTGGAGAGCCATTAAGGGATCAGCACAATAATCTAAATGCTTTAGGCAAAAAGATTACCCAACTTTGGGATATCGAATTGTTTTCTACCTATGCCTCTACAGAAATGGCTACCTCCTTTACAGAATGTGTATATCATACAGGTAACCATATTAAACCTGAGCTTATTTATACGGAAGTGCTAGATGAATCCGGCAATCCAGTAAAAATTGGAGAAATTGGAGAGTTAGTAATAAGTACATTACAAGTACAAACTATGCCTTTATTGCGGTTTGCTACCGGAGATCTTGTAAGTTATATAGCAGATATATGTGAATGTGGTAGAAATTCGATGCGATTGAGCCCGGTATTAGGGAGAAAGAAACAACACATAAAATATAAAGGCACTAGTTTATATCCGCAACATATTATAGACGTTCTCATAGGAGAAGTATTGATTCCCAACTTCATTATTGTTGTTCAAAAAGATGAAGTAGGTATGGATCTTCTTAGCATAAAACTAGCTGATACTATTTCTGAAAAAGAAATAGCGGTATTAAGACAAGGCTTTCAAACCAGTTTACAAGTAATCCCTGAAATAGTGTTAGTAAACGAAAAGGAACTAAATAAACTTAAACATCCGGTTGGAAGCAGAAAGCCAGTACTATTTCTCGATCTGCGAACTACTGAGATATAATAGTTGTCATCAAGATATTTCCACAGGCTCCAAATGACGAACTTTTGTCATCCCGGATAAGGAGAAATCTTTAGATATTTGCAAATTCTCACACTTTTTTGCAAACAAGAACAATTTTATCTTCATTAAAATTTGTGGTAAAAAATAGGTAGTGATCACCACCATCTTCTAATTTTAATTCCTTTCTGATCTCCGAAACTGAACGTTGGAAGTTGCGTGTAGTAACGTTCGCTTTTTTTAGTTTTAAAGTTCGCTTCAAGGTTTTTTTGTGATATGGTAAGATATTCAAGATCTCAAAGCTTCTACCTGGAAATGCTTTTAATTCTTCGGAGGTATATAAATGTGAATTACTATGTAATTTAAATGTTCCGGTTTCCTCGGCTAAAACTCTAAATAAACCACTCTTCATAATAGCTGCATTAGGCTCATATAAGTATTTTAGAGGAAGTTTAAAATCGTAACTAGCCTGTGCTCCAACTAGAATACTTTCCAAAATCTGAGTATCCTTTTTGGTAATATTTACAGTTTTGATCTTAATCTCGCTGGATATATTTCTGTTAAGTACCCATAAAAGTTCTTTAACCTCGTTGTTTACAGCTATTATATGAATAGCAATTACCTTTCTAAACTCATTTATTCCTAAGGAAATATCCAATAAGGGAGAGGTTTTTACCAGAATATTCCCTGCTTTGCTAAAAAGAAATTTCAAATTTAAAGGAACATTTGGCGTACAGTGTTCCAGTAAAAAAACCTTCCCACCATGATCGTCCCTTCTTGTCGGATCTATATAGATCCAATCTATTTTTTCTGAAGTATTTTCTAAATAAGACAGTCCATTAACTGAAAATGTATCAATATTAGTAGCTCCTAAAACATGGAAATTGTGAGAAGCAAGTTCTGAAAGCTCAGCATCCAATTCACAATGAATCACTTTTTTAAATCTTTTAGCAAAATAAAGATCATCTATTCCAAAACCGCCGGTAATATCTACCAAAACTTCTCCTTCAATTAACTCGCTCTTATATTTAGCTGTTATTTCGGATGAAGTTTGTTCAAGATTTAAATTGTGAGGAAAAAGAATGCCTTCAGTTTTAAACCAAGTGGGCAGTTTACTCTCTGCTCTTATTAATCCTAAGATCTGAGTTGCTAATTCTTGAATGGATATCACTTTAAATGGCGAGCCCTTAAGAATTAGTTTACTTATATCCTTTCTAAGATTATCCTGAATGAATTGCTGTACCTCTGGATTTAAGATTGCCTTGTTCAAGCGCTTTGGTTTTAGAGGTCTCTGGTAAGCCTTTTAACTATCTTATATTCGCTTAAAGATTCCTTTGCAATCACTTTTAAAGCCGTGTAAAATGGAACCGCTACCACCATCCCAATAATTCCAAATAAGAGTCCTGCAATTAATATGATTAGAAATATCTCTAAGGGATGCGAGCGCACACTTGCTCCAAATATCAAGGGCTGACTTATTAAGTTATCTATTAATTGAGAAATTCCATAACCTGCCATTACAAATAACAGTTTTGGAAGAATGATTACTTGGAAATCTGCACCCAAATTACTAGAGATCACAAATAAAGCCATTAAGATTCCAGCAAAAATAGGCCCTAGATAAGGAACTAAATTCAAGATTGCGCAGATGAATGCTATAGCAAGTGGATTGGTTATTTCAAAAATGGTGAGCAAAAGATAATACAGAATAAAAAGCACGAATACTTGCATGGTTAGACCCACAAAATATCTTGATAATAGGATCTTAATCTTATTAAATACACGTTGAAACTTATCTTCTTCTCCTTTATTTGCAAATACTAAGATGCTATTAAGCATTAATTTACTATCCTTCAACAGAAAGAATGAAATGAACATTATAGAAAAAATAGCAATTAAGGTGGCTCCTAAAATTCCAAAAACACTATTTAAAAATTTTGGAATAAGGTTAACATCGAAACTTTGAACAAGTTCACTCTGCTTTAAGCTTTCCATTAGATTAATATCCTCAACACCCAAATAATCATTTATTTGTTGATTCATCAAATTAATATCGCTCTTAAAAGCTTCAACATCAATCTGACCTAAGTGATGACTCTGTTCTATAACTATAGGTACAAAAACCAAGATGATACCAATAAACATTAGCAGTACAAATAGCAATACAATAAGCACTGCCGCCAAGTTGGGAATCTTTAATCTGGATCTTAGAAAAATAACAACAGGTCGCCCAATCAGAGATATAACTCCAGCAATAGCGATATAAACTAATACAGATTGAATTTTAAACAGGAAGAATAATAAAAGAAAAATTCCGAAGAGAATCCCTAATGCTCTTAAAATTCCGTAAGAAAAGTTTTTTGCGTTCACTCGGTAAAGATATTATTTCTGATGAAAGGTATGAAAGGTTTTTGAAAATTCGTACAAAGCAATTCCAGCAGCTTGAGAAACGTTCATGCTACTATTGTTACCAAACATGGAAATATGGAGTTTTGTAGGTACGGTTTCAAGTACTAATTTACTTATACCATGCCGTTCATTGCCTATAATTAAAAGGATCTTTGTCTTTTTCGTGAGTTTATAATCTTCCAAAGCACAACTATCTGAAGTAATTTCTAAGGCAAAAGGAGTGTAGCCACTTTCCCTATATTTTTCGATAACCGTTATTATTTCCTCTTCAAAACTGTAGGAAACTGTTTCAAAAGTATTGCGGGCTGTTCGTTTTAGTCTGTTGCTTTTAATATTTATTGGAGTTCCAGTAAAGATGATCTTTTCAATATTAAAAGCATCTGCCAGTCTAAATAAGCTTCCAATATTTGCCTCACCAGTAATATTATCTGCTAAGATAACAATAGGAAACTTTTCATTTAATTCGGAATGGGTACTGTGATCTAATTGTATGCTCAATTTTCGAATGTGTATTTTATAATATTGGCACCCATTTTTAAGGCTTTCAGTCTAACTTCTGGAGAATCATTGTGCACTGCTGCATCCTCCCAGCCATCACTAAGATCGCTTTCAAAGGTGAATAATAAGATAAGTCTATCCTCCTCAAATAATCCAAAAGCTTGGGGAGGCAGGCCGTCATGTTCGTGAATTTTGGGTAATCCATTTGGAAATTGGAATACTGAACGGAAAATAGGGTGCGTTGCAGGTAATTCCTGAAGTTCTTTGTTTGGAAATACTTTTTTTAATTCAGCCCTAATATATTTATTCATTCCATAATTATCGTCTATATGAAGAAAACCACCGCTTAATAAGTAATTTCTAAGATTTTGAGATTCTTCGGCACTAAAGAACACATTTCCATGACCTGTCATATGTACAAATGGATATTGAAAAATATCTGTGCTTCCTGGAGAAACAGTTTCCGGTTTTTCTTTAATAGCTGTACGAATATTTGTATTGCAGAATTTTATAAGATTTGGGAGTGCCGTTGGATTTGCGTACCAATCTCCACCACCTTGATATTTTAATAATGCGATTTCTTGACTGGTCATTTTTAAACCAAACAGCACAAATAGTAATAGTATCAAACTTTTTATCATCGCTTAAGATTCTTCATTTAATAAGGCAACGGTATGACAAGCAACAATGGCCGCGGTTTCTGTACGCAGTCTAGTATTTCCCAAACTTACAGGATGCCATCCATTATTCAAAGCCAGTTCAATCTCTTCTGAAGAAAAATCACCTTCAGGCCCAATAAGTATAACGGTAGGTTCTCCTGTATTTAAACTTTTCTTCAACGATTTTTTATCTTTTCCGTCTTCACAATGTGCAATGAATTTTGTTCCTTCAGGCGTATCCGTAATAAATTCTGATAGTCTAACAGGCTGATTAAGTTTGGGCAGGCTATAATGTAAAGATTGCTTCATTGCACTTTGCAAGACCCGTTCAAAACGTTCGGTTTTCACCTTCTTACGTTCGCTATGATGGCAAATTATCGGTGTGATCTCCATTACTCCAATTTCGGTTGCTTTTTCCAAGAACCACTCGTAGCGGTCGTTCATTTTTGTTGGAGCAACAGCCATATGCAGATAATATTTAGGTCTTTCTTCCTCATGAACGTCAATTACTTTTGCTATGCATTGTTGTGCGGTGATCAGAGTTAATTCAGAAACAAACAAAAAACCTTTGCCGTTGGTAATATGCAAAAGATCACCCTCCTTTTTGCGCAATACTTTAACTATATGTTTACTTTCCTCGCGAGGAAATATGATTTGTTGAGTCGCTTCTGCTATATCTGGATGATAAAATAACTGCATCTTCTTAAATTTTATAACGTGCTTGAGCGGTTACTGAAAGATCTGTAAATTCTTTTGCTAAGTACTTATAATAACCAACAATTCCAATCATCGCTGCATTATCTGTAGTATATTCAAATTTAGGCACATAAGTTTTCCAACCATATTTACCTTCAGCTTCTTTTAAGGCTTTTCTTATCCCACTATTTGCAGATACTCCACCACCAATAGCTATCTGATTGATCCCTGTTTGCTTAACCGCTTTTTTCAGTTTATCCATCAATATCTGAATTATGGTATATTGAATAGAGGCACAAATATCGTTTCTATTCTCTTCTATAAAGTTCGGGTTTTTTTTTACTTGTTTCTGAATAAAATAAAGAACTGCGGTTTTTAATCCACTGAAGCTAAAGTCTAAACCTCCCACTTTTGGTTTGGTAAATGGAAATGCTTTGGGATTACCTAGTTGTGCATATTTATCTATAAGAGGTCCGCCAGGGTAGGGAAGTCCCATGATTTTTGCACTTTTATCGAATGCTTCCCCAACAGCATCATCTATTGTCTGGCCAATAACTTCCATTTCAAAATGACTAATCACTTTAATTATTTGGGTATGTCCACCACTAATGGTCATTGCCAGGAACGGAAATTCAGGAATATCATAATTTTCTTCCTTTATAAAATGTGCCAAAATATGAGCTTGCATATGATTCACTTCTATTAAAGGAATGTTAAGACCAAGGGAAAGAGATTTTGCAAAAGAGGTGCCAACTAATAAAGATCCCATTAAGCCTGGACCCTTTGTAAAGGCAATTGCAGATATCTCTTTTTTGTCGATATTTGCCTTGGTGATTGCTTGATGTATCACTGGAACTATATTTTGTTGATGTGCTCTAGAAGCGAGTTCGGGAACAACACCACCATATTTTTGATGCACCTCTTGAGTGGCAACAATATTAGATAATAAAGTGTCGTTTTTTAGTATAGCGGCGGCAGTATCATCACATGAAGATTCGATAGCCAGAATGTATATATTTTGGGAAGCCATTAAGAAAAGATAGGCATATAAATTGTTAATATTGTCTACAAAGTTAAAACATAAAAGCGTATCAAAAAATTCTTGAAAATACTTATTAGAATAGTGGTCGCACTACTATTGTTTTTCGTTTTTTTATTGATTTTATTTTCAATACCCGCCGTCCAAACTTCGGTAGCAAAAAGGATTACAAGTTCCATTCAGGAACGATCCGATGTGGATGTATCTGTTGGGAGAGTTAGTTTTTCATATTTTGGGAAGGTTAAATTAAATGATGTTCTCGTAAAAGATCATCATGATAGTACTTTACTAAAGATAGACGAATTTAGAACCTCCATTTTAGGGGTCTCTAATTTAATAGCAAATAATCCCAATCTGGGGAGTTCCACGGCTGAAGGTTTCACTTTAAAGATGAAACGCTACAAAGGAGAAAAGTCAGATAATCTTAGTATTCTACTCGATAAACTAAAGACTGAGACTACAGGAGAACCAAAACAATTTAAACTTTCTGTTAGAGATATCTTTATTTCTGAAGGTTATTACAGTTATATAGACGAAAATTTAACCAGTCCAGAGATCGTTATCTTGGATAAACTAGAACTTCAAGCAGAATATTTAGATGTTTTAGATCAAAATTTTAAAATTAATATAAACTCCTTGCAGGCTGAAGAGGGCCGTGGGTTAGATATTAGAAATTTAAGAACAAATTTTTCGTACTCACCTACAAATATGACATTAAATTCCCTTTTTCTAACTACTCCATATTCAAATTTAGAGGGAAGAATTGAAATGAATTACACCTTAGATGATTTTTCAGATTTTCTAAATAAGGTCAAGTGGAAAATTAAATTGGTAGATTCTAACATCTCTACAAACGATCTTGTAAATTTTTACGCTCCTTTCGGGAGTAATCAAAACCTATTTATATCTACTACACTAGATGGAACTTTAAATTATTTTACTTTAAAGGATTTGGAATTAAGAGGAATGGATAGGAGTAATATCGATGGTTTGGTAAGTATTAAAGGAGCTTTTTCTGAAGGAATGGAAGACTTTAAACTTATCGGAAATTTTAATGAATTAGCTACTAATTATTACGATCTAATAAATCTATTACCAACTATACTTAAACCAAAATTACCTTTAACCCTAAGAGAATTCGGGAATTTAAGATTAACCGGAAAAACGGTTGTTACCAAGAATTCTCTGAATGCAGATGTTTTTATAAATACACAACTGGGAAGTGTGAAAGCCGATATTATAATGAATAATATTAGCAGCGGCAACGATGTAAGCTATAAAGGTAATCTGGTTTTTAATCAGTTTAACATTGGTAGGTTGTTAGATAATAAGGAACTTGGAAAGACAAGTTTAAACCTAAACATCAACGGGAATGGCTTTACTGCCGCTTCGTTAAACACTCAGGTGCGTGGTAAGATCTCCCGACTTAATTTTAAAAATTACACTTATTCGGATATTACTATTTTAGGTACTGTGAGAAATTCTGTTTTTAACGGAAATTTTATCTCAAATGACCCAAATTTCAAATTGGAATTTAACGGCTTGGTAGATATTTCTCAAAATGTGAATGTATACGATTTTCAAGCTTCGGTAGCCTATGCAGATCTTCATACGTTAAATTTCATCTCAAGAGATAGTACGGCTATTCTAAAAGGAGATATCCTAATTAATATGAAAGGAGATAATCTGGACAACCTTGCAGGAAAGATCTTATTGCTGAATACTTCTTATCAAAATGAAAATGATCTCTATTACTTTGATGATCTTGAAGTAAATTCAACTTTCGATTCGACTGGAGTTAGAACATTAGCCGTTAATTCGCCAGATGTTATTAATGGAAAGGTTACAGGTAAATTTAAGATTTCAGAAGTAGGGCCGCTTATTACCAATTCTATAGGAAGTATCTACACCAATTATCGCCCAAGAATTACCACTACAGATCAATATATGGAATTCGATTTTGACATTTATAATAAAATTGTAGAAGTTTTTTATCCGGAAATTACTCTTGCACCAAATACCTATGTGAGAGGAAGAGTAGAATCGGATGAATCTGAATTTAAATTAACCTTTAAATCTCCTAAAATTGAAGCATTTGGGAATATGATGAAGGACATCAATATTCAGGTAGATAATAATAACCCAATCTATAATACCTATGTGGAAGCCGATAGCGTTTCTACTAAATATTATAATTTTTCTGAATTCAGTTTAATTAATGTGACCCTTCGCGATACCTTATTTATTCGATCTGAATTTCAAGGAGGCAAGAAAAATAATGATGTCTTCAATTTAAATTTTTATCATACGATAAACGAGGATAACAAATCGGTAGTCGGAATTCAGAGGTCCGATGTAAAATTCAAAGAGAATATTTGGTTCTTAAATGAAACCGATAACAAGAATAATAAAATTGTATTTGATAATAGTTTTAACACTGTGTTTATAGATTCCTTAGTATTAAGTCATAACCAGGAATTTATCCGACTTAACGGAACATTAAGAGATACCACTTATAAAGATTTCAAAATTGCTTTTGAAGATGTAGATATAGGAAAGATCACACCAGATTTGGATAGCCTGGACCTTGCAGGTACTTTAAATGGTAAACTTAATTTACTTCAGGAAAAAGGTGCGTATTATCCTAATACATCTTTAATCATTCAAGATCTTAGTGTTAATGAAAATTTACTTGGGACCCTCAAATTAGATGTAGATGGAAATGGAGATCTTTCTTTCTATAATATAGATGCTACTTTAACCAATAAGGGATTTGAATCTTTAAACGCAAAAGGTGGAATAAATGTTGGAAATAAACCAACTATAGATCTGGATGTAGATCTCAGAAAGTTCAATATGGCTGCCTTTAGTGCTCTGGGAAGAGATGCAATAGACAATATTCGAGGTCTAGCGTCTGGAGAAGCAAAGGTTAGCGGGAATTATAAGAATCCAGATATTACCGGGAAATTAGAGTTAGAAAAAGCAGGATTGCGAATCCCTTATCTTAATGTTGATATAGATTTTAAGGATAATGCGATTGTAAATCTTACCAAACAGCAATTTAATTTTGATAATATCGATATTGTAGATACTAAATACAATACCTCTGGGGTGCTGGATGGCATTATTTCTCATAAGAATTTTAAAGAATGGTTTCTTGATCTAAATGTTACAAGCGATAGATTATTAGTTTTAGATACTGAAGCTACCGAGGATGCCTTGTATTATGGAACGGCTTTTATTGATGGTTTTGCCAGTATAAAAGGACCAACAGATGAGTTGGTGATAGATGTGAATGCATCTACGGCAAAAGGAACTATTTTTAAGATTCCACTTAATGATACCGAATCTATCGGCGATAATTCATATATCCATTTTTTAAGTCCTGAAGAAAAAGCATCCAGACTTGCAGGAAATCCAATAGTAATACCAGAAGTAAAAGGTTTGGAATTAAATTTTGATTTGGATATTACAAATGATGCAGAAGTAGAAGTAGTTGTAGATCAAACCAGCGGAAGTACACTGCGCGGGCGTGGAGCCGGTAACTTATTATTAGAGATCAATACCAATGGAAAATTTAACATGTGGGGAGATTTCGTGGTGTATCAAGGGGTTTATAATTTTAAATACGCAGGACTGGTACAAAAGGTTTTTCAGGTAAGATCTGGTAGTAGTATTAACTGGGATGGAAATCCAACACAAGCACAATTAGATGTAAGTGCGGTGTATGAAGTAAATGCCAACCCTGCTGTTCTTTTAGAGAATCCTTCAATTAATAGAAAGATCCCAGTAGAAGTGGTGATCCTGCTGCAAGGTCAAATAGCTCAACCAGATATAACATTTAATGTTGAATTTCCTAACGCAAGTTCTGTAGTTCGTTCTGAATTGGAATATAGAATAAGCGACCGTGCCAGTAGAGAATTACAGGCGTTATTTCTTGTTACTCAAGGTTCCTTTTATAGCGAATTTGCTATTGGTCAAAATGCTATAACAGGAAATCTAGTGGAACGAGCGTCTTCCTTGGTGAATGATATTTTTGCAGATGAAGATGGTAAATTCCAGGTAGGTGTAAATTATGTGCAAGGAGATAGAACTCCAGATCAGCAAACTGTAGATAGATTTGGACTTACACTATCTACGCAGATCACTAACAGAGTATTAATAAATGGGCAAGTTGGAGTTCCGGTAGGTGGCGTTACCGAATCTATTATTGTGGGGGATGTAGAGATAGAATTCTTACTTAATGAAGATGGAACGCTAAGAGCTAAGGTTTTCAATAGAGAGAATAACATTCAATTTATTGGAGAAGAAATAGGATTTACACAAGGAATAGGACTTTCTTATTCTGTTGATTTTGATACCTTCAAAGAGTTGATAAGAAAGATCTTGAACAAGCAAATAGTTAAATCTGTTGAAGAAAAAGAACAGGAAGAATCTGCTAAATCTCTGGCTCCAGATTATATAGTTTTCCCAAAGCAATAATTTCCCTAGACTTTTAGAAATTAAATTCTGGTTAAATAAGTGTAAGCTTCATTACATTTAAAAATATACTTTGTAATTTTAAGAATAAAGAGATCTACATGAGCACTACTATAAAACGAATTGGGGTTATGACCTCAGGGGGAGATTCCCCGGGAATGAATGCAGCAATTAGGGCTGTAGCAAGAGCTTGCGCTTATTATAATATTCAATGCGTTGGATTTTATCGTGGATTCCAAGGAATGATTGAAGGTGATTATGTAGAAATGGATGCTCGTAGTGTGCGGAATATTATTTCCCGTGGTGGCACTATTTTAAAGTCTGCCAGATCTAAAGAATTTTTAACTTCAGAAGGTCGGAAAAAAGCAGCTGTTAATTTAAAGGAGGCTAAGGTGGATGCTATGATCTTGATTGGTGGAGATGGAACTTTTCGAGGAGGACAAGTGTTTAGCCAAGAACACGGAATACCTGTAGTTGGAGTGCCGGGAACCATAGATAATGATATCTCCGGAACAGATTATACCATTGGATACGATACCGCTTTAAATACGGTTGTAGAAGCTATAGATAAAATTAGAGATACTGCAAGTTCCCATAATAGGCTTTTCTTTGTTGAAGTAATGGGAAGGGATGCTGGATTTATCGCCTTGAATAGTGGGATCGGGGCTGGTGCAGAGGAAATATTGATCCCAGAGGAAGATCTAGGTCTAGAAAGGCTTTTACATTCGCTAGAACGCAGTAGAAAATCTGGTAAGACTTCAAGTATTGTAGTAGTTTCTGAAGGGGATAAGATTGGAAAAAATGTATTTGAACTTGCAGAATATGTGTCCAAAAATTTGCCAGATTACGATTCCAAAGTTACAGTTCTAGGACACATTCAGCGAGGTGGCAGTCCTAGTTGTTTTGATAGGGTATTAGCAAGCAGACTCTGTGTAAAAGCTGTTGAGTTATTGCTGGAAGGGAAAAAGAATATTATGGTAGGATTTGTAAATAATAGTATTCAAGACTGCACTTTAGAGAACGCATTAAAAACAAAACACAACATTAATAAGGATCTCTTAAAAACATCAGATATTTTATCTACTTAAATCATGATAATAGCTATCATTGCACACAATGGGAAGAAACCTGAAAGGGTTCAGTTTTTAAATAAATACAAGGACAGGTTTCATTTAAACCATATTTAATTGCAATAGGCACTACAGGAACCCGTGCAGAAGAGTGGGATTTAAAGTTGAAAAACTATTATCTGGTCCAATGGGTGTGGATGCTCAAATTGCTACTCCCTTAGCGGATGGAAAAATAAATATAGTAATCTTCTTTAGAGATCTTTTAGATAAGCATCCACACGAACCTTGTTATTTTATGCTGATGTATAGTTGCGAGGTACATAATTTACCTTTAGCTACAAATCCTGCAGCAGCGGGCATGTTCATGAAGGCTATTTAGATGCGATCACACTAATTTCTACATTCACAAATTTAGGTAAGTTTGCAACTTCTACCGTTTCTCTAGCGGGAGCAGTTTCGGCATTAAAGTAACGGGCATAAACTTCATTGATCTTTGCAAAATTATGCATATCGCTAATAAATATTGAAGATTTTAAAACGTTCTCAAAGGTCATTCCTGCCTCAGTTAGAATAGCCTTTAAATTTTCCATGACCAATTCTGTTTCTTCTTGAATCGAACTTGTAACTAGTTCTCCAGATTTCGGATCTATGGCAATTTGTCCAGAAGTATAAAGCATATCGCCTTTTAAAACCGCTTGATTGTAAGGACCTATTGGAGCCGGAGCATTGGAGGTATTTATTATTTTTTTCATGCTAATTAATTTTAATTATAAATTTCTGTCTGGTTCTCTGCGTTTATCATATTTAATATCGCTTAAAACTGATGATTTAATTCCTATAAAGAAATTCCAAGAACTTCTTTCGCTAAACGGTATCCAGTTAAAGCTCATTCTCCAACTATCCAGATCTCGCTGAAATCTTAACTGTGTATAAGTAAAACCACGATCTTTAATATCATATCCGGAGGAAGCACCAATTACCCATTTAGGAGCAATCTCTATATCTCCCGAAAACATAATGGAGTGAGAAGATATTTCACTTTGCCTCACATTATTGCTATAGGTCATAGTATATGCCAACCTTAGATCCCACGGAATTTTATAGTTATACCATTCATTTTTCTTTTCTTCCTCTCCCTCTTTATCAAAAACATCTTCTTCATCTTGGAAATTTCCATCTAGATCCGTGGCTTTTCCAAAGAGATCATCTGGGCGCCCACCGCTTCTAAAAGTTTCGTTATCCTGCTTGTCCTTGTTTTCTGTTCCTTTTTCAAAATCTTTACTGGAGAATGCATAACCAAAACTCACATTTGCCGATGTCATTCTAAATAGACTTCCACCATTATTGATGTTTAACTTATCTACACGCCTGTTGTTATTATCCAACGCATAGATATCTAAATTGGCACCTAGATTTATATCCAATTTATTTTCTACAATTGGAATACTTCCTCTTAAGCTTATTGGCGATAAACGCAAAGAATCTGTAGACAAGCTATAAGCGGTGCTTACACTAAAATTATTAAGTAATTTAATTTTCTTTGCCTCTAAAGCAGTGCTATCTCTATCTCTAACCTTAGCTTCTAAGGTGTTACTTATAGATAGACCAATGGAGCTAGAAAACAATTGACTGGGAGTGCCATATAAGGAGCCTTGAAATCTGGTATAATCTACAATTTGATTTTGACTTGGATTTAAATTATCAACAATTTCATATTGATCATAGTATTTCTCAAAAGAAGGATTATAGTTATAACTAATCGATGGCCTCATTACATGCCGAATGGCTTGGATCTTCTTATCCTTTCCAAAATTCATCATTCCATAGACGGTTGTTCCAATACCTGTGCTAAAATTGTAAGTTCTAAATGAATCAAAACCCTCTATAGTATCTATAACTACTTTTCTGTTTATTTGATCGTAAGACCTTTCAAATGTTTTGAATATCCAATTTTCTTGGTAATTAGCATTAGCACTTACGCTTAAATACTTCAGTAATTTAAAGTTGGTAGAAATAGGAATGGTATGCTGTGCTCCAAAATTTGCATCTCTAAACATTTCAGGCTTTAAAAATAAAGAATCGAAGGTTTGTATTCTATTTTCTCCTCTAAAATTATATTGAAAGTTGATGTTTTCGATCAAGCCTTTTTTAGCTCCTAATTTTGGGGCTAAAGGGAATATCCTGGAAACACTTCCTTGTACAGTTGGCAACGTCATGTTAATTGCTCCTGTGTTACTGTTTTGGGTATGAGTTGCAGCGATGCTTAGATTAACTTGCGGTTCTCCCGGAAATGTTTTGGAATAGGAAACAGAGGAACTTAAGGTGTTATTTAAAAAGTTTGCTGTGTTGGTTTGATTAATGGATTGTTGATAATAATTGCTACTTCCTAGGTTTACAGATGCCGAAAATCTGGAATTTGGACTAGATTTAGTATCCTGGGAATGGCTCCATTGAAAATTATAAACAGAGCTTTGTGTAAAGTCTGGAAAACCTCGTTCACTGTTTAGTAAATTTTCATATCTAAAATTTACATTCCCTCGAAATCTATAGCGCAAAGCATAACTAGATTGCAAGCGTAAACCGTAACTCCCATTGGTATAATAATCTCCCAAGGCCAAAAGATCTACATAATCACTTATCGCAAAATAATACCCCCCATTTTGCAAACTATAACCTCTGTTATTACTTTGTCCGAAAGATGGAATAATAAATCCTGAGGTTTCTTCTTCAGTTAACGGGAAATATCCAAATGGCAAACCTAAGGGAGTGGGTACATCTGCGATATACATATTTACCAATCCAGTTACGATCTTCTTTTTCGGAACAAATTTTATTCTTCTTGCGTAGAAATAATAGTCAGGATCTTCTTCATTTTCAGAAGTAGTAAATTTCACATTTTGCATGAAGTAAACCGAATCGTTTTCTCGTTTAGTCACTTCTCCTCTTACTTTAAAGGCTCCTTCTTCGGTTCTGGAATTATAAACCAAAGCCTTTTTAGATTTAAAATTGAAGCGAATTGAATCTGGCTTAACCGTATTTTGAGCTTGAGTGAAAACGGGTTTCTGCGAATAATTACCTAAGGAGTCAGGAATTCCATATGCATAAACTTCATTTTTTTCATTGTCTAAAATAATAAGTCCTGCGTTTATAACCATATCCCCATAAGTAATCTGAGCCTGATCATATAGGTACATCCTATTTTCTCTCGGACTCAATCTCATGTAATCTTCAGCTTTATAAGCTACTACATCTGTTAGAAGGCTCGGTTTCTTCTTAACAGAATCTATTTGTATAGGGTTGGAAATGAGTTTAGTAGTAGAAATGCTTAAAGAATCTGCAACGGTAACCGTGCTATCTCTTTGCGCATTTATACGAACTTCCTCAGAAGGTTTTTTTTCCTGTGCTTGAGATAACACTGGAATTATCAGCATTATAACAAATGAAAAAAGAATATAAAGTGAGTTTGTCCGCAATGCTATAAGTGCTATTTTTGTAAAGAATGGCTTGCTTTTTGAATAGTCAAAATTACATATATTTTTTTAGCTTCCTTTTGGGAAATTAAAAAAATAAGTCATTAAAATAAATGCCCTAACCGAATCGTTAATTTAATATGAAAACGAACCTACTTAAAGTCTTAATATTATTAGTAACAGGAGTATTAATTACCGCCTCTACACCACCTAACCAAAATAACACCGCAAAATCTAAATTTGTGGTTGTGTTAGATGCCGGACATGGCGGAAAGGATCCCGGGAATAGGGGAGGAGGATTTCAAGAAAAGGATATTGCACTTAGCATTATTCTTAAAATAGGAGCAGAGCTTGAAAAAAATAAAGATTTTAAAATAATTTATACACGAGATTCCGATGTTTTTATCCCTTTAGATAAGCGTGCAAAAATAGCAAACGATGCAAATGCAGATCTTTTTGTTTCTGTGCATTGTAATTCACATAGTTCTCAGGCTTATGGAACAGAAACTTTTGTTCTTGGTTTAAGAAGGAGTAGTGATAATTTGGAAATCGCTAAACGTGAGAACTCCGTTATCTACCTGGAGGAGGATTACGAAGTTACTTATAATGGTTTCGATCCAAATTCCCCTGAATCCTCTATAGGCATGACCATTATGCAAGAAGAATACCTAGATCAGAGCATCTTATTAGCAGATTTTGTTCAGAAAAAATTCACTAATGAACTTAAACGAAACAATAGAGGTGTTAAGCAAGATGTGTTTTTAGTGCTGCGAGAAACTTTTATGCCAAGTGTATTAATAGAAACCGGATTTTTAACTAATAAAGAAGAAGGCCCATTTTTAAATAGTACTTCGGGACAATCTAAAATGGCAGATGCAATCGTAGAGGCTATTAATGATTACAGCCACAGTATTAACCTTTCTGTGTTGGATAATTTGGAAAAAAATGCTCCTGCAGAGATAACTGTTAAGCAAGGGAAGATTGAAGAGTTCAAGGATAGCTATAATGGGATCACGTTTAAAGTACAATTAGCGGCAAGTACAAAAAAGCTTGAGCCAAAATCTTCCAACTTTAAAGGTTTAACCCCAGTTTTTAGAGAAAAAGAAGGAAAACTTTATAAGTATTATTATGGTGCAACTTCCAGTTATTCCCAAATTCAAAGTTTACATAATGAAGCTAAAACCAAAGGATATAAAACAAGTTATTTGGTAGCTTTTAAGGATGGAGAGAAGATTACCGTTAATGACGCGTTAAAATCGCAGGGGAAATAGCACTACTTTCCTATATTTATTTCTAAATTTGTACGTATTCTAAAAAAAATTACATTTGAAATATTCTAGAGAGGTTAAAACTGGTATTCTGGCTGTAATAGCCATTGTAATATTAATATTTGGGTATAGTTTTCTTAAAGGTAAAAATCTCTTGGACTCAAGCCGCAAATTTCATGCGGTATATGCCGATGTAGAAGGACTCTCACAATCTTCTGCGGTAACTATTAACGGTTTAAAAGTAGGACAGGTAAATAGGATCGATTTTTTAGACAATACCGGAATTCTTCTGGTAACATTTAGTGTAGATAGCGATTTTCAATTTTCTAAGAATAGTTTAGCTCAAATTTATGGAGGTGGACTCATTGGAGGAAAATCTTTGGCAATTGTTCCAGATTACGAATCTAGGATTATAGCAAAGACTGGTGATACCTTACCAAGTGATATAGAAGAAGGGATCATGGAATTAGTAAATGAAAGACTAACGCCGCTTCAAGTAAAAGTGGAAAGAGTTATTGTTAGTGCCGATTCGTTGCTTACAGCTTTTAATGAGGTTCTTAACCCTGAAACAAGAAATAACATTGCCGCAACCTTCGATGATCTATCAGAAACAGTGCGATCTTTTAAGAACACTGCTACTTCCTTAAATGGAATTGTTGCTGGGAATTCTGAAAAACTTGATAGAACCTTTACTAATTTAGATGAAATGTCTGGGAACTTCAATAAATTTTCAGATACACTTGCACAGGTTGATCTAAGCGGAATGACCAAAAATTTAGAAAATGTTATTGCAGATTTTGAACAATTGTCTAGTAATTTAAATGATGGTAAAGGAACTGCAGGGAAGCTTCTTAATGATGATAAAGTTTATAACAACCTGGATAGAGCTACTAAACAGTTAGAAGAGTTACTTCAAGATCTTAAATTGAATCCTAAACGATATGTTCATTTTTCCTTATTCGGTAAAAAACCAGAATCGTATCAACCTCCAAAAGATTCTTTAAAATAGAATAACTTATGCAACTTATTGCTCAAATTGCCTTTCTTGTCGTTCTAGTAGCGGGTATTGCCTTTTTTACTAAAAACATCCGACGCGTGATCCGAAACGTGAAATTAGGTAAAAAAATAGATCGTACCGATAAACCTGGTGAGCGTTTCGCTAAAATGGCACGTGTAGCTTTAGGTCAATCTAAAATGGTTAAAAAACCTTTTTCCGGCTTTCTTCATATTATTGTATACCTAGGTTTTATAATTATAAATATAGAAGTTCTTGAGATCATTATCGATGGAGTATTTGGAACTCACAGGATTCTTGCTTTTTTAGGATCTGGTTATAACTTTTTAATAGGAACCTTTGAAATATTAGCATTTCTGGTATTTGTTGGAGTTGTCATCTTCTGGTTAAGACGTAATGTTACCAATATCTACAGGTTTCTTGGAAATGAATTGAAAGGTTGGCCAAAGAACGACGCTAACTACATTCTTTATTTTGAAATGGTTCTAATGATACTTTTCATTACCATGAATGCAGCAGACCTTCAATTACAATTAAATGGTGTATATCATTATGCTCAAGAAAGCGGAGTGATCATGGGATCCTTTCCAATTAGTCAATTCTTATCCCCTTTATTTGAAGGACTTTCAGAAAGCACATTAATTATTATTGAGCGTACCGCATGGTGGCTTCACATAATTGGAATTCTTTTATTCTTGAATTATTTATATTATTCTAAGCATTTACATATTCTTTTAGCTTTTCCAAATGTTTATTTATCTAAACTTACTGTTCAAGGGAAATTTGATAATTTGGAAGCGGTTACCAATGAGGTTAAACTGATGATGGATCCAGATGCCGATCCTTATGCAATGCCTGAAGAAGGGGCTGAAGAGGAAGTGCCGGAAAAGTTTGGAGCATCAGATGTGATGGATCTTAATCAAGTGCAACTTTTAAATGCCTATACCTGTACCGAATGTGGTAGATGTACCGCAGAATGCCCAGCCAATCAAACCGGTAAAAAATTATCTCCTAGGAAGATAATGATGGATACCAGAGATAGATTAGAAGAAGTTGGAAATATTATTAATAAAAAAGGTAGTTTTGAAGATGACGGCAAGCAGTTGTTGGACAATTATATACTACGCGAAGAACTTTGGGCTTGTACTACATGTAATGCATGCGTCGAAGCTTGTCCTATCGGGATAGATCCACTTTCAATTATTTTAGATATGAGAAGATATTTGGTGATGGAGCAAAGCGCAGCCCCTTCAGATCTTGCTAATGCAATGACCAATATTGAAAATAATGGAGCGCCTTGGCCTTACAATCAGATGGATAGATTGAACTGGGCTAATGAAAAATAATAGTAAACCTATTATACAACTAAGATCACCTAAGTGTTTAAAATACCGAGCCTTATTTTTTTAAAAGGTATTATAATTTATAAAGATATTAAAAATGGCAGATGCAATTAAAGTTCCAACAATGGCAGAATATATGGCTCAAGGTAAAAAACCAGAAGTCTTATTTTGGGTAGGTTGTGCTGGAAGTTTTGATGATCGAGCTAAACGAATTACCAAGGCTTTTGTTAAATTATTGCATGAAGCAAAAGTGGATTTTGCAGTTCTAGGTACCGAAGAAAGCTGTACTGGTGATCCCGCAAAACGGGCTGGAAACGAATTTCTTTTCCAGATGCAAGCTGCAACAAATATTGAAGTGCTTAATGGCTACGAAATAAAAAAAGTAGTGACTGCTTGTCCTCATTGTTTTAATACCTTAAAAAATGAATATCCTGCATTAGGCGGAGATTATGAGGTAATTCACCATACCACTTTCTTAAAATCCCTGCTTGAAGAAGGAAGACTTAAGGTTGAAGGAGGAAAATTTAAAGGTAAAAGAATTACTTTTCATGACCCATGTTATTTAGGACGGGCAAATAATGTTTATGAAGCTCCAAGAGACTTACTTAGGAAATTGGAAGTGGAATTAATAGAAATGCGCAAGTGCAAGAAAAATGGACTGTGCTGTGGTGCTGGTGGGGGACAAATGTTCAAAGAACCTGAACCTGGAAATAAAGATGTGAACATAGAACGAACAGAACAAGCGATGGAGGTAAAACCAGATATAATTGCTGCTGGATGTCCTTTTTGTAATACAATGATGACAGATGGTGTTAAGAATAAAAATCAAGAAGGCAATATAGAAGTTATGGATGTTGCTGAAATGATTGCTAATGCACATGATCTTTAAACTAAATCTTCATCTAAATATTTGCATTTATTTAACGCAATAACTGGTAATTCACATTGTAATTTAGTGGTACTATATTTGAAGCTAAGCCTTTATTAAAGTAGCTTTGTAAAAATATAATCCCACAAAATATGTTTATACCCTTTTCAGATCTCCCAGACTCTTCCCGAGTATGGATATACCAATCTAACAGATCATTTTCAGATCAAGAACTTCAGGAAATAAACTCTAAATTAGAAGAATTCATCACTCAATGGACTGCACACGGTGCAGATCTAAAAGCTTCTTTCGATATTAAGTATAAACGCTTCATCACTTTAGCCTTAGATCAGAAATTAAATGCTGCAACTGGCTGTTCTATAGATTCTTCAGTAAAATTCATTCAACAATTGGAAAAGGATTATGATGTAGATCTTTTAGACAAGATGAATGTGAGTTACAAGCAAGGCGAGTTTGTAGCCTATAAAACTTTAACCGATTTTAGAAAGATGGCTAAAGAAAAAGCAGTGAGTAAAAATACTATAGTATTCAATAATTTAGTTAATACCAAAGCCGAATATCTTGAAGAATGGGAAGTTCCAGCATCTGACAGCTGGCATAATCGCTTTTTAAAATAAATATGTGAATGAAGATTCCCCAGTTTTATTCAATATTATTTCTTCTTTTCATTTGTGCTCTTCAAACTTCTAATGCTCAAAATAATAATCCGCTTATTTCGAAAGATTTCAAAGAGCAAAAGATTTGGGTAGATAGCATTTACAATTCCATGAGCCTTCAAGAAAAGGTTGGGCAATTATTTATGGTAGATGTTTTTTCTAATAAAGGAAAAAGAGAAATAGATAAGATTCGGGAAATGATTACCGAACAGCATATTGGTGGAATTATTTTCTCCAAGGGTGGTCCTCTGCAACAAGCTACTTTAAATAACGAATTTCAGGAGCTTGCAAAAACACCACTTTTAATTGGTATGGACGCAGAATGGGGTCTTGCCATGAGGCTTGACTCAACCTTTGCATTGCCATGGAATATGACCATGGGAGCTATTCAAGATCTTAAATTAATTGAAGAAGCCGGAGCCGCTATTTCTCGTAATTCCAAACGATTAGGTGTTCATATAAATTTTGCTCCAGTGGTAGATATCAATACTAATCCGGACAATCCAATAATTGGTAATCGCTCTTTTGGTGAAGAAAAGATAAATGTCACTTTAAAGGCGGTTTCTTTCATGAGAGGTATGCATAAGGAAGGAATTCTTTCCAGTGCTAAGCATTTCCCAGGACATGGAGATACCAAACGAGATTCTCATAAATTCCTACCCATAATTAACTTTTTAAAAGGAAGGCTAGACAGTGTAGAATTTTATCCTTTCAAAAAACTTATTGAGGAAGGGGTTTCCAGTATTATGATAGCTCATTTAAATGTACCAAGTTTAGAAGTTCAGGAAAACGTGCCCTCTTCATTATCCAAAAGCATAGTTACAGATCTACTGAAAAAGGAACTCAAATTCAACGGACTTGTATTTACGGATGCTTTGAATATGAAAGGAGCTTCCAATTATAAAAATCCGGGGGAGATTGATCTGGCTGCATTCATGGCAGGTAATGATATTCTATTGATGTCTGAGGATGTTAAGAAAGCTACAATAAAGATCTTGGATGCATATAATGATGGGACTATCACCGAAGAGCGTTTAGCACATTCGGTTAGAAAGATATTATTTACGAAATATAAGGCTGGATTAAATCATTATAAACCTGTTGAGAAAGATTATTTAATAGATGAACTTAATACTGTTAAGGATAAGGTTCTTTATGATAAACTAATAGAAAATGCGATCACTATCATAAAAAATGATGTTGGGATCATGCCTCTTAAAGAATTGGATACTAAAAGAATTGCCTACGTAAATTTTGGTGATGACGATGGTGCTCCTTTCTATTATCAACTTGCAAAATATGCAAAAGTAGATTGGGTTAAAGGGCATACCTTAAAAGAATTACTGGATAAATTAAAGGATTACAATCAAGTAATTATAGGATATCACAAATCGAATGCTTCACCGTGGGCAAAATATGCCTTTGATAAGACAGAACTAACTTGGATCCATGAAATAGCTCGAAATAATAGTACAATCCTAAATGTTTTCACCATACCCTATGCGCTCAGAGACCTTAATTCCAGTAGCAATTTGGAAGGAATTGTTGTGAGTTATCAAAATTCTAAGGCAGCTCAGGAGAAATCGGCTCAGATTATTTTTGGTGCTTTGGATGCCAAAGGAAGATTACCGGTAAGCATAAGTGAAGAATTTCCGGTAGGAACAGGTTATTACACCAAGAGCATCGATAGATTATCTTATGGCTATCCGGAAGCAGTTGGAATGAATTCGTATAAGCTTCAGAAAATAGATTCCTTAATTAATCGTGCTATAGATGAAGGAATGACGCCGGGAGTTCAGTTGGTAATTGCAAGAAAAGGAAAAGTGATCTTTCAAAGGAATGCTGGATATCACACTTATGATAAAAATATAAAAGTAACAGATTCCTCTTTATATGATCTAGCATCATTAACTAAGATCTTGGCTAGTTTGCCAATGATCATGGAGTTGGAAGAGGCTGGAGAACTTAAATTTAGTTCTAAATTGGGGGATCTCATGCCAATATTTAAAGGATCGAACAAGCAAAATATCAAGTTACAGGATATGCTTATGCATTATGCCCGACTAACGCCTTGGATCCCTTTTTACATCACTACACTAGATAGACAAACAAAACAAAGATCTAAGGACTATTATAGAGAAGAGCCTGCTATAGGTTTTAATTTAAGAGTTGCAGATAAAATGTATATGAGAGATGATATTGGAGACACCATCTTGAAAATTATAAGAGATAGCAAATTGGAACCAAAATTGGCTTATAAATACAGTGATCTTCCTTTCTATATCATGAAATATTTTATAGAAGATCATTATAATGAATCTCTAAGTACGCTAACAAAGGATCACTTTTATAATCCTTTAGGTGCAAGCACTATAACTTTTACGCCTTTAGATTATGTAGATTCTCATAGAATTGTTCCTACCGAAGAAGATAAACTATGGAGAAATCAGGAAGTTCTAGGGTATGTACATGATCAAGGCGCTGCGATGCAAGGTGGAATTGGTGGTCATGCAGGATTATTTAGCAATGCTATAGATGTTGCCAAAATCATGCAACTGTATCTTAATGGAGGAACCTACGGAGGAAAACGGTATTTTAAACAAGAGACGCTGGACAAATTTAACACCTGTTATTATTGTGAACAAAATGTAAGGAGAGGCGTTGGATTCGACAAACCACAATTAGGATCTTCCGGTCCAACTTGTGGCTGTGTATCTCTATCAAGTTTTGGCCATACCGGATTTACAGGAACTTTAGCATGGGCCGATCCCGATAAAGAAATAGTTTATATCTTTCTATCTAATAGAACTTATCCAGATGTAAATAACAGAAAGTTGATAAGAGAAGATATTCGAGAGAAGATACAAAGTGTGATTTACGAATCTATAGATTTTTAATTTATGAAAATAGGTATTGTTTGTTATCCAACATTTGGTGGAAGTGGTGTGGTTGCGACTGAATTGGGAATGGAACTTTCTAAAAGAGGCCATGAGATCCATTTTATAACATATAAACAGCCTGTTAGATTAGAACAACTTACAGGAAATATAAAATTTCATGAGGTTACGGTGCCAGAATATCCTTTATTTCACTTTCAACCATACGAATTAGCGCTAAGCAGTAAATTAGTGAATATGGTAAAACTTCATGAAATAGAAGTCTTACATGTACACTATGCCATTCCCCATGCTTATGCGGGATATATGGCAAAAAAGATATTAGAAGAAGAAGGGATCTACATTCCTATGGTCACCACACTTCACGGAACAGATATTACTTTAGTTGGTAGTCATCCATTCTATAAACCAGCAGTTACCTTTAGCATAAATAATAGTGACGTAGTGACTTCGGTTTCACAATCATTAAAAGATGATACTTTAAATCTGTTCAAAATTAGAAAAGAGATAGAAGTAGTTCCAAACTTTATTGATGTTTCAAAATTTAAAACCGGATTTACAGATTGTCAACGTTCTTTAATGGCAGAAGAAGATGAGAAGATTATTTCTCATGTGAGTAACTTTAGAGCGGTAAAGCGCATTACGGATGTTATTAAGATATATTACAACATTCAGAAAACCATAAAGTCTAAATTGATCATGGTTGGGGAAGGACCAGAAAAGGAACTTGCAGAAGCCTTGGTTCAAGAGCTGGGCATTCAAAATAATGTGATCTTTCTAGGACAAAGTAATGAAGTAGACAAGATCCTGTGTTTCTCTGACCTATTCCTGCTTCCTTCAGAAAAAGAAAGTTTTGGATTAGCTGCTTTAGAAGCTATGGTGAATGGAGTGCCAGTAATATCTAGCAATAGCGGTGGTTTGCCAGAAGTTAATATTCATGGATATTCCGGTTATTTAAGCAATGTGGGGGATGTAGATGAAATGACAGAAAACGGAATTAAGATCCTTGAAAATGAAACCACACTTGCGAAATTCAAATTAAATGCTCGAGAACAGGCCAAAAATTTCGATCTACATAAGATAGTACCTATCTACGAAGCTTTGTATGAAAAAGCGATCCTAGAAATTGAAAAGGAAAAAGAAAAGGCTGAATAGAATTTTACTTCTTTTCAGCCTTTGCAAATAACTTAATTTGAGTTCTAGAATTGATATCTAACCCCTAGAGCTATATCTGGAGAAAAATCATCTATTCTGTTGTTATCATCATTATGAAAACCAAATTCAGGTCTAAAATCTAGTGAGATCAATAGCGGAAAATCAAAATTATATTCAATTCCTATGTCTCCAGCAAGAAATACGAAAGTTTCATCATAGTATCTTTCATCATCATTTCTGTAATCATCTTTTGCAGAAATACTTCCTACACCACCACCAGCACCAAGGTACCAGTTAAAACCACCTTCAATATTCCAAACCCATTGGTATAATCCAGCTAACTTAAAAGAATCGTATCTACTTCTATCATTTCTCCACCCTAGATCTAATTCTAATCTGTTATTATCACCTAAAGCTCTTTGGTAAGAAACTTCGGCACCATAACCATTTCCTCCTCCAAAACGCAATCCTAGTGCATTTTCTGAAATTGTTTGAGCTTGGGTTGCTGCAGTAGCTCCAAAAGCAAAAATTGCAATCAAAATTAATTTTTTCATGTCCTGATATATTTTAGTTTGTTTCAGCAAATTTAAACGTTAAAATTACACGTAAAGCCAATGTATTGTTAATAATCACTAAAGCCTTGTTAACTCAATCTGCAATAAATTTGTAATTTTATTCCAGTTATGAAAGAAAATTTATCAAATCTTGGCAAACAATTAGAAGGGGACCTTTTAGTAGACGATCTGCACAAAAGTATATATGCCACAGATGCATCGGTTTATCGCGAAATTCCACTCGCGGTTTGTTATCCAAAGTCCAATAAGGATATTAAAACTCTAATTGAATTTGCCACGCAAAATAACATTGGATTAATTCCAAGAACTGCAGGAACTTCTTTAGCAGGACAATGTGTAGGAAGCGGAATTGTGGTAGATGTTTCAAAACATTTCAACAAAATCTTGGCTATTAATCCTGAAAAGCGAACTGCTGTGGTACAACCCGGAGTAATTCGTGACGATCTAAATAGGTTATTAAAAGAACATGGACTCTTTTTTGGTCCAAATACTTCCACCTCAAATAGGTGTATGATAGGAGGTATGGTTGGTAATAATTCCAGCGGAACCACTTCTATTAAATATGGAACTACCAGAGATAAGACCCTTCAGCTAAAAACTATTCTAAGTGATGGGAGTGAGGCTGTATTCAGTGCAATTTCTTCAGATATATTTAATACTGCTAAGAATGGCAATTCATTTTCGTCAAAAATATATGATCGCCTTTATAAATTATTAGGTTCCGAAGAAGTACAGCAAGAAATAAAAAATGAGTTTCCTCTGGAAACTATTCATCGTAGAAATACGGGATATGCGGTTGATAGTTTGATTTCAACAACGGTTTTTTCTGAAAGTAAAAAGCATTTCAATTTATGTGAATTACTTTCTGGAAGCGAAGGAACTCTTGCCTTTACCACAGAGATCACAATTCAACTGGACGAATTGCCACCAAAATTTAGCGCAATGGTTGCAGCACATTTCACCAGTATCGAAAAATGTATGCTTGCAGTAGAACCGTCTATGAGAAGTGATCTTTACACTTGTGAGATGATGGACAAGGTAATTCTTGATTGTACTAACCAAAATTTAAAATATAAGGAGAATCGTTTTTTTATTGAAGGAGATCCTAAAGCCATATTAATGTTGGAATTAAGGTCTCACTCTCAAGCTGATCTTAATGAACAAGTTCATGGTTTATTAAATATTCTTGAAGCAACAGAGCTCGCCTATTCTTTACCTGTTCTTTTAGACGAGCAAATTGAATTGGCTTTAGAGTTAAGAAAAGCTGGACTCGGACTTTTAGGAAACATCATTGGCGATAAAAAAGCGGTTGCCTGCATAGAGGATACTGCAGTAGCGCTGCCAGATCTCGCCAATTATATTCAAGAATTTACCCAGATCATGGCGAAATATGATCAAGAGGCGGTGTATTATGCTCATGCGGGAGCTGGAGAGATCCATTTAAGGCCAATTCTTAATTTAAAGAAACAAGAAGATGTTGTTCTTTTTAGAAAAATAACAGAAGAGGTTGCTGTCTTAGTTAAAAAATATCGTGGTTCTATGAGTGGAGAGCATGGTGATGGTAGGCTTCGTGGAGAATTTATAAAGCAGATGGTTGGAGAGAATAATTATAGGATCATGGAAGAGGTGAAAACTATTTTTGATCCAAATAATATTTTTAATCCGGGGAAAATTATAGATACCGCCCCTATGGATACTTCCTTGAGATACGAGATAGATAGAAAAGAACCTGAGATAAAGACCCTTATGGATTTTTCTGATTCTGAAGGGATCCTACGTCTTGCAGAAAAATGCAATGGAAGCGGAGATTGCAGAAAATCTGTTGAAGCCGGCGGTACCATGTGTCCAAGTTATAGGGCTACCAAAAATGAAAAAGATACTACTCGCGCTAGAGCAAATGCATTAAGAGAGTTTCTAACAAATTCAGAAAAACCTAATAAGTTTCAACATGAAGAGCTTAAAGAGGTTTTCGATCTTTGTATAAGTTGTAAGGGATGCAAGAGTGAATGTCCTTCTAATGTAGATGTGGCAGCGCTTAAGGCCGAATTTCAATATCAGTATCAAAAAAGCAATGGGAAATCTCTAAGGAGTAAAGCCTTTGCTAATAATTCTAGGATGAATGGACTGGCCTCCAAAATTACTGGATTTTCGAATTTCCTGTTTTCGAATACGCTAACTGCTGGGCTTGCCAAGAGTATAATGGGTGTAGCTTCAGAAAGAAGTTTACCAAAACTTTCAAAGATCACATTATGGGAATATTATAAAAAGAATCAGAGAACATTAGAAGCTCCTATTAAAACTGTTTATCTCTTTAAGGATGAATTCACCGATTATCTAGATGCCGAAGTTGGCATTGATGCATTGGTATTGCTCGAAAAATTGAACTATCAAGTTAAGATGATTAACAATCCGGAAAGTGGCAGAAGTTATATCTCCAAAGGATTTCTGGAAGAAGCAAAAGAGGTTGCTAATGAGAATATCCAACTATTTTTTGAACTGATCTCTGAGGATACTCCACTTTTAGGAATAGAACCTTCAGCGATTCTAGGCTTTAGAGATGAATATCTTCGTTTAGCTAATGATCAGAAAAAAGCTCAAGACTTGTCAAGAAATTGTTTCCTGATCGAAGAATTCCTGAAAAAGGAGATTGCCTTAGGAAATATAACTTCTAATTCTTTTACTTCAGAAATAAAAGAGATCAAGATACATACACACTGCCACCAAAAAGCACTTTCTAATTCTGCGGTAACTTTTGACGTGCTTAATTTTCCAAAGAATTATAAGGTGACCATTATAGCTTCAGGATGCTGCGGAATGGCAGGTTCTTTTGGGTATGAAAAAGAGCATTACCAAATTAGTATGAATATTGGTGAGCAAAGTTTGTTTCCAGCCATTCGAAAAAGTGCTCCCACAACATTGATCTCTGCAAATGGCACAAGTTGCAGACATCAGATCTTTGATGGCACCAATAGAATTGCGCAACATCCGGTAAGTATCTTAAAAGAAGCATTGCTCTAATTCGTTTAATTATTACTGCTAATAAAACATAGTAATTTAAGAATTTATAATTTCTTTATATTTATCAACTTAAAAACTTCTATTTTATCTTATTTATGAGTTCAATATAATGGAGAATAGGATTATGAATGACAGCCTAAACACTTCGGATGTTTCAAAACTTAGCGTGAAGGAATTGCAGCAAGAATTACTGGATGCAAAACAGGAAATCGAGAATTTAAAGAACACTTCAGATAATTATAAATCTTTAAAGAGAAATATTTATTCAGAATTTGAGGAAGATATACATATCTATAAAGAAATGTTTTATACTTCCCCTATTTTAAAGGCTGTTTTAATTGGGCCCAATTTTATTGTGAAATCTGCGAACCCAGCAATACTTCAATTTTTAGGAAAAGATGAAGGATTGATCGGGAAACCCTATTTGAAAGAAGTTCCAGAGTTGGAGGAACAGGGATTAGGAAATTTGTTAAGGGAAGTCTACAAAACTGGTATTCCTTATAGCGCAATTGAAATGCCGGTATATCTCAATATAAATAACCAATTAGTATTATCATATTATGATTTTGTATATCAAGCTCATAGAAATATAGATGGTGATATTTGTGGAGTTGTTATTATGGTTACTGATGTTAGCTCCAGAGTAAAATTAAATGAAGAACTTAAAATAAGTAATCATCGTTTTCAAGAATTAATCTTTTCTTCTCCAGGCTTAATAGCAGTTTTAACCGGTAAGGATTTTATTATAGAAATAGCAAACGATGCTATTATAGATATTTGGGGGAAAGGCCCCGATGTAATTGGAAAACCTATTTTCAAAGTTTTACCCGAGATTTTAGAGCAAGGGATGGACAAAAAATTTGAAGAAGTTTTTAATTCAGGGAAACCTTTGGTAGCTCAAGAATTCCCAATTATGCATGAACGCGACGGTAAACTGGTGGAGGGTTATTTTGATTTTATTTATCAGCCTCAAAAAGATATTAATGGAAAAATCATAGGTGTTGCAGTAATTGCCAATGAAGTTTCGAAAACGGCAAAATTAAATCAGAAAATAAGGGAAAGCGAATTAAAATTTAGACAATTAGCAAATCTTATTCCAGACAAGATTTCCAATGCCGATGAAAATTTAAATACCTTTTATTACAATCAAAGTTGGCTGGACTATAGCGGACTAACTTTGGATTATTTATTAGAAAATGGCTGGACCGAATTGGTGCATCCAGATGATGTAGAAACCATTACTAGAATTGCTGAAGATGCTTTAAGGACTAAGTCCGACGTTGAAATGGAACTTAGATTTAAAGATAAAAATGGAGATTATAAATGGCATTTAAGCAGAGCAACAGCTGTTAGAGACGAAAATGGTGATTTTCAGTCTTGGGTTAGTGCTACTACTCAAATTCATAAAATAAAAGAAGAGGAAAAACGCAAGGAAGAATTTTTGAAAATGGTAAGCCATGAGCTTAAAACCCCTGTAACTTCTATTAGAGGTTATACGCAGCTCTTGCTAAGTATGATTAAGGAAAATGAAGCTATTAAAAGTTCAAATATCCCTTTAGAATCTTCTCTTAGAAGAATAGACAATCAAATAAATAGATTAATTAGATTAATTTCTGAAATGTTAGACCTTTCCAGAATAGAAGATAATCAGTTAGTATTACAAAAGTCTAAATTCAATATAAATGATTTAGTAGAGCATACTGTTCAAGATATTAAAATATCCAATCCAAATTCAGATGTTAAAATTGAACATAAATTTAAGACCAGTATCTTTGCCGATAAAGAAAGAATAGAACAAGTATTAGTGAACTTTATAACAAATGCTATTAAATATTCTCCCAATTCTAAAAATATTGATATAAAAATATTCCAAGAAGTAGAGGGTAAAGTATCGGTTTCCATTAGAGATTTTGGAATTGGAATTACTAAGGCACATATAAAAAAGATCTTTACTCGCTTTTATAGAGTAGATGGGAAAAACGAAGAAACCTACTCTGGTTTTGGAATAGGCTTGTTTTTGGTTAATGAGATTATTGAAAGGCATGAAGGGACAATAAAAGTAAACAGTAAGAAAGGTAATGGTTCTGAGTTTATTTTTACATTAAATACAATTTAGGTTAAAATTTAAAATGAAAGAAAAGATAAAAATATTGGTGGTGGATGATGATACTACGATAGGAGAAATGCTAAAGGCTGTTTTAGAGTTTAAAGGTTATGACGTAATTGTATCTGGAAAACCAAATGAAACCGAAGAAAATATTATAGCTAATAATATAGATCTGGTATTATTGGATAAATTGATCTCTGGTGTAGACGGAACCGATGTATGCTCAAAAATTAAAAACAATGAGAATACAGCTAAAGTAAAGGTTATGATGATGACGGCACTTCACACCGCAGGACCTTTGTGTATGGAGGCTGGAGCAGATGCGTTTATGACAAAACCATTTGATATGGAAATATTATTTAAGAATGTGGAAGATGTATTAAAGCAGTAATTTAATTAATTATATTTTTTAATTTTAATTCGCTTACTATTAATATTGACTTAGATTTTTAAATCTGTAGTTAAAAAATTACATTTGTAAAAATCGGTCTATGGCAGGAAATACCTTCGGAAAACTTTTTAAGCTTACTACTTTTGGGGAATCCCATGGAATTGCAATTGGTGGAATCATCGATGGGTGTCCTGCAGGAATAAAATTGGATTTCAATAAAATTCAGGAAGATCTTGATAAGAGAAAACCGGGACAATCGGCAATTGTTACTCAACGCAAAGAATCAGACCAAGTAGAATTCTTGTCTGGGATATTCGAAGGAGTAACTACGGGAACACCCATTGGGTTTACCATTAACAACACCAATCAAAAATCACAAGATTACTCTCATATAAAAGACACTTTTAGACCTTCTCACGCAGATTATACGTATTCAGAAAAGTACGGCGTTAGAGATTATAGAGGAGGAGGTAGATCTTCTGCTAGGGAAACCGCCTGTCGAGTTGTGGGTGGAGCTATTGCTAAACAACTCATCGCAGGTTTAGAAATAGTAGCATTTACTTCCTCTGTTGGGCATATTCATTTAGAAAAAGAAACCAACGAGTTGGATCTATCATTAATAGAATCTAATCCAGTTAGGTGTCCGGATCCGGAAACTGCTGAAAAGATGGAAAAGTATATTCGTGAGATCAGATCTCAGGGTGATACTGTAGGCGGAATAGTTAAGTGTGTTATAAAAAATGTTCCTAAGGGAATTGGAGAACCCGTTTTCGATAAATTACATGCAGTCCTTGGTCAGGCAATGTTATCAATTAATGCTGTGAAAGGCTTTGAATTTGGTAGCGGATTTGAAGGTACCGAGCTTAAAGGGAGTGAACATAACGACCTTTTTAATCCAGATGGTTCTACTAAAACAAATTTAAGTGGTGGTATTCAGGGAGGTATCTCCAATGGGATGGATATCTATTTTAGAGTGGCCTTTAAACCGGTTGCTACTATTATGCAAAAACAAGAAACCATAAATTCTAAAGGAGAAACTATAGAAATGCAAGGTAAAGGAAGACATGATCCTTGTGTGGTACCTAGAGCTATTCCTATTGTAGAGGCTATGGCAGCACTTGTTATTGCCGACTTTTTTTTACAAAATAAAATATCTAAAATATAATTAAACGTACTATGAAGAAATTAGCACTGCATTGGCAAATTTTATTAGGAATGTTACTTGGGGTTTTATTCGCATTAGCGCTAACCAATTTTAGCTGGGGACCAGGTTTTGTTGAAGACTGGATCAAACCATTTGGTAATATTTTTATTAATTCTTTAAAGCTTATTGCAGTGCCATTGATCTTGGCTTCCTTGATTAAAGGGATTTCAGATCTAAAAGATATTTCTAAATTATCCCAAATGGGAACTAGAACCATAGTAACCTATATAATTACAACAGTAATAGCAGTTTCTATTGGACTTGGACTAGTAAACCTAATTAAACCAGGAAGTGCCATAAGTGAAGAAACAAGGACAGATCTTATATCGAGTTATGAAACTGATGCTTCTGTAAGAATAGCAGATGCCCAAAGACAAAAAGATGCAGGGCCTTTACAGGCATTAGAAGATATTGTGCCTAGTAACATCTTTGGTGCAGCCAGCGATAATGGAAATATGCTACAAGTGATCTTCTTTGCTATTTTCTTCGGAATTGGTTTGATTCTTATTCCTGAACCCGTGGGAAAACCTGTAAAAGACTTTTTTGATGGTTTTAATGAGGTGATTCTTAAAATGATCGATCTTATTATGCTTGCTGCTCCATATGGGGTTTTTGCTTTGTTAGCTGCTTTAGTAGTAGAATCTCCAAGTGCCGATCTCTTTGCAGCGCTTGCTATGTATGCCTTAACCGTTTTAATTGGACTCGCCCTTATGATTGGTTTCTATATTCTAATTGTTTGGATTTTCACCAAGAATAAACCAAGTTTTTTCCTAAATGGAATTGCTCCTGCACAGTTATTGGCATTTTCTACAAGTTCCAGTGCAGCAACCCTACCTGTTACTATGGAAAGAGTAGAAGAACATCTTGGGGTTCATAAAGAGGTAACGAGTTTTGTTTTACCAATAGGTGCCACAATAAATATGGATGGTACTAGTCTTTATCAAGCAGTAGCTGCAGTATTTATTGCGCAAGCCTTTGGGATGGATCTTAGCATTGGTACACAATTAGGGATTATTGTAACCGCTACCTTAGCATCTATAGGATCTGCAGCGGTTCCAGGAGCTGGAATGGTCATGTTGGTAATTGTACTTGCTCAGGCAGGAATTCCTGAAGCTGGTTTGGCATTGATTTTTGCTATAGATAGACCTTTGGATATGTGCAGAACCACGGTTAATGTAACCGGAGATGCTGCCGTTGCGATGTTAGTAGCAAAATCTGTAGATAAACTAGGTCCTCCAAACGTGAAGGATTGGGATGATAATTATGTGGAAGCGAAAGAAAAGGAAATGGTCTAATCTAAAAACTTAGCTTTTAATTCTGGAGTGGGGATCATACAAGAATCTTTTTTGCCAAACCATTTGTAGCGGTTAGCAGCAATTAGATCATAGACTCCGTCACGAACCGCGTTAGGTAACCATAAAAATACGCTCATTAATGAGTAGCCACCAGAAAGCTCTTTAGCAATATTTAGGGCTGCAGTAGATTTTTCATAATAAACAACTCCAGGTTCAATTAAGATTATCGAATCTAATTTAGTTGGGTCTATTCCACGTTCTTTAACAAGTTGGATTCCAAGATCGCTTTGTAAGGAAGCATATCTAAAAACATCTTTTTTATCATGGGTAATTACAAAATTAATGGCGCCATTGCAGAGATTGCAAACGCCATCGAATAGGATGATTTTTTTATTTGTAGGTAATAATACTTCCATTTATTTCTTCTTTGCGGGTTGCACAAGTTCTAATTTAACTAGATCTACATTAGTCGTAAACATACCGTAATTCACAATAGCTTTTCCTTTTTCAATTTTATCTATAGATCCTACAGATCTTCCATCTTCCATACGAACTCTGTCGCCAATTTTTAATGCAACCTTAGGTTTGTTAGCTTCTTTTTTCTGCTGGATTGCTTCAGTTTTCTTTTCTTCTTTCTTTCGCTGTCTTATTATTTCAACCTTTATTTCAGCTTCTTCTATAACCTTTTTCTCCTTTACCTTTTTAACCTTGATCTCTTTAGGAGTTTCCTTTTTTCGCTTGGAATTCTCGATCTCCACGATTTTTAAGAATTCCCCAATTAGATCTTTTTTCTTCTTATTGCTGAAATATTTTTCGCTTAGATCATTTATTTTCTGGCCTAGATAGATCAACCGCTGATTACTATCATATAACTCCTGATAACTTTCTAGCTTTAGCTGAATTTTAGAATTAGTCTCCTCTAATTTCTCTTTTTGCTGAGACGCTTTTAATTCCTTCGATTTTAAAGAATCTGTTGTCTTCTGAAGCTTACTTCTTTCTTTCTGAAGATCTGCAATACTTTTATCGAATCTAATTTTTCCGCGTTCTACTTTCTTTTTAGATCGATTTATCAAGCTATACGGAATTCCGTTTTTTTGAGCAACCTCGAAAGTAAAGGAACTTCCAGCTTCCCCAAGATGTAATTTGAATAAAGGCTCTAATGTTCCGGAATCGAACATCATATTGGCATTGCTCATATAAGGCAATTCATTTGCCAACATCTTTAAATTGGTGTAATGTGTAGTAAGAATACCGAAGGATTCCCGTTCATAGAATACCTCCAAAAAAGTTTCAGCTAAAGCTCCTCCTAATTCAGGGTCACTTCCCGTTCCAAATTCATCTATCAGAAATAAGGTTTTATCATCGCATTTCTTCAGAAAATAATTCATGTTCTTTAAGCGATAGCTATAGGTGCTTAAATGATTTTCAATAGATTGATTATCGCCAATATCGGTTAAAATTCTGTTGAATAAACAAACTCGGCTATATTCATGCACTGGAATTAAAATGCCACTTTGCAACATAATCTGTAAAAGTCCAACTGTTTTTAAAGTGATACTTTTACCTCCGGCATTTGGCCCAGAGATCACAATAATGCGTTCTTCCTTAGATAACTCAATGTTTTGAGAATACGTCTTTGCTCCAGACTTTAGATTATTTCTATAAAGTAAAGGATGATAGGCATCTTTTAAATAAAGTTCTCGATCTTTAGTAATCTTAGGTAAGAGTCCGTTTATAAGACGTGCATATTTTGCTTTTGCTGATATAACATCTATATCGCTTAACAATTCCTGATATTCCTTTAAAAGTTCTCTAAATGGCACTAAGAAGGAAGTAAGTTGCTTTAAGATCCTAGTGATCTCTTCCTTTTCTTCATATTCAAGATTATTTAGATCTCGAGTATGGTTAAGTGTAGCTTCTGGCTGTATATACACAATACTTCCTGTTTTGGAATTACCTAAAATTCCACCACGTACTTTTTTTCGATACATAGCTTTAACAGCCAATACACGAATATTATCTACCACACTCTCTCTAATTTCATCCAAATAACCATATTCATTATAAGAAGAGAGTGCCGAATTAAAACTTGAATTTATCTTACCTTTTACTAGATTCATCGCGCGGCGAGTAGTAAGTAATAGAGGAGAGGCGTTATCTTTTACTTCTCCAAAACGATCTATAACTTCTTCGATCTGTAGAATTATCTCTTTGGAATAAGTGACTTCCTCGGTGGTTTTATATAAACTAGGATATAACTCCTGAAATTTATTAAAGAATCTAAGTTGATCATTTACAGTTTCTGAAAGACTAGAAATTTTTCTGAATCCACCAATTTCCAATACTGCATTTTCTATCCCTAACATCTTAATCTCTTTATGTACAGCATCAAAACTGTGGTTAGGGATCTTTGCATCCTGCATATAGGAGTTTACATATTCATTGGTTTGGTGCAACCCGAAAAGAGTTTCGTTATAGCTAGAATATGGAACGATCTCCAACGCCTTATCTATACCCATTTGAGTGGTACACAGCTCACTTATTTGCTTTTTTACCGTGGGGAATTCTAAATCTAATAGGCTTTTCGCTGCAATTTTTATCATAGTATTTTTTCCCTAATTTTGGGTTTTACAAATTTACTTAAATTATAATGAAGCTCAATATTGATTCCAGTTGGAAAACAGAATTAAATGATGAATTTGAAAAACCTTATTTTCAAGAGCTCTTAGAATTTGTCTCCAATGAATATGCCGAAAACATATGTTATCCCGAAATAGAATCTATTTTTCAGGCTTTTAATAAAGCCACTTTCGATAAGGTTAAGGTTGTAATAATAGGGCAGGACCCGTATCACGGAGAAGGTCAAGCCAATGGTTTGAGTTTTTCCGTAAATAATGGTATTGCCAATCCTCCATCTTTGAGGAATATTTTTATTGAACTAGGATCGGATCTGGGAAGGCCTTATAATAAAGAAAATGGAAATCTAGAGAAGTGGGCAAATCAAGGGATTTTATTGTTGAATGCAGTATTAACTGTTAGGGGTGGGGAAGCAGGATCTCATCAAAATAAAGGTTGGGAAAAATTTACAGATGCAGTGATTAAAAAACTTTCCGAAGAAAAGGAAAATATTGTTTTTTTACTTTGGGGTGGTTATGCGAAAAAGAAAGGAAGAAAGATCGATACGGCCAAACATTTGGTCTTAACCAGTGGTCATCCTTCTCCTTTAAGCGCAAATAGAGGCTATTGGTTTGGGAACAACCATTTTAGTAAGACTAATAAGTATTTGCAGAATAAGGATAAACTTCCAATTAATTGGTAATTAGAAGCGGAATCCTAAATTTGCATTAAATTGACCAACTACCACAGGAGAATCATTACTAAATAAATTCCTACCTATTCCAGTACTTAGGTCTAGGAAAAAGCCTTGTTTGGAAACAAACTTCCCACCTAGTCCAAATCCCAGTGCAAAGTCTGTATAATCCTTTTCTTCTGTCCTGTAAAAGAAATTATCGTTAACAAAAGATTCTGTAGTAACTTTATATTTACCAGAAGAAATCATCGCTAATCCATTTACATAAAATCCCCAAGTAGAGCGATCTCCAAAGAAGTATTTATACTTTCCTGTTAAAGAAAAATCTTTATTAAAAGCATCATCAAGATCTTCATTTTCCCGGTCTAAGGCTAAAACAAATGCCTCCAATGCCCAGCTTGAATTGGGAGTTATAATACGCTCATAGGCCACATCTAATGCCCCAAAGGCTACCAGGTTGAGAGCTCCAATACTTAATTCATTCTTTGCGATATCTCTCTTATAAGTTGTACTGCTATTTTCATTATTTTCTGGAGTTTCTTGGGAAAAACTTAAAAATGAAACAATGGTAAACAGGGGGAATAAAAATTTCTTCATTAAAATAGTTTGATAATTATTGAATTGTTAACAGACTACAAATTATGAATAATTTTATTGCCTGGTAATTTTTCTGAAATTAAATTCAAATTCAATAAATTATTTTGAATATTTTCTATTTCTAAAGCAGTTAATTGCGACTGACTCCATGCAGTTATATCCAACCAATCTAAAATGTCTTCCTCTCTTTGTCCATATCTAGATGCTAATACCGAACTAATTTCTGGGGTTTCTTTAAAACTGATGGTTTCAGTATTTATAACCTTCAGCATTTTTCTAACATCATGATGCGCCGTATCCAAAATATGCTCGGTAGCCGCAATAACAAAACAGGGCCAAGGTGTTGGACAATCTCCAACTCTTCTAAAAATTTTTTGGTCTACTAAAGGTTGTGTGGTAAATCGTTCCCACATAAAATATTGAGCTGTATCTTCTTTTAATGCCTTTATAGCTCCATCTATATCACCCACTAATTCAAATTCTAATTCCTTGGTATCCCATCCCTGCTTATTTGCATTTATATAAGCCATTAAGTGAGATCCAGATCCCCACCGACTAATCGCTGCTTTTGTATTTTGCAGGTCAGAGATTGAATTATATTTTAAATTTGCCGCTACATGGATTCCCCAAATCAATGGGGAGTGTACAAAGGTTTGTATAATTCTGGAAGGATTTCCATCTGCGATATCTTTTATTATACCTTCTGTAAGAATTATAGCAATATCAATTTCATTATTTCTAAGAGCAGCATTCATTGCTCCAGTTCCCCCAGGAAATTCTACCCATTCAATCTTAAGATCTTCATATTCAAAATCTCCCGCTTCTATTGCTATATGCCAAGGAAGATTAAAATGCTCAGGAACTCCTCCAACTCTTAGTGTAGTCATTAGTTGTTATGTTTTGCCTTTAAATAATCGTAGATCGCATATTGAGATCTAATTGCTTTTTCACCAGATTTTTTACTAACGTAGGTATTGGATTCTGATTGATCCTGAATTCTAGCCTTCACATTATCGTTTAACTGAATTTGTAAAATATCTTTGAATTCCTGTGCAATATCTTGGTCATAAATAGGAGTGATCACTTCTATTCTTCTATCCAAATTTCGGCTCATCCAATCTGCGCTTCCAAAGAAAATTTTTTCATCACCTCCGTTCTCAAATAGATAGATCCTTCCATGCTCCAAAAATCTATCTATTATACTCGTTATATAAATATTTTCACTCATCCCTTTAATACCTGGAATTAAGCTTGTAAAACCTCTAATTAGCAATCTTATTTTCACTCCTGCATTGCTAGCTTTATACAAAAGTTCTATCATTTCTTCATCTTCTAGGCTATTCATTTTAGCAACAATAGAAGCCTTTTTTCCTTCTTTGGCGAAGTTTATCTCATTCTGAATAAGTTTTGCAAAATTCTTTCTGGTAGAAAAAGGAGAGATAAACAAATATTTCTCGCGAGGAATTATCAATTTACCCTCAAGTACTTTAAAAACCCTATCTAATTCCTTGGTAATTTTTTTATCTGCAGTGAAAATTGCGTGATCACAATAGATCTTAGAAGTTTTACTGTTGAAGTTTCCTGTGCCTATGTACGCATATCTGATAGATTTCCCACTTTCACGCCTTTTTACCAACATGATCTTAGAATGTACCTTTATCTTGGGATAACTATAGATCACCTTAGCACCTTTTTCTGCAAATTTTCTACCCCAAACAATATTATTTGCTTCATCAAAGCGAGCTTTGGCTTCCACAAATATGGTCACTTTAATACCCCTCTCAATCGCTTTAAGCAAACTAGAGGTAAGTGCAGATTCATCTGCAACCCGATATAAAGAAATCTTAATTTTTTCTGTTTCTGGATCTGATGCTGCTTGCTCCAAAAATTTCTCTACATAATTGAAGGACATAAATGGAAAATGCACCGATTGGTCTTTTTTGGCAATCGCTTCAAAATAGTTTTCGGTATACCCTAATATTTTATGTTTTAGGGGAGGCATTTTTTCAAAATGTAATTTGGAATTCTTTGAAGGATCTGGAAAAGAAAAGAAATCACTAAAATTATGATAATTCCCACCGGGCATCATATCTATCTTACCTAAATTAAGCAGCCTTCTAAGCTTTTTCTGAATCTCTTTTGGCATTGCAGCGTCATACAGAAGTCTTGTTGGTTGTCCATCTGTTCTTTGTGCTAAAGAATTGTAAATTTTTTCGGCTAATATTCCATCAAACTCGTCATCAATATATAACTCGGCATCACGGGACATTTTTATTTCATAAATCCCGGTTACAACTTCTTTTGGAAATAAATCTGAAACAATATTTCTGATGATATCATCTAAAAAAGTGATGGTATTGTTGGAGAATTCTACAAATCTCCCACAATCTTCGGTTGGAATATTTACGATTCCTAATTTATTTTCATCTTTAAAAGTAACTGAAAAATATAGAGTGTTGTTATTTAGAAATAAATCTGAATGCTTAGAAAGATCTACAATTTCAGGTTTTAAAAATTCGGATACATTTTTCTTAAAAAATTCTTTAGCTGTTTTATCCTGTATTTTATTAAAATCTTTTGCCTCAATTAAAAAGATATCATTTTCTGCAAGTTCAGGAATAATTTGATCATGAAAGATCTCTCCAAATTTATCTTGCTGAAGTTTTACTTCTTCCAAAATTTGCTTGGTGAATTTATTGGGACGTAAAGCGAGTTTCTTGCGAATGCTTTTTTCTACTTTTTTAATCTGTCTTAGTTGGGAAACCCGTACTCTAAAATATTCGTCAAGGTTAGAAGAGAAGATGGCTAAAAATTTTAAACGCTCATAAAGGGGATTAATCTTGTCTTCGGCTTCTTGTAATACCCGTTCATTAAAGCTTAACCAATTGAGATCTCGGTGTCTTAAACGGGATTCTGTAGGTGCCAACATATAGTACTATTTTTAACAAAAATACAAAGACTGTATTCCTATGGTCTTTAATGTTCTGTTAAATAATAATTTAAATAGTGGCTATTTTTTGTAGAGCGTCAATGATCAACTTATCTACTGTAGCGGTAGGATCTGCACTAAATTGGCCTGTTGCTCTATTGGCTACTATTGCATTTAATGAAACTGCTCTATGACCTAAAAGCTTAGACAATCCATAAATTCCGGCTGTTTCCATTTCCAGATTGGTTATCGTCTTATCCATATGATTAAAGCTTGCCATACGCTCGTTTAGATGCGGGTTGTTTAAAGGTAGTCTTAACACTCTTCCTTGAGGGCCATAGAAGCCACAATTTGTAACCGTGGTGCCTTTAAAATAATCCTTATCAAAATAGGAGAGAAGACTAGGATCTGCATTTACCACGTAGGGTACACCATTTTCTCTAGGTAAGATAAGATGCGTCAATAAAGATTCAGAGAAATTAAGTTCTAGTATCCCTTCACTTTTATAAAAATGAAGTAAAGAATCGAAGCCTACAGCGGTTTCAGAAACAAGAAATGAATCTATTGGGATATTCTTTTGAATGGAACCAGAAGTTCCAATTCTTATAATATTTAAGGAAGTAAGTTTCTTTTTAATTTTTCTTGTTCCAAAATCTATATTTACCAAAGCATCTAACTCATTAAGAACAATATCTATATTATCGGTTCCAATTCCAGTGGAAATTACACTTATACGTTTTCCTTTATAACTGCCGGTTTGGGTATGAAATTCTCTTTTGTGAACTTTAAATTCTATAGTATCGAAATGTTGCGTGATCTGATTTACTCTATCGGGATCTCCTACGGTGATCACTGTAGTGGCAAGTTGGTTTGGTATAAGGTTTAGGTGGTAAATGCTGCCGTCTTCATTTAAGATAAATTCTGAAGGTTGTAAGCTCATTCTATAATTTTAAAATATTATGTGATTCCGAGTCGTATAAAAAATCATACATTTTAACACCTCCAAAAGATTCGTCATTTTTTAAAACGCGATAAAAATTACGAGTTCTTGCTAATGCCTCTTCACCTATTTCGGTTAGAAGCACCCTATCATTTTCAACCTTATAGAACTCCTTTAATTTATTTAATAAACGTTGAATTTGCCTTTCTCCATATCCAAAATAACCCTGATATTGAATGGAATACCCCATTAACTGATTTTGACTGGTAATTTTATTCTGTTTTATAAGTCTGAGGATGTTATTTTCTAAGGTATTTAATCCTGAATTAGAATTAGGAAAACGTTCTATATGAGTTCTAATGCAACTGGATAGATATTCAAAATTAGATTGTTGCTTAATTAAGGCTTTTAATTTAAGCGGATTATTCTCATTGTAATATTGCCAAATAAGATTTGCCATTTCAAGATCATCTTGATTAAGATGAATTCTTTGATCGAAATGATTTTTTAAATTTCTAATGGGTAATTGAGATAATGGCTGAAATTCTTTTTCATCTTTCAGTTTTTTACTACATACTAAATACATTGGAACTTGCACCTTTTTTTCCAAAAGATGGCTAATGACAGCTACCATATTAATATGGGAAAATAAATCGAATTCGAACCAAAGAATGACCTCTTCAACCTCACTTAATGAATCTAATTTTTGGAGTTCTGTTATAAATTGAATTTGATAATCCTCTGGGGATATCCCATAATATTTCTCTAAAAATTGAGAACGTGTTTTAGAAAATGCCTTAGAACTTAATGTATAAACAGTTGGTCCTTCGCATAACATTTCTTTCCAAACAACATTTTTACCCTCTAGACCAAGCTCATTAATATTTTGAGCCAGAATATCTCCATTAATAATATGTAATTGTTTAGGCATAATTTGAAGTTAATAAAACTTGTTAATACTCATCCACCCACGCGCTTTACTCTGTAACCATCTTGCTTTAAAAACTCTATAACTTTATTTCTAACATCACCTTGAATAATTATTTCACCATCCTTCACAGATCCGCCTACACCGCATTTCTTTTTCAAAGATTTTCCTAATGTATTAAGATCTTCATCTTTTCCTTCAAAACCTTTTATTACGGTTACTATTTTTCCACCTCTCCCTTTATTGCTAAAGTGAGCTTCCAACAATTGATCTTTAGGAAGGAGTGTAGCAATATCGGAATCGGAATTAGCTGCATCTACATCAAAATCATCGTCTGTAGAAAATACAAAACCGCCCAAATCTTCTAGACCTAACTTCTTTTTAGACATTACTTACTTTTTAATAAGCCCAATCTCAACTAAACGTTGATGTAAAAATTCGCCAGCAGTAATATCCTCGTAATGTTTAGGATTGTCCTCATCTAAACATTCTTCAAGACAATTTAACTTCATCTCACTGCGCGGATGCATAAAGAATGGAATAGAATATCTAGGTTTCCCCCATTGATCTTTTGGTGGATTTATAACCTTATGAATTGTAGATCGTAATTTATTGTTGGTTAGTCTTTCCAACATATCTCCAACATTTATTACTAACTCATCTTCCTCCGGTATAGCATCTATCCATTCGCCATCTTTTCTCAAAACTTGAAGTCCTCCGGTAGAAGCACCCATTAATAAAGTGATCAAATTAATATCTCCATGTGCACCAGCTCTTTCAGCTCCTTTAGGCTCTTCTAGAATTGGAGGGTAATGGATAGGTCTTAAAATACTGTTTCCATTACTAGCCCAATGATCAAAATAGAATTCATCTAAACCAATATAGATTGCCAATGCTCTTAACACGTAGATACCAGTTTTTTCCAGCATTCTATATGCTTCCATTCCTGTATGGTTAAAATCTTTCAACTCTTCTACATTAACATTGGCTGGATAGTCTTCAATCAAATTGGCATCTTCTGTAGCTTCTTGACCAAAATGCCAGAATTCCTTTAGATCTCCTTCTTTTTTTCCTTTGGCATGTTCTTTCCCAAATGAGATGTAACCTCGCTGGCCCCCTAATCCATCTATTTCATATTTCTGTTTAACTTCAACAGGAAGATCGAAGAAAGATTTTACTTCTTTATATAATTCATCAACAAGGTCATCGCTTAAAAAGTGATTTTTTAAAGAGACGAAACCTATTTCTTCGTAAGCTCTACCTATCTCATCTACAAATTTTTGCTTTCGCTTTGGATCTCCAGAAAGAAAATCTGCCAAATCTACACTTGGTATATTATTCATCGCCATTTTAAGGTGTGTTTATCATAGTTTACTCACAAAGTTAAATAAAATTAATGGAGTATATATTTTTCTTTTCCTTAATAAGGAAGCTCATAAATTTAATTACTTTTGATTACCAATACTATTTTATGAAACCGGCTACCACAGAGTTTACCTCAATAAATTACAAGAAGAGCGAGCTTTCGGACTCCACATTATTATCTTTATATCGTGGAATGCTTAAACCCAGACTTATAGAGGAAAAAATGCTTATTCTATTAAGGCAGGGAAAGGTTTCAAAATGGTTTAGCGGGATTGGCCAAGAAGCGATTTCAATTGGAGTTACTATGGCAATGCAAAGCGATGAATATATTCTTCCAATGCACCGAAATTTAGGAGTATTCACTGCTAGAGAAATCCCTCTTAACAGATTATTCTCGCAATGGCAGGGAAAAGCGAAGGGTTTTACCAAGGGAAGAGATAGAAGCTTCCATTTTGGTACTCAAGAATTCAAAATTATTGGAATGATCTCTCATTTAGGACCACAACTTGGAGTAGCCGATGGAATAGCGCTAGCGCATAAGCTTAAAAATGAAAATAAATTAACAGCTGTATTTACTGGGGAAGGAGGAACAAGTGAAGGGGATTTTCATGAAGCCTTGAACATTGCCTCTGTTTGGGATCTTCCCGTGTTATTTTGCATAGAAAACAATGGGTACGGACTTTCTACACCTACAACAGAACAGTATAGATGCAAGAATTTAATGGATCGTGGGATAGGTTATGGGATGGAGGCACACAAGATAGATGGAAATAATATCTTAGAAGTATACACCAAAATCTCTGAAATAGCCGAAAGTGTACGCAAAAATCCTCGTCCGGTATTGCTGGAATTTATCACTTTTAGAATGCGTGGTCATGAAGAAGCTAGTGGAACTAAATATGTTCCCGAAGAGTTGATGGAAGAATGGAGTTCAAAAGATCCTTTAAATAATTACAGAGATTATTTAAAAGAAATGGGTGTTCTTTCTGAAGCTGTAATTGAGCTATATACAGAAGAGATTAAGAAGGAAATAGATGATAATTTAAAACTTGCATTTGAGGAGGAGGTAATTGTATCTTCTGAAAGTGAAGAGTTAAATGATGTGTATCAAGAGTTTGATTATAAGCATTTTGAAGAAAGTGAAGAAGTAGAAAATATTCGTTTTATAGATGCTATTGCAAAGGGATTACAACAATCTATGCAACAACACGACGATCTGGTCCTAATGGGACAAGATATAGCGGAATATGGTGGAGCCTTTAAGATTACAGAAAATAGCCTGAAAGAATTTGGAAAGGAAAGAGTTAGAAATACACCTATTTGTGAATCCGGTATTGTAGCTACTGCAATGGGCCTTTCTATAAAAGGGATCAAGTCTATGGTGGAGATGCAATTCGCCGACTTTGTGAGTACTGGATTTAATCCCATAGTAAATTATTTGGCTAAGGTGCATTATAGATGGGATCAGCAGGCGGATGTAGTTATTAGAATGCCTTGTGGCGCTGGGGTTCAAGCAGGACCTTTTCACAGTCAGACTAATGAAGCATGGTTTACTAAAACTCCTGGACTAAAGGTAGTTTACCCAGCATTTCCCAAGGATGCAAAAGGATTATTAAATACGGCTTTTAACGATCCAAATCCAGTTATGTTTTTCGAGCATAAAGCTTTATATAGAAGTATTAGACAGGAAGTGCCAACTAATTATTATACCATTCCTTTTGGGAAAGCTGCTTTATTAACTGAAGGTAATGATCTTACTATTATAGCTTATGGAGCTGCTGTTCATTGGGCATTGGAATCGCTTTTGGAATTTCCAGAATTACATGTAGATCTTTTAGACCTTAGAACGCTTCAGCCATTAGACACAGAAAGTATCTTCAAATCTGTAAAGAAAACCGGAAGAGTCTTGATAATCAATGAAGATTCCGTCTTTGGAAGTATAGCTTCAGATATAGCAGCGCAAATAGGTGAGGAGTGTTTTGAATACTTAGATGCGCCAATAAAGAGATTGGGGAGCATGGAAACACCCATACCTTTTACACAACACTTAGAAAATCAATACCTTCCGAAAAATCGTATTAATGAAAAATTAAAAGAATTAATAGCGTATTAGCAAAAGATTGGCATGACTTCTTGATTTTTAAGAATCCTTAACAGTTTCTTTGTTAAATTATTAATAATCTTTTGTGAGATGTGTAGGGGTAGAGTAATTTAGTCCTAACTAATCATTAAAATACTATTCTATTATGGTAAGACTTATTGTTATTTTCCTGGTAATCGCTTTAGTTGCTGCAATCTTCGGATTTGGCGGTATAGCAGAAGGATCTGCAGACATTGCAAAAATTATCTTTTATATTTTTATTGTATTGCTTGTTATCTCTTTAATAAGCAGATTAATTAGAAGATAATTTAGGATAAACATAGAATTCCAATCAGGTAAATAAATGCTTACCAGGTTGGTTTTTTTTATAACTCAATATTAAACAAGAACCTTATGAAAAAAATCATTTTTATACTTACAACTGCCCTACTAATTGTTTCATGTGGGCCAACTAAAGTAGCTACTGAAGCTAGAAAAACCTTTAAAGGAGATTGGACGTTAAACTCCATTACTTATCCAAACTCCCAAGGAACTTTTGATGTTACCTTATTTAACGATGCAACTGCCGGTTGCTTTGAAGGAAGTACATGGAGTTTTGTTTCCAATAATAATACAGGAACCTATACTACTTCAGGAATGGATTGTACTGCAGGGGAGCGTTATTTCGTATGGTCTGTAGATGATCAAAATTCTACTGCAGGAACTTTCGATTTCTTATTGAAGCCAACAGATAAAAAATGGAACTCTACAACCGGAAATCAAGGTTTTAGATTAAATTTAGTTTCTCTTACAGAAACGTCTATGATCTGGCAACAAACCGTAACTTTGGAAGGTTCTCCTTTTGTTATTAGAATGAATTTTACTAAACTTTAAAATATAAATTATGAGAATTGGAATAAATAAATTTTTAGCCCTAGCGTTTTCGGCAACCTTATTATTTGGTTGTGAAGCCACTAAAAATGCAAATAATACACAAAAAGGTGCCGTAATTGGTGCTGGGAGTGGAGCGGTAATTGGTGGAGTTATAGGAAACAATGTAGGAAAAGGTAACACTGCACTTGGAGCCATCATTGGCGGAGTTGTTGGTGGTGCAGCAGGTGGGTACATAGGTAGCAGAATGGATAAACAAGCCAAACAAATAGAGCAAGAAATTCCAGGTGCTGAGGTTGAAAGAGTAGGTGAAGGTATTAATGTAACTTTTGATGAGAATAGCGGAATCTATTTCGATACTGAAAAGTATAACATTAATGATAAATCTAGAGATGCCCTTCATAAATTAGTAGGTATATTTAAAGAGTATCCAGATACCGAAATTTTGGTTGAAGGACATACAGATAGTGCTGGTAGTGATAGTTACAACTTAACTTTATCTAAAAATAGAGCTCAAGCAGTAACTAACTTCTTAGTAAGTGATGGTATTTCTAAAGGTAGATTCGATACTAAATGGTATGGGGAAGCTCAGCCAAAGTATGATAATTCTACTGAAGAAGGTAGAGCTAAGAACAGAAGAGTAGAGATCGCAATTGTTGCAAATGAAAAAATGAAGAAAGAAGCTGAAGAAGCTACAAATGAGAACTAATACAACTCACAAAGTATTACTAAATCCCGGGACTTCCCCGGGATTTTTTTATTTCCTTTTACTATCTTCAACAAGTGAAAAAGAAATCTATTGGGATAATTGGTGGAGGTCTTTCCGGGCTAGTAGCAGCTATCCATCTTTCTAAAAATAATTTACCAGTATTCCTTTTTGAAAAGGAAACCTATCCCAATCATAAGGTTTGTGGCGAATACCTATCCCAAGAAATAATTCCTTATTTGGAGAGACTAGATATTCATTTATCAGATCTCAAGCCTGCCATTATAGATCGTTTGCAATACAGCACTACATCAGGCAGAGTTGTGAAAACCAAATTACCCCTTGGAGGTTTAGGGATTTCACGTTACGCATTAGACCATTTTTTATATAAAAAGGCAATAGCTTGTGGAGTTACAATAGTAACTGCATTAGTAACAGATTCAATATTTAAAGAAGCTCAATTTATTGTCACAACCAATAAGAAACAGGAATTTTATTTTGATATAGTTTTAGGTGCATTTGGAAAACGCTCCCTTATGGATAAAAAATTGGAGCGTAATTTTATAGATCAGAAATCTGGTTGGTTAGCTATTAAAGGGCATTATAAAAAGGATGATTTTCCAGATGATCTGGTGATGTTACACAATTTTATAGGTGGATATTGTGGATTATCTAAAACCGAAACAGGAGTGATAAACGTATGTTATTTAGCTTCCTATAACAGCTTTAAAAAACACAAAGATCCTCTCACGTTTAAAGATAAGGTGTTGATGCAAAATCCTCAATTAAGAGCATTTTTTCAAGAGGCTATTCCATTATTTGAAAAGGATATCAGCATTGCACAGATCTCTTTTCAGAATAAATCTTGTGTGCAAGATCATATACTTATGCTTGGTGATGCAGCGGGCCTTATTCATCCCTTATCCGGAAATGGAATGGCAATGGCAATTCATAGTGCTAAGATCGCTTCAGAAGCTATTTTAAATCAAATTAGTAAGCAAGAGTTTTCAAGAGTAACTATGGAACTGGAATATAAGAAGAATTGGAAAGATCAATTTAGCACTAGATTAAGAATGGGAGGAATACTTCAACGAATTTTATTAAGTAAAAAACTATCTGGTTTTGTTCAAAGAATTATACATACATTTCCTTCAGTATTACCAAAGATCATTTCAAAAACCCACGGAAAACCTATTATATAATGGCAATAAATACCTCGAGAAGAAGCGAAGAAGCGGAGATCATGGATGATTTCGAATTAAAGGGTGAAGAATTGGAGCAAACCCTGAGCGATCTTGAAAAGATAAATAAATGGTTGGGTGGTAATAAGATAACTTTAGATGGAATTCAGACCCTTTTAAAAGATACCCCAGAGAAAACCACAATAAGAATTGCAGATGTAGGCTGCGGAAGTGGTGCGGTGTTAAGAGAAATCGCAAATTGGGGGAGAACTCAAAAATTTGATCTGGAACTAATTGGTATTGATGCTAATCCATATGCTGTAGAAATTGCCCAACGCCGCTCAGATTATTATCCGGAAATAAAATTTGAAGCTTTAAATATTTTTAGTGAAGCCTACAAACAACAAGAATACGATATCGTGCTTTGTACCTTGACCTTGCATCATTTTAAAAATGAGGAGATCCTGGAACTTTTAAATATTTTTAAGGAGCAATCCAATATTGGTATTATTATCAACGATCTTCAGCGAAGTAAGACGGCTTATGTTTTGTTTCAAGCATTTTGTAAAGTTTTTATCAATAACGAAATTGCAAGAAAGGATGGATTAACTTCTATTCTCCGAGGTTTTAAAAAGAAAGACCTTAAAAAATTGTCCAAAGAAATTCCGGCACAAAAACATTCCATTAAATGGAAATGGGCCTTTCGTTATCGTTGGATCTTAAAAAATTAAACCCCTATGAGTGTAAGAATTATAAGTGTTCAGAAAGAACTTCCACAATATTTTAGAGAAACATCAGATATTATTCCTTTAGTAGAAGAATGGTTGGATGATAAGGATGAGCGCTTTAGACGAAAGATTACTAAGATTTTTGAAGGTGCCGGAGTAGATAAACGCTATTCTATAATGGCGCCAGAAGAGGTGTTTACTGCAACTTCTTTTGAAGATAAGAACAATATCTATGTGCGTGAAGTAAAAAAATTAGGAAAAAATGTACTTAAGGGAGCCCTCGATAAAAATGGATGGGAGCCAAATTCTTTAGATTTTATAATTACGGTGAGTTGTACTGGTATTATGATTCCGTCTTTAGATGCCTATTTAATAAATGAATTGCAACTAAAGCAAAATATTACTCGACTTCCTGTTACAGAAATGGGTTGTGCAGCAGGGATCTCTGGAATGATTTACGCTCATAATTTCCTAAGATCCAATCCTGGAAAAAGAGCTGCTATAGTTGCAGTAGAAAGTCCAACGGCAACCTTTCAGTTAGGAGATTTTAGTATGGCAAATATGGTGAGTGCAGCTATTTTTGGAGATGGCGCAGCTTGTGTATTGCTTTCATCAGAAGAAGATGCAGTTGGCCCAAAGATCATTGGAGAGGGGATGTATCACTTTTTTGATGCTACTCATTTAATGGGATTCCATTTAGCTAATTCCGGATTACAAATGATCCTTGATGAAAGTGTTCCTGAAACTATTTCCAATCATTTTCCAGACATCATTTATCCTTTTCTTGAGAAGAATGGAAGTAGTATAGATAAAGTAGCTCATTTAATTTTTCACCCAGGAGGAAGGAAGATCGTGCAAACCGTTTCTGATCTTTTTGGTATCTTAGGGAAGAATATAGACGATACCCGGGAAATACTTCGTCTTTACGGTAACATGAGTAGTGTAACTGTTCTTTATGTTTTAGAGCGTTTTCTTCAAAAAAACATCTCAAAAGGAGAACAAGGACTACTTCTAAGTTTTGGTCCCGGGTTTTCGGCACAAAGAATCTTAATAGAATGGTAGCAGAATTTAAAGATCTTAATTATTGGGCATTAGTCCTTGGTGGAAGTAGCGGACTTGGTCTTGCCACTGCCAGAAAATTAGCTAAACACGGTATGAATATTATTATTATTCACCGAGATAGGCGCGCGGAAATTCCCGATATAGAAGAAGCTTTTGAAGACATCCGAAATTCTGGAGTTCTGTTGGAAAGCTTTAATGTGGACGCCGTACAAAAAGATAAAAGGGAAGATCTTATTAATCAGATCACCAAAATTTTAGGAAAGGAAGGTAAGATTCGAACTCTTGTACATAGTATTGCTAAAGGGAATTTAAAACCCATGAGCGGAACTGGTCCTTTTTTGGAAAATATCGATTTTCAGATTACGATTGATGCCATGGCCCTTAGTTTATATGATTGGACAGAGGCCGTTTATCAAGCCGGTCTATTTGCAAAAGATGCTCGCGTAATTTCATTTACAAGTGAAGGAAATAAAAAAGCTTGGGAGAACTATGCCGCTGTCTCTGCAGCAAAAGTTGTTTTAGAAGCAATTACCAGAAGTATGGCACTGGAATTTGCCAGATATGGAATTAGAGCAAATTGCATTCAGGCTGGAGTTACCGTTACTAGATCTTTCCAGATGATCCCTGGGAATGAAACTCTGCGAACTCATGCTTTAAAACACAATCCTTTTAAAAGACTTACGGTTCCTAATGATGTTGCCAATGTGGTTTATCTTTTAAGTAAAGATGAAGCAAGTTGGATCACAGGCACCATAATTCCTGTGAACGGCGGGGAGCATTTAAAATAACTAGAAAACGGTACCTCATAAAAAACCCAAAATTTTAGGTGAATTACAATTCCATTATTTCAAGCCTTCCTTACACCAAACCATTTTTATTTGTAGATGAAATTCTACAACTAGATCCTGAAGGTTGTATTGGATTCTATACCTTTCCAATTGACTCCTACTTTTATCAAGGTCATTTTAAGAATAATCCTGTAACACCAGGAGTAATATTAACTGAATGCATGGCCCAGATAGGGGTGGTATGTTTTGGTAGTTATCTACTTCAAGAAAATAAGCAGGATGCTTCTTCATTTAATGATATTCAAATAGCATTAAGTTCTAGTCAGGTGGATTTCTTTATTCCGGTGTATCCTGGAGAGCAAGTAAAAGTAGTTTCAAAAAAACAATATTTTAGATTTAATAAATTGAAATGTACGGTAGAAATGTTCAATGAAGAAGGAGAATTAGTTTGCAGAGGTGCTATTGCTGGAATGATGAAAATTTAAATTAAAAGTTCAAGAATTATTTCTAATGCTTATAGAATAACATTACCTGTATTCAGAATATTTAAAAAAATGGAAAAAAGAGTAGTTATTACAGGATTAGGTATTGCAGCGCCAAATGCCGTGAGTATTCCTGAATTTGAAGCAGCCTTAAGAGCAGGTAAAAGTGGAATCACTTTTCAACCAAAACTTAACGAACTCAATTTTAACTGCCAAATAGGAGGGAAGCCTGATATTTCTGAAGAAAAACTATCCGAATATTTTTCTCCATTGCAATTACGAGGGTTAAATAGCAGTGGAATCATATACGGAGTGATTTCAGGAACCGATGCTTTCAAAGATGCAGGACTAAGTATTGCAACTCAAGAATCTCCAGATTGGGATACTGGGATCATCTTTGGAACGGGCATTCTAGGTGTAGATAAATTTAGAGAAGCCATTCACTTAATAGATGCGGGAAATACTAGAAGACTTGGAAGTACTAGCGTTATACAAACTATGGCAAGTGGAATAAGTGCCTTTTTAGGTGGTATTCTGGGCTGTGGGAATCAAGTAACAACCAATTCTTCTGCATGTACCACCGGAACGGAAGCCATTTTAATGGGATACGAGCGTATTAAAGCAGGAAAGGCAAAGCGAATTCTTGTTGGTAGCTGTGGAGATGATGGGCCTTATGTTTGGGGCGGTTTTGATGCTATGCGGATACTTCCCGGAGCTTTTAATGATAATCCACAAGAAGCATCCAGACCTATGAGTGCAAAAGCTGCTGGTTTTGTTCCAGGGAGTGGAGCGGGAGCTTTGGTCTTAGAAGACTTGGATTCAGCGTTGGAACGTGGAGTTAAAATCTATGCTGAAGTGCTTGGTGGAGATGTAAATAGCGGTGGACAAAGAGGTGAAGGCAGTATGACTGCTGCAAATAATGAAGCAGTACAACGTTGTATTAAAGCTGCGTTAAAAAGTTCTGGCGTAAAGGCTTCAGAAATAGATCTAATTAATGGTCATTTAACCGCCACGGGAAAAGATTCGGTAGAGATAAAGAATTGGGTAACAGCCTTAAACCTAAAAACAAGTTTTCCATTAATAAATTCACTTAAGGGAATGACGGGACATTGTCTAAGTGCATCTGGAAGTATAGAAAGTGTTGCTAGTGTTTTGCAGCTGCAGCGGGGTTTTATATTTCCAAACATAAACTGTGATACGATTAACCCTGAAATCCTTGCTTTAATTCCTGAAGAAAGTATTCCGCGAAGAACAATAGATAAAGAAATAAGTATAATAGCAAAAGCCAGTTTTGGGTTTGGAGATGTAAACGCAGTAATACTTCTAAAAAAGTATTAAATACTAGCATGCAAAAGTTTATATGTTTAGTTTTATGATCGAATCAAACCATATTCCCTCAACTGATTTTATAATGACAGAAATAGCCATACTAGAGAAAATAAAAAAGATTGTCACTCCTTACGTGCAAAGAAAGGAAGGTTTGGAAGATTTTAACGATAGCACCGATTTTCTAGTAGATCTTAAAATAAATTCAGCCAATCTGGTAGATGTTATTTTAGATGTAGAAGACGAGTTCAATATAGAAATAGATACTACTTCTATGGATGGAATGTTAACGGCCGGAGATGCTAAAAGGATCATTTTAAATAAAATGGATAATTGATTGGGAATGATGTTATAGATCTGGAAATACTACTTTCCGAAAATTGGGACACTTCTAGATACCTAAATAAACTTTTTTTACCAACAGAGCAGGAGTTTATTTTTCATTCTGCAGAACCTAATATTTATTTACAACTATTATGGTCTTTAAAGGAAGCTGCTTACAAAGCGCATCAACGAAGATTTAACCTTTCTAGAGCTTACAATCCTCTTCAATTTTCCAGCCAAGTATATTCTGAAACTAAAAATGAACTTCTTGGTAAGGTAGAAACTGGTAATGCGATTTATCAAACCAGTTCTATTATTTCTAAAGATCACATTCATAGTATAGCCAGAGAAGACACTAAAGATCTTATAAAAAGTATTTTTGAGACCCCTATAGATCTAAAGAAAGAAATACTTTTAGAATATTCAAGGTTATACAGTATTCCAATTAAAGAATTAAGTATTCAAAAAAACGAAAATCAGATCCCTTTTCTTTATAGAAATAAGCTTAAATTAGAAATTGATTTTTCATTCTCCCACCATGGAAAATTTTCTGCATTTATACTCGCGTTAACGAACTCCTAATAACTCGTTAAACAGTATTAAATACAATTGCTCCCCATTTCGTCCTTTGTAAATTGAAGTATTAATTTAAAATCAATATATCTTATGAAGAAAGTAGATAAAATGGAGGTTCTACACAGCCAATCAGCCGAATTTATTCAAAAAGGAGAAGTAGGGAAGTTTTTAAAGTTGATCCCAGACACCTTTATTATAAAGGGAAGTGAAGAAGAAAAAGGCTTTAATCAAGGTTATGCCTTAAGACATTTAAATAGAAAGGATATCCTTCTAATAGATGTAGTTGAAAAAGAGACTTTAAAAGCGGTGAAGCTTTTAGTAGAGGATGGTTATACAATAAAAGGAATTCTTCTAAGCAATTCCTCGGTCTATAAAAATGCATACTCAGATCTAAAGACTATTTCTGAAGATGCCGGCGGAGCTCCAATTTTTGCTCATCCTAGAAATTCTATAAAAGATAATTATAAAACAAAAGATATCACTGCAAAACAAGAAGTTTTAAAACACTTCGAAATTGATGTTTATGATCTTCCCGGAAATGGAGGAGGATCCGTGCTGATTTACTCTGATTTTAATGACGGAATGTTATTTACTGGAGAAGATGCTATTGGATCCAGTTACGATGCTGAAGAAAATATATTTTCCAGGCCTACTATGGATAGTAAAAATTCTGAATTTGGTTTGGCAGAGAGTTGGGGATCATTTGAAAAACCATTTAGCTACTTATTCCCATTGCATGGTAAACCTGGATTTAATCTTGAAGAAGGACAGCAAACAGATATATTAAACAAATTAAGCAGAATTCAATCTTAATTCAGAAAAAAGAATAATTTTACGAGAGACTATTTCTAAAGTATTTTCACGTTAGTCCCGATTTTATTAATGGATTTCGATCTATTATAAAATTCCTATTAACGGTTAAGATCTTGCTTTTCGAGTAGTCTCTTTTTTTATTTTAATCTTTTTAATTAGCGTTATTGGGTTTCGTTTTTCCTTCTTTAGATTTTTTCTCTGCTTCTTCCAGTTTTTCTTCTGCTTCTTCTTTAGCATCTTCTACTGCTTCCATTTGTTCCACCATTGGATGATCTGTAACTCCTAAACCAATGATCATTATAACATTGGAAATAGTTTCGTAAAGCATGGTTACCACAGATACAAATCCTCCCCCTATAATAGAAGCCATTGCTAAACTTACATAATAAATAATGGAATACCAGGAACTTGGCACTTCTTTACTTTCTGTAATTGGCAAATTGAGCATCAAAAAAGTAATGATAGAAACTATAATTAATATCGTGTCTATTTTTGCAATTATAAGTACATGATTATAATGGGCTTTGGTCCATCTTGAATTAGTACCAGAGCTTAAACTTAATAAGGGCAACATCAAGGCTAGAATTGTAGAAGCACCAAGAATTACGGTATTACACAACATATTGATTCCGGCTAAGGAAGTAGATAAAAGTTCTTTGGCCTTATAACCAGAAACCTCTCCCAAAATAAAGGTACCAATCCCCATTATTATTGTGGAAACCACACCACCCGCAATAGCGCGTTTTACGATAACATTCATCCTATTCTTTTTAATATCATGAGTTGATTGGAAAGATATCTAATTTTAGTAATACAAAGCCCTAAGATATTGTTAAACAGACACTGAAATCCATCTAAATTTGATATTTTCAAGAGTAAATTTTATAAAAATGCAAAAACTAAACGTTACCCAAAAACTAATCCAATCGCATCTTTTAAAAGGTGAGATGACACCAGGAAAAGAAATTGGAATTAAGATAGATCAAGCCTTGCTGCAAGATGCAACCGGAACCTTAGTTCAATTAGAATTGGAGGCCATGAATCTAAAAAAGGCTAAGACGGAAGTTGCGGTGCAATATGTAGATCATAACCTTTTGCAAACCGATTTTAAAAATGCCGATGATCATTTATTTCTTCTCTCTGCAGCGCAAAAATTTGGCCTTTGGTATAGCAGGCCTGGGAATGGTGTGAGTCATCCTGTACACATGGAACGTTTTGGAAAACCCGGAAAAACATTGGTAGGGTCAGACAGTCATAGTTGTGCTGCGGGATCTTTAGGAATGTTGGCAATAGGTACAGGAGGTTTAGATGTTGCAGCAGCCATTGCAGGGAAACCTTATTTTGTGAAGATGCCTAAAGTTTGGGGCGTAAAACTAACTGGAAAATTACCAGATTGGGTAAGTGCCAAAGATGTGATCTTGGAAATGTTACGTAGGCATGATGTAAAAGGTGGTGTTGGAAAAATAGTAGAATATTATGGAGACGGCTTGAAATATTTAAGTGCAATGGATAGGCATGTAATTGCCAATATGGGAGCAGAATTAGGAGCAACTACAACCGTATTTCCTAGTGATGCTGAAACAAAACGATTTTTAAGATCTCAAGATAGGGAAGAAGATTGGAGTGAATTATTAGCCGATGAAGGTTGTGAATATGATCTTCACGAAGAAATAGTATTAGATGATCTTGTACCCTTAATTGCCTTACCTACCAGTCCGGGAAATGTTGTTACTGTAAGAGAAGTTGCTGGAAAAAAAATTAGTCAAGTAGTACTGGGGTCTTCCGCAAATCCTGGTTTACGGGATTTTTGGATGGCCGGCGCCATTGTAAAAGATAAATCGGTGAATAGTGATGTTTCTTTAGATGTGAATCCAACTTCTAGACAGACCATCCAGAATATGATAGATAATAAGGCCTTTGGTAACCTTATAAAAGCAGGGGCAAGATTTCATCAATCTGGATGTATGGGTTGTATTGGAATGGGTCAAGCCCCGGCATCGGATACTATTAGTTTGAGAACTATGCCCAGAAACTTCCCTAGTAGATCTGGAACCGAAGATGATATGGTGCATTTATGTAGTCCTGAAACTGCAGCAGCCTCAGCACTCACAGGAATGATCACAGATCCCCGAGATCTGGAAAAATTGTATAACATGAGCTATCCAAAATATATTCAACCAGAAATGGAAATTATTAATAAAGAGATGTTAGTAGCTCCGTTGGAGGATGGTTCTCATATAGATCTCAAAAAAGGTCCAAATATTAAAAGCTTGCCACACATAGATAAATTGCAAGAAAACTATACTGTTCCTGTATTATTAAAAATGGGAGATAATGTCTCTACAGATGAAATTTTGAAAGCAGGAGCAGAGGTGTTGCCCTTTAGAAGTAATTTGCCAGAGATAAGTAAGTATTCATTCACCGTGATAGATGATACTTTTTATGATCGTGCTATGCAAGCAAAAAATGATCATGGGGGACACATTGTGGTGGCAAAAGAAAATTATGCCCAAGGATCCAGTAGGGAACATGCAGCTTTGGCACCAAAATATCTTGGGCAGGTAGCTGTTTTAGCAAAAAGCTATGCTAGGATCGCTTGGCAGAATCTTGTAAACTTTGGTATTCTGCCATTAGAATTTATAGATATAGCCGATTATGATAAAATAGAACAAGGAGACATGGTTTCCTTTAAAAATCTGCCAAGCAATGTAACCGAAAGAAAAGAAATTCCGGTAATCATCAAGAAAACAAATGGGGAGTGTATAGAGATTCCCAGCAAACATAGCTTAAGTGATAGACAGATAAGCATTTTACTTAAAGGTGGAATTATAAATGAGTTTAAGGAGAAACTTGAAGAAAAAGAATTAAAATTATAATTAAAGAGATTACTAATCAAAATAAAAATTATGAAAATAGGAGTTATTGGAAGCGGAAATATTGGAGGGAATCTTGGTAAACATTGGGCAAAAGCAGGACATGAAGTATTATTTAGTTCAAGACATCCAGAGGAATTAAAAGATATAGTTAAAGAAGCAGGCGGAAATTCAAAAGCAGTTAGTATAGAAAAAGCTTTTGAAGAAAATGCAGATGTGTATTTGTTGGCTGTTCCATTTAAGGCCATAGATAGATTATCTGAATTATATGCCGGAGAATATGGCGGAAAAGTAATTATAGATGCTACCAATCCCTATCCAGAAAGGGATGGAGAAATGGCACAGGAGGTAAGAGATTCAAATTCTAACGCATCTGAATATACCGCGATGAAATTTAATACCGCGAAGACTGCCAAAGCTTTTAATACAATTTACGCAGATCATTTAAAAAATAAAGCCTTTAAGGAAACTGATAAATTGGCAATTCCATTCGCAGCACAAGATCAAGAAAGTAAAGAAACCACCCGGAAATTGATCGAAGATATTGGTTTTGATGCAGTTTATATAGGAGATCTTACTAAAACAAAGATCATGGATCCAGATCAAAAAATTTATGGAAAATCTGTGAACAGACAAGAATTAGAAAAGTTGATATCTTAGACAACTATTAAAAACACCAATTTCTTAAGGAAAGTTCTTAATAATGGTATGATTAAATATTCTTTAAGTTTTTATGAAGGAAGAAAAAGAAATTGCAGGAGAAGAACAGAAGCAAGAAAATATTGACTCTGAATTAAATGAGCATAAGGATTCTCGAGATGAAAACAAGGCAAGTGAACATGGCGAGATTTTAAATGATCAGTTAGAAGAAGCAAAGAAAGTATTTGACTATAGTACTAAAAGCATAGTTTTGTGCTCCTTTACTGCAGGTTTAGAAATAGGATTCAGTTTTTTATTAATGTGTACCGTTTTTACATTTTTTGATGGGAAAATAGCCGAAGATAGTATTTTCAAATTAATGACTTTTGTATACCCGGCTGGTTTTATATTGATAATATTGGGTAAATCTTTACTTTTTACAGAGCAAACCTCTTTATTAAGTTTACCCGTTTTAAATAAAAAACAATCTGTATCCAAGCTACTGAAGCTTTGGGGTTTGGTGATTTTCGGAAATCTAGCAGGTGGCTGGTTAATGTCTGCGCTATTGATCTGGATTGGTCCTGCTTTGGGCATTTTTAACTTGCTAGCGGTAGAAAAAATTGCCAGTCATGTTGCTTCATTTTCACCACAGGTAATATTGGTAAGTGCAATTTTAGCCGGATGGCTAATGGGATTACTTTCATGGTTATTATCTTCAGCACAAGACACTGTTAGTAGAATACTATTAATTATAATGATCACTGGGATAATGGCTTTTACAAGTCTACATCACAGCATTGTGGGAAATGTAGAAGTTTTTGCAGGACTATTAAGTTCACCTAAGATCTCAATTAGCGATTATCTTACTTTTGAAAGTGTAGCATTATTAGGAAATGCAATTGGTGGAGTTGTATTTGTTGCATTATTAAAATATCGAGCTTTTGTTTATAATGTAGATTAACCCATATAACTCAATAATATAAAAATCCCCTCAGAAAAATTTATAAGGGGATTTTTAAATTCTCATATCTTTCAATTAGTGCGTTTTCATTTGCGCCTTGCGCTTAGAAAGTTGTCTGTCTAGATCACTTACTGTTTCTGCCATAGCAGCCTCGAATGAAGTTTCATTGGATTCAGCGAAAACTTGTGGCCCAGGTACACTTAATTTTATATTGCAAATAAATCCTTTAGGTTCCATTCCATCTTGCTTCTTAAAGAAAACATCTGCACGGATTATCCAATCATATTTATTTTCTAATTTATCTAATTTTTTTTGAGTTAATTCTTCTAAACGCTCACTTTTAGTTAGTTGAACAAATTGAAATATAGCTTCCATATTGTTATTTATTAGGGTTATTAATTACTCTCTAAGAAACCCTTTTTCTAATACTTAAACAAGCTCGCAGCTCAGAATTAGCAAAGATTTATGATAGTTTTTATAGTTGAGATCTACCGTATAAAATGCACTTAGGAAAGCTTAGGATGAAGTTTATTGGAAGTTTGTAGCAATAGCTTTATAAATATAGGTCCCTAACCTTTATCTCAGCTCGAATCGCGAGCGTAGTTTTTTTGGTATCCATCCATCTCACGCTTCTTAACATGATTTGTGGTAACATCTAATTTTTTCCTCTGGGATTACTTTCATGTCTTTGATGTTTTAAATGATATTATAAGAGAAAATTAATTAACATCTTATCTATTTGATTCAAACGAATTAAATAGATAAGATGTTAATAATCAAAAACTTGTGTTGTATATTTATTAAGCTTCAAAAATAAATTTTGTCTTGGATTATATATTCTTATGCAATTAAATTATAGAAATTATGAAAATACTATTGTGTTTTTTGATGTCCCTATTCTTAATTAATATTTGTGTTGCTCAAAGAAAAGAGAAATTAAAGGGAGATAAAGAATTGATTTCTACTTCTAATCCTATAGAAGAAGAATTTGGTGTGTTGGAGATATATGATAATTTAAAGGTAACCATTGCTCAAAGCAAAAATAATAGTTATGTACTTACTACTGATAAAAACCTAGCCGAAGTGGTTAAGTTAGAAGTAAATAATGGAGTTCTAAAGTTAAATACCACTGCAAAAATCACCGGAAGTAAAAAATTAGAGATCTTTTTAAATGTAAAAAAAGTTTCAACTATTATTTTAAATGATGATGCAGAATTGGAAACTAAAGGAACTTTGACCTCAGAATTCTTTAATCTTACCGGGAATCAATCTTCTAAATTTGATCTAGATATCGATTCGAAAAATACAAGTATCATATTAGTAAAGAGTTCTGCAGGCAAAATAGATGTGAAATCGAAGGAAATTAGTTTGAATTTAACAGATAGGACAGATCTAAAAGGAGATTTAGATGCCGATAATTTAACTACACAATTATCTAAATCGGCAAAGTTAGACCTAAATGGCAAGGTTAATAATGCCATTTTCACTTTGAAAAATTCAGCCGACTTGAGAGCGAAGAAAATGATAGCTGGAACAATAACCTTAAATGCTAGCAATAATACAGATATATATGTTCATTCAACTAAAAATCTCATAATCGAATCGGAAGGGAAAAGTAAAGTATATATATACGGAAATCCTAATATCGAGTTGAAAGGACTTACTAATAGTTCCAGAATAATTAAAAAATAACCTCTACACAGATCATTTGATAAATAATATTCTGATTTATAAATTTTAGGCAAAATTGAGTGTTTTGAATAAAATTGCTAAAGTATTTCCTAAAGTATGTTAGAATTGGGATAAAAGTGCTAAGATTTATTTAAAGAACTTGACAAGGGTTGTATTTACCATTATATTATGACCAAAGTAATTATTATGAAAACGATACTATTAAGTTTGGCAATCATGTTTAGCAGTGTATTATCTGCACAGGATGTATACACGCAAGAAAACACCGAAATACATGAGGTAGAAGCAGAACGCATAACCAAGGAATACAATAAACAATTATCATTAGGTGGAATGCAATTTGCTCTATTTACTAAGAAGGTCCAAGAATTTTTAATTAAACGGGCCAAAATTGAAGAAGAATATACAGGGAAGGATAAACTTGACATGTTATATAGAATGCAGATACGTGAAACTTTAGAAATGAAGGATATATTAACAAGGCCTCAATTAAAAGTTTATAGACGTGCTAAAGGTGATATACAACCAATAGCTGTTGTAGAAGAAAAGTAACAAAACTATCAGATTAATTTAAACCGATTATAGCATAAGCCGTAATCGGTTTTTTTTAGAATTCTCAAGGGAAGTAGTTTCTAATATATTCTATTTTACATAATATAAATTATAGCACAAATGTATGATATGTAGAATTAGGCTGATGTGCACGTTTTCATTCGTAAGCTATAATTCTTTATTATGTAAAATATCCCAGTATATTAGTTACTTAAATTGAATATTCCCTACTTGGGTCAAGTAACTTTTAAATAAGAGATTCTCAGCAATTAGCATTGGAACTCTTTGTCCTATAATTTGCCGCTATGTAAAATTGCCGCTGCCAAATGCGCTTATTGTTTATTTAAAATATAATTGCAAATGCAATCATTTTTAAAACACAATCCCAGCCGCTTTGCCAACGCCAAAAAAAGCTAAGCTTTTAGATTCATTTAAAAATCGCGTATTCAAAGAAAACCCTGTAAGATTTTTTTCTACAGTCTTCTCGTAAAGGTTTCCGCAAGAGTATAAAATTACTCTACGAGATAATTTGTATACACTTGCTCTAATTGTGCTCTAATTCAACCTTTTTTGATTTCAGCTGCTTAATAAAACTTAGAAAGGAAATTTGAAATTGTAACTACCAATGTTTGATTCCTTTCTTTTTTCCTTGATGAAAAAAGAAACAAAAAAATCAAGGTTTCACAAAACTTTGGAAACAATGTACGGCTCAATCGCTACACTTTAGGAAACTTCATATTTATTTACTTTGTTTTGAAATCTCTTGAATAGTTCCAATGGTAAAGAAACTTTATAACCAGATCCCTAAAGCGCTTAACGCTCATTCACCTATTGTTTTAACCAAAGTTTTCTGAGGCCGAGTTTAGCATCCAAATTCTATTTTACATAATATTTTCTGAAGTTTGTTTTAGTTGACTCTTATAGGTCTTTTTAAAAGTAAAATTCCCACCACCATTCCAATTTATAATTTGACTAATCCCACCTTTTTCTCCATTTATAACCAGCTTCATTCTTTCCAATACAATATCAGCTATATGATTACCTTTTTCAATACCAATATATTGTCTATTCATTTTATGTGCTGTAGATACTGTTGTGCCTGAACCAAGATAGCAATCTAAAACAATGTCATTTTCATTTGTAGCAATTTCAAGAATCAATTTAATTAATTCTTCAGGTTTAGGTGTGTCAAATACCTTTTCATTTGGAAACAGCTGTAGAAAATGTTTTTTTGCGCTTTTATTAGTTCCTGCTATAGTTCCCAACCATAGAGTTTCAGGTGTCAATCCCCTACTCTTTCCATTCAAAAACTTTTTTATCCTTGGAACACCATTCCCGTCTCTACCGAACCAAATATTATTATTTAAAATCTCATTATTCATACGTTCTTTATTATAACACCAGCATCTTCCATTAGGAGGAGAATGAATTTTTCCATTAGGAGCGATAATGTCATAATATTGAGTAGAGACCGCGTGACCATCTTGTACATTTGCAGAAATGGATTGCCAATCACCTCTAGGATCATTGTCTGGGTTTTTATAGCGTTTAAGAATATCTTCTGTTACAGGTAATAAATTCCTGTTTTTTTTAAATTCCGTTTGATTAATACAGTAAACTAAAATATACTCGTGATTATTTGAAAACACGCTTCGGTTTTCTCTTGTCGTTCTTTGTTGCCAAATTATAGTTGTAACAAAATTATGCCTTCCAAATACTTTGTCTGCTGCAATTTTTAAATAATGCATTTCAGAATCATCTATTGAAATCCAAATACTACCATCTTCTGTTAAAAAAGGTTTAAGGTTTAAAAGTGTTGTAGTCATTTCTTCCAACCAAGCTTGATGGGTATAATCATCATCATAATGATTGTAACTTTCACCATTATTGTAAGGAGGATCAATATATATACACTTAACTTGGTTATTAAAGTCCGGTAAAAGTTTTTTAAGAACTTTTATATTATCTCCTTTAATAATCAAGTTAGTTTTTGAATCTTTGTTTTTATCTAATAATGGCATTTTAAAACATGTGATTTTAAGTCTGTTAATTTACAATATTCAAAAATAATAGTTTTAATATAAGTTATTCTATTTAACTCGTAAAAAGAAAATGAGACATTAATGATTGAAGAGAAAACGAAAGTATTTAGACCTATCCATTACCTAGGAAGTAAGTTGAGAATGCTTGATTTCATTGAAGAATCAATAAATGAAATCGATTCAGAAAAAGGTGGTGTTTGTGATTTATTTACTGGTTCTGGAAGTGTATCTTTTCATTTATCAAAATCACGACCAATTGTTTCTGTAGATATACAAAAGTATTCCAAAGTAATATCTTCTGCTATTCTTCAAAAGAAACATTTAGATTCTCAATTTGTAAATGATTTTTTAAATAATTGCAAAAATTCAGCTCATTCTGATATTCTATTTAAAACCGTTAAACCATTAATTGAATATGAAGTATTTTCAATTCAAAAGGCTTTGGATAAAACTTGTTTGGAAGGGTTATGTGAAATTTTAGAAAGTGGTTCCATAATAGCTTTTCAACTTTCAAATAAGACTAAACAAAAAAATAAATTAAATAAAAATATTGAAGAAGTCTTGGAAAATTTAAAGACTAATAATATATCAGAAATAGATTCTCTTTCTATTAGATATTTTGGAGGGATTTATTTTTCATATATGCAAACCTGTCAAATAGATTCTATTTTATATCAAATAAATATTGCTCCAAAGGAATTTAAAAACATATTGTTAGCTCCATTATTAAGCACTATTAGTGATGCTGTGAATACTGTTGGAAAGCAATTTGCTCAACCTATTAGACCAAGAAACAATAAGGGTATTATTAAATCCACTCTAGGGAAAGCTACGCATAAAGATAGAAAGATTGATATTTTTGAATCATATAGAAAATGGTTGGATAAATATAATTCTCTTGAAGAGTTAAAATACAACAATGTCGTTTATAATGTTGACTACAATGATGCTTTGGATAAATTACCTAAGAATGTGACTGTAGTTTATGCAGATCCACCATATACAAGAGATCATTATAGTAGGTTTTATCACGTTTTGGAAACTATTAGTTTAAGAGATTTACCTAAAATATCCACAATGGTATTAAAAGGAGAAACTAAATTAAGTAGAGGTCTTTATAGAGAAGAAAGACATCAATCTCCATTTTGTATTAGAAGTCAAGCTCCGAAAGCTTTTGAAAATATGTTTCAAAAAATAAGCTCTCGAGGATTAAAACTTGTTTTATCGTATTCCCCTTATGACGATACCAAGGAAACTCATCCAAGAGTTATAAAAATGAAACTATTAATAAGTTTAGCTAAAAAATATTTTGAAACTGTTGAAGTAAAAAGTGTTGGAGAATTCACACATAGTAAGTTAAATAATAGCGCTAAACATCTTGATGCTTCTAAAACTGCAGAAGTTTTAATAGTTTGTTACTAGCTTATATATTTAAAGCAGGACAAGATTGTCTCAAAACATCTAATGTGATTTCAGTACGTTTGATTACACCACTTGCGCTGGTTAAAATTTGCTCCAATTCAGTATATAATGGAGTTCCATTTGTTTCAAAATGATAAATAAACTGCGTAGAATTAATTTTTATAAAAAATATTATTGGTCTATTTTGTATATCATAGCTAACCGTAGATTCGCTAACTTTTTTTGGTTCTAAATTGTAGTTACTACTTTTTTTAATTTTTGCATTTGTACATAATTCTATTTCGGAATCTAATGAACCATTATTATTCAGATATTTTAGTTCTACAGTACCTCTCGTTCCAACTGTAGTTGATAATTCAAAAAAGGTTTCAAAATTTCTTTTAGCAAAAGATATTTGCGACCAACGAGGACCCGCACCTATTTCAGCAACTAAGACACTACTACTATCATTATAAGACCATCTAGAAGGTGTTATAATTGGTTGTGTAACTGGAGTAGCAGGAACAGCTGAAATAACAGGAGTAACCGGAGTAACTGGAGTAACTGGTTTTTTAGGTATAACAAAACCTTCTGGCGGTTTTTGAATTTTAACTTTTGGGAATAACTTATCTAATTCTTCCTTTTCAGGATTTGGTGTTTTATCTTTCTTTTTAGATTTATATTCCTCATTAATTTCTTCTTCATTCGGTATTTTATTACCTCTTTTTAATTTATCTATTAAATCTTGGGTTAATAATTTCAAGTTAGGATGACTTCCATTCAATATAGGTTGAAAATAATCATTAATATCCGAAAGAAAATTAATTCCTTTTTCTTCCTTTGGGTTATACTTTAGTAAAATAGAGCTTTCAACATTACTAACTAAACCTGTATAAGTTAAATTATTTGAACCTACAATCGTAATTCCTATATCTTCCCCCTCGAATAGATAAATTTTTGGATGAAAAATAATTCCATCTGGTTTAAAATTGTAAATAAAAACTTCCACTTCCCATTCTAATAAAGCTTCTAAAGCTTCTTTAGTAGTTACTCCTCCATCAATTCCAACTACTATTCTATAGTCTTTAATATATTCTTTCGAACTTAAAATGTGTGGTGTTAATCTAATTACTCCAGCTCTTGTAGCAAATGCTACCAAACATTTAAATGTATTATATGATTTATTATTTAATGCAGTAATTAATTCTTGAGCAACAGAAGAGTTCTCCTCTAAATTGAATCCTTGTCCTATAAATCTAACTTCCATTAATGGTCTGTAGTTTTAAAAAGATCAATTATTTCCACTTATAAAGCCAATGCGATTTTTTCGATATTTCTTATTGAAACATTTCGCTTACCTAATTCAACAGAACTTACATATGTTCTATGTAAATCACATCTAAAGGCAAGTTCTTCTTGAGATATTCCAATTTTATTACGAAGTTGCTTTATTTTAAGACCTAATTTTTCTTCAATTTTCATTTTTTAAAACTACTCTTTTGAACACTTTAAATCTACAGACTATAAGTAACACCTGTTAAAGATTAATGAATTCAAAACCATTCCATACACATTCCCACTTCGCTCCTATCCTTCGACAAGCTCAGGACCGCTTCGGGAAAAGCGTATTCCATTTAATTTTTAGAGAAACAATTGAGAAGAAAAAAACAAAAGGCTTTGTAGTGTTAACTTCGCTTTTACCAAAGCAAAGTTACATAACGCAGAACATTATAGTACAATTATGTTAATGTCTTAAAACGGCGTATAGCTCTGCTATTTGATATAATATCAGATATCGGCAGAAAGACTATATCAATAGGTATTATGTCAAAGCCGTTTTACTGGAATGTTCTTGAATATTTGATAGCTATAATTAAATACTTTGTAAAATATCCCAGAATGTTTATTTCATTACATACGTTGTTAAGTACTTGGATTATAAAGAATTTTAAATCAAGAAGATTTTATATCTTATAGAAACCGCATATTCTTTACTATCATTCAAGATATTTTAAAGAAGCGATTCTCAAAACTTTACGTTTACCATTTTAGTACACTTTTACATTTCGATTAGACAGTGGCTGATTCATATATAAAATAAAATTATAACTACATATAATATTGGTTCATTTTTGAGGGTGTGTAGTTTATTTTGTTGCTTTCATTTTAAGAAACAATTCTTTAAACAAACCTCGAGCGATCAATACCTTCATTATCTCATTAGTTCCAGCATAGATCCTAGAAACTCTGTTATCTGCATACATTCGGGCAATTGGATAATCCCACATATACCCATAACCTCCGAATAATTGAAGGCATTCATCTACTACTTTACTGTGCATTTCTGTTGCTGAATATTTCGCCATGGAAGCACTTTCTGCAGTTAATTCATGCTTAGATAATAATTGTGTACAACGATCTAAAAAAGCTTGATGTATTTGCAATTGTGACGCACATTCAGCAAGTTTAAATTGAGTGTTTTGGAACCCGGCAATTGGTTGCTTAAAAGCGGTTCTAGTAGAGGTATATTCTATTGTTTTTTCTATAGCTCCTTCTGCCCCACCTATAGCGTTAATAGCTACGATTAAACGCTCTCTGGCTAATTCTGTCATCATAATTTTAAATCCTGATCCTTCTTCTCCTAATAAATTTTCTTTTGAAACTTTTACATTATCAAAAAATAACTCACAGGTATCCTGTGCTTTCATTCCTATTTTCTTGAAAGGAACTCCCTTTTCAAAACCTTCAGACTCGCTTTCTATTATCAATAAAGACACGCCTTCTTTCTCTGTTCCTATATTGGTTTTCACCGCTACAATAGACATATCACTCATATATCCGTTTGTTATGAAGGTTTTCTGCCCATTTACCAAATAATAGTCTCCTTTATCTACTGCGTTTGTTGTGATAGCTTGAAGATCACTACCACAGTTTGGCTCTGTCATACCAAGTGATGTGATCATTTTTCCGGAAGCCATTTTAGGAAGATACTTTTGCTTTTGTGCTTCGGTTCCATACTTTAAGAGATAAGGAGCAATAACATCTGAATGTAACGAAAACCCAGGACCACTAACACCTTCTTTTGCCAGTTCTTCAATAAATAAGGCACTAAAGCTGAAATCTAAACCACTTCCTCCATATTCCTCAGGGATATCAATACATAGCAAACCCAATTCTCCGGCACGTTCCCAGATCTCTCGGCTAACCATTCCATTTTTCTCCCATTCTTCTGTGTGATCCATAATTTCATTCTTGATGAAATCCTGAATCATTTTTTTGGTCATTTTATGTTCTTCAGAGGAGTATATTTCGCGTTCTAATAAAACATTTTGTAACATACCTGATCTTTTAATTTAATGATTCTTATAAAATACGCGATCCTTCTAACTTATAATAGTCCTGTCTATAGTTTTAATAACATCATATTTATTAATTCTTTTCGTAGATTATTCTCCATAAAGGTTTAAAATAATTAATTACAGTACTTCATTTACACATACAAAAAAATGAATCGGGAAGATATAATCTGAAACCTATAATTGCCTTAATCTTAAAGATAATATTTTAATTCCATTTCACACGTATTACTGATATATGCTAATTGTTTTAGGAAATAGAATAGAAAGTGGCCGATTCAATTATGGAAAGTTTTGAGAAGGTTTATAAATCATTAAAAAAAACTGGATAATACTTCTTAAGAGGTATCATCCAGTTTTTGGACCAAGAAAGATTAAAATATTTAGTTTCCGTGATTATGGATTCTATAATTATAAAAAATTCAGTCGATAAATTTTAATTTAACTCCTTCATGATCTCCGCAAATAATTCATAAGAACGAATCCTTTCTTTAACCCCATAAATATTAGTAACAGCAATAAGTTCGTCTGCCTTGGTTTGCTCCATAAAATCTTTTACCTGAGCCTTCACTGTAGCTTTACTACCAATAAAGGAATACTTAAGCATCTGATGTATTTGGGGGTGTTTCAGTATCTCCTTCAGCTCATCGGTCATGGCTGTTGGTGGTTGCACATAATCCCGTTTTCCTGTAAAAATACCCACGATCATGCGGATCAAAGAAGTAAATAAACGTTCGGCTTCTTCGTCTGTATCTGCAATAATAATATTTACTCCTGCCATTACGTAAGGTTCTTTTAAATCCTCTGAGGCTTGGAATTCTTGACGGTAAATTTCTATCGCGTCCCCCAAATGAGTTGTCGCAAAATGGCTAGCAAAAGCATAAGGCAATCCTTTTTTTGCGGCTAGATGTGCACTATCTGTACTTGAACCTAAAATATAAATGGGAACCTCCACTCCTTCCGCTACCGTAGCACGAACTTTAGAGTTAGCATTCTCTGTAGAGAAATATTTTTCTATTTTATCCAATTCGGCAGGGAAAGACTGTGCTGCTTGCATAAAATCTGAGCGAATAGCTTGTGCCGTATCTCTGTCTGTTCCAGGAGCTCGCCCTAATCCAAGATCAATTCGGTTAGGATATAAAGATGCTAAGGTGCCAAATTGTTCAGCAATGATCAATGGCGAATGGTTAGGTAGCATAATACCACCAGAACCAATGCGAAGTGTTTTTGTTCCTCCTGCTAAATATCCAATTAGAACCGATGTTGCGCTACTTCCAATATTCGGCGCATTGTGATGTTCTGCTAACCAATAACGTGTATACCCAAATGATTCGGCATTTTGTGCCAATTCAAGTGCAGTATTATAGGTTTGTTTTAAAGAATGACCTTCAGAAACTAAGGCAAGGTCTAAAATGGAATAAAGCGTATTTTTATATTTCATGTAGATGTTATCTGTTATCAATATATGTGAAAGCCGACATATTTAATACTGGAATCACTTTTACAATTTGGCTCATTCCGTCGATTACATGACCTTATACTTACTAAATTCCCTGTGATTTTTAGAAAGTTTCCTCTGTTCAACTATTTTCTACGTCTAAAAAAAAAGGATACCAACTAACGCATTTAGATTTTTAGTTTCAGTTGAATATAAATTAACCCATCACGGTAAATCAATTAGTTATTTCAAAGCTCAATAATATCCTCACTTTATTTTTATATTAAAAAAAAGACCATCTGAGAAGACGGTCTTTTAAAAATAAAATAATTTCCGTTTTACACTGGAATAGAATCAGTAATACTTCTACGATCCCAGTTGCGGTGTTGCGCCATGCTTTTCTTAAAGGCTTCTGGCTTTTCATTTATAAGTAGGGCTTTATCCTTCATATGATCTTTTACAAAAGTGGCTTTTAACAAGCGCTCCCCTTCTCCATCGGCAGCAATTGCTTTACAATGTTTAAAAGCTTCATTCACAAATTTGATGAACTTTGCTTGCTTCAACAAAGCATCAACAGAGGATTTCCCATCTGGTATATACAGCGCATCAAAAAGTACGCTTTCCGTAGTCATGATCGAAGCATCCACTTTATACTCATTATTATCGGAATCCTTAACCGTTCCTCCATGTGGAGCAACCAATTTCGCCATGGCTCCTTCTTTTTCTAACATCGCTTTCATCGCCTTAAAGCTCTTAGCATCAAAACCATCTCCTAACAAAACAGCAACTTGACGAGTTGCAATGCTATTAAATTTGGTTTTAGCCTGACTTAAAGCTGGTGAGGCATCTAGATAATTTTTCTTAGGTCCCGGTTCGTGCTTTTTAGGATCGGCATCTGCACCAATAGCTTGATTAATTGGTTTTTCGATGTTTTTAGGAATTTTCATCCCTAATCCTTCTGCAACTTTCTTGGCAAGGTCTTTATCTATTTGTGCAATGAGCCACAACATACGCTCTTTAATATGATCTTGTGTACATTTACCTAGCTCAAACGTATATGCACCTGCTATGTGTTCCTGTTCCCATGGCGCTAAGCTTCGATAAAAGAGTGCAGGTTGAGAGAAATGATCACTAAAACTTTCACTTCGGGTACGTATTTTCTTAGCATCTATACGCTCTTCATACGAATGAAATGCACCTTCAGACATTTTTGCAAGATGAGGACATCCTCCACTTAGAGAGTTTGGGAAATAAGCGGTTTGTCCTTTAGGAATACTTGCTTGCATTTGTCCGTCCCGCTGATTGTTATGAGTTGGAACTACTGGTTGGTTAATTGGGATCTGGTGGAAGTTAGGAGTTCCCAATCTAGAAAGTTGTGTATCTCTATAAGAGAACAAACGCCCTTGCAAAAGTGGATCGTTCGAAAAGTCGATCCCTGGAACTATATGTCCTGGTAAGAAAGCAACCTGCTCAGTTTCAGCAAAGAAATTTTCAGGATTTCTATTCAATGTCATTTTCCCAACAATGGTCACAGGAACCATTTCTTCCGGGATCAGTTTTGTTGGATCCAATAAATCGAATTCAAACTTATGTTCATCTGCTTCAGGAACAATCTGTAATCCTAATTCCCATTCTGGGAATTGTCCTGCTTCAATAGCATCCCAAAGATCACGACGGTGAAAATCTGCATCGGCTCCATTAATTTTTACGGCTTCTTCCCAGGTTACAGAGTGTACACCTAGCACCGGTTTCCAATGGAACTTTACAAAATGGGACTCATTCTTTTGGTTGATCAGTCTAAAGGTATGTATCCCAAAGCCTTCCATCATACGTAAACTTCGTGGAATGGCGCGGTCACTCATCGCCCAGATATGATTATGCAATGTTTCTGTAGTAAGTGAAACAAAATCGTAAAAAGTATCATGGGCAGAAGCCGCCTGCGGGATTTCTTTATTAGGTTCCGGTTTTACAGAGTGAATTAGATCTGGAAACTTCATAGCATCTTGAATGAAGAAGATAGGCATATTATTACCTACCAGATCCCAGGTACCTTCTTCCGTATAAAATTTAACTGCAAAGCCTCTTACATCACGCGCTAGATCGGGTGATCCCTTTGAGCCCGCCACTGTAGAGAAACGCACAAATACTGGAGTCCTTCTGTTGGTATCAGTTAAAATTCCAGCTTTTGTAAATTCTGACATATCTTTAGATAACTCGAAATATCCATGTGCTCCACTTCCGCGAGCGTGCACAATTCTTTCGGGAATGCGTTCATGATCAAAATGGGTGATCTTTTCTCTTAATAGAAAATCCTCCAGTAAAGTAGAACCCCGCTCCCCAGATTTAAGCGAGTTATTAGTATCGTTAACTTTAAGCCCTTGATTAGTGGTCATGGTGCTATCTTTCATTTCCCAATGATCCTTTTTTAGCTGCTCGATCTTTTTGGTGTCAGCAGAATCTTGCTTCGATTTCTTTGCCATTTTTCTTGATTTTAGTTAGTATAATATATGTTTTGTAATTCCAATGTGGATGGGGATTTTCTGTGTTCAAATAAAATTAAACATTAAACCAACTAAGGGCAATTATTTAAGAAGCTTTTAGGTTTTGAGAAGAATTCGGTTTTTAAGCATTAAAAATAAAACTACTTTAAGATCTATCTCTGCAACAGAACTTTGATGTTTAAATACTTAAGGAACAAGTAGGAAGAATTTTAAGTTAAGGTGTAAAAGCTATTTCACCTAATGCAACGAGAAAGTCTATTTTTATGGACCTATTAGATCATATTTAATTGTACGCATATTTTCCCTTGTTTTTTTAATTGAAAAGATCTTTGTAATAGCTTTAAAATGAAAAATGGCTAATTTGAAGCCAAAACAACTTCAGCTTAGAAACTAGTCCTAAATTAATATCCAATAAAATATTTAAAAAACTTAGAATGTGTTTACTTGTCTAAAATACTTAATTATATATTTATTGAAGTATTGATTAGATTAGCAAGCCTAATATTAGATTCACTTACTTAAAAAGCAATGACCTTATTAACTTTCCTGGTGATATTTTCCACATTATCGTTTTTGTTTTTTGGAATTAGTTGTTTCGTCACTGCGCACATGCGAAATGAATTTATACGTTACGGGCTTAAAGACCATCAGTATCTTATTGGAGTATTACAGATTTTAGGAGCTTTCGGACTTGGATTTGGGTATATCTTCCTGCCTCTTTTAAGTGTAATATCTTCAGTAGGTTTATCCATTCTAATGCTTTTGGGATTCGGTGTGCGTTTAAAAGTAAAAGACAGCTTTGTACAATCTGCACCTTCTTTTATCTACGCTATAATAAATGCCTATATTTCTATTGCACTGTTATTGAGCTTCTAAACAGGAAAATTTTTATAAGATAAAAACCAGAATTAAGCAAAGCACTAAAAACAGAAATGCTGGGAAAGATTTTTTAATAGGGTCTTTAATCTTTATATGCATTAAAACAGACCCTGCCAGAAGAAAAGCAAGTCCCAATGCGGCCGGATTTATAAGTTCGGGAAACCATATACCGCAAATAAGCGCAATAGCGAAAGTTACTTTTAAAAATCCGATTATATATAAACTCCACATAGGCAATCCGTAAACTGCAAATTCCTCTTTAATTGTTTTTGCATCACCTCCCCGCCATTGTGTATCTTTATTATACTGAATAAGCCATACATTGAGGATACTAAGACCTATGAAAAGTTGTAGTGCTATAGAAAAATATTCCATATTTATGTATTTTATTTTTATAGGATATAAAAATATATTCTAATCTACTAAGATTATTTTAATTAGAAAGATTTGTTCGCATCTTAATTGTCTGACCTGAAATTTTTTGAAAGTTTGCAGTTCTGGGATTTCATTAAATTTGTAATCTTATTTTAAAATTTCATAATTATATTATTTCATAATAATACCATCTTCACTAAATTCATAATCTATATTCTTGACCTTTTGCTTTAATTCAATATCATAAAAAACTCCTTTTTCGAATTAGCGGCCCAGTCTGATTCTGCGATCTCAGGATTCGAATATTTTTAGCTAGTTTGATAAGTAACTTGTATACTATTGGTGTTCAATTTTTATGAAGATCTTGAGCTGTTTATAACCCAAATTGTATAAAAAGACAATCAAATAAAATTTGCCAAACTTTGCTCCTTTGAACTATTTACAAAACAATGTTTACAAGGAATTTTACAAAATATAAAAGCCACTTTTTCAAGTGGCCTGTATATTTGAATAATTTATTTTTAAGAACATCCTTAACGAGAACGAGGAAATAAAATATCTAATATATCTCTTTCAACAGATCCAGGACGGCGACGCTCCGCTTCTCTCCAGTTATAATCGGCATCATAAGCGCGGTCACCATGTAAAATAAAAGCTCCCGGTTCCAATCTCCTTCTATCTATATTATTGCAACTTGTTGCAGGTGGTTGATGCCCGGGTGGACGATTTGGGTACCAAATTTTGCAACTTCCCGGGGGTGGGTAATGGCCTTTTGGAACTCCTTTTAATTTACGCGGGGAATATGTTCCGTTACTAGGAAAAATCACTCGACCTAAAGTTACTTCATTACTTTTAGTATCTTTTTGATCTGACTTACGGTAATCATTAGTATTGTGCTTCCCTTTTTTATGAGCTTTATTTTTATATTCCTTCTTATACTCCTTTTTATTATTATTCTGGGCCAGAATATTTGAAGTATTTAGAAAGAGAAAGCTACACATAACTAACATTGTTAATATACTTTTAGATTTCATAGAATAGAATTTTAGAGTTAAATAGAGTTTAAATTCAAAATCTGTACCAAAATTTTTAAAACTATTTAATCAAAATCTAAAATTTGTGTAGTTAAATCAAAAATAAAAAGGAAATATTAGGATTTAATCAATGAAAAAGCCTTTTTCTCTCAAGTTTAATTAAATAAAGAAAGAAAAACATAAAATACTTACGAGTAAACTTATCTACCAGCTAATAGGTCTGTAATCTTTAAGAAATTTTCCACACCAGTGCTTTCCAGTGTTTATCCCATCGAATAAAGGATCCATAACCCTAGCAGCACCATCTACAATATCCAAGGGTGGTTGAAAATCGTCTCTTTCCTGTTTCAATTTTGCCAAAGCTGCAGGATCTTCATCTGTAACCCAACCTGTATCCACCGCATTCATAAAGATTCCATCCTTTGCCAAGGTGCCGGAAGAAGTATGCGTGAGCATGTTTAAAGCGGCTTTTGCCATATTGGTATGCGGATGTCTATCTTCCTTAAAACCAGGATAGAATTTCCCTTCCATAGCAGAAACGTTAATAATGTGTTTCTTCCCTGTATTGTCCTTTTTCATTATTTCTGAAAGTCGGTTACATAATACAAAAGGAGCAACGGCATTTACAAGCTGAACTTCCAACATTTCTGTAGTTTCAATCTCACCTAATTTTAAGCGCCAAGAGTTGGTCTTTCTAAGATCAACCTGTTGAAGGTCGGCATCCAGTTCGCCTTCCGGAAATACTTCCTTAGCAACCAAAGTATTATCGAAACTATATGGTATCTGAGACAATTTTGCAGATGCTCGCAATCCAATTCCAGGTTCCGGACCATGCCAAGTTACCGGCATATTTTGGTTAGGCGATGTTTCTGTGGTTAATAATTTTAATTCCTGTAAACAATTACTGTGATCCCATAATAGATCTTGAGCGTACTTTGGCAAGGATGCGATTGGTCGTTCCTCATTAGGTATTAAATGCTGATAGAATCCTGCCGGTCTTCTTACTGTTTGCGCAGCATTATTAATTAGAATATCCAGTCGCTCATATTTTTGTTCAATAAAGTTACAGAAGATCTCAACGCTTGGAATATGTCTTAAATCAAGTCCGTGGATCTTTAAGCGATGACCCCATTCTGTAAAATCTTCTTCTTTTGAGAATCTTAGCGCCGAGTCTACAGGAAAACGAGTAGTTGCTATCACCGTTGCTCCGCCCCGTAAAAGCATCAAACTTATATGATATCCTATTTTTAAGCGTGAGCCTGTAATAACCGCTACTTGCCCTTTTACATCGGCATTCTGAAAACGCTTAGCGTAATTAAAATCGCCGCAAGTGGTACAAATCGAATCGTAAAAATGATGCATTTTGGTGAATTCGGTCTTGCAGACATAGCATTTTCTTGGATTCTCCAACTCTAGTTTCACTTTATTGGCTAAGTGAGCTATGGAAAGCAATTTAGGAGCTATAAATACTGAAGCCTCTCTAGCATTTCGAATACCAGTTTCCTTACGTGCAGTTTTATCTTTGGTATCTTGTTTGCGTTTTGCAGCTTTTTTTCCATCTTTTATTCTTCTAGAAAATTCATCGCGATTGGGCCTAGAAAACATTCCAGCAACTTTTAAAAGTTCGGTTCTTTGTTCCTTGGGAATCTCAAAGATCTGATTGGTATCTTCTACCAGTTGAGATAAAACCGCAATGCAGTTTTCAATTTCTGCGGAAGTGATGGCTCTTTCTATTTCTGCTTTATTCTTCTCCATAACCAATGTTTAAGCTGAACTCGGTTTAAATTTCGGATCAATAAAACTGAAATTCAGGCTATGTTTCAAGGAGCGCAAATGTAGTTTTTAATTCCTAATACTACTTTAAACTAATTTCAGAAATAAACTCAAAGGCATATAAAGTGAACATGAAATAATAATTTAGCAAATTTTTACATGCTAACTTTGGATAATCCCCGTAAAAAAACACCCTTTGAGGTTTTGTTTTCAAAGGGTGTTTTTTAAAATATCTAAAAACAGCTATTTTTTGAAAATTCCTGAAATCTGATTATAATCCAAGAAATACTGAGGCTTCAATGAGAATACATTATTTATTAGCTGCTTAAACAAGGTATCTATACTATTTGTGTATGAATCTCGTGCTTCTGTATCAAAATTAAATAACTGGTTTTTATATAGCGCAATTAAAAAATCCCCAGTTGCTAATTTTGGGAATGCTTATGGAAATATTTAGGGAGATATAATCTCAAATTAATTCTTCAGAAATTATATCATAACTGGTCTGCCATATTTCTATTTAAAATGACTTAGCTTAATGTGTTCTCTATTTTATTTAAAACTTTATGGAGTATTTTTACAATTGATTAATCAGGATATCCTAAAAGTTATGATGCGAAGTTTATTACGTGGGCAGATTGAAGCAATTGTGAAATTAACAGATGAAGAATTTCAATTTGTGCTTACTCATTTTGAAACTTCGATCTATAAAAAGCATCAATATGTAGTGCAGGCAAATCATCTAGCTCCAAACGATCATTTTGTAGCAAAAGGTCTATTAAGGTCTTTCTCTATAGATGAAGCGGGCAAAGAACATATTCTCCAATTTGCTATGGAAGACTGGTGGATTTCAGATCCACAGGCTTATCATAACCGCATGCATGCGACGTTGAATATAGACTGTTTGGAAGATTCAGAAATCATGAGCATTTCTATCGATAATCGGGAGAAACTGTGTAGAGAACTTAACAAAATGGAATATTTTTTTCTGAAGAAAACTACGGCCGGCTATATCGCTCTTCAGCAGAGAATCTTATCGCTTATGAGTCAGAAATCAGACGAGCGATATGTACAATTTGTACAACTTTATCCAAATTTGATCGACAGAATTCCAAAAGCATTGATAGCTTCTTATTTAGGGATTTCAAGGGAAACCTTAAGCAGAATGAGCAACCAGTAGTGTGATGTTTATCACATTTAACGAGTGATAAATGTCCTTCTTTTTGACATATAATTCTTAGAACTTTGACCTTCGACATTTTAAAATATTTATTATGGATAAAAGAGCATTAGTAGTAGGCGTTAGTGGTATCACCGGTAATAACGTCGCTAAGAAATTGATAGAACAGGACTGGAAAACCTATGGACTTGCTAGAAATCCTGAAAAGGCCAATGTAAATGGTTTACATCCGATTGCTGCAGATCTTTTGGATTTTGAAAGCCTATCCAAGGCACTTGCAGAAGTCAAACCTACCCATATATACATTGCTACCTGGATGCGAAAGCAAACCGAAGCTGAGAACATTAAGGTAAATAGTAAAATGATTAAAAACCTGTTACTGGCATTATCACCAGGTAAGTCTGTGCAACATGTGGCATTGGTTACAGGACTAAAACATTATTTAGGGCCGTTTGATTCTTACGCACAAGGAGAATTGCCACAAACTCCATTTAGAGAAGAGCAGGCTCGTCTTGAGGTTGAAAATTTCTATTATGCGCAGGAAGATGAAGTGTATGCAGCAGCAGATAGAGATGGTTTCACCTGGAGCATTCATCGTCCCCACACTGTTATTGGGAAAGCTGTTGGAAATATGATGAATATGGGAACCACCCTTGCAGTTTATGCCAGTATTTGTAAAGAAACAGGGAAACCATTTAAATGGCCTGGATCTAAAGCCCAATGGGAAGGTATTTCTGATATGACCGACGCAAATATTTTGGCAGAGCATTTGATCTGGGCATCTACAAATGAAAAAGCAAAGAATGAAGCTTTTAATATAACCAATGGAGATGTTTTTAGATGGAGATGGATGTGGGAGAAAATTGCAGAATATTTTGAGGTTGATATCCAAGAATACGACGGGACCATTCATCCACTGGAAGAAGAAATGGCGAATGATGCAAATACTTGGAAAGAAATGGCCAATAAAAATGGTTTAAAGGAAGCCGAGATTAATAAACTGGCGTCTCCATGGCATACCGATCTAGATTTAGGAAGGCCTATGGAGATCATGACAGACATGTCTAAGAGCCGAAAATTAGGTTTCAAAGAATATATAGAAACCAGAGAGTCATTCTTCAATCTTTTTGATGAGCTACGTGAAGAGAAACTAATCCCTTAAAAAAAAATTTTTGGAATTAAAAAGGCGGACTCAATTAGTGTCAGCCTTTTTTTTTGGATCAATGGCTTGTTTTAAATTATTGCAGGTTTCTTCAATTATAAATTTTTTAGTTCAGAGGTCAATATTAATGAGGACCAAATCCCCCACTTTATTAAACAATTTACAGAAATAGTGATATTAGATTGTTTTAGTCATTTTTTTTAAACAATCCCGAGATCTGATTATAATCTAAGAAGTATTGCAGTTTTAAAGAAAATATATTGTTAATAGGCTGCTTAAACAAGGTATCTATACTATTTGTGTATGAATCTCGTGCTTTTGTATCAAAATTAAACAACTGGTTTCGATAAAGTGCCGTAATAAAACTTCCCGGCGCAAATTGCCAGGAATATCCAAGGTCGAAATTCCAGGTAGAAAAATTGATATCAGGATTATTCGGGATGTTAGAAGTGGTATATCCTGTGCTACTTGTAACTCGTCCATTATCTTGTAAACTGAACAATTGCTCGTCATATTTTACAATTCCCCAGTAATTTCTTAATGTAAGAGATAAGGTATGGTTTGGATTAAAGTTATAACTGGCGTTAAAGGTTTGTTCTATCTCTTCTCTTTGACGATCGCCAAAGATCACATTATTATCTACTTGGGTAACATATCCACGATCACCGATATAATAATCTCTGGAGAAAAAATAGGACATCATAAATTTATCGCTGAATCTAATTTGAGGTCCAAGTCCAAACCAATAGTTAAAGTAATCCCGTCCTTCTTCCAAATAGGTTTCAGCTCCTACATTTACACTTAGCGCCAGCTTTTTATTGTTATTAGTATTATACCATCCGTTAACATTCACACCACTTTCAGTAATAAAGTAGCTTCCCGCTTTTCTAGGTTCGAAATAATCGTATTGCTTTCCAGGTCTTAGGTTGATGTTCCCTCCTATTTCATTTAACTTTTTTGTACTTCCATTAGCACTTAAGCCTAAACCAAATCCTGTAAATGTACCTGGATCTGCTAGTCTGGTATAGTTTACATAAAAATTAGCGAAGTACCGATTCCACTTACCAGATGGCTCGAAAGTCCGGTAATTGATATCGATACCAAGATCGTTGTAATTGTTGCGGAACTGCAAACCCAGATCGTTTGGATCAAATTTAGTGTCGGCATAACTGTGATCTATGCTATATCTTAAATTTCCGTGTGCTTTACGAGCAGCTACAAAGGTGCTGAAACCCGTTACCATTCCAGATTCCAAATTGAGATTGCTCATTTTAATATCCCCCCGAACTTGATACGTATTTCGTTTATTGGTGATATCTGAAGTGATTGCAGTTACATTAGCATCTCTAAAAGAACCTTCTCTGGTAACGTTGGTATTAATGATACCAATAGAAGAATTCCCGTTGAATTGTTGGTCCACAACCACAATGTTATAATTTGTGAATGGCTCTACTACTTGCTTTCTTTGGTCTCCGGTGTCTATATTCTCTATGGTTGCCTCTGCCTTCTCGGTAAAAGAATTAAAAAATCCCAGTCCAAGTCCATCCTTTGTTCTTCCGGATACTTTAATTGCGTTAAGCACTTTAACAGATTCAGGATAATCAACAACTTCTTCATTAACAGAAGTAACAGGATCTGTAATTGGTGCACTTCCAACCCTTCGTGAAAAGAATAGATTTCCTTTAGAAAAAAGGTCTACTCCTTCAGTAAAAAATTGTCTTTGTTCAGAAAATGTTTGCTCAAAGGGTCCAAGGTTTAACGTGATATTGTCGAATCCAGCTTGTGAAAAATCTGGAATTAAAGTAGCATCCAATGTAAAATTTTCGGTGATCCCAAACTTTACATCTAGCCCTGCATTGAAGTTAGATTCGTATACCCCATCATAATTATTCTGAACTGTGGAAACAAATGGATAAAGAGAAAGTCTTGTTGGAGGTTCTATATTCCTAAGTCCTTTTAATTCGCCATGATATAAGCCTAGGTTTCCTTTAGAAACATCTACAGGATTCCAGGTGTATTGAGATTCATCTCTTCGCAAACGCCTATGAAATTGAATACCCCAAGTTTCTACATTATTATTATCGAATCTAAGACAACGATATGGAATCTTCATCTCTAAGATCCAACCATCTTCTACTATCTTCACAGCGCTGCTCCAAACGCTATTCCAGCTAAAATCTTCACCAACACTTGGGTTAGATATAGCATCGGCTTGTGTTCCTGAAGCAAAAACGAAGAATTGGGTATCATTTTGAGCATCGTTGTTAGGATTTACAACAAATCCGAAGAAATCTGCTGATCCAAAATTATCTCTACTGGATAATTGCTTGTAAATTTTAGTAGGATCGTCGTGTAAATAAGCTGCGACATACAAGGCTGTATTGTCATAGGTCATTTTAACAACTGTTCTAATTTCCTGAGTTTCCTTAACATTCATGTTAGGTCTAAATTGTATAAAGTCTCCTGCTTCTTTAGCATTAGCCCAAACTGCATCGTCCAAGATGCCATCTATTTTTGGAGCGTCTTCTGTTCTTTTAATTTGAAGTTGTTTTTTAGCTACTTGTGCGGTTGCATTAAAACAAAGGCTAACCATGATGATGGTTAATAATGGTAATTTCATTTATTGATGATTGATTGATGTATCTAAAAGACCACCTTTATCACCAAATGTTACATAATATTTTAAAAAAGTTGATTTTTATTTTTAATTCAGTAGAAATAATTCTAAATCGTTAAGAATATTAAACATTGTTTATAAACTTAGAATATTGGTTTCCAGCATCTTTTTTAAATAGAATATCTTTTCATTTTATAAAAATGATACCGCGCTGATGATTGATCGAAGTATTGAAGTATTAAGGAAATTAACTCTAAATGCTGTCAGCACCACATTTCTCTGGTTGCGGACTATAAAAAAAAAATTCAGGAATTGAACTGTTGAAGAAAAAGCGGAATTCTAGTCTGTAGTTTCAGTAATTAAAAATAAATAAAAAAAGGGTTCGCCTTTCGGCTTACCCTTTGTATTTTTAGATGTTATTTTGATACTTTTAAGTACTTATCATACCAATCCAAATATCTTTTATATCGGTCTACCTGATAGCTTAAAACTGAAATTCCGTGATTTTGATCCGGATAGATCACTAACTGTGTAGGTACGCCTAAAGTCCTTAAGGCGGCATACATTTGCTCGGTACCTTGTGTGGGTACATTAAAATCATTCTCGCTAGCCATAAATAAAGTTGGAGTCTTAATTTTATCGGCATGTGTGAATGGGTAAGATAACTTCATATATCTTTCCAGATCTTCCTTTACCCAAGGTAAACCTATTTCCTCATTCCATTGAAGCAAATATTGATCTATTCCATACATAGAAAGTTGCATGGCACTCCCAGCACCGCTGCAGGAAGCTTTAAATCTGGTATCACTTGCAATAGTATAATCGGTTAAAATTCCACCGTAACTCCATCCGCCAATTCCTAGTTTTTCCGGATCAATTAAACCTTCATTAATTAAATAATCTGTAGCTCCCAGCAAATCCTGAACTTCTAAATTTCCCCAATCCGCATAGATAGCTTTACTAAAATCTAAACCTCTTCCATTACTTCCTCTATAATTAACTGCTGCAACACCATATCCTCCAGCCGCTAATATTTGTCTTGTAAAATCAAAACCATAATCATCTTGAGCTACGGGCCCACCATGGATAAATAGAATAAATGGCAATTTTTTAGCACCAGCATCTGCTGGTTTAAAAAACAATCCGGACACCTTTGTACCATCCTTACTAGTAGACTGAAACCCGGAAACATCGGCAAGAGCCACATCTTTAAGCCAATCTTCGTTTAAATGAGTTAGCTTATTTAGATTTCCATTGCTCACAGTATATAAGTTTGATGGATGCTGAGGATCTGCCATATTTGTTAACCAACTACCATTAGGATTAGCTTCTAATTCATTGAAACTTCTCTCTCCACCTATCACTTTTTTAATCTTTCCTGAGGTTACATCCACCTCAGAAATATATGTTTGTCTATCATCACTCACCAAAAAACCAATACTTTTATCGTCTTTTCCCCATCTAAAATTGGAGACAGGTCTGTCCAATTCTTCGGTAAGTAATTTCACATTGCTTCCATCTGCATTCATAACCGCTAAAATATCCTGATCATAGTTTATATAGGTCATGTCTTGAGTAGATCTTAAAAATGCTATTTTCTTACCGTCTTTACTCCATCTAGGTTCATTTTCTGTTCCTTTCCAATTAGTAAGTTCTTTAATAGGGCTACCTTTTTTAACATCTATCATATAAATAGATTTGTTGTCATTTCTTTCAGGATCTTCAGTTCTATTGCTCACAAAAGTGATCTTAGAACCATCTGGTGACCAAGAAGGTGCGCTTTCATAATAATTTCCATCTGTAAGCTGTTCTATCTTTCCTGTTGTAACATCTAAAAGGTATAAATGTGTTGGTCGGTTAAATACATATCCATCTATATCCTGTTTAAAATGAAATTTATCTACAACTATTACCGGCTTGATTTTAGATTTTTTATCTTTCTTTTCTGCTTCTTGCATCACCAACACCATTTTTAATCCATCTGGTGACCAAACAAAATCTTTTAGATCTTCTTTCATTTTAGTGAATTGTTTGCCTTCTCCTCCTCTTCTATCTATCAACCAAATTTGATTGTTTTTAACGCTATCAACTTCTTTGGAAGACATATAAGCGATATACTTACCATCTGGACTATATTTTGCGTTAGATTCTCCTTCATCAGAAAAGGTGAGTTGTACTTTATCCTTTCCGTCCCAACTAGACAAATAAAGATCGGAGATCTTTTTATTCTTAGTTGAATCTGGTTTTGCAACAGCATATAGCACCCACTTGCCATCAGGTGAAACTTGCATATCCGATAAAGTTTGATAATGGTAAACGTCTGAAGGAACTAATTTTCTTTTTGGTGTTTGCGAGAAAACTATTCCGCAACAAAAAAGTAAGGCATAACTAAGTAATGATTTTTTCATAAAATATGAGTAATTTGAAATTCGAGATTAATTTAGTCAAAATTCTGGAAGAATGCCTGATATGATTCTTCTAACAATTTATACTTGTGGAATTAAATAAAAAACCGAACAGAATATATTGTCGGATTGAAAAACTTAATACTAAATTCCTTATTCATTTATAAACTTAAAGATCGACGAGAAATCCATATCTGCCATGCCTTTTTGTTTGGCCTGTGCATAAATTTCTTTTGCTGCATTGGTTAGCGGAACTGCTTTATTCAGTTCAAAGGCAGTATCTGTAAAAAGGTGAAGATCTTTTTGAAGGTGTTTTAGCGGGAAATTTGGTTCGTAATTTTCATCTTCTATTCTAGCTCTAAAAACTTCCAGAATTGGAGCAGTTACGGGAGTTTTAAGTAAGAAATCCATAGCCATTTTTTTCTCCAATCCCATTGCCATTCCTAAGGATAAACTTTCAGAAAATGCCAGCATACTCTGCCCTAATAGTTGATTGATCATGATTTTCATTGCGGAACCTTTTCCGTGATCTCCTATATGAACAGCATTTTGCCCCATTAAATCGAATAAAGGTTGAACTTCCTCCATAACTATTTTATCACCACCTACCAAAAACAGCAGTTCCCCTTTTTCTGCCGGAACTTTAGATCCGGATACAGGAGCATCCAAAAATCGAATACTTTTAGCTATTGCTTTCTCACTCATCTTTTTACTGAAACTAGGATTTACCGTACTGGAATCTACCCAAATGCTTCCTTTTTTCATTTCATTTAAAAATCCATCGGTGCCTAGAGCCAAGCTTTCCACCGCTATTGGATCTTCCAACATAGTAAATAAAACGTCTATTTCTCTTGCTAAAGTTGCTGGAGAATCTTTCCAAACTGCACCTTGCTTCAGCAATTCTTCTGCTTTTTCTTTAGTGCGGTTATAAACGAACAATTTATGTCCAGATTTTAATAAATTGGAAGCCATTGCACTTCCCATAATTCCCAATCCTATAAATCCAATTTTCATACTATATATTAAATTAATTATTCTCTTCATGTTCCTTAAGATCTTTTCTCAAGTCTAATTTTCTGAATGATGGCAAAGCAAAACCTGTGGTAAGAACGGTTAATAACGTCATTGTTCCACCAAAAACCACTGCAGTAACAGTTCCCATCAATTTTGCGGTTAATCCACTTTCAAAAGCACCGAGCTCATTAGAAGAACCAACAAACATGGAATTTACAGATGCTACTCTACCCCTCATGTGATCTGGAGTTTTAAGCTGTAAGATGGTTTGGCGTATTATCATCGAAATACCATCGGTAACCCCGCTTAAAAAAAGCGCCATGACAGAAAGCCAAAACCAAGTGGACAATCCAAAAACGATCATGCATAGTCCAAAACCAAAAATGGAGGCTAATAATTTCATTCCTGCATTTTTATTTAATGGGAAATAAGCAGAAGTAAACATGGTAAGCAGTGCTCCAACCGCAGGAGCTGCTCTTAAGATTCCAAATCCCTCCGGGCCAACTTTTAGGATATCTTGGGCATAAATTGGCAACAGTGCTACTGCTCCACCAAATAAAACGGCTATCATATCTAAGGTAATTGCTCCAAAAATGACCTTGGTGTTAAATACAAATTTAACTCCTTCTTTTAAGCTTTTAAAAACCGGTTCCCCAATATTGGGATTAAGAATTGGTTTTTTAGGTATTTGAGAGAGAAAAATTAAAGCCATTAAAGAAAATCCAAAAATAAGGCACATAGACCAATGAACTCCCATCCAATTTATTGAAAAACCTGCAACTGCAGGGCCTAATACTGCACCCATTTGCCATACCGAACTGCTCCAGGTGGCAGCATTGGGATAGATTTTCTTCGGAATAATTAAAGAAAATAATGAGAAAATAGTGGGTCCTAAAAATGAACGAACTATACCTCCTAAGAACACTAAAAAATAAATGGAATATAAAATAATATGTGTGGAGAAACCATCCACAATCCTTGGCCAAGTAAGTAGAAATAAACCTAAACTTATTACAGAGAAACCTAAGATACATTTCACCAGCAGGCCTTTTTTTTCTTTCTGGTCTACTATATGCCCGGCAAATAAAGCCAGAGACACAGCTGGAATAACTTCCATTAAACCTATAATTCCAAGAGATAACGGATTTTTGGTAATGCTATAAACTTCCCACTCTATTACCACGAACTGCATAGTCCATGCAAAAACCATCGCAAATCTAACCAGCAAAAAAATATTGAACTCTTTGTACTTTAGAGCCGCATAAGGATCATTACTTCTCATTCTTGATTTTCTATTTTATTTTAGAATTAAAAAACCGCCTTCAGAATTTATCTAAAGTCGGTAGTTTTAAATCTGCATTTATCAACTTATTTTTTAGAGATCCAACTATTATTAGAGGTATCGGCATCCATAAAAATACCGCCTTCTATATTTAATTTAGTCACATCTTTTACGTCTTTTAATTGAATTGTAGTAGAAGTTAAATCTTTAAGCCAAACTTCAGGACTTACATGAGATTTTCCAGTAGTTCCATATTTAAGCGTATAAGCGATTTCTACCGGAGCCGGCATTCCTCCAATATTTTTCAATTTGATTACCGTATTGCCAATTTCTATTTTTACTTCCTCAATTGCTAGATCTATATAGTGGTAGCTAAAATACCATGCATTCCAAAATTAGTTTAGGTCTTTTCCAAAAACATCATTTATAGCATAAAAAAAATCCAACGGATTGGGATGTTTCCCATGCCATCTTTCCATATATACCAATTTAGATTTACCAATTCAAAGTTAAGTTATTAAATTACTTTATTGGTCTAAATCATATCGCTTAATACCTTACTCGTTGTTATTTTTCGTCCGAACTTTAATTATTAAAATGGACCTAAGAAAATTCAATTATTTTTAAGAATTATAAGTATGGTTTCAGAAAAATTATTTTGAATAATTTTTCTGAAACCAATAAATGTTTAAACCATATTTTATGGATTACTCCCATAAATGTTTCTTAACTGTAGATTGTGATACGTATTAAAGAATAGCTATTTTAAGTTGTCTTTCTCAACCTCACTTTTTTTCTTATTTGGCATTAAACCAGAGACCTTTTCAGGATTAAATTGAGTTTTCTTACCCTTGTCATCATTAATGATCTCATGTTCCCGAGATCCTGAATTTTTTCTGATCATAAAGAATATGGCTATTACGGCTATAATTCCAATTACTATATAAATTCCAAGATACATGCTCATTTTTTTTACATGATTAAAAATCTACGAATTACTAATGGATTTTGAATCTACTTCATATTTTACTTCACGGTTAAATAATGCTTTCAAACTGTCATCATCTTTGGCACAATGAACAAAGAACATCTTCATCATCCCCTTATTTTTCACTTCGATCTCTCCACGATATCTACAATTAAAATGATCTTTTATAAGTTGATAGGTGTTGTCAGAAATATTGATACAACCAGGTTCAGAATTGGATTCCATACGGGATGCAATGTTCACGGTATCACCCCAAATATCATAAGCAAATTTCTTCTTCCCTACTACTCCGGCAACAACAGGACCTGTATTTATACCAATCCTTACTTCAAAAGGAATCATTTTAGCATCGCCATGATCCCTTGAGTTCTCTACAAATTCTGCTATTTCAATTCCAGCCATTACAGTTTTAAATGCGTGATCTGTTGTAGGAAACGGAAGGCCACCAGCACACATATACGAATCTCCAACCGTTTTAATTTTCTCGAGGTTATATTTATCCATGATCTCATCAAATTTTGAAAAATAATAATCTACACTTTCTACCAAAATTTCCGGAGAAACATTATCTGAGTATCTAGTAAAGTCTTTAAAATCTGTAAACATAACTGTTACCGATTCGAATCTGTTTGAAGTTACTTTGCCATAATTCTTTAATTCTTTCGCAGTTTCTTCTGGAAGGATATTTAACAATAATTCATCGGACCTGTTCTTTTCTTTTTCTATGATCTTACTAGTTCGCTTTATAAACTTATTTCTTCTATACAATCCTATTGCCAATAGAATAATAAGGAAGAGGGCAATTCCTGTAGCAATTACAATTACTTTTTGAGTTCTTTGTTTTTGAGCTAAAAGATCTAATTCGGTTTGTTTCTGCGAGATCTCATAATCTGTGCGGAGTTCTGCCATTTGCTGCACAGCTCCCACATTGGTTACACTATCTCGATACTTTATATGATCTTGATAATAAGAATATGCTTTTTCATAATTCTGATCTTTTGCGTGTAACTCAGATAGCTTCAAATTGGCATCAGAGATCTGTTCTTTTAAGCCATATTGGGTAGCTAATTTGAGACTTCGATCAGCAAAATCGATTGAGGTTTCTAATTTTCCTTGTTTCGCATAAATATCTGCCATATAGGTGAGATACACAGATATAGGATAATAATTTTGAAGCTCTTCAAGTAGTGCAATGGCTTCATTGATATTTGCTTTAGCTTTTTCATCTTTACCTTGTTCGGCATATACCATTCCTACATTGCCTAAATTATAGGCAATTCCAATAGAATAATCTAAATCTCTAAATAAACTTCCGGATTCTTTAAAATAATTTAAGGCCTTCTCATAATTTTTATTGTGAAATGCATCATCACCTGCATTTAATAAAGCTGAAGCTAAAACAATGGGAGTGTTGGCTTGCCTTAAGATCTCTATTCCTTTAGAGTAATATTCACCCGCCATTCTAGAATTTCCAATCATGGAATAGGTATCTGCAATAGAGATATTAGATCCACCAATTAAACCTGGATCTTTAAGCGTATTAGCGAGTTCTAATCCTATAAAATAGGCTTCCAAAGCTTCAGGATAATTGCCTTCTAATTGTAGCGCGTTTCCTTTTTGATTGTATCCGGTATTTAAAAACTCATAAAGGGAATCCTTACTTGATTTTTTAATTAACAGCTCCGAGTAATAAAGTTTATTTTCAATGTTTGTAGAATTCCTTGAAATATCACTCAAGATCACTAATTCATCTCCTTGAAACTTTTCACTTTCATACAACTCAATTAAGTTATCCGCTAAATTTCCATCCTGAGCAAAACCTAGCATAATTACAAAGTAACCACCTATAAAAAGCCACCAAGTTTTATTTAGGAGAGCCATAATTGCGCGAAAATTTTTAATTTATGATCTGTAATTTTGGATCGTTCCAGTGCTCATTTTTATCATTTGGTAACTTATAGCCTATTTTATATTTCTCCTTTTTATCTTTTCCCGGAGAAACATCTACCACCTGTCCAGTGAAAATACCGCCTGATCCCTTAGGATCTTCTTTCAATAGTTGATAGGAGTCGTCTTTCTTTTTAATTCCGAGGAGCGAATCTAATCCACTGTCTGTATCCAATTCCCATTTAACAGTATCCCCTGTACTTACATAGGTAGTTAAATCGTCATTCCCAGGATCGTTGCCATCGCTATCTCTTAATTTAATTTTTTTAGAACCTGAGATCCTGCTTACGTAAATTGTTTTTGTAGCCATTTTAAAAATATTAATTGGTTAGTATATATTTTCCGAGGAGAGATGCCGAGATCTATCGTTGGGAAACTCTAATACAAGGGGGAAATCTCTATTTGGGGAACTGGAGGGAGATAATATATAAAAAACTACATGCTTAGTATAGTTTATAGAAATTCAATAATATATAAAGCTACTATTTTTGAATAATAAATACTAACTATTTTTATTTTTAAGACAATAAATCATAAAATTAATATGATTATTAAGGTTTATATAGAATAATAATTTGTTGACTTAGCGTATAATTACATTTTCGAAGAGTGACTACTAATTAAATGGGAGATAAATTTCTATTCTACTTCTTGATTCTTCCCTACTCTTCCGTAGAATCTAGAGAATATTACTAGTTTCTTTTTGGTATTTATAAAATATACTCCGGTTAAAAGAACTATTGCTGCAATAGCAGATTGTATTGTGATTTGTTCGTTCAGGAAATACCAACCTAAGCTCATTGCTATGATTGGGTTAACGTAGGTAGAAGTGGCAACTTTTTCCGGAGAAACTATTTTTAATAAGTAATTAAATGAAGTAAAGGCCACTATACTTCCAAAAAGAATAAGTAAGATCATAGATATCTGTACTTCTCCACTCCAAGTACTGGGAAAGGACCAAGATTCACCAAATGCAAGACTAGAGAGCAGGAGCATAATACCGCCACTTAGCATTTGATAACCGGTATTCACAAAATAATTTGTAGGAAGATCTGCCTTACTTACAAAGATGCTTCCATAAGCCCAGCTAAGCAAACACATAAAGATCATAGCCATGCCTATAAATGAGCTTTTTTCTCCTATTATTTGTTGCTGACTTACCAAAAGATACATGCCTATAATTCCTAGTACTACACCAACCACAGACATAGCTTTAATTTTTTTTCCGTCTAGAATTCTTAACAACAAAAGCACAATTAAGGGTTGAGCAGATATTTCTAAAGCCGCAAATCCACTATCTACATATTTTAAGGCCCAGACTACAATTCCATTCCCAAAAGTTAGAAATAAGAAGCCGGCAATTATGGTGTTTTTTAGTTGCTTTTTTGTAATAGCAATACTTATTCCCATGCTTTTACATAAAATAAAAATAAGAACACCAGCAGTGATAAATCTAATAGAAGCAAGCATAAAGGGTGCTAATTCTGCCACCGCAATCTTATTTAGCAAGTAGGTAGAACCCCAAATCACATAAATTGAAAAAAATGCAAGGACAACTAGTACTGAATTTGGAGTTTTAGCCATAGAATAGATCTAAATAAAGAAGTGCAATATTAAGCATAATAGATTTTTGGTATAAGATATTTATGAAGTAAAATGAAATTATTAGTTTGAGATCGAGATCTAAATCAAAGAAAATTAAAGTACATCAATTAAAAAGTCATTTAAATCTTAAGTCTTAATTAACAGTACTTTATATAAACTTTATTACAATTAAAATTTCATCTGATTAATTTTATTTAACTATTAACCAACCAAATATTAATTATGGCTGAAATTAAAATAACAAAGAAGGCGCCAATATGGCCTTGGATACTTTTATTATTAGTAATTGTAGCAGGACTTTTCTTCTTGTTCTTCTATGGAAACACAGAAGAAGATGATCTTGATGATAATAACACGGAAATTGAGGAAGTAACTTATTTGAACATCGATCAGTCTTACGAGATTTCTAGTTTAAAGATAGAAGAATCATAAAGCTAATCTGAATTTTTGACTATAGAATTCCGAAGAAAAAGGCGCTATTAAATTTCTTAATCAGCTTATACCCTACTCTTATTTTTTCAAGCTCTATCCAATTAAAAATTTAAAATGAATTTTATTAAAAAGTTTCTTCTGGTACATATGGAGGTCAATAATAATTTTAAAATTCATATTTGTAACCACTAAAAATATAAACATAATGAAAGAGGCAAATAAACATTTGTATTATTTAAATGAATTATCAGATTATAGGGTAGATAGTCACTATCCCGATGTAAGTGGTTGGAGCGTAAAAGATCGAGACAACCGGGTTATTGGAAAAGTAGACAATTTATTAGTAAATAAGAACCTAATGAAAGTAGTTTATCTAGATGTAGATGTAGATAAAACTATAATAGAGGCTAATTATGATCCTTACAGCGGATCTAGAAATGCAGACGTTCGGGAATTTGTAAATAAAGAAGGAGATACTCATGTAATTATTCCCATTGGAATGGTTCATATTCATGAAGATCAGAAATATGTTCATACAGAAAGTATAGATCATCAAACTTTTGCTGAAACCAAAAGATTTACATCTGGTGATAACTTAGATCGTGCTTATGAAGTAAATGTTTTGGATAGTTATAGAAGATCCAATAGGGAACATCAATCCGTTACTGATAAAAAGGAATCTCCTTACCGTGCAGACCGGGAAAATACTGCTGATACTAATTTCACTAACGATTCAGAATGGAGTGAAGAACGAAGAAAATTAGAGGAAGAGCGCAGAAAATTAAGAGAAGAACGACTAAAACTAGAGGCAGAACGAAAAAAATTAGAATTCGAACGCACTCGAAAAGACAATTCTGTAGATCGGGAAACAACTTTTAAAAATGATCGTGAAGATTATAACGATAATTTCCACTCAGATAGTAAATATGAAGATGATGACAGCTTCTATGAAAGAGGAGAATTTGGTGGTGGTAATTATAGGAATAGTTAAAACAATTGCTAAAGAATTTAAAGGCGGAAATATACTTTCCGCCTTTTTTTATTGTAGATTTTTATACTGCAGCTTCGTCCAATTCTTTTCTATGTGCTTTTTTATTCATTCTGGAAATAAAATAACTACTTGCAACTATAAGAATTCCGCCTACAATAATATTCCAGGTAATAGTTTCATCCAAAACAAAATGACCTAACAAGATGGCGCTAACAACTTCTAGGTACATAAGTGTAGTGGCAGTAGCGGCAGATAATTGTTTGAGTCCGAAGAAAAAAAGTTTGAAAACCACAATTCCTATTAAAAATCCGTAGAAAACACCCATTCCCAGATCTGGTAAAGTAGCATTTGGTAAACTAGTTAAAAAAGGAATAAATACAATTGCTCCCACTATATTCTGATAAAAGATCATTTGGTTTTTGCTATATCTTTCATTTTCTGCTTTGAACAATACAACTGTTATTGCATAACCTACCGCAGCTCCTACTGCTGCAAACATTCCAATAAAATCTTTGGATTGAAAACTAAATGGTTTTCCTATATAAGTGATTACGATTCCTATAAACGCCAGGAATAATAGTAAAACTTGTTTCCGTTCAATTTTTTGTCTGAAAAAGATAGCTTCAATAGCAGTAACAAAAATAGGATAGGTGTAAAATAGCACTACTGTATTTCCTATAGAAGTATAGATATAGGCAAGTAAATAGAGATACATTCTTGCAGCATTAATCAAAGAGGCCAGCAACATTTTTTTATTATTACCCTTAAAATGTAGTTCCCCATCTTTAATTAAAAAAGGGATGAGGATAAGGATAGGAGTTGCGGTTCTAAACCATGCGATGGTTCCTGTGGTTAAGCTGGTCATAGATTTTATGAGCAATCCGTTTGCACCAGCCAGAATAGCACAAATTATTATAGCATAGATCGCTTTTTTATTCAACGTAAAAAATTTCAGATTGAATAATTCTCAATCTCATTATTTAAAAAAGCAATATTCCGATTATTATATTCAATCGAGCTTAATTTTCGAAAAATTTTATTTTGAAATTTTTAAGTCACAATTGTAAAAAAAATTATAAAAGAGCTTAATTTTTAATGAACAAGTTACTGAATTCAAGAATTCATTTAGCTAAATTCCTTTCGACTTCTCCTATATTAACCAATAGCTCAAATAGATCTGCTGATAATTCTTCTTAACATACATTTTTAGACTTAGCTTTTGGAAACACTTTATTCAATTCCTACTCTGCACATACTACAGATACATCCTCATTAGCTAATTCTTAAGTCTCTAGATTCTTACAAGAAATTTGTACTATCTTAAAATATTGTACAACTTAAAATGCTGAATTTTGAAATTATATTACTGATGATTTTATTTTTGATCTAATAATAAGGAATGGTTATTAAAGGTTTATAAAGACAATTCTTCCTTTTCTCAAATTAATGCTAAATCACTGATTTATTATTTAAAAGATATAAGAATAAAAAAAGCGATCCATTGTAGATCGCTTCTAATTATAACTGTTAATTTTAATATTACATACCAGGTAACATCACAGTGTTTACAACATGTATTACTCCGTTAGATTGGTTAACATCTGCAATAGTAACGGTAGACGTTCCACCATTCGCATCAGTAATTATCACATTTTTACCACTCATAGAAGCAGTTAGTTTTCCACCGTTAACAGCAGTAAACATAGCTTTACCATTTCCTTTCTTAATAGCATTCATAATATCCGTTGCAGAATATTTTCCAGCTACTACGTGATAAGTAAGTACATTTTGTAATTGTTTTTTATTTTCTGCCTCTAAAAGACTAGCAACGGTTCCTGCAGGTAATTTATCGAATGCAGCGTTTGTTGGAGCAAAAACGGTAAAAGGACCATCTCCCTGTAATGTTGTAACAAGATCTGCTGCTTTAACCGCTGCAACTAATGTCGTGTGATCTTTAGAATTCACTGCATTCTCAACGATATTTTTTGTAGGGTACATTGCTGCTCCACCTACCATAACTGTCATGTTTTTATCATTCATCGTTGCTGTATCTTTTGTTGAATTACAAGCTCCTAATGAAAGAATTGAAACGAATAAAAATGCTTTAAAAATGTTTTTAGTTTTCATAATTGTTGATTTGTTATTATATATCCTAATAAACGCAGATGAAGGCAGTGCGGTTTTAAATTTCATATTTTTTATGGTTTAATTAACGATTAGGCTACAATATGATATATTCTGAATACCTAATAGAAGATGCTTAGCGAAGCCTTATTTAAAAGATTTATATAAGAATTAGAAATAAAAAACCCAATGTTCGAGGAACATTGGGTTTTTTAAAAATTTTTATATTTTAGATTTTAAGCTTCCTGAAGCTCAAGATCTTTTTTGGATTTTCTGTAAAGAAATGAATTAAAAATATTTCTTTTTGCGAATCTAAATTGCCTGTCTGAATTGATTAGCTTAACAAATAATGGTTTGTTAACTCCAAAATATTCATATGTAGTACCATCTGTAAAAGAGATCTCCAGAACATTCCCCTTGTGTTGGAAATCTGAGATTCCAGCTTCTGAAGTAGTTTTGTTATACTCGTCTAAATTAGCAGCAATAGTCTCTGGAGCTATACTTACCAAGAAGTGGTATCCATCTATAATTTGCTTACTTTTTACTTCAGCTTCAGCATGTTTCTCATCACTTTCCTGAAATTTATCTGGATGCCATTCCTTTACTAAATTTCTGTAGGCTGTTTTTAATTGTTTAAGATCGATGTCTTTTTCAACATTAAACAATTTCTTATATTCATTAACACGCTTCATAGATGCTTATTTTTTATCAGCCGCGAATTTACAACTTTTTATCTAATTACAAGCATTTCTTTTAAATTGTTATTGTGTGATATCTAATTAGCCTTCAGCTCCTTATGTATTAAGGAATTGTATTTTGAAACGAAGCTGAATTTCCTTTTGATCTATATTTTTAAAAGTCATCGTAAAAGCTGAAATAATTAATAATCTAACGACTTTTATTTAAGTTTCATTTTTAAATTGGGAATTACAGCCTGCTTTAAAAGCTCGAGCTTTGGGGTAATATAAATTTTGCAGAATGGTTTTTGTGGATTCTTTTTGTAATAATTTGTGATCTCTTCTCTTGAAGGTTTAAACTCTTTAAAAGCTAACACTTTAGTGATGAGTTGATCTTTATACTCAACCTGAAATCCCTTAAAAATACTATTCACTTCAATAGCTTGTTCTTTAGAAAAAGTATAAATAGCAGATCTATACTTTTCCCGCATACTATGTTGGGAAGTACTTTTATGAGTTTTAAGATGAACGTCAATTATTGTACTTAAACTAATCTCTTTAGAAGTGAAATGAACGATCACTGCTTCAGAAAAATCACTATTAGTACCATAGGAAGAAATAAAACCTTGTTTAACCTGTGTAACCCCTTGCAAAGATTGAAATACGGCTTCAGTACACCAATGGCAACCTCCTCCAACTGCTATTTTAGATAGTTCGCTCATAGCTGTAGCTCTCCTCTAAATATTGTGATTCACTGTTATAGATCAATTATCTTCTTTTTTTAACCACTATTTCTGCTTTAATAAGTGCATCAGATTTTTTCTGAAGTAGATAAGATGCCAACATTTTCTCCATCAATTCCTCTTTAGTTAAATGATGAAAAATGGTTTTTATTTGATCTTTCAATTCTTTCGAAACTTGATGATTTGGTTTGGTCTTAAAGATCTGTCTCGCCCAAAGCAATGTATTGCTCTGTTCTACACTTTCTGCAGTGGGCTTCACATACTCATTAAAAACAATACCTAACTCCTCCTGAAATTCTGCAATGTCATGGATCTCTTCTTTTTGAATGACCGTTAGTGAAAGTCCCTTTGCCCCTGCCCTGGCCGTTCTTCCACTTCTATGCACATATACTTCATAAACATCTGGTAAATGATAATTCACCACATAAGAGATCTCTTTTACATCTATACCTCTTGCAGCAAGATCTGTAGCTACAAGAATATTAATATTTCCTTCTCTAAATTGCTTCATGATACGGTCTCGAATAGGTTGAGACAAACTACCATGCAAAGCACCAGATGAAAATTTATTGATAGCTAAATTTTTTGCCAGCTTATTTACCGCGGCTTTGGTTTTACAAAAAATGATCCCTCGCTCCCCTTCTTTAGAACTCAAAAAGTGCATTAAAACTTCCAATTTCTCAATTGGTTCTACCACTACAAATTGGTGATTTATTTCTTGGTTTCCTACAGTTTCCATATTAGCACTTACCTGTATCACATTTTTCGACATGTAATTTTGAATAAGCTGTTTAATGGTTCCCGGTAAGGTAGCGGAAAACAATAAAGTTCTTCTTTTCTTAGGTAGCACTGCTACTATCTCATCCAAGCCATCTTTTAAGGATGTCACCATTTCATCTGCTTCGTCCAGAACTAAATAGCTTACTTTAGAAAGATTGATCGTTTCTCTCTTAATAAGATCTATAAGCCTTCCCGGTGTTGCAATTACGATATGTGTTGGTCTAGAAAGACGCTCAATTTGAGGTTTAATAGGAATACCACCGCAAGTTGCTGCTATAGAAACATTTGGTAGGTTGGTTGCATAACTTTCAAAATTACTGAGGATCTGATGTCCCAGTTCCCGAGTAGGAACCAAGATCACAACTTGTATATGGGAATCCTCCGTTTTGATAAGTTGAAGTAATGGTAAGCCAAAAGCAGCAGTTTTACCTGTTCCCGTTTTTGCCAGACCAACAAAATCATCAGTTTTTGTAAGTAATATCGGAATTGTCTTTTCCTGAATTTCAGTTGGAACAGAGATATTTAAGGTCTCTAAACTTTTAATGATATCTTGATATATTCCTAATTTGGAAAATTGATTCGGCATAAATTTATTTTTGTCAAAGGTAAATACTCTTTTTCACTTAAAAACTTGAGAGATGAGTCATTATATGTAATATAAATATGACTTGAGAATACCCTATTATAATGATAATTAATAATTTTAGTTTTTAACTAGGTTTCTTAGAGCAACCCATTGCTTTAACATATCCTTAGAATCGCATGCGGGATATCCCAAAACAGTTTTGCCGGCGGCAACATCACTCATAACACCAGAGCCTCCACCTACAATTGCACCAGAATGAATGGTTGTATGATCTTTAATAGACGCACTACCACCAATAATTACTCCATCGCCCAAGGTAACAGAACCAGCAAGTCCACTTCCTCCTGCCATAATACATGACCTACCCATTATCGAATTATGCCCTATCTGTACTAGATTGTCTATTTTACAACCATCACCAATAACAGTAGAACTAAATTTACCTCGATCTACACAGGAATTAGCTCCAATTTCCACGTGATTTCCAATAACTACATTACCAATTTGGGGAATTTTCACCAATCCTCGTCGGTCATCACTAGGTCTGTAACCAAATCCGTCAGATCCAATACTCACATTGCTATGAAAGATGCAATGTCTAACAATTTCACTGCGCTCTCTTATTACCGTTCCAGACCAAATCACTGTATTATCTCCAATAGTGGTTTCATCCATAATAGTCACGTTAGGATATAAGAATACATTATTTCCAAGAACCACGTTTTTACCAACAAAACAACCTGCACTTATCACACAATTTTCACCAATAATTACCGACTCATGCACTGTGGCCATCGCGTGAATCCCGATTTCTAATTTTGGAGATCCCGGATTAAAATATTCCAATACCTTAACCATAGCAAGATCTGCATTCTTAACTCTAATTAATGCTTTCCCTTCTTCAGGTTCTAAATCTATAGTATCATTTATAATGGCTGCCATGGCCTTAGAAGTTTGCCATGCCTTGATATATTTTCTATTTCCTATGAAGGAGATATGATCATTTTTGGCACGTTCAAGTTGTTCTGGTCCGGAAATAAGCAAATCTTTATTCCCAACTAACTCACCATTAATTAGCTTGTTTAACTCAGTAATATTGCAGGTTTTCAAAATAGGGTAGTAATTTTTAGGGTTTATTGCACGAGATAGAAATAATGCAATAAAACAGCTTATTGTATCATTTCCATGCAAAGATAATAGGAATAATTTTACAACCTGTTATTAATCAGTTTAATAAATGCTGCTTATACTATAATGTGATTATAAAATATTGACTTCCAAATAGAAGTGTTCTATAATTTATTAAAAGGACAATTTTTCTTTAATGCCAAAAGGCGACTGCACTCTATACCCGAGAATACTTCTTATAAAGAATGTTGAGTAGAGGTAAATTCTCTAAAGTGGTTTCCTGCCAGCAATTCGTTTCGATAATCCTATTGCTAGGAACTCCCCATTTCTATAAATGATTACTTCTTTTATATACTAAAAGCAATATTTTAATCTATATCCTGAAGTATGAAATTAGAATTATGAGCTTCTCTTAATTCCTCATAATATTCAATTTTAGAAGGCTTAGACATAGCTACAATTATCAAAATTCCGCTAAAAAACAAACTTATTACAATGCATATTCCCACTAAAAATGGATTATTAAAAGAGATTATAACTCCTACAATCAAAATAATTATTAAAGTAAAAATAGTTTGAAAGGTGGAATGATTCTTTAATGTATCATCCATTCTTAAACTTTCATTTTTCAAGAATAAGGCCTTGTTATTATTATAAATATTTTCATTATTAATTATTACAGCTGCATTTTTTTTTCCGTATAAAAGTCCAGAAAGCAGAGCAATTATACCCGAAAATAACAAAGCCCAGAACATTCCATTTACTAAGAGATCGTCCGTTGCCAAAAAGAATGCTCCTGTAGAGAGACATAATAATAGAAATCCAAAGATCATAAAGTAAAAGCTTATCGCCTTTTGCGAATTAATATATTGTTTAAGAGATTTTAATAGATCCATAGAATGATGAGGGCATTAGAATAATTAGATATTTGTAATTAAATTAAATACTTATATGCTTTAAAATATACTTCCGAATAAAATATTAAGCAAGTTTAATTTTTACAATTGTAAACTTACTAGACTTTAAATTACAGCTATTAAAAATAAATAAATAGAAAATTCGAGCAGTTTAAATTGCGTTCGTTATTATATAGAATCATAGCTAAACGTAGCTGCAATTCTTAAATCCTTTTTAACAATTTATAGAGGATTCCCATAAATGTCAAGTTCCACAACCTCTTTCCCAAGTTTTTTTACTTCTTCCAACTGTGTGGCTTTATCACCAACAACTACATAGATCATTTCTTCCTCCTCAAGATAATCTTCAATTACATCTTTAAAATCTTCTAGAGACATATCTAAAAGTTCATTTTGCTTGTCTTTAATAAAACTTGTAGGTTTATTATATTTACTAATATCCTGTAAGATATTTAGCTTAGCACCCAAACTTTCAAAAGATCTGGTGTTTTCTTTCACTAATTTATTTTTGGTTAATTTCATTTCTTCTTTTCCAAAATCATCCTCATAATTTGCAAGCATTTCTTTTATGATCTCTAAAGAAGCTAAGGTTGCATTTGCTCTTACACTAGTTGAAATATAAAATGGTGAAACTTCAAGATTTTCTGAAATTCCAGAATAAGCTCCGTAAGTATAACCTTTCCCTATTCTTAACGTTTGAAATAATTTACCACTAGATCCTCCTCCCAATATTTCATTAGAAAAGGCTAATTTATTAGCATCCTCATTTGTTGCTGAAAGTACTAGTTTTCCAATAAGAATTACCGATTGTTTGGCTTCAGGAAAATCTATAAAATATAGTTTCCCAGCTTTTCCAATAGCATCTATCTTTTGATTAGGTAGTTCTACAGCTGCAGTTGTCCAAGTTGAAGCTATTTCACTTAAAGCAGATTTCACTTCTGCTTCAGAAATTGCGCCTGCAACATGAAAGGTAGCATCTTGGGGAGATAATTTTTTGTAATATTCCTTAAGATCTGCAATAGTAATACCGGAAGTCGATTCTAAACTCCCTGATCCTGATATACCAAAATTATTGGATGTTCCATAAAGTAATTTATAGAATGCTAAAGAAGCGATAGAAGACGGATCTGCCTCTCTTCCTTTTAGACTGGTCTCTAATGCTCTTTTTAATCGTTCAAATTCTTTGGCGTCCCATCTTGGTTTTAAAAGTATCTCCTGAACCAATTTAATAGTGGCATCAAAATTCTTACTTAAACTGGTTCCAGAAATATGAAAATCCTCATTTGTACTATAAAATCGAATATTTGCCCCTAATAATCCTATAGCTTGTTCCAATTCTGCCGGGGTCTTATTGGCCGTTCCCTCCATCATAAGCTCACTCAATAAACTAGCAACACCAGCTTTTCCTTTAGGATCAAGTTTCTGGCCCCCTGGGATGGTAATATCGAATTGTACCAAAGGAACTTCGGAGTTTTCAATTCCTAAGATCTCCATACCATTCGCTAACGAAGCTTTCCAAACTTCTGGTGCCTCAAATAAAGGAAGTTCTCCAAATTCAGGTTCGCTTCTATCATATTTACTTAAAGTTTTCTCATAAACGGCTTCTTCGCCTTGGCCTACTTCTTCACTAGCTACATCTTGCTTTACTTCTTCAATATAAACCTCTGCCTTAGTTGCGCCATCCACAGCTAATTTTAATTGTCCGTTTGGAACAACACTTGTCATTAAATAATTCTGCCCTTTAATGTATTTATTATAAACTCTCATCACATCTTCTCTGGTAACTACATTGGTTAATTTTGCAGCTTGCGTAATATAGCCAGGATCTCCATGAAATTCGTTGTCCTGAACCAATCTAAAAGCTTTATCTAAAATGGTGCTTACACCTTGATATAATCCAGTCTCTAACTCAGCTTTTATTCTTTGTAACTCTTTATCCTCAAAACCATCGGTTTCAAATTTCTTGAAACCTTCTTCTATTGCCATTTTCACTTCATCAAGATCTGTATTTGCATTGGCTCTCACTCTAATTATAAATTCGCCAGCCAACTCACTACTACTTTGATAGGTTCCAATATTTGGAGCCAGTTTATTCTCTTCTACCACTGTTTTGTATAAAGCAGATTTTTTACTACCGCTTAATAATTGCCCTAATACTTGAAGCGCATACATATCCTTATTGTAATCTTCTACAGTAGGAAATATCAATCTTAATTCCGGAAGCTTTGCAAAGCTATCTTCAAAATAAAATGATTTTGTTTTGTTAAGTGTAACCGGATTGGGTTGAAGTTTTCCTACTTCAGGTCCTGCAGGAATTTCACCAAACCATTGCTGTACTAGTTTCTTGGTTTCTACAATATCTATATCTCCAGCAATTACAAGTGAGGCATTTCCAGCGCCATAATATTGATTGTAAAATCCCTTTACATCACCTATTGTTGCAGATTGAAGATCAGGTAATTGACCGATAACTGTCCAGTTATATGGATGTCCTTCCGGATAGAGATTTTTTCTAATAATCTCATCTGTATATCCATATGGAGCATTATCTACACGTTGTCTCTTTTCATTCTTTACTACCTGTTTTTCCCGCTCCAATGCGGCTTCAGTTACGGTATTTATCATATATCCAAATCGATCGGAATCTATCCATAGGATCTTTTCAAAAGCATCTTTTGGAACTACCTCATAATATACGGTTCCATCGCTCCAAGTTCCACCATTTCTACTTCCACCCCATTCCGGGATCATTTTTCGGTTGGCGCCTACTGGTACATTTTCGGAATCATTAAAACTCATGTGCTCAAAAAAATGTGCGAATCCGGTCTTTCCAGGTTTTTCACGATTAGATCCTACGTGCATCATAGTAGCAACAGCAACAATTGGATCGCTATGATCTTCATGAAGAATGACTTCCAATCCGTTAGATAAGGTGAATTTTTCGTAGGAAACTTTAAATTCTTGAGTGTCCTCCTGTTGAGAATAGGAGAATGAAGTTATCAACAATGCTGAAAGCGACATTAAAATTACTGAACGCATGAACTATGATTTTTAAATGTTGAATTCTAAAAATAGGGAATTAATAATATAATATTTCTGAAATCTTTAATTTATTTGAAGTGATCCTTTTAAAAAGTACAGAATTCTTATGAAGAAGAAGTTTTAATATCATTAATTTTTATATACCGTAAACATTTTTGGCTTACAATTTAATTTTCAAAGATTTCAATTAATTCAACGATCAAAGGTAAAACCAGTTCAGATCTTCTATATGAGATCTCATGTCCAGCATTTGGAACACTTACAATTTTAATATTCTCAAAATGTTCTTTTGTAAAATTTACATTTTCGAAAGGAACTATATCATCTAAAGTTCCATGAATATGAGTTATTGGGATCTTTAATTTTTCCCAATCTTTTTCCAATTTACTTAGTTCCTGCGCATGAATGGTCTTTTCATCTCCAGCTACCCGATAACCTGTTGGTACAAGCCATCGGGTTGCCCACCATTGGGTAAGTCTAGACCCCCAAAATTGCCGTTCCAATTCCGGATCCATCGCGCTAGAAATTAAAATCCCGCCTTTAACCTCATTATTTTGAAGAGCGATCCTTGCGGCTACTGCTCCACCGTAGGAAGTTCCTACTATAATTATATTTTTAAGATTAAGATCTTTTAAAATACTATTTAATACCTGGGCTTGAAGCTCTATGGATGGCATGGATCTACCAAAATTAGAATATCCCAAACCAGGCCTATCTATTGCCCATAAATTTGCTTTTGAAAGAAGCAAACTATCTTTTAAATAGCGTGTCCATGAAGAAAGAGAACTTGGTGATCCATGAAGGAATACTACATTAATTTGATTTGAGGGCTTAGTTATCTTAAGTAAACGGATCTTTGCCTTTAAACTATCTATCCTAAAATAGGTGATATCTGGTTGTAACTGGATCGCTTCAAATTTTTCCCTTAATTCCCTGTCAGATTCTCTATACTGCAATCTGGTACATGAATTAAAAATTCCTAGTAGCAAAATTGCTACTATAATCCTTCGGTTAAAAGCTTTAAAAAATTGATCAAAAAATATCATACTCCTAAAATTAGAATAATATAAAGACAATTGAGGAATTCCGAGTTAAACTAAACATTTTTAAGTAATTAAAGTTTTCCCAAAACTACAAGCCAGCTGCTTTTATTTCAGATATATTTGTAGTAATGCCCTATTTTACATTTAATGAAAGACAACAAATTCTTTTTCAAAAAATTAATTCCCCATAAATTACCACTTAGAAAACTCTTAGGGGACGAACGCTTATTCGAAAAAGTACCTGAGAACTGGCATATTGTTGTTGCAGATATCGAGGAAAGTACTCTGGCTATTTCCAATGGTTTACACAACGAAGTTAACCTAGCTGCTACCGGTAGTATAGTTGCAGTACTTAATCAGTTAAAAAAGTATAAAAGTAAGATCAAGATTCCTTATTTCTTTGGAGGAGATGGCGCAACTTTTATTGTTCCTCCTAGTGTGCTTAAGGATGTTTTGTATGTGCTAAACACGCAAAGAATCCATGTAAAAAAGAATTTGAAACTAGATCTAAGGGTTGGATCAATTTCTGTAAAAGAGATGTATGAGCAAGAACATAATTTAAACATTGCTAAAATAAGATTAAATGAATATTTAATTACTCCTATAGCTTTAGGTACAGCACTTAAACATGCCGAGAAGCTTATAAAGAACACCTATGAAGAAGATGCAAAGGATGTAATTATTCGTAAAAAACTTGATCTTACAGGGATGGAATGCAGATGGGATGAAATAGAACCTCCAAAATCTGAACAAAAAGTGGTTTGTTTATTAATCAATTGCAAGGACGAAAAATCTCAAAGGATAATCTACAAGGAAATCATTACTAAATTGGACCTAATTTTTGGAGACTTAAATGAAAGACAACCAATAACTAGTTTAAAATTGAAGTTGGACGCTACTTTAAATAAGATTAGGAAAGAGATGTATGCCAGAATTGGGAAATACGATTTTATCTATCTAATAAAGAATTGGCTCATAACAGGATTGGGAAGATATTATTTTAAATATTTTAGTGAAGGACAAAGTTATCTTCTCAAAGTGAGTAAATTATCCGACACCTTAATGATAGATGGTTCTATTAATACAGTTATTTCAGGAGATCAGGATCAAATTAAGCAACTAGTCACTTATTTGGATGAAATGGAAGCTGATAAAAAAATAAACTACGGTATCCATATCACCCATGCTTCAGTAATGTCATGTTATGTAGAGGATCGTAAGAACAATCATATCCATTTTGTGGATGGGACTGATGGTGGCTATACTGCGGCTGCCAAGGTGTTCAAGACGAAAATGAAATTAGCATATTAACTTAATAGGCTTAAAAAGGTTTTTGGGAGAAGCCTTAAAATTATTGGATTAAATAAAACGGATGGAATAAGAAAGATTTGATAATGAATAGAATTTCTATTTTTTTATATCATCTTAAACAGCAGTTACTTGAATTTTACATCTTCCATAGTTCTGTAATTATCAAAAGGTAACTTAAGTAATTTACTGATTTTGGAATTTGAATCTACGTCTGGATACGTATCAATTCCATAAATTATATCTTCATTTCTCATCCTTAAAAAAGTACCTAATAATCTATCCCAAATGGAAAAAATATTTCCATAATTAGAATCGGTATAAGGTAATTTTAAATGATGATGCACTTTATGCATATCTGGAGATACAATTACATAACTAAGAATAGTATCCAATTTTTTAGACATTCTGATGTTGGCATGATTAAATTGGGAAAATATTACCGATAAAGATTGGTATAATAATACAATTCCTATAGGTGCACCAATAATAAAAACACCTAGTATGGTAAAAATAAATCTAATTATACTTTCTCCAGGATGATGCCTATTTGCTGTAGTGGTATCTACATGATTATCTGTATGATGAATGAGATGCAACATCCATAAAGGTTTAATCTTATGCTGAACATAGTGAGCTAACCAAGCTCCAAAGAAATCTAAAAACAACACTCCTAAAAAAACGGAAGCCCAAAGGGGTAAATTAATCCAATGTAAAATTCCGAAGGAATTAGAATTGGTCCAGTTACTGGTTTTTAATAAAATAATGGCCAGTATAAAATTTATTATAATTGTAGTTAAGGTGAAAAAAATATTTGGCCAAGCGTGCTTTAGCTTTTTATATTTAAAATGGAACAAAGGTGCAACATACTCCAATAACCAAAAAAAGCTAATTCCACCGACTAGAATTAAACTACGGTGGACAGATGGGATGGTTTCAAAATAATTTATAAGAGATTCCATTACTTATAAATATAAGTATATATCCCAATTATATTAATAAATTATTGGTCAGATCTCAGAAAAATGAAAATGGTGGCTTTATAAGTAGAGCTTAAAAACCATCCATTCCCATTTCTATTTTTATTAATTTAATTCAATTTTCACCGGTACCGAGTTAGTGATAATATCCATTACCGGAGATGTTTTTTTCACATGTTCCATAAGTTGATAAAGATCTTCATATTCCGCATCGGTATCGGCATTAATTTTTACTTCGATACTTTTATAACCTGGACGAATTTCATCTGTAAGTCCCAGGAATCGTTGAAGATCCAGTTCACCCTCCATATCTATAGATAAAGAATTAATATTGATTCCTCTTGCTGCTGCATTATAAGCAAATCCAACACTTAAGCAAGATCCCAATGCATGTAAAATGGTTTCTACCGCATTTGGAGCAAAATCGCTTCCTAATAAAATAGAAGGCTCATCCCCTTCTAAAAAAAAAGGTTTTGTTCTGGATTTATCTTCTTGTTTTACTCCATAGAAGTCTTTGATCTCAGTTGTACATCTACCTCCATTCATCCATTTAGTTTTCGCTCTAAACTTAAAGGCCGCATTCTCTTTGTCATTTTTAACCGCTTCAATAGTGTCCATTAATTGATCTACATTTACACCATTCAAGGATTTGTGCACTACATCTTTCATAATTATTAAATTTTAGATTTATAATTCGTTTAATCGTTCTTATACCTATTGGCGCATAGAATAATTTCTTTTATGGTTTTAAACTGTTGGAGTAATTAAAAATTGGGGAGATATTTAAAAGAAAAAAAAAGGATATTTAAATTTATTTTCTTCACATAGATCTCTCAAGATCTATACTATTTTGGGAAAACTTTTACTAAAAAAGACCTGATATTCCTTGTCGTAATATTTAACTTACTCGATTTGGAGATTGGAGTTAAAGTCAAAACTTATTTTTTGAAAGATTTAATAGAATTATCAAGCTTCGTAACATGCTAATTAACGCAAGGATTAGAAATCATAGCTTTTAAAATTTAAAATATGAAACACTAATTGATCAAATTCCAGAGGATACTTTAAAATTAAGGATTATTTATTATTTATGCTCTAAATAGGTTCATAAAATTTAGACTAAAAAATATAAAAATCAGCGAATTAAAACTATTTAATCTTCAATTAGAATCCCCATTTTACCCATCTTGTAATCACGCATAGCTTCCAAAACCTCGGTTTGTGTATTCATTACATAAGGCCCATGTTGGGTTACTTTTTGATCCAAGGGTTTTCCGGAAAGTATTAAAAACTGAGATTGTTCCTTTAGGCTTATTTCAATTGCATCTCCACTTTCTCCGAAAACAATTAGTTGTTCTGCTTCAACTAGGCCATAGCCTTTAATATTCAAACTCCCTTTAATAAGGTAGAGCATGCAGTTAAAGTTTTCAGGGATTTTAAATTGTTCAATTCCTCCTTCTTCACCAATTCCCCAAAGCACCAGTAATTCACTTTTTGGAATTACTGGTGCTTTTTGCTCCCTGAAATTACCAGCTATCAATTTGGTTTTAATTTTTTTGTCTTCGGAAATAATGATCGGCATTGCTTCTAAAGTGAGATAGGTGTATTCGGGGGGTTGCATTTTAGCCGAACTCGGACTATTGATCCATAGCTGAATTATCTCTTGCCTTCCTAAAGCTTGTACCAACTCTTCTGAAGGTCTTTCGCTGTGAACAATTCCAGCTCCGGCATGCATCCATTGCACTTCCCCTTTTTTAGCTACCTGATCATGTCCCCAACTATCTCGATGTCTCACTTCCCCTTCTACAACAAAAGTCACCGGAGAAAAACCTCTATGTGGATGCGGCCCAACTCCCTGATGCTTTGCAGCTCTGTTCTTATTGAATTTCACTGTAGCATGATGCAATAATAAAAAGGGATCTACCTGTTGAATCTTATGAGTTGGTAATGCCTGCTTTACAGGAAAACCATCCATGTCTATTTTTTCTGCAGGAAGCACATATTTTACTTTCTTTAAATCCACTTCTCGCATATTTTTATCACTTCTTTAATTAATTCTTATTTTCTTCTTTCCCATCTGCATGTAAGGCAAATCTTCCTTTATCTCTAGGATGCGCTTGTTCTGTTTCTGGCCAAGGCCACCCTCCAAATTGGGTGCGTTGGAAATCTTGTAAAGCTTGTTGAATCTCCATTTGAGTATTCATCACAAAAGGTCCGTATTGCGCAACTGGTTCATTTATTGGTTTTCCTTGTAATACTAATAGAAAACCTTCACGTTCTCCATTTTTAATTTCAAGATCTTCTGTAGACAATACATTAATAACATTTCCTTCTAAGATATATTCCTCTTCAATGTTTATACTACTGCCTTTATAAAAATAAAGACTTCTGGTAATATCTTTCTCACTTGCCGGGAGAGTATAAACTGCATTAGGAGCCATTTTAATAGTAAGCACCATTACTTCATTGTTTGGATCTGCAGCCCAAGAGTCAGGTGTTGGAGAAAGTGCAGATACCTGCCCAAGTTTGCCCGCTACTAAATTTATCTCTGTTTTATTGCCATTTGAATCCTCATTTACCACAAGCGGAATTTCCTCTACCCAAAGCATTTTAAAATGAGGTTCTACCATTTTATTAACCTTAGGAAGATTCAACCATATCTGAAATATTTCCAAAGGATTGGCTTCATTTTCCTTAACAAGAGGAAACATTTCTGAATGTTGCACGCCTTCCCCCGCAGTCATCCATTGCACATCTCCAGCACCAAATCTTCCTGCAGCGCCTAAAGAATCTGTGTGATCTACAAAACCTTCTTTATTAATAGTTATAGTTTCAAAACCTCTGTGTGGATGAAAAGGAAAACCAGGCATGGTACTACCGTGATACATTCTCCAACCATCCTTAATTGTAAAATCTTGGCCAATATTTCTACCGTCTAAAGGTACTGCCGGTCCCATCTTTTCATTTCCTTTTGGATATTCATCTCTGTGGTGAGCGCAAAATAAAAATGGATCACTGGTCTCCCATGGGAAACCCAATGGTTTTATGTTTTTAATTTTCTTGTTTTCCATAAATTGTTTCTTTGAATTCTTAAAGCAATTAATATTTAAAGTTACAGTTTTTACAACTTTTTGGTCGTTAATAAATCCGAAACTCTACATAAAACAAAAAAAAATAGACCGATTTATTCAGCTAACATCTCATCTAATATAAATTCTTCTTTATCCGATTTATCTATTGGATCTTTTTTGGAAGTAAATTGAATATAGATAATAGTTCCTATTAATAGCAACCACAAATACCAAACATTACTTACCAAATCCATATAGTTAATCTTCCCTTCTGACAAACTTAAAATAATAAGTACTTGAGCTCCATAAGGCAATAAACCTTGCACAATACATGCAAAAATATCTAAGACAGATGCAACCTTTTTTCTGTTCAATAAAAATTGATCACTTAGTTTTTTTGCAATGGATCCTGTGATAATTATTGAAACCGTATTATTTGCAATTGCCATATTGGTAAAACTCACTAAACCCGCAATTCCAAAATAGGCGGTTTTAGAATTGACTTTTGAATTGATGAAATTAATTAGAAATCTTATTCCCCCAGCCTTTGTAACCAATGCAGCTAATCCTCCTGTTAATAAAGACAATAAGAAGATCTCTGTCATGCTGGTAAAACCATCATAAGATAATTTAGCTAATTGAAGCAATCCAAAATCACCATATATTATCCCAATGATCCCTGCAGTTATAATCCCTATAAATAAAACAGCAAAAACATTTACTCCAGAAATAGCTAATATCAAAACTAAAATATAGGGAAGTATTTTTATCATGTTTACAGTATAGGAAGCACCCATACCTAAAGTGTCCTCTAAAGCAAAGCCTTGGTAAAGTAAAATCCCAATGGTAATAACCGCAACAGGAAGAGCTATTAGCACATTCTGTTTAAATTTATCTTTCATACTAACCTCCAAAGATTGTGTAGCAGCAATAGTGGTATCAGAAATTATAGATAAATTATCTCCAAACATTGCTCCACCTAAAAGGGAGGCGCTCAAAATGGCTAAAGATGCTTCAGTGGTATCTGCAAAACCTATTACAACAGCTCCAAGTGCAACTATAGCTCCAACTGAAGTTCCAGTAGAAATAGATAAAAACGCAGTTATTATAAAAACTCCTGCATATAACCAATGTATAGATATGTATTGCAACCCAAGATTTACAATTGCATCTACGCTTCCCGTAGCCTTACAAACCACCGTGAAAGCGCCGGCCAATAAATAGATAAGACACATGGTTAGGATCTTATCGTCTCCACAACCTTTAAGTAAAGTTGAGATCTTAGTGTTCATGGAATCCTTGAACAGTATCATTGCGAGAACGATACCTAAAATTACCGCAATTGGAGAAGGCAATGCATAAAAATCGTTTAAATAGATCCCTGCGCCCAAAAAAGTAAAAACAAATAGAAATAAAGGTAATAATGCATAAAAATTCCCTTTAGATTTAATAACAGTATTCATAAATTAATTTTTTTATGAATCTCAAAAAAGGAAAGCTTAGGCAATAAAAAGGAAGTCATGTTTAACATTTTTTCCAAAGAATTGGCTTATCATTTTTAGCACCTTGCTTGTTAATGCAGGTTGCTATCTCTTTTTGAGATTCTTGATAATAGGCGGCAAATATATAATTTATAAGTCTTCTTAAAAAAGTAAATTCAATTTAATTAGTTGAATTTATTTTATATTTCATAATATCCATTGGATCACAGTCTTGTAAAATTTTTAGGTGAAGAAAAATTAACTTCAATAAAAAATATTGGACTGATAATAATTCAATTAGAATTCTACTACATTTATAGCTCTAATTTTAAATTTATTTAAATGATTAAAAAAATAGTAACTATCGCAATAGTTAGTCTTTTAATTATAAGCTGTAAAGACGAACCAAAACAAGAAATTTCTTCAGATAATACTGGAGCCAAATTTAATGAGCTTTTAGAATCTTATTATGAGGATGGTCTTAAACTGAATCCATTAAGTGCAACTGCCACTGGAGATAACAGATATAACGATCAATTTCCTAATACACTTTCTGAAGCTTATAGAGATTCCCTTAAAAATTATTATGCTTCTTATCAAGAAAAGCTTGCAAAATTTGACGATTCAGATCTTTCTGAAACCGAGCAGATGAGCAAGGCGATTTTAAAATGGGAAACTGATATAAATTTGGAAACCTTAAAATTTCGTAATTCTGAATTCTTTCCTATAGACCAAATGTGGTCTGTGAATTTAAATATGGGACAATTAGCTAGCGGAATGAGTTCGCAGCCTTTTAAAACGGTAGAAGATTATAAAAATTGGGAAAAGCGTGTAAATGGCTATTTAATTTGGATGAATTCTGTAGAAGAAAAAATGAAAGAGGGAATGAAAGAGGGCTATATATTGCCAAAATCCTTGATCGTTAAAGTGATTCCTCAATTAGCTGCAATGACCGAGAAAGATCTAAATAAACATCTTTTCAATACTCCAATCACTAATTTTCCTGAAGGTTTTTCTGAAGAAGAAAAAACCAATTTAAAGGAGTCCTATACTTCCATGATCCAGGACAGAGTGATTCCAGCTTATCAAAAATTACATGATTTTGTTAAGAACGAGTATTTACCAGCAGGTAGAACTACCAGCGGAATTGCAGCTATCCCAAATGGAGAAGCTTATTATAAGCATCAAATAAAGCTATATACTACTACAGATATGACTGCAGATGAGATCCATCAATTAGGCTTGGATGAAGTGGCCCGTATCTCTTCAGAAATGGAAAAAGTTAAAGAACAAATTGGATTTAAGGGAGATTTAAAGTCATTCTTTAAGTATGTAAGAGATAATAAAGAACTGATGCCTTATAAAAAGCCAGAAGAGATTATCGCTAATTTCAATGCGATCCATGAAAAGATGAAACCCCAGTTAGAAAAATTATTTGATGTAACTCCAAAAACTCAATTTGAGGTTCGAAGAACAGAAGCTTTTAGAGAGAATTCTGCAAGTGCCGAGTATAATCAAGGTTCTTTAGACGGAACAAGACCGGGTATTTTTTATGTGCCAATTCCAGATGCTCCGACTTACAATATATATTCGGATGAGTCTTTATTCTTGCATGAAGCTATTCCGGGCCATCACTACCAGATCTCCTTAACACAAGAAAGTACCGTATTGCCAGATTTCAGAAAAACTTTATGGTATAGTGGCTATGGTGAAGGTTGGGCTTTATATGCGGAATCTCTTGGTAAAGAATTAGGGTTATACACAGATCCTTACCAATATTTTGGAAATTTAGGAGCAGAGATGCACAGAGCTGTAAGATTGGTTGTTGATACTGGCTTGCACTCCAAAGGCTGGACTAGAGAACAGGCGATTCAATATTCCATGGAAAATGAAGCAGAATCTGAAGCAGGAATAACTTCTGAAATTGAACGGTATATGGCCAATCCTGGTCAGGCACTTTCCTATAAGATCGGCCAGTTAAAAATAATCGAATTGAGAGAACGCGCTAAAAAAGAGCTTGGTGATAAATTTGACATTAGAAAATATCACAATCAGGTTTTAGAAACAGGAAGTGTTCCCTTAGAATTATTGGAAAATAAAATAGATAGATGGATCGAGGAAAGTAAATAAGCTAAAATTATTTAAGATAAAGAATGCACGAATATCCTATATGATATTCGTGCATTTTTTGTTTGTCATTCCGACGAAGGAGGAATCTCTTATAAATAGTAGAATCTAATGAGATTCTTTGCGATGATCAGAATGAGAATGTCATCTCATTAAATTCTATCATTTAAAAACTCCCAAATGGGATTAGTTGAATTTATTAGAATTTCCTTCTTTTCTCTACGCCATCCTTTCAGCTCCTTCTCTCTCCCAATAGCTATATTGATATCCTGTAATGTTCATAGTATATTAAGTAGAAGCACTTATATTTCGTAGTAAAATTGTTTTTTGACTCATTCGGGTTTTTATGATACTCTAACCTAATTTTCAAATTATTTGTAACTCCAATATATAAAACTGATTTGCTTTTATTAGTGAGAATATATGTGAAGTAATTATGAGTTCCTAAAGTTTTCATCAGATTAAGATAAATATAATTTTGATGAACAATTGAAGTTGAGAATAATCAATTCGCTATGCTACTTTAACAATGACACAGGAAAAAAGTTGTAATTCCGATGAAGAAGTAATCTCTTACAAACAGATATCATACTCCAATGAGATTCTTCACTATGTTCAGAATGACACAGGACAAAAAGTTGCCATTCCGACGAAGGAGGAAACTTTTACAAATAGTAAACTCCATTGATATTTTTCAGTATGCTTTGCTGCTTTCAGAATAAGAATCGATAATTACAGTGTCTGCATATAGATCTTCTCCACCTTATCTCTTGCCCAAGGCGTTTTTCTTAAAAATTTTAAGCTCGATTTTACTGATGGATCGTGGGTGAAACATCTTATAGGAAGCATTTCTCCCATTTTTTCCCATCCATGCTTTTCAACCAAACGCTCAATAATATCAACCAATTTCACTCCGTGCAATTGATTATTATGTTGTTTTTGAGGTATTTTATTATTTTCCATTTTTTATATGTTTAATGATTCTTATTTCTCTACCAATCTATCGGCATATAATCTTTTAAGAATTTACCACTCCAATGTTTTCCTGTATTAATTCCGTCGAACAATGGATCCATTACTCTGGCTGCACCATCAACAATATCTAAAGGTGGTTGAAAATCGTGGATTTCTACCTTTTTCTTAGATAATTCTGCTGGATCTTCATCGGTTACCCAACCGGTATCTACGGCATTCATGAAAATTCCATCTTTTGCAAAGGTAGCTGCAGAAGTATGCGTCATCATATTCAAAGCGGCTTTTGCCATATTGGTATGCGGATGCCTGTCTTCTTTTTTGAATCTATGGAATTTTCCTTCCATAGCAGATACGTTTATAATATGTTTTTTCCCGGTATTCTCCTTTTTCATTAGGTCCGAAAGACGATTACATAAAACAAAAGGAGCAACTGAATTCACCAGTTGAACCTCGATCATTTCAGTAGTCTCTATTTCTCCCAATCGCAATCTCCAGCTATTGGTCTTCCTAAGATCTACTTGCTGCAGATCTGCATCTAATTCCCCTTCTGGAAACACTTCTTTTGTGGAAAGTGAGTTATCAAAACTGTATGGGATCTGGGATAGTTTAGCTGATGCTCTTAATCCTATTCCCGGTTCCGGTCCATGCCAAGTTACCGGTAATACGTTATTTTGATTATTAGAAGCCCCTTCTGTGAGTGATTTTAATTCTTGTAATGAATTATAGTGGTCTGCTAAAAGATCTTTTGCGAATTGTGGTAAAGAATCATAAGGCAATTCTTCCTTTTCCATTAAGTGAGCAAAAAATCCTGAAGGTCTACGTACCGTTTGAGCGGCATTATTTATAAGAATATCCAATCTTTCATAACGCTGTTCAATAAAATTACAGAAGATCTCTACACTAGGAATATGCCTAAGGTCTAATCCATGAATTTTTAAACGGTCTCCCCACTCCTGGAAATCATGTTCTTTGGAAAATCGCAATGCTGAATCTACAGGGAATCTTGTAGTTGCAACTACTGTAGCTCCTGCTCTTAAAAGCATAACTGTAATATGGTAACCTATTTTAAGTCTGGAACCTGTTACAACTGCAACTTGCCCGGTAAGATCTGCAGTTTGATAACGTTTTGCATAGTTGAAATCACCACATTCTGTACACATAGTATCATAAAAATGATGCAGTTTGGTATACATGGTTTTACATACATAACAATTTCGAGGAGATTCTAATTCTGGTCTTTCGTCTGCAGGCACTTCAACAAGACTAGGTGCAATAAAAATGGTAGCTTCTCTGGCGCTTCTAATACCTGTTTCCTTTCGGGCATGTTTATCCCGCTCGATCATTTTCCTTTTGGCAGCCTTCTTAGAGTCTTTCTTTCTTTTGATGAATTCATCTCTACTTGGGCGTGTTAATGCTCCAGCCGCCTTCATTAAGGCGATTCGTTTTTCTTCAGAAAGATCGAAAATCTGATTAGAATCTTCAACTAAAGATTCTAACATAGCAATGCAAAGATTGATGTCTGCTTCACTTAAATTTTCGGTTATTTCCTCTTTTTTAGAACCCATTACATAATATTTTCAATGTGCAAATATAAATTTATTATCTACCAATCTTGTTTCCTAGAATTTAAAATAGTTGAGGCTGAAATCAATTTAAATTGACCACTTATTTTTTAAGATAGTCTTAGTAATTACATAGGTTTTGATGACATTTTTTAAGCTCACGTTAATAAAATTTTAATAAGGAAGCTTTATATTTATATAGGTTGAAGAACCTATATAAGTTAAAATTTACAAGAATTTAAAATATAGATTATGAAAAAATTTGAAGATAAAAACATCTTAATAACTGGGGGTTCTAGCGGAATTGGTAAAGCTTTAATAACTGAATTCTATAAAGAAGGCGCAAGAAATATTGCTGTTGTTGGACGAGATCTTGATAAAATGAAAAAACTAAAAACAGAGTTTCCAAAAGCAGAATTTACATTTATTCAAGCTGATGTTTCCCAACCTGAAGACATTACCAAAATTGCAACTAAAATTAAAAATGAATGGGACCAATTGGATATCCTTATTAATAATGCCGGGGTGGTTAGCGCAGGTGCTTTAGAAGATATTTCTGACGAAGATATAATTGCCCAACAAAACATTAATACCACCGGTCTTATTTTGCTTACTAAACATAGTTTACCTATGCTTAAGAAAAGCACAGATGCAGCTATTATAAATGTATCTTCTGGTTTAGGATTAATAGGCATGCCTTTTTACGCAACCTATGCTGCAACCAAAGCCGCGGTGAAACAGTTTTCTGAAGCTATGAGACGGGAGTTAAAAGATTTTCCAATTCATGTTATGACCGTTTATCCCACAGCCACAGATACACCAATGATGAAAACAGCATCTTCAAAAGATATGGATACTCCAGAACTTGTTGCTGAAAAAACTATGAAAGCTTTAAAGAATGAAGAAATTGATGTGATTTTAGGAGGAGAACAACGAATTGAAAATAACAAGGAAAACTTTAAAGACCCTTTAGCATTCGATAAAAAGGTGAACACTATGTACGATTCTATGAAAGAAAGAGCATCAAACCATCGTTCTATGTAATTTTTTAAAGATATTTTCAATATAAAAAATGCCTTTAGAATCTAAAGGCATTTTTTTATATTGAATTAGTCAGATCTAAATCAATTTAATTCTTACTTTTTTCTTTTTAAGTTTGGTATTATTAAGATTGGCAATCAATTCGTTTGCCTTAGCAGCAGGAACTGAAACAAAACAACAATCTTGTTTCAATTCGATTGCTCCAAGTTCATCCTTCTCAAGTTTTCCCTCTTTAAAAAATAGGCCGGCAATATCTCCCTTAGAGATCTTGTCTTTTCTTCCGCCAGAAACAAATAAGGTTTCCCATTGAGTTTCTTTTGAAATCTCATTATTTCTTAGGAGGAGTAGTTCATCTAATTCTATAAAATCTGGAAGATCCTCCTTTACCCATTTTATAACATAGGCATTTCCACTCGCATTCATACGTGCAGTCCGTCCATTTCTATGGGTAAATTCTTCCTCTTTTAGCGGAAGTTGATAATGAATAATAAAATTCAATTCTGGAATATCCAATCCCCTTGCTGCAAGATCTGTGGCTACAATGATATTGTGCGTACCATTTCTAAATTTTATTAGAGAGCGCTCTCTGTCCTGCTGTTCCATACCTCCATGGAAACAACCATGTCCTATTTGATTTGCAGTTAAATAATCACTCACCCTTTGAATGCTATCTCTAAAATTACAAAATACGATCCCCGGCTTATTGCCAATATGTTCTAAAACTTCTTTTAAAGATTCTAATTTATCCTTAGAATCAGAATTAATGGTTTTAATCTGAAGCTGAGATTTCTTCTTACCATCCAGATAATTTATATGTAAGGCATCTTTGAGTCCTACAAATCGAGGGATCTCAATTTGCTGTGTTGCAGAGGTAAGTATGCGTTTCTCGATATTTGGCAGTGCTTGGATGATCTCTGTCATTTGTTCTTCAAATCCTACTTCCAAAGATTTATCGAATTCATCCAACACTAATGTTTTTATGGCTTGTACAGAAAATGTTTCCCTTCTTAAATGATCTGAAATTCTTCCGGGAGTTCCAATTAAAATGGCAGGCTCATGTTTTAACTCTATTTTATCTTTAGAAAATGGTCTACCCCCATACACGGCATTGGTTTTATAACCCGTACCCATTTCCCTAACTACTTGTTCTATTTGAATGGCAAGTTCTCTGGATGGAACCAAGATCATGGCTTGCACCTCTTCTGAATTCAAATTCAACGAGTTTATAATTGGCAATAAAAAGGCTAAAGTCTTTCCAGTTCCAGTTGGTGATAATAAAACTACATTAGAGTTATTACTTATTACTTCACAAGCCTCTTCCTGCATACGATTAAGCTTTGCTATTCCCATCTTTTCCAAGATTTCGCTCTGATCTTTTATTGTATTTGCCATTTTGCAAAAGTACAGCAAAATCCTATACTTCTTGGGGTTTCTGAAGTTGTGACAGTTAAGTTATTTCAACCATTATAAAGGTCGTATCTTTGACGCTCAATTAATCTCACACATTTGCATCCAAATAACATACATAACGAAGCTTATAATTTTGACGAACTTGAAAAAGTTCAACCAGAATTATCAAAATATATTATAGCCAATACCAATGCTGAAAAAACCATTGATTTTGGGGATAATCAAGCAGTTCTTCATTTAAACAAGGCACTCTTAAAACATCATTATAAGGTAACAGATTGGAATATTCCACCTAAATATTTAATTCCGCCAATACCAGGAAGAGCAGACTATATTCATCATTTAGCAGACCTACTTACTGAAGAAAAATTAACTCCAGAAGTTAAAGGTTTGGATATTGGAGTTGGTGCCAATTGTATCTATCCTATTTTAGGAAACAGTATTTATCATTGGAAAATGGTAGGCGCAGATATTGATGAAAATGCAGTAGTTGCGGCGCAGAATAACATTAACACCACTAAAAAGCTAAGTCAGAATATCGAAATAAGATATCAAGATGATCATTCGAATATGTTTAAAGGAATTATCCAGAAAGGTGAATATTTCAACTTTAGCATGTGCAACCCTCCCTTTCATTCTTCGAAAGAGGAAGCTGCCAAAACTAGCAGAAGAAAAACTAAGAATTTAGGAAGAGAGATTGGTAGTCCGTTGAATTTTGGTGGAGAATCTAACGAGTTATGGTGTAATGGTGGGGAAGCTTTATTCTTAAAACGAATGATAAAGGAAAGTGCAGATTTCAAGACTCAAGTTGCTTGGTTTACCTCGCTTATCTCTAAAAAGGAAAGCCTTTCAAAAATATACAAACAGTTAGATAAATTAAAAGCAACTTATAAGGTGATTCCTATGAGTCAAGGGAATAAGAAAAGTAGATTTATCGCTTGGAAATTTTAATACTTACTAACGGCTTAAAATTTTCTTTCCTAAATAAAAAAAGCTCTTCAAAATTAATTGAAGAGCTTTTATATTTATAGAAAAACCTATTGCAAAACAGCTTCTCTTTCTGTTTTAGTTTCGTAATCCAAATATCCTTCTGCACCACCAGAATAAAAAGTGCTTTCATCCCATTCGTCTAAAGGAATATTTTGGGCAAAACGTTCTACTAGATCAGGATTAGAAATAAAAGGCTTTCCAAAAGCTACCATATCTGCATCTCCATTAGCTATTACACGATTCCCTTTTTCTTGATCAAATCCTCCATTAATAATTATGCTTCCTTTATATATTGGTCTATATCGTTTAGCAATTTCAGTTTCTGCAAAGGGAAGATGAGAAACATCCGTGAAAGGTTCAGAAAGATGTAAATAAGCAAGATCATAGTTATTCAATTTCTCGATGATATAATCGAAAGTTGGAATCGTTTCCTCATCCATAATACTTCCAAAAATTCCATGCATAGAAGGATTTAATCGGACTCCGACTCTATTTTGTGGGATCACCTCTTTTACAGCATCCAAAACTTCAAAAAGTATCTTCGCTCTGTTTTCTATGCTCCCACCATATTCATCTTTTCTTTGATTAGATGTGGCATTGAAAAATTGATGAAATAAATATCCATTTGAAGAATGAATTTCAACGCCATCAAATCCAGCATCTACTGCATTCTTTGCTGCCATTTTGAAATCGGAAATCGTAGTTTTAATATCTTCCAAAGACATTTCTCTAGGAGTTACTGTTTCCTTAAAACCTTCTGGAGTATAAGACTTTTCATTTGGATTAATTGGAGAAGGTGCCAATGGTAACTTTCCATTGTGAAAATCTGGGTGAGACATTCTCCCAACATGCCAGAGTTGAATGAATATTTTCCCATTTGCATTGTGCACTTCTTGGGTTACTTCCTTCCATCCTTTTATCTGCTCTTCAGTATAAATTCCAGGTGTATTAATGTACCCAACAGCATCTTTAGAAATTTGTGAGCCTTCAGAAATAATTAAACCGGCACTTGCACGCTGCTTGTAATATTCAGCATGTAAACTGGCGGTTGGTTTGTCTTCAGGATTGTTTGCTCTACCTCTTGTCATAGGTGCCATCACGACTCTGTTAGATAGGCTTAAGTCTCCTAAAATGTATGATTGTAATAATTCTTGTTTGGTACTCATATTTTATTTTAATTTTTTCATTAATAATTCAGCTACTTTAGAAGAAGATGCAGGATTTTGACCTGTTATCAAAAGACCATCTTCCAGAGCATAAGGCTGCCAATCTCCTATTTTACTATAATTTGCTCCTTTCTCTTTCATCATATCTTCAATTAAAAAAGGCACAACATCTGTTAACTGAACTGCATTTTCTTCACCATTGGTGAATCCGGTCACATTTTTTCCTTTTACCAAAGCATTCCCTTCAGTATCCTGAATATTCTTTAAAATTGCCGGGGCATGACATACAAATGAAATTGGTTTATCATTTGCTAAAAATGATTCAATCAATTCCTTAGAAGTTTTATTTTCTACAAGATCCCATAAAAGACCGTGACCACCGGGATAGAATACAGCATCAAAATCTTTTTGATCTACGTCTTCCAATTTTTTGGTGTTAGCTAAAACTTCCTGAGTTTTCTTATCCTTATCGAAACGTTTAGTAGCTTCTGTAGCTGCATCTTCTGTATCGCTATTTGGATCTATTGGTGGTTGTCCTCCTTCGGGTGAAACTAATGCTACGTTATACCCTGCATCGGTTAAAATATAATAGGGAGCAGCAAATTCTTCTATCCAAAATCCAGTCTTTTTACCGGTGCTTCCCATCTCATCATTGCTGGTTAGTACAAAAAGTATGTTTTTCATAATATTATAATTTAGATGATTTATAAATACAAAATTAGTGCAAAAGCTATTAAAACTACTTGATGTAAGTTAGGAGGAAGTGTTAAAAAAAGTTAAGCTAAATAACTTCTTTTCTAATTCGGCTGAGGCTCTCTGGTTTTAAACCCAGATAATTAGCTATATGATAATTGGGAACACGTTGCTCTATTTTTGGATAGGTTTCACAGAACTCCAGATAACGTTCTTTTCCGCTTTTTTGAAGCGTAGATAATATCCTTGTGCGCAACGATACAAAAGCGTTAGTGGTTTTAATTCTAAAAAACCTTTCGAATTGAGGAATGCGGGTATATAAAATTTCTAGAGCATCACGATTAATTGCCAAAAGAGTAGAATTTTCTATAGTCTCTAAATATAACTTAGCAGGTACTTTATTAAAGAAGGCTTCAAAATCTGAAATCCACCAGTCTTCTACCGCGAATTGAATAATATGCTTATCACCGGTTTCATCCAGATAATAGGCTTCTAAACAACCAGAAACCACATAATATTCTGAATCAACAAGATCTCCTGGTTCAATTATAAAATTCTTCTTAGAAATTTTAATTTCTTCTAAAATACTAGTAAATTCTAGTTGCTCACTTTCGGAAAGAGTAATTACCTTATGTAGGTGATTTAGAATACTGGTATATATACTATTCTTGATCATTATAAAAAATACATTTATAAAAGTAGTTATAACCTAATCTTCCTCTTCTGCTACTTCATCATTATGTGTTTTCCCATCAAAGGTTTCAACATATTTTAAATCTTGGAAAAAATATTTTGAAGAGATCACTTTTACCAAAGCTGTAGAATCTGACTGTAACTCGGTGTTCATCTGCCAAATAATATTCACTGCTTCTTCAAAGGATTCAGAACTTAACTGTTCTGTAAATAATCTATTTATAAGAGTATTCTCAGGCATCCCACTTGCTAACAATCTTGTTAGTGCGGCTTCTGAAATTTTGTTGTCAATAAGAAGATCCTTCAATTTATCTGAAGTGATCTTCACTTCAAAATAAACCGCTTCGGGATGAGGAAATTTTCCGTTGAAGGCATCATACAGAATTTGTCCCGTATTAAAAAAGTCTTCATGATAGCCTATTTCAGCATATTCTTCCCACATTTTTTCTTCCCTCATTTCATTAGAAAGATTATCTATTTGACCCTCATTCAACCTTTCATTAAAAACATATCCTAAAATAAGTTTTGCAGCCTCTTCAGGCTCTTGATCTGCAATAGACATGTAGCACATCTCCTTTAGTTCCGCATTAGAAATTTCAGAAATATCTCCATAATCCATCACTCCAAGTAAATCTCTATATTTTTGGTTATCCCAGTAATCTGGTAACTCTAAAATGGTATCGAAATTTAATATTGCTACTTTATATGCTGTATTCATTAGACTGTTGATTTTTTGGTGTAGTAAATATCCAAATTATTTAGATTTGCCAAAAGTGGCTAATTACAAGAGATTTCTATCACAATACAAGGTTAATTTACCTTACAGATTCCTCCAAAACCGGTGCTTTCCATTTAGTGGTTCCAACTTTTGTACTATTAGCAAGTTTAATTGCCTTAGAAGATCTTCTTTTATCATAGATCATGGCAAGAGTCATAATTAAACTGGTACCAATAATTACAAATAACAAGATTCCAGGTTCAAAAGAGTCTATTTGAGCTTCTACCGGAATTGCATAGAATAACAAAACTGTGATTAATCCTCGTGGTGCTATAAATAACTGAGGAAGAATATCTGATCCAATGAAAATCCTTAACAATACAAAACGGATTCCGTAGATCGAAGCAATTATTAGCAGGCTAATTATAGCCACATTCACGTTCCAAAGAGATGCAATTGCAATAGTTAACCCAAAAATGACAAAAAAGAAGGTGCGTACCACAAATGCTGTTTCTGCGGTAATCGTGTGTAATTCATGATAAATATGATGTGCTTTCTCGTAATGCAGAAATTTAGAAAGCCTTCCTTTAAAGAACAACTTCATGTTTGCTATCACTAATCCAAAAATCAAGATTATTATAAGTGACGATAAATGCATTTTTTTACCCAATGCATAAAGTAGAAGCAGTACTCCTATTAATAAGAAAAGCTTTACCTGACTTTTAATACGTTGAAATATTAATATAATTCCATAACTGGCAACTAGGGAAATCACAATGGTTAACACTAAATTTCCGCTAAAACCAATAATTCCTCCATCCTCTGCAGGATTCAGTTTACCGGTTAAAAAATAGAACATCATAATACCCAGAATGTCTGAAAAAGTACTTTCATAGATATGAAATTCTCTTTTTGCAACTGTTAATCCAAGTACACTTGGAATTATAATAGCGCTTGATAATATAGAAAGTGGTGTTGCATATAACCATGCAGATTGCATGGTCATTTCTGGAATAAAATTATATAAGATAAGCGCAGCAACCCACGCAGAAGCCAAAAGCCCTATGAGTGCAATTCCCATCGCTTTTAAAATGGGGACCAGTTTCTCACGCTTTAGCTCTAGTTCTAAGGCAGCTTCCAAAACGATCATTATTAAACCTACAATTCCTAAAACTTCCAATACTGGAAAGAAATTTACATTTCCAGCATCCCAATAATTAAACAGATATTGAAGTCCTACTCCTAGGGCAATAAGCATTAATACAGCAGGAATATTGGTTTTTTTAGATAACCCATTAAATAGAAAAGACAGTATCACAATTAAGGATACACCAATTATCAAATTATATGAGGATAAAATTTCCATATTTTAATTCACTTTGTGGGTTAAATTTGGTTGGATGTTTTGAGAGATTAGAAAAGCCATAAGATCTTCTTGAGTAGCACCACTTTCTAAGGTATATTTAAGGATGAACTCCTCTTGTATACCTTCTTTTAAACTTGGTTTTTCATCAAAATTTAAAATGGGATTATCAAATAGGATATCTAAAATGGTTTCTTTGGAATACGGAGAACTTAAATACATGGTTTGTCTTAAATTACTTTTGTTATTTGAATTTACCGTAAAACCATTTTTTTCTATAGCAGTATAATTTATATATTGCTCACCTGTTTCGGTATTAACCGTCATTCCCAAATGCATTAAACGTTTGATCTCTCCTTCAATATTTTTAGATCTTATTTGTGCTCCTTTATTTACAATAGGATTAGACTTAAAGATGATGCCACTTAGGTAATTTTTAATATACTGAAAACCAAATACGCTAATTATAACTACCAGAATGCTGTGTGTTATATAGTTTATAGAAATGAAGCCTAGAATAAAAACAATTACTGCCAAGGGAGTGTAGAAGAACAAACTGTTTCTAAGCCAAAAAATGAATTTTTTACTTGCTAAATTCTTTCGAGCGGAGTTTTCAATAAGTGTTATTAGCACTTTTATAATTCCGTATAAGGCCAACAGAAATATAAACAGGTAAAACAAACCTTTCCAGGTATAAAAAGAAGTTATGGTCTCCATCTAATTTAAAGTGCCTCTATAGGTTAGAATTTCAAAAACATCTGTAGTAATAACTCGATTCAATATTAAATTTCCGCTGGAATTTCTCCAGAGAACCTTAGTGCTTATTAGTCTTTTGATACCAAAATCAAAATTCACATTAAAACTTTTGCCCAAAAAGCTTTTCAGTAACATTTCATTTACATATTTATATAAGTAAACATATTTTAAAATGATAACCTCTTCTTGGGTAAAGAAATCTTGGAACGCGCATTCTGCTTCCTCGAAAATCACTAAGTTATCATTGGTCATTTTTGTACTGTATGCCCATGCCTGCAATACTTCACCAATATTGTAATTAAATCTTCCGGCCAATTCCTGTACTTTATTTTCGATCTGTTTGTTAGAAATTTCATTCTTATCTTTATCTACCAATTTCTTATGCGAGGCTCCATGCCTTATTAGTACAGCCTTAAAGACCTCTTCAAACTTGGCCTTATTAAGATCGAGCTGGGTTGTAAATGCATTAGAAAATGGCAAACGCTTATCTACATGTTTTTGCATGGCGTTGGACAAGGAAACTATAACAAAAACACGATCTGATCCTGAAAGTACAAAGTTGATAAGTGCCCGAATATTATCTAATAAGCTAACTTCTTCTGATCTCCAAAATTCGAGATCATCTATTATCAAGACAGGTTTTGTATTATAGATATTCTTATTTACTTCCTGTAAGGCTTCTTTTAAATTTCGGGATGTTTTAAATTTTCTTCCTTCAATAGTTATAGTGGTATCGATTTGCAATAAGATGGTTTCCTTTCCAAAATATTGTTTAGCAAAATCCTCTATAAAAGTAGATTTACCACTTAAACCGTTTCCTGTGATCAACGCAGATTTATTAGAACCCTGTTGCCAATCTTTAAAGCTTTTGATTAACGTATTCTCTTCTTCTATTCTGGACACTAAAAAAAGATCCCCAATAAAATTCTTATTTAAAAAGAGTGTATCGTAATGAGGATTCTCCTCCTTTAGCAACCTATAATGAATACAATTAATAGATTGATCCATTAAATTTTTTGGTGCAGAAGAAATGGATTTCTCGTAAGACGAATTTAAAGACTGTAAAGTCTCCCTCATTTTTTGGTACCATTTTAAAATAAAACCACTTCCCCCACTTGTGTATTGAGTAAACGAAGACTGAAAAGAGACTTCCAAAAATTCCCCTACCCCATAAATATTACTAGCTAAAAATTGAGTGGAGAGTTTATGATGAATCTGTTGAATTAAATGTTCTTGTTTCTGAATATTTAACGAAATAGTCTTTCCTATTTCCTTGAGTGTTATTATTTGTGAAGAAACCACCGTCTCGGTCTTATTACTTTTAATTAGCAGCAGACTACTTTTTAAATTTAGAAGACTGTGTTTATAATACGAGGCCAAATTATTCTGATTTTCCCATACATCAATTAAAAAAGGTAACAACTCATAATCAAGCCATTTCTTTACCGATTTGTTAAAATCTATTTTTTTAATAAGCAACATTCCCTGATTGGTATCTGTAGGAAAATTAAGGCTAGATAAAAATTTTGATTTTAGATCTATCATCTCCGAAAATTCCTCTAATTTTCTGCTGGAAGTTTCAATTTTTTTAATAGCTCCATCAATTTCAGAAATAATTGCAGTTATATCTTCGTAATTTCTTGCTCCCTTAAGCGAAATTAAAATCTGTTCTATATTTTGTTCAGAAATTTTGGTTTCTTCTAAATTATAAGTGTAAGATTGTTTAGTATGCGCTTTAATGGCAAAAAAGATCTCTATTAATCTTAAAAAGGTTAACCCGGCAGTATCTATCAACTGGATCTGTTCCAGAATATTTAAAAACTGAAGTTTGTAAACTCCCCAAGGATTATGTTGATGTTTTATTCTTTTCGAAATCTGCTTTCCAGCTTTTTCTATCCTAGATATCGTTCTATATTCCTGCTCTATAGAAATTCTAAATTCTCTTAGCGCTTTTTGAAGAATTGTCTGAGAATCTAGAAAATGGCTTTGAATAGCCTCCTCTGAAACTAAATTTTCTTTTTGCTTATGAGATGAAATTTGAAGCTGTAGTAACACATCTCTATTTAACAACATTATATCCTTAAAAGGCTTAGCTAAGGCATAGAGGTATAGATACCCATCTTTGGAATCTATTTTTAGAGAAGGATCTTTCTGAAATTCTATGTTTGCGGCTTCAATATAGAAATCACACAGATCCGAAAAATTAAGAAGTATAAGATGCTTAAGGTCTTCGGGGTTGGAGCAATTTTCTAGCAAAGAGGTAAACTCCTCTAAATGCTGTTCTAGCATTTTAGAAGAGTGATCTATACTTACTTCAGATGGGTTCAGAATTTCTATTTCCATTTATAAACCAATCAATTTATTTGAGAAATATTTTTCAATTAGATCATCTAAAGTTACACACATTTTGTAAATATGGCAATTTAAGAGACATAACCAAAAAATTTCACCTCGAAAGTAAATTGACGAGTTTACGATGTATTAAGGTTACTTTAAAGGATTAACCTTAATTAAAATATGATATTATAATGAGCAACAACAATTTAACGAAACAAAGCCTGTTTACAATATTGTGCTTTAAGTAGACAATTTATGAAAAAGTAATTATACTTTTTTTACTCTTACCGCATTCATTCCCTTCATTCCACGCTCTATTTCAAAAGATACATTGTCACCTTCCTTAACATCATCAATCAATTCACTAATATGAACAAAGTATTTTTCTTGAGAATCTAGATCATTAATGAATCCAAAACCTTTAGAATCGTTGAAGAATTCTACTTTACCTTTATGGTAAGGATCTTCTTCTACATATTCTTTTTTAGGAACACCAATAACAATACTTTCTGCATCAACCTTTACCTTTTTAGATGGATCTGGAGGAGTATCTGTTAATTGTCCATTTTCATCAACATATACCAACATATCTTCTAAATCTCCACTCTTAGGATTAGATTTACGCTCTTCTTTTTTCTTCTGCTTTTCTTCACGCTTCTTTAAGCGCTTTTTTTCTTTTTCTTTTTTGCCAAAACTTTCTTGTGGTCTCGCCATTCTTCTGTAAAATATTAATTTATAAATAGCTGCTCTTTATGAACAGTCTGGAAACTCGTAGAAACACTTGTATTGAAAGCTAAATATCTCAAAAAAGATAAACTCTACCTTTATTGAGTGTAATAAGATTACTTGAAGGGTATTTATACGATTACCGTCGTGTAAAAGTACAATAATAATCGTATAAATCGAAAAGCTTTTAACAGCTACAACTCATATTATTAATTTTTTTTATAAATCTATTTAGATATCAAGCTTCCAAGATTATAAAAATCGATCATTTATTTACTGCAAATGCATCCAAGGGCATTTCAAATCCTATAAAAAGAACACAGGGACCAGAATCCCCACATCTCCCACTATGTGGTTTTTTAGCAGGGCCATATGCATAATCCCCCTTTTTCAAAGTTTTAGTTTCTTCCCCTTGGTATGTAACTGTTAACTCACCAGATAGTAATACCATACGTTCTGCCGAATTATGCCAATGCTCTGGGAAATCTGAATTTGGCTCCAATTTAAATAGAATATCCAAATTATTCTTTGCCGGGTCTCCGTGTAATACAGCTATTTGGCAACCCTCCGGCATAAATTCTGGGCAAGGTCCCCATTTGAGACTTGAATTATCTGTCTTGACTACGGAAGCCTGCTCTGAAATATTTTTCATTTGATCTTGCGCCCAAGAGAATTGGGCTGTGAAAATTAATACAAGCATTGCGGAAAATACTTGGCTTCTCTCGTTTTTAAATACTATCATAATTACAGTTTTAAGGTTTAATGTTTTGATTTACTTTAAATAAGTTATCAGGATCATATTTTCTTTTAATTTCCACCAATCTATCATAGTTCCCTTTATAACTGGCTTTTATACGCTCCTCACCTTCATTCATCATAAAATTAGAATAAGCACCTCCAGCCGAATTTGGATGTAGCGCTTCCCAATAATCCTTACACCATTTGGTGATCTTAACCGCATTTCCAGGATCAGGGTCTATACCTACTATAACTCCTGCATATTTGGCATCTCTATAAGCCCAAGGAGTATCTGAATTTTTCTTTCTACCTGCGGCTCCATTAATTGGATATAGGTGCATTTGTGATAAAGGAGTTGGAATTTGAGAACCAAATTTTCTATGTTGCTTCCTGAGGTCCTCGCCTAGATCATTAAAAAAATCGGCTCTCCAGTACCATTGCATTCCCGGAGGCATTAATCCATCGAACATAGTTTGTATGGATGGATAAGGCATTTCACCTAAATGTTCGAAGATTGGTCTCATATCTCTAATAGGTTTAAACACCTTTTCAGCATTTTTGGGATCTCCCAAGTAGCACCATACAATTCCACAAAACTGTTTATTGTGTAAAAACTCGGGAAAAGGTGGTCCCGGGATGATCATCGTAGCAATAAAACCATTAAGATCTTCATCTGCATTTTCAATAAAATCGTCGTACCATTCCATGATCTCTTCTACTTGTTCTATAGGCCACAAAGTTGGTCCACCAAAAACCGTAGATACTGGATGTGCCTGAAATTTAAACGAGGTAACTATTCCAAAATTCCCGCCGCCACCGCGAATAGCCCAGAAGAGTTCTTTATTCTTATTTTCGTTTACCGTAACATAAGAGCCATCGGCCAAAACCATATCTGCTTCCAAAAGACTATCTATAGTTAATCCATATTTTCTGGCTAAATAACCTACTCCACCTCCAAGCGTTAATCCAGCAACCCCAGTTGTTGAGATCATCCCTGAGGGAATGGCAAGTCCAAATGGATGTGTTGCATGATCTACCTCCCCCCATAAATTACCTGCTCCAACTCTTACTGTTTTATCCTCCGTATTTACCCGTACATATTTTATTCCTGTTAGGTCTATAACCATACCCCCATCACAAAGACCAAGGCCTCCTCCATTATGCCCGCCGCTTCTAACAGCAATTAAAATATTATGATCCCTAGCAAAATTTACAGCATTTATAACATCGGTAGTATCAAAACATTTCACAATAATTCCGGGATGCTTATTGATCATTGCATTATAGATCTTTCGTGCATCCTCATAGTTTTCATCTTCAGGAAAAATCACTTTTCCCTTAATATTATTTATTAATTCCTCTCTTAGTGAGTTCTCTAATTTTCCCGCTATTTCCATAATAAAATGTTTTAAATAATGAATGTGATAATAAATAAACCAATAGCAGTTGCTAATTGATTAATTGCCATTTAAAAAGGGGTATTTCGGGGATATTTCGGAGGGAATATTCTGACTAGCAGTAACTTAAAGGTACTAATTTTATATAAAAAAAATAAAAAACAAGTGAATTCTTTACAAATTTAATGACCTTGTTATTTCAGCTTTAGGTTTGTATAGGAAGATATTTTCTATATTTTTGTTGGTTTAGTATCGGACCGCACAACCTGCCACGGAAACTTTCCTTCTATTTCTACCTGAAGAGAAAGGCTTAAAAATGTTCTAATTATTACAATTACTCCTAAAGTTATAACTCTTTCTAAGGTGGGTTCAGTAACTACAGTTGCAATAATATCTGCTGCAACCAACACTTCTAAACCAAGGAGTATGGCTTTGCCTAACTCTTGTCTTAAACGCACATATAAATGATTGTTATCTTTTAACTGAGAGATAAGAAATCGGCTTATTGCAATTATGCCTCCAACGGCAATTATTACAACTCCCACGGCTTCCATTCCTTTAGCAATATATTCAATGTACAATTTAATATGATCCATAATATTTTATAACTCTTTCTTAAGTGAACACTTTTAGGGGTTTATTTATCTTTAAAGGTAGAAAAATATTATTTTTTTGTTGGAACCATATAAACAGGCACTTTAGAATTCTTTAATATACTCGAGGCTACATCTCCAATAAATATCTTTTCTAAGATACTGTGGCTATGTGTTCCCAGTACTATCACATCTGCTCTCCAGCTTTTTGCATATTCAAGAATTACATCTGCGGTACTTCCTTCTTGGATTTGAGTTGTTATTGTTTCGTCACCCAAATGTTCTTTAACGGTTTTCAGAAAATTCTCAGACACTTTCATCATTTCTTGAGACATATTTAAATCTATCTCTGTATCAAAACCATCGTAACCCATAAAAGTTGGATACTGAACTCCGTAATATTGAACATCTGCAATTACATGTAATAAACATACTTCAGCATCTAAATTTTTAGCTAATTGATAACCCATGTCAGCTACCATTTCTGAAGTAGGATTGTAATCTATACATATAAGTACTTTTTTCATAATTTCAAGTATTGAGTTATCTAAAAGCTATTTTATAATTTCAATATAGCTTTTACTAATTTCGCTATAAAATCATTCATTTATTAAATTTTGATAATTTATTTTCACAATAGAATAATTTTATTAAATTAAAATTAAGTTTTAAGTATCATTAACATCTTTTGTTAAACCCATCCAAAATATGATATTCGTTAGTTCTTATCTAAGCCTATCACTGTATATTTATATAAAATACGACCAAAATAATTAAAATATGAAAACTACAAGAGAAGAAGCAAGAGAGGAAAGTCATCATGAAGCTGTAAAAAGTCTTAACGAACTCCTTGAAAAAAATTATGATGCGGAAAAAGGGTTTAAAAAAGCATTAGAAGATGTGAAAAACCCTAGTTTAAAAAAATTCTTTAAAAATCAAGCAATAATTAGAAGTAGATTTAAAACTGAAATTGAAAAAGAGCTTCATGATCTTAATGCTCATCCAAAAGTTAAAGAAGGTAGTACTACGGGAAGTTTACACCGTACTTGGATAGATATAAAAACTGCACTTACCGGAAATGATGATGAATCTGTTCTGGAAGAATGTATTAGAGGAGAAAAAGCTAGTGCTAAAGAATATGAGGAAAAATTAAGCAAAGGTCATTTTCCTCCAAAAGTAAAAACAATTCTAACCAGCCAATTACATGAAATTAAGAATACAATTTCCACTGTTAAAAGAATGGAAGATATTGCAGATGATTAGAAGGTAACTTTTTATAAAAAAAATCCCGTAGTGATACTTCGGGATTTTTTTTTTGCTATATAATATAGAACCTAGGATTTTTCCTTAACAAAGATCACACTTGCCTTGGCTCCTGTAAGCAGGTTCCATTCGTTCGAGGTGATTAACTCTCCTTGATCTCCGTAAACCTTAAAAGCTGCTGTATTAGGCCCGGAGGATCCTTGGTTTAAAGCCTCTATTTCTATTGTATTTATTCCAATTTCCAGATTTACAAGAATAGGTGTATAATTTGCCTGAAGTTCTATAGACGACTCTACCATTTTTCCATTCACATATACTCTAACGCGGTCTCCATCTACAAACTGATAATCTCTGCATAGAATCTCTACATAATTCCCACCAGTTTTAAAATCGCCTAACTTTTGGTCCTTTCTGTACTCTTCACTTATTCTTTTGTCCTCTGTCCATTTTTTTTCAATAAAATCCCCAGCTGTTAAAAGGTCATTTCCTGTCTTCATGCTAAAAGTCTCTTTTTCTTCTGAAGGCAAACTAGATGTTCTAATCTTCGATTTAAAAAATGGATTCGTAGATGTAGTTGAAGGAATTGTAGACTGTGTATTAGGAACAGGTAAGGAAGAATTACCCGCTTTCTCAATTGGAATTGATCTAGTAGGCGAATCTTGGGCATAACCTAAAGAAATACCTAGCCCAATCATTAAAATATTTAAATACGTTTTCATAGTATAAAATTACTGAACTATTTTGAATGAGGTAAGTATCAAAAATAAAACCACAAATTTAGAAGGTTTCAATTTTATCGATTCTAAAACTAGCGTTAAAGAATATTCTACTTAAATTTATAAAAAAATCCATCTATGCAAGTAATAAATCTAGGCGAACAACAATCCATTCTCAATAAATTTATTTCAGAATTAAGAGATGTATCGGTACAATCTGACAGAATGAGATTCCGACGAAATATTGAAAGGATTGGTGAAGTTTTAGGTTATGAGTTAAGTAAATCGCTTTCCTATAATAATGTAGATGTTAAAACACCTTTAGGGATCTCCAAATGCAATATTCCAGAAGAAGATGTTGTTATTTGTTCTATTCTTAGAGCAGGTTTGCCATTACACCAAGGTTTACTAAATTATTTTGATGGAGCCGAAAATACTTTTATTTCTGCCTATAGACATCAAATCTCTGAAACCGATTTTGAGATAAAAGTAGAATATTTAGCATCTCCATCTTTAGAAAATAAGGTGTTGATTTTAGCAGATCCCATGTTGGCAACTGGACGTTCTTTTGTGAATGTCTACAATGCTTTAAAAACTATGGGAACTCCTAAGCAAATTCATTTAGCATCTGTAATTGGCTCTAAGCAAGGAGTTACACATATAGCTGAACATTTCCCTGAAAGAACCAAACTATGGATTGCCACCGTAGATAAAGAATTAAATGATAAAGGATATATTGTTCCAGGCTTAGGGGATGCAGGAGATCTAGCTTATGGAATCAAACTTCAGCACTAAAAAGGATATCCAATTGCAAAATTGAGTACTGGATTTTGATAATCGAAATTAAAGTTCTTACCATCTGTAGGTCTTTTAACCGCAGCTGCAAGATCAAACCTAATTACAAAACTTTGTATATCTATTCTTAGGCCGGCTCCTACTCCTACCCCCAATTCATTTATAAAATTACTGCTGAATTTTCCTCCTTCCAAGGAATCGTTGGTGTTCCAAACATTTCCCGCATCGGCAAATAATGCCCCTTTAAAGAATGAATAAATTGGAAAACGATATTCTACATTAGCTTCCAATCTAATATTCCCAGTCTGCTCGAAATAGGAATTGCTTTCGTTTAAATCTTCAGGAACATAGGTTCCAGGTCCCAAAGATCTTGTTTTAAAAGCACGAACGCTATAAGGCCCTCCCGAGAAATATTGTCTGGAGTATGGAATGAATTCAGAATTCCCATAAGGAAGTCCCAAACCTGCGAATATTCTAGTAGCGATCTTTTGTTCCTTTGCAAAGTTAAAGTGATATCTAAGATCTACATCTGCCTTTGCGTATTGTGCAAATTCCAATCCGGCAAACTTTTTTGGCGAACCATCCTCTACACTAGAGCTTATAAGATCTAAAGTATTTCCTGCGATATCTAAATTGAAGGTTGTAAAAAATTGGTGGGTTTTGGCAACATTCACCATTTCATTATATGTAAACGTATAAGTAAGTCCAGCGATAAATTGCTGATCGAAACTAGTTTGTAAGAAAGGATTCGCAGTTAAGATATCTTTAAATGCTTGAGTGGAATTAGCAAGTTTTACATAGTTAACAGAGATAGGATTAAATTCATGGGTAACATATTTATTTGCATTCCAGAAATATCCGAAGCTTCCATAAAATGAGATAAGACTAAATAGATTAGTTCTTGTCAAATAATCTGCACCTATGCTAAGCTTAGTCTTTGGAATAGCATATTTAAAGAAATCTTTACTAACGCTTATAGGAAAAAGCAATCTCGGATAAATTAGATCTGCTCCAACTCCAAATTCTAAACTATTAAAACCGTTCTGACTTCCTCCTTTAGATAGCTGAAATTCATATCCAAATTTTCCTGTAAGATTTAGGATCTCGCCACCTTTAAAAAGGTTTCGGTTCGAATAGGTTAAAGCTAAATTTGGACCAGCAAAATTATTAGATTTTGTCACCGCCTGTAATTCTACTCTAATGGCTCTTTTGTTTAAAGGAGATAAAAAGATATTAGCCTCCAAAATCCCTAGGCTATCTGTGGAAAGAGAATCTATCTCATCATACCTAATATTTACAAACTTATAAGCCCCAATAGTGGATAAACGTCTACTTGTAGCGCTAGAAAGACTTGGGCTAAAATATTGGCCTTCTTCCAATAATATAAACGGATCTAATCTTTTTGGTTTAAAATATTCTTCATCTTGGATAAAATATTTTTCGGCATAACGAATGGTATCCTTCCGTATAGAATCGTTACCTATCACATAATTAGGATGGATATTTACCTTTGTTATCTTATAAGGAATAATCGTACTCTGTGGAACATCTTTTTTTAATCTTAAAAAGAGATCAAATCTTTTATTCGCATATTGATTTGTATCTGCTTCAAAGATCAAAAGACCAGGACTAAAATTATAATATCCCTTTTTCTTAAGATCGAATTCTATTCGCTGTCTTTCTACTTTCAGTTTAGAAAGATCAAATCGCATTCCCTTATTTATTTTGGTCTCAGAAAGTCCTGCAGCGATATCATTATAGACCAATGAACTATCTGAATCTATTTTATATTGCTCCAGTAAATAAGGCTGTGCCAGCCTGATGGTGTAATCAACAGTAGCTTCCTTTTGCACCGTATCTTCTTCTACTCTGGAGGTAACTTCACTAAAGAAAAAACCTCTATTTTCCAATCTATTTAAAAGCAAGTTTTCTGTTTGAGATTGATCTATTCTTGTGGAATAAACAGGTTCCTCACCCAGCTTTTTATTTAAAAATTTATTGATGAATCCGGGGTTTTCTTTTTGTGCTTTGTAATAAAAATAAAGTCCCGGGCGCATCCCTAAGAATTCTTTATTTTTCACAGGTTTCAAAACTGAATTCAGTTCTAGTTTTAGTTCTTCCAGATCCTTAATAGTATCTATCTCTGCATTGAATTCAATTTCTGCTCCTCCATATAAGAGCTTATCTTCTGGAATAAATTTTTCTATACTACAACTAGTGATCGAGCTTATTATAAGTGCCAGACCTACAACTCTAAGAATCGTTCGTGCAGTAGAATAGCTATTAAATATGTTATTTCTCCTCATCTTTCTTAGCTTCTTCTATTAGTGCTTTTTCAAACAACTCCTTGAATTTATTGAATTCTTGGGTAAAAATAAGTGCTATACCACTTACTATTAATTGACCGTCGATTACATTGTCGAATCTATTCATTCTAAAAGCCTTCAACCTATATCTTCCGTTCTCTGTTAGTAAATATTCCAAACTCACATTTCCAACAACAGGATTACTTTGCCCCGGTGTTTGATCACTACCCTGAATATCCAGATTACTTCCAACCCTTACTATTAACCTGTCATCCAACAATTTCTTTTGTGCTGCAATTTCCAGTTGCGTCCTCTCCTGAGGGTTTTCTCCTTGATAATCTGTAAAGCTATCCAATCCAAAATCCAGTTCCAATCCAGATTTTCCTAATAATTTGCTCGAAAGCAAATTTAACTGATCTGAAAGGGCTTGATTTAGGTTATCTCTCGCAATAGTTGCTGTACCTCCACCACTCCCATCGCTACCCGATTCGGGGAAAAATTTATTTAATACTAATAATGAGAACACTTGTTTATTTAGTTCACCCTCCTGCTGATTTAATTGTTGAACCCTGCCGTAAACTTGGCCTCCAATAGCGCCTTGTTCATCTTCCGGCATATCTAAATTAAAGGCAATCACGGGTTGCATAAGTTCTCCATCTACATTTAGATACACCAAGAAATCTAATTCTTGTCTAAATTTACTAGCAACAGATTGATCTGCTCCGGTAATTTGAGAAGCCATTAATCCACTTGCCGAGGTTTCAACTTTATAGACTGCACTTGCATCCAAATTAGCATCATAAGGATCTCCTGTCCAAGTGATAGAACTTCCATCTACAATTTCAAAGCGTCTTTTAACCAAATTATAAAGACTCATCTCATAATACCCATCGCTTAATTCTATTCTACCGGATAAGGTTGTTCTTCCATTTGGCAGAATGCTAAATAAAAGATCTCCATCCCCAGAAGCCTGAATATTATCCCCTGTTTCCTGATCTATCACCATATTAAAAATAGCAGAATCTGTTATTGAAATATTGGCATTCACCTCGTAACCAGAAATCACAACAGATTCCTCTTTAGTTTTTGTTAAAATATCATCTGGGTCTTCTCTATTAACAAAGATCACGATCCCATCTCGCTCCACAATATCCAATTCTGCCTCTGGAACGATATAAGTAATATTGGTGTCTGGCCCCACTTTAAGGTCTAGGTCTAATATTGGCAATAATAGGTCACCGGTTAATTTTGCCTTGGCATCAAAACTGGCAACTCCATAAAAAAGATCATTATCTTCTTTTGTTGAATTGAGCACTTTAAAATTATTTGCACTAAAATTTAGATCAAAACTTGGGTTTAAATAGGTTTCAGTTAAAATTGAACCATCCACAACAAAGCTATTTCGATTCTCATCCTGGATTTTAAAATCATCAAAATAGATCCCGGCATTATCCAACTTCAACAATTCATTTTCAATGAGAAAACTTGCATTTAAGGTTGAAACTTCAAATTGAGCATCGTTAAATTTAAACTCACCATTATATTGTGGCTCCACGGTTGTGCCGCTAACGTTCATGTTTCCTGAAATAAATCCTTTTCCATTGGTGATCGCTCCACCAGTAAAACCATCTAATGCTACCAAGTTGAATTTATTAAGATCTAAATCAAGATCCAATTTTGCAGCGGTTTCATCTGCTAAATAATCTCCTGTAAGATCCATATCTACATTTCCATCTTTTATGGCGAGATTAAAATCGTAGCTATTACTTCCTGTAGATTTCGCGTTAAGAGTTAATCTACCCAAGGGAGCCTTTAACACCTCAAGGTTTAAAATTTCAAGATCTGCTAGAATTCCTGTCTCTAAAAATGGTTCTTCTACTAGCAAATCACCACTTAGAATACCTTTTGCCAAATACTCATCCGGATTTAAATAACTTAAAAAGGTTTGCAAGGTGAAATTTTTGAAATTTACTCCAATATGCTCCTTTGCAATCCCAGGCTTATCTGAATAAAAATTTATAAGCTGATTCTCGTGAGAGAAAGTAAAATCTTTAAATTGGATTCTTTTTTCATCAAAAGATATTTCATTGGATGCGGGTATCGTCCAAGACTGATTGTTGAGAATTATATCTTCTGGAACTATATGTAGGTACAAAATATCGTTAGCTTCAGATATCTCTGTCTTCATATGTACTATTTGTTTTTTATCATCAAAAGAGGTGAAATCCATAAATAGTTTTCGGTTGGCAATCCTACCATCCAAAAGTGTTTTTTTAATTCCCAAGGGACCGGCAGTAAGGGAATTTAGTCCAAAATCGAATTTAAGTTCGGAAGCATCAGAATCTACATTTAGGGAAAGACTGTCTATTTCTGTACCCCAAAAATCTATGTAAGGAATGTTTACAGAGCCAGCAAGAGTTCGTTCTTTTTCACTAAAATCCATCTTAATAGTAATAGTGTCCATTTCTGCTAATCTGGTAACAAACACGTCGCTTAAAATTGGTGCGTCGATAAACTTCCCTCTTAAAACTACAGAAACAGGGTTCACTGCTGTGTCTCTAATTTTTTCGGGATGGAGATAACTTGTAAAATGAGTTTGTAATGAGGTTGCTAGATTTGCAGGGTTTGCATTGGATCTTAAAGTAAGATCCAGCATCTTATTATTAATATCTACCGAAGTGGAATCTGGTAGAACGTAAGCTGAAATACCTACATTGCCAAGTAAATAGGATTCATTATCGTAAATAGCTAAGCCATCTTCAATTGAAGCATTTACTCTATAACTCTCCAAATTACCTTTAAATGAAGCGTTTATTTTTAGAGCACTAGTGATCTGTTTTTCGGTTAAGCCAAGTGCATTAAGATTTGCCCCCTTAACATTAAGGTTCAGATCTATTTGTGTGGCAATAGAATCTAAATTTACATATGCATTTAAGTCGATATTTAAATTTTCATCTTTATAAATAGCAGTAATGGGTCCTTCCCCATCCAAAAACTCCCCATTTATCTTAAGATCTTTAATGTTGTAATTTTTTAAGGAAAGATCAGTAATAGTAGCATCCACATTCGCATTTAAATGATTAATATCTTTCCCCTTTCCGCTGGTTGTAATTTTAAGATCTAGAGTGCCTAGGTTTTCCATATCAAGCAATTTTCCGAGATCTAGCTTTACAGTTTCAAATTGGGCATTGAAAGAGATTTCATTTTCAAAATTAAAATCACCTATCATCTTCATATTCCCATTAGAAGTGGTTAAATAGGAATTGGTTTTCAATGAAGTAAGATCTCCAGAAAAACTTCCTTTTAAGGATACTGCATTGGGTATTTTAACTCCTAGATCTTCTTCCTTAACAAATCGTTTTAAATCGTTTCGTGTAGATCTAAAATTTACATTACTGAAGTTATAACTTAGATTGTCTACATCCAACGGGTTAGAAATAGTTCCATTCGCATATAGTGAAGTATTATTTCCCCAATTAACTGAAGCATTAGATACATTTAAGGAACTTCCAGAGCCATTCAAATTAAATTTTCCAGATAATTTTTTTTCACTTAATGCTTTTATATATTCATTTTTTTTCAATTCGGGCATATAAACGAACAGATCCTTTAAATCTGCTTCGAAATTGGAAAGCTCTGCTTTTAGATCAATTTCTTCGGGAGAATTAATAAGTTGAGTGATACTATTATAGTTGATAGCGGCATTCCCCTCTAATACGTTATCATTTAATTTTAGCTGAAGTCCGTCTAGTGTAAGTTCTGTATCTGTTACTTTTAGGTCTCCTTGAAGCTGTTTCAGATTTAAACCTGAACTTTCCTGAAATTCAAATTCCTGGATAACTGCACTGGCGGTTTCATCTTTTAAATAAACATCACTTGCTTCAAAATTAAGCTCTTTAATTGCAATCGCATTTGGATTATAAATACCCTCTTCAACTGAAGCGCCATCTACTAAATAAGTAAATTGATCTTCGTTAAATGTTACCTTGTTGATCTTTATCTTCCAATCTGGCCAGGAAAATTCTTCTATAGCCGCTTTTACATCTTTTGGAACCTGCTCTACTTTTTCATCTGTTGTAGAGGTAACTTCAAGAACTATATTAGAATTGTTTAAAAGAAATTCATCTATTAAAATATCATTGCTTGCAAGATCCATTTTTGGAATATCGGTTCTTAATAAGCCGATATCTAATTTTGTAGCCAATCCATCTGGAGTGGAACTGTAATAAGCAATTACATTCTCTATTTCTAAATCCTCTAAGATAATATATGGTAAAGGCGAGGTTGGATCTTCTTCAGATTCTGGAAAAGGTTTGGTTTGAATGTAAACTATGGACGAATTTTTCAATCTGGCTTTGGAAATATTAAATTTCATATTTGCCATATCTGTCTCTTCCATCTCCAACTGAAGCTGTTCCAATTGCAAATTAGCTTCGATCCCTCCAACCTTATCTTCAAAAGAAATTTTGAAATCCTTAAAATTAAAATCGCCTAGTTTTAAATTTAAAGGTTTAGAAATAGTTGAAGTATCTACAACGGTGCTATCTGAAGTGGTGAAAGCATCTACCAAGAACTGATAATTAAAACCTTGAATAGAATCTTTGCGGTAAATATTGGCCTTTAATCCGTCCCAGTCTAAAGAGTTCACTACATAACCGCTTCCTTTAATGATAGGTATTAAAGGAATATCGGCCTCAAGGGATCTAGAATATATTAAGGTGTCGCCATTCTTATCCTCCAAATAAAGACCTTCTAATTGAAGGTCGCCGGAAAAAGTGATGAAAGCTTTATCTAAACTTACTGTAGTATTTGTTTTATCTGAAATATAGGAAACAACCTTGTTCACTATTATTCCTTGTCCCCATGGACTTCGAATAAAAAGAATAAGTAGAATTATAAATATGAGCAGTCCTAATAAAATTTTACCTAAAATTTTAAGGTACTTAATACTCTTGGATTTATCTGTTTTCAAATTATAGAGGGAACTAGCTAACAAATTTATTGTAAAGAATTCTTTTAAAGAAGCTAATAAAGAAGTAATTATAACTGAAATTAATAAACTTCTGTTAATGAAACTAGTGTTATTTCAAATATAACGTTGAGTTTTTTCCTAGACCTGTGGCGTAAATTCCCACTTTATTAAATAATTCCACAGAAATAACCATTTGAATATTCTAAAAAGTATTTTGAACGGATTTTGTTATGGAGGCTATTGGTAGATGAAAACAGTCACTTAGATCACTGTTTACTAATAATTTATAGTAATATATATATATTTTCTAAACTCAATTTTATAAATTAAAGATATAAATTAATTGAAATGGCATTGAAATAGTAACAACGGTAGTAAGGTCTTAGTAAAAATTAGAATTTAATATTATAAAAACATGTAGACCTTTTAACTAAAACTTCAATATGAAAAAAATCCTATTAGTAACAGTATTATCTGCGGCTACATTAACATCTTGCGTATCTAAGAAAAAGTATGTTGCATTAGAAAGTGAATTGTCTAATACTCAAAGCAATTTACAACGTACTACCATGGAAAAAGAAGAAGCTGAAGCAAAATTAGATGCTATTGAAGCTCGTGTGGCAGATTATAATGCAAAGATCAATTCTTTAAAAGAATCCAATGACGAAAAAATGGAGATGAACGATCTTACGGCGATGTCTAATAATACAAAAAAACAAATGCGAGCTACTTTAGCAAAAGTAGATAAGAGTGAGTTGAGTAAAGCAACAACTTTGGAAGATTCTATTAATCTTGCAGTATCCTATAACCTTAAGCAATCTATTACAGACGATTCTGAAAGTGATGATGTACAGATCACGGTAGATAAAACGGTGGTAATGATCAATGTTTCAGATAAATTACTTTTTAAAAGCGGAAGCTATAGATTGAATAATAAAGCAAATAACCTTATGCAAAAGCTTGCTGAAGTTATAAACTCTGAGCCAAGCATGGAAGTTATGGTTGAAGGTCATACAGATTCTCAAACCCTAGTTCCTGGGTCACATATTCAAGATAACTGGGACTTAAGTGTTAGAAGAGCTACTTCTATAGTTAGACTTTTACAAGACAAATATAAAGTTGATCCAGCCAAATTGATTGCAGCCGGAAGAAGCAGTTATGTGCCATTAGTAGAAAACACTAATAAAGATAACATGGCTAAGAACAGAAGGACTAGAATTGTAATTATTCCAAATCTAGATAAGTTCTTTGCATTAATGGAGTCTAAATAATAGAAACATTAACAACAAAAAGGCCTAACATAAATTGATGTTAGGCTTTTTTTTTATTTATTCGAACGATATTTATACGGCAGATAGAATTTCTACCTTCTCAATTGTTGGAGATTCGCTTAATAGTTCTGAAGCCTTTTCCATTAGCGCCGAAGCTATTTCTCCATTTAAATGAGCATCTCTTCCCGATTCATTTTCGAAAGTATCAAAAATACCATAAGTGTTGTGATTTATTTTAAAGGAATACCAAGTAATAGTCTTTTCTTCCTTTCGTGCCAGATTCACAGCTTCCTTTATAAAATTTTCAACTTCCATTTCTTTTCCACTTTTTGCTTTTAAAGTGGCTAGCAATCCTAAATTTTTCATATTTATCAGTTTTAATTAAAACTATTTCTTTTTAGGGGAAATAGCCCTTCCCTTAACACAAGATTATAAGCCTACCTCTTCAATAAATAATGATCTAAAGCATATTTCCCGCTCCCAGTAATAGTAATAAAAGTGTAAATAACTAAATAGATTAAAGCTAGTTCTTTCATTTGGAATGGATCTTCTGCATGTATTACAAAAAATGCAAATGCCATAGTAAATAAAAGAATAAAAGATGCCAATCTAGTAGCTAAACCAAAAGCTATTAGCAAAGAACAAATAACTTCGGCAAAAACTACAAGTGTTAGTGTAGCGGTTTGCCCAATTCCAATAGGGTCTGCAAAAGATATTTCCTGAGATCCAAAAAGCATAAACAGTTTCGGAATTCCATGGCCAAGCATTAAGGCAGCAATAGAAACCCTTAGAAATAAAAGTCCATAATCTGTTACTTGAAGATTTAAACTTGTTGTGTAAGTGTTATTCATAGTTTTGATTTTTTATGCAGATAAGTTACAAAATAATTGGTTCTATAGTATAAGGGAACGCTTAGCATAAATAATTCAACTTATTCCAATATAAAATAATTCAGTAGAACGTAGGAATTATTCCTACATGTTAATTTCTCTTTCTAAGTTGGACAAAGAAGCGCTTTCCCCTAATTACAAGTGTTTTAAAGCTCGTTATAATTTATTAATCTAATATTGGATACTTTGCTAATCCATCAGAAATTCCATTTGTAATTAAACCTACAGATTTTGGAGATATTGTAGATGATCTGGAATTTGTATTAGAACTAAAGATTCAAGAATCTCAAGAATAACTGAAGCCTATTATTTCTAATTGCTGCATTGCTCCTGCCATAAATACTTCGGCAATCTCCCCAACTTTTTTTCCTGTCAATGCCTTCGCTAAAGGTGCCACAAAAGCTATTTTATTCTTTTTAATATCGGCTTCATCTACTCCAACAATTTGAAATTCCTGAATACTTTCAACTTGTTTACCAGTTAAGAACTTGAATTTTACTTTAGCTCCAAACCTAACTTCAATTATAGATTGTTCATCTGGTTTTAAAATTCTGGCTGAATGAATTCGTTCATTCAGTAAATTTAATTTTCCGTTTAACACTGCTAAAGAATGTCTGCGCTCTTTTCCTTCTTCAATATTTAAATTTGAAATTTCAGTTTCCAGTTCGTTGCGTTCCTTTAGCAGCAACTCCTGTCCCAATGGTGTAACATAATTTATAACACCTATGGGCAATGCAGATCTTGGCGGAATAAATGGCGCCTCCTCTTGATCATCTTCTTTTACAAATCCTCTGCTCATTTTTTGTGTATTAGAAATTTAGGAAACATTTAATATAATAACTACTTAAAACTATTGCGAGTTCAAAGTAAAAATTATAATATTTCAGAAACAAAAACGATAGCATAATAAAAGGTTAAAAAGTTTATTTCAATGAAGTATTACTTGAAATCTTGTAATTTTATGAACCACATAATCATTTAAGTAAAAACCTTTAAGAGGTTTAAGAACTGATATATAATTCACAGATGGCATTGAACTTTTTAAAAGGATTTAGCAAAGTAAACCTAGTTTCTAAAACTTATGATCATTGCATGGACTTCTTAACAAATAGTCGATGCAAGACTCTTCCTTTTCATAGTGTGCAACATACAGAGGATGTTTATCAATACGTAAAGACTATTGCCAATTATGAAGAAGTTTTTGGATCTGAACTTGAACCTATTCTGCTTGCTGTATTATTCCATGATACTGGAATGGCAGATACTTATATGAATCATGAAGAGCAAAGTGTGATTTATGCTACCCAATTTCTAAAGGAGCATGATTATCCTGAAAACAAGATAGAGATCGTTCAAAATTGCATCATGGCTACAAAAATGCCACAGAGACCCAAAAACAAAGCTGAAAAAATTATTTGTGATGCAGATCTATATCACCTAGGTTTAGAGAGCTATATCTTCCGAAATGAGCGTTTAAGAGCAGAATGGGAAATATTTTTTGATAAACAATTTTCTGATGAAGAGTGGTTTGCTTTAAATGTAGATTTTTTAGAAACTCAGCGATACCACACGTGGTTTGGTAAAACGGTACTTAATAATCGGAAAGAACTTAACTGTAAAATGCTTAAAGAAAGACATGAAAAATACAAGATATAGTCTTACATTAATAATATTCTAAGTTGTTAAGTACTTACAAACAGTTTCAACTATCTAATTTAGAATGCCCTATATCCTCTTACTTCATATAATATTATAGGGAATGACTATTGAAATTATTTTAGTTTTTATCATCTTAGGAATTGTAATAATTCTATTCGCTTTAGAAGTATTTCCAGTAGATAAAATAGCGTTCTTTATTATGGTGAGTTTACTTCTCACCAAACTAATCACTCCAGAAGAAGCTATCTCTGGCTTTGCAAATCCGGCAACCATTACGGTACTAGCATTAATGATTATTGCCATTGGATTAGAGACCAATGGAGTTATTAATTGGTTATCACATGGTTTGAAAAGCTTAAAGAATTTACCAATTTATATTATGATTCCCATCTTTATGCTTATTGCCGGAAGCATTTCGGCATTTATAAATACTACAGCAGTCGTGATTGTTTTTATAAAGGTAATCACAGAGCTTTCTGCAAAATATAATATTCCCAGTGAAAAATTATTATTACCAGTCTCCTTTGCAGGTATTATTGGTGGAAGTTGTACACTGATGGGAACCTCTACCAATCTTATTGTTAATGCAATTGCTATAGAAAAAGGAGTAGATAGATTTACATTTTTCGAATTCACTTGGTATGGAGTTATATTCCTTATAATTACAACAATAACTGTAACATTACTTTATAAATTTTTACCGAGTAAAGGAAAGATAGATCTAGACAAGGATTATAATCTGGATGCATACATCACTAAGGTAAAGGTGAAAAAAGGTTCGAATGTAATTGGTAAAAAAATCACCGATACCTTTTTTCATGATAATCTGGATATTGAGATCTTGCGACTTAATCGAGATGGAATAATCAATGACAGACCAGGAAAATATACCATCCTCAAAGAAAAAGACCAGCTTTTAATTAGATGTACTCTGGAAAATCTAGTTAAATTGAAGGAAGACAAAGGATTTTCCGTTATTAAGGAAGTAAGTAAAAAATTTACATTACCTATAACAGATGCCGAAGAATTAGAGGATAATATTCAGGTAGTTGAAATTTTAATGCTCCCTAATTCCCCACTTATTGGGAAATCAATTAAAACGGTAGGGAATTTTGATTTACAAGGAGCGGTTCCTCTTGCTATTAAAAAAAGAAACAGTTTTCGTCATCCTGAGGATCGGGTTTTTAGAAAAAAGAGGGATGAGATCGAACTTCGAGTGGGAGACAGACTTCTGGTGGAAGTTTCGGCCAAAGCATTATCAGAATTAGGTAAATTAGATAATGTTACCATTCTTCAACAGCATCAGGAGATTGAAGTAAAACGCAAATCAAAAGGATATATCTCCCTTGCAATATTAATTATAGTTATAGGACTTTCTGCGTTTTCAATTTTCCCAATTCTCCAAAGTGCCTTAGTAGGAGTTTTCTTAATGCTATTTTTAAAATGTTTGGACCTTGGAAAAGCCTATTCTCAAATTAATTGGCAAGTGATCTTTCTTTTGGCTGGAATGATTCCCTTGGGAATTGCCATGAGTAATAGTGGTGCAGATTTGTGGATTGCTAGTAATTTACTGGCACTATTTACAGAACAATCTAATATTATGATCATAGGAGTGCTCTTTTTAGTTACTATGATTTTAAGCGGATTTGTATCTAACAATGCTACTGCCATTATAATTACGCCAATTGCCATTACTATTGCCACCTCTTTGAAAGCAGATCCTAAACCTTTTATTCTAGCTATTATGTTTGCTGCTAACTTTAGCTTTTTCACTCCTGTTGGATACCAAACCAATACACTTATTTATGGAATGGGAATGTATAAGTTCAAGCACTTTTTAATAATTGGAGGTGCAGTATCTCTAGTTCTTTGGATAGTGGCTTCCCTCCTGCTTTCAGGAAGTTTTTAAAGTGAGTGAGTTGGGTCTTATCAATTTAATCTAGTATTTTTGTTAGAAAAAATATGGCAAATGTTCTAGTGATTGGTTACGTATGGCCAGAGCCCAACTCTTCTGCAGCTGGCAAAAGGATACTTCAAATATTAGAATATTTCACTAGTAACGATTACCGCGTTATTTTTACGACAACTGCAGCGCCTTCAGAAAAAATGGTTAATCTTGAAGAACTTGGTATTTCTTCGGAAAAGATCCAATTGAATAATTCAAGTTTTAACGAGTTTATATTAGATTTGAAGCCAGAAATTGTACTCTTCGATAGATTTATGATGGAAGAACAATTTGGCTGGAGAGTAAGCCAGTATAGTCCTAAATCCATTAAAATTTTAGATACTGAAGACCTTCATTTTCTAAGAAATTTTCGGGGAGAGAAAAATATTGAAAAAGGGTCTATTAAGAATTCAGAATTAGCGAAACGTGAAATTGCTAGTATCTATAGATGCGATCTCACTTTAATCATTTCTGAAGAAGAAATGAAATTGCTCTCAAATGAATTCAACATTCAAAATAATTTATTATTGTATCTCCCATTTCTGATGGTACCTACTTCAGATAAAAAAACACTTCCCACATTTGAAGAGCGCAAGCATTTCATAAGTATCGGGAATTTTAAACATAGGCCAAATGTAGATGCGGTGAATAACCTTAAAAAAGAGATATGGCCACTAATAAGGAAAGTGCTTCCAGAAGCAGAGCTTCATATTTATGGAGCTTATCCTACGCAAGGTATTTTACAATTAAATAATTCTAAAGAGAATTTCTTGGTTAAAGGTTGGGCGGCTAATGCCGAAGAGGTGGTGAAAAATGCCAGAGTTAGCTTGGCATCTATACAATTTGGAGCGGGTTTAAAAGGAAAATTAGCAGAAGCGATGCAATGTGGAACTCCAAATGTAACAACATCGCTAGGGGCAGAAGGAATGAATGGGAATCTACCTTGGAGCGGTTATATTGCAGATACTCCAAAGGAATTTGCAAAAGCAGCAGTTGCTCTTTATAATAATAAAGAAGTTTGGTTAAATTTCCAAGAGAAGGGATTCACTATTATTGAAGAACGCTTTAAAAAAGAAACTTTCCAAACTATATTCAAGAAACGATTAAAAGAAATAGCTTCAAATATATCTGCTCATAGAGAAACTAATTTTATTGGAAGTATGCTTATGCATCATTCCTTAAAAAGCACGCAACATCTGTCTAAATATATTCAGATCAAGAACGAATTAGAGCGATTACGCTCAGACATTTCACAACAGGATTTTTCTAAGAATTAGAATTTTAAAACTTTAACCCTATCGCTACTGGCTTAGAGGAAAACAATTTTTGGTGTAATGCCTTCAATGCAAAAACCTTGTTTTCTGAAGCTACTAGAATAGAAACATTATTTAAACTTCCTCCATAAGAGATCATACGCACCGGGATCTCATTTAATATCTCAAAAAGTTTATAGGTATTTGCATCTTCAATAAGTCCTTCCCCCACTATACAAATAATACTATGCTCCATTTCTACTGTGATCTCACCAAATTCTTCCAGATCGTTTAAAATAAGATCTAGATTCTTGGTGTCATCTATGGTCAATGAAATGGCGATCTCAGAAGTTGTGATCATATCGATCGCAGTTTCATGAAAATCGAATATCTCGAAAATTTTCTTTAGAAAACCATGAGCCATCAACATTCTATTCGATTTTATTTTTATAGCGGTAATCCCATCTTTTGCGGAAATTGCTTTTAAACCTTTGCTGTGTATCTCTGATGATATCTTGGTTCCATGTAATTCTGGCGTAAAAGTGTTTTTAAGATAAATAGGGATGTGTTTTTCTATAACCGGGGAAATTGTTTGAGGATGTAAAATTTTAGCTCCAAAATATGCCAACTCCGCTGCCTCTTCAAAACTTAAATTAGAAAGGGGATGCGTATTTGCAACATATCTTGGATCGTTGTTATGAAACCCATCGATATCTGTCCAAATCTGTACCTCTTCTGCGTCTATTGCAGCACCTATAATAGTTGCTGTATAATCGCTTCCACCCCTTTTTAAAGTACTAATTCTGTTGAATTTATCTATTCTCACAAAGCCTTGAGTAATATAGATAGCATCTTCGGAGATATTTTTCAAAAAAGGCTGAAGGTGTTGATTGATTTTAGCGGTATCTGGATTTTCAAGATTGCCAACAAACATGAATTTTTTTGCATTTAGTAATATGGAAGCAATGTTACAAGATCTTAAATACTCATTAAATATATAAGTGCTTAAGGTTTCACCAAATATCAAGATCTGGTTAGCACTATTTTCTGAAAATTCACCATGGATTAACAAATGGAATTCAGCAAATAACTTTTCTAATCCTTGCAATACAACAGATCTAATTTCTGACTGCGGAATTAATGTTTCTACCAATTCTAAATGCTTGTTCTTAAGACTTTCTTCTAATCTAATTAAATCAGTTTGGTTTCCTAAATGTATATTGTCAGAAATTTCTACCAACAAATTCGTTACTCCAGACATGGCGGAAAGAACAATGATCTTCTGTCCATCTATAGACTGGATAATACTTTTCACATTTTTAATGCTATTGCTAGAACCAACAGAAGTTCCTCCAAATTTTAAAACCTTCATCACTTTTTTATTTAAAAATGCATAAGTACATATACTAATTCAGCTTTTAAAAAAATGAGAAGAATTTATATATATTTGTACAAAATGTATATTATTTAACAATGAACACCATTACTTCCTGTATCCATGATATCTTAAGACATCAGCCATTTTTGGACGATGCTTTATCCAAAGACCTGATTAACTTTAGCGCTCTCGCAGAACATTTGCAACCGGAAGTGGAAAAAACATTAAGAAAGCCTGTTAAACAAGGTTCCATAATAATGGCTTTAAGAAGATATGCACCACAGCGTAATCTTATAAAGAATAGTAATTGGAGAGAAATGGGAGATATTGTAGTTCGCTCTGGAATAACAGAATTCACTTATTTAAACTCTAATTCACTGCTGGCTAATCAAGCAACATTAATGAATACCGTTAAAGATGATATTGGAGTTTATCTTAATTACTCCAGCAATTATCAAGAAAGTAATATTCTTGTATCTAATGATCTTAAAGATACGGTTGCAACAATATTTAAAGGAGAAAAATTAGTCTCAGTAAAAAGTGATCTATCTAGTATCACCATTGCTCTACCAAAGAATAGCTCTAAAACTGTAGGTCTATACTTTTATATTTTTAAACTTTTAGCTTATGAAGGGATTCCTGTTTTCGAAATGATTTCTACCTCGAATTACTTTGCATTGTTCCTTGAGAAGGAGTATATAAATCAAGCATTCTTATTACTAAACGAAATTAAAATTTCTTGATAATATCAAGAAATCTCTACCAATAATCAAAAAACACACCAGTCATGGCTACACCAGCTACCAAAATAATTAATATTATTATTATAAAAATGGCACCAAAGCGTGTTTTTTTATTATCCTGTAATATATAATCTTCGGATTCATTATCTTTTTTGTCTCTAATTTGCATAAAATTTAATTTTAACAAATTTAAATAATTTTACAAGCTTCAATTATAAAAATTTTATAAAATTGTTGATTTTCTTTGAATTAAAGTTGTCTTAAAATGAATCGCCACTTTCTGCCTTAGTTATATTTTTATCTAAATTAAAAGATCAAAAAAAGATGAAAAATATATTAAGAGCATTACTTGCAGGTTGGGGAGCTAAAAAATTTGGTGGTGGCTGTGGTTGCTTCGGGATTGTAATAGTTTTTATTATACTTTGGATCCTACTAGGGTATCTTGGTTTAAAATAATTCCAAATATCTAATTCATCTAATTCTCTTCTTTCGAAATTTTAGGTTTGCGTTCTTCTTGTTTTCTAAAAAGATCTATAATATTAAAAATGAGTACACAAAACATTACCCAAATAATTCCGGCAATTACGCCACCTAGGATGTCTGATGGGAAATGAACTCCAAGATAAATTCTGCTTATTCCGATGCTTACTATTAAGAAAGAGCAAAGTGCTATTAAGCCAATTTTTAGCCAGCGATTAATTTTCAGAAAGTAAAATAGATAGATTAAAAATCCGTAAAATGCGGTTGCGCTCATAGCATGACCGCTGGGATAGCTTAAGGTTTCTACCGAAACTAAATGTTCTGCTGTTGGTCTTGCCCTGTTTATAACTTCTTTTAATGCTAGATTAGAAAGTCCCGAAATAATGATCACAAATACTAACTGAATTACATATCTCCAATTCTTAAATTTCAAAAAGAAAAATAATGAACATATTGTAGTTACAGCAATATAACCATAGAGATCTCCAAGGTTGGTGATAAATTGTAAAATATTATTTAATTCGGGTGTCCTATAAGTAATTACATAAGCTGTGATCCTTGAATCGTAATTAGCAACCAGATCACTGTTCAAGGCATTAGTTAATTCTACAAAAACATTTATACCTACCACCACAATGATCAAAGCCAAAATAATGGAAATTAAATAAGGAAGTTTGGAATTGTATTGGTGAAATTTATCTCTTAAAATAGATTCAATTTTCCTTAAGAAATCGATTATATATTCTTTCATTGAGCTTTTTTGCTATTCCTAATATAAATAAATTCGAAAGTCCGAAATTACAGGAAAATAATAAGAATTAAATTCTACTAAAGCAAATATGTATTAAGATTTTAAATTGAAGTTATTTAGAAGTTTCATCAGTAATACTGTCCTTTTGTATAAGGTATTGAATGCTTATCTTTTTTCTCCCCCAATTTCTAGCCTTTTTAACATCGTTACCCATATAAATATCAATCTTATTTTTCCAGCGGTGATGCATTTTATCTTTCACAAAGAAAATTCCGGAGAGACCATCAATCTTTACTGGCGTATTATATTCCAAACCTTTTTTCATTAGATCCCGAGAAATTGCAATAACATTCATTCCTGGAGATAAGGTATCTCCCCAAGCCGTGATTCTAGGATTTCCTTCACTCTGGCTAGCTTTAGAATTGTAGGCGCTAGCAGTGACCTTGATTGTCTTCCAGTCCATCACATCTGCACTTTCAGATTCTGGAACTTTACAACTTATATAAAAGGTCATAAAAAAGGTAAGCATACTCAGCGATGTCAATTCTAGAAAAACTCTAGTCATAGCTCTAATTTTTAGAATAAAAATAATAACTGACATATTTTCCGATTATTGTATGAACCTGCAATTTTTGCATTCTTACAAACAAAATTACAAAAAATACCAGTGTTTACTGCTATTGTTGTCTTTAAGCCTCAAAATTCTTACTAGGGATTAAGATTATTTGTTCAAATAAAATCATTTCAGACTTTGGCTTGGTTATGGCACTTTAATGCATAACAACAATAAATAACAAATACAAATTGCAATAATTGAAATTTGTATTTTATTGAACTTTGAAAAAACACATTATGAGTCAAGTTAAAAAGAATGATACGGTAAAAGTACATTACACTGGAAAATTAGCAGATGGACAAATCTTTGATAGTTCTGAAGGAAAAGATCCGATTGAATTTACCTTAGGTGAAGGACAATTGATCCCAGGATTTGAAAATGGACTTATCGATATGAAATTGAACGAGAAGAAAACCATTAATATTTCTAAAGAAGAAGCTTATGGGGAACCTAGAGAAGAGCTTATTCAAGAAGTTGAAAAAAGCCAGTTACCCCCAGAGATTGCTCCAGAAGTAGGAATGGGACTTGTATCTAAAGGACCAGATGGAAGAGAAATGAATCTTTTGGTTGCTGAAGTTAAAGAAAATACGATCGTGGTAGATGGAAATCATCCATTAGCAGGAAAAGATCTTATTTTTGATCTTGAAGTGGTAGAGATTAAATAAGTTTTCTAGTTAGAATCACTTATCTCACAATAGATATTTTGCTTTTTAGCAATTATTTATTGTGAGATTTTTTTTTGATATTAATTAAAGCATTAAAAATAGTTTTCTTTAATGGCTCCGGAAACTTGTTATTTAAACAGAATTTCTGATTAACCTCCAGTTCAATTCCATTGTACAATGTTGGAAACTCCCTTCTCAAAGCAGTTGTAAATCCATCTGCCTTTCCTAAATAAGGATAATTATATCTTATATGAAGGTCGGGATCTTCCAGTTGAAGAAATTCCTTTAGCACATGTGAATATTTTTTTTCTGAAATTCTTGAAGGATCATATAAGATCCCAATATCTGTATTCCGAATTACTCCATTTAAAACTGGTGTAAAACTATGAAATGAAAGATGAACTACCTCTTCTCCCTTTTCTATATATTGTGATATCTTCTTACTAACCTTATTTCTATAGGGTTTGTAATAGTCTTTTAAAATGAGCTGCTTTGCTTTCTCGCTTAAGGAAGCACTATATTTTGAAAACAACTTAGGATGATGTAAAGATCTATTAAATTCTATTAAAAGTCTACTCATACTATTTTTAACTGAAAAATCACTTAAATCTTCACAGTAATTAAATAGATCTAACGAACCATAATCCAATCCTTTATGTGAATTCAGGGCTTCAAATCCATGATTAAAAATATCGAAATATTTTTCAGGAATATCGTTGCCACCGTGCTCACATGTAAAAACTAGTTTCAAGGATTATAAAAAGTATTGGTTTGTAAACATTCGGCTAGTTTAGAATAAATTACTTTAATATTTTTTTCTGAATTATCCTTAGAAATTCCTTTTAATATTCTGGATGACAAACTTCCTTTATCCAATAAAAATTCAATGCTTTTTCTATGTTTTATAGAAATACTATCTTTCACTCTATGATAGATCATTTCCCATAATTCATTGGCAATACATTCCTCCTTCACATCAAATAAGTTCAAATATTTAAGATCTGTTATTTGAGTGTTTTCTGCATCTTCAATCACATCATTAAAAATTGAAAAAAGATCATCTTCATGCCATTTTTTCTGATCGTCTATAGAAACCAACTCCTCCGAAACCAGCATTTTTAAAGTTTCTATAATAAGTATGGCTATGGCAAGATCTGCTTTTGGGCATTCCTGAATATCTATAACCCGAATCTCTATTGCATTTCTATCGAAACGTGCAATTGCTCCTCTGGAATTTAGGAAATGTTTATCCAGTATCTTGTTGGTGTCAAAAGGAGCGATAGCTTTATTAATGGGATCAAATATCTCACGGATATAGCTTTCCTTATCAAAAACCTTTTCCGGAATCACTTTACCTGTCATTTCCGGGATCTCCTTTTGATTGGTTTTATACACATTCATTCTGGAATCCATAAAACCAGTACTCTTACCATCAAATATGGGGCTGCTTGCACTTAAAGCAGGAATTATAGGTAGTAAAATGCGAATAGCGGCATGAAGTTTCTCGAATTCTTCATCTCCATAAAAAGGCAAGTTAAGATGCATACTTTGCACATTTGCCCAACCATGACCTCTGCAATCGAAAATTTTATTATATAAAGCATAGATCTCACTATAATTGTGTTTCCAAAGTTTCATCTCTGTCTCGGGATCCATTAAAGGATGGGCTGCAGTTGGTAAAAGTTCGGCATCTTCAGAAATTAGCAATTTATTGATCTCCTTAATATTTTGGTGAAATAAAAGATCAAGATCTTCTAAGTGTTTAGTAGGACCATTCGTCTTTAGTTCAACCACATGGGCAACAAGCTCATTGCTCCATTCAATTTTACCATTCGAAACATCTGAAGTTATTTCCCCAGATTTAAGCTGCATCAATTTATCTACAATTGGAGTTATCTTCAAAATAGATCTTTGAACCAACATATACTCCAATTCTATTCCATAAACTTCAAAAAGGTGGTAACTCATTATTTACTTTTTTCTAATCTATTCTTTAATGCCATTATAATTTGGATGTATACTTGATCTCCATAAAAACCATCTTCTACTCCAAAATCAATATTAGGATTGTCGTTAATCTCGATCACTAAAGGTTCTCCATTTACTTCTTTCACATCTATCCCGTACAATCCCATTCCCATAAGTTTAACAGATTTAAGTGCAACATCTATAATTTTTTTTGGCACATCTTCTATTGCCATACAATCTGCATTTCCATCTTGATCATCTTTCTCGGAAGCATCCCAATTATATATTTGCCAATGGTCTTTTGCCATATAGTATCTACATGCAAAAAATGGTTTATTATCTAATATTCCAATTCTCCAGTCATATTCTGAAGGTGAGAATTCTTGAGCAATTATAAGGTCGGATTTTTTTAGCATACTATCTACCAGCTCATTGTACTCTTCCACTGTAGTAGCTTTTTTAACTCCAAAAGAAAAGGTAGAATCTGGCGATTTTAATACACATGGTAATCCTGTTGTCTTTAATACTTCATTCTTATTGTTTTTATGAACGATCACGGTTTTTGGAGTAGGAATGTTTGCATTCTGTAAAGCTTCAGCCATGAACACCTTATTACAGCATTTTAAAATAGCTTCTGGATAATCTATAAGCGCAATCTCTTCCTGTTGAGCTTTTCTCGCAAAAGCGTAGGCTTCATTATTCACTTCGGTGCTTTGCCGGATAAATAATGCATCATAAGATGATAGTTTGGAAAGATCCTTTGGATAAACTACTTCCGCATAAAAATCTAATTTTTCTGCAATTTCTATAAACTTTTTAATGGCTTTAGCATTGCTGGGAGGAGCCGGATCTCCCGGAGCAACCAAGATAGCAAGGTCATAGGTGGCGGTATTGGTTTTAAGAGTATCATATCTCTTCTTGGCAAAATATTGAGACGCAAATAAATACATGCTTTCCTTATGTTCCGCTGGAATTTCAGATTCAGAGATTGCGCGAATACTTTTTATATTCCATTTAGTAGAAAAATTGAAATGTACTCTCAAAAATGGGATTTGGAAAGATCTATAGAACATCGAGCTCAGTTCTTTATATTTTTGCGCTACGTTTTGTCCAAAATAAACACTCAAAATAAATTCCTGAGATTTAATATTTTTAAGGCTTTGTTGAATAAGATCGTCAAAATCATCTGATACTATTTTAACTAGTTTAGGCTCTCGAAGGTCTACAATATTACTAACTGTGGGAATAGCACGATGACCTCTAGCTTCTGCAAGCAAGGAAACATAATACCCTTTAGATTGATAAGAATAATCCTTACAAAGATTAAAAACTCTCGCTTTTTTAAGTTGGGAATATTCTGGATTGGTGAGATAGTCCTGAGAAGAAATAACGGCAATATTATCTACTGCTATATTCCATTTTTCAGGATGATTTACCACTATTAATTTCTTCATTTATTATGATTAAAACCGAGCAAATTTAAACGAAAATACCATCCAATATATAAAAAAATAGAGCTAAGTAAAATATAATGAGTAAATTTCAGCAGAAAATTAAAAACTCCAATTTTCCATGACTAAACCATCAATTATCGTATTAAGTTTACTTGCTTCAAGTTTTGGTTATAGCCAGAAACAAGAACAATCTGAACTTTGGAAAAAGGCAAAAGCAATACACGAAAAGGTTATTACTATTGATACTCATAATGATATAGATATAGATAATTTTACTGCTGAAAATAATTATACCCAAGATCTAAATACACAAGTAAACCTACCCAAAATGATGGAGGGTTGTTTAGATGTAGCTTGGTTTATAGTGTATACCGGGCAAGGCGAATTAAATGAAGATGGATATGCAAAGGCTTATAAAAATGCCATCTCTAAATTTGAAGCTATACATAGGCTGACAGAGGAAATTGCACCCGATAAAATAGGGCTTGCCACAAGTTCTGCTGAAGTTAGAGCACTGGTAAATGAAGGAAAATTAGTTTCCATGATCGGTGTAGAAAATGCGTATCCCATTGGGGAAGATCTCTCGAGAATAAAAGAGTTTTACGATAGAGGCGCACGGTATATGTCTTTAGCGCATAATGGGCATAGCCAGCTAAGCGATTCTAATACTGGTGAAGCTGAGGGTTATTGGTTGCATAATGGCTTAAGTGATTTAGGTAAAAAGGCTGTTGTAGAAATGAACAGATTAGGAATGATGATAGATGTTTCACATCCTTCCAAAGAAGCTATCAAGCAAATGTTTCTATTATCTAAAGCACCTTTAATCGCTTCACATTCATCTGCACGTGCTATAAGTGAGCATAGTAGAAATTTGGATGACGAATTATTGATGCTTTTCAAGGAACATGGTGGAGTTGTACAAACAGTTGCGTTTAGTTCTTATGTAAATGCTGGAAAAAACAGCAGATATTATGCCGCTCAAGATAAAATTTATGCTGATGAAGCTCAAAAAGTAGGGTTCAAGATCCTAACCAGGGATAGTATAAGAATTTTAGATAAAGACCAACGTAATTTGTACAATGCCGATTATCAAAAAATAGTGACTGCCGCTGCTAATGATGTTCAAGAATTACGTAAAACTATTACCCCGGTAAATGTATCAGATTATGTAGATCATATAGATTATATGGTTGAAAAGATTGGGATCGACCATGTAGGAATTAGTTCCGATTTTGATGGTGGAGGTGGTGTAGAAGGTTGGAGAAATGCATCACAAAGTTATAACGTTACGCTAGAATTGGTGAAAAGAGGGTATACAGAAGAGGAGATCGCCAAGTTATGGGGCGAAAATTTACTTAGAGTTTTAGATGAAGTACAAGCAGTTGCTCTAAAAATTCAAAAAGGATAAAAAATTATAAACTCACTTTAAGAATATTTCCCATTCCACCGGCTCCCTCATTCGAGATATAAAGATTTCCTTGATCATCAAAAGTTAATCCTTCAGGTTGTGGGAATTGTTCTTCTTGGAAAACATGTAATTTTTTGGGTTTTCCATTTGGCGAAAGGATCAATAATTTGGGATTGGTTCCTTCTAAAATATATATTTCTCCTGTTTTTGGGTTTACGGTAATTTCTGAAGGTTGAATTAGGTGATTGTTATTTTTTATATCGAGATCATCAAATATAGGATCATCAAACTTGATCTTGTATGCTGGCTCCTCTTCCAATTTTTTGGTTTTCAGATCGACAGAATATATAGGTTTGTACTCTTTTTCGGCCTTATCTTTAATCGCAAGTATTAACCTATTTCTTTTTTTATCGAAGCTAATACCTTCAAAATTATAAGTTTTAGAAAAAACAATCTTTATCTCATTCACTTCTTTTTCTTCGGTGAGGTAATTAAGAACTTCAAAAATAGTTCCATCACTTCTCAAGACATATGCATCCTCACCAACTAAAGCAATCCCCTCATAGTCACCATCTTCACCAAATACGATTTGGCGTTCAACTTCCGATGTTTTTAAATTATATATAAAAATGATGGCTTCTTCGTCTTCCACACAAGCAATTCTCTCTTTATCCATCCAAGCAATTCCTGATATCTCTTCCAGCAACATTGGCATATTCCACTGTTGATCTATCTTCACTGCTTTGGCTCCCGGAAAGTCGCGATTAGGTGCTATCCCATCGAATGAAAAATAAATGAATGCCACTATGGCAAATACTCCTAGAATAATAAATATGGCTATTTTTTGCATGTCTCAAATTTAAACATTTATGGTTGAGAGAAAGTTAAAGATTTTCCAAACTTTTATGTACGTAAAACAGGAGTGATTTTGGATAGTTTCTCTGGTAAAATTGTTAAATAATAGTTAATTGCTACTATTTTATGCATAGTACTGTAACAAAATAATTTTATGATCGTCTATTAAGTATAAACATTTAAATAATTCATCATGAGAACTTTAGAAAACATCAGTCAAAATTTTAATGGAATTAAAGAAGGAGATCTAACCCACAAAAGAGCATTCCTACATCTTAGACAATCTGCTAGAGATAGTTGGTATAATAGAAGAAGGTTTGGCGTTTAAGATTAAAGTAATTCGCTCTTCAAACTTATTAAAAATTTTAAAAATAGCCGCACATCTTCTGTCCGGCTATTTTTTTAAATATTCCCTAAAACTTTCCTGCTCAATTTCATCATAATTTCAATATCTGAATTATAATCAAGTGATTTCCACGTACTAATTAGTTTAAATTTCGGTTATATTCATCAGTTAATTATTTTTTCATTTCTTAAAATAACTTAAATATTCTGCATTAATTTTATTAGTAGTCGTTTATTTGTATCCCTTAACATTTGCCATGCTAGAACATATTAAAAATTCCCCAAGATTAAAATGGACTCTTATAGCTTTGCTATCTATTATCTCCATTTTCATTCTATTCTATTTTAGTGTTTATTTGGGTGTTTTTGGTAAGATCCCTTCTACTCAGGATCTCAAAGACCTTAAACAAAATCAGGCAACCCAGGTCCTATCAGTAGATGAAGAATTAATAGGGAAATATTATATTTTTGATAGGCAACCCGTAAATGCCAATCAACTGCCAAAACATTTAATTGATGCCTTAATTGCTACCGAAGATGTTAGATTTTATGAGCATAACGGGATAGATAGCAGAAGTTTACTAAGGGTTTTCTTTAAATCATTAATGCTTCAGAATAAATCTTCTGGAGGTGGAAGTACGCTTACCCTTCAGTTAGCTAAGAATTTATATGGACGAAAAGATTATGGTTACTTCGGTATCGTTGTAAATAAACTTCAGGAATCCATCATAGCAAGCCGCTTGGAAGAGATCTATGATAAAGAGGAGATCTTAACCCTTTATCTAAATACGGTTCCTTTTAGCGATAATACCTTCGGAATTGAAAGTGCTTCTATGAAATTCTTTAACAAACATACCTCACAATTGTCCTTAACAGAATCTGCTGTTCTTGTTGGTATGCTGAAAGCTTCGCATTCATATAATCCGCGAATTTTCCCTGAAAGAAGCAGATTAAGGAGAGATGTTGTTCTAGAGCAAATGGAAAAATACGGATTCCTTGAAAAAGCAAAAATGCTGGAAGCCAAACAAACAGATATAGAATTAAATTATCAATATTATAGTCATGATCGCGGTTTGGCTCCCTATTTTAGAGAACAGCTAAGGAAGGATATTTCTGGAATATTGGATACTTTAAAGAATGCGAATGGAGAAAGCTTCAACATATATAAAGATGGATTAGTTATATATACTACTCTGGACAAAAAGATGCAGGAATATGCCGAAGCTGCTGTGAACGAACATATGGCTGCATTACAAAAAGATCATGAGGAATCTTATGGCAACAGAGCTCCATGGAACACTAATAAAGACGCTATTTTAGATGCAGTAAAACGCACGAGTGCTTATAAGAAACTAAATAAGCAAGGACTATCTGATAATGAAATATTAGTGGAACTAGATAAGAATTCTAGAGAAATGGATCTTTTTAATTATGGAAAGGAAGAGCTGGTAAAAGCATCCACTTTAGATAGCATTAAATATTATTTAAAGTTTTTGAATGCTGGGTTTTTAGCAGTAGAACCTAGTACAGGAGCGGTAAAGGCATGGGTCGGCGGAGTAGATTTCGAGAATTTTAAATATGATCATGTCTCTCAAAGTAAAAGACAAGTAGGATCTACCTTTAAACCAATCGTTTACACAGCAGCATTAGAAAATGGTATACCTCCCTGCTCCTATTTTTCTATTAGAGAAGTTACCTATCAAGGAGGTTGGACGCCGTCTAACTCTGGCTCTTTTGGTGACGATCCTGATATGAGCTATAATATGAAAACCGCATTAAGTAATTCTATTAATACTATCGCTGTTAAAGTATTAATGGAAACTGGTATTAGCAAAGTAGTATCTCAAGCTCAAAAAATGGGAATAACTTCCAAATTGCCACAAGTTCCGTCTATCGCATTAGGAACTGCAGAGATTGGACTTAATGAAATGGCTATGGCCTATACCGGTTTTGCTAATAAAGGAAGATCTAGCGCACCTTATTATATAACTAGAATTGAAGATGCTAAAGGAAATTTACTTGCTGAATTTAAACCTAGAACACAATCTAAACCCGCTTATTCTGAAACCACCAGGGAAGTGATGATAGAAATGATGAAAGCTACTATAAATGAAGGAACCGCAACCAAAATTAGAAGTACTTACGGTTTACAAAATGATATTGCAGGTAAAACCGGAACTACACAGTCTAATAAGGATGGATGGTTTGTTGGCCTTACTCCAGAACTCCTAACCGTTACTTGGGTAGGATCTGATGATCATAGACTTGGTTTTAGAAATACCAGAATAGGACAAGGAGCAAATTCGGCACTGCCCATATTTGCAATATTTCTTCAGAAGTTGAATAATGATGCTAAATTTAATGCAATTACTTCGGCTAGATTTGGCTCACCATCATCAGCAGTAGTATCCTTAATGGATTGTGAGGCGAGTAAAAAAGATGGTTTCTTCGATAAACTATTTGGAAACTCAGATCAGCGAAAACAAAATAAGAGAGAAAACAAAAAGGAGAAAAAAGGCTTATTTAATAAGATCTTTGGTAAGAAAGATAAAAATTAGAAGATGAATATTTTTAACTCTACGAAAAACTTTCAGCCCAGTTTTGTGCATTTTCCATTTTATCAAAAAATGCAAAGGAGTTTTTAAAATTCATTTGTTCTAAAATTGCCTGAGCTTTTACATCGGGGATATCCGAAACAATAGCAATCCCTTTTACTTTTTTAAATAAACTTGGTGAATAGGATTCTGCATTTAAAGAATAATTTTGTTTTCTATTAGAAATAATCACAAATTCTTTTCCTTTAAAATGATCTATAATAGTTTTTAATGTTTCCTTAGCTATTTTTGAGTCGACTTCAATTTCACCTAAACGCTCAATAATTACGTAAGTATCGTAAAAATCCATTTTATAATGTTTTGTCAACTTAGTGATCATAGTTATCCAGCTTTAAGGAAATAAAAATAGTGAATAATCTTCACATTGTTAATGAAAACTTAAAAACGTTAATAAAAATTGAAATTGTGTTAAAAGGGAGTTTCAATTTACTTTAAAAAAATCACAAACTTGAAAGAATCTAGACTGTTTAATCAATTATCAGGTTTTATAAATACGCCTTCACTGTTTTTAAATACCCTATTTACAGGTATTAAACCTTTTACACTATCTCATTATACCAGTTATGAAATGAGAGAAATGTTAAGCAAAATTGAATTTCCCGTCAAATTAGTAATGGGAAAGCGAATGGAATATTTTTTCAAGGCGGCCATAATTGGTAATCCACAGATAAAGCTTTTAGCAAATAATATTCAAATTCATCACAATAAAACCACACTTGGTGAGCTAGATTTTTTAGTGAACGACCTTCAGTATCAAAAAATAGTACACATCGAATTAATGTATAAGATCTATGTGTACGATCCAAATATCCAAAATCAAATGGAACGATGGATTGGTCCTAACAGGAAGGACTCTTTAATGGAAAAACTGGAGAAAGTTAAGAATAATCAATTACCATTATTACATAGTCTCCCAGCTAGGTCTTTTTTGGACTCTCTTGAAATCTATCCTGATAATGTAGAACAACAAATCTGTTTTAAAGCAAAGTTGTTTATTCCTAAACATCTAAATGGATACAATTTTCCTAATGTGAATAACCAATGTGTTGTAGGATATTATTATGATCTACAGCAATTCAAAGAAGAGTTTCAGGATAATGATAAGTTCTATGCTCCAGAAAAACAGGATTGGCCAAGTCAACCAGAGAATAATACGAATTGGGTGACTTTTAGCAAAACAATAAAAGAGATAAGAGATATGCACCTTAAAAAGAAATCTCCTTTGATCTGGATCCATAAGCATACAGGAGAATTTGAAAGCGCAATAGTAGTATGGTGGTAAGGTAGTGTGTGCATAAAAGATTATATTTATCCCTTCCTTATTCGATTGACAAAAACCTTAAATAGATTCATGAGTTCTAATTTTGAAGTAGCAGTTAAGACCACCTATTTAAGCATATTAGGAAATCTGCTTTTGGCAGTAGTTAAAGGAATTACCGGGGTTTTAGGTAATTCATATGCGCTAATTGCTGATGCTATAGAATCTACCACCGATGTTTTCTCGTCTATTTTTGTGTTATTGGGAATTAGATATGCAAATAAACCCGCAGATTCTAATCATCCTTACGGGCACGGGAAGGCCGAACCTCTAATAACCTTTGCCGTTGTCGGTTTTCTTGTAGTTTCAGCTACAGTGATTGCTTACGAGAGCATTCAACATATACAAACTCCGCACGAGATCCCTGAACCTTACACTTTAATTGTTCTTGGCATAATTATAATAATCAAGGAAATGTTCTATAGAATAGTCTCTAAAAAAGGAGACGATCTTAAAAGCACAGTTTTAAAGGCAGATGCTTGGCACCATAGAAGCGATGCTATTACATCATTGATGGCCTTTATTGGTATCTCAATTGCCCTATTCATGGGTAAAGGATATGAAACCGCAGATGACTGGGCAGCGCTTTTTGCTTCAGGATTCATTTTATATAATGCATATCTTATAATGAGACCTGCCTTGGGGGAAGTTATGGATGAGCATATGTATGACGATCTTATTGAAGAAATAAGAGGTTATGCTCAAAACATTCCAGGAGTACAGGATACAGAAAAATGTTTTGTAAGAAAAGCTGGAATGACCTATCATGTAGACCTGCATATTGGTGTGAAAGGATCGATTACAGTGGAAGAAGGTCACGATATCTCTCATAATGTAAAAAATGAACTACTGCTGAAGCTACCGCAGATAGCAGATGTTCTTATACATATAGAGCCCGTTTAATAATTGAAATCTAAATCTGTTTTAAGATTAAAATAAAAAAATAATACAAATTCTGATTTATGATTTGTGTTTGAAAATAGTCTCAATTTTCATTAAAATCATAACTTGCATTCAAAATTTTAAAAAATGGAAAACAACTTAGCTGTGTTAATAGATGGTGATAATATTCCTTCAGCATATGTAAAAGAAATGATGGAAGAGATCGCCAAATACGGTAATCCTACAATTAAAAGAATTTATGGAGATTGGACCAAGCCACAACTTTCTAAGTGGAAGAATGTGTTGCTGGAAAACGCAATAAACCCAATTCAACAATATGGATATACTCAAGGGAAGAATGCAACAGATTCTGCAATGATAATAGATGCCATGGATATCTTATACTCTAATAAAGTACAAGGTTTCTGTTTGGTATCCAGTGATAGTGATTTTACAAAATTAGCAACCAGATTAAGAGAATCTGGACTAAACGTAATAGGAATTGGAGAAAAGAAAACTCCAGAACCTTTTATCGTTGCTTGTGATAGATTTATTTATATCGAAATTTTAGGATCTCATCCTAAACAACAGGAAACTGCTGAATCGAATTTAGATAAAGATAAAAAGAAGCAAAATGTAGACAAGATCACTCCAAAAGTCCTAAATCTAATTTCAAGCACGATCTCTGATGTTGCAGATGAAGATGGTAGGGCATTTTTAGGAGATGTGGGAGGTTTACTTCAGAAAAAACAACCAAATTTCGATTCCAGAAATTACGGATTTCAAAAATTAACTCCAATGATAAGTTCTATCAGCAACTTCGAAGTCGAGTCTCGAGAAAATCAAAATGGCAGATTTAAACTTATATATGTAAGAAACAGAGCTTAGTATAAACTTTCGAAATGTCAGACTGAGCCTGTCGAAGGCTTTAAAATTGTTTAATCACACTTCAACGAATTAAATGTAATAAGCATACATAATTTTTGTCCTTCCGACAAAGGAGGAATCTCAGTGAAAATTTAATATTTCATGGAGATTCTTCGGTTCGCTATGCTTCTATTAAGATTTACAAATATAAAATTAACAGGCTGAGCCTGTCGAAGCCTCCATAATTCTTAAATAAAATTCGACAAGCTTAGTATGACAATTATAATTACTTTTTAGCGTGCCTCTTTTTAAGCACTTCTACTATATCACTTAGCTCAAAACCTTTAGCCTTAAGAAGTATTAAATAATGAAAAAGAAGGTCTGCGCTTTCATTTAAAAAAAGATCATCATTATCATCTTTTGCTTCAATCACGGTCTCTACAGCTTCTTCTCCTACTTTTTGGGCAATTTTATTCATACCAGCATCAAATAGTGAGGTTACATAACTAGAATCGCCTTTCTGTCTTAAGTCAGGAGAAATTTCAGAGTTCTTTTTTCGATCCTCAATAATAGCTTCTAATTCAGAAATGAATCCATATTCCTGTAAATTTCCTTCACCCCAACAAGTGTCCGTTCCTTTATGGCATGTAGGACCATGTGGAATCACAGATATTAACAAGGTGTCATTATCGCAATCATTCTTTATATTTACAACCTCAAGATAATTACCACTCTCTTCGCCTTTAGTCCAAAGGCGATTTTTTCTTCTACTATAAAAAGTGACCTTATTCTCCTGATTTGTTTTTAAGTATGCTTCCTCATTCATATAGCCTAACATCAGCACATTTTTCGTGACTGAATCCTGAATGATCACAGGGATTAAGGAATCCTCACTTTTATTGAAATCTATTTTCATTTTTTTATTATTTTATTCTGAAGACTAAAATTAAAGCCTCACGGGAATTTTATTATTTCGTAATTCTATCTTTAGATCGTTAATCTCTATTTCTTTAAAATGAAATACGCTTGCCGCCAACGCTGCATCGGCTTTTCCTACAAGAAAAGCGTCGCAAAAATGCTGCATAGTTCCCGCTCCACCCGATGCTATAATAGGTATATTTAATTCTGAAGATAATTTAGCTAAGGCTTCATTGGCGAATCCATTTTTAGTTCCATCATTATTCATAGAGGTGAAAAGGATCTCACCTGCTCCTCTCTTTTCCACTTCCTTAGCCCATTCAAATAGATCTAGCTCTGTTGGCACTTTTCCACCTACTAGATGCACGATCCATTTTCCATCTATAAGTTTAGCATCTATAGCAACAGTAATACACTGGCTTCCAAATTTAGAAGCTAATCTATTTATAAGATCTGGATCTTTAACTGCAGAAGAATTGATTGAAACTTTATCTGCACCATTTTGTAACAAGATATCTACATCTTCTACTGATGAAATTCCACCACCCACAGTAAAAGGAATATTTACCTTTTCCGCAACTCGTAAAACAAGATCTGCTAAAGTTCTTCTACGTTCTTCTGTTGCAGAAATATCCAAAAACACCAATTCATCTGCTCCAGAAGCTGCATAAATAGCAGCAAGTTCCACTGGATCTCCGGCATCACGAAGGTCCACAAAATTCACTCCTTTAACCGTTCTACCGTTCTTTATGTCCAAACAAGGAATTATTCTTTTAGTTAACATAGACTAGTTATTTATAACTTAAAATAAATTCTTCTAATTGCTTTAAACTGATCTTATTTTCATAGATCGCTTTTCCAATGATAGTTCCCTCACAACCCATTTCTGCCAATTGTGGTAGTTCATTGAAGGTAGAAATTCCTCCGGAAGCAATTAAACTTATTTTATTAATCCCTTCTGTTGAAGGTGCTTTTAATATTTTCTCATACAACTTAAATGATGGTCCTTCTAGCATCCCATCTTTAGAAATATCTGTACAGATCACATATTTGATGCCTTCCAGTAAATAAGAATTTATAAATGGGATGAGTTCTTTATCAGATTCCTCTAACCATCCATTTACGGCAACTTTCTCATCTTTTGCATCTGCACCAAGAATGATCTTTTCGCTTCCGTATTTTTCAAGCCAGGATAGAAAAACCTCTTTATTTTTAACGGCAATACTTCCACTAGTAATTTGATTTGCACCAGATTCAAAAGCGATCTCCAGATCCTTCTCCGATTTAAGTCCACCTCCAAAATCTATTTTTAGAGAAGTAAGAGATGCGATTTTTTCCAAGATCTTATGATTCACTATTTGGCTCGACTTTGCGCCATCCAGATCTACAAGATGTAAATATTCTATTCCATGAGCTTCAAATTGCTTTGCAACTTCTAATGGGTTTTCATTATAAATTTTCTTAGTGTTATAATCGCCTTTAGATAAACGCACGCATTTACCATCTATAATATCTATTGCAGGAATAATCCTCATTTTATCTATTGCTTTTCATTTATAATTCTAAAAAATTCTTTAAGATCTTCTCACCGGCATCACTGCTTTTCTCAGGATGAAATTGAACTCCATAAAAGTTATCTTTTTTAAGAGCAGTGCTATATTTTACACCATATTCCGAGGTAGCGATAGTTTCATCACATTCTGCTACATAATAGCTATGCACCAAATACACATATTCCAACTCTTTAATTTCAGAAAATATTGGAGTGCTTAAGTTGGTAATTTGGTTCCAACCTATTTGCGGCACCTTTAACGAATTATTGAATTTTAATACTGGTACCTCAAAAATTGATAAACCAGTAGTATCTCCCTCTTCACTATGAGCACACATAAGTTGCATCCCCAAACAGATCCCGAGGACCGGTTGTGTTAATTTTGGGATTAGTGTATCCAGCTTGGAATTTCTAAGCATTTTCATGGCGCTACTGGCTTCGCCAACTCCAGGAAAGATCACTTTATCGGCAGCTTTTATTTCATCCTCATCATTAGTAAGTACTGCTTCGAAACCTAAGCGTTTAATAGCGAATTTGATACTTTGTATATTTCCCGCTCCATAATCTATAATGGCTATTTTCATTCCTTTTTATTCTCTTGTATCAACTAATTCTTAAAGCATCCCTTTAGTGGATGGTAATATCATTTTTTCTGTATCACGTTTTACTGCCATTTTTATAGCTTTTGCAAAAGCCTTAAAAATAGCTTCGATCTTGTGATGCTCGTTGGTTCCTTCTGCCTTTATATTTAGATTAGCCTTAGCCCCATCTGTAAACGATTTAAAGAAGTGCAAGAACATTTCAGTTGGCATCCCTCCTATCATTTCTCGGTGGAATTCGGCTTCCCAAACTAACCAATTCCTTCCGCCAAAATCGATAGCTGCCTGGGCTAGACAATCGTCCATTGGTAAACAAAAACCATATCGCTCCATTCCGAGCTTATTCCCTAAAGCAAGGCTAAAGGCTTCTCCTAAGGCAATTGCAGTATCTTCTATTGTGTGGTGTTCATCAACTTCAAGATCTCCAGTAACTTGGATTTCCAGATCCATTTGTCCATGTCTGGAAAGTTGATCCAGCATATGATCGAAAAAGGCTATTCCTGTGGCTATTTTAGATTTACCAGTTCCATCCAGATTTAGCCTTATATAAATATCGGTTTCATTGGTTTTCCTTTTTACTTCTGAAGAACGTTCACTTAGCTTTAAAAACTCATAGATCCTTTCCCAGCTTTTAGTTCTAAGTGATATACTTTTATTGATTTCTGTGGCTTGGTTTTGCAATTCATCTGTAGCGAGATTTTCATGAGTATCAATAAAAATACCTTTCCCTCCAAAATTTTTCGCAAATTCCATATCGGTCATCCTGTCGCCAATCATAAAAGAATTGCTTAGATCGTATTTTGAATTCTTTAAATAATTTTCTTCTAAAAGCCCGGTATTTGGCTTTCTATTTGGTGAATTATCCTTGGCAAAAGTTCTATCCATCAAAATATCGCTAAAAACCACGCCTTCGTTTGCAAAGGTTTTAAGTATAAAATTCTGAATTGGCCAAAAAACCTCTTCTGGATAAGCTGCTGTGCCCAAACCATCCTGATTGGTTACCATTACTAATTCAAAATCCAATTCCTTGGAAATTTTAGAAAGGTAGAATAATGCCTCTGGATAAAATTCCAATTTTTCTAAACTATCTATTTGATAATCTTCCGGCTCATGGATCATGGTACCATCTCGATCTATAAAAAGTACTTTTTTCATGTTTTTAAATTCTATTTATTAGCAGATAACTGCTTCAAAACATTAATTAATTTTTTATTCTCTTCTGAAGTTCCTACTGTTATGCGCAAAGTGTTTTCACATAATGGCTGAGTGGTTCTATTTCTAATTACAATTCCCTTTTCAATTAATTGATTGTATCTTTTAGTAGCATCATCTACTCTCATCAACAAAAAATTAGCGTCAGATTTGAAGATCTTTTCAATAAAATCAACTTCAAGTAAAGCTTCAAGTAATAGCTTTCTTTCTATCAATATATCAGATACTTCTCTATTAATTTCAGCCAAATTATGCAATTTGAATTGCGCTCTATTTTGAGTGAGTTCATTTATATTGTAAGGTGGCTTAATAGAATTAAGAATCTTGATCACATCTTTAGAAGCATAGCAAATACCTAATCTAATTCCCGCCATTCCAAAGGCTTTTGAAAGTGTTTGAGTAATTATAAGATTTGGATATTTCTCCAATTTTTCGATCCAACTTGCATTTTCAGAAAAATCGATATAAGCTTCATCAATTATAACTAAGCCCTTAAAATTCTCAACCAGCTCGGTCATTTTATCTTCATCAAATGAATTTCCTGTTGGGTTATTTGGAGAACATAGAAAAATGAGTTTTGTATTGTTATCTATTTCTTCAAATATCTCTTTTACTCTAGGTTGAAAATCTTCAGAAAGCATCACTTCCCTGCTCTCAATATTATTGATTCCGGCAAGCACATTATACATCCCGTAAGTTGGAGGCAATGTAATAACATTGTCCGATCCAGGTTCACAAAAGGCTCTATAAATAAGATCTAAAACTTCATCACTTCCGTTTCCCAAAAGAATTTTTTCTGATGGAATATTTTTAATTTCTGAAAGTCTCTGTTTTAATTTTTTTTGTTGAGGATCTGGATATCGATTAATTCCAGTTTCTATAGGATTCTCATTGGCATCCAGAAATACCAATTTAGATCCGTTAGAGGTAAATTCATCTCTGGCAGAAGAATACGGCTTTAATGCTGCTATATTAGGTCTTACCAATTTATTTATATCAAAGGTCTGTTTCATTTTAACTCTAGTTGCTTGTCGCTATAGCTCTAATTGTTATTTAGTTTTTTCAATCTTAAACTCACTGCATTTTTGTGTGCTTGTAAACCTTCAGCTTCAGCCATAATTTCGATAGCAGGGCCAATATTTAGAATTCCTTCCTGTGTTATTTTCTGAAATGTCATACTTTTCATGAAACTATCCAGATTAACGCCGCTATACTGCTTAGCATAACCATTAGTAGGCAAAGTATGATTGGTTCCAGAGGCATAATCTCCAGCGCTCTCCGGAGTATAGTTTCCAATAAATACAGACCCGGCATTAGCAATATTATCTAAATAAAAATCATTGGTTTCTGTACAAACTATAAAATGCTCTGGCCCATATTCATTTATCATATCCATTGCCTTCTCCTTGTTTTCTAAATAGATAAGTTTTGAATTTGAAATAGCTCCAGCAGCAATATCTTTGCGTGGTAAATTTTCCAGTTGAGCCTCAATTTCTTTCTCCACTTCTTCTAGCAACCCTTTTGAAGTTGAAACTAAAATAACCTGACTATCCGCACCATGTTCCGCTTGGCTCAACAGATCTGAAGCTATAAATTGTGCATCGGCAGAATTGTCTGCAACTACAAGCAATTCCGAAGGTCCTGCAGGCATATCTATTGCAACATGATACTTGGTAGCTAATTGCTTTGCAACGGTAACAAACTGATTCCCGGGTCCAAAAATCTTATCTACTTTAGGGACCGTATTTGTTCCAAAGGTTAAAGCTGCTATGGCTTGAATCCCACCAATTTTAAAAATTTGAGTAACCCCACATAAAGCTGCTGTGTATAATATTACTGGGTTTATTTCACCTTTTTTATCTGGTGGTGTACAAAGAACTATTTCTTTACAACCCGCGATATTTGCAGGAGTTGCCAACATTAAAATGGTAGAAAACAATGGAGCACTTCCTCCCGGAATATACAACCCTACTTTTTGAATTGGTCTTTTTTCCTGCCAACATTCCACTCCTTTAGTAGTTGTTACCTCAATTCTTTCGGTCTTCTGAGCAGCATGGAATTTTTCAATATTTCCCTTTGCCAGGTCTATTGCAGATCTCAATTCATCTGAAACTTGATTTTGAGCAAGTCTTATTTCATCAGAACTAACTTTAAAATCCTCAAGCTTTATTCCATCAAAAAGATCGGTATATTTTGCAACTGCACTATCTCCCTTTGATCTAACCTCCGTAAAGATCTCATTTACCGTAACTTCAATATCTTCCACGGTTTTGGTGGGTCTTTTAAGCAAGACTTCCCAATACTCTTTTTTTGGATTATATGTTTTATTCATTAGATTACGAATTTATATTTATAATACCATTTTTTCTATTGGTGCTACCAAAATTCCTTCTGCACCTAATTCCTTAAGCTCACTAATGATTTCCCAAAACCTATCTTCCTTGATAACAGTGTGGATAGAGCTCCAGCCCTCTTCTGCCAATGGTAAAACTGTTGGACTTCTCATTCCTGGTAATAATTTGATGATCTCTTTTAATTTAGCATCTGGAGCATTCAACAGAATATATTTTGATGTTCTGGCATTTAGAACAGATTTCAATCTAAATTGCAGATCCTTTAAAATTGCTTGTCTTTCTTCAGAAATATTAGGAGCAACCGCTAGAACCGCTTCACTTTTCATCATTACTTCTACCTCTTTCAAATTATTCTTGAACAAGGTATTTCCACTGGAAACTATATCACAAATTGCATCTGCTAGTCCTATATTTGGCGCAATTTCTACAGATCCATTTATTATATGAAGCTCTGCCGTGATCCCTTTTTTCTTCAAAAATGAATTTAAAGTATTAGGATATGATGTTGCAATCCTTTTTCCTTCCAGATCTTGAATTCCGTTATACTTAACAGATTTAGGTACAGCTATAGAGACCCTACATTTGGAAAAACCAAGTTTCTCGGCTTGCTGTATATCATGCCCCTTTTCCTCTAATACGTTTTCACCTAAAAATGCGATATCTACTACTCCATCTCTAAGATATTGTGGGATATCACCATTTCGAAGATATAATACCTCTAACGGAAAATTAGAAGAAGTAGCCTTTAGTTGTTCTTTACCATTATCAATTGAGATTCCGGCATCTTTTAAAATTTTAAGAGAATCCTCATTTAGTCTTCCTGCCTTCTGAATTGCTATTCTTAGTTTTTCTTTACTCATCTTTTTAATTTCTTAATGTTTAATTTGAAAACCAAACGGTAAATAAAAAACCCGTTCGATTGCTCAAACGGGTTTTTATATATGTTGAAATTTCTACATATCAAATTCACCTCGCAAGAGCGCAGTAATGAATATGATAGTGATGTAGTTGAATTGTTCTCATTTATAAACGCAAAACTACTATAATTAATTTAAAACTAAAATAGCTTTATGATTTTTTATGATTTGATCAATCTTTTTTTAATTATTTCCAAGGATCAACGGCATCCCGTCACTACCGGATCCAATAACTACCACCTTAGCATTAGGGGATTTAGCAAGCTCTACAGTTGCTTGGATTCCTTTTTCTCTTAAGATCTTATCGTTCAACGAAGCGCTAAGAATTTCATTGGCCTTCGCTTTACCTTCAGCATCAATACGTTGCCTTTGTGCTTCTTGGGTAGCTTTGGTCAATCTAAATTCGTATTCCAAAGATTCTTGCTCTTGTCTCAACTTCCTTTCAATTGCTTCCTTAATGTTCTGTGGAAGTGATACATCTCTAACCAATACTTCATTCACTTGCACATATTGATTTTTTAATAAAATTTTTGTCTCTTCTAAGATCTCTCGTTGTATTGCTTCTCGTTTACTGGCATATAATTGCTCTGGAATATATCTACCAACCACTGCTCTTGCAGCAGATCTTACGGCTGGTTGCAATACTCTAGCCACATAATTCTCACCTTTTTCTTGGTGTAAAGATCCTAATTGTGCATATAAAGGTTCATACCAAACCGATACGTCCAGCTTTATTTCCAACCCATTAGAAGAAAGAACTTGCATATTCTCTTCTAAAGCTTGTTGCCGTACTTCATAAACAATTACTTTGTTCCAAGGTGCCACTACATGAAAACCTTCGCCCAACGGTGGCTCAGAAGTAACAACACCCTCATCAAAGGTTTTATACAAAACTCCAGCTTCCCCAGAATCGATGGTAACAGTAGATTTTGCGATGATAATAATTAAAATAACAACTAAAATTAAAATTGGTAACCCAATCTTAGGTAATTTATCCATAAACTTATTTTTTGTGATTATTAAATTAAACCGAAATATTTTCTTGTAAACCACTCAGCGCTAAGACTTAACACAAGTAGGATCAATAAAAATTTCCAATTTATTAAAGGTACGCTTTTTTCGTGTATTTTTTGAACAGGAAGAAATTGATTTTCCTCCAAAAGCTTTGCTATTAAAAGAGACTGCTCACTTAGCATATAAACTTTACTGGAATTATTACTAGCCAGAAAATCCATTTTTTGAAAGTTAGCTGAAGAGAATTGCTGTTCTACATTAAATTCTAAAACTGAAAATTTACCATTTCTTTCAATCCCAGATCCTTCTTCCTTTACGGTAAAATTATAATCTCCTGCTTTAAGATCTTTAAATACCGCAGAATAGAAATTGGTTTGGGGTAGCATTTGTGCTTCCAATTTAAAATTAGATTCGCTTTTATTTATATAGATATTTAAAATAGCTTCTGGATTAAACACATAATTCTTATCAAAATATTGAGAAGTGATTGATATACTTTCGTTTTCAAGATAAAATGGCTCCAACTCAACAGTTAATCTATTTCTCTTTTTGGTGGAAGATAAATATTGAATATATTTCCCTATAAAATCGTCAAAAGCTTCAAAACTCTCTGTAGTTCTAAAAGTCTCTGCTCTCCATTTCCAAATATTTTCACCAAATAAAACCCCTGTTTTAATTTCATTATCCTGAAAAATGGTTAGTAGTGGTAAGGCCGTAATAATTCCTTCTACTTTTTGGTATAACAACACATTGCTGTTTTCTGAGGTGATATTCAATTTCCCGAAATAATTTTCTAGCGGTGGAAATTTATTGAAGCCTATATCCTCAAATTGAAATTGAAGGTAGTTATCATTGTATACAGGAAAGAGATCCTGAGTTTGCCCAGTTATATCTTGATTGAAATATTTCTGTGAAGAATTTAAAAAATTCCAATCGGTTTTTCCACCTGTTATAATAAAATAATTCATTTTATTATCTTGTATATCTTCGAATGCTTTATTGAACTTATTATTTGGTTGATATACTATAAGTAATTGATAATCAGATATATCTAATTTTGAATATTCATTTACTGAAGCTATTTCAACATGGCGTTGTTCATTTTTTTCTATCGCTTTTTTTAAGGCTCCAAGATCTGGGTGAGAAATATCTGAAATCAATAAAATATTGGTTTTTTCATCTATTACTTCCACTGCAAATTTTCGGGAATTATTAAAAGTGTTTTTCTCGATTTCTGAAGAAGAAATCTTAGCTTCATAGATCTTTGTCCCTATTTGATTTGCAGTTAGGTTTGTTGTAATTATAGCTGAAGTCTTTTCCTTTGAGAACTGTACAGATTGCTTAAATATGATAGTATTTCCCGATCTAATTTCAAAATTAGCTTGAACTGGAATTTTCCCAGTATAGTTCAGAATAACTTCAACAGGAAATTTATTATTTAAAAATGCATACCTGTTAACATTTAATGCGGATACAGATATATCCAAATAACTTGTGGTATCCCCAACTAGAATGGGAAAAAGCGCAGTATTTTCTTTAAGTTTGAAATATTCATAATCTTGACCGTAAGTTGTATTACCATCTGAGATGAGAAGCAAGGCTGTAGGTTTCGTGCTGTTTAGCTTTTTGAGGCTATTAAGCGCATTATAAATATTGGTTCTAGTTTTATTAAAAATAATTTCCTCTGTACCTTTTAGCTCTATTTCATCCGCAAAAATATATTCAGAAATATTAAATTGCTCCTGAAGCTTTTCATTATTCAAAAGTGCTTTAGCAAATAACCTAACACTGTCTTCTTTTTTAAGCTCTTTTATAGAAGAAGATCCGTCTATTGCTAATATAAGATCGGGTTTTACAAGTTCCAATTCGGCTTTTTGAACCTTTGGATTTATAATAAGTAAGAGAAGAGTAAAAATGCTAACAAATCTAAAAATAGCTAAAAAATAAGTGTTTCTAGTTTTGTGTTTACTTTTATAGAAATACGCAAAAAAAACAAACCCCAGCGCAAAAATTGCTGCTAGGGTTATATATAAGATTGTTGTTATTGGCATTTCACAGTATTGAATTTCTTAAATATAAAATTAAATTTAACGAAATACCTGTTATCCCTGCAATAAAGAAATAGATATAGGCTTTATCTAATTAGTTAAGTTAACATTCCACCATTTACATGGATCACCTGTCCGGTAATATAACTGCTAAGATCACTTGCTAAGAAAACACATGCATTTGCAATATCCTCAGGAGTACCCCCTCTCTTTAGTGGAATAGAATCTCTCCAGCCTTCTACAGTTTTTTCATCCAGTTTTTCAGTCATTTCAGTTTCGATAAATCCTGGAGCAATAACATTGGTTCTAATATTTCTAGAACCTAATTCTAATGCCATAGATTTAGAAAAACCTATAATTCCGGCCTTAGATGCTGCATAATTAGATTGCCCAGCATTCCCTTTCACACCAACAACAGAACTCATGTTAATAATACTTCCACTGCGTTGTTTTAGCATAGTACGTTGTACTGCCTTGGTCATATTAAAAACAGATTTAAGGTTTACATCTATTACCGCATCAAAATCTTCTTCGGTCATTCTCATTAAAAGATTATCCTTGGTAATTCCTGCATTATTAACTACAATATCTATTGCACCAAAGTCTTCTCCAACCTGCTTAATAAGTTCTTGAGCTTCCTCATAGTTTGCGGCATTAGACTGATATCCCTTTGCTTTTACTCCTAAGCTAGCCAAATCCTTCTCCAACTCATTTGCAGCCGTTATAGATGATGCATAAGTAAACGCAATGTTTGCTCCGTGTTTTGCGAAAACTTCTGCGATCCCTTTTCCAATTCCTCGGCTACCACCAGTAATTATAGCATTCTTACCTTCTAATAATTTCATATATGTAATTCTTAAATTAAATCTGTTCTGCTATGTATCCTGAAATAGTTTCAATATAACAATAACGAAAAGACTCAGGTTGATTTTTTTCTGCTCAAATATAATAAAACCAAAAAGCATTAAAATGAAAAAACCTCTTGAAATTACTCAGTACATGAGGAATTAAGAGGTTTTTCTATAAAATATAATTTATTACCTAAACATTTACACTTTTTAAAACTTCAGCAACCTTTTTTCCGATCTCTGCTGGAGAATCTACAACATAAATTCCATTCTCTCTAAGAATTGCTTTTTTAGCTTGCGCAGTATCTTCACTTCCACCAACAATTGCACCTGCATGTCCCATAGTACGGCCTGCGGGAGCAGTTTCACCTGCGATAAATCCAATAACTGGCTTTCTGTTTCCATTAGCTTTTATCCATTGTGCTGCATCTGCTTCCAATTGCCCTCCAATTTCACCAATCATTACGATACATTCTGTTTCTTCATCGTTCATCAACAATTCTACTGCTTCTTTAGTTGTAGTTCCAATAATTGGATCTCCACCAATTCCAATAGCTGTAGAAATTCCTAATCCTTGTTTCACAACCTGATCTGCTGCTTCATAAGTAAGCGTTCCAGATTTAGAAACAATTCCAATATTTCCTTTTTTAAATACAAAACCTGGCATTATACCAACTTTAGCTTCACCTGGAGTGATAACACCTGGACAGTTAGGTCCAATTAAACGACAAGATTTATTCTGAATATATTCGTTCACCATGATCATGTCTGCAACAGGAATTCCTTCAGTAATTGTTATAATCACAGCAATTCCAGCATCTGCCGCTTCCATAATTGCATCTGCTGCAAATGCAGGCGGTACAAAAATTATAGAAACATTTGCTCTAGTTTCTTCAACTGCTTGAGAAACGGTATTAAAAACAGGTCTGTCTAAATGAGATTGTCCACCTTTTCCTGGAGTAACACCTCCAACAACATTAGAACCGTATTCTATCATTTGCTCTGCGTGAAAAGTTCCTTCACTACCAGTAAAACCTTGTACTATTATCTTTGAATCTTTATTGACTAAAACGCTCATAAGTGTTATAATTTTTGCTTCTGCAAAAGTATGTTTTTAAATATAAACCCTAAAACCTTTTTATAAGTTTGTTGCCATAAATGAAGAAAGGTTCTCTGTAGAGTCCTCTGCAGGTTGACTCATTTGGTAGCCTTTATACATTTTTCCATCCTTTATTTCCCAAATTGCCACCATATGGGCCATTGGAATTTCCTCTTCTGGATTTTCTATGGTTTGCGTGAAATAGGTGATTCTAATAGTTACTGTAGATTTATCTTGTAATAAATGGCTTATTTCTGGTCTTATGTATTCAAAAGACTTGGCCATTTCTGTACATATTTCCTCTAGATCCTGTACATTCATTTTATTAAATCCGGCGCTACTGTTCCAGTAAAGTTGAGCATCTGGATGAAAATGCTTGGAGACCTGTGAAGGATCTTTATAAAATTCTGAAGTATAAAATGATTCTACAAGTTTTTTTTCGCTAGAAGCCATATTAATCCTTTTTTAATTTATCTATAATTCCAGGAAGCATTTTTACCGCCGCCATCTGTCTTAATTTTGTTCTGAACTCTTGTGCCGGCGAACCCCAGTAACTAGTATTTTCCTCTGTAGTTTTAGAAACTCCACATTGCGCCATAAGAACCGTGCCTTTTTTAATTCGCACATCACTTCTAATTCCTACTTGACCCCAGATATTAACTTCATCTTCTACAATAACACATCCAGCAATTCCAGTTTGAGATGCAATAAGACATTTTTTACCGATTATGGTATCATGACCAATCTGTACCTGATTATCGATCTTTGTTCCAGCTCCAATAAAAGTGTCTCCCGATACTCCTTTGTCTATAGTGCATAGCGCACCAATTTCTACATCATGATCTATAACTACCCTTCCACCAGAATGCAGTTTATCGTAACCGGTTGGTCTGTTTTTAAAATAGAATGCATCTGCACCTAAAACAGTCCCAGCATGAATTATTACGTTATTTCCAATGATGGCATTATCGTAAATGCTCACATTAGAATGAATTAGGCAATTATCTCCAATGTGTACATTATTCCCAATAAATACATTTGGCTGAATTATGGTATTCTTACCTATTTTTGCTGAATCTGCAATCTTAGAATTTGCTTTTTCGAAAGGCTTAAAATACTGGGTTAATTTATTGAAATCTCTAAAAGGATCATCAGAAATTAGCAATGCTTTTCCCACAGGACAATCCACTTCTTTATTGATAAGAATAATGGTGGCGGCAGATTGCAATGCCTTATCATAATACTTTGGATGATCTACAAATACGATGTCACCTTCGGTAACCACATGAATTTCATTCATTCCATATACAGGAAAATCAGATGCTCCCACGTATGTGGAAGAAATGATGGTTGCAATTTGCTGAAGCGTATGCTTCTGAGGAAATTTCATATAATTAAAAAAAACAGTTATTAATTGCTAATCTAGACCAAACTTAAGCGATATTCATTAAAAAACAAAAGTTAGGAACTTTAAAATAAATGCTCCTAACTTTTAATATTATAACGACCTCTAAAAGGAATTATTCTTTAACTCGTTCCTTGTAGGTTCCTTTTTCTGTTTCGATCTTTATTTTGTCTCCTTCATTTATGAAAAGGGGAACATTCACCTCTGCCCCAGTTTCTACCGTTGCTGGTTTAGTTGCATTCGTAGCGGTGTTTCCTTTTACTCCAGGTTCTGTATGGGTAACTTCAAGAATTACACTTGCCGGCATATCTACTGTAAGTGGCACATTGTCTTCAGTATTAATTAATACCGTTACAACTTCACCTTCTTTAAGTAATTTTGGCATATCCAAAGCAGTTTCTAATAGTCTAATCTGGGTATAATCTTCTACATTCATGAAATGATAAAATTCACCATCATTGTACAAGAATTGAAATTTGTGAGTTTCTACCCTTACATCTTCAATTTTATGTCCAGCAGAGAAGGTATTTTCTAATACTTTTCCAGAGGTTACACTTTTTAATTTAGTTCTAACAAAAGCTGGACCTTTTCCTGGCTTAACATGTAAAAACTCGATCACCTTATAAATGTCATGATTATAACGGATACATAATCCATTTCTAATATCACTTGTACTTGCCATTCTCTTATTTGTTTAATTTGAACTAAAATATCCTTTCATAATTCCTCGCTGTGAGTTCTTAATAAATTCTAAGATCTCATCTCGCTCTGCAGTAGCTTGCATCTCAGCTTCAATTATTGCTACGGCTTGTGAATTATTGTAATTTTTCTGGTATAATATTCTGTAAATATCTTGTATCTCTCTAATCTTTTCAACATTGTAACCACGTCTTCTAAGTCCTATTGAATTGATTCCAACATATGATAAAGGCTCTCTTCCTGCCTTTACATATGGAGGAACGTCTTTTCTCACCATAGATCCTCCGGTAACGAAGGCATGATTTCCAATACTGCAAAACTGCTGAATTGCAGCCATTCCAGCAAGGATTACATAATCTCCTACATTTATATGCCCTGCCAAAGTACTATTGTTGGAAAAGATACAGTTATCTCCAACAATACAATCGTGAGCAATATGGCAATAGGCCATTATCCAGCAATTCTTACCTATTACGGTCTTCATTCTATCTGAAGTTCCACGATTGATCGTCACGCACTCTCTTATGGTGGTATTATCTCCAATTTCTGTGGTAGTTTCCTCGTCATTGAATTTTTTATCCTGTGGAACTGCGGAAATAACCGCCCCAGGAAAAATATTACAATTTTTCCCTATACGCGCTCCTTCCATTATAGTGACATTAGAACCTATCCAGGTTCCTTCACCAATCACTACATTATTATGAATGGTAGTAAACGGTTCTATAACAACATTCTTGGCTATTTTTGCCCCAGGATGTACATATGCTAAAGGTTGGTTCATGTTGTATTATTTAGTTTTTACAATTTGAGCCATTAAAATAGCTTCTGTTGCTAATTTACCATTTACATATGCATAGCCTTGCATCTGGCAAATACCTCTTCTAATTGGTGCTAATAACTCTAATTTAAAGATTAAAGTATCTCCAGGAACTACTTGTTGTTTGAACTTCACATTATCTATTTTCATAAAATAAGTAAGGTAATTCTCTGGATCTGGAACCGATTTTAACGCTAAGATTCCTCCGGTTTGTGCCATGGCCTCAACTTGAAGAACTCCCGGCATTACTGGTTTTCCAGGGAAGTGACCCACAAAAAAAGGTTCATTCATAGTTACATTTTTCATTCCCACAACACTATTCTCTGTTAGAGAATAAATCTTATCTACTAACAAAAATGGTGGGCGATGTGGTAAGATATCCATGATATCGTTTACATCCATCAATGGTGCCTGATCAAAATCTATTTTAGGCACATTGTTACGCTTTTCAGCTTTTATTAATTTAGCTAATTTCTTAGCAAATTGTGTGTTTACACCATGTCCAGGTTTTGTAGCAATAACTTTACCCCTAATTCTGGTTCCAACCAAGGCTAGATCCCCAATAACATCTAATAACTTATGTCTTGCAGCCTCATTAGGATAATGTAAAGTTAAATTGTCTAATATGCCATTAGGCTTTACTGAAATATTATCCTTTTTAAAAGCCACTCGCAACTTATCCATAGTTGCAGGACTTAATTCCTTATCTACATAAACAATAGCATTATTTAGATCACCTCCTTTTATAAGGCCATGTTCTAATAAGGTTTCTATTTCATGTAAAAAACTGAAGGTTCTAGCATCAGCGATTTCCGCTTTAAAATCGGAAATTTTATGAAGTGTAGCGTTTTGTGTTCCCAATACTTTAGTGCCAAAATCCACCATTGTCGTGACCTGATAGCTATCTGAAGGCATTACAATAATCTCGCTTCCACTTATTTCATCTCTATAGCAAATAACTTCATTTACTACATATTCTTCTCTATCGGCTTCCTGAACTACTATTCCTGCCTTTTCTAAAGCTTCAACAAAAAACTTAGAAGAACCATCCATAATTGGAGGTTCAGATGCATTAAGCTCTATAAAAACGTTATCAATTTCCAGACCTACGCAGGCTGCAAGAACATGCTCGGAAGTTTGTATACTCACTCCATCTTTCTCAAGATTTGTCCCTCGCTGCGTATTTACTACATAGTTTACATCTGCTTCTATTGTAGGTTGATCCTCTAGGTCCATTCTCCTAAAAACAAAACCTGTGTTTTCTGGTGCCGGTTTAAAGGTTAGGGTTACCTCTTTCCCTGTATGAAGTCCTACTCCTTTTAAAGAAATCTCGTTCTTTATTGTTTGCTGTTTTGAAAGGGTTTCAGCCATTCTATTTTATATTTTTTTCTAAATTGTTCAATCTATCAATGGTTTTTGGAAGATTTTTGAAGTGGACATAAGATTTATTATAATCTCCATATCCAAAGGCTGGAGATCCTTGAAGAACTTCATCATCTGCAACATTTCTTCCTAATCCGGATTGTGCTTGTATCTTCACTCTATCTCCAATAATTAAATGACCTGCAATTCCTACTTGGCCACCAATTAAGCAATTCTTTCCTATTTTAGTAGAACCAGCAACACCGGTTTGTGCGGCAATAGCAGTATTACAACCAATCTCTACATTATGGGCTATTTGAATTTGGTTGTCTAATTTTACACCACTTCTAATAATTGTAGATCCTAAAGTTGCTCTATCTATAGTTGTTCCAGCACCAACATCTACATTATCTTCAATAATAACATTTCCAATTTGCGGAACTTTGGCATATTCTCCTATATCATTGGGGCTAAATCCAAATCCATCGGCACCAACAACTGCTCCAGCATGTATTATACAGGATCTTCCTATTATGGTTTCCGAATAAATCTTAACACCAGGAAAGATAATCGTTTCATCTCCAATCACTACATTATCTCCAATAAAGCTATTAGGATAAATCTTTACATCATTTCCGATCTTTACATTTTTACCTATATAAGTAAATGCACCCAAATAGATATTATCTCCATAGGTAGCTGATTCTGAAATAAAATTAGGCTCTTCGATCCCGCTTATATTTAATTTCACCTGATTATAATATTCTAGTAAGGTAGAAAATGCCTTATAGGGATCTTTTACACGAATTAATGTAGTAGATATTTTCTGGTCTATATGAAAATCTTCACGTACAATAGCAATAGAGGCATTTGTAGAATAGATATAAGAAGTATATTTAGGATTGCTTAAGAAAGTTAAAGAGCCTTTAGTGCCTTCTTCAATCTTAGCCAATTTCTCGACTTCGGTCTCCGGGTTCCCATCAACAGTTCCATTTAATATCTCGGCTATTTGTGCTGCAGTAAATTTCATTCTGGCAAAAGTAAAAAAAATGCGTTAATCTTTGGTCTTCGGGTAACAGATATAATATTTTGTCACTTCCTTAGAAAGTGCTTTCAAATTTAATTGGTCTGAGGCTTTCGCCACATCACTGGTTTTTCCATTTCTATGTACTATTTGAATCTTATCATTTTCACTGGAATAAGCCACATTAGAAATTTCGCCACTAAATACAAAGTAACCGGCTTCTGCTCTATTTATATTATATTTCTTCTGAAGCTTCAAAATGTATTTCTCCAATCTTTCTGATTTAATTGGTTTTTTCTTCAGCTTAACCTTAAGTAGCTTTCTATTAAGCAACATTTCACACAAATTACTCAATACAAAATCCTCATGCTCCAACCAAAGTTTCATTGCAGAAATTATATCGTAATCATCCAGTTTTGCAAATGTTTGCAATGTAGCAGAATCCAAAGTATCTAAAGTTACCTTATTATGTAAGAAGAAAGACAAAGCTGGGCTGCAAGATAACTCTTCTCCATTTTCTATAAGTTCTTTTGCTCTTTTTAAAACACGAATAAGCAATTGTTCTGCTGCTACCCCCGTTTTATGAAGATAAACCTGCCAATACATTAATCTTCTCGCCACAAGAAATTTTTCTACAGAATAAATTCCTTTTTCTTCAACCACAAGTTGATCATTTACCACATTTAGCATGGTAATAATGCGCTCACTATTAATATTCCCTTCTGGAACACCAGTGTAAAAACTATCACGTTTTAAATAATCTAACCTATCCATATCCAACTGACTTGAAACCAGCTGATTCATGAATTTTCTAGAATAGCTCCCTTTAAAAATATCTATCGCCAAAGTTAAACTTTGGTTAAAGTCGGTATTCATTTCCTGCATAAAAAGAATGGAAATACACTCGTGAGAAACACCTTCCACAATACTATGCTCCATAGCGTGGGAGAAAGGTCCATGTCCTATATCATGTAAAAGAATGGCTATTTGTAAAGCTTCTTCCTCATCTTTATTTATCTCTACACCTTTAAAACGAAGGATCTCGATGGCTTGCTGCATTAAATGCAAACCACCTAAAGCATGATGAAATCTCGTATGATGTGCACCAGGATAAACCAAATAAGACATTCCCATTTGGGAAATGCGGCGCAATCTTTGAAAGTAAGGATGTGCAATAATCTTAAAGATACATTCCGAAGGAATAGTAATAAAACCGTAAATTGGGTCGTTAAATATTTTGAGTTTTGTTCTTGTGGCCAAGCTTAAAATCCTTTTAAATTATAGCAAAGATACATATATGATGTCCATAAAGGACAATCGAAAAACTAAATGCTTTTATACAGAAGAATTCACTTTATAAAAGCCTTATTAAAATAAGATAAATGAATAAGATAAAAATACTTTGGGCAGACGATGAAATTGACATGCTTAAACCACATATAATATTTCTTGAATCTAAAAATTATGAAGTAACCACTTGTAAAAGTGGAATGGAAGCCATTGAAAAGATAGATTCTCAAAATTTCGATATTGTATTTCTCGATGAAAATATGCCTGGTTTAACTGGTATTGAAACTTTAGCTGAAATAAAGGAGAAACATGCAGATGTTCCTGTAGTGATGATCACTAAGAGCGAAGAGGAATATATCATGGAAGAGGCTATTGGATCTAAAATAGCCGATTATTTAATCAAACCGGTTAATCCTAACCAGATTTTATTGAGTTTGAAGAAGAATTTAGATCATTCTAGATTAATTACCGAGAAGACCACTTCTAATTACCAACAAGAGTTTAGAAAGATCTCGATGGATATGAATGATGTAAATTCTTTTGAAGGTTGGGCAGAACTTTACCAACGTTTAATTTACTGGGAATTGGAATTAGAGAACATAGAAGATAGCGGAATGTTCGAGATTTTGGAATCACAAAAACTAGAGGCTAATAATCAGTTCTGTAAATTCATAGATAAACATTATCCGGAATGGTTCGAAGAGAATGCAGATGCTCCAGTAATGTCCCATACCTTATTTAAGGAGAAGATTGTTCCAGAAATAAGCAAAAGTCAACCAACTTTATTAGTTGTGGTAGATAATATGCGATACGACCAATGGAAGTCTTTTGAAACTACAGTGAACAATTATTATAAAAAAGAACAGGAAGTGCCTTTCTACAGTATTCTTCCTACTGCCACGCAGTATGCAAGAAATGCTATTTTTAGTGGTTTAATGCCAAGTGAGATGGAAAAGTTATTTCCAAAGTATTGGTTAAACGATACGGAAGATGGTGGAAAGAATATGTTTGAAGCAGAATTCTTAGAATCTCAATTAAAGCGTTTAGGGCTAAATATTAAATATGAATATCATAAAATATCCAGCTTAAAAGCCGGCAAAAAGTTGGTAGAGAACTTCAAGTCCCAAAAAGAAAATGACTTAACTGTAGTGGTTTATAATTTTGTAGATATGCTTTCGCATTCCAAAACAGAAATGGAAGTAATAAAGGAACTTGCATCAAACGATAAGTCTTATAGATCGTTAACCCAAAGCTGGTTCAAGAATTCTCCATTATTAGAAATAATTCAACAAGCACAACAATTAGGTTTCAAATTGATCTTAACTACAGATCACGGAACCATTAATGTAAAAACCCCTTCTAAAGTTATTGGAGATAAGAACACCAGTTTAAACTTGAGATACAAGACTGGAAAAAGTCTTACTTATGATAATAAGGAGGTATTAGCAGCAAAGGATCCTAAAAAGATCCATCTTCCTACTATTAATATGAGTAGCTCTTTCATTTTTGCCAAAGGAGACTCCTTTTTTGCTTATCCAAATAATTACAATTATTATGTGAATTATTTTAGAAATACCTACCAACATGGAGGGGTTTCTATGCAGGAAATGATCATCCCATTTGTGGTCTTATTGCCTAGGTAAGAATAAATTACATATCTTTACAGAGCCTAAAATCTAATTTTGAATGACGTTAACCTACGAGCTATCAGAAATTGATACAATAGCTGTGCAATTACTTTCCGAAGTAAATAGTAAAACGCTATTATTTTATGGGGATATGGGAGCTGGTAAGACCACTCTCATTAAAGCGCTTGTAAAAGCTCTTGGTGCGCCAGACTTGGCGTCGAGCCCTACTTTCTCACTTGTTAATGAATATCAAACAGATCAAGGTAAGATCTTTCATTTCGACTTTTACAGAATAGAAGATGAAATGGAAGCTTTAGACATGGGGATCGAAGATTATTTAAATCTCGATGCATGGAAATTTATTGAATGGCCTCAAAAAATAGAAAGACTATTGGATGAAGATGTTCAAAAATTGGAGATTTCGATTAAAAATGAAGGAGCAAGAATGTTAAAGTTTTGTTAATTATTTCAATAAGGCTTCAATTTTCTGCGCGTGAGCAATTGTAAGAAAAAGAATACAAAATGAACCCATATGAAAGGTGGGATTTTAATAAATTCGTAATTCAGCGAAAGATGATGAATTTTAGCTTATTTTTGACAAGTAAAATTGCCAGAAATACAGGCTATATTTGCCTTGAAAAAAGGTGCAAAGGTACGATTAAGGTATTAAATATTAGTGTATTATAATTATTTAGGTTTGTTTCAGAAATCAATACGAAACATCACATAAAAACCTATAATTATGAAAATCAAAGCTATCTTATTCGCCGCAGCCATTTTTGGTGCAACATTTTTTGTAACTTCAACTACAGAAAACGATAATAACAATGACCCAATACAAAAACAAGCGGTTGATAGATCAACCATCCGCGTTCCTACTAACGGGTAGTATAATTGCATTTTTAATTGCATTTTCACCTTATTTATTTTATTTATATGAAATTTTCCCAAGCGGTCCTGTTTGGGAAAATTCTTTTTTTACCTACGAAAGCAAATATTACGAGAATGTTTTGACTGCTGCGTGGACATATTTAGGGAAATTAACTCCCTTACTTTTGCTCTTAATATGGTTTTTCACCTGTAAACATTGGTGGTATCATGTTATCCTTATTCCAATATCCATGTATATTTATCAATTAATTAGTACAGTATATGATGATGTTTATTTGGCTAAAGATCCAATGGATACCGATGGTTTGATTTACTTGGCACCCTTCTTTTTAGGAATATTGGTAATTGTTTATTTGGTACGAATTCAAATATTCGATCGAATCTATGGAATAGATCTTTCTGAGCTTAATGAAACAGATGTCACTCTTTTCTCAAAGAGTATGTCTACCAAAGAGCAAAGCGAGATAGATGATATTAGACACAAAGGCTTTAATTTCCGACCTGAGCCTACCGAAGATTATTACCAAAAACTTTAAATCTGTTTTCAGCTTTTATTTGCTTAAAAATGTTGTAATTTGAATACTTTGTACAACTCTAGGCATGATAGAAAAAACAACTCCATTTACCAAAGAACAATTACTTCCTCAGGAAGAAACTCTCGAGATCTACAAGAATAAAGGAGAGCTATTTATTGGTATTCCCAAAGAAACTTCATTTCAAGAAAAACGTGTTTGTTTAACTCCAGATGCAGTAGCTGCGATAACTGCCCACGGGCATCGTGTTATTATAGAATCTGGCGCTGGAAAATGGGCAAGATTTAATGATAAAGATTATTCTGATGCTGGAGCAGAAGTTACTAAAGACACAAAAAAAGTATTTTCCTGCCCAACAATCCTTAAAGTGGAACCACCTTCTTTAGATGAGCTGGAAATTATAAATCCACAGACCACTATTATCTCTGCATTGCAAATAAAAACGCAATGCAAAGAGTATTTTCAAAAATTAGCTACCAAACGAATCACCGCTTTAGGTTTCGAATTTATTCGAGATGACGATGGCACATACCCTGCTGTACGTGCTCTTAGTGAAATTGCAGGAACAGCTTCAGTATTAATTGCTTCAGAAATAATGAGCAATGCTACAGAAGGCAATGGATTGATGTTTGGAAACATTAGTGGTGTTCCTCCAGTAGAAGTGGTGATTTTAGGCGCTGGAACTGTTGGCGAGTTTGCAGCGAGATCTGCAGTTGGATTAGGGGCAAATGTCAAGGTTTTTGATAGTAGTCTTACTCGCCTTCGAAATATTCAGACCAATGTTGGTCGTACCTTATATACTTCCACCATTCAGCCTAAAAATTTATTGAAGGCATTAAAACGCTGTGATGTGGTTATTGGTGCAATTAGAGGAAAAAACAGATCTCCAATTCTTATTTCCGAAGAAATGGTAGAATGCATGAAAAATGGCGCTATCATAATTGATGTTAGCATTGATATGGGTGGTTGTGTAGAAACTAGTGAAATTACTACGCACGATAATCCTATCTTTAGAAAACATGGCGTAATTCATTATTGCGTCCCTAATATTCCTTCCAGATATGCAAGAACTGCTTCTGTTTCAATAAGTAACATTTTTACTCCTTATTTATTACACATCGCAGAACATGGAGGATTAGAAAATACTCTGAGATATGACAAGGGTTTAAGAAATGGTTTGTACTTTTACCACGGAATTTTAACTAACAAATCTATTGCAGATTGGTTCGATCTTTCTTACCGGGATATCAATTTACTTATATTTTAATACATGAATTTTCTTCAAAGATTAGGATTTTTCTCCATAGGCTTAATTATGGGAATTGGAATACTTATGTTTTTTTTAGGAGGTAAGAAAGCCTCTTGTGATTATTCTCCTAATGCCAGAACTTTAAAAAATATAAGAATAAAAGAGCGATTATTTTCTGAAGAAGCCCTTGCTTATTTCTCATCTAACAACTTAGACACTTCTGTAGTTTCAATTGTTCTTAAAAACGGAAACGTAGATTTTGGTAAAAGTGATACCAAAAGAAAGCCTTGCAAGATATATTTTATAACTGAAGAATTAGAATCGGGAGAAATAGAAATAGAATTTGAGAACTGTCGAGATAAGGCAATTATTAGATCAGTGAAAAAGGTTCAATAATTCATACTTTATATTAAAGAGATTCTTCCTGTCGTAAGAATGACAAGTATAATTGTCAAGGAATGTCAACCTATTTTAAACTAAACTTCGACAAACTTGGACAAGCTCAGTTTGACAAATTATGATAAATGTCATTCTATAACAATATCTACCAGGGCTTACAAATATCTCAATTATTTGATTCTCCTTAATAAGAAACCCGATGCCATAAAGAGATAACTATTTTTTGGTCAAGCTGAACTTGTTTCAGCTTCTATACTCATAAAAGCATTTGTATTTAGATCCTGAAATAAATTAAATTCAGGATGACAAAAATGAAATGTCACCCTGAGCTTGTCGAAGGGTCTTGTAATGTAAACCTAATTCTATTCCCAAGCTTACAATATTTGTGCTGCATGATCTTTAGTTTTCACCTTTTCAATAATATCTTCTATCATTCCGTTCTCATCTATAATAAAGGTAGTTCTATTAATACCATCATATTCTTTCCCCATAAATTTCTTTGGTCCCCAAACCCCATAAGCATTAATTACTTCTTTATCTTCATCTGCCAATAAAGGAAAAGGTAATTCATATTTATCTTTAAAATTCAATTGTTTTTTTTCACTATCGGCACTAGCTCCAAGTATCTGATATCCTTTAGCTTTAAAATGTTCCCAATTATCCCTCAAATTGCAAGCTTCGGCTGTACAACCAGGAGTACTTGCTTTTGGATAAAAGAACAACACTACTTTTTTTCCTTTATAATCTAAAAGTTTAATATTATTTCCGTCTTGATCTTTTACTGAAAACTGAGGAGCCTTGTCCCCTATTTTTAATTTACTCATAATTGTTATTTTAGCTATAAATTTAAACATTATGAATAAAAAAGAAAGGGTTCAGTTCGTTATAGATACGTTAAATGAATTATATATCGAAGTGCCAATCCCTTTAAACCATAAAGATCCATACACTTTGCTTATTGCCGTTTTAATGTCTGCCCAAAGTACAGATGCAAAAGTGAATCAGATCACTCCACTCCTATTTAAAAAGGCAGATAATCCAAAGGATATGATCAAACTAAGTGTGGAAGAAATTCGGGAGATCATAAAACCAGTTGGATTATCTCCAATGAAGTCTAAAGGCATTCATGGGCTTTCCCATATCTTGTTAGATAAACACAATGGGGAAGTTCCAGTAAGTTTCGAGGCATTGGAAGCTCTACCTGCGGTTGGGCATAAAACTGCTAGTGTAGTAATGTCTCAAGCTTTTGGAATTCCATCTTTTCCGGTAGACACTCATATCCATAGATTAATGTATAGATGGAATTTAAGCAACGGTAAAAATGTTGTTCAAACAGAAAAAGATGCAAAAAGATTATTCCCAGAGGCCATTTGGAATAAGCTACATCTACAAATAATATATTATGGAAGAGAGTATTCTCCTGCAAGAGCTTGGGATTTGGAAAAAGACATTATCACAAAAACCATTGGTAGAAAAAGTGTAATCGATAGCTATTCTAAAAAGTAAGTTCTTAGTAATTCACATAAAAAAAGCCTGCTAGATGCAGGCTATATAATTAGTTTAAAATCATTTGAAAATCCAACTGCTTGTATTTAGTAATACGCAGGGCTTTTGAATAATTCAAAAGAAACTGTATGGTATCTTTTGTAGGGTTTAAATTTTTCAATTGGTCTTCTTTCGAAGGTTTAGTGTAAAGGTGCTCCATTTGGTGTACTTTGTGTTAGTTTAAATGGAGAACGCTATAACTTTAGACATATTGCAACTTAATTTGTTAAAATTAAGTTATGCTTTTCTATAATTTTTCTTAAATTAATTAAGGCATAACGCATTCTTCCCAAAGCGGTGTTGATACTCACTCCTGTAGCCTCAGAAATTTCCTTAAAACTCATATCTTTATAGATACGCATAGTTAGAACTTCTAATTGATCTTCAGGCAATTCTTTGATCAACTCCTGGACATCACATTCAATCTGATCCTTAATGAGTTGCTTTTCAATATTTAACTCATCATCGCTCAAAACCGAAAAAATATTAAAATCGCCTTTATTCTCGAACATTGGCATTCTTTTATTTTTTCTGAAGTGATCTATCACCAAATTATGAGCGATCCTCATAACCCAAGGTAAAAATTTACCTTCTTCATTGTATTTACCTCGTTTCAGGGTATTAATCACTTTTATAAAAGTATCCTGAAAGACATCTTCAGAAACGTCTTTATCAAAAACCTTCGAATAAATAAAACTGTAAATACGTTGTTGGTGCCTAGTTATTAAAGTGGATAGCGCTTGTTCATTTCCATGAATGTATTCTTGCACTAACGAAGCATCAGATGCCATATTATAATCCATAATAGTTACTTTATTATCAGGTATATAAGAATACCATCAGGTTAGGTTTTAACTTAAAAAGTAACTTTATGCAATAGGCAATAGATTTTTATATTGTTCGTTGATGCTCCAAATATAGCAACATATTTTTAACATAGACAAACAAAATGCCTCTTTTTTAACAAATCATATAGAATTTGTTCACTTTTATCACTGATTCTTATTGAGTACCTTTGTGTTTTATTTCACACTAAAAGTACATGGCAGTAGATATTTCAACGGTTAATCCCAAAGAAAACATAATTATTAAAGGTGCAAAACTTCATAATTTAAAAAATATTGATGTTGTAATACCAAGGAATAAATTAGTAGTGATCACAGGTCTTTCAGGCTCGGGTAAGTCTAGTTTGGCGTTCGACACTCTTTATGCTGAAGGTCAACGCAGATATGTAGAGAGTTTATCTTCTTATGCACGCCAGTTTCTTGGAAGACTAAATAAACCAAAAGTAGATTATATAAAAGGTATAGCTCCCGCAATCGCTATTGAACAAAAGGTGAATTCAACCAATCCTCGTTCTACGGTAGGAACTTCTACAGAAATTTACGATTACCTAAAACTTCTTTTTGCCAGAATTGGGAAAACATATTCTCCTGTTTCTGGAAATGAAGTTAAAAAGGACACAGTAACAGATGTAATAAATTATGTAAAGTCATTTCCAGTAGGAGAAAAAATGTTATTACTCTCCCCTATTCATTTAGAAAATGGAAGAGTATTGAAGGAAAAACTAAATGTATTACTTCAGCAAGGTTATAGCAGAATAAAAGTAAAGGATGAGGTAGTTAGAATAGATGAAATTGATCTGGATAAACTTAAAGTTGAAGAGGTATCCTTAGTAGTAGATAGAATAGTCACGAAAGATGACGAAGATTTTTATAACCGATTAGCAGATGCTTCACAAGCTGCATTTTTTGAAGGGAAAGGTGAATTATATCTTCAAAGTTTATCCGATAATAGACTTAGACACTTTAGCAATAAGTTTGAATTAGACGGAATTACGTTTTTAGAGCCTAATGTTCATTTGTTCAGTTTTAATAATCCTTATGGAGCCTGTCCTAAATGTGAAGGTTATGGTGATGTTATAGGAATAGATGAAGATCTGGTAATTCCAAACACAGCATTATCGGTCTATGAAAATGCAATTTTTCCCTGGCGAGGTGAGAGTATGAGCTGGTACAGGGATCAGCTGGTAAATAATTCTAATAAATTCAAATTCCCTATACATAAACCATATTTTGAACTTACTCAGGAACAAAAAGACTTAATATGGACTGGAAATTCTCATTTTGAAGGTCTTAATACATTTTTTGAATTCTTAGAATCTAAGGCTTATAAGATCCAAAATAGAGTAATGTTATCCAGATACAGAGGTAAAACAAAATGTACGGTTTGTAAAGGCAAACGATTACGCCCAGAAGTTAATTATGTAAAAATTGGCGGTGCTACAATTACAGATCTCGTTGAAAAACCGATGGATAAGGTTCGTGATTTCTTTAGTAAATTGGAATTAAACGAATACGACACTCAAATTGCTAAGCGCTTATTAGCAGAAATTAATAATAGACTTCAATTTTTATCTAATGTAGGTCTTGATTACCTAACATTGAATAGAAAATCCAACACCCTATCTGGTGGAGAATCTCAAAGGATCAATCTAGCCACTTCTTTAGGAAGTAGTCTGGTAGGATCTATGTATATTTTAGATGAACCTTCTATAGGTTTACACCCACGAGATACCAAAAAATTGATCGAAGTATTAAAGAACTTAAGGGACCTTGGAAATACTGTGATTGTTGTAGAACATGATGAAGATATTATGCGTGAGGCAGATGAGATCATAGATATTGGTCCTGAAGCGGGAACTCATGGTGGTGAAGTTGTAGCAACTGGAAACTTCAAAAAGATATTAAAGTCAGAATCCCTTACGGCGAAGTACTTAAATGGAACAATGAAGATCGAGGTTCCGGTAAAAAGAAGAACTTCAAAACAATATGTTAAGATAACAGGGGCACGGGAAAACAATTTAAAAAATATAGATGTCACTTTTCCATTAGGTGTATTTACCGCCATTACAGGAGTTTCTGGAAGTGGTAAAAGCACTTTAGTGAAAAAGATCCTTTATCCTGCCCTTCAAAAAAGCATTGGCGGCTATGGTGAAAAGGCTGGACAATTTTCCGGTATAGAAGGAGAGTATAAGAATACAAAATCTATAGAATTTGTAGATCAAAATCCAATTGGAAGATCTTCACGTTCTAATCCTGTAACTTATATTAAAGCTTATGATGATATAAGAAATCTATTTGCAAATCAGAAGCTATCCGTGATCCGTGGTTTTAAAGCAAAGCATTTCTCCTTTAATGTAGATGGAGGAAGATGTGAAACTTGTAAAGGTGAAGGTGAAGTTACCATAGAAATGCAATTCATGGCCGATGTACACTTGGAATGCGAAACTTGTAAAGGGAAAAGATTTAAGAAAGAAGTTTTAGAGGTTCACTTTGCTGAAAAGAATATTGATGATATTTTAAAAATGACCATTAATGAAGCTATTGAATTTTTCAAAATAAATGATGAAACTAAGATAACTAAAAAATTAAAGCCCTTACAAGATGTTGGATTGGGATATGTGCAATTAGGCCAAAGTAGTTCAACCTTATCTGGTGGAGAAGCACAACGTATTAAATTGGCTTCGTTCTTAGTAAAAGGTGTTACAAAGGAAAAGGCGTTATTCATTTTTGATGAACCAACTACAGGATTACATTTTCATGATATTCAAAAGCTTCTCAAATCCTTTAATGCACTTTTAGATAAAGGCCATTCAGTAATTGTTATAGAACATAATATGGACCTAGTTAAATGTGCAGATCATGTGATAGACCTTGGACTTGATGGTGGAGAGAATGGCGGATATCTCATTGCTGAAGGAACTCCGGAAGAAGTTGCGAAAAACAAGAAATCTTACACCGCTCCCTTTCTTAAAGAAAAACTCTAATCAAGAATTATTGTATTCCTGAAAAAATATGATAGATAAGCTTCTATTTACATTTTAAAATTTCTAATTAGTATAAGGTATAGGGAAAACTACCCAGGTTTTGGCACGCAGTTTGTAATAGTTGGAATAACCACACCCAACTAAAATTAATTTGTATAAACCTAAAAACACCCCTATGAAAAATTTAGCACTTTTTTTTGCCCTGCTCTTCGTTGGATGGTCGGCTTCGGCCAGTTCTACAAGTAATTCTAGTTCTTACCCCATTAAGAGTTATGGAGAATCCTTCATTTTCGTAGAAGGTGGAGTAGAGTTTGCTATTTATCCAAATGGTGAATTCGATTTTTATTATAATCCTGAGTTCACTAACAATCCCTCTAAATGGTCGAATCCAAGATCAAATATTAGTTATAATTCCGGATACAATTATGATCCATATGTACAATATGATGATTATGGTGCTGTAGTTCAAATAGAAAATGTACCCGTATATTATGATTATTATGGAAGAATAACCCAGGCAGGTCGTATTGATATAGATTATAACAGAAATGGTATTGTTTCCAGAGTTGGTGGATTAAATATTAAGTATAACAATTTTAATCAGCCTGTATATTACTCCGGTTATATAAATAATTATAACAGAGGATATGTTTACAGACCGTGGCACAAATATTATGTAAGACCAATAGATACCTATAGAGTTGTATACAATCAGCCTTATAGATCTTATTACGAACCAGTTCGTATGAACTATGGTCAATATGTGTCTTATTATAATAGCAATAATCATTACTATAAGCATAAGAATGATTACTATAGACCGGAAAGCAATAATGTAGTGTATCATAATGGTAGAAGAACATCTGAAGTTAGAAATGTAAAACCAGCTACTAGATCTTCCGAGAACATAGGTAGAAGAAGTAATAATGTTATCTCAAAAAATAGCTCAGAAAGGGTAAGTCGAGATTATAGCAATAATAACAAGATGGAAAGAAGTTCAGATCCTAGAAGTAATTCTAGAAACGAGATTTCAACTTCTCAAAGAACTTATAATACTGCGCGTTCTTCTAATAGTGTAAATTCTGGAATAGTTTCTAAAGAGACTCGATCCAATCCAACTCAGAGAACAGTTACAATAGAAAGAGAAACTAATAATGCTCGTCCAAATACATCCTCCAGAGTTCAAGAATCTCAAACTGTTACAGCAGAAAATGTAAGATCCGTTGCCCCGCAAAGACATACTACAATTCAAAGAGGCAGAAGTCAAGGTAATTCGAATTCAGCTAAAGTTTTAGAGAGAGCTCCAAATAATATAAAAGTAGATGCTGCTAGAACAAGCAGAAGTTCAGATTCAACAAGAGATTCAAGAACAGCTACTTCGTCAAGAGTGAACTCCAGAAGTTCTAAAATTAAATAATAAGTTAAAGTTTTTTGGTTGGTTAGTTAGGAAATCTCCATTAGCATTGAAAAATGTGGTGGGGATTTTCATTTATAGAAGTTTTAATATTTAAGATTATTACTTCCAGTATTTTCTTACTAATTGATTAACATCTTCAGAAAAATTAAACCTAAGCGCAACAACTATATAAATAACTGTCACCAAAATTGATTTTAGTGCAATGTTTATTATAGGATGGAACGGAAATTCCCAAAAGTAAAATGAAACCGTTAATCCAGCTACAAACATTAAAATATAGAAGGTATCCAAGGTGAAGGGCTGCATTTTAAATTTGTTAAGTACAATTAGCAACTTAGAGATATTGTAGACCGCAAAGGCTAAAAAGCTGGCAAGCGCGGCACCTAAAATTCCAAATTTCGGAATTAGTATCAAATTGAATACAAAAGCAACTATGGAAAGTACAACTCCAAATAAAAGTACTATCCTGTAGTAATCTGAATTGAACAAAACACTATTCACATTCCCCAACATATTATCGAAGAGTTTTACCAATGAAAGCAACAAGACTATAGTCGTACTAATTTGATATTCTACTGGGATCAATTTATAAAGCTCATTGATGTTTACAATGATCAAGACAAAAATTATAGCGCTTACCACTAAAAGTGTAAGCGAACTTCGCTTGTAAAGGTCCTTAAGAGAGCTCTTATCACTGCTATTAAGCAAACTAGCTGTGAGTGGGTGAATTATTTGGTGCATGGCTTTCTGCGGCACTGAGATCACGGTAGCTATATATACCGCAATTCCATAAATCGCTACATTCTCAATTGGCAAATAATGTTCTATCATTACTTTATCTAGATCTAATAAAATAGTAGCTACCGAACCGGCAATTAGAATTAGTGCAGAATATTTTAAAACAGTATTTAAATTGGTAGGTAAAGCCAAGGTAAAAGAAGGCTTATATAAGGAAAAGGCATACAGCTGCATTGCAATTGCTCTAAGTACAAATACCATCATCATTGCATAAATGAAATATTCCACACTTAAAACCGAGAAATAAACCAGAAATAGTAAGATCGTTACACAGAGTCTATGGAAAACTTCTTTCATGAAATTCCCAAAAACACTTTGATAATTTATTTTAGACCATGCAAAAAATATCTCAAAATAGGCAGTGGCAAATGCAATTATAAAGATTAGCCAGATGTAGGGTTTTACCAATTCATTTCCTGCATCAAAATAATTCAGCAACCAAGAGTAGCTATAAACTCCAATCATTCCCATAAGAATAGATACACCTAATGGCAACAGTAGAATCAAGTTTAATAATTTATCTTTTTCTTCTTTGGTTTTATAAGAGGTATAGAATTTAACTAAGGTATTATGTACACCAAAGGCCATAAAGGGCCATACCAGATTTGCTGCAGATAATAAAAAACTCACCAATCCATAATATTCCTTTTCTAAGAAATAGGTGAATAAGAACAGCGTATTAACAGCCCCGATCCCAAACCCAAAATAGGTAGTGATCATATTTTTAAAAGACTGCTTTATTATTACTCCCATTTTTCCTTATTCTGCTTTTAAAAGGTTGGCTAGGTCTTGCGTTAAATTACGACGACTATATTTTTCAATGTTATGCGAATCTATTTTTAAATTATCAAGTTTATATTCTAGGTAAGAAGTTAAAATCTTAGATTTTAAATTATCATGATCTTTATATGTAAAATAATTCCCCGAGGAAGTCTCCTTCAATATTCCATTAACATCCCAATCTTTTGGTCCAATTGCGATAATAGGGCGTTTTGCTGCCAAATATTCAAATAATTTCCCTGGAATAATCCCTTTTGTTTCTTCGGAATCTATTTCAATTAGAAGCAAAACTTGTGATGATCTCTGAAGGTGATTTGCTTCCTTATGAGTAACATACCCCTTCAGCATCAAATTATCTTCAAGATCATATGCCTTTATAGAATTAACAACAGCCTGACTTACTGTTCCAACTAAATTAAGCTGAAGATCATGGGCGAAATCTTCATTTTCCGTATTTATCTCCTTTAGAACCTTCCATAAATTTTCTGGATTTCTTTCTGAAAGCAAAGATCCAATATGGGATAAGGTAAATTTTGAATCTAATAAAACATTTTCACTTAATTCTGAATCAAATCCGTTGGTGATAACTCTTATAGGTTTGGAAGTCTTTCTACTGAATTCTTCTTTTGTTTTAAAACTAGTAGTGATTATTTGATCTGCTGAAGTTAATACCTCTGTTTCCAATTTAATGTGCTTCGTTTTAGCTGAAGCGGATAGCTTTAATTTTTTATGATATCCGATCTCTGTCCAGGGATCCCTAAAATCGGTCATCCATTTTATTGGAAGAGTTTTTTTCAATTCTAAACCTATGAGATGTAAACTATGCGGAGGGCCAGTAGTGATAATTGTATCTATAGCATTTTCTAGAAGATATTGCTTTAAGAATTTTACTGAAGATTTTACCCAAAATTTCCTTGCATCTGGAATAAAGAAATTCCCTCTAATATAAAGAAAGAGTTTTTGTAGCATCCCTTGTTTATTAGCCTCTTCAATTATACCACTACTAATTTTTGAAGTTTGCTTTTTCGAAAATAGTTTAGCAAAGAAATAAGGTTCAAAAATGGGTTTCTTGATGACGGTTATTCCAACAGGAACTTCATTCAATAAAGATTCATCCTGAATAGGAAAATTTGGATTTTCTGGTGTATAAATAATAGGATCTATACCAAAATCACGCAGGTATTTAGAGAATTTCAACCAACGTTGCACTCCGGGACCTCCCGCAGGTGGCCAATAATAAGTAATTATTAAAACCTTTTTCATATTAGCACTTTAAGAATCGTTGATTGGGATTGCTTTAAGCGCGCTTTTTATAAGAATATACCAATCCGCCAAAGGTTAACAAAGCCAGAAGTATAGAACTTGCAAGTGAAATACCACTTCCTATTTTTATAACTTGTGGTTCAAATTTAAAAATAATGCTATGATCTCCTGCGGGAACATTCATTCCTCTTAGGGCATAATCTACTTTGAAATGTGGAACTTTTTGTCCATCTAAATAGGAATTCCATCCATTTTCATAATACATTTCAGAAAATACAGCTACTTGATCCATCGCAGAAGTCGACTTGTATTCTAAATGATTCGGCTTATAACTAACCAATTTTATGCTCGCAGTAGAATCCGGAGAATTACTGAATTTTAACTCTTCTTTGTATTCAGAATTAACTACCGCCGTTTGACTAAGTTCGGTATCAGCCAAACTTAAGATCTCTTCATCCGGACTATTCACCCAGTTCACATTATTCACAAACCAAGCATTGCCAAGGGCATCCGGATTCTGTTGTGCTACAGCACCTTCCTTTGTAGGAACAATAATATATTTTACATTTAACAAGTTTAAAATCTTAAGATTATTCTTTGAAATATAGAAGTCGTAAAGCTCTTGCATCCTTTTTGGTTTAGCTGCGTGATAACCGCCAATAGAATTATGGTAATAAGAAGTTTTGCCGGTATTAAATGGACTTTCTGATAGATCGAAAACTCGAAAATGCTCAGTGTCCTCTAGTATTTTTTGATCTGCACTAGATTTCTGAAATGGGGTTTTCATCACTCTAGCTGCCACAAAATCATCACTATTCACATATCTTCTATCTACTCCAACAAGATCAAAGAGGATCAAGATTACAAATCCTAAAATGGCAATATTCTTAGTTATAAGCTCTTTTAAATATCCAAAAATTAATCCTGCAGCGATCACTACTAAAATAAGAGATCTTAACGTATCGGAAGTAAAAATAGACATTCTATCTTCCTTTAAAGCTCTTACAAACTCTACTCCCATTTGTTCATTATAAACAGAGTCACTTCCTCCGCTAAAATTAAAAAATGCCGATTTAAATAATAGTAAGGTTAATGCTAATCCACCTGTTATAATAGTAGCCCATTTTAAAGCAGCATGCTTTTCTTCTTTTCTATCGAATTCATTAAACAATTTGTATAATCCAAAGATTGCAAGAATAGGTACACATAACTCTAGTATGATCTGAATGGATGATACTGCTCTAAACTTATTGTATAATGGGATATAATCGATAAAAAACGCGGTCACCAATTCAAAATTCTTCCCCCATGAAAGAATTAATGAAAGTAAAGTACCTCCAACTATCCACCATTTTAATCTCCCTTTTATTAAGAACAAGGCAAATACAAACAAGAATATAATTGAAGCACCAATATATGCCGGAGCTCCAACAAATGGCTGATCTCCCCAATAAGTGGGAGCGCTTTCAGTAAAATCTTTGGCTTGGGCGTTTGATGCACCCATTCGTATTAACTGGGCATACATTTCGGAATCCTCATCTAATTTCTCCGAGCTGGAACCTCCCATAAACCTCGGAATGAATAGGTTGAAAGATTCAATAATTCCATAACTATATTCAGTTATGTATTCATAATTTAATCCAGTAGATTCTTTTTCGGTTCCTTCGGGGGTTATGGATAAACCAGAATCACTTCTCGTACTAAATTGAGTATATTCCTGAGTTGCCATTAAATTGGTAGCATTCGTACCCACAGCTATAATTACCGCTACCAACATAACTCCTAAAGCTTTAAAAAAATGTGGTAACTGTTTTTTCCTGAAAGCGTCTAATAAATAAACTGCGCCAATTATTAAAACAAGAAGTAGTAAATAATAGGTCATTTGGAAATGGTTAGCACCTATTTCCAAAGCCATCGCGAAAGACAATACTATAAAACCAAAGAGATATTTGCTTCTAAAGCATAGTAGAATACCCGCAATTACAGCTGGCATATATGCAATAGCATGAGCTTTGGCATTGTGACCCACTCCTAGTATAATTATTAAATAGGTAGAAAAGCCAAAAGCCAATGCACCTAAAAAAGCTAATTTATAATCGAGTTTTAAAGTGATAAGCAACAGATAAAATCCTATAAAATATAGAAATAGGTAATCTGCAGGCCTTGGTAAAAATCGTAATGCCGAATCTAATTTCTTAATATAATTGTGGGGATAATACGCTCCAAGTTGGTAGGTAGGCATTCCTCCAAAGGCGGCATCTGTCCAAAATGTTTCTTCGCCTGTAGCAGCTCTAAAATCATTTTGCTGTTTGGCCATTCCAGTATATTGTACAATATCACTTTGGAAAATTTCTTTTCCCTGAAGCACAGGACTAAAATAAGTTAGAGAAATAATTATGAAACCAATTACCACTAAAAGATGTGGCAGTAACCCTTTTAAAGATCTAAACATAGAAAGAATTTAATAGGTACGAAAATTAATCAATTTCTTCGTAATCTATGTACTCCCCTACTTTTTTCTTAGATTTTAAGCCGTCTCCGGGTTTTTTATCTATAGTAACATCAGACTTTTTAGAAGTATTTGGCTGAGTTCGCTGATTGAATTGTTGTTGAAAACTATTTCCAATTCGTTTTAGAAAATATTTTAAAATAATCGGTCCAAAATATCTTATAAAGATCTTGAATGCAAAATATATTAATAGAATTATTAATACCGTTTTTAAAATAGATTGAAATGAAGCTTCGTACATTTTTCCTTCAGTTTGTGCAAAATTACTATTAAGACTAGACAAATTGGGTATTTATATCCTAAAAAAATAATAAAATCTTCTATATTTGATCAGACTAACAACTTCTATTATGCGATACCTTCAACCAGATATTATATTTACAATTCTCTTTATTTTTGGTGGTTTTATGGCTCAGGCCCAGTATACTGAAACTATAAATTCTAACAGGCCAGGAGCTTCACAAGGAGCATTCTCGGTAGGAACTGGTGTGATCCAGTTAGAAGCTGGTGGGTATTATGGTAAAGATGATCATTCCCTACTTCAAACAGAAACCGACATATTTGGAGCAGATTATGCTTTACGCTTCGGGTTTTTATTTGAAGCCTTAGAAATAAGTATAATTGGTTCTTTTGAAGATAACAAAAAGTTCAGGAGAGTTGGAGGAACTACTTTTAAATATAATACTCGTGATTTTAAAACCAATACACTAGGCCTTAAATACTTGATTTTCGATCCTAGCAGAAGTATAGAGCCAGATAAACCAAATTTATATAGCTGGAAGGCGAATCAAAAATTTAAATGGAAAACATTGATTCCTGCCGTATCCGTATATGCCGGAGCTAATTATGCACAAGACACAAACCCTTTCTTATTTGAAGGTGAAAAATCTCTAACACCAAAGGTTGCTTTGATTACTCAAAATAATTGGGCTGGTAGCTGGGTATTAGTAATGAATCTAATTTTAGATAAATTTACAGAAACCGCTCCTACCTACGCGGGGATCGCTACTTTAACGCATGCTTTTAATCCTAAATTTGCTGGTTTTATAGAGTATCAAGGGATTATTAGTGATATTTATTCTGATGATATCGTGCGTTCCGGGTTGGCCTATTTATTTACAGACAACTTTCAAGTGGATGTATCCGGTTTGTTGAATTTTAAAAACACTCCAGATAGATGGCAAGTTGCTGCAGGGGTTTCCTATCGATTAGATCTACACAAGAAAGATGAATATCTAGATGATTCTTACGAAGGAGATAGAAGAAGAAAACGAACCGAAAAACGAGAAGAAATTGAACCGGAAATTGATGATCAAAAATAAAATTTAGCAAATAAAAAAATCCGCTTTAAAAAGCGGATTTTTTTTGTTCTATATATAAAGAATTATTCTTCTAAAGAAGCAGTAACCGCTGCAGAAAGTCTTTTATAAGTTCCATTCTCTAAACGTTCTCTAATTGCTGAAAAAGCAGTTAATGTAAGATCTATATCTTCCATGGTATGAGTAGCGGTAGGAATCATTCTTAAAAGGATCAATCCTTTAGGAATTACCGGATACACCACAATAGAACAGAAAATTCCGTGATTCTCTCTAAGGTCTCTTACTAAAGCCATAGCTTCAGGAATACTTCCTTTTAAATATACAGGAGTAACACAACTTTGTGTAGTTCCTATATCAAATCCGTTATCCTTAAGTCCATTTTGTAATGCATTCACATTTTCCCAAAGCTTATTCTTAAGTTCTGGCATTGTTCTAAGCATATCCAATCTCTTCAATGCACCAACAACCAATTGCATTTGCAATGATTTTGCAAACATCTGGGATCTAAGATTATATTTTAAATAATCCATGATCTCTTTATCTCCAGCAATAAAGGCACCTGTACTAGCCATGGATTTTGCAAAAGTTGCAAAATATACATCTATATCATCCTGAATTCCTTGCTCTTCTCCAGCTCCTGCTCCCGTTGCCCCTAAAGTTCCAAATCCGTGAGCATCATCTACAAAAAATCTGAAGTTATATTTCTTCTTAAGTGCAACAATTTCTTTTAATTTTCCTTGCTCACCACGCATCCCAAAAACCCCTTCAGAGATTAATAGAATACCTCCTCCTGTTTGCTCACATATTTTTGTTGCACGTTGTAAATTCTTTTCGATACTTTCCATATCGTTATGCATATAGGTGAAACGTTGCCCTAAATGCAATCTAACTCCATCTATAATACAAGCATGTGCATCTACGTCATATACAATAACATCTTGTTTAGAAACTAATGCATCGATGGTAGAAACCATTCCTTGATATCCAAAATTAAGAAGGTAAGAAGCTTCTTTATTTACAAAAGATGCTAGTTCATTCTGAAGCTTTTCGTGAAGATCTGTATGCCCACTCATCATTCTGGCTCCCATAGGATATGCAGAACCATAATCTGCTGCAGCCTCTGCATCTACTTTTCTAACTTCTGGATGATTTGCAAGACCCAAATAATCGTTGATACTCCAAGTAATAACTTCTTTGCCACGGAATTTCATTCTATTAGAAATTGGCCCTTCAAGTTTAGGAAATACGAAATATCCTTCTGCTTGTTGTGCCCATTTTCCTAAAGGTCCTTTATCCTTATATATCTTATCAAATAAATCTCTCATAGATTTTTTTATTTACAAGCTGCAAAAGTACTTAAATACAACTCAATTTTAAAATAATAATATTAACAACATTTTCTAATTTAAAAACAAAAGCATCCTTTTAATAGGATGCTTTTGTTTTATTTAAATGTACTAGCGCATCACTTATTTTATAATTTCAATAGCTGAAGCATCCACCTCATCCTTCACTTCTAAGAATCCCTGAGCTTCCATCCATTCATCACTGTATATTTTACTCATATATCTAGATCCATGATCAGGAAAGATAACCACAACCTTACTATTCTCATCAAATTCTCCAAGTTCCTGCAATTGTTTTATTCCCTGCATTGCAGCACCACTTGTATACCCCACAAACATCCCTTCTGTTCTTGCCAGCTCTCGTGCTGTATGTGAACTATCCTCATCTGTAACTTTAATAAATTCATCTATAACATCAAAATCTGTTGCCGTAGGAATCAAATTTTTTCCTAAACCTTCAATACGGTATGGATAAATTTCATTTTTATCAAGCTCTCTGGTTTCATGATATTTTTTAAGGACAGATCCAAATGCATCTATTCCAATAACTCGAATAGCTTTATTTTTTTCTTTCAAAAATCTTGCAGTTCCAGAGATAGTCCCCCCGGTTCCACTGCAAGCTATTAAATGAGTTATCTTACCATCAGTCTGTTCCCAAATTTCTGGTCCGGTAGTATTATAATGAGCCTCTGTATTTAATTGATTAAAATATTGATTGATATAAACAGATCCTGGTGTTTCTTTATGAATTCTTTTTGCTACTTCGTAATAAGAACGGGGATCTTCTGCGGCCACATGTGTCGGGCAAACATACACCTTGGCTCCCATAGTCTTTAGCATATCTATCTTATCCCTAGACGACTTTGAACTCACTGCCAAAATACAATTATATCCTTTAATGATACTCACCATTGCAATACTGAAACCTGTATTCCCAGAAGTAGTTTCTATAATAGTGTCTCCGGGCTTTAGAATACCTTTTCGTTCTGCATCTTCAATAATATATAAAGCAATTCTATCTTTAGAAGAATGTCCAGGGTTGAAAGCTTCAATTTTCGCGAAAAAATCTCCTTTAAAGTTTTTGGTAATAGAATTTAGCTGCACCAGAGGAGTATCTCCTATTAGTTGCAAAATATTCTTATATACCTTTTTCTTTTCTATCATAAATGAAAATCTTACACCAAGTTAGAAATTAAAATTTATTTCAAATTGTTAAAACAAAATTAAATCCAAAAACGCTCAAATTTAAGGCAAATTTTTTAATTACCTAGCTATACCCTCCAAGTCCAGTAAAAAGGCATATTCTTCCGCTACTTCTTTTAAGGCTTCAAACCTTCCAGATGCACCCCCATGTCCTGCATCCATATTTATATGAAAGAGTAATTTATTATTATCTGTTTTTAATTCTCTTAATCGAGCAACCCATTTCGCAGGCTCCCAATATTGAACCTGAGAATCATGTAAACCCGTAGTAATTAGCATATTTGGATAATCCTGTGCTTTTACATTATCGTAGGGAGAATAAGAAAGCATATAATTATAATATTCTTCTACATTGGGATTTCCCCATTCATCATACTCTCCTGTGGTAAGTGGGATAGAATCATCCAACATAGTAGTTACAACATCTACAAATGGAACCGCTGCAATTATCCCATTATAAAGTTCCGGTGCCATATTCACAATTGCACCCATTAATAATCCACCGGCAGAACCACCCATGGCATATAAATGATCTCTAGAAGTGTAATTTTTCTCGATAAGATATTTGGAAACATCTATAAAATCTGTAAAGGTATTTTTCTTTTTAAGCAGTTTTCCATCTTCATACCAAGGTCTTCCCAAGTATTCTCCTCCTCTAATATGAGTAATAGCATAAATAAATCCTCTATCTAATAAGCTTAATCTAACACTGGAAAAATAAGGATCTATTGTAGATCCATAAGAACCATAGGCGTATTGCAATAAAGGACTGGTTCCGTCTAACGGTAAATCTTTTCTATATACTAGGGAAACTGGCACTTTTGTGCCATCTGTTGCTGTTGCCCAAATACGCTCTGTTATGTAATTATCCTTATTAAAATTACCTCCCAATACCTCTTGTTCCTTTAAAACAATTTTTTCTTTTGTAGCCATATTAAAGTCTATCACGGCTGTGGGATTGTTCAAGGAATTGTAAGTGTATCTCAAAATATCAGTATCAAAATCTGGATTAATACTGGTATAGGCAGTATAGGTCTCGTTATCGAATGGCAAATAATAATTTTCATCGGAATGCCATTTGGTGATCTTTATTTTATTTAATCCCTCATGACGTTCACTTATCACTAAATAGTGCTCAAAAATATCTATATCCTCTAATAAATAATCCAACCTATGCGGAATTACCTCAACCCAATTCTCTTTTGAAGTTTTATCGATTGGAGTTTTCATCAATTTAAAATTGGTGGCATTATCCATATTCGTTAGAATGTAAAATGAATCTTCAAAATGAGAGATTCCATATTCTAATCCTCTTTCCCTTGCCTGTACCAATCTAAATTCACCATCTGGATTGTCTGCTTCCAGAATTCTGAATTCACTTGTGAGTGTGCTGTTACTTCCTAGAATAAGGAATTTTTTAGACTTCGATTTATAAATATAAGTGTTAAAGGTCTCATCTTTTTCTTCAAAAACTAGACTGTCTTCTTTGGATTTAGTTCCTAGATGGTGTTTATAAATTCTATTCGATCTCAAGGTTTGTTTATCCTTCTTGGTGTAATACAAAGTTTTGTTATCATTTGCCCAAGTGGAACCACCAGTGGTTGTTTCAATTTTTTCCTTGGAGATCTCACCTGTTTCCAGATTTTTTATTCGAATGGTATAATTTCTTCGACTAACAGTATCTACTCCAAAAGCGATTAACTTATTATCATTGCTCACATTTAAACCTCCCAAACTATAATAGTCATGACCTTCTGCCATTTTATTTACATCGAATAAAATTTCTTCGGGAGCATCTAAAGATTCTTTTTTTCTAGAATAAATTGGGTAATCCTTTCCTTTTTCGAATCTGGTGAGGTACCAATAGCCATTTAGTTTATATGGAACGGAGGAGTCGTCTTCTTTAATTCTTGACTTCATTTCTTCAAAAAGATCTTCCTGGAACTTCTTGGTATGAGCGGTCATTTGCTCGTTATAATCGTTTTCCTGATTGAGGTATGATATAACTTCAGGGTTTTCTCTGTCGTTCAACCAATAGTAGTCATCTCTTCTAATTTGATTATGAGCTTTTAATTCTTTGGCAACTTTTGTGGCCTTTGGTGGATAAATTTCAGTTTTCAAATGAGGGTGATTTTGTGCGATTATATTTGTGGAAACAAAGGTAAGGCTTCCTAAGAAAATAAGTATGAGTCTTTTCATTTTTAAGTATCGATTCAAAGTGTAAATGAATAAATTTGTAATTATTAATCTATAAATGAAATATTATGTTTGGAGATATGATGGGAATGATGAATAAGATCAAAGAAACCCAACAGAAAGTAGAAGATACTAAAGAGCGACTTAAAACTGTATTGATAGATGAGCAATCTAGCGATGGCTTATTGAAAGTGACCGTAACTGCAACCAATGAAATAAAGAATATAAGCATTGCAGATGAGTTGTTGGAAGATAAGGAACAACTTGAAGATTATTTAGTGCTAACTCTTAATAAGGCTATCACCAGAGCAACTTCAATTAATGAAACTGAACTTGCCGCGGTAGCTAAAGACGGAATGCCAGATATTCCTGGATTAGACATGTTTAAATAAAAAAAAAACCATCTGAGATGCATATACTAATAGCATTTCAGACGGTTCTATATTTTCTTTTCAGAAATAACTCTAAGCTTCTCCTCTGGCGGGATATTCTTCCTTTATTATAAAGTCTAAAGACTTTAATAAATCATCGAATTTTGGTCTTGCAAATGGCATACTTTGTATTGATGCGGCATACAATGAGTTGTCTGGTCTTATTAAAAACAATGCCGGTTCAAAAAATATATCAGGTTCCTTCTCACTTACACTTTTAGATATATAAAGATCCCATTCTCTGGCATTCTCTATAGATAAGTCATAACCTATAGTTAGTTTTTCAATATTCCATTCTATTACAGTTTTTTCTGCTAAAGCTCCACTATTTGCACTAATGCATATTACATTTATGCCCCTATCCCTATACTGTTCTATTTTAGAATTTAATTCCTCTAAATAAGATTTACATACTGGACAGTGCAATCCGCGGTAAAAAACCACCATCGTAAAATTTTGGGGAAGTTGATCTCTCAAATTCCAAATCATTCCATTAACCGTATCTACCACAAGTTCTGGAACTTCTTGTCTGGGTATTACATTTTTCATATTTCTTGCTGCTATTGATTTTGTCGAAATTATGTAAAAATTGGAGGCTATCGTTAAGTAGACTATATAATCTTCTGTTAAGTTTTTCCTTCAGCTAGTTTTTAATATTCCTTATAACTTCTAAAAACTTTAGATGTAGATCTTCTGTATAATCTAAATGAGTAACAACTCTAAGTTTCCCATGCCCCATATTGCTTAATCTAATATTTTCTTTTTGAAGCTGTTTCATGAATTTTTCCTCGCTCAAAGTTTCATTCAAATAAAAAATAACAATATTGGTCTCTACATTTTCAACCTTTTGTACATAATTTAAACTACTAAGAGTAGCTCCTATTTCCTGAGCTCTTTTATGATCTTCAGCAAGTCTATCTACATTGTTATCTAACGCATAGATCCCTGCTGCTGCCATAAAACCAACTTGACGCATTCCGCCTCCAAGAACTTTTCTAACTCTAATAGCATTCTTCATTAGGTCTTTTTTACCCAACAGTACAGATCCCATTGGAGTACCAAGGCCTTTAGAAAGGCACACAGAAATAGTATCGAACAACTTTCCATAATTCTTAGGAGATTCACCCTTAGCAACTAAGGCATTGAATAATCTAGCGCCATCTAAGTGCAATCCTAAATTATGAGTATTACAAACCTTTCTTATCTTCTTTATTTCGTCTAGTTCATAACATGCGCCACCACCTTTGTTAGTAGTGTTTTCTAAACACACTAAGGTTGTTAATGGGCTGTGATAAAAATCTGGTGGATTTATATTCTCTTCTACTTGCGAAGCAGTGATCATTCCCCTATCTCCATCTACAAGCTTACAGGAAACCCCGCTGTTAAAAGAAACTCCCCCCCCTTCATAATTATAAACATGCGCCCATTTATCACAGATCAATTGTTCTGCAGGCTGCGTATGTAACTTTATTGCTGCTTGGTTGGCCATGCTTCCTGTGGGAAAGAACAAGGCTTCATCCATTCCAAACATTTTAGCCAGTTTTTCTTCCAAAGCGTTTACAGATGGATCTTCTTTATATACATCATCTCCTACTTCTGCGGAAAGGATTGCCTGTAACATTCCAGTTGTTGGTCTTGTTACTGTATCACTTCTTAAATCTATTTCTTTCATATATTTTATTCTGATTTTATCTTTAATATGCTGAATCCATTATTCAAAACTACCAATTGGGGAGCCATCTGGAATTTTTGGCGCTTTTATTAACTGTTCGAATTCTTCCGGGTGTTCTCTAAATCTTTCAATATCCATTAGAAATTGTGTTTTCATAACTTTTTCTGAAGTTAAATTAGATTTTAACCAAGATTCCAAGGATTCTAGTTTCGAATTAGCTATTGCTTTTACTTGAAATATAGAATTCTCATTAACCGACAAGTTCATTAAATGTTGTAAAACATTATAATTAATAGTGTTTTGTACTTGCTGAAGGTATGGATCTTTAAAGTTAGATTTTATAGTAGCCGTAATTAATTGATCTATTAATTCATCTAAGCCTAATTGGGAATTATCTAGTGCTTTTTGCTGTATCAGCCTTGCAGCTCTTTCCGGATGCAGTAAATATTCCAAACTAAGCTCACTAGCAGTCCCTGCAGCACCAAGAGCATCGAATGCCACTCCTGTTTTGCTTTGAAAAGATTCTCTGGTTCGTCCATACCCATAAGCCCTAGGTGGGAATAATGCGAGTTTCTCTTTTGGTATAGCTAATACCTCTGCACTTAATGTTGTTAAGTATGTTTTTAGTGCTTCTATCTGTTCCTCTGCAGCTATCATTTTTAATGGGATTTGTTTATCTCCCTTAACCGCATAAGTATATTCCAAACCACCAATTACTTTTGCAACTGCTTCTGTCTGGTATCTATGTAAAAAATAAAGAGGCACAAATACATCTTCCAAAACCGAGTTGGATTCTCCAGTTCTAATATTATCTTCTGAAAAATTATCAATTGCTTTTTCTCTGATCTCTAAAAGATCTTTTAATCCATCAGTAGCATTTGCTCCATTATCCCATAGATGAGCAAATGCATTTGCTCCTCCAGAGGCTCTAGCATCAGAATCTGTAATAAAACGGAAGCCTTTATTATTTGCTTCTTCTAATACTGAATTTAAATACTCCTTTTCTTTCACATCAGAAGGAACATCGGCATAAGAATAATTCACCGTTATCTTATCCCAAACTCCGATTCCTGTACTATAAGCATCATTTAAACTAATATTATCTCCTTCCAACTTAAACTGAGGATGAGGATAATCCATTACGGTTGAGTTTTTATTTGTGCTTCCAGAAAAATTATGAGCAAATCCTAAGGTATGTCCAACCTCGTGTGCTGCTAATTGACGAATTCTGGCAATTGCCATTTCCATCATTTCTGAATGAGCCTCATCTCCATTTGCAAACGGTTTATTCATCAATGCCTGGGCTATTAAAAAATCTTGCCGAATCCTTAAACTACCTAGACTTACATGACCTTTAATAATCTCTCCTGTCCTTGGATCTACAACACTTGCGCCGTAACTCCACCCTCGGGTCGACCTGTGTACCCATTGTATCACATTATATCTAACATCCAAAGGATCTGCTCCCTCAGGGAGCATTTTAACTTGAAAGGCATTTTTGTAACCTATTGCTTGATAAGCTTCCTCCCACCATCGTGCTCCATCTAAAAGTGCAGATCTTACGGGTTCCGGTGTTCCGGGATCTAAATAATAGATAATTGGTTCTACGGGCTCGCTTATCGCCAATTCAGGATTCTTCTTTTCAAGTCTATGTCTTGTAATATATCTTTTTTCTATAGGCTCAAAAACTGGTGTGGAATAATCGAAATAAGAAATATAAATAGCTCCACTTCTTGGATCAAATTCGCGCTTTTTATAATTATTATCAGGCAACTTTACAAAAGAATGATGCTGGGTTACTGTTAAAGAATTGTTATTGGGAAGTACTTCTCTTAAAGCGTTGCTGGTAGCTTCGCCATCAAAAGTAAGCATTGCCTCAAATTCTACATTATCAGGAAAAGCTTTTGTGCGTTCTAAAGAAAGAACACTTTTAGATCTATTCAGACTAAAATTACCATATTTCCCATTCTTCAACTTACTTGCCACGCCGTGTGCATCCTCCATTAAAAATGACGTAATATCTATAACGTACTTTCCATTCACTTCCTCTTTAATTTCGAAACCATAGAGCACAGATTTGGCAAAAGCTTCCTCTACACTTTTTTTCTCTAAAGCATTTTCTGTAATTGCTCTAAAATTTAAATTTGGTTGGATCAATAAAAGCTTGTTTCCGGCCTTGATGAACTTTACAACAGCTTCATTTCCTAATTGACCTCTATCTAAACCAATATCATTAGAGCCTAATCCAGTGGTTAAAGAATGAACATATAAGAATTCTGAATCTAGGTCTGCAACTTCAAATAAGATCTTATCTTCTTTTTGAACATATTCAAAATTGAAATAGCCTTTAAACTTGTCTTTATTTTGTTTTTCTGAAGTGTTTTGACCTGAAATAATTGTTGAAATACTGAAAAACAGGAAAATAGCAAAAAATACTCTCATGGACTTATATTTTAAGTGGCCTAAAACTATAAAATAAATACAAAATAGTTTTAAGAACCTGTGTTTAATTCTATTTTTACTGAAATTAATAACAGATATGATCACTTCAGAACATATAAAAGATCTTAAAGATCGCCTGGTAGCGTTAAGGAGGTATCTTTGACGTTGATGCCAAACAAATAGAGATCTCTAATTTAGAAGAGAAGACCTACGCCCCCGATTTTTGGGATAATCCTAAAAAAGCGGAAGCAATGATGCGTGAAATTAACGCAGAAAAGAAATGGGTAGACGATTATCTACTAGGGGAAACTATGGTGGAGGATCTGGAAGTTATATATGAATTCTATAAAGAGAAAGAGGCAACTGCAGAAGATGTAGAAGGTCGTTACGAAAAAGCATTAAATCTTATAGAAGATCTGGAATTTAAAAATATGCTTTCTGAAGAAGGTGATAATTTAAGCGCAGTTCTACAAATCACAGCCGGAGCTGGTGGGACAGAAAGTTGCGATTGGGCAGAAATGCTAATGCGCATGTACTTAAGATGGGCTGAATCTAAAGGTTTTAAACTTAAAGAGTTAAATTATCAAAGTGGTGAATCAGCCGGAATTAAAACTGTAACCATAGAAATTGAAGGCGAATATGCTTTTGGATGGTTAAAAGGAGAAAATGGGGTACATAGATTGGTGAGGATCTCGCCTTTTGATAGTAATGCTAAAAGACATACTTCTTTTGCCTCGGTATATGTATATCCTTTAGTAGACGACACAATTGAGATTGAAGTTAGTCCCGCAGACATTTCGTGGGAAACCATGAGATCTTCTGGTGCTGGCGGGCAAAATGTAAACAAAGTAGAAACTGCAGTGCGTTTACGCCATGCGCCTACCGGAATTGTAATTGAAAATTCTGAAACCAGATCCCAATTAGATAACAAGACCAAAGCAATGCAATTGCTTAAAAGTCAGTTGTATGAACTGGAACTTCAGAAACAACAAGCGCAACGCAGGGAAATAGAAGATTCTAAGATGAAGATAGAGTGGGGATCCCAAATAAGGAATTATGTAATGCATCCCTATAAATTGGTAAAAGATGTGAGAACTGCCGAGGAAACCGGAAACGTAGATGCAGTAATGGATGGAGCAATAGACCCATTTTTAAAGGCCTATCTAATGATGATGGGTCAACGGCACGAAGATTGATTATAAGTAACATTCAATGAAAATTTATTATAATTTTCGTATTTTAAACCCAAATCTATGATCACTGTATATCACAACCCCAGATGTAGTAAATCCAGAGAAGGATTGACTATAGTTCAAAATTCAGGAAAAGACTTTTTTGTAAGAGAATATTTAAAAAGTCCTCTTTCTGAAGATGAATTGAAAAAACTGATCGAAAAATTAGGCGTTAAAACAATAGATCTTGTTCGAAGCAAAGAGGAAATTTGGAAAAAGGAGTTTAAAGGAAAGGATCTTTCCTCTAAAGATATCTTAAAGGCAATGGTAAATAACCCCAAATTAATTGAACGACCAATTGTCGAAAATGCCGAAAAAGCAGTAATTGGAAGACCAATTTCCAATATTGAAGAAATGCTAGCTTAAAATTATTTAATTTTATACTATTATGGAACTTAACAAAAGATTACAACTATTAGGATATTCCTCCATTTTAGTGGGAGGTTTTATACTTGCAAATATTTATATACATCACAAGAATTCTAGAGATATTAAAGATATAGCTCGAGAAATAGCATTAGAATGGAAAGATAAATTAGGATTATCTGAAGAACAATGCAAAAAATTAGAAGCTAATATCATAGAATTTACCATTTTAAAAAATGAAATTATAAATTCTAAACGATCTCAAAAATTTGTAATAAGAGATCTTCAGGAAACTCAAAAACGCGAACATCTCAAATTAAAAAAGTTTTTAACCAATGCTCAGTTTACAGCATATGTTGGTGTGAGTAAAAAGATTCCAAATATATTAATGGATGCCTAAATATGATTATTGGATTTTAACGGCTTTTTAACAAATAGCCTTTAAACCATCTGTAACAACAGTGGTCTAAAGATAAAAATTTGTTATGACCATCCAAAAAATTTCAAGTTTCAGCTTCTTGCTGATTTTTTTTATTTGCCTCCCTTTCTCAGTATATTCGCAATCTAATAAATTTACCATTTCGGGTAAGGTTATAGACGATGCATTAAATGTTCCCTTAGAGTATGCTACCATTGCCATTACCAGACCGAACGACCCTAATTTTCTTGATGGTGGGGTGACCGATATTGAGGGTAAATTTAATATTAATGTACCACCTGGAGTTTACAATATTACGGTTGAATTTATATCCTACACTTCCAAAACCTTCAAAAACAAGAAAGTTGAAGCAGATTTAGATCTAGGAACCATTATGTTAGGTATTAACGCTTCCAGTTTAGATGAGGTGGTGGTAAGAGCAGAAACGACTCAGGTAGAAGTTCGCTTAGATAAAAAGATCTATAATATAGGGAAAGACCTTACCACAAAAGGAGGAACAGTGAGTGATGCTTTAAGCAACGTACCCTCAGTTTCTGTAGATGTAGAAGGTGCAATTAGTTTAAGAGGAAACCAGAACGTACGAGTTCTTATAAACGGAAAGCCTTCAGCATTGGCTGGATTTGGATCTACAGATGTTTTAGGACAGCTTCCCGCAGATGCTATAGATCGAGTTGAGGTTATTACTTCTCCTTCGGCAAGATATGATGCAGAAGGAACAGCAGGAATAATTAATATAATTCTAAGAAAGGATAAGACATTAGGTTTTAATGGATCTGTTTCTACCACCGTAGGATATCCCGAAAGTTATGGAATAACCGCAAATGTTAATTTGAGAACGGAGAAATACAATCTTTTTAATACAACCGGTTACAATTATAGATCTGGTCCAGGAGGCGGGAATTTTGATACTCGCTATTTCCAAGGAAATTTTAATAGAGTTTTAGAGAATAGAGATTACGATAGATCCAACAAAGGTTTTAATACTAACTTAGGTATGGAATATTACATAAATGATAAATCTTCCATCACAGCTAGTACTTTTTTTAGATATGGAGATGGGGAAGATATAACTACCAACTTAACCCAAAAATTTCAGGATAAAACATTAGGTCAAGAAACGCTTAGACGTGAAGTAGAATCGGAAAAAGATAAAAGTTTTCAGTTCGCATTGAACTATGTTAATAGATTTAATGAAGAAGGACATAAATTAACAATGGATTTTCAATATGAAAATGATAAAGAAGAACAACCTGCTTTTATTACTGAAACTGTTAGAGTAAATAATACGTCAGAGGAAACTCCTTTTTTACCTTCAGAAGAAGTGTTCACAGAAGAGAAACAAAATGAGTATCTATTTCAGGCAGATTATGTTTTGCCCTTTGGAGAAGATTCTCAATTCGAGGCTGGTTATCGTGGAAATTTCAAAAATGAGAATACAGATTATAACTTAAATATTGAGGATGCTTCAGGAAGATTAGTTCGCAATGATACCGTTTCTAATATTTTTGATTATACCGAAAATGTAAATGCGATCTATACTCAATACGGAACTAAATTTGGTGACTTTTCATTTTTACTTGGTTTAAGATTAGAGAACACACAACTAAAAGGTGAAATTGATTCTCCTTTTTCTGATGAAGATCTTGTAAATGCTTTCGGATTTAAAATTGATACCGATTTTGACAACAATTACTTAGGTTTGTTCCCTACCGTGAACTTTATTTATGAGTTAAGTGAAACCGAAAATGTAACTTTAGGGTACAACAGACGAATTAATAGACCTAGAGGTTGGTTTATTAATCCATTTCCATCCCGATCTAGTAGAACAAACATCTTTCAGGGAAATCCAAATTTAGCACCTGCTTATGCAAGCGCTTACGACCTTGGATATCTTAAGAGATGGGAAAAATTAACGCTTACCTCTTCTGTATATTATCAATATGAAACAGATGCTTTTGAAAGAGTACAACAAGGAACTGAACAATTTTTTGAAGGTATAGAGATCATTAGAACCATTCCTATTAACCTTGCCACCAATGAGCGTATAGGTGCTGAAGCGGGAATCTTATACAACCCTGCTAAATGGTTGCGTCTAAATGGAAGCGTGAATTTCTTTCAATTTAAAACAGAAGGAGATTTTAACGGAGTAGATTATGGTGCAAAAAATAATAGTTGGTTTGGTAGATTTAGCTCTAAAGTAAGCTTACCTGCAAATATAGATTGGCAAACCAATGCTTTTTATGTAGGAGCTTCAGAAAACTCTCAAACTAAAACCGAAGGTATCTTTTCTTTAGATATGGCTTTGAGTAAAGAAATATTCAAAGAAAGGGCTACTTTATCTTTTAACGTAAGAGATTTGTTGAACTCTAGAAAAAGAAACTCTTTAACAACTACAGAAAGATTTATTCAAGATAGCGAATTCCAGTGGAGAGCAAGACAATTTACATTGACCTTGATCTATAGATTCAATCAGAAGAAGAAAGATCAGAATAGAAGAGGTGAAAATGGTGGTGGAGAAGATTTTGAATTTGAAGGATAGATTAATACAACCCTAAAGTAAAAGGTTGCCGGAAAGGCAACCTTTTTTTATTATAAATGTTTACAGTTTTAATAACCCTAAACTTATTTTATCAAAAAGAGACAATTTAAAGCCTACGCCTTCAATTCTTTTTCTCTTTTTCTTTTTTCTCTTTTTTCTTTAAACAATTCAGTAATAGAACCGCCTATCCAATAAGGAACGATTGCTACTAAAAATATCATTAACCAAAATCCCATGGTTAAAATAACTAAAAAAGCTAAAAAGCCTAAGTATTGATCGAATTCAAACATATCTTCTAGAGATTTTTATATAAAGGCAAAGATAGTAAGTCTCATAGCGTTCTGCCAAATAAAAAATGATTTTTTAGATGAAAGTTTATAAAAGTGATAAATCATTTAGATAAAAAGCATTCTGCATAAAAACTTCAAAATTTTGTATAAAATTTAAAGAATAAAAAATACTGAAAATGTAAATTTGTAATCTAATCTAAAATAATTATGGACTACAGAATTGAGAAGGATACTATGGGGGAAGTAAAGGTCCCTTCAGATAAGTTGTGGGGAGCACAAACCGAACGATCCAAAAATAATTTTAAAATTGGCGCAGCTGGCAGTATGCCTTTAGAAATAGTATATGGTTTTGCTTATTTAAAAAAAGCAGCTGCATTTACCAACTGTGAACTTGGAGCTCTACCTGTAGAAAAAAGAGATTATATAGCAAAAGTATGTGAGGAGATACTTGCTGGGATCCATGATGACCAATTTCCTTTGGTGATTTGGCAAACCGGAAGTGGTACTCAAAGCAATATGAATTTAAATGAAGTGATCGCAAACAGAGCGCATCAACTAGCTGGCAAAGTGATTGGTGAAGGTGAAAAGACCTTACAACCCAATGATGATGTGAATAAATCACAATCTTCTAACGACACTTTTCCAACGGGAATGCATATTGCAGCCTATAAAAAGGTAAGTGAAATCACTTTACCAGGAGTAATTAAATTAAGAAACACCCTTAAGAAGAAATCGGAAGAATTTAAGGATATAGTTAAAATTGGACGCACCCATTTTATGGATGCTACTCCCCTAACCCTAGGCCAAGAATTTAGTGGATATGTAGCTCAATTAGATTACGGAATTAAAGCATTAGAAAATACACTTCCTCACTTAGCTGAACTTGCTTTAGGTGGAACAGCAGTGGGAACTGGGTTAAATACTCCAAAAGGATATTCCAAACGTGTGGCTGAATTTATAGCCAAGTTTACAGGGCTTCCTTTTGTTTCAGCTCCTAATAAATTTGAAGCTTTGGCGGCACATGATGCTTTAGTAGAGTCCCATGGAGCTTTAAAGCAATTAGCTGTTTCATTAAATAAGATTGGAAATGATATAAGAATGCTTTCATCTGGCCCAAGAAGTGGGATTGGAGAAATAAACATTCCCGCGAATGAGCCAGGATCTTCCATTATGCCGGGAAAAGTAAATCCTACCCAATGCGAAGCTTTAACTATGGTTTGTGCACAAGTAATGGGGAACGATGTTGCAATAAGTGTTGGAGGAATGCAAGGTCAATTTGAATTAAATGTGTTTAAACCAGTTATGGCTGCAAACTTTTTGCAAAGTGCACAGTTAATTGGAGATGCATGTGCCTCTTTTGAAGAGCATTGTGCAAGAGGGATAGAGCCTAATAAGAAAAGGATCAAGGAACTTTTAGATAATTCTTTAATGTTGGTAACAGCTTTAAATACCAAAATAGGATATTATAAAGCTGCTGAAATAGCAAATACTGCACATGCTAACGGAACTACACTAAAGCAAGAGGCGGTAAATTTGGGATATGTAACTCCCGATGAGTTTGACGAATGGGTAAAACCTAAGGATATGGTTGGAGGATTAAAATAATTCTGTTTTACAATTGATAATAAATTAAAAGCTGCCTTGAAAGAGGTGGCTTTTTTATTTGGTTTCAGTAACCTAATTATCTAATTTGTCTGGCTGAGCCTGTCGAAGCCGATTTAGATAAAATAAGCACACTTCGACAAGCTTAGTGTGACAATCCCGATTGCTATAAGGACAGTGACGGTAAGCGTTCTTATGAGATTCTTCAGTTCGCTGTGTTCCTTCAGAATGACATTAACTTATAAATCGACGAGAAATGCCGAGAAATAAAAAATTGTCTGGCTGAGCCTGTGGAAGCCGATTAAGATAAAATAAGCACACTTCGACAAGCTCAGTGTGACAATCGCGATAGCTATAAGGACTGTTACGGTAAGCGCACTCTCATAAGAGATTCTTCAGTTCGCTGTGCTGCTTGAGAATGACATTATCTTATAAATCGACGAGCAATGTCTAAAAATAAAAAATTGTCAGGCTGAGCTTGTCGAAGCCGATTTAGATAAAATAAACACACTTCGACAAGCTCAGTGTGACGGCATTAAAAAATATCAAACTAATAACTCAAATTGTCAGGCTGAGCATGTCGAAGCCATTTTAGCACTCAATTAAACTTCAATAAAAAAAACCTGCTTCAATAATGAAACAGGGTTTTAAAAATATTCAAAATCAATAATTATTTCTTCGCGTAATATTTTTTATACTTCCAATAAGATACTGCACCTAAAATAGCAACACCAGCAACTGTATAATAAATAAAGGTTGGAGTAATCACTTTATCTCCACTGGCATAAGAATGTAATCCAGATAAATAGAAATTCACACCAAAATAGGTCATCATGATACTTGCAAAGGCAATTATTGCCATTAAATTAAAGAACCATCGGCTTCTTAATCCTGGTACTAAGCGCATGTGAATTACAAATGCATAAACCATGATACTCACTAGCGCCCAGGTTTCTTTTGGATCCCATCCCCAATATCTTCCCCAACTCTCGTTGGCCCATTGTCCTCCTAAGAAATTACCTATGGTTAACATTACCAACCCAACAGTTAGTGCCATTTCGGTAATAATAGTGATCTCCTTAATGTTAAGTGCCATCTTAACCTTGTTATTTTCTGTGGTAAGTATCATTAATAATAAGGATACTGCACCTAAGATCATCCCCAAAGTAAAAGGCCCATAACTACCAACGATCACAGAAACGTGGATCATTAACCAATAAGAATCCAGTACGGGAACCAAATTAGCAATAGCAGGATCCATCCAGTTCCAGTGCGCGATCATCAAGATCATAGATGCCACAAAAGATGTTGACGCTATGGTTAAGAAACTTTTTCTTCCAAAGGCCAAACCAAAGAACATGGTTGCCCAAGCTACATAGATCATAGACTCATAAGCATCACTCCATGGCGCATGTCCAGAAATGTACCATCTAGCAGCTAGACCAAGGGTGTGTATTATAAAAAGTAAGAGAATAACAAAGGCACTCACTTTTATTAAAATCCGTATCGGTTTAGAGTCATTAAATATTTGTACAATTACAAAAACTAGCATAATTAGTCCTGCAAACATGTACCACATGAACAGACTTCTAAAAATATCATACTTATTGTAAAGTATTTCCGCATTTATCTTCTGTTCTGAAGGCAATACTTCGCTTCCAAATTTTTTCTGGTAGCTCTTAATGCTTTCCAATAACTCTTCAGATTTTGTATAGTCTCCAGTTGCTTTTGCTTCTCTTAAAGCATTCATATAAATCGGCAGGATCTGTCTTGCATATACCGAATCCATTCCGGTTAAACTAGATTCTGGTACTTCGGGAAAAGAAACCCATTTATTATTTTCGTCTCCGGGAATTGGGAAAATTCGCAAAACGCCACCTTGCAGAGCGTTATAAAGCAAATTTACTTTTCTATCTGTTTCTATAAAATCCTTTTGAAATTGATTGGGCACACTTGCCTGATAGGCACTTTCTAAATAAGGTGATAATTTATAAGAACCAGATGCATCAAAGAAATTGGTTAATGCAATATATTTTTCATCAGCTTTAACACCTGCAATATGCCTGATGCTATCGTTATTTGGCTTTACATAGATCAAAGGCGCATTATACCATAATGCAGGATTCTCTGTCATAGAAATCAGGATCTGATCTGAATTCAAACCTTCATAGGAATCCTTTTTACTTAGCTTTCTTAATAATTCAGAAGAAAAAGTATTTGCTGGTTTCATTCTACCCCCAGCATCTTGGATTACCAAACGTCCAAATTTTGCAGCATGCTGTGCTTTTACAGCGGTACTTTGGATCATGGAATCTACACGGGCTTTGTTAGATGTTACGTGAGCATGATCTGTTTCTTGTGAATTATCTTGTGCAAATCCTGAAGAAATACTCAGAAAAATTGCTGTGATTATTGTTAGTGCTGCTTTCTTATCTTTCACCTTGTCTAGCATCACTTTTAAATTTCCAAATCTGCTTCCTTTATCAAACAAAATTAACATAAGACCTAGATACAATAAGAAATAACCAATATAAGTGATCCATGTACCCCAAAAATCATGATTTACAGAAAGAACAGTTCCTTTTTCATCCGGATCGAAAGATGCTTGAAAAAATCTAAACCCATTTTTATCTAATACATGATTCATAAAGATCTCATAATCTTGAGATCCTTTATCATCTATGACTTCAACTTTACTTTTAAAAGCTGAATAACTTGGAGTTGGATTATTCTCGGTTCCCGGGTATTTATCGGCTACAAAATCGTTTAGCTTTATTGAAAAAGGAAGTTCCATCTCTTTAGAACCATAATTTAAATAAATATCTAATCCAGCTATTTTAAGATTCTTAGGTTCGCCAACAACACCCTTTCCTCCAAGCATACTGATAGTTTGAGATTCTCCCTCAGATGTTACTTTTAAGGTTACCGCATTAAGTTGATTCTTATTTTTTTCTTCTGTAGGAATTATATCATAGTTTCCGGTAGCCATAGGTTCAGGAATTACAAACTGCATACCGCCTATATTGTAAAGAGATCTCAACATTAAAGTTTGCGTGCTATCTGCAACCACAGTTCCTTTAAACTGATCTGCCATTCTCATAAAGTCACCTTCGAAAGGGGATTTTATTAAATAAGTTCCTTCTTCTCCATTTACTTGGATATTTATGGCTCCATCGGTTGGCTTATTAAGTGAAAAGAGTGTATTATGAATATTGGCTATATCGCCTTCTTTTAAATAGTGTTCATGCCTGTTTCCATCTCCGGCTTCAACTATCTTTAAGTAATTGTCTCCGTTTTCAGCCAAGATCAATCCTTCTTTAGCTCCATGAATAAAGTTGACAACCTCTACAGAGACCTTTTGCCCATTAAAATCGGTGTAAATCGCTTCATCATTATCTGTTTCCGGTGCTAATAATACTGGTTGGTCTACAACTCTTCTTCTAGGTTCTCCATCTATTTCTCCATCCATAATGGCGGTTAAATAGGTTTTTTCTGAAAGAAAGGAATTTGTAGTTTCCCCTTCACGAATAGGCATAATCCCCTCGTAACTTATGTATCTGGTAACAAAAGCACCAACTAAAATTAGAATGAATGAAAGGTGAATTAAAAGGGAAGACCACTTTTCGCGTTTGTGCATACTATATCGCACAATATTTCCGCAGAAATTGATAACAAAAAAGAGCATGATACCCTCGAACCACCAGGTGTTATAAATGAGAATTCTTGCAGTTTCTATGGTGTACCAGCTTTCGATGAATGTTCCCAGAGCCATTGCAATGGCGAATACAATGAACAAGACTGCCATTATTCGGGTAGAAAATAAGACAGACGCTATTTTATTTTGCATTTGGAGTAATTTAAAACGATGCAAATTTAACTAAATTTAAACAGTTAGACCTCTTTAAAAACAAGCAATTCCCTGAGACAAATGTTAATTTTAAACCCAGAAATTTTGGTAATTTAGCCGAATGAAGCGAATTGTACTTTTTGGAACTGGAAATGTAGCCACACATCTATTTGAGGCCTATAAAGATTCGCTTAATTTTAAGATCGTTCAAGTATACAATCATGATCTTAAAAGCTTGAAGAAATTTGAAACAGAGATACCTACCACTACAAATCTTTCAGAAATTATAGAAGCTGATATTTACCTATTGGCTTTAAAAGATGATGTCCTAGAAGATTTCAGCACAAAAATTAAAGATTCCGGAGCATTAGTGGTGCATACTTCCGGCGCGGTTGGAATGAAAGTGTTGAAAAAATTTGAGCGTTTTGGAGTCTTCTACCCACTTCAAACTTTTTCAAAAAGTAAGAAAGTAGATTTTTCTAATATTCCCCTTTGCATAGAAACAAATTTAGACATAGACAAAGGTTTATTAAATTTAATGGCCTCAGAAATCACAACAAAGGTTTTTGAGATCTCTTCGGAACAAAGAAAATCCCTACATGTTGCTGCCGTATTTGTAAGTAATTTTGTAAATCTGCTGTATACCGAAGGAGAAATAATTTGCGAACAAAACAACGTGCCTTTTAAAATTCTGCACCCGCTAATTCAGGAAACAGCTAATAAGATCCTAAATATAAACCCAATGGAAGCACAAACTGGTCCGGCAAAAAGGAAAGATCAACAGGTAATAACGGCGCATTTAAAAATGCTTTCGGCAGAACAAAAAGAAATATATTCATTACTAACAAAATCTATTCAGAATCTCCATGGAGAAGAATTATAAAGAATATCTAAATAATATAAATACACTCATCTTTGATGTAGACGGTGTTTTAACCGATGGTAACGTTCAAGTAAACACTGAGGGTGAATTATTAAGAACCATGAGCATCAAGGACGGTTATGCCCTAAAAACTGCAGAACTTGCCGGATATAATGTTTGCATTATCTCCGGGGGAAAAAATGAAGGGGTTAGAAAAAGATTAAGAGATCTGGGGATAACCAATATTTTCCTAGGGGTTTCAGATAAAGTAGAGCAGCTAAAAGAATTTTTGGATATCTACAGTATAGATCCAGAACATGTACTTTACATGGGAGATGACATTCCAGATCTTTATGTTATGAAATTGGTTGGAATGCCATGCTGCCCACAGGATGCGGCGGCAGAGATCAAGGAAATTAGCCGCTACGTATCTCATAAAAAAGGTGGGAAAGGTTGTGTGCGTGATGTAATCGAGCAAGTTTTAAAAGTACAGGGAAAATGGCTTTTAAATCATGATGCTTCAAAAAGCTAGAAAACTGCTAAGTTTAATATAAGATGAATGATAAATCTACGCTCACAGCATTTTTTAAACTAGTAAGGTATCAGAATCTTTTAATGATCATCTTAATGCAAGTCCTAATTAAATATGGACTTTTCAATAGCTTCAGAATAAGTATAACCTTAAGCGATCTGGGATTCCTTATGCTTTGTCTATCTACAGTTTGTATTGCAGCTGCGGGCAACGTTATAAATGATATTAATGATGTAGAAACCGATAAGATAAATAAACCATCACATAATTTAATTGGAGATGTAATTACTTTAAAGTCGGCAAATACCTTATATTTAATCTTAAGCATTTTAGGAGTTGGTATTGGCTTCTATCTTTCTAACCTAATAGGTAAACCAGGATTTTCAGCTATTTTTATTGTGATCTCTGCCTTATTATACCTTTATGCAACGTATTTAAAGCAGATATTAATTGCGGGGAATGTGGTTATAAGCGTATTGGTGGCATTTAGTATTTTAATAATTGGCTTATATGATTTACTCCCAGTGATCACTCCAGAGAATCAACAAACCCAATCCACTATATTTTCTGTATTATTGGATTATGCTCTTTTTGCCTTTCTACTAAATTGGCTCAGAGAAATGGTAAAAGATCAGGAAGATATTAGAGGCGATTATAATGCGGGTAGAAATACGCTTCCAATTGCCATAGGAGCAAGTAGAACAAATGTCGTGATCTTTGCAATTGGTCTTTTACCTCTTACAGCTGTTATCTTTTATTTATACGAATATCTTTTTGAAAGTTTATATGCTGTTCTCTACACTCTTCTGTTTATAGTGGCACCACTACTCTATTTTTTAATAAATATCTGGACTGCTAAAACTGTAAAGGATTATAAAACTCTTAGCCTTTTACTTAAACTAATAATGCTCATGGGAATTATCACATTGGGTCTGTATCAATTTATTTTACTCTAAATATGCTGAAGGAAAAACTTAAAAATCATAGAATCATTTTAGCTTCTGGATCCCCAAGAAGACATCAATTCTTAAAGGATCTTGGAATTCCATTTATCGTGGATGTAAAAAAGATAAAAGAAGTATACCCAGAAACCTTAAAACATTCAGAAATAACAGATTACCTATCCGAACTTAAAGCGGAAGTTTTTACACATTCCTTAAAAGAAAATGAGATATTAATCACTTCAGACACTATAGTATGGCATGAAGAAAAAGCTTTAGGGAAGCCATCTTCTACATCTGAAGCTTTCGATATGTTATTGTCTTTGTCTGGAAAAACTCATGAGGTGATCACTTCTGTAACACTCACTACCAGAACTTCCCAAAAAACTATAAACGCCAGCACGAAGGTTACTTTTAAAGAATTGACCAAATCAGAAATAGACCACTATATCTTACACTTTCATCCCTTAGATAAAGCCGGTGCTTATGGAATTCAGGAATGGATCGGTTTAATTGGAATAGTGAGAATTGAAGGAAGCTATTTTAATGTAGTAGGTTTGCCTACTCATTTGGTATATACAGAATTGCTGAAAATTGTAGAACTTTAATTTTTCGTATTTTTAAATTATAGGCCTGAATCAAATGAAAATATTTCTAAAATTCTCTGGTTTAATTATTTTTCTTTTACTTACAGCTTTAGGTTGTACGGATAAGGATTCAGAATCTTTTGAGAGTAAACTTCCGGAAAGATCCCTTACTGAAGATTTTAAAAAATATTGGTTTATTGGTGAAGCGGAGATCACTTCCTATAAATTAGAACAGTCCCGATATGGGGAAAACAGAGAAGGAACCGCAGTGCTTATTTTTGTTACGGAAGATTTTTTACCTAAGGACCAAGTAAAAGCTTATAAGTCTACTAATAATAGTATTCCAATATTAAAATTAAATGCCACAAAGAATTTTCTAACAGGAATCTATCCTTACTCCATTATGCAAAGCACTTTTTATCCGCTAGAAGGTAATTCTCATGCAATAAAGGTTGCAGCTTCAATTCAGGAATGGTGTGGGCAAGTTTATGTTCAGTTGAATAATCGAGAAAATTTTGAAATAGTTTCTCATTCTTACTTTGATGGCGAAGCAGATCAAGAGCTCGCTCTTTTTAAAACAAACTTGGAAAATGAAGTTTGGACACAACTAAGGATAGATCCAGATCTCTTGCCTACAGGGGAAATTGAGATGGTTCCTTCTATGGAATATTTAAAATTATCTCATCAAGAAATTAAAAGTTATGCTGCAATGGCCGAATTTTATCAGGATCAGGAATATAGCGTTTATAAAGTGAGTTATCCAGGTCTAAAAAGAGAGCTTAAAATATATTATAATAATTTTGCTCCTTATACTATTGAAAAATGGACAGAGCAAATTGAAGCGAATGGAGTATTACAAACCTCTACCGCAACGAAACTGGAAACTTTAAAAATTGATTACTGGAATAAAAACTCCAATAAAGATTTACCTTTACGCGATCAATTGAAATTAAATTAATGTACGAATTCTTTATCACCTATAGATCCGAATTAACCTATACTACAATTATTGTAGTAACCCTACTCATTCTTCAATTCATCTTAAAAAAGGCAGCGCACAAGGTTGGGAAACAAAGTGAGATACATATTACACGTACTCGCTTAATGTTTAAATACATAAACATTCTCGTGTTACTAATTTCGGTTTTTGCTCTAGCAATTGCCTGGGGAGTGGGATTGAAAGACCTATCCCTTATTTTTTCTTCTGTTTTTGCAGTAATAGGAGTTGCCTTATTTGCTATCTGGTCTATTTTAAGCAATGTTACTTCTGGAATAATTCTCTTCTTTTCCTTTCCTTTCAAGATTGGTGATAAAATTAGAATACATGATAAGGACGCACCTATCGTTGGTGTAATAGACGATATCAAGGCCTTTCACATCTTAATTATAAATGAAGAAGGTGAATTGATAACTTATCCTAACAATCTTATTCTACAAAAAGCGGTTTCACTTATCAAAAAAGATGTTTATAGAGATGAAGGAAAGGACAGTCTATAATTTTTAGCACCAGAATTCCTTAAAGAAGCCCTTATAAATTTATATATTTGAAATTATTGAAATCAATATTTTCAGATGCGTAAGATCTTTCTTTTTTTAGCCTTGATTCTGTGTATGAATGCACAAGGGCAAACTCCAAAAAAATTAAATTCTGCCGAAATAAATCAGGCACTTAAAAAACTGAATTTTTTAGGTTCCGTTCTCTATGTCGCAGCTCATCCCGATGATGAGAATACAAGGCTTATCTCCTATTTATCTAATGAAGTTAATGCCCGTACGGGATATCTTTCCATTACCAGAGGTGATGGTGGACAAAACTTAATTGGTCCTGAGCTAAAAGAACTTTTAGGTGTTATTAGAACACAGGAACTATTAGCTGCCAGAAGAATAGATGGTGGTGTACAACGCTTTACCCGGGCAATAGATTTTGGGTACACTAAAACTCCAGAAGAAACAATGAAGATCTGGGATAAAGAAGTGGTATTAGGTGATGTGGTTTGGGCAATTCGTAGCTTTCAACCAGATATAATAATCAACAGATTCAATCATAGAACAGCCGGAGATACGCATGGACAACATACAGCATCAGCTGTGCTAAGTTCAGAAGCATTTAATTTGGCTGGTAATAAAGATGCATATCCAGAGCAATTAAAATATACCAATACATTTTCACCAACCCGACTTTATTTTAATACCTCACCTTGGTTTTACGAAAGTCAGGAACAATTTGATAATGCCAATAAATCTAATTTTATACAATTTGATACCGGGGTTTATTTCCCTTGGAGCGGATTATCAAATCCTGAAATCGCAGCTTTAAGTAGAAGTCAGCATAGATCTCAAGGCTTTGGAAGCAGTGGAAGTCGGGGCAGTCAGATAGAATATATCGAACTTATAGATGGAAAAGTACCAGACGCAAAAGGGAATCTTTTTGCAGGTATAGATACTTCATGGAACAGATTAAAAGGTGGAGCAGCTATCGGAAAAATTTTAGAACAAGTAGAAAAGGATTTCAATTTTAGGGATCCCTCTGCAAGTATTCCAAAACTAGTTGAAGCATATAAATTAATCTCTCAACTTGAAGAAGGTTATTGGAAAACAATAAAGTTAGCAGAAATCAAAGATATTATACTTGCTGCCAGCGGACTATATCTTGAAGCTGTAGTTAATACTTCTAGCGCAGCTCCTTCTCAAGAAGTAAGGGTAGATCTGGAGGCTATAAATAGAAGTAAAACTGAAGTTATTCTTTCTTCTATTAGCCTAACTCCAGGAAGTTCATCTTTACAACCAAATTTGACCTTGAAATTAAATGAAGACTGGAGCGATAAACTATCCTATACCATTCCAAGTGATGCTCCATACACAAGTGCCTACTGGTTAAGTGAAGATGCTAAACTAGGCACTTACACTGTAAGGGATCAAAAATTAATTGGCCTACCGGAAACACCTAGAGCAACCAAAGCAATTTTTAATTTAAGAATATTCGGAGAAACTATTTCTTTTGAAAAAGTACTTCAGTATAAAAGCACTGATCCGGTAAAAGGTGAAATGTATCAACCTTTTGAAATTGTTCCAGCTGTTTCAGCTTCCTTCAATGATAAAGTACTTATTTATACGAATGGTGCCGCAAAGAATATTCAACTTACAATAACTGCTGAACAATCAAATGTAGAAGGAGAAGTTAGTTTGGCAACTTCAGATAAATGGAAGATCACTCCAGTTTCAACTAAATTCAGTATTAAAGAGATTGGTGGAACCGCAATTGTAAGCTTCAATATAACTCCACCCAAAGAGCAGAGCGAAGCAACACTTACTCCACAAATTAAGGTGAATGGAAAAGTCTATTCAGACGAAGTATTTAGGATTGCATATGAACATATACCATTACAAACCTTAGTATTACCTGCGAGAACCAAATTATTAAAACTGGAAATTGAGAAAAAGGGGGAACAGATCGGTTTTATAGAAGGGGCTGGAGATGTAATTCCCGAAAGTTTAGAACAAATTGGATATAAGGTTACCAAAATAGATCCAAATACTATCACCGCAAGCTCCTTAGCTAGATTTGATGCGGTAGTTTTAGGAATAAGAGCTTATAACGTCCTGGAGATTTTAAAATTTAAACAACCAGAACTTCTTAAATATGTAGAAAATGGTGGAACCCTTATCTCTCAATACAACACAAATCGTGGACTTGTAATAGATAATCTTGCCCCATTTCAATTAGAGCTTTCTCGCGACCGTGTTACTGAAGAAGATGCAAAGGTTGAAATTCTAGATTCAACAATTTCAGTGCTGAATACTCCAAATAAGATTACTCAAAAAGATTTTGAGAATTGGGTACAAGAAAGAGGTTTATATTTCCCCGATAAATGGGCTCCAGAATTCACTCCAATTTTTGCAATGCATGATGAAAACGAAGCAGCGAGCAAAGGAAGTTTGCTGATTGCCAACTACGGAAAGGGACATTATATCTACACAGGTTTAAGCTTCTTTAGACAATTTCCAGATGCTGTTCCTGGTGCTTATAGATTATTTGCTAACCTAATTTCAATAGGTAAGTAAATGAATTTACCAAAGAAATATATTTGGAAAAGATCTTATACTCTGGTATTACTCGCTAATATTGGATACATTCTACTGTTCTATTATTTAATGTACATATTCTCTTAATATGGAATTAATAGATTGGATAGTACTTATTGGAACCCTTGCCTTTATTGTGATCTATGGCGTTTATAAGACTAGAGGTAGCCATAGTGTTAAAGATTATATAGGCGGCGGAAAAGATTCCCAATGGTGGACCATAGGTCTTTCTGTAATGGCAACTCAGGCGAGTGCTATTACTTTCTTATCTACCCCGGGACAAGCTTATCATGACGGGATGGGTTTTGTTCAGTTCTACTTTGGATTACCAATTGCCATGGTGATCATTTGTATGGTATTTATTCCGATCTATCATCGTTTAAATGTATATACTGCATACGAGTTTCTGGAATCCAGATTCGATCTTAAAACCAGAACTCTAACTGCTCTCCTCTTTTTAGTTCAACGCGGCCTATCTGCCGGAATAACCATCTTTGCTCCTGCTATTATCTTATCCGCAGTTTTAGGATGGAACCTAACTACCCTGAATATTATTATTGGAGTATTGGTAATTGTTTATACAGTTTCCGGCGGAACTAAAGCAGTGAATGTTACCCAAAAACAGCAAATGGCGGTGATCTTTGCAGGAATGTTCGCTGCATTTTTTCTTATTATTCAATACTTGCCTGCAGATATCAGTTTTACCAATGCTCTAGACATTGCCGGAGCTAGTGGCAAGCTCGATATCTTAGACTTCTCTTTTGATCTGGATAATAGATATACCGTTTGGAGTGGTCTTATAGGAGGAAGTTTTTTAGCGCTCTCCTACTTCGGGACAGATCAAAGTCAGGTACAGCGATATCTCACCGGTAGATCTGTTCGTGAAATGCAATTAGGGCTCATTTTTAATGGAATCTTAAAAGTACCTATGCAGTTTTTCATTTTGTTAGTTGGGGTAATGGTATTCGTTTTTTATCAATTCAACCTAGCGCCACTAAATTTTAATCCTGCGGCACAAGAAGCAGTATTATCGTCGGAATATGCAGGAGACTATCAGGAATTGATGGTTAAGAATGAAGAGATCCAGGAGGAAAGAAAAGCAATCAGTATTAGATATGGAAACAGTTTAGAGAACTCAACTCAAAATGAACAAGCAATTTATAAAGGCGAAATTTTACAACTTAACACTCGAGAAGAAGCAAATCGAGAACAAGCTAAAAAACTAATTACTAATGTGAGTGAAGACATAGAAACCAACGACAAGGATTATGTCTTTATTCACTTTATTCTGAATAATTTACCTCGAGGTTTAATCGGACTTTTATTGGCCGTTATTTTATCTGCCGCAATGTCCTCCACCGCTTCTGAGCTGAATGCGCTTGCCTCCACCACAACCATCGATCTTTACAAAAGAAATGTTTCAGAAGAAAAAAGTGATGAGCATTACGTTAAAATGTCCAAATGGTTTACTCTAGTTTGGGGAGTATTGGCGATACTTTTTGCGAGTTTTGCCAGTTTATTCGATAATCTTATTCAGTTAGTAAATATCATTGGATCCATATTTTATGGAAATGTACTCGGGATTTTTCTTTTAGCTTTCTTTATAAAACACGTAAATAGCAACGCCGTTTTTATTGCGGCACTAATCACGCAAGCCTTGGTGATCTGGATCTATTATTTAGAAGTATTACCATATCTCTGGCTAAACTTGGTGGGCTGTGCGCTTGTAATGATTTTAGCTCTCATACTACAAAGCCTTATTTATTCTCCAGATAAAATTACAAATGGAAACAACTAAAACTTACAATTGGGGCATCTTAGGAGCTGGAAAAATTGCCGCAAAATTTGTAGATGATCTTCATAAAGTTCCCGGCGCAAAGGTATATGCAGTTGCCAGCAGATCTTTAGATAGGGCTGCAGAATTTGCTAATACAAACAATGTATCAAAGGCTTACGGTAGCTATTTGGAATTAGTACATGATAAAGAAATAGATATCATTTATATCGCAACTCCTCATGTTTTTCATTTTGATCATACTATGCTCGCCTTAGAGCATAAAAAGGCGGTTCTATGTGAAAAGCCTTTTGCAATGAATCGAGAGCAAGTTGTAGAGATGATAGCCAAAGCCAAGAAAGAGAATGTATTTTTAATGGAAGCATTGTGGACCTATTTTCTACCGCATTATCAATATGTTCTAAAATTAATAGCAACTAAAAAGTATGGAAAATTAAAAGAGCTAAAGGCAGATTTTGGTTTTGAAGCTCCGTATAATAGAGAAAAAAGAATTTTCAATAAGGAACTTGGTGGTGGAAGCTTATTGGATGTTGGTATTTACCCTGTATTCGCCGCTTTAACTACTTTAGGAATTCCAGATAAGATAACTGCGCATGCACAAATCGGGGAAACTGGAGTAGATGAAAATTGCGATATTCAATTTAATTATAAAGATGGAGCAATTGCTAATCTTAAAAGTTCAATTAAGGAAACTACACCAACCGAAGCTATTTTAAAATTTGAAGATGCTGTGATCACAATTAATAGCAGATTCCATCAACCTTCAAGCATCACTATTAAAACTGAAAAAAGGGAGGAAACTATAAATTTTGAAGTAGATACCCATGGGTACAACTTTGAAGTTATACATGTACAAGAAATGCTAAGTGAAAATAGAACTGAAAGTAATATAATGAGCTTTGAAAAAAGCCTGGAACTAATAGATCTTTTAGATACAATTCGAAAAAGGATCGGATTAGAATATTAAAAAAAAATCTTAAAAATATAAAAGCCCACTTTTAAAGCGGGCTTTTTTTTATAATAGAAGGAGATTTATAGTGCTCCCCATTCTTTTAATGATGCTTTATTCATCTTCACATAATCCATATTCTTAGCTTGTTCTGCTAAAGCCATAGATTTTTGTGCACTGGCAATAGCTTCTTTTTTCATACCTAATTCAGCTTCGATCAAAGATCTTTTTCTCCACATCCAGAATGCCTTCTCTTCCATAGAGGTAGCCTTCATAATCCATTCATGAGCTTTTTTGAGATCCTTACCACTTTCTTGGTAATAACTTGCGGCTGCATAAAAATCTGCAGCACCAGGACCCTTCATCACTTTTTCTATACTTGCTGAAGTCTTAGCATCTGTAGGAACTTTAAATGCTAAAGTTGCTAACGTTTTATCCCACATAAAATCTAGATCTGCTCCATCATTTTTAAGGTTATTAACGAATATGCCGAAAGATTCATTTGCAATTTCCGTTTTTCTAACTTTTGCCATTGCTTTCAAAGCAACCTTAGAATCTGACCATTCCTCAGGAGTACCCCAGTTAGAAGAATCTGAATAGAACATAACTTCCCACGAATCTTTATTTGGAACAGTATAGATTGCGTAAGTTCCTTTTGCTAATTTCTTTCCATCAATTTCCACATCATCACTAAAAGTGATCTTTGTATTATTATTTGCACCAGTACGCCAAACTTCACCAAAGGGCACTAACTCTCCAAAGATCTCACGACCTCTCGTTGCAGGACGAGAATATTCTAAAGTAACATCTGTAAGACCTACTTTCTGTTCAACTTTTGCTGAAGGACTAGGCTGTGGTGCTTCAATTTGTGCAGAAGTGTTTAATGCAAATAAGCCTGCACACATAAATAGTAAAACTTTTTTCATAATTTTTAGCTTGTTGATTTTTTCAAAGATACATAATCCCTAGTATAATCGTTAACTTACAACTTCAATAAAAATTACATTTTGTTTAACTTAACATATTTTATATTAAACAAAACTTAGTCTACTTTTATCCTGAAATTAAATTAAATGAAAATATACACAAAACACAGCAAACAGATCTTACCTATAAGCTTAGAAAAAGCATGGGAATTCCTATCAGATCCACAGAATTTGAAAGTGATAACTCCAGACTATATGGGATTTAATATACTTTCTGGAGCAGACAGACCTATGTTTCCAGGTCAAATAATCCAATATATAGTTACTCCTATTGCCGGAATTAAAACAACATGGGTAACGGAGATCACACACGTAAAACATTTGGAATATTTTGTAGACGAACAACGCTTTGGTCCATACGCTCTCTGGCATCATAAACATTTTATTAGGGAGATCGAAGGCGGTGTAGAAATGGAGGATATTATCGATTACAAACTTCCGCTAGGATTTCTAGGCGAATTGGTGCAACCTTTTCTGGTAGCTCCAAAATTGGAGGAGATTTTTGATTATAGAGCAAAAAAATTAACCGAATTATTTGGTGAATATAAAAAGGCAAATCCTGCGGAAGGAGTTTTAAAGCAAGACATTTTAAACTAATTAGTATCTAAACTTATGAAAAAGAATATTCTATTTATTGGAGGTTCCTACGGAATTGGACTAGCAAGCGCTAAATTATTGGCATCTGAAAACAACTTGTTTATTGCTTCCAGAACTAAAGAAAGTTTAGATGAAATAAATTGTACTCATTTAAAATTTGATGCCTCCAAAGATGATGTAAAGAATCTTGAACTCCCAGAAACTATTGATGGTTTGGTATATTTTCCGGGTAGCATTAATCTGAAACCTTTCAAAATGCTTTCTCCTGAAGCATTCGAAGAGGAAATGAATCTGAATTTCTTTTCCCTAGTGCGAGTAGTTCATAGTTTACTTCCAAGATTAAAAAAATCTGAACAAGCAAGTTTAGTGTTTTTTAGTACCGTGGCAGTTAAAGTGGGAATGCCCTTTCATACGAGTATCGCAGCGGCCAAGGGAGCAATTGAAGGATTTGCAAAATCCTTGGCTGCAGAATATGCCCCAAGTTTTCGAGTTAATGTAATTGCGCCTTCTCTAACCAATACAAAACTCTCTGAAAAATTGCTTTCTAATGAAGCTAAAGTAGAAAAAATGGGAGAACGTCATCCTTTAAAAAGAGTTGGAGAACCAGAAGATATTGCTAATGTTGTTCAATTCTTATTATCGGAAAAAAGCACTTGGGTTACCGGTCAAGTTATGGGGATAGATGGAGGATTATCTACACTAAATGTAAATTAATGAGTGATAAAATTTCTATATTTTGGTTTCGAAGAGATCTTAGATTAGATGACAATGTAGGGTTTCTAGAGGCGTTAAAAGGGGATTATCCTGTAATGCCGATCTTTATATTCGATACTGAAATTCTGGAAAATTTGCCTAAAGATGATGCCAGGGTTACATTTATTCATGAAACTCTTCAAAAGCTTCGGAATGAACTTCAGGAAAATAGCAGTTCTATTGGTATCTATCATGGAACACCAATTGAGATCTTCAAAATACTTTTCCAAAATTATAATATTCAGAAAATATATACCAATAGGGATTATGAACCTTATGCTAAAGAGAGAGATAGTGAGATAGCGGAATTAGCCAATTCACATGATGCTGAATTCTTAACTTTTAAAGATCAAGTGATCTTTGAGAAGGATGAAGTAATTAAAAGCAATGGTGATCCCTATGTGGTATATACGCCATATATGAAGTTATGGAAACAAGAGTTTAGGAAGCTAAATTTTGAGGTGGCTTATACCAACCAGTTTCTAAATAATTTAGTTGAAAATTCGAGGCTTCCCAATTTAAGTTTATCCGATATTGGATTTAAGAAATCGGCGATTACAGTTCCAGATTATGAGGTTACTCCTGCTTTAATTCGGGAATATGAAGCTAAACGAAATTATCCAGCTAAGGATGCGACTTCTCACCTAGGGCCGCATCTAAGATTTGGAACAGTTGGAATTCGAAAAATGATTAAAAAGGCTATTTCAGAAAAAAATGAAGTTTTTTGGCAGGAATTGATCTGGAGAGAATTTTTTATGCAGATTCTCGATCATTTTCCCGAAACCACAACCAATGCCTTCAAAAAAAAATACGATCGGATAGCATGGAGAAATAACGAGCAAGAATTTGAAAAATGGAAAACCGGAACTACGGGTTATCCAATGGTGGATGCGGGAATGCGCCAACTAAATGAATCTGGCTTTATGCATAACCGCGTTAGAATGTTGGTTGGTAGTTTTTTATGCAAGCATCTGCTAATAGACTGGCGCTGGGGCGAAGCCTATTTCGCCGAAAAATTATTGGATTATGAAATGTCTTCCAACGTTGGAAATTGGCAATGGATCGCTGGAAGTGGTGTAGATGCGGCTCCTTATTTTAGAATCTTTAATCCCACCACCCAAATAAATGATTACGATAAAGAGCTTGAATACATCAACAAATGGATTCCTGAGTATGATACAGCTAGTTATCCTGATAAAATGGTAGATCATAAGCAAGCTAGAGAACGTGCCTTAGAAGTGTATAAAAAGGCAGTTTCTCAATAATTATATTTATTTGAAAAGCTTCCTTGCTTTTTCAAGATCTTCAGGAGTGTCTATTCCAATTCCTTTAAAATTGGTTTCCACCATTTTAATATTCTTTCCGTATTCCAGATATCTAATACATTCAATTCTTTCCGTAGCTTCCAATTCCAGCATCGGCAAGCTGTAAAAATCCATTAAAGCCTCTTTTCTAAATGCGTAAACGCCAATATGTTTAAAATAGGTAACTCCCGAAGTAGTTTCTCTAGGATAAGGCAGCGGGAATCTTGAAAAATAAAGGGCAAGATTATCCTTGTTGGTAATTACTTTCACATTATTTGGATTAGAGATCTCGTCACTATCCATCATTGGAGTTTTTAAGGAAGCCAGATCGATTGTTTTTTCAGGATCGTTTCTAAAAACCTCTAATAATTTGCTCAGGCTTTCTTCATCTATTAACGGTTCATCCCCTTGAACATTCACCACAATATCCACATCCATATTAATAACCGCTTCAGCAATTCTATCGCTTCCGCATTCATGTTCCTTTGTGCTCATAATGCTTTTACCATTATTCGCCAGGATCTCATTATGGATTATATCACTATCTGTCACCACATAAACTTCATCGAACAACTTGGTGTTTAGCGCAGCTTCATAAGTTCTTAATATCACTGTTTTGCCATTAAGATCCTGCATCAGTTTTCCGGGGAATCTGGTTGCTTCAAAACGGGCTGGTATCATTGCTATAATTCGTAAAGGTTTGATTGTGCTCATAAATATTAGTTTTCAGTAAAAAATTCGTCTTTAAAACCTATCAGGTAGAGTTTATCGCTGGCTCTTGTTACAGCGGTATATAACCATCTTAGGTAATCCTTATCTATCCCATTTGGTAAATAGGGTTGTTCTATAAATATTGTTTTCCATTGTCCTCCTTGTGATTTATGACAAGTCATCGCATAAGAGAATTTTATTTGCAAGGCGTTGAAGAATTTGTTGTTCTTCACCTTTAAGAACTTCTTGTATTTAGAAGTCTCTTCCTCGTAATCCTTCATTACTTCCTGATACAACCTATTGCTATCTTCATAAGTTAAAGAAGGCGTGTTGCTCTCTAAGGTATCTAGAATTACAACGGTATCAAAAGCTGGCATTTTAGGATAATCTACCATTTGTACTTTTACTTCGGCAAATCTAAAGCCATATAATTCTTTAATACCTAGTATTTCGAGAACTTTAACTATATCTCCATTTGCTATAAAACCAGCTTCGGAAGTTGGTTTTACCCAAAAATAATTGTTCTTTACCACCATTAAATAATCACCAGACGAAATTTCTTCTTCTTGATATAAAATTCTGGAGCGTATTTGCTGATTATATTGATTGGCTCTTTTATTAGATCTAACAATTATGCTAGTCTCTTCATGACCCAAATTATCATAAGAATCTTGAATGGCATCCAAAATTTCATCACCATCCATCAATCGGATAAGATCTTTCTTTTCGGTGAGTTTAAATTTAAAGGATTCGTAAAATTCTTCAGCTAAGGCTTCTCTAATTCTGGTGGCATTAAGAAGAATATCGCTCTCCTCACTTTGCCTAACAACTTCATCCAATTCTATATGAGTCACAACTTTATCGTAATCTCTGCCTAAGGATTGCTCCATTAATGCAGGGCTAAGATCCAGTTTTACAGGTGGCAACTGTGCGGTATCTCCAATAAATATAAGATGGCAATTAACTCCTGAATCTACATATTGTATAAGATCTGAAAGCAAGCCTTTATTTTCAAAAAGCTTGGAATCCTGATCCTCGTCTGGGATCATAGAAGCCTCGTCTACAATAAAAACTGCATTTCTATGCTTATTTGGTTGTAACACAAATTGTACTCCTGCCCCACCGGTCTTTTTTGGAAAATAGATTTTTTTATGAATTGTTTGCGCTTCTTGATTGGAATATAATGAAATTACCTTTGCAGCTCTTCCTGTGGGTGCTAATAAAATACCCGCTCTTTTTATCTTCCAAAGGTTTTTTACAAGCGAACTTATGATGGTTGTTTTCCCCGTTCCGGCAAATCCTTTCAATAAAAACAGTGAATTTGCAGTTGGATTAACAACATATGCAGCTAATTGCTGTAAAGCTATATCTTGTTTAATTCTTGCCTCGAAGCCTAACTCATTGATTAACAGTTTATAAAATTTATTGGCAGTAATGGTTTCCATAGGCTATCTTGCAAATCTCAAAGATAACAATGGATTTTTAGGGCAGAAACTTTTACGAATAAAAAAAAATTGTAGATTTGCGATGAACTCTTAATAATTAAAAAAGTCAAACGCATGAAACTTGTCATTCAATTAGTCCTTTGGATTGTGATCATATTTTTGGGATACCTGGTGTTCAACGCAGTGTATGAGCCAATTCAATTTAATAAAGTTAAAGAGAAACGTTACTCCAAAGTAATTGATCGACTTAAAGATATTCGTGCCGCACAATTAGCGCATCAGGAAATCACCGGATCTTTTGAAAAAGATTTCGACAAACTGGTAAGGTTTATTGATACTGCTGAATTTACACTAACGCAAAGAAGAGACTCCACCGTTTTGGATGAAGAGTACAGAAAGGCATTTGGTGTAGATAAGTACAAAGATGTGGTGGTTATAGATACTTTAGGAACCGCATCAGTTAAAGATTCTTTATTTGGAAAAGATGATCGTTATAAGAAAATGATGTTTGTTCCCGTTGACGGAGTAGACGCTAAGTTTACCATGGATGCTGGTACAATTGTAAAAAACGATACTAAAATTCCTGTATTCGAAGCTAAGGTTGCTAAAAAAGTGATTTTAAATGATCAGGACAAAGATCTTGTAATGACAGAGAATCAAGTAGTTTCTGTTGAAGGTGTAAATGGTGCTTTCATAACAGTTGGTTCAATGGAAGATATTAAGACCGAAGGAAACTGGCCTAGAGCTTATGATGACAAACAGCAGTAAGCAAGAAAATCATACAATATTAAAGATGTCCATTCAGGTTCGCCTGAATGGATTTTCTTTTTGCATTATAGACTGCAACACGAATGATATCCTTTGGTTTAAAAAAAGGGATTTAGGAAAAGAAAACAGTCCTGTAAAGATCTTGGAAGAGATTGAAAGGTTATATGCAGAGGAAGAAATGCTGCAGCATGAATTTAATGAGGTAGGAATTCTTTTTTCTAATGATCTTTTTACTATTGTTCCTGCCGCTTATTTTATCGAAGAAGAAGCCTCTACTTATTTAAAATTCAACACCAAGATCCTTCAAACAGATGTGGTTGCTCATGATCTACTCTCTAATGATTTGGTGAATGTTTATATTCCATACACCAACATTAATAATTATTTTTTCGATAAGTATGGTGAATTTGAATATCAGCATAATATTTCGGTGCTTATTGACGCTATTTTAGCAAAAAAACAAGATTCCAAAGAGGCACAGATCTACTTAAACGATTATAACAATTATTATGAATTAGTGATCGTTCAAAACAATAAATTAGTACTTGCAAATACGTTTCATTATGAAACTAAAGAAGATTTTATTTACTATCTTTTGTTCACTTTGGAACAACTGGATTTAAATCCTACTGAAGTTTATTTGTGGTTAATGGGAACTATTGTAAAGCAATCTGATATTTACGATATTGCATATACCTATATCAGAAATATAGATTTTTTAATTCCGGCCTTCAGTTTTACGGCAGATATTGATAGATCTGAATCATTTCATAGAGAAGCTTTTTCTCTTTTAAAAACTATTAAATGCGAATAATATCTGGTCAACATAAAGGTAGAAGAATTACAGCCCCAAAAAAATTACCTGTAAGACCTACTACAGATATGGCTAAGGAAGGATTATTCAACATTTTAAATAATACCTACCATTTCAATAAATTGCAGGTTTTGGAATTATTTTCTGGCTCAGGAAATATTTCTTATGAATTCGCATCCCGAGGAGCAATTGCAGTTACAGCTGTAGATGAAAATGTAGATTGTATTAAATTTATTAAAAAGACCAGTGAAGAATTGGAATTAGACATAACCGCAATTAGAAGTGATGTTTTTAAATATTTAGAAAAAGCTCCAATAAAAGCAGATATTATTTTTGCGGATCCTCCCTATGATTTTGATGATTCGCAGTTTCAAAAAATTGCTGATCTTGTATTCCAGAATGATCTTTTAAATGAATATGGTGTATTAATCATAGAACATTCCAAGCATACCAAAATGGATAATGTGGAGCACTTTAATGTAGGTAGAAGGTATGGCAATTCAATTTTTAGCTTTTTTAAAGTAAAATGATGGGGAATGAGTGATTTAATAAAATCTATAAAATTAAATTTTACAACATTATATTTCCATGAGAATTTTGTGATTTCTGTAGTTAATGAAGAGGCTGTTTTTAGCCATTCCCAACTTATGGAGGTAGTTAATAATTGCAAGGAGTTCTTTAACGAAAAAAGGTTTGTTTATATCTCAAAAAGAATAAATAATTATAATGTAGATCCAACAGTATATATAAAACTTGAAGAGATAAGAAAAAATTTGATCGGTATTGCCATAGTAAGCAATAATGTTTCTTCCCTTAAAATGGCCGAGTTTGAAGAAACTTTCTCTAAAGTAAACTTCAAGATCTCTTTAGAGCTGGAAGAAGCGATAGAATGGGCAGAGGCTTTAATAAAAAAAGTAGGCCTGTAAGCCGGATTCTGTTTCAAGATCTCCTACGAGAACAAGACCCTTATCATTTATCTCCTATTCTTGTTACCAAGAATATTTAGCTGCCTACCCTCCAACAACGGGCGAGCAACCCTTAAATGCTGGTATACATGGCATTGCACCGCATAGAGTTTACCTGGTTTCACTACAGCTTAACCTGTACATACTTTCTGTTGCACTTGTCCTGATCTCACGACCGGTGGGTGTTATCCACTATGCTGCTCTACGGTGTCCGGACTTTCCTCCACACCGGGGGTGTAGCGATAAGGCGACCTACTTTCCTACAAAGATACAGCAGCATTTTAAATCTAGCATTATCAAGCCCTAATAGAATTTTATTAAAAATTTAATCCATAATTATCTTAATAAAAAATAGAATTTAGGCTTACATCTTAGGGATGGTATTTCTATATTTGTTTTTCAAAATTTATCTATGGAGCATTTTGTTGTATCGGCACGAAAATACCGCCCTCAAACATTTAAGGATGTAGTGGGACAACAGGCTATTACCAATACACTTTTAAATGCCATAGAACATAATCATTTAGCGCAGGCTTTGCTCTTTACTGGTCCTCGTGGTGTAGGTAAAACAACTTGTGCACGCATCTTGGCTAAGATGATCAATCATGATGGCACTCAAAAACCAGATGAAGATTTTGCTTTCAATATTTTTGAACTTGATGCCGCATCCAACAACTCGGTAGATGATATTCGAAATTTGATAGACCAGGTAAGGATCCCGCCACAAGTTGGAAAATATAAAGTGTATATTATAGATGAGGTACATATGTTATCTACCTCTGCCTTTAACGCTTTCCTTAAAACTTTGGAGGAACCACCAAAGCATGCTATTTTTATTTTAGCTACCACAGAAAAGCATAAAATAATCCCTACCATCCTTTCTCGTTGCCAGATCTTCGATTTTAAAAGGATCACAGTTACCGATGCGCGGAAGTATTTGGGATACATCGCAGAGCAGGAAGGAATAGAAGCTGAGGAGGAAGCACTACATATAATTGCTCAAAAAGCAGATGGAGCAATGCGGGATGCACTTTCTATTTATGATAGAGTTGTTAGCTTTAGTGGCGCAAAACTTACCAGACAAGCAGTTACAGAGAATTTAAATGTACTGGATTATGAAACTTATCTAAATATTACTCAGCTAATTTTAGATAATAATATTCCTCAACTTCTCGTAGATTTTAATACCATCCTATCTCAAGGTTTCGATGGGCATCACTTTATTTCCGGGATTGCCTCTCATTTTAGAGATCTTTTAGTCTGTAAAGATCAAAGAACTATAGAACTTCTGGAAGTAGGAGAAACGGCTAAAGCTAATTATTTTAAACAATCTCAGCAAACCTCTCATTCATTTTTACTAAAGGGAATTGAAATGGCGAATGATTGTGATCTTAAATATAAAGCCAGTCGTAATCAGCGATTATTAGTTGAATTATGCCTGATGCAACTTGCCTCTATCAATTTTGATGGAGAAAAAAAAAAGCCTGAACCTTTCATAATTTCTCCAAAGCATTTTGAGAATAGTTTAAAAGTTTCAGTTCCGGTTTCTGCGGAAGAAAAAAAGGTGATCACTGATGAAGAATTCTCCACGAAATTTGGACAAACTGAAGCTTCAGCATTAATTCCTGATAAGGCTTCAGAAGAAAAGGAGATTTTGCCTACCGAAATTAAATCAGATTCGACTTCCGAAGAAATTCCAATACAAATACCTTCAAGAGAACTAGTTTCTATTTCAGAAAATAAAGAAACTGAAAATACTGAAACTCCCAAACAACCTGAAGTTTTATCAACAGAAAACTCTAGTTTCCAAAAAAAGGTTTCTGGACTTTCTATTAAGAGTATTCAGCAGAAAAAGGAGATCCTGGCAAAAAAGCAAGGTGAGAAAGCAGCTCAAAATGAGGAGATGGATGAGCCCATTAATGAAACTCAATTACATGCCGCCTGGGACGAATATATTCATCGACTTAAGAATAAGGGATCTAAAATATTGGCATCCATCTTGGAAACTGATATGCCAAAACTTAATGGTAAGGTTATAAGCATTCAATTACCTGCAGAGACCATGAAAAAGGAGTTGGAACGAAGTACCAATCCGTTAATGCTATTCTTAAAAAAGAAGCTTCAAAATACCCTTATAACACTGGAGATAGAAGTGAATGAACAAGTGGCTAAGAAATATGCCTTTACAGATATGGAAAAGTTTAATAAACTGAAAGAACAAAATCCATTATTAGAAAAATTACGAACCACTTTTGATCTAGATATATAAGTATGCTTGGTTTAAAACTTCCTACAGATCCTCGCTGGGTTTCTATCGCCGAGAAAAATATTGAAGAGATCCTTATAGATCACGCCTATTGTGAACAAAAAGCAGCATCTACGGCTATCTCTCTAATTGTTTCTTTTCCAGAATATTCAGATCTGGTAAAAGAAATGACAGTTTTGGCAAGAGAGGAAATGGCTCATTTTAAAATGGTACATGATAAAATTCTAGATCGTGGCTATGTAATGGGCAGAGATAGAAAGGATGAATATGTATTAGAGTTGCTCAAATTCTTTCCAAAAGGTGGCTCTAGAGTTAACCAATTAGTTCACAGACTTCTAATTGCCGCACTAATAGAAGCTAGAAGTTGCGAACGTTTTAGATTGCTTTCAGAAAAATTACAAGAAGAGGAACTGAGGGATTTCTATAGAAATCTAATGGTTAGTGAAGCTGGGCATTATACGCTTTTCCTGAATTTTGCCAGACAATATGGCGACCGTCAAGAAGTAGATACCAAATGGCAGGAACTACTGGAATTTGAAGCTAAGGTGATGAAAAACCTAAGTAAGACCCAAAGTATACACGGATAAACTTTCTCTACATTTTTTCCTGATATAGGGACTTGATAATTCCATCTGCCAACCCGATCTTAGGCACATAGATCCTTCTGGCTTTTGTCCATTTCATCGCAGATAAGTATATTCTTGTTGCTGGAATAATTACATCGGCACGGTCATCGTTTAAATTAAGCTCTGTAATCCTTTCTTCATAAGTAAAGGAATTAAGGAGTTGATAATAAGAACTTAAATAGAGGAAACTAAGCGGTTTCCCGATAGCTTTCCCACTGCTTTTAAAAATATTATTAATGTTACCTCCAGAACCAATGAGATCTATTTTATTATAGTTCTTGGTTACTTCTCGCACCCAAGTCTCTACTTCTTCCCAGATTTCTGGTTCTGCAATATTTTTAAGCAATCGTACCGTTCCTAATTTAAAAGATCTTGAAGTAATGGTTTCCCCATTAGAAAATAAGGTAAATTCGGTGCTACCCCCACCCACATCTACATAAAGATAGGTCTTATCACTTTGGATCAGCAAATTAAGGTCGGTAGTTGCGATTATAGCGGCTTCGTGGCTTCCATTTATAATTTCGATCTCTACCCCTGTTTTCTCAGCTATTTCATTAACTATACTTACCCCATTTTGAGCTTCTCTCATTGCAGAAGTTGCACAGGCTTTATACTTTTCGATCTTATGAGATTTCATTAGCAACTTAAAAGCTTGCATAGTATCTATCATTCTCAGCTTATTTTCTTCTGAAATTAATTGAGACATGAACACATCTGCTCCTAACCTAATTGGAACACGCACCAAAGATGTTTTCTTAAAAATAGGCTCTCTTCCCTCCTGCTCTGTGATTGTAGATATTAACAATCTCACAGCATTGGATCCTATATCTATAGCTGCATATTTATGTTGTTTTATCAAACTTCTATGGCTTCTAATTTTTGTTGATAATAATCGTACAGTGCATATTGAGACCTAATGGCAGGAACTGCTTTTTTTCTGTACGCATTGTCCTGATTTGCACTTAAAACACGTGCTTTTACATTGTCCTTCCAACTTATCATAAAGGTTTCTAGAATCTCCTTTTTGATTTCTTCATCGTAGATTGGACAGGAAACTTCCACTCGAAAATCCATATTTCTGGACATCCAGTCGGCAGAAGAAATATAGATCTTGGGTTTTCCTGCATTTTCAAAAATAAAAACCCTTGGATGTTCTAAAAATTTATCTATAATACTAATAGCTTCAATATTGTCACTCATTCCAGGAACTCCTGGGATTAAAGAACATATACCTCTAACAATTAGCTTGATCTTTACACCTGCCCTACTAGCTTCATATAACTTATCTATTAAAGTATAGTCTGATAGGCTATTTAATTTCAATTTTATACCACTAGCCTTGCCATCTTGAGCATTCTCAATTTCCGTAGTGATCAATTTTACTAACGCCATTTTAGTATAATGTGGAGAAACCAGTAAATGCTTGTAGCGGCTTACTTTATAATTGATCTCGAAGAAATCGAATACCTTATTTAATTCTTTTAAAATATTTTGATCACCGGTGAACAAGGTATAATCTGTATAAATCCTTGAAGTAGATTCGTTGAAATTTCCAGTACTTACAAATCCGTATTTATGAAGTTTTCCATCTTCTTCACGTTCGATAACACAGGTCTTACAGTGAACTTTTAATCCGGTAACACCAAAGATAAGGTTTACCCCTTCTTGTTGCATTTGTTCTGCATACTTAATGTTTGCAACTTCATCGAATCGCGCTCTAAGTTCAATTTGAACGGTTACTTTTTTACCATTTTTAACAGCATTAATTAGGGAGCTGGCAATGTGAGAAATTTTTGCTAGTCTATAAATGGTGATCTTTATAGTGCGCACTTTTGGATCCAAAGCTGCTTCCCTTAAAAACTTCACAACATAAGCAAAGGTTTGATAAGGAGCGTATAGCAAATAATCCTTTTTAGCGATCATCCCCAGTAAACTTCCTTGTAATACCAATCCTTTTATTGGTAAAGGTTCTATAGCCGGATATAACAATTTGTCATTTCCGAGATTTGGGAAATTCATATAATCCCTTCTGTTGTGATATCTTCCTCCTGGAATAATACTATCTGTAGAATCTATTCCCATTTTACCCATTAAGTACCCTAAGGTATCTTCAGCAATATTCATATCATAAACAAAGCGAACGGGGTCTCCTTTAATTCTATCCTTTACACTTAAGGAGATCTTTTCAATAAAACTCTTACTAAGATCACTATCTATATCTAACTCTGCATCTCTAGTTATTTTAATCATATGTGCAGTCACACTTTCATATTCAAAAATATTGAAGATGGTTTTTAAGTTGAATCTTATAAGATCATCTAATAAAATTATATATGTTTTTCCATCCTCATCTGGTAATACCACAAACCGGTCTATGCTTCTAGGGATTTCTATAAGCACATACTTTTTATCTCTTACATGTCGATTAAGTAATTTTGAAATACCTTGTTGGGGGATCTCTTCTTTCATTACCATTTTTACTGCCAAATAAGCCGCACTATCCTTTAAACTTGGGATTTCTACCAGATCATTTAGAATAATAGTTACTAAAGCCGGACTAACCTTAGATAAAAAATAGTTCTTTATATATGCCTCCTGAGATTCGGATACCTGTTTTTCATTAATGATATAAATATCATGTTCTTTAAGTTGTTCCTGAATACTGTGCAGTACTTGTAAACTTTCAGATTGCTGTTCTATCACGATTTGTGTGATCTCTTCTAAAAGTTTACTCGCCTTAATTCCCCCTAAAATGCTCTTGGCGCTTTTTCCAGCCAGGTCTATACGTTTAATTGTGGCGTAACGTACTTTAAAGAATTCATCTAAATTATTAGAAAAGATCCCTAAGAAACGCAGTCTTTCTATAAGTGGAACAGATTCATCTTCTGCTTCCTGTAGGACACGAGCGTTAAACTGAAGCCAACTAAGTTCCCTGTTAATGTATTGGTTATTACCCATTAATATTATCGTAAGTTTTTAGGAAATAAACTTAGTATAGTTTTTCCATTTTCAATTTTTTCCCAACTATCCGTTTTAAAATCGAACATGGTAAGACCTGTTGTTGGTACATTATCTAAATAGGTATCACCTAATAAATTAACCAGATTAGTAGTTGCGGGATTATGCCCGAAGATCATTAAATTATCTATGCTATTATCACAATTCTTGATCTGATTAAAAAGATCGTTCACATTAAATGTATATAACGAGTTTATAACAATAAAATCTTCATCGGCAATGTTCAAGTTTCTTTTAAATATTTTAGCAGTTTCCAAGGCTCTAATCGCGGGACTAGACCAGATTAAAAGCGGCTTACTTAAAAAACTTTTAAAAGTTTTGGAAACCAATTCCCCATCGTTTTCACCCCGTTTCTGAAGAGGTCTTTTATCATCTGGTAAGTTTTCCTCCCATGAAGATTTTCCGTGTCTAACTAATGTTAACCTTTTCATAACTATGGTGCTAAGCGTTTAAATGTCCAAATCCTTCTTTCTTCCGTATATAATATCCTGTCGTGTAATCTATTGCTTCTACCCTGCCAGAATTCAAAACTTATAGGTTTTACCAAAAATCCGCCCCAAAATTCGGGTTTGGGTATTTTTTTATCTTGAAATTCAAGTTCCAGTTCCTTCAAAGTTTTATCCAAAACTTCTCTTGATGCAATTTCTGAACTCTGGTGTGAGGTCCATGCACCCAACTGACTTCCTCGAGGACGTGAACTAAAATATTCTTTCGCTTTATCTTCTGAAGATTTCTCTGCTGTTCCTTTAATTATCACCTGTCTCTCCATTTCAGGCCAGAAAAAGGATAAGCAAACCTTTGGATTCTCTACAATGGCTTTTGCCTTATCCGAACCAAAATTGGTGTAAAATATAAAGCCTTCAGTATTAAATTCTTTTAAAAGAACAATTCTGCTCTTAGGAAAACCATCAAGACCTATACTGGAAACATTCATCGCATTGACTTCCGAATTAGAACTGGAACCTTCCATTTCCTCAAACCAAGTTTTAAACTGAACAAATGGATCTTTTTCAAGATATTCCTCTAGTAACTCCATTTTGTTATAATTTCTGCGGTAATCAGATAAATTTTTACTCATCTATAAAGCTTTGCTGCAATTTACAAGATTTGAAGATAAATCATTGAAAAAGGCTAGATTAAAATCAAAGATAATTCATAGGATAAATCAACTTATACTGAACATTAGACAGACATACTAATGCATAATTTATTCAAATAATTTTGTGCTTATGAATTAAAAGATATTATTGATTCAATGCTAATAGTTGAATTTCAATAATTATAATATCTCTGCTTTCCAACTTAGAAAAAGCTAAAAAAGCAACATTAAAAAAAGTAAATTTTTATTTAATTTTTTACCCTAAAATAGGTGAAATCCCGTATTGAATATTTCGATTTAAGGTAATTTAAATTAATTTATTACATTCGAAATGGGTGAAAACGAGCAGTTTACGCAATTAGTTTATGTACTTAATGCCATAAATCAGGTACTTAATCTAAAATATTGGGGAATTATATTTTTAACAACATATTATAATAAATTTACTTCATATTAATACAAATTTCAAATTGCCTCAAATCGATTTGTAAAAGATTCCCCCCACAAAATCTTCTGTATGATATAACATTTGTTCCGCCCCTAAAAGTGAACAAATTGTGATTAAGCCCCAAGCAAAATCACTCCATTTTATAAGTCAATTAATAATTATCAATTTTTGAAATCCCTGTATCCATGTTGGAACGGGTATCATAAATAAAATTAGTACTAATTCAAAAGTGTACATTATGGTTTGGAAAACTACTCTCGAAATTTGGGAATCTTTGCAAATAATTTCATCCAATTATTTCTCCAAAAATAAATCAATTGAAAGCTATTTAAGAATAGTATTCGTTTTGCTATTTGGGGTATTTTTTAATTCCGCCCTATTAGCACAAACAGCGCCAGTAATAGTTCCTAGTGGAGGTTTTGGAATTGATGGAAATTTAAAAGCCAATTTAACAGTTTCCGGAATTGGAGACTGGATACCCGGTCCTGTGGGAACGGGAGGTTATGTACTTTCATCAGTTGGAGTTCCTTTAAACAGTTCTACTACTACCCTTATTAGGGATGAATATAATAACGGGAATGATAATTCTTTTACACAAGGTGCGAAAACTGGACAGAATCCGGAGGATTGGACGTGGACAAAAGCTCCCGTTACTGGAAAGGGAGATATACATAATGCAATGTATCATCTAGGAAAAGATGCACAGAATAACGAATGGATAATTGTTGGAAGTGATCGCAGAGAAACCACTGGAACTAGTTATATAGATTTTGGATTCTTTCAGAACACCCTTACTGCAGATGCAGATGGGGGATTTACTTCTGCTGGAACGCAAGGAGGAAGAACTGTAAATGATATTTTATTAACAATAGAATACCCTTCGGGAGGATCTGTGGCAAAAGTATTTTTCTATGTATGGACCGAATTTACAGATAGGAAAGGTGCCAAATTTTATGCGTACGAGTTAAAAGATATTTCAGGAACCAATATTGCTTTTGCACAATCTAATGCCACAACTGTAGATGTTCCTTTCGGAGCTTTCGGTTCCACTAATTATGGTATAAATCAATTTGTAGAGGCTGCCTTAAATTTAACCGAAATATTAGGAAGAGTAGATCCTTGTATTGGAGTAAGCATAAAAACCATTTTAATAAAGACTAAGAATTCAGATTCAGAAACAGCTGCTTTAAATGATTTTATAGACCCGATTCAGGTTAAATTATCTTTTGGAACTGCTACTATTAGTTATGAAGGAAGTCCAGTATGTAAATCAACTCCTTCAATTACTCCCACTTTAACTGGAGTAACTGGCGGAAATTTTACATCCTCTTCGTCAAATCTTGTTGTAGATAGTTCTACTGGGACTGTTGATGTTGCAGCTAGTCAACCTGGCACTTATGATATCACTTACACCTTTGTAACAAAAGGATGTACAAAAACTACTAAAACAAGCATAACAATTGTTGCTAATCCAGCAGCGCCAGTAGCTGGACCAGTAACACAACCAACCTGTACTTCGACAACTGGAAGTTTCCAAATCACGAACTTCGATGCGAGCAGCACCTATAACTTTACTCCTGGTGTGGTAAGTATTTCAATTACTGGATTGGTAACAGCCAACTCAGGAACTTATACCTTTAAACAAACCAATGCTGCGGGATGTACTTCTCCAGCAAGTGGAAGTGTGGTAGTAACTGATCAACCTAATACACCAGCAGCGCCAGTAGTAGATTCTACTGTAAACACCACTTGTAGTCTTAATAACGGTTCTATTTCGTTAGTAGCAACGGAGGGAGTCGAGTATAGTATAGATGGAGAAAATTACCAATCAAATGGTAATTTCAATAACTTATTGCCAAACACTTACTCTGTTACCGCAAGAATTATAAATGGAGAATGTATTTCATCTTCAACTGAAGTTATAATAAACGCCATTCCGGATACCGAAGATCCAACTTTTGGATCTGTAGCAGATATCAATGTAAATACAGATATTAACATTTGTGGTGCAGTAGTTACCTTCTCTGCTCCAACTGCAACAGACAACTGTGAAGGAACAGTGGTAACACTTAACGAAGGAAGCCTGGCTTCTGGAAGTGAATTCCCTGTGGGAACTACAACAGTGACCTACACTGCAACAGATGCTGCGGGAAATACAACTAGCGTATCCTTTAATGTAATCGTAACAGATAACCAAGATCCTACAATAACTTGTCCTGCAAATGTGAATCAATCTACTGATGCTGGTGAGAGTTTTGCAATTGTAACTTTTGAGGATGCAACTGCAACAGACAATTGTGAGGTAACTGTGGAACAGACTTCAGGTCTTACCTCTGGAAGCGAGTTTCCAATTGGAGTATCAACTGTAGAATTTACTGCAACCGATGCTTCTGGAAATACAACTACTTGTAGCTTTACCATTACGGTAATAGAGAATACTCCCCCTGCTCCTCCAGCTCCACCAACAGTAACGGTTACGCAACCAACTTGTGAAAATCCAACTGGTACTATAACAGTACAAACTATAGAAGGATTAACCTATAATATTAATGGAGTAGATTATCAAGCTAGCGGAGTTTTTACAGATCTTGCACCAGGAACTTATTCTGTAATTGCACAAGACGGACTAGGACAAGATTCTGAAATTACTGAGGTTATTCTTAACGAAGCGCTAGCTGTAGTAATTGAAACTACCTCTATAAGTTTATGTGTAGAAGATAGCACTTTCGACTTATTCAACTTATTATCTGGGGAGTTTGATAAAACTGGAGTTTGGCAAGGTGATACAGCCGCAGCAACCGCAGCTTTAGATGGCAGTTTTATAGATCCTTCACTTTTAGAAGTTGGAGACTATACTTACAGCTATATATTATCTGGAGTCTGTCCATCTAATACAGTGGTCGATGTTAACATAAATGACGATTGTGTTGTATTGGCTTGTAGTTTAGAAGACATTAGAGACAGTATTTCTAAAGCTGTAACTCCTAACGGAGATGGTTTTAATGACTTCTTCCAAGTGAACTTAGATCTAGAATGTGGATTCACCTATAATGTTCAAATCTTTAATAGATGGGGTGCTGAAGTATATTCTATGAGAAACTACCAAAATAACTGGGATGGATTCTCAAATAAATCATTCTCTAACTCAAATCAATTACCATCTGGTACCTACTACTACATTTTAGAAATTAATGGAGGTGCTTTTGAACCAATTCAAGGATACATCTTCTTAGGAACTAAATAAAGCTATAAACATGAAACATTTCTATATCCTAATATCGATATTTTTTGTTGGCCTTTTAACCACAAATGCTCAGCAACTACCACAGTTTACTCAGTATATGTATAACACCATATCTATAAATCCGGCCTATGCTGGGAGTCGAGATGGGTTTTCATTAACTGCCTTGAACAGGAATCAATGGGCTGGCTTAAGTGGCGGTCCCGTAACTCAAACGCTATCTGTACACACCCCACTTAGCAATGAGAAAATAGGAATTGGATTGTCTGTAATAAATGACAAGGCAGGTTATGAAAAATATACCTATGCCTATGCAGATTTCTCTTATACTATAAATGTGGCAGATGATGTAACATTGGCTTTTGGCTTAAAAGGAGGTGCAAGTTATTATGATCTTGATGAAGATCTTTTTGTTGAACCTTCTATATTAAGTGATCCTTTTTTTAATGATAGATTTAACAAATGGAGTCCTAATTTTGGAGCTGGAGTTTTACTTTCTTCCCAGAACTGGTACATGGGATTATCTGCACCAAAGATCATTAACAACGATAATAACGATTTTAGTGATTACGTAGCTTTGGAGCAAGTTCACTATTACCTTACTGGAGGATATGTTTTTGATCTTAGTGATAGTTGGAAACTTCGCCCAACGGCATTAGTAAAAGCTACTAAAGGTGCTCCCCTATCTTTTGATATGTCTGGAACAGTGATCTATGATGAGAAATTATACTTAGGGGCAACTTATAGAATAGAAGATGCAGTAGGTGCATTTATAGATTTTCAAGTGTTTCCAGCTTTACGAGTTGGATATGCCTACGAGTATTCTGTATCAGACTTAAGACCATACACATCAGGATCTCATGAGATCTTATTGATCTTGGAATTGAGAGCTAAAAACACTAAATATAAATCTCCAAGATTTTTCTAACATAAATAAAACTATTATGAAGAATTTCAACTACTTAATACTTCTACTATTTATTGGAAATAGTTTTATAGCTACGGCACAAAGCTCTAAGCAGAAAAAAGCCGACAAGTTATTTAATGACTTGGCCTATATTGAAGCTGTAGACGTTTATAAAGAACTAATTGAGAAAGATTATAACACAGTTTACAATCAGAGTAAACTTGGAGATAGTTATCTTAAACTAAGCAGTCCAGAAAATGCAGTATTTTATTATGCAGAAGCTGTTAAAGACTCTAGTATTTCTCCAGAGTATTATTTTAAATATGCACAAGCTTTAAGAGGAGTAAAACGTTATGACGAATCTAAAGAGTGGCTAAAGAAATATAGTACTGCAGGAAAGAACAAAGCTGAAGTAGATGAATTGCTTTCTAAAGATATTGCCGACTTTAAGATAAAGGATAATTACACCTTAGATAAAGTTGCCTTTAACTCGGGTTATAGCGATTTTGGAGCTTACCAGCATGATAGAGTTACTTATTTAGTTTCTGCAAGAGATGGAGGTATGTCCAAAAAGAATAAAGTTTATTCTTGGAATGGAGAACCTTTTTTAGACATCTATCAGTTAGATGCTAATTCTGAAAATGTTTCTTCGGTTTCTGGAGATATCAATACAGTGTTACATGAAGGTCCGCTTGTTATTTCCAAGGATGGCCAACACATGTACTTTACAAGAAATAATTATTTAAACAATAAAGAAGGTAAAAAACTGAAGGATCAAACCAATAACCTGAAGCTTTATAGAGCTACCAAAAACAAGGGTTCTTGGGGTGATGTTATGGAACTTCCTTTTAATAATAATGCATATTCTGTTGGGAATCCAACTTTATCTACAGATGGAAAAACTCTTTATTTTGTTTCTGATATGCCAAATGGTTTTGGTGGAGCAGATCTTTATAAGGTGGACATTATGGAGAACAATATGTTTGGAACTCCTTCAAATCTTGGAAATAAAATAAATACCACTTTAGACGAATCCTTCCCTTTTATGGCTAAAGATTCGGTCTTATACTTCTCTTCCAACGGACATGCAGGATTTGGACTAATGGATATCTTTAAAGTAGATATTTCTAATGAAGCTTCAGAAGTAACTAATATTGGTGAACCAATAAATAGCAATCTGGATGACTTCGCATATTTTCAGAAAGACGAAAACAACTTAGGTTATTTCGCATCTAACAGAGGTGGCGGTGCAGGTAGTGATGATGTTTATGGATTTACACTTTTAAAAACCTTAATCCTTAGAGGACAGGTTACAGATAAAGTGAATGGGGAACCAATTCCCAATGCTACAGTACGTTTATTTACTCCAGACAATACACAACTTGCATTTTTAGAAACCGATGAAGATGGTAACTATGAGCAAGAGATCAATAGAAATGTAAAATACCCTATTGAAGCGAAGCATATAGAATATAAAGAAATGACCGGAACTGTAGATTCTAATAATACTGATGATGTTGAAGAACTAATTTATAATATACAATTAGATCCTATACAAGATGTGGAATATTTAGCCGAGATCAATAACATTTACTTCGATTTCGATAAATCTAATATAAGACCAGATGCTGCTAAGGAATTGGATAAACTGGTTAATCTTATGACGAATAAATATCCGGAATTAGTAATTAAAATTGGTTCTCACACAGACAAAAGAGGATCAGATCAATATAACGAAGGCTTGGCAGAACGAAGAGCACAGTCTACCTATAACTATTTAATCTCTAAAGGAGTTGCTGCCGAAAGAATTAATGCTCACGAAGGATTTGGTGAAAAAGTTCCAGCTATTCCTTGCGATAAGTGTAGCAAAGAAGAACATCAGTTAAATAGAAGATCTATGTTTAGTGTAGTTAAAATGAAATAAATACAAGCTTAAAATATAAAAGCCCAAATTGGAAATTCTAATTTGGGCTTTTTTGTGATTAATAATTAGTTTTTATAGACTCCAATTAATGACACCTACTATATCGAGTAAAGCCTATTTAATTGTTTAAAATTTAAAAGCATATAAAATATATAAGCCGTTTTGATTTGCTTTTATAATTGATCTTCTAGGTTTTAGCGTGTAAACAGATCTTCTTTTTATAATTTTTAAGAAATCTAAAAGCATTCAAATTATTATGACTAAAACGCTTTAATTTAAATTATAATTAACAAAGTAGCTATCAAAAAAAGAATCCCTCTCATTAAAATGAGAAGGATTCTTTTTGTTATAAATTGGGGATTATAACGGCAAGCTTAAAACCTTATCGTTGGGGTACTTTTAAAATTATCTTCTAATAAATATATTTGTGAAATAGTTTTTACCATTCTTATCCTTATCTACGGCAATACCAAAATGCGTGAAATCTCCTTCTATATTTACACGGTGTCCCTCACTTGCAATCCAAGCTTTTACAACGGCATCTGCACTGTTATAACCAAATGCTACATTCTCTGCAACAGATTTAGCTCCAACTCCACTTACTAAATTGCTATATCTCACGTTAAAATTGTCATGATTTACAACTTCGTTTGTTGACATATATACAGTATGATCATCTGCTTGAAGAGTAACTTCATCAACCTTAGCTAATGCATTTAAACCAATACTTTGTCTATACTTATTAACGCCATCTAAAATTTCTGACTCGATAGCAGTATATGCAAAAGTGTTTTCTAATTCTACAGATTTATTCTGAGCATTTTCATCTGGAATTGCGTTGTCTTTTGAACAGGATGCAAACGTAAGAATGCATACTAATACAAGACAAGCTTGCTTGGTAAAGTTTAACATAGTAAGTAGGTTTAACGATTTGGTATAGCTAAAATACAAATTAATCCGACTAAATGCATCTTCGAGAATACCATTTATCGATTTTATTTGATTTTTAACACTATTTGTGCGTCGAAACCTACATAAAACTAATTATTTCTTAATTTTTGATGTAAAAATTTGTAGGAAAGGTCGTTAAAAGGTAAATATCTTACCGTCATCGGCTAATTCAACTTCTGGAAATATGCTATTCGCCTCTTCTTGAAAGCCTTGAATGCCATTATATCGAGTGGAGAAATGCCCGAGGATAAGTTTTCCTACATTTGCCTCCTTCGCTATTAATGCTGCTTGCTTGGCAGTAGAATGTTTTGTGGGTGCTGCCAGTTCTTCATTCGCTTCCATAAAGGTAGATTCATGATATAAAACTGAAGTATTTGCAATTTGTGGAATAATTGCTGGATAATAAGCGGTATCGCTGCAAAAGGCATAGCTTTTTGGAGGGTCTGGATCTTCCGTAACCAATCGGTTCGCAATCTTCTTCCCTTCGTTAGAGATCACATCCTTCCCCATTTTCACACTTTGATATAAAGAAACATCAATATTGTGATTCAAGGCTTCGTGAATAAGCAATTTCCTAGGTCCTATTTTCTCTTTAAATAGAAATCCATTGGTGTAAATTCGGTGGTTTAACGGGATGGTTTCTACAGTGATCTTATCATCTTCAAATAACAGCTCTGGCTCGTTGCTTTCAAGTTCATGGAAATACAACGGGTAATTTGTCCAAGATTTAGAAAGCTTTAGCTGAAGCGTGATAATTTGCTTTATTCCCTTTGGTCCATATACATGAAGTTCCGTTTCTCTATTTAGCAATCTAAAAGTGGAAATTAATCCCACTAGACCAAAACAGTGATCCCCGTGAAGATGAGATATAAAAATATGTTTTATTCTGGAAAATTTAATTTTATTCCTTCTTAGTTCTACTTGCGTGCCTTCTCCACAATCTATAAGAAATAAATGTCCATTAATCTGTAAAACCTGTGAAGTTGGATTGGTAAAGGTTCTTGGGGTAGCGGCATAACAACCTAGTATTGTTAATTTCATAAGTTTGTTTTTATGGTCTTCCTATAAAACAAATGAGCAACATCAATTTTTAGTTTAATCAAGAACTTCACGGCAGGCCCACAAGTTATAAATTGGACAATGCTTTTGAAAATTCCAGGCATCCCGATTCCTATCGCGATAGGGAATTAAACCCTCAATAAGGGATTAGAATCCTAATTCTCTTTCTAACTCTTCCATTTTAATAATATCCTCGGCTTCACCTAGTGTTGGAACTACTATTAATTCGTCTGGGATTACATCAATAGAATTAGCCGCATTGGCAATAACAAAAGATTTTTTATCTGCCCTGTGAATATTTGAGATCTCCAAAAAAAGCAAGGCATCTTTCAATTCAAATTGCGTGTTGTCAAGTAGATCTACTATAACATTATCATTGCTATATTCAGAATAATTTTCGGTGATACTTTCAGCAAAATCTACTAAAGTATTGTCGGTATTTTCAATTATCAAATACTCCTCTTTCTTCGTAATTTTCATGATATAAATTTATTCTGCTATAAAATTATCGATTTATTTTTGAAGCTAAAAGATAAATTACCGCCATTCTCACCGCTACACCATTTTGAACCTGTTCTAAAATGATAGCTTGTTTAGAATCGGCTACATCACTGGTAATCTCCACTCCCCTATTAATTGGACCTGGATGCATCACTATTATTTCTTTATTTAAGGAATCTAAGATCTCTTTATTAAGTCCGAATTGCTGGGTGTATTCTCTTGTGGTTGGAAAATAGCTCATTTCCATACGCTCGTTCTGTACCCGAAGCATATTGGCAACATCACACCATTCCAAGGCTTTGCGCAAATTGGTTTCTACGCTTACTCCTAAAGATTCAATATATTTTGGGATCAAGGTTTTGGGTCCGCAAACCTTCACTTCAGCTCCTTGTAATTTTAAGGCGAAGATATTAGATAATGCAACTCTACTGTGCATGATATCTCCAACGATCAATATTTTTTTATTTGCAACTTCACCTAATTTCTCTCGAATGGAATAACTGTCTAAAAGCGCTTGTGTGGGATGTTCATGAGTTCCATCTCCGGCGTTGATAATGCTTGCATCCACATGTTTAGAAAGGAAAATACCTGCTCCAGGATTTGGGTGTCTCATCACCACCATATCCACTTTCATGGCAAGAATATTATTTACGGTGTCTATTAAGGTTTCCCCTTTTTTAACTGAAGATGATGCGGCAGAGAAATTAATAACATCTGCGCTTAATCTTTTTTCAGCAAGTTCAAAAGAAAGTCTTGTTCTGGTACTATTTTCAAAAAATAGATTGGCAATGGTAATATCACGAAGAGAAGGAACTTTCTTTATTGGCCTATTTATAACCTCTTTAAAATGATCTGCAGTTTTAAAGATCAGGTCTATATCTTCTTTTTTAAGATATTTAATTCCCAATAAGTGATTTACACTTAATTCGCTCATTTAGAATCTGTTTTTTGTTGTTTAGTTTCTGAAGTTGGAAGCAGATATACTGCATCTTCTCCTTGCACTTCTTTCCAATGTACTTTAACCTGTTCATCATTTATTGCATCTACTTGCCTTCCATTGTAATCTGGTTGGATTGGTAAATGTCTACTAAATCTTCTATCGATCAACGTAAGTAATTCAATTACATTAGGTCTTCCAAAAGACTGAATTGCGGTAAGGGCGGCACGAATACTTCTTCCTGTATATAGTACATCATCCACAAAGATCACCTGCTTGTCCTCTACTATAAAATCTATTTTGGTTTTATTAGCTTCAAGTAGTTTATCACTTCTTCTGAAATCGTCTCTATAGAAGGTGATATCCAACTGACCATATTCTACGTTATTTATACTATATTCTTCTTCCAGCAATTGAATGATCCTATTTGCTAAGAATACACCTCTTGGCTGAATACCAATAATCACGGTATTTTTAAAATTAGGATGATTTTCTACCAACTGGCAAGCCAAACGACGAAGAATAATGTTGATCTCTTTGGAATTAAGCAACACTTTTTGACTCATAATAGATACTACTGGAGTTGTGAAAACAAAAGTAAGATTTTTTTTGATTTAGACTAATAGGATTTGCAATGGTATTTAAAAGGTTTAAATATTTTATTGAAATTATAAAAAAAAATCATACTAAAAGAATAACTCCTTCTAGCATGATTTTTCTTCTTCAAAGCAAATTTAATACATACCTCACACAATAAACACACCTGCAATGGCATTAACTTCAGCCATGGTTAACGGCTCATCAAATGCCTCAGTTACCGCAGCATCCCCTCCAAAACTTGGGAATTTTCCAGCCAGGTTTATTCCCAATTGAATAGTATTGTCTTCGCCTTCATAAATTCCGCTAAAAGCAGCAGGAAGCGTGTTTTCTTCAAAGGTAATCCAGCCTTTCTCATCGCGCATTCTACGCACTTGTGAGGCGTGTCTAGCTTCTACAGAATGAATTTGCAATGCATATTCCAGTAGAACATCGTTATCTATTAAAGCACCAGCTTGGCCCTTATATGCTCTTACTCCAGTATCCTCAAAGCCTTGAGATAGAGCAAGAAAAGTTGGATAATCTCCAAATGGATTTAAAGCTAGCCCTCCTGGAGCACCAGTAAAATCAAAAGTTGGTTTATCAATTGCATCATCCCCAAGGGCTAATAATAGCAAATCTACATGAGAATTTTCATGTCTTAAAATTAGTCCAAAGACATCACGATCATCTGCATCAATTAGTCCTGCTGTATCCATTCCTATTTGGTAAAACTCCCGCTCAAGGTATTCTAATGTAAGAGCAAAATTTAAAACATCTGTTGGTGATGCTTGAAACATTGCCGATGACATTGACATAGTAGCTGCAGATGTTTTTTTACTTGTTGCTGCTAAAGCAAATGGTATAGATGCTTGCGCAAAATTTTTCCCTGCATTTGTTATCTGATTTAAGGAATCTCTTCTTGAACCTTTGGTTTCCAAAAGTTGGTTATCTGAGAGATTTTCTAAAAATTTTATAATATTCATAATATTTGTTTTTTAGATTAGTATTTAATTATGCAGTTGGTAAATTATTGGCTATGATCTTTGTTTCAAGAAAGCCAGTTGCAGCAACAGCAGCCAGAACATCTCTAGGTGCAACCGCTTTATCGTAAGCTATACCTGTACCAAGTAGATCTACTAAGACATCGTCGCCTGCAAAATAGGTTGTCCCAGGTCTAATAAGATCTCTAATTGCAGCAGCATGTCTTGCTTCTACCGAAACTATTTTACCTGCAAGCAATAAATAATCTGCGCTTTCCAATAATTTTCCTGCACCGTTATATGCGGAAACTCCTGTATCCTCCAAGATTTGAGATACTGTTAAAACATTATCCCTGCTGCCAAAATCTACACTACTAAAATTAAATTCCAAATCAGGTGCTATTCTCCCAGGAGATGCAATAGAATTTAAAGCTGTTTTTAAGAAATCTCTATGGATAACTTCATGATACCAGAGATCTGTAAGAATTTGTTTTTCTTTAGCATCGGTTATGCCCTCATAATAGGATCCATTAATTACTGCAGTATAAAAAGCAGCTTCAAGTTGCTCTAAAATATAAGCATAATTTAGAATGGCTAAATCACCAGTTCCCAGATTAAAAACTCTTTTGTTGTCTACACCTTTGGCGTCTAGAGCATTAATTTCTTCATCGGTGATGCCATCTTCCTCACAAGAATAGAGGAAAAGACTTGAGCCTACTACAGCCAGTCCTCCAATTTTGAGAAATTGTCTTCTCGAATTCATTTTTCCTTCGCGTCCGTCATGAAATGATTGGACATTAATCATTGGTTTTTTCATAATTAATAATTTTAAATTAATAATGTTAAACCACGATAAGTAGGTAATCTTTATTCAGATATTTTGGTTAAGTATATATGAAAATTAAGGGCAATTTTAAATAAAAAGTAGAATATTAAAAGAAGGGGATTTAATATTCTCACTATAACCCGAGGGGAGATTACATTCAATTTACGTAAGAACAGCTTATTCGGTTTTAAATAGTTTGTTAATTATCAATGAATTAACTTAAAAACGTCAAGTATTAACTAATTAATGGGAATTTCAAGTGAGGTTTTGAAAATGAAATATTTGATAGTTTATGTATCTTCCCTCTCTGTAATTAAATTTTATAATTAAGTATAACTCATTAGTTAAATCACTTCATGAAAAATAATCGAGTTATAATTTTCATAATTGTTTTAGCACAATTCTGTTGCACTTCCCTCTGGTTTGCTAATAATGCAATTCTACCAGATTTGATTAAAAATTTTAATTTGGCCGAAAATGCGCTGCCGCATTTCACTTCCGCAGTTCAATTTGGATTTATTATTGGAACTTTATTATTTGCCCTATTATCCATTGCAGATCGGTTTTCGCCATCACAAGTGTTTTTTGTAAGCGCTATAGTAGCGGCCTTTGCCAACTTATGTAGCATTGTAGAAAGCAACAATTTTATGAGTCTTCTCACTATTAGGTTTATAACAGGATTCTTTTTGGCGGGTATTTATCCGGTTGGAATGAAGATAGCAGCAGACTATAGAAATAAGGGTTTAGGTAAAGCACTTGGTTTTTTAGTTGGAGCCTTGGTATTAGGAACCGCATTTCCACATTTATTAAATGTTTCCTATTATACCTTGAATTGGAAATGGGTGATAATTATCACGTCTTTAATAGCCGTGCTTGGTGGATTTTTTATACTAATTTTAGTTCCGGATGGTCCCTTTAGAAAGAGAAATTTTGCACCTAAAACTACTTCCATAAAAAACCTATTTAAAAACAGGGTTTTAAGAAATGCTGCATTTGGTTATTTTGGACACATGTGGGAGTTATATGCATTTTGGGCATTTATACCAATAATCATAGCTAACTATTCAAAAATGAATCCTGAAGCAGATCTAAATATCTCACTGCTTTCCTTTATAATTATTGCAATTGGGAGTATTTCCTGTGTTCTGGGAGGCTATTTATCCAAGTGCTTTGGCGAAAAGCAAGTGGCCCGCATCTCATTATTAATATCTGGCTGTTGCTGTTTGCTTTCACCTTTTGTCTTTACTATTGCAACAGCACCAATTTTTATAGCCTTCTTGCTAATTTGGGGAATGGCCGTTGTTGCAGATTCTCCCTTGTTTTCTACACTTGTTGCACAAGATGCTCCAGCCGAATCTAAGGCCACTGCGCTTACTATTGTAAATTGTATTGGTTTTGCAGTTACCATTATTAGCATTCAATTAATCTCTGTATTTAGTAATTATATAAAGGCCGAATATTTATTTACAATATTAGCTTTAGGGCCATTAGTTGGATTGATGTTTTTATTTAGTAAAAAACAACGACATTCTTAAAATCATTCAATTTAAAAATGCTTCTTAACAACATAAATTTAAATACTTACTTTGCTATTCAGTAAAATTAGATCCTATGAAGATTGCCAGTGTAAAAGAATTAAAAGATGAACTTAAACATCGGTCTAAGGAAGAACTTCTAGAATATTGTTTACAGCTTTCTAAATTCAAAAAAGAAAATAAAGAACTACTCACCTATTTGCTATTTGATGCTGCCGATGAGGAGGAATATATTAGACAGATCAAGGCAGACATCGAAATGCAGTTTAAGGAGATCAACACTAAGAATTTTTATTTGATAAAAAAGAGTGTTAGAAAAATCCTTAAAACAATTAAAAAATACATAAGGTATTCTAAAAAGAAAGAGACAGAAGTAGAGTTATTGCTTTTCTTTTGCCTGGAATTGTCTAGCCTAAAACCATCTATAAAACGAAATACTACTCTTCTAAATCTTTACACCAGGCAGCTGAATATGGCTAAAAAAGCAATTAGCTTATTGCATGAAGATCTGCAATATGATTACGAATTAGAACTTGAAAATCTCTTATAAATGAAAACAGCTTCAGTAAATATTTTTTTTATAATTCTCTCTCTTGTAACTACTTTTTGTGGGCGTGCCCAAGACTCTTTAAATCTCACTTCAGTTAAAACTGAAGCTAAAATAAGGCAGTTAGAAGACACTATTGGCTTTCCTCAGTATAAATGGCAGTTAGATAGTATTCTGAATAGGATGGATCCCGAAGATAAATTAATTTCAGGTGAAATTAGCAAAGCTGTTATTTGCCCACATGATGATTATTCTTATGCTGCGGGCCTTTATAAAAAAACTCTTGCCAGTATAAAAGCAAAAACCATTGTATTGATAGGTGTTGCGCATAGGGCAAGAAATTTTGATTTGAAGGACAAACTCATTTTTGGTTCTTATGACGAATGGAAAAGCGCCAATGGTACGGTTAAAATATCTCCTTTAAGAAATGAACTTATTAAGAGAATACCTAAAGACAGTTACATAGTTCATAATGAAATGATACAATTGGAACATTCGCTAGAAGCTATTGTGCCTTTTTTGCAGAATTCCAATCCAGACGTAGAGATAGTACCTATTTTAATTCCTTATAATTCATTCAATTCTTTGGATTTATATTCAGATCAAATTGCTGAAGCCTTGTGCGGATTAATGGAGGTTTATAATTTGGAATTTGGAAAGGACCTGGCCATAGTAATTTCTAGTGATGCTATCCATTATGGAGATGAAGATTGGGGAAGCTCCAATTTAGCACCTTTTGGCACCGACAGTACAGGAACAGCAAAAGCTTATAAAAAGGATCAGCAACTTATTGCAAAGTATCTAACACAAGAAATTTCTACTAAAAAAATTAAAAATTTTAATAAAGAAACAGTTAATGAGAATAATTACATGCAATATAATTGGACTTGGTGTGGGAGATATTCTATTCCGTTTGGATTGCTTATGGCAAATAAACTTAATTTAAAACTTAACAATATTCCATTAGTAGGTGAAAAAGTAGATTATAGATCTAGTTTCCTTAGCAAGCATATCGAGGTAAAAGACCTTGGCATGGGCATCACTGCTAATTCCTCCCATAGACATTGGGTGGGATATGCCGGAATAAAATACAGATAAACTAAACTGAAATAGTAGTATTTTTGAAATCGAATTAAGGAGTATAATATTATTTTATATCTTCAAATCCCCAAATAAACTTTACTACAACAATCTTATTATATATTAAATGAAGAAAAAATTGAACTGTATATTGTTGATAGATGATGATCTGCCTACCAATTTTATAAATGAAAGAGTTCTTCGAAAGATGGATTGTTCAGAAAAAATAAAGTCAGTTCAAGGAGGTTTTGAAGCTTTATCTTATTTAAAATCTGCAGATAAAGAGGATGTTGCCCAACCTGAATTAATTTTTCTAGATATTAATATGCCAGGAATGAATGGATGGGAATTTCTTGAAGAATTCACCAAATTAGAAACCGACCTAAAAAGCAAGGTTATTGTTGTTATGCTTACTACTTCACTTAATCCAGACGAAAAAGATAAAGCAGATAAAATTCCGCAAATATCTGGTTTCTTAAATAAACCTTTATTAGTTGAAGGCATAGATCAACTACTAAAAAAGCACTTTCCTGAACATATTTAGTCCAATAAATATCGGTTTTAAACAAGGCCATTTTTTTAAATTATATTTCATAAAACCGATAAAAAGATCACTATTTATATAATAACCAGCTCTATCGATCCTACCGATATTGAAAGATCTAAAGAATATAACAATGTAAATAATTATCTTGTAAAACCCATAACGCTAGAAATTCTAAAGAAACTAATGACTCAAGAAGAGGAATAAGAAATTTTAAATCATTGCATAAATAAAAAGCCTCCTTATTTCTAAGGAGGCTTTTATTATTAGCATAAAAGCTTAATGAGGTTAAAAGGTTATTCTTTTCCTTCCATTTTGTCTTTTAATGCTTGAAGTTCAGCATTAACATCACCAATAGTGGTTTTCTCGCTATTTTGAGCTGCTACTTTCTTAGCTGCTTGTTTAACGATCTTTTGCTCTTCTTCTTTATGAAGTGCTGTATGTGAAGCTACCACTCTCTTGAATTCTTTGTTGAATTCAATAATTTGGAACTCCGCAGACTCACCAGCATTTAATTTCTTACCATCTTCTTTTTCAAGGTGACGAGTAGGAACAAATGCAGTAATATCTTCATTAAATTCTATAGTTGCACCTTTGTCTACTATTTCAGCTATCTCTGCTTTATGGGTTGTCCCAACAGCAAATTCAGTTTCATATTTATCCCAAGGGTTAGATTCAGTTTGTTTATGACCTAAACTTAATTTACGTCCTTCAACATCTAATTCTAATACTACAACTTCCAACTTATCACCTACGTTAGTAAATTCAGATGGATGCTTGATCTTCTTAGTCCAAGAAAGGTCAGAAATATAAATAAGTCCGTCTATTCCTTCTTCCAATTCTACGAATACACCAAAGTTTGTAAAGTTACGTACAATACCTGTGTGCTTAGAACCAACTGGATACTTAGAAGTAATATCTGTCCATGGATCTGCGCTTAATTGCTTAATACCAAGGGACATTTTACGATCATCACGATCTAAAGTTAAGATTTGAGCTTCAACCTCATCCCCTACTTTTACAAAATCTTGAGCAGAACGTAAATGCGTACTCCAAGACATTTCAGAAACGTGAATAAGTCCTTCAACTCCTTCAGCAACTTCTATAAATGCTCCATAATCTGCAATTACAACAACTTTCCCTTTTACTTTATCTCCAACTTTAAGATCTTGATCTAAAGCTTCCCAAGGATGTTTGTGCAATTGTTTTAAACCTAATTGAATTCTAGTCTTAGCTTCATCGAAGTCAAGAATAACAACATTCAATTTCTGATCTAATTCAACTATTTCGTTTGGATGGTTAATACGAGACCAAGAAAGATCTGTAATGTGAACCAATCCATCAACTCCACCAAGATCTACGAATACACCGTAAGAAGTAATATTCTTAACAGTACCTTCTAATACTTGACCTTTTTCTAGTTGACCAATAATTTCTTTTTTCTGTTCTTCGATATCCGCTTCGATAAGCGCTTTGTGAGATACAACAACATTCTTAAATTCGTGGTTGATTTTCACAACTTTGAATTCCATTGTTTTACCTACGTAAGCATCGTAGTCTCTAATTGGCTTCACGTCTATCTGAGATCCTGGCAAGAATGCCTCAATTCCAAATACATCCACGATCATACCACCTTTAGTACGACATTTAACAAAACCGTTTACGATTAATGCTTCATCATGTGCTTTGTTCACACGATCCCAAGCCATGATCACACGAGCTTTACGGTGAGAAAGGATCAATTGACCAGTAGCGTCTTCACGTACATCAATTAATACTTCAACCTCATCTCCAACTTTAAGATCTGGATTGTAACGGAATTCGTTTAAAGAGATAACTCCTTCACTTTTCGCGTTGATGTCGATAATCGCATCACGATCTGTGATATTGATCACTCTACCTGTAGTTACTTCATCATCTAAAGTATCTACAAAATTTTCAGCTACCAACTTCTCAAACTCTTCTAACTTAGTATCATCTACAGGATCTATTCCTTCCTCGTAGTTGTGCCAGTTAAAATCTTTTAAGAATTGCTCAGGGTTTTCCTGTTGTGCAGACGGTGCCGCGTGGTTTGAATCTTTAGAGTTAGACTCTAAAACTTCTTGATTTTTGGTTTCTTCAGCCATTGCTGATTGTAATATTTGTATTCTGGGTTCTTTATGGAAATTTCAGATAATTAAACACAGAAGTGATTATATATTTGATTTTCAGCCCTTTTCTATTTCCATTTCTTTATCTAAAAAGGAGTGCAAAAATACAACATATATTTTAATATTCAAATATTTGATGACTCTGTTTTATGAAACCGAATCCTTGAATAAAAAATGGAAAATTAAAATAAGAATGGAATAGATCAATCCCAGGCTAGCAACGCCTGTCCAGCCAAATTCCTGCCATGCATAAGCACCTGTTATCGTACCTATAGCACCTCCAATAAAATACCCAACCATGTAGATAGTATTGATCCTATTTCTGGCATCCTGATTTTTTGAAAAGATGATGTTTTGATTGGTAATATGTAAAGATTGTAATCCCATATCTATTAGCAGAACTCCAATTACTAAACCTACAATGGAAGTACCCGAAAACTCGAAAATTCCCCAAGCTAAGATCATGATAATTGTAGATATGGTGATAAGCTTATTCTTGTTCATCTTATCGCTAAGTTTACCCATAACGGTAGCAGCAAGTGCTCCTCCTATTCCTAAAATTCCAAAAGCACCAGTAACTGCACTTCCATAATTAAAAGAATCTTCCATAAGAAAAACTAAGGTTGTCCAAAAAGCACTAAACCCTGCAAATCCTAACCCACCTCTAACTGCAGCCAATCTCACCGAACTTTCGGTTCTAAAATAATGAACTATAGATTTCATTAGTTGCGCATAAGTTCCTTTAAAATCTGGAGCCAGCTCTGGTAACTTCAGTTTTAATAAGAGCCAATAAACGAGCATAATTCCTGTTGCCATATAATACATGGCGCGCCAGCCTAAGTACTCTCCAACTATTCCGCTAATAAACCTGCTTCCTAAAATACCAATTAACAATCCGCTCATTACGATACCAATCGCCCTGCCCTTTCTTTCTTCTGAAGCTAACTGAGCAGCCATTGGAACAAAAAGTTGAGGAACTACTGAAGAAAATCCTATAAAGAAACTAGCGATGGTAAGTATAAGTAAAGAAGGTGCTAAGGCAGCAGCAAGTAAACTAATGATGATGAGAATAAAATCTATAAGAATTAGCTTTTTTCTGGGGAATTTATCTCCCAACGGGATAATAAATAGCAATCCTAACGCATATCCAATCTGAGTAAATAAGGGAATATTACTTACCGCTGTTTCCTTTACCTGATAAGTTTCTGCAATAAGATTTAGAAGGGGTTGATTATAGTAGTTATTGGCAACTACCAATCCCGCTCCAACGGCCATAAGATATAATAAAGAATTAGGAAGTTTGGCCTCAGTCATTCATCTTCAGTAACTCTTAGTTGTGTTTAGCAATAACCTCATTAGCAATATTGAGCAAAGTATTAAACTGCTCTTCCAGTGTTAATGAAGAATTATCAATTTCTATGGCATCATCGGCTTTTACTAAAGGAGAATCTTCTCTGGTGGTATCTAAATGGTCTCTCTCTTCTACATTTTTAAGAACCTCATCGTAACTTACCTCCTGCCCTTTCTCTTTCATTTCCTTAAATCGGCGCTTTGCTCTTTCTTCTGCAGTAGCGGTCATAAAGATCTTTAATTCTGCTTTTGGAAAAACTACAGTTCCTATATCTCTACCATCCATTACAACTCCTTTCTCAAGTCCCATTTGCTGTTGTTGTGAAACTAATTTTTTACGAACTTCTGATAGAACCGATACCCTACTAACATACTCAGAAACTTGCATTGTACGAATTTCATCTTCTATATTTTCTTCATTCAAATATATAGCAGCGAAACCTCGAGAAGCCTCAAAAACAAATTTCAAAATTAAAGACGGCAATTCTTTAATTAGACTTTCTTCATCAAAGGAATCCTTTGTAATATACTTTTTTCGCATTGCATATAGCGTAATAGCTCTATACATAGCGCCAGTATCTACATATACATAACTTAATTCTTTAGCTAATTGTTTTGCAACCGTGCTTTTTCCTGTGGAAGAAAAACCATCTATTGCTATGGTGATTTTGGAATCTGTCAAAATGAAATATTTAAATTTTATTAAAGCTTATTTATCAGGTTTCAAATATAAATAAACACATTCTGAATAATCTAAATTAAAAAACAAACCCCGAATATTCGGGGTTTAAAAATTTATAAAACTTTAGGATTCTTCACTTTATCATTAGTAAGAGCTAACTCAATAACATCTTTCATTTCCTTAACATAATGGAAGGTAAGCCCTTTTAAATAATCTGCTTTAATCTCTTCTATATCTCTTCTATTCTCCTCACACAAGATTATCTCTTTAATTCTTGCTCTCTTAGCCGCAAGTATCTTTTCCTTAATTCCACCAACTGGCAAAACTTTCCCTCGTAAAGTGATCTCTCCAGTCATTGCAAGGCTTGACTTTATCTTACGTTGTGTAAATAACGAAACCAAAGAAGTTAACATAGTAATTCCTGCACTAGGACCATCTTTTGGGGTTGCTCCTTCTGGCACGTGTATGTGTACATTATATTTTTCAAAAACTTCAGGGTCTAAATTCAACATTTCTGCATTTGCCTTAATGTATTCCATAGCTATGGTTGCAGATTCCTTCATCACTTTTCCAAGATTTCCGGTAATATTTAAATTCCCTTTTCCCTTAGATAAGATAGATTCAATAAATAAGATATCGCCACCTACACTGGTCCAAGCTAATCCTGTAACTACTCCGGCAACATCATTATTCTCATATTTATCACGCTCCATTCTTGGGCTTCCAAGAATTTTAACCACATCTTCATTCGTGATCTTAATAACGTATTCATCTTCCATCGCAATATTCTTGGCGGCATAACGCACCATTTTTGCGATTTGTTTTTCTAAACCACGTACTCCGGACTCTCTAGTATAGCCTTCAACGATTTTTTCCAATTGGCCTTTTCCAATTTTGATGTGTTCTTTGGTAAGTCCGTGTTCTTTAAGTTGCTTAGGTAATAAATGTTGCTTAGCGATCTCAACCTTTTCTTCAATAGTATAACCTGTAACATTAATGATCTCCATTCTGTCCCTCAATGCAGGCTGAACCGTACTTAAGCTATTTGCAGTGGCAATGAACATCACTTTGGAAAGATCGAATCCCATTTCCAAGAAATTATCATGAAACTCACTATTTTGCTCTGGATCCAATACTTCTAAAAGTGCTGAAGAAGGATCTCCATTGTGACCATTGGTTAGTTTGTCTATCTCATCTAACACAAAGACTGGATTACTAGTTCCTGCTTTTTTAAGACTCTGAATAATTCTACCTGGCATAGCGCCAATATAGGTCTTTCTATGTCCTCTTATTTCTGCTTCATCTCTTAATCCACCTAAAGAAATACGCACATATTCTCTACCTAATGCTTCAGCTATAGATCTTCCCAAAGATGTTTTCCCAACTCCCGGAGGTCCATATAAACAAAGAATTGGAGATTTCATATCATTTCTAAGCTTCAATACAGCCAAATATTCTATGATACGTTCTTTTACATCATCTAATCCATAATGATCTCTATCCAAAATGCGTTTTGCACGTTTAAGATCGAATTTATCTTTACTGAATTCATCCCAAGGCAGATCAAGAAATAGGTCCAAGTAGTTTCTCTGAATTGAATACTCGGCTACCTGAGGATTCATTCGTTGCATTTTTGAAAGTTCTTTATCAAAATGCTTCTTCACCTTTTCGTCCCATTTTTTATCTAATGCACGATGGCGCATTTCTTCCATTTCATCTTCATTAGAAGCACCTCCAAGTTCCTCCTGAATGGTTTTCATTTGCTGATGTAAGAAATATTCACGTTGTTGCTGGCTCATGTCGCTTTGCACCTTACTCTGGATCACATTTTTTAGTTCCAGTTTCTGGTATTCTACATTCATGAATTTTAGAGTTTCCAATGCTCTTGTCTTCAAGTTATTGGTCTTCAATAATTTTTGTTTCTCCTCTACACTTAAGTTCATGTTAGAAGACACAAAATTTATCAAGAACGAAGGACTTTCTATATTCTTAATAGCAAAAGAAGCTTCAGTAGGAATGTTAGGACTTCCCTTAATTATCTGCAAAGCAAGTTCTTTAATAGATTCAATAATTGCAGAGAATTCAGCATTCTTTAAATCGGGGCGAACTTCAGGAACTTCCGATACAGAGGCAGTCATATAAGGCTTTTCAGCAGTTACTTCCTCTATTTTAAATCGTTTTTTTCCTTGTATGATCACCGTTGTATTACCATCGGGCATTTTTAGAACCCGTAGAATTCTAGCTACCACTCCAGTTTTATAGATATCGTTCACACCAGGATTCTCTACCTCTTCATCCTTTTGAGCAACAACACCAATAACTTTGTTTCCGCTATTAGCATCATTAATAAGTTTGATGGAAGTATCCCTCCCCGCGGTTATAGGTATTACAACTCCAGGAAATAATACTGTATTTCTTAAGGGTAAAATTGGTAGAACTTCGGGTAGTTGTTCTTTATTTATTTCTTCTTCATCTTCTGGGGTCATTAATGGAATTAACTCTGCATCTTCATCAATTCCTTGAAATGACAAACTGTCAATATTTAATAGTTTAGATTTAGCCATATCTTAATTTAGGTCAAACTGTCACAACAGTTTATTATTTATAACTACGCAAAATCTTCTGCAAAGGTTTAATCCTACTGCTATCTAGCATAGTGGGTATTATTTTCAACAAGTATTTCAATTGTTATGCCAGCAGTCTTTCTTGAATATTATTTTCCAAAACTGTAACAATTTAAAAACAAAGGTATCTTTATAGTAGAAGCTTAATAGAAATTTCTTGACACCAACCATTACTTACAGCGAAGAATTAATTGCACGTTGCCAAAAGCAAGATCAACGAGCGCAATTGGAAGTTTATAAGAAATACTATAAAGCGATGTATAATACCGCCTATAGGATCGTAAAAGATCCAGCGGAAGCTGAAGACATCATGCAAGAAGGATTTATTAAAGCCTTCTCTAAGATGCACACCTTCGAAGGTAAATCTACTTTGGGAGCTTGGATCAAGAAAATTGTAGTGAATATTAGTATTAATGCTTATAATAAAAACTCGAAGTACTTGCATGTAAGCTATCAAGATGAATTTAAAAATGAAATAATCGAAGAGGATGGAATAGATATCAGTGAAGAAAACACCAGTTCCAAGGTTCAAAAAATATTAAAAATGTTTGATTCCCTGAAGGAAAACTATAGAGTAATCCTTACGCTTCATTTAATTGAAGGATTTGATTATGATGAGATCTGCGAGATCTTAAAGTTAACACCCGCAAATTGCAGAACAACCATTTCACGAGCAAAAGAACAACTTAGAAGTAAATTATCTGAAAATGAAAGATGAAGAATTATATAGCCTCTTTACAACAGAAGAGTTCGACATAGAAGAACCTAGAACAGGTCATGAAGAACGTTTTTTAACGAAATTAAAGGAAGAGGCTCAACAAAAAGAGATACCAAAAGACAACTTTAGAAGTTTTTGGTCTCCTTGGCTAGCTATAGCAGCAAGTCTGGTCTTTATAATTATAATTGCCGGAAGCTTTTTTAGTACAAAGGCTTATAATAAATCTACAGATCTAGCAGCTATTTCTCCCGAGATGAAGGAGACACAAGAATTCTACTCCACAGCCATTAAAGCTGAATTAGAAAAAGTGAATCTGGCTAAATCTCCAGAAACGGAAATAATAGTAAATGATGCTCTTAAACAATTAGAAAGATTGGATACAGAGTATAAAAAGCTTAAGCAAGATCTTTCTAGTAGCGGAAAGGATAAAAGGGTGATTTTCGCCATGGTATCTAATCTACAGCAACGCATAGATCTACTAAATAACGTATCAACCCAAATAGAAGAAATTAAAGAATTAAAAAATAACGATCATGAAAGCACTATTATTTAATATATTATTAATGGCTGTGATGTACCCCGCTATTCCTAATTCGGGAGGAACTATCAATCCAAAAACCATATCTGGTAAGTACACCAAAGAAAAGAAGATCTCAAAATCATTCGAAGTGTCCGCTAATGATCTACTAAAAATAGATAACAGCTACGGGAACATAAATGTCACCACCTGGAATGAGAATCGCATCGAGATAGATGTGGTTGTTAAAGTGAACGGAAATGATGAAGGAAAAGTAAAAGAAAAACTGAACGATATCAACATAAAAATGAGTCAAACAGCAGAAGGAGTATTTGCAAAGACTTATTTAGAAAAAGAAAATCGATCATGGTGGGATGTGCTATTTGGAGATAGTAACAATTTAAATATGGAGATCAGTTATACCATAAAGACACCTGTAAATAACAATATTCACCTTATAAATGACTACGGAAATATTTATTTAGATAAACTTAAAGGAAATGCTAAGATCGATTGCGATTATGGAAGTATTGATATAGGAGAACTTTTAGGGGAAAGCAATTACATCAATATAGATTATTCCAGAAATAGCCATATCGGAACTGTAAAAAATGCGGTGATAAATGCAGACTATTCTGAATTTGAAGTTGAAGATGCAAGATTTGTAGATCTAAATGCAGATTATTCAAAATCTAAATTTGGTAAAGTGGAATATTTAAAGTTCAGCTGTGATTACGGAAGTTTAACTGTAGATAAAGTTAAGAAAATAGAAGGAAATGCAGATTATTTAAATACTCGCATTGGGCAAGTGCACCATTCTTTAGATCTTGGTGTAGATTATGGAAATGTAGAAATAGAAAAGGTAGTAAAAGGTGCAAGAACGATTAAAATAGCTAGTGATTATGCTGGAGTTAAAATTGGGTATGCCCAAGATCAAGCATTCAGTTTTGATGTAGAATCTTCCTATGGAAGTGTAAATGGTTTGGAAGATTTTAATATTCAGAAGCAAAGTAAAGAATCTACTCAAAAAAATTACTCAGGATATTATATGAACTCAAGTAATTCGGCAAATATTAACATCAAAAGCAGTTACGCTAAGATCACATTTCAAAAAAAATAATTCATCAATAAAAACCAACAAAACATGAAAAAAACAATTATTTTATTCGGTATCATCCTTTTAGCTTCTACCAATATGAACGCACAATGGTGGGGAAGTAAAAAAGTAAGTGGAAACGGTAATATGGTTACCGATTCCCGAAAAACTTCAGATTATGATAATGTCCTGCTCGTGGGCTCTTTAGATGTAGAAATAATTTCCGGTAAGGAAGGTTCATTAAAAGTGGAAGCAGAAAGCAATCTCCAGGAATATATTATTACGGAAGTAACGGATGGTAAATTGAGGATCTCGATAAAGGAAGGCATTTCTCTTGATCCTTCAAGAAACATGGATATAAAGGTAATTGTTCCTGTAGAAACTATTTCAGATCTTTCACTTACAGGATCTGGAGATTTATATAACTCTGGAGTTTTAAAAACTGAAGAACTAACGTTGAGCGTTGTTGGCTCTGGTGATGTGCTTTTAAACTTAGATGTTAAGGAACTTAGCGGTTCAATAACGGGTTCTGGAGATGTAAAGCTGAAAGGCGCTGCAAGTATCTTGAATTGCAAAGTAACTGGATCTGGAGATTTTATGGCTTTCGATCTTAATGCTATAAATGTAGATGCTGCCGTTATGGGCTCTGGAGATATCTCCGTCTCTGCCTCCCAATCTCTAAAAGCTAGAGTTTCAGGATCTGGAGACATCTCTTATCGCGGAAATCCAGAAAAACAAGACTTTAAAACATCTGGTTCTGGAGCTATTTCTAAGAATTAGACGTAAAATTAAAATTTATTTCAACCGATGAACAGGGAATTAGCCATTTACCTGATCATCGGTTTTTTTAGGCACACGTAACAACAGTAGTACTCCTCCAATAAAGAAAACTATCAAAAATAAAATGGAACTTCTAACACTTCCTGTTATTTGAGCTACAACTCCATACATAAGCATCCCTATTACAATTCCAATTTTTTCTGAAACATCATAAAAACTAAAATAACTAGCAGTATCCAGAGTGTTCTCTGGAAGCATTTTAGAATAGGTAGATCGGGATAAAGCTTGGATCCCTCCCATAATAAGTCCAACCGAGGCCGCTGCAATATAAAATTCCTGAGGTGTAATTATAAAATACGCATAGATACAGATCACTATCCAAAAGATATTCAAGAAGATTAAGGTTTTAATATTCCCTATTCTTATTGCAATTCTAGAAGTTAAAGTAGCTCCTAAAACTGCAACCAATTGTATTAATAAAATACTCACAATTAGTCCTGTTGTTGGATCCTGTTCTCCCCAATCCAGTTCTTCAATGCCAAAATACGTAGCTATTAACATGATAGTCTGTACTGCCATACTATAGGTGAAAAATGCCGCCAAATAGCGTCTCAATGTTAATTGATCTTTAAGAGTTATCCAAATTTTCTTAATTTCCCGGAATCCATTGAATAAAAGGTTCCTTGTCATTTTTTGCTTTTTATTTCCCTTTGGTAAGTACCTATAAGTGTACTGACTAAAACCCATCCACCATATTCCGGTCAATACGAACGAAAACCGTGTAGGAAAACCTTCATCTTGAAATCCGAACCATTCATATTTCATGATCATTATGAGGCAAATAATTAGAAGAATCACACTACCTATATAACCCAATGAAAAACCTTTGGCACTTATTTTATCCTGTTGCTTGGGAAAAGCTATATCTGGAAGATAGGAGTTATAAAAAACCAAACTTGACCAAAATCCAATTAATGCAAAAAAGTAACAAAGCAATCCGAACCAAAGAAAATCAAGGCTAAACCAAAATAAACCTATGCATGAGAGTGAACCCAAGTAACAGAAAAATTTAAGGAACGACTTTTTATTTCCAACATAATCGGAAATTCCTGAAAGAAAAGGGCTAAAAATGGATACCACCAAAAAAGCTGAAGCAGTTACATAACTAATCAATGAATCATTATTAATATTGTAACCAAAAATTTCAACAGTATCTTTTATAATTCTACCATCGGCATCTTTAATTATGGTTATTGCTCCATAAAATATTGGAAAGATAGCTGAAGCGATAACCAAACTATATACAGAATTGGCCCAGTCATAAAATGCCCAGGCATTTAATAACTTTTTGCTTCCTTTAGGAGGATATTTCATTTTTTAAAAATAAAAAAAAAGCTGCTCATAAAGAGCAGCTTTTAAAAAAGTTATTTTATCATTTTTATTTAAATGAGGTAACTCCATATTTCGCAGCTTCAGCTCTTGCAGCTGGAGCCCATTGCGTAAGATTATTTATTCTTGTTGTAGAAGATGGGTGTGTACTTAAAAATTCTGGTGGAGCTTTTCCATCGCTTTGAGCAGCCATTCTTCTCCAAAGGTCTGCAGCTTCATCTGGATTGTAACCAGCAATTGCCATTAAAGTTAAACCTATTCTATCGGCTTCAGTTTCATGACTTCTACTAAAAGGCAACATTACACCCACTGTAGAACCTAATCCATAAGCTTGCGCAAAAATTTGTTGTGTTTGTTGGCTTTTACCGCTTAAAGCAACGCTACCGGCAACCGCACCTAATTGTTGTAATTGTGCAGCACTCATACGTTGTGCTCCATGATCTGCCAATGCGTGAGCAACCTCATGCGCCATTACAGCAGCCAAGCCAGTTTCATCTTTAGCAACAGGAAGAATACCAGTATAAGCCACTACTTTACCTCCTGGCATAGCCCAAGCATTTACTGCTTCATCTTGAACCAAATTGAATTCCCATGCAAAGTCTTTTAAATAACCTTGATATCCATTTGCATTCAAAAATCTTTCTGAAGCTGTAACTATTTTTTGACCAACATTCTTCACCATTCTTGCTTCTGCAGTTCCGGTTACTACCTTATTCTCAGATAGGAATTGATCGTATTGAGCAAAAGCTGCTGGAAAGATTTGATCGTTAGATACAAAATTCAAATTCTGTTCTCCGGTAAATGGATTGGTCTTACAACCTGCCATAACCACTACAGCAAAAAATGCTATAAATAAATTTCTAATTCTCATGATTTTTGGTTTTAAGTTGATAAAAATACAAAACATCACCCCTCTTAGAAGAAGGTTTATGTTTGCTTTAACAATTATTGATTTTCAAAAATGATACCAGTATTTAATTGGAGTACATTACATACTTTAAGATGTGCTAATTTTTTGGGTTTTAAGTAACTTGCCATTTCTAAATCACTTCATGATAAATAAAAAAATCCCAGCCAAACCAGCACAGGTGTTATTGGCTCCTAAATATTTGTTGCATACCGGAAAAATTTTAACTGCAATTTCTCCTCTTATGGCAAGTAGATTTGCCGCAAGACTGTTTCTTACTCCTTACAGATATAATCTACCTGAAAGAGAAAAGGAAATGGATAAAAATTCCATTCAAGAGACTATAACCATTCCTTCCATAAACAGAGATATTGTGGTGTATCACTATGGCAATTCTCCCAAGAAGGTTTTATTGATCCATGGATGGAGCGGTACCGGAACACAAATGGCAGTAATAGCAAAAGCACTGGTTCAAAAAGGATTCAGCACGCTTAGTTTTGATGCTCCAGCTCATGGCAAATCGCCTGGAAAGATCAGTATGATGCCTTTCTTTATTCAAAGCATTCATTATATAGTTCAGTTATATGGACCTTTTCATGCTGCTATAGGTCATTCTCTTGGCGGCATGTCTATTTTAAAGGCTGCAAAAGATGGAGTTGAACTTAAAAAATTAGTAATCATTGGTACTGCCAATAGTGTTACACATATCACAAAAGATTTTGCCAAGAATATGAAGCTAAATGATAAGGTAGCAGGTAAAATGAAATCTTATTTCGATTCTAAGTTTGGAGAAGACATGGATAATTATTCTGGAGCGATCTCTGCTGAAGACGTGAAAATTCCAACCTTGGTTATCCATGATGAAGATGATGTTGATGTTCATGTAAGTTCAGCAATAGAAATTGACAATGCCCTGGAGAACAGTGAGCTTATGCTCACAGAAAAATTGGGCCACAGAAAAATATTAGGAGATTCTAAAGTAATTAACAAAATAACAACATTCATAGCGGTATAATCTTTGTAGTTTTAAAATAAAAAATATGAAAAATTTAATTTTTGCACTATTAGCCATTGTTACTGTTAGTTGCAATAGTTCTGCTCAGAAAAAGGAAACTAAAGCCAACACCCAAACTGCGGAATCTTATAAGGTAAGTAAAACAGATGCAGAGTGGAAAGAAATTTTAACTCCTGCAGAATATCACATACTTAGAGAAGCCGGAACCGAAAGACCATTCTCCAGCGAATTGAATGATATTAAAAAACCTGGAACTTTTGTTTGTGCTGCTTGTGGAACTAAACTCTACGAAACCAAATACAAATTTGATAGTGGCACTGGATGGCCAAGTTTTGATAGAGCAATAGAAGGTGGAATAGCTATGGGATCCGATTCTAAATTAGGATATACAAGAGATGAAATTCATTGTGCTACCTGTGGAGGACATTTAGGACATTTATTTAACGACGGTCCAAGTGAAACTACTGGAAAAAGACATTGTATAAATGGAGATGCTATGAATTTTATTCCAGACACAAAATAGAAATATGAAAAAGTATAATGTAGAGAAAACTGAAGAGGAATGGAGAAAGGAACTTTCTGATGAGCAGTATAGAGTTCTTAGAAAAAAAGGAACCGAAGCTCCCCATACTGGAAAATACAATCTTCATTTCGATAATGGCGAATATCAATGTGCCGCTTGCAAGGTAAAGTTGTTTGAGAGCAACAATAAATTTGAAAGCAATTGCGGTTGGCCTAGCTTTGATGATGCCATAGAAGGAAGCATAGAATATGTTCAAGACAAAACCTTTGGGATGATAAGAACAGAGATCCTTTGCGCAAATTGCGGCAGTCATTTAGGACATGTATTCGATGATGGGCCTTCGTCCACAGGACAACGATTTTGCGTAAATTCTGCCAGTATAGATTTTAATAAAAAACCATAACTCAAACTTAAAAATTCGAAATCATGAGAAAAATATCTACCCTTTTAATATGTGCATTTTTAGCACTTACATCTTGCGGCACCGATAGCGTAGAAGGACCTCCAGGCCCTCCGGGACCAGAAGGACCCTCTGGAGTTAATGGATTTATTGGAACCGCAATAGACATAACAGGTGATTTTACTGCCGAAAATGATTATACTCTCAGCGTAATATTTGATGATTTAGATGTAGAGGTATTCGAATCTGATGCTGTTTTGGTTTACCTTAAAGTGGGTAATTCTGGAACTGACGCTAATGGAATTCCAATTGAAATTTTTACTCCAATACCTCAAACCTATTTTGAAGTAGACAAAACGATCCAGTATAATTTTAATTATACATTTGAAGATGTACTAATCTTTTTAGATGGAGTAAATTCAAATGGAACTTTATTGAATTTTGGAGCTTTAAGTCCAGATTATAGAATAAATAAAAAATTCAGGATTATCGTGCTTCCTGCAGCATTTGCTCAAACAAAACAATCTAATTTGGATCTTACAGATATGAAAGAGGTAATGAAAGCTTTGAACATGAAAGAATCTGATGTTATAAAATAAATTTAGGTAAAAAATTATAAGTAAATCCTATTGGCTTTTTCAATTAAAAAAAGCCAATTTTTTATTCAAAAATTTTACTTCCATTTTGGCTTCTTCAAATTCTTTCAATTTAGGCTAATATTCCTTAAATTCGCAACTTCTTAAACTGTCATAAAAAATTCGAAATATGAGTAAATACGATATCATTGTGCTAGGGAGTGGTCCGGGAGGTTATGTTACTGCCATTCGTGCTTCACAACTTGGTTTTAAAACAGCCATTATTGAAAAGGAAAATCTTGGTGGAGTTTGTCTAAACTGGGGCTGTATCCCAACAAAAGCTCTTTTGAAAAGTGCTCAGGTTTTCGAATATTTAAACCATGCAGAAGAATATGGTCTTACTCTAGACAATGCAGATAAGGATTTTGGTAAAGTTGTTAAAAGAAGTAGAGACATTGCAGATGGAATGAGCAAAGGTGTTCAGTTCCTTATGAAAAAGAATAAAATTGATGTTATAGAAGGTTTTGGTAAACTGAAGGGTGGAAAAAAAATCCAGGTAACAGATAAAGACAATAAAACCAAAGATGTTGAAGCAGATCACATTATAGTAGCTACTGGTGCAAGATCTAGAGAACTTCCTAATCTTAAGCAAGATGGTAAAAAAGTTATTGGTTACAGAGAAGCAATGACTTTAAAAGAACAACCTAAATCTATGATCGTGGTTGGCTCTGGAGCAATTGGAGTAGAATTTGCACATTTTTACAACGCAATGGGAACAGATGTGACTATTGTAGAATTCTTACCTAATCTTGTTCCTTTAGAGGACGAGGATATTTCTAAGCAATTTGAACGTAGCGTGAAAAAAGCTGGAATTAAGGTGATGACTAATTCTTCTGTAGAGAGTGTAGATACTACAGGAAAAACAATTAAAGCTAAGGTAAAGACCAAAAAAGGCGAAGAAACTTTAGAGGCCGATATTGTACTTTCAGCAGTTGGTATTAAAACTAATATTGAAAACATTGGACTTGAAGAATTGGGCATTAAAACAGATAAAGATAAGATAGTTGTTAATGAATGGTATCAGACCAACGTTAGCGGTATCTATGCAATTGGAGATGTGGTTGCAGGACCAGCGCTTGCGCATGTTGCATCTGCAGAAGGAATTACTTGTGTGGAAAAAATTGCAGGAGTGCATGTTGAAGCTATCGATTATGGAAATATCCCTGGTTGTACCTATGCAACACCAGAGATCGCGTCAGTTGGAATGACAGAGAAGCAAGCAAAAGAAGCAGGTTACGAACTTAAAGTTGGGAAATTCCCTTTTTCAGCATCAGGAAAAGCAAAGGCCGCTGGAACTCCAGATGGTTTTGTAAAAGTGATCTTCGACGCTAAATACGGAGAATGGTTAGGATGCCATATGATTGGTGCAGGAGTTACAGATATGATCGCAGAAGCAGTTCTTGGAAGAAAATTAGAAACTACAGGCCACGAAGTATTAAAGGCTATTCATCCACACCCAACTATGAGTGAAGCAGTGATGGAAGCTGTTGCTGCTGCTTATGACGAGGTGATCCATTTATAAGAATAAATTAATTTTTCATAAAAAAAGCTCTGAGAATTCTCAGAGCTTTTTTTATTATTTTATTTTGGAATTAGATCACAATACCAAAAAACCGTATCCCATGCTTTCGGCTTGTTTTTAAAGCAATCCTTTTCAGTTTTTGATGGGGTATATTTTCTTTCTATAATTTCACCAATATCAAAAGCTATTGGTTGTTTAAAATTTGGACCATCATAAACAAAAGTGTGAAATTCTCCGTTTTCTCCACAGGGATCCACCATATCTGGCAAACTCTCTATGAATTTCTTATCTACCTCTCTACCACAAAAAGATTTATCTAGTGCTTTTGCATTTACACAAACAGTAATGGCCTTAAATCCAAGTTCAATAAATTCGATAATTAATTTCTTTGTATTCTTTTTCCATAGCGGGAAAACTGGCATAATTCCTATAGAACTCAACTCCTCTTCTCGATACCTTTTGAGATCTTCTAAAAATATATCCCCAAAAACACTGTGTGTAAAACCTTGAGCAACCAATTGGTTAACATTTTCTTTCATAACAGCATTGTACTCCTCCATAGAAACCGTTCCGTTTAATTCTATAAGTTGTAGTGGAATTTCCAAACTTTGGGCTTGCTGGATCAATAATTCTGTTCTTAAGCCATGCATGGAAACTCTATCTACTTCAGAATTAACCGTAGTCACTAGTTTTTCTAAATTATAATCCTTGTTATTTTGAAGGAGATATAATGCAAAGGCCGCATCCTTTCCACAACTCCAATTCAAATAGGTTTTGAACATGAATGCTATTTTTTTATGAAGCTGGAAATCGCTAAATCGTAACTCTGAAGTCCAAAACCTAAGATCACTCCTTTTGCATGTGCAGAGAGAAACGACTTATGTCTGAATTTTTCTCTGGAAAAAGTATTGGAAATATGAACTTCTACCACTGGTATTCCTATTGCTTTTATTGCATCCCCTATCCCTATAGAGGTATGAGTGTATGCCGCTGCATTTAAAATGATCCCATCAAAATTCTTGTCTGCCTTTTGAATTTCATCTATAATTTCTCCTTCAATATTACTTTGAAAATGCGACAATTCTACCTCTCTAAACTGAAATTGAAGTTTCGAAAAATAATCGTCGAAACATGTATTTCCGTAGGTTTTAGGTTCCCGAGTACCCAGAAGATTTAGATTAGGGCCATTTATAATTATTAATTTCATAAAATCTAGATAAGAGGATTTATAAAAGATTAAAGTCGATCTACAGGACTTAACCTATACCCAATCCCAATCATTATATTATTAAATTTAAAATCTTGATTAGGTTGATTTAGAAAATCATCTACTTTCCTTCTACTAACCTCATAGGTGTATCTACCTTGTATAAATATAGATTTGGTAATATCCATTCCTAAGCCTGCACCAACTTCCCAACCAAATTGATCTTTGGTTTCATCATTTGCACCTAATAAATAGGTTACTTGTGGTCCTGCCTGTACATTGAAACCACGATCTCCTATTAAATATTTCAGCATTAAAGGAAAATATAAAATGCTATAATCATTTACAAAACCAAAATTAGCTGCAGGTTGTAAATGAAAGTTATCGGATATGTAAATATCTACAAAGGCACCTGCATAACCACCTGCCCCATAATCTTCATAATTGGTTTCGGTGTTTACACCATCTACCTTGGCATAAACAAAACCTGCCAAAAAACCAGGTTTGGTATCTTTGTTCCTTCTATACTGCGCACTTAAAGATGCAGTAGAAATGAAAAATATAAAGATTAAAAAAAATGTTCTAAACATGAGGCTCCAATTTAAAGAATGATTAAAAATACTATAAAAATCAAGCATTTCAATTAAAAATGGAAAGACAACAAAAAAAAAGCGGCCTGATTAAGGACCGCTTTTAATATTTATCTAAAAATTATTTCTAGAATAGAAATCCAATCCCTCCTTGTAAAACAGAATGCTTAACATCACTGTTATTAAATAAACTAGAATAAGAGTCGTCATAAACATCAGATAAACCATAGTTATATCTAGCGTTTACAAAAAACCCGCCTCTAAACTTATAAGAAGCACCCAATCCTAAACTAAGATCAACTTTATTGAATTGATCTTCATTTAAAGGAACATCGCCGCTATCTTGACTTGGATTGCTGTCTATTTCACTATTTACAAGAAATCCAATCTGTGGACCAGCCTCTAAAGAAAGGCCATCGATCAAGTAAAATTTCGCTAAAACTGGCACGTTAATATAATCTAATTGATATTCTACATCATTTGCATCATTTCTACTTGCAACATCATAACCTTGTCCAGAATATAAAACTTCAGGTTGTACAGAGAATTTATCTGAAATTGGAATTTCAGCTAAAAGCCCTAAGTTAAAGGATGTTCTAGAATTTGGATTATCAAAATTTCCAAAACCATCCCCATTAAAAGTACTGGAATTAATTCCTCCCTTTACTCCAAACATTACATACTCTTGTGCATTTACATTGTAAAAACTTACAAGAGCAATCGCTATTAATAAAACTGACTTTTTCATTTGTTTCTATTTTAAGTTCACAAGCAAAATTAATCCTACATTTGTTAAGAAAGTGTTATGCAAGCCTAAAGTATTGCCAATTGTAACACCAATTTTTGTTAATAACCTTTAGAATGACCTGGAACCAAGCATTAGCAGACTATAAGACCTATTTGCTTCTTGAGAGAGGGCTATCCGAAAATTCAGTCCTAAATTATTGTCTGGATATTCAAAAACTTATTAACTATTTACAAGAGAATTCAATTGCAATTTCTCCTATTAAGGTTTCGGCCGAGATCCTTCAACAATTTATTTATGAAGTTGCTAAATCTTTAAATTCTAGATCTCAGTCAAGATTGATTTCAGGATTAAAAAGTTTTTTTAACTATTTGATCTTTGAAGAGTACCGAGAGCACAATCCTATGGAAATAATTGAGTCTCCAAAAATTGGAAGGAAACTTCCAGACGTTCTTTCTTTAGCAGAGATTGATAAAATGATCTTTCAAATAGATCTTACTTCGGCACAGGGCGAAAGAAATCGCGCAATAATGGAAACTTTATATGGCTGCGGACTTCGCGTTTCCGAATTGTTAGATCTTAAACTTTCAGACCTATTCTTCAAAGAAGGTTTCATCAAGGTAACAGGTAAGGGTGATAAGCAACGCTTTGTACCCGTGAGTGGAATAACTGAAAAATACATAACAGAATATATAGATAATTCAAGAGCTCAAGGACCTATTCGACCAAAATCTACAGATGTAGTATTTCTCAATAGACGCGGAAATTCATTAACTCGGGCAATGATCTTTACCATCGTTAGGAACCTTGGTAAACAAGCCAATGTTCAGAAAAAAATAAGTCCGCATACCTTCAGGCATTCCTTTGCTACTCATCTTTTAGAAAATGGCGCCGATCTGAGAGCGATACAGCTCATGTTAGGTCATGAAAGCATTACCACTACAGAAATCTATATGCATGTGGATAAAAGTCAACTAAAAAAGGTGATAAACACCTTTCATCCACGCAGCAATTATTAATGTTTTGCTAAAGCGCTCCAATAATTTTTTAATGAGCTAATTGCTGACTAACTTCATGAAAATTTAAAAGATGAAACATTTAAAATTTAAAAATGGGGATGAGATGCCTGCTATTGGATTAGGAACTTGGAAATCTGATAAAGGAGAAGTAGGAAAGGCGGTTAAAATAGCTATAGAAAATGGATACAGACATATAGATTGTGCTGCAGTTTATGGTAATGAAGCAGAAATAGGGGAAGCTTTAGCTGAAGTCTTAAAAGAAGGAAAAGTTAAGAGGGAAGATCTTTGGATCACATCTAAACTTTGGAACAATGCACATAAATCTGAAGATGTGATCCCAGCATTAAAAACTACACTAAAAGACCTACAACTGGATTATTTGGATCTATACCTAATTCACTGGCCAGTTGCATTTGAACCTAATGTAGCTTTTCCTGAAAAGGATGAAGATTTCTTGTCTTTAGAAGAAGCACCAATCATAGAGACTTGGAATAAAATGCTTGAAGCTAAAGAAAAAGGACTTTCTAAACATGTGGGAGTTTCTAATTTTAGCGCTAAAAAGTTAGAGGATCTTTTATCCGAAACCAAAGAAGGTCCGGAAGTAGATCAGGTAGAACTTCATCCCTATTTACAACAGGATAAATTGATTGAATTCTGTAGTAAGAATGATATCCATTTAACTGCCTATTCTCCCTTAGGCAGCGGTGATAGAACGGCTGACATGAAAGCAGAGAATGAACCATCCTTATTGGAAAACAAAACTATTAATAAAATTGCCAAGAAGCATGGAGCATCCCCTGCGCAGATAATAATTAACTGGAATACCTTACGAGGAACGGCCGTGATACCAAAATCTACCAATGAAGGTAGAATTATAGAGAATTTAGAAAGTACCGGAGTAAAATTGAATGAAGAAGATCTTAAAGAAATTGCTTCTTTAGATGAACATTTTAGATATGTTACCGGAGAATTCTTTGTAACCAAAGGAAATTCTTACAACGATATTTATGATGAAAAGTAGATGAAGATCTAACATACATAAACAAAAAGATCCCGCGATTGCGGGATCTTTTTGTTTATGTATACTTTGAACTTATTTAGCAATATTCACTGCTCGTGTTTCTCTAATAACAGTAACCTTTACTTGTCCTGGATAGGTCATATCTGTTTGGATCTTTTGAGAGATCTCGAAAGAAAGATTAGATGCTTTATCATCTGTCACTTTATCACTTTCCACTATGACCCTTAATTCTCTACCAGCCTGAATTGCATAGGCTTTCTTAACTCCGCCAAAACCAAAAGCAATTTCCTCAAGATCTTTTAAACGTTGTATATAAGAATCTAATACTTGTCTTCTTGCTCCAGGACGCGCACCACTTATAGCATCACAAACCTGAACGATAGGAGATAATAAAGAATTCATTTCAATTTCATCGTGGTGAGCTCCAATAGCGTTACACACTTCTGGCTTTTCACCATATTTCTCTGCCCATTGCATTCCCAGTATCGCATGCGGCACCTCAGTCTCTGTATCTGGAACTTTTCCGATATCATGAAGCAATCCGGCACGTTTTGCTAGTTTTGGATTTAAACCAAGCTCTGAGGCCATTACTCCACATAACTTAGCCACTTCTCTAGAGTGATGCAATAAATTTTGCCCGTAAGAAGAACGATATTTCATTCTCCCTACTATCTTGATCAATTCTGGATGCAATCCGTGGATACCTAGATCTATAACAGTACGTTTTCCTATATCGATAATTTCCTCATCGATCATCTTTTTGGTCTTCTTCACCACTTCTTCAATTCTAGCAGGGTGAATTCTACCGTCAGTAACCAATTTGTGAAGCGATAAACGCGCTATCTCTCTTCTAACGGTATCAAAACAAGAAAGGATAATTGCTTCAGGAGTATCATCTACAATGATCTCTACTCCCGTTGCCGCCTCTAGCGCTCTAATATTCCTACCTTCTCTACCAATAATTCTACCTTTTACATCGTCACTTTCTAAATTAAATACAGAAACACAATTCTCTATCGCTTCCTCTGTACCAATTCTTTGGATGGTGGTAATAATGATCTTCTTAGCTTCTTGTTGTGCTGTTAATTTTGCCTCTTCAATAGTGTCTTGGATCATCGCCATGGCATCAGCCTTAGCGGTATCTCTTAAAGTTTCGGTAAGTTGTGCTTTTGCATCCTGTGCAGAAAGACCAGATATTACTTCCAATTGCTGAATTTGACTATGGTGTAATTTATCTATATCTTGCTTTTTCTTTTCTAAATAATCATTTCGGTGTTCATAATCCAGCATTTTATCTTCCAAGTCCTTGTTCAAGTTCTTATTCTTGGCAAGTTCACTTGAAAGTTGAGATTCCTTATCACGAGCTCTTTTTTCAGAATCCTGAATTTTCTTATCTCTGGATAAGATCACCTTTTCATGTTCAGATTTAAGTTCTATAAATTTTTCCTTTGCCTGTAGAATTTTATCTTTTTTAATATTCTCGGCTTCCGTCTTTGCTTCTCTTAATATAGTTGCAGCACTCTTTTTAGCTCCCTTTACTATTTTTGAAGCATTTGTTTTCTCGAGATATTTGGCTATTGCAAAACCAATTGCAAGTCCAACTATCACGGCAACTATTATCATAATTATTGATTCCATATATTTAATTTAATTGTATAAAAAAGCCTGTACTAGATCAAGTTTTGTATAAACTCCTTAAAATAAGTATAGGGCTAACAAGCTGATCAAGTATCCGCTCTAAGACGGCACGCTTTTACAACTAAAACTCACCCTTTTTAAAGAAATCGTGTTGAGTTTATCAAATTTATCACTAATACAGGCAGTAAACCTTATTGTATCTAGAAAGAACTAATTAGCTAAGTGCTCTTGAAGAAGATTATTAAGCGATTTTAATTTATCTTCTACCAGCTGTACTTCGCTAGAATTATCTATACTTTTTTGCTCTGTTTGGGCTGCAAATTGCAAAGCACACATTGCTAATACATCCTGCTTATCCCTTACAGCATAACTTTGCTCAAATTGCTTAATCATAGCTTCAATCTTCTTTGCTGCTTTTCGTAATCCCTCTTCCTGCTCAGCCTCGATGGTAAGTGGGTATACTCTATCTGCAATAGATATCTTTATTTTAAGCTTTTCGGACATTTATAAATTTATTCTGAAAGTTGAACAATACATTGATCAATTTCCCGTATTAAACCGTTTATTTTGAGCTTGGTCTCTTTCTTGTAATCATTACTGCCTAGCATCGCGTTGGCGGCTTTTAGAGTCTGGATCCGGTTCTCTGAATTTTTAACCTCTTCGGTTAGTCTTTCATTTTCCAGTTTTAAAGTTTCTAATTCTTCTTGAAAAGAAAGTTGCGATTGTTTTACCACCTCATATTTATGAAGCAATTTGCTAATCCTATTTTCAAGGTTATCAACTATTTCCGTTAAATCACTCATAAAAGCTCAACGTGCTACTTATATTCACAAAGTTAACATACCGCTTGAAATTTCCCAATACTTTTAAATCTATTTTCAATTTCCTTTAAAATTAGTCTAAGTTACAATATACCAAAGCATTAATTAGTTCTTAAAGTTTATTTATATTTATAACCCCTTAAAATTGAAGTTTTATATGAGCATGAAGAAGGTCCTTAGCATCGCATTATCCCTTTTTACAACTGTTATATTTGCACAATCCAATATCCCAACAGATTTTTTTAAAAATCCGTTGAATGTAGATATAGTTCTAGCCGGAACCTTTGGAGAACTTCGCTCCAACCATTTTCATAGCGGTATGGATATAAAAACCCAGCAAAGAGAAGGACTGCCTGTTCTAGCAGCTGGAAATGGTTATATTTCCAGAATAAACATTCAACATTATGGCTATGGAAAAGCCCTTTACATTCAGCATCCAAACGGTTATACAACCGTATATGGCCATTTAAAAAAATTCTCTCCAGAAATTGAAGCTTATATAAAGAAACTGCAATATGCTCAGGAAACTTACGAAATTGAACTTTTTCCTAAAGCCGATGAACTTAAAGTGAATGTAGGCGATCTTGTAGCGTTTAGCGGAAATACTGGCGGAAGCGGTGGCCCACACTTACATTTTGAAATAAGAGACGGTTTACAGCGTCCTATGAACCCAAATCTATTTGGAATAAGCGTAAAAGATACTCAAGCTCCAACAATCCATAGTATGTGGGTTTATCCCATTGGAGAAGAAGCCCATGTTAATGGTTCTGGAGAAAGACAAAGAGTGAAACTTATTCCACTAAAAGATGGCTCTTTTAAAGCAGATGAGTTAAATGCTTGTGGCGAGATCGCTTTTGGTGTGAACACTACAGATAAATTAGATGGCGCAGCTAATAACAATGGGATCTATCAAATTGACGCTAATCTGAATGGAGATCCTGTTCTTCAGCTGAACTTCGATCGTTTTTCTTTTGATGAAACTAGAAATCTAAATCAACTTATAGATTATGAGTATTTCAGCAATAATAACTCTCGAATTACAAGATTATACGTTTTACCAAGAAACCCTTTAAGTGTTTATAAAGATGCAGTAGATAATGGTATTCTTAACATTCAAGATAGCTTATCCTACATGTATACTGTAAATGTGAAGGATTATGCAGGAAATGAGCGCATTATAAGAGTACCAATTAAAGGGAAGCAAATAAGCATGAAGCCCTCCAAACCAATTACTGAGACTAATTATTTTGTAAATGCCAATAATGCTTTTAATATAGAAGAAAATGGCATTGATATTTATATCCCCAAGGGAAGCCTTTATGAAGATACTTATTTAGACGTTTCTTTTAAAGGAGATACCATTTATTTTCACAAGGATAATACACCAATTCATACTAATATTACTCTAGGTTTTGATGTTAGCAAATATAGTGCAGAGGATAAAGAGAAAATGTTTATAGCTCGTCTAGGATACCGCGGAAGACCTAGTTATAATAACACCACAAAAAAAGGAGATCGGTTTACAACGGGCATTCGCACTTTTGGCGATTATACTTTGGTGGCAGATATTAAGCCACCTTCCATATCTCCAGTCAATTTTAAGGATGGCCAATGGATCTCGAGCAATGAGGATATAAAACTTAGAATTACAGACGATCTTTCTGGAATAAATAGTTACCGGGCAACGGTAAATGGTAAATTCATTCTTATGGAATATGAGTATAAGAATAACACCTTAACTCATAACTTTAGCGATGCAGTTTTAACCGAAACGGAAAATCATTTAAAACTGATTGTAACAGATAATGTTGGAAACGCTAAGACTTATGAGGCCACTTTCTTTAAAAAGTAAAGGATATTTTAAGCATCTATAAATTCGGTTAAGGTATCGATCACATAATCCAAGTCTTCTTTGGTGTTATATCTTGAAAAAGAGAATCGCAAAGAAGGCTTTTTCATATCTTCTTCGGAAAGAAAGGCTGATAGTACATGAGAACCCTTGTCACTTCCACTTTGGCAAGCAGATCCTTTAGAGCAAGCGATACCTTTAAGATCTAATTGAAACAACAGCATCAAAGCTTTTTCAGCAGTAATAGGCAAACAAATGTTCACCAAAGTATAGGTGCTTTTAGTTGTATCTCGGCAGTTCCCATTAAATTTAACTCCCGGAATCTTTTCTTCCAATTGTTCTATAAAATAAGTTTTAAGAGAGGTGATATACTTTCTTTCCTCATCAAGATTGGCATAAGCAAGTTTAAAAGCTTCCTCAAGACCCACAATATTATGTACACTCTCGGTTCCAGCACGATTGCCTCGCTCCTGCTCTCCTCCAAATATCAAAGGTTTTAAGCCGCTATTCTTTCTTATAAATGCAAAACCAACTCCTTTCGGTCCGTGAAATTTATGAGCGCTAACTGCTGTAAAATCTACTGAAGTTTTTTGAAGATCCAACTCATAATGTCCGATAGATTGTACTGCATCACAATGAAATAAAGCCTGATTGGCCTTACATAATTGCCCAACTTTATTAATATCTAGCAAATTCCCTATCTCGTTGTTCACGTGCATAAGACTCACCAAAGTTTTAAGCTTTCCTTCTGCTAATAATTGCTCTAGATGATCAAGATCTACTTGTCCATTTTCATCCAGATTTACATAGGAAACTTCAACATTGTAACATTCTTCTAATTGATTAACCGTATAAAGAACGGCATGATGTTCTATTTTAGAAGTGATAATTCTTTTTACTCCAAGATCTCTAACAGCCGAATTGAGGGCTAAGTTATCGGCTTCGGTTCCGCCAGAAGTAAAGATAATTTCAGCAGCAGAAACATTAAGTTGATTGGCAATCGATTTTCTTGCATTCTCAATTAAAGATTTAGATGACCTTCCATAACTATGTGTAGAAGAAGGATTTCCGTAAAAATCTCTCATTACACTTGTTATTTTATCTATAACTTCGTCACGCATTTGCGTGGTTGCTGCACTATCTAAATATACTTTTCTCATGGAGCACAAAAATAAAAGAAATAAAATTGTTTTAAGGATGCTCTGCTATAAAATACTAATGCTTTATTTTTGTTGAAAACAAAAACAATGCGCAACATTTTTTATATAACTTTTTTATTAATTGTTTTTTCCTCTTGTAATGATGGAGATATTATTATAAATAATTTCGAATTTGAAGATGCAAGTATTAAAAGTTGCGGCAAAAATGGCAGACCCAAGGTCTTTTTTAAAATTAATACAGAGAATGTTTTTGAATCTATATCACTAGTCACTAATAATACAGCAATTAGCGATTCGGCTAGTATTTTAACTACTAATATAGAAAATGTGATTCGTTTTGATCTGGACAACATAAATAAAATAAACTATCGCGTTTACGACGGTACAATTACCAGTGATTATTTTTGTAATTCCCTACCGCCAAGTACCCCAAAAGTTATCCAAGAATTTATTAGTGTTGGCGGAACCGTAGTAATCACTACCGAGACTGCAACTGCAAATGAAACAGATACAGATGGAGATGGTGTACCAAACAATGAGGAGGAGCCTGGTGATACCGATGACGATGGAATATTAAACATAAACGACATTGATGATGATGGGGATAATGTGCTAACTAAAGTTGAAATCACTAATGGGAGTGGCGATGAAGTAAATGCAGCTGGGGATCGTGATACCGATCAAGATGGAATACCAAATTATTTAGACGACGATGATGATGGTGATGGTAAATTAACCAAATTTGAAGTTCAAGAGGCAGATCAACTACCTACAGACGCCGAAAATATCGAAAATGAACTAGCTTTTTATTTAGATAGAACCAAAACAAATGCTTTAAGTGAGGTTACCGCAACTATTCAAAATAAGATAGATACAAAATATAGATCTTTTATCACTATTCAAAATTTAAAACTTCAGAATCAGGATGGAAGTGGTGAAGAGATCTCTTTTAGTTCTTATGAATTTGGAGAGTTTTTATCTAATACTGTAAAAATAGTTATTCCATCAAATAATACTACTCCAGAAGAAAATTAGGAATTCTGAAAGATATATACCTCTGTGGCACCAACTCCATATTTCTGGAAATTGGCATCGTAAAACTTGAGATTATCATATCGGCTCAACAAGTAATCCAGTTCTGCTTTTAAAACTCCTTCTCCTACCCCGTGAATAAAAACTATTTTGGGTAATCTTTTGCGCACCGCAAATTCAATTTGCCGTTTAGCTGTTTCTAATTGCAGGTTAAGAATTTCATAGTTGCTCATTCCTCCAAAGGAATTTACAAGTTTTTCTATATGAAGATCTACTTCCATTGGCGGCGCATTTCGCTCTTTGGGTTTCACTTTTAAAGATTTAGATCTTTTTTCAGGTTGCTTCTCCTTGATAACTTCTTCAAAAGAAACGTTTTGAGAAGCGATCATTCTACTCTGTTCTTCTTCAATTTTAACCAGTTCTGAAGGATCAAAATTTAATAGAAAACCCTCAGTTGTTTCGATGTATACTGAATTGCCATCTATTTTGACAACCCTTCCTTGAAGCGCATCATCTAAAACTTCTACCTTATCATTCACTTCAAAATTCATATCTAACTATTTTCTTGATCTGTAGGATCTTCTTCATCTTCCTTATTCTCTACCCAAAAATTTGATGCTCTATATAAGCCGAACATAATTACAACTAATCCAATAATCTGTAAATATTTGTTTCTTTCTTCCCCGGTTATGGAGTAGATGAGCATTCCACCACCAACAATTATTAAAAAAGTATTGATAAGCTGGCCGTATTTTTTATTCATAAACTGCTGATTTGTAACACTTAAAAAATTAAAAACGTCACTTTTATAAAAATTAATGTCTTATTTTTAAGGAAATTGAATGCTTTATGAAGCAAATATACATTATAGCAATTTTATTATTGCCGCATATAGGATTTTCTCAATTGGTAATTAAACCAAGC
>DEXV01000003.1:1200173-1231597 GCA_002364325.1 Gillisia sp. UBA3175
GCAACAAACTTCACGTATAATTATTGGAGCGCACCGGTAATAGACCCAAATCCAAATTCCTCCTTCGGTTCTATTTTATTTGATCCTCTGGAAAAGACTCAAAGTATCGCTGCAATTATAACCTCCGAACATAACGGCACTTCAAACCCACTAAAAATATCCAATAAATGGATTTATAAGTTATCTGGTACCGAATATTCAGATTGGGAATATGTTGGGGATAGATTTAAAGTGAAACCGGGAGAGGGCTTTACAATGAAAGGAGTTTCAGGAACAAATTTAAACGTAATTATTTATGGAATAGTTAATAATCCGGGAGACAATCAGCGATACGATTTTAGAGGTAGACCCAATTCTGGCAATTATTCGTTAGATATAAAAGAAGGTGATAGCAAATTGATAGGAAATCCATACCCCTCTGCCCTCGACCTAAATTATTTCCTTTTCGAAAATACCAACACCACAGGAATTGCTTATTTCTGGGATTCAAAAAGTACAGGTTCTCATTTTCTAAAAGAGTATGAGGGTGGATACGGTGCTTATTCTCCCGGAGCTGGTATTTACGGATATGTGCCGGCAGTATTTAATAAATATGATGGTTATGGGAATACAATTTCTAATTCTGGAGTAACTGGAAATTATTATGCCAGAAGGTATTCCCCAATAGCTCAGGGATTTATTGTAATTGGAAGTAAGGATGGTGTGATCAATTTTAAAAATGAATATCGAAGTTATATAAAAGAAGACCTAATTCTATCTCAATTTAAATCTAAAGGAAAAAAGAAGAAAGCATCTGTCAATGAAGATTATCCATTATTGCGATTAAACATTGGCTTCCATGATAAATATGTCCGACAGATTTTGTTGGTGTTACAAGATGCAGCTACTGTAGGGATAGATCATGCCAGAGATGCGATTAACCCTGAATATTTAAGCTCAGATGCCGGATGGTATATGGAAGAAGATAATTATTTGATCAACGTTCGGCCTTTTGATGAGTTGGAAGAGATCCCACTTTATATTCTTCTAACTGAAGCTTCAGAAGTAACTTTTGAAATAGCTGAGATAAAAAATATTAATGCAGATGTTTTCCTTTTTGATAAAGTTACCGGGATCTATTATAACTTAAAAAACACGTCACCAAAATTGGGATTAGAGGCTGGAGAATATTTGGAAAGATTTAAACTAACTTATACGAACAAAGAATTTTTATTTGTTAATTGGGAGATCGTTAAAGACATTAACAATTATAATATCTTCCAGAACAATCCAGATGCTGTTCTAGAAGTAAGGATTCCCGTAAGAAATACCCCAGTTAATATTACACTTTATGATGCGCTGGGAAAGAAAATAGCAGAAAAGAAAAACATCACCAACGAACAGCTTCATGAATTTCCAACCCGAAGATTAAGTAAAGGACTTTATATTATAAAAATAACCAACCTAAATGCTGCTGTAATTTCTAAAAAAGTAATAATTTCAAATTAAATTATTTTATTTAATGGAAGACCTTTTACTTCCCTGCTTAAATAAGCAACTTTTCGGAATAGAATGTTACGGTTGTGGAGGGCAGCGAGCTGTTTTACTATTACTTAGGGGAGATTTTCATGGAGCATGGTTTATGTTTCCAGCAATCTATCCTATTCTTATTCTTCTAGCGTTTGTGATTACAAATCTCTTTTTTAATTTTAAATATGATTATTATATAAAAATAGGACTCATTTTGCTAACTGCAACAGTACTACTTTTAAGTTATTTAATAAAAATGTATTATCTATTCATCTAAAACCAACCTTTAAAACTTTTCTCTTTATGGAATTAAACAAACAAGAAGTACCTAATGCAACACTTATTTTAGTTTTTGGAATTCTTTCTTTAGTAGGCTGTTGTTGCTACGGAATTTTAGGAGTAGTCTTTGGAATAATCACAATCGTTATATCTAACAAGGCCATGGCTATTTACAATGCTAATCCCGAAATGTATTATGGGTATCAGAATGTAAAGATCGGGAGAATTCTTGCTATTATAGGATTGGTTTTAAGCGCAGTATTTCTAATTACCATTATCCTCTTTTTTATATTTAACGGAGGAACTGAAGGTATCATGGAATTACAAAAAGAAATAATGGAACAACAGGGATTGTAACTTTATTATATAAATAAAAAAGGTCCTGAATAAAATTATTCAGGACCTTCTCATTTCTTAAAACTGATAATAGTTATTTTAGTTTTTCTATCATTATTTGAAGCCCTATTTTATCTTGATCTCCTGTGGCCATATTTTTTAATCCATATACTTCATTATTCATTTCTTCTTCACCTGCAAGCACAACATATGGTATTTCTCTTCGGTTAGCATAGTTCATTTGCTTCTTCATCTTAGCAGCATCCGGATAGATCTCTGCAGCAATGCCAGCCTCACGCAATTTTTGAACCGCTTTTAAACCATAAAGCGCTTCCTTATCTCCAAAGTTTATAAATAGCACCTTGGTGTTTGCTGAAACTGCGGTAGGAAAAAGATCGAGTTCCTCAAGGACTAAATAAATTCGGTCTAATCCAAAAGAGATCCCCACCCCACTCATGTCTTTAAGTCCAAAGATGCCCGTAAGATCGTCGTATCGACCTCCACCACCAATAGAGCCCATTTTTACTGTTGCAGGAGGTGCAACTTCAAAAATAGCGCCAGTATAATAATTTAATCCACGAGCCAAAGTAACATCCAGATCCAGAACCGCAGATTTCAATGGCATTTCGGAAATAACTTTCTGGATAAATTCCAGCTCTTCAATTCCTTTTAAACCTATTTCAGATCCAGAAAGAATATCTTTTAACACCTTAATCTTCTCCCCAAAATTTCCTTTCAATCCAAATATCGGTTGAATGTTCTTTAATGCTTCCAGAGAGATCCCTTTTTCAAGCATCTCTTTTTTAACGCCTTCCTCTCCAATCTTATCTAATTTATCTAGGGCAACTGTAAAATCTATTAATCTATCTTGTTCGCCAATAACTTCAGCAAAACCTGATAAGACTTTTCTATTATTAATCTTTATGGTAACTCCATTTAAATTTAGCGCAGTAAAAACTTCATCATATAACTGCACAAATTCTACTTCCTGCCAAAGGCTGTTACTCCCAACCACATCTGCATCACACTGAAAGAACTCTCTAAACCGACCTTTCTGTGGTCTATCTGCTCTCCATACTGGTTGTACCTGGTAGCGCTTAAAAGGAAACTCTACCTCACTTTGATGTTGAACTACGTATCTGGCAAAAGGAACGGTTAGATCGTATCTTAAAGCTTTTTCACTAATAGATGCGGTTAACTTTAAACTATCCGCGTTTTTATAAGCTTCTCGATCTGCTTTATTAAGGTAATCTCCAGAGTTCAAGATCTTAAATATCAATCTATCTCCTTCTTCTCCATATTTCCCCATTAAAGTATCTGAATTTTCAAAACTTGGAGTTTCTATAGGCTGAAATCCAAATTTTTCAAATTGTGCCTTAATCGTATTCATTATAAAGTTGCGCTTGGCAACTTCTATAGGAGAAAAATCTCTGGTCCCTTTTGGAATAGATGGTTTTTGAGCCATAATTTAGTTTTGCAATGCTTTTAAAAAGATGAAATAATGATCTGCGAAAAATCCCCACTTATCAATATTCATCACCGTTTTCAGAAAATTCTTTAAGATGCAAATATCTTAATTTTTAAGGGAACCAAAACAATTTTGAAAATTTAAGTAACATATCTATATCTTCTCAGTCTAATCTTGGTGTTAGATAGCTCAAATTATGTTTCAACTCTTTAAGGAAAATGTAAGAATTGCTTTTGAATCTATTAAAAGTCAGCTTCTTAGAACCATTCTCACCGTATTAATTATAGCAATTGGTATAACTGCTTTGGTGGGAATTCTAAGTGCTGTAAGCGCATTAGAGAACACCATTAGCAGCGATTTTGCTTCGATGGGAGCAAACACCTTTAATTTGCAACGTTATGAATTTACTACTCAGAGACAAGGTGGTGAGGAAAGAGAGAAAATAAATCCTATTCTAACTTACAGAGAAGTGCGTACGTTTAAGGAGAATTTTATTTTTCCTGAAACCCTAACCTCTATCTCCTTTAATGGAACTTCTACTGCTGAAGTAAAATTTGAAAGTGAAAAGACAGATCCGGAAGTTTCTGTTTTGGGGGTAAATGAAAACTACTTAGTGAGTTCTGGATTGGAATTAGAAGAAGGTAGAGAATTCAACTATTTTGATATTCAAAATAATAATAAAGTTGCGGTACTTGGAGCCGACTTTGCCGAAGGCCTTTTTAAAAACACCAATCCAATAAATAAGACCATTAGTATTCGTGGAGTTAAGTTTCAGGTAATTGGGATCTTGGAATCTAAAGGTTCTACCTTCGGAAATAATCAAGATCTAAGAGTGCTTATTCCAATTGAAACAGCACGTTCTGTATTTACACAACCTGATATCAATTATAATATTAGCGTTAGAGTTGGGGATAAAGAGATGTTAGAGGCTGCACAAAGTGAAGCTATAATCACCTTCAGAAATATTAGAGGATTAAATCCTGTGGAGGAAAATAATTTTGGAATTGAAAAAAGTGACGATCTAATAAACAGAATTCTATCAATAACCGGTTATTTAAACATTGCGGCCTGGATCATATCCATAATTACTATTTTTGGATCTTCTATTGCTTTGATGAACATCATGCTGGTTTCTGTTGCAGAAAGAACACGAGAGATTGGAATTAGAAAAGCCCTTGGAGCAAAGAAAAGTACCATTGCAACTCAGTTCTTTATGGAAACCTTGATCATTGGCCAATTAGGAGGACTCTTAGGGATTATTTTAGGAATTTTAATTGGGTACGCAGTTTCCTCTGTAGCCGAATTTAATTTTGTTACACCATGGAAAGCCATGCTTTGGGCAACAGGAATTACTATCTTGGTAGCAATTTTAGCAGGAAGTTATCCAGCAAATAAAGCGGCTAAGCAGGATCCTATAGAGTCTTTAAGATATGAGTAATTAAGAATTCTCGACCATATTATTAAAATACTCGAACAATTCTCCCTTGGTGATTACTGCACCTTGCTTAATTAAAGCGAAGATATCTTTATTTCTATCCTCACTAATTGCTTTGGTTGAAGTAAATAGGTTTACAGTATCATCTAATAAATTACTTTGCAACCATTGGTAACCCTGGCGAGTTGTAATGTCTATTGCCTCATTATCCACCTTCACAGCTACTAGTTTGATCTCTGCCAATGTAATGTTGAAAAGATACATCTGGTGTTTAGAGAAATGCTCCAAGTAAGTTACTTTTTCTAGTACTCCTTCCCATATAAGATCGCTAAAAACATCCAATTCATCTTCGGCAACTTCCGGCTTATCACGTTTTATTTCTTCCCATTCCTGAGCAGTTATAGATTGTGATGCTAAAAAGTTGATAAATTCCTGATGTAATTCTTCAAATTGTTCCTTACTAAGTCTGTTATATTTCATTGCTCTATTTCTGAAGATTAAAAAAATGCGAGGTACAATATTGAAAAACTACCTCTATGATCAATTGTAAAAATTGAATTAAAAAAAAAGCTGCTCAAAAAATATCCAAGATATTCTTTAAGCAGCTTAGTTATTTTATTCTATTATGCCTCAGCTACAACATCAAAAGTAAAGGTAGAGATCACTTCACGATGAAAACGCAAAGTTGCCTCATATTGTCCTAAACGCTTAATGTTTCCACCTGCGATCGTAATAAATTTCTTCTCTAATTCTACACCTTCTTTAGCTAATGCATCAGAAAGGTCTCCATTAGTAATAGATCCAAACATCTTGTCTCCACCACCTGCTTTAGCAGTAAGTTTCAATTCTAATCCATTTAGTTTAGCAGCTTGTTTTTTAGCTGCATCTATGTTCTTTTGCTCCTTGAAAGCTTGTTGCTTTATAGTTTCAGCTAAAACCTTCTTAGCAGAAGGAGTTGCTAATGTTGCAAATCCTTGAGGAATCAAAAAATTTCTACCGTATCCGTTCTTCACAGTTACCATATCATTTTTAAAACCTAAGTTTTCTACGTCTTTGTTAAGTATCAATTCCATAATTGCCTCTTTCTTATTTTAATAAATCGCCAACATACGGCATTAATGCTAAATGACGAGAACGTTTAACCGCTACAGCCACTTTACGTTGATATTTTAAAGAAGTTCCAGTTAAACGACGTGGTAACAATTTACCTTGTTCGTTAACGAAACTCAACAACCAATCTGCATCTTTGTAATCGATGTACTTAATACCAGATCTTTTAAATCTACAGTATTTTTTGGCTTTGTTGGTTTCTATGTTTAACGGAGTTAAATACCTGATTTCTCCGTCCTTTTTTCCTTTTGCTTGTTGTTCAATAGATGACATAACTACGCTTTTTCTTTGTTTCTATTTCTTCTTTTTTCTGCCCAAGCAATAGCATGTTTATCTAAACGTACTGTTAGATAACGCATCATACGCTCTTCTCTTCTAAATTCAACTTCTAGTGGGTTAATTACCTCACCTGGAGCTTGAAATTCGAATAAGTGGTAAAATCCACTTTTTTTGTGTTGGATTGCATAAGCTAGTTTTTTTAGCCCCCAATCTTCTTTGGATACCATCTTGGCGCCGTTAGAAACAAGAAAATCTTCGTATTTCTTAACTGTCTCCTTTATCTGGTCATCAGATAAAACGGGATTCAAGATGAAAACAGTTTCATAATGATTCATAAAAATATGATTTAAATTAATTGGGTGCAAAAGTAACATTATTTTTATTATCTACAAAGCCTTTGCCTATTACGTATAACACATTTTATATATAGTATGCATTTCATCGAAACCTAATTTCCTTTTGTCTTGTTTTAATAAGAATTTATGATTAATATTGTTTAGACTTAACCGGATCAACTGTGGATGAAATTTTACTAAGATGTGCTGTAGTGGATGATTCTAGCTTACAACGACTTTCGATCGTGAAGCTAATTATGGATCACCCTAATTTAAAGGTGGTTGCACAATATAATAATGCCATTGAAACTAAAAATGGTTTGTTAGATACTGAGGTGGATCTAATTTTTCTTGATATTGAAATGCCTATTCTCACAGGCTTTGAATTACTGGACGATCTCCCAAATAAACCGCAAATTATATTTGTTACCGGAAAAACCAAGTACGCTTTTAAAGCTTTTGATTATGATGCAGTAGATTTTATACAAAAACCTGTAAATAAAGAACGCTTTAATAATGCCGTAGCAAAAGCCATTAATCTTTATCAATTAAAAACCAACGGTGTTCCTATTGAAGATGAGAATTTTATCTTCGTAAAAAGCAACCTTAAGAATAGAAAGGTATTCCTTAATAAGTTAAAATATATTGAAGCTCTAGGGGATTATGTGAAATTTGTTACCGAAAAAGATACGTTTGTAGTACTTGCAACCATGAAATCTTTTGAAAAACAATTACCTACAGATAAGTTCTTGCGTATTCACAAATCTTATATTGTTAATCTTGAAAAAGTTGAGAGATATAACAGTAAGAATATAGAAATAGATAAGCAACAGTTACCCTTAAGTAGACATAAAAAATCTAATCTTATTGAGGCTTTAAGTGCCATGCAATAAGTAACCCCTCCAAGTTTACAAATTCCCTACAATTTTATAAGCTATTAATTTTCTAAGAAGGATCCACATTGGTGATCACTCTTACAGCTCGCCATATTCCAATGGCTTTAAAACTAGTTAATATTTTATGTATATGTCTTTTTGTTTTTCCTAAAGATTGTTTTGGAGGTATCTTGATTAGAATATTCTTATAATACTCATTCCTAATTCTTGCTACGGGAGGAAATTCCGGACCTAGAACATGTTCCTTAAAAACCGTTGCCAAAGCTTTTGCTATCCATTCTGCAGCATCGTTTGTCTTGGAATAATCTTTACTCTTAATGGTGAATTTAATCAGTTTATAAAAAGGTGGATATTGGTATTGGTAGCGCTCTTCCAATTGCTCCTTATACATATCTGAATAGTTATTTTCTGAAACTTGCTTTACAATTTGATGATGCGGATTGTAAGTTTGAATGATCACCTTTCCTCTATTCTTGGTTCTTCCCGATCTTCCTGCCACTTGAAGCATGAGCTGAAAACTCCGCTCATGAGCTCTAAAATCGGGGAAATTTAAAAGGTTATCGGCATTCATAATTCCAACCAATCTAACTTTTCTAAAATCCAAACCTTTGCTGAGCATTTGAGTTCCCACCAAAATATCGATGCTTTCCTGTTCAAAGGCACTAATTATCTTTTGATGCCCATGTTTTCCGCGGGTGGTATCCAGATCCATTCGTCCAATATTTGCATCAGGAAGCAAGGACTTTAGTTCAGTTTCAATTTGTTCTGTACCAAAACCTTTAGTAGTTAATTCTACACTATCACATGCCATACATTTTTTTTGCATTGCCATATGGTAGCCGCAATAGTGACATCTTAACTGATTGCTATTATTATGGTAAGTAAGGCTCACATCACAATTCGGGCATTGCGGGGAATGTCCACAGGTAAGACATTCTAAAATTGGAGAATATCCTCTCCTATTCTGAAATAAGATCACTTGTTCTCCTTCTTCCAGAGTAAGTTTTATCTCTTCTAATAACCTGTCAGAAAAATGACCAGTCATTCGTTTCTTCTTATATTTTTCTTTTAGATCTACCACCTCGATCTCTGGAGGCATAACATTTCCAAACCTTCTATTTAAAGAGACCAACCCATATTTATTATGAGTAGCATTATAGTAAGATTCTAAAGATGGGGTTGCAGATCCCATTACAATTTTAGCCTGATGCATATTTCCTAGAACAACAGACGCATCTCTCGCATTATAACGTGGAGCTGGATCAAATTGTTTAAAGGTGGTTTCATGTTCTTCATCTACCACAATGAGTCCAAGGTCCTGAAACGGAAGAAAGATTGCAGAACGTGCGCCTAATACTATTTTAGCCTTATCATTAGCGTTAAGCACATGCCTATAGACTTCCATACGTTCGTTTACAGAATATTTACTGTGATATACTAACACCTGTTCTCCAAAATAACTTTGTAATCTGGAAACCAATTGTGCAGTTAATGCTATTTCTGGAAGCAAATACAAAACTTGCTTTCCTTCTTTTAGCACTTGCTCTATTAACTTGATATAGATCTCCGTTTTACCAGACGAAGTAATACCATGTAAAAGACATACATCATTTTCAATTAAAGTTTCATTAATTTCTTTAAATGCTCGCTGCTGCCATTCATTTAAAACCATTAAATGATCAGCTTCCTCAATGTTGAACTCTATTCTATCCTTCTGAAGATGAAATTCTTTTAAAACCTGCTTGTCTATCAAACTTTTTATTACTGCGGAAGAGGTTCCACTAGCTTTAGATAAGGTTTTTATTTCTAAAGGTTTTTTAGAAGTTGCCTGCAGCTGAAAAAGCGTTAATATCACATTTCGCTGTTTTGGTGCATTAGAAAGCTCGTCTAATAACCGATGCATTTCACTTTCCACAAGATAGGTCTCATTAAGCTTTACATACCTTATCACTTTAGGTTTGTATTGCTCGAATAGCTCTTGATTTACAACTACAATATTTTTAGCTACCAAGCGATTAATAACAGGCAGCACTGTTTTTTTATCCAACAGCTGAATGATCTCTTGGATTTTCAAGGAAGATTGCCTTTGCAAAGCTTCAAAGATCAAATATTCCTGATCGTCCAAAGTTACCTCATCTACAGAAAACTCTGGAGCAAGCTGAATAAGGCTTTCGCTTTCTAATAGAAAGCCACCTGGTAAAGCAGCTTTTAGAACCTCTCCTTCAGAACACATATAATAAGTAGCTATCCACTTCCAGAACTTTAGCTGAGCTTCAGTAACTACCGCAACCTCATCTAAGATCTGATCTATAAGTTTAGCTTCATATTTTTCTGGAGCATCATTATGAATAGAGGCCACAATACCGGTGTAGATCTTTGTTTTACCAAATGGTACCGATACCCGCATTCCAGGTTTCAAAAACTCAGATTCCGATTGGGATACTTCATAGGTAAATTGCATTTCTAAAGGAAGAGGAAGAATTACATTTATATAAAAACCCATGTAGTATTTTTAAGTTGGTTCACAAATTTAAACTTCTTTTTACTTCAAATAAAAAATCCACTCTTTAAAAAAGTGGATTTTTTTAACAACTAACTAATTATATTTTTATTCTGCTCGCAACCATGTTTGAGTTCTATAAAAAAGTGAGATATATCCACGTACGTTCAATTTCTGAGGATTGTCTTCATCCAGCCAGATCTTACATTTGTACACTTTTCCAGTTTTGGGATCGGTTACCACTCCTCCAGAGTATTCGTCTCCAGATTTTTCTAATCCGGTCATAACCACCAAACCTTCAATTGGCTTATTCTTCATTTCTCCTTCGCACTTGCTACAAACCCTATCTCTATCTTCCTCTTTTAGTATTCTCACTACTTTTCCATGCAGTTCACCATCCGCTTCAAATATTTCTATTATTGAAGTGGATTTACCTGTCTCTTCATTAACAGTTTTCCATTTTCCAAGCACCGATTGGGCTTGTAAGTTTAAACCTGCACAAAGTAAAAGAATACTATATATAATACGTTTTTTCATTTTCATTTTTCGTTCTGTTCTAATTGAAATTAAATGGTTTCAATTAGCTTTTTCCTAACATAGATTGTTTTAGGTTTTTATCGGCTGGTTTATTAGACAACCAAATTCCAAATAAAGCTCTTTTAAAATCTGCTCCTTTAATGGTTCCTAAAAGCTTATTATTCTTATACACTTTTACGCCATCTTTTGGAAGGTAAACCATATCAAAAATATCATTCTGCTTAATTTCTTCTGAAAAATACCCGATGAATTGTGCTATTTCTGAAGATATCTTAGAAGTTTTACCATTGGTAGAATTTTCAAAACCTTCGGTAACAGCATCTATCATTTTATCGCTGGAAATTAATTTAGATACAATATGAAGTTTGATTGCCATTGGCTGATTTCCGTTTACAATGCCGTTGGCATCCGCATTTTTCTTGTCAAGATAAAGAGCTCCAGCATACATATCCATCCAATATTTTTCTCTTACCCCAGCACCATTCAGCGTGAGATTCACCCCATCAAAATTAACAGTATTAGGTACAGATACGCCAGCAACTTTAGTTTGTGCAGGTGCAGAAGCAATGGTTACCATTGCGAACAATAACATTAAAACATTTTTCATTTTAGTTTGAGTTTAGTTAAGTTAATTTTGACTTTTTTTTCATTTTAATTAGTGAGGCATTCAATTCAAATCCAAGCAACAATATATTAGAATTTAACCAGATATATATCATTAGCACTAAAAGTGCTCCTATAGAGCCATATAATTCATTATATCTGGAAAAATTTTCAATATACAATCCAAACAGATACGTAGTTAATAAGATTAAAACAGTGGTGAATAATGCGCCCACCGAGAAAAATCTTGCTTGTCTACCTTCCCGTGTCCCCGAATAATATAAGGTTGCCACGGCTGTATAGAACAGTAATATAAAAGCAGTATACTTTACTAATTTAGGAGAAATACTCTTTCCTCCAAATATGCCCCATTCACTTATATCATCTACCGCATAGGTAAGATAAACCGCTAGTATTACAGTAATAAGCAACAACAATGCCATAATAATGGAAACACCCACTGCGATTATGTACTGCCTAATTATAGATCTATTAGCATTGGTGTGATAAGAAAATTCAAATCCGGTGAATATAGAATTCACTCCATTGGTCATTAAAAAAATAGACAGTATGAAGGTAACAGATAATAACCCACCACGAGGAGTGCTTGCAATATCATAAAAAACATCATTAAAAAAATCTGAGGTGGTTGGAGGCAATAGAGAATCCATGAATACCAGGAACTGCAACTGGAAATCGTCTATAAACTCTATATAAGGTATTAAATTCAGCACAAACAATAAGAAGGGAAACAAGGCCATAAAAAAGCTAAAGGCAATGGCACTAGCTCTGGTAGAGAATGTACCTTCAATAATTCCTCCAGAATAAATTACCCAAAGATCATGTGCTGTAAAACCATTTAATCCAGGTAACACAATCTTATTGGTTCTATACTCCCAAGCATCAGATATTTTATTTAATAATGATTTGGAAGATTTTTTTTCTTGCATGAACTATACGGCTTTTAAACTAAGATCCATATTATAAATGGAGTGAGTTAAGGCCCCACTTGAAACATAATCCACACCAGATTCTGCGTATTTTCTAACTGAATCTAAGGTTATTCCGCCACTGGATTCGGTTAAACATTGCTTATTAATTAATTTTACCGCTTGCTTGGTCTCCTCATAATTAAAGTTGTCTATCAAAATACGGTAAATGCCATCGCTCTTTAAGATCTCCTCAATTTCTTTAAAATCCCGGGCTTCAACAATTATCTTTAGGTCCAGACCCTTATCTTTTAAATATTGCTTTGTTTTATTAATAGCTTGGGTAATTCCGCCAGCAAAATCTATATGGTTATCCTTTAGCATGACCATGTCATAAAGTGCAAATCTATGATTTTCTCCACCTCCGATTTTCACTGCCCATTTTTCTAATGCACGAATCCCGGGAGTAGTTTTTCTAGTATCTAAGATCTTGGTATTGGTTCCTTCCAACTTCTGCACAAACTCATTGGTTTTAGTTGCAATTGCACTCATTCGTTGCATAGCATTCAATACCAAACGTTCTGCTTTTAAAATGGATTGGGAAGAACCTTCTACAAAAAACACGATATCTCTTTTTTGAACTCTTTCTCCATCCTTAATAAGAATTTCCATCTTTAACTCTGGATCTATGTAGTTAAAAACCTGCTTTGCGAAATCTACTCCGGCAATTATACCGTCGTCTTTTACAAGTAGTTTAGCTTTACCTTGAGCTTCTGTTGGAATACACGCCAGAGAACTGTGGTCTCCTTCACCTACATCTTCTCTTACAGCGTTCGAAATAATTAATTCAATTTCCTTTTGAAATTGTGCCTGTGAAATCATTGCAATAGTTATTTTTGTAAATGTAGCAAAGTCTTAGTAAAATGACCATAAAATTACTTGGTATAGGTAAAACTGATGATAAAACCCTTCAAAATTTAACAGATGTATATGTTAAACGTCTTCAGTTCTACAATAAATTTGAAATTGAATTGATCCCCGACATAAAAAATATTAAGAATCTAGATGAAAATCAGCAAAAGCAAAAAGAAGGAGATCTTATACTTAATAAACTATCCTCTTCAGACTTTGTAGTGCTTCTCGACGAAAATGGAAAGCAACTTAGCTCGATTGGTTTTTCAGAATTTATTCAGAAACGATTTAATAGCGGATTAAAACAAGTGATCTTTATAATTGGGGGTCCTTATGGCTTTTCTGAAGATGTTTATAACAGAGCCGACACAAAGATCTCACTTTCTAAAATGACTTTTTCTCACCAAATGGTTCGACTTTTCTTTACAGAACAATTGTATCGAGCTTTTACCATTTTAAAGAATGAACCTTACCACCACCGTTAATTAAGCCTATATGAAATTAGTATTTGCAACCCATAATAAGCATAAATTTGAAGAAGTTCAAGCTATATTCCCAAAACATTTCACGTTGCTTTCTTTAGATGATATAGGATGTTATGAAGAAATTCCCGAAACCGAAGATACTATAGATGGCAATGCTATAATAAAAGCAAATTATGTGAAGTTGCATTATAAGTTAGATTGTTTTGCAGATGATACAGGCTTGGAAGTAAAGGCTTTAAATGGAGAACCTGGTGTTTATTCTGCCAGATATGCTGGTGAAAATAAAGATAATGAGGCCAATATTGAGAAGCTGCTAACTAATTTAGAATCCAAGGAAGATCGATCTGCCAGATTTAAAACCGTGATTGCTCTTAATTTTGAAGACCATCAACATTTATTCACTGGAATTTGTGAAGGCCATATTTTAAAGGAGAAAAAAGGCCAATATGGTTTTGGCTACGATGCTGTTTTTCAAGCTCATAATTCAGAAAAATCTTTTGCTGAAATGGAATTAAGCGAAAAATCGAAGCTAAGTCATCGGGCAAAAGCCTTAAAATATCTCATAGATTACCTAGCTAAATAGTTGGTTGATATTCATTTAAGAATTTTTGTGTAAGCTGTAAAGGAAATCGTACCTTTGCAACTTATTAAAATTTTATATGAATAAATTTGAACAATTAGGATTAAATCCTGCCATACTTAAAGCTGTTGAGGAAATGGGCTTTACAGAGCCGAGTGAGGTACAGGAAAAAGCGATTCCAATTTTATTGCAAGAAGACACCGATATGGTTGCACTTGCCCAAACAGGTACAGGAAAAACTGCCGCTTTTGGTTTTCCACTCATCCACAAAATCGACGCACAAAGTAAGCATACACAAGGATTAATTCTTTCCCCTACCAGGGAATTGTGTTTACAAATTACAAATGAGCTTAAAAATTATGCGAAGTTTACACCGGGATTAAATACAGTAGCTATTTATGGTGGAGCTAGCATAACAGATCAAGCACAGCAAATTCGCCGTGGCGCACAAGTAATTGTTGCAACTCCGGGAAGAATGCAGGATATGATAAAGCGTAAGTTGGTTGATATTTCAAGAATTGAATACTGCATCTTGGATGAGGCAGATGAAATGTTGAACATGGGATTCTTTGAGGATATCACAAATATCTTATCTCATACACCTAAGGAGAAAAGCACGTGGTTGTTTTCTGCTACTATGCCTAGAGAGGTATCTACTATCGCTAAAAAATTCATGCGTGATCCAATAGAGATCACTGTTGGAAATAAGAACGAAGGGACTTCAAATGTTTCACATGAGTATTACTTAGTGAACACCCGAGATAGATATGCCGCTTTAAAGCGATTGGCAGATGCTAATCCAGATATTTTCTCTGTGATCTTTTGTAGAACAAAGAGAGATACTCAAAAAGTTGCGGAGCAATTGATCGAAGATGGTTATAATGCTGCTGCTTTACACGGAGATTTAAGTCAGAACCAACGTGATTTGGTAATGAAAAGTTTTAGAAATCGCCAGATCCAGATGTTGGTTGCAACAGATGTTGCCGCACGTGGAATTGATGTAGATGATATTACACACGTTATAAACTACCAATTACCAGATGAACCAGAGATCTACACGCATAGAAGCGGTAGAACTGGTAGAGCTGGTAAAACTGGAATTTCTATGGTTATTGTTTCTAAGAGTGAACTTAGAAAGATCAAGAGTATAGAGCGCATTATCAAGCAAAATTTTGAGCAAAAAGATATTCCAGACGGAATGGAAATTTGTAAAGTGCAGCTTTTTCACTTAGCTAACGATATTAAAAACACAAAGATCAATCATGATATAGATCCTTATCTACCAAGTATAGAAGAGGTTTTAGAAGGATTGACGAAAGAAGAGATAGTTAAAAAAGTATTCTCTGTAGAATTTACAAGATTCTTCAACTATTATAAAAACGCTCAAGACCTTAATTCAAAAGTTTCAAACTCTAGAGATAGAGACAGAGATGGTGATTCTGGCGGATCTTACGGTGGCGATAGCACACGTTACTTCATTAATGTTGGTTCTAAAGATGATTTCGATTGGATGTCTTTAAAAGATTATCTAAAAGAAACTTTAGATCTTGGAAGAGATGATGTTTCTAGAGTAGATGTAAAAGAGAGTTTCTCGTTCTTCAACACTAGTTCAGACATCGCTGAAAAGGTAATTGCAACTTTCGAAAATGTACAGCATCAAGGAAGAAGCGTAAATGTAGAAGTTTCTCAAGACACCGGTCGTGGTGGTGGAGGAAGAAGATCTTCTGGTGGAGGTCGTGGAAGAAGCGGCGGCGGAGACTTTAAATCTAGAAGAAGCGATAGTTCTTCTGAATCTAGAGGAAGAAGATCCGATAGATCAGATAAACCTTCATTTTCAAGGAACGATAATAAATCTTCTGAAGGTTCAAGCCCAAGAAGAAGTGCAAAATCTAGTGATTCAGGAAGTGCTGGTTCTTCTTCAGGAAGAGGAGGAAGCAGAAAAAAGAATATCACCAGTTCTGTAAATCGTAGAAAATCTAACAGATCATAAAAAAATAAACATTGGAAGGAGTTTGGTATAATTATTACTATAAACTTCTTCCAATGTATTCTACTTTTATGAGGTTACTATCCATCTTATCTTTCATTGTTATTCTTTGCACCACAGGTGCTATTCAGGCTCAAGATATCGTTAATGGAAAAGTTTTAAATGCTTCCAACGATCTACCGCTAGAAAATGTAAACATCGTTAACCTAAATCAGGTTAAAGGTACTACCACTTCTGCCGAGGGAGATTTTGAGATACTGGCAACTGTAAATGATACCTTGTATTTTTCCTATTTAGGTTTTAGAACCATTCAGGTTCGAGTAACCAACGACTGGTTAAAATACGGGAGTGTAAAGGTTAAAATGACAGAATTGGGAATTGCCTTGGAAGAAGTAGTTGTAAGTCCAATTAGACTTACTGGCTATTTAGAGATAGATGTTAAGAATATTCCTATTTACGAGAACAGCAGATATAGTATTTCCGGATTAAATTCTGGATACGAAGGCGGAAGCTATTCCCAAAGTGCTGCAGCCAAAACATTAGGAGCTATTTTTAACCCCGCAGATGGACTTTATAATCTCTTCGGGAAAAAGCCTAGGCAAATGAAAAAGCTAAGGCAAATGAAGGCAGATGATGAGATAAGGACACTATTAGCCACAAAATTTGATAGAGAAACCTTAGCTGCTGTATTACAGATAAACGAAGTGGAAATTGAAGAGATCTTAGCGAGATGTAATTACTCTAAAGATTTTATGAATACCGCAAACGATCTACAAATATTGGATGCAATAAATGGATGTTATGAAGAATATAAGGTTCTAAAAAGATAGAACCATAGTAAAGTATTTAAAATCCGAATTTAAGAATAAACCTTAAGTTCGGATTTTTCAGCTCTATGCTCTAAAATATTCTTTAAATTTTTAAGTCCTTTTTCAAGGTCATCCCCATACATTTTGTCTACAGGTTGAATTAGCGCCATTACAGAAAAAGGAAAATTAAGCCCACCTCTAATGCCCCAAACCATCTTGGTTTTGTTTTCGTCCAAACCTTTTAAACCTTTATATTCAAGAAAAATCATTTTTGCCGGCTTTAAAACCAGCACCCTGGTTTCCATGATCCTTCCTTGATTTAGCTTTACAATTTTTTGGGTTCCTTCGTAAAATCTATTTTTACTTTTCCAATATAAAATAGCATCCTGTTTGCCGTCTTCGCCGTTAAATTTTAAGGTCCCTTTATAATCTTCTTCCATCCATGGCATCCAGGATGGTTGTTTTTTAAGCTGACGAATAAGATTATACACATCCTCTTTTGGTGTGTTTATAACAACAGTTCGACTAATATCAAATTCCTTTTTTGCCCATGCATGTAGGAATGCAATAAAAGTGATAATGGCTATAAGGATATAAAAGAATAAGGTCATGTATACTTCTTAGCTATTAGCAACAAATTTAAAAAAAATTAACTATTCTGAAATCTTTTAACCAACTGATCGAAATTTTTGAAACTTTTTTGCAGCCATTCAAATTTAACTTCATTTTTCTCATAATCACTTAATTCCCAAGAAATTTTACTTTTTCTTAATCTTGTGGTGAGTTCTTGTAAGATTATAGCTGCGGAAACAGAAATATTAAGACTTTCTGTAAATCCAACCATAGGAATATAAATGCAAAGATCTGCTTTCTCAAAAACCTCTTTTGACAATCCATTCTTTTCTGTACCTAGAAACAAAGCGGAAGGTTTGGAAATATCGAAATCAGAAAGTTCTACTGCTGTCTCATTTGGTGAAGTAGCTACAATTTGGTAGCCAGCTTCCTTTAATTCGGCAATACAAGATTTGCTATTCTGATGCCTGTTCAAAGAAACCCATTTTTGAGCACCCATAGCAATCTCCCGATCTATCTGTTTGGAATTTCGCTCTTCGATAACATGCACATTTTGAATTCCGAAGACATCACAACTCCTTATAACGGCGCTGGTATTATGCAACTGGTAAACATCTTCTGTAACTACAGTAAAATGATTGGTTCGCTGCTCTAGTACTTTATTGAACAACGCATTTCTTTCTGGAGTAAGTAGTTCTTCTAAAAATGCCATGAATTCTTTACTGGCCATGCAATTGTAATTTTCTAATGAAAAAGGCCGATCTAAAATACTATTTAAGATCAGCCTCTTTAAACTATAATTTTAAAATTTTATTTTTCAAACTGCTTTAAAGTTTTTACTATGATACTCACACAGTCTAACAATTCAGCTTCGGTCATCACTAATGGTGGTGCAAAACGAATAATATTTCCGTGTGTAGGCTTAGCTAAAAGACCATTGTCTCTAAGTGCCATACAAATATCCCATGCAGTGGTGCTTTCTTCAGAATCATTTATAACAATTGCATTTAGTAAACCTCTCCCTCTTACCAAACTCACAAGATCACTTTGCTCAATATATTTGTTCAATTCACTTCTAAATAGATCTCCTAGTTTTCGTGCATTTTGAATAAGATTTTCATCTTTAACAACTTCTAATGCTGCAATTGCCACTGCTCCTGCAACTGGATTTCCTCCAAAGGTAGAACCATGTTGTCCAGGCTTGATCACATTCATCACTTCATTATCTGCTAGAACTGCAGATACAGGATAATTTCCGCCAGAAAGTGCTTTTCCTAAGATCAACATATCTGGTTTACTATAGGTGGCTTGTTGCTCGCAATGTCCTTGACAGCTACATTTACCACAAACAGCCAATAAAGCTCCTGTTCTTGCAATCCCAGTCTGAATTTCATCTGCGATAAACAAAACGTTATTGGCATTACACAATTCCTTTGCTTTTTGCATATAATCATCTGCTGGAGTATACACTCCGGCTTCCCCTTGAATTGGCTCTACTAGAAAACCAGCTATATTATCATTGCTCGCTAAAGCATCTTTTAAAGCATCGATATCGTTATAAGGTATCTTGATAAATCCTGGAGTATAAGGTCCAAAATTCTTACGTGCATTTTCATCGTTAGAGAAAGAGATCACCGTAGTTGTTCTTCCATGGAAGTTATTCTCACACACAATTATCTGTGCCTGATGCTCCTCTACTCCTTTTTTCTCATAAGCCCATTTTCTGGCTATTTTGATAGCAGTTTCCACAGCCTCTGCTCCCGTATTCATTGGTAGCACCTTATCAAAATTAAAATACTCTGTAACGTATTTCTCGTATGGTCCTAAAATATCATTATGAAATGCTCTGGATGTTAATGCCAAGGTAGAGGCTTGCTCATGCATTGCTCCTACTATTTTTGGGTGACAGTGTCCTTGATTCACTGCGGAATATGCTGAAAGAAAATCGTAATATTTTTTATTTTCAACATCCCAAACGTGAACTCCTTTTCCTTTGCTTAAAACTACCGGTAATGGATGGTAATTATGAGCCCCGTGTTTGTCCTCTAATTTAATTGCCTGGTCTGAAGCTGTTACTTTTTCTAAATGCATGTTCTATATTTTAAAATGTATAAACTAACAATTCCTGCTTATTTGTAGAAAATTATTCTGAAATATGGAGAGAAATCATCCAAAAATTTAACTAGCGCAAATTACTAAATGTTATCTGAAATTTATAATGGCAGCGCTATAAAATCTTCACAATTATCCTATTTTTGCGCTATGGGAAGAAAGAAAAGAAATCTTGTATTCGAAGAACTCGAAGTTTTAGACGCCGGAGCCAAAGGAAAAAGTATTGCAAAAGCGCCAGATGGAAAAGTAGTTTTTATAAATAACGCTATTCCGGGTGATATAGCAGATATTAGAACTACTAAGAAAAAGAAATCCTTCTATGAGGGCACTGCAACTAAATTCCATAAGCTTTCAGACAAAAGAGTAAAACCGGTGTGTATTCATTTTGGTACTTGTGGGGGTTGCAAATGGCAGCATATGGGTTATGAGCATCAATTATTCTATAAACAACAAGAGATCACTAATAATTTACAACGCCTTGGCAAAGTGGAGCTTCCAGAAGTAGATCCTATTTTAGGAAGTAAAGAGATCTATTTTTACAGAAATAAAATGGAATTTTCCTTTAGTGATAGCCGATGGTTAACTCTGGATGAAATTAATAGCGAGAAGGATTTTGAAGATAAGAACGCATTAGGGTTCCATATTCCAGGAATGTGGGATAAAATCTTAGATATAAAAGAATGCCATTTACAAGAAGATCCAAGTAATGCTATAAGGAATCATGTAAGAAAATTTGCGGTAGAAAATGATATTCCATTTTTCAATACCAGAAATCAATATGGATTATTGCGAACATTAATGATTCGTACCTCATCCACAGGAGAGATTATGGTAGTGCTTCAGCTTTTTGCTGAAGATAAAGCAAAGCGAACCCTCTTGCTTGATAGTTTAGCTGAAAAATTTCCGGAGATCACCTCGCTTCAATATGTGATAAATGGAAAAGGAAACGATACTATTTATGATCAAGAAGTGATCTGTTACAAAGGAAAAGATCATATTTTTGAGGAAATGGAAGGTTTAAAATTCAAAATAAATGCTAAATCCTTTTATCAAACCAACTCTGCACAAGCTTTCGAATTATATAAAGTTACCAGGGATTTTGCGGGATTAACCGGAGATGAATTGGTTTACGATCTTTACACAGGAACTGGAACTATTGCTCAATTTGTGGCTCAAAAAGTAAAAAAGGTTGTGGGCATAGAAGCCGTGCCTGTTGCAATTAAAGATGCTAAAGAAAATGCGCTAAGAAACAACATAGATAATACTGAATTCTATGCTGGAGACATGAGAAAGGTATTCACTCAAGAATTTATTAAAGAACATGGGCATCCAGATGTGATCATTACAGATCCTCCAAGAGATGGAATGCATAAAGATGTAGTTGCTCAAATTATTGGTATCTTACCTCAACGAATTGTTTATGTGAGTTGTAACTCGGCTACCCAAGCAAGAGACTTGGCGTTATTAGATGAACATTATAAGGTTACTAGAGTACAACCGGTAGATATGTTCCCACAAACTTTTCACGTAGAAAATGTAGTATGTTTGGAAAAACGATAAGTATGAAAAATGGAGGGATCGCTTTACTGGGAATCTTTGCTATGCTCCTTGTGGTGATGGGATGCCAAAAGGATGATATTTGTCCGGAATCTACCCTTACCACTCCCCTGCTTAAAATATCTTTTTACGATAACGAATCTCCGAACGATTCTATTCCAAAAGTGCCAACCAATTTAAGTGTTTTAGCAGAAGGTGGAGATGGAAATTATCTTACACGAGTGAATTCTTCAGAAATAAGTATTCCCTTAAGAACAGATGTAGATGCAACGACTTACCAATTTATATTGAATTCCGCTGCTACAACCGACAGTACTTCAACAGAAAATATAGATGAGATAGTATTTACCTATGCGAGAAATCAAGTATATATTAACAGAGCTTGTAGTTTTAGGATGAGTTATGTGAATTTGCAAGCTACTTTGGAAAATGAAACGCCAAGTACTCAAAACTGGATTAAAAAAGTTACTATATTAAATTCAACTATTGAAGATGAAACAACCACTCATATTTCTATTTACTTTTAGTCTTGTTGGGCTATTAGGAATTGGAACTATACAAGCTCAAACTGCAACAGATACCGTTCAATACAAAGAACGTTACGGGCTTCGTGTGGGATTAGATCTTAGCAAACCTTTGCGAACCCTTTTGGATGATTCCTATAAGGGATTGGAACTAATGGGAGATTACAGGATTTATAAGGACTATTACTTAGCAGCCGAAATTGGTAATGAGAATATGGAGCTTTCTGAAGGGAATTTAAGTGTAAGCGATAAAGGCAGTTATATTAAATTAGGAGCAGATTACAATGCTTATGAGAATTGGGCAGGAATGGAAAATATGGTAATTATTGGGCTACGTTATGGGTTCTCGACATTCTCCCAAACTTTAGAAAGTTATGCGATAAGCACAACTACAGATTATTTTGGCCCCAATGTTATTGATGCTTCAGAACAAACCAAAGGACTTACTGCAAGTTGGATCGAATTGCTGGCTGGGATAAAGGTGGAGTTGTTTCAAAATTTATACCTAGGAGCCAATGTACAATTGAAGCGAATGATCACACAAACCACACCTTCTAACATTGACAATCTTGCAGTTCCCGGTTTTGGAAAGACTAATGATTTCAGCCAGTTTGGCGTTGGCTATAGTTATAATATTTCTTACCTCATTCCGCTTTACAAAAAGGCGAAGGAATAAGTTTTAGGAAAAAAGATCCTTCGACAAGCTCAGGATGACACTTTTGTGACATTGAGCTCGTCGAAATGTGTTGATGACCAATTAAACTTTTCGTGTCATTCCGAAAAAGGAGGAATCTCCAACAAATTAACCGAAGATTTCATCGATAAAGATTTCTCGACTCCGCTCGAAATGACAATATAGTTTTCACTTTGATCTTGTCGAAATGTGTTGATGACCAATTAAACTTTTCTTGTCATTCCGAGGAAGGAGGAATCTCCAACAAATTAACCGAAGATTTTATCAATAAAGATTTCTCGACTCCGCTCGAAATGACAATATAGTAGTCACATTGAGCTTGTCGAAATGTGGTTTAAGCAGCATTGTCATCCAGAATTTATTTCAGTATCACAAGGAAAACTATTCAAGAATTATTGTACTATAAATGAGATCCTTCGACAAACTCAGGATGACAATATAGTAGTCACATTGAGCTCGTCGAAATGTGTTTAAATTCACTCTTCTTCTTGGTCTCTTATCTTATGAAGTTTCTTAGTTCCTTCATAAATATCATATTTCAAAAGTTTAGACTCTAACGCACCATTAAACAATTTTATCTTTCGCGTTGGGCGCAAACCTACGTGCTTAATAGCTTCCAGATTGCTAGTAATAAACCAAGCCTCAGTTCCAGGATAGCTCTGTTTAAGTGTATCCCCTATTTCTTTATAAAATGCAGGCATATCTATATCTAAACGCTCTCCATACGGCGGATTAAAAATCATGTGTAAATGACGTTCTCCGGGTTTCGAACTTTCAAAAAAGTTTTGTTGCTTTACCTGAATAAATTCAGCAAGATTCGCGTTTTCAACATTATCTATTGCTTTAGTAACTGCAGAAGGAGCTTTATCGTATCCAGTAATCGTAAAATGAAAATCACGTACTTTCTTTAATACAGATTCCTCAATCTTTTCAAAAAGATCGACATCCCAATCTTTCCATTTTTCGAAAGCAAATTCCTTTCTATTTAAGTTTGGCGGAATATTACATGCGATCATCGCGGCCTCTATAAGAATAGTTCCACTCCCACACATCGGATCCATAAAATCACATTGTCCATCCCAACCAGAAAAAAGCAGCATTCCGGCAGCTAGTACTTCGTTGATAGGTGCAATGTTAGTAGCAGTTTTATAGCCGCGTTTATGCAATGATTGTCCTGAACTGTCTAAAGAAATATTACAGGTATTATTTTCTATATGCACATTGATTCGCAAAGTTGGAAAATCCAAATCTACATCTGGGCGAGATCCAAATTTCTCTCTGAATCTATCTACAACGGCATCTTTAGTTTTTTGCGCAATGTACTTTGAATGGGTAAATTTTTCGGAATGCACAGTAGCATCAATCGCTAAGGTATCATTTACTTCCATAAATTCTTCCCAAGCAATTTTTTTAACTTCATTATAAAGATCCTCTTCAGATGTTATTCGGAAGGATTTAAAAGGTTTTAATATCTTTATTGCGGTACGCAGACAAAGATTGGCTTTATACATAAAACCCTTATCTCCAGAAAAGCGCACATTTCTAACGCCTTCCTTTATATCTATTGCACCTAAATTGCGTAACTCTTTTGCCAATATTGGTTCAAAACCAAAAAGAGTCTTGGCTACCATTTCAAAATTATTATCCATTCCCATCATTTCTTAAATGGCAAAAATACGTTATTTTTGTGCGATATGACAATTACATGTTGAGCAGAATACCCGTTATTAAAGGAAAATATTAAAAATTTTACTTTTCAACCTGTAGAAATTAATTTTGAGAAAGCTATTTTTTTAATGATCTATATTCTGCCGCTTTTATCGGTTCTAGTTGGGTATTTTATTGCCTTATTCCTAAAGCCGAACTCCTCTTTAAGCTTTAAGCTACTTCTATCTTTTAGTGGTGCCTACTTACTTTCGGTAACGGTATTTGAACTGCTTCCAGAGGTTTATGAGTCTGGAAGTTCCAAGATAGGGATCTTTATAATGATTGGATTATTATTACAGATCATGTTGGAATTTCTATCTAAGGGAGCCGAACATGGGCATATACACCATAATGAAAATACGAGTAATTTCCCCGCTCTTCTGCTTATAAGTTTAGTGATACACTCGTTCTTAGAAGGTTTTCCTTTAAGTTCTACAGAACATTTATTGTATGGGGTAGTGATCCATAAAATACCCGTTGCGGCAATTTTATCCGCTTTCTTACTGCATTCTCAAATAAGCAAAGCTAAAGTGTTCTTTTTCCTATCCTTATTTGCCATCATGACACCTTTAGGCACCTGGTTCGCAAGTAATTTTGAAATTCTTAAAGATTATAACAATTATATTAATGCAGTGGTTATTGGGATATTTTTGCACGTTTCCACCACTATTTTATTTGAGGCTTCGAAAAATCATACTTTTAACGCCTCTAAACTCTTGGTGATAATTGCAGGAATTCTATTAGCTTATTTTCTCTAAATATGTTCATTAAGGAAGAGTCTAAGAAGCTTAGAGAGGAATTTTGGACCAATTTTGGAAAAGGTTACCCTCGTAGATGGGTGTTATACAATACTGGAATAAAGGAAGTCCAATTAAAATTCACTTTTAATACTGAATTTGCTCAGGTTTCCTTAGATGTTTTCAGTGCAGATGAAGTTATACAGGAATATTATTTTGAGAAGATCTATGGCTTAAAAAGCATCCTGAAAGATGAATATTTAAAGCAGATCCAAATAGATACCAACTACGTTCTTCCAGAAGGTAAAATGATCATTAGATTTTATGTGCAATTAAACTCCGTTAACATTCATAATAAAGACCATTGGCCGCAGGTTTTTGAGTTTTTAAATGAAAACATGATCTTATTAGAATCATTTTTCTTGGAATATAAAGATTACATCGAAGCTTAATTCTAAACTATAAGCCCACTTTTTAAAGTATCTTTGCCGGCATTATTAAACCTATGAGTTTTACCTTACTTTCATCTCCCTTACAAGGATTCACAGATTTCCGATTTCGGAATGCATTCCATCATTATTTTGGTGGAATAGACACCTTTTATGCGCCTTACATTCGGCTAGATGGGAAAATGGTGGTGAAGAATTCCTATCAGCGAGACCTTCTTCCAGAGCATAATGATACTCTAGAAGTGATTCCGCAGGTGATCACCAACGATGCCGAAGAGTTTTTGTTTGTAGCTAAATATGTTCAAGAACTAGGATATAAAGAACTCAACTGGAATTTAGGTTGCCCTTATCCTATGGTCACCAAACGAGGAATGGGTTCTGGATTGATCTGTGATCCCGCTAAAATTGACAACATATTAGATCGGGCACATTCGGAGACCGATATTTTAGTGTCTATGAAAATGAGAATGGGATATGAAGATAGCAATGAGATCTTAGATGCGTTTCCTATTTTGGATAAATATCCGCTGAAGAATATTGCTATTCACGCGCGCATTGGGAAACAACTTTATAAAGGTGCGGTAGATCTTGATGCCTTTGAGAAATGTATTCCCGCCACCAAACATAAATTATACTATAACGGTGATATTACCAATGTTGAGGCGTTTAAAAACATGCAGCAGCGTTTTCCTAGCATCGATCATTTTATGATCGGGCGCGGACTTATTGCAGATCCTTTTTTGCCGAGTATGATCAAGAATGATACTACCGAATATCCAAAAGACCGTTGGAAGATCTTCAGTGAATTTCATGATACTATCTATGAGCAGTATGATGCTGCATTATCTGGGCCAACTCCTATCAAGATGAAAATGCAAGGTTTTTGGGCTTACTTTTCAGAAACGTTTAGCAATCCGCAGAAGACCTTCAAAAAAATAAAAAAAGCAAATAATCCAAAGGCCTACAAACAAGCTGTTTCAGAAATATTAAAAAGCGAACAATAAGCTATCTTTGTAGGCATCTATTTAATATGCTATTTTGAAAGACCTTTTACTTCTTACTCCACCTTTTACCCAATTAAATACTCCATACCCCGCTACGGCATATCTTAAGGGGTTTCTGAACACCAAAAATGTTTCGGCCTATCAGATGGATCTTGGAATAGAAGTAATTCTAGAGCTTTTTTCTGAAGATACTTTTAGAGAATTATTTGAGATCGCTTTTTTAAATGATAGTATTCAATCTGAAAATTGTGAACGGATCTATGCTTTAAAAGAAGCGTATTTACAACCTTTGAACGAAGTTGTTCGTTTTTTACAAGGCAAGAATAATACACTGGCCAGACAAATTTGCACCGATGATTTTCTGCCTCGCGCTTCCAGATTCGATCAGCTAGACGATATGGATTGGGCTTTTGGATCTATGGGAATGCAAGATAAAGCGAAACATTTAGCCACCTTATACTTGGAAGATCTTTCAGATTTTATTGTGGAGTGCATCGATGATAATTTTGGATTTAGCAGGTATGCCGAACGCCTTGGGCAAAGTGCTAATTCCTTTGATGAACTTTACGAGGAACTACAAGAAGAAACCACTTTAATAGATCTTATTACGTTAGAGATCCTTAATGATCAGCTAAAAATTACACAGCCTAAATTAGTATGCATCTCTGTCCCTTTTCCTGGAAATCTATATAGCGCCTTTCGATGCGGACAATTTATAAAAGAGAATTATCCAAGTATCAAGATCGCGATGGGTGGCGGTTTTCCAAATACCGAATTACGATCTATTTCTGATACCAGAGTCTTTGAGTTTTTAGATTATATCACCTTAGACGATGGTGAATTACCAATTGAGCTATTATCTGAAGCTGTTTGTTCTAAAAACAATTCCGAAGCCCCCACTTTTAAAAGAACTTTTATTCTAGAAAATGGAAAAGTTGTTTATAAAAATGACACTACTAGGGGAGATTATAAGCAGAGTGAATTAGGAACCCCAGATTATTCCGATCTTTTATTAGAAGATTATATCTCTGTAATTGAGATCGCCAACCCTATGCACAGTTTGTGGAGCGATGGGCGCTGGAATAAGCTTACCATGGCGCATGGTTGTTATTGGGGAAAATGTACTTTTTGCGATATCTCGTTGGATTATATTAAAATTTACGAACCCATTGCTGCCAAAATTTTGGTAGACAGAATGGAACAACTCATTGAGCAAACAGGGGAAAACGGATTTCACTTTGTAGATGAAGCTGCACCACCTGCTTTAATGAAGGCTTTGGCTTTAGAAATTATAAAGCGAAAACTTATGGTAACTTGGTGGACCAATATTCGGTTTGAAAAGAATTTCACCAAAGAGCTTTGTTATTTATTTAAGGCTTCCGGTTGTATTGCTATTTCTGGTGGTTTGGAAGTAGCTTCAGACAGGTTACTAAAACTTATAGATAAAGGCGTTACGGTAGAACAAGTTGCCCAGGTAACTCGAAATCTTACCGATGCTAACATTATGGTACATTCCTATTTAATGTATGGCTATCCAACACAAACGGTTCAAGAAACTGTAGACAGTTTGGAGATGGTGAGGCAGTTGTTTGAAATGGGAATTATTCAATCTGGCTTTTGGCATCAGTTCGCATTGACAGCACATAGTCCCGTAGGATTAAATCCTTCAGATTATGGGGTTACTCCTAATTATAAGAATATCACGTTTGCCAATAATGATGTCGATTTTACAGATAAAACTGGTATAGATCATTCAAAATTTAGCTACGGATTAAAGAAATCACTTTTCAATTTCATGCATGGGATTGGTTTTGAATTTTCGCTTCAGGAATGGTTCGATTTTAAAATTCCGAAGACACAGATCCAACCGAACTTTATAGAAAAATGTTTAGAAATAGCTCCAAATTTCAACGTGAAACCTTCAGCAAAAATACTTTGGTTGGGCGCAATGCCTTTAGTTACTGAGCAGGTGAAGACTAAGAGAGGAGTAACAAGGCATCAATTAGTATTTACTTTTCATAGCAATAGAGACAGCTTCAAAATTATTCTGGATAAAGAAGTTGGAGATTGGCTATTAAAAACATTGCCAACCTTGCAGCCGAATACCGAAAAACTTCCCTCCTTTTCGTCGCTTAAAACCGATTTTGAAATCGAGCTGGAAGATTTTGAACTATTCTGGTTCTCGAAATCTATGCAACTTTTAAAAGAGAATGGATTGCTTGTTTTATAACAAGACATGTTCTTACTTTTAAATGTTATTTAACCAAATCTCTTAATACAATATTTCCTAGAAATTTATTTTACCAAGAGACATGAATAAACATTAATGGATTTGTAATTTTATTACCTTTATTTATGAAAAGATTACAAAATAAACAAAGGTGTAATAAGGCATCGCTTATCTACAACATATGCTTATAACTTATTATATTTTATCGGGTTTACTTATCATGGCAAGTCTATTACCCCTCATAACCCATCAGCATTGGATGTTTCGGGTTTGGGAGTTCGGGAGGATACAATTATTGGTACTACAACTCATTACCCTAATTTTTGGTATTTTACTTATTGAAGAAAAAACTCCTATTTTCTGGGGTTCTGTGTTATTACACACCGGGCTTCTAATTAATCATGCGGTAATTTTAATTCCCTACACCACCATATACAAAAGGAAAGTTTCGGAAACTATTGCGAAACAAACTGAAACTATTTCTATTATCTCTGTGAATGTTTATCAATTTAATGAGCGTTATGAGGAATTAATAAAATTGGTGAAAGAAGTTAAGCCAGATATTTTACTTACCATGGAATCTAATCAGGCTTGGGATGATGCAATGATTGAGATTGAAGCTAACTATCCAAACTTTAAAAAAGTGCCCTTAGAGAATACGTATGGAATTCATTTTTATACCAGATTAACTACAGAATCGATAAAAGTGAATTATTTTATTGCAGACGATCTGCCAAGCATAGAAGCTTCTTTACTAACCAAAAACAAGACTCCATTCACCTTTTTTGGAGTTCATCCTCCACCACCAAGCCCTACCGAAGAGGATAATTCTAAAGAACGAGATGGGGAATTGCTTTCTATTGGTATGAGAGTTAAAGAAATTAAAGACCCCGTAATTGTAGTTGGCGACTTTAATAATGTGGCTTGGGCAAAATCTTCCATTCTATTTAGAAAAACTTCAGAATTAATAGATCCAAGGATTGGCCGAGGATTTGTATCTACTTTCCACGCCAACTATAGATTCCTGAGATTTCCTATTGATCTTTTTTTCCATTCCACAGATATTTTTATTGAAGATTTTAAGACTTTACGAAATATTGGAAGTGACCATCTACCGCTTTTCTGTAAATTTTTTATTAATCATAAGGAAGACATCCAGGAAGAGGATGTGGAAACTCTTGAAGAAGGAGAAGCAGAAGAGGTTGAAGAAATGATAGAAGATGGAATTGAAGAAGAAAGCGATCGACCTGAGGTAGCTGTAGAATAAAAATAACCGCCAACTACTCAAAATGAATTTAATTGCTAATAAAATATTTTATCAGGACTACGTAAAGTAGCGGTATTCACTAAAGCCAAATAGTTGACCCACTAGATCCAAAAATTCAAGCATCAGTAGTTCATTATAGGTATTTGGAGTTAGTAAGATCACCAAAGAATGCTTATTTATTTTGATCAAAAATAATTGCTGGTTTAAGTTTCAAATTAATAAGGCTTTATTTTTATCATTCAAAAGTTCTTCTAAAGTTCTATACCCCTTCAGTTAATTAAAAATGGAATGCTGGATTTATGAGTAAACCTAATCCTTAATTCATTAATTACTTTCATCATAAACCGCTTTGAATCATTTATTTATAGTATTTTAACTGTATAAATCAATGACTATGGAGCAGGTTAGACTTTTCCCTTTTCAGCATAAAAATAACTTGCAAATGGGAATTGCATTTAAATACAATGAGGGCTTAAAAACGCATTTAAAAATGCTTCCAGAAATTACTTGGAGCAAGACCCATTCTTGCTTCTATGTTGCGTTAACCCAAGAGAGCAAAGCCAAAGTATATAGACATCTACAAAAGTTTGAATGTGAGATAGATTATTCTGCTTTAAAGCCCTATAGTTTAGCGCCGAGAGCCGAAAAGGATCTGAATGAATTCACTTCCTATCTACAAGGGAAACGCTACAGTAAAAGTACCATTAGCACGTATAGTAGTTTTATCTTTAAACTTTTAAAATTTCAGAAAAAACCAATTGCTGAATATACCAATCGGGATCTGGAACTTTTCATTGAAAAGGAAATTGCACAACAAGATTATTCTATAAGCACCCACCGGCAGTGTATAAGTGCGTTAAAACAGTTTGAAAAGCTGCACCAATTGGAGGGACTAGATGTGGATGCTATAGACCGGCCTAATAAAAGCAAATATTTGCCAACTGTACTTTCTAAAGAGGAAGTGATCGATATTTTTAGGGCCACAAGAAATTTGAAGCATCGCACCTTACTAATTCTAATTTATTCTTCCGGATTGCGAATTGGGGAAGCTTTAAGCCTAAAACTCCAGGATATTGATGTGGACAGGCGACAGATCTATATAAGAAATGGAAAAGGCAGGAAAGATAGACATGTTGTGATGGCCGAAGCTTTTATTCCCCTGTTATATAATTATCTAACCACCTATAAACCGGAGCAACTTTTTATTGAAGGTAAAGATGGAAATGAATACAGCGCTTCCTCTGTGCGAAGTGTTTTAAAATTTTCTTGTAGCAGAGCAAAGATTAAAAAGCATGTAACGCCGCATACCTTAAGACATTCTTTTGCCACCCATATGTTGGAGAATGGCATCGATCTGCGACATATTCAGGCCTTGCTGGGACATTCCAGACCAGAGACCACCATGATCTACACACATGTTACTCAACATGACCTAATGAAGATTAAGAGTCCGTTAGATGTTACTTTGAAGCAACTTTCGGAAACCGATAAAAGTCCAGAAAACCTACGTTTATCCCGGAACATATTTGATTAAAAGTGTATATTGCTTTTGATATAACACGTTAGTGTGCAATTGGGCCG
>DEXV01000006.1:0-197 GCA_002364325.1 Gillisia sp. UBA3175
ACTACAGGACAAGTTGTACTTGCGGGAGAAGTAAAAAGCAATACGTATATAGATGTACAAAATATTGCCCGTGAGGTGATTAACGACATTGGTTACACCAAAGGAGCCTACAAATTTAGTGGCGACTCTTGTGGTGTAATTTCTTTAATCCATGAACAATCTCAAGACATTAACCAAGGTGTAGATCGTGGGGAGAA
>DEXV01000006.1:331-92038 GCA_002364325.1 Gillisia sp. UBA3175
TCTCAAGACATTAATCAAGGTGTAGATCGTGGGGAGAAAGAGGAACAAGGTGCGGGAGATCAAGGGATGATGTTTGGTTATGCTACTAGTGAGACCGAGAATTATATGCCTTTAGCTTTAGATATCTCTCACAAGATCATGATAGAATTGGCGAAACTTCGCCGAGAAGAAAAAGAGATCACTTATTTAAGACCCGATTCTAAAAGTCAGGTTACTATTGAGTATAGCGACGAGAATGTACCACAACGTATAGAGGCCATCGTTATCTCTACTCAGCATGATGAGTTTGATGAGGATGACACTGCGATGTTGAAAAAGATTAAAAAAGACATGGTGGAGATCCTAATCCCTCGTGTTATAAAACAATTACCACAATACGTTCAGGAATTGTTCAACGATGAGATCACCTACCACATTAATCCAACAGGGAAATTTGTAATTGGCGGTCCACATGGAGATTCCGGACTTACGGGAAGAAAGATCATTGTAGATACCTATGGTGGAAAAGGAGCTCACGGCGGTGGTGCCTTTTCTGGAAAAGATCCTAGTAAGGTAGATAGATCTGCAGCATATGCAGCTAGACATATCGCTAAAAATTTGGTTGCAGCTGGAGTTGCAGATGAGGTTTTAATCCAAGTTTCTTATGCCATTGGAGTTGTAAAACCAACTTCTATCTCTGTAGATACTTATGGATCATCTAAAGTGAATCTATCCAATGGAGAGATCGCTAAAAAAGTTGCAGAGATCTTTGATATGAGACCTGCAAGCATTGAAAGCAGATTAAAACTTAGAAATCCTATTTATAGAGAAACTGCAGCTTATGGACATATGGGTAAAGAACCTAAAACTATTACCAAGATCTTTGAAAGTCCTTATTCTGGAAAGATCACTAGAGAAGTAGAACTTTTCACTTGGGAAAAATTAGATTATATAGATAAGGTGAAAGAAGCTTTTGGATTGTAGATCTAATTCTGGATTATGATATATATATGAAAGGCCACTAGAAATAGTGGCCTTTTTTGGCTTCAGAATTAATTCTTCGGAAAGCTTTAACAAAGTATAGCGCATTAAATACCTAATTTTAGGTTTCAACAAAACCTAACCTATGTCGCTTTTCGGAAAAGTAAAGAATACGATCAATCTTTTAAAGTCGGTAGATTTAAATAAGCTGGCTAAAATAAGTGAAAGCATAAATATCCCTGAAGCTATGGACGCTTTGGGAAATCTTGATGAGCGCCAATTAAAGGGGCTCATGAAAATGCTGAAAACCAAAAAGAAAAAGGGGCAACATAACCTACCTCCTATCGATGGGGATTTTTATAATCTAGATCTAAAATTGAGTCCGGAGCAGCGAGAGCTTCAGCTGAAAGTGCGAAATTTTATGGAAGATGAAGTGAAGCCTTTGGTGAATGATCACTGGAACAGAGCAAAATTTCCTTTTGAAATCATAGAAAAATTCAAAAGTTTGAATATTGCCGGTATTCCTTATGAAGGATATGGCTGCCCAAATATGCCATTTTTAATGGAAGGTATTATCGCCCAAGAAATTGCAAGAGTAGATGTTTCAATTTCTACTTTTTTTGGAGTGCATAGTGGGCTTGCAATGGGATCTATTTATTTATGTGGAAGCGAAGAGCAAAAGCAGGAATGGCTACCACAAATGCAAAAATTAGAAAAGATAGGTGCCTTTGGACTTACTGAACCAAATGTAGGTTCTGGAGTTTCTCAAGGGATGGAAACCACTTGTAAATTTGATGGAGAGAATTGGATCTTGAACGGACAAAAAAAGTGGATAGGGAATGCCACTTTCGCCGATGTGATCATTATATGGGCACGAGACGAAGACTCAAATAAAGTAAAAGGATTTTTGGTTAGAAAAGAGAATCCTGGTTTTGTTGCCGAAAAAATGAAAGATAAAATGGCGCTTAGAATTGTTCAAAATGCCATTATTACCTTGACAGAATGTAAAATTCCAGAAAGCGACAGATTGCAAAATGCGAATTCCTTTAGGGACACCGCCAAAGTTTTAAAAATGACTCGAGCCGGGGTAGCTTGGCAAGCGGTGGGTTGTGCACGAGGAGCTTATGAAAGCGCTTTGAAATACACCAAGAAAAGGGAGCAATTTGGAAGACCTATAGCTTCTTATCAATTAATTCAGAATCATCTGGTAGAAATGCTTTCCAATTTAACAGCGATGCAAACTATGGTCTTTAGACTTTCAGAACTACAAGATGAAGGAAGATTAACAGATGAACATGCCTCTTTAGCAAAAGTGTATTGCAGCATGCGAATGAGAGATGTGGTGAGTAGAGCCAGAGAAGTATTAGGTGGAAATGGAATTCTTTTAGAATATGATGTTGCCCGATTTGTTGCCGATGCTGAAGCTATTTATAGCTATGAAGGAACCAAAGAAATAAATACACTAATTGTAGGACGCGCCATTACTGGATACAGTGCCTTCGTGAATTAAAAAATTTAAAAATGTCAATCTTATTAATATGCACAGGAAGAGATCCAAAAGTTTGGGTTAATGCTATAAAACAACAGCAGCCTAATGTTAAATTGTACGTATATCCCGAAGCGCATGATCCATTGGAAATAACCTATGCAGTGACCTGGAAACATCCAAAAGGAGTGTTTAATAAATACCCGAATTTAGAAGTTATAGCCTCTATAGGGGCAGGAGTAGATCATATAACCAGCGATCCTCAAATTCCAAAAAGCACACTCGTTACTCGTGTTATAGACGATCAACTCACTAAGGACATGAGCAATTTTGTGTTAGCCTTGGTATTGGATAAAATGAGGAACATCTCACTACATCATGGTGAAAATAAATGGAGTCCCAAATCCTATCAAACTTTAGAAGAAGAAAAAATTGGTATTATGGGTCTTGGGGTTCTTGGAAAAGCAACAGCTTTAAGCTTAGCTAACATTGGTTTTAAAGTTTCCGGTTGGTCTAAGACCAAAAAGCATATTGATGGTGTAACTAGCTACAATGGACAGAAAGGATTTAAGGAATTTCTTAAAAACTCCAGCATTTTAATTTGCTTGCTTCCGTTAACTTCTGAAACAGAAAATATTCTGAATAAAGAATTGTTCGAACAATTACCTAAGGGAGCTTATGTAATAAATGTTGCCAGAGGGGAACATTTGGTAGAACATGATCTTTTAGAAATGCTGGATAAAGGACAACTTTCCGGAGCAAGTTTAGATGTATTTAGGACAGAACCTTTACCCGAGGAACATCCATTTTGGAAACATCAAAAAATTCATATAACCCCACATATTGCCAGCGTTACAGATCCAGAAAAGGTAGTGCACCAGCTAATGGAAAACTATAAGCGATTAAAGATGAATAAACCACTGAAAAATGTGGTTGAATTAAAAAAAGGATATTAAACAATTTATTATGAGTAAAGAATTTAAAAATATCATGGTAGCGGTAGATTTTAATGATGCCGTAGGAAAATTATTAGGCTATGCTGAAGCCTTAGCTTTAAGATTTGAAGCCAAGATCTGGATAGTACATGTGGCAGATCCCGACCCAGATTTTGTTGGATATGAACCCGGACCTCAATACATAAGAGATTTTAGGGCAGATGAATTAAGAGATGAACATAAAAAACTACAGAATATTTCGAATATGTTTCTTGATAAGCAAATTGAATCTGCGGCATTACTCATTCAAGGTTCTACGGTAGAAACGGTTTTAAATGAAGCCAAAAAATTAAAAGCAGATCTCTTAATTGTAGGCAACCACAAACACAGTTTCCTACATAATTTATTATCTGAAAGTGTTTCACTTGAACTTTTAAAAAACGGAAACATTCCGCTTCTTACAATTCCTATAGACGAAGATTAACTCGTTGCATTTACAATACTTACTGTTACCAACAATTGCCCGATATGCCGTTGACTATGTTCTGCAGCGTGAAAAAGCAAACCCAGAACAGAAGATGGAAGTTGCTTTCTCCCAACACCTCGAAATTCGGTTAAACTAGAAACCGGGATTGTTTTCAACTTTTCGAGCACTTCTTCTACTTTTTTATCGAATTTAGTAATTAGTTGATTTGTGAAAATATTATTATCTGGAATCCCTTCGCTTTTTAAATAGTTCAATTGTACTAGACTTAAATTCTCACCTTCAGCATAGGAAACTAATCTATCTAAAACCCCTGTGAGATGTTGCAAATGAAATCCTACTGAAGCTCTTCCTGCTGGTTTTACCCAAAGCAAAACATCAGAAAAATCTAACAAGTACTTGTGCACTTCAAGTTTAGACTGAAGCAAGGAATGGACGATTGGTTGCAAAAGATCTGGATATCCTTCAATTTTACCTCTTAGCCAATATTCTGGTAGCGCATTATCTTTCATAGTTAAGAATATTAAGATTATGTAAAAATAAAAGAAATGGTATCTTTAGCTATCCAATAAATACATAAATATGTTTCAAAAAACATTGCTCACCCTAGCTTTAGTAATTCTCTCCACTACAATATTCTCTCAGGAAAAAGACAAAGAAGACAAAAAAGATAAATGGGATGTTTCCAACCCATATACAAAAGATTGGAAGATCAATGAGGTTCCCTTGAATACAGATGAAGGAACCTGGATGAATTTGGATGTGAGCCCAGATGGAAGCATGATCGTTTTCGATCTTTTGGGAGACATTTTTAGCATGCCTATTTCGGGAGGAAAGGCGAGGCTACTTAGATCTGGAATGCCTTATGAAGTACAACCTAGATTTAGTCCAGATGGCACTAAGATCCTTTTCACCAGTGATGCTGGAGGCGGAGATAATATCTGGATCATGGATGATGAAGGAAAAAATGCAAAGCAACTAACCACAGAAGATTTTAGATTATTGAATAATGCTGTATGGACGGCAGATGGAAATGCCATAATTGCACGAAAACATTTTACATCACAGCGTTCTTTGGGAGCTGGTGAAATGTGGCAATATCATATTGCCGGTACTGCAGGACTTCAGTTAACAGAGAGAAAGAACGATCAGCAGGATGTAAATGAGCCAAGTACTTCTCCAGATGGTAGGTATCTATATTATAGTGAAGATATGTATCCCGGAGGGAATTTTCAGTATAACAAAGATCCAAATAAGCAGATCTATGTGATAAAAAGATACGATTTTGAAACTGGCGAAACCTTAACAATTACCGGTGGTCCAGGAGGTGCAGCACGTCCTCAAATTTCCAGAGATGGAACAAAACTGGCCTTTATTAAAAGAGTGCGGACTAAAACTGTTTTATATGTTCATGATCTAAAAACAGGAGAAGAGCGTCCTGTTTACGACAACCTAAGTAAAGATCAGCAAGAGGCTTGGGCTATTTTTGGAGTATATCCTGGATTTAGCTGGATGCCGAACAATAAGGAAGTGGTGATCTGGAGTGAAGGAAAGATTAAACGCATCGATGTGGAAACTTCTGAAGTAAAAGAAATTCCATTCAATGCAGAAACAACTATAAAAATAGCTGAAGCGCATCATTCGAGTCCAAAGGTGTTTTCAGAAAATTTTACTGCGAAGGCTATAAGAAATGCTGTGACTTCTCCAAATGGAAAAACATTGGTTTTTCATGGTTTAGGATATTTATGGAAAAAAGAACTTCCTAATGGAAAACCTCAACGTTTAACAAAAGATACCGATTTCGAATTTGATCCTTCTTTTTCACCAGACGGAAAATCGGTGATCTATGTAATCTGGGATGATCAGACTAAAGGAAGTATTAAAAAAATATCCCTTTCTGGTGGAAATCCTTCAACCTTAACCCAAGAAAAAGGGATCTATAGAAATCCGTCTTTCTCCAGAGCAGGAAATAAAATTGTATTCACCAAAGAATCTGGAAATACCGATCTTGGGGAAACTTTTACAAAAGAGCCGGGAATTTATTTGATGAATGCCGATGGGAAGAATTCAGAAAAAATAAGTAAAGCTGGAGATTTTCCAGTATTCAATAAAGATGATTCAAGGATCATTTTTCAAACTGGAGGAAATCTTATGGGAGATCTTACTAAAAGTTTAAAAAGTATAGATCTTAATGGTAAAGATGAACGTGTACATTTCAATTCGAAATACGCCAACCGTTTAATTACTAGTCCAGATAATAAATGGATCGTATTTTCCAATTTGCACAAAGCATATGTGGCTCCTTTTGTAATGACAGGGAAACCTATAGATCTTGATGGAAAATCCAAAGCTTTTCCGGTAACCCAAATCACAAAAGATGCGGGAATCAATTTACATTGGTCCAACAATAGTAATAAAGTTCACTGGACCTTAGGAGATGAATATTTCACAAATGAGATCGACCAAAAATTTACATTTTTAGAAACTTCCCCAGATTCCATTTCGGCCATTACAGAGAAAGGTTTGAAGATAGGTTTAGAAGCTAAAACTGCAGTTCCTTCCGGGGAAATCGCCTTTATAAATGTTCGTATAATTACAATGGATGGCGATAAGGTAATTGAAAATGGAACTATTGTAGTAGATGAAAATAAAATTGTAGCATTAGGAAATGCAAGTGATATTGAAGTTCCTAAAAATGCAAAAACCTACGATCTTACTGGTAAAACTATTATGCCTGGAATTGTAGATGCTCATGCCCATATTGGAGCTTTTAGATATGGAATTAGCCCAAAGAAACACTGGCCACTTTATGCAAATCTTGCCTTTGGTGTTACCACTGCCCATGATCCTTCTGCTTTAAGTGAAACGGTATTTGGAATGGCAGAAATGATTAAAAGCGGAGAAATGGTTGGACCAAGATTGTTTTCTACAGGGATCATTATCTATGGAGCCGATGGCGATTTTAAAGCTGACATCAACAGTTTGGAAGATGCAAGATCTGCACTTAGAAGAACGAAGGCCTTTGGTGCAAATTCTATTAAGAGTTACAATCAGCCTAGAAGAGAGCAACGCCAACAAGTGATGCAGGCGGCAAAAGAATTAGATCTAAATGTAGTTCCAGAAGGTGGAAGCACGTTCTTCCATAATATGAGTATGATTATGGATGGGCATACTGGAATTGAACATAATATTCCTGTGGCTCCAGTTTACAAAGATGTTCTCACCCTATGGGGAAATAGCAAAACCGGCTATACTCCTACTTTAATTGTGAATTATGGAGGAATTAACGGAGAATTTTACTGGTATGAAAAATCGAACGTTTGGGAGAATGAAAAGTTATTGACCTTCACCCCGCGTTTCATTGTGGATTCCAGATCCAGACGTAGAGAGATGTTACCACAAGAAGAATATGACAATGGTCCTATTTTAGTTTCTGAAACTGTAAAGGCTTTAAACGATAAAGGTGTTAAAGTGAATCTTGGAGCACACGGGCAATTGCAAGGTCTTGGAGCACATTGGGAATTGTGGTTACTCCAAATGGGTGGAATGACCAATATGGAAGCCTTAAGAGCTGCAACCATTAATGGTGCAGAATATCTTGGAATGGGAAGCGAGATAGGATCTTTAAAAGTTGGAAAACTGGCAGATCTTATTGTTCTAAACAAAAACCCGTTAGAAGATATCCAAAATTCTAATACCGTAGAATACACCATGGTTAACGGCCGTTTATTTGAAACTGCTACTATGAATGAAACTGGAAATAATCCGAAGGAAAGAAGTGATTTTTACTGGGAGAATAATAATTACAACCAGTCCTTTCCATGGCATGAAAGCAGTCAAAGTTTTACCGCTCCAGGTTGTACTTGCCAATCTACTCACAACTAAAACTTTTATTTTTGTAAATGAGAAGAGTTAAATTATACAATCCATTTAAAACCCGAAGTATCGATGAGAAATTCATTCGGGAGCATCTGGCTTTGGAACGTACCAAACTCGCTAATGAGCGAACATTGTTATCTTATATAAGGTCTTCGCTTTACTTGTTCATTGGAGGGTTGGCAATTTTGCAAATTAAGGAATATGAACATGTACAATGGCTCGGCTATTTATCCCTATTCATATGTATCGTTTTTATATCTATAGGGATCTACCGATATATCCATTTAAATAGAAAACTCAGGAACCTACTTCAACCGGATGCTGAAGACAAGTCTAATGGAGCGCAGTACGAACCCGATCTTTAAATTCAACTTTGCTAATTGATACTTCAATCTATAGTTCACTATTCACTTCATTTTCTGGCCATTGGCGCAATTGCCTATTGTTTCGACAAAAAAAATTGGAAACGCAATTGGTTAATTTTAACCGCTACTATGTTGGTAGATATAGATCATGTTTTTGCCACCCCTCTTTTTGATCCTAATAGGTGTGGAATTGGTTATCACCCTTTACATTCTGAAATTGCAATTGTGGGTTATATTCTTGGTGTTTTTCTTCTGAAGAATAGAATTATAAAATTAATCTTTATCGGATTGCTCTTTCATATGATCACCGATCTTATAGATTGCCTCTGGATGTTTTCAGAATGCAAGGATTGCTATTTACAATCGGAAATCTATAAGTGGATTCACATATAATTAAAGAGCTGCTGCAATAGTTGCTAAATTATTTAGAGCCTCAGAGATTTGTTCTAATTCCTCCTGATTCCCTTCAAAATTATATCTTTGCTGAAGATAAAAAGGATCATTATATGAGATCTTAACAATCGCACTTTCATCCTCCCAAACCAATATTTTCTGAGGAAGATCTAAACCAATGACTTGTTTATTTTGCATTAAAGGAGAGCCTAATTCTGGGTTTCCAAATATGATAAGTTTAGTAGGTCTTAATTCTAATCCCACACTTGCAGCATTTTCTTGATGATCTAGTACTGCTACGATGGTTAAATTTTGATTGGAAGCAATGGCATTTTGTAAGTTGTTATAGGTAGATTCAAAATCTTGATTGCTTTCCACTGTAATAACTCCTTCTTCAAATTCTGAGGTTAGGTCTATAGCTCTTTTAATTTCCGAAGAAGTAGCAGCTTTAATTAAGTTTTCCAAAGCAGTAGAAATTTGCGGCAAGGTGGCAACCCCTTGAAGACCGTATCTGGATTCTAAATAAGGAACACTATTATACAAGGCATATACAGTATTTAAAGAATTCTGAAAAAACAACACCTTTTGAGGTAGGTCCAAACCGGCCAGCTGATTTTTTTGCATCAACGGAGTCCCCAAAACTGGATTTCCAAAGAATACAATTTTGGTTGGACTAAGAACTCTCCCAACAGATCTTGCATTTGCAGCATGATCTACTTCCGCAAGTATTGTAATGGCATCGTTAGAATTAAGGGAATCTATAAAGACAGAATAGGTGTTGTCAAAATTATTTTTACTCTCGGAATACTTGGTTCCGGTTATATTTATTTCATCAGAAGAGAGAATAATATCCCCAGGCTCATCATTATTACAGGAGTTTAAAATTAACAGAAAACTCAGAAAAGAGATAATTTTAATCATGATCAGAATTCATTTTTACTCAAGATATCTAATTAGCTATCTAAAAGCTTCAACTTTATAATTCTTTAACCAATAATGTTAATTAAGTATGAAGTGCGGTACAAAAATAATGCTTGTTTCGAAATTTTAGAATCGACTATTTATAGCCTAAAACTTGTATCTTTATCGTCTTTGAATTAATTTCATCGTCCTCAAAAAATAATCAGCCATAAAGAGTTAAATATGCATGTAGCCATTGCGGGAAACATAGGGTCTGGAAAAACCACCCTCACAAAATTATTAGCGAAACATTATAAATGGGAACCACAATATGAAGATGTTCTGGAAAACCCTTATCTCGAGGATTTTTATAATAAAATGGAACGTTGGTCCTTTAATCTTCAGATATATTTCCTGAATAGTAGGTTTCGACAAATATTACAGATTAGAAAAAGTGGAAAGAAAATAATTCAAGATAGGACCATTTATGAAGATGCTCATATTTTTGCGCCTAACCTTCATGCAATGGGATTAATGACCAACCGAGATTTTAAAAACTATAGATCTTTATTCGATCTTATGGAAAGTGTGGTGGAAGGTCCTGATCTCCTGATATATCTAAGAAGTAGCATTCCTAATCTGGTTGCACAAATACATAAACGAGGGAGAGAGTATGAAAATTCTATCTCTATTGATTATCTTAGCAGGCTAAATGAGCGCTACGAAGCATGGGTACATACATATGATAAGGGTAACTTGCTCGTTATAGATGTAGATAATATTAATTTTGTTGACAATCCTGAAGACCTTGGTGATATCATTAATAAGATAGATGCTCAACTCCACGGATTATTTTAAAAAAAAACTTAAATGGAGGCTACCAAACACAAAAGACCAAAACATAAAGGATCTGCTAAACTTTTTAATAATCCACTATTAGAAAAGTTAACCCACACCCATATTGCAGCACCTTTAATAATTTTTACTGTGATCTCTGCAGTTCTGATCTATTTTGGGATCGTAGAAAAAGGATTTGAAGTGCCAAGTATTATATTATTATTCTTAGGCGGACTTTTCTTTTTTACATTTATAGAATATTTGATGCATCGATATTTGTATCACTTACCGGTGACAAATCCAAAAAGAGAAAAATTTGTATACACGATGCATGGTGTTCACCATGATTTCCCAAAAGACAAAGATAGATTGGCCATGCCGCCAATTTTAAGTTTAATCCTGGCAACTATTTTCTTTGTGATCTATAGGAGCCTAATGGGTGATTATGCCTTTGGATTCCTTGCAGGATTTTTAATGGGTTATACCGCATATTTAGGAGTACATTATTCTGTACATGCTTTCAAAGTTCCTAATAACTTTTTGAAAATACTTTGGCATCATCATAGTATTCATCATTATAGAGAGCCAGACAAAGCGTTTGGAGTATCCTCTCCGCTTTGGGATGTTATTTTTAGAACAATGCCAAGAAAGTCACCAATGCATCAGCAAGCCTCTCATTAAAAAATTATAATTAAAAAACCCCGCTATAGAATAGTGGGGTTTTTAATTGCTATTGAATAAATCCTTGCTGCCGGGCATGATCTTCTGCAGCCTTGGAATTATCCACCATCAATATTGGGGTTGTATCAAATTCGGTTACAATACTTGTTACCCGTCTCATTTGTCCTTTGTGATTCACGCTCCGCAAATAAATAGTCAAGATTCTATCTGGATATTGCGCTGCGATATCTGTATAAATAGATGCGTCATGCTCCCCACTATCTCCAATTAATATGAATTTTAGATCTGGATAGGTCTTTAAAATATTAATAATTTCCTTTTGCTTGTGGGGTTTTTCTGGCTTAATGGATCTATCAAAAGGGGTTCGGAAATTACGAAGCAACATTGGTCCCTTTGGAAATTTATTATAATCCATGAATAGTTTTAAATACTGGTATAAATTCCAAGGACTATTACTTATGTAGAAAACGGGATTTTTATTCTCTGCATTTTTCCCTAAATGTAATTTCTGATAAAATTGTGCTGCTCCTTTAAACGGAATTCTTTTATAAGCATTTGTAAGAAGTGAATTTTTAACCAAACGCCATTTTAAAAACGAGGTAACGCCTGTGTGAATAATGGTGTCGTCTATATCGCTTATCACTCCATATTCTGCCTTATTTTCTGGAATTAAAACTTCTCCTTGGAAATGTTTTCTTTCTTCTGAAGGAGTTGAATCTTCACTTTCATTAAACAATAAATTTACTGTAACCCAACCCTCGTCATTTGCTTTTGTAGAAAGATCTTTTGTGAAAGTTTTTTCAAAAAGAAAATAACCTTCGCTATCTGCTTCAGTTTTAAGGTCTATAAACTCTGGAATATGCAACTCCACCTTTGCATGAGGTATTTCGAAACTGTCGAATTGTTTATAGGTGGTTTTAAGTGTATTAAAGAAGTTCTCATCCTGAACAATTTTGAGAGGAAAATCATCTAAAGCCCTTCCCAGAATATAAAGATGGTGTTTAGTGCCATAACTTCTATAAGGGGTGATTAATACATTTTCAATTTTATTACTACTAAATAATCTTTTTAGTCTTCTTAGCATTCCTTCCGTTTAATTCTAAATAAAATAGAGAAGTAATTTAGCAATATTCAATTATTTGGAATGAGATCGGCATTAATTTTAGATAAACTTTATGAGCTTATGGAATTTTCTACAGGAATTTATGATGATTTCAGCAATTAAAATTTTCTTGAATATTTATTATTTATGACATTCTATCTTAATTCTAATCTTTCAAATTTCACTTAACATTTTATTCACTAAAATTAGATTTTAATTACCATCTATTTAACTAATAATGAGTTCCTTAGTTTTTAAATTAGTTTCATAACCATTAAAATATATATTATGAAAAATTTAGAAGAGTTATTCGAACATCAGTTAAAGGATCTTTACAGTGCAGAAAATCAGTTGATAGATGCCTTGCCAAAAATGGTAAAAGCTTCTCATGATTCTCAATTAAAAAAAGCTTTTGAAGGTCATTTAGAAGAAACCAAAAATCATAAACAACGTATTGAGGATATTTGCAAAGAACTATCTATAAAACCTACCGGTGAAAAATGTAAAGCTATGGAAGGATTGATCAAGGAAGCACAATCTATGATTGATGAAAAGGCAGATCCGGATGTTAAAGATGCTGGTTTAATAGCAGAAGCTCAACGCGTAGAGCATTATGAGATCTCCGGATATGGAACCGCAGTGCGTTTCGCAAAAGAACTTGGACATGATAGTATTGCTAAGAAGCTTCAAAAAACATTGGATGAAGAATATAATGCAGACCAGAAATTAGATAATCTTGCCGAACAAAGATTGAATAAAAAAGCGAAGGCTTAGTTGGGTAAAACCCATAAAATATTGCCAAAAAAAAAGATCTTCATCGGTATAGATGAAGATCTTTTTAATCTATAAAAAATAGCAATTACATATTTTTGATCTGTGCGTCTACTTCTCCCTTTGTTCCTCTAAAGGTTTTTACTTTTACATCGGTCTTACCATTTTCTAAGGTAGTAGTTCTAACTTCTGCAACAGTTACATCCCCATCCGTAGTCATTCTAATCTCAACTTCTTTAGTTATCAAATTATCTTGACCTACAACATTAATAATTTCAGCATTCTCAATAGAATTGTTGTTATCTCCAATAGTGTGACCTCCTAATATTGGTGCTATTACCAGACCAATTAAACAAGTAAGCTTTATCAAGATGTTCATGGATGGTCCAGATGTATCTTTAAATGGATCTCCTACAGTATCTCCAGTAACCGCGGCTTTGTGGGCATCTGATCCTTTATAGGTCATTTCTCCATTTATTAAAACTCCAGCTTCAAAAGATTTTTTAGCATTATCCCAAGCTCCTCCGGCATTGTTCTGAAAAATAGCCCAAAGCACACCACTTACGGTAACTCCAGCCATATAACCACCTAACATTTCAGCAATTGCCAAATTATTCATTCCAAAGATCATAGGAATAAATGCAATTGCCAATGGGAAACCTATAGTTAATAATCCAGGTAGCATCATTTCTCTTAAAGAAGCTTCTGTAGAGATCGCCACACACTTATCGTATTGTGGCTTTCCTGTTCCTTCCATAATTCCAGGAATCTCTCTAAATTGTCTTCGTACTTCCTGTACCATTTCCATAGCCGCTTTTCCTACAGCATTCATTGCTAATGCCGAAAATACTACAGGAATCATCCCCCCTACAAACAACATTGCCAGTACTGGAGCTTTAAATATATTGATCCCTTCTATCCCTGTAAAGGTTACATAGGCTGCGAATAAAGCCAAAGAAGTTAATGCTGCAGATGCAATTGCAAAACCTTTTCCGGTTGCTGCCGTTGTATTTCCTACCGAATCTAAAATATCTGTACGTTCTCTAACGATTGGTTCTTGCTCACTCATTTCAGCAATACCACCTGCATTGTCAGATATCGGTCCAAAAGCATCAATTGCCAATTGCATAGCTGTTGTAGCCATCATTGCTGAAGCCGCTAATGCAACTCCGTAAAATCCTGCGAAAGCATAAGAAGCCCAAATAGCACTTGCAAATAACAGAACGGAAGGAAATGTTGAGATCATCCCTGTTGCCAAACCTGCAATAATATTGGTTCCCGCACCAGTACTAGATTGTTGTACGATCTTGAGAATTGGCTTTTTACCCAATCCTGTATAATATTCGGTTACTGAAGAAATTGCTCCTCCAACAATAAGACCTATGATGGTCGCTCCAAATACACGCATAGAAGAAATTTCTTTTAAACCCTCTCCAAAGAATTCCATTTGCATAGTTGCCGGAAGCATCCATTTCACCAAAACAAAACAGGTTACTGCTACTAAAGCTATAGATACCCAGTTTCCTATGTTCAAGGCACGCATTACTTCATCTTCCTTGGCATCGTTACTGGTAATTTTTACTAACATGGTACCAATCATGGAAATAATAATTCCTGCACCGGCAATCGCCATTGGTAATAATACCGGGCCAATACCCCCAAAAAGATCATCGATACTTCCACCCATATCCTTGATCACATAATTCCCAAGAACCATGGCTGCTAAAACTGTGGCTACATAAGAACCAAAAAGATCGGCTCCCATTCCAGCAACATCACCCACATTATCTCCAACGTTATCTGCAATAGTTGCAGGGTTTCGAGGATCGTCTTCAGGAATTCCTGCTTCCACTTTTCCAACTAGGTCTGCCCCTACATCGGCAGCTTTGGTATAAATTCCACCACCAACACGTGCAAACAACGCAATAGATTCAGCTCCAAGAGAGAATCCTGCAAGAGTTTCAAGCACGATGGTCATGTCTGCAGTAGAAGTCCAAACACCTCCCATAAAGTAATGGAAGAAAAATATAAAGAAAGAAGTTAATCCTAAAACGGCAAGACCTGCAACTCCAAGACCCATCACTGTACCACCACCAAAGGAAACTCCTAAGGCGTTTGGTAAACTTGTTTTAGCCGCCTGCGTGGTTCTAACATTGGTCTTTGTGGCTATTTTCATTCCCATATTTCCTGCTAATGCAGAGAAAAATGCACCAAAAATAAAGGCGATCACTATTAACCAGTGTGTGGTTGGTACCACAAGGGATACTACTGCTAGTGCAACACTCACAATAAGAACAAAAATAGTAAGTAGTTTATATTCGGCATTTAAAAAGGCTAGAGCGCCTTCATAGATATGATCGGATATTTCCTTCATTTTTCCGTCGCCGGCGTCCTGTTTTAAAACCCAAGATCTTTTAATCCACATGTAAAAGAGACCAATTAAGGCCAGAACAATTGGGGCATAGATAATCATTGATTCCATAGAGTAGTTAAAAATTAGTTAATGTCTGCTAATGTAGTTAAATCAATGATAAATAAAAAAGCGATAACTTTTTAGGGTTATCGCTTTTAATTATTCAATATTTATAAGAAAAATATTCGATTATATTCCGAATCTCTCTTTATCGCCTTCATAATTCTTAAATCTCTCGATACATTGTCTGATGATTTCTTTAGCTTCTTCAGCATTTCCCCATCCCCCAACATCTACTTTCTTTTTCTCAAGATCTTTGTATACTTTAAAGAAATGTTCGATCTCTTTTAATAAGTGACCATTCACATCATCCAGATCATTCAATCTATTCCAGATAGGGTCTGAAACCGGTACACAAATAATTTTCTCATCTGGTCCTTTCTCATCTGCCATATGGAAAACACCAATAGGCTTTACCTCCATTACGATCCCTGGAAATGTAGGCTCTGCTACCAATACCAATACATCTAATGGATCGCTATCTAACGCCAAGGTGTTAGGGATGAATCCGTAATCTGCCGGGTACATCATAGAAGAAAAGATCATTCGGTCGTACCGAACTTTCTTCAATTCAAAATCATACTCGTATTTGTTTCTACTCCCTTTTGGGATCTCTATCAATACATCAAAAGTCTCTGACATGGTCTTTCTTTTTTATTCAAATTTTTCAGGCGGCAAATATAGTAATTTATCCTCTTAGATAGCATTTTAAAAATGAAATCCAAAAGATGCAGTTACGCCAAACGATCTTGCATCTTCATTATCAAAATAATTCCCTCTAAAATGTGCATCCAATCTTAGGAATTTAAAAATATTCCCAACCCCAACGCTATACTCCCAATAAGGTTCAGAATCTGGGGCAATAAGTGGCAATCCGGAAGCATCTATTTTTTTATTTTTTTCTGAAATTTCCCCATAAACTCCTCGAATCCCAACGATCTCTCGTAAATTAAGATCTCTTAGTCCAGGAATTCTGGAAAACAAGCGCCCATTAAAATTATGCTCCAAATGTGCTGCTAAATAGGTATCGGTAACAAACTCATAAAAATTAAGCAAAGAGAAAGAATTGTATAAGGCGAAATAGGTCTGGTTACCAGGAACCACACTAAGCAAGCCCAAAGGCACTTCTCCAAAAGTTTTTCCAGCTTCAATACTAACATTCGATCTACCAAAACCTCCCACCATGAGTGGCTGATTGTAATAGAATTGAAGTTTTTTATAATTGAAATCACTTTCAAAAATATCTTTAACCCCTAAACTATAATTCAGAAAAAATGTTGGAAAATCACCTCCATTAATTATATTTCTACTAACTCCAAAACCTGTAGTTTCTCTACCGGGTGTATAGGTGAATATGGTGGAGATCTCTGTTTGATTAATTTCAGAATCTATAATTGTACGTGCTTCATCCACATAATAATCTAAACTAAAAGTTTCTGAAGCAGGTTTGAGTATTCTATAGGATCCCGCCAATCTGAAGGTGAAATTCTTTAAAGGTTCAATTTCCAAACTAACAAGCGAGAGATTAATTGAACTTAACTTATCGTTATCACCTACATTTATCAAGGATGAGGAAGCTAAACTTCTACCCAAAACATCGGTAGTATTGGTAAGACTTGCTCCTAACTGTTCGATATCTCTTCTATTTCCTCCGGAAACTATCAATCTGCTCCTTTTATCTAAAAGAACAGTTCCTGCAATCCCATATTTAAACTGCTTATCGGTAAAACCATAAGCGCCATAACCTTCAATTCTCCAAGGATCATTCTGATCGAAATAAGTTCTTCCTCCTCCGCGCACCCGCCATCCTTCTACATCATTAAAACCCAAAGTGGCATAGATCGGACCATAATCGAAACCATTCATCTCAATATAACCGGTAGATAACGTAGTTGTGAGCTTATGTAACCTTTTAAATGCGGGCACATCTTGCAGCGTATCTAAAAGCTTGTAAACGCCGCGCTCATCTCCATTTAAAGACTCTAACCTGTTGTTAACCCAAAACTCATCATCTCTGTTATAAACTTCTTCCTTAAAATCTAAAATGCGAGTATCATAGAAATCAAGTGGCTTTTCCACATTAAACTTGTAATTATCATACAGCACCGTTCTCTTCCCGTAGATCCCACGAGCATCTTTCTTATCCCGAAGTGAAAAATCTACTTGGAAGAAATCTTTGGTCATTAAAAAAATAGAATCGTTTAATACGTCAAATTCTTGTTCCACATAAACCCCTTTAACCCAGTTCACATTAGCATCTTCTGCCATTTCTAGATTGATTTTTTTTATCGCCCAAGTAGTATCATTAACCCAAAAGTCACCTTTAAAGGTAAGTTCTCCCTTCCGTCTTGGATAATATTTTATATTGTAGCACCATTTATCTCCAATAAAGGAACTGTCTGCCAAAACGTAGTTGTAATTATTGATCCCTGTTGTAGAAAGCGGACTAATAAAACTCTTATCAAAAAATTTGAGATAGTTTTCATAAACATCTATTTCAGAATAAATATCCTTAATAGAAGATATCAACAATTGATTATTGCTAAATCCAGAGTTTTTGTTCCCTAGTAATTCTTCTTTTACCTTCCCTGACTTCTTATCGCCATAAACTTTAGAAACTGCTTCATTTAGAAAGACTGGTAAATAGGTTTTTCCAGTAATTCTATTGGTATCCAAATCCTTAAAAATGAATTCCATACCATTAAAGATTGGGCTTTTTATTAGTGCACTATCAATAGTATTAAGGTCGAATTCTAATTTTTCATATTTTCTGAAGGCGTATTGATCGAATTTCTTCACGCCATTCTGCCTTTTATTTTCCCAGATCTTTCTTAGAATATCTATTGCAGGATTGTTTTTTTTTGAAGTTTTTCCCTGATAGATTGTAACCTCACCCAAAGATTCTGTTTCCTCTTTTAGGACGATCTTTAAATTAAGGGTGTTTCTATTAGTTAACGGAAGGATTAAAGTTTGATAGCCGACATAAGAGAATTCTACCGACTCATAATTGGAGTCAGATTTTAAATAGAATGCTCCTTTCTCTGTCGTAGTAGTTCCTTCAGAAGAATTTAAAAATATCACATTAACAAAAGGAAGAGGTGTGTTTTTTTCATCTACAACAGTTCCACTAAATCTGGTTTGAGACCAACTGCTAAAAATGGCAAATACAAAAACTATATAAAAGAATGTATATTTCATAGGTGGGCAAAAAAAAAGCTTCATCTGTTAAGATGAAGCTTCAAAGATATGTTTATAAGATTACTTGTAAAGCACCTTTCTTACAGCTTTAACAACATCTTCACTATTCGGTAGCCAGTTTTTAAATAGTTCAGGAGAGTAAGGCGCTGGAGTATCTGCCGTGTTAATTTTAATTATAGGAGCATCTAAATAATCAAAAGCTTTTTCCTGTACTTGATAGGTGATCTCTGTAGCAACATTCCCGAATGGCCATGCTTCTTCCAAGATCACTAATCTGTTTGTTTTTTTAACCGATTTTAAGATGGCTTCATAATCCATTGGTCTCACTGTACGTAAGTCGATGATTTCACAGGAGATCCCTTCCTTTTCTAATTCGTCTGCAGCTATGTAAGCCTCTTTAATTATCTTTCCAAAAGATACTATAGTAACATCTGTACCTTCTCTTTTAATATCTGCAACTCCAATAGGAATCACATATTCTTCTTCAGGAACTTCTCCTTTATCACCGTACATCTGCTCACTTTCCATAAAAATCACCGGATCGTTATCTCTAATTGCTGATTTTAATAAACCTTTTGCATCATATGGATTAGAAGGTACAACTACCTTTAAACCTGGACAGTTTGCAAACCAGCTTTCAAAAGCTTGAGAGTGAGTTGCAGCTAATTGCCCTGCAGAACCTGTTGGTCCTCTAAAAACGATAGGAATATTGAATTGCCCACCACTCATCTGGCGCATCTTTGCTGCGTTGTTAATAATTTGATCTATTCCTACAAGTGCGAAGTTGAAGGTCATAAACTCTATAATAGGTCTATTTCCATTCATGGCACTTCCAATACCTATTCCGGAGAAACCAAGTTCAGAGATTGGAGTATCGATCACACGCTCTGGACCAAATTCATCCAACATCCCTTTAGAGGCCTTATAAGCACCATTATATTCGGCAACTTCTTCACCCATAAGGTAAATAGTATCATCCTTGCGCATTTCTTCGCTCATGGCTTGCTGGATCGCTTCTCTGAATTGAATTGTCTTCATTCTATATATCTATACTGTTAATTCTTTCGCTATTAAAAAACAAAAATAGTAATTCAAAAAAGTTTAAACTACATCTAAGTTATAAAATATTTATTATGCATGCATAGTAAATTGTGTTTAAATTTACCTATCTTCGTGTTCACGAGAAATATTTATTTTAAAAAGACAATATAGATGAAAATATTAGTGTGTATAAGTCACGTACCGGACACTACTTCCAAGATCAATTTTACAGACAATAACACTCAGTTTGACACCAATGGAGTCCAGTTTGTAATAAATCCGAATGATGAATTTGGTCTAACCCGAGCAATGTGGTTCAAAGAAAAACAAGGAGCAAGTGTAGATGTAATTAATGTAGGAGGTCCTGAGACCGAACCTACCTTAAGAAAAGCATTAGCAATTGGAGCCGATAATGCAATTCGCGTAAATACTCCCGCAAAAGATGGATTTCAGGTAGCTAAACAATTGGCAAATGTTGCTAAAAATGGCGCTTATGATCTTGTTATTGCAGGGAGAGAATCTATAGATTATAATGGCGGAATGGTTCCTGGAATGTTGGCGGCATTATTACAAGCTAACTTTGTAAATACTTGTATTAATCTTGAAATAGAAGGTGAAAATGCAACTGCTATTAGGGAGATAGATGGAGGAAAGGAAACCGTAACTGCTAAACTACCATTGGTAATTGGCGGTCAAAAAGGCTTAGTTGAAGAAAGCGATCTTAGGATCCCTAACATGCGTGGGATCATGATGGCGAGAAAAAAACCATTGTATGTTGTAGAACCTATTGAAGTTGCTGTGCAAACAGAAGCAGAAAAATTCGAAAAACCAGTCCCTAGAGGTGCCGTGAAATTGATAGATCCAGATAATTTAGATGAATTGATCGAACTGCTTCATTCAGAAGCAAAGGTTATTTAATTTGAAAGTGGCCACCTAGCCATTTTCAAAAGAAAATTAATATCCATCATAAAAAAATAAACAAATGTCAGTTTTAGTATATATAGAATCCGAAGAAGGAAAATTTAAGAAAGCATCCTTAGAAGTTGCTTCCTATGCTAGGGAAGTTGCTCAAATGCTTCAAACAACCGTTACAGGAATCACATTTAACACCGATGATGTTTCTGAACTTGCTACCTACGGGGTAGATAAAGTATTAAAGGTGAACAATGAAAAATTGAAGAATTTTAATGCTGAAGCTTATGCAGATACTATAAAACAAGCTGCAGAGAAGGAAGGAACTAAAGTTGTGGTGGTTAGCCAAAGCGCAAACAGTAAATATTTAGCACCACTTTTAGCGGTTCATTTAAATGCAGGCTATGCATCTAATGTAGTATCGCTTCCAGAAAGTGCTAGTCCTTTTGTAGTTAAAAGAACGGCGTTCACAAACAAAGCCTTCAATTTTACAAAAATTGATACCGATGTAAAGATCTTAGGCGTTTCTAAAAATGCCTTTGGTGTTAAAGAATCTCAGGCCAGTGCTACTGCCGAAGATTTTTCACCTAGCTTAACTTCAGAAGACTTTTCTGTGAATGTAACTAATGTAGATAAAGCTAAAGATAAAGTAACTATTGCAGATGCAGAGATCGTTGTTTCTGCAGGAAGAGGATTAAAAGGTCCTGAGAACTGGGGAATGATAGAGGATCTAGCAGAAACTTTAGGTGCAGCAACGGCATGTTCTAAACCAGTTAGCGACATGGGCTGGAGACCTCATGGTGAGCATGTTGGACAAACAGGAAAACCTGTGGCTACCAATTTATATATTGCCATTGGAATCTCTGGAGCTATCCAGCATTTAGCTGGAATTAACTCTTCAAAAGTTAAATTAGTTATCAATAACGATCCGGAAGCGCCGTTCTTTAAGGCAGCAGATTATGGGGTTGTTGGTGATGCCTTTGAAATTGTCCCAAAACTAAATGAAAAACTAAAAGAATTTAAAGCTAAAAACGCATAATTTTTTTAACTTGCGAGCTTTAAAAGGGCTGTCTAAATCTGGTATTATGTCCTTATTTAGACAGCCCTTTTCAATTATTGGTATATGAGCTTAATACGCCTTAATATAAAAGGAATCTCTTATAGTCAAACCCAAAACGGCGCCTACGCACTTATATTAAGTGAAGTAGACGGCGATAGAAAACTCCCAATTGTTATTGGAGCCTTCGAGGCACAGTCTATTGCCATTGCTTTGGAAAAGGAAATTAAACCTCCCCGTCCTCTCACCCACGATCTATTTAAGAACTTTTGCGACAGATTTGCCATTACGGTAAAACAAGTGATCATTCATAAATTAGTAGATGGAGTTTTTTATTCTAGCCTTATTTGTGAGCGAGATAAAATTGAAGAGGTTATAGATGCCAGAACCAGCGATGCTATTGCTTTGGCTTTAAGATTTAATGCCCCTATTTTTACTTATAAGAATATTTTAGACAAAGCCGGGATCTTTTTAAAAGGAGAATCTGGCGCACTTACGCCAACGGGCGAGAAAGAAGCAGCTATAGTAGATGATATTCTTGCAGAAAATATAGAACCAGAAGGAGACGATTATAAAAAAATGTCTCTCGAAGAATTGGAAAATTCACTAGATCAGTCGGTTAAAAATGAAGATTATGAAAAGGCAGCCAGGATTAGAGACGAAATTTCAAAAAGAAAATAAGTAGTTGTTTATGAAGAAATACTGGTGTTACCTGTTCTTTGTTTTATTCGGAATTATTACCGCTCATTCCCAATCAATTTCAAAATCATGGACCCTTGAGTCCATACCAGATAGCAAACAAAGCGCCTCTGAATTTTCTTCTAAAGACAATCTAACCTTAACGGAAGGCCGCTTCACAATTAAGTCTGAAATTAGCGACTCTCTTAAATCTGAAGGAGATTATCTATACCAAAACAATCTTTTGGTATTTTTCTACACCAAGCCCGCAGGAGATTCTATTAAAAGATTCAGAATTACCGAATTAACCGAAGAAGCACTATTAATATCAGATAATAACAGCACTTATACTTTTAAGGAAACTCCTCTTCTTATAGAAGAAGTTATCCCGGTTAATACAAATAAACAAATCATTCCAAGTGCTGGAATCTCCTTTAATAGCGTTGCTAGAGGTATTTTAGGAATGGTATCGCTTTTACTAATTGCTTTTCTATTTAGCAGTAGCAGAAGATCCATAAACTGGAAGACGGTTCTTATTGGGCTGGGAGCACAAATGTTACTCGCAATTGGAGTTCTAAAGATCACTTTTGTAAAAAATATATTCGAATTTGTGGGTGGAATCTTTGTATTGATCCTAGATTTTACAAGAGCAGGAAGTAAATTTTTATTAGGTGGGATGATGGATGTAGATAGTTTTGGATTTATCTTTTTATTCCAAGTACTCCCTACTATTATCTTCTTTTCCGCATTAACTTCTGTATTGTTTTATCTTGGAGTTATTCAAATTGTTGTAAAAGGAATGGCAAAAGTTCTAACTAAACTAATGGGTATTTCAGGAGCTGAAAGCTTAAGCGTTGCTGGAAATATCTTTTTAGGTCAAACCGAAGCCCCATTAATGATTAAGGCATATTTAGAACGCATGAATCGTTCTGAAATATTATTGGTAATGATTGGCGGAATGGCAACTGTTGCAGGCGGTGTGCTTGCTGCATATATAGGTTTTCTTGGTGGTGACGATCCGGAACTCAGACTGCAATTTGCGAAACATTTATTGGCCGCATCTGTAATGGCAGCACCTGGAGCTATTGTTATTTCAAAGATGTTGTACCCTCAGATTGAAGCAATTAACACCAATGTGGAGGTTTCTTCAGAAAAAATTGGTTCCAATATATTAGATGCTATTGCTAATGGAACTACAGAAGGATTAAAGCTTGCAGCTAACGTAGCAGCAATGTTATTGGTATTTATAGCATTTATTGCAATGATAAATTATCTGTTAGGCTGGATTGGCGGAATTACAACGCTGAATTCAGTAATGGCAGAATATACTCCTTATACTAAGTTTTCTTTGGAATCTATTTTAGGGACGGTTTTCGCGCCCTTAATGTGGCTTATTGGTGTTGCAAAAGAAGATATGATGCTTATGGGTCAACTGCTAGGAATTAAGCTTGCTGCCAGTGAATTTGTTGGATATATCCAACTAGCCGATCTTAAGAATCCGATGAATGCACTTAGTCTTAATTACGAAAAATCTGTAATTATGGCAACCTATATGCTTTGTGGATTTGCTAATTTTGCTTCAATTGGGATACAAATTGGAGGAATAGGTTCTTTGGCTCCTGGACAGCGTAAAACACTTTCTGAATTTGGAATGAAAGCACTTCTGGGCGGTACTATTGCATCTTTACTTTCTGCAACAATTGCAGGAATGATCATTGGATAAACCTCATAATTAAAAGAACTATTTGAAGATTTAATAAACTTTAATCTTCGAGTTAGAAAATAGACTTGGAAATTTGGTTTAGAAAATTATTCGCTAATACGAAATCTAAAAAAATATAAATTTCTAAGGAAACTTATCCTCTCAAGCTTTCTTAACTTACCCATAAAAATTAATTGGATTAATTACAAATTGGGCATTCAATTTTCAAGCCCTTTATATACCAAAATAGTTAACTTTTTAGAATGAACCAATCACAAAAAACAAGAAAATATCGTGGCGAAGATGCGCAATGGCCTCATCAGATTCCTTTGGCAGGTTGGATAGATATCGGTAAGAGAACTTTCCACGAAATGAAAGCAGATAATGTCCAGATTGTGGCCGCAGGTGTAGCGTTCTACTTCTTTTTATCAGTTTTCCCTACTATCATCGCAACAATTTCCGTGTATAGTTTAGTAATAGAACCGGACCAAATTCGAGAACAAATTTCGAAATTAAGTCTCATTTTACCCGAACAGGCGTTTGGAATGATAAAAGAATTTTTGGAGCCGGTTATTGCTAAATCAGATAAGGAAATTGGCTGGGGATTGGCAATAAGTGTATTGGTAAGTATCTGGAGTGCAAATAAGGGAACCAGCGCCCTTTTTGAGGGAGTGAATATTGCTTATGACGAGAACGATACTCGAGGTATTATCAAAAAAAATTTATTGACCTTACTCTTCACTTTAGGTGGCGTTGTAGTTGGACTTATCAGTTTATTGATCGTTATTTTTTTTCCATTACTTATTAAAAATCTTGGACTTACTCCTCAAATAGAACATATGCTTACTTGGGTTCGTTGGGTTTTGTTGGGAATAATTTTAGTTTTAACTCTAAGTATGGTTTATAAATTTGCTCCGAATCGTCGCAGTCCCAAGCTACGATGGGTAAGTTGGGGTGCATTGCTGGGATCTTTACTTTGGCTTGCAGGCTCTATGTTATTTTCTTGGTATGTGAGCAATTTTGGCAGTTATGATGATCTCTACGGAAGTTTTGCCGCAGTAGCTATTTTAATGCTTTGGCTTTTTTTAACTGCATTTATTGTACTGATGGGTGCCGAAATAAATTCAGAAATGGAACATCAAACCAGATATGATACCACAATTGGACAAGAAAGACCAATGGGAGAACGAAATGCTCATCATGCAGATCGTTGTGCAATAAGGGATTTGGACGATTGCTAATTCTCGTTGATACAAAGTTGATAACTCTTAGGGATTTTGGCAGTTGCTTTTGCCTGTTTTCTTATTTTTAGAAAATATATTTTATAGAATTTTCAGAAAGACCATATCATGCAACAATACCACGATCTTGTAAAACACGTCCTAGAAAATGGGACTCAAAAAGGCGATAGAACCGGAACAGGTACGAAAAGTGTTTTCGGCTACCAGATGCGCTTCGATCTAAGTAAAGGTTTCCCGATGTTAACTACCAAAAAATTGCATCTTAAATCTATTATTTATGAGCTGCTCTGGTTTTTAAATGGAGATACTAATATTGAATACCTTCAAGAAAACGGTGTGCGTATATGGAATGATTGGGCAGATGAATATGGAGATCTTGGTCCTGTTTATGGTCACCAATGGAGAAATTGGAATAGTGAAGAAATAGACCAGATCTCAGAGTTAATAGACACTCTAAAGAATAATCCAAATAGCAGAAGAATGTTGGTTTCTGCATGGAATCCTTCAGTGTTGCCAGATACTTCAAAATCATTTTCAGAAAATGTCGCCAATGGAAAAGCTGCTTTACCACCATGCCATGCATTTTTTCAGTTCTATGTAGCCGATGGAAAACTGTCATGTCAGCTCTATCAAAGAAGTGCCGATATATTTTTAGGCGTTCCTTTCAATATTGCATCCTATGCCCTATTCACCATGATGATCGCACAGGTTTGCGGTTACCAAGCAGGAGACTTTATCCACACTTTTGGAGATGCCCATATCTATAACAATCATATAGAACAACTGGAGTTACAGTTAGATCGGGATCTTAGACCATTACCAATTATGAAGATCAATCCGGAGATTAAAGACATCTTTGGCTTTAAATTTGATGACTTCACCCTAGAAAACTACGACCCGCACCCCCATATAAAAGGAAAAGTCGCAGTTTAATTAATAGCACCTACCATGAAAAAATTACTTTTTATTGCCGGAATTTTTATTATTACCGCAACTACTCAAGCCCAAGAAGGTGTTACCGTAAAGGGAAATACTATTACTGTAAAGGAAATTGGACCTGTTTGGCCTGGCTGCGAGACCAGTGATGCATCTTCAGACGATTGTTTTAATAAGCAGTTAGCTAAACATATCAAGGCTAATTTTAAATATCCTAAAGATGCCAATGGCAAAATTGTAAGAGGTAGATCTGTGATCACTTTTTATATAGATGCTGCTGGAAAAGTTTGTAAAGTTTCTGCTGAAGGACCTCAAAAATTAGTGAACCAAGAGGCCATTAGAATTACTAAATTGTTCCCAGTTATGAAACCTGGACACAGTGGTGGAAAAAAGATCGAAGTTAAATATAAGATGCCATTTAATTTTTAAAGTTTATTTTTATTCACACTTTAACTTCGCATTAACTCTGGTTCATTTCACCCATTCCTAAAATATTGTAACTTTGAGAGGTAGCAAAGCTTACCGCTTAAATTATGATCACCAAAGAAAAATTATTTCAACTTTTTAAAGATACCAGAGCGCAAACGGAATCCATTTGTGCACCGCTTGAAATTGAAGACTATGTGGTGCAGCCTATTGAGGATGTTTCCCCACCAAAATGGCATTTAGGTCATACTACTTGGTTCTTCGAAGAATTTATTCTGAAGAAATATCAGAAAGAGTACGAGGTGTTCGATGAGCACTCTGCATTCGTGTTTAATAGTTATTACGAAAGTGTTGGAGAAAAGGTTATAAGAACAGATAGAGGTAATCTTTCGAGACCAACCGTCGCTTGGATCTACAAATACAGAACCCACGTTACCAAAGCCATTACTAACTTTTTTGAAAAAAGCGATAGTTTTTCTGATGAGATCTTAAACGTTATGGAAATTGGATGTCATCATGAAAAACAACATCAAGAACTTTTACTTACAGATATAAAATACATCCTTGGGAATAATCCGCTATTGCCTAAATATTCTGAATTTAAAGAGAATCCAGTTGAAATAATCCAACAAAAATGGATACCAATCCCTGAAGGTATTTATGAAATAGGTCATAAAGGGGATTCTTTTTTTTACGATAATGAAATAGGTATGCACAAAGTATTTTTAAATAGATTCGAGATCTCCAATAAACTGGTAACCAATTCAGAATTTCTGGAATTTATGGAAGCAGGCGGTTATAAAGATGTTTTATTATGGCATGCTGAAGCTTGGGATTGGATAAATAAAAATAATGTAAATGCGCCTTCCTACTGGCATAAGATCGATAATAAATGGCATCAATATACCTTAGAAGGCTTAAAACCTCTAAATTTAAACGCACCACTTGCTCATATCTCATATTATGAAGCTTTTGCCTATTCTCAATGGAAAGGATTAAGATTACCTACAGAGTTTGAATGGGAAGTAGCTCAATCTAAATTTGAATGGGGTTCACGATGGGAATGGACAGAAAGTGCGTACAGCCCTTACCCTAACTATAAAAAAGCAGATGGTGCCTTAGGCGAATACAACGGTAAATTCATGGTTAACCAAAAAGTGTTGCGTGGAGGATCTGTTGCAACTTCAGAAAAACACACGAGACCTACGTATAGAAATTTTTTTCACCCACATTTAAAATGGCAGTTCACAGGAGTAAGATTGGCTAAATAAAAAGACAATAATTAGATGAAAAACACACCTAATATCAAATTTACTTCTGCTTTCGAGGAAGATATCTATAAAGGCCTAACGAGAAACCCAAAGCAATTATCTTCTAAATATTTTTACGATAAAAAGGGAGACAAATTGTTTCAGGATATCATGAATATGCCCGAATATTATCTAACCAACTGCGAGTATAATATCATAAAATCGAATACCGAAGAAATTGCTGATGCTTTTGAAGGTCCTAATGGCTTCGATCTTATTGAACTTGGTGCTGGTGATGGTAAAAAGACAAAACTATTGCTAAAATATCTAGCAGATAAAAAAGTAGTTTTCGATTATTTACCTGTTGATATTAGCCAAAATGCTTTGGACGATCTAGAACAATCTATAAAAAATGAACTTCCAACAGTTAGAACTAAACCTCAACAAGGGACCTATTTTAAGACCTTAGAGCGTTTAGCCGATTATAACTCAAGAAAAAAGGTGATCCTAGTGCTAGGTTCCAATATTGGAAATTTGCTTCACAAAGATGCTATAGATTTCCTGAAACAAATTCAGGTCGCTATGAGTCCGGAAGATATGTTATTCATGGGCTTCGATCAAAAGAAGGATCCGCAGATCATATTAGATGCCTATAATGATAAAGCAGGAATTACAGCAGCTTTCAATAAAAATTTATTAGAAAGAATAAATACCGAACTTCAGGGGAATTTCGATCTGGATTCATTTTCCCACTGGGAAACCTATGATCCAGAAACCGGAACTGCGAAAAGTTTTTTAATGAGTATTAAGGAACAAACTGTTACTATTAAAGATCTGGAACTAACCGTAAGTTTTGAAGCTTGGGAAAGTATACATACAGAGATCTCTCAAAAGTATGATGATGCAGTAGTAGAATGGCTGGCAAATCAAGCGGATCTAAAAGTATCAACTTCATTTTCTGACAAAGAGAATTATTATAAAAATTATATTTTCAGGAAAAAATAATCCTGTAAAAACCAAAAATACCTAATTATGAAAGCTATTTGGAACGATACAATTATTGCAGAAAGTGAAGACACCAAAGTGGTAGAGAACAATCATTACTTTCCTATGGAATCTATAAAGTCGGAATATTTTAATCCTAGCGATAAGACAACCCGCTGCCCTTGGAAGGGAGAAGCCTCATATTTTAATGTAGAGGTAGATGGTAAACTTAATAAAGACTCAGCTTGGTATTACCCACAGGCTAGTCATGCTGCTAAACCGATAGAAAATTATGTAGCCTTCTGGAAAGAAATTAAAGTGATAAAATAATTATTTTTTATAAAAATCCTTCAATACTGCCACCAGAAGATCGATCTCTTCTTCGGTATTATAATAGTGAAAACTTACTCGTACTCCTGGATCTTTTAATGAGCAAATAATATTATTGCTCGTTAAATGCTGGAGCAACTCTTTATCACCACCAATATTAAATATAGAAGAATGTTCTTTTCTGTTTATTACGGTTTGTTCCAACAATCCTAAATCTGTAAGTTCTTGTTTAGCTTTTACTGAAAGCAATTTAATTCTATCTTCCACCACTTTCATTCCCACATCATTTCTGAATTTTATAGCTGCCATTATACTCCCAAAATTCAGGGTGTCTTGATGTCCTGGTTCAAATTTTCCTAAAAAATTCCCTTCGTGTGCTTTGTATTTTCCCTGAAGAGAATTAAATCCAACACTTTTTGGATCTATCTTTTTAGGTACATCTTCGTGAAAGAGCATAATAGCATTTCCATATCCCGCATTCATCCATTTATAACCACTTGCTATTAAAACATCAACCTTAGACCTATCAAAATCGAAGCATTCTGTGCCAATAAATTGAGTACCATCTGCAACAAACAAGGTTTCTGGGAATTTCGTTTTCATTTCAGTTAAGAAGGAAGTCGCCAATTTAATCCCATTTTCATATTGCACTATACTGAAAGCAAAAACGTCTGGTTTATTTTCCAATAATGCTTCTTCAATATTCTTTTCTAAATTCTCATCGATGTTTGCATAACATATCTGAAAATCTCTAGAATTTACTGCCCAATTTATCGAGGGATAATCCTGCTTAAGCAATAAGATCTTTTTTGAAGAATCTAAACCTTCTAAAAGCGTATTAAAACCGCTTGAAAAATTATTGATAAGCCCAACTCTATTTGGTGCGCAGTTAAAGAATTTCCCGACTGTTTCCCGAACACTCTCCAAGACCTTCCCCTGTTTGTCTCTATGGATGCTTCCGTATACCAAAAAATCAAGGTCATGCTCTTGCCTATATTCAAATACTTTTTCTGATAATAATCCACAGGAAGCGGTATTTAAATAGGTGTAATTTCTAAGAACGGGAAATGGTTTTCTTAATTTCTTCATAAGCGCTTTAACATTGGGCCAAAAAATCTGTAAATTTGGTTACCACTAAAGTACTTTTAATTATGTTTTCTAAAAAGAAAAACCCCTCAAAAATAGATGTAGATACACGCCAAATGTATGAATATGCACGCATTCGCTCGATTCAGAAAAAAAGATTGCTACAACATTTTGTGGTTTTTTTGGTAGGTGCTATTCTACTAATAGTGGTGAATGTTGTAATAGGTTACAGAGAAGATTTTATGCCACTGGGCTATAATTGGTTTGTTTGGGCAATTCTTGCTTGGACATTTTTCTTTCTGATACATGCTGTAAATGTTTGGGTTATCAACAGTTTTATGGGTAAAGAATGGGAGCAGAAACAATTAGAAAAACTAGTAGCCAAGCAAAAGGAACGTATTGCAGAACTACAACTTAAAGTTGATAAAGAATATCCGTTATCTACTCAGGCAAATTCGACTTTAGATACAAATAGTAAAACTGGATATACTTCTCCTGATAATTCACGAACTAAATATTAAAGAGATGCTAACAATAATTGCTGCTGCCGGAGAAAATAATGCACTTGGAAAAGACAATGGTTTGGTGTGGCATCTTCCAGACGATTTTAAAAGATTTAAAAAACTTACCACAGGGCACCATATAATAATGGGAAGAAAAACCTTTGATTCGTTTCCACAACCCTTACCAGATAGAACGCACCTAGTTATTACCAGAAAAGATAATTTTAAGAAAGAAGGAATTGTTACTCTACATTCCTTAGAGCGTGCAATCGATTTTAGTAAAGGAGATTCGCAACCCTTTGTAATTGGTGGTGGTGAGATCTATAAAATGGCGATGGATGTTGCAGATAAGATCGAGCTTACTAGAGTTCATGGAACTTTCGAGGCCGACACGTTTTTCCCTGAGATAGATGATATTAAATGGGAATTGGTAAATGAAGAACTTCATGAAAAAGATGATAAACATAAATATGACTTCTCCTACCTCACCTATCTTAGAAGGAAGAAATAGTTATTCAATTTTCTTTTTTCACAATTCTTAACAAACCTCAATATAGTTTTGGCAGTTCCTTAGCGCATTCTGTAACCTACAGTGCTTAAATTGCAGTAAAAAGAAGCAATTATGAGTACAGAAAATTTAAATAATACGGAAGCGTTGAAGAAAATGAGAAAATTGGTGGATGATATCGATTTTTGCATGATGCTAACCGATTTGAATACCAAACCAATTAGTGCCATTCCTATGTCTACTAAAAAAGTTGATGAAGCTGGTAATATTTGGTTCTTAAGTGGAAAAAATAGCGAGCACAACTCCAATATATCACAAGATTCAAAAACGCAGCTTTTGTACAGCGATAATTCTGATATGGAATTTATTAGTATCTATGGTTCTGCCAGCATCCATAATGATAAAGACATTATTCACGAACTTTATAGTAAGAGTGATGACGCTTGGTTTAAAGACAAGAATGATCCGAATATCACTGCCATAAAATTTGCTCCGAGTGAAGCTTATTACTGGGATACAAAACAAAATAAATATATCGCCTTATTTAAAATGGGACTTGCAACCCTTACTGGTGATAAAGTTGACGTTGGACAAAAAGGAAAGCTGAATTTGTAAGAATATAAATAGTTAGAAAAGACCTTATAACATTCTTTGTTATGAGGTCTTTTTTTTTATTTCTATTTTAGCTTTTTAATTGAAAATTATGAAAGCATATATCTTCCCAGGACAGGGAGCACAGTTTACTGGAATGGGATTAGATCTTTACCAGAACTATTCTGAAGCCAAAGAACTTTTTGAACGAGCAAATTCCATTTTAGGATTTCCTATAACCGATGTGATGTTCGAAGGAACTGCGGAAGATCTTAAACAAACAAGAGTAACCCAACCAGCTATATTTTTACATTCGGTGATCTTAAGTAAAATAATGGGCGATTCTTTTAAGCCAGATATGGTTGCTGGACATTCCTTAGGAGAAATCTCCGCTTTAGTTGCAAATAAGACCTTAGATTTTGAAGCAGCACTCAAATTGGTGTACAAAAGAGCAATGGCAATGCAGGAAGCTTGTGAGATAGAACCTTCTACCATGGCTGCAGTTCTAGGAATGGAAGATGAAATGGTTGAGGCTATTTGTGCAGATATTGAAGGAACCGTAGTTGCCGCAAATTATAATTGCCCTGGCCAACTAGTGATCTCTGGAGATATTAATGCCGTTGAAAAAGCTTGCGAAGTTCTAAAGGAAAAAGGAGCCAAACGCGCCTTGATTTTACCAGTTGGAGGAGCTTTTCACTCTCCATTAATGGAGCCGGCAAGAAAGGAATTAGCCGCAGCGATAGAAGCAACCATCTTTAATAAGCCTATTTGCCCTATTTATCAAAATGTAAGCACTTTTGCTGTGACCAGTCCGGAAGAGATTCAGCAGAATTTAATATTCCAACTTACTGCACCGGTTAAATGGACCCAATCTGTTAGAAATATGATTGCAGATGGCGCTACCGAGTTTATAGAAATTGGACCTGGAAAAGTATTACAAGGCTTAGTGAAGAAAATAGATCGAAATGCAGAAGTGAGTTCTGCTTTGTTATCTTAATAAAAATTTATGCTGTTTTGCATTGAAGTAAATATAAAAAGCCCTTCTCATTTCTGAGGAGGGCTTTTTTATTATTTGAGCCATAATTAAAGGTTCTTATAGATTTTTCCTTCTTTCATTACAAATTGAACATCCTCTAATGTTTTAATATTCTGTGTTGGATCTTCTTTAACTGCAATTATATCTGCAAAAAAACCTGGAGCTAGTTGCCCAGATTCTTTTTCCATTTTTAAAATAAGTGCTGGAGTAATTGTTGCGCTTTGAATAGCCTTCATTGCAGGCATTCCTGCTTCCACCATAAATCCAAATTCCTTTCCATTCTGTCCATGTGGATAAACACCGGCATCTGTTCCAAAGGCAATTCCAACTCCTCTTTTAAAGGCTTGACTAAAAGTATTCTGAATTTTCGGACCTATTTCCAAAGCTTTTGGAACGATGATCTCTGGATAATAGCCTGCTATCTTAGCTTTTTCTGAAACTTCTTTCCCGGCGGTAATAGTTGGAACAAGGTAAGCATCATATTCCTTCATAAGATCCATGGTTTGCTCGCTCATTAAGGTACCATGTTCTATGGTTTTTACTCCACCTTTAACCGCACGTTGCATACCTTCGTCACCATGGGCGTGAGCTGCAACATGATATCCATAATCTTTTGCGGTTTCTGTGATCGCTTTTATTTCTTCAATAGTAAATTGAGGATTAGAGCTAGATTTAGCTACACTAAGCACACCACCAGTAGCGGTTATTTTAATAAGATCGGCGCCATTTTTATAACGTTGTCTTACTGCTTTTTTAGCATCCTCTACTCCATTTACCACACCTTCTTTTGGTCCCGGATCTCCCATTAACTCACGGTTAAATCCGTTTGTTGGATCTGCGTGACCTCCGGTTGTTGCTAAAGATTTACCAGAAGTAAAAATTCTTGGACCAACCACCTTTCCCTTATTAATGGCATTTCTCAATGAAATGTTCACTCCACTTCCACCAAGATCTCTCACTGTGGTGAAACCGGCCAATAGCGTTGCTTTAGCAAAGCTTAAGGAATTGAAAGCCCTATCGGCTTCATTTAAAGTGAATGGCTCCAAATATGCTCCGGGATTAGTTTCTTCTTCCATATGCACATGCATATCTGTTAATCCTGGCAGCACGGTCATGTCTCTTAAATCAATTAAGCTATCACTTTCATTCTTTGGCTGGACAAAGCCGTTCTCGATACTTTTTATTTTATTTCCAGATACCACAATGGTTTTCTCTTGTAATATCTTTCCATTCTTGGTATCTACAATTTTTCCGCTTTGAATATAAATATCCTGAGCTTGTAAGGTAGTAGCAGCTATTAGTCCGCAAAAAATTGATAATAATGTTCTCATAAGTTGATTTATTTATTTATAAAATCTTTAATCGTTTTAGCGATATGAGCAATTTGATCGTCTTCTAATTCGGTATGCATTGGTAAAGCGATCACCTCTTTCACCAGCTGATTGGTCACTGGAAAATCGGCTTCATTGTATCTTGAATCTATATAGGCCTTCTGGCTATGTAGCGGAATTGGGTAATACACTCCACAAGGGATTTCCTGCTCATTTAAGTGTTTCACCAATTCATCACGCATCCCATTGGTTATCTTTAATGTATATTGATGAAAAACATGAGTGTCACAATCACCTGTTCTAACTGGAGTTTGAACATGCTTCTCACCTCTAAAAGCTTCATTATATTTAAATGCTGAAGCTTTTCTAGCTTCATTATACATATTTAATTTAGGCAATTTTGCTCTTAGTACAGCTGCCTGAAAACTGTCTAGTCTAGAATTCACACCCACCACATCATGATGATACCTTTCATACATCCCGTGATTCACCACTCCTCTTAAGGTATGAGCCAATTCATCATCATTAGTAAAAATTGCACCACCATCTCCATAGCATCCTAAATTTTTAGATGGAAAGAAAGAGGTAGAACCTACATGGCCAATAGCGCCAGTTTTAATGGTCTTCCCTTCCTTCGAGTGAAAATTGGCACCAATTGCTTGGGCATTATCTTCAATTACATAAAGATTATGCTCCTTGGCAATCTCCATAATAGCATTCATATTAGCCGTTTGTCCAAATAAATGAACAGGTACAATAGCTTTTGTTTTTGAAGTAATTGCCTTTCTAATTGCTTCAGGGTCTATATTAAAGCTATCTGGCTCTACGTCCACTAAAACTGGAGTTAGCTGAAGTAACGCAATAACTTCTACAGTAGCAGCAAAGGTAAAATCGGCAGTGATCACTTCATCTCCTGGTTTTAAACCAAGTCCCATCATTGCAATTTGAAGCGCATCTGTACCATTCGCACATGGAATTACATGCTTAACGCCTAAGTATTCTTCTAACTCTTTCTGAAATTTTTGCACCTCGGGACCATTAATAAATGCGGAAGTATCCATTATTTCCTGAAGTGAGTTGTTAATTTGGTCTTTTATTGAGCTATATTGACCCTGGAGGTCGACCATTTGTATCTTTTTCATCTAATATTTCTTGAAGTGCCACGAAAATACAAAATATAGCATCTTCCACCAATGCTATTTTTAGGAAAGAGGTATTTTAGCAATCAAATTAAAAAGTTTGCAAACACTTTATAACATATTGATTTGGTTAGCGGAGAAATTACTTCCGATCACTAAATTATTCAATCCAAAAATGAAATTATTTGTAGAAGGTCGCAAAGAAACTTTCTCAATTTTAAGAGCAGCAATAAACCCTCAAGATCAAGTAATATGGTTCCATGTGGCATCTTTGGGAGAATATGAGCAAGGATTGCCTATAATAAATACAGTAAGGGAATTGTTTCCCTCGCATAAAATAATACTTAGCTTTTTCTCTCCTTCTGGATATGAAGTCAAGAAATACTCAACTCCAGCAGACGCTGTTGTTTACCTTCCATTAGATACTGTAGCCAATGCCAAAGAATTTTTAGAACTTGCACATCCTGCTTTAAGCATCTTCATTAAATATGATTTTTGGCCAAACTTTCTAAATGAATTAAATAGAAGAAATATCCCTACCCTATTAGTTTCAGGAGGATTTAGAGCAGATCATGTATTTTTTAAATCCGATATTTCTTGGTTTAAAAAACCATTAATTGCTTTTGATCATTTCTTTGTGCAGAATGAAAATTCTAAGCAATTGTTGAATTCTATAGGTTACAAAAATGTAAGTATTAGTGGAGATACCAGATTTGATAGAGTTTCTAACCAGCTTAAGCAAAACAATAAGTTAGACTTTATTAAAGAATTTTTAGATAATAAATTATGTATCGTAGCGGGTAGCTCCTGGCCAGAAGAAGAAGAATATATTAAGAATTTCTTGCTTCAGAAAAACTTAGACATTAAAATAATTATCGCACCACATACTATAGATCCAGAGCGTATTAAAAAATTTCAGAATACAATTCCAGCCTCCTCTATTACTTTTTCAGAAAAAAGGAATAATTCTCTTGCTAAATATCAAGTTCTAATTCTGGACACTATTGGGTTACTTACCAAGGTTTATAGCTATGCAGATGTTGCCTTTGTAGGTGGAGCTGTGGGAACTACCGGTTTACATAATATTTTGGAACCTGCTGCTTTCTCCATCCCAATAGTTACTGGCAATAATTTTAATAAGTTTCCTGAAGCAAAACAGTTGCAATCGCTGCATGGACTGTTTGCTGTTACTTCTTCAGAAGAATTAAATTCGGTATTAAATAGGCTTATAGATGAGCCAAATTTTAGAAAAAGCTCCGGAAAAATTGCGGGAAATTTTATTAAAAACAACCGAGGTGCAACGCAGATAATAGAAGATTATTTGAAAGAAAATTATGTTAAAACTCATAAAATTTAACATCAATTATAGCTAAAACCCTCCTTTTGTATTAAAATATTCTAAATATTGGAGTTCTGCATTTTAATAAGTGGTAATTTCGAAGTATAATTTGAAATAGTCATAACATGAAAAAAGTAATTTATTTAGCAGCTTTTGTACTTACCGCTACCACCGCTTTTGTCTCTTGTAGAGATAACAAGGAAGCAGAGAAAGAAACTGTAATTATTAAAGAAGTTCGAGTAGAAACTGAAAAGGCAGCGCCTGTTGAAGAAAGAAAAGGTATACTAGAAAGAACGGCAGAAAAAGTTGATTCTGAAGTTAACAAAGAAGTAGATAAAACAATAGAAGAGATAGGAGACGATAACTAGCGGATTCCTTATTTCAATAAAAATTATCTTTTTATTGATTTTTATATATATTTATATCCTATTTCTGTAAAAAATTAATAGGAGGCTAATCAAACCAATAACTAATTAAATTTAAACTTATGAAAAAGTCAATTTTAGTACTAGCAACTGCGTTTACGCTTAGCGCATTTTTCACTTCATGTAGAGATACTGCAAAAGAAGCTGAAGATACAGAAATGAGCGACGACATGGAAGACGACATGGATGATGTAGGTGATGACCTAGAAGAAGCAGCTGATGATACGGGAGATGCTATTGAAAATGCAGCTAACGAAACTGGTGATGCAGTGGACAATGCAGCAAACGAAGTAGGTGAAGAACTTGACGGAGACGATAACTAATTATTTTACTGGTACTATTGGCAACTATAATTTTCTAGCTGCTTTCTAGTAAGTAATATTAGTGGCGATAATAAAGTTTTAATTAAATATAACTGAAAACTTAAATTATGAAAAAAATTGTTTTTTTATTAGCGCTTACCTTTACTACTAGTATTGTGTTAACCTCATGTCGTGAAAAATCGACTGTAGAAAAGGTAGCTGATGATGTAGAAGATGCAGTAGACTAACTAGCCTCTTTACATTAACTGAATTATTAAGAAATCCATCTCTAACCAAGATGGATTTTTTTAATGCTTAAAAGTTTTGAATTCGCTCTTTAGTTCCTCCATAGATTCCTGAAGCTGTCTTAATAAACCACTTTCTGAAGTTGCATCTATGCTAAAGGTAAGTTTACTATTCACCTGCCATAATTCCTGAATATCTCCAATTTTAACTTCTACCGGGGCATACTCCTCGTTTATAGAGATCAGCATTATTTTAAAAGGATCATCTAGCTTTTGGATCTTCTTTACTAAAACTGAATCATAGAGTACAACTACGTATATCTTATTTGCGCTTATCTCTCCAATGTTAGGAATCGCTTTTCCTAATACCCATTCGCCGGGTCTTAGGTTTGGCATCATACTATCTCCTTCTACTTGAAATCCTCTATAAGAAGCATTTCTATATTCTGGCAATGGAATATCGAACGCAGGTAATTGCTGATACCATTCTACATCCTGTACATTATGTGGATACCCCGCTGCTGCTTTCTGATTTACAAGAACAATATTTTCTTCCTCTCCGCTATTAACGGTAACTACTTTAGGACTAACATCTCCTTTATTTATTTGAAGATATTTCTGAGCGCTTTCTCCGAACAACCAAAGTGGATTTACTCCAAATTGCTTCAATAGTTCTGCAACTATCTTCCCAGATAATTTGGTACGACCACGTTCTATATCTGCCGTAGAGTTTTTAATTCCCAGTAGATCGGCAAATTCACTTTGAGTAAAGTTATGATCGTCACGAATTTCTTTAAACCGCTTGACTTCTAGTGTTATATCTGTTCCCATACACAAATATACTTTTTTTTGGAATAACTCCAATTTTAACAATGGAATTATTCCAACATATAGGAATAATTCCATAATTTTGTAATCATTCCAAGTCAAGCTTTGGAATTCAAAGAAATGACAAAAACAGTATTACATCTGGATCTAGACACTTTTTACGTCTCTGTAGAACGATTAATAGATTCCCGATTGCTCCATAGGCCTTTATTGGTAGGTGGCACGAGTGATCGTGGCGTAGTAGCTGCATGTAGTTATGAGACCAGAGCCTTTGGCGTTCACTCTGGAATGTCTATGAAATTAGCACGCCAGCTTTGTCCTGAAGCAACAGTGATTAGAGGAAACGCCAGTACGTACACCAAATACTCTACAGATGTTACCAATATAATAAAGGAAGATGTGCCTCTTTTTGAAAAATCTAGCATCGACGAATTTTATGCAGATCTCACTGGAATGGATCGGTTTTTTGGATGCTATAAATATGCTTCAGAATTACGAAGCAGAATAATAAGAGAAACAGGATTACCAATTTCCTTCGGACTTTCTGTAAACAAAATAGTTTCCAAAGTTGCCACAAATGAAGCTAAACCTAACAATCAACTAAAAATCGATGCTGGTTTTGAAAAGGAATTTTTAGCTCCGCTATCTGTAAAAAAAATTCCCATGGTAGGAGATAAAACTTACCAAACACTAAGAAATTTGGGAGTACGCCAAATAAAGACCATTCAAGAAATGCCTTTAGAAATGTTGCAAAAAGTACTGGGTGCTCATGGCACTACCATCTGGCAACGCGCGCAAGGCATAGACAACACTCCAGTGATCCCCTATTGCGAACGAAAATCTATTTCGACTGAACGCACTTTTGATCGTGATACTATAGATGTAAACAGGCTAAACGCCATTCTAATAGCAATGACAGAGAACCTTGCTTATCAATTAAGGCGCGGAGACAAATTAACCGCCTGCATTGCAGTAAAAATAAGGTATTCAGATTTTAACACCTATACCAAACAACTCAAGATCCCCTACACCAGTGCCGATCATATTTTGTTGCCAAAGATCCAGGACCTCTTTAAAAAATTATATAACCGCCGACTTTTAGTAAGGCTCATCGGGATACGCTTTAGTCATTTAGCAGGGGGAAATTACCAAATAAACCTATTTGACGATAATGAAGAGATCCTGCACTTGTACAATGCCATGGACAACATTAGAAATAGATATGGAGACAGAAGCGTGTTGCGCGCTGCTTCTTTAGGCGCAAAGACCATTGGAAGAATAACCAATCCTTTTAACGGAGAACCTCCCGTGGTATTAGCACACAGAACACAATAATTTAAGAACAAGCACGTGTATTTAAACAACCATACCTATTACAGCATGCGTTTTGGCACCTTTTCAGAAATTGAATTACTGGAATTGGCCCAGAACAATCATGTAGAAAAATTAGTGCTTACAGATATAAACAACACTTCTGCTTGTTTAAATTTTGTTCGCACTTCTAAAGAGTATGGAGTAGCCCCAGTCTTGGGGATAGATTTTAGAAATGGCGCTAAACAAGAATATATTGCTATTGCCAAGAATAACGAAGGTTTTCAAGAAATAAATGAATTTTTGTCTGGACATCTTCAGCAAAAATCTATTATTCCTAGCAAAGCGCCTTTCTTTAAAAATGCCTTTATAATTTATCCTTTTGAAAAAATACTCACTTCAGAAACCATAAAATTTGAAGCACATGAGTTTATAGGAGTTTCTATTGCAGAGCTAAGAAAATTGCGCTTCTCTAAACTTCGGGAACTCACTGGAAAACTGGTGGTATTACAACCTGTAACCTACAGAAATAAGCGAGATTTTAATGCGCATAGATTACTACGAGCTATAGACAATAACACATTGTTGAGCAAACTTTCTCCAGACGAGCAAGCTGGACAGGAAGAATACATGATCCCTATAGAAGAATTGAAGCAGAAGTTTTCCGACTTTCAATTTATTCTTGAGAACACCCAAGACCTGTTAGATCAATGTGAGATCCATTTCGATTTTTCTACCAATAGAATTCCTCAAAACCAGAAATTATATACTGCCAGCGAAGCAGAAGATGAAGAACTGCTGGAAGCGCTCTGTGAAAAAGGACTCGAAATTCGGTATCCAGAGATCACTACAGAAGTTCAACAAAGATTGGCTTCAGAATTAAAAGTGATCAAAGAACTGCATTTCGTTTCTTTCTTTTTAATTAACTGGCGTATCTGCGAATACGCACGCGAAAAGGCTTATTTCTATGTAGGAAGAGGAAGTGGTGCCAATAGTATTGTGGCCTATTTACTACAAATAACCGAAGTAGACCCCATAGAACTAGACCTGTATTTTGAGCGTTTTATAAATGAATACCGCACGAGTCCACCAGATTTTGATATAGATTTTTCCTGGAATGACAGGGAAGATATCACTCGTTTTATCTTTGAAGAATTTAAACATACTGCGCTTCTAGCAACGTATAATACTTTTCAGCGCAAAGCCGTGATCCGTGAACTAGGAAAAGTTTTTGGGTTACCAAAGGAAGATATCGATAAATTATGTGATGGATATCTTCCAAAAAATGAGCAAGATGAAATTCATAAGCTTGTTCTAAAATACGGCGAGCTTATTCAAGGAATGCCTAATTATTTAAGCATTCATGCTGGCGGGATCCTTATTTCTAACAAACCACTTTCCAATTTCTCTGCCCTAGATCTACCACCAAAAGGATTTCCCACCGTGCAGTTCGATATGGTTATTGCAGAAGATGTTGGGTTGTACAAATTCGATATTCTGGCGCAACGCGGCTTGGGAAAGATTCGGGATTCGCTGGACATCATCGCTCAAAACCAACCTAATGCGGAGGCATTCGATATTCATGATGTAAATAAATTTAAAAAAGATCCTAAGGTAAATCAGCTTATAAAAAGTGCTTCCTGCGTGGGTTGCTTCTATGTAGAATCTCCCGCAATGCGCATGCTCCTTAAAAAACTTGAAACCGACACTTATCTAGGCTTGGTAGCTGCAAGTTCTATAATTAGACCGGGAGTAGCAAAGAGCGGAATGATGCGAGAGTATATCTTACGACATAGATATCCCGAAAGACGCAGTAATGCTCACCCAGAGCTAGCCAAAATAATGCCGGACACTTATGGTATTATGGTATATCAAGAAGATGTAATTAAAGTAGCACATTTTTTTGCAGGATTAAGTCTTGGGGAAGCAGATGTTTTACGCCGCGGAATGAGCGGGAAATATAGATCTAGAGACGAATTTAAACAAGTGGAAGAAAAATTTATCTCCAATTGTCAGAAAAAAGGGATTGAAGAAAAGACCATTTTTGAGGTTTGGGATCAGATCAAGAGTTTTGCCGGCTACGCCTTTGCCAAGGGTCATTCTGCCAGTTATGCGGTAGAAAGTTATCAGAGTTTATTCTTAAAGGCCTATTTCCCTTTAGAATATATGGTGGCTACACTTAATAATGGAGGCGGTTTTTATTCTACCGAGCTCTATGTACATGAAGCCAAAATGAATGGAGCAAACATAGAACCACCATGCATTAATGAAGGAGATTATCATAATACGATAAAAGTGAAAACCCTTTATTTAGGATTTGGGAATTTAAAAGAACTTGAGCATCGCGCTGCACAACGCATTCTGGAGAACAGGAATTTTCAAGGAAAATTTAATTCCTTAGAAAATTTTATAGATCGGGTGCCTATTAGCATCGAGCAATTAAGCATACTTATAAGGATAAATGCATTTAGATTCACCGGAATAGACAAGTATAAACTATTATGGGAAGCCCATTTTAAATTGAGCAAGAAAGCTAAAAAAACTCATCAAGTTCCACTTTTTGTTCCTCAGCATAAAAAATTCAGTTTGCCGGCATTACACACCACCCGTCTAGAAGAAGCTTTCGAACAAATAGAGCTCTTAGGATTTCCGCTTTGCAGTCATTTTGAGTTGCTTTTGGAAGAACCCAAAAACAGGTTAGGCCAAAAAGACCTGGCACAATTCCTCAACAAAGATATTTTGATTTATGGGTATTTGGTAACCGTAAAGAACACCCGAACAGCAAAAGGAAAACCCATGTATTTTGGAACTTTTATAGATCGGGATGGTTATTTTTTCGATACTATTCTCTTTCCTCCTGTTGCAGAAAAATACAATTTTAGAGGTCGAGGTATTTATGCAATGCTCGGAAAGGTTACCGAAGAATTCGATTTTTTAAGCATTGAAGTAAGTAGAATGAGAAAAGAAGCCTACATCACCGATCCTAGATTCTCTGAAAATAATCTAGCAACCGGGCATCGAATAGAGAAAATGAAAAGTCTAGAAGATAAAAAAGAATTAAAGCTAAACCAAAAAGAAAAACTATGTCTTTTGAAAGGATTAAAGAAAAACTGAACATTTTAGCAGATGCTGCTAAATATGATATTTCCTGTTCCAGTAGTGGTAGTAAACGTGCGAATAAAGGAGGGCTAGGAAATAGCGACGGCGTTGGTATTTGCCATAGTTATACAGAAGATGGACGCTGTGTTTCTTTACTAAAGATTTTATTGACCAATCATTGCATTTTCGATTGTGCTTATTGTGTCACCCGCAAAAGCAACGATATAAAACGAGCTGCTTTTAAAATTGAAGAAGTAGTAAGTCTCACAATGAATTTTTATAGACGTAACTACATAGAAGGACTTTTCTTGAGTTCAGGAATATTTAAAAGTCCAGATCATACTATGGAACGCTTGGTACAAGTAGCAAAAAAATTGAGATTGGAAGAAAATTTTAACGGGTATATTCATTTAAAATCTATTCCGGGAGCCAGTGATGAACTCATGCAGGAAGCAGGTTTATATGCAGATAGGCTTTCAGTAAATATCGAGATCCCAACTATTTCAGGACTAAAACTTCTGGCGCCAGATAAAAAGCATGAAGATTTTATAAAGCCTATGGAAGCGGTAAAAAATGCTATTCAGATCTATCAAAGCGAAAAAAAGATAATTAGGAGTACTCCAAAATATGCTCCGGCAGGACAGAGCACCCAGATGATTGTTGGGGCAACAGGAGAAAGTGACCGAGATGTTATGTATTCTGCCGCTTACTATTATCAAAAATTTAAAATGAAACGGGTATATTATTCTGGGTATATTCCAGTAACTAATGATTCCAGATTGCCGGCACTTGGTAGTCCGGTGCCATTATTAAGAGAAAACAGACTTTATCAAACAGATTGGTTGCTCAGATTTTATGGTTTTGATATTCGAGAGTTATTAAATGAACAACATCAAAACCTAGATCTGGATGTAGACCCCAAACTAAGCTGGGCTTTACGCAATCAAAATATCTTTCCTTTAGACATCAATAAAGCAGATAAACAATTATTAGCACGAGTTCCGGGGATTGGAATGAAATCGGTTCATAAAATAATTGAAGCCAGAAAATTTAGAAATCTTAGTTGGGAACATCTTAAAAAGATTGGGATCGCCTTAAATAGAGCAAAATACTTTATAACCTGTAATTCTAAATCTTTCGAGCGAAGAGATCTAAGTCCTGATCAAATAAAAGGATTCATTCTTCAAAATTCAGCAAGTAAATTTAGAGATGATTATGGGATTCAGCTAAAACTATTCACTCCATGAAAACTATAATGAGTTTAGGCTATGATGGCACTTATGAAGGATTTCTAACCTGCGTTTTTCAGACTTTCGAACAGAACCTAGAGGTTCATACAATTACTTTGGAAAATTTAATGCAAGCTTCTATGTTTGGAAAAAATGAAGTAGTTATAACAGATCTAGAAAAAGCAAACCGGGTACAAAATGCATTGAAGAAAAGAATCGCTGCCTCAGGAACTAGACAACTCTATTGGGTTTTTTTAAGCGAGAAAGAAGGAATTGAAATGGATCTATTATCCTACATTAAGCTTGTTTTTAAAGATGAAAAATTCTCAACCAAGGATTTTGGAAATCATATTGTTCTAAAAATCAATCAAATTGCTAAACAAGTTCATCGAGAAAAACACCGAATGGAAGCTTTTGTAAGATTTAAATTAACCCATGACGAGATTTTTTTTGCTACAATAGAACCAGATTTTAACGTTTTACCTATCATTTTGCCCCACTTTGAAGCCCGTTATGCCGACCAAAAATGGATTATTTATGATTTAAATCGAAATTTTGGAATTTTTTATAACCTTCTGAAAACCGAATTTATAAATTTGGATTTTCATGAAACATTTTCAATAGACAGAAATAACCCCAGTATTTACAAGGCTTCAGAAATTGAATTTCAAAAATTATGGCAAGAATATTTTTCCAGCACCAATATAAAGTCAAGAAAAAATATGAAATTACACCTACAACACGTTCCAAAAAGATATTGGAAATATTTAACTGAAAAGAGTACTTGGCAAAATTAAAAATTAGTTTAAATTTGTTGTTCAACTAATTAAACAAATTTTAAAATGAAAAAATTATCTTTATTATTATTAGCTGCAGTTTTCTCTTTATCAATCTATTCTTGTAGAGAAACTACAGAAGAGAAAACAGAAGATGCAATGGAATCTGCTGCAGACGACATGGAAGATGCAGCTGATGAAGCTGGAAACGAAATTGAAGCTGCCGGTGAGAATGCTGAAACTGAGTTAGAAGAAGAAGTAAATGGAACTGATGATGTAAATGCTGATGACGACATGTAGTCTTTTACATTCATAATTTTCTAAAGCCATCTTAACTTATTGAGATGGCTTTTTTTAGTTTAACTATTAAACCTTAATAACATGAAAAAAATATTTTTATTCCTATTTGCAGCTATTTTTGCTAGCTCAATCTACTCATGTAGAGAAACAACTCAGGAAAAGACTGAAGACGCATTAGAGTCTATTGGTAAAGACATTGAAACAAACGCTAAAAAGGCTGGTGAGAAGATTGAAGCTGGGGCAGAGAAAGTAGCAGATGAAATTGACGAGGAAGTGCACAACACCGATGATGTAAATGGTGAAGAAGCAGCAGACGACATGAATTAATACTAATTTAGTATTATGAAAAAAACCGCACTCCTGCGGTTTTTTTCTTTTTCAAAACTTAAAAGAACCTTAAACACGAAATTCTTAAAACTAATAAACCCTCAAAATCATAAAGATAAAGAGGGTTTTTGTACTCGGAGCGGGACTTGAACCCGCACGACCGTTGCTGATCATTGGATTTTAAGTCCAACGTGTCTACCAATTCCACCATCCGAGCGTGGATTTTATAAAAAGCGACTTTTCGCCTGTCAGAGCGAAAAACGGGATTCGAACCCGCGACCTCCACCTTGGCAAGGTGGCGCTCTACCAACTGAGCTATTTTCGCAATTTGTCTGAACGTTTTTTCGGTTTCCCGAAGTGCAATAATTTCCTATTGCGGTTGCAAATTTAAAACAATTCTTATAATACCAAAGGTTTTTTTACAAAATTATCGCCTTTAAATCCGGGCTTTTTGTTTCCCTGAGAGCATCCGCTTTATTTCATTTAATTTCATCAAGGCTTCAATTGGCGTAAGTGTATCAATATCAATATGCAAGAGTTCCTCTTTTAATTCTTGAAGCAAAGGATCATCCAGATTGAAAAAACTCAATTGCATCTCCTGTTCAGCCGAATTTCTTAAGATCTCCCCTGATTCTTCCATTTTATGAGATTTCTCCAGCTTTTTCAAAATTTTATTAGCTCTACTTATTACCTGTTGTGGCATTCCCGCCATTTTAGCTACATGTATCCCAAAACTATGTGCACTTCCACCCGGGATCAATTTCCTAAGAAACAATACCGTATCCTTTAATTCCTTTACAGAAACATTGTAATTCTTAATTCGAGAGAAAGTATCTCCCATTTCATTAAGCTCATGATAATGGGTTGCGAATAAGGTTTTAGGATGTGCCGGGTGTTCATGTAAATATTCTGTTATTGCCCAGGCAATGGAGATCCCATCATAAGTACTGGTTCCTCTTCCAATCTCATCTAGCAGCACCAGACTGCGTTCAGAAATATTATTTAGAATACTTGCCGTCTCATTCATCTCTACCATAAAAGTAGATTCACCCATAGAAATATTATCACTGGCTCCTACCCTCGTAAAGATTTTATCTACCAATCCAATTCTAGCGCTTTCTGCCGGCACAAAACTTCCCATTTGCGCGAGAAGGACTATTAGTGCTGTTTGCCTTAGAATAGCCGACTTACCACTCATGTTAGGACCAGTGATCATGATGACCTGTTGTGTATCCCTGTCTAAGAAAACATCATTGGTGACATAGTGTTCGCCGTGAGGCAATTGTTTTTCTATAACCGGATGCCTTCCATTCTTGATCTCCAATTCTGTGGAATCGTCAATTTCAGGTTTGTTGTAATTTTCCTGAACCGCCTGTTGTGCAAATGAAGACAAACAATCCAACTGACCAATTAATCGCGCATTTTGCTGCACCGGATTAATATAATCTCTTAACCAATCTACCAGTCCCGCAAACAATTCCTGTTCTAGATGCAAGATCTTTTCTTCAGCACCTAAGATCTTACCTTCGTATTCCTTTAATTCTTCAGTGATATAGCGCTCTGCATTTACCAAGGTCTGTTTACGAGTCCATTCTTCCGGAACTTTATCTTTATGACTGTTCCTTACTTCAATATAATACCCATAAACATTGTTACTCCCTATTTTTAAGGAAGTGATCCCCGTGGCTTTACTCTCTCGCTCCAACATATCATTAAGATAATCTTTGCCAGAAAATGCGATATTTCTTAGATCATCCAACTCGGTGTGAAATCCTTTAGCAATAGTATTCCCCTTCACAATATTCACGGGAGCTTCCTCATGTAACATTTCATTTATCTTGGTTCTAAGAACCTCACAGCTTTGCAGTTTATCACCAAGTACTTTTAGCGACTCTTCTTTAGAGTTCATTGCCAATTTCTTGATAGGCAAAATAGCATCCAAAGAATTATTTAAATGAATTACTTCCCGAGGGCAAATCTTTCCAGTAGCAACTTTAGAGATCAATCTCTCTAGATCACTAATACGTTTTATTTGTTTCTGAAGTTGTTCTAATTCTTCTTTATTCTGAATAAAATAGCTCACTACTTGATGCCTGGCTTTAATCTTTTCAGCATTTTTAAGAGGTAATGCCAACCAACGCTTCATCATTCTTCCACCCATAGGAGAAATGGTCTTGTCTATAATTTCCAGAAGAGTAACTGCATTTTGAGCATTGGAATTGTATAATTCCAGATTTCGAATAGTAAAACGATCCATCCAAACATACTCCTCTTCAGCAATTCTATTTAATGAAGCTATATGCTGCAGCTTATGATGCTGCGTTTCTCCTAAATAGTATAAGATGGCTCCAGATGCAATAATGCCTTCTGCAAGATGATCTACCCCAAAACCTTTCAGGGAATTGGTATTGAAATGTTCATTTAAAGATTCATATCCATAATCTAGTTTAAAGACCCAGTCTTCTAAATAAAAACAATGAAAGCTATCACCAAAGGTTTTAGTGAATTCTTTCTTATAATTTTTTTGAATAAGTACTTCGCTAGGTCCAAAATTCTGTAATAGTTTATCTATATATTCTGCGGAACCCTGTGCGGTTAAAAACTCCCCAGTTGACACATCAAGAAAAGAGATCCCCATGATCTTCTTACCATAATGTACGGCGCATAAAAAATTATTGGTCTTGCTATTTAAAACCTCATCATTCATGGCTACCCCTGGAGTAACCAACTCGGTAACACCACGTTTTACTATAGTTTTAGTGAGCTTTGGGTCTTCCAGCTGATCACAAATTGCAACTCGCAGTCCTGCTTTTACTAATTTTGGCAAATATGTATTAAGGGCGTGATGGGGAAAACCTGCCAAAGCGGTTTCTGTTTCACTGCCATTCCCTCTTTTTGTAAGCACAATATTTAAGATCCTAGCGGTTCTTATAGCATCCTCTCCAAAGGTTTCGTAAAAATCTCCTATTCTAAATAACAATAATGCATCGGGGTATTTCACCTTGATGGAGTTATATTGTTTCATTAACGGAGTGATCTGCTTGGGATTTTTGGCTGCCAAAAGAATTCAATTTTATTCTTGCTAAAATACTTAATCCTAAATGCTATGAGAAATTTAAACTGCTGCATTTATCCTTAATTATTCACAAATACTATCTGATATTATTTTACTTTCCAATTATATTTTCCAAAAATTAAGAATAGCCTTACATACTTCTGATAGAAAAACCTCCAACTTCTTAAATATGAAGCTGGAGGTTTCACTGGCTAATTAGTAATAATATAATCTATTTTTCGGTTTTAACTTCTCCACTTCCACCACTAAGTTCAGCTCTATAATACCATAGTTCAGACTCTTTACCCTGTGTTGCTTGTTCCCAATCTTTAAGAAAAGTTGCGAAACTACCAGCACCATGCACTTCATTATACTTATCGGCGAATTTCCAATCATCCCCCATCCACTTAGATTTATCAAAGAAAGAAACAAATGCAATATCCTTCCCATCTTTTGTGCTCGGTAGCTCATTAGTATATACACCGAATGTCTCTTTAGGAAATTTATCTAGCATTACTTTTTGGATCTTTTCTAATATTTTCATGGCCTTCTCCATCTGATATGGTTTTACATCATAGTAATCTACCAATAGTTTATTCAAAGTAAAGTCTACTGGAAAATTGGATAACTCAGAATTGAATTTCCAGTAATATTGTTCTCCTTGTGGCATCATATAAGGTAAAACATTCTTATTCCAGTCCTCATCATGACCTTCCAATTCAGGACGAGCATCCATTGCGCTCCACGGAAGGGGGCCCATAGACCAAATATAGCTTCCATTATTTGGACCATTAGCTATAAAAAATATATTAGCATTATATGCTCCATCTTTATGATACTTTTTATTATGAGCTGCCAAACCTGAATTCAACTCTGCAATTTTTGTAACATTAGGAGTAATTAATGCATTTTCAACTACTGCATATTCCTCTGATTGGGAAATTGCCAAAAAAGGCAGAAGTAGTAATCCGTAAAAAATAGTTTTCATAATATTAAATTAGATGGTTAGTGCAGGTTATTAAAAAACTTGAGGATTTCTGTAAATCATCTTGATCTAATTGGAAGCTATATATGAGAGATCTGGTCTAATCCAACCTCTCATGGTTTCAGTCTTTAAAAGTATTTTGTTTAGGTTGCCATAAAGTTCTTCGGCTTTTGGACCCATAGCTTTTCTCGCTTCTGCACTTTTTCTCTCCATGTCCATCGCATCCTTTGCAGCAACTGCAACCATAAAATAGGTGCCATCTGCCCCAAACCCACTTCTATATAGTCTATAATGCGTCTTGAGATTATTATCTGAATAGAATTTTTTAAAGGCCTTTGCTACTTCCTCTGCTTTATCGGCATCTGCAGGAGAAAAATAATACCTGGTATTTTCCCTGTAATTTTCTCCTTCAATCATGGTGGTCATTCCATCTGGCATATAGCTAAGCTCATTATCTAATGACAACACGAAATCCTTATGCTCATCGTAACATTGGTCAAAATCTCTAAACAGTTTTTCAAACTCTTCTGCTCCAACTTTTTCCCTAAGTGAGGCCAATGGGTCTTTATCGAGTTCGGCAAAATTTTCCATTGGAGATATATAATAATACTTATTATCCTCTGCGACTAAGGTCATAAAGTTCTGTGAAAAATTATTGTCCTTACACATTTTTACAAATTTAGAAGCTGTCTTTTCATATTCAGATTTCATGGAGGGTCTTACCGGATCTACATGTATTAGATATTTCTGAAAATTATCATTTTCCTGAGCAGTAATGGAAATCGAAAAAAACACTAAACATAACAATACCCCAAACATTTTAATTGTTTTCATAATTTCAAATTTGATAATTAATACTAGTACGCAGAACTTACATGTCTCAAAAAACGTAAGGCTAGGGTAAGATTTTAAAAACTAAAAGTGGAACTTACTTTACTCTGTTTTAAACAGAAGTAATTTGGGATATTTAATGAGGGGGAAGCGAGGAATAAGCTTTTAACAAAAAGAGAATTATTCCTCTAAGTTATTAAAAATGTATTAATAAATTATTATTTTGTTAAAATTTTTTATCATTCCTTATACTAAAGAGATTTTATACATTTAATTACAATCATAAAAATTTATTAATAACTTAAAAACTATCATAGCCTAAATCAAAGTCTAAGGATTGTACTATTAAAATAAATGTAGTCGAAGCAATCACCAAGGGTATACCTATGGACAAAATTGTAGACAGCTCCCTATTCTTAGTATATATTTTATTAATTTTTTTCAGTTCTAATGGATAGGCAAATAAATTTTTCGAATATTTCTCCACCTTTCCATTTTTTGGATATGGTATTTTGGAATTTCGATTCGCTTTAGCGATTCCATAATATAAATTGTCCTTCTCTATTATATTTTTGAACCTATATATCTCCTTAGAGTTGGTTTTAATTTTTACTTTACTATGGGATTTCAATGCTTCTTATATATCTACTGAAGCAGAATGATATACCGTGCAACTTTGAATAAGAATTAAAAATACAATAAGGAAAGATGGAAATTTGGAGTGAAGTGCGGTTTTCATAGTTATCAGAAATTAGCATTCAACAAATCAGCTATGGGAAGAATTAAGCATTAAAATTACATATTAAATCATTGCAAAACAGTTACTTATACAAGTATCTTAAGTCAAAATGGGACTTTTTTTTAAATAATTTATGATTTGGTAAGTTTAATTTTCGCTTTTAAAAAACACGAACTTTAGATACTCCAAATTCTGTAATTCTAAGTTTTAAAATGGTTTTTTGGGCTTTTCATTATTATTTACCAAAATTTCCCGAATCTACATCTTTAACAAAATTAATTAGACCTGGAAAGAAATGTTCTTGATCGTCATATTGAGAAAGATGACTCCCATTTGGGCAAAATAAATATCGGCCATTCTCTACCTCTTGAGACATCCATTTCATATGTTCAGGATCCATAGTGTCATATTTAGCTCCTATCACTAAGGTTGGTACTTTAATTTCTTTCAATCTATCCTTAACATCCCAATTTTTTAATGTAGCATCACCAACAATTCCAAATTCACTTGGGCCTTGCATATATACATACACTTCGGGGTTTAAATGATCAAATGCTCTATTAATGGAATTTGGCCATTTTTCTACCGGCATTCTCAATAAATGCTCGGTATAATGATGCTTTAAAAGCAATTCCATGTATCGTGGATTATTAAAATCTCCTTTTGCTTCCAGATCTTTCACTTCTGTAAGTACTTCAGGATTCATTTGCGGTCCAATTACATCTTCAGCATATTTATTATACTCTGGTGCGCTGGACATCATATTAGAGATTATAAGTCCTTTTAAGTTATCCTGATATTTAAGTGCGTATTCCATAGCGAGAATTCCGCCCCAAGACTGGCCAAAAAGGTAAAAATTTTCACTATCCAAGCCTAAGGCTTTTCTAACCTGTTCCACTTCTTCCACAAATCTTTCTGTGGTCCATAGACTTTTATCTGTAGGTTGATCACTATAATAAGAACCTAATTGATCATAATAAAAATACTCGATCCCTTCTACTGGCAAATAGCCATCAAAACTCTCAAAAAACTCGTGTGTACCGCCCGGACCTCCGTGAAGCAACAATACTTTCATGGTTGGATGGTTACCAACCTGTTTAGTATAAACTTTAAAAACTCCTTGCTCTGTTGTGATTGGGATCATTTTAATTCCGCCTGTAAATTTTACTTGAGGATCTGTATAAATTAGATAATCGCTAGTTTTTTTATCCATTTTTTCATGCTTCTTATCTTGGCTAAAGACAGAAGTTGAAAAAATAAAAAGAAATAATAATAATTGTAGAAACTTTAAATTTTTCATAACTGAAGATAGATTTGATTAACAAATTCCCATAGCTTAAAATTACATGAAATTCTTAATTTATTTATTGCTTTCCCACAGCTTCCAAATTGAATAATCATCATCCTATTGGTTCTTCTCCAATTATAATGGCTATAATTATTTTATCAAAGATTAATGTTAATAGCTTACTGGAAGTGAAGTAGCAACTAAAACCAGTAAGGCAACAAAAGTCACGATTACTGGAATTCCAATTGAAAGTATGGTAGAGACCGTATTGTTTTTAGTATGTATCTCTTTTATATTTTGAAGATTTAATGGGATCCCAACCAAGTTTTTATCAATATCCAATACAGCAGTTTTAGCTGGATATTTCTGTGCTGTTTTGGAATTTTTTTTAGTAATGCCAAGCAGGACATTATCTTTCATTTCCAGTTCTTTAAATTTATAAACCGATTGATCAACAGTATGAATCTTTACCTTGTTATTCGTATTTACTGCTTGTTCAGCGGTTGAAGTTTTGGAGTGATAAACACTACAACTACATAAAAACAAAAGACAAAGACCGAAGAAAACAACTAATTTTTGATTCAATTTTTTCATAATAAGAATGATTAAAGCTTAGAAGAAAACAGAACACTGTAGAACATGATTAAATATAGTTATAAATCCAATTAATTATTTATATAATTTACAGAATATTAAAAGATAACAAATCCACATTGAATTGATAAAGAAAGTATTTTCTTCGCTCTCACAAATGTCCAAATTGGAATCCGACTATTTCCAAAATTCTAAAAAACCGGTTTTATAGATTTGTGCGATTCAAAATTATCTCACAGTTCACTTATATCTTAAATTCTCAAAACGACCTTCAATTTAATTAACCAAATTTTTCATGTTCTACATTCAGCCTTTATACTCACTACAATATTTACCACGCGATTTCCTAAATAAAAAGACGGGAGTTTTTATCAGAAAACACTTTAAAAGATGTAGAAAGTTCTTTACTGATAACCTGCTGCCTGAAGATTAAATAATTCAGCATATAACTTATTATTGCTCATTAATTCCAAATGAGTTCCTATTTCCAAAACACTTCCATCCTTTAGCACCATAATACGGTCTGCAATACGCACGGTACTAAATCTATGGGAAATGATTACCGCTGTTTTACCTTCTGTAAGCTTAATAAATCTATCAAAAGCTTCAGTTTCTGCTCTTGCATCTAAGGCAGAGGTAGGTTCATCTAAAATAAGAATCTCTGCATCTTTCATATACGCACGGGCAATGGCAATTTTTTGCCACTGTCCGCCAGAAAGGTCTTTTCCATCCTTAAAGCGTTTTCCAAGTTGCTGCTCATAGCCTCCAGGCATTTCAGCCATTACCTGATCTGCCAAACTTTTTTCAGCAGCATTATCGATGCGGGACTGATTGTTTATTTCGGTGATCTCACCCATTGCGATATTCTCTCTTAGCGTTAATTCGAATTTTACAAAATCCTGAAAGATCACTCCGAAATATTGCTGATATTGCGCCTGATTGTATTTTGTGATTGGAATTCCATCCAACAGGATCTCTCCTTCGGTAGGCTCATAGAACTGAAGCAACAGCTTAATAAGTGTGGTTTTACCTGCTCCATTCTCTCCAACAAAAGCTAATTTTTCTCCTGCTCTTAAATGGAAATTCACATTTCTAACTACCCATCTTTCAGATTTTGGGTACTTAAAACCAACATTTTTAAACTCAAATCCATGCTGAATTTTCTTAGGCAACTCCAAACCTTCATCCACTTTAGAAGTATCGAACTGAAGATCTAAAAATTCAAAATAATCCTGAAGGTATAATGCACTTTCTGTGATTTGAGTAAATCTTGTAAAAAAGCCTTGAAGTTTAGTGCGTAAACTATTAAAAGAGCCCGCTAAAAAAGTAAGATCTCCTAAAGTAAATATCCCCGCAACCGTTCTAAAAACAATTAGCACATAAGCACCATAATAAGCTCCAGTCCCTATTACATTAAAAAAAGACCCCCAAGCAGCACGCTGTTTCGCAAGTTTCTTACTTTCTGAAAAGTATTTATCTGATAGATCTTTAAAACGAGCTGCCAAATAATTACTCAGTCCAAAGAGCTTAACTTCTTTGGCAGTAACATCACTTGCTCCGGCATATCTCAAATAATCCAATTCCCTACGTTCTTGAGTCCAGCTTCTTGCAAGTGAATAGCTGGTACCGCTAAATTTAATTTCATTAATAATGGTGGGAATTATAGAAACCACTAATAAAATAATAAGCCAAGGTTCAAAAACTACAATCCCGGTCATTAAGGAGATAATTACAATTACGTCCTGTCCCTGAGTTAAAATATTAGACATTAATGCCACTCTTCCAGTAGTTTGCTGCCTTGCTCTTTCCAATTTATCGTAAAACTCTGAATCTTCTAACTGATCCAAATTAATTTCTGAAGTTTTTTTAATGATCTTTACAGAGGTGTCTATAGAATATTGATCTCCTAAAAGCGCATCGGTTAATGCGATTGCTCTAGATAATAGATCGGAAAGTATTGCCAAACCAAATTCAATTCCCACATATAACCAAAGCCTATCATAGTCCTTGGTTTCCGCAGCTATTTGAAGCACCACCTCATCTACAATTATCTTACCTATCCACAATAATACAACCGGTAAAATTGCATTAATAACTCTGCTAGATACATTGGCATAGAACAATAGCGGATTTACCCTTCTTATTTCCTTAAAAAAACGAGGCACGAACTTTAAAGATGCAAAGCTCTCCTTAAAATTTATTTTATTGGGCTGAATGGATTTCTCTGGTCTAGGCAAAGTGACAATTTTAGTAGCAAGCAAGTTACTGAGGAAATATCTAAATAAGAAGAGATATTAAGGAAGGATTCCTATTTTGCTTCTTCAAAAATCCTTATAATTATTACTATTTTTGCGCTATGGCAGCAAACAGAAAACTTAAGAATAGCGAATTGGATAGAAAAACGGTAGCCGAATTTAAGGAAGCTGCCAAAACACCTATTATTGTTATTCTGGACAATATTAGAAGTCTTAATAACATAGGATCTGTTTTTAGAACTGCTGATGCCTTTTTAATTGAAAAGGTCTATCTCTGCGGAATAACTGCAACTCCTCCTCATAAAGACATTCAAAAAACAGCTTTAGGGGCAACCGAAACTGTAAATTGGGAATATGTAGAAGATACCATCTCACTTATAGCTAAACTGCAAGCAGAGAACGTGGAAGTTCTTGCAATAGAACAAGCAGAAGGTGCTATCATGCTAAACAATTTTAATCCCGAAAAAGGAAAGACCTATGCAGTTGTATTTGGAAATGAGGTTAAAGGTGTACAGCAATCGGTGGTAACTGCCAGCAACAAAATTATAGAGATCCCTCAACTGGGAAGCAAGCATTCACTTAATATCTCTGTAAGTACGGGTGTTGTATTGTGGGATCTTTTTAGCAAGATGAGCTTATAACTATTTAGGACGAAGCAATAGTTTCTTCTATTTTATCTAAGATATGTAAATAATCTTTTCGGTTATTTACAAAATCCAATTCAGATATATCGATAATCTTCACCTTAATATTTGACTGAGATTTTATAAAAGCCAAATAACTTTTATTGATCTCCATTAAATATTCTGGTTGGATATTCTGCTCGTAATCTCTACCTCTACTTTTTATGTTTTCAAGCAATCTTTCTGTGTTCTGATAGAGATAAATGTAAAGATCTGGCTTCACTAATTCCTTATACATTATTCTGAAAAGTTTCTCGTACAAGGCATACTCGTCCTCCTGAAGGGTTATCTTAGCAAAAATCAAGGACTTGAAAACATCATAATCTGAAACCACAAAATCTGCAAAAAGATCATACTGCGCAAGATCGTCTGATAATTGCTGATACCTATCTGCAAGAAAAGACATCTCTAGAGGAAAAGCATACCTATTCTTATCTTCATAAAATTTAGGCAAAAATGGGTTATCCTTGAATCGCTCTAAAATCAATTTTGCGTTGAAATCTTGAGACATCATTGTAGACAAACTCGTTTTTCCAGCGCCAATATTACCTTCTACCGCGATATAGTTAAAGTTAACAAAACTGAAATTCTTTCCTGGGTTCTTTAAAGATTCCTGAATTTTTTGGATCTCACTTTTATCTGAAGTATTTTCTAATAGCTCATTAATAGAAAGTTGCAAGCCTGGATGATGTTCTTTTCCGGCTATATCTGCCAAAGGCATCAACACAAATTTTCTATTTTGCATTTCCGGATGTGGTAATTCTAAACTATCTGTAGAGATCACCTCTTGCTCCAATAGTAAAATATCAAGATCTAGGGTTCTGTTCTTATAAGTGCCATTAGTATTTCTGGTCCTTCCTAATTTGGTTTCAATTTCCAATAATTTCTGAAGCACTTTTCTTGGAGAAAATCTGCTATCTACAGCTATACACATATTTAGGAAAGCAGCTCCATCAAAACCCCATGCAGGGGTTTCATAAATTGCAGAAAGCTTAACCACTTCTCCTATTTCCAGATATATCATATCTACAGCCAATTGCAGTAAATGCAAGCGGTCTCCCTCGTTGCTACCTAAGGCGATATAAAATGTTTTTGGAAATCTCAAGGTTTTATAAGAAAATTTAAGAAGGCACTAATTTAACTTGACAGCAAATTAAGTAAAACAAACTTACATACACTTGGTTTTTCAAGGAGAGTTATTAAAGTTTTTAATAGCTTAATCTTAAGTTTCTTATCCCTTCATAAACCACCACACTAACTGCATTTGCCAGATTCAGGCTTCTAATATGCTCGCTATAAATTGGAATTTTATACACGTTTTCAATATTCTTTTCTATAATTTCTGAAGACAAACCCACAGATTCTTTTCCGAACACTAAAAATAGCTCATCGGTAAACTCGATATCCCAAAATTCTTTTTCCCCGTGACTAGAGAAGAATACCATCTTTTTATCCTTATTAAGCATAAAAAATTCTTCTTGGTTTTCATAGATCTTCAACGAAATATGTTTCCAATAATCCAGTCCGGCTCGTTTCACTCTTTTATCACTAAGTTCAAAACCAAAGGGTTTTACCAGATGTAAGGTAGCGCCAGAAGCCAAACTTAGTCTGCCAATATTCCCGGTATTCATCGGGATCTCCGGTTCCATAAGCACAATATTATAACCCATTCCTTATGTTTTCTATAAGTGATCTCATCAAATTTAAATTAGCTACCCACTTCCATTTTAATATAGTACAATATAGTTTAGCTTATAAAAAAAACCAACCTAATCCCAGATAAATAGTGATTGTTTATTTTCACAACAAATTAAGTAAAAGCTAATTAGAGACTATTAACTTTGTTAAATGGCCTTAAATCTTAAAACCCAATTTAATAAACAAAATTTTAAGGATTTGGCTTGGTGATTGTATTAAATATTAGGAATGTATCAGCGCTTACCCATTTCCAAATTTTGAAAAACGAATAATTTATGAAAAAAGCATTTAAGATTCTTGGATTTACATTACTCGTAATCATTGTTCTTTTAATTACGGCACCTTTTATTTTTGAGGCCCAATTAAAAGATATGGTTAAAGAGACCATTAATAAAAATGTAAATGCTACTGTAGAATTTAGCGACCTTGATCTAACCTTATTTAGAAGTTTTCCGCAGGCAACCTTGGTCTTAAGCAATATTAGCGTAATTAATAAAGCTCCCTTTGCTGGCGACACACTGGCTGTTACAGAAGAGTTGCTTCTGGAAATGTCCATAAAAGAATTATTTAAAGGCAGTGACCAACCCAAAAAAGTAGACGAACTAATATTAAACAACGCCTTTGTTAATATTAAAGTAGATTCGTTAGGGAACAACAATTACGATATTGCCATCATAGATTCTACAAATACTAATGCAGACAGCACTTCCAATCCTTTTAAATTAGATTTAAAGCATTACGAAATAAATAATTCCAAGTTTAAGTATGTGGATGAAGGAAATAAAATGTCCCTTTTATTGGAGAATTTAGATCATGAAGGTACTGGAGATTTTTCTCTAGCTCAGTCCGAATTAGATACAAAAACAAGTTCCTTAATCTCTTTAGATTATAAGGATACCAACTATTTGAATAAAAATAAATTGGCTCTAGATGCCGTGATCCAGATGGATCTTGATATATTAAAATATACTTTTTTAGAAAATCAAGCAACATTAAATCAATTACCACTCACATTTAATGGTTATGTTCAGGTTAATGAGGATAATAATTTTTTAGATCTTTCTTTTAAAACACCATCTTCTTCCTTCAAGAATTTCCTTGCGGTTATCCCTTCTATCTATGCAAAGAATATCGAAAATGTTGAAACAAGTGGAGATTTTGTAGTTAGCGGAAATATTAATGGAATTATAGATGAAACTTATATCCCAAAAATGAATATTAAGATAAGTTCCAGTAATGCCTCTTTTAAATATCCAGAACTTCCAAAAAGCGTAGAGGATATCAATATAGATCTAGCTGTGATAAATGACACCGGACTTTTAGATGACACCTTTTTGGATATTAATAAAATGAGTTTTCGAATAGATGAAGATATCTTCAGCGGAAATGGAACTATTAAAAATTTAATAGGAAATATGTTAGTAGATATGGCGGTAAAAGGAACCATCGATCTAGCTAATTTAGAAAAAGCATATCCTCTAGAATTGCAACAAGATCTTAACGGGATCTTAACTGCAGATCTAAAGACCTCTTTCGACATGAATTCAATAGAAAAAGAACAGTATGAGAATGTTAATAGCAGCGGAGTGGCGAGCATTAAAAATTTCTCTTATAAAACTCCTGAGATTCCAAATGAAGTAAAAATTGCTTCAGCTAATTTTAAATTTAACCAAGGAAATGTGCAAGTTCCGGAATTATTAATGACCACTGGAAAAACCGATATAAATGCTACTGGTTCTATTCAGAATTTAATGGGATATCTGTTTACAGATCAGCAATTAAAAGGAGACTTTAAAGTAAGATCGAACACTTTTTCTGTAAACGATTTTATGATAGCTGAAACTAAAGAAGTAACCAAAACTGATGAAAAAGGGGTTCCGATAGAAAAAACAAAAACCGTTATTACGGGAAAAGAAGCTATTAAAATTCCATCTTTCCTAGATGCTACTCTGGCTTTTACTGCCAATAAGGTATTATATGATAATTTAGAACTTAAAAATGCTACTGGAATATTAGTTATTAAGGATGAAACTGTCACCTTACAAAATGTGACTACTAACATTTTTGATGGTTCTATTGCTATTAGCGGTAATGTTTCTACGAAAAATGCAGTTCCTACATTTTCTATGGATATGGGTTTAAATGCATTGGATATTTCAAAATCTTTTGAAGGACTAGAATTACTTCAAAACCTCGCACCTATTGCTAAAGCCTTGCAAGGAAAAATTCAGACCCAACTAAATCTAGCGGGAAATCTAAATGATGATTTCACACCTCAACTTTCTAGTCTTGCGGGGCAAGCACTAGCACAAATATTAACTGCAAAAGTGAATCCAGAACAAATGGCATTACTTACCAAATTGGACGAAAGATTGGGCTTTATTAATTTTAACGATATAAATCTTGACAATTTAACAGGGAAGCTAACCTTTAATGATGGAAATGTAGCTGTTGCACCATTCGATTTTATTGTAAAAGGGATAAAGGTGACCGTTGCGGGAACACATAGTTTTGATAATGTTATGGATTATAATCTTATTTTAGACGTTCCCGCTAAAATGCTAGGAAGTGAAATTGGAAATACCTTGGCAAAATTAAGCGCACAAGATCTCCAAAATATGACAGTTGCGCTTCCTATCGGATTAACCGGAAATTTCCAAAGTCCGCAGATCAATTTAAATATGCAACAAGCAGTTAGCCAGATTACGCAACAAATAGTAGCGCAACAAAAAAAAGAACTCACAAATAAAGGAATAGATGCTTTGGGCAATATTTTGACTGGCAATAAACCAAAAGCAAATACTACAAATATAGACAGCACAGCGGTTCCACCTTTAATATCTAAAAAGGATTCTGTAAAAGCAACACAGGAAACTCAGATAAAAAATACCGCTAGGGATATTTTAGGCGGGATTTTAAAGAATAAAACTCAAAAGAAAGATACTACTAAGGTGAATTAAATTTGAATCCCAACTATTGGATAAGTTCGAAGAAAGATTTGACAAAAGATCGTTCTTAGCTAAAGTATTGAAAGTTCAACTACAAATCCTTCATGGCTGCGTACATTGAACACTGTTCCATCTTCAAAAAGCCAATATTGACCTTTTATTCCTTTAAGTACACCGTCATAAAAAGGAGCCTTACTTAAATTTAGGCTCTTCACTTTTTTAGGATATTGCAGAACGGGAAAATTGATCTCGGTTTCCTTATTATCTGCCAAAAAGTATTGCATGGCCTCTTCAGGAATACATTGCTTCAGTTTTTCCCTTTCTTCAACTAGATTTAGATCAAGAACATCATTAGTAAGCATCTTTCGCCAATTGGTTTTATCTGCAACATGAGCTTTTAAAGCTACTTCAGTAATCCCTGCTAAATATCTATTTGGTACCTCAACAATTTCTATAGCTTCATGCGCCCCTTGATCTATCCATCTGGTCGGAATTTGGGTTTTTCTGGTCACCCCAACTTTTAGATTGCTAGAATTTGCCAAATACACAATATGAGGTTTTAACTGAACCTGCTTTTCAAATTCCAGATCACGATCTTCCTGGTCTAAATGAGCTTTACTTAATTCTGGATTCATGATCCAATCTCCCGCTTGCGGAATAGAAACATAACAATCATAACAAAATCCTTGAGCAAAAACCTTCTTTTCCAAACCGCAGTTCATACACTGATATCTTAAAAAATTAATGCTGATACGCTTATTAAGAATTTGGTTAACATGAAGAAAATCAGATTCAAACAGCAAATAATATTCTACTTGTTTTTGCAGCTCTGTTCTCATTTTTTTTAGAACCCCTTCGTATCTCATGCTTTTTTGTTTATTTTTATTTGAAATGGTATTTGTAAGCTACCGGATTAGTTTTAATTTTAGCCGATATACCGTATATTACCTAGCGTTTTAAAATCAGGTTTAAAGATAAAAAGAATAATGCCAATTCCACTAGTAAACTCTATCGCCTCTTGGTTTTTAAAGAAGCGCATCCATCAAATGGAATTGTTTATGAAGTATCCTAATGAAGTTCAGCTAGAACTCTTAAGATCTCTCATAAGCACTGCCAAGCAAACGGAAATAGGCAAAAAATATCATTTTTCTGAAATCACCAATTACAAACAATTCGCTAATCAGGTTCCTATACATAGTTATGAGGAATTCGAAGGAGATATTGAGCGAAGCCGAAAAGGTGTATATAATATTTTTTGGCCTACACCTATAAAGTGGTTTGCCAAATCTAGTGGTACAACCAGCGCAAAGAGTAAATTTATTCCAGTTAGCGATAATTCTTTAGAAGATTGCCATTATGCTGCAGGAAAGGATCTTCTCTGTATGTATCTTAACAATAATCCGCAATCGCAGCTTTTTACAGGAAAGAGTTTGAGATTGGGAGGCAGTAAAGAGATTTACAGGAACAATGGAACTTCTTATGGAGATCTCTCTGCCATACTCATTGACAATATGCCTTTTTGGGCAGAATTTAGTAGCACCCCCAGTAGTGAGGTTTCCTTAATGAACGACTGGGAAATTAAAATGCAAGCTATTGTAAACGAAACTATAAGGGAGAAGGTTACCAGTCTGGCCGGAGTTCCTTCTTGGATGCTGGTCTTACTTAATAATGTAATGGATACAAGTCAAAAAGCGAATTTATTTGAAGTTTGGCCTAGCTTGGAAGTATATTTTCATGGAGGTGTTAACTTTGATCCTTACGCTCCACAATATCAAAAATTATTACCTAAGGATACTTTTAGATATTACGAGATTTATAATGCTTCTGAAGGCTTTTTTGCTTGCCAAGATCTTAATAATTCCAATGAACTATTGTTGATGTTAGACTATGGGATCTTTTACGAATTTATTCCTATGGATGCATATGGCACTCCAGAACAAAAAATAATTCCACTTAGTGAAGTGCAAACAAACGTGAATTATGCGGTAGTTATAACTACCAATGCCGGTTTATGGCGTTATAAAATTGGAGATACGGTGCGCTTTACTTCTACCAGTCCTTATAGGCTAAAAGTATCTGGCAGAACCAAACATCATATAAACGTATTTGGCGAGGAACTTATAATTGAGAATACAGATAATGCATTAAAAAAGGCATCTCAAATAACCGGATGTGAGATCATAGATTATACTGCAGCTCCTATATTTATGGTAGGCAAAGAAAAAGGCGCCCACGAATGGATCATCGAGTTTAAAACTCCTCCGGAAAATTTAGAAGTATTTATCGTAGAACTAGATCTTGCTTTACAACAACTGAACAGTGATTATGAAGCCAAGCGTTTCAATAATATGACGTTAAATATGCCAAAGGTTCATCTAGCTCGTGAAAAGTTATTTTACGATTGGTTGAAGAAACACGACAAATTAGGCGGACAACATAAAATACCTCGACTCTCCAATAAGCGTTGCTATGTAGAAGAGTTAATAGGCATGATGTAATCTTCTATTCTGGAAAACAGCTACTTTTTATTATAACCGAATCTTTTTAACTGCTTAGAGTCATTACGCCAGTTCTTATTTACTTTTACATAGAGCTCCAAGTGTACTTGTTTCCCAAAAAATTTCTCAAGATCTTTTCGAGCTTCTACTCCTACTCTTTTGAGTGCAGTTCCTTTATGGCCTATGATAATCCCTTTTTGGGTTTCGCGCTCTACCATAATAATACTTCGCATTCTTATAATGAGTTCGTCCTCGAAGAATTCTTCAGTATCGATCTCTACAGAATAAGGCACTTCTTTTTTATAATGCATTAAGATCTTCTCACGAATGATCTCATTTACAAAGAAACGTTCCGGTTTATCTGTTAAAGTATCTTTTGGATAGAAAGCTGGAGATTCCGGAAGCAATTCTACCACTCTATTAAATACCTGCGCCACATTAAATCCTTGCAAAGCAGATATTGGATAGATCTCCGCATTTGGAACCTTCGCGGTCCAATGAGCAACCTGTTCTTCTAATTGCCCTTGGTTGGAAATATCAATTTTATTTAGCAACAACAATACAGGAATAGTTGCATTGGTGATCTTCTTAAAGAAAGCTTCGTCCTTTAATTCTTGCTCCCCGATCTCTACCATATAAATCAGGATATCGGCATCTTCAAAGGCAGACTTCACAAAATCCATCATAGATTGTTGCAGGTCGTAAGCTGGCTTAATGATCCCAGGTGTATCACTCAAGATGGCTTGAAAATCTTCACCATTAACAATTCCCAGAATACGGTGTCTGGTGGTTTGAGCTTTAGAAGTGATGATAGATAATTTCTCACCTACAAAAGCATTCATTAATGTGGATTTACCAACGTTTGGATTTCCAATGATATTTACAAAACCGGCTTTATGTGCCATAAGAAAGAATTTTTGCAAAGATATTTCATTTAATAAGCCATTCCTAACTTTTTAAGGCTTTCTAACTTTATGTGTTTTCCAATAGTTTAGAAATATTTCTGAAGCATAAATTTATCTTGGTTTCTATTTGAGGAGCGAAAACTTTGGAATTAAGCAGCTTTCCAATTATGATTTAAATTAAAATCGATATTTTTGCCGGCTCTTAGGCATTTTAGAGCTAAGCTTTTAATTTTGAAGTCATTAGTTAAAATCCGAAGAATTATTTGGAAATATACAATTATCAATATCCCCTCAAAGTTTTAGAAACATATAATGACAAAAATTTTTAATCTTTTCGATTTTTCACAAAAAGTAAATTATAAGACAGAAGCTTTGGCTGGATTAACTGTCGCTATGACTATGATTCCAGAGTCTCTTTCCTTCGCTATATTAGCAGGATTCCCTCCATTAATGGGATTATATGCTTCTTTTATAGCGGGTTTGGTTACTGCAATATTTGGAGGAAGACCAGGAATGATTTCTGGGGGAGCTGGCGCCACGGTTATTGTTTTAATTGCTTTAATGAATTCTGATGGATTAGAATATGTTTTAGCCGCGGTTGCATTAGCAGGAGTATTTCAAATTTTAGTAGGAGTTTTTAAACTTGGAAAATTTATAAGATTGGTGCCTCATCCTGTAATGTTTGGATTTGTAAATGGATTAGCCATTATTATATTCATGTCACAATTAGACCAGTTCAAAACCGTGTTAAATGGTGATATTGTATGGCTTGTTGGAAATCCTTTATTTATTATGGCGGGGTTAGTAGCCTTAACGATCGCAATTGTTGTATTACTACCTAAGATAACAAAAGCGGTTCCTTCTTCGCTAGTTGCAATTATCGTTGTATTTATTTTGGTTTATTTTTTAGGAATAGATACCAAAACAGTAGAAGACATTGCGTCTGTTAGTGGTGGTTTTCCTCCATTTCATATCCCTAACATTCCAATCAATTGGGAAACCTTAAAATTGATAGCACCTTATTCAATGATCATGGCTGCTGTAGGATTAACAGAAGGCTTACTTACCTTAAATTTAGTAGATGAAATTACAGAAACCAAAGGAAACGGAAATAGAGAATGTATCGCACAAGGAAGTTCTAATATTTTAAATGGATTTTTCTTTGGAATGGGAGGTTGTCCTATGATAGCTCAAACCTTGGTAAACCTATCGGCGGGTTCAAGAGCACGCTTGGCAGGAATCGTTGCTGCATTAACAATTCTTGTGATCATTTTATTTGGCGCTCCAATAATCGAACAATTGCCAATGGCAGCTCTAGTAGGAGTTATGATCATGGTTGCAATTGGAACATTTGAATGGGCAAGTTTTAAAATTATTAATAGAGTGCCTAAAAAAGATGTTTTTCTTGTTTTAATAGTTGCTACAATTACTGTTCTATTACATAATTTGGCTTTGGCAGTTTTAGTGGGAGTAATCATTTCTGCTTTGTTCTTCGCTTGGGAAAGCGCAAAAAGAATTAGAGCTAGAAAACATATTGATGCGAATGGAGTAAAACATTATGAAATATATGGCCCATTATTTTTTGCTTCTACAACTGCATTTATTGAAAAATTTGATGTGGGGAGCGATCCAGAGGAAGTAATAATTGATTTTAAAGATTGTAGGGTCTCAGATATGTCTGCTATAGAAGCTTTAAATGTGGTGACACAACGTTATCATAAACTAGGTAAGAAAGTAAATTTAAGACATTTAAGCAATGATTGTATTCTATTACTGAAAAATGCTGAAGCAATTATTGATGTTAATATAATGGAAGACCCAAGTTACAAAGTTGCTGTAGATAAGGTTTAATAAAAAAGAGAGCTGTTTTAAATTTCACGCAGCTCTCTTCTTTATAAATTTTATAATATTTAATTTTGAGATTGTGGAGCAGTGAATGATTTTATTGCCTCATTTGGCTCAATAATATTATACCCATCCCAAAACTCTGGATTATATTTTTTGAAGGTTTTATATTCAAAATCTTCAGATTTATTTTCAATTGCATTAAAATCTTTAGCCTCCATTTTAGCGTTTTCAAATACAACAAGCTGAAGTTTATTTAATTGATTCACTCGTATTTTAATATCCAGAGCTAATTCATTCTGCTTATTCTTACCCGCAACAAATTTGTTCTTCTCTATAATCGTCAAGGGCCTGTCTATCCCAAAACTCTCTACTTTTTCTATTTCAATATATTTAGGATTGTATTTCCCGACTTCATCTTTTCCGAAGATCATTTTTCCTTTATAAACGTTGCTGGCTGTAGAAATTCCAAGAAGTTTAAAACTCTTTAAATTCTTCACATTTTCAAAATCTAACCTAAACACTCCAAAATCTTCTGTGTTCACAAATAATTTTCCTTTAAAATGGGCTCCTCGTTTTGGCTCAAAATCTATTATATAAGCAATGGCATTTTCTATTTGAACATAACCTGCCACCTGAAATTTATACTTATCGGATTTTTCTAAAACATCTAAAGTATTATCACTTTTCCAGAACATACTATTTAGTAATCCTTTAATATCAGAAACTGTTGATTGTTTTAAATACATCAGTTTAGTTGCTTTAATTTTTTCCAATTCCTCAGGAGTAGGTTTCGGTTTAATTGCAACTTCAGCTTCAGAATCTTCCAATTCCTCTTGCAGCTCCTCTGCATCCACTTTTACTCCTAACCAACCCGATTTTACTTTTAAATAGGAGTTCTTCTTTAGATTCCGCTGAAATATATCCTGAATTTTATCTGATAATTCATTTAAAGATTCCCTGCTTTGGGGATTTTCGAGATTTGCAGCCTTCAGAACCTTTAATTTTTGCACGTCGTAATTGCCGTAAAGATCTCCTAAGACCTCCTTATAAGAATCGCTCATTTTTGGAATACTCCTTGAAATGCTATCCATCAAAGCTTGATTGAGCTCCGGAATGGTACTTTCATCTATATTCATATCGAACTGCCGCACGTAATTTACGTCTGATTCTCTAAAGAAAAATCGCTTTTGAGTAAAGTTCAAGTTGTAATTATCTGTTATTTTTTCAGATACCTTTTTCATGATCTCCCCCCACTTAATTTCTTATTAGATAGAAAAACATCACTTAACTGGATGCTTTGTGATTTAAGATAAACTATTTGTCCGTTAACTTTAGAAACTTCCATCTCTTTTGGTTCATATCCTAAAGAAGCTATTTTAATAATTGCACTAGGCTCAAGATTTGCCTGGATATTAAATTTTCCCTCTTCATTAGAAAGAACGCCACGCTGACTTGCGTAGATAATAGTGGCAAATGGTACTGGTTCTTTACTGGATGCATCAAGAATTTGCCCTGTTACATCTTGGGCGTTTGCCAACTGATTGAATGTAAAAAAAAGAATAACAGCACCTAAGATTATAGATTTCATAAAAGTTTTTTCATTAAATACGCTATAATCCTTTAATTGTTACACCAAGTTTTATAATTATTTAATTGGGTTTCAATTTATTATCGACAATCCCAAAAATTAAATTGATGATTATGATAAAGTTAATAAGGAAATAATTTTATCTTCTTAAATTTATAAGATGAATTTTAAACCCTAAAAAATGCCTATAAGCGTTAAAGGAGATAAAGAGCTTGGTACTACACTCTCTATAGAAAATAAGTGCCTTAGAATAAATCTTAATGAAAATATCTACGGAACCTTCGCCGAGATTGGTGCCGGACAAGAAACGGTTCGTAATTTTTTTAGAGTTGGGGATGCTTCAGGCACTATTGCAAAAACAATAAGCGCTTACGATAAAGATTTTAGTGATGCCATTTATGGTATTGAAGATGACCGAAGATACGTTACAGAAAGCAGACTTAAAAGCATTCTTACCTACGAAACCAGTTTAATAGAAAGTAGGATCTCCAGAGAAAAGCACCCTGATAAACTTTTCTTTAGCTATGCAAATACAGTTACTACCATAGATTTCGCCAAAAAATACAAAGGCCATGGTTGGATAGGAATTAGATTTCAAACTGAACCCAAGGAAGAATATAGTGAAATAATTCTGCATGTACAATTTCATGAGACCCTTGCAGTGCTTCAACAAATAACCATTGGGACCATGGGAGTTAATTTGATTCATGGCGCATATTACCTTCACGACGACCCCAAAAATCTTTTAGAACATCTTTACGATACTTTGGACAAAGACCAGATTGAAATAGATACCATAAATTTTACAGGTCCAGCTTTCGAAAACGTAGATAATAGATTAATGAGTTTACAATTGGTAAAACATGGAATGACAGATGCCGTAATGTTTTCGCCAGATGGCCATAATGTGCTGCCTGCAAATATACTTTACAAACGAAATATTTTAACCCTTAGAGGGAGTTTTAGGCCAGTTACCAAAGTGAATATGAGTATGTATCAAAAATCACTAAACCTTTTTCTAAATGAACGCAAAGTAGATAAGGATAAAGTTATGGTGATCTTTGAGATGACATTGTCTAATTTAAGATCTGAAGGCGAAATAGATGAAAAAGATTTCATGGATAGAGCAAAATTGCTTTGTTCTCTGGGACAAACCGTAATGATCTCTAATTTTCAGGAATATTATAAGGTGGTAGAATACTTTGCCCAACATACCTCAGAGCGTATGGGTCTTACAATGGGCGTTAAAACCTTTATAGACATCTTCGATGAGAAATATTATCGCCATCTTAGCGGTGGAATCTTGGAAGCTTTTGGAAAACTTTTCTTTAAAGATCTAAAGGTGTATTTATACCCGCTTAAAGATCCCGATACGGGTGAAATAATTACAAGCGAAAATTTAAAAGTAAATCCTAGAATGAAGGAACTGTATCAATTCTTTAAAGATAATGGAAGAGTGGTGGATATAACCGATTATGATGCTTCCGTTTTAGAAATTAATTCAAGAGAAGTACTTCAAAATATTATAGATGGTAAATCCGGCTGGGAGGATATGCTACCGGAAAATACCACCAAACTTATTAAAGAAGAAAACTTATTCCGAAGCTAAACAGCTCCTTATTCCATATTATTCTTTTCTATAATTGTTCCTGGCATAAAACCAAAGTGTTTTTTAAATGAGGAGAAGAAGATATCTTTATTCTGAAAGCCCGCTTTTCTAGCTACTTCAGATAAATCAGACTCGCCTGCTTTAATCAAAGTTCTGGCATAGTTAAGCTTGGTTTTAATTATAAAATCTAAAGGAGTAAGACCTATTAAACGCTTTAGTCTTAAGTATAAGGAATTGATGGAAACTCCTATTGCTTCGCTTAGATCTTCCACGGTAAATGAACTATTCTGTATGTTTTGTACCACTAACTTTTCCAGATTGTCAAGAAATTTATCCTCCAATCCTCCAGATAAAATCTCACTATTTCTTGTGCTTAAATTTGTGTTCACAAAGGGCAAAGAGATAGACAAATCAAGTCTTTCTGCAATCTTTTGAAGCAGTAGTTCTAAATTTACCGGTTTTTCTATCAGGCTCAAGGCACCGCTGTTTAAGTTTTCTGAGATCTGTAACTGGTCTTTCTGTGATGTCATTAAATATATTTGAGTCTTTTCAAGATCCTCATTATCTCTAACAGCTGCATATAGGTCTAATCCATCCATTCCGGACATATTATAATCGGCTACAATAGCATTTGGAATAATTCTGCTTGCCAATTCATAGGCTTCTACTCCGTTTTTAGCTTCAAATACTTCACCCAGTTTCTTGAAAGATTGCACAAATACCTTTCTAAGTTCATCATTATCTTCAGCAATTAAGATTCTAATCTCTTCAGAAGTGATTTCTGCTTTTATCTCAACTGGTTTCTGAAGAGGTTTATCAATATCTGATTTAATAGTAATCTTCTCTTCCGAAGCACGCATAACTTTTAACAAAGGTTTTCTAAAAGACTCTATTGTTGATTTCTCTTTTTCAACATTAGTCTTGTCTAACTCCTTTTCTTTAAGATGATTCTTAAGCACCAAAGTGAATGTGGTTCCCTGGTTTTTACTACTTTCAAAAACAATAGTCCCGCCAAGTTTATCTATAAAATCTTTTACATAAAGTAACTCGATTTGTTCTGAATGTTGATTTGCAGAACCGCTTCTAAAGCTCTTATAATAATCTTTAATTATTTTTTGATCATTTATAGGGAGCCCTAGACCATTATCTGCGATCTGGATCTTGAGATCGCCTTTATTGGTTCCAACTAAGTTGATTATGATTTTACCATCTTCAAAAGAATATTTTATAGCATTCGAGATAAGATTGAAAAAGATCTTATTCAGGTATTCTGCATCGTAATAAAAGAACTCCTTATTCCACTGATTGTTCACTATAAGTTCTAAATTCTTCTGAAGTAATAAAGGAGAAAAATCCTTCTTAAGTTCTTCAAAATAGGAACTTAAGGAAATTTTACTAATAATGGGATTCAAATTTTTCTTAGAAAATTTCACCGCTTTAAAGTTTAATAAAGGATCTAAGATCACCCGCAATCTATCTATGTTATTTTTAAGACGATGCTTGTTCTTTGTTCCTTCATCTTCAGCAATATTGCTTAATGATGTGATTAAAATATTTAGCGGCGTTCCTATTTCCTGGCTTAAATTACTATAGAACTGAGAACTTGCTTTTTTGGCTTGTCTTTTTCGGTAAACACTGAAAAAATAAAGCGGAATAGCAATAAATAAGGCAAGAAGTAAACCGTAGATCAAATAGGCTATGGTACTACTCCACCATGGCGCCTTGATGTTTATTTCTATTATCTTAACCGGACTCCATTTCCCATAAGCTTTCTTAGCTTTAACCATAAATTTATAATTCCCCGGCGCTAGATTGGCATAATTAGCTTCCATTTGAGAACTTGGCTCTGTCCATTTATTGTCCAAACCTTCTAATTTCCAAGAGTAGGAAAGTTTAGCCTCATTCCCGGGTAACATAGCATAGAATTTCACATTAAAAGAATTCTCGTCGCTTTCCAGATTAAGCTGCTTCTTTGTGTTCACAGCATTTACCAAGGCAGTAGTATTTCTTTCCTTAGAAAGGATATCTATAGAGCCAAATAATATGTTGGGGGTTGTTTCCTTTTTGCTTTTTAATTTACCAGGATTAAATACACTAACGCCTTTCAAGGTTCCAAAAGCCAATTTATTATCGAATTGGGCAAAGCTACCTCTTGTAAATACGGCGCTTAATAAACCATCTTCCTTATCGAAAACCCGGATATTTGGCTCGTCTTCAATTTTAAAATTAACGAGGCCTTTGGAAGTTCCTGCCCAAATTTCATTTCTACCATAAACTATTAAACCCTGAATTCTGTTAGATGGAAGTCCCTGTTTTTCACCTATCACCTTTACTTCTCCATTTTCTGGATCATAGAGTACAATTCCAGCACCTTCTGTGGCAAATACTATTTCTCCGGCTAAAGTTTCACTAATGGCTGTTATATTAAAATAAGGAAGGTTTTTATTGTTTGGTGCTAACTTAGAAATAGATTGAAAAACTGCCTCTCCAGACTGTATATTGAAAACTCCATTTTTACCTGCGGCAATAATATCTCCAGTAGATAATTGCAACATAGCACTAATGCCTCTTAGCGTATAGCTTTTTATCTCGCCATTTGTCTTGATTTGAGTAAGATTTCCATCTTCTCCCCCGGCCCACACATTTTTTTTGGTATCTATCAATAGGGTATTAACCTTTTGGAGACCAGTTTTATTAGAAGCATCTGGAGAATATTGGGCTCGTAAGAAGGTATTGATGTTTATTTTATAAATTCCATCATTAAATGTAGCTATCCACATATGTTCTCCATCCTTTTGAAGATCTCGAATAATGTCTGGAACTTTACTTTGATATTTGTAGGAAAGATTTTTAACGTGTTGCCAAGAATCGTTTTTTTTGTTCCAAACACTTAAACCCAATCTGGTTCCAAACCAGATGTTTCCATTGCTATCCTCTTCTATGGCCGTAGTAAAATTATCTGCTAAGCTGCTGTATTTCTTAGGATCATGTCTTAAAAATTCAAAATTATTCTGCCTAAGATTTATGGAGTTTATTTGACCCGTTTCTGTTGAAACCCATAATGTGTTGTATTTATCCAAGAATAACCCATTCAAACCATTATCAGATAGAGAAAGGCTATTGTTTTCTTCCTGGTGGTAATGGGAAGCAAGTTTCAAGTTCTTATTCAATATCAATAATCCATCACCATTAGATGCTATATAGAGGTTTCCAGAGGCATCCATAGCTAAATCTGTAATTGGTAAATTTACAGCGGTATATGGAATGCTACCTATTTTCTGTGTATTTGTAAAATTAGCATCGGTCTTATATAAACCCTTTTCATGGGTTCCTACAAAATAAAATTCTCCAGTGAAAAGGATACTTTCCACGCTAAAATCTTGATAATCCAATAAAGGGATCTTTTTATATTGACCACTATGTTTATTTAAGGTGAATAAACCTTTGGATGTTCCAAATAAAAGGGAATTCTCTGTGGAAATAATTTTGTTTACAGTTTGCTTCGAGGGAAATGAAGAAACGAGTACTAACTGATCTTTAGTGATATTCCAGATCCCGCTATTAGATCCAATCCATATTTTACCTGCGCTATCCTCAGTAATTTTCTGAACATTTGTTTTTGTATTGCTTCTTTCTGAAGGGATTTCTACAAATAAATCTTTTTTTAGAAGGTATTTAAAAATACCATTTTCGGTACCAACCCATATGTTATTCTTAGAATCTATAAAAAGGGTATTAATCTCACCAGCATTCTCGGGTAATCCTTCAAATTGAGTATAAAAGGAAGAAAAGAAAGCATTGTATCGCTGTACATGAAAGTCTGAAGCGATCCAAAGATTACCTAAGCTGTCTTGCTGAATTTCATTAATCTTATCGAAACTACCATTTACCTCAGATAGTTTTTCAATCACCGGTACTTCTTGAGCAATGCATTCATTAGATTCGAACCCCAAAAGAATCAATGCTGCTGCAAGAAATATTTTCAATTTAAAATTCCCCAAATCTTAAATATTTACTGTTGTTACTGCAAACAATTTAGACATAAGAACACATATAAATAACTGTTTAAGAGATAATTAAAATTGATTTATCAATAGGTTATTAACCGACAAAAAGTATATAATAAGAATATAAATAATGTTCAAATATTATTTACACAATCAGATTATGTATATAAAACTTTACTTTTTGTAATTAAAACTTTCCATTATCAAAATTAAATTACATATTTGTAAAACAAACTTTACATTTAAATTATACAATTATGAAAGAAAAAACAAAACCAAGGGCTGAACTCACTAAAAAGAATACACTTCATTTGGCATTTTGGACTGCTGCCTGGGTAGTAACTATAGCACTAAGTAATTTTGGGTCTACACTAATCTGGAAAGCCAATACCGCACTTACAGCATTAGTTATCATAGTTAATTTCTTGATTGGATTGGGAATGATCTTAGCCAACATAAAACATCTAAATGGCCTAGATGAGCTTCAACGTAAAATACAATTAGAAGCAATGGGGATTACACTTGGTCTTGCAGTGGTGGCTGGTCTAGCCTATTCTTTATTAGATAAGACCAATCTAATTAGCTATAATGCAGAGATCTCACATTTGGTAATTCTCATTGGGATTACTTATTTAGCCGGAGTATTAATTGGAATTTCAAGATACCGATGAAAAACAAGATAAAAGTACTTAGAGCCGAGCATGAGCTAACCCAAGAACAACTTGCAGAAAAGGTGGATGTGTCCAGGCAAACCATTAATGCTATTGAAAAAGAAAAGTTTGATCCAAGTTTATCGCTAGCTTTTAAAATTTCCAAATTATTTAATTTGAGTATAGAGAATGTTTTTCAGTATGAATAAGTATAAACTCCAATTCTTGCAGCCCACAATTATTAATATTTAAAATATTTTGTTATATTATGTATAGTTTAACTAAAAGGGTTAGAAAAATTATACTATGAAAGTTTACGACAGTGACTTACTAACAATTCTTTTTGAAAAAAATACTGATTGTTTCGTTCAATTTTGGAAAACTTCTCCTCAAACTTACGATGATCTAAAAAAAGAATTTCTCATTTATACTTCCTTCTATAAAGAATATAAGCCCACAAATACATTATGGCTGCAGGAAAATTTTTGCATTCCTCTTAGTGCAGATATGCATAATTGGATTGAAGAGCATGTAAACATTCCCTGCGTGATGTATGGCAATAAAAAAGTTGCTTTTGTAGTAGGAAAAGACGTATTGGTGCATTTAAGCGTTATGAATTCCTTCAAGGAGACAAAATCTATTATTTCTCCCTTACATTTTGCCACTGAGAAAGAAGCTAGAATTTGGATTACCGAAACCAAGCCAAAACCCATAACAAACAATAAGATTACCATACTTTTTGAAGGAATAGATGAAGAAGGGAATTCTATCATCAAAATAAAAAGACCATCCAGTGATATTTCTAATACCATAAGATCTTTTGGAAATCTGATTGAAGAAAATAATTTTATTAAAACTAATATCACCAAATTCACTCAACTTACTAAACGAGAAAAAGAAATTCTGGTGATTTTTTCTAAAGGAATGAGACATCAGGAAGTTGCAGACGAATTATTTATTTCAGTTCAAACCCTGAGAACGCATTGGAAAAACATAAAAAACAAACTCGAAATAAAATCTCTTGCAGAGGTAATAATGTATGTTAATTCTTTTGATATGGAATAATGCTGTATACCGTGAGTTGTTTTGTTAGAATTACAGCTCCAATTTTACTATTTCCAGGAGTCCTGTACCAAGAACCAAGATCGAAATCCAGAGTTCTTTTTCTCCTGCGCTGATATTGCAAATTTTGACTGTATTTAATGAACCGATCAAGTGGACTCCATCTTTTGCCTCCAGTTTGTTTTCTAATTCTAAGTTAATAGCAGCAACTTTTTCTTCTATAAGAGGCATAAGATCGAAAAACATTTTCTTTTTAAGCTTTTTATACATCCATTTATTCGTGATAGTTTCAAGCAACTTATCAGCTATCCTATTAGTAGTTTTGCCATCGATCTCAAAATCTTTAAGTGAAACATGTTGAAGATCTTTATCTAATTCCAGAGCTGCATGAAATAATATTTTAATCTCTCTGTTCTTGAAAAGATTAGTAAGCGTCTTTAAGGTAATATTCAATAGAAGATCAAATCCTTCCAAATTACTTTTTTCTATAGAAACATCTAATACCATAGCATAATTAGATTTTTCACCTTCTTTGTTATCATTGGATAGTATTTCCCCAACTAGCTTTCCACCTATATATCTAGTTAACACCTGATAACCTATTACAACAGGAACGGTAATATTTATATTCTGATCTAGAAATTTATCTTTATAATCCATTCGTCTTCTATTTTGTTTAATACAAATTCTTAATCTATATTCGTATGAGCCTTTACTAATTCATTTAAAAATTAAAACACCGAATTGATAGTTACCACAAAATTCGTAAAAGAATTTTAGACTAATTCCTATAAGATAACCCACTACCTGCTATCCTTTATGCAACCCACTGTACAAGACCAATACCCTTGAATTTTCTTCTATCCTAAGGCATAAAACCTTCACTAAAAAGCCGACACTTTTCATACCTAGACCAAGCATGGGGATAAAATTATAGTATATGTAAAATTATTCAAACGGGAAAAATAATAAAAACAGATGCTACTAGCAAAAGCCGTGTATAAGTTTTTATAATCTTAAAGCTAATACAATCCATTGTGACGGGAAAAAAATTATCCAGTATTTTAAAAATAAAAACCTTTCAGCGAACTGAAAGGTTTTAGTATTAATCCTATAATAATTTTTTGGAAAAGACTTAAATTTTTCTACCCTACATTGAAATAACTTAAATAGTATCCATTATCGAATTAACAGACGACTAATTTAAATAGGAAAAGAAGAATATAACATACCCAAAATGGGGTATATTTAAGATTTTCTTAACTTTTATTATAAACAGAGGATCAATAGCTAATTATCGATCCATTTTATTGAAATAGAGAAACTAAATACTCTTTTGATCACGAGACAGCTTTAGTCAACCAATAAATAAATCTTTAGCCAACTATATTTAAGTTGGATCAAAAGTGTAGAAAAGATAAGTGAAAATAGTAGCTTAGCATACGAACACGCAAGGAAAAATTCCGAACAGAATTTTGTTGTTTGTACAAAATAAGCTAGATGAGATAAATGAGATTCATATTATTCGCCAATACTTATTATTGAAGAAGATTAATATGTTGAAACACCTATAAATTAATACCCATAATTAGAATGAGATCTTAAATTAACCCATAATATTTTGGGAAATATTCGAGAATAAAAAAAAGCCACTTAACTAATTTTTAGTTAAATGGCTTCTCTTCTAGTAGCGGGAACTGGACTCGAACCAGTGACCTTCGGGTTATGAGCTTGAATATGTGAGCACACGAATTAACACAATCACCTTTAAAACCAACTGTTTACAAGAGTTCTAATTTTATATGATATCAAATAAATCCATCTAAAATCAAATTATTCTGTACTTATTCTGTACTAGGTAATTTTTAATTTGATTACTTTTATATCTTAAAGTGATTTATTATGGCAAGTATAAAAATTGTTTTGAGAAAAAATATGATACGAAAAGATAATACGATCCCTCTTGCCATTCGTATAAGTGAAAATTATAAAACCAACTATAAGTGGCTTGGTCAATATGTACTTGAAAAGGACTGGGACAAAAACGCTGGTAAAGCAAAAAGAACACATCCAAATTCAAAGAAGTTAAATAATTTCCTTTTGAAAAAACTTACTGAAGCTAATGATATTTATTTTGATTCGAAGAAAGAACTTACTACAAATCAAGTCAAGCAAAAACTGAAGGGTGCAGGAGGTTCTAAATCATTTTTTGCTGTTGCTTCAGATAGAATAAAGAACAAATATGAGCGTGGCACATTTTCCGTATCAAAATCGGAATTATCAATTCTTTACAACCTAGAAGAATTTTTAAATCTAAACACAGCGAAGGAAAAAGTAGTTAGTATTCGAGAAATAAAGGAGCGTAGAAAAAACCGAATAAGTAAAGGACGAAAGGGTCAACATTCATTTTTGGATTCCGTAGAGCAATTCAAAAAAAATAAATCCTTAAAGTTTCAAGATATCAATGAGTCTTTCATCGACAATTTCAAAGACTTTTGTATAGTCTTTCTTGGACAAAAAACACGAACGGTTACCAATCAACTTATCTTCATACGTACTATATTTAACAAAGCGATCAAAGTAGGAATTGTTGATTCAAAGTACTACCCTTTTGGTGGAGAAAAAGAAAAGATTCGTATAGGTTCCAGTCATAAAATTGGTCTTACTTCCAATGAAATCGAAAAAATAGAATTCTTAAAATTAGAACCAAATACTTCCATTTGGCATACCAAAAACGTGTGGCTAATTGCGTTTTACTTTGCAGGTATTAGAATTTCCGATGCTGTACAATTAAGATGGTTAGACTTTAAAGACGATAGACTCCTCTATATAATGCACAAAAATGAAAAGCCCGTTAGTTTAAAAACGCCTAGTAAAGCAATTACAATATTGAACCAGTATAAAAATCTCAAAGCTGAAAATAATGGTTATGTATTTCCTTTTCTTAGCACTGTAGATATAAATAATAATGAGGAAGTATTTAAAAAAACTAGAAATGCAACCAAACTATTTAATAAGTACTTGAAGCGCATCGCCACAGAATGTAACATCGATAAAAATCTCTCAAATCATATTGCACGCCATAGTTTCGGGAATATTGCAGGAGATCGTATCCATCCACTAATGCTTCAAAAACTTTATCGACATAGTGACTTGAAAACTACCTTAAATTATCAAGCTAATTTTATCCACAAGGATGCCGATGATGCTTTGGATAGTGTAATAAATTTCTAAAAATGGATAAATCTGATCTGTCCTTTGAATTTATTGCTTCGATAAATTTCATCCATAATCAGTTATAGAGGTAAGTTGTTAGTTATACATAATTTGATTGTGATATACTTTTTCCTTTAAGACCATTGTTTGGGAAGAAAAAATTTGAGGAAGTGAAAATCATTAAAAATAGGCTCTTGTTGTTTTAAAACAATTCTTTTTTCACCAGTTCAAAATAAGAATCGCTTACCGGGATCCTAAGTTCAGAAATTAAAAGATCCCGGCTTTTTAGACCAGTTACCTTATTCTTGTTTATAATAAAAGATCTGTGTACTCTCATGAAATTCTTGGGTAAGCTTCGCTCTAAAGATTTTAGAGATTGATTGCTCATCACTTTTTTATTACCGGTATAAAAAATCACATATTCGCTATCACTTTCTATATGTGTAATTTCTTCTAAATTAAGTTTATGTAGGTCGTAACCAGACTTTACAGTTATGGTTGTTTGTGATTCGTTAGAATTAATGGCTTCTAATTTGTTTACTGCAGTTAAAAAACGTTCGAATGTGATCGGTTTCAAAAGATAATCCAAAGCGTTCAATTCAAAACCATCCAGCGCATATTCAGAATAGGCAGTGGTAAAGATTATTTTAGTTTTAGCATCCACCAGCTTGGCAAAATCGGTTCCTTTTAGATCAGGCATCTGTATATCCAAAAATATAAGACCTATAGTTTCAGTTTTTAGAATCTGTAAAGCATCTATAGGGCTTTCAAAAGAACCTATTAGTTCTAAAGTCCCTAATTTTTCCACATAAGTTTTCAGCAAACCTCTTGCTAGCTCCTCATCATCGATTATTATACATTTTGTTCTAGACATTGAGTTTTAATTCTACTTTATAAATTTCGGCAGTATCGGTAATTACGAGAGTATGGGTTTCCGGATATAATATAGACAATCTTTTTTTTACATTTATTATGCCTATTCCGCCAACATCATCCTTGTTTAATGGACGTTCAGGCTTCGAGTTTTCAATTTTAAAAGAGATCTCATTGGCACTAGAAACTATTGAAATATTGATAAAAGATCCGGATCTTTTTTCGATATTACTATGCTTAAAGGCATTTTCTACAAAAGGAATTAGCAGCATAGGAGCTATAGAGACATTTGGATTTTCTATTTGAAGATCAATCGTTATTGGATAGGGTTTACTGCTTTTAAGGCTGAATAAGCTGATGTAATTTTCTATGTACAAAATTTCCTTTTTAATAGAAACCAAGGCTTTATCACATTCATAAAGTACATAGCGTAACATATCTGATAAATAGCTAATACTTTGCTGAGTTTTGGTAGTATCTATAGCAGACAGCGCATAAATATTATTTAAAGAATTAAATAAGAAATGAGGGTTGATCTGCGATTTTAAAAATTTAAGTTCGGTTTGCAGACCTTCATTCTTATTTATAATTATTTCCTCTTCCTTCTTTTGTGCGAATATAAAAGTCTCTAAAAAGGTTGCAATACTATAAGATATTGTAAGTAATAAAAGATGAATTAAAAATCCACCACCAGGAGGTGGTCTTTTTATAGGCTCATTAATTCCATTTCTGGGTAGATCAGGAAAATTTTCCGGTTTAGGAATTGGAGGGGATTGGGAAAAACTGGTAGCAAAATACAAACTTACTCCAAGTGCCAAAACAGAAACTAGCACAAAAAGCCAATATTTTTTCTTGAATAACAGGGTGGGAGCTGCATAAAATATTAAACCTGTAATTAACAAGATCTGAAAACCAAATGCGACAATATTTATTTGGAAAAACTTCGGGTTCTTATCTGCAGCAAACCATAGTGCAAGCCAAATAAAAATCCAGATTATTACTTGAAATAGGAGTCTTATAGTTTTGTTCATAGTACAAATAAAGGAAATTAAAAATCAACATATTCTAAAATGAAGGGCATTTAAGAGCTTCTAAATAGATGTTTACTGAAGGCTTTAACCCATTCACTTAAAAGCTTCGCCTATTCACAGAATACAAAAAATGTGCACGTTTCATTTAATGACCTTTGAAGTGGAAATCAATAAAATTAAAATTTTAATCATGAAAAGTAAAAACAATAAAATGACTCCTACCTAGTACCTCACTACTGATTTTAGGAATAGGAACCTCCCATGCACTATTAAGGAATAATGGAAAGCCTAAAACCCACCAAGGGCTAAAGAAATTTTAAAAGAATTAGATACCAGTAAGCATGGAAAACTATCTAAAGAAGAAGTGAGAGGGCAATTAAAGAAGGATTTCAAAAAGATAAATCCAGATGAGGATGGATTTATCTCCATAGAAGAATTAGAAAAAGCCCAAAAACCAAAAATAAGAGAGCGAAATTAAATAGTAAATTATAGAAGAACTAATTTAATTAAAATTGATGAATAAAATAAAAAAGAGTTTAAACGTATTATTTGTAACCTTAGTCTTTAGTGCATTATTAATGACTTTTAATTCATGTAACAGTGATGATTCTGAAATTGACGAAGAAGGAGAAGTAGTTGGAGAGATTGACGATACAGATTTTGAAACTACCGATTGGACAACTGAAACACACAGTAAAGATGCAGATCCAAATTTTGATGAAGTATTTGAAGACAATGCAGTAAAAAGACTAGATATAGTTATTACAGAAGCGCGTTGGCAAAATATGTTAGATGATATGACAGAAACTTATGGAACATTTGGATCTGCCGGCGGACAAGGTGGAGGACCAGGAGGAGGACAAACTGGAGATTTAACAGAAGCTGACGAAAACCCTATATTTGTGCCAGCCGAAGTATTTTATAATGGGATGGAATGGTATCGTGTTGGTGTCCGTTTTAAAGGCAATTCCAGCTTACAATCCAGCTGGGGAAATGGAATTTTAAAATTATCACTTAAACTTGATTTTGATGAGTTTGAAGATGACTATCCACAAATAGACAATCAACGTTTTTATGGTTTTAAGAAATTAAGTCTTAAAAACAATTATAATGATAAATCTATGCTTCGAGAAAAAGTTGCAGGAGATGTGTTTAGAAATGCAGGATTAGTAGGTTCGCATACAGCTTTTTACACACTATATGTAGATCACGGAGATGGACCACAATATTTTGGTGTTTATACCATGGTAGAAGAAGTAGATGATACTGTTTTAGATGAACAATTTTCAGACGACGATGGAAATTTATACAAACCAGATGGTGAAGCTGCAAGTTTTGCACTTGGCAGTTATAACGAAGATGAATATGTAAAGAAAAATAATGAAGACCAAGCTGATTTTTCTGATGTACAGCGTTTATTAGATGCTTTGCACGATGATTCAAGATCTACCAATGCAGCGACATGGAGAGCGAACCTTGAAACCATATTTGACACAGATGTCTTTCTAAAATATTTGGCAGCAAATACAGTCATTCAAAACTGGGATACTTATGGAAAAATGACACATAATTATTTTTTATATAACAATCCAGATACCAATAAACTAACCTGGATTCCTTGGGATAATAACGAAGCATTACAGGATGGGAAGAGAGAAAGTGCCGCAGCATTAGATTTTTCCAATGTATCTACATCAGAATGGCCTTTAATTGGATATCTATACCAAGATCCCGTGTATAAAGATAAATATGACACTTATGTTCAGGAGGTTGTAGATGGTGCTTTTAATGTAGCTACAATTGAATCTCAGTATTCTAAATATGCTGCTTTAATAAAACCTTTTGCTACGGCAGAAATACCTGGTTATACATTTTTAAATAATAGTTCAGAATTTCAAATGGCAGTTGATCAATTAAACTCCCATGTTACATCTCGGGCTACCGCAGTAAGTAATTATTTAGATTAAATTTTTTATAAGTTTTTTGTAGTTAGAAGTTGAAGGCTTCATGAGGTAAAATTCATGGAGCCTTTTCTATATAAAATTGAAATTTTGAATATAAAAGAAGAATTTCCTGTATTGAAACCAGACCTATAAGTGAATATATCATTTGTCAATATTCCTTTAAATTGTAATATACAAGGTCAATAAGATCATGGTTTTTCAACTGATTCTGGAATTACTCATTATCGAATAGTAGAAAAAATTTATATATCCGTTTTTGGTCCTGATAGATCTTTCGATACCATGAATGTATTTTAGGGTTTCAATATTCTATTCATTTGCATTGAAATGAGATTCTGAAACAAGTTCAGAATGACATTCTTTTTCAGGGAAGGACAATTTGCTAACAATCAAAAAAAATAAATAAGCAGATCATTTCAAACAGAAAACCAGTTAATCATTGGAAAAAGTTTGAGAGATAAAACTCAAACCATAATTTCCCAATCTCATAGGAAACTTGTAGGAATAATATTTAGAATATAATCTGCTCTAACATATAATTTTAATTACATAATAGCCAGGTTATAAAACTATTTCGATCTCTTTTGGAAGTGTTGTAGATACATAAGAAGTTAAAGAATAAGCCGAAAAACACTAAAAATTTGGCTTTTAAGACCTCCCGGATTAACGTTAACTGAAAGCTTTTGCTCATTCACTTAAAAGCACTGGCAGTTCACTTAAAGCTTAAAAAGTACATGTCTTTATTTATGATATTTGAAGTGTAGAACAATAACAATAAATATTTTATCATGAAAAGTAAAACAATAAATAAACTGATTTTTAGTACACTATTAATGGTTTTTGGAATAGTTTCCACCAATGCACAATCTAAGGAAAACCGACAACCTAAAACGCCTCCTACGGCTAAGGAGCTTATCAAACAAATGGATAAAAATGAAGACGGGAAACTTTCTAAAGCTGAAGTAAAAGGACCATTGAAAGACGATTTTAAAAAGATAGATACTAATGAGGATGGCTTTTTAACTATAGAAGAATTAGAGAAAGCACCTAAACCAAAAAGAAAAGAGAAAAAGTAAATAATATTTTAGAAGAAATTGAAGCCCGCAGTATATGAAAAAAATAAAAAAGAATATAAACCTATTCTTTAAAGCCTTAAGTTTTGGTGCACTGCTAATTAGTTTTAATTCGTGTAGTAGCGATGATAGTATAATCAACGAACTAGGAGAAGTTAATGACACAGATTTTGAGACAACAGACTGGACAGTAGAAACACATAGTGATGTTGTAAGTCCAGATTTTGATGAAGTTTTCGGAGATAATGCTGTAAAAAGATTAGATATAATTATTACAGAAACCCGTTGGCAAAATATGCTAGATGATATGACAGCGATCTATGGTGCTTTTGGAGTACCAAGCAGCCCAAGTGGCGGGGACATAGACCCTATTTCTATTCCTGCAGAGGTATTTTATAATGGACTGGAATGGTATCGTGTAGGGGTGAGCTTTGAGGAAAATTCTAGTTTACAAAAAAGTTGGCAAAGCGGAATTTTAAAATTAGCCTTCAAATTAGATTTCGACAAGTTTGAAGATGGTTATCCCGAAATTGAAAATCAGCGTTTTTATGGCTTTAATAAATTAATTCTGAAAAATAACTTTAGTGATAAATTAATTTTAAAGGATAAAACAGCAACCAGTGAACTTAACGATGAAAATTTAGAAACTTCTCGCAAGGCATTTTTTACTGTTTATGTAGATCACGGGCAAGGGCCAGAGTATTTTGGAGTATATACCATGTTGGAAGAAGTTGATGAAACTATGCCAGCAGAACAAGTTTTATAAGAAAAACGCAAGACAAAAATAATACGTTTAAGTGATTTTGAGTGGTTATAAGTTAAAGGTTAAAATGATTTTTGTGGTTAGTGGTTAAAGGCTTCACGATGTTGAACTCGTGGAGCCTTTTTTAAAAAATAGTTAAGAATATAAAAGTCTAATTCGGAGGTCTAATTATGAAATTATTCAGGAAAATCAGAAAAAACTTATTGATTTCAGGGAAAACTAAAAGTTACTTGATTTATGCTTTTGGAGAAATATTTTTGATAGTTGTGGGGATATTAATTGCATGGAAAATCAATGATTTAAATGAAATAAATAAAAATAGAATTGTAGAAGTAAAAATCTACCAAAGTCTCAATGATGAATTGAATTCTAATTTAAGCCTTCTCGATTCTTCCATTTTCAGATATGCAGAAAATATACAGACTATTCAAAACACGATTAACAGTATTCGTTCTCAGCCCCAGAAATTAACCGAAGAAATAAAAGATGGAATTATTAGAGTGAATTATACACCCACAAAATTGCACAGTGGATCCATGAGTTCCATTAATAGTACTAACAAATTTGAATTTATTGAAAGTGATTCGTTAAGAGATCTAATTGCAGCCTATCCAAATGAATTAGACAATTTCGAAATTCAGGAGGCAAAAATTAATAATCTTATTGTTAACCGCTTACAACCAGAATTGGAAACCCATATATCACTTTTAGACATTCTATTAATTCGAGATAAAAAAAACACAGAGGTTAAGTTTGTTTCAGATGAATCTGATTATATGGAATTGTTAAATAGCAGAAGATTTCAAAACATCTTGGTAGACAGATTATTACAAACAGAAAATCAAATGATTATAAGCAATAGTTTAAGAGAAAAAACTCAAATAATAGCATTCAAATTAAATAAAGAATTAGATAATTAACAAAAGCAATTTAAGAAATAGAACATCAATACTTAAGATCAATAACAATTAAATTTTAGTTATAGAAACCATGAAAAAGATAAAAAAAACCAGACTAGCCATTTTAAGCACAATTATAATGACCGTTTTCGCCTTTATTGCTTGCAGTAATGATGACACGAATATTTCTGAAACAGAAACAACAGGAGAACTACACGCTGCATTTGCAGAATTTGATACCGACGAAACTTCTATATATTTAAGTGGAAGTAATGTAGTTATTGAGACCACCGGAAATCCAAATCATACCAGCGTTTATTGGGGAGAAGGAAATGCATTATATATGGAAGAACCAAATGTAGCATTAACTCCGAGTATAATTCCAAATTATGATGCTTCAGCCACATTAACGGTTTCCCAAAATCCTCAAAAAGCAAGTTCTTCCACCGCAACTAGGTTAGGAGCAATTGGAATTGCAATAAGTGGTGCCGCTATATTTAATGATCAGGAAGGAAATGGAGCCTTAGATCAGGCTGCTGCAAGTTTAGATTATACCGGTGGGCATATTGGGCCACAAGAGTATCATTACCATTTAGAACCGAAAGCTTGGACAGAAGATGACGATAAATTGGTAGGGATCCTGGCAGATGGATTTTTTATCTACGGAAGAAAATGTAATTCTACAGGAACTTATCCAATAGATTTAGATGCTTCAGGAGGACATACGAGTATTACACAACATAACACACAAACTGAATACCATTATCACATAGAAAATGAATTATACAACAATCAATATTACATTATTTTTCCGGGAGCATATCAAGGGACACCAAGTTCTATTAATTAAATTCTTACTAGTTATAGGGTTAGTGCTGCTTTCTGCTTGCCAGAAACGAAAAGATAATGTGCTTACTATTAGCGATTTACAAATCGATAAGGCAGAACTTCAACTTAAGCCTCTCGAGGGAAAATGGTACTATGCTGGAAAAGCTTTTCACGGCTTTGCGATTAGTTATTATCCAACTGGTCGATTAGAATCGAGAATAGGTTATTTTGATGGCAAAAAACAAGGACTTGCGGAAGTTTGGTATGCCGATGGAACCCTTGCAAAGCAGTCATTTTATAATGAGAACCAACTCGAAGGTTCGCTTAAAAGTTGGTGGCCCGATGGAACGCTTAGTGCAGAATCCAATTATAAAAATAGAGCGCGCCATGGAATACAAAAAAAATGGTTCCCAAACGGGCAACTTGCAAGGAAGACAACTTATAGAGATGGTTTTGAGAATGGTTTGCAACAAGCATGGTTAGAAAATGGGAAGATCTACGTGAATTATGAAGCTAAGAACGGGCGTGTTTTTGGAATGAAAAGAACGAATTTATGTTATCAATTAAAAGATGAAAATGTACAATATCAATAAAATTTTTGGAATGCTAAGCTTGCTTATTCTCGTAGTAAGTTGTGAAAATACAGACGAGCAAACAAGTAGGGTAGAATCACTTCCTTATTATAACGAAGCTAGTTTCACTCCACAATGGTTAAAACCGAACAGTATACAGGTTGAAGCATTCCATAAGATACCGAGTTTTAGTTTAACAGATCAGGAAGGAGCTACTATCACCAATGAAACTTTTAAGGATAAGATCTATGTAGCCGATTTTTTCTTTACCACTTGCCCGGGAATTTGCTTGAAGATGACAGATAATATGAGCGTGTTGCAAGAGGAGTTTAAAGAAGATAAGGAAGTTTTATTACTGTCACATTCGGTTACACCAGATTATGATTCGGTAGCAATACTTAAAAAGTATGCCGTTGAAAATGAGGTGATTTCTGAAAAATGGCATTTGGTAACTGGGGAAAGAAATGAAATCTATGATTTAGGTCGAAATTCTTATTTCGTGGAAGAAGATCTAGGAGAATCCAAAACAGAGGAAGATTTTTTACACACCGAAAACTTTGTGTTAATAGATAAGAATAAACACATAAGAGGAATTTATAATGGATTAAATAAAACAGCAATTCAGCAACTAATTGCCGATATACAAACCTTAAAAAAAGAATAAGCGCCTATGAAGAAAAAAAGTCTATTTGCTAGACCCTGCTAGATGGTCTAAAGAATAGCGGATTAGCCAAAATTATTTCAAACCCCAATCACGAGTTCTATTATTAGGACAATGCGGTTGGGGTTTAATTTTATTAATAATGTGGGAGTCATACTATGAAACTAGCATTGAAACTAAGATGATTTTAATGCCTATTTTTTTTTACTGAGCACAATCACAGATTCACTTAATAGTTTGGATGATTCACAGAATACTCAAAATTCCTCTTAAACAAATCCAGATCTTTGATAAGAAAGGTTGGGCTAAAGCGCACTTTATTATAAAACTTAACCTCTAAATAATCAAAACAAACAGTACAAAATGAAAAGTAAAATGATTAAAACTCCAATGAAATTTTCCGCGATAGTTTTCACACTTCTAGTTTGTGTTGCTTGTGGTTGTGAGAGCGATAATAACGATATAACTACAGATCCAGCTGAAGGTATTGTTCTAGATGTAGATGCCTCATTATTTTTAACAAACACTTCAGCAGTAAAAATCACAACAGTTCCATGTACATTATCTGATGGCACGGTAACAGATTGTTATCAAATAGTAGCAACCAGCACCCCATCAGATCATGAAATGGGTCCTTGGTGTCCAGATAATATTTCTGATGATGCAACTGCAGGTGGAATTTGGTTAGAAAACGGACAAGTATATGATGTAGATGGCGCGTTTATTGAAAATATGGCAACCTTTTACAACGACACGACTTGGCTAATGTATGATGCTAATGGAGACATTTATAAAACAGCAACCGAAGATGACTGTGCAAATGCTGCAAATCCTAATGTGGGAGCCGTGTATGAGAATTTTTGCGTAGAGTGTTTGCCATCTTATGTTGCAGATCTAACACAAACCTACCTTATACCAATTACACCTGTTAAATTATCTAGTTCTCTTGCCTTTGGAGGACCAGGAGGACCTCCAGGCATAGGAGAACAAGGACCATCGCAAAGAGGAATAGCTTTTAACGGGGTTGTCTTTGATGCACCTGCGCCAACAGATGCTATTTTAGGAGCCTATACTTTGGCACCTTTTGATGATGCCGGTGGACATATTAATTTAAATGCAGGCTATCATTATCATGCTGCAACAGGTGTATCTACTAAAATTAGCCAAATAGATAATCACGCCGCTATGATTGGTTATGCTCTAGATGGTCATGGATTGTTTGCACAATTGGATACTGATGGTAATGAACCAATAGATTTGGATGATTGTAGAGGTCACTACGATGATACCAGAGGATATCATTATCATGCCGATGCTCCAGGAAATAACAACTTTATAAATTGTTTATATGGCGCTTACGTTAATTAAAAATATAAAAATCATGTTTAAAACAATCTTTTTTTTATTTTTTGTACTAACCTCCATTACGGCAAAAGCCCATCAACCAGATGTATCTACAACGATGTTGGTAGAAAAGGAAAATAACGTTTGGATCTTACAAATAAGTGCTTCTTTAACTGCTTTTCAGCAGGAAATTAGGACACATTATGCTGAAACACCATATAAAACCCCGGATGAGTTTCGGCAAATGGTATTAGAACACATTAAAAAAAATCTTACAATAAGATTTAATAAAGAGCAAGAAATCACTTTGAGTGCGGGAATTGTAAAGTTAGGTCATGAAACCAAAGTTGTATTCGAGGTGTTTGGAGTACCATCAAATATAAAGTCAGTATATGTAAAAAACACTGCATTTAAAGAGATCTATAAAAATCAAAGTGCCTTAGTATTATTGAAAGATGGTTTTGAAAAAGAACATTTTATTTTAAATGAAGCTAACGATCATACACTTAGTTTACAGGTAGATAATGATGAGTTCTTGGTAATGGAATCTGATCAATCTAAATTTTTAACTTCAAGAATGCTAAAGAGTTTAATAGCTGTTTTAATCCTATTATTTTTCTCCATCTTTTCTATAAAAAAAATAAACTCCATTCTTAGGATGGATTCACGATGAATTCTAATACTACGGATTTTGAAACATTTGATTATTATTTATAAACATTTTTTGAGGTCATAACACCAGAATCAAGAGTTAACTATCAAAGCTTTATTATTGCAAAACTTACTTTAATTATTTTAGCTATTAAAATATATCCTTAAAGTTTGATAAACATTCGTTTATTATTATTGTAAGAAAAGTTGAACAAAAGCTACTTAAAAATTTAAGCCCCATATCTACCATAACTAACTTGCGCGTGGATCCTGTGCTGTTTTTATAGCGTACGGGAAGTTAAGCGTTAAATAAAAACAGCATAGGGCGCAAACTACTTTTGACGCATCTGGTACAGTAAAAAATGAGGATTTTACTGGGGTTTCCAATCCATTTACTGTAAAATTAGGATAATTTGCGTCAAGGTCATTTGTCATGACAATGGCTATTTTTTTCCTTCCAACCACTGAATAAAATCATCTTGAACTTCCGGGTTTTTCGAGAAATATTTTTGATATTTTTCATTGCTAGTTTCTATAAGGATTTGATAGAGTTCAAACTTTTCGTTCTGTCTTTCATGCAAAGAATACCCAAAATAACCCAAGAGACTTAATGAAATGATACCCAGTGAACAAACCAGAATCAACAGATAATTAGGGATTATCCGTGCATGTTTTAACTTCTTCTCTATACTCTTGAGAACTTCATCTTTCAAGCTGTTTTCTTCTTTCTGTTTCTCTAGGAAAATGTTCAGGTTCTTTTCTAGTGCTTCTGTAGTAATGGGAATTCTTAAATTTAAGAGTTGCTTTGAAAGCAGTTCAAGTTTTAAAATAGCAGTTTTAAAATCCGCCATCTCATCGGTCATGAGCTCCATAATTTCGTCTAGCTTTTTCATCTTTTTAATTGTTTAAAATCCTATTCCCGCATCTAAGCTTCTTTTAATTACTTGTTTCACTAAGCCTTTGGCGATACTTGCAGCCATATTTGTGCTGAGTTGCACTGTTTTATCCATCAGTTTTAAACTGCTGGGCACTTCTTTCATTCTTGAGTATCCTAAATTCTGACTGATCTCTCCAATGAGTTTAGCGCCAGTCATAGACCTATGAACATCACTTCCTTTTAAATTGATGCCTTTGTATTCAAATCGAAAACCTTGCAACTGATTGGATTTATTGATGCTTGGAATAACGTTTACTTGGTTCGCCTTCATCTTGCTGATATATTCATCTAATGATTTAGGCCTAGATTCCAATACCCGATCATGGATCTGCTTTATTATCAATCGCTGCGGATTTAGTTCCTGTAATTTTTCTTGTTGGACTTCCCGCACTCTGGTCAGTCCTAATTCTTTTGCAACATTGTCTGCAGCTAGCTGACTTCTTTTCCCAATAAAACTGTCATTATAAGCTTTTCCATCAAAGCCAATCCGGTTGGTATAAATATGCACGTGAGTATGTTCTTTATCCCGGTGAACAAATCCAATGGATTGATTGTTTTGCAAATTCATCTCCTTTAAAAATTTTTTAGTAATTTCTTCCAAGTCTTTTACGCTTAAATCCTTTCCATCTTCGATCGTGGGGCTTAGTATAAAACTCAAGGTGTTATTCATGCAACGCTCATTTTGAGACTGAATGATCTTAAACTCTTCCGTGATCTCTTCGGGAGTATCCCCTGCCAGATATTCCTTCAGTACTACTTCAGCATCCTTTTCTTGGTTCCATCCATAACCTATAGATACTCCTGTTCTCGCTATGGAATGTCCCTTGCCAATCATTTCTTGAAATTTTTTAAATGGGATCTGATTTCTTCGGCAAGCTCTTGTACTTCTTTGGCAAGTCTTGGATTCCCCTTTTTAAACATGTTGCTGATCCTACTAAAGTTGTTTTTATATTGAATGAGTAATTGGTAACATTCTAGTTGCTCCTGAGTAATTCGTTCTACCATATTTATTTTAAAAGCTGTGGATCGCAGGTATTCCGAAAGGGAAATTCCAGCCCTGGCTGCTCTGTTTTTGAGCAACTTTTTCTCGTAGATCGAGCAGCGTATCTGGATGTATTCCCGTTTCATCTTTTCTTTTAAAATCTTTGCAACCTCCGGGAGCAAAGCAAGATTGTCATGACAATGACACATCTTGCTTTGCTTCTCCAAATGGAATTCTTCCTTTGGGCGTTCACCGGAGGTTTTTAATTTTCTTAGCCAATTGTTTTTCTTTTCTAATTGAGATCAGTTGCTCATTCAAATCTTTATAACCGATATAGCATTCGCTTTTATCTTTCACATTGGAATATCTATCGGTTAGTTCTTTAGAATGAATTCTTCCGGACTCATCACGATCCAAATACAATTCAACTTCCTTATAATTTTCAAACAATTCCGACATTGGTTCTAAAAATGAGAGCGAGTTTAGAACAATCACATCGGAGTTTTTTAATTCATCTGGATATAACTCTGCCATTGATAACAGATCAAACATCCCTTCTATAATTATCAAACGGTCTGCATTGTTTTTTAAATAAGTATAACTCTTTGGGGAACTGGAGATTTTAAAATATTTGTTGCGAAGTTCCCAACCGCCTTCCTTATTCTGAAGACCAATAGAAAAATAGGACTTATCCTTAATTTGATAAGTAATTTCCTTGCAGTATTGTTGAGCTGTTTTTATAGAAATCATTCTGTCTTTCAAATATTGAATCAACGCCTGATGTTGGATAGGTTTCACTTCTATAATTTCAATATTCGGACTTGTTGGCTTTTTTAAAATGGGCTGCTGAAAAAAAAAGAAGTCCTTTTCTTTAGTACTTAAATACGCTAGTGCTTCTTTAACAGAACACTTTTTCATCGCTACGATCAAATCCAGCCCGTTTCCGCCTGTTCCTAGTCCATGGTCATACCATTTGTTTAAAAACAAAGAAACTTTGAAAGAGGCCTGCGTTTCTGACCGAAGGGGACTCAGAAACCAGGCTTCTTTCTCCGTTGTCCTGCTCGGAAAGTGCCCGAAGCTGGCCAGCGTTTTTACGATGGAAAGCGTTCGGGCTCTTTCGCAGGTTATTCTTTTCAAACTCATAATATCTTATTTTACTATTTCTATTTTTTCTTTCAGCAGCATTTTTTTTGAGTGGAATTGTGCTTATTTGTTAGGTTCCTTATTCTTTAATTAGTTGTCATCATTTTATTTTTGATGACAGTTTGATGACA
>DEXV01000006.1:92203-103269 GCA_002364325.1 Gillisia sp. UBA3175
TTTGATGACAGTTTGATGACAGCCTTATCTCTTACTATCACTGATCTTAGAGTATTCTGTCATCAAATCATCAAAAAAAGAAAGAATTTAAAAGTGTTTACTCCAAAAACAGCGTTGATTTTGATGAAATGATGACAGCGCCCCGAACCCCTTCTAAAATCAAGGGTTTCCCTGTCATCATTTTGTCATCAAATCATCATTTTCCTTTTTATTTCTCGAATTTAATCTGAGTTTTGATCTTCAAAATGCTCCAAGAGGAACTTTTTATTTATAGTGAAATAGCGTCCTTTGCCATCTGAGAGATTTGTACTGCCATCTCCCCAAAGTGTGAACTTTTGGTAACGGTTCGAATTCGGACTACTTTCAAGCTTCCAGTCTTTCTTTAGAATTTTCCGGATCTGGGTTAAATCGGTTCTCAATCTTGTTTTGCTCAAGGCATTTAAAACATCTAAGGGACAACACTTGATTTCTTCGAGGTCGTGATTTTCCATCACCATGAGTAAAATGCTGGCAAGCTCCTTCTCCACCCTATTCCGATTGTTCTGCACCAGTTTGGTTAGGGCCGGGGTTTCAATTTGTTTGGGTGTGAACCACATTCGGGTTTGATGTGGACTATATAAGCTTCGGTTTTTAAGGAAATATAAAAATGCAGGAATTTCCTGTTCCAAGGTTTCCAAGAAACCGGTGTGCTCCTTTTTGACCGATGGAACCTTCAACACCCAGAACCGGGTTTCGTGATGATCTATTTTAATAAAGTTCTCTTCGTTATTACTGCAAAGGATAAACTTCCCAAAGAATTCTACTTCTCGCTTGTCTACTCCTTTTTTCTCGAGTTTATTATAATTGGTGGTGCTTAAGTACTTTATGCGTTCGGTAAGCTCTTCTTTATTGAATAAGACTTCATCGATGCAAATAAGCAATTTATTGGCCCAATCTGAATTGAACTGACTGCTAAAGCTATCATTGGTGAGATAGGTTAGATTGTTTTCAAAAATTTGTTTGAGCCATTTCAGAAAAGTGCTTTTACCGGTGGAGCGTTCCCGGGATACCAGACAAAGAATAGGGAGTATCTGGATGGGTTTGGTATATAAAAGTTGGAGATAATCCAAACCCAGTTCATAATGATCCCCAAAAATATGTTTTACAAATTTCAAGGATTCACTGAAAGCTCCTTCCCGTATACGATGGCTTAACGGAGAATAGGTGTTGTAAAAATTGTTGTAGGTAGATTGAAAATTTAGATGATTTGGAATACAGGTAAAGCCATCGTATTTTGGAATACTGGCTAGAAATGTTTTACCATGGTCTTGTCGAATAGTTTCAATGTTCCAAGCGACCAGAAGTTCATTTACCTGTCCAGCAATGGTTGGTGCTTCAACTATTTTATAATAACTGACTCCTACGCGTATATATGAATTTTCACTTTGCATCTCAATTAGGATGATGTCAACTTGAAACGATTCTTTAATATCACATTTACTTTATTGAAAAGTAAAATCGTTCTGACAATTCATCAATTAAAGATACAGGAAATCATTATTTATTGAATAATAATTATTAATAATTTAATTTGAGTGAGAATAGTGTAATTTGGTGTCGAATAAAACTTTTTATCAATTTTAAATGCATCAAATGATATCAATTAGTTGAATTTAATTTTTTGATGTTTTTAGAAAAATATATAAAAACAGTAGAAAGAGTCTAATGATTAGGAGTATTAGCTAAAAAAAAAAGCATTTATATTATATGAGTTATTGCTATATTCTAAAGCAATCTTTTTAATATGATATGAATAAGTGGGTGTATTTTTTCCATATCCTTTTTTCCGAATTTGCCCGAAGCTTATGTTTCAATAATATTTTTCTTTGTTAATTCTGTTATCCGTAAAATTTCATTAATTTTAAATTAAAAATCAGGCTTTGCATTGATCAAGAATTATTTGTCTAATTTATTTCTTGTATGTTAGTCCGGCGATTTAGATTATTTTAATTTTTAATCCATTGTTTAGCTGTCTCCTCATCTTTCAAATCGAAGAATTTGATCTCTGCATTTGTAAAAGGTTTCATGAATTGGGTAATCCAGTCTTGCCATTTCTTTTCACCTACCATTGCTATTTTTTCATAGTCTCTGGCGTGGGCCGTATCCATTTTGAGGTCTTCCCATAAACCAGGCAAGTCCCAACCAGTAAAATTGTCCATTTCAAAATACCAACGAACCTTCATTCCCTTGTCCAGTATAGCGTGAATAAGTGGATGGATTTTTTCTATGTCTTCTTTTCTCAATTTGCCCGAAGCTTTTGTGGCAACAATATTTTTTTCTTTTAACTCGATTATTTGTAACATTTCAAATAGTTTTTAATTAATTATTATCCTTCTAAATCGTAAAACCATTCTTCAGCCATTACAATCGCTTCTGCGATAGCTTTTTTCTCTGAGTAATTCTTCTCATTAACTAATTTCCTGGCAATTTCCAGTGCCTTTTCTTTAACTCGTGAGTCAAGAGAATCAAGGTCGGTCTTAAAATCTTCGAACATCCAATCCATATATTTTTGTTTAATGATTGAACAATTCCTTTTCCTTTTCAGGATCTATGTTTTCCTTTGATTTTTTATCCAAAAAATAATCCAGTACAATACCCACGATTATGGCAACTGCAAATGCCGCATATACTTGCCAATTGAATTGAATTATTAAGGATAGACTTATGAGTATCGCCAAAATGGGTAAAATAGGCACTCTTCCTATAGCTAAAGGAACTTTAAAAGGTCGTTCTTGCTCAGGTGATTTAAACCGTAGTACAATAAGTGCAATATTCACGGCTACAAATACAAGCAAAGCACCTAAAGAGGACATACCTGCTACAATTTTAATATCGCCCAGGAGTAAAAACCCAGCAACTGAGGCCATAACCACGAGGGTTGTAACCCAAGGAACCTTTTGGGCATTTGTTTTGGTCATAAACTTTGGTAGCTCTCCAACACTTGCCATTCCAAAAAGCAACCTGCTTATGGAAATAATACCACTAAAGGCAGCATTGGCTGTGGCAAAAAGTGCAGCAATTGCTAATACGATAGGCAACCAACTGTTTAAGTTAGATGCCGCAAGTGATAATGGCGAATCCACTCCTGCCAAAGCAGAAGGATCTGCGATATTTAAAACCGTAAATGCAATAAACAAGTAAATGATTGTGGTAATAACCATAGTTAATAAAAAAGCACGAGGAATTGTCTTTCCAGGATTTTTAACTTCCGAACCCAAGGCTGCCATGTGTTCAAAACCTGTATATATAAAGAATAATGTTGCCGTAGCCGCCAAAGTTCCAGAAATTGATTCTACTTTAAAAAACTCTGCCTTGGGTGGGCCAGTTTCCATAAGTCCAAACACTATCAAAAGTAACAATCCCAACAGTTGAATGCTGACCATAATAATATTTGCGGTAGATGATTTTTTAATGCCAGTAATACTTACCAAGGAGAGCAATATTAAAATTCCATAACTAATCAAAAGAGCGGGTACACTAAAAAATGTATTGAAATATCCTGCAAAAGCCAACAGTACTGCTGCAATTGTAGCCGAGCTATGAAAAGCAATTGTCCACCCAGTGAGAAATGAGGGTATATCCACCTTTGGAAAAGCTTTTCTTACAAATATGAATTCCGCTCCAGCATTGGGGTAGGTAGAGGATAATTCGGCATAAGACATTGCCGAAACACTTGCAGCAATGGCTGCGAATATGAAACTCAACCATAGGTCGGTACCTGCCTGTCCTGCTGCAGCCCCTATAACCGTATAGATTCCAGCTCCCACGATAGTACCTACACCGTAAAAGGTCAACCGAAGAGTTCCCAAAGATTTTTTTAATTCTGACATAATAATTCCTATTTAATATTCATTTCAGACTAACTTAAATTTCTATTCTTCATTTCAAATTTTACTTTCCCAAAATTCACAGCTTCTTCTTTTAAAAAATCTAATACTCTCGTAAAATATTTATCACAGGGAGGGCGGCAATAATAGCAAGAAATGCCGTTCCTGCGGCCAGACACATAATTACTACCACTACCAAAAAATTCATTTTCTTATGCATTTTTTACATATCCCTTTCAATACCAGATTCACATCAGTAGTTTTATAGCTATCTGGTAAGCTTTCCTCTGATATTTTATTAGGCAAACAGATTGTTTTCCTACAATCGGTACAATGAAAGTGCATATGTAAATCTGTACCGTATGTATTCGCGACGTTTTCATCAGAAACTGCATATTTCGCAATGGCAGTTCCATCGTCTATTTGGTGTACCATTCGTTTTTCCTCAAAAAGTTTAATTGCCCTATAAAATGTAGTTTTATCCGCTGTTTTATCTACTTCGCTCTTAATGACAAAAATTTTTTGCATTTCCCTTAAGGTTACGGCACTTTGTTTCCTTTTCAGAAACTTGTATATCTTCGACCTCATTTCTGTGGGCCGTATTCCTTTGGTCAACAATACTTTTTCAATCTTTGTCATTCTTCCTGGGTTTCAAAAAATAAACACTTCAATTTCCATTATATAACTATGATTTTTTATATGCTAAGAGACGTAATGCGTTGAATACTACCAGCAGGGTTGAACCTTCGTGAATTACAACGGCAATACCGATATTGGCCCAACCGAATATAGTAGCTGGAATAAGCAGGGACACAATACCAAGGCTTACCCAAAGATTTTGCTTTATGATAGCCTTTGCCTTTCTACTCAATCCAATGGCAAAGGGCAAAGTTTCCAGTTTGTCTGCCATAAGTGCAATGTCCGCCGTTTCTAAAGCAACATCGCTGCCCGCTGCCCCCATTGCTATTCCCACTGTGCTATTTGCCATTGCTGGGGCATCGTTCACGCCATCGCCTACCATTGCTACTTTTGATTCTTCCTTCTTTAATTTTTTAATTGCATCCACTTTCTCTTCGGGCAAGAGGCTTCCCCAGGCATCGGTCAACCCAATTTCTTTGGCTACGGCATCGGCAACCTTTTGATTATCTCCCGTAAGCATGATCATTCGTTTGATACCGATTTCCTTCAATTTCTTAAGCGTTTCCTTAGCAGCTTCACGAGGTGTATCCATTAGGGCGATGATACCAATATATTCTTGATTTCTGCGAATAAGCATTGTAGTATTTCCGCCACTTTCAAGCTCCTTAATTTTGGAAGTTATTTCTTCGGAAGGTTTGGCTTCGTCAAGATCTTCGTACAAATCAAGATTACCGACGTAAATTTTATCACTTCCCAATGATGCTTTGATACCTTTTCCAAGTACGGCTTCCAAATCGGATGCATCGGGAATTTCAGTACTTTCCAAACGCTCCTTACCGTCACGAACCACCGCTTTGGCTAAGGGATGGTCGCTCAGATTTTCAACAGCAACGGCTATTTTTAGTAGTTCATTTTCTTCGATGTCCCCAAGCGGCACGACCTTGGTAAGTTTGGGTTTTCCTTCAGTTAGTGTACCCGTTTTATCAAAAGCAAGTGCGGTTAGTTCGCCTAAATCTTCCAGTGGTCGACCACCTTTAATAAGAACACCGCCTCGTGCGGCTCTTGCCACACCACTTAGAACTGCGCTCGGGGTGGAAATTGCCAGTGCACAAGGACTTGCAGCAACCAATACTGCCATAGCCCTGTAGAAGCTTGCACTAAATGGCTCATCGATTACCAAAAAAGCAAAAAGTAAAATACCTACGAGGATAAGTACAGAAGGCACAAAGTACTTTTCAAACTTATCGGTAAGCAACTGAGTCGGGGATTTTTGTGTTTGTGCCTCGTTGACCAGTTTGACCAATCGCGACAGGGTAGAATCTTTTGCTTCCTTGATGACTTTTACTTCAAGCGTGTTATTACCGTTGATAGTTCCAGCAAAAACACGGTTTTCATCTTTAATCTCATCATCCTGAGAATATTCCTTGCTTGTGTCTTCTACGGGAACTTTATCCACTGGCACGCTTTCCCCTGTAATTGGGGCTTGGTTGACACTACTTTTTCCATTTACCACAACACCATCGGCAGATATTTTGCTGTTGGGTTTGACCACAATAATATCACCAATACTCAATTTTTCAATCCCCACTTCTTCGGTCTTGCCACCCTTTTTCAACAAGGCCGTTTTTGGTGCGAGATCGGCAAGTGCCGCAATGGATTTTCTGGCCTTGTTCATTGCATAATGTTCAAGTGCGTGTCCCAAACTAAAAAGAAACAATAAAAGCGCACCTTCAGCCCATTCACCCAAAATGGCGGCTCCAATAGCGGCGACCAACATTAAAAAGTCAATCTCAAAGCCCCCTTTTGCCACTGTTTCAATGGCTTCTTTGGCCGTAAAGTAGCCTCCAAAGAAATACGCTCCTATATACAGGGAGAGGCTGACCCAATCTGGGATGGAATCCACATACGAGAGCCCAAAACCTATTCCGAGAAGCGCACCGCAGATAATGGAAAAAATAAGCTCGGTGTTCTTTCCGAAAATCCCCCCGTGTTCGTGGGAATGCTCTTCGCCGGCGCCGTGACTTTCTCCTTCTTTGTGTTTGTGATTTGCATCCCCAGTTTGTTCTCTGTCTTTAGAGTTGTCAATGGGCTGTCTTCTGTTAAAACCATTTTCGTCAGCAGACGAGCTCTTTTTAATTTTGAGAGTATCCTTTTTGAGTCTTTCGGAGATATGGTCAAAACTTGTTTCCTTTTTGTTGTATTCCAGACGTATCATACCCGCAGCATTAACCGAGGCTTCCAAAACCCCCTTAATTCCCAAAAGATTCTTTTCAATGGTTCGTGCTTGACGTGTATGCCTAATTCCCTTCACTTCTATAAGTAGATGACCATACTTTTCAGTGATTTTTGCACCTGTTTGTTCTGCCATAGATTGAATACGATCTATAGAGATAACATCCGGATCATAATGAAAACAAAGCTGAGGTGTAGCGTCTGCTTTTTCATCGGCAATATGTACCTTTTCGATTCCATCTTTCTCCTCCAATTTACTAATAAGTCTTTCCACGCAAGTGTCCTTTTCATTGGGCACTTGGGGAAGTATGACTGGTATTTCAATTTTTAGTTTTTCCATTTTGATCAAGTTATTTTTAATTCATACCGTATTCATCTAAGAATCATTCTTTCCTTAGGATAAGTTGCTCAAATTGAATTTCAATGACATCTCCCAGTCCGGGTATAGTCCAGAAATACAGAAAGTTGATTGCTTTCCGCCTTAATAGGTTCATATTCATTGTTGGCTATAATCATTATATGCCCTTCCTGAGTCCTGTAAATAGTTTGGGCCTGAATGCTTAAAGCAGCAAAAAAAATAAATATTACTGAATTTATTATTTTCATAATTTTAAATTTAATATAATCTAAAATTTTCATACGTATACAGCTCGCATTTCGTTATATAAAAGAAAACAGAGGTACACTAATTCGGATCAGTTTTCTTTATTTAACCATTTTTTAGCATCGTCTTTTTCTTCGACCTTAAAAAATTTTATATGCGCCCTGGTAAACAGCATCAAAACTTCCGTAAATTGCTCTTGCCATTCAACACTTCCTACCAAAGCCACTTTTATTAAATGTTCTTCATTGGGAAGTTCAAGTTCAATGCCTTTCCAATACATACTTGCCTTCCAACCTTCAAAATTTTTCATCTCTATGTACCACTTAACCTCTTGATGAGCCATTATTTGTTCTGTTAAGACCGGTATCAGGTTTTCATAATCCTTGGCATCCAGCTTAAACTCTGCCACCATATATACAGTAGCTTCTCTTTTATAAATTGTGACCATTTCTTTCTGCTTATAAATTATATTCGTAAGTCAAAAACTTGATGTTTAGTTTAGATTGTGACTGCATTTCTCGCAAATACCCTTAACAACCAGGTTGATATCTTCCGTGATATAGCCTTCGGGCAAATTAATATGCGGGATTTTATGCTCTGTCAAGCAAACCGTTTCCTCACAGTTATTGCAATGAAAATGTAGATGTAGGTCATTGCCGACCTCACATTCTGCTTCACATAGAGCGTACTTTATAACTCCAGTTCCATCTTGGATTTGATGTACAATACCTTTTTCTTCAAATGTTTTCATAGTTCTAAAAAGAGTACTCCTTTCAGAAATTTTAAAATCCTTTTCCAAATCTCCTAGACTTATGGCCACCTTCAATTCTGCCAGTCGCTTGTAGGTCATCAAGCGCATTGCAGTAGGCCTTATTCCCATACTTTCCAATATTTGAACTATTTTTTCCATTTACTATAAAGGGTTTATAGGTCGTATCTTTTTAATGAATCGCCTGTTTTTATTTGAAAGGCATCCTCTATATTAGATAGATAAATAATACCATCTCCAGGCTCTTCGGTTTTTCCATTGGCCATTATTATTTCAATAGCAGCTTGAGCTTCTTCATTTTGGCACACCAACTCTATTTTTACTACGGGACTATCGGTTACATGAAAATCAAGTGAGGGTCTTGCTCCCTTTGCTTTGAATGCTCCTGTACCTTCAGATTGTGACAGGGTCATACTTTTAAAGCCGTTTTCACTTAAGGCTTCAATTACTCTTTGAATCCTATTTGGTTTTACGAATGCTTTAACTTCTTTCATATTATAAATTTTTAATAGATTTTGAACCGAGCCTGTTTTTCATTTTTTAACTAACTAATTAAGACGATAAACAAACCCGGAATCAAAATCCTTGATTATTATTGAATTAATGACCGTGTTCCAGTTCTCCTTTGACCATTTCAGAAGAAAGGGTATAGGCCCCACTTGTTACTATTTTAACATTTTTGGCAATTTCTGCTGGAAGGTTTACTTCTACAAAACCAAGATCGTTCAAGCCAGTACTAACAGGAATTCTCTTAAACTTCATCCTATTTTCTTCTGGCGCTTCATCCTCATCTACAATAAAAATGTAGGATTGTTCTCCTTCTTTTACAATAGCTTCTTCTGGTACTGCATAACCAGATTTTTCTCCCTGAACGATCCTTCCCTCCACGTACATTCCTGGCAATAAATTCTTGTCTTTATTTTCGATATCTGCTAATATCTCTATTGCCTTTGGATCACTCTCGAAGGTCTTACCTATAGAGCGTACAGTAGCTTTTAAAAGTGCATCAGGTCTTGAGGTGGTAGAAAAATAGATCTGCTGGCCTTCCTTTATGTGTTTTATGTCTTTTTCGTACACCTTAAAATTCACATAGATTTTTGAATTATCACTTATCGAAAACATTGTGGACTGAGGAGCCACATAGTCCCCAAGACTTACCATCACTTCTCCCACATATCCGCTTAAAGGAGTGGTAATGGGTATTGCGGAAAAGATTTCGCCTTGGGCTACCTTGTCTGAATTAATACCCAACAAACGCAACCTTGATCTTAAACCATTTACACTGGAGGTTGTTGAACGATATTGAGATTGCGCCATTTGGAACTCCTTACCCGAGGAAACCCCTTTATCATACAAGGTTTGCTTACGTTCATAATCCTGTTTTAAGAATACTAGCTCATCGTTTTTTTCTTGAAACTCTTGTTGCATTGCTATAATATCTGGATGTTCTATATATGCAAGCACCTGTCCTTTTCTAACATTATCACCAGGAACCACTTTTATGGAGCTTACATTACCACCAACAAACGGACTTATGTTCGCTTTGTCCTGTGGGAACAGTTCCAGCATTCCCGTTACCTTGATGTTATTCCCAAGATTCCTTTCTTCCAAAGTTTTGGTTTCCAAACCAATGGTCTCCACTTGTTGTTTGGTAAGTTCTACCACGCCTTCTTCTCCTTCTTCTTCCTCATTGTGCCCACTTTCCTCGTTCTCCGTTGTTTCTGATGTCGCGCTTCCTTCGTTATGGCCCAATTCAGAATCGGGTTTGTCGTTACAGCCTACCAACAAGAGCGTTAATAAAACCGTAGTAATTATTGCTATATTTTTCATTTTACTTTCCTTTTTTAGGTTTATAAATTGCCCAATTGATATTGTAACTCAATGGCTTGTTGGTTATACTGATTGATAAATTGTAAATGGTTCTGCTTTATCCGAATGGCACTATTCAGGATCGTGATATAGTTTACATAATCTATTTCACCTTCCTTTGAAGCGAGTTCTGCTGTAGATATTTGCTCTTCTGCCAAAAGCAATGCTCCTTCCTGATAGTAATTCAAGGTTTTTTGGGTTTTTTCCAAGGATTTTAAAAGTTGTGAAACCCTGCTTTCGGTAACCGCTTTTTGCTCTAAGTATTGATTTTCAGCAACCCTCGCATCTGCCTTAGCCGCCTTGACCCTTGATTTTTGTGGTAAGAACCAAAGCGGGATACTAATACCGGCCTGATAGGAGTTAAAACCAGATATATTATCAACGACTTGCCTTCCATAGGAAAGGTTGAACTTGGGCAAAAACTGTGATTTTTCCACACCAATATTTGCCTTGCTTACTTCAGCATTTTGCATTGAATACTGTAATAATGGATTGTCAGCTACGGATGCCGAATCAAGCACTGCCATATAATTCATCGTTTCGTACGGCAATCCTACTGTTTCGATTTCTTGATCAATTCCCAAATATTGCTTTAAGGCTCTTTTGGCAATTTCAATATTGTCATAGGCCTGTTGTCGTAATACTTGTATTTGTTGATATTCTGAGGAGGCTGCAATAAATTCCAGTTTACCAGTTTCACCAGTGTCATACCGCAATTGGGATGCAGTCCTAAAATTGGCATAAACGCTGTCCAATTGTTCTGCAAAACGCAATTGTGCCCTATTATAGTTAATTTGGTCATAGGCTTGCATCACATTGCGCACCAACTGTTGCTCATTTAAGGCATAAAACTTTTCTCCCAATTGAACCCTTTCCTTATAAAACTTGGATTTGGAAAAGCCCGAAAGCAAATCGATATTTCCCTGTTGAAACCCAATTGTGGTCTGCACTCCAGGAAGTCCATTGCCAATTTCTTCCTTACCCGTGAACACTTGGGTGTTTCCCAAGTCGAAACTAGTGCCCTTCATAGCCTGCTCCCGTTCAATAAATGCCCGACTTTCCTTTAATGAAGGATAATTCTTTTTGG
>DEXV01000006.1:103495-417349 GCA_002364325.1 Gillisia sp. UBA3175
AGTTCTTTTATTGATATAGCTTACATCGCCATCATTATCTTTTTTCTCTTTTCTTGCTTCAAGCCAATAATAAAGAACAGGAAGGACAACAAGCGTTAAAAATGTTGCTGTTATCAATCCACCAATAACCACCGTTGCCAATGGCCGCTGCACTTCTGCACCGCCTGATGTGGAAACCGCCATTGGGATAAAGCCCATTATAGCAGCAGTCGCGGTTAAGAGAATAGGGCGAAGCCGTTCGTGTGTTGCTTCATAAATTCTATCTTTAATATTTGTCATTCCTTTTTCTTTTAGTTCATTGAATTTATTAATTAGAACCAGCCCATTTAAGACGGCTACCCCAAAGAGTACTATGAACCCAACACCGGCAGAAATACTGAATGGCATTCCACGAATCCAGAGGGCAAATACTCCACCGATTGCGGCAAGCGGAACGGCCATATATATCATAATGGATTGCGAAAATGAACCAAGGGCAAAATATAATAGTATAAATATGAGTGCCAAGGCTATAGGCACCACGATCATTAACCGGTCGGTCGCGCGTTGTAGATTCTCAAAAGAACCTCCGTAGGTTACGTAGTATCCTGGTGGAAGTTTTACTTCAGCATCGAGTTTTTGTTGAATTTCCTCAACCATCGATTTCACGTCACGACCTCTAACATTGACCCCCACAGAAATACGCCTATAGGTATTATCTCTCGATATCTGCATAGGTCCAGGTTTATAGCTAATCTCCGCTACCTCTTTTAAAGGAACTTGATTACCACTGGGCAAATCGATATAAAGATTTTTTAAGCTATTGATGTCTTGCCGGTATTCTTGTGCCAGGCGGATAACCACATCAAATCGTTTTTCACCTTCAAAAATTACTCCTGCTTTTTCTCCAGAAAAAGCTGCGCTTACGTAATCATTGAGTTTATCAACAGTAAGTCCATATTGTGCCATTTTTGCCCTGTTGTAGTTCACCGTAATCTGCGGTAGACCACTTGTAGCCTCCACATTAAGATCTACGGCTCCGGGAACTTTTCTGATAACTGCAGCAATTTCTTGGATCTTATCCGACAGTACTCCCATATCTTCACCATATAATTTTATGGCAACATCTTCACGAACTCCTGTCAATAATTCATTGAAGCGGAGCTCTACGGGTTGTGTAAACACAAAGTTAACCCCAGGAATGACTGAAATTTTTTCTCGAATTTTCTCAATTAATCCCTCTTTGGTTTCGGCAGTTGTCCACTTGCTCTTGTCTTTTTCCAGAATGATATAGCTATCGGCTATATCCATAGGCATCGGGTCTGTTGGAATTTCTGCTACACCAATACGCGAAATCATTGTTTTAACTTCCGGAAATTCTTTTATAATGTTTTGAAGCTTTTTGGAAGCTTCTATAGATTCTGTAAGACTGCTACCTGGCTTAATAAGAGCTTGCATCGCAATATCACCTTCATCAAATTTTGGAATAAATTCACCACCCATATTGCTGAATATAAAACCAGCAATCAATAATAAGGCAACCGCTCCAATAACAACACCTGCTCTAAACCTTAGCGAGAAAGATAATAAAGGCTTATATGCTTTATTAAGCCCACCCATAATTCTGTCACTGAATCTATCTATTTTGTTCTCAAATTTTGCAAACCACCCATCTTGGTTTTTGGAAGGTTTTAGAAATAGTGCAGAAATCATCGGCACATAGGTCAAACAAAGTATTATAGCTCCTAAAACTGCAAAACCAAAAGTAAAGGCCATTGGTCGGAACATTTTTCCTTCAACACCCGTTAAAAATAATATAGGAGTAAATACAATAAGAATAATTAATTGACCAAAGAAAGCAGAATTCATCATTGTGCTTGCCGACTCGTATGCTATCTCATCCATTTCAGTTTGATCAATAACTGCTTTGGATTTTTTTATCCTTTGATGAATATGGAATACCATTCCTTCCACAATAATTACCGCACCATCTACGATGATTCCAAAATCAATAGCGCCCAAGGACATTAAATTTGCCCATACCCCGAATTGTTTCATTAATATAAATGCAAACAATAGGGAAAGTGGAATTACCGAGGCGGTTATCAAGCCTCCACGAAAACTTCCCAAAAGTAAAATCAAAACAAATATTACGATTAACGAACCTTCTATTAAATTTTTTTCTACCGTACTTGTTGTACGACCTATCAAATCACTTCTATCCAAGAAAGCTTCGATATACACCCCTTCAGGTAAAGACTTCTGAATTTCCTTGATACGGGTTTTTACGTTTTCAATAACTTCGCCAGGGCTTTCACCTTTAAGCATTAGAATTTGCCCCCCAACGCTTTCTTTTCCATCCTGAGTAAATGCACCATAGCGTACTTGATTTCCGAATCCTACTTTTTCAGCGAGATCCCGTACTAAAACAGGTGTGCCATTTTGAGTGGTCACCACGGTATTTTCCAAATCTTCAAGACTTCTGGCTAATCCTTCCCCCCGAATAAAGTTGGCCTGATGGTTTTTCTCTATATAGGCACCTCCAGTGTTTGCATTATTATTCTTTAATGCTTCAAAGACCTCACCCATAGTGACACCAAAACTTTTAAGTCTGTCTGGGTTAATAGCGACTTCATATTGTTTTACAAATCCTCCAGCTGCATTTACTTCCACAACGCCTGGAACCAATGCCATTTGTCGTTTTACAATCCAGTCTTGAATGGTTCGTAGTTCCATGGCGTCATATTGCCCTTCATAAGCCTTTTCTACTTTTAGCGAGTATTGGTAAATTTCTCCAAGTCCAGTAGTAATTGGCGCCATAAAAGGCGTACCGAAACCTTCAGGAATTTCTTCGCTTACCGCAGTCAGCTTTTCCTGAACCAGTTGTCTGGGAAGATAGGTTCCCGCATCATCTTCAAAAACGATGGTTACCACAGAAAGTCCAAAACGAGATACGGAACGTAGCTCGATCACATCGGGAAGGTTGGCCATTGCCAGCTCTACAGGATATGTCACAAATTGCTCAATATCTTCAGTTCCAAGGTTGGGAGCTGTGGTAATTACTTGTACTTGATTATTTGTAATGTCTGGAACTGAGCCCAGATTTATAGTGGCCATCGACCAAATACCGGTACCGATAAGTGCTACTATTAAAAGACCCACAACAAATTTATTGTTGATGGAAAATGAAATGATTTTATTAATCATGTAATGAGATTTAATTCAGTTAAAATTTTCGAAATGATTGTTAGCAATCGCGAAATCATACGAAACAGGAATTAACCCTATGAGTAGGTTAAAAGAGGATATAGCTATCCTAAAAAAAAACTGAATTAAACTTTAGGTGGTTGGAAAAGAGATTCCAGATATCTGGAATTTAATTGAAAATTATAGAAATTATACTCATTTTGTGACTCGGAGAATATCGGACTAATTGATGTTGGTCGAAAAGGGGATAAGAATACGAAATGCAAACAACATTGATGATTTGTATGCACAGGCGCATTTTCGTGGTCCGGATCTGGATGGTGGTTATCCAATTTGCCATCATCTTTTATGTAATCTTGATAAACGTAATCGATAAATGAATATCCATCATCTTCTTTATGGTCTTGATAATGAGCAATAAAATGAGATATTTCTTCTATCTGCTCACAAACTTCCATATTGGCCGCTATTCCTTGAAAAAAGAATAGAAACGACATTGATATGGAAACGAGTATTTTCATAAAGTTTTACAAAGATAATTTAATTGTAGTGCACAGGTTATGCAAAAATTGATGGAATTACATTTACAAAATAGACGACAAACAAACTTTGAGATAAAAATCCTTGTTTTAACGAATAAAAAATTAAAATAATGAGAAAACTAAGAAGTTATATTAGATCTGAAATAGTCAAAATCGTTGATTGCTATACTCCAAATCAAAAATTCATAGAATTAAGGGACAAAAAGAATGATTTAGCATCAATTAGAATGACGATTTGAAAAGAACAATATTCTGTACTTATTCTGTACTGGATAGAAACAAGAAAGGCTCCACATTTCTGTGAAGCCTTGTCTTTCCTAGTAGCGGGAACTGGACTCGAACCAGTGACCTTCGGGTTATGAGCCCGACGAGCTACCTACTGCTCTATCCCGCGATATATCGTAATTTCAAAATGTCAAGTTATTCGATCTTTCAGCTCTTCATTAATCCTTTCTTGCTGCGCTACCGGATGGCAAATATACAAGAGTTTTCTACTTATGCAAAGGTTTTTTTAAAAAATTATTCGGTAATCCAACTCATAGCTTTCATCCTATATTTGGGCTCAAAGCCTTTAACTTCTGCATCCATTAGCAAGTCTTTGATTTCCATTATATTCTGAAACCATTGTAAGTCTGTTACAACAGCAATTTTTCTAAAATTTTTGGCATATTCTACTTTAAACTTTAGATCTTTTAATAGCGCAAATAAGGAAATATTGTTGCCTGGTTCAATTTCTATAAATAAATTTATAGTTTCATTGTCTTTTAGCCGATCAATAATGGCGCTATGAACTTCATCCATAAGATCACTGTCTACTTTCGAATTTATCAAAATCCCAACCACATTATCTGCAAATTCAAAAGTAGAAATCATATAATTTATTAAGTTCTTATAAATATAGTTAATAAATTAAGGTGGTTTTTATAAGGATTGTTAATTCATAAATTATTGTTCAATATTAATGGCTTCGAAGTATTGTAAATCATTATCCACAAACACTGGAGTGATTTCTATTGGATTACAACAAATTTCACAATCCTCAATATAGGTTTGTTTTGATATTGAAGTGTCTAAAAGCATAGTGATGCTCTCCCAACAATATGGACATTGAAACTCGTGCTCTAGCATTTAATAAATATTATAATTAAAAGTTACAAAATCAAAAGATTTAGGGCAAGCCTGCGAGGTAAAAATTAAGATTATAACTTTATAATGTTGGGGCATCCCAATACATATTGGGCTATTAATCCACCACTTAATGAGTGATTAAAAATCTAAATTCAAAAGCTGCCCAGTTAATTGTAATACCTGAAGCTCAGCAAATTTCGCGTCGTATTTAGCTAAGTTCTTATTTGTTCTAGCATTAAGCAAATTTATTTGAGCCTGACGGAATTCTATGGAAGAAATTTGACCAAGTTTGAATTGCTCTTGAGATCTATTAAAATTATCTTCATTTGTTAATACGTTCTTCTCCTGCACTTCATAAATATATCGCTTGTTTTGGTAATTTCCCCAAGAATTTGCAATATCACGTTGCACTTCTAATATTAATTGTTCCTTTAAATACTGCTGATTCTCAAGTCTAATTTCAGCATTTTTAACATTGGTAATTGTTCTTCCACCGTCGAAAAGACTCCAACTTAAATTTAACCCTGCAGAATATCCTTTGGAAGTGTTTGTTTGAACAAAAGAGGTGGATGGAAGATTGCTATTGTTCCAACCATAAGACCCGGTAAGGCCTACTGTAGGAAGATAACCAGATTTACTAACCTTGATATCGTAGTCTGATATTAACAAATTACTTTCCGCTTGGAGAAGACTAACATTGTTTAAATTAGAAGTCTTTATAAAATCTTCCAATTCAATTTCAGACAGGAAATTAATTGTCGTGTCAATAGCAATATTTCTAAGCTCCTTTCCTGGTTCATTTAATATCACAAGTAGGTCTCTTTTCGTATTTTCCAACTGCTGTTGTGTATTTAATAATGCGATACTATCATTATTTACATCTACTTCTGCATTTAATATTCCCAGTCTTGAAGTTTGCCCATAGTCAAATTGATATTGTGCTCTGGTAATACGCTGTTTTGAAATCTCTAAAGTTTCATTTAAAACAGTCACATTTTCTGTTAATCGAGCTACTTCAAAATAAACACTTAGCAATTGCAAAATTGTATTTTCAATGGTTTCCCTTGCCTCTAGTTCGGTTAACTTATATTGCGCTTTTAGCTGCTTGTAATTGTAAAGCCTTCCTAAGCCATCGAATAATGTATAATTTAAATTAAGCGAAGCATTATAGCGTTTAGTTTCGGCTCCATTTAAAATTCGAGATTCCCCGTCTTGAAATTGGGCTTCAATGTTTTCTTTATTAAAATTGGTGCCCGCATTTGCAGTTAAACTAGGTAGATATCCAGAGTTTAAAAGACTCTGATTATTATTGGCTATTTCAATTAAATTTTGAGAACGTCGAATCCCATAATTATTTTCCAAGGTTTTTATAATGGCTTCATCCTTTGTAAGCACAGTAGATTGCCCAAAACTTCTTCCCCAAATAAAGATCAAAAAAATTAATAGAGAATTATTAATGTACTTCATGAACTTCCTTTTCTTTTTGTTCTTTAATAGCTCTTTCCACTTCTTCGTTTTCAACCTTTTTTCCAGTGGCTAACCAAATACTTCCCACTTTAATGTTATTACTAATGGAAAGAAATAGTGGCAACAATAACAAAGTAAGTACCGTTGCAATTGCAATCCCATAGGCAATAGAAATTGCCATAGGTTTTAAGAATTGTGCTTGTCTACTCTTTTCGAAAATTAGGGGAGCTAAACCTGCAATTGTAGTGATAGAAGTTAAAAATATAGCTCGAAACCTAGAGCGTCCAGCTTCGAAAAGGGCCTTTTCAAACTTCATTCCCTCCACTAAAAAGCTGTTGAATCTACCAATAAATACCAGCCCATCATTTACCATGATTCCAATAAGTGCAATAATACCTAATGCAGAAAGCACGTTTATTGGAAAATCATGGATCCAGTGTCCCCAGGCTATACCAATTACACTAAATGGGATCATGAGCATCAATAATAAAGGCTGACTATAACTTCTAAACGTGAATGCTATAGTTGCATAAATGAGAAATAATACAATTGGCAATACTTTTTTGGCAGAACTACTTAGCTTATCTGCCTCACGATTCTGACCTTCATAAGAAACAGATAGGGATGAATATTGAGCAAGTAGATCTGGCATAATGTTATCCTGGATATCTTGTAATATATCTGTAGCAGATCCGTTTGGATCTTCCATATCTGCTGTTACGCGAATCTCTCTTTTTCCATCTAAATGACTTATAGATTCGGTTCCTCGAACAATTTCATATGTTGCAATTTCTCGAAATGGAACTCGATTTCCAGAAGGAGTGATCAACCTATAATCATCTAACTGAGTTATAGAAGATCTTGCTTCAAGATCATACCTTACCCATACTCTAATTTCATCTTGCCCACGCTGGAAACGTTGTGCCTGTGCTCCAAAGAAAGCATTTCTAATTTGCCTCATCACATTGTTAAGATCTAATCCCAAGGCATAGGCGTTATTTTTAAGCTTTATATCTATTTCCTTTATACCTTTTGGATCACTATCTGTAACATCTTTTAGCAAGGAGTTATTTTCTAAAATAGCTTTAAGCTCCTCCTTGGCAGCTTCCAATTCAGAAATATTGTTTCCAAGTAAGGAAACTGAAACCGGACTTCCTCCAAAATTTCCTCCAGATCCAAAAGTGAGACTTTCTACCCCAAACACTGGCCCAACTTCCTCTCTAATAGAATTAGTAATCTCTGGTGATCCAAAATCTCTCTCTTCTCCAGGCAATAGGTTTACTTGCAGAGAAGCCTTATTATTCCCAGGTCCAACCTGTTTTATAATATTCTCTACTACCTGTTTATTTCCAGTTTGCTTTTCAGAATATTCCTTATTTACTCTCCATGCAGCAGCTTCTACCATACTAATTATAGAATCTGTCTTTTCAGGATTAGTTCCTTCTGCCATTAAAAGATCGATAGAAACCCTATCACTGGCAATACTAGGGAATAAGGTAACTCGTATCCAACCACCGCCAATTGCGCCTATTGTGAGGATAAGAAATACCAATAAAATAGAAAAACTTAATATTTGCTGATTTAAAACAAATTTTAGAACAGGACTATATACTCTATCTCTTAAATAAGACATTATTTTATCACCAGTTCTATTGAAACCCCTTAGCTTATCAAAAACTTTGGCCATTCCCTTTTTCTCCTCGGTTCCGGTTTCTGAATCTCTTTTTAAAGCCTTAGAGTGTGCAATATGTGCTGGCAAAATAATTAAAGCTTCCACCAAGGAAACCGTTAGTGTTAGAATAACAACCGTGGAAACCTCTCCGAAATATTCTCCAATCCTACTATCCAGAAATAAGAAAGTTCCAAAAGCCAAAACGGTGGTTATGATTGCTGAAATTATTGGAGGTACTACTTCCATGGTACCATCTATCGCAGCTTTTACGGGAGACTTACCCATTTCGTAATGCTGATAGATGTTTTCTGAAATAACAATACCATCATCCACCAAAATACCAATAACTATGATCATCCCGAATAGAGATAATACGTTTATAGTAACTCCAAATTGTTGAGCAAAAATGAACATTCCTAAAAATGCTACCGGCAACCCAAAAGCAACCCAAAAGGCAAGTCTAGTGTTTAGGAAAAATGACAGAAAAAAGAGCACTAATAAAATCCCTATAAAACCATTTTCTAGTAACAGCATCGTGCGCTGATCCAGAGTGATAGAAGAGTCACTTACTACATCCAGCCTAACGTTGGTATTTTTCTCATTAAAATCTTTAATATATTCGTGAACTTTCTCTGCTGTAGATACAAGATCTTCGCTATTTGTATTGCTTATCTGAATATTTACTGAATTGTTTCCATTAAAATAGGAAGCATTAGGTGTTTCAGAAAAACGATCCCTAATTACGGCTATCTCACCCAACCGAACAGTTTGTCCAGTAGTACTGGCTCTTACAACAAGATCGTTCAAGGCATCGCCATAATAAGAACGATTATTGGCTCTTATCAAATAATCTTCTGCACTAGTTTTTATGGTACCTCCTGTAGAAAGAATATTAGCATTAGCTACAGCTGCAGCTACTTCCTCAAAAGAGAGATTATAAGCTAAAAGATCTTCCTGACTTACTGCAATTTCAATTTCTTCCTGAGGAAATCCAGAAATACTAACTTGAGAAATTCCATCAATAGCCCGAAGATCATTTTCTATTTGCTGACTTATTTCTTTTAAAGTTGCAAGAGGAATATTTTCTCCACTAACGGCAAAACTTATAGTTGGCCTTATTTGCTCTTCTTTTGCAACAACTAAAGGTTCCATTCCCGTCGGGAAATTCGGCACTCTATCTACTGCATTTTTAACTTCGGCAAGCAGCGCATCTATGTTTTCCCCTTTTTCAATTTCTATAGTGATCGAACCGCCACTTTCTCGCGCAGTGGAGGTAACTCTATCTATCCCTACCAATCCTTTTAAATTGTCTTCGATCTTGAGGATAATACCTTCTTCTATCTCTTCTGGCGAAGAACCTGGATAAGCAACGTTTATGGTTATTATCTTTGAATCCACCAATGGAAAAAAAGAAGACTTCATATTAAACACTCCAATCAATCCAAAGATGACGAAAGCGAAAATCACGACATTTACTGCAACTTCATACTTTATAAAATAACTAATTATCTTTCTCACAACTAGTTAATTTTTGCTAGACTAGAATTCTCGCTTATTTCTACTGGCATCCCTACAAAAGCGCCAGCTACAGGTGCAGAGATCAATTTCGTACCATTTTCTAAACCTGTGATCACAACAGATTCCGAGGAAAAATGTACAGGATCGATCACCGCTAATTGTAGTGTATTGTCTTCTCCAACTATATAAACCTTGTTCTGTTCTACTAATAAATTCCTTGGAATAGATAATGCATCTTCTACATTTCTAGCATCCAAATTAGCTTCCAGATACATTCCCTCTTTAACTTTATCATTCTTGATCTTTATAAAAACCTGCACTGTTTGAGAATTTGCATCTATCTTACTATTAACTCTACTTACTTCACCTTGGAATTGCTGAGTCCCTTCCAGATTTTTAAGAGCAACTTTCTCGCCTACCTTTAATAGATCGCTAAAAGATTTTCTTACCGCAACTTCCAATTCATATTCTGAAGGATCTATAAATTCTCCTAGTTTTTGGCCAGGTCTTACCAAAGAACCTTCTGTAACTAATGCTTCGGTAAGCACTCCGCCATATGGAGCAGCGATAGTGAATTTATTAAGTCTGGTTTCCTGATTCTTTATATTGTAATAACCAGAAACGATGCCTCGTCCTGATATAAAATAATTTTCTTGGTCTGAAGATGGTTTTGGAAGTGGTGCTAAGCCTTTATTTACATCAAAATTATTTAAATAAGCCTCCCATTTTGGATAGACATCTGGATAATCCAATCTAAGATCTGGCATAACTGCCGCTATTTTATTGTATAATTCACTTTTGGAAGCCCGCACATTAGCCGCATATTCTGAAGCATCAATACGCAAAAGCACTTGCCCTCTAGCGTATTCTTGCCCAGGTCTAAAGGGTTTAGAACTACTTCTAAAGATCCCTTCTACTTCAGAAAAAAGTGTGGTTTTTTGTAAAGCAGTTACAGTACCATTTGCAGGAATCACAATGGGCACCGTCCCATTGTTAACCCTTTGTACATAAACTGTTTTAATTACTTTTTTAGCAGGAGGTCTTTCTATTGTATTACTTTCTATAATTGCTTTGGCAACAAAGATGGCACCTATTACAAATACTACTCCCAGAATGGAAAGAATGATTTTACGCATTATTGTCTTTTAATTACTCTTTAGACTATTAAAATAGAAAAGCGTTTAATCAACAAATCATTAAATTATCTTAAAAATGAATACTCTTAAGATAATTTAATGATTATAAGTGTTACATGGAGTGTAATCTAAGTGCTTATTTAGCTTTAGATTACACTATATAGGATAAAAACTTTCGACCCAATTAAATTTAGAATTACCAAAACTAACCGATAATCACGCTTAAGATATAATCTCTATCTCTTCTTGAAGCTGTTCCCAAGATTTCATTAATTGCTCCACTTCTTTTTTCTTTTTCTTATAATTATCAAGAAAATGAGGCTTAGCAGTAGCGGCTTTATAATTTGTAGCCATCTCCTGATCCAAAGTTTTTAGTTCCTTTTCCAATTTATTGATCTTAGCTTCAGTATTGCTTAATTTATTCTGAAGTGATTTAAATTTTTTCTGATCGTTATAAGATTGTTTGCTAGAATTATTATTATTAGAAACCTCTTTCTGAACTTTATCTCTTTTTTCGATAGCACGCATGTTTTCAACATTACGCTGATCTAGATAAAAATCTATATCACCCAGATATTCCTTGATCTTTTTATCCTTGAACTCATAAACTGAATGGGTCAAATTCTGAAGGAAATCTCTATCATGCGAAACAATTATTAGGGTTCCTTCAAAACCTTTAAGCGCTTCCTTTAAAACATTCTTAGATTTAATATCTAAGTGGTTTGTAGGCTCATCCATTATAAGCACGTTAAAAGGCTGAAGCAGCAGTTTACATAAAGCCAATCTATTTCTTTCTCCTCCAGAAAGCACCTTTACTTTCTTGCTAACCTCATCTCCTCTAAAAAGAAAAGATCCTAGCATATCTCTTACCTTACTTCGCGTGGATTCGGTAGCAGCATCTATCATGGTATCTAAAACCGTTTTCTCACCATCTAATTCATCCGCCTGATTTTGTGCAAAATAACCCAGTTGCACATTATGCCCAAGTTTCAACTTTCCGGTATGACCAATCTCTCCAACAATTACTTTTGCAAGGGTAGTTTTACCTTGTCCGTTTTGTCCAACAAAAGCGATCTTGCTGCTACGCTCAATAAGTAAATCTATATCTTCAAGGATCTGAACTTTTCCGTATGCTTTTCCAATTCCTTCTGTCTCTACCACAATCTTACCCGGTTGCAAGGAAACAGGGAAACGCAAGTTCATTACGGCATTATCATCCTCATCTACTTCAATCCTATCCACCTTATCAAGTTTCTTGATTAGAGATTGCGCCATTGAGGCTTTTGATGCTTTTGCGCGGAATTTCTCGATCAACTTTTCTGTTTGCTCGATCTGCTTTGCCTGATTCTTCTGAGAAGCTAACTGCTGCTCTCTTAATTCTTGTCTTAAAACCAAGTATTCTGAATACGGCTTTTTATAATCGTAGATCTTTCCTAATGAGATCTCAATAGTTCTATTGGTAACATTATCTAGGAACATCTTATCGTGAGAAACAATGATCACACAACCAGGATAACTAGTTAAAAATGATTCTAACCAAATAATAGATTCTATATCCAAGTGGTTAGTTGGCTCATCCAGCAATAAAATATCGTTACTCTGAAGTAAAAGCTTAGCCAACTCAATACGCATTCTCCATCCTCCAGAAAAGGTATCTGTTAGTTTATCGAATTTATCACGTTCAAAACCAAGTCCAATAAGTACTTTTTCGGTCTCTCCTTGGTAATTATAACCACCAATTATCTCGTATTGATGCGTGATCTCACTAAGATCTTGAATCAATTGAGTGTATCCATCACTTTCGTAATCGGTTCTTGTGGCCAATTGTTCATTGATGAAGTCGATTTTTTTCTCCATCACCTTGATCTCCACAAAGGCTTGTTGTGCCTCTTGGATCACTGTTCTCCCTTGAATAAAATCGATGTCTTGTTTTAAGAAACCAATCTTAAGCTCCTTGTCTTTAGCTATTTGCCCTGTATCTGCTTCCTGTTCTCCAGAAAGGATCTTTAGCATTGTAGATTTTCCCGCACCGTTCTTACCAATAAGTCCAACCCGATCTCCGGCTCCAAGTCTAAAGGTAATTTCATCAAATAAACTTTCGCCTCCGAATGAAATAGATAAATTATGAATGTTAAGCATTATTTTACTCTAAATTTTTTGCAAAGATGCCTATTTTTACAACACTAAAAAAATAGAAATGCAATTCTTAAAGGGTTCAAAATCAAATAGTATACTCACAGGCTCTTGTCCGGTATGTCAGAAGGAAAGTATGTACAAGGAATCCAACCCTTATAAGCTGCAAAATATTTTGAAAATGCACGAAAAATGTTCCAATTGTGGGACAAAATATAAAATGGAACCTTCTTTTTTCTTTGGAGCTATGTATGTGAGCTATGCTTTGGGAGTTGCGGTATCTGTTGCTGCATTTATAATCTCTTATGTTTTCCTTGGTGGCGGACTAATGACCACCTTTTTAGCAATCACTGGGACTTTAATTGTATTAATGCCAATAATACTTCGCCTGTCTCGCAATATCTGGATCAATATGTTTTTGAGTTACGATAAATCTGCCTGATATAACTTCTCATATCTTCTAATATTTATTTCTTCGGAAAGAGCTACTGAATCTTCAATGTAATTTATTAATTGTGATGCGACAGTTGGTGCAATAAGCACTCCTCTGCTTCCAAATCCATTACAAACATATAATTTATCTAGTTTTGGATGTTTCCCCACCAGCGGCTTTCTATCATTAGTGGCTGGACGTATCCCCGCAACTTGATCCACCACTTCAAATTTACAAGTTAGAAATCCCTCTAATTTATCCATGAGATATTTTTTTCCTTCGGAAGTAGGCACTTTAGTTTTATCCCAATTATTATAAGTTGCGCCAATCTTATACAGATTATTTCCTAAGGGAATTATAAAAATTGAAGCTTTAAAGGCGACCTCAAGTTTTAGATCCTCAGCTTTAATAATTAAATATTCGCCTTTATTTCCTTGTAGTGGTAAATAATTAAAAAATGGATTCTTTTTTAACCCGAAGCCATCACAAAAGATAATTTTCTTTGTTTTCCATTTTTTATATGTACAATCTTCTTCAGTTATTTTTAATTCGGAATATTGAAATTCTTCTTTTTGATAGGCATTAATAGAATGAAGAAAATCTCTATAAGCTTCCAGTAGGAGTTCAGTATTTATAACGCCAGTATGTTTAACATGACCAAATGAAAAGGAGGATGGTATATGCTTATTTAAATTTGAAACCAATTTTTCATCTAAAAATTTACTTAATGCCGGTTTATCCATTGCGGCGAACCAATCGTTTTGTTCTTCTACAGAATGAAACCTTCTATAAATTGGTAAGTCCTTGATCAAGGAAATATTTAGCTTTTCCTCAAGATATTTATAAAAAGAAAGTGCTGTATCCAATTGTTCATCTGCATTCCAGGCCAATGTAAATCTTTTTAATATCACAGGATTATAAATACCACCGGCAACTGTAGAGGATGCTTGCGAATTATCATCGAACACCATTATCTTTTTGCCTCTGGAAATTAAGTGCTCTGCAACCGCAATTCCACTTAAACCAGCCCCAACAATAATATAATCTAACATAGCATAGAATTAAAAAACGCTCCGGAAATATCCGGAGCGTTTGTATATTTAAATGAAGGACTAACTTAATAGTTCCACATATCTTGTTCAAAATTTCGGATTTGCTCCTTGATCCTTTCAGATTCCATTAGCTGCATAAATGCATTTTCAGCTATATATTCATCTACCTCGCGATCTCCTTGAACATTATCTTCTTTGTAGATTACTGCATTAAACCTTCTAGCATTTAGCAAATGGTCAAAAGTGATAGAGGATGCGGTATTTCTACCATTAAAGGCATTGTTGTCGAAAAGCACCTCTCTAGCATCTGGAAACCAAACCCAAAACAATTCTACGAGATCTGGAGTTTCATCATCTATAAAATTTACATCGGGTGCCACGGGAGCAATCCCTAAGATCCTATATTTTAATTCTGCCATACGCTTGTCAAAATACCACATTCCACGAATATGATATTCTGCAATATCTGCAGATGTAATATCTCTTCTATCAATAAATTGCTGATCTATTTCTTCTCCAGCGTTATATTGCTCCACACCAAGATCTGTAGTATCTATCTTGGAAATCGCAGCGCTAATATCGCTTAAAGTTCTCTTTTCATTAAAGTAAGAATCTGCATATATATTTTTGATCTTTCCAGATTTAATTCCCGTCATAAGAACATCGTAAAGCGATCTTCTGCTAGAACCAATATTATTAGTATCTATTGGGTAATATAATGGGAAATTCACTCGCTCATCAAGATCTACAATTTCCCAAACATTCTTGGACCAAAGCACATCTCTATCATCTACATAACCGTACTCTAAAGGTTTACTTTCCTTTTTCACTACCAGCTCTGCATCAGATAATTTACCTATCTCATCTGGAGTAGTAGCATTCAAAAGATTAGCTTGCCCAAAAGATGAGCCTGTTAGCAATAATCCGAATGCACCAATCAAAATCTGATTCCACTTCATTGTATTGATTTTATTAATTTGTTAACTCCACAAATACTGGAGATACTTTCTTAAGTTTATATCCGCTATTGGTAGCCAATTGTGCCTCAATATCGAATATTTGTATTGTCTCTCCTCTGCCAGCACGTCTTAACGCCGCTTTAGCGGAAGCATCTAATCTACCACCATTTACTTTAATAGTAGGTTGACCCGAAACTTTAAAACTGAATCCTGTTACACGCAATGCCAATTCAAAATCGAAATCTGGTAAAATTGCTCCTACTTCAGAAATCTCTAAACTGTTACGTTGCATTTTCACAGAACCATCTTCTCCACGAATCGTACCAACTGGTCTTGGAATATCTTTTACTCTAAACGATTTCTTATCGGATACCGTTTCTCCACCAGGTAATTTACCACTCACACTAATGGTTACTTCTCTTGCCTGTAAAGTAGTTACATCCATCATATAATTTCCTGCACCACCAGCCTGTCTAAGACCAGGAGCATTTGCAGTTACACTTCCAACTCCAGGAATGGAAATAGTCATTGGGTTTTGAACCCCACGATAAACCACATTCATTTTATCTGCAGATATAACTGCAGAGTTTGGTTTAGGAATTACTGCATAAGAACTAGAAATAGGAATTTTTACTATAGAATCCCCTTCTTTAAATTGAATTTCTCCTTTGATCTCTTGTTCACCTACATTTCCTGCAGGGAAATCAAGAACAACTTGACCAGCTTGAGAACTTTCAACTTTTCTACCATTTACCACTACATTGTCAAACTTTAAAGTATTATCTACTCTACCTAAAACCACTTTACCCTTAAAGTTCTCACCACTAAAAAATGCAGTTTTAGAAGGAACTACTATAGCTTCATAATTTGTTAGTGAAACTTCACTTTGTAATTGCCCAGACAACATTGCAGATAAGATCTCACTTTCTGTAGTTTTCACATCTGCTTGCGTTTGAGTAAGCTGAGTGATTGATGCTACCAAAGGAAAGCCTTCGTAACGATACTTTAACCATTCAACATTAGCACCATCTACCTTAACAGGTTCTGTAGAGAATTCTGCTTGGACATTCTGTACTATTTTTTCAAATCCTTTCTCGTTACCAATAATAGATACTACTCCATTCTTGTAACCATTTAACTTATCCAAAAATTCTTGACCTTTCGGGCTAATTCTTCCGCTTTGAAAAAACAATTCGTCCAACTGGTTGGATTTGTCCATTTCTTCGTATTCGGTTTTATCCTCAACATCCGCTAATAGATCAGATTTTAAGGTTTCCAAATAAGAATTGAAATCTTCAGACAAAACATGAATCTTATCTGCCTTTTCCTTTAGGGGAGCATACTTTGCAGGTTGCTCACCAACCTTCTCTTCCAATCCTGCCAAGAACGCATTATTCCTCTGCGCAGTGGTGGTATTAGATTCGGACAATTTTTCATTCATTAATCCAAAAGCGGTAAGAACCTCTTTGGACATATTTAAAGCCAACATTGCAATGAAAACCAAGTACATTAGGTTAATCATCTTCTGTCTTGGTGATTGTTTTCCAGACGCCATGTATAATTAGTTTAGTTTTTTATTAGATCTCTTCTAGTCATTACAACTAATTAATTATGCTCTTCCATTCACATTCATAGCGGTTAGCATGCCACCGTAAACTCCATTCAATGAAGAAAGGTTAGCAGCCATAGAACTCATTTGATCTTTTAATTTACCTGCATTTTCTGCAATTTCTTCGTTGATCTCTGCTTGTCTTGCCGAAGACTCTACTTGCACTTTATACAAGTTATTCAATGTTTCCATTTGTGCAGCAGCTACGCTTAATTCTTCACTGTATTTTCTTTGGGAAACCATAGAGTCTACTGTTGGAGCAATTCCCTTAGCAGCTCCTTCGAAATTGCGAATACTCGTTCCAAGACTTTCCATAAGGTTGGCGTCTATTTTAGCCTCTTTTAGCATTAGGTCTAATTTCTTAGATAAGGAAGCTTCAGTTTCTTTTTCTTCTTCTATTAAGGCATTGTGTCTTGCCGATGCAGGACCACCATTCAATTCAGGATATACCAAAGACCAGTCAAGATCATCATCAATAGGCTCAAATGCAGAATAAGCAAATACTAAAGCTTCAGTTACTAATCCTAAAATTAAAAATTCATTACCAAATGGCCAGTGCATAATTTTAAATAATGCACCTAAAATTACTACCGATGCACCTAAACCGTACACCATGTTTGTTATTTTCTTAACAGTTCTTGGATTTGCCATAATATTAAATTGGTTATTTCTTTTTGGTTGTTTTTATTAATTAGATGGGGTTCTTTATTAATTTAATTCTTTGGGGATTGATTTAGAGTAACATCTGTTCCAAGGTAGTCTTGTACAGTTCTAAATCCTATATAACTTCTTGCAGTGTCAGAATATTCATAATCCCTAGTACTAACTTGTAAGAAGTATGCAACATCTTTCCAAGATCCACCTCGTACAACTTTTCGTAAATCATTTTCATCATTTACAGTTGGGTTCATGGAAGACATATACTCATATGCTGCAGGGTCGTAAGAAGAGTTCACCCATTCTGCAACGTTACCTGACATGTTATATAAATTATAATCGTTGGGTTCGTAAGATTTTGCCTCTACAGTATAAAGTGCTTGATCTGCTGCATAATCTCCTCTTAAAGGTTTAAAGTTTGCCATAAAACAACCTCTGTCATTCTTAGCATACGGCCCACCCCAAGGATATGTTGCAGACTGCAATCCTCCTCTCGCTGCATATTCCCATTCAGCCTCCGTTGGTAATCTATAGAATGGAACATCATGATCTCCCTTTTCCTTTCTGTAAGCATTATGATACAAAGTTCTCCATTGAGTAAATGCTTTAGCTTGTTTCCAGCTCACTCCTACAACTGGATAATCATCAAAGGCGGTGTGCCAGTAATAATCATTATGCATTGGCTCATTATAAGAATAGTTAAAATCTTTGATCCAAACAGTAGTGTCTGGATATACGTTGATTTCTTCTGTAACTATGAATTCACTTCTTTTTTGAGTTTTAGATCTCGCCGCTTTTTGAATATCCATCCAACGGTATTTGAAATTTAATTTCTTCACGTCGATGGTTCTTTGCCCATTGTACGATTCCTCTAAAGGAATGTACATAGAATCCATTACTCTTGCGTAAGCTTCATCTGGATAATCTTGGGTATCCCAGATTATATCTACATCCTTATTAAGTTTTCTACCTTGATAGTCTTCAGAGAATTGAGTGTAGTTATCGTACATGTATTTTTCATATACAGACATGTTCTCTTCATCTGAATCTACGAAAGCAAATTCCCCTATTCCATCTTCTCCGGCTGTTGCACCTTCAAAATCAGCCTCAATAGCCAATCTCATTCTTACTATAGAGTCACGCACCCAATTGGTGAATTGTCTATATTCAGAATTGGTGATCTCGGTTTCATCCATATAGAATGAACGCACGGTAACTGTTTTAGGCGGTGCATTCTTAGAGTCGGCTATATCATCGTCAGCCTTCCCCATAATAAAAGCACCACCTGGAATTAATGTCATTCCATAAGGTTTCTCTGGATTCCACTTCTTTCCTTGCGCACCTACAAGTTGCCCGCGATCGCCGCTACTACAGCTAGCAAGTAATGCAAGAACAGCAATAAGCGAAAATAATTTCTTCATAATATCTCTCAGGTTATGACATATTTGATTTAGGTAGTAAACCTATCCAAATAATTTTTAAAAAACAATAGTTTTAGCAAAAATACAGTAATTGATGAATATGTCTACAAATTTTTATAATTCGTTTTTCCTCTTTGTTTTATACCATCTTTCAGGAATAACTTGGTTGCATGCCTCAAGATAATCTTCGTGGCTGCATGGTAATAACGTATGCCGTTTTAATTTAGTATTCGAATTTGAAATAAAAGGTATTTCTATCCACCATCTTCCAGTTCTAGGACTTTTGAAAAACACCAAAACCTCATCGTCTATTGGCACCTGATATTTAGTAAACTCCTTTTTAGCCGAAATAGTATTCTCGTTAGATCTGTAATTAATACCTTCTAAGAAATACCAGATCATTTGGGCAATTAGCATATTTCCGGTTTCAGAATACCCAGAAGTATATTCGTAGATCCCAAAGGAGGAAACTTTATCGCTAATCCCAGCATAACGGGCTAGTGTACAAATCTCCTTCCCATCAAATCCGTTAGGAGAATTGTTGGAAGTGGTATTAATTGCAGATGCATGAACCGCATTTAGATCTATACCTACCAAATTAGCATCACGCATTACCGGTTCTATAATCTTTATATTATTGGATACTTCTCCTAAACGAAAAGCATCAAAGAATAATCTTTCCATTAGTCCTATCTCATCTTGTGAATTGAAGTAAGTTTGGTAGCCAACATTCGAATAATTAAATAAATTATAAGGCTTATTCACCACGATCTTACCTATATAAGACTTGTTGCTAATAGGTTTCTCTGCATCTCCAAGATCAAATCGAGCATCAATGTTTACCAAATTCACCATTTGCTCTACAAAATCGTATGCGCGATATTGTGCATAGATGAGATCTTGACTACCTCCTAAAATTAAGGGTATTATCTTTTTCTTCAATAATTCCTTCACCAAAGTTTGCAATGCGAAATAAGTATCCTCTGCAGTCTCACCTTTTTGAATGGTTCCAAGATCGGCAATATTAACATACCAGTTCCCAGGAAATAAGCCATAAAATGCTTTTCTAATTCCGTTGAAGTTAAGAAACTCATCTTCATAATCTTCTGCCAATCTATTTTCCTGAACCGAAAAAATAGCCACTTTAACATCATCCAGATCGGGCATCCCAGATCTTTGCGAATGTATTCGAATTTGGCTTCCCAGATTATGAGCTTCCACAGAAACTATTTCTTCTAATAATTCCTGATCTACAGGACTTAAAAATTCAAAATCCATCAATTATTTCTTTTTTGGGGCTGGTTTCTTCTTTGCGACTGTCTTTTTAGCTGGAGCTTTTTTCTTTGCCGGTTTCTTTTTCTTCGTGTTCTTCTCCAAGATCTCCTGTACCTCTTCCAAGGTCAATTTTGTAGCATCTACAGTTTTTGGCAATTCGATCTTTGTTTTACCTTTAAGTATATTAGATCGTCCCCATCTTGCTTTTTCTACACGAATTCCTTCTGTTTCCCAGTTATGAAGGATCTTATCCTTTTCCTTCTGGATTTTATCTTCAATAAGCTCTTCGATGTTAGCATCGGTAAGATTATCGAAATCGTATTTCTTATTTACGTTAATAAATATATTGTTCCACTTTAAAAAAGGACCAAATCTCCCTACTCCTTTTTGCACAGGTAATTCATTATATATATAAATAGGAGCATCTGCCTCTTCTTTTGCTTCAATAAGCTCCATAGCGCGATCCATATCTACACCCATTGGGTCTTCTCCTTTATCTAGAGAAACGAATTTTTTACCATATTTAACATAAGGCCCAAATCTTCCATTGTTCACTTCTACTGTTTCTCCTTCCCATTCTCCTATTTCCTTCGGAAGTTTAAAAAGATCCATTGCCTCTTCATAGGTAATAGAATCTAAGGATTGGTCTGGAGTAAGTCCTGCAAATCTTGGCTTCTCATCATCTTCTACAGATCCTATCTGAACCATTGGTCCAAATTTCCCTAATCTAACACTTACAGGTTTTCCTGTCTCAGGATCTTCTCCTAAAACGCGTTCTCCTACTTCCCTTTCGGCGTTTGCTGCAACATCTAAAACTCGAGGATGAAATTCTGAATAGAAACTGCGAAGCATTTCTGTCCATTCCTCATTACCTTCCGCAATATCATCGAAACTTTGCTCAACTTTTGCTGTGAAATTGTAATCTAAGATATTAGCGAAATGCATAACCAAGAAATCATTCACTACCTGACCAACAGCGGTAGGCACTAGTTTGCCTTTATCGCTTCCAATATTTTCTGTTAGTTGCTGTTCACTATACTTATCATTCTTAAGAGTAAGTTGCACATACTTGCGCTCTTGTCCATCTACAGAGCCCTTTTCAACATAATTCCTATTCTGAATGGTGGAAATTGTTGGTGCATATGTAGAAGGTCTACCAATTCCTAATTCTTCTAATTTCTTAACTAAAGATGCTTCGGTATATCTATAAGGTGGTCTGGTAAATCTTTCGGTAGCGGATATATAATTATTCTCTAATTTCTCGTTTACCCTTAAAGCAGGAAGCATTCCTTCTTGCTCTTCATCTTCATCATCACTTCCTTCTAGATATACCTTTAAGAAACCCTCAAACTTCAATACTTCTCCATTTGCGGTGAAGTTTTTATCATGCTTATCTGCTTCAATCTTCACATTTGTGCGCTCCAATTGGGCATCGCTCATTTGGGAAGCGATCGCTCTTTTCCAAATTAGCTCATACAAACGTTCTTGATCTCTATCTGCACTTACTGTATGATTTTCGAAAAGTGTTGGACGAATTGCTTCATGAGCTTCTTGTGCTCCTTTAGATTTCCCTTTGAATTGCCTGGTCTTAGAGAATTTCTCTCCATAAGCCTTTAAGATCTCATCTTTGGCACCTTTTCTAGCATCATCAGATAAATTTACAGAATCTGTTCTCATATAAGTAATATGACCGGCTTCGTATAAACGCTGCGCCATGGTCATGGTCTTACTTACTGAAAAATAAAGTTTTCGAGATGCTTCTTGCTGAAGCGTAGAAGTTGTAAAAGGTGGAGCCGGTGATTTCTTCGCTGGTTTAGTAGTAAGATCGGCGATCTTAAAATTGGCCTGCTTATTTTCTAATAAGAATTTCTCTGCCTCTTCCTTAGTGTCAAAATTTTTAGGAAGCTTCGCCTTAAAGGTTTTTCCTTCCTCTGTTGTAAACTCTGCATCTATTCTATAAGAAGCTTCCGCAATAAATTCATTTATCTCACGCTCTCTCTCTACTATTAATCGAACCGATACAGATTGCACCCTTCCAGCAGAAAGTCCGCCTTTTACCTTACGCCAAAGCACAGGTGAAAGTTCATATCCTACCAAACGGTCTAAAACTCTTCTTGCTTGTTGTGCATTAACAAGGTCGTAATTTATCCCACGTGGATTTTCAATAGCTTTTAGAATAGCCGTTTTGGTGATCTCGTGAAAAACAATTCTCTTCGTTTTATTCTTATCCAAGTTTAGCTCCTCTGCTAAATGCCATGCAATAGCTTCTCCCTCTCGATCCTCATCACTTGCTAACCATACCATTTCGGCATTTTTAGCCTGCTTCTTTAATTTGCTAACTATATCCTTTTTGTCCTTGGATACTATATATTTAGGTTTAAAATCTCCCTCCGTATCTACTCCCAATTCTTTGGTAGGCAGATCTGCAATGTGCCCAAAACTAGACATCACTGTATAATCTTTACCTAAAAATTTTTCGATGGTTTTTGCTTTGGCCGGAGACTCTACAATCACTAAATTCTTTGCCATATATCTTTTTTTCTAGTTGCAAAAGTAGGGCAATTTTTAAATATGCTGTGAAAATCGGGAAAAATCCATTGTATAATACAATAAATAATAAATAAATTTCACCTCTGTCACTTTGTCATAACCTCACTAAAAGCTATCTTTGCAAGCTAAATTGCCCAAAGGGTAAATTTGAGATATGGAGAAGATTATAGATGAAAAATTACAGGGTAACGCCCTAATTATAGAGACAAAATCCGAAAATAAAAGAAAGTTATTCATAGAGAGCTATGGTTGCCAGATGAATTTTAGCGATAGCGAAATTGTAGCATCCATTCTTTTAAATGAAGGTTTTAATACCACACAAAATCTTGAAGATGCAGATTTGGTTTTAGTGAATACTTGTTCCATTAGAGATAAAGCAGAACAAACCGTTCGCAAGCGCTTAGAGAAATACAACGCCGTAAAAAGAATTAACCCCAAGATGAAGGTTGGAGTTCTTGGTTGTATGGCCGAACGTTTAAAAAGTAAGTTTCTGGAAGAAGAAAAGATCGTTGATCTTGTAGTTGGACCAGATGCATATAAAGATCTTCCAAATCTTATAAAGGAAGTTGACGAAGGAAGAGATGCCGTGAGCGTAATTCTTTCTAAAGATGAAACTTATGGAGATATCTCCCCGGTTCGTTTGCAAAGCAATGGAGTTTCTGCGCTAGTTTCAATCACAAGAGGTTGTGATAATATGTGTACTTTCTGTGTGGTTCCGTTTACTAGAGGTCGTGAGCGCAGTAGAGATCCGCAAAGTATTTTGGGAGAAATAAATGATCTGGCCGAAAAAGGCTTTAAGGAGATCACTCTTCTTGGTCAAAACGTTGATAGCTATTTGTGGTATGGCGGCGGACTTAAAAAAGATTTTAAAAATGCTTCAGAAATAGAAAAAGCTACCGCCACCAATTTTGCAAATTTACTGAGGATGGTTGCTGAAAAACATCCAAAACTCAGAATTCGGTTTTCTACATCCAATCCACAGGATATGACGATGGATGTTATAGAAATGATGGCGAAATATTCAAATATTTGTAAACATATCCATTTACCGGTACAAAGCGGAAGCAACGCGGTATTGGAACGCATGAATAGATTGCACACCAGAGAAGAATATTTCTTACTGATAGATAACATAAGAAAGCTGATCCCAGATTGTGCAATCTCTCAAGATATGATAGCAGGATTTTGCGGGGAGACAGAACAGGACCATCAAGACACATTATCTCTTATGGAATATGTGAAATATGATTTTGGTTATATGTTCTCTTATTCTGAAAGGCCTGGAACTTTAGGTGCTAAAAAATATGAAGATGATGTTCCTGAAGATGAAAAACAACGAAGACTTGCAGAGATCGTGAAATTACAGAGATCACACTCCTTATTAAGAACTCAAGCCTATATTGGAAAAACGGTAGAAGTTTTAATAGAAAGAGAATCTAAAAAATCTGACCAACAATGGAGCGGAAGAACAACCTATAACGCGGTTGCTGTTTTTAACAAGGAGGATTATAATATTGGAGAATTTGTGAATGTTGAGATAACAGATTGTACTAGCGGAACTTTAATAGGCTTTCCAGTTGGTTACAGTGGGCACAATTAATTTAGACGCATTAAATCATTGTAAACCGGCCCAGGCCAAATCGCAATAGGTAAAGATATATGGAATCAGTTCAGGCAATAAAACAACGATTTGAAATTATAGGGAACGATCCCAGATTAAATCGTGCGGTAGAAAAAGCGATTCAGGTTGCACCAACAGATATCTCTGTTTTGGTAACTGGAGAAAGTGGCGTTGGAAAAGAGAGCATTCCAAAGATCATTCATTCGCTTTCTCACAGGAAACATGGAAAATATATTGCAGTGAACTGTGGGGCAATTCCAGAAGGGACTATAGATAGTGAATTGTTTGGTCATGAAAAAGGCGCTTTTACAGGTGCTACTCAAACCAGAAATGGCTATTTTGAAGTAGCTGATGGAGGAACTATATTTTTAGATGAAGTTGGTGAATTACCATTAACCACTCAGGTAAGACTTTTGCGTGTATTAGAAAATGGCGAATTTATAAAGGTAGGTTCATCAAAAGTGCAAAAAACAAATGTTAGAATAGTAGCTGCTACTAATTTAAATATGTTCGATGCTATTAAAAAAGAGAAGTTTAGAGAAGATCTTTATTACAGACTAAGCACTGTAGAGATCAATCTTCCACCGTTAAGAGATAGAAAGGATGATATTCATTTACTTTTTAGAAAATTCTCTGCAGATTTTGCCATAAAATATAAGATGCCAACTATTAGGCTGGAAGATGATGCTGTAGAGCTGCTTCAGAAATACCAATGGGGTGGAAACATCAGGCAACTTCGAAATGTGGCTGAACAAATTTCGGTCTTAGAACAAGAGCGCAATATTACGGCAGGTAAAATAAAAAGCTACCTTCCCAACATCGGAAGTAACTTGCCCGCGGTTATTTCAGATAAAAAGAAAGAAAGCGATTTCAGCAATGAAAGAGAGATTCTTTATAAAGTGCTTTTCGACATGAAGAGCGATCTTAATGATCTTAAGAAACTTACCATGAAATTGATGGAAAGTGGAAATCTGGAAAATGTAAAGGATGAACACGAAGGGCTTATTCAAAAGATTTATGGTGAAAATGAGGACGATGATGATCTAGAGGAACTTAATAATGAAGAGCGAAATATTTTGCAAATTCCACAGAACTCTTCTCAAGAAAAAGAAGATAAATATTACTTTGCTGAAGAAATTGAAGAAGAAGAAACCCTTTCTTTACAGGATAAGGAGTTAGAACTCATTAAAAAATCTCTAGAAAGACATAGTGGCAAAAGAAAAAGTGCCGCAGAAGAATTAGGGATAAGCGAGCGTACGCTGTATAGAAAGATCAAACAATATGATCTTTAAGAAATAATTCTGAAGTAAAAAAATTAGCATATTAATAGTAGATATTCCATGAAAAAAATTGGTTTAGTTTTAAGTTGCCTCCTCTTATTCACCACTCAATCTTGTGGGGTTTATTCCTTTACTGGAGCAGATACCGGAGCAGCAACTACCTTTCAGGTGGATTATTTTCAGAATACATCAGATATTGTGGAGCCGGGAATAGACAGAGCATTTACGCTACAGCTACAAGATCTTATTCAAGGACAAACCAATTTAAGTCTAACCAATTCCGGAGGCGATCTTATTTATGAAGGAGAAATAGTAGATTACTACGTGTCTCCAATTACTGCGACAGCGCAAAATACTGCTGCTCAAAATAGATTAACGATCGCTGTAAATCTGAGGTATTTTAATACCTTGGATCCAGAAAAAGATATGGAAAGACAATTCTCATTCTATTATGATTATCCTGCAAACGATCAACTTATTGGCGCAACGCTAGATACCGCTTTAGAGGAGATTTACTCCAGAATTACTCAGGACATATTTAATGCAACACTTACAAACTGGTAATGAACGCTAACGAATTAACATCCTTATTCAATAATTCGGCAGCTATTAAGGATGCTGAAATTGCCTCCTTGGATGGAATTCTCAGTAAATATCCTTTTTTTCAGGCGGCTAGAGCAACCTATCTTAAAGGACTACACACCTTAGATAGTCCAAGGTATAATTTAGAATTAAAGGTAACCGCAGCTCATACTATAGACAGAAGTGTACTTTTCGATTATATCACCTCGGCGAGTTTTATTCAAGATAAAGTTGCTCAACAAATAAAGAATCAAGAAGAAAGTTTAAGGAATATTACTGTTTTTGAACCTGAAGAAGTTTTTGGTAAGAAAAGTCTTGCCATAAACGAAGCTATAAAAATGAAGCAAACAGAATCGGATCAGGTGATGGACCCATTTCTTTTTGAAAAACTGAAGGAACAACTTTTATCGCCGGTGTCTGAATCTGAAATTATAGATGAAAATCAATTTTCGGTATTAATTGCAGGAAAACCTTTAGAATTCAAAGCGCAGGAATCACATTCGTTTTCAGAATGGTTAAGTTTAACAAAACCTACACCAATAGAAAGAGTAACTCCCATTCAGAAAAAAGCGCCATCTTCAAAAGCGAGGAACCAAAAATTGATAGATAATTTTATTTCTAAGAGTCCAAAGATAAAACCAAGCACTCCAATTTCCAATTCCAATATTGCGGCAGATAGAACAGTGCCGCCAGAAGCCTTGATGACAGAGACTTTAGCCAGGGTTTATTTAGAACAGAAAAATTATAAAAAAGCAATACAAGCTTTCAAAATTTTAATTTTGAAAAATCCCGAAAAAAGTGGTTTCTTTGCAGACCAAATTCGGGCAATTAAGAAATTACAAGAAAATAATACAGAACGAGAATGAGTACATTCACTATTTTTTTAGCATTGATCATTATTGTAGCATTTTTGCTTATCGTAGTAATTATGGTACAAAATCCTAAAGGTGGCGGACTATCATCTTCTTTTGGAGGTGGTGGAGGTCAGCAAATTGGTGGGGTAAAGAAAACAGGAGACTTTTTAGATAAAAGTACTTGGACCTTGGCAACTTTAATGTTGGTTTTAATCTTACTATCTAACATTACTGTTATGGATGGAAGTGGCATTTCAGAATCTAGAGTTATAGACAATGATGGTACTATTGAAAATACAGTTCCAGAAGCAGCTCAAACTCCAGTACAAACTCAGCAAGAAAACGAGCAGGAATAAATACTGCTGAATGATTATAATACAATGCCAGCTTGTCATAAGCTGGCATTTTTTGTTTCAAAATGTCAGTATATAGCCCGTGGCATAATTTTGGCCATTTAGGCTCTGTACAAAATAAATTAATTAACTAAAATACATTACACAAATGGCTTTAAAAATTAAACCTCTTTCAGACAGAGTACTTATTGAGCCTGCTGCTGCCGAGACTCAAACAGCATCTGGAATTTACATTCCTGAGACTGCTAAAGAAAAACCACAAAAAGGTAAAGTAGTAGCAGTTGGAAAAGGAACTAAAAAACATGACATGACCGTGAAGGTTGGGGATGAAGTTCTTTATGGTAAATATTCTGGAACAGAATTAAAATTGGAAGGGAAAGATTATCTTATCATGCGAGAAGATGATATTCTTGCAATTGTGTAAAACCTTACACATTTAAGGTGCGATTACCGTTCCTTTAATTTCAAAAGAACACTAGTATATAACTAATATGAATTTTGCAATATGCAGTGCATATGAACCAGGCAGAATTTTAAAAACATTAAAAAATGGCAAAAGACATTAAATTTAATCTTCAAGCTCGTGACGGAATTAAGCGCGGGGTAGATGCATTAGCAAATGCTGTTAAAGTAACATTAGGACCAAAAGGAAGAAATGTAATTATTAGCAAATCATTTGGAGCTCCAACAGTAACCAAAGATGGTGTAAGTGTAGCTAAAGAAATAGAATTAGAAGATCCATTGGAAAACATGGGTGCTCAAATGGTTAAGGAAGTAGCTTCTAAAACCAACGATCTTGCAGGAGATGGAACAACCACTGCTACTGTATTAGCTCAGGCTATCGTAGCAGAAGGACTTAAAAACGTTGCTGCAGGTGCAAACCCAATGGACCTTAAAAGAGGTATAGATAAAGCTGTTGAAGCAATTACAGAAGATCTTGCTAAACAAGCTAAAGAAGTAGGAAACTCTTCAGAAAAAATAAAACAAGTTGCATCTATCTCTGCGAACAATGATGATCATATTGGTGAATTGATCGCTCAAGCTTTCCAGAAAGTTGGAAAAGATGGTGTAATTACTGTTGAGGAAGCTAAAGGAACTGAAACTCATGTAGATGTTGTAGAAGGAATGCAGTTTGACAGAGGATACCTTTCTCCATATTTTGTTACCAACAGTGAGAAAATGACATCTGATCTTGAAGACCCATATATTTTATTATATGACAAAAAGATCTCTTCTATGAAAGACTTGCTTCCAGTATTGGAACCAGTTGCTCAATCTGGGAAACCATTATTGATCATCGCTGAAGATGTAGATGGAGAAGCACTTGCTACTTTAGTAGTGAACAAACTTCGTGGATCTTTAAAGATAGCTGCAGTAAAAGCTCCAGGGTTTGGAGATCGAAGAAAAGCAATGTTAGAAGACATCGCAATTCTTACTGGTGGGACTGTGATCTCTGAAGAAAGAGGATTTTCTTTAGAAAATGCTACTATTGATATGTTAGGTACAGCGGAAAAAGTTGCTATCGATAAGGACAATACTACTATAGTAAATGGAGCTGGAGATAATAAAACTATTAAAGAGCGTGTTCAACAGATTAAAGCTCAAATAGAGTCTACTACTTCAGATTATGACAAAGAAAAACTTCAAGAACGTTTAGCTAAATTAGCTGGTGGTGTTGCTGTACTTTATGTAGGTGCTGCATCTGAAGTTGAAATGAAAGAAAAGAAAGATCGTGTAGACGATGCCCTAAATGCAACTCGTGCTGCTATAGAAGAAGGAATTGTTGCTGGTGGTGGTGTTGCCTTGGTTAGAGCCAAACAAGTTCTTGAGAACTTGAAAGGTGAAAATCCAGATCAGATGACAGGTATTCAGATCGTGAATAAAGCGATAGAATCTCCTTTAAGAACAATTGTTGAAAATGCAGGTGGCGAAGGATCTGTTGTAATAAACAAAGTATTAGAAGGTAAAAAAGATTTTGGTTATGATGCTAAGACTGATACATATGTAGATATGTTGAAAGCCGGTATTATCGATCCTAAGAAAGTAACAAGAATTGCTTTAGAAAATGCTGCTTCTGTTGCTGGAATGATCTTAACTACTGAATGTGCTTTAATAGACATTAAAGAAGATAACTCCGGTGGAGGTATGTCTGGCGGAATGGGTGGCGGTATGCCCGGAATGATGTAGTGGCATTGCCACTTTTATTATAAAAAACCCGCTTCAAATTTTGAAGCGGGTTTTTTTATTTAATATCTAAAAAGCCGATGATAAGCTTTCCTTTAATTGATCCCAGTTAGATAAAATCTGACTAACCACTAAGAATACCAAAACGAATACTACAATCATCTTCCAATTCAAGTTCTTGTTGTTTGGCTCACTCTTATCTTGCATAACATATTAAAGATAACAAAAAGCCATCTGTAAATCTTACAAATGGCTTTTTCGTCTTATCATAAAAACTTAAGAAACTGCTTTCAGTTTGCTTATAGTAGATTTATTCAATTTGTTTTCGGCATATTCCTTAGTCACGATCAACTCATGCTCATCGCTCTCAGGCATTTCAAACATAGCATCGGTAAGAATTGCTTCGCATAAAGATCTTAGCCCTCTCGCACCTAATTTATACTCGATTGCTTGCAATACAATATAATCCAATGCTTCATCTGTGATCTCAAACGAGATATCATCCATCTCAAATAACTTTTGATATTGTTTGATAATAGCGTTCTTAGGTTCGGTAAGGATGGCTCTAAGCGTTTCTTTATCTAATGGATTCATATACGTTAATGCCGGTAATCTACCGATGATCTCTGGTATTAATCCATAATCCTTAAGATCTTTAGGAATAATATATTTCAAAAGATTGGTGCGTTCTATTTTATCTTCACTTTGTGAAGCGCTAAAACCAACTGCTTGCATATTCAATCTCTTACTAATGTTTCTTTCAATTCCATCAAAAGCTCCACCTGCAATAAATAAAATATTTTCAGTATCTACTTCAATAAATTTTTGATCTGGATGCTTTCTTCCTCCTTTTGGCGGAACATTCACCGTAGTTCCTTCCAACAGTTTCAATAATGCTTGCTGAACTCCTTCTCCAGAAACATCTCTGGTGATAGAAGGATTATCGCTTTTACGAGCAATCTTATCTATCTCATCTATAAAAACAATTCCACGTTGAGCTTTCTCCACATTATAATCTGCTGCCTGAAGCAATTTTGTTAGGATCCCTTCTACATCTTCACCAACATATCCTGCTTCTGTAAGCACTGTAGCATCTACAATTGCCAAGGGAACGTTTAACATCTTAGAGATGGTTTTTGCCATAAGGGTCTTCCCTGTTCCGGTTTCTCCAACCATTATAATGTTACTCTTTTGGATCTCTATATCATCGTCACTTTTTGGTTGCAGTAGACGTTTATAGTGGTTATAAACTGCTACAGACATCACTTTTTTAGTTGCTTCCTGCCCAATAATATATTCATCCAAAAATGCTTTAATCACCTTTGGTTTACTAAGCATTAGATCTGATGATAATTCCTTGGCATTTCCTTGTTTGGATTCTTCCAGAACTATTCCATGTGCTTGCTCGATACATTTATCACAAATGTGTGCATCTAAACCCGCAATAAGGAGATTAGTTTCTGGTTTTTTCCTTCCACAAAAGGAACATTCTAAATCATCTTTCGCCATTTCTTTCAATTTCAATATTCTCAAGCCATAGTCACAAAATATTTTTGCAAAGGCTAGTTCAATTATTTATTTATCACGTGTTAAAACCTCATCAATCATTCCATACTCCTTAGCTCTATCGGCTTTCATCCAGAAATCTCTATCGCTATCTTCTTCTATTTTTTCGTAAGATTGTCCACTATGTTTCGCAATGATATCATATAATTCCTTTTTAAGGCTCAAGATCTCACGAGCTGTGATCTCTATATCACTAGCTTGTCCCTGCGCTCCACCAAGTGGTTGATGAATCATTACTCTTGAATGCGGAAGTCCGCTTCTTTTTCCCTTTTCTCCTGCACATAACAATACTGCTCCCATAGAAGCTGCCATCCCAGTACAGATTGTTGCCACATCTGGTTTAATAAATTGCATGGTATCATAGATCCCCAATCCGGCATATACACTTCCTCCTGGAGAGTTAATGTATATCTGGATATCCTTGGAAGAATCTGTACTTTCCAAAAATAACAACTGTGCCTGAATAATATTCGCGATCTGATCGTTGATTCCAGTTCCTAAAAATATGATCCTATCCATCATTAAACGTGAAAAAACATCCATTGCAACAGCATTCATTTGGCGCTCCTCAATTATATTAGGAGTCATCCCCATTGGATTCATACTAGTGATAATCTTATCGTAGTAATTCCCGTTAATACCGTGATCCTTTATGGCGTATTTTTCGAATTCTTTTCCGTAATTCATAGCTATGTAAATTCTCTTTTTAAGTAAATAAGGCGTTATAACCATTGGTTTAACGCCTTAAAGATATGTATAAAATTTAAGAAAGTCTACTTGTAAATCTCTTTAACAAAGTCTTCATAAGTTACTTCTTTTTCCTTCAATTTAATATTCTCCTTGTAAAATCCAAGAAGTTTTTCATTCATTAATTGCTCAGACAAACGCTTAATCTCATCTTGATTAGATAGTACACGCGCTGCGATATCATCTAATTCTTTTTCTGAAGGATTCATCTGACCAAATTGAGCCATTTGCTCTTTTATTCTATCGGTTGCAAAAGATTTAAGGTCTTCAAATTTAACCTGAAGTTTATTCTCCTGGATCAATTTTCCTTCAATTAACTGAAATCTTAGTCCTTGTTCACTCTTCACAAATTCTTCTTCCGCTTCTTCTTCCGTCAATGGCTTCTCTCCAACCGTTCTTATCCATTTCTGAAGGAATTCTTTGGGAAGTTCAAATTTATTGTTTTCAATTAAAGCTTCTGTTACGTCATTTAATAATTGCTGATCTCCTTGTTGTTTGAACTGCTTTGCAGCATCTTCTTTGATCTTTCCTTTAAGATCTTCAACAGATTTTACGTCATCATTACCAAAAAGCTTATCGAACAATTCCTGGTTTAATTCTGCTAGTTCTTGTTTATTGATCTCTGTGATCTCGAAAGTAACATCTACTGCTAATCCATGAGTTTTATCATGCTCTACCTTCAAGAAATCCATCAATTGATGGTCATCTTCAAAAAGACCTTTTGTATTAAGCTCTATAACTTCTCCAACCTTTGCTCCAATAAATTTAGAAAGGTTTTTCTTCCCTTTCAATTTTTCTAATGGTAAAGTAGCTTGGCTGTCAATTCCTTCTTCTTCATTCTTAAAAGTTCCAACAACAACGTCTCCTTCCTCTGCTACTTTTTTAGAAATAAGTTTCCCATATTGCTTCTGGATATGAGCGATCTGATTATTGATCATTTCTTCTCCGGCTACAATATTATAATGTGTGATCGGCTTTTTTGTATCTAAATTAACTTCGAATTTTGGGGACAATCCTAATTCAAATTCAAAAGTATAATCATCTTGATTCCAATTAAAATTTTCTTGTTCTTTAGGTAACGGATTACCAAGTACATCTAATTTTTCTTCGGTTAAATATTTATTTAAAGCATCTTGTAAAAGTTTATTCACTTCATCTACAAGAACTGCCTGTCCGTATTGTTTTTTAACCATTCCCATTGGAACGTGTCCTTTTCTAAAACCAGGAATATTAGCATTCTTCTTATAATCATTTAAGATCTTATCTACTTTCTGGCTATAGTCTTCTTTTGCGATAGCTACTTTTACGATCGCATTCAATTCATCAATATTCTCTCTGGTAATATTCATTGTAACGTGTTATAAAAATTGGTGTGCAAAAATACACATTTTTTGCTTGTTTACAAAGTTTCAATATGCTGTATTACAGCAGTATTCTAATCTGATCCTAATATGGAAAACAAGATTGTTTGTACTAGAGAAAGTAGCAAACTAAAAATTAATGCTATTAGGAAACCATCTACCCCAAATCCAGAAATAAATGCATCTGCCAGTAAAATGATCACTGCATTTATAACAAGTAAAAATAAACCAAGGGTAATAATGGTAACCGGTAATGTTAACAACACTAATATTGGCTTTACTATAAGATTAAGTATTGCAAGGACTATGGCTACTATTATAGCAGTAACATAACTTGCAACTGTAACTCCCGGTAAAAATTTAGCGATTAAAACAACTGCTAATGCGGTTAATAAAATACGTATTAGAAACTTCATAATTTAGGTTGGTTTTTTTGATTGATTATCACACAAAAATGCAAAAAAAACGCCGGATAAAATCCGGCATTTTCTTTTTTATGATATAATTAATACCCTCGTAATTATGATTACTACAGATACTTTAAACTATTTATTGAACGTCGTTATTAAGAGTAACTGTACCATAAGAACCAATATTCACTTTTGGTACTGTAGAATTGTAAGTATTGTTAATTGCCTCTATAATAGTATTAGCAACTAAAGCATATCCACGAGGTGTTGGATGAACTCCGTCTAGAGAAAAAGCACCACCTGTAACGAAAGTTGAAGTTAGATTTCCACCATCGTAAGAAACGCCACCATTTGCTACTTGAGCTAATACAGCCTTAGCATCTACAAAAGCCAATCCGTTAGCTTGCGCTAAAGCCTTAATAGTAGCATTATAGCTAGCTTGCGCGGTAGATATAGCCAGTAATTCAGATTTATCTAAAACATCTTTATCCTCTATTCCGCTAACAGCTCCTAAAACTAATTGAGCCTGCTCTGCAGTTGGTGTTCCCCCAGTTTGAAGAATTCCTAAAACCTGCATAACCGCTGGAGTAAGCATTACTGAACCATAACCTTGAGCTAATGCACCACGGTTAATTGTAAGCACTAATAATTCCTCTGCCGTCATTTGTCTAAAGCCTAATGGATTGGTTTGAGAAACTGGAACCTCTATTAAAAACCTGTTTGGACCAGCATTAAATGTTATAGCATATTGAGCCGCTAAACCCTGAGCTATTGCTGGGTCTAATCCTTGACGAATTGCTCCCTGAGCAAAGATTCCTGCTACCGCTCGAAAAAATCCAGTTAGGTTAGCTGCAGTTGCTGCATCTAAAACCAAGGCATTATTAGGAATAGTAGTGAAAAATGGAATTGAAGTAACATCTGGCAAATTAACCAAAGCTCCATCTGCTCCTGTTCCTACCATTGCATTTACAATAGTGGAATAAGCCGAAGCGAAAACCTGAGGATCTGTAATATCATTAGATCCGTAAGTTGCAGGATTTAAATTCCCGGTTTGGTCTACTCCAACTCCACCTGAAGTTGCGTAACTTAAAATATCATTGTTTCCAATAAATAAAGAAAAGAAAGAAGGGTTTTGCGCCACTGCATCTGCTAATACCGAAGTGCTTGGGCTTGATGCAAATCTCACAAAGTATGGATTTGCAGTACCAACTGGTACTCCAGAAATATCTCCGTAGCTAGGTGTGATTAAATGAAAACTCTTAGCTCCAGGTACTCCCATGTTTCCAAAAGGTCCAGATAATACATTGGTAATATCTGTAGTTGGTTGCATCCCTGTGTAGATCTGTGGTGATGGATTTCCATCTGCACCAACTGCTAATACTCTTCTATTGGCGAAAATCTGATTTCCTGCAAATAATAATCCCCCAGCATTATCCAACACTAAAGGCTGAGTAAACATTTGGGTTTCTTGTACTTTGGCAAACTGCTGAGCCATAATGTTTGGATACGAGTTTTCTTGCCCTGTAAGATATAAGGCTCCATCTGCATATCCTGCAGTTAATGAATTTCCTAAAGCCACATAGTTAGAAAAGTCTGTTTCACCGTTAGAATAAAATCCAATTTCATCTACAGGATTGTCTAATTCCGGCTCACAAGAAATAATCCCTAAGGCCAGAAATGGTAAATATTTTATATAATTTTTCATCTTAATATCTGAATTATCCTATTATAATTTATAAGTGATTCCTAGTCCTGGCGCAAATGCACTTGACTTGTATGTTCCTGAAAAAGGAACAGCTTGCCCATTTTCGAAGTAATAATCGTAAGAAGCATCTATTTCTTTAAATCTTGAATACAAGAATGAAGCATCAATCGCAAAGTGATTATTTAGAGCTATAGAAAGTCCGGCAGTAAAGTTATTAGAATCGTTACGCGGAGTTTCTGGCGCAAAATATCCTTCTTGAACCGGAGACTCATCAAAATAATATCCTGCTCTTAAAGTAAACATATCTGTTGCATCATATTGCAATCCAAATCTATAAATAGAGGAATCTTTATAATTTCTAGCATTCTTAGAATCTGGAATATTAGGATCAGCAAATTCTAGATCTAAAGATTCATATACACTCCATAAGGTTTGGTTATAATCGAAAGCAAACAACCACTTATCAAAGAATTGGTAAGAAAGTCCAACTGTTACCTCTGCAGGCAAAGGAAGCTCTGCATTAAATTGTGTATCTGCAAAAGGAGTTAATGGAGAGTTTGGTATATTTTCAAAATCTGCCTCTCCACCTTCAGCTTCTAAAATAATTTCAGATCTATAGTTAAATCCTACTCTTAATTTTTCGGTTGGGCTAAACATAGCACTTGCAGACCATCCCCAACTAGAAACTCCAGTAGCATCTACAGTTACGTTACTTCTATTTCCATCGATATCAGATAAAGTTCTATTTAAATTTCTGTTGAAATTTACACTTCCAGTAACATAGATAGGTCCACCACCAACACTAAAATAAGGCGATAGCTTTACAGAAACTAACGGTTGTACATAAATAGCAGCAAGATCAATATTATTTACTAAATGAGAACCTGCCCAATCATCTTCCCATTCTACCGTACTTCCGTAAGGAGTATAAACACTTAATCCCATAGTTAACCAATCGGTCACTTTATAAGATGCATATAAATACAATGGAGTTCCAACTGGACTATCTGTTCTGGCAAAATCACCAGTTTGTTCATTTTGATACACAACATCTGAAAATACACCAAATCCACCTGCAGAAATATTCAGTCTGTTTTCTAAATACACTAATCCAGAAGGGTTAAAAAATCCAAGTTCTGCGCTATTCACAACCGCTACTCCAGTATGTCCCATGGCTAAAGCTCGCTGTCCCTGCAAACTCACACGATACCCCCCGGCATAGGTTACAGCTGTAGCCAACGCGAAAACCGTTAGTAATAATAGTTTTTTCATAATTAAATTTGAGTTAATTTTATTTTTTATGGATGCACCAAAATTAGCATAAATTATAAATTATGCAAGGAATTGCACTAATTTATTATGCATACATAATAAATGGACTAAAAGTTTATAGGAATTCTGTTACAATCTTAAAAAACTCTGGCATTTTCTCAGCGTGAACCCAGTGTCCAGCGCCTTCGATTGTTTTAATACTCGCGTTTGGAAAGTGTTTAAGGATTAACGGTTTATCCTCTTTTGTGATATAATTTGAATTTCCCCCGTTAATAAACAGGGTAGGTTTTTCGAAAACAACATCATCTGCCAATGCTAATCCAACATTTTTTGATGCTTCCTGAAGCACCTCCAGATTTAACCTTAATGAAAGTTTTTCCTTTGTCTTCCAGTATAAATTCTTCAGCAGAAAAAGCCTGGTTCCCGTATCCGGAATATATTCAGCTAAAAAATCTTCAGCATCGCCACGAGAGGTGAGATTCTGATTTTCTAATGCTTGCAAACCTTCTAGAATTTCTTGATGATGAGGTGCATAATATTTTGGAGCTATGTCTACAATGATCAGTTTTTGCATTAGTTCCGGAAAATCGGCAGCTATTTGCATAGCCACTTTCCCACCCATAGAATGGCCTAATAAAATAATATTTTTCAAATTATGAGTATCGCAATAATTCTTAATGTCTTGAGACATCACTTCATAATTCATTTCTGAAGTATGGGGACTTCTCCCATGATTTCTCTGATCTATTAAGTGCACTTGATATCCTTCCTCTGAAAACTTATTCCCTAAAGTTTTCCAATTATCACCCATTCCTAGAAAACCATGTAAGAATAAGAATGGTGTTCCTTCTCCTATAATAGAACTGTATAATTGTATCATGAATTCAATAATTTTAAATATTTGGCAATTGTCGTTTCTAATCCCAGATATAAAGCTTCACTTATCAAGGCATGACCTATAGAAACTTCTAAAAGTCCCGGCACTTCTTGCTGAAAATATTGAATATTTTCGAGAGAAAGATCGTGCCCTGCATTAATACCCAGATCTGAGGCTATTGCTACTTTTGCGCATGCTGTATAGATCTTTACTGCATCTTTATTTCCTTTACCGTATGCTTCGGCATAAGCTTCGGTATAAAGTTCTATTCTATCTGCGCCTGTATTAGCAGCATGCTCCACCATTTTTACCTTAGGATCCACAAAAATGGAAGTTCTTATGTTATTTCGATTAAATTCGGAGATCACTTCCTTCAGAAAATCTTTATGCTTTATTGTATCCCAACCTGCATTTGAGGTTATTGCATCTACCGAATCGGGCACCAATGTAACTTGTGCCGGCTTTGTCTTTAAAACTAATTCTATGAATTTTGGAACAGGATTACCTTCAATATTAAATTCTGTAGTTAAAACAGGTTTAAGGTCTAACACATCCTGATATCTTATATGGCGTTCATCTGGCCTTGGATGAACAGTGATTCCTTGAGCGCCAAAAGATTCTATATCCTTGGCAAACTGAACTAAATTAGGAACATCTCCACCTCTTGCATTTCTTAGAGTGGCAATTTTATTGATGTTTACACTTAAATGGGTCATGGTTTTTGGCTTTGAATTAACAAAAATACAAAGATGGAGATGCCTTATTGAATATTATTTTAATTAATTTGCATTAAAATGAAGCGGAATTATGAGTATAGAAAGTTATATTGTAAATGATATCGAGATCTGCCAGATCACAGATAAAGTTGGGGACTTAAAGAAAAAATTTAACGAACTTACTTACTCTCATTTACCGGTGGCCAGAGAAGGAACTTATATAGGTAGTGTTTCTGAAAATGATGTGCGTTGTTTTGAAGCAGAAAAAACCTTGGAAGAATATCAATATGCATTAGAAGGGTTTTACGCACGAGAATCTGATTATTGGCTGGATACCTTAGAAACTTTTGCCCAAAACCAGACCAACATTTTACCTGTGTTAAATACTGATAATGTTTATTTAGGTTATTTGGAATTGAGTGATATTCTGCATCATTTTAATGAAACTCCATTTTTAAATGAGCCAGGCGGAATAATTGTAATAGAAAAAGGTTCATTGGACTATTCCTTTAGTGAAATAGCGCAGATAATAGAATCTCAAAATTCCCGTATTTCAGGGATGTTCGTTTCTTTGCAGGAAAATGATCTTACTCAAATTACAGTAAAGACCAGCAGCTCTAGCTTAAATGAAATTTTACAAACCTTAAGAAGATATGGATATTCCATATTATCTGAACATCAGGAAGATATTTACAGTAAAAACCTTAAAGAGCGTACCAAATATTTGGATAAATATCTTAACATATAACCATGAAAGTAGGCATCTATGGTCAATTTTATCATCGGGATTCCGGCATATATATAAAAGAACTCTTTGATATCCTGGATAAGGAGAATATCGAAGTTCACATAGAAAAGAATTTTTTGGATCTTATCCATGAGCATAAGATACTACACAAAGATTATGCTCACTTTAGTACTTTTAAAGAACTAGATAATTCCTACGATCTTTTCTTTAGCATTGGTGGAGATGGAACCATTTTGAAATCTATAAATTACATTCAAGACTTAAATATTCCTATTCTGGGAATTAATACTGGAAGATTAGGCTTTCTTGCCACTATACAGAAAGAGGAAATAAAGCGAAGTATATCTTCCATTCTACATAAAAAATATGCTATTTCTGAAAGAACTGTGCTCTGTATTCACACCAATCCAAGTAGTGATGAAATTGGAGAAAGCAATTATGCCCTCAATGAAATAGCGGTTAGCAGAAAGAATACTACGTCTATGATCACTGTAGATACGTGGTTAGACGATAAATATCTAACTTCTTATTGGGCAGACGGATTAATAATTTCTACTCCAACCGGTTCTACCGGGTATTCTTTAAGTTGTGGTGGCCCGGTAATTGTACCAGACACAAAAGCATTGGTGATCACACCAATTGCACCGCATAATTTAAATGCTCGTCCATTAGTAATTAAAGATAACACCAAGATCACTTTAAAAGTTTCTGGAAGAGAGGATTTTTCCCTGATTTCTATGGACTCGCGTATTGCAACCATTAGCAATACAACAGAAATAACTATAAAAATTGCCCCTTTCACAATTAGTATGGTAGAACTAGAAAAAGATAGTTTTCTTGAAACCCTCAGAAAAAAGTTGTTATGGGGTGAAGACAAACGTAATTAGGCAATAAAACCCTGCATTAATTGTTTATATGATTATACAAAAACGCTCAAATTATTGTAGGGCAAACATTATTGTTATATTTGCAAACTTTTGAAATTCTATGAGGCACCTGATATTACTAATTATTATGTTTGCTTTTTCCAAATCTACTGTAGCCCAAACCTTTGAAATAGGACCATTTATTGGTGGAGCTAATTACATTGGAGATGTAGGTAAATCCTCTTTCGTTAATCCCAATACTTTAGTTGGAGGTGCAATTGCAAAATGGAACAGAAGTGAAAGACATAGTTTTAGATTTACTTTATTGTACGCAAATATTGAGGCAGATGATGCTAAATCTAATGAAGTAAGAAGACAGGAAAGAGGTTATAGTTTTAATAATCATATAGCCGAAGCATCTTTAGGAATAGAGTTCAATTTCTGGTCATTCGATCTTAATGATGCATATATACAAGGCACCCCATATCTTTACACCGGGATTACCTATTTTAATAATAAGCACCATTACCTAAGTGCAGATCTTCCTAACAAAGGAGTTTTAGAGCCACAGGCCAATAATTATGATTTTGCTATCCCGTTGATTTTTGGATACAAACAAACTTTTACCCCTAAAATAATTGGAGCTGCAGAAATCGGTGTACGTTATTCTTTTACAGATAACATGGACGGTAGCAATCCTCAAGAATTGCTCGGGAGAAGAGATCCTCCAAGAGAATTTGGAAATACGAATACAAAAGACTGGTATGTTTTCTCTGGTATAACCTTAACGTTTACCTTTGGAAAAAAACCATGTTATTGCAGATAATAAGATGTTCAAAGAAAAGATCAATCTAGACAGTTTACCTAAACACATTTCTATTATAATGGATGGGAATGGTAGATGGGCAAAACAAAAAGGCTTTTTGAGAGCTTTTGGACATGAAGAAGGTACAAAAGCGGTTCGTGACGTTGTAGAAGGAGCTGCAGAATTAGGTGTCAAAAATCTTACCCTTTACGCTTTTTCTACAGAAAATTGGAATAGACCAAAGTTAGAAGTAGACACTCTTATGCGACTACTCGTCTCTTCCTTGAAAAAGGAAATAAAAACACTTTTAAAGAATAATATTAAGCTTAATGCGATAGGAAATTTGAAAAGTTTACCTAAAAAAGCGCAGAAAGAACTTAACGAAGTAATTGAGAAAACTAAGGCAAACTCTAGAATGACACTTACCCTTGCTTTAAGCTATGGATCTAGGGAAGAATTAATACACGTGGTAAAGGAGATTAGCCTTAAAGTAAAAAATGAGGAATTATCTACAGAAGCTATTGATGAATCAATTATAAATCAGCATCTTTACACCCAAAATTTACCCGACGTAGATTTGCTAATTCGAACCAGCGGTGAACAACGAATTAGTAACTTTTTGCTTTGGCAAATAGCATACGCAGAATTATATTTTAGCAATATTCTATGGCCAGATTTTCGAAGAGAAGATCTATATGAGGCCATTTATAATTATCAAACGAGAGAACGAAGATTTGGAAAAACCAGTGAGCAGATTAGTTAGAACAAGCATGTCAAAAAAGTTTTTAAGCCTTTTGGCATTTTGTTTTTTGTATACCCTATCATTTCAGGCACAAGATTTACCGCTAGGTAACGGGAATAAATATACAATAGGAAAAATAGAAGTTTCAGGTACAGTTAGTTATAATGAACAAACCGTTATTGCTTATACCGGATTAAAATCTGGGGAAGAGCTCTATATTCCAGGAGATAAATTAAGTAAGATCTTAAAGAAGCTTTGGGATCTAGGATTGTTTAGCGATATTAATATTTATATTACAAATATAGATGGCGATGTTGCCGATCTAGAACTAGAGATCCAGGAAGTTCCAGAACTAGCTTCAGTAAGAGTTCAAGGGATCAAAAAGAAAGCTGATCAGGAAGAACTTATCAAAGAGAACAATCTTACTCCAGGCGCAAAGATCACCGAAAACCTGACCACTACCACCAAGAATTATATTGAAAATAAATATAAAAAAGAAGGTTACTTCAATACTAAAGTCGCTATAAATACTACTGAAGTGGTAGATACTGTTGCTTCCAACAAAGTTAACATGGTAGTGAATGTGGACCGTGGAGAAAAAGTAAAGGTTAGCGATATCGAATTTATTGGTAATGAGAAGATGAGTGATGCCACTCTAAAAGGCGCCATGAAAAACACCAAAGAGAAGAATTTCTTTAGGGTATGGAAACGTTCAAAATTCAATTATAAAGATTTTGAAACAGATAAAGTTGCCATCGTAAACAAATACAAGGAAAAAGGATATAGAGATGCTAGAATTATATCTGACACGTTAATTGTTAAGGATGCAGAAACCGTTGCATTACAGTTACAAGTAGAAGAAGGAAACAAACATTATATAGGAAATATAGATTTTGTTGGAAATGTTGTTTATTCAGATGATCTTTTAAAAAGAGCCTTGGGGATTCAAAAAGGAGATGTCTATAATGGAGTATTACTTAATAAGCGTATTTCTGATAATTCTAAACCAGATGCAGATGATATCGCCAATCTTTATAAGAATAACGGTTACTTATTTGCACAAATAAATACCGTCGAGACAACCGTATATAATGATACTATAGATTTTGAAATTAGAATTATTGAAGGGAAAGAAGCCTATTTTAATAAAATTAGTCTTGTTGGAAATACTAAGACAAAAGATCATGTCGTGTATCGTGAATTACGCACTAAGCCAGGGCAAAAATATAGTCAGGAGAATGTAATTAGAACTATAAGAGAATTAGGACAATTAGGATTTTTTGACGCTGAGAATATTCAACCAAACTTTAAGAACGTAGATCCAAATAGCGGAACTTTAGATATGGAGTATGCTGTTACCGAAGCTGGAGCAAGTCAAATTGAATTGCAAGGTGGTTACGGTGGTGGAGGGTTCATTGGAACTTTAGGATTGTCCTTTAATAACTTCTCACTTGCCGGGATCTTCGATAAAGAAGCCTATAAACCAATCCCAATGGGAGATGGTCAAAAACTTTCCTTAAGAGCCCAAGCAAGTATCTATTACCAGACCTACAGCTTATCGTTCGTAGAACCATGGTTAGGTGGTAAGAAACCAAAAAGTCTTTCTACCTCATTCTCCTATACTAGACAATTCTTGTTTGATCCTCAAAAACGAAGAGCAGACAGATCAAGAAGTTTTGATATTTTAGGAGTTAATGTTGGTTTAGCAAAAAGATTAAAATGGCCAGACAACTATTTCACACTTTCTCAGGCAATAGGATTTCAGCGTTACGATCTAAATAACTACAACACTGGGTTATTTACTTTTGGAGATGGTTTTTCTAACAACTTAACTTATACTATTGGTCTAAGTAGAGATAGCCAGGGTATCAACCCTATTTTCCCTACGTATGGATCTCAGTTTAATTTTATAGCCAAATTCACACCCCCATATTCACTTTGGAATGGAACAGATTATTACGATCTGGAGAACCAAAGAGAATTCCAGTTAGAAGATGAGAATGGAAACTTAATAAATTCAAGAGGTTTTAGATTAAGAGAAGGGGAAAGTCCTGTTGGAGATCAAGCTAAAATAGATCAGGAAAAGTTTAAATGGTTAGAATTTTATAAAGTTAAGTTTGACGCTTCATTATACTCCACTTTATTCAGCTTTAGTTCAAAAAGTAATTTAGTTCTAAAAACACGTGTAGAATACGGTTTCCTTGGAGCTTACAGCAGTGAACGCGGAATTCCACCTTTCGAGCGTTTTTACTTAGGAGGAGATGGAATGGGAGCATTTAGTATGGACGGTAGAGAGAACATTGCGTTAAGAGGATATCCTAACCAATCTTTAGTGCCTTTGGATAGAACAAGTCTAAGTCAAGCAACTAATCAAGATGGAGCAGTGATCTATAATAAATACTCTTTGGAATTAAGATTTCCTATTACCTTGAAACCAATGGCATCTATTTATGCTCTTACTTTCTTGGAGGCTGGGGCATCTTATGACAATTTTAGAGACTTTAATCCGTTTCAATTAAATAGGTCTGCAGGAGCTGGATTGAGAATTTTTATGCCTCAATTCGGGCTGCTTGGAATTGACTTCGGTTATGGGTTCGATCCTATACCAGGTCAATTTACACCTAATGGATGGGAAACTCACTTTATAATCGGGCAGCAGTTCTAGGTTTGGCACGATTATTTCTAATAGCAATACTATGAAACGCCAAGTTTTTATTCTTCTAGTTTATTTAGCAGGATTTCAGCCATTAGTTCAGGCTCAGAAACCAAATAGAATAGCCTATATAGATATGGAATTCATTTTGGCAAATGTCCCTGAATACCAAGAAGCTTCGGCCCAATTGGAAGAAAGAGTTCAGCAATGGAAAACCCAATTAGATGGCGATCTTAATAGAGTTGAAGGAATGAAGATCTCACTGGAACAAGAAAGACCTTTATTAACAAAGGAACTTATTGAAGAGCGAGAAGCAGTGATAGCTTTTGAAGAATCTAAGATTGCAGAATATCAACAAAAACGTTTTGGAGCAAATGGTGATTTTATCCTTCAGAAAAAACAATTGATCCAGCCAATTCAGGATCAAGTTTTTAATGCAATTCAGGAAATAGGGACCCAGCGCAATTATGATTATATTTTTGACAGAACATCCGATGTTGGTATGGTTTTTTCAGCAGAAAAACATAATATAAGTGATCAAGTTTTAAGAACCATTACAAGAGCATCTAAAAGAGAGCAGCTGAGTTCTAAAGATGAAATTGAAGAAATGGAAGTTGAAGAGAATAGAACGGTAGAAGAGGATACGGAAATTGAAGAAAAAGCGCAAGCTGTAAAAGCGGTTCAGGATGAACGCGCAGCTTTAATTGAAGCTAGAAAAAAAGAAAAAGATTCTATTAGAGAAGTAAAGCAAAGAGAATTTGATGAAAGACGTGCCGCCATTTTAGCAGAACGCCAACGTAAGAAAGACTCTATAGATACTGCCAGACAGAAAAAAATTGAAGATATTAAAAAGAAAGATAACGATTAACAAATAACGCAAACCTTTAACCCTTAACAATTAATACATTACAAATGAAACAATTTAGAACCCTTTTTATAGCAGTAGCTTTAATGATTGGAGCAACAGCTTTTACAAATGCTCAATCTAAAGTTGCTCACATTGCCTCACAAGAATTAGTTGAAACTATGCCTTCTTACAAAGAAGCTATGGGACAATTAGAAAAATTGCAAAAAACCTACGATGCAGAGATCAGAGATATGATGACTGAAGCTCAAAAAACTATGCAACGTTACGAATCTGAAGCTGCTACAAAGACAGAAGAAGAAAACGCAAAAAGAGCTCAAGAATTACAAGGAACTCAAAGAAGAATTCAAGAACACGGACAAAAAGCACAACAAGATCTACAGAAAAAAGAACTTGACCTTTTAAAGCCAGTGTACGAAAAAGCTCGTGTTGCTATCCAAAAAGTTGCAAGAGCAAAAGGATACGATTACGTTTTAGACTCTTCTAATGGAGCCGGAGTGATCATGGCAGATGGTTATAATTTAATGCCAGATGTAAAGAAAGAATTAGGAATGTAATATTTTCTAAATAATATTTCTAAAAACTGCGCTTCCTTGAAGCGCAGTTTTTATTTTTGTACTAATGAGTAATATGAACCCAATTGGTTTTTTCGATTCTGGCGTAGGCGGCACTTCCATTTGGAAAGAGGTTGTGCAGTTACTTCCATTTGAAAATAGCATCTATCTATCCGATAGTAGAAATGCGCCCTATGGAGAAAAACCCATTCAGGAGATCGTTGCCCTAAGCAAGAAGAATACCGAGAAACTTATAGCAATGGGTTGTAAAATAGTTGTGGTAGCATGCAATACTGCAACCACCAATGCAATCCAAATTTTGCGAGACACCTACCCTATTCCTATTATTGGTATCGAGCCTGCAATTAAACCGGCAGCCTTAAAATCGAAGACAAAATCTATAGGTATTCTTGCAACCAAAGGAACATTGTCTAGTGAATTATTTCATAAGACCTCAGAGTTATATTCAGAAAATATAGCGATTACAGAAGTTATTGGTAATGGTTTAGTGGCACTAATTGAAGAAGGGAAACAGAATTCAGAAGAAATAAAGATCTCTTTAAGAAGATTGCTAAAACCTATGTTAGATGCCAAAATAGATTATTTGGTATTAGGATGCAGTCATTACCCTTATTTGCTTCCCGTTCTCACAGAATTACTTCCAGAACAGGTTACAATAATAGACTCTGGCGAAGCAGTAGCTAGACAAACAAAAAACGTGTTGGAAGATCATGAACTTAGAAGTTCAAATAAAGAAATTTCACAGCACTTGCTGTATAGCAATTCCAATCCAGCAGTTTTAGGCAATTTAATTAATGCTGAAAACCATTCCAACTGGAAAGTGGAATATCTAGACTTCTAATTTATCGCAGGACATTTACAATCGTAACGCGCTCTATTCTCTCCGAAGTTATAGCCTAAAGTAATTTGATGAAAACCGCTATTAGAAAGAACGATAGAGTTTATCTGATGCGAATAGGTATACGCGAAAAGAAATCTCTTATAATCAAAACCAACAAAAGGTGTTATGTATTGCAATTGCTGATTCTTTACTTCAGTTCCATCGGTAGTATACTCGGCTCCTTCAAAACTTCGTCTATAGGAAAATCCTCCCCAGAGATCACCCAATTCTAAACTTCTATAAATTTTGAAATTTGCATCAATAGATTTTTCGGCAGTCTGGTCTCTCATCTGAAACAAGATTGAAGGCTCATAACTCCAATCGCTATTATATTTAGAAATGACATATCCGGTAGAAAATAGATATTTTCGCTGATTATTAGGAACCGCATCTGAATAGAATAATTCCCGTCTTACAGGCAAAATATTCTTGGCTGTAGCGTGAGCATAAAAATCCAGATAATAATAAGACATCCCCACATCCATATTTGCATAGATATCGGAGGGATTTCCTCCTCCTATTAAAGGGTCAAATTCTGTAAAGCCCGATTGATCTAAACTATGTTGAATAACTCCTACACTTATCCCAAAGGAAAATTGATTAAGATCTAGTTCACTTCTAGAAAGCAATAAGTGGTAAGCCGCTGTAGCATATATTCCTTGTTTGGAATAATTACCATTCTTATCGTTAAACAAAATTCCACCCAAACCTATTTTCTCACCTAATCTTCCATTTATGCTAAATGTTTGTAAACTTGGTGCCTCTTTTACGTCGAACCATTGCTGGCGAGCGGTTAATCTAATTTTATTGAAATTGGCAGCACCTGCCATAGATGGATGCAGCAAGTATAGATTATCTGTTAAATAATCTGAATAGGTAGGAATAATCTCTTGTGCCTGAATCCACGAAGTATCGATCAAGCAGTATAAAATAGCTATTGCAACTTTTAATTTCAATTTTGAGATTGCAGTTAGGAAATAAGAATGTTTTATCTTTGTAATTTTTGATTAATATCTAATAAGCAAAGCCTATTCTTTAAACCTGAATATCAACGGTAAATATATAGATTACCGCACTTAGTTTTAGTAATTTTGCATCAAAATAATGAAAATGAATCCATATACTGTTAATATAGAACCTACTTCGAATTCTGCTATTGTAAAATTTGAAACCAATCAATTCCTCACAAGACATGAAAGTTTTGAGTTTGGAAATATTGAAGAAGCCCAAAAATCACCTTTAGCGCAACAATTATTTCATTTACCCTTCGTGAAAACGGTTTTTATAGCACAAAATTTTATTGCGATAGAGAAGTATAATATTATTGAATGGGCAGACGTTCAGGATGAAGTTGCAGATCAGTTAAAGGAATATTTAAATTCTGGTGCAACCATTATTAAAGCAGAAAATACTACAGAACCTTCTAAAAAAGTTCCCGTGACTGTTTATGCTGAAACAACTCCTAACCCATCGGTTATGAGGTTTGTTGCAAACAAAAAACTAGTGATAGCTCCTACAGAATTTAAAAATATTGATGCTACTAAAAATGCACCTATAGCTCGCGAGTTGTTCAATTTTCCATTTGTGAAAGAAGTATTTATAGATGAGAATTATATTTCCATCAACAAATATGACGTGGCCGAATGGAATGACATCGCCATGGAATTGCGTGAATTCATCACTAAATACATTCAGGCAGGAAAGGATATTGTTTTAAAAGAAAGCCTTAAATCGGTGCCAGATAATTCAATAAGCACAGAGCAGGCAAATGTTTCGGTTTCTAAAGAAAATTTAGATCCGGTTTCCCAACAGGTGATAGATATTTTGGAAGAGTATATTAAACCTGCTGTTGCAAGTGATGGTGGAAATATTATGTTCGATTCTTATAATGAAGAAACCAAAACGGTAAAAGTTATTCTGCAAGGTGCTTGTAGTGGATGTCCATCCTCTACTGCGACTTTAAAAAACGGAATCGAAACCATGATGCGGGATATGCTTGCTGGCAAAGTGGACTATGTAGAAGCCGTTAATGGATAATTAACAAATTCCCAAATTCTGCCATTTAACATAGCTTTATAATCATAGCTTTTAATATTTTGTAATTTAGTTAGGTACTAATTAATAACCAATTAAAAGAAATATTATGCCTGTAATTAAAGTAATTGAAGTAATGGCAACCTCTAGTTCAGGTTGGGAAGATGCAGCTAAAAATGCTGTAAAGCATGCCGCTAAAACTGTTAAGAATATAAAGTCTGTATATGTTAAAGATCAAAGCGCTCGTGTTCAAGGTGAGAATCTAACAGAATATCGTGTAAATGTTAAAATTTCTTTTGAAGTGGATTGATATTCAACTCAAAAGAAAAATTAGGCTAATAGTCCAAATTTAAGTCAGTGAGACGTAAATTGTGATTATTAGCCTTTTTCGATTTATTCATTTTTTAAAATTCACTTTCATCAATGTCTTCAACTTCCTTCACCAACGAGCTAATAAATGAGAGTAGTCCTTATCTGCTGCAGCATGCCCATAATCCTGTAAACTGGCATCCTTGGAAAAATTCAGTTTTAGAAAAAGCTTTAGAAGAAAATACCTTATTGTTAATAAGCGTTGGTTATGCAGCATGCCACTGGTGCCATGTAATGGAACATGAAAGCTTCGAAGATGAAGGTGTGGCCGCGGTTATGAATACTAATTTCATAAATATAAAGGTAGATAGAGAAGAACGTCCAGACGTAGATATGGTATACATGAATGCCGTACAAATAATGACTGGCAGCGGAGGCTGGCCAATGAATATTGTAGCCTTGCCAGATGGAAGACCTGTTTGGGGTGGAACTTATTTTAAAAAGGAGGATTGGAAAAGAACCTTGCTTCAAATTGCCGAACTTTATGAAGAACAGCCAGTTAGATTGGTGGAATATGCCAATAAACTTGAAGAAGGCTTGCAAGCCACGCAACTTTTAGAAACGAGCTTTGAATCTGACAAAAAAGCAAAAGATCTTAAACCGATCATCGTTAAGTTAGAGAAAAACTTCGACTGGAAATACGGTGGCACCAAACATGTTCCAAAGTTTATAATCCCTTCTAATTTTGAATTCCTACTGAAATATTCTGAATTGAATAAAGCTGAAAGATTGAAAGAATTCACAGCGCTAAGTCTTCAAAAAATATCTTTTGGTGGAATTTACGATCATATTCAAGGTGGATTTTCCAGATACTCTGTAGATGCAAAATGGCATATCCCGCATTTCGAAAAAATGCTTTATGATAATGCACAACTTATAAGTTTGTACAGTAATGCTTACGCTGCCACACAAAATGAATGGTATAAGGAAGTTATAACCCAAACTTTAAATTTTGTGAAAAATGAACTCACCTCTCCTAATGTTTCATTCTATGCATCTTTGGATGCAGACAGTTTAAATTTACAAGGCAAATTGGCAGAAGGTGAATTCTATGTTTGGAACAAACCAACTCTAAAAGAAATGCTTCAAGAAGAATATGAACTTTTTGAAGATTATTATAACATAAATTCTTTCGGAAAATGGGAAGATGAGAATTATGTTTTGATTAGATCTAAAGAAGATGAGCAATTTATTTCTGAGCACACCATAACTTCTGAAACCTTTAAAAAAATAAAAAACCGATGGCAATCTATATTAGGCGCTCTAAGAGCAACTAGGAATAAACCGAGGCTAGACGACAAACAACTAACGTCATGGAATGCAATGATGCTTTCTGGATATCTGGCAGCATATAGATGCATGGGCACAAAAGAATATTTTGACATTGCCTTATTAAATGCTGAATTCATTAAGCTTGAACTCAAAAAAATAGACGGAAATTTACATCATTCCTTCAAAAATGGAAAAAGTACTATTAATGGCTATTTGGAAGATTATGCATTTGTCATAAAGGCGTTTATAGAACTTTATGAAGCTACCTTGAACAAACAATGGCTACTGGAGGCTAAAGATTTAATGGATTATACACTTTCTAATTTTCAAGATCCAACTAGCGGTCTTTTCTTTTTCACTTCAAAGAAAGATCGACCTCTAATCACCAGAAATTTCGATCTTAACGATAATGTAATCCCTTCTTCAAATTCGGTAATGGCCAACAATCTTTTCAAACTTTCCAAACATTTCGAGAATTCTGAATATTTAAAAATTTCCGAAAAAATGTTAGATATGGTGAATCCACAAATAAAGGATTATCCACAAGGCTATTCTAACTGGCTAAATTTAAGGTTAAATTTCAACAACTCCTTTTACGAAGTTGTGGTTATGGGACCAAATGCTAAATCTATTGTAGATGACTTTAACAGGAAGTATCTGCCAAATATTTTGATTGCTGGTTCAGAAACTGAAGATGAAAGTTTGCCACTATTAAAACATAGATATAAAGATGGAGAAGATCTTATCTATGTATGTACCAACGGGACCTGCCAGCTTCCTGTGAAAACAATAACCTCAGCATTAAAGTTAATTAAATAGTTTTAACAATACTTAAACAGCAAATATTATCAATTTCGCAATAAAAACCTTTTTTTTGCAAAAAACATAATTTACATGCAATACTTAGACAACTGGGAAGCTTACGCAACTGAATATACAGATAAATTTATCGACTTTCTTCCAAGTCTACTTTATGCTGTATTCTTATTAGTTTTTGGTTTATGGCTCATTAATATAGTTGTTAAATATATTCGTAAATACTTCGACAAAAAAGATTTCGATCCTACCCTAGAAAATTTTGCGGTGAGCATAAGTAATTGGACGCTTAAAATTATTTTATTTATTTTGGTGATCACTAAATTAGGAGTAGAAACTACCTCTTTAGTTGCAATTATTGGTGCTGCAGGTTTGGCTATTGGATTAGCTCTACAAGGTTCATTGTCTAATTTTGCAGGAGGAGTACTCATAATTGTACTTAAACCGTTTAAAGTTGGAGATTTTATAGAGGCTCAAAGTGTATCTGGAACAGTAAAGGAAACTTCGTTATTCTACACTAAATTAATCACCTTCGGAAATCAGCTAGCTATAATTCCAAACGGACAATTAACTAATGATAATATTATAAACTATACCATTTTAGGTATTCGTAAGGATGCCATTACTATAGGAATTTCATATACTAGCGATATAAAACTAGCAAGGGATATTTTAATGAAACTTTTGAAGGAACGCGAAGAGATCTTCCAAGACCCTGAACCTCAGGTAGTGGTTACAGAACTTGCAGATAGCGCAGTAAATCTTTCAATTCGGTTCTGGGCAACTAACGAGAATTTCTGGGATTGCCATTGGTATGCGATAGAAGAAGCAAAAATAAGATTAGAAGCAGCAGGTGTTGGAATTCCTTTTCCACAAAGAGATGTGCATTTTTACAATCATTCTGAAGAAGATAATGGCGATAACAATAGTTAACCCATCATAAAATCTTTTAAATAGTAAGGTTCAAAATAAGCGACATCTTCAAAGTCGCTTATTTTGTGCTTTAAGGTTGCTAATTCTACCATTTGCGCTGCACTCGGTAATATATTTTCTATGAATCTGGCATTAGAATGCATGCATATTTTCTGAAACTTCTCCACTCCACTTCCAATAAAATGAACAATCCCCTTTTCCAAATGCTCCAGATAAGAATCTTCATCTAATATTTTTGCTGAAGTAGCTTCAATTTGATCACCTTTGGCATTAAACGCGGCAGTATATACCTCCATCCTTCGGGCATCCATCATAGGAATCACGGTTGCTTTTTCCTTCACCTGCATTGCAATAGAAGTTAGGGTTGCCACAGAAATTAAGGGAATATCCAATGAAAAACATAAGCCTTTAGCGGCAGAAATCCCAATCCGTAATCCAGTATAAGACCCAGGCCCTTTGCTAACAGCAATGGCGTCTAGATCTTCAAGTTTAATAGAATTCTCTTCTAAAAGTTCTTTTATAAAGATATGTAAGCGCTCCGCATGTGAATAGCTAGAGTCGTAATCTTCTTTTAAAGCAAGCAGCTTCCCATTAACTCCTAGTGCAACAGAGCAATTTGTGGAAGCGGTTTCTATACAAAGTATGGTTGCCAAATTTTTAAATTTATTCTGTAGGTTTTTCCTCTTTTAATAAAGTTACCTCATCTCCAGCTTTTAATGATTTTGTTACAGTATTATAAGGCCCTGTAATTACAACGTCTCCCGGTTTTAATCCTGTTAAAATCTCTATATTTCTATCGTCTTGAATTCCTGTGGTAACAACACGCAATTTAGCCTTATTCCCATCCTTAACAAAGACCGTTTCAAATTTTTGTTCGTAACCAACTTTAGCTTCAGCATCATTTGGTGCTCCTATAGTTTTAGCTGAAGAAGTATCAGTTTTTATAACGATAGCACTAATTGGAACTCCAATCACCTTGGTCTTTTTACGAGTAATTATATCTACAGTTGCCGTCATTCCTGGTCTAAATGGGGAATAGTTTTCAGATTTTCCTTCCAATAGATCACTGTATGAAGATTCTAAAATTCTAACTTTAACCTTGAAGTTAGTAACTTGATCTGCAGTTAAACCTTGGATCGCAGAGTTCGAGATCTCTGTAACCACTCCTTTAAATTCTCTTTTTAAATAGGCATCTACCTCCACAATAGTGCTATCTCCAACAGATACTTTTACGATATCATTTTCATTTACATCTACCTCAACTTCCATCTTAGAAAGATTGGCAACACGCATGATCTCTGTTCCTGCCATTTGTTGCGTTCCTACCACACGCTCGCCTAGTTCTACATCTAATTTAGAAATAGTTCCACGCATTGGGGCATAAATTGTGGTTCTTGCTAAGTTATCTGTAGCTTCTGTAACCGTTGCCGCAGCGCTTTGCATGCTATAATAGCTTGCGCTTTTAGAGGCTTGTGATCTCTCGTAAACTGCAACTATTTGATCCCATTCTGCTTTAGAAATAATGCCTTTATCAAATAAGATCTTATTCCTATCGTAATTGGATTTAGCTTCTTTTAAGCTTGCTTCAGATTGCGCATAACCTGCTTTTACATTTTGAAGCCCAGCTCTGGATCTTTGTAAACTTGACTGGTAGATATCTGGATTTATTCGAACTAAAAGATCTCCTTTTTCTACCATTTGTCCTTCAACAATTGGGAGATCGATGATCTCACCGGAAACTTCCGAAGAAAGTTTTACTTCGATCTCTGGCTGAATTTTTCCTGTTGCTGAAACAGTTTCAATAATATCCAATGGCTCTACTTTGGTGATTTCCACCTCTTTTAGATTCCCTGAAGCACCAAACCATCCGGCTTTTTTACCAAATAATAGGACCGCTATTAATAAAACGGCTATAACACCGATGATGATAAGTGTTTTTTTCTTCATGATTTAAAATTTAAGATCGGTTACTGGAATTCCAAAATATAACTCGATCACCTTTAATTTGAATATATAATCGTACTTAGTTCTTAATAATTCTGTTTGTGCATTTTCCAGCCTAAGTTTTACCTGACTAAAATCGAACGCATTGGTCAAGCCAACATTAAAGCGTTCAGTTGCATATTCATAAGCTTGGTCTTGCGCCTCTAATGCTAACACTGCAGCTTCATATGCTTTAAGTGCACCTTGCGCATCAACGTAAGCCTGATATACATTTGCCTCTAGATCTAGTTCTGCTTGTTCTAATCTATAATTTGCTCTCTCTACATTAATTAAGTTTCGTTTTACCTGATTTCTAGTAGCAAATCCATTTAGAACAGGAATATTTAGCTGAAGCCCATAAGACGTTCCATCATTCTCATAGATCTGAGTGTTGAAATTCCTGTTGAAGGCATCGTTATCTGAATATCTAGTGTTGTAATTATAAAATGCTGAAAGAGTAGGTAAATAAGCCCCTTTAGAGATCTCTACATCTTTTTCTGCAATCTTTTTTTGTTCTTGAGCAATCTTAATTTCATAACGCTCTTCTTTTGCTTTTTCAATAAGCTCATAAGGAGTGTTTTCTAATATTTCATCACCAACAACATTATATTCAGCTTCTACAATATCAAAATTCTGATAATCCTTGATCAATAATAATTGCGCAAGACTTATCAATGAAACCTGAATATTATTTTCAGCAACTATAATCCGTTGTTGCTCACTGGCTGCTGTAGCTTGAATTTCCAAAAGATCACCTTTTGGTAAAACTCCGGCATCAACTAGATCTTGAGTTCTGTCTAATTGTTTTTGAGTTACTTCATTTTGAGATCTTAGTACTTCTAAATTTTGCTTATTAAACAACACCTGTAAATATGAATTTGCTACAAAAAGAGCAATATCATCTTTCATTAGCTCTAATGAATATTGACTTGCTAGTTTAGATAATTTAGATCGTTGTAATTGTCTAAGATTTCTAAGTCCGTCAAATAAAGTTAGATTCGTAGATGCGCCAGCAGATAACGAGGTAAATCTGGTGCTTTCGAATCTGTTGTTAGTTGGATTAATACTTAAACCCCCATTGCTAGATGCATTTATCTGGGCATTTAGGGATGGTAAGAAATTTCCAATAGCATCAGATCTATCAATATCAGCAGCTTCCACGTCTAAAGCAGATTGTTTAATAGAAATGTTATTCTCTAAAGCATATTCTACGCATTCTTGCAAGCTCCACTTTTTTGTTTGTGCGGTTACTACCGCAGAAATTAAAAACAGGCAAGCCAGTAAAATTGATTTTTTCATAATTAAGATTGTGAAGGATTGGTCTTAGGAATTAGAAAGATGTTACACTAAAATTAAAACTAGTTACCGGTCGTGGCTTGAACTGGCTTTATTTGATTCCAGATCTTAATCTTATCATTCTCTGAAATTCCTTTTAAAACCTGAACATAAATACCATCACTCACGCCTAATTCTATCTCTTTTCTAGTAAATTCTTGATCTCCAGCCATAACTTCTACAAAAGGTTTTTGCGTTTTAGGATCAAACTGAACCAAGGCTTCCTTTATTGCAAGAGCATCATCTACCTTAGCTAAGATTATAGATGCATTTGCGCTTAAACCAGCTCTAATAAAAGTAGTATCTGCTTTATTAAGAGTTCCTTTAATGTTGAATTGAATGGCCCCATTTTCGCTTATCCCTTTTGGAGCGATATAGTCCAGAATAGCATCAAATTTTTTATTCTCTATTGCACCTACGGTAATTTCTAGCGGAAGGTTTTCCTTGATCTTCCCTACTTCACTTTCATCTACTTTCCCTTCAAAGATCATATTATTTACATCTGCCAAAGTGGCTAAGGTAGTCCCGTCGTTAAAGTTGTTGCTTTCTATAACCTGATTTCCCACTTTAACCGGCACATCTAAGACCATTCCATCTATGGTAGATCTTATCAAGGTATTCGCAGCAGCTCCAATTCCACTTGTGGTTCCGGTTTTTACAATATCATAGTTCTGTTGTGCAGATCTGTAATTTTGTAAAGCCCTTTGATATCCAACTTGTGCATTATCCCAATCGTTTGCAGAAATAACACCTTTATCAAAAAGGGTCTTTTGCCTATCATAAGACTTCTTTTCGTTATCTAGATTTATCTTGGCTGTTGCAACTCCATCTTTGGAACTTTGAAGTGATGAAATATTTGGGATCACCCTAATTTTTGCAATAAGATCTCCAGATTTTATTGCTTCTCCTGCTTCAATATAGATCTCCTCTATAATTCCTGAAATATTCGGTTTTATTAAAACTTCTTCCTTAGGAACAATGCTTCCCGTAGCTACAGTTTTCTTTACTATATCCTGTTTACTAGGAGTTTCGGTTTCATATACCACCGGATCCTCCTGATTTTTTTGAAATAAATAATACAAAGCTCCAACGAATGTGATCGCGATAACTATAAGAATTATTACTGTAACTACTTTTTTCATTTTTAAATGGTATTAATCAATTTATTGTTATTCTGTTCTTAAGGCATCTACCGGTTGGATCTTTATTGCATTTTGTGCGGGGATCAAACCAGCCAATAATCCCGATATTATTAAAATACTTAAAGCTATAAAAACCACTCCCAGATCTACGCTTGGATTTGCAAACATCATTTCGGAAGTATCTACTCCCTCCAGTTGCATATTCACCAGAGCTATAACTCCTGTTGCTAAAGCAATTCCAGACATTCCAGAAATGATAGTCAATACTATAGATTCCATTAAAATTTGTCCTCTTATATTCCATGGCGTCGCACCTAAAGCTCTTCGCACACCAATCTCATTAGTACGTTCTTTTACAACGATAAGCATGATATTAGATATTCCAATGATACCAGATAGCAATACCAAGATCCCTACAAAATAGGCAACTGCTTTTAGTGCAACGAATAATCCATTTACCTTGCTGAATTCTTGATATAGATCGAAATTTCCAATAGCTCTATCATCATCTGGATGAATGGTGTGTCTGGATTTTATTACATCGAAGATCTGAGATTTTAATTCGGTTATAGAAGAACCATCCTCTGCAGTGATAGATAACCAGCCTACCTTCTCTCCCATATTAAAGGCTTGAGAGAATGCCGTGAAAGGAACATAGATCTGTTTTTGATTCTCTTCTGGATTACCATTATTTCCTTTTTTCTTATAGGTGCCAATCACCATAAAATTCACCCCATTTATCTTAATGTAGGAACCAATAACTTCTTCCCCTGGATCATACATATCATTGATCACCCCTGCTCCTAGTATAGCTACTTTTCGGTTTTGTTCGATATCTGAATAATTCACAAACCTTCCAGATGTAATATCCATGGGTTCTTGATTTATCACTTCCGGATAATCGCCATACACATTAAATGCTCCAGTTTTAAGTCCGCGCACCACATTGTTTGCGCCACCAAAACCTCCTAATTGATTTCTTGGAGAAACATATTTTAAATTCGGAACACTTTGTTTTATAGCGTCTACATCACTTATCTTAAAATTATAAGGTCGTCCTTTTGGTAAGCCTTTATATGGTTTGGAAGGAGTTTGTGCCCACATGAACATAGAGTTGGTTGCAATGCCCCCAAACCCTTGCTTCACACCATTTTCCAATCCTTTCCCTGCAGCTAAAAGAATAACCAATATGAAGATGCCCCATAAAACCCCGAAGGCTGTAAGGACAGTTCTAAACCAGTTCGAGGTCAAGGCCTCTAATATTTCGCTCCATTTATCTCTACTAAACATCTTATTCGTCTCTTAAAGCGATTATAGGTTTAATTCTGGCCGCTCTCCATGCCGGGAAAAATCCTGCTACGGCTCCAGCAAAAACAAGTATAAAAACGGTGGATAATGCAACATTGAAATTCACCGAAGGATTTGTAATATAGTTGGTCTCGATTAATGGCCCAACAAATTCCAGCAAGGCCAAACTAAAAATAAGGCCTATAAACCCGGCAATGGTGGTGACAAATATCGATTCGTGAAGGATCATCCCAATAATGCTTAATGGCTGCGCGCCTAGAGCTTTTCGAATACCAATCTCTCTTGTGCGTTCTTTAACTATGATGAGCATAATATTGCTTACCCCTACAATTCCTGCTATAATGGTACATATTCCTACCCCCCAGAAAAAGAGCTTGATCATATTCATAAGATCATAGAACCTTTTAGTATTCTCCAAGGTGTTATTTATAGTAATTGCTCTGGAATCATCCGGGGCAACAGAATGTTTTTCTTTTAGATAGGTATCTAATTCTGCTGAAAATTGTTCTGATTCGGCCAATGCTTGTTCAAAATTATCCCTTTTATGAAGTGTAAAGGCAAGACTTCTTACATCGTTGCCACCATTAAAAACTCTTTGTGCAGTAGAAATAGGTAAAAACACCCGCGATTCATCCCGTTCTCCTCCCGGATCTGAGTACACCCCAACTACTTTAAAATTGATATCGGATATTTGCACGTATTTTCCAATAGGCTCTTCTCCATTTTTAAAAAGATCATTTTTAACCTTATTTCCCAGGACCACGACTTTTTCAACATTGTCATGATCCATATAGTTTAAAAACCGCCCTTGGGTCATATCGGCATTCTCAAGAAATTGATAATCTGGCCAAACTCCCTCTACTCTATAGGAGCCTGACTCTTTTTTGAAATTTACGATCCCATCCCAAATTCTAAATACCGATGATTTATATTCAAGTTGGTCCTCATAATTATTTACGGTATTTGTATAGTCTTCATTTTTTAAAGTAATGGCTCTTCCTGGATTCAAACCTTTAAATTCTTTTGAAGTAACATTGGTCCAAACAAATATCATATTCGAAGCATCCTGTTCAAATTCTTTCGAAATTCCATTTCGCATGCCTTCTCCAATCCCTAATAATATCACCAAAATAAAGATCCCCGATGCTACTGAAAGCCCGGTTAGAAACGTCCGCAATTTATTTTTGCTTATCGTTTCAAAGATCTCTTGCCATCTTTCTAGATCAAACATAACTTTTTGCGCTTACTTGCTCTACTTTAGAATCGTCTATGATAACCCCATCCTTAAGATTCACAATTCTTTTGGTCATTAAAGAAATATCATGCTCATGAGTTACAACCAAAATGGTTCTTCCCTCATCATTAATCCCTTGGATTAGTTCCATAACTTCATAAGAAGTTTTGGTGTCTAAGGCTCCAGTAGGCTCATCTGCTAATAACACTTTTGGATTAGAAGCTAAGGCTCTAGCAATTGCAACACGTTGTTTCTGCCCCCCGGAAAGTTCGTTTGGTAAGTGCGTAGCCCAATTTGCCAGACCTACTTTTTCCAAATAGCTCATGGCGATGTCTACACGTTCTTTATGCTTTATTCCCTGATAATATAATGGCAGAGCCACATTATCTAAGGCGTTTTTATAATTGATAAGATTGAAGGATTGAAAAATGAACCCAAGAAATTTATTACGGTATTGGGCCGCTATCTTTTCATTTAAGTTTTTAATTGGAAGACCATCCAACGTATAGGTGCCAGAATCTGCTTCATCTAACATCCCTAATATATTCAGAAGTGTAGATTTCCCAGAACCGGAAGAACCCATGATCGAAACCAACTCGCCTTCAGCAACACTAAAATTGATGCCTTTTAGCACATGAAGAGAATTACTCCCCATCTTATACGATTTGTGTAAATCCTTGATTTCAATCATATCTGTATCATTAGAAGCACATCATCAATATTCATTCAGAATACGACATGCATATTGATAAGACTAAAATAACTCCTGATTGTTACAGTCTATCTGGAATAGATCTGTTAATTTATAACTGAAAACTAAGATTTTTCAGCTGTATCCTTATTTTTAAAGGATCTATAAATGAAGAATGCAATTCCGCCGATAAGCACATAAGGGAAGATCATTAAATAAACAATACCATCATTTATTCCTTGAGCAGTAGCCTCAGACCCTTCACTTTCTAATACTGCTCTACACATAGCACATTGTGCATCCGCCAAACTTGGTACAAGCATTAAAAAAAATACCGCTAAGATCAGTTTTAATTTCATCTCTATTTAATTATTCAATTTTGTCAACCCGTATAAAATTACTTAATTTTAATAATAAGGCCACATAAAAACATACACTAAAACACCTGTAATTGAAATATAAAGCCAAATCGGGAAGGTCCAACGAGCAATTTTTGCATGCTTTTTATATTGCCCGCTCAACCCACGATACATAGTGAAAAGCACTAATGGGATTATAATTGCAGATAACACGATATGTGTAATAAGGATGAAAAAGTAAATATATCTTAATACCCCCTCCCCGCCGTAAGCCACTGGAGCATTGCTTATTTTGGAAATAACATAACTTACTAAAAATACACATGAAAGTAAGAAGGCCAAGATCATTGTGTTTCTATGCCATTTATAGGCTTTAACCGACATGAAAAAATAGCCAATAGTAAGGAGAATAGCAGTGCTTCCATTAAGAAGCGCATGAAAAAATGGTAATGTCCCAGAGTCTGTATTAAATAGATTAAATCTTACAGGCATGTACATTAATATTACAACTACAATTGGAACAATAATAGAAAGAGCAATAATTACAGGAATTGCGATCTTATCTGCATATACTTTCTCCATATTTATAATAATTTTTTAATGTCTTCTATCAAATTATCGATCTGTGGCTCTTCTTCTCCATTTACAACAGAACTTCCTCTTTCTATAGAACCCTTATAATAGATTATGGGATTTCCAAAGTTATCTGCTCTGGAACGAATATAACCTTCTTTATCTACCAATGCGAACATTCCTGAATGCGCGAAACCTCCAGGAACACTTTCATCTGTATTTGCAAAAATCCCAAAACCCTGATTTGCTAAGGCATAAATCTTCTGTTTATCGCCAGTTAGAAAATTCCAGTTTGGATTATCTATTTCATAATTACTAGCATATTCTTTTAAAACTTCCGAAGTATCATGGGTTGGATCTATGGAAATAGAAACAATCCCAAAATCTGAATTACTTCCAAGTTCCTTTTCTACCTCCATTAAATTCTTATTCATAATAGGGCAAATAGATGGACAGGTTGTAAAGAAGAACTCTACTATATATACTTTACCTAAATAATCTTTGTTTGATATAGAATCACCATTCTGATTCACAAAGTTAAAATCGGGAACTTTTTTATTTTTACCGTATAATTCTATATACATTAGATCATCGGTTCGTTTAAAATTGTTCACAACATTCAATCTGTCATTCTTTACAACTTCCCCTTTAGAAATTCTATCTACTATCTTTGGTATAAATATGATCCCAAAAACAAGAATGATCAAGGAGATCCCAATATAAGATTTGTTTTTCATGATCTTAATCTATTGTTGCTTTGTACTTTTTTAATGCTAATCTATATTCTGCCAAGATCACTTTAATATCGTCATTCATTTTGTTCCCTAACTCCGATACCGATCTTGAATCGTACCCATATAATTCACCTTCATCGGAATCATCTCTCCCTCTTAAATTAGAATCTTTATCTATGATAAATACATAAGGTGTTTGAAGATTTTCATCTAGCTCTAAGTTAGTATCGAAACTTTTAAAAACATCTCTAATCTCTGAAGGTTCACCGTATACAAAACTCCAATAATTAGAGTTTGTTATGTTATTGAATTCTTCTACAAACAGATCTGCTTGTTTTTTCGCGCTTTTTGGTAGGATAATGATAAATTGAAAATCTTTGAACCCATAGAACTTCTCCAAAATCTTTTTATCTAGATTAAAGGTGTTTCCTTTTAAAGCATCAAGATCATTACCAAAGAAAGCAACAATACTTATTTTATTATGGAAACTAACAATGCTATCTCTATTGTTATCCAGGTTATTTATATCTTTTACCTGCTCGGTTAGCACCGGAAGCTTAGCAAAATGATTAACTCCGGAAGAAAAGAATAAATATGCTACAATGGGCAAAATAAAAAGAACGCCTAATACTAAAAATTTTTTCATAATGCCGTGTTGTTACGGGTTACAAAAATAAAAAGACGGTTTTAAATAACCGTCTTTTCCTATGCTTTTAATTTTATATAATGGAATTAAAAATCCCAAGCCACATGATTAGCCTTGTAAACATCGAAGATGTAATCTCCTTCTGTTAAAAGAATAAACATAAGGTAACTAATAAGGAAGATCGCTGTCCAAACCACTGCTCTACGTAGGCCTTTACTTTCCCCTTCAAGGTGCATGAACGCCCAAGCAATGTAATAGGCTTTATATAAAGTTAGAATAATGAAGATCCAGTTAAGCAACTTCATTGCTAAAAAGTTGGTATCTACAAGGAAATCTGGTCTAATAATTCCTAATATTACCTCTACTATTGTTACTACAGAAAGTAGGGCAAAAACAAACCAAATTCTTTTATTGTTAGACTCGTGTGTATGTGTAGTACTATGTGCCATTTTTATTTATTTCAGAATTAAACCAGGTAAAAGAATGTGAATACAAATACCCAAACTAAATCTACAAAGTGCCAGTATAAACCAACCTTTTCCACCATTTCATAACTTCCTCTACGCTCGTAGGTACCTAAGATAACATTAAAGAAGATAATAATGTTGATAATTACTCCAGATAATACGTGGAAACCGTGGAAACCTGTAATAAAGAAGAAAAAATCTGCGAATAACGGCGGGCCGTATTCATTCTCCACTAGATTGGCTCCTTGAACTACTCCAACTGCTTCTGCATTCAATTTCTTAAGAGATTCTTCTCTGGAAAGAATTGTTTTATCACCCTCTTCATTAAACATTTTTGTACGAACAAATACATCTTTATTTGCTTCAAAACCAGCTTTTACCTCCTCAATAGAATATTCTGGAAGGCTTTCGTTTTCAGCAAACCATAGTGCACCGTTACGCTTATTTGAAAGTCTGGTTTCAGGTAAGTCTATTATAAAATCTTCTAATGCTACACGCTCACCTTCGGCATTAACAAATTGAAGAATATTACCTCCATTGGTAGTAACTGCACCATATTCACCTTGAATAAAATTCTTCCATTCCCAAGCTTGAGAACCAACGAAGATTGCCCCACCAATAATGGTAAGAAACATATACAAAGTAACTTTCCCTTTCTTCATGTGGTGACCAGCATCTACTGCTAATACCATAGTTACAGAAGAGAAAATAAGGATAAAGGTCATCAATGCCACATAGTACATTGGAGCATCTACTCCATGTAAAAACGGGAAGTGATTAAAAACCTCATCTGCGATAGGCCAAGAATCGATAAATTTAAACCTTGAAAAACCGTAAGCCGCCAAGAATCCTGAAAATGTAAGTGCATCGGATACGATGAAGAACCACATCATCATTTTACCGTAACTAGCCTTTAATGGCTCATTTCCACCGCCCCAGGTTTTACCTTCGGTGCCTGTTCTAATAACAGTAGCTTCCATATGAAGAATTTGATTTTGTATGATGGGCAAAAATACGCAAATTTATTATCTAAAGAAATATAAAAACACAAACAGGTAAACCCAAAGAATATCCAGGAAATGCCAGAACGTGGCACCTAGCTCAATTCCAAGCATTTGCCCCTTTTGGTAACGTTGTTTAAAATGGTTATAAATTACCACTAAAAGCACTATTAAGCCTGCCGTTAGGTGGGCAAGATGCAATAAAACCACTACGTATATAAAAGATGTAGTAATTGTACTTTCACTTCCTGTAAAATAATATCCAGCATTTATAATAGCCGAAAAACTTTCGAACTGCAAAGCCACAAAAGTAATTCCTAATCCTAAGGTTGCTAATAATAATAAGGTTCCAGCAGATCTATTACCATTATAAATACTCCTTTTTGCAAGAATAAAAGTAATACTGCTTACTACTATTACTAAGGTACTCCAATATAAGGTTGGAGGTAATTGAAAATCTGAAATCCAATCTGGCCTATTCTTACTAACCACATAAGCGCTGGTGATTCCCGCAAACATCATTACCATACTTGCAATACCAAACCATAACATCATTTTTTTTGCACGGCCAATTTTATGATCCATGCTTCTTTCTGTTATATCCATTGTCTTAAAAATTTATCCAATACATACACTATTTGTAAAAGTGTTATATAAGAAACACTCGCAAACATTAATTTCTTGGCGGAAATAGCATCCCGATTCTTGTATAATTTGAAGGCGTAATACAACATCCCTAATCCCAATGCAAAGATAATCACACCAGCATAGGGAGTTAAAAATAATTTTCCAGTAACCCCGAAAACAGGAATTATAGAGACCATTATAGTCCAAATTGTATATAATATTACTTGTATAGCAGTTCCTTTATCACGCTTCCCTGTAGGTAACATGAAAAAACCGCCCTTTTTATAATCATCGAACAACCACCAACCTATAGCCCAAAAATGGGGAAATTGCCAAAAGAACTGGATCATAAATAAGGTGCCAGGTTCTATACTAAATTCGTTGGTTGCGGCAACCCATCCTAACATAAATGGTATTGCTCCAGGAAAAGCTCCAACAAATACTGCTAAAGGTGTTTTCGTTTTTAAAGGTGTGTAAACGCTTACATATAAAAAGATACTAATCGCCCCAAACATTGCTGTTTTAGGGTTTATGAAGTAAAGCACCACTAAACCTAGAATGGTTAAAGTGCTTGCTATGATGAAAGCTGTGTTCACAGACATTCTTCCCGCAGGAATAGGTCTATCCTTAGTGCGATCCATCAAGGCGTCCAGATCTCGTTCTATTATCTGATTGTAGGCATTAGAAGCCCCAACCATACAATAACCACCAATTGCAAGTAATAGTACCGTAACAAAATCAACTATTTCTGCACCTAGAAAATATCCAGCAACAGAAGAAAAGACCACACTTATGGCCAATCGCATTTTAGTGATCTCCTTAAAATCTGAAAGTACTGATATAGAAGGGGTATGTACGCTTGTATTACTCAAAAAAGCAATTTTATATTTGGCGCAAAGATACTTCTTAATTGCGTTTTAACAAGAATGTAAAAAAGTTAATTTTCAAGAATTGAAAGCAATTTAGCTATTAATAAATAAACTGAAAATCAATTAAATAACAAACGGACTTTTGCTCCAATTAAAAATTAATAGAAACCAGATAAGAAATACACTTCTATAACATAAATAGCCCGATTACCGCAACTCAAATGTTTTTTTTTAATATTCGTAATACCAGTTAAAAATATCGGTTCGCAATCCCACATTTAACCAAACAGTGTTTTCTTTAAAGATAAGATCTGTATTAATCTGAGGATTAAAATTTCTATAGATAAGACTAGCAAAAACCTTTAGATTGGTTGCAGGATTCAAAATATATCCAGCTTCAACTTCAGTAAAAAAAGTAGTAGTGGTATTTCCCTGCCCTATTTTTACTCCATCTTCAAAAGCACGATCCCGTTCGCTTCTATATATAGTTCCACCATAATATTTATCATCTACTGCATCGTTAAAATCAAATCCGCGTTTACCATAGATCACTTTAGCGTTTCCGTATAACCTGTCTTTTCTATATCGCGCAATCCCGATGATCTCTCTAAAATTAGCACCCCATAAATGTGCTAAAGATTGGTTATTATGTCCGTAATTCAAGACTATGGAATTATGAGAATAGGTGTATGGCCTTACTTGATTATATTCAGCTTGCAAATAAAGATCAGGAACATTAAAGGCATCGAAATATTTGACACCTAGCTGATAACCCAATTTATTTTTCCAACTCTGATTTCCACCAAAGATCTTTTCCGTGGAAAATTCGTCTATGATCCACTGCCCATATAAATTGATCTGATCACTCCATTTATATTTCCCGGTTATTCCAATAATGGCATTTCCCCCACGAGCACCGGTAGAAAATTCTATAGATCTATAAAAAATAACAGGATTCAAATAATTTACGTCAAATCCACGGCCATTATCATTTTGCCAGATCACAGATTCAAAAAGCCCTAAATTAAAGCGTTTAGTAAGATTCAAGCTTAAGTAGTGATTGGCCATAAACTTGGTTCTATAAGAGCCTTCTTCCACAACCTCTCCTCTTACATCGCGCAGTGACATAAACGTGTTGGTGTACTTAAGTTTCCAGAAGCTCGTATTGAACTTTAAGTATGGATAAGGACTTGCAATATCACTCATCAATAACGATCGATATCCATCCCCTATAAAATTCTTACCATGACCAAATTGTACATTGAAGAAATCTGAAAATTTATAAGACACATAACCTTCAGCCACTGGAAAATCGTAACCATCCTCCAAAAATTCCTTAGCAATTCCTCTCCCAGGAATTATCGCTGGATTTCCACCAAATGGACCAATGCTCTCTGCGTATCGGTTAAAATAATCTGCAAATCGGCCTTGACTTTCAAAAACTACGGTGTAAAAATTAAAGTTCTCACCTAAGCCTCCTTGAAATATGGCACCTCGAGTATTATTATAGGTAAATGCTACATCACTCTGTAGATCCTTTCCTGCCTGAAGATCTAAAACCACATCACCAGTAAACCAATAATTATCGCCTTGAAAAGTTACCAGATGCTCATTCCATATCTTTCTACCAACCCAAGTGTTTCTTGTTTTACCAGTTTCAAATTCTGAATCGAAATCATAATATTTAGATACCTCACTAAAAAGATATGGCTTTGTACTCGTATGAGTATTGTTACCAATCCTGTTCATAGCTGCATCAAACCTAGAATATCGCTCATGAGAAAGTGGAATGAGTATATTACTTTGTGACAATTTACTTACAAAAGGCTTAGATTTTATACTGTCATATTCAGATAAATCATTTTTTTGAGTAACTGAACTTTGACTTCTAACTTCCGATATTGAAGGAGCAGAAACCGAAGTCGGTTGTACCATTTCACGATAATTCAACGGGATCTTTAAGGGCATTCTAAACTGAGCATAGGTAGGATTCCCATTATAGGTGGCAGGTGATATAGCCGGAAGCTCATCAAAAACACGAGTTATCTCCGCTTTTAATTCAGAATAAATAGCATCTACATATATAACTTTAAATTTTCCTTCTGAAGTAACTTCAAAAAGCACAATAACTTCCCCCGTATAATTTTCTTCTGAAACTATTACTGGAACCTTAAAATTGTTCACCACTAATTGCATCAAAGTGTTTTTAAAACACACTTCTTGAGCGGCATAATCTGATGCAGTACATTCAGCAAAAACAGGATAAGTTTCAAATTCATATAGACCGTCTTGAGAGAAGGTGTTAATTGAAATTAAATAAAACAGCAGGAATCCAAAATACTTCATAGAGGGAATACGAATATTATAGGTTGAAACAGTCGAAAGATACCAAAATTTTTATTCTTGAGACAGCGACATTTATAAACTAAAAAATTCCCAAACTGCAATGCAGAATGGGAATTCTAAATGTTTCTTTAAGTGTTTTAGTCCTGAACTTGAAACACAATAGGTAAAGAGTACATTACACCTACCGGCTTACCTCTTTGTTTACCTGGTTGCATTTTAGGAAGGGAATTAATAACCCTAGCAGCCTCTTGCTCCAATCTTGGATGTGGTGCACGAGAACGAACATCGGTAATGTTACCGCTCTTGTCAATTTTAAACTGAACAATTACACGGTTAACCCCAGTTAAACCTAATTGGCTACCTAATTCTGTATTAAACTTCCTTTGTACAAATTCCTGTACTTTTTCACTCATACATTTCTTACGTTGGTCATTGTTAGCTAAATTTTCACAACCTGGAAAAATTGGCACATTTTCAATAACAGCAAAAGGAACATCTGCAATCACTTCCTCTACAGGAGCTTCTACAACCTCTTTTACCTCAACGATCTCGTCTTGATTAGTTTCAGTAGATTCAATTACATCCTCTTCTACTTCTTCTTCATCCTCTACAACTTCAATTATTTCTGGAGCTGGTGGTGGCGGTGGCGGTGGTGGTGGTGTATTTAGGATCTCTGTGATCGGGATTTCTTCATCGTCCAGATCTCCTAGATCTAATTGACCTAGATCTATATTGTCTTTATCGTAGGTTTTCCATTCTATAGCTTGCCATGCAATAAAAAGAACTAAAATTAGTCCTAACTGAAGAAAGAGAACACTGCGTTTTGTTAAATCGGCTTTTGGATTTTTCTTGGGTTCCATAATTCGTTAATGATTAATAAGGATTGCTAAAGTAAAATTTTTTTTCATAAAAATAAATTAATCTTATGTTTTAAGCGTTTAAAGAATTTTAAAAATCCTAGGCAAAAACCTAACGCCAATAAAACTCCGATGCTATTTGCCAGAATATCAGCCCAATCCGGCTGTCTATAACTGGTAATGGTTCCCTGTAAAACCTCAATTAACATACCAAAAAGAATTATCAGAATGGTAATATTAAAAAAATGCTTGTTTTTGAATTGATCTTCCTGCCATTTAAAAATATAATAGACAAACCAAATAAAGCCCAATCCAAAATAAGCGCCTAAATGCATCATTTTATCTGTTGGATTAAAATCTCCTAGGGAGATCTTGCCTAATTGAATTAAAGATAAAATGGTGATTAGAAGACTATAAAGTACAGCAAATATAAATAATAATCTAGCCGCCAATAAGATCTTTATATTCGTCTGCAGACATTAAACTGGAAATCTCATTCTCATCTGAGATCTGCATTTTAACCATCCAACCATCTCCATAAGGGTCTGTATTTACTTTTTCTGGAGTGTCTTCCAGAGTCTCATTAAACTCTAAAATCTCACCTGCTAATGGCAAAAATAGATCAGAAACGGTTTTAACTGCTTCTACAGTTCCAAAAACTTCTTCGCGTTCCATAGTCTCACCTACAGTTTCTACTTCAACATAAACGATATCACCTAATTCTCCTTGCGCAAAATCTGTAACGCCTATAGTAGCAATATTCCCATCGATCTTCACCCATTCGTGATCTTTGGTATACTTTAATTCTTTTGGTATATTCATAAACTTATTTTTTTCTACGAGCACAAAGTTAATTTATTCTAAGGTCTGGTCAAATAGCAATCTACTAATTTCCGAAATTATATCTCAAAGTAAATCCAGACCTAATTGTGGTTTGAGGAAATGCAGTAGAAATGGCATATTCAGAAAAAGTATGATCATAGTAAAATAGCGCTGTAAGGTTTTTAGATAAGGCATAATCTGCAACAAAGTTGATAGCCCATAAATCTTGCCCAGCGATCACCTGACTGTTATCTAAATCCAAATACCTAATGATGTTTATATTCTTTCGGTAAGCTACATCCGCTTTAAAATTAAGATCGCTACTAAGAACTCGTTGCTTTCCACCAAGATTGGTGGTAATTTTTAGATCTTTAATTCTATAGCCCAAGCCTAGGATATACTCATTCCCTTTAACCTCTGTAAGCAAGTTGTTATCGAAACTCAAGGACATGGTTCTGTCTTTTTTGATCTCTGCTAACACACGTATGGCTTCAGTGGTTTCCAAATCTATTCTCACCAAAGGACTAAATAATTCGGTTAAGTTAATATTTGCGAATAGCAATTTATTCTTAAAATTGTTTGCCTGATTAAACTCGAATGGGTTATTCACATTAAAATCTAGATTGGATTGAAACTGATTTATAGTATACCCAGCTCTATAACCATGACTTAAACTAAATCTTTTAAAATTCTTTTTGAACCAATCTATCCGCATGAATCCTGTATACTTAATATCCCAGTTTGGTAAAGGAAAACTTCTAAATGCACCTAATTTAACTGAAGATGCATCTTGACCGCTATAGGCTGCAATAAATGCAGGCAACAATACTGCTTGATTAGTCTTCCCATAACCAATTGGAAAACCTTCTGAATCTACATCGTTAGGATCTCTTCCATTCTCTGAAGCTAATCTTCTGGCAACTTCCAACCTATTTGCTCTAAAGGATTGAAAAGTCTCTGAAAATGCACGATCATTCTTATCGAATGCACTTTTTATAAGTATTGTGGAAATATTAAAATTTCCGAAACTATAAGGACTTAGCGATTGATACTCTAAACTGGTTGGATTCACTCTATAATTCTCATTATAGGTTTCAGAATAGATCCTGCTCGCATTTAGATCTATAGTAAGGTCTGGAATAAAACTCAACGATGCTTGCGCATCTAGTTGCTTATTTTGCACAGCCGTATATTGCTGATTGAATTCTTGATAAAGAGTTAACCAACCGTTTCTCGCAGCGATCCCACGAACATCGCTCTGGCTTCCTAAAGTAAATCCTGTTGTTGGACGCAAGGTTCCCATAAATCCAATACTTGGAGTGTATCCTGGTAAAAAGATACCACGATTCTCTCTGTAGTTTATCTGTAATCTTTTTATTGCGGTAATAAATCCTAAAGCGGTATTATAAGCTTTATCAGATTTTGGTTGTGAAGCCTTTTCATCCTCTTTAGTCTGATTTGGAGAATTAGGGACCGAAGCACTTCGCTGTTTAATAGAATTTGCTTCAGACTTTTTAGGAACCAGTCCTAAATATTTATAAAGTCCCTGCATATCCATATTCGCATTTAACTGATGGACACTCGCATTTTGCACCGAATTTCCTAGATCTGGAATTCCTTCTAATTGATCAAAGATTTGCGATCCGCGTTGCCATTGAAAATCTCCGGTATAGGAATAAGTGGTTTTCACAAAAGCTAAAATAGGAATCTTCGCAAATGGCAGTTCATAGTTCACCTGAAGCGATTGAAAATGCTGATTTGGGGTTCCTATTTCAAAGAAATTATCCCAGATCCCTATACTATTATCCACAAAATTATCTTCAGTAAAATAATTTCTTACCAACCTGTTATTGGTTGCGCTAAAACTAAACTGTAATGATTTAGTAAGATTGTAGTTCACTCTATACTGCCAATCGAACATAAAATTACGCTGATATAAAGTTGGTAATCCTATGTCGTTTTCGTTTAAACTAAGCTCTCTAAATTTTTGCTCATTGTATTGTCTAAAAATGTTCGAACCTAAAGAAATGTTGGTTGGTAACAGATTCACATTAAAATCTCTTAAAAGCGCATAATAATCGCTGCTATCTAATGCGGTAATGTTTTTAAAAGGTTCTAAAGTCCAAGGCGCAAAACCATAATCATAAGTTGCACCAACGCGCACATTTTGACTTAATGCATCTTCAATTTCAAAATCTCGATGATCCACTTGATTATAAGATGTAGAAAAAGCAAAATTCTCAATATCGTAAGGCATTGGTTTTTTCTCACCAACGCGTTCCTTTCTTAATCCAATAACATTAATGCTTTGTCTTTTTGTATACGATTCAGATTGCTCTCTTACAAGATCTCTTTCAGCAGGATCGGCAATATCGTCTAAACGAGATTCCAATTCCAGATCCAAAAATTCTTGGTCATATTTTGGAGTGATCAACTCTTCTCCTCTACTATAGTTAAGTGGGATTTTAACACCCCATTTTTGCGGTAATAACTGTCCGGCATTTACATTAGTAACCACATCGTATTGCTGAAGATCTTCCCTGCTTCTTTGGTTTGGCCCTTCTTCTAAGGCCCCAAATCCTATGGTGTTCTTTCTACCAGTGGCAGAAACAGTGGCAAAATCGGCAATATTTGTATCCATATTTACAATAGCTGCCCAACCTCCTTGATTATCTAGTTCAGATAATCTCAATTCGTTGAACCATACTTCTCCACAAATACCTGAAGCAGAATTTTCAGGTGACCCATTCTTCACCCCAAGCATCAATAATCTCACATTTCCAAAACTAGGATTTCCTTTAACTCCAATTCTTAATTGCCCGATTTGGTAAGGATCTTCTGGATCTGCCAAATTTAATTCTTCATCAAAATAATTCAATTGTGTTGGGATAAGGGAAGGGTCACCAAGTACCCTGGTCTTTACTTTTTGAAGCAATTCCAATGGTAGTAGCAGCCTGTTAGATTCTGGCCAGATCTCATCTGGCGAGGTAGCGCCAAACATAGTTGCTGTAAGTGGGATCTCTACTTGATAGTAGTTGTCTGTAAAATCGGTTCCAATTCTTATAAACGCAACTAATTGGCCGTCTTTCAGGGCTATTTCATTTACAAAGGATTCCGCATGTAAGAACATTTCCAAATTCTTGTATTGACGCATATCTACCTGGAAGTTCTTATAAACAGCTCGAGAATCTTGTGGCTCTAATCCGCAAACTCTAATGGATAATGATTGCTCGTTCTGGCGGATATTTGTATTATTATTGAAAAGTTCTTCTCTATTCACTCCGGGAGGCAATACATAAGGAATTGGCTCTCTCCTTTCATTTTCCTCTATGTTCACTGCAGAAACCTCGAATAAGGTGCCTGGCTCTACCGGTTGGTTTGGTTTATCTGGATCTAAACTTTGATTATATCTTCTGTAATCGCCTCGAACAAGATCCATAGTTCCAAATCTAAGCACCGTCTCTTGTTGAAAATCTGTAAGAAACAGCCTCATAAACCGAATCGATCTAAAATCGGATATACCGCCTTTTGTATCTGTTGGTTCAAAGATTGGCACCTTAAATTGAACCCAACGTACTGCAATATCCTCTCCATTTGGTAAAGGCGCATCTACTTCACGCACATCTGTGATGTAAGGGTTATTATCTATATTCATCCCAGGAAATATCTTTACATCATACTCAAAATAACTATTAATAGTATTCATGGTATTATCTCTGTTGAGATCTTCTGTGGTTGGCAAGGTGGTATTTCCTCTATTTGTATCACCAACATCGGTAGGTGAATTTCCTTGAGTTCCATTATAATTTCTATATCTATCGACAATGCTACCTGTTCTGTTTAAGAAATATTCGTAGTTGTCTGCAGAAGGATCTGGTAAATTTCCAAAAGCACTAAATTTTATACTTTCTTCGGCATCTCCAAGACCATCAAAACCTACATCTTGATTTATTCTTGCTTGACCTTCGGTATCAAAAGCATATATTAATGATTGATCTGCTGGAACTTTTGCAAAAACGGTACTTACGGTATTTTCCGGACCACCATCTGGAGGCAGTCCATTTTCATATTGTTTTCTACCATCTTTTAGAACATCTTCCGAAATATTACCTAAATTAAAGCTAATAGTTCCTCCTGTATTTCCAGCGTTCTCTGGATAAATGAAAGGATCCATCATCCAAAATTCAATAAATTCTACATTGGTTTGTTCAAAATTGGTTGAATTTATTGCTCTGGAAATTCCACCAAAATTCTCCTTTGGATTATTCAAAGTATTTCCTGCGGCAGATGCAGGATTATAGTTATAAGGACCTCTGGTATTTGGCGAAAAAGCCAGATCCATGGTATAAATAACCTGAGGCTGTCCTTGAATCACATCGGTGTTTGGGAAGATCTCATTAAGAAAAACCCTACGTGTGGCATAATTAGAAAGATCTGCATCTGTAATTCCGTCTGGCCTTCTACTACTGTAAAAAATGGGATCTACAGTATACCATGCTAAATTTGCGCGTTTATATCCATAAGCAAGATCTCCATTTGCAAGATCTCCACCAAAATCCAAAGGCACACTTGATAACTCCCAACTTAAAGGGTTATTAATAGAAATAGACGTTTGAGAAGCTTCAAAATCATCTATATACGTAGTAGCTTTCTGATCGAAATCATTTACTTGTGGTGCTCCGGGCTGCAAGTAAGCAAATTCTCCACGTATAGAGAAATTAGAAGCCACATCTGTATCTATATTTGGTAGTTTATTCGCCAAACGAGTTAAGAAAGGAACTTCTGTACTATAAGTAGCATTTAAGCCATAAATAGTATTATTGATAGGCTCATAATTATAATTAGCCTTTTGGGTAAGAGGTCGCTCTTTCAAATTTAAAAAAGTACCACCCACCAATAATTTATCATTGAACTGGTGTTCTACATTTATCCCTGTAAATCGTTTAGATTGCTGCCCAAATAACGCATTGTTCTCTGTAGAAACTTGAATGGGAATATTTGAAGCCAAAAGGGAATCGTCTATAATTTGCACTCTTCCCAATTGATAATTCACTACATAATCTACACCTTCTTGCAAAACTCGCCCTCCGGCGGTAACAGTTACAGAACCTTGTGGCAAATTAAAACCTACAGGAATTCCATCTACTTGCGAGGATTTATATCTACCTTTTAACTGAAATTTATTCTTATCTGCATCTTCTTGTTCTGCTTGGATCTTTGTAGTGGTGTACAAGGACCTAAATACATATTCCCGCTGATTATCATTGTAGGTTTCAGGGATATTGTAATCTTCCCCGCCGCCCGTAGGTGTTGTGTCCAGTTTATCGAATAAATATTCTCCAAACGGTTCTACAGAGGTAAAAATCACTAACCCATTTTGTGGATTAATGGTAATTCCCGGAACATAATCAAAGAAACCATCTCCACCGTTTACAGGATCATTATTGAAATTCAATTTATCGAGATTAAAAACACGCAACAATGTAGTTTCAGCAACATCTGGAGGTAATGGAATTGCAGAACCTGGCGCCGGTGATAAATAATTTTGTGGCTGAGGATCTGTATAAAGAATATTTAATCTGAAATCATCTTGCTCTAATTGGAAAGCACCTAAGGCATAGATGTTTTTCATCATAAGGTCCCAAACCGGTTCCTCCACATTGGTCAAGGTGCTCTTTAATAATTTTACAATAAGGTTTTGATTGATCCTAGCGCCATCCACATCGGCCTGAGTATTTGCATCCACACCATCATTTGCAAATTCTCCAACCTGATAAACTTGCCCATTTAAGGTGTATTGAAATGCAACCCCTAAAACTTCATCATTACTTAATCTTTGATTCAAGCTGATATAACCTAACCTATTATCAAAAGTAAATTCATTTGGTTTTAATTGTCTAGCGTTTTCAAGTTTCGCATAATCTTTCCCTTCAGAAACTGTAACACTTCCAAACCCGCTTTGAACCGTTGAGATCTCTCTAATTGCAGGTGTTAGAATAGATTCTGCAGGTCCTGTGATTCCAAAAGGGTTAAAATCGTTGTTGGGATTATCCGGAAATGCCCCTGGAGCTCTGTTAAAAAAGCCTCCCGGAGGATTGTTCAAACCAATATTTCCGGGCACATTGGTTTCTCCAAGATCTTGAATGGCAACAATGTTTCGGGTATCATTTAAATTTTGAATATTATTAGTTCGGTTAGTAACCCAAACCTGTACCCGCTGTATCTGAATATTACTGTTTATAAAAGGATAATCTTTTAAGGCTTCGTTATATTGATCTCTAAAATAATGGGCTAAGAAAAAGTGCCTATCCTGATCGTAATCTATAGCAAATTTCTCGAATTCTTCAATTGTGGCACCACCTTCCACATTAACCGTTCTTCTTTCCGACTTTTGTTCAGAAAAAACTCCGGTAACTCTTGTTTTTCCAAATTGCAATTCAGTTTTAAATCCAAAAAGACTTTGTGCNNTGCCTATCCTGATCGTAATCTATAGCAAATTTCTCGAATTCTTCAATTGTGGCACCACCTTCCACATTAACCGTTCTTCTTTCCGACTTCTGTTCAGAAAAAACTCCGGTTACTCGTGTTTTTCCAAACTGCAACTCGGTCTTAAATCCAAAAAGACTTTGTGCTCCTTGAATCAAGGCGCTGTTAAGAGGCATATTAACATTACCAACTTCGATCTTCTGAATAATATCATCTTCATTTGGAGTGTATTCCAATCGCAACTGATTTTGGAAATCGAAGGTAGATTCAGTGTCGTAATTAGCGATCACTTTTAACTTAGTACCTACATTCCCTAATAAACTTAATTGAATACGCTGATCGAAATCGAAGGTAAGGTTACTTCTATTTCTTGGAGAAAATGCCGGATTATCTTGTTTAGTATATAGCAAACCCAGATCCATGGCAACACTACCTTGAGGCACTACTTCAATTTCTTTTCCTCCAAAAACACTTTCAAAAAAACCTGAATTCACATAATAACTCGGCAATGCATCTTGTTGAGCATCTGGATCACCCTCTCTATTTTCAGAAATGGCATTGTTCTTTTGCTTAAAATAATTTCGAATCTCCTCCTGGATAACCAATTCTTGATATTCTGATGGAGTCAGAATTAAGGGAATACTTAAATTATAGGAACCTAATTTTTCGGTATAGATGTATCTATTTAGGATTGGATCATACTCATAGCCAGCACTAATGCTATTAGGATTTGGCAATGAAATTTTCCCCAACGCATATCCGGTACGAGTGGAATCTTGCGCCACCGGCGTAACTTGTGCATGTAAACTGGGTGAAGAAACAAATAACCAAAAAATCCCAAGCAGAAATGTTAATTGCAGTTTCAAGTAATTATTCCTCAAAATTGATTAATATGAATTTATAAATTCTTTAAAGCTAATTTTATTATTGTTTCAACGGTAGGGTCTTCTGTAGCGTCTTTCATAATGCGGTCTACCACCTTTTCGGCAGGCTTTCTCGCAAAACCTAAAGTCTCTAAAGCAGATAACGCTTCTTCCTTGTTTGTATTGCTTTTAGAGATAAAAACTTCGCCTTCTCCAAACACTTTTAGAACCTTTTCTTTTAGATCTAAGATCACTCGTTGAGCCGTCTTGGCACCAATACCTTTAATACTCTGAATGGTACCCACATCTCCAGATGCAATGGCATCCATAATTTGTTTAGGATCTAAAGATGATAACATGGTTCGTGCAATGCTGGCACCAATACCAGAAACTGAGATAAGCAACCTGAATAATTCCCGCTCAGATTTTTCCATAAATCCGAATAAGGTTTGGGAATCTTCTTTTACTTGTAAATGGGTGAAGATGCTAATAGCTTCAGAAGCATTTCTTAGCAATGCAAAAGTGTGTAGGGAGATATGTAAAAAATATCCTACGCCGTTGCATTCAACTACAACATACGTAGGATTTTTTTCTATTAATTGCCCTCGAAGGTGATGAATCATGAATTGTAAAAATGTTAGTATCCAAATGTACTAAAATATTACAGAGCTTCAAGTCTTTAAAACACCCGAAAACCGGGCTATTTTGCCATTTTTGCTCTTTTTTCCTTTTCTTGGGCATCTACTACGGCTACGGCAGCCATATTTACTATTTCTTCTACACTTGCTCCCAACTGTAAGATATGCACAGGTTTATTCATTCCCATCATGATAGGACCGATAGAATCTGCGTTATTCATCTCTTTTAGCAATTTATACGTTCCATTTGCCGATTCTAAATTAGGATATATCAAAGTATTTACCTTTTTTCCTACTAATTTGGAGAATGGAAATTTACTTTGAAGCATTTCTTTATTCAAAGCAAAATCTGTTTGGATCTCTCCATCCACAATTAAGTCTGGATGTGATCTATGTAGTATAGAAACTGCTTGTTTCACCTTTCTAGCTCTCTCATGTTTAGAGGAACCAAAATTGGCATAGGAGATCATGGCAATAACCGGTTCCATACCAAATAACCTCACTGTTTTTGCAGTCATCATGGCTATTTTTGCAAGATCTGTAGCCGAAGGATCTATGTTGATCGAGGTATCACTAATAAAAATAGGTCCGCGGGAAGTATTCATAAGGTTAGTTGCAGCAATTCTATCTACTCCCTTTGCCATTCCAATTAGTTCCAGCATTGGTTTTACCACAGTTGGATAAGCTCTGGAGTAACCAGATAGCAACGCATCTGCATCTCCTTCATTCACCATCATAGCAGCAAAATAATTACGCTCACGCATCAAATTATTAGCATCGTATTTTGTAACTCCACTTCTGTATCTGGATTTCCAATAAACATCGGCATAACGTTCTCTACGTACTTTCTCGTCATCTCCTTTAGGATCTATTATGGTTACCTGTTCTTCATCAAAATCTATTTCATTCATCAATTCCAAGATCACATCTTTTCTACCCAAAAGGATCGGAATTCCTATACCTTCTTCTTGAGTTATCTGGGCTGCTTTTAAAACATCTAGTTGATCTGCTTCGGCAAAAACAATTCTCTTAGGATTTGTTTTTGCTCTGTTCATTAATAGCCTAGATATCTTATTATCATTACCCATTCTATTTAAAAGCTCCTCCTCATATCGTTCCCAATCTGTGATCGGGTTTTTAGCCACGCCACTTTCCATAGCTGCTTTTGCAACTGCCGGTGGAACTTTAGCTATCAATCTAGGGTCAAAAGGTTTTGGAATGATATATTCAGCTCCAAAATTCAATTTAGTTTCTCCGTATGCAATATTTACTTGCTCGGGTACAGGCTCTTTAGCTAATTCTGCCAAAGCTTTAACTGCAGCCATTTTCATGGCTTCATTAATTTTTGTAGCTCTTACATCTAAGGCACCTCTAAAAATAAAAGGAAAACCGAGTACATTATTCACTTGGTTAGGATGATCGCTTCTTCCCGTGGCCATGATTAGATCTTTTCGTGCGGAAACAGCGAGATCATATTCAATTTCAGGATCAGGATTGGCCATAGCAAAAACTATAGGGCGTTTGGCCATGCTTTTTAGCATATCGACATCCACTATATTAGCAATAGATAGCCCAACAAAAACATCGGCATCTTTCATTGCTTCCTTAAGTGTATCTATTTTTCTCTTGGTAGCAAATTCTAATTTTTCTACAGATAGATTTGGTCTATCGGCACGAATAACTCCTTTGCTATCCAGCATCACAATATTTTCTGATTTTGCACCGAATGCTTTATATAGTTTAGTACAAGAAACTGCCGCAGCACCAGCTCCACTAATTACTATTTTAACCTTTTCTATTTTCTTTTTTGCGATGGATAAAGCATTAAGCAATGCTGCCGCAGAGATAATTGCTGTTCCATGCTGATCGTCATGCATCACCGGAATATCCAATTCTTCCTTTAATCTGCGCTCAATTTCGAATGCTTCCGGGGCTTTAATGTCTTCAAGATTAATCCCTCCAAAAGTAGGAGCAATATTTTTTACGGTTTGTATAAAAGATTCTACATCTTTAGTATCTACTTCAATATCGAAAACATCTATATCTGCGAAGATCTTAAAAAGCAAACCTTTACCTTCCATCACAGGTTTAGATGCTAATGGGCCTATATCTCCTAACCCAAGAACTGCAGTTCCATTAGAAATAACCGCTACTAAGTTTCCCTTCGCAGTGTATTTATAGGCGTTTTCCTTATCTTTTTCTATTTCTAAACATGGAATTGCAACTCCGGGGGAATATGCCAAAGACAGATCTCTTTGTGTCGCATATTTTTTGGTTGGTACAACCTCTATTTTTCCAGGTTTTGGTTTTGCGTGATAAACTAGTGCCTCTCTCCTTTTACTGTCCTTACTCATAATCTTATTTTTTTGGCGGAACTACAAATGTAACAAGCTAATCTTGCTTAGAGAAAATTATTTTCTATATATATAGATAAATCAACCTTATCCTTATATATTGTAGAACAAACAACAAATTATGAAGGCTTTTCTATTATCCATGATTCTAATTCTTTTTGGGCTTCTGAAAGCACACTCACAATCTGAAATTTATACTTCTTTAGAAGTGGATGATCTCCCCGTTATTGAAAAATGTGAAGAATTTAATGCAGATTCTTTTCAGGATTGCCTGAAAAATTATGTTCAGTACAATATAGATATTACCAGTCTTACCAAGTATGCCACTGCGAAAGCTTATGCTCAATTTGTAATTATCGCATCTGGAAAAATTGAGAACTTACAGGTTCGTGCAACAAACGAAGACTTGAAAAATCAGGCCTATAAATTATTAGATAATCTAAAAATTAAATCTCCAGCTATGAAAAATGGAGTTCCTGTTAGTATGACTTACGTAATACCTATAAGATTTAATAGGAAGATCATCAATAAAGATGGCAGCTCGGCTTACCCTTCTAGCCGGGATTTGGAAACCAAGGGTCCTGAGCTCGCTTTTAAAGATGCCTTTATCCTTCCTTTGATCAAAGAATGCGAATCCAGCGGAAATAAAACTTGTTTTGCGGATCTAATCACAAAACGAATTGTGAATATTTAAATTCTTATAAAAAGATGAAGATGGAACTAAAAGATAAAATGGAACTAAAGATCTATTTTGAGATTTAATCTAATGGACAGGTTTCTAATGCGGTAATTGTATGTGAAAGCAATAAAATTATGAGGGAGCTCCCTGATTTTATAAATAATATGAACATCACCGAGGCTGCCAAAAATGAAAACAATAAGTATATACCTACATATTTTCAGAAAACCGTGATTTTACAATAGTTACTTCAAAAAATCAATGTTCCTTTTAAGACCTTCAAATTTGGTTCGTTTAACGGCAGATTTTTTAAAAATTTCATCAAACGTCTCTTTTGTAAGTTCTTCCCATTCTTTTTTTGAATTATTTAGAAGCTGCGGATTTGGATCGAATAAGGGTTCTTTATGAGCTTTGGAGAACTTATTCCAGGGGCACACATCCTGGCAAACATCACAGCCAAACATCCAATCATCAAATTGATCTTTATAAGAGTTTGGCAATTCGTTCTTAAGTTCTATCGTGAAGTAAGAAATACATTTGCTACCATCTACTTTATAGGGCTCTAGAATGGCTTGGGTAGGACATGCATCTATACAGGCAGTACAGCTTCCGCAATGATCGGTCACCGGAGTATCGTATTCCAAATCGATATCTACAATGAGTTCTGCAATAAAATAAAAGGAACCAACCTGTTTGGTTAATAAATTAGAATTCTTACCTATCCAACCCAATCCGCTTTTCGCTGCCCATGCTTTGTCTAGAACCGGAGCCGAATCTACAAAAGCTCTTCCCTCTACTTCACCTATTTCTTGCTGAATAAATTGAAGTAAATGCTTCAGCTTCTCTTTAATTACAAAATGATAATCGGTGCCATAGGTATATTTACTGATCTTGTAAGAATTGTCTATTTGAAATTCTGAAGGATAATAATTAAGCAATAAAGAGATCACACTTTTAGATCCAGCCACTAATTTTGTTGGATCCAGCCGTTTGTCGAAATGATTTTCCATATAGCTCATTTCCCCATGCATATTCTGCTTCAACCAATTTTCCAATCTTGGAGCTTCTGTTTCTAAGAATTCAGCTTTGGAGATGCCACAAGACATAAAGCCGAGGCGCTTGGCTTCGGCTTTAATAATATCTGTACGTTGCCGTTTATTATTCACGGCACCAAATTAACACATTAATACATTTTAAGGTGTCGCTTTTACAAACTATCCACATCTGGATTGGTAGGCGCAAAAATTCCATTAGAGTTTTCTAATCCCACCCATACGTGCAAGGTCCAAGCTTCCACCGCGGGATTATAAACCCACACATCTGTATCCCCAATAAATCCCTCGGGCGCCGGGCCCTCCGGACTTAATCCTACAATTAAGTATTCCACTGCTACGAAAGTCATACCCTCGTCAGTTTCTACATACAATAAAGATTCTGGCTTTTCCATTTCGAATTTATCATCCATCAGATCCTCATTTATATAATGTATCCCCATTCCAGGAACATGACCTGTTGCTTGAGTATCCCAACCTTGCGCAAGCGCTACTTGAAAATTATGAAATCTTCGAGTTTTTTTTGTGAGCCTCTCCACTTGATCCTGCCAGGTTTCAAAATGAATACCTCCTTTTAAATCTGCTGATTCTAATTTCTGATTCATTAAATCTGAATTACCATCCAATTCTTCGGTAGTACAGGAGAAAAGAAAAACTGTAACCAAACAAATGAAAAGCATCACAATTTTTGTAGAAATCTGTTTTGAGTGATTGATTAATTTCATGGCATAAAATTTTTAGTTAATATTTTAATATTCATAGCACTAGATATCTTTAAGAAAATCGAAATTCATCTGATTTGGAAGGTTCTGACTTTTTAACATGAAGGGTTTTGTAAAAATAAGAAGAGAGAATTAAATTCCCCATAGGGCAAAACCCGGAAAATTTGGATAATACTATTACAAAATTATTTAATGCTAATAAGTCTTAAGCTTAAAGCCTAATAAAGACATTCAGGCTAGATTAATCAGGAGGTAAGAAAAAAAGTTCAAGAATAATGAAATTAATAAAATGGAAGAAAAATAATCTATAATTAGATCTATCTTCTCTCAAATCTCAAAATTGCATTTTTTGGCTTCAGGGTTATCAAAGGAAGAATTTCGATAGGTGTTGTCTTAGGAGAAATCTTATATTTAGAAACCATTTCGACTACTGAAAGAATCATCTCGAACATTGCAAAGTTATTTCCGATACATTTTCTAGGTCCAGCTCCAAAAGGGGCATAAAATGGGGTATGTAAATAAGGATCTGAATCTGAAAACCGCTCAGGATCAAATTTTTCAGGGTCTTCCCAATGCGATTTGTGTTTGTGGATCTCGTGAAAAGAGAACAACAAATTTGAACCTTTAGGAATTTGCAGGCCCTCAAATTCATCATCCTCCAAATTTATTCTATCAATAAAATAAGCCGGCGGATATAAACGCATAGTTTCCTCGATCACTTTTTTGGTATAACTACAAGCTTGAATAAACTCCATTAAAGAATGAGTTTCATTTTTCGCCTGCTCTACTTCATTAAATATCAATTTTTGAGATTCTGGATTTCGAGCCAAAAGTTGAGCTGCAAACGTGAGTGCATTCGAGGTGGTTTCATGACCAGCAGTAAATAGGATTAATATTTCATCTATTAGCTGCTCTTCATCCATTTCGTTCCCATCCTCATAACGCGCATCCAATAACATGTCCAATAGATCATTTTCTCTAAGCCCGCTATTTTTCCTCGCATTCACAAGTTTTTTGAGTATGTCTCTGGCTTCATCTGTTAGATCTGTATGCTTTTTTATTTCCCCTCCATATTTAAACCATAGGCTTAAAAAGGGCTGCCGTAATTCCCTAACTAACATTTTCTGAGCGGCTTCCGTAATATATTGCAATCTAGCAATATCCATATCTCCTACAGCACTGCTAAATAAAGATTTAACCACCGTTTGAAAAGCTAGATCATTAAATATTGGAAATACATCTATTTCTTTTTCCGTTTCAATTTTATCGAGTTCAGTAAGAATTGCTTTGTGAATGCTATCTAGCAACAAGGTGAGTTGCTTTTTATGAAAGGCAGGCTGAATCAACTTTCGTTGCTTTTTCCAGTGTTCGCCTTCAGCTGTTAGCAATCCGCGACCTACATATTTCACAAGATCTTTGGTTTGGATAGGAGATTTTGTATAATTTTTCTGATTTTTTTGAAGCACATACTCCGCTAAATAGGCATCTCTAGAAAAAATGACCGATTTTCCAGGACCAATAATCAACCTAAAAGTATCTCCATGCTTTTCAAAATTACTATGATGAAAGGGCAACGGATTCTTAAGAATATTTGAGGCATGTTTTAAGAATTTGAAAAATGAAACCTTTGGAATATTCCTTTTATCCATTGTGCTTTTTTTGTTTAATTAATTTCCTGAATTCAAGCTTTTGATTTGGTTTGGACAACTTGCTTAATCTTCAGAAAACCAAAGGTACATAATTGCAGACCTTTAAAGAAGTACATTAAAAAAGTGAGCTTGGACTTTACATTATAAAAATTCAATTATTGATAAATGATTTTCTTAAAATAAAAAAGGATCTGGCTTTTAGACCAAATCCTTTTATGAATTTAAATTGAGTACTGGATTAAACTGATTCCATAGTTATAATGTAAACCTGAATTTCAGCACTTAACAATTTTTATTGTGGCTGAGTAACCGTATTCATTTGAAGAGTTGCAGCAGTTTGTGCCAATAACCTTCCGTTTATTGAAGCGCCAGTCTTTAAATTAATTCCCGTTTGTCCTAGAATAATTCCTTCAAAATGGCTGGTAGTTCCAAAAGTAACTGCACCTGCAACTTGCCAGAAGATATTCTTGGCTTGTGCACCACCGCTTAAGGTAACTCTCACTGCAGAACTCATATCAAGATTTCCAGAAACTTGGAATATCCAAACATCATCTGGTCCTCCTGCAAGTGCTATATCAGTTGGAATAACTACTGAACTTGTAAATTTATAAAGTCCTGGAGTTAGCGTTTTTCCACCAATGTTTCCGGCGCCTAAATTTACAAAATCCGGGGTCTTACGTCCGGCTGCATCAGTATATGCAGTTTGCATATTGCTTATAGCTGTTGTTAACATGCTTGCGCTAGTAGTGATACAAGCAGGACCTGCAGCGTCTACCGAGTACACATTCCCTGTAACTTCTCCACAATCTATAACCATAGCGGCACCAGTAATAGGACTTGTTCCAATATCTCCGGTAATAGAAGATTTATAAACACTTGTAATTCCTGTTTTTGAAAGAATTGCAAAATTTCCAGCAACACCAAGATCTACAACTTTTAAGATTTCTTGACCTTTGCTGTCGGCTGATGTATTTTGTGAAGAGCTATCATTAGTTAGATCTGCGGTATTTTCAATTGAGGCATTTGCATCAGCAGAATTGTCATTTAATTCATCTTTTTCACAACTAGACATTAATCCAACAAATACGAATGCTAAGGCTGGTATTATTATTTTAAGTTTCATAAATAATTACAATTATTTTGCGACTTCATTATCACGATGTAAATGTGAGCCTTTGGTTGGTGGATAGTGTTACATAATTATTGAAGGATGTTATATAATTCCCACATTTGTTAAGATATTAACCGGATAGTGTAGAAACGAGTAGAGAATTAGAAATTAGCAATAGGAAATGAAATGTTATAATTAATCAATTATAAGAATTTCTAATCATCATATACGGTTTAGCGTTTTCTATTAAATTACAGCCGTACTTAGCTTTAGCTCTTCTTGATTTAGTTTCATTTCTCTATAATTAGATGGTGAAAATCCTGTTACTTTTTTAAATTGACCAGATAAATGCGCCATACTGCTATAATGCAGTTTATAAGAGATCTCTGTAAGATTGAGTTCGCCATAAGACAGCAATTCCTTTACTCTTTCAATTTTATTGAAGATAATATATTGCTGTATAGTAATACCTTTTACATCTGAAAACGTATTGGCCAGATAGGTATAGTCATAATTTAATTTTTCACTTATATATTCTGAATAATTCATTTTAGGACAACCATCGGCATAATTAATCATCTCAAGAATTGTATTCTTTATTCTTTCAATAAGAATGCTCTTTTTATCGTCGTGCATTTTCAGTCCAAACCTTAAAAGATTTCTTTTAAGCTTATTCCTCTGTGTATTAGATATTTCTTCGAGCAGTTCCACCATTCCCAAATCAATAAAACCATATGGGATCTCAAGTCTTTCCAACTCTTCTTGTACAAGCATTTTACATCGCAAACTGACCATATACTTAATATATAACCTCATATTAATTTTTTTAAATCTGTTATTCGAAAAATCAAACTCTGCAAGTATTTTCTTCTTTCAGATAGATGTCTCCAAATTTATCATCAAAGCGGTAATTGTGTACGAAAGTGTTTTCTTACTTCATTTTTTTATAAAGTCGAAACTAGATCTATTTAACGTAAGAAAGCGGCATTTAATATGACCTTTGAATAATAATACTAATATTTTGTCCTATTTAAAGGATCTTTTAGTAGAGTTATATTATTGATATAGTGGGTTTTATTTTAGCAGGAATTTATACAATCCATTCTTCTACAGGTTATTGAACCGGTTTTACTCTACTTATAGTTGTTGAAGAATTTATCTAAAAGTATTGAAGATCTATGCTATAAATTTGAATCGATTTAAGAAATATCGATTTATTAAACGCTGTATTTTGTCTAATAGAGCGTCTAAATTGTTCCGTTTTTATTTTGAAACCTTCTTATTTTAAGACAAATAGAACAATTCGCAAAATGAAACCAGAACCAATTATCAAGTTTCTATACGCTAGTTTAAGAGATAATATGAAGATTTAAAAAAGTCCGCCTTGGGAAGCTCCTTTAATTCTGCCCAAATGCTTGTATGCTGCTTCTGTAACTTCTCGACCTCGGGGTGTTCTAAAAATAAATCCTTGTTGGATCAAGAAAGGTTCATACACTTCTTCAATAGTTTCAGCATTTTCACTAACGGCGGTTGCCAAAGTGGAGAGACCCACTGGCCCTCCTTTAAATTTATCTATGATAGTGGTCAAGATCTTATTATCCATTTCATCCAAACCATGTGCATCCACATTCAAAGCCTTTAAGCTGTATCTGGCAATTTCCATATCGATCTTTCCATTTCCCTTTATCTGAGCAAAATCTCGAACTCGTCGCAATAATGCATTTGCAATACGAGGTGTACCTCTACTTCTGCCGGCAATCTCAATCGCAGCATCTAGTGATAGTGGCACCTTTAAAATATCTGAGCTTCGCTGAAGAATGGTGGAAAGTAATTCTGTGGTGTAGTATTGAAGTCGGCTTGAAATACCAAACCTCGCCCGCATCGGGGAGGTAAGCAATCCAGACCGAGTAGTAGCGCCAATAAGTGTAAAAGGATTTAAATTGATCTGCACGGTACGGGCATTTGGCCCGGTTTCTATCATGATATCTATCTTGTAATCTTCCATTGCAGAATACAAATACTCTTCTACAATTGGGCTTAATCTGTGAATTTCATCTATAAATAAGACATCACGCTCTTCAAGATTTGTAAGCAAACCAGCAAGATCTCCAGGTTTATCTATTACAGGACCCGAGGTTACTTTTATCCCAACCTGCAACTCATTAGCCAGAATATGTGCTAAAGTTGTCTTACCAAGTCCCGGAGGACCATGAAATAACGTATGATCTAATGCTTCACCACGTTGATTAGCAGCTTCAACAAAAATCTTTAAATTTTCCAAAACTTGATCCTGACCGGCAAAATCGTCGAAACTAAGGGGACGTAATGCTCTGTCTATATCTAATTCTTCTGAAGAAAAATTCTCACCGGTTGGGTCTAGATGCTCGTTCATGAGATATATAAAATTCTAATATTGGTAGTTTAAGTAAAGCTGATGCAGACAAAGATAAAAGAAAAAAGCCTCTTCAATTGAAAAGGCTTTTAGTTTTATAAAAGTAGACCTTGCTTAATGATTAAGCTCTTCTTCTCCTTCTTGCAGTGGAACGTTCTGTGGAACAAAATCTTGTCCTGCAATAACATATTCTCCATTTTCATTGGTCTTAGAATAATCGTAAGGCCAACGGTAAACTGAAGGGATCTCTCCGTACCAGTTTCCGTGAATATGTTCTACAGGAGCAGTCCACTCTAAAGTAGTTGCATTCCAAGGGTTCATTGTTGCTTTCTTTCCGAAGAAGATAGAACTAAAGAAGTTATATAAGAACACTAATTGTACTGCTGCAGTAATGATAGCAAATACAGTAATAACAACATTCACATCTTGAAGATCATCAAAATAAGGGAAAGCAGTGTTGGTGTAATATCTACGCGGTAATCCTGCCATTCCAATAAAGTGCATTGGGAAGAACACACCGTAAGCTCCAATTGCTGTTACCCAAAAGTGAACAAAACCAAGGTTCTTATTCATCATTCTACCAAACATTTTAGGGAACCAGTGGTAAACCCCTGCTAACAATCCGTAAAGTGCAGAGATACCCATAACCAAGTGGAAGTGAGCAATTACAAAATAAGTATCGTGAACGTTAATATCTAATGTACTATCTCCTAAAATGATACCTGTTAAACCACCAGTAATAAAGGTAGAAACGAAACCAATAGAAAATAACATCGCTGGATTCATTTGAAGATTCCCTTTCCAGAGTGTCGTGATCCAGTTAAATGCTTTTACTGCAGATGGAATTGCAATTAACAATGTTGTGAAAGTAAACACAGATCCAAGGAATGGATTCATTCCTGAGATAAACATGTGGTGACCCCAAACAATTGTAGATAAGAAAGCAATTGCAAGGATAGAAGCAATCATCGCTCGGTATCCAAATATTGGTTTACGAGAGTTGGTTGCCATGATTTCTGAAACCAGACCCATTGCAGGTAAGATCACAATATATACTTCCGGGTGTCCTAAGAACCAGAATAAATGTTCGAATAATACTGGAGAACCTCCTTGATGACTTAATACCTCTCCTTGAATAAAAATATCGCTTAAGAAAAAAGAAGTTCCAAAACTTCTATCCATGATAAGCAATAAAGCTGCAGAAAGCAATACTGGGAAAGAAACCACCCCAATAATCGCAGTTACAAAGAATGCCCAAATTGTTAAAGGCAACCTCGTCATAGACATTCCTACTGTTCTAAGATTGATCACCGTTACTATATAGTTCAAGGATCCCATTAAAGAAGATGCAATAAAGATGGCCATAGAAGATAACCAAAGTGTCATTCCCATTCCAGATCCACCAATGGCCTGCGGCAATGCACTTAAAGGAGGATAAATCGTCCAACCTGCAGATGCTGGTCCTGCTTCAACAAATAAAGAACTTAACATAACAATACTGGATATAAAAAATAGCCAGTAAGAAACCATGTTCAAAAATCCTGATGCCATATCCCTTGCTCCAATTTGCAATGGAATTAAAAGGTTACTAAATGTACCACTCAATCCAGCCGTAAGTACAAAGAATACCATAATGGTACCGTGAATTGTAACTAAGGCTAAATAAATTTCCGGCGTCATAACTCCTCCTGGAGCCCATTTTCCTAATAAGGCTTCGAAGATCCAAAAAGATTGCTCGGGCCATGCTAATTGCATTCTAAAAAGTACAGACATTGCTATACCTACGATCCCCATTAAAAGACCTGTGATAAGATATTGCTTAGCAATCATCTTATGATCTGTACTAAAAATATATTTAGTAATAAAGGTTTGCTCATGATGGTGGTCATGACCGTGATCATCATGTGCGTGAGCTACCGTTGCGTGTCCTACTGCTGACATATCTCTAAATCTTAATTTTTTTAATAATCTTATTCAAGCTCAGTTTCTGTGTTTCCTTCTTCATTCAACTCCTCTTCCAAGGTATCTTTTTCATTAGATATCATATCTACAGAAGGGACTTCTACTTGCGCTGCCATCGTTTCACCAAATGTTTGTTGTTCTTTCAACCATGCATTATAGTCGGCTTCGCTTTCTACAACTATCTTCATTTGCATGTTATAATGTCCTTGACCACAAATCTTGTTACATAACAGGTAATATTCAAATTCGTAAGAATCTAAAGGCACTTCACCAGCAGCCATTAATTCTTTAGATTTATCCTTTCTAATGCCATTAATTCTTCCAACTTTCTCCACCATATACTCACTATTTCTCATTTCTTCTGAAGTAATAGTAGGGGTAAATCCAAATTGAGTGATCATACCTGGAACTACGTTCATTTGAGCCCTAAAGTGAGGAAAATAAGCAGAGTGTAATACATCCTGAGATCTAAACTTGAATACTACCGGTCTTCCCACTGGTAAGTGAAGTTCATTTATAATAATATCATCATTACCATAAGAATCACTTTCGTCCACTCCAAGTTGATTAACACCTTGGATAAATCGTACGTTGGCTTTACCTAATGTATTATCTTCCCCAGAATATCTTGCCCTCCAGGCGAACTGGTATGCATAGATTTCGATCACTAATGGATCATCTTCTTCGTTGATATTCATAATATCAGACCAAGTGAATAAACCATAGATAATTAAGCCAGCCAAAACAATAACCGGAATAATAGTCCAGATAAATTCTAGCTTATCGTTATCTGCAAAGAACAAAGCTTTTTTGCCTTTCTCTCCACGATATTTATACGCAAACCAGTGCAGTAATCCCTGTGTTAACACTTGAACAAACATAATAAGTGCAATAGAGATAAACATTAAGGTATCTACTTCACTACCATGTGCAGATGCAGCTTCAGGTAAATAGAATTTACTATAATGCCAGAAACAATAAATAGAAATAACATATAGAAAGATCACGAACATGAGCATTAGATACCCATTTATCTTGTTGTCTCTTTCATTCGCAACTTGAGTTGAATCTGTATGATTGCCACGTGATAATTCAAATATCTTGGACATTTGCCATACAGTTACGGCAAAAAGTGCTATTACAATGATTACTAAAAATACAGTCATTTTTTTATTTCTTCTTTAAACAATCTTTTTATTAATAATGAAAATGTTTACTCTCCTTAATAAACGGATTGCGTTTTGGTAACAAAGGAGCTTTTGTAAGGGCCCCAAATATTATAAATACAAACAATCCAGCAAACAACAACAATGCACTAATCTCAGGAATTCCTATAAACCATGATTCACCAACTGTAGATGGCATAATCATTACAAAAATATCCAAATAATGACCACATAGAATGATAATTCCAGCCATAATTACGAACAAATTGATTCTTTTATAGTCGCTATTCATTAATAGCAATACTGGGAACACAAAGTTCATTACCACCATTCCGAAGAACGGTAAAGTGTAATCGTCTATTCTGGTAATAAAATAGGTAACCTCCTCAGGAATGTTAGAATACCAGATAAGCATAAATTGTGAGAACCAAAGATATGTCCAGAAGATACTGAAACCGAACATGAACTTTGCTAAATCGTGAATATGAGAATCATTTACATATTCTAAAAAGCCTCTAGATTTAAGATAGATAGTAACTAAGGCAATCATAGTTACCGCAGATACAATCATACTTGCAAATACATACCATCCAAATAACGTACTAAACCAGTGTGGATCTACACTCATTATCCAATCCCAAGACATCATAGATTCTGATACAAGGAAGAACACTAAAAATCCAGCTGCTAATTTAAAATTAGTTTTGTGTAATCTATCATCTGTAGCTTCATCCAATCTTAATGAATTTCTTCTTAATAAATACCTGAAGATGTTCCATCCAGCAATGTAGATAGCCGCTCTTATCAATAAAAATGGCACATTTAGGTATGCCGTTTTATTTTGAATAAGTTCATCGTGAGCTACAACTTCTGGGTCCATCCAAATAAATAAATGATTTAAATGCAAGCCAGATAGTGCAAGAAGAATAAACATAATGATACTTCCTGGTAATAAGTAAGCTGTAATTCCTTCCATTACTCTAAATAATACGGGAGACCATCCTGCTTGAGCAGCCTGCTGAATAGCATAAAATGCCATTGTACCCAGTGCAATCATAAAAAAGAAAAATGCAGCAATATACACCGCAGCCCATGGCTTGTTCTGTAATTGATGAAGCAAATGCTCATAATGTTCATTATCACGTCCAGCCTCTTCTCCATGCGCAGCTTCGGCACTAGCAGTCTTTGCATGCTCTTCAGCAATTATATGACTATCTTCTGCATGTTTAGGATTTGCAAGATGTATATCATTTTCTACAACTGCAACTTCTTCAGAACCATGGTCCGCATTTGCAGCCATCATTTCCTTCACATCTTCTATAGTATCTGGGGCAGCGATAAAGGCATAAATCAGGCCTAAAGCACCTACAATCATAAATATAATTGCTGTTAATTTTAATCTACTTGATAGCGTGTACATATTAATATATCTAAGTGCAGTTATTTTTAGTTTGTACTTTCTTCGTCTAATACCGTATTAGCATCGGCTCCTAAAATAGTAGCATCGGCGTTTACAGGTGGAATAAGATTCTTCTTCACGGAAGCCGTATCACTTTCGAATGTTCTTTCTGGAGCTCCAGTAAGAGTTCCTTTCAATTTCATTACGTAGTGATCTATTTGCCAGCGCTCTTTGATCGTAGTTTGGGATGCATAGGAACCCATAGAGTTCAATCCGTAATACATTACATGGTATGCACTACCTTCTGTAATTGCTCTTCCAGCATCATCGTAACTTGGTACCCCTAAGATCTTTTCACGTTCTACTAAAATTCCTTTTCCATTTCCTTGATCGCCATGACATACAGCACAGTAAATTGTATATAACTGTTGACCTACAGCAAGATTCTTTTCAGAATAAGGGATTGGATTGGTTAATTGTGCTTTTGCTTGCGCATAACCTTCATTGGAGTTCTCATAACCGTAAGGATGCCAACCGCGGGGAATAGTTCCTTCTACAGGTAATTTAGCTTCTTGACCATTCTCAAAAATATCGTACTCTCCATAAGTTTCATAAGAAACCGGTTCGTACATGTCTGGGAAATATTGATAGTTAGGCTTTTCCTTATTAAAACAAGAGGTAGCCGTAATAACAACCAAGAAAAGGACTATAGATTTTTGAAATAAACTTTTCATTGTGTTTATTTAATTTTCAATTAATTTAATTTCAAGAGCACCAGTATCATATAAGAACTTAGAAAGCTTCTCTACATCATGATTGGCTGCATCAATTTCCATTAAGAAATGATCGTCGGTAGTTCTTACATCAGGATTTTCAGCAGATTTAAAAGGCCATAATTTACTTCTCATATAAAAAGTTATTACCATAAGGTGGGCCGCGAAAAACACCGTTAATTCAAATATAATTGGCACAAAAGCAGGAAGATTTTGCAAAAAGCTAAAACTTGGCTTTCCACCAATATCCTGTGGCCAGTCTGAGATCATCATATAATTCATCATAATTATTGCTACCGTTAATCCCACTAACCCGTACATAAATGAAGCTATTGCTAAACGCGTAGGCGGAAGACCCATTGCTTTATCTAGTCCGTGAACTGGAAAAGGAGTGTAAATTTCAGCGATGTGATAACGTGCGTCACGAACTTGCCTTACCGCTTGCAACAGCAAATCATCATCGGTATAAATAGCGTGTATTACTTTTGATGCCATCCTAATTAATTATTATTATTAAGTTTTATTGCTTGAGCAACCCAGTCTTCTCTCATAGATTCCCTAGGGAAGTTTTCGATTAGCTCATTCAATAATTCAAAATCTATCGTTTCCAATCTGCTTACTTGATCGAAGGTATAAATACCTACTTGATGTAAACGTTGTTGTAACATAGGACCTACAGCTTTAAGTTTTGTAAGATCATCTGCGGTTTGCACAGCAGGATCATAAACTCCAATTCTAGAAAGCATTTGGTCCAATCTATCTTTTTGTACTTCTGAAGTTGTTAAGGCGTCTGCATTAACGGTTGCAATATGATCTTGATTATTAGAATCATCATTAACTTGATTATGTATACCATGAGCCTCATTCGATTTCGGCTCAGCCATCAACGCTACATTACGGTGATCTACATCATCTCCATGCTCCGCACGAAGTTGTTTATATTTAGCTCCAGATGCTTTTAAAATTGTTTTTACCTCTGCTTGCGCGATCACCGGGAACGAACGAGCGTATAATAAGAACAAAACAAAGAAGAAACCTATAGTACCAATAAAAATACCTATATCTACAAAAGTAGGTGAGAACATTGTCCAAGAAGATGGTAAATAATCACGGTGCAATGAAGTCACAATAATTACAAAACGCTCAAACCACATCCCGATATTCACAACGATAGAGATAAAGAAAGAGAACATAATACTTCTTCTTAATTTTGGGAACCACATGAATTGTGGTGAGAATACGTTACAAGTCATCATTGCCCAATAAGCCCACCAGTAAGGACCAGTTGCTCTGTTAAGGAATGCATATTGTTCGTACTCTACTCCAGAATACCATGCAACAAACAGCTCTGTAATATATGCACAACCAACAATAGAACCCGTGATCATGATCACGATGTTCATTAATTCGATATGCTGAATTGTAATATAATCTTCAAGATTAGACACTTTTCTCATAATGATTAAAAGTGTGTTTACCATTGCGAAACCAGAGAATACTGCACCTGCCACAAAGTATGGAGGGAAGATGGTAGTATGCCAACCTGGAATTACAGAGGTAGCAAAGTCAAAAGATACAATGGTATGTACAGAAAGCACCAATGGAGTAGCTAAACCAGCAAGTACTAAGGATACTTCTTCGAAACGTTGCCAATCCTTTGCACGTCCACTCCATCCAAAAGAAAGAATTCCGTAAATACGTTTATTAAAAGGCGTGATCGCTCTATCTCTAATCATTGCAAAATCTGGAAGTAAACCTGTCCACCAGAAAACAAGGGAAACAGATAAATATGTAGAAATTGCAAATACATCCCAAAGCAATGGAGAGTTAAAGTTTACCCATAAAGATCCAAACTGATTTGGAATAGGTAATACCCAATATGCCAACCATGGTCTACCCATGTGGATAATTGGGAATAATCCTGCCTGCATTACCGAGAAAATTGTCATAGCTTCTGCAGAACGGTTAATTGCCATTCTCCATTTTTGACGGAACAATAATAATACTGCAGAAATAAGGGTTCCCGCGTGCCCGATACCTACCCACCAAACAAAATTGGTAATATCCCAGGCCCAACCAACGGTCTTATTTAATCCCCAAGTTCCAATTCCTGTAGAAATGGTATAAATTATACAACCTAATCCCCAAAGAAAAGCGATAAGTGCGATAGAAAAAACTATCCACCAGTGTTTATTCGCCCGACCTTCAACCGGTGCAGCCACATCTATGGTCACATCGTGATAGGTCTTATCTCCGGTAACTAAAGGCTTTCTAATAGGTGCTTCGTAATGAGACATATCCTTTTATAATTGATTCTTTACTAATTTAAATTTATTAAGCTTCTGAAGTATTTCTAACCTTAGTTTGATACATCACATTAGGCTTAGTTCCTACAGATTCCAATAAGTGATACATTCTGTTATCATTTACCTCGGTAAGAATTTTAGACCCTTCATTATTTACATCTCCAAATATCATTGCTCCTTTATCACATGCTGCAGAACAAGCTGTATGGAATTCCCCATCTTCGATCACTCTACCATCACGTTTAGCATCTAAAATAGTTTTTTGTGTTATTTGAATACACATAGAACATTTCTCCATAACCCCTCTTGAACGTACTGTAACATCTGGATTCAAGACCATTCTTCCAAGATCGTTATTCATATGGTAATCGAACTCATCATTCTTAGAATAGGTAAACCAGTTAAAACGACGCACCTTATAAGGACAGTTGTTAGCACAATATCTTGTACCTACACATCTGTTATAGATCATTTGGTTCTGTCCTTGACGCCCGTGAGATGTTGCCGCTACAGGACATACAGTTTCACATGGTGCATGATTACAATGCTGACACATTACCGGTTGGAAGACTACCTGCGGATTATCTGCGGGTAATTCCATTTCAGCTAATTGAGAAAGAGAATCGCCTAGACCAGAAATATCATCTTTTTTATCGATATCTCCAGTAAAAGTATCTTCAGAAGAATAATATCTATCTATACGCAACCAGTGCATATCTCTAGATTTTCTTACTTCTTTTTTCCCAACAACCGGCACGTTGTTTTCAGAATGACAAGCAATTACACAAGCTCCACATCCTGTACACGCGTTAAGATCTATTGATAAGTTGAAATGATGACCTATCGTCCTGTCGAAACTCTCCCAAAGATCCACTTCTGGCGAGGTAACCTCAGTTTCAATATGATTTAGTGAAACCTCAGGCACCTTATTCCAAAAATGCTTATCCTTAGTGTTGAAGATCTCTAGAGTTGTTTCCTTAATAATATCTCCACGTCCCATAAGCGTGTTTTGTAATTGAACACATGCAAACTCATGTATTCCACCCACTTTTTCAATATTCACATATTGAATAGAACTAAAATCTTTATATAAAGGGTAAGCATTAACACCTACCTGCATTTCCTCTTGAATTCCTTCTTTCTTCCCATAGCCTAAAGCAAGACCTATAGATCCTGGTGCTTGACCAGGCTGGATTATTACAGGAACATTCTTTACTTCTACCCCATCCATGGTAATATTCACATAGCTACCGTTCAAGGCACCATTTGCAACATTCTCATTGATTAGATCCAGTTTATCTGCATCTTCTTTAGACATGGTAACATAGTTATCCCAGGAAGCTCTCGTAAGAGGATCTGGCATTTCCTGTAACCAAGGGTTATTGGCTTGTTGCCCATCTCCCATAGATGTTTTAGTATAAAGGCTTAATTGAAATCCTTTCCCTTCTGAAGCTGTACTTAGATTACGAGCAGAAGTTCCGTTATTTACAGCAGTAGAAACAAATTCTGGAGCTGCTGCAGTTGTAGCTACAGATGGAGCAGTCCCTTCGAACACGCCATCATGTAATGCATTATTCCATTCTTCCGTTCCTAAAGTATCAGCCCAAGTCTCTTTTATATATTCGTAGTAAGAACTTTCAGATCCATTCCACTTTAATAAACAGTCTTGAAATTGTCTAGTATCAAACAAAGGTCTAATAGTAGGCTGCATCAAACTGAATTTACTTTTAGTAAATTGAACATCACCCCAACTCTCTAAGTAATGAGGAGTTGCAGCGACGAATTTACATAACTTAGCAGTTTCATCTTCTTTCATAGAGAAAGCAACAGAAACCTCTATTTCTTTTAATGCTTTTACAAATTCCTTAGAATTTGGTAAACTATATGCTGGATTAACACCTGCGATTAATATAGCTCCGATGCTTCCATTTTGCATATCCTGAACCAACTTAGTAACAGCTGTAGCATTACCTTGTCTGGTCATTCTTGGATTTGCGGTGTCCATTACCTGGCTACCTAGGGCTTCGTTAATTGCCAGAACCAATACTTGTGCATCTATATCTGGCAAGCCAGAAACCACCACAGCATTATTACCTGCCTTTCTTAATTGAGTTGCAGCTTTAACAACAGCTTCATCAATTTTACCAGTTAATTGGCTAGTAGAAGCACCACCACTAACATAACCATATAAGGCTGCAAGAACTGCACGTTGTTGTGCTGGAGTAACTGCAATTCGTTTATCTGCATTAGCTCCAGATAAAGACATATTTGATTCAAACTGAATATGAAGTGACATTTTACCATTTTCAGGAATTCTTGTCTTAGCATATCCTGCATCGTATCCACCACCTTGCCAATCTCCTAAGAAATCTGCACCTATAGATACGATTGCTTCAGCTTTAGAGAAATCGTAATTTGGTAATGCTCTGGTTCCGTATTTCTGTTCAAAAGCGCTTAAAGCCGCATCTTCAGAAACAGTATCATATACTACATGACGGAAATTCCCAAATTTACCAGAAAACTCATTTATTAATTTTGAAGTAGAAGGACTTGCAAAAGTTTGCGTTAAAAGAACTACCTCTCCAGTAACTCCGTTTAAAGCGTCTCCAACTTTCTTATCAAAGTCTTCCCAAGACACATTTTGGCCATTAGCCATTGGTCTTTTTACTCTTTTGTTATCGTACAATGACAAAACAGAAGCATATACTCTCGCATTTGCTCCAGCTCTACCAGTAGGTAATGAATTATTATCGATCTTAACAGGACGTCCTTCTCGGGTTTTTACCAAGACACTGGTAAAATCGAATCCATCTGCTATAGTTGTGGCATAGTAATTCGCAATCCCTGGAACTATACGTTCTGGTTGTACTAAATAAGGAATAGATTTAATTACCGGACCCTCACAAGCAGCCAAAGAAGCGGCAGCGGTACTAAAACCAACATACTTAAGGAAATCTCGACGAGTGGTAGAAGAACTACTTAAATCCTTATTACCTAAGAATTCATCGTTTGGAATTTCCTCTGCAAACTCATTTTGTTGGAGCGTCTCAACAATAGAGCTATTTTCCTTTAGCTCTTCAACACTTTTCCAGTATTTCTTGTTTGATGACATATATATCTAGATATTACTTCTTAATTAATTACCCGATCACTCAGGTCTGACTTTTTTATTAATAGTGACATTTACCACATTCAAGACCACCTAATTGAGCAGCAGTCAATTCCTCTACTCCATATTTCTTAGATAGTTCTTCATGGATCTTCTCATAGTACTCATTCCCTTCCATTTTTACATTGGTCTCTCGGTGACAATTAATACACCATCCCATTGTTAAAGGAGCGTTTTGATATACTACTTCCATTTCTTGGATTGGACCGTGACATTTCTGACATTCTATACCTGCTACAGAAACGTGTTGTGAATGATTGAAATATGCGAAATCTGGTAAGTTGTGAATTCTAACCCACTTAACTGGCTTAGTTTCTCCAGTATAGGCTTGTGTGGCAGGATCCCAGCCAGTTGCTTCGTATAATTTTTTGATCTCCTTATCGTAGAATTCTTTCGAGTATTCTTCAGTAGCTGTAGCTTCTGCAACTTCACCAATAGATTTATGGCAGTTCATACATACATTTAAAGATGGAATACCTGAATGCTTAGATGTCCTTGCTGAAGAATGGCAATATTTACATTCTATCTGATTATCACCTGCATGTATCCTATGTGAATAATGGATTGGCTGTATTGGTTGATAACCTTGATCTACACCCACTTGCATAAAGAATCCGTAAACCATATATCCACTTGCTAGCAAGACAATTACCGCTGTAACTAATACCAAGAATTGATTTTCCACAAAAGATTTATAAAGTGGCTTTCTAGTTTCTTTAACAGGAAGCTCTACTCCACTTGCAACTGCAAATTTTCTTAAAGTTTTATTTACAAGAAATAGGATTGCCAAAAGCATTATAAGTACAAAAGCAAGAATACCTAAAACCACATTGTTGGAAACTCCACCACCAGAACCACCATCATCTGTAGCTCCATCTGTAGCAAGTGCCGCTGCCGGAGTTGGCTTTGGCTGTCCTACATAAGCAAGAATATCACCTATCTCTACTTGGGTAAGCTGAGGAAAAGCAGGCATGGCAGTTTTGTTGTACTCTTCATAAATAGCAACGGCTTGTGCATCTCCCGAAGCAATCATTTCTGCCGAATTATGAATCCAAGATTCTATCCACTCAATAGAGTGTCTATCGGTAACTCCATTAAGAGCTGGACCAATAGATTTGGAATATGGTTTGTGACAGGCAGCACATAATGAATTAAATAAGGCTTTCCCATTAGCTACATCACCAGAACCCGGTTCCTCTGCAATAACATCTGCAGTCTGTTCGGCAGCAGCTGGATCCAGAGTATCCTGAGCATGAATTAAATTAGTAAAAGAAAGCAGGAACACTACTGATACTAGCAGTAGTCTCGAAGTTGAATGGCGGAATTTCACCTTTTTCATATTGTAAGTTGAATTAACGTCTTATGTTTGGCACGATATTTTATAATTAATGTTTATTTATAATTATAAAAAAAACAAGAATCGCACCCCTTAAATTCAGGCACAAAAGTAACACTTAAAGTCGATTTGGGAAATGTTGCAGAAGTGTTAACACGTAATTTATAATAGTTCTAAATAATAAAATCATACCTCATTCAGTTATTTAATTTTACTTTTACACCAAACCTTTTTATAATGAGAATATTAAAAATAAAAGACTGCTTTTTTATTGCAATTTTAGCACTTGGAGTTCAACAAATCGGGTTGGCTCAAACTGGTAAAGTTAATATCCAACAGGATTCCAATCTTCCTAGTTTACTAGAAATGAAGTCTGAAATGACCAAAGATGGAAAATTAGGAGAACGCTATAAAATTCAGTTGTACTACGGGGACAATAATGCTGCTAGTAATGTAATTAAAAAGTTTAGGTCTCAATATGCAGGATGGCCATCTCAAATTATTTATGAAACACCAAATTATAAAGTTTGGGTTGGCAATTTCAGAAATAAACTGGAGGCAGATCGCGCTCTTTTGAAGATTAAAGGAGATTTCCCTTCAGCTTTTATTCCAAAACCCCAGAGAGGCTAAGTGTTTAGTTCTTTTTGTTGAAGAAATAAGCTAAAAAAAAGCCTCATAGAAATATGAGGCTTTTTTTTATAAAATGAAATCCTTTAAGTGGCTCTGAATATTACTTTAAAAATTAAATAAAGTCAAACTATAGTTTTACTGTTCCACTAACTATGGCAATTGGTTCTGCATCTAAATAATTATAAGTAAAGTTCTTGTAATAAAATAAGGATGTACTAATATGCAGTTACATAAAAGAGATTCTTCACTTCGCTGCGTTCAGAATGAAACATATAATATTGTTATTCCTTAAGAAGGAGGAAACTTATTTATTACTAAAAAGATCCCTTGAAAAGCTTAGGATGACATAATTTAATACAAAAGAGGCTGTTTGGATACTACCTAACAGCCTCTTATTATATACTATGAAAAAAATTTATTTTTTCATCTTCTTTTTCACCGCTACTTCGCGATATCCTTCTATTATATCACCTTCTTTAATATCATTGTAGTTCTTGATCTGCATACCACAATCATATCCTTTAGCAACTTCTTTAACATCATCTTTAAATCTACGTAGTGCAATAAGTTCGCCAGTGTGAACAACCACTCCATCACGAATTAATCTAACACCTTCATTTCTAAAGATCTTACCAGCTGTAACCATACAACCTGCAATTGTTCCAATTTTTGAAATCTTGAACAACTCTCTTATTTCTGCAGTACCGGTGATCTCTTCTTTGATTTCTGGAGATAACATTCCTTCCATTGCATCTCTAAGATCATTTATAGCATCGTAGATAATAGAGTATGTTCTGATATCTATTTCTTCCTTATCTGCTATTTGTCTTGCATTTCCAGCAGGTCTAACGTTAAATCCGATAATAACCGCATCTGAAGCCGAAGCTAACAATACATCACTCTCGGTAATAGGACCCACCCCTCTATGTATGATATTCACCTGAATTTCTTCAGTAGATAGTTTCTGGAAACTGTCTGTTAATGCTTCTACAGAACCATCCACATCCCCTTTCAAGATTATATTGATCTCTTTAAATTCTCCTAAAGCGATACGTCTACCAATTTCATCAAGGGTAATATGACGTTGTGTTCTAACAGATTGCTCTCTTTGTAGTTGTGTGCGTTTTGCTGCAATGTCTTTGGCTTCACGCTCATCCAACATCACTCTAAATTTATCACCTGCTTGAGGCGCTCCATCCAGACCTAATATAGAAACCGGTGTAGAAGGTGTAGCAACCACTACATCCTTACCGCGCTCATCTTGCATGGCTTTAACTTTACCACTATGGCGACCGGCTAAAACATAATCTCCTACTTTTAAAGAACCATCTTGAACTAAGATAGTAGAAACATATCCTCTACCTTTATCTAAGAAAGCTTCTACTACAGTCCCCTTTCCAGGTTTATTAGGATTAGCCTGAAGCTCTAAAATTTCAGCTTCTAGCAATACTTTCTCAAGTAATTCTTTTACTCCGCTTCCTGTTTTAGCAGAAATATCGTGCGACTGGATCTTACCTCCCCAATCTTCTACAAGAAGATTCATTTGAGCTAATTTCTCTTTTATCTTTTCCGGATTAGCCGTTGGCAGATCCGATTTGTTTATTGCAAAAACAATTGGAACTCCTGCTGCTTGAGCATGAGATATCGCTTCTTTTGTTTGAGGCATCACATCATCATCTGCTGCAATTACAATAATTGCAATATCTGTAACCTGTGCACCCCTTGCACGCATCGCGGTAAAGGCCTCGTGACCAGGAGTATCTAAAAATGCTATTTTTTGACCTCCACTTAATTCTACCCCGTATGCACCAATATGTTGTGTAATTCCTCCGCTTTCTCCGGCTATTACATTTTCTTCTCTAATATAATCCAGTAAAGAAGTTTTACCGTGATCTACGTGTCCCATCACCGTAACAATAGGAGCTCTAAATACTAGATCTTCTGGTTTATCTTTATCTTCTTCCGCAGCAACTTCAATATCGGCAGAAACAAATTCTACTTCAAAATCAAATTCACTTGCAACAATAGATAAAGTTTCAGCATCTAAACGCTGATTCATAGTTACCATCATTCCAAGAGACATACATGCAGAGATAATTTTAGTTACCGGCACATCCATCATGGTAGCAACTTCACTTACGGTAACAAATTCTGTTACTTTTAGTATTTTGTTATCTAACTCCTGTTGCGCAGCATCATCTTCTGTACGCTGACGGTGCTGATCTCTTTTCCCTCTTCTATATTTAGCACCTTTACCTTTGCTAGATTTTCCTTGAAGTTTCTCTAAGGTTTCACGTACTTGTTTTTGTACTTCTTCCTCACTAGGCTCTTCTTTAACCATTGCAGGTCTTGCTGGTCTTTTACCACCTGGACCGCCACCGGCACGAGATTTACTAAATGTTCCTGCAGGCGCTGGAGCTGCACCTGTAGGTGGTTTTACATCTTTGCTTATTCTTCGACGACGCTTCTTGTTTTTGTCATCCGGTTTTTTCTCATCTTTCTTCTTAACAGGTTTCTTAAACTTAGAAAGATCTATTTTCTCACCTGTAAAGTTAGGACCATTTAATTTAGTGTAATTGGTCTTTAAAGTTTCAGATACTTCAGTTTTAGCGGTTGCTTCTGCGCTTCCTACTTTTGGCGGAGCTGCAGGCTCTTCCTTTTTCTCTGTAGGTTCCTTTGAAGCTTCTACTATTTCTTTTTTCTCCTCCTTAGGTGCTTCGGTATTAACTATTGGCTTAGCAGGCTCTTCTTTAGGTTTTTCAACCTCCTTAGGAGCGGCTTTTTCTTCAGGTTTAACCTCAGCAATTTTTGGAGTCTCCTCAACTTTCGGTTTAGAAGTTTCTTCCACTTTTGCCTCAGGTTTTTCAACCTCTGGAGCTTTAGTTTCTACTTTAGCTTGTTCTGGTTTCTTTTCGAGGTCAATTTTACCAACTTGCTTAGGGCCTTCTAGCTTTGTTCTAGCACTCACAATCTCTTGCTTCTTCTGCTCTAGCTTCTTCTTATCATCTAATTCCTTCTCACGAGCTAAACGCAACTCCTCCTTCTCTTTGCGCTTTTCTTCCCCAACTTCTTTGGACTGCACTTTCTTGCTCTTATCTGTCTGAAATTGATCAGCTAAGACTTGATAGATACCCTCAGAAATTTTGGTGGTAGGACGTGCCTCTATTTCGTGACCCTTGGAATTTAAAAATTCCACAGCACGATCTAGCGAAATATTGAATTCACGTAGTACCTTATTTAATCGCATTGTTTTTGCTTCAGCCATAAATTGCCCTCTAATTTAACCTCTTATTATATTATTATCAATTTTAAAAATTGACATTTATTCAAATTCATTTCTTAAAACTTGGATCACTTGCATCACAGTTTCTTCTTCAAGATCTGTTCTTCTCACAAGATCATCCACATCTTGTTCCAAAATACTCTTAGCAGTATCTAAACCGATCTTCGCAAACTCTGCAATAACCCAATCTTCGATCTCATCTGAAAATTCTTTTAACTCTACATCTTCTTCACCACCATCTCTAAACACATCTATCTCATAGCCTGTTAGTTGTCCTGCCAGCCTAATATTGTGCCCTCCACGACCAATTGCTTTAGAAACCTCTTCCGGTTTAAGGATAACCTCTGCCCGTTTATTTTCTTCATCCAATTTTATAGAAACTATTTTCGCAGGGCTTAAAGCTCTGGTAATAAATAGCTGATCGTTACTTGTGTAATTAATTACGTCTATATTCTCGTTGCCCAATTCACGTACAATACTGTGGATTCTTGAACCTTTCATCCCCACACATGCACCTACTGGATCTATTCTATCATCGTAAGAATCTACCGCAACTTTTGCTTTTTCACCCGGAATACGAACCACTTTCTTAACAGTAATCAATCCATCAAATACTTCCGGAATCTCTTGTTCGAATAATTTTTCAAGAAATACAGGAGCTGTACGTGACATGATGATCTGTGGCTTGCTTCCTTTTAATTCTACACTCTCGATAATCCCTCTTACATTTTCTCCTTTTCTGAAGAAATCTGATGGAATCTGTCTGTCTTTAGGTAGAATAATTTCATTCCCTTCATCATCTAATAAAATAATAGCTCTGTGACGAATATGGTGTACTTCTGCCGTATAAATCTCTCCTTCAAGATCTTTAAACTGCTTGTAAATATTCGTATTATCATGCTCATGGATCTTTGCGATCAAATTCTGGCGTAATGCCAAAATAGATCTTCTACCAAGATCCATTAATTTAACTTCTTCAGAAACATCTTCGCCAACCTCAAAATCGGGCTCTATTCTTCTTGCTTGTGTAAGTGAAATTTCCTGATTAGGATCTTCCACTTCTCCATCGGCAACAACAATACGGTTTCTCCAGATCTCTAAATCTCCCTTATCTGGGTTTACAATAATATCAAAATTATCATCTTCACCATATTTCTTCTTTAAAGCACTTCTGAAAACATCTTCCAGAATTGCCATTAAGGTTACTCTATCTATCAGCTTATCGTCTTTAAATTCAGAAAAAGACTCTATTAAGGCGATATTTTCCATATCAATTTATTATTAAAATGTTATCACAACTTTAGCTTCCACTATGTCCTGAAAAGCTATTGAAGCTTCTTTATCCACGGTCACTTTTCCTTTACCAACGGTCTTTGGCTCTCTTTCCTGCCAGACAATGGTAAATCCATCCTTGGAAACCTCTTGCAATTGTCCTTCAAATTTATTAGAATTTGTTTGGACTGCCAGAGTTCTTCCAATATTTTTTTTATATTGTCTTGGTAATATTAAAGGCTCAGTAGCGCCCGAAGAAGCAATTTCTAAAGAAAACTCGACCTCATCTTCATCTAATTCTCCTTCAATCTTTCTACTTACCGCCACACAATCGCTTACTGTAACGCCTTTATCCCCATCTATCACAACAGTAATGTGATTTTGATCGCTGATATTTAGGGCTATTAAAAATAAGGAATTATTTTCTTGAAAGGCTTCTTCCAATAAGTTTTCTACTCGTTCCTGTAACATAATGGTTATAAAAAGAGGGGACTTTTCGTCCCCTCGCTGTATTTATTTTCGTTTCAACGCTGCAAATATAATAAAAAATATTGAAGAATTGAAACCACTTTGTAAATGAAATTTTATTCGTAATTTTAATAATATAATCATTCTTAAAGCTTTACCATGAGAAGAATCCTCGTTCCTACTGACTTTTCTGTACAAGCAGAAAACGCTCTGAAAGTTGCCGCCCAGTTGGCGAAAAAATTTAATGGCGAAATTTACCTTTTACACATGTTGGAACTGCCCTTGCAGCTTGTAGACCCCGTAATTGGAAGTGGCTCGCAAAACTTGCCAGAGGCTTTATTCTTTATGAAGCTTGCTAAAAAAAGATTTAAAGAAGTGATAGATCAGCCTTTTTTAAAAGGAATTAAAGTACATGATACCGTTGAGTTCCATCAAGCTTTTGAAGGCATAATAGAAGTAAGCCAAGAGCATAATTGCGATCTTATTGTTATGGGATCTCATGGAGCAAATGGTTTTAAAGAAGTATTTATAGGTTCTAACACCGAAAAAGTGGTTAGAAACTCATCCATTCCGGTACTTGTTATAAAAAATGGATACGACGAATTTAATATAGATAATTTTGTGTTTGCTACAGATTGTGACCTTGAAAATAAACACACCTTAAATAAAGCAATAAAATTTGCCCAAAAGATAGATGCCACTCTCCATCTAGTTTATATAAATACCGCTAATAATTTTAAAACAAGTATAGAAGCGGAAGATTGTATGAATGATTTTGTGAAAGGTGAAAATATAGAAAAAATTATGTTGCATGTTTATAATGATGTTACCGTCGAAAAAGGTGTACTTAATTTTGCAAGAAGCCTTAATGCTGGATTAATAGGCATAAGTACTCATGGAAGAAAAGGTTTAGCTCATTTTTTTAACGGAAGTATAAGTGAAGATCTTGTTAACCATGCAAATAGACCGGTGGTAACCTTCAAGATCTAAATAAAACTTTTTAGAGCTCCATTCCTTATACATAACCATAAGAAATTCCAAAAAGATTTGGTCCTGTCCCGAGTGGCTGAAATATTTTTCTGGTCTATCTTTTTATTAGCGGTATTATTCTTTAAAATTAGATTTGCTACACTAGATAAAAATTTGTTCTTTCTTACTCCATCTTTTCTTAGCACTTCCACTTTAAAACCATGATACTGCAATCGAGTATCTCCAAGGGCATTATAATCGTTACCATAAAAATTAAAGAACATAGAAGAAATCCTACCTTCCACTTCTATATTTAAGGCTGGTTTTAAAAATGAATTCATCCCATTTGCAGAAACTCCTTCCAGATCGCCAGAAAAATTAAACTTATCCTCTCCATCTCTTATATCAAATTCCATTTTAAAATTTAATCTGGATTCCCCCATAAATTTAGAATTTGCTTTTACAGAGGTTATTGGAAAATTCTCTGCTTCAAGATTCCAATTAGAGATATTTTTTGCAGTAGCATCTAAACTTGTGAATTTAACTTTTCCTGCAGGTTTACCCGCAACCGATTTTTCTTCATAGAAAATACTGGCATTGGAAATATTAATAGTATCAAATTTTAGTTTTGTTCCTAGCTCCCTAAGTTTTTGGCTATACAATGGTTTTATAGAATTATCATCCGGCAACAGTTTGTTTCTGTAAACGTGAAATTGAGCATCTTCAACTAAAGTTGATTTACTTTGCATTTGTAATTTCTCGCCATTAAAACCCCATTTAAAACCTTTCATACTCACCTTAGGAATCTTTAGGTCGAATCTATCCTTTTCAACTTTTTGCCTGCTATCAAATTCAGCTTTACTATACAAAGGGATCACCTTTACTTTATTAATAACTAAATTTCCATTTGCCAAACTCAAATTGCTTATTCTTAATTGATGTTCGGGATTTAACATATAACTTAGAGAATCACTTTTTAACGTAAGACTTGAATAGTTAAAAGGAATTTTATTTTTTACAGAATTCTGGGTAATATGAAGATCGTAGATATCCATACTTTGCAATGATACAAACAGTCCTTTTTTCACACTATCACTACTTTTAATCTTAAGCCTTCCATGTTCTATAACCACATGTTTTATTTGAATGTCATTCTGAAAATTTTTTTCAGATTTATTGGAGATCGATCTTGTACTATCGGCTTTATCTATTAGTATGTCTGGATTTAAAAACACTATTCTATCGAACACGATCTTTTTATTAAAAAAATATTCCCTGTAATTTAGATCTATTACATTAATTTTGTCTGCAGAGATCGTAACTCCTCCCAATAATATTTTTGGTTCTTTCACTACAGAACTTCCATCTATTAAGTCTACAGTGATATCCTTATACGCTACATTAGAATTTTTTAATTCCGTTTCAATTGCAGATAATATCTTTTGCTTTGCTATTTTATTTCCAAAATAAACAGCCGCAAAAACAACAGCAATTCCAATAAATATATAAATTAAGATCTTGTATTTTTTCTCCATGTGACTGCTCATATCCAGCCAATTTACAATACATCTTACTTCTATATTATAGCCTTAGACTAATTTTAACTAATTCAGCTTTAAGACTCAGAAAATCTATACGTTAAATTTAAGTCAAATTGTAATTATTATAGATTAAAGAGGACTTTAGGTATTATATTTGAAACAGTAAAATTGAGAATCATAAACACTAGTACTCCACAATAAAATGATATTTAAATTCGCCCTTAAGATTATTTTTTTAGCCACTGAGTTATTTCTGGGCTTTTATAGTTTTATCATGACAGATAATCTATGGGTAAAATTTATGTTTTTTACTTTTTCCGCTGTGTTAGTTGCTTTTGCTATTTTAAAATTTACAGCTAAAATATTACCAACAGATATAGATGCATTTCCGAATGATGATATGCTGGCGGAAAATTATAAGGAACAAGAATTTTAAAAAATAAGTTGTAGTCTGATAAGTTGTAGTCTGAATTGTTGTTGAAATTGAAAGTGATAATGACTATACTTTGAGAAATCCGATGAACATACTTCATCGGATTTCTTTTTAAATACTATTATGAAGATTATTTGCATATCAGATACTCACAATAAACATGAAGGTTTAATTCTTCCTGAAGCCGATTGCATTATACATGCCGGAGATTTTACCGATGCTGGCACCAAACAAGAAACCCATTCCTTTTTAAAATGGTACTCTGCCCTTCCTTATAAATACAAGATTTTAATTGCTGGTAATCATGATTTCTATTTAGAAAATAACAAGGAAAACTTAAAAGCTATTATTCCAGATAACGTTTATTATTTAGAGGATTCTGGCATTACGATAGAAAATATTAAAATATGGGGATCACCCTATATACCGGGAACAGGAAACTGGGCATTTTTAAAAGAAAGAGGTAAGGCCATTTTGAGTCATTGGAATAAAATACCCTTAGACACAAATATACTTATTACACACGGCCCTCCCTATGGGATATTGGATGAATTAGATGATAAATCACAATTAGGTTGCATAAACTTAAAAGAGAAAGTTGAAACCCTAAAAATATCTTATCATGTTTTTGGACATGTACATAATGAGTATGGTACTGTTAAAAAAAAGAAAACGCTTTTTATTAATTCTTGCTCCCTAGACCATCGGCAGCGTATTTTAAATGCACCAATTGTAATAATTTCCGACTAATTACCTTAAAGCATCGCCAAGAGGTAAAAAAGTTAATTTAATGCCAACACATTAAACCTTAGGCTTTTATTAACATTGTGAAACTTAACTTTACAGCGCAATAGAACACCAATAAGAATTTTAATGAACCTGACCATGAGTGAATTTACGCCTAACGAGATTTTAGAAGATGTTAAAAATTTAATTTCTTACAGCATTAACAACATAGATATAGATAATTCTAAGTTTGAAAGCCTGCATAAGGAAATTGTTAAAAGATATTTTGATGCCAAAAGCGTTAAGATTAATTATGCAGAAAATGTAGTAGATCTTAAGCTACCATTATCCAAAGGGAAATATATCCCTATAACTTTTGAATGTCTAGAATTGAGCAGTTTTTTACAATCTTGTCTTAAAAAAGATGAAAGCAGTTTATATTTCTATCAGAATCTACTCACGAATTACGAAATTGTAAGTGCTGCGTAGGAAATAATATAATCAGAAAACAACAGAACGCCTTAACTGAAAAGTTAGGGCGTTCTTTTTATTCCAAGGTTTTATTGTAATAAAACCAGAGAGCCTTAAAAATCACTTCCTTTTTTGTATTTTTAAGTTATACTATTCCTGTAAAGAATAAATTATGAAAAGTAGTTTTAATGAGATCATAAAGGGTGGTTCCTTAACCTTAGTAGATTTTTATGCAGACTGGTGCGGGCCTTGCAAGGTCTTAGCTCCAATTTTGAAAGACACTAAAGAAACTTTGGGAGAAAAAGTAAAAATTGTAAAGATTGATGTAGATAAAAATCAGCCTCTTGCTTCACAATATCAAGTTCGAGGGGTTCCCACACTTATACTTTTTAAGGAAGGCAAGCAACTTTGGAGACAATCTGGAGTATTACAAAAAGATGAATTAGTAAAAATAATAGAGTCCTATTCTTAATTCCTAAGAATTGAGAAACTAAAACAATACTTAGCCTTCAGAAAGCGGTAATTCTAAAATAAATGTGGTACCCTTCCCAGCGCCTTCACTAGTTGCCGTAATACTTCCTTTATGTGCCATTACCAAATCTTTTACAATAGACAATCCTAAGCCTGTCGAAATTTCATTTCCTGTTGGCTGCGCACTTAGGGAAGTAAATTTTCTAAAAAGGTTTTTCTTATCATCCATTGTTAAACCCGGTCCTTCATCCTTTACCTCAACCACCGCAGAGTTAGCCCTCGATTTAATAGAAACATATATCTTCTTTTCGAAGGGAGAATATTTAATAGCATTATTAATGATGTTATCTAAAATCTCTGTTAGTCTTTGATGATCTGCAAATAGGGTACATTCATTTACAACATGAAATATTAATTCCTGCCCTTTATTTCGCGCGAGTATCATATTAGATTCTACCACCCCTTTCACTACATCTGTAAGCTCTAATGATTTTAATCTTAATTGAATCTTACCTCCATCTGCACTAGCTGATGATAAAAGTTCGTTTATGATTCGATTCATTCTCTTCCCGGCATCTTTAATTTGAAGTCCTATATCTTCAATGGCTTTCGGGTTTTCCTTATTCATCAAGATCATGTCTGCAAGTAAAGGCATTATGGAAAGTGGATTCTTTAAATCATGAGCAGTAATATTAATAATTTTATGATGATGTTGTATTGCTTTTCTTGCATCCATCCTTAAATCCATTTGATCTATTACAAGATCTGCAATATTTTTAAGCAGCTCTTTTTCCTTTTTCTTTAGCGTTCTTGGTTTTTTATCTATAACACATAAAGTGCCTAAATTATACCCATCTTTAGTTTTAAGAGGAACTGCGGCATAAAATCCTAACCCAAAGCTTCCTGCTACCATAGGGTTTGCCAGGGTACGAATATCGTTTTTAGCATCCTGCACTAAATAAAGATCATCGGCAAGGATTGCAGAAGAGCAAAGTCCAGGATCACGACCTATCTCCTGAACCTCTAAACCATATTTACTTTTAAACCAGATCCTATCGGTATCTACTAAAGAGATAATGGCAATTGGCATATCCAGAAGCTTTGCAGCTAATTTTGTGAGTCTATCAAAACTTCCGTCTGGAGGGGTGTCCAAAATCTCCTGATTTTTTAATGCTTTTATTCTATCTGCTTCTGTTCTAGAATTAACTTTTGAATTCGTCTTCATGGTGGTAACATTGTTCATAAAGATAAACATTTCTTAAAAAAAATAATATATTTAATAGAATTGTTAACGTGGACGGCTTTTTATCAGAAAAAAAATACATTTTATTGTATTTAAGCCAGATTCACTATAATAATGTATTTCTAACTTTTTCTTAGAGTTTGGAAAAATAGACAAGCTGGGAATAAGCTTTATATCCTATATTGAAAACAAAAAAACATACATTATGTTAGGATCTTTAAATTGAAGTTGAACCTTTAGGGCGCCTTTCCACTGCTCTCGGAGTCCTGATAACCATCAGGATCTCGCCCAACATTATTGAACAAAAAAAAACCCGAACATAAAGTTCGGGTTTTTAAATTGAAGTTGGCCCACTAGGGCTCGAACCTAGACTCTTCTGTACCAAAAACAGACGTGTTGCCAGTTACACCATGGGCCAGTATTTCAATACGGGTGCAAATTTAAAACAAACTTTATTTTACGCAAACATTTTTTATGTTTTTTATAAATTATTTTTCGATCTATTGTATTTACTCAGATTAAAAATATTTGCTTTTAAAGCCCGTTATAAAATCTTTCTTGTAATTATTCTTAAATTCGCCTCATTATATTCAATAAGCACACAATATGACAGATCTTAACTTTAGTAAATGGAACAAAATACTAGGATGGTTAGTGTTTTTAATTTCCCTTACTACCTACTGGTTAACCGTAGAGCCCACAGCAAGTTTTTGGGATGCGGGAGAATATATAGCTACTGCAGCAAATCTGGAAGTGGGCCACCCACCTGGAGCCCCTCTTTATCAGATGCTTGGTGCATTTTTCTCAACCTTTGCGCCAGAACCTTCAAACATTGCTTTATTGGTAAATATGATGTCTGGTGTGGCCAGTGCCTTTACAATATTGTTCATGTTTTGGTCAATTGTATTATTGCTACAGAAGATTTCCGGTCCAGTAGAAACAATTTCTAAAGGTAAAAAGCTGGCAGTATTAGGTAGTGCGCTTGTTGGATCCCTTGCTTTTACTTTTACAGATAGTTTTTGGTTTAACGCTGTAGAAGCTGAAGTATATGCAATGGGTGCTTGTACGATGTCTGTTCTTTTTTATCTTGGACTTTTATGGGAACGTGATATGTTTGCGCCCCGGGGAAATAGATGGGTAATCCTTATCTCTTTTATAATCGGGCTTTCATTTGGTATTCACTTCATGGCGTTATTAACTATTCCCGCGATTGGTTTCCTATATTATTTCAAAAATTACGAGAAAATAACGATCAAGAATTTTATAATAGCAAATATTGCGGTAGTTGCAGTTCTTATGTTCATATTTAAATTATTGCTTCCGTATACGCTAACCTTTTTTGCTACTTCTGAAGTTTTCTTTACCAACGCTATTGGTTTACCATTTAACTCAGGTACCATAATTGCCCTTTTAATTATAATCGCTGCCTTTTATTTCGGAATTCGATATACCTTAAAAAAGAACTATTATCAGCTAAATACACTGCTGTTATCTATCCTATTTATCTTAATTGGCTTTTCAAGTTGGACCATGCTACCTATTCGGGCAAATGCCAATACAGTGATCAACGAGAATAGTCCGGATAATGCCCGCGAGCTTCTTGCTTATTATAATAGAGAGCAATATGGAGAAACTCACCTATTCTACGGGCCACAATTCACCGAGATGTATAGCGGATTAGATCCAAATACCCCATATTTAGACGACGCTCCTAATTATGAAAAAGATAGGGAAACTGGAAAATATGTGATTGTTAACGATTATAAAAATGCGAGGCAAAATTTAGAAGATAGCCATAAAACAGTACTCCCTAGAATGTGGAGCACACAACATGCTGCTAATTACATACAATTTACTGGACCACTGGATTTTACTATAAAACCAGAATATCAGAATGAAGAGCAATTACAAATGGCAATCGCTGAATTCAGAAAAAATGTAGCAACTGGAAGTATAGATAATGATGATTATCACACTTTTTTAAACCAATTTAGTGAGTATCTAATTATAGAAAAACCTTCATTTGGAGCTAATCTGGGATATCTTTTTGAATATCAATTCGGGTATATGTACTGGCGCTATTTTATGTGGAATTTTGTTGGAAGACAAAATGATATTCAAGGGGAATATTCAGATACCAATGGGAATTGGTTAAGCGGGATTAAATTTATAGATGAAATGAGGCTAGGTTCTCAAGACGATCTTCCAACAGACATGAAGGAAAATAAGGCTAGAAATACGTATTATTTCCTTCCCTTAATTTTAGGGCTTATCGGTCTCTTTTTTCACTTCAAAAAGGACAAAAAGGGGTTTTGGGTGCTTATGGTATTTTTCCTCTTTACAGGGATCGCCTTAAAGATCTATTTAAATGAACGGCCATTCGAACCAAGAGAGCGCGATTACGCTTTAGTTGGATCCTTTTATGTATTTGCAATTTGGATAGGATTTGGAGTTTATGCAATTTTCGATTCTATTAAAAAATATTTAAAGCCTACACTTGCCGCACCTGTGGCTATTGCAGTTTGTTTATTAGCGGTTCCCACTGTTCTAGCATCTCAAAACTGGGATGATCATGATAGATCAGACAGATATTCTGCTTTAGCAATGGCGAAGATGTATCTGGATTCGGTAGATGAAAACGCCATTTTATTCACGATTGGAGACAATGACACTTTTGCGTTATGGTATGCCCAACAAATTGAAGGCTATAGGAGAGATGTGCGTATCGTTAATACAAGTTTGTTTGCTACAGACTGGTATATCTCACAAATGAAACGAAAAGCTTGGGATAGCGATCCCATCCCTTCTCAATTAACTTATAAGCAGTTTAGAGCTGGAACTAATGAGTTTGTAATGTATCAGGAAGTAACCAAAGATACTATGTCCATTCAGAACTGGATGAAATGGATTGCTAGTGATAACCCCGGAACTAAAGGGCAGCTGCAAAGTGGACAAATGGTAAATACCTTCCCTACCAAAAATATTCGCATCCCTGTAGATAAGAATGCGGTTATTAAGAATGGTATTGTAAATGCAAAAGATGCCGATGAGATAGTAGATAATATTTTTATAGAACTGGAAGGAAATGTGATCTATAAGAACCGACTCTTAATGCTGGATATTATAGCCAATAACAACTGGGAACGTCCTATTTATTTTACCGGCGGAAGTTATGGCGACGACGATTATCTATGGATGAAAGAATACCTTCAGTTGGACGGTGTTGCTTATAAACTTGTTCCAATTAGAACAATGATAAGTCCCCGAAATCCTTATGAAATGGGAAGGGTAGATTCAGATAAAATGTATAAGATCGCTAAAAATTGGGATTGGGGAAATATGGAAGACCCAAATATTTACCACGATCCTGAAACTAGAAAGAATTCTATTACCTACAGAAGTAATCTTGGAAGGTTAATAGAAACGCTTATTGCAGAAAAAGATACTGCACGGGCTAAGGAGATGTTGGATCTGGCAATGGAAAAGATGCCTATAGACGATTACGGATATTATACTTTGGTTGAGCCTTTTATCTCAGGTTATTTTGAAGTAGGCGAAGCGGAAAAGGCGAAAGCACTTTGGACAAAGATCGCTGGTAAATATCAGGAAAATCTAAAATATTATGCTGGTTGGGATGAAGACAGACAGTATAAGTATGCAGATGATATTATTACAGATATGGAACGATACCGTTCCTTGATCGATCTTTTATTCAGGAACGGACAGCAAGAATTTGCAAGAAAGAAAGCTGAAGAATTCAACAATTACTTGAAGCTATTTCCGCGATTTTATGATGATAGTGAGCAAGAAGAGTCAGAACCAGTACAGCCAACAGATTCGGCTATAGAAAATGAATTCAAGACAGAACAGAGTCTTGAGGAATTAGATAGCACTATCGAATAATTGTAACAAAGCAATGGCATATTTTAAAAATATTTCAACAGTGGGGAAGCTAATTTATCCTTCCCTACTGTGGAATATACCGACTAACTCCAAAATCATTTATCTCACTTTCGACGATGGACCTCATCCAGATATCACTCCATGGGTTTTAAACGAATTAAGAAAACATAAGGCAAAAGCTACTTTTTTTTGTGTAGGAGAGAATCTCACAAAATATCCAGAGGTATATAAAGCAGTGATCAATGAAGGCCATTCCTGCGGAAATCACACTTACAATCACTTAAATGGCTGGAAAAGTAAAACTTCAGAATACCTAGAAAATGTTTCTAAAACTGGGAATGTTATGCTTGGAGAGTTGGGACAAATAGGTAACAAAAAACTATTCAGGCCTCCATATGGAAAGATAAAACCAGCGCAAATTAAAGCTTTGCAAGATAGGGACTACCAAATTGTAATGTGGGATGTATTAAGCGCCGATTTTGATTTTGAAATATCTAGCGAGCAATGTTATAGAAATGTTGTAAATATAGCACAACGGGGAAGCATCGTGGTTTTTCATGATAGCCTAAAAGCATCAGAAAAACTAAAAGAAGTTTTACCTAGAGTTATAGATTATTTTACTGAAAAGGGATTCAGCTTTAAGGCACTTTAAACGTATTCCTTAAGTAAGCCAATAAGAGTATTCGCATCCTGCTCCCCATTTTGTCTCCATTTCATCTCTCCATCTTTGTAGATCATAAGCGTTGGAAGACCTTTCACTCTTAGAGCTTCAGCTAATTGAGGATTCTTATCAACATCTATCTTAATGATCTTAGCTTTATCGCCAAGAGCTGCTGCTACATCCCTAAGAACGGGATGCATGGATGTTGAAGCTTCATTCCACTCGGTATAAAAATCCAATAAAACGGGAATGTTTAAATCTATTAATTCACCAAATTTTGACATAAAATTAAAAGCTAAATTTAAATTAGATCTTAATACCTACCTATATAATTAAATCAAATATACTAATTTCTTTGAATTATGCGGGTTTTGAGCCTTTTCTCAATTCTATAACTGTTATTTCTGGCCAAATTCCAACTCTTCCAGGATAGGCTAAATACCCAAATCCCCTATTTACATTAATATATCTTCCAAATTCCTCATAGATACCAGCCCAGTTTTCATATCTATATTGCACAGGACTCCATTTGAACCAACCGGGAATTTCAATTCCAAATTGCATTCCATGAGTATGCCCACTCAAGGTTAACTGATAGTTATTAGGGTCTGTCTTTATTTTCTCTTGCCAATATGAAGGATCATGGCTCATTAAAACTTTAAAATCTGTTTGGGCTACTGCTTTTCCTGCTAGGTCAAGATCTCCTTGCTTTTTAAATCCACCAGAACCCCAATTCTCTACTCCTACCAATGCAATGCGCTCTCCTCCTCTTTTTAAAAACCGGTGCTCATTTAATAAAAGATCCCATCCCATTTTGGAATGCACATTTTTTAAAGATTCTAAATTTTCTATTCTAGCCTGTTCAGATTCCCATTCCACATAGTCCCCATAATCATGATTTCCCAAAACAGAAAATACTCCATCTTTTGCTGAAACCTTAGAAAACGTTTCCATCCAAGGATCCATTTCTGTGGCTTTATTATTTACAAGATCTCCAGTGAACAGAATTGCGTCACTTTCTTGCAGATTGATTAGATTTATAGCATATTCTATCTTTTCTTTATTGTCAAAACTTCCACTATGAATATCGCTTATTTGGGTGATCTTATATCCATCGAACGCTGCAGGAAGATCTTCAAAATGCATGGTATAGGATAATACTTTATAATTATATTTACCCTTATACATACCATACAATAGAGAAGCAAAAGGAATAACCGCGATGCCCAAGGCGATCTGACTTAAAAATTTTCTTCTTGAAGGAATTTCGAATGAATTATTCGAAACGGAACTCAGTTTATAAAAAATAGCCACAAAAAATCGAACAATATCTTCTCCAAACATAAACACAGTAAGCAAGATCTTACTAGCCATAAATGCCAAAACAAAACCCATAGCGTAGCCTCTTGCTCCACCAAAACCTCCACTGGGATTGGGTTGATTGAATTGATAAATAAAATTACCAAGAACTAAAAGGGAGAGGATAACATAAGAAAGATGAACCCAATTATTTCTAGTGAGGGTTTTAATTGCTTGAAATGCGTAAATATCAACTAGAATATAGAAACAAATAAATAAGAACCAACGCATGGGGTATTCAATTTTTGGCAAAGATACTTTTAATCACTGCTTTAAGTTTTGATTTTATAGATATATTAACGCCTCTATAGCCCTAAACATATATATTTTTATAACAATTACTTTTGTCTCTTTTTTTTGGAAAGTTTACAAAAATCTAAATTTATTTCTTTTTAAGACATTCATTAGGTAATAGATATTTGATAATGCTTTAATATCATTTATTTTTAAAGGGCGAATGTTGAAATTTGCTAGTAATTTAAAAAATGTCTAGTTGTTCCTGTACTAAGCGGAATTATTTTAGGACCTTATATTTATAAAAAATTTAATTATTGATACCCTGAGTCATCTCGATATCTCGTTAAAGGCTAACGAATTTCTTATGAGTCCTTTTAAATAATTAATTTAGCAATTACAAAACATCGAAAACTTGAAAAGGCAGGAATTTATTATAAAAACTTCTCTAGCATCTGCCGGAATAAGCATATTTTCGAATTCAATTTTCGCATTTAATATTAAGGACACCCATAAAAATTTAAAAATGATCCAAAATAAATCAAAAGTATTCCCACTAACAATTGCGACCTGGAATTTTCCGAATGCCAGTAAGCGAGCTGGACAATTGCTTGCAGAAGGCGCTTCGGCATTAGATGCGGTAGAGCAAGGCGTAATGATCGAGGAAGCAGATATTAGAAACACCACCGTTGGGAAAGGAGGCGCTCCAGATAGGGATGGAAATGTAACGCTAGACGCCTGCATCATGGATCCTTCCGGAAACGCCGGCGCAGTGGTATATTTAAAGCATACTTCGCATGCTGCGTCAGTAGCTAGAAAGATCATGGAAGAAACTCCCCATGTAATGCTAGCGGGAGAAGGAGCCGATCTTTTTGCAGCACAACAAGGTTTCGAAAAAGAAGAACTGTTTACAGAGAACTCTAAAGAAGCATATAAAGAATGGCTTAAAAAGAAAGAATACAAACCAATAATCAATATTGAAAACCACGACACTATTGGAATGTTATGTATAGATAAAAATGGAGATCTAGCAGGAGCTTGTACTAGTTCGGGACTTTCTTATAAAATTAACGGGCGCGTTGGAGATTCCCCTATAATTGGATCTGGATTATTTATAGATAATGAAGTTGGTGGCGCAGTTGCTACCGGAATGGGGGAAGCAATCATGAAAAGCGTGGGCAGTTTTCTTATTGTAGAGCTAATGCGTCAAGGAAAATCTCCTCAAGCGGCATGTGAAGAAGCGATTAACAGAATAATAAAATCGAATCCCAATTATAAAGATTTTCAGGCTGCTTTTATCGCAGTTAACAAAAAAGGAGAATTGGGTTCTCATTGCATCCAAAAAGGCTTCAGTTATGTGAAATATCAAGATGGTAAGAACGAAAATATTTTAAGCTCTTATAATTTTTAGAACTATAAAAATTACAGAAATTTTAAAATCTTAAACATCCTGAGCTTCTTCCTCTTGCAATCTTTGAATTAGTGCTAAAACTTCGGTTACGACATCACTGCATATTACAATTAGCGACCCTTTAATGGCATTCTGAATAGCATAAGTGGTTGCTTCTTTTTCATTGGGAACTACCGTGGTTTTTTTATTGGGATCAGATTTATTGATCCCTTTGCTTAGCATATCAATTAATTCTTTCTCACTTCTACCCCTAAGGTTTTTATCCTGGCGAATTATAATTTCATCAAACATTTCAGCAGCAATACTTCCGATTTGCATAGTATCTTCTTCCTTTCTATCTCCAACCCCAGCGATGATTCCTACTTTAACAGTACAATCTATTTTATCCGTAAATTTCTTCAAGGCTCTCATTCCTGAAGGATTATGAGCATAATCTAACAAAACCTGAAAATTTTTGAATTGAAATAAGTTTAACCTTCCCGGCGTTTGTGCTGGCGAAGGATTAAAGGTTTGCAATGCAAGTTTTATATCTTCTATGGTGACCCCTTTTAAATAGGCAGCCAATACTGCGGGAAGGATGTTCTGAATCATAAATCCTGCCTTTCCTCCAAAAGTTAAGGGAATATTTGCTGCTTTCATGATTCTTAATTTCCATTCTCCTCTACAAATGGTAATATATCCATTTTCATAAATTGCAGAAAGTCCATTTTTCTTTTGCATTGCCTTAATTCTCGGACTATTTTCGTTCATTGAAAAAAGAGCAATATTAGAAACTACTTTTTTTCGCATTTTATAAACCAGGTCATCATCTGCGTTGAGAATTGCATAACCATCTGGAACTACAGTTTCTGGAATAATTCCTTTTACCTGAGCCAATTGTTGAATCGAATGAATTCCTTTAAGTCCCAAATGATCTTCTGAAACGTTGGTAACAATACCTATATCACAATTATGGAATCCTAATCCCGCCCTTAATATTCCGCCTCTCGCGCATTCTAAAACAGCGAAATTCACAGTAGGATCTTTTAGTACAAATTCTGTACTGCCAGGACCTGTGCAATCCCCTTTCATTAACAATCTATTCTGAATATAAACCCCATCGCTAGTGGTATACCCAACTTTAAACCCTGTTTGTTTTGCCATATGTGCTATCAACCTGGTGGTGGTAGTTTTACCATTGGTACCGGTAACTGCAATTATTGGTATTTTACCTGTGGTCCCGTGAGGGAAAAGAGCTTCAATAACAGGAGCTGCAACATTTCGAGGCAAACCTTTGGTAGGAGCCAGATGCATTCGGAAACCTGGACCCGCGTTTACCTCGATAACAGCTCCACCAGTTTCAGAAAGTGGTTTGCTAATATCTGTGGTTATAATATCTATCCCACAAATATCAAGATCAATAATTTTTGAAATACGTTCAGCCATAAAAAGATTGTCGGGATGAACTACATCGGTAACATCTTCTGCCGTGCCGCCAGTACTTAAATTAGCAGTGTCCTTTAAAATAAATCGTTCTCCTTTTTTCAAAACAGTTTTCAACGTATAACCTTTAGAAACAATAATACCTTTGGTAACATTATCTATAGTGATAAGCGTCAACATTTTTTCATGACCGTACCCTCTTCTTGGATCTTGGTTTACTTCATTTATCAATTCCTTTATTGAATTTTTTCCATTTCCTACCACATGCGCAGGAGTGCGCCGGGATGCTGCTACCAACTTATTATTAATCACCAAAAGTCTATAATCCTCACCTGTAATCTGTTTTTCTATTAGCACCTTATAAGATATCTTTTTGGCAGTATTAAATCCCAAAAGAGCCTCTTGATAAGTATTGATATTTATAGTAACACCGCGACCATGATTTCCGTTTATGGGCTTAATCACTAAGGGAAATCCTAAATAATTAATTACCTCTTGCATTTCAGTATCCTCACGTAAAATTTCTCCTTTGGCTACAGGAATTTCTGCTTGTTCCAATAAATATTTGGTTTCTACCTTATCTCCGGCAATATCTACCCCAATATTGCTGGTATGGCAAGTAACTGTTGCCTGTATTCTTTTTTGATTTGCCCCATAGCCTAGTTGGCATAACGAATGCTTATTTAGCCTTATCCAAGGGATACCACGATTTACGGCTTCCTCTACAATAGCTCCCGTACTTGGACCTAACCTTGCGTTTTCTCTAATTTCTTTCATTTCCTGAATATCGACTGTTAGATCGTATTCTTGACTATTAATTAAGGCCTCACAAATTTTAACGGAAGCTCTTGCTGCATAATAGCCAACTTCCTCTTCCATATAATCAAAAACTACATTATAAACGCCAATTTCACCATAGCCGCGGGTTCTTCCAAAGCCAACATCCATTCCTGCTAGAGTTTGAATTTCCAGGGCAATATGTTCAATAATATGTCCCATCCAAGTGCCTGTTTTTACCCTTGAAAAGAATCCTCCGGGCACCCCTTCTGAGCAACGATGCTCATACATATTAGGAAACATGTTTTCCAACCTATCAGAAAACCCGTCAATTTTATCTGATGGTCGATCTTCCATCTCTTCTAGATCCAAAACCATTACTATTAATTTATGTCTTCTAATAGACCAATAATTTGGTCCTCGAAGTGCATGTATTTCTCTAATTTTCATAATTTTTTATATAAAAGTTTTTCCTGCAAGAGAAAAAAGGGAATTATGACGTTAATTTATGTATAGGCAAAATATTAAACTATTTTTACGGCATAATTTAATTTTTAATTATGATTAAAGGAACTTTAATTCCCATTGGTGGAAATGAAGATAAAGGATTTCATAAAGCAGACAGATTTCGATTAGATTATATAAGTCAAGGGATATTGTTCAGGGTTGTTGAAGAAAGTGGTGGTAAAAATTCAGAAATATTGGTGATCACTACAGCTTCCGGAATTCCAGAAATTGTTGGGAAAAATTACGTTGATGCGTTTAATTTACTGGGATGCAAATATGTAAAAACCCTGTTTATTAGTTCTAAGATAGAAGCTGATTTAAAAGAAAACTTGGAATTATTAAAAAATGCAGATTGTATTTTATTTTCAGGTGGTAATCAATCAAAAATCACTGCAAGAATTAAAAACACCCAATTTCACAAAATATTGTTAGATCGCTACCAAAATGAAAAGATAGTTGTTGCCGGAACTAGTGCTGGTGCAATGTGCATGTCTATGGAAATGATTACCGGTGGTAGCAGTAAAGAATCCTTTATAAAAGCGGCTACCGGAATGCGGGAAGGAATGTCCTTAATTCCTGAAATTATAATAGACACTCATTTTATTCAAAGAGGTCGATTTGGCAGATTATCTGAAGCTGTTGCCAGATATTACGACCGCATTGGTTTTGGCTTAGCAGAAGACACAGGTTTAGTAATTAAAAATGGAAATGACTGTGAAATTATTGGATCGGGAATGGTTATTATTTTTGACCCTGGAAAACTTACCCACAATAATTATGATATTTTGAAAGATGGCACTCCCTTAACTATGACACATTTAATCACACATGTACTTTCTGCAGGTGACAGATTTGATATTGATGATCGATCTGTGAAGGTATTGACTGTACCAGAACATATGTTATAAAATTTTTTGAATTATATTTCTGCAGCAAAATAGACCTTAGAACGAAGATTTTACCGCGCAATATTTTTTACGTATAATAAATTTCCGATTATATTTTGGACTAAAATGTAAAAATATATGCTTATGGATTTTTCGAATTTATGATTGAGAATTCCCTTCTTTATTTTCGTTCATTAGATGTCACTGAGAGATTCATATTCAAGCAGATTTTAAATAATTTTAGAATTAAAATCCTGATTATTTGTTCTCTTAGCGAAGTAGTATCTATTCCTTTCTTGTATTATAAATCACACATCATATATTAAAATTTCATCCAAACCTTCAGAATCTTTACATGCTCTGTACATTCCCTCTGTGTTAAACGGCATAGCAATATTTCCTTTGGAGTCCACCGCAATCAATCCGCCATCTCCTCCTATTTTTAAAAGGCGTTTTTGAATAACCTCGTCTGCTGCCTCCTGAAGTGTCATTCCTTTATACTCCATTAAACAGGAAACGTCATAAGCTACAACTCCTCTTATAAAAAATTCTCCGCTTCCCGTACAAGAAACAGCACAGGTTTGGTTATTAGCATAATTTCCTGCACCAATTATAGGGCTATCACCAATTCTACCAAACTTTTTATTTGTCATTCCTCCGGTGGAAGTGCCCGCGGCAATAGTTCCATTTTTATCGCATGCAACTGCTCCAACGGTGCCAAATTTGGATTCTTTTTTTACTGCATGATCTAATTGAAAAGTGTCTGAATCTTTTATTTCGATCCATTGCTGATGCCTAAATTCATCGTAAAAATAAGAAGGCTCTTCCAAAGCATAGTTCAAATATTTTGCGAATTGAAGTGCTCCTTCCCCAGCCAGAATTACATGCTCACTCTTATTCATAACATCTCTAGCCAGCGAAATTGGGTTTTTAATTCCCGAAATTAAAGTTACCGCACCTGCATTCAAAGACTTACCATCCATAATTGCCGCATCCATTTCGTGGGTTTCATTTGCTGTAAAAACGCTTCCTTTTCCAGCATTAAATAAATGAGAATTTTCCATTACTATTATTGCTTTTTCCACCGCTTCAATAGCATTTTTACCTTCTTCTAATAGCTGATATCCGGTTTCAATTGCCATACTCAATATGTCTTTATATTCCTTTTCCTTTTCTGGGGTCATTTTTCCTTTCACTAAGGTTCCAGCACCACCATGAATAGCTATGGCTATTTTTTGCATTGCGATATATGTTTAATTAATGTAGATTCTGACTTATTATTTTCTGAAGCTAAATTCATTTATTTATTTAAAAATACAACATGTGTTTTACATGTAGCTATAACTTTTGTAGTTTTATAAACTTATAATTCTTACCCATGGCAGACCAAAAACGCTTATTTCTACTAGATGCTTACGCTTTAATATTTAGAGGTTATTACGCCTTTATTAAGAACCCTAGAATAAACTCAAAAGGATTGGACACTTCCGCAATTATGGGGTTCACCAATTCCCTTTTTGATGTAATTAGAAGAGAGCGACCAGATCATCTAGCCGTTTGTTTTGATAAAGATGGAAGCCATGAGCGCACCGAACTTTATCCTGAATACAAAGCAAATAGAGATGCTACTCCAGAACCTATTAAAATTTCCATTCCTTATATAAAAGAAATTCTTCATGCCATGCATATTCCAGTAGTGGAATTACCAGGTTGTGAAGCAGATGATGTAATTGGAACATTGGCTAAACAAGCAGAAAAAGAAGGATATAAAACCTTTATGGTAACGCCAGACAAGGATTTTGCCCAGTTGGTTTCTGAAAATATTTTTATGTACCGCCCGGCTCGAATGGGAAATGGAATTGAGATCTTGGGAATTCCTGAAGTTCAGGAAAAGTTTGGAGTGGAACGCCCAGAACAAGTAATAGATTTTCTTGGAATGATGGGTGATGCCTCAGATAATATTCCAGGTCTTCCGGGGGTTGGAGAAAAAACTGCCAAAAAATTCTTGGCAGAATATGGAAGCATGGAAGAGCTTTTGGCTAATACCCATAAGCTAAAAGGTAAAATGAAGGAGAAAATTGAAGAGAATAAGGAATTAGGAATTCTTTCTAAAAGATTAGCCACCATTCTTACCGATTGTGATGTGCAATTTCATGCAGAGAACTACGAACTTTCTCAGCCAGATGGCGATAAAGTGCAGGCATTATTTGAGGAATTAGAATTTAGAAGATTAAAAGATCAATTCTTAAAATTATTTTCAGGAGAAGAAGTTGCAAATCCAACTCCTGTTAGCGGAACTGCCACTGCAAAAGCACAACTTCCACCGAGCACCGCAGGTGCGGGTCAGTTTTCGCTGTTTGGCGGTGATGCAACGGTGATAGAAGAGACTTCAAGCAGAAAAGGCTTAGCCACTTCTGGTCATGTTTATCAAAGTTTAAGCAGTGAGATGGCGCTTACTATGTTTCTAACAAATCTACAGAAGCAAAAAAATGTGTGTTTTGACACGGAAACTACTGGCTTGAATCCGTTGGAAGCCAAATTAGTGGGAATTGCATTTTCATGGGAAGCTGGCAAGGGCTTTTATCTTCCATTTCCTGAAGATGATGACGAAGCACAGCAACTTATAGAAAAACTTCGTCCATTTTTTGAAGCCGAGGGTATTGAAAAAATTGGTCAAAACTTAAAATACGACATCAAGGTTCTTGCAAAATATAATATTGAGGTAAAGGGCGAGTTGTTCGATACCATGATCGCTCATTATTTGATTAATCCAGATATGAGACATAATATGGATGTTCTAGCAGAAACCTATTTGAATTATACACCACAACCCATAACGGATCTTATTGGTAAAAAAGGGAAGAACCAAGGCAACATGAGAGATGTTCCTTTGGATAAACAAACGGAATATGCCGTAGAGGATGCAGATATTACGCTTCAGCTGAAGCAACATTTTCAACCAGAATTAAAAGAGGCAGAAATCGAAAAACTTTTTAATGAAATAGAAATTCCACTTGTTCGAGTTCTTGCAGATATGGAATTAGAAGGTATTAATCTTGATGAAGATTTTCTGAAATCCCTTTCTTCAGAATTAGAAAAAGATATCTCAAGTCTAGAGAAGAAGATCTACGAAGAGGCCGGAGAAGAATTCAATATAGCTTCGCCAAAACAACTGGGAATTATCCTTTTCGAGAAACTAGAGTTAGTTAAAAAACCTAAGAAAACGAAGACAGGACAATATTCTACTAGTGAGGATGTGCTGTCATACTTAGCTTCTGAACACGAAATCGTAAAGAGTGTTTTGGAATATAGAGGTCTTGTAAAACTTAAGAACACCTACGTAGATGCTTTACCTAATCAAGTTGAAAAAACTACTGGAAGAGTACATACAGATTATATGCAAACTGTGGCTGCTACAGGAAGATTGAGTTCTAACAATCCTAACCTTCAGAATATTCCAATTAGAACAGAGCGAGGAAGACAGGTTAGAAAAGCCTTTATTCCACGAGATAAGAATTACACATTATTAGCTGCCGATTATTCGCAGATCGAATTGCGAATAATTGCCGCATTAAGCAAGGAGCAGAATATGATTGATGCCTTTAAAAAAGGTGAGGATATTCATGCCTCCACTGCTGCAAAGGTTTTTAATGTGCCTTTAGAGGAAGTTACAAGAGAACAACGTAGCAATGCAAAAACAGTGAATTTTGGGATCATCTATGGAGTTTCAGCTTTTGGCTTAAGTAACCAGACAGATCTTTCCAGAGGAGAAGCAAAGGAATTAATAGATACTTATTATGAGACCTATCCTCAACTGCGGAATTATATTAGTGAACAAATAGATTTTGCTAGAGATCATGGATATGTGCAAACCGTTTTAGGAAGACGCAGGTATTTAAAAGATATAAATTCTCAAAACGCTGTGGTTCGCGGAGCTGCAGAACGCAATGCCGTAAATGCTCCAATCCAAGGAAGTGCTGCCGACATTATCAAGATTGCTATGATCAATATTCACAAAAAATTGAAGGAAGGGAATTATAAAACCAAAATGCTCCTGCAGGTACACGATGAATTGGTTTTTGATGTGTTTAAGGAGGAATTACCCATTATGCGTGAGATGATCAAGTCTGAAATGGAAAATGCTTTTAAAATGGATGTTCCACTAGATGTAGATCTGGGAGAAGGAAAGGATTGGCTAGAGGCACATTGATAATAAGTTAGTTAAATAAGTGGTGAGGTTTTTATTTTATAAACAAATTTTTATTAGCTTCACATCTTTGTAAGAATTTAACCACATTTTAACTTAACCTATTTATTATGAAATTAAACAAATTTCTAATTCCAGTAATAGCATCTGGAATGTTATTAACTGTTTCCTGTGAGAAAGAAAACTTCCCTACAGAACAAGAAGCGGAAGCAGCAGTTACCAATGATCAAGTTTCATTTGTACCCAATGAAGTACTTGTAAAATTTCGTTCCGGAGAAGAATTTGGAACAAAAGCTAAAGCAAATGCTTTATCCCTAATTGGAGGCGTAGTAGTAGAAACAATAAGCACTAGCGCAATGAAATCTGCTAACAAAGATGAAGTTTTATTAGTAAGTTCCAAACTAAGCACACAAGAAGCTATCGCTCGTTTGAAAGGACTCCCTGAGGTAGAATATGCAGAACCAAATTTCATTTATAATCATCATGCAACTTCTAATGACCCATCATACACTAACGGAACCCTTTGGGGAATGTATGGAGACGGAACTTCACCAACTAACCAATATGGTAGTCAAGCAGGGGAAGCATGGACTGCAGGAAATACCGGTTCAAATACCGTTTTTATCGGTATAATAGATGAAGGTTACATGTTTAACCATGAAGACCTTGCTGCCAATGCAGGAACTAATCCTGGAGAAATTGCCGGAAATGGTGTAGATGATGACAACAACGGATATGTAGATGATGTTAATGGTTGGGATTTCGACGGAAATGACAGTAGTGTATTTGATGGTGTAGATGATGATCACGGTACGCACGTTGCTGGAACCATTGGTGGTGTTGGTAACAATGGAAAAGGAATTGCTGGTGTTGCTTGGAATGTAAAATTAATGAGCGGTAAATTTTTAGGATTACGTGGTGGAACAACTGCTAATGCTATTAAGGCAGTAGATTATTTTACAGACCTAAAACAACGTCATGGTATAAATTTAGTTGCTACAAGTAACTCTTGGGGTGGCGGCGGCTTCTCTCAAGGATTATTCGATGCTATTGAAAGAGCGAACCAAGCAGGTATCTTATTTATAGCTGCAGCTGGAAATGATACAAACAATAATGACGCTAATCTATCTTATCCAGGTTCATATACCAATAGTAATATTATTGCAGTTGCTTCTATTACTAACACTGGTGGATTAAGTAGTTTTTCTAACTTTGGTGCCACTACTGTAGATATTGGAGCGCCAGGGTCTGGAATTTACTCTTCTGTACCTGTAAGATCTAAAGGAAAAACCCTTTCTGGATATGCTACTTATAGTGGAACATCTATGGCTACGCCTCATGTTTCTGGTGGAGCAGCGCTTTATGCAGCGTCTCACCCAGGAGCGACTTCTGCGGAAATTAAAAATGCTATTATGACTTCTGCAGTACCCACTGCTTCTTTAAATGGAAAATGTGTTACTGGCGGACGTTTAAATGTAAGCGGATTCTAATCTAAATTATTAAATTATTAAAGCCTCCTTTTCAGGAGGCTTTTTTTATATTAAAGATCGATGTGATTAGAAATAAGATTTATAGAGTATATATAAGCCTTAAGACTTTAATATGAATTTTAGGAAATTAATTTCTCGTTAAGAACCAGAAACATTAAAAGTATTAGATAGGCGCTTATAATAGATCCAAATAGATTAATCGAAACTATTCTGGTTAAAAGAAATCGAACATCAAATAAAAAAAGCTGTCTCGCATTAACAAGACAGCTTTTAATTAAAAAATTGCCTTTTTATATTCTAGTATATTCCAGTGATAAAATAGTGATTTTTGAAGCTGAAGTATTTCCTGGGTCACTTACGTAAGCTTTGGACTCTGCTTTGGAAACATTAAATGCAAATGTAGTAGTGTTATAATTAAGTGGCTTTCTTTCGGTATAGATTGTTCCATCAATATTTATATTCAAAATAAGATCTGTACCCTCTATATTCCAAGTTCCAAAATCAATTCGATTTTTCACACAAACAAATTCTGTATTGGTAGTTCCACCATTAAAATCTAAACGTGCGTTGGTGGTAGAAAATGTTCTATCATGATTAAAAATAACCTTCATATCATTAAAACAAGAAGATTCTTTTAAAAGATTTTTATCTCCAGCACCATCTTTATTAAGATCCACTAAAGTATCGGCAGTCATGGCAGATAGTTTCCATTCTCCAACTAAATCATCCGGATTAATAGTAGTTTCAAAATTACTCATTTTTAAAGTAGAATCTGAAGTACTATCCTCTTTGCTACAAGAAAACAAGATAATTGTAAGAATAAACAGCAGGGTGTATTTATAATTTCTCATCATGAAGATTATTGATTTTGGGCTTATTAAAGGACAAACCTAAGTCTTTAAATTACAATTTTATGACAATATTAACATTAAAATTACTCTTTATCGTGAATTTATGTATTTTAAACATCTAAGTAATAGCTATAACGTAGGAATTAAAAAGAAATTCTTACAAGATTTTCAGAATTATGTGAATTAGAATATTTTTTACTTTTGCCGTTACTCTTTATAGAATTAAAAGGACTTGAGAACCAATGAATTCTGTTCTAATAAATTAATGAAAGTCCTATTTGCATTCTGAATTTATAATTGTACATTTGCACCCCTGTTTTCCCGATAGATTTATCTAGGGGCAGGGAATGGAATGTTTAATAACAAGTAAAATTAATTAGTGTGGACACATTAAGCTACAAAACAGTATCGGCCAACAAGGCTACCGTGACCAAAGATTGGGTACACGTGGATGCTGATGGTCAGACTTTAGGTCGTCTTTCTACTCAGGTTGCAAAATTACTAAGAGGGAAATTCAAGCCTAACTTCACCCCACACGTTGATTGCGGTGATAACGTAATTGTTACCAATGCCGATAAGATCAACTTAACAGGTAAAAAATGGGATTCTAAAGAATACATTCGCCATACTGGCTATCCTGGGGGACAACGCAGTCTAACTGCAACCGAATTATTCAATAAAGGACCAGAAAGGTTAATTGAAAATGCGGTAAAAGGAATGCTACCTAAAAATAAATTAGGGGCAGCTATATTCCGTAATTTAAAGGTTTATGCAGGATCAGAACATGATCATACTGCTCAAAAGCCTAAAACTATCAACCTAAACGATCTTTTGTAATGGAAGTTATTCACAAAATTGGCCGTAGAAAAACGGCTGTTGCACGTGTATATGTTGGACAAGGAAAAGGCAACATCACTATCAACAAAAAGGATCTTAACGATTATTTCACTACAGGACCTTTAGTTTACAAGGTAATGCAACCTCTTAACATGACTGGTAACGAAGAGAACTTCGATATTAAAGTTAATGTTTATGGTGGTGGTATCACTGGACAAGCTGAAGCTATCCGTCTTGCTATTTCTAGAGCGATGGTAGAATTAGACCCGGAAAACAGAGCTACTTTAAAGCCTGAAGGTTTAATGACCAGAGATCCAAGAATGGTAGAACGTAAGAAATTCGGACAGAAGAAAGCTAGAAAGAAATTCCAGTTCTCTAAACGTTAATATCATTGGGCACTGCCCACAAGTTCATTTAAAAATTAAAATTTTTGTTGTTGCTCCGATGTCACACTGAGTGTGTCGAAGTGTCGGAGGTTAGTTTAGCATCTAAACCACGCCTTAGCGGGGTTGCTATCTCAACAGAACGTAAACTATTACAAAAATGGCAAACAAAGTAGAAGTAAAAGAATTACTTGATGCAGGTGTACATTTTGGACACCTTACAAGAAGATGGAACCCAAACATGGCCCCATATATCTATATGGAACGCAATGGGATTCACATCATAAACCTATATAAAAGTGCTGCTAAGATGCAGGAAGCTGGTGAAGCTCTTAATAAGATCGCTGCTAGTGGAAGAAAAATACTTTTTGTAGCTACAAAAAAACAAGCTAAAGAAATCGTTGCTGAACAAGCAAAGAGAGCCAACATGCCTTACATCACAGAAAGATGGCCTGGTGGAATGCTTACAAACTTTATTACTATTCGTAAGGCTGTTAAGAAAATGTCCTCTATCGATAGAATGAAAAAAGACGGTACCTTCAACACTCTTTCTAAGAAAGAACGTTTACAAGTAGACCGTTTAAGAGCTAAGTTAGAGAAAAACTTAGGTTCTATTTCAGACATGAGCCGTCTTCCTTCTGCTCTATTTGTTGTAGATATTACCCGTGAACACATTGCGGCTAAAGAAGCTCAAAAATTAAACATTCCAATTTTTGCAATGGTAGATACAAATTCTGATCCTCGTGAGGTAGAATATGTAATACCATCTAATGATGATGCTTCAAAATCTATTGACAAAGTTGTTTCTTACATGGCAGAATCTATTATAGAAGGTCTTTCTGAAAGAAAGTCTACTAAAGATGCTAAAGATGAAGGATCTGATGAAAAAGCAACCAAAGCTCCAAAAGCTAAAAAAGCGAAAGCTGAAACTGATGCAGATGTAGAAGTTCCTTCTAAAGATGCTGAAGATAAAAAAGCGATGAAAGAAGCTAAGAAAGACGTTAAATTAGAATCTAAAAAAGAAACTTTAGCGAAAGCTGATGCTTCTGGGGAAGAGGAATAATTAGACAATCTTTTAAGTAAAATATAAGTCGTTTAGTTCTTTCTTAAAAAAAAGCTAAGCGACTTATTTATTAAAAACTAAAAAATTTTAAACATCATGGCAAATATAACAGCCGCAGAAGTAAATAAATTAAGACAATCTACCGGAGCCGGTATGATGGATTGTAAAAAAGCATTAGTTGAAGCTAATGGTGATTTTGATTTAGCGACAGATTTATTGCGCAAACAAGGTCAGAAAGTTGCAGCAAAACGTGCCGACAGAGATTCTTCTGAAGGTGCAGTTATTGCAAAAGTGAACGACGCTGCTACTAGAGGAGTAATTATTTCTCTTAACTGTGAAACTGATTTTGTTGCTAAAAACGATTCTTTTGTAGCTATGGCTACCGCTATTGCAGATCTAGCTTTGTCTACATCTTCAAAAGAAGAATTATTAGCTTCAGACTTTAAGGGGATTTCTGTTGAAGATAAATTAACCGAACAAACAGGAGTAATTGGTGAGAAGATCGAGATTGGAGATTACCGTACTATGGAAGCTCCTTTTGTTGGTTCTTACATCCACGCTGGAAACAAGATCGCTGTTCTTACAGGTCTTTCTAAAAATGTAGAAGGTGCTGAAGAAGCTGCTAAGAATGTATCGATGCAAGCTGCTGCGATGAACCCAGTTGCTTTAAATGCAGCTGGAGTAGATCAGTCTGTTATCGATAAGGAAATAGAGATCGCTAAAGATCAATTGAGACAAGAAGGGAAGCCAGAAGGAATGTTAGACAACATTGCTAAAGGTAAATTAAACCGTTTCTTTAAAGACAATACTTTAGTGAATCAAGATTATATTAAAGACAATAAATTGAGTATCTCTGCTTACGTAGAGTCTGTAGACAAAGGTCTTGAAGTTGTTGCTTTTGAAAGAGTAGCTTTAGGATAATCTCTAAAAGTTAAATTTTATAAACCCGTTTCATTTATTTGAAGCGGGTTTTTTATTTGCCTATTTTGCCTAGATGTGTGAATTTAAATCCTTTCTCATATTTTAATCCATATCCAAATAATCTATCGAAAGAGGCATGAGAAAAAAGAATGATTCCTGCTAATTGCATATAAGTGGAATTGAGATAAATACCAATTACACCTATTAAAACTGCGACACCTTTATGATGAAATAAGTTATAAGAAAATGCTCCTACTTTAGAGCCAAATAAATATCCTAACATCCCTATATCGGGGACTAATATAAAAACCAGAAACCACCACCAAACAAAAGGAAGAAAGCTGAAGGCTAGGATACCAAGTAACAGCATCCCAAATTCTTCTAATCTTAAAATGATATTCATGTCATATTATTTTATATAGTATCGGTTTACTTGGTGCTGCATCATTCTCAAAAGATGCTATTTGCAGATTAAGCATATAAAACCCATCTTCAATCTTGCTGGCAACATAGATCAATTCTGTAATAGTAGCATCCAATCTGGAGTTCTTGGGATAATCCCAAAAAGCTTTGTGCGCTAAAAGTTTCCCTTCATCTTTCTCCTTATCTACAGAAGGCAGATCGATCAATAAATGTTTTATTCCACATTCCCGAATATATTTCGCGGCTCCTTCTTCCAGATATGGCCAGTTGGTATGTGAATATTTTTTGCTTCGTTTATCTATATAATTAGGCAATGTTCTTATTACAATAGCCTCCACCTCTTCTCCTTTTAATAGATTTCGTATTTGTGCTTCTGTGATCACCAGATCTTCTCCCCTCTTTTCAGGTTCCACAGAAATAATCTGTGCGGTAAAAAAGAAGGTCTTTAAAGTTTCATTGATACTGTGAAATTCTCTAGTGATATGCCCAACACATTCGGTATGTGTACCATGCCCATGAGGATTGAACGAAATATTATTGAAGTTGGTAGAACTCCCGGCAGTAACCTTTCCTATAAAATCGCCATCTACCACAGGTTGGATCTTTGGAGCATTTAAATACCAGGCAACCGGATTTTTATCGTCTCCCCGCAAGCTTAAAGAAATATCCAAAGGCTTGGATAGATCTATTGTATATGATTTATTTTGATGTTTTATTTCTGCTATCATTCCGGTACTCTTTTTACAGAGTTAATTTGTATCACTAATTTAAAAAGAATAAGTTACTGGCAATTCCATCACTTAAAAATTTACCTTTTGTAGTGATTAGTAGCCGCTCCCCTTCCTTTTCTAGAATCCCCAATTTTATTTCCTTTAAAGCTTCCGCTAAAAGATGCTCTTTAAATTTCTCGCCAAATTGCTCTTTAACTTCTGCAAGATCTATCCCCCACATCGTTCGCAAGCGCGTCATCACATATTCATTATATCTATCTGCTTCAGATAGTACTTCTTCCTCAAAAGGCAATTCTCCTTTTTCCAACGATTTAATATATTTTGTATTGTTGCTCACGTTCCATTTTCGTCTTGAACCATCAAAAGAATGGGCAGATGGGCCAATACCCAAATATTGTTTTCCAAACCAATATGCCGTATTATTCCTTGAGAAATAACCTTCTTTTCCATAGTTTGAGAACTCATATTGAATATATCCATGAGCCTTAAGAGTTGTAGTTAAAATATCGAAATGCGCTCTGGCGGCATCATCATCCACTGGCTTTATCTTTCCCTTTTCTATCATCTTCTTTAAGGCTGTGTTAGGCTCGATGGTTAAGGCATAACAAGAAAAATGCGGCAGACCAAGCTCTAATGCAATTTCAATGTTTTTTTTCCAGCGCTCGTTGCTCATTTCTGGAATTCCATAAATAAGATCGATAGAAATATTATCGAAATACTTTTTAGCCATTTTAATGCTTCCCAAGGCTTCAGTTGCATTGTGAGCGCGATTCATCATTTGAAGATCTTCTTCAAAAAAAGACTGCACACCAATACTTAATCGATTAATTCCGGCATCTTTAAAGATCTGTAATTTTTCTTCGGAAAGATCATCTGGATTGGCTTCCAAAGTGACCTCTGCATCTTCAGCTATCTTGAAATTGAAATTAATAGCTTCAAAAATGTGCTTTAGATCTTCTGAAGAAAGCAAGGAAGGTGTTCCACCTCCAAAATAAATAGTTTCAATTTTATTAGAACTCAACTCATCCTTTCGAAGCTGCATTTCCTTACATAGCATTTCTACGAGTTCACTTTTCTTCTTAATTGAAGTAGAAAAATGAAAATCACAATAATGACAGGCCTGTTTGCAAAAAGGAATATGAATGTATAGAGAAGACATTGTTTCAGTTAACAGTGATCAATTAGCAATAATCAATTTTTTATTCTTGTAGTTTTCAAAATTGAAAACATTATTTTGGATAGTTCATCTGATTTTTCAAACTCATTTTGGAATGTATCTAATTGCAAATATTCTGAGTCTTTCAAAAGTGACAACCAATATTTTACTTCAAGACTTTCTTTATAAGATATGGAAATCTTAGCCGAAAAATCTGAATTAGAAATAGCCCCATTAGCCTCCGCAACATTTGCCCCTATGGATGTTCCACATCTCAATAGTTGTTTCGATAAAACATATTCTTTTTTTGAGACAATTAAATTCTTATAAATTCCAACAATTAGCAATGCAAAAGAATACGACTTTTCCGAAAGAGGATTATTAATTTCACTCATTGCTCATTGATAATAGTTTATTGTTTATTGTTTTTTAAGTTTACCTGGGTTTTGTTTCACAAAAGAATCCCAACCGGTATAACTTTTCCCAATCTCTACTCTTCCTGCGTTATAGAAATGGCAAACTGCCGCTGCCAATCCATCTGTAGAATCTAAATTTTTAGGCAATTCTTTTAAGTTCAACAAACTCTGAAGCATTTTAGCTACTTGCTCTTTGCTTGCATTTCCGTTTCCGGTTATCGCCATTTTAATTTTTTTGGGTAAATATTCGGTTATCGGGATTTCTCTAGATAATCCTGCAGCCATAGCAACTCCTTGAGCTCTTCCCAACTTCAGCATAGATTGCACATTTTTTCCAAAAAAAGGAGCTTCAATCGCAATTTCATCTGGATGAAAAGTGTCGATTAACTCTACCGTGCGTTCAAAAATGAGTTTTAGTTTAATATAAGGATCGCTATATTTCTGAAGCAGCAACTCATTAAGCTGCAAGAATTCCATCTTTTTATTCACCACCTTGATCAAGCCAAAACCCATAATTGTGGTTCCGGGATCTATTCCTAAAATAATTCGTTCTGTTTTCAAAAGCGGAAAGTCTTTAGCTAGCACCCATATTTAATAGTTTGTTTACTTTTGAATGGGCTTTACAAAGCTACATAATTCTAATTAGCAATTCCTTAATTCGCATTTTCTAATCTATGCAATTCTTTCTCCTCTTTCTTGCATTGATCTCTGCTGCATATTTCCTGCTAATGCTGCTGCTTATGTATGGATGGAAGTCGGTAAAAGTTTTTAAATCTGAAAGATTAGCAGCAGAAACTAAATTTTCCATCATTGTTCCTTTTAGAAATGAAGCTGAAAATCTACCCAGACTCTTACTCAGCCTTTCTAATTTGGAATACCCAAGTACACATTTCGAGATAATTTTGGTGAATGACGAATCTGAAGACAAATCACTACAAGTTTGCTTTCATTTTAAACGCAGCCATCCAGAGCTTCAATTCTCTGTGATAAATAATAAAAGAAAAACCAATTCTCCTAAAAAGGATGCCATTGTAACTGCGATAGAACTTTCAAGATTCGATTATATTCTAACCACCGACGCCGATTGTGAAGTTCCAGTTTCTTGGCTGCAACTGTTTAATGAATGTGTTTTACAGACCGATGCTAAATTGATAGCTGCCCCGGTAAGTTTTTTTAAAGTGAATACTTTTAAAGAGCAATTCTTAAATTACCTCATAGCCTTTCAGGAATTAGATTTTATGAGTCTTCAGGCAGTGGGAATTGGCGGCTTCGGATTAAAGCAGCCATTCATTTGCAATGGGGCAAATATGTGTTATGAAAAGAAAACTTATTATGAAGCTTCAGGTTTCGATGGAAATTTTGATATTTCAAGTGGAGACGATGTGTTCTTGCTTCAAAAATTTCATGAACTCAAATTAAAAACCGAATTTCTAAAATCGAAAAAAGCAGTTGTTTTTACCAAAGCACAAGGATCCATTTCGCAGTTGTATGCTCAAAGAATAAGATGGGCTGCTAAAACTTCAGCATATACTGCTCTTTTCCCTAAAATAATCGGGCTTTGCGTGCTTGTAATGAATCTTCTTATTATAATTACGATAGTGGTCAGTTTACTTCAATTAATCCCTTACCAAGGCTTAATGTTTAGTTTTCTTCTAAAGTTTATTGCAGATCTTGGCTTGCTCTATTTCTCTACGAATTTCTTCAGAAAGAAATACATTTTAAGCCATTATTTGTGGTGTAGTATCGTGTATCCATTTTTCTCCACAAGCGTGGCACTAATTTCCATGTTTTCAGGATTTAAATGGAAAGGAAGAAGTTTTAAGAAATAATATATCAATTTTAGTCTGAATCGAGCGCAGTCGAAATGCTCGAAGTGACCTTCCTCTGCAAAATTGTTGACTGATCACTGCTAACTTTAAACTGTTAACTGTTAATTGTTAATTGTTAATTGTTAATTGTAATTCTATTCCGCCTTTATAAGAATAGGCATTTTAAAAACACTGGAAACTGGAACGCCCCTTTTTATAGCCGGATAAATTTTAGGTAAAGAGTCTACACTTTGCTTTATCCATAATTCTAATTCTGGTAGCTGATTGGTAATAAGTGTATCCACGCTAACCGAATCTACAATTGGCCTCCCGGATTTGGAGATCTCCAAATACAGGAAAAGTGTATCATCTATAGACTGGGTTACAATTGGTTGTTTCTTGGTTAGATACGCATAAATAGAATTAGCAACGGTAGTCTCAAAGCAATTTCGAGCCTTTTCTATTTCTTTAACAGATTTACAGTTTTCGAAAGCAGGATATTCATCTACTTCTTTCCAATTTAACGATCTTGATTCCTGATCCAATACTTCTTCTGAAGTGATCTTCTTTGTTTCAAAATCCTTGCAACTTGTTAGAATAAGTAAAAGTAATAGGAGTAATGGTTTTCTCATATAGCTAACTATCTAGACTTTTGATTGTCAAAAATAGTGAAATTAAGCAGCTTAGGGAAAACTATTCCCCTTTTAGGTGCAATTCAGCTCTTATATCTTTCATTCTAGATCTGCTGAGATAAACCAAGTTTTCATTTCCGTCCTTTTCATATTTATTCAAATAAGCCTGATAGTGATTTAGCACGGTTTTTTGATCCTTAAAATAATTATCTGCCGCCACTGCTCGCTCATACAAGGCTCTTTCATTATTCGGATTTTCCTCTAATGCGCTGTTGCAATATTCATATGTTTTTTGATGATTTTCCTGAAGTTTATAAGTGAGTGCCAAACTCAGAAATTCAGAATCTACTGGTTGTTTTTTAATTAGCAAAGCCATGAGCAAATGGGTTTCCGACTTTTTTAGATCTCCCTGTTTTGCATATAATTTACCCAGATTGTAATGCGTGTCTGAGTTTCTATCTTCATAAGTCAGTGCCATATTATATTGTGTTATCGCATCTTCAAAATTATTCTGATTGTAGTAACAAAAACCCAATTTAGAATGCACAAATTCATTTCCTTGTGCCAGTTCTAATAGTTTTTCCAAAGGAGGAATTGCCAAAACAAAAGAATTCTCATTAAAATAAGTTTGTGCAAGAATAGAAAGAAGTGAGGCATTATTTGGATTAGTATTTAAACCTTGAAGCGCTAATTTTTCTGAAGTTGTAAAATCTCTATAACTCAACGCATTTTTAGCTAATTTGTACAAGGCTTGCTGATGCGTAGGCTCCAGAATTATGGTTCTTTCTAAAAAATCCAGATAGGTGCTATATTGAAGTTTTTCTTTGATCGAACCTAGCTTAAATTGAAATGAAGCATTTTTTGGATATTTTTCGGTAAGATTTTCAAATAAACTATCTGCTTTCTGAAGCTTACCTGCTTTCACCAAAACATCTCCATAAGATATAGTAGTTAAAAGTTTCTCTGGATGCTTTTCTAAAACCGACTTGTAATTATCCAAAACTATTTCTAATTCACCTTTAGCCTCATAATATCTAGCTAGTCGCAATTGTACCGCTTCAGTTGGTTCTGGAATCTTATTTAAGGTTCAATGGCTTCAGAATAATTCCCGATGGCATACAAACTATCTGCAATTAAAGTCGGAGTTTGAGCCCCGACTTTTAAAACTAACAATAGAATTAACACACTAATTCTTTTCATCTACTTCTTTAACTTTTTCAACCTGAAAAACTATAGGTAAAGAATACATAACTCCTACTTCTTTACCTTTTTGCTTTCCTGGGATCATTTTAGGAAGCGTATTAATTACTCGTATAGCTTCTGTTTCCAATTCTGGATGAGGAGCTCGGGCCCTTACCGATGTGATATCTCCATTTTTATCTATTTTAAATTGAACAATAACCCTGTTCACGCCAGTAAAACCTAGCTCTTTCCCTAAATTAGTATTGAAGTTCTTTTGCACATGTTCTTGAATCTTTTTAGAAACACAGTCCTTCATAGCACCCTCTCCATCCACATCTTCACAACCTGGAAAGATTGGGATTTGGTCTACAACTGCAAATGGAACATCCATAAAATCTTTTGAATCTTGAACTTCCACAACCTCAATGATTGGTTGGGTTTTTCTATAAGCTACATAATCTTCATAAGTTTGATTCTGAAATTTTTCTGAAATTTCATATAATTTATCATCTTTTTTCTTATTAGTTTCATTGAACATATTTTCTATATAAACCTTAAACCTATAAAATGCCTCCTTGGACTTTATATGTTCATCTTTATCTATCATAAATACATCAGCAATTTCAAAAAAGCTTGCTCCATTTGCTTTCATATTCTGCAATTCGTTTCTGTAATCCTTAATTAACTTTTGATCTTCTTCACTATAATTTGAAATATTAATTTCAAAATCGGTGGTTTGGGAGGTTGCAGATGTATAAGTCAACATCAGCATAATTAATGGAACTAAAACAAAATACTTAAATTTTGCGATGGTTTTAGATTGTGATTTTTGTAACATAACTATTCGTTTTTTGATTAATGAATGACTAAAAAATTGATTGATGAATGAAATATTTTGCGTGTTAAATGCAGTATTTAATAATTGCTGATAGTATTGTTTTTTTTCGGTATGCTTTACAACTTCCTTATCTGCAAGAAACTCATGCACGCCGGTAATATGAGATTGATAGATGTATACCAAAGGATTAAACCAAAAAACAATTCTTAACAATTCAAAAAACAGAAGATCGATACTGTGTCTTTGCTTTACATGAATTTGTTCATGAGAAATAATGGATTGCTTTTCTTCTGCAGAAAGGGATGCGCCCAGAAAAATGGTTTTAAAAAAAGTGCAAGCAATGGTAGAATTAGGTATTTCTATGATCTTAAATTCTTTCTCTATCCATATCTGCTGAAATTTGAACATTTGACTAAGGCTCACATACTTTTTAACGAATATGAAAAGAGAAACGAACACACCTAAAAAGTATATCAACGCCCACCAATTAAAAGTAGTTATTGCAGGGTTTATTTCTGCTGAACCCGGATCTACCGATTGGGAAATTACATTCCCAAGAACAACCTCTGGAAGCATTACGCCAATTGTCTCATCTGGAATCACATTTCCTAGGAGTTCTATTTTTAAAAAAGGAATGAGAAAGGCCAAAACTGGGGTTAGCAAAAGATAGCCCCGGTTATAACTGAAAAATGTTTCCTTTTTTAACAACACTTCATAAACCACTATAAATAGCAGCTGAAATAAAACAACTTGTATAATGTACGCTTGCATATTACTCCTCTTTATTAATTTCCTTTAAAATAGCTTCCAGCTCTTTGGTGTCCAAGTCATTCTTTTTCACAAAAAAGGAAACCATACTTTTAAAAGAACCATTAAAATAATTATCCATAAGCTTGTTCATACTCTGGTTACTATACGTTTCTTTATCTACCAAAGGAATATAGATATAGCCTTTCCCTTCTTTCCTGTGCCCTACAAAATCCTTAGACTCTAAAATTCTAACGATAGTAGACACCGTATTATATGCGGGTTTTGGTTCGGGCATCTCCTCCATGATTCCCGCAACATTTCCCTCTTTAAGTTGCCATAAGATCTGCATGATCTCTTCTTCGGCTTTCGTTAATTGTTTCATTTGGATTGAATATTGTTTAGCTAAGGTAAAACTAAATTATTAGTTGAACTAATGAATTAGTTTAAAGTTTTAAATATTTTGATAATTTAGCCGAAATCAACCACACTATGGATCTTATTTTAATACTTATTGGTGCCCTATTAATGATCGTTGGGCTTTTAGGAAGTTTTCTACCTGTACTCCCTGGGGTTCCCGTAAGTTGGTTAGGCTTATTAGTTTTACATCTTGCCCCATCCATCCCAATGAATTATTGGCTATTAGGTATCACCTTGGTTATAGCTGTTTCTATTTATAGTTTAAATCTCATGATCCCTGCAATGGGCACAAAGCGATTTGGAGGAAGTAGAGCTGGTATGATAGGAGCAACTATTGGTTTAGTGGTAGGTTTAATTGCTCCAATCCCATTCGGGGTTTTAATTGGACCCTTTGTTGGTGCTTTTGTAGGAGAAATTGTAAATAAAAGTAGTTCTAGATCCGCCTTAAAAGCAGCATTTGGCTCTTTTCTTGGATTTTTAGCTTCAAGTTTTATGGAGTTTGTAATTGCTTTTGCATTTTTACTTCTGTTCATCTATAAAGTTTGGGATTACAAAGAATTGATCGCTTTTTAGAATTTCATAAATCTTCATAAATCAAAAAAATTTATTTATTTCACAACCATTTAAGCTTTTCTGTCGTATATAATTATTATACATGTATATAAAATTAAAAATAATCATGTAAATAGACAAATTTTTGAATATTTGCATTTATTTAATATCTTAAACATGTCCTTTAAAAAACAACAAAGCCTAATATCTATACTATGAAGAGAAATGATTTTTTAAACACCTTAAGTGGTGGTCTTATATTAGTGTGCGCTGGTTCTTGCATGGTAAGTTGTAGCACTGGTGATGATGGAGCGGAAGGAACCCCTCGCCCCCCAACCCCCAATCCAGTTGCTGGAACAAAGGTTTCTGTTGTACTTTCATCCATGCCAAATGTGGGAGATCAGATAAAGTCTAATAGTGTGCTGTTCTTTAGAATTGCTGAAGAAGATATAGCCGGTTCGTTTATTGCTACTGAGGCAATATGCCCTCATCAAGGTGGAGCTTTGGTATGGAGAGTAAATGATAATAGGATCCAATGTCAGCTCCATTCTGCAACCTACAATACTAGTGGAAACGTGTTACAAGGCCCACAAAATTCTGCCGGATCTACCAGAATGCTTAAGATATATGCTAAAACAGTAGAAAACGGAAATTTGATTGCCACTGTTGGTTAATTTCTTAAATTTATTTAAACAAATAAATTAAGAAATGTTCAAATCGCAAAATTTACATTTAATAGTACGTTATACACTAGTAGTAATTGGCTTCCTATTAATTATTGCGAGTTTACTTTCTTTGGTTTACAATATTCCTAAATGGTATTTAAAAATTCTCGATTTTCCGCGTTTACAACAGTTTATATTAGGGGTTCTGGTGTTGATCTTATTTTTGATCAATAACAAAAAATGGAACTTTGCATCAATAGCCTTCTCAGTTGGACTACTAGCCTCAGTTTTCATCCATTTTAGCTTTATTTCATCCTATTTGGTAGGGGATAAAGTAGTTCAAACCATCAATTCTTCAGAAATTAATGAGGATAAAGTAGTATCAATTTTAATAGCTAATGTGCTTATTAAAAATAAAGATGCTAATGCATTTTTGGAAATAGTAAAAAATTCTAATGCAGATATGGTTTTAGCAATGGAGGTAGACAGTTGGTGGGTGCAAAAGCTCCAACCATTAACAGAAATGTACCCATATACTATATTAAATCCGTTGAATAATGCCTACGGTATGGCATTATATTCCAAATTTCGAATAAAGAAACACGAAATACAATTCCTTAATCATTCCAAAGTACCATCTTTTAATACCGAAATTATGTTAGCCTCAGGAGCTAGATTTAAATTTTACGGTGTACATCCCGTTGCACCATTTCCAAGTGATAAATATCCAGAGAATATAGGTGAAAAAGCAAAAGAGGAGCAGTCAGAAATTGCGCTTACAAAGGTTGGAAAACTTGTTTCTGGTAATGAAATTCCTACTATTGTAGCTGGAGATTTTAATGATGTTTCTTGGTCTAATACCTCTAGATTATTTGGTAATAACGCAAATCTGAAAGATGTACGGATAGGACGTGGACTTTATAATACTTTCGATGCACAATCCATGATAATGCGATGGCCTTTAGATCATTTCTTTGTTTCTGAAGGAATTAAAGTGATCGAGTTTAAACGTTTACCAAAATTTGGATCAGATCATTTTCCGTTATTCGCTAAATTCCAGATTGATTAACTGGGGATAAAAAACCATCAAAAAAGAAAAAAAACCAATATAATGGGCTTTTTCTTTTATAATTTTTAGAATCTAGCTGCATTAATCATCGTCTTCATCTTCTCCGTTTCCATCCTCTAAACTCACAAAATTTCCATTCTCATCAAACTCTAATTCTACACCATTATTAAGTGTAACTTCATAAGATCCATCTTCTTCAATTTCCGCCTCTATAATTGTATTATTTGGATAATTGGCAATTATATAATCCTTTATTATCTGAGGTAAATCTGCGGGATTTATATCTGTTTCATCTTCGTCTTGGTCATTATCATTCTCATCACGAGCCACGCCTAAAAAGTTTCCATCAGCATCAAAAATTAGTTCTACATCATTTTCTAATTCTATTTCATAATTACCATTGTTTTCAATTTCAGCTTCTTCAATTGAAATCCCAGGATAATTAGCGGTTATAAAATCTGTAATACTTTTTGGAAGATCAGATATATTAACATTATGATCTCCAAAATCATCATCTTGATCATTATCCTCGCCTAAAAAATTTCCTGCAGAGTCAAAAACCAACTCAGTACCATCGCTCAAGGTTATTTCTATATTTCCATTATCCTCTTCTTCAGCTTCTACAATAGTTAGATTTGGATAATTTGCAGTAATATAATTTAATATTTTTTGAGACAGAGTTGAAGTTCTTAAGTGGACATCAGCTTTAAATGCTACCGCATTTAGATCAACTTCATTTTTGACATCTTCATCATTAGAACAGGATTGTAACGATACTATACTTAATATCACTACATATAAAAATTTTAAATTTTTCATAAATATTTATCTGTATTAAAATGATTAGGTTCTCTAAGATAACAGTTTATAAATAGCATTATTGTATTTTAAAATAAATTTAGTAGCATATTACTCTTTTATAAATAAAAATGAAGGTAGAATTCAATAATTTGGTAAATCATCATCTATAAACACTACTAAAAGAAAAAAGCCCTTTTCCTATGGTTAGGAAAAAAGCTTCTCATTGGTTTGCGCTGTAAAACAGCGTCTTAACCATGTTGTCTCAACCTCTTGGGACACACAACACAACTTCATTATACTTGCTAAAAAATATTGTACAAAAAGAGCAATCTCGATGTAAACCTAGGTTTTCAAAGAGGGCTATTAAATAAACAATTTCTTCTTTTTAGTTTACAAAATAAATTTAGTGCATTGTATGGCTTACGGGGCAATGTGCGATAAAAATCCTTATTTTGAATTCACTGGTTTTATAAAACCACATTGAGATTTAAAAATTGGACAATTCCTCCTCCTGCATTAGTATTACAAACGGCTTAGATAAAACACCTATTATCATATTTATCCAAAAGCAACTATTGAAGGGTGACAAATGAAAAAAACACTAAATTACATTTGCAATAGATGTTTTTGAATGAAATAATGATTTAGGAGAATCTGAATCATGTAAAGACGTTCATACACTCAGTTATTTATCAAAAAAAATCTTATGAAATATAAATTTCTTGTATCAATTCTTGTCTTTTTTTTAAGTTTCAGTTTAATAGGGCAAGAGTATCCTACTCCTGTGGAAGGGGATTATGTAATTGATGAATTTAAATTTGAAACTGGTGAGCAATTAGAAAAGGTAAATCTTCATTATACCACACTAGGAAAACCAACTAAAGGTAAAGATGGGAAAATGAATAACGCCATTTTAATTAAACACGGTACAACCGGAACCGGACATCAGTTTCTAAGTTCTAAATATGCAGGAAATCTTTTTGGACCTGGTCAAACCCTAGATGCAACTAAATACTTCATTATCCTAACAGATGATATTGGCCATGGAAAGTCTAGCAAACCAAGTGACAGCTTAGGTATGGATTTTCCAAAATATACGTATAATGATATGGTTCTTGCTAACTATAAACTATTGACAGAACATTTAAAAGTAGACCATTTACGTTTGGTTACTGGTACTTCTATGGGCGGTATGCAGTCTTGGGTTTGGGGTTATACATATCCCAATTTTATGGATGCAATAATGCCTCTGGCGAGTTTACCGGTAGAAATAGCTGGGCGAAATAGAATGCAAAGAGCGATGATTGTTAAATTAATTGAAATGGACCCAGAATGGAAAAATGGAAATTATAAGGAGCAACCCAAGGTGGGTCTAGCTGGAGCTATTGGTCAATTAATGTTCATGGTAAGCAGTCCTTTACAGTGGCAAAATCAAGCCCCTACGAGAGTGGAATCTGAAGATATGTTAGACAAAATGGTAGCGCGATATTTGTCCATCATGGATGCTAATGATATGATCTATGCATTTGAATCGTCACGAAATTATAATCCTGCTCCACATCTTTCAAAAATAAAAGCACCTTTAATTGCTGTTAATTCTGCCGATGATCAAGTGAATCCTCCTGAATTAGGTTTAATGGAGCAAGAAATTCAAAAAATAGAAAATGCCAAATTTGTGCTGCTGCCTATAACTAATGAAACCAGCGGACATGGAACTCATTCGAATCCGGCAATCTGGGGAAAATATTTAGAAGAGCTAATGGCCATCTCAGAAAAAAAATAATTTATTTCAGCTTAGGATTAATCCCTCATTGCTGGTTTAATTTCCCGAGGCTTGACCCGAGGTTCTTAATTTTCAAAAAATCTAATTATTATGTGCTTAAATATTGGGGCAGTTATGGACTTTAGTAATCCCCAACTGCTTACTCTTGGTCTCTAAAATATAACCGATTTTAATCAACTTAATATCAATCTACTTTCTATTGCTTTAGGAATTTCAATGTTTTTTCATTCGGAAAACTTAGCTTCAGAAGGATTAAAGTATATTTAAAGCAAATATTTCTCTAATGAAAAACCTTTATACCCATTTTTTATTTGTTTTTATTTGTCTAGTTGGGTTTCAATCTTTTGCACAAATCCAGAAAGCTCCACCAAGCGATGAAGGAGATGGACCATGGCCTCAGTTTATTATAAGAGGCGTTACCTTAATTAACGGTAATGGTGCACCGCCATTGGGGCCCGTAGATATTGTGGTGGAAAAAAATATTATTAAAGGGATTTATACAGTAGGTTATCCCGGAGTGGATATCAAAGCTGAAGACCGCCCTCAGCTTATATCTGGCGGGAAAGAACTTGATGCAAATGGTATGTATTTGTTGCCTGGATTTGTGGATGCTCATGCACATATAGGTGGGGAAGCACAGGGAACTACGGCAGAATACGTTTTTAAGCTTTGGATGGCACACGGCATAACCAGCATTCGAGATCCTTCAAGTGGGAATGGTTTGGAATGGGTGCTAGACCAAAAAGCAAAGAGCGCCTCAAATACTATAACTGCTCCCAGAATTTTTGCGTACACCGCTTTTGGACAAGGTAGCAAGGAGGGAATTTCAACTCCTGCACAAGCAAAAGCTTGGGTTCAGGAAAATGCCAAAAAAGGTGCAGATGGAGTTAAATTCTTTGGCGCTGCTCCAGAAATTATGAAAGCCGCCTTAGAAGAAAATAAAAAACTAGGGTTGAGATCTGCTGCACATCACGCACAAATGGCGGTATCCAAATGGAACGTGCTCCACTCTGCAAGAGCAGGATTAACAAGTATGGAACATTGGTATGGTTTACCAGAAGCACTTTTTACAGACCGGACCGTGCAAAATTATCCTGCAGATTATAACTATAACAATGAGCAGGACAGGTTTGGAGAAGCTGGAAAACTATGGGCACAGGCAGCGGCTCCTTATTCTGAAAAATGGAATGTAGTGATGAATGAGCTGCTGGCATTAGATTTCACCATTGTTCCTACATTTAATATATATGAAGCAAGCCGCGATTTGATGAGAGCCAGGACCGCAGAATGGCACTCCATTTATACTTTGCCTTCATTATGGAATTTCTATCAGCCAAGTAAGATTTCTCATGGTTCCTACTGGCATTACTGGGGAACTGAAGAAGAAGTTGCCTGGAAAAAGAACTATCAATTATGGATGACCTTTATTAATGAATATAAAAACAGGGGAGGAAGAATTAGTGCAGGATCTGATTCGGGATTTATTTTCCAGTTATATGGATTTGCTTACATTCGAGAACTTGAGTTATTACGGGAAGCTGGCTTTCACCCATTAGAAGTAATTATGGCAGCGACCTTGAATGGAGCTGAAACACTTGGGCTTGGTGATAAAATAGGATCTGTAGAAATTGGAAAGCTTGCAGATTTTGTAATTGTGGAAGAAAATCCGCTAGAAAATCTTAAAGTTCTTTATGGTACCGGGGCCATAAAATTAACTGAAGACAATGAGGTAGTAAGAGTTGGCGGAGTAAAATACACCATCAAGGATGGGATTGTTTATGATGCAAAACAGCTTCTTAATGATGTTGAAAATATGGTTGAGGCTGAAAAGGAAAAATCGGGTTTTAAATTAAAGCAGCCGGGACAGCAGTAATTATTACTATAGCTAAATAAGATGTGTTACTTACGTTAATGAATGATAGAAATTATGCTTTAACCAATTCGAAAAATCAACTATAATATTTTGTAAATTGAAATTAAATAAAAATTTATGAAACTAAATTCAAGAATTCACGGAGCTATAGATTATGCAGTTGTGGTATTTCTATTTTTATCTCCTACCCTATTTGATCTTCCAGAAATCACTTCAATATTTACCTATATATTAGGCGTAATACACTTGTTATTAACGACGATGACGAAATTTGAATTTGGCGTTTTCAAGTTAATCCCATTTAGAATTCATGGAATAATTGAATTGATTGTTTCACTGGTTTTAATCCCGGTTGCATTCTATCTAGGCAATGGTGAAGGAGATGTATCACGAAATTTTTATTTAGTTTTTGTGATTGTTGTTTTTCTTACTTGGCTAATAACTGATTATAAAAGTAGTTCGGTAAATCCAAGTACAAATCGCTAATAGCAACTACTTGTAATTGGTGATATTAAATAGATTTTAACATTTAGTTTCTGAATCAAATTTACCTTAATTATATAGTACCCTGCGACTATCGCTGCAAATTGTCATGTGGCTTTAACAAGTTAGAAAAGTGTAAAGTATCCTGCTAGACGAATATTTCGAACAGACTGCTAAAAACTCTTTGTAAGGATCCTTTATAAAGATACATAGTCCACGCTACCTGCCTTAGCTAAGAATTCTGTTGCCTAAAAGCGCAAAAAAACCACACATATTAGCGCTTTTCTAACCAACTTACAAATTCAAGGCAAAAAAATCGAAAAATATAAAATGTTCCAAAACTTTAAACTTCATATATTTAAGTATTCGCTTAAATAAACATTTAATTATATATTTGCCTTATATTATTTTAAATTATTTAAAATCATGAAGAAGAATCTTGAAATTTCCTGTACCCGAAGTGAGGCCAATCACGAGCAAATCATTACTTGTCGAAGTGTAATTGCCAAAAGAGAAGATGATTTTTCTTTTATGAGCAAGATTTTGATGATTGCAGGCAATAAGGTAAGGTTGAAAATATTGTTTTTACTTGAAATGGAAGGGGAATTATGCCCCTGTGATATCGCAGATATCCTAGAAATGAGTGTGCCTGCAATTTCCCAACATATTCGCAAGATAAAGGATGCTGGAATTATCTCTTCCCGTCGGGATGGGCAAACCCTTTATTATTCATTGAATGATGGAGAAGAACATATACTCTCCGATATATTTCGAGGTATAAAAACAAATAAAATAGCAGTTTAAACAGGATAATAATAATTCCTAAATAATCAATTTAAAATAATCTCAAAAGAATGAAAATAAGTTCAAAATCTACAAAAAAGAACGACTCCTACAATCTTTTAGGGGCTGGTTTACTTACGACTACAGTAGCCTCACTTTGTTGTATAACACCTGTTTTAGCTCTAATCGCAGGAACAAGCGGAATTGCTTCAACATTCTCTTGGATTGAGCCATTTAGACCTTATTTGATTGGGATCACGTTTTTGGTGTTGGCCTTTGCCTGGTATCAAAAACTAAAACCAAAAACTCTAGAAGCGATAGACTGCTCTTGTGATACAGACGACCTGCCTGCCGGCAAGGCAGGGAAACCAAAATTCATACAGTCCAGAACCTTTTTGGGAATTGTTACCGCATTTGCTGTTGTAATGTTGGCTTTCCCTTACTATTCGGGAATTTTTTACTCGAACACACAAAAAGAAATAATCGTAGTTGACAAATCGGACATTCAAACAACTGAATTTAAAATCAGCGGAATGACCTGTGCAGGTTGCGAAGAAAACGTAAACCACGAAGTAAATAAACTCAACGGAATTGTAAACTCAAAAGCGTCCTACGAAAACGGAAATGCAATTATAATATTTGACAGAACCAAATCCAATGAAATGGAGATTGAGAAAGCGATAAATTCAATAGGCTATAAGGTAACCGACAAAAACCAAATCAAGTAAGATGAAAGAATACGATGTTTTTATAATTGGTTCTGGAATGTCTGGGATAACCATCGCCAATAAATGTGCTTCAAAAGGCTTAAGCGTTGGAATTACAGACGAATTACCTTACGGTGGTACATGTGCATTGAGAGGTTGCGACCCAAAAAAAGTAATTATAGGTGCTACGGAAGTTCGCGATTTTGCCCAGAGACTTAAAGGAAATGGGATAGATACCGTTCCAAAAGTCAATTGGGAAGATATTATGGCTTTTAAGCAATCATTTGTAGATGCCATGCCTCCTAAAATTGAAAAAGGATACAAAAATAAAGACATAGATACTTATCACACCTCAGCTACATTTTTATCTGGGAATACCTTGCAGGTAGGCGATGAAGTTATTGAAGCCAAGAAAATTGTAATTGCAACCGGAGCTAAACCAAGAGTCCTTGATTTTGAGGGAGGTAATTATGCGCTTTCAAGTACCGAATTCTTGAATCTTAAACATTTGCCTAAAACGCTGCTGTTTATAGGAGGTGGATATATCGCTTTTGAATTTGCACACATCGCTGCTCTTGCTGGTGCTCAAGTAACTATTGTCCATCGTGGTAAAAATCCCTTGGAAAACTTTGAACAGGATATTGTAAAACATCTGGTGGAAGCGACTCAAAATTTAGGGGTGAAATTAATTCTCGAAACTGAAGTCACTGGTATAGAAAAAATCGAAAAAGGCTATGAGGTGAAAGGAAACAAAGACGGTAAAGAAACCAAATTTAAAGCCGAAGCTGTTTTTAATTCGGCAGGAAGGCCACCTGCTATTTTTGATCTTAATCTGGAAAAAGCAAATATTTCCTATTCCAAAAAGGGGATCGAGGTGAATAACTATTTACAAAGCTCTTCTAATTCAGGTGTGTATGCTGCCGGAGATGCGGCAGATACCCGCGGGCTTCTTTTAACTCCTGTAGCGGTTTTGGAAGGTCACGTGTTGGCTTCTAACCTTATTAAGGGAAATAAAAAAGAAGTGAGTTACCCGCCAATGCCAACAGTAGTATTTACAATCCCCACAATGGCTTCCGTTGGCCTCACCGAAAAACAGGCGAAAGCGAAGGGAATAAAATATAAAGTGAACTATAAAGCTGCAGGCGATTGGTTTAATGCCAAACGATTGAATGTAGTTGAATACGCATTTAAAACTATAATTGACGAAGAAACTCAAACAGTATTGGGAGCACATCTAATAGGACCACATACAGAAGAAACCATAAATCTCTTTGCGATGGCCATAAAAACAAAGATGAAGGTTAATGATATTAGAACAATGATTTTCTCATATCCAACGTTGGCTTCGGACATACCACATATGCTTTAATAAAAAAATTTGAATGGAAACTATATTAAAATCAGAAATTACTTGTCCAAATTGCGGACATAAAAAAGTAGAGGATATGCCAACAAACGCTTGTGAATTCTTTTACAAGTGTGAGAATTGTAAAACAGTCCTAAAACCAAACGAAGGAGATTGTTGTGTTTATTGCTCTTACGGAACAGTAGCTTGTCCATCAATTCAGGAAAACAAAAGTTGCTGTTAAAAAGCCAGTGAGCAATATCGGTTAAGATCAAATAGCGGACAATTGTGTAAAATTGGCTAATTAAGATACGATGTAACAATCCGTTAATTCAACAAGTAGGTATTCTTATTTTACGCTACGTGCATTGAACAAGAACTTTAAACTATAAAAAGATATTGAACAAGTTAAAAACTGGAGAATTTCACGGAACACATTATCAAAAATCGGCTTTTGAAAATATTATTATTACAGATACAGAATACACAAATATTAAGGTTGATTAGGATTATCACGAAATGCATATTTTACCAATCTTCTTCAGGGAAAACTATTTGAATCCAATAAAAAAGAATCCTAATATTTAAAACCAGAAAGCCTAAAATTTCATAATTGGCAAGATATTCATTACAATTAAAACCATCCGGATTAAAAAGAGTATGTTTCTGTTTAATACCTCCGTGAAAAACCTAAGGGTATCGCAAATAATTTCATATTCATTATTTCATATTAATTGATTAATTAATTAATATGAAATAATAATATTAACAAAACGATGTGAATCGACATTATGTTAGAATTTTTTTCAGAAAATATAATGAATACCTAAAATCTTAGTTTAAGTATATAATTATACCTTTATATAAATTTGTTTTCTATCCATTATTAAAGCTATAAGCCAAAGTAATAGCATATAGAATACTGCAAAAAGCAAGGAGGCATTTAAAGGATCCAACCAACTTAGAAAAATATTGTTATATATTATAATTTTCACACTAACACCGTTAATATGTATAAGATGGAATAGACTTATGATTATTCCGGAAAGTATATAGATAAATAGAGGGTTTCTTCCAAAGACAATAAAAAAATAGTTCCATTTTTTAAAATTTAATAATTCTATAAATAAGATCAATATACTTAGGACCAACAAATCCCAGCCTGTAGAATAAATTACATAGGAGCTGGTCCAAATAGGTTTATTAATAGGAAACCAAAGATCCCATACCTGCGCGAGAATAAGCGCTAATAAGCCTATAACAAGCAATGTATAGAATGCTTTAGATTTATTTTTCGTTTTCTGAATATAGAGACCTACCAGGTAACCTGCCAGAACATTTACAATGGCCGGGATAGTACTTAGAAAACCTTCAGGATCAAATGGAATACCGAATCCATGATAAAGATTTTCCGGCCTAAAAATAGCGATATCCAGCTTCAGCGAAGCATTTCCGGTTAAACTATATGGATCTGCCGAATCGCCAAAGAAATACATTAAACCCCAATAAAGAAATAATAAGAAAACTCCAATTATAGAAATATTCCTTACGCTTAGATACTTAACAATTAAGCCCGCAGCGAAATAACAAAAGGCTATTCTCTGTAAAACCCCAAAAAATCGAACATCCCAAAAATTGATAATTTCCCAGTTGCCACTATCTGCTCTATAAAAAAATGGAAAGGCATTTAAAAGCCATCCAATTATAAAAATGATGAAACTCCTTTTAAAAAGTTTTAGAAAATAAGTGCTGTCTCTATCCTGAAATTTTTTAATACTAAAACTCATGGCATTTCCCACCACAAATAGAAAAGTAGGAAAAACCAGATCGGTAATGGTAAAGCCGTGCCATACAGAATGCTCAAACTGCGCATAAATATTATTCCAGTCCCCGGGTGTATTAACCATTATCATTAAAGCAATGGTCAGGCCTCGCAAAACGTCCAAAGAAGTATACCTATTCTTAATAGACATATAGTTTCTAATTCAAGTCAAATTCTAATTCAGAAAATAAATATATAAAATAATCTTAAATATCTAATTTTTTTCTAATTACAGATACTTTTTTAAATTTTTACATTAAGTTTAAAAAGTAAAATTAAATATGTTGTTTAGGAATTATTTAATCCTCAACTTCAGGTAAATTGAATTCCCGATTAATTTTGATAATACAATGACCTTATTAAAAATACATTCCATACTCTACAAAGATCTCACGAATACCAGTAACGTTGAAAAAAAGAAGCATTTTCAAAAATTGAGAATTTTAAAGTATCTCTATTTAAATGGCGTAAGCACGAATGCAGAAATGTGTAGTACCTTCAATTTAAGTCTTCCAACTTCTATGGCTCTTATAAACCAACTAACAGATGAGGGAATTATTGAAAAACAAGGACAAGGAAAATCTATAGGAGGTAGAAAACCTGATCTATACGCATTGAAAAAAAATACTTTTTTCGTTTTAAGTATTAGTATAGATAGGTATAATATTAAACTTGCTATTGTAGATAATTCCCATTCTATAATTTTAGAAGAGAATATTCCCTCTAAAATTTCTTCGAAAGTGAATATTGTAGATTTTTTATTTGAATACGCCAATAACCTAATAGAAAGTTCAAAGATTGAAACCGAAAAATTACTTGGTATAGGTATAAGTATGCCAGGATTGGTTTCATCTAAAGAAGGAAAGAACTTCACTTATTATTTAACCGGACAGGAATCGGAATCCTTGCAGGCAGCCCTAAAAAAAAGGTTTGACAAACCGGTATATATTCTAAATGATGCGAAAAGTGCCTGTCTGGCAGAATTTAGGTTTGGTTTGGCTAAAGATAAAAAGGATGTGCTGGTAATCTCTATGGACTGGGGAGTGGGGCTGGGAATTATTATGGGAGGAAAGATGCATACCGGGGTTTCTGGATTTGCCGGAGAATTTGGCCATATTCCTATTGTTGAGGATGGCGAACTTTGTCACTGCGGAAAAAGAGGTTGCCTGGAAACTATTGCCTCCGGTCTCGCGTTAGTGAAAAAGGCCAAAAATGGACTAATTTCCGGGGAGAACTCACTTCTAAAAATGATGATAGAAGATGATTATGAGCGGCTGGATCCTGAATTAATTATTGAAGCCGCAAATCGCGGAGATCAATTCTCTATTAACCTCCTTTCAGAAATAGGAATTAATCTGGGAAAAGGTATTGCCATACTTATCCAGATTTTTAATCCTGAGTTAATTGTTGTAGTAGGAAAGATCGCGGAAGCAAAAAAGTTTATTACGACTCCCATTCAGCAATCCATAAATACGTATTGCATGATTCAACTTAAAGAAAAAACAAAAATAAGCCTCTCTAACCTGGGAAGGGATTCCAATTTACTAGGTTCTACGGTAGCTGTGGTAAATAATGTAATTAAAAAGCATTTGGCAATGGAAAAGGCGGAATTAAACTAAACCTATCTCAAAACTATTTTTTTTATGGCAAGACTAAACCTTTTAGAGGAAACTAGATTTGAAAAACTTCCGGTAAATGTATATGCCTCAGAAACTGAAGCTGCAGAAAACGTAGCCCGGAATATTGCCCAGATTATATTAGACAAGCAGAAGTCGGGTCAACGTGCGGTGCTTGGTCTCGCCACCGGCTCTACACCTATTGAGGTTTATGCCAATTTGGTAAAAATGCATAAAGATGAGGGTTTAAGCTTTAAAAATGTTGTAACCTTTAATCTAGATGAATATTATCCCATGCAACCAGATACCGTGCAAAGTTATGTGGCTTTCATGGATGAACATCTGTTTAGCCATATCGATATCGACCGGGAAAATATTCATATACCAGATGGAACTTTAGCCAAAAAGGATATTGCAGATTATTGCCTGGAATATGAAAATAAAATAGAATCGCTGGGAGGTTTAGATCTCCAAATTTTGGGAATAGGTAGAACCGGGCATATTGGATTTAATGAACCTGGGTCTGCACCCAATTCTGGTACAAGATTGGTAACCCTGGACGACCTTACCCGAAAAGATGCTTCAAGGGATTTTGGAGGAAAGGAAAATGTTCCTACAAAGGCTATTACCATGGGTGTAGGAACTATTTTTAAGGCACGAGAAATTATCCTAATGGCGTGGAGCAAGAAAAAAGCTTCCATTATTAAAAAAGCCGTAGAAGGAGAAATTTCAGGAAAAGTACCTGCCACCTATTTACAGCTCTCAGATAATGTACATTTTGTTCTGGATCAGGATGCCGCTTCAGAACTAACGAGATTCAATACTCCCTGGTTAGTAAAGGATTGCGCCTGGGATAAAAAGCTTGTAAAAAAAGCAGTTATCTGGTTATCATTAGAAACTGATAAACCAATACTAAAATTAACCGAGGAAGATTATAACAGTAACGGGATGGCGCAGTTGGTAACAGAACAAGGACCAGCTTACGATATAAATATTGACGTTTTTAACCAATTACAGCACAGTATTACAGGCTGGCCAGGTGGAAAACCAGATGCCGATGACAGCCAGCGACCTGAGCGAGCTGATCCTTCCCATAAACGAGTAGTTATTTTCGCTCCCCATCCAGACGATGATGTAATATCTATGGGAGGTACTTTTATAAGGCTGGTAGACCAGGGTCATGACGTACACGTGGCATATCAAACTTCCGGAAACACCGCGGTATGGGATACAGATGTTCTTAGATATGTAGAATTTGCCTTAGATTTTAAAAGCAGTATAGGTGAAGACACCTCAAAGCTTAAAAATATTTACACCGAAATGCGCGAATTCCTGAAACGGAAAAAACCAAATGAGATTGATCTTAACGAAATACGAAAAGTAAAGGGTTTTATAAGAAAATCTGAAGCATTTGCCGGGGCGAGATACGCAGGTCTGGAAGACAAAAATATACATTTTATGGAACTTCCGTTTTATGAGACAGGCAAGAGGGTTAAAAACCCATTGAAAGAAACCGATATTAAAATAACTATGGACCTTCTCCAAAAAATAAAACCGCATCAGGTTTTTGCAGCCGGAGATTTTGACGACCCTCATGGAACACATATAGTTTGCTTTAAAATTATTCTGGAAGCGTTAAAACGTCTGAGAAAAACAAACGAATGGACCAAAGATTGCTGGTTATGGATGTATCGGGGAGCCTGGGACGAATTTGAAACATATGAAATTGAAATGGCGGTTCCACTTTCTCCTAATGAAGTCCATAAAAAGAGAAATGCCATTTTTCAGCATCAATCTCAAAAGGATCGGCCGGTATTTCCAGGAGATGATGAAAGGGAATTTTGGTTAAGAGCCGAAGAACGCAATAGGGAAACAGCCGTTAACTATCATAAACTTGGATTGGCTAATTATGAAGCAATGGAAGCATTTGTACGATGGGAATTTTAATTTAAGTTTCGCTCTAATTATATAGCTAAGGAATTAAGTCTTGCTTTTTTTGAAAGATAATTTCCGTTTTTCGAATTTTCAAGATGGTATAGAAATTAAAAAATCCCTGCGGTAACGCACAGGAATTTTTTTATGAAAGTCCAAAGATTTTATTTTATTACTACTCGCCAGGACTAAAATTTGAAAACACATCTCCTGCCTGCTCCGCTTTTGATATATTATTCCATTCAATTTCTGGGTTTTGAAAGAAATTCACACCCATATATCCCAATCTATTCCCCTGCATGCTCAGCCTTTTTGCAAAATCTGAAAAATCCCGCTTGCTCAAGGGTGTCCATGCAATTTCGGCAACTGCAGTCAATCGCGGCCAGAACCTGTCATCCATCGCCTGGTTGCTGTGAACTTTTTCAGTCCATACCGGCGCTTCTACACCAATCACCATGGGGTTGGTATTTAAAAAATTATAAACTTCCTTAATGGTGATCCCATCCTTTTTACACCAGGTGGCTACATCCTTTTGTCCAGGAGTATTTCCGTGGTCAAAATAGAACTGAGAACATATAGATTCTATTACTTTTACATCCACTACACTTTCTGTCTTTCCATTCCATTGCTGACTTATAAATGAATCGCTAACTTTGGCCTGAGTTACTTCTTCCCATCCAATTGCTATTTTATTGTAATGCCTAACTATGGAATCTGCCTTCACCACGAAGGTTTTATATAAAGGGTCTTCAATTTCATCTCCTCCTATATGTATCCAAGGACCTTTTGTAATTTCAGAAAGTTCTCCAATCACTTCAGAAACAAAATCATAAGTGGCAGGATTTTTCAGACAAAATTTGCTCCAGCCTACTTCTTCACCAGAATATGGCTCTGGTGGAGTTGCTTTTTTGGGATTTATATTTGAATTATTTTCACAATTTAATTCTGGATAAGCCGCCAGTGCGGCATATATATGACCTGGCATATCAATTTCCGGAATAATTATGATATTTCTCTCTAATGCATAATCCTGAAGTTCCTTATATTCTTCCTGGGTAAGGTAGCCAGATCTACCGCCCGTCACTGAACCCCTGGACGAAACTTGGGTTAGCTTTGGCTTGCTTTTAATCTCAATTCTCCAGCCCTGATCATCTGTAAGATGTAAATGCAGTCGGTTGAGCTTATACAGAGCCATTCTATCCACATGATGCTTTAGGTATTTCAAATCAAAAAAGCTTCTGGCCACATCCACCATAGTCCCCCTCCAGGAATACTCGGGTTTATCTGAAATACTTACCTGAGCTAAACTTATTTGTTCAGAGGAAAGTTGTTGATTTTCTATCCCCGCCGGAAAAAATTGTCTTAAAGTCTGGATAGCATAAAGCAAACCGGCTTTCGTACCGCTGTTAAGCTGTATACCGTTTTCGGTAATTTCGAGATTATAACCCTCTTCTCCTAAACTGGATTTTAAAGAAGGATTTAATGTGATATTCCAGTTACCACAATTATTTCCTGATGTAACAGTGGCAGCAATATTTGCACTTTGCAAAAGTTTATGAAGCCAAGAAGCCGCCACTTTTCCCCCATCATTAAAACATATAGTATTAGCTTTTGGAACTTTATAGGCCTTATTCTCCCATAATAATTTTGCAGGTAACGGAATTATAGCGGGATGTAAAAGCTGAGTATTGACAGTAGTGCTTTTTATACTTTTACATGAATTAAACATAAAGCAGAAACACAGCAATAAAAAAACTGAAAGTTTAAAAGATTTAAGTAACATAGGCGAAAAATTTAATTAATATATTTCATTAATAAGATTATGTTATTCGTCATCCGTTGTTCAGGATTAATATCTGAAACTTCAATAAAAAGTTGAGATTGTTTTTGGCATATATCTTCAAAAAACCACTTTCCTTTTACCTGAGTGGCTTTAATGGAGTGTCTTATACCTGTATCCTCAGGACCATGGACCACTTTCTTTCAGACCACGCCCATCCTTCTTTTATACCGGTAATTTTGGATTTTATAATACGCTCCTGCGATTCATCAGAGGGAGTAGGAAAAATAAATTCATCAACAATATGGGAATATACAACAACGCCAATATGGATGCTGGTAGCTCCAATATTAATTCCGATATGGCATTCCCTCATGAAAATAAATAATTCTGATTCTTAAAAAACTCAATAGCTAAATATATCTATAAATTAACTAACCCCCTTATTTTCCACAGAACATATTACACTTAAAAAAATTTAAGACAAACTTTAAGCTCTCAATTATTCTAAAATTTTAAAACTGAATTTTTTATGAAACTGAATTGTCTTTAATAAAAATTTAACAAATCTAAATTAATTAAATAAATTTTAAAATAAACTTTATAAAGTTTGATTATAGTTTCACCCCGCGTTTAAATAAAGGAAGATCTTTAAATAAAAAGGATGCTTTATAGAGTGCACGAAATTATCTAAAATAGTCAGTAATATTAAGGATTGGACAGCTTAATTATTAAAAAGGAGAATACAAAAAAAGTATGTAAACAATGCCTAAAATTTATGCAAAAACTTTCCTACTCCAATGTTCTATGTATATTTACTATTGCAGTAGGTCCCATTTAGATTATTTTATTGACAGAAACACAGATAACTGTTAGAAATAATATTTTAAAAAACAGCGAATTATGAAAAATAATCTTTCGGAATTGATGTGTTTAGATATTTATTCCTCCTCCTTGTCAATCGAAGAATACGACAAAATTAAGCCTCAGATTAAACTATCAAAAGCTAGATATATGTCATTATTAAGTTGGGATATTTTCAGTGAGAACTATTTTAAAACCCTGGAGAATTTAAAAATAGAAAGAGACATCAAAATGGTAAAATTATTTGCTGAAAAATCTAAATGGAAAAACGGAATCGATATTCTTTTTAAAAATCAAGATTTTGATGCCTTAATTATAACAGATGCAGAACAGAAAATTGTTTGGGTTAATGATGGCTTCACGCAAATGACAGGATACAGTAAAACATTTGCAATTAATAAAAAACCTCATTTTTTACAAGGCGTTAATACTTCGCCAAAAACAAAGAAGAGAATTAGGGAAAAATTAAAGGATTTAAAACCATTTACAGAAATCATAATAAATTACCGAAAAGACCATACACCGTATGAGTGCGAAGTTAAAATCATTCCAATGTATAGTGAAAATGTAACTCACTATTTAGCAATAGAAAAAAAGGTTGGATAGATGTAGTGTAGCGAATTATTATAAATGGAAAACAATTAGGCTATAAGATTTTTTATAAATTTTATCTCTGAACCTTTAACTAACCAATCTTTGAAGGTAAATCGCACGATAGATAAAAAGTCCGATTTTTTTACAAACTTAGACAAATATCTGCTTTTTAAAAATGGTCTCCCGAGTTTTGCTAATTGAGAGGTTTTTTTTCTAAACTTAAAACCAAGATACTAATAATAACGTAAGTATCTATGAAAGAGACACTTTCACTGGAATTTAATTTAATTAATCAGTTATTATGAAAAAACTTATCCTTTTAACCATGTTCTTAGCCGTATTTTTTACGAGCTGCGAAAAAGAATCCTATGAACCGACACCTCAAGAGCTAAATGCATTACAATCAGACGAAATCACATCTAAGGCCCATGTAGACAACAGTGTTTTTGTTTCTTCTAACACCAATGGTATGTTAACTTCCTTCAATATAGGAACTGGTCTTGATAATCCGACTCCCAGAGCTTTTTCCTTACCTTACGCAGATGCCGATGGTATTGTTTATGATGAAAAAAGAAATGCCCTTTATCATGTAAATAGAAGTGATGACAGGCTAGTGGCACTTCCTAATATATCTAGTTATGTTGATGGTGATGCAATAATTCCTAGTGCAATGGGTCCAGCTTCATTTATGCAAGGTAGGGAAGCAACTATGTATAACAATAAAGTTGTTGTAGCAGACGATCAAACCCCAGGACAACTTAAAAGTTACCATGTTAACATTGATAACATTAGTGGATACAGAGAACATCAAGTAAATTTTGAAGTATGGGGCATCCAAGTAACGGATAAGGATCTTTGGGCTATTGTAGATGAGACAAATAAGGTTGCCTATTTCCAAGATTTCTTTAAAGCCCAATCGGGACAACTTGCCGCAACTTCAATGGTAGCTATCGAGGGTCTTGTTAGGACGCACGGGTTAAATTATGATGAACACAGTGATATTATGGTTTTGACCGATATTGGAGATCCAACTAATGGAACTGATGGTGGTTTGATTATTATCACGAATTTTAAATCGAAAGTTATGATCGCTGGAAATGGAGGAACTATTCCTATGACTGGTCAAATTAGGATTTACGGTCCATCGACTGAACTTGGAAATCCTGTGGATGTAAGGCTAAGCGTTGAAAAAAATGCGATTTTTGTAGCAGAGCGTAAACAAAATAATGGGAAATTTTTAATATTTGAATATCCTACTTCGGGAGGGGATATCAAACCATTATCCTCGACTTTGGTTGCTGGAGCCACCGCTGTTGAAGCTGATTTTAAATAATCGCTGTAAATAAACTAAAAGTAATCACATTTAAAAGCCTTCTAATTAACTAATTTGGAGGTTTTTAAATTTATAGTTCCAAAAGGGTATCTTGGAGAGAAGGACTATTATTTGAGGATTTCGAAAAATACGAAAAACCTGTATTTAATTTTTCTCGTATATATTTATAAAACTTAAAATAAGATTACAAAAAAAATAAATATTATTGATGGTAACATTTACTTAGATTTATAAATAATAAATCAATCAGATTTCTAAAATAAAAAAAATAATGCACCCTACCTACAGATTCTTAAGCTTTCTCATAATCATCTTAATGGTAAATGTTGGTTTTGGGCAAGAACTATATCAGACTACTTCAGCTGAACTGGAATTTTATTCCGAAGCTCCCATAGAAGATATTAAAGCAGCATCCAATAAAGGAATTTCTGTAATAAATCTTGAAACTGGCGCGATAGCTTTCCAAGTAAAAATAAACACATTTCAATTCGAAAAAGCTTTGATGCAAGAGCATTTTAATGAAAATTATATGGAATCGGAAAAATTTCCTAAAGCAAGTTTTAAAGGGAAAATGCAAAATGTTGATATTTCAAGTAATAGGGAGCAAGTAATAATTATAAAAGGAACTCTAACGCTCCATGGTGTAACCAAAGAAGTTGAAATTCCTGCAAATTTTCAGCTGAATAATAATCAAATCAAGCTGAATACGACCTTTGTTGTTGCCTGCAAAGATCACAATATTAAAATTCCGAAATTACTTTGGCAAAATATTGCTGAAACTATTCAGGTTCAACTAAATGCAAACTACCAAAAAACCTAATTATGAATAAATTATTACTCATTGCTTTTTTTCTTTTTTCAACTGTTTGCATTAGCCAAGATGTAGATTCTTTAATGAATGAACTTGCACAGGATTCCAGACCAGATAGAGTTATAGCAACCTTTAAAAGCACTAAACTTGTGCTTTTACAAACTAATGAAACACAGAAAAAAAACGACCTTGCTTTTTGGGTTGGACATAGATTTGGGGATATAGGGGGAGAATTTGGAGGTTCTAATACCTTATATGGACTAGATGTAGCTACAGATCTTTATTTGGGATTTGATTATGGCATTACAGATGAGCTAACTATTGGTATTGGACGAAGTAAGTTTAATGAATCTTATAATTTACTGGCCAAATATAAATTATTGCAACAAGAAGAAGCGGGAATTCCAGTTTCTGTCACCTTGTTTGGCCAAAGCAATTGGATAACCCGGGAAGAGTTTCAAAATAACGAGTTCCCAAATCAGTCTGATAGGATTTCACATTTCGCACAAATAATAATTGCTCGAAAGTTTTCCTCTTCGTTCTCATTTATGATCAATCCGGGATTCTTAGCCCGATCTCAAGTAATGGATCCGGAAGATTCAGAAAATATGTTTGTGCTAGGAATGGGTGGGAGATTGAAACTAACCAAACGTTTTTCTTTAATCGCAGATTATACTTGGGTAAACGGACTTGGAAAACCTTCCAATCTTGATACCAAATATTATAATCCATTAGGTATTGGTATTGAAATAGAAACTGGGGGACATGTTTTTAGTCTTAATTTCCAAAACGCACCTTATATAATAGAGAATAATTTTATCCCAAATACTCAGAAATCCTGGGAAGATGGTGGAGTTCGTTTTGGATTTGCTATTTCCAGAAACTTTTATATCGGCAAGAAAAGACCCTAAAACGAGAATCTGTGGGCAAGTCCACGAGTTATCCCGATGGTTCGGGAAAAAATAATTTTAAAATTCGAGGTAATCCTCGAGGAACTAAACCCTCCATGAGGGATTAAAATTAACCTTTAAATAAAAAATATTATGAAAAGAGACGAATTTTTAAGCACTGTAAGTAGAGGGTTGATTTTGGTTTGTGCAGGTTCCTGTGTTGTAGCCTGTAGTAGTGGGGATGATGGTGGAGGGATTGCTCCTCCTGTGACTCCTCCGCCAAGTTCTGGAACAAAAGTTTCGGTTGCACTATCTAGAATGCCGAATATTGGAGATCAAGTAACTAGCAACGGAGTATTGTTTTTTAGAATTGCAGCAGGAGATTCTGCTAGTTCATTTATCGCAACAGAATCTGTTTGCCCTCATCAAGGTGGTGCCTTGGTTTGGAAAGCAACCGACAATAATATTCAGTGTCAATTGCATTTTGCCGAATATGATAAAACCGGAGCTGTGTTACAAGGACCACAAAATTCTTCAGGTAGTACAAGGATGTTAAAGATCTATGCAAAAGTAATAGATGGAGGAAATATAGAAGCTACAGTGAGCTAAAGCTGAGATAATAAATTTGCTCTTAAATTTGAAAAAATTATATCTCGTATATTGAAAATAATGATAAGGAAGTGCTTATGGAGAAAGATAAGGTCTATAAAGTAGATTTGACTCCATTGTCTACCAGTAATTACTTTAAAAAAGGACATCGCATTCGAATTGAAATATCTAGTAGTAATTTTCCACGTTTTGCTCGTAATTTAAATACTGGAGGTAATAATTATGATGAAAAGGAAAGTGTAATCGCCCATAATAATGTGCATCATTCTTCAAAATATACCTCTCAAATAAAGCTACCAATGATTTCTAATTAAAGCTTTATATAAAAAACTTTGAACAAAATTAGATGAAAATTGTCCCAATTTTTCATCTAATTTATTCTCTTTATACTTCTACCAACCTCCAATCCAGCAAAAGAAAAGCTATTTTTTATGATTAGAAAAATAGAGAGAAATCGAGGATTAAATTTCACTTCGAAAAATTTCCTATTTTTCTATTTTAAAAGCAATAGCATCAATCTCCACAGCTTGGCCTCCGGGTAACTCCTTCACTGCAACCGTTGATCGAGCAGGATAGTGACCTTCAGAAAAATAACTTTCATAAACTTCATTTACAGCTTCAAAGTCACTCATTTTTATCAAGAAAATCGTCACTTTAACAATTTCCTCCATTGAATAACCACTACCTTCAACTACATTTTTCAGATTATCCATAACCACTATGGCTTGTCCTTTTATTTCTCCCAAAAATCGTTCTCCTGACACAGGATCTTTTGTTCCTTGACCTGAAACAAAAAGCTGTTTTATATTCTCTAACTGCACTTCCACTGCAGGAAAATACGCGCCTGAAGTCACAGAATTTTTTGGCTTATGACGAATTATTTTCATTCTATTTTAAGATAAATTCAAAATTTTAGAGATAGCTGTTTCAATTTTTTCTAGCTTAATTTCCTGCACATTTGCTTTTTGATACTTCAAAACTTCAGAGTCCTTTAAGCCTGAACCCGTTAGCATCATTACAACTGAGGCATCTTTTTCTATTTTACCTGCTAGTCTTAATTTTTTGATAGCAAAAAGGCTTGTTGCTGATGCTGGTTCCACGAAATAACCTGATTCTGCAAGTCTTTTTTGAGACTCAATGATTTCTTCCTCCGTAACATCTTCAGCCAACCAACCATATTTTCTAACTTTATCAATTATTTCATCTCCTCCCATCGGGTTTCCTGTGGTTATCGCTCCGGCAATGGTATGAAAGTTTGAAAAAGGAATAACATGCTTTTTGCCTTTTTTGATAGCACTCACGATAGGGCTATTATTATGAGCTTGAACAACAATCATTTTTGGAAGATTTGTGATAATTCCAGTTTCTTTTAATTCTCGATAGCCTTTGAAAATACCTCGAATATGACCGCAGGCTGATGTAGGAACAGCAATATAATCTGGCACTTTTCTTTCAAATTGTTCAAAAAGCTCAAAAGATACCATTTTATAGCCTTCAACGCGAATTGGACCATTCCCCGAAACAATCCTTAAATTCATTTTTTTAGCTATACTTAACACCTTCTTTTTCATTTCAGAATAATCTGGAGCTATGATTTTCATTACATTTGCTCCATGAATCCCCATGGCCATTATTTTCTCTTTTGGTGTATAGTCTGGGACAAATACAATTACCTTTATTCCAGATTTAGCTCCATAAGCAGCAATTGAAGCCCCCATATTTCCTGTAGAAATAGTGGCGGTTACAAATTCATTCATTTCTTTCGCCATAGCGATACATGCTAAAGAGCCTCGATCTTTAAAGCTCCATGTAGGATTCTGTGTTTCATTTTTTAAATAGAGATTGTTCAAATCAACGAAATCTAGAAGCTTTTTATCAGCTTTAATCAATGCTGTATTTCCTTCGCCCAGAGAAATCGATTCGTCAATAGTTGAGAAAGGCAAAAAATCTACAAAACGCTGCCATAAATACTTACCATCCCTGATTTTTGCGTTTTTAATTCCCTTAATTTTGACCTCTAAAGATTCTCCATTATTTGCGAATTCTTCAATTCTTTCAAAAGGATATATTTTATCTGAAATGGTAGAGACTAATTTAATTTTGTTTGTCATGAGAATGTTTAGAAAAAAATTATAAGATGTCTTTAATTTTTTGAAGATACTGAGTAAGAAAACCCTATTTTCTTATTCTTCTACTTGAAATAGTTTAAGCGCATAATCAATAATTACATGAGAATTATAATCCCAAAAGATAAAAAAATTACTGCGCATATTACCTGTCAAAAGCATCTTTCAATTAGTTAATGAACAATTATGCCTATACTCCATCATACTTGCGTTAGTATTGTGCTATAAAAACAAATATATTTATAACAATGTGAGAGTATTTAGACTTTTATAAATATTCACTTAACGAATATTTGTATCGTCTTAATAAAGCGAATTGTTTGATTTTAAAAAAAAATAATTTATTAGATATCTATCATTTCTTTTTTGCTCAAGCTTTTATGGCCTAGGTTTATATCATCAGATGCATTTCTAACAAAGAAATAATCATATTAGCAAACGTACAAACAAGGCAGGAAAGTGAAACAGGAAAATTACAAAACGGGATGGTTGTAAACCTTTGGTCTAAATACATTTCGAGATCAATAATTTCAATGTACATTACGACAGTTAACGACTCAGGCAGATTTTCTCTGTTAAAGGCCTTAATTTTTACGCCGCCTGGACCAATTAAAAGTCAATTTAAAGCTATTTTTACCCTATGAATATTTCCCTAAAAAATCAAAGAATCCTTGTTACAGGAGCTTCCCGCGGAATTGGTAGAGCCATTGCAAAGCAACTATCCGAATCTGGTGCGGAAGTAATTATCCACTACAATTCTAACAAGTTAGAGGCTAATAAATTGAAAAATGAGCTTCAAAATCAAAGTTTTACAGAGTCCTGCGATCTTTCAGATTCCTCTCAGGTGAAAGGATTCATTCCACGTTTGGTTCAAAAATATGGTGCGATAACTGCGCTGGTAAACAATGCGGGGATTTCCCCAAGTGCAGAAGATACATTGCCTACGGATGAATGGTTAAAAATTTGGGAACAAACTTTCTCTGTAAACACAACGGCTGTCGGAATTTTATGCAAAGAATTTATCGATCAGGCCAAACCTCAGCAGAATGGTCGAATTGTAAACATATCTTCACGAGCAGCTTTTCGTGGGGATACCACAGATTATATAGCCTATGCCGCCTCCAAAGGGGCGATCGTAAGTCTCACCCGATCTATTGCCAGACATTACGGAAAGCAAGGGATCAAAGCCTTTTTGATCGCTCCTGGATTTACCCGCACAGATATGGCAAATGCCATTTTGGAAGAATACGGTGAGGACTTTGCTTTGAAAGATATCGCGCTAAATGAACTTACAACCCCGGAAGATCTCGCACCCATGATCACCTTGCTTTGTTCTGGATTGGCAGATCATGCCACCGGAACTTCGATTGATATGAACGCTGGATCATACGTTCGGTAAAACCTCATCTACTATTAACTCATTTTTTTTCGACAAATTATATAACAAACTTATATTAGATTTAATAAACGATGAATCAAAAATGCTACACTTAATTCAATACTTCATTAAATCCAACACATTAAAACAATATTTTTACTTCAAATTTGGAAGGAACAAATAAAATAAATATTACAAATACGGCTAAAGCAACTACTATGGATATTAAAATCACTAAAACCAAAAATTCCAAATTGAAGGATATAGACTTCAACAATATTCCCTTTGGCAAGTATACCTCAGACCATATGTTTATTATGGATTATGCTAATGAGAAGTGGGGTGATTTCAGAATTATACCTTATCAGAGTTTACAGCTAGATCCTCAATCTAAAGCCTTACAATATTGCCAGTGTATTTTCGAAGGTATGAAAGCAACCATTGGTGCAGATGGCATTCCAAAACTGCTACGCCCGGATTTAAATATGGAACGGTTTAATCTTTCTGCAGAGCGTATGTGCATGCCTGCGGTACCGGCCGATCTGTTTTTATCAGCATTAAAAGCAATTACCAGTTTAGAAATAAACTGGATCCCAAAAGCAGAAGGAAGTGCCTTGTACCTGCGCCCTACTATGGTAGCCACAGAAAGTTCGTTGGGTGTAACTCCTTCCAGTACGTACACGTTTTATATTTATACTGCTCCCGCACAGCCTTATTTTTCTACACCTACAAAATTAATTACAGAACAAACATTGATTCGGGCTGTACCCGGAGGTACAGGTGAAGCTAAAACAGGTGGAAATTATGCAGGATCACTTAAGGCTAGTGAGTTAGCCAAACAAAAGGGTTTCGATCAGGTTATCTGGCTAGAAAGCCCTAAATTTAAAAAAATACAGGAAGCGGGGATGATGAATTTGTTTTTTGTAATTGGTGACACCGTAGTGACACCAGCACTTAGCGGTGCTATTTTAAAAGGCACCACCCGTACTTATTTTCTTGATATTCTTAAAGAGAAAAATATCAAGGTAGAAGTAAGGGATATTTATATTGATGAAATTATAGAAGCATACCAACAGGGAAATTTAACTGAAGCTTTTGGTTCTGGCACCGCAGCGGTGGTTTCCCATATTTCAGAAATTACCCATGGCGATATCTGTATGAAGTTAGCAAATGCTGAAAAAGCAGAAATCAGTAACATGTTATATCAAGAAATTAATGGTCTAAGAGCAGGAACTATAGAAGACAAACGTAATTGGTTAGTACCAGTTTTTTAAATATTTTTATTAATCAAGATCCTGGGGGTAAGCCACAGGGAATAAGACCCTCAATGAGGGATTAAATCAAATAATAGTTATGCAAAAAATTAATTGGAGTAACATCCCAGTAGAACAGGTAAATCCAAAAATGAAAAGACAATTCATTCATGGAGAAAAAGTAATGATTGCTAGAATGGAATTTGAGGACGGATTTACTGTGCCTTGGCATTCTCACGACAATGAACAAATAACCGAAGTACAGGAAGGAGTCCTTCGTTTTTGGTTTGATGATGATGAAGACAATCCTATAGAAATATTGGCTGGGGAGGCAATTATTATTCCCGGTAATCGCAGGCACAAAGCTTTAATGGTTGGCAAGGTGATAGAAACCGACACCTTTGCGCCACCACGTCAAGACTGGATTGATGGCTCAGATAGTTATTTAAGAAAGTAGCAGATAAAAATCTGCAGCAACATAAATTATAAAGATGAATTTAGGAATACAAAACAAGGTGGCATTAGTCTTGGCTTCAAGTAAAGGACTAGGTAAAGCTGTAGCAATAGAATTGGCAAAAGAAGGCGCAAAGGTTATTATATGCGGAACGGATGCGGCAGCACTGGAAGAAACCCAAGCCGAAATTGAGTCTATAGCTCCCGGTAAGGTTGCATCGTTTGTTTGTGACATAACAGAGGAAGCCCAACGTAAAAATCTGGTGGAGAATAGTGTAAAAGCTTTTGGTACTATTGAAATTTTAGTAACCAACACTGGTGGTCCCGCAGCTGGTGCATTTGAGCAATTCAATCTAAATGATTGGAAACACCTCTATAATTTATTGTTCTTAAGCGCTGTGGATATTATTAAACAGGTGTTGCCAAGTATGAAGGAAAAAGGTTTCGGACGTATTCTAACTATTACTTCAGTTGCCGTTAAACAGCCTGCCGATAACCTAATTTCCTCTAATGCTGTTAGAACAAGTTTATTAGGTTTAGTAAAAAGCTTGTCTAACGAAGTAGCTACTTATGGAATTACCGTAAATAATTTAATGCCGGGATACACTAAAACAAACCGATTAGAAAATCTTATTCAAAAAAATCCAGTAGTTAACGAGGTTAAAGATACTATCCCGATGAAACGCTTTGGAACACCTGAGGAGTTTGCGGCAGTCGCAGCATTTCTTGTAAGTGAACGTGCAAGTTATATTACAGGTCAGTCATTGGCAGTTGATGGAGGTTGGATTAAAGGGAATTAAATTAAAACACCTTAGCTCTTCGAAATAGTTGACTTATCCCGATTATTTACATCCTAAAAAAATAGTTTTAAAAAGATAAAATTAAATAGACACACCTAGTGGGAAAATTAGCTGTTTTCCTACTGGAAAGCTATAAATCAATCAGAAAAAGGACAAAATCATTTATGAGAACCACTTATATATCCTTCTTAGTTTTCTTTCCATTTATGGTTTTTGCCCAGGGAGATATAGATCCCATAAAAGATCAGGATCTTAAGAACTTCTTATTACTTCATAAAGAATTAGTAAGCATTCCAAACCTTCCTGAAAATAATGAATTAATGCTTAAAAACATTAACTGGGTTACCAATCAGTATAATAAACTAGATTTTAATACCACTCTATTAGAAAGCAATACGCTACCAATATTACTGGCAGAAAAAATCTATGACCCAAACTATAAAACGGTGCTATTCTATTTTCATATTGATGGGCAGCCAGTAAACCCAGATGCATGGAACCAAGAAAATCCATTCACCCCTGTGTTGAAGGAACGAGACTCCAATGGAGATTGGCAGAATATTGATTGGAATGTTTTGAATGGAAATATAGATGATGAATGGCGCATCTTTGCACGTGCAGCAGCCGATGATAAAGCACCTATAATTATGCTCTTATCTGCACTTAAAATTCTTAAAGAAAAAAATGATAATCCAAAGTTCAACATAAAAATAATTTTTGACCCCGAGGAAGAATACAGTTCTGAAGCTTTATTATCGACTTTAGATAAATATAAAGACCAATATGCTTCAGATATTTTTATAGTGATGGATGGTCCAGCCCATAATTCCAATAAACCAACGCTCACCTTTGGATGCAGGGGTATTGCCACTTGTACCATTACCACTTTCGGATCTAAATTACCCCAGCATAGTGGACATTTCGGAAATTATGTGCCGAACCCTGTCTTCAGCTTAGCCAGACTTTTATCAAGTATGAAAGATGAGGAAGGGAAAGTTTTGATCAAGGATTATTACACAGGTATCGAAATAGATCCTGAAGCAGCTAAATTATTAAAAGCTGTGCCTTTAGATTCTACTGCCTTCAATAATGAATTGGGAATTTATACTTCAGAAAAAGTCGGCAAAAATTACCAGGAATCCCTTCAGTATCCTTCTTTAAATATTAGACAAATAGGAACATCCTGGACCGGAGAAGGATTAAAAACAGTTATCCCAGAATACGCAGTAGCAAGTATTGATGTTAGGTTGGTGCCAGAAATAGATGGAGAAGTCCAGTTACAAAGGATTAAAAAACATATAGAGCAAGAAGGCTATTATGTAATAGAAAGAGATCCTACAGATGAAGAAAGAAGAACGTACCCAAAAATCGTAAAGTTCAATACATCACCAGGATTGAATGCCTTTAGAACAAGTTCTGATCTTGATTTCGGAAAAAAAATCAGGGCACAACTTAAAGATGACTTTGGCTATGAGCCTATTGTAATAAGGATGATGGGCGGTACTGTTCCTATTGTACCCTTAATAGATAAGCTGAATGTGCCTACGGTAATAGTTCCTATGGTTAATATGGATAATAATCAACACAGTCCAAATGAAAATATTAGAGTCGGAAATATAAGACAAGGAATAAATATATGTCTCTCTATTTTAGAAATGCAACTATAAAAATTCATGATGATATAGAGGCGTGGCTCCTCTATGTTAAATAAATACATAGACCGGGAGAAAATTAATTCAAAAAAAAATGACCTCGAAAAGGAAAAAATATTTTAAGCCTTACTTCGTCTTAGTCATAATTACAAGTCTTTTTTGTACATCTACAATAGGGCAAACCAATCTTAATAAACAAAATTGGATTCATGGCTCAGACGACTGTGGTGAAAATACCGATGAATTAATACAAGTAGTTCAATACGACGAAAACACATGGATTTTAAGACAAAATAAATGCACAAATTATGAAGCTCCATTTATGTTTCTATTTTTAGGCCAAGACAAAGCATTATTGATGGACACGGGAGCCACAAAAGAAGAAGTGTCATTTCCATTATATGAAACCGTAAATACTATTGTAGATCATTGGCGAAAAAAACAAAATAAAGAGATAGAATTAGTGGTAGCTCATACTCATAAACATGGCGACCATTATGCCGCAGACGATCAGTTTAATGGAAAGCCATATACGACCTTGGTTGATCTCCAAAAAACTGACGTTATAAATTTCTTTAAGTTCAAAAATTGGCCTAATGATATTGTTGATTTCGAACTTGGTAATAGAACTTTACGGCTCATTCCAATACCTGGACATCAGGAAGCTTCAATTGCTGTATATGATACTTCAACTAAACTATTGTTAACAGGAGATACATTTTATCCAGGTCGCCTTTATATTGAAGATTGGTGTTCTTTTAAAACGAGTATTAACAGACTAGTCGAATTTTCAAAGAAACATGAGATAAAATATATCCTTGGTAATCATATTGAAATGTCCTTAACCGACGGTGTTGACTATCCAATGGGCTCAAAATATCATCTAGCCGAGCAAAAGCTTCCTTTAACCATAGAAGACTTAAATACACTTCAACTTTCACTCCTAGATTTAGGAGATAAACCTACCAGACAGATTCATAAAAATTTTATAATTTACCCTAGTAAATAACTGGCATAAACATCAATATTACAATCAGTTGGTAATTATAGCTACTCGTAAACGCGGCAAAAGTTCTTGGCATTATTAGAAATTCGTTATATAAAATGAAAGGTTCCTATGACGAAGATTTTTCTTAAGGATTGTAAACGCAAAATTATCATATACCTATTGCTTTCTGATGTACCATTGATTCAGATATCATTTCCCATATTAATCAAGTAGTTCCAGAATCAAGAGGTAAGCCAAATTTTTTTTCTGATAATCGTTTTATTCTTTAAATCTATCCAAGTTAGAAAGTCTGTACATGAGTGTGGCCGCTCTTTTAGCCTGTCTTGAAACCATGTTTAGGTTTCCTGTCTCGTTTACGGTATGATCATCTGCTCCGCTAAGTCCAAGTCCATCAACTGCCATTTCTACATGTCCAGAGGTGAAAGAAATATCGGCAGCTCCAGCATTTCTAGGGTTTACCGCATATACTTTCCCAAAACCAAGATCCATGCTTAACTTATTATAAAATTCCAGCAATTCAGAATTTCCTTTTTCCAGTGCCAATGGAGGATAGCCCCCATCATCAAAGCTAAGTGTTGCCTTTGTTTCTGGATAATTTTTGGTTAGGATAGTGCTCATGGTTTGCTTAGCCTTAGCCAACTGCTCCTTGGAAATGGCACGAATATCTCCACGAACCAATGCAGATTGAGCCACCACATTGGTCTTTCCCAAAGCTGTGCCTCCAGTACCATCCTCTTTTAAATCTAGGGAAGTACCTCCCACAATAAATCCAGGATTAAAGGTTAGGTTTTCTTCTACAGAAAGTTGCAAATAAAATTCATTCAGGATCCTGGAAGCTTCATAAATGGCACCTACGCCCACCTTCTCTGTAAATATCTGAGAAGAATGCGCTGGATTACCACTAACCTCTAATTTCCATCCTGCCGAACCCCTTCTTGAAACCACAATAGTTTCAGGATTTCCATCCCCATTTTCAAAACCAAGGGCAACATCGGCCCATTTTGCAGCATCCACAAGGTCTTTCTTAGAGAGGTCTATAGGATCCCCACTTTTCTCTTCATCACCGGTCATTACGATTTCTACTGACATGTTGTCAAGCACTCCAGCTTCGTGAAGGGCTTGCATCGCGAGGATAATCACCACATCACCCCCTTTCATATCGGCTACGCCGGGGCCTCTCATAATAGAATCGTTTATCATGGTGGAACTTTGGAAAGGACTATCCAATTCAAATACCGTATCAAGATGCCCAATAAGGAGTAATTTGAGTCCGCTTTTTCCTTCACGAGTAGCAACCAAATGACCAGCTCTACCAAACGCCACACCGGAAGTCAACCTAGCATCGAAGCCCAATTTTTCCAGTTCAGCTTTAAAAAGTTCACCTACCTGCAGCACCCCTTCAAAATTCATGGTACCACTATTAATATTTACGGCTTTTTCCAGCAGTTTCAAGGATTCATTGGTATGTTTGTCAACGCCTTTAATGATCTTTTTTTCTGTTCTGTCCAATTGGCAAAATGAATGAAATGGAAGGCAAAAAATTAAAGTTAACAGGAAAGTTTTAAAGAGTAATTTCATTTTAAATATAAGTTAAAAAAGAGGTTTATGCCATCTATGGTGCTGTTAGCAATAGCATTATTCTAATGGATGGCTTTGATTTCTTATAAAAATACAAAAAGCAGTAGAATAAAGAATCTCCTTAAACCCTAATTCAATATAAGGCTCTAGCGAGATGATACTAATAAAGCATAAACTTAAAGCAAAACCATATAAAATTATAATTTAAAACATTTTATAGATAGTAGTTACGATAACCTCTTTATTATCATTTAAACTAATAGTCACTAATTGTTTTTCTTCTATCACCTTTAAATTAAATGGTGCAGCTAATAAGTTTATACCACTTCGCCTTTTTAGCCCTATTCCTTGTCCTGAAATAATATCTTTATTAGGCATAAAATCTCCTTCGGTTAAATGCTAAGTCAAAATAAAATATTTATAAGCAGGCAGCTTCTATGCTATACTTTCTATTTCGGCATTAGAAAGATGTTGTAATACTTCCTTTAAAATTGCACAATCACCAATAGGCAGGTCACCTGATGCTATATCTGATCACTGAAATTCTAAATTTTCTGATGTAAAGCTTCTTTTATTATGTTCTATAAGACCTGGCACAGTATCTACAGCAACATACTTCTTAGTATACTTTACCAATTCTTTTCCTCCATTAAAATCGCCACAACCCAGATCGCAAACCCGTAGCGGATTTTCAAACGAACTTAAAAATTATTTTAAAACTTCTACATATGGATTTACTATCTCTGGATCATGAGAGCCTAAGCCCGAATAAAAATCAGATTTATTAGTACCCCAAAGGTTCATTTCAGAAACTTGTTCCATAGCAGCTATAGTGGGCCATGGCTTCTCTGATTTTTTAGTTCCATTTTCGGGCTTCTTCATAAACACTCTATTTCTCGGCACAACTATAAAAAGCATATAGTACTCTTCAAAACTAAACACACAAGTTATAGGTAGTTATACATATGGTGAAATAGAGTAAAAATTAAATTAAGAATATTTTAAATAAAATTGTTAAAAATGATATTTTAGACTTTAACATAAACGGTTACATTTTTTATATCTAATTTTTCCTCAAAAACCTTCAAACCCCGAATGGCAACCTTAATGCTTAAATGCATCGCAAAATTAAATAGGCTATCTTTATATAAAACCACAACTATATGAAAACTAAAATTTTTGGAATAGTAATTTTCACTCTTATGTTTTCTTGTAAAGAAAAAGCTAAGCTGCCTGAAAATGAAATCAAACAATACTCTATTGAACAATTTATGGATAATGAAGCTGTTGTTGGAGGAAGCTTTTCCGCAGACAACAGTAAACTATTAGTATCGAGTAATCGCTCCGGTATTTACAATTTATATACAATTCCCGCTAAAGGAGGGGAAATGACAACTATTACAATGTCTGATAGTACGTCATTCTTTGCTGAGTCCTATTTTCCAAATGACGATAGAATGTTATTAAGTGCAGACGGTAATGGTGATGAAATTGACCATCTTTTCGTTAGGGAATTAGATGGAAAAATTAACGATATTACTCCAAATAAGGGAGCAAAAGCTGCATTTTACGGATGGTCAAAGGATAAAAAACATCTGTATTATGGCTCGAACAAAAGAGATCCTCGATTTTTTGATATATATAAATTATCGATTGATGACTATTCTGCTGAAATGATCTACCAGAACAATAATGGTTTAGATTATAGCAAAATTTCGAATGATGAGCATTTTATCGCCTTATCAAAAAGTGTGAATACCAATGACAGTGATTTATTTCTTTATAATGTAAAAACTAAAGAAATGACAAAGATCAATGAAAATCCAAGTGCAAATTCGGCCCAAGATTTTTCTGAAGATAATTCAACATTTTATTACACAACAGATGATGGTGCTGAGTTTTCTTACTTGATGACTTATGATTTAAGTTCTAAAGAAAAGAATAAAGTTATTGAGAAATCTTGGGATGTAGTGGGGAGCGGTTTTACTTCCCACGGAAAATATATGATAGTGTATACCAATGAAGATGGAAAAAATGCTGTTGAAGTTTTGGATACGCAGGATATGGAGCCCATTGATCTACCAGATTTTGAAGACCAGAGCATCACGAGTGTAGACTTTAGTCAGGACGAGAAATGGATGCGTATGTATGTTGGTGGTTCTAATTCTCCTTCAGACTTATATGCATACAACTTAGAGAGTAAGGATCAATACAAATTAACAAATGTTCTTAATGACGATATTGATGTTGAAGATTTAGTAACTGCTAAAGTTATACGATTTACATCCTTTGATGGCACAGAGATTCCTGCAATTTACTATTTACCTCATCAGGCATCCGAAGAAAATAAAGTACCCGCAATGGTATGGGTTCATGGTGGTCCAGGAGGACAAACACTTCAAAATTTTAGTTCCCTAATACAATACATGGTAAATCATGGCTATGCTGTTTTAGCAGTGAATAACCGAGGTAGTAGTGGTTATGGAAAAACATTTTTTAAAATGGATGATAAAAATCATGGAGAAAAAGATTTGCAGGACTGCGTTGAAGGTAAAAACTGGTTAGCACAACAAGCCGAAATTGATGGTAATAAAATTGGAATAATTGGTGGATCCTACGGGGGCTATATGACAATGGCAGCATTAACATATACTCCAGAAGAATTTGATGTTGGTGTAAACTTATTTGGTGTTACTAATTGGATACGTACGTTAAAAAGTATCCCACCCTACTGGGAATCGTTTAGAGAATCTCTGTACTTAGAGTTAGGTGATCCATTTTCGGCAGATTCTATTCGTTTAAAGCAGATTTCACCCTTATTTCATACAGATAAAGTTACCAAACCTTTGATCGTTTTACAAGGATCAAAAGATCCAAGAGTCTTACAGGTAGAATCGGACGAAATTGTTGCTGGTGTAAGGCGCAATAACGTTCCTGTAGAATATGTTTTGTTTGAGGATGAAGGCCACGGCTTCGTGAAAAAGGAAAATCAAATAGAAGCTTATAGTAGAATACTCCAATTTTTAGACAAATATCTTAAAAAAGAGAAGGCTTCAGTTATCGGAGAATTTTAGGAAATCCAGAACTAAAGGCTGGGACACCAAGGTGAAAAATGGGACACCAGAAATTGAATAATAAGTCTTATAAATAAATTTTAAATAGAAATTTCATAAAACACTATAAAAAGAAAAAAGCCCTTTTCCAATAGTTAGGAAAAAAGCTTCTCATTGGTATGCGCTGTAAAACAGCGTCTTAACCACGTTGTCTCAACTTCTTGAGACACACAACACAACTTCATTATACTTGCTAAAAAAAGCTCCAATTTCTTGAAGCTTCTTTGTTGCAATTTTGCGGTCTGGACGAGACTCGAACGAACCACACAATCTCTTTATTTATAGGCTTCTTCAGAGCACTATATTTCGATGGCACCGAATTAGACACCTTTTAACATAGTTTAACAATATCTAGATGAGTGAATACTCAAATAGTAACAATTAAATGCAAATGATGCTTTTCGGATCCTAATTTCTATGAACAAACTCGATGTCAACTTAAATTTTCAAAGAGGGCTGGCAAATATACAATTTCTTATTTCTACTATACAAATAAAATCTTCGCATTATTTCAGATGAAAATTATTTTTTAGATACTAACTAGTTATAAATATTTAATGCTTTTAAACCTTTCTTCGCTAAAACCATTTCTACAATTACAACCTTAATTATAATTTTCATTACTTAATTTTCTAATTAAACTTCATGATAAGGGAATATATTACCCCTATTTTATTCAATAGATAGAGAAAAATCAATTTATTTACTTTTTCTGTTATAAATATTCAATTTACCTAAACCCAATTCTTTATATTTAAACCTCATAAAATCAAAACCTTCTAAAAAATGACAAAACCAAAGATTAAAATGTTGGTGGTTATGCTTTCACTAAGCGTCGGATCACTAATTTATTGTGATGAGACCCTAGGACAAGAAAAAGCCAATCAAAATTCTGAATTATCAATCGAATTTGAAAAATATGAATTGGATAATGGGCTAAACATTATTCTTCATCAGGACAAGTCCGATCCAATAGTTTCTCTAGCCATACAATATGGAGTTGGCTCTAACCGTGAGAAAAAAGGCCGCACTGGATTTGCTCACCTTTTTGAACACATGCTCTTCCAAGAATCAGAAAATGTTCCTCAAGATCAATTTTTCAAAAAGATACAAGATGCTGGAGGTACTTTAAATGGTGGAACTTGGCAAGATGGAACTGTATATTATGAAGTGGTGCCAAAGAATGCTCTTGAAACAGTGATGTGGTTAGAGTCTGATAGAATGGGTTTTCTTATAAACACGGTAACTGAAGCTGCCTTTGCAAACCAGCAAGAAGTAGTACAAAACGAAAAGCGTCAGCGAGTAGATAATAACCCTTATGGACACACTGGCTGGGTGATAGACAAAAATCTATATCCAGATGGACATCCTTATAGCTGGCAGGTAATTGGAGAACTTGAAGATCTTCAAAATGCTACAGTAGCCGATGTAAAAGAATTCTACGATAAATTTTATGGTCCAAACAATGCAACTTTGGTTGTTGCCGGAGATTTTGACAAGGCAGAAACTAAAAAATTGATAGAAAAATATTTTGGTGAAATTAAAAAAAGACAAGAAGTTGAACCATTAAAAATACAGACGGTTACACTTCCAAAAACCAAGCGTCTTTATCATGAGGATAATTTTGCAACTGCACCTCAACTTAATATGGTTTGGCCAGTAGTAGAACAATTTAGCAAAGATGCCTACGCCTTAGATTTTCTTGGAGAAATACTTTCAGACGGAAAAGATGCACCTTTATATAAAGTGCTTGTGGAGCAAAAAGAGCTTACTTCCCAACCTTACGCCTACAACAATCCTAGCCAAATTGCTGGGAAATTTCAGATCTCTGTAACTGCAAATGCAGGTGTAGATCTTGATAGTGTAGAAGCAGGAATTCAGGAAGCTTTTGCTTTATTTGAAAAAGAAGGTATTACTGAAAGAGATATTGAACGAATTAAAGCAGGTCAAGAAACTGACTTTTATAATGGGATAAGCAGTGTTCTTGGTAAATCTTTCCAATTAGCAAATTACGATGTATTTACAGGAGATCCAGGATATATAGAAAAGGATATCCAAAATATTCGTGCAGTTACAAAAGAAGATGTTCTTCGTGTTTACAACAAATATATCAAGAACAAACCTTTCATACTTACAAGCTTTGTCCCTAAGGGAAATTTAGATTTAATTGCTGAAAATTCAGAAAAAGCGGAAATAGTTGAAGAGAAAATAACAGAAAATGTGGAGTCTGAAGTAGCTGAAGTAAAGCAGGAAATTGAAAAAACACCTTCCAATTTTGATCGCTCTGTTCAACCTGAAATAGGTAGTACTCCTAAATTAAACGTTCCTGATTCCTGGAAAGAAACACTAGACAACAAACTTGAAGTTTATGGAATAGAACAAACCGAATTACCATTGGTGAATTTCAGTATTGTGATTGAAGGCGGACACTTATTAGACGATCTAAGTAAAAATGTTGTAGCAAATTTAATGACAGATATCATGATGGAAGGTACTGCCAATAAAACTCCAGCCGAATTAGAGGAAGAAATAGATATGCTTGGTGCTAGCATAAATATGTACACAACCAACGAATCTATAATAATTCGTGGAAATAGCCTTGCACGTAATTTTGACAAAACAATAGCTTTAGTTAAGGAAATCTTAATTGAGCCTCGTTGGGACGAGAAGGAATTTGCACGTATTAAAACCAGTACAATTAATGGAATAAAAAGGAATCAAGCTAATCCAAACGTGATTGCAAACCAGGTTTACAACAAGATTTTATATGGCGAAGATCATCCATTTGCATATCCAACTTCAGGAACAGTAGAATCTGTGGAGTCTATAAAAATTCAGGATCTTAAAGAGTTTTATAATAAAAACTTTTCTCCAACCGTAAGTCGTATGCATATTGTTGGTGATATCTCTAAAACTGAAGCATTAAAAGCTGCAAAAAGTTTAGCGGCTAAGTGGGAGCCAAAAAAGGTAACGATACCGGAATTCGACGTTAAAAATGATCGTGAAAAGGCATCTTTATATTTTGTAGATGTTCCTAATGCGAAGCAATCTGTTATAAATATAGGTTACATCGCTTTACCTAGAACAAGTGAAGATTTTTTTCCTGCTGAAGTGATGAATTATAAGCTTGGAGGATCCTTCTCAGGAAATGTAAATCTAATATTACGTGAAGAGAAAGGATATACCTATGGTGCACGATCAGGTTTTAGTGGATCCAAGATTCCAGGAACCTTTACTGCTTCCTCAAGCGTTCGTACAAATACTACAGGAGAATCTGTAGGGATTTTTAAAGATGAAATTGCTAAGTATAAAGAAGGGATAACTCCTGAAGATTTGGAATTCACCAAAAATGCATTAATAAAATCTAATGCGCTACGTTTTGAAACTCAGGGATCATTACTAGGAATGCTACAAGAAATGAGTGCTTACGATCTTGATCCTAAATATATTGAAAAGGAAGAAAAGATAATTGGAGCTATGACTCTGGAGCAACATAAAGAATTGGCACAAGAATATTTAGACGAGTCAAAAATGGCATATCTTGTAGTAGGAGATGCTGAGACCCAATTAGAGCAATTTAAAGAAATGGGCTTCGATGAAGTTAAAGTGCTAGATAAGCAAGGAAATGAAATTAAAAAACCAATTAATCTTGAAACAGAAGAGGTTAAAGATTAATTTAGAAGTTATAATTAACAAAGAAACCCGCCAAAATGGTGGGTTTTTTTATTGAGATATATTACTCACAAATTCAACTTTTAATTACTTCTTTCTACTAGACCAATGGTCGTTTTTGCTATCATAAAAGGAAAGTGAAACTAAATCATAAAACTTATGAGCCGAATAACTTGCTTAATCAAATCATATAATGCAAATATTTGAGCCGAATAGAATATATGATTGGCTCATTAAATATAACTGGAAACAATCATATAGTCAGACATATTGAAATTAGATAACCAAATATTTAAAAACAAAACTATTCCTTCTTTTCTTTATCTTTAAGTAGCTAATAGTAAGCATAGAAGCATGTTTTTGGAGCGCATTGCAATTTTTACATTTCAATTAAAGGAAAAGCTGGAAACTTTTCTCAATTTTCTCATCCGGGAAACAAAAACGCAAACCGGCCCTCTCCTATTTCTAGGCTGCTTTCTCCTTTTAACCCTGACCTTATATTATGTCTGGATTACTACCTATGCTTTTTGGGCACAAATTGTATTCACTTTTATATACATATTGTGCTTACTAATATGTGCTTCTGTAATGTACTTTCATATTACACAAAAGAGGGTTAGAAAGAATTCTGATACTCTGGAGGTATTTAACTTAGGTGAAGATGAGATAAAGAAATTTGATCTAAGTGCGATTCCTTTAAATGAGGATCAAATAAAGAATATTTTTAATGCATTTTCAGAAAATCATTTATGTGGAGACTATCCAACTTTTCAAGCTTTTATTCAGTTAAAACCTGTTTCACATTTGAAACGATTGGTATGGAAAGATTCTTCTTATAAATTACCTAAACAGGTAAACCGACAAACCTTATTGGAATTTCTAAGTCAAATGTTTATAGGATTTGAAAATTTGGGAAATCAGCAAATGATAGAATTAACAAATTATTACTTCATTCTAAAAGATTCTGAAGGTAAGGAATTGAACTTTTCAACAAAAAATATTTACGATTGGAAAAATAACAAATCTGCCTACCTAGAGAATATTTCCGCGCTTATTAAAAAGAATTTATAAGGTACCACCACTCCACCACCACTTACCCTATTGATTTTCAGTGATTTTCGTTATTCATTTGTTTCTATAATCAAAAGACAACAAGACTTGTTGGCTTTATAAAAATTAGAAATTATGGACAATTTACAACTGGAGGATCGCTTGATCCGCATTGAGCAACTACTTCTAGCTAACAAAGAAGTATTAACCTTGGAAGAGGCTTGCCAGTATACTGGTATTTCAAGAAGTTATATGTATAAGCTTACATCTACTGAAAAGATTCCCTATTGCAAACCTCGAGGGAAGTTGATCTATTTCGAACGGGAAAAACTTAATTCCTGGCTATTAAATAAATTTAATCCTTAGTGCAATGACTGGCTACGAATATTCTCGCACATGGTTCGATTTTAGTTTCGAAAACACCCATAAAATAAAACCCAACCATACCGCTATCTACTTTTTTGCCATAGAACGTTGCAATCGGTTAGGGTGGAAAGAGGAATTTGGCTTTCCTACCGATTTAGCAATGGAAGCTCTTGGCATCAAAAATTATAAAACCTATATCCGTGCACTTCAAGATCTGGTGGATTGGGGTTTTATAAAATGGATTCAAAAAAGCAAAAATCAGTACACTGCCAACATCATTGCCTTGGCAAAAAATAACAATGCTGCTACTCAAGCATTAGATAAAGCAATGTCCATTCGTCATCCAAAGCCAGTCGGAGCCAATTACCAAGGCATTGCTAGTATAGATAAACAAGTAAATTATAAAACTATAAACCTTGAAACTTTAAAAAAGAAGCTTTTAATAGAAGTTAAAGATTTTGAAGTTGACATAGATCAAAAACTTTTATTTAACTGGGCAATTAAGTTTCAGGAATTATTTCTGAAAAATTTAAAGGATAAAGGTGCGCCTTTGAAAAAAATAAAAGAAGCAAGTTTTGAAGAATTTGTCGATCCTATTCAGGAAATGCTAGAAAATGATGGAATTACTGAAACACATTTACAACTTGCTTATGAGCTGCTTCATAAAGATGAGTTCTGGAAAGGGATTATTCTAGACACGAGTAAACTTCAGGAAAAAATAAGTCAGCTTCTCGCCCAAGGTAAAAAAGCAGTCGAAATTAAAGATATGGATAGGAGAGTTCAACATAAAATTAAAAGCTATGATTAGTACAAATTCAAATATCGTATTATCTAGTACCTCACCCAAGGTAGAGACTGTTAGCAACGTACAGCCGTTGATCAGCAAACAACTTTTTTGGAAGTTATTCCGCTTGCAGGCACCTCAATTCATAATAAAACCTGAAAACAAAGAAATAATATTCAGCATTTTCAGGTATTTTTTACAACTCCCAAATTTCAATGAATACGGAGTTATTAAGAATAAGGCAGATCTGGAAAAAGGCTTATTGGTATATGGGGATTACGGAGTTGGAAAATCCACACTCTTTAGCGCCATTCATGAAGTTGGAAGAACAATCGTTTCTAAAACCCAAAATACCCAACTATGGTTTCCGCGCATATCAACTGTACACATGCTTAGTCAATATTACGAATCTCAAAAAAATCTAGGCAGCAACTTTAAATTGGAAAATTATTATCAAGGAAAATTATATCTGGACGACTTGGGTAAAGAAGATAAGGCTTACAACAGAGAAGAACTCATTGGAAAATTACTCTTTGAAAGACATCACCGAAAATTTAAAACCTTTGTAACTACCAATGAAAATCCATCGGCGATAGCGGCGAGGTATGGAACTCATATCGGGGATCGATTACCGGAAATGTTCAATATTATTAAATGGGAAGGGAAAAGCTGGAGAGAATAAAGAGTTATTCGTTTTATAAGTCCTCACCACATTTTTCACAATGTTTAAAATAACATCTTAGAAAAAAGAGGTTCGTCTGTAAAAATCTTGAACCCCAACCAAAACTGCAAATTAAAGGCAGATTTATAAATGACAGAATTTAGAACCCTAAATCTATCTTCAAAATGTTTTGGTTGAAGTTCGCTGGCGTAACTCTGACTTTAATTTAATAGATAATTATGAGGCAGTTGACTTCAAAATTTAATCAAAAAATAGAAAATTGCAAGACTAACTTAATCTTCAAATTGATACAAAAGCAGTCAAATAATAGTCTATAAATGCTGCATTAAACAGAAAAAATTATAGATAGTAATCATTAAAAAGGTACTCTTTGATGAGCTGTAAGCGAAGTAAAATGAGTAGCAAGAGGATAACACGCTGCGCGATGTTAGGATGTTCTCATTTTATTTCAAGTGATTGATTATCAGTGTTTTATAAGTGTGTCCGAAATTTACAAAACCATTTTAAAAATGGAATTTACCGCAATTGGTTGGCAAGCCTTATAAACAGTACAACCAATTATCCTAATCTATTAAAAATAAGAACCATGAGTAAGAATTTCTCCCGAATTAATTTCCATTCCGAAACGGTGGAACGTTTTAAAAAATACGCCATAGAAAATGAGGTGAATTATACTGAAACCTTAGAAGCAATGTTAGATTTTTTTGAACATAATTATGTCTCTCCTTTCCAAACTTTCCCTCTTACCAATTATAGATTATTACATATTTTCAATAAAAGAATGGATGCCCTAGAAGTGCTGTTACGTAAAATGGAAAAAGATTCTTTAGAGCCTACCCTCAAAATTCTTCTAAATTTGATAAATTCTGCAAATACCAGAAACAAACCTCTTTATCGTGAGAAAAGAGCTTATGAAGAGGATGATACCCATCCCGATTTTTATAGATAGTTTATGATGCATGTCAAAATCAAAATTTAATATCTAAGAACGTATTAATATTGAATGAGCAACGGGATAAGTATTTTAAAGCAAAAGATAAGCCTTGTAGTGATTCTGCCATGCTTTAAGGCTTATCCGAAAGGAAACTGTTGACCTGTAAGAATCTATATTTAGTTTTATAGTTTCGAGAGAAGAAACTTACCTAAAGTTGCAACTGAGTCCACTCCACATAAATTCAATTTTATCTTCTGGAGATGGGCCTTTAAGGATCCCATATAAACCTTCAGGACCAGTAGAAAATTCATAACCCAGGGTGGTTTTCCTAACTTCAATAGTATAAGCTGCTTCCAATTCAGATCTCGTAGACCCCACTCCTATCCCGGACATTGTATTTATAGTACCATCATTGTTGAACTCTCCAAGACTCCATCCCACAAAAAGCAACTTATCTGATTTAGATCCCTGTTCCTTTTGGAACATTAGGTTCAAACCATTTCCCCAGATCAACATAGTCATCGGACCTGCACCACATTCTGAATTAACCTGAGGTTGGGGAATTTGAGCGTTTAAAACTTTAGCCACAATTCTATTTAATTCTCCCATTTCCATCCCTAAAGGAAGTTCCGTGGTGCTACCTGAAGGTCGACTTACCACTTGTAGTGCATTGGATGTAATAGCCAATAAGGGTTTTTCTGAAGAAGATGAATTCTGGACTTCTTCAGTATGTTTAGCTGGATTTATAGTTTGAACCTCCTCAGTGGTTTGCGTTGGTTTTTCTTCTGAAAATTTGGAATTGTTTTGACATCCTAATAAGACTAAAGAAAATATTAAGGTGCAAACTTTTAATTTCATAATATTTGAATAGTTGTTTCCTATCATAACCCTCTAATGTTAGAATTTCAAGAATGTATCGCAATTCGAGATATGTAATATTACTTTTTATTTAATTATTCACAAGCTTTAAATTGTATTATCGTATATTGAGATATTAGATGTGTAATTTCATCTTGAACAGAAAAAAAGATTAATTTTCAAATCATAACACAAATGCGCCCTCTGCTGTTTTTACTTAACGCTTATCTTCCCGAACGCTATAAAAACAGCACAGGAACCACGCGCAGGTTAGTTCTGGTAGATTTGGGGGCATTTCATTCCCAAGTCTTTTGATGAGAACGTAATCTTTCTGATTTCAAAAAAATAATCGTTATTCATAAGATCATCCAGAAAATAACCATTTTTCATAAAAAACACCTCGAAAAAACCAATTTTCACGCTTAGTCATTACTTTTCATGGTAACAATCTGCCTCAAGGATGGATTCTTGGTTGGTATAATTATTAATCCAGATATACTAGAGATTTAGTTAATATCATTATTCAGAATTTTAAAAGGAAAGAAATTTACAATGATTTCAATAACGACATATTTTGTCGTGGAATCTTCTTTTATTGGATACAAAAAATTTACGTAGCTAAATGATCACTTACTTACTCGCACCTTTATCCCTAACAAATATCACCGGTAATTGTAAAAACTAAACAGAATATGCAAAGGAGAATATATTCCATGATTAATTAATTAAGAATCATCTGCCACAACAAACCAATCTAAAATAGTTTTTCCTATTTCCGGATTTAATCTATCTCCTTTTAAGACATTTATTTTACCTATCCCACACTCATGTTCCTTTTTATCAAATGGATGAAAGGAAGGCTTTAAACATTCTTTTTCTGATGGGTATAAAAGGACAGCCTTATAGGAATCCCAATAATCGTTATAAACATACATTTGGCGAAGGTCCTGAGTGGAGGGCTTAGCATATTTTATATTTTTCCACTTGGTATCAATTACAATTACTTCCTCTCCCCTATTAATTACAATATCTGGTCTTATTTTAATCCCATCCCAAAATGATCTTGATTGTTGACCAAATATTTCAGTATCATCTTTTCCCCGCGCTTCTTGTTTAAGTTTCACCAATACATATTCCTCCCAAAGACTATTCATATCGAATAACAAGGCTAACATCTTTTCATCCCCTGAGGAGATATTTGGAGCATATTGCAGAATGATAAACTTCGCAATTTCTAATGCCGACTTATATGGAGCAGTTTTTCTGTTATTTTTTAATTTAGAAAAAGTAGAATGATTTATAAGACAACTGCTAACTTCCGGGAAATCCAATTGAACAGATTTGCATTTGGAATATAAGTAGGTGCCCTTAGAAAAATGTTCAATAATGTTTAGAGCGTAGGCAAGGATTTGATGGATTAGATGATCTTTTTCGTATACCTGATGCGTGGTATAAAACCTTTCTTTATGAACCAGATTTTTCTGAATATGACCCGCAAATTCCAGCTTTCCTTTTAAAGCCTTAACATTGCTAGTTTCTTTATAATATTGTTTGATTAAACCTTGGTGGATCAATAATTCAACTTCCCGTAAAAACCATTCAAAATAAATATCCAAAAGGTGAATATTTTGTCTGGAAACATTTGCGGTACCTACTTGTTGAACTTTTAATTTTTTTGTTGCTTTTAGCATATCAATAAGAACTCCTTGCCAGAGATCTTTATCCTCATTATGAGAATCTATTTTGGGAAGAATTTCAATTGTTAAGCCATCTACTTGTATTACACCTACATAATTTTTGAACTTTAATCCATTATATCGCAAATCGAAATAGCAATCATCATGAAGTGCGTTTAATTTAGAGAATGCCTCGAGATGCCCTTTATTAAAGGCGCCTCCAAGAGGTAAAAACTGATGTTCAAAAACCTGAATGGGTTTATTCTTCATCTTTATTATTTAGAAGAATCATAATTGCATCCTCAATATCATCAATTGCTTTTAACTCAAAAGAGCCATTTAGTTCCGGTTGTTCTAAATTTTTGAAATTTGCAAACTTAACAGTTGATTGTTTATGTTTTATAAAGCCTTCACCAAGAATTAGAGCAATTTTCTCGTAGTCATGATAAAAATATTCTTGTAATAATGGGATCACTTTATTCTCAAAAGCCTGTGTAAGTTCTAAAGTATCTCCAGAATTTATCTTAATAAAATATGAGTGACCAATGGTATGATCTCTATCTAATAATGCCTCAATCCTCTCATCAATTGTAGACAAAACCTCACATAAATTAAATTTTTTAAATTGAATCTCTTCTAACAATTCTGGTACAGGCATAATCTCTGTAAACGAAAATCTTCTCCTCAATGCAGTGTCCAGAGCTTCTACACTTCTGTCCGCCGTATTCATAGTTCCAATGATATATATATTAGAGGGAACAGAAAAATGATCTTTAGAATAAGGTAATTCTACTATGATTTCTTCTGGTTCATTTTTTCTTTTATCGGGTTCCAGAAGAGTAATTAATTCGCCCAGGATCGCGGAAACATTTCCTCGATTTATTTCGTCAATTACCATCACATGGTTTTTCCTACTATTATCTATGGTTTCAACCTCAATCCCATAATTTGATACCAGATAACTTCCAATTGAAGTAGTATAGGGTTTCCAATCTCTAACAACCCCATTAATTATGTAGTCACGAAGCATTTCTTTGGTTACACCCATTTCTGTAGCTTTCTCAGTCTGTGGGAATGCTACTGAAGTTTCGTTGGAATTAATTCTAACATTAAACTTTCTTTTCTGGACTGGTGTTTCAAGCTCAATAGTACCAGACTCTATAACATCTTCTACATACTTCTCATAAGCTTCATCAAAATTGAAAGACTTTTTACCCTCTGAGGCCTTTAAACAGAATTTCTTGAAAATACCATCCATTACCTCATAACCAATTTCTCCGTCGGGTTTTGGTGGAATTGGCTTAATTCCTTCAATAAAATCCTCATAGCTAAACGATTGGTGAAAAGTTGTGAATACGATTTGACCAGTTTCGAACAACCGGTCATATTCTTCAACAATTTTACTTCTCTTATCCGAGTCGCTGAGATTTAAATCCAAATTAAATTCTGGATTTGCTATCTCAACCGCTATTTCCTTAGTCTTATAAGTTTTTCCTGTTCCTGGAGGACCATATAAAATGGTGTTTAGCGGAGCTTCTTTATTCTTTGTAGACACTTTTATTTTATCATCCATTATTGCAAGAAGACGTTCATAATAGTGCTTAAATTCTGGAAGTTCAGATGGATAATTTGAAATATCCGTTAAGGTTTTTAGAACTAATTTATGTCCTGCATTCCATTCTCCTTTCTTTTTCCATTCAACTTTCCTTAATTTTTGAAAAGTACGCCTGTTATTATCGTAGTAATAATCAGATACAACTTTACCATAACCAATTAGTGTACTTCTCCCTTTTTTAGCAATAACAATATCTCCTATCTTTACTTTACTAATAAAATCATCACATGCAGAAGCATCATTTTTTTTAGAACCTTCGGTTTCCTCAACTTCTTGCATTTTAGATATAATTTCCTCCTTTGAATTATAATTGCTCAAGTCTCCTAAATAATCCCAACCTAAACCCATAATGCCATTCTGATAAAATTCATCCCAAAATTGAGCATTTTCCCCTGGGGAATAGATCCAATAATTTTTATCCATTTTGATATCTTTTTCTAATACGGTGTAAATTATATCCTGTGCTAAAAGGAGATTTTTATTATCCTCATAAGCATCATTTGGAAGATTCTTATGAACTTGTGTTAGCAATTCTTTATCATGAGCAATGTAATCCTGAGAAAAATCATTTACAATCTTTAAATAATGTACGTATTTTTCACCCTTGGATTTGGTTTTGATTTTTAAAAAATCACAAAGCTTTTTGTAGTAAGAGTTTTTGTAAAATGTATATTTATCTGGAAACTTAAAAGTCAAAAATGCTGACTGGGTTCTTTCGTCGTGGTGATGACTTAAATTATCTGCAGGAAAAAGAGAGTTAAAAAGCTTCTGGGATTCTACTTCAAATTCAGAAACTCTATATGATAGTTCTAATTCTTCATCAAATAAAATTTTCAGCAGATTACGATATTCATCCTGTTTCTTTTCTGCCATATGCCGCATAGCTGTAACAGCATTATGATAAACTAGATTGCCAAAATTTAATGACCTGATTTCTGTCTCAAAATTTGAACTATTTAGATCGGGCTTACCTTTAAATTTTTCTACCAGCCTCCATTTGTAAATTTCGCTTTCAAGCCCTTCTATTCTAATATGAGACTTATATTTTTTTATTAAGTCTAAGAATGGATCATGCTCAGCATTCATATCAATTATTTTGAAACCTAATCGTTCTAAATATTTATTCGTAGGAGGACCACCACCATAATCCCAAACATCAGAATTGTCATAATGATATCTTGCTGCTCTCATTATTTCTTTTGGAGGATATATTTTTCCATTTATTTCCACCAACCAACGCGTAGAGGGAATTAATTCGAGTTTTTGTGATTCTATACTATCTACCGCTGATAAAACATGTTTTTCTTCAATCTGGTTTGGATGAAAACTCATATAAAAATTATTTATTGATAGTTAAGCGATTCCTGCATTATGATTGATATCGTCCACAATGGAGATTATTTTCGTTATCTTATCGTTATCACCCTGGAATAAATCAAGAATACCTCTATCATACTCTTTTTCAAATGTAGACGAGGATAAAAGTTTCTTTTCAATAGTCCCGTTTTCATTAAGATATTCAATTATTTTATTGATAAATGTGATCTGATCTGCATTTAAATTTTCATCCTGAATTAATTCGCTAAAGAGTTTATTTGCAACTTCAATATCTAATCCTATAATTTTCCTCACGAACTTACCCAAAGGATCGCCATTTAAATGATTTTTAAACTCCACACCCAGTTCTCCGGTGGAAAGAAATTGTTCTAATAATTTTAATTCCTTTTCAGTAATTGGAAGGTTTTTATATAGTTTATCAATTACAATATGATCTTTATTCTTACGAATAAAAGCTTCTACTCTAGCCTTATAATTGGTTGAGATCTTGTACCCCTTCATTAAATCCCATTCTTTAATCTCATTGGCGTAAATAGTATCTTCAAAATTTGAATAAACTGGCTCTAGTGATTCCTTGTCTAGAAATTGTATTAGTGATCTTAAATCTTCCCTAACTTTTTCAAGCTGACCAAGTGTTACCTGTTTCCAAAAATTCATGTCCTGTACTTCTCTTACAGTAATCAGTTTGGCGGCGATGGCTGGAATATTTCTTTTTTTCTCTAGTCGATTTCCAATGGTAACAATTCTTTCTATAAATCTTTGCTGAGAGGAATCTCCGCCAACCAGTGCAAAATGCAATCTTAAAATAAGCAGGTCAAATCTCTTTGCAAGTTCATCCTCATCATCTTTATAAGAAGGTAATTTTGAGAGATGTGATTTAATATCATTTTCATCTCCTTTACTAAGATTATCCCATGCTTCTCTTGACTTATATTTCTTGACGTGTTTCCAAACGGCTCTAACTAAATATCGCTCTTCATTTAATTCAGTAATTGTTTTAAAAAGATTATCCGTGAAATTATGCATCATCTCATCTTCTTCAGAGGTAGATCCCGTTTTCGCTCTAAGTGCAACCACTAAATCTAACTTTGCCTCAAATATTTGTTGGGACAAACTTTTAGATGAACTTGATGATACACCATCAGGAAACTCATCAAAATATTCAAAATTTGAACAAAAATCAAAAATCACAAAGTGTTCCTTATCCTTATTAGGCGCAAATAAATTAGGACGTAATCTTGTACCTCTCCCTATCATCTGCCAGTATTTAGTAAAGGAACGTACCCTTTTAAAGAACAAAAGATTTAAAACACGGGGAGCATCTACACCCGTGTCCATCATGTCCACAGAAACTGCAATCTGAGGTTCCATTTCTGATTTGTCTACACAAAATTTTTCTAGTAGATCCTGAGCCTTATCTGCATAATTGTCAATAATTCTTAAAAAGCTTCCTCGATATTCTGGATAGTTTTTATTGAAGCGTTTTTCTATAAAAACTGCATGTTTATGATTTTTGGCAAAAATGATGGTTTTACCTAGTTTATCTCCACCTGAAACTTTCTGTCCATTTTCCATCAAATGGGCCAGAACCTTGTCAACAGTATCTTTATTAAACAACCAACTATTTAATTTCCCCTTGTCAATTTCTTCCATAACGACTTCACCCGTAGTAGGATCCCCAAAAAGTTCTTCATAATGAGCTTTGTCTTTTTCAGGAAGCTCTTTATACTTCACCCCCTCCAAAGGAAATTTAATAGGAACTTCAATAGCCTTAGGCGGTACTAAGAATTTATCTGCCACTGCCTGATCCAATTCGTAAGAAAAAGTAGGGTTGTCGTCTTCAATTTCAAACAAAGAATAGGTGTTTCTATCAATATCCTTCTTTGGGGTGGCGGTTAGCCCAACTAGAAGACAGTCAAAATATTCAAATATCGATCTATATTTTTGGTACACAGATCTATGAGCTTCATCTATAATTATTAAATCGAAATGACCTACTCCATAAAACCTTCCATCGTCCGACTTTAGACTATCAATTTTATTCATGATTGTAGGATAAGTGGAAAAAACTAAACGTGTTCCATTATCCTCTTTCTCTTTCGTTAAGTCAATTGCAGAAAGATGTGGTAAATGTTCTTTAAAAGCATTTTTAGCTTGGGTTACTAAAGCTGTTCTATCTGCAAGGAATAAAATTCTTTTAGCCCAATCGCTTTTTGTAAGCATATCTACAATTGCAGCAGCAGTTCTCGTTTTTCCACTACCTGTTGCCATTACTAATAATGACTTTCTACTCTTCCCTACTAAATTTCCATCCTTTTTAGTAATGAAGTTTTCTGCAACTCGCTGAATTGCTTCTAATTGATAAGGTCTACCAGCAATATCTGTATTTACTTTAAAATCTCTAATGTCCTTTCTCGATGTTCTTCGATCAACAAGTAATTGCAATTCGTCTTGAGTATAGAATCCTTGTACTTCCCTATCTGGGTAAAAAGTATCATCCCAAAGATGAGTTTCAAAACCATTAGAATAAAAAATCACAGGCCTTTGACCATACATCGTTTCTAAACAATGAGCATATAAATATGCCTGATGTTTTCCTTTTGCTGCATCATAGAGCGTCTTCTTGGCTTCAACCACCGCAAGTGGCAAGCCATTTTTACCCCAAAGTACATAATCTGCAGATCCAAGTCCACTTGGATTGGTGGACAACGGCATTCCTTCTATCCCAAACTCTATATCTTTACCCTTCTTTAAATCATCCCATCCAGCTTCCTTAAGTAAAAGATCAATTAGCTGTTTTCGAGTTTCCACTTCAGAAGTGAGCAACGGCACAATTTCATCGAGATTCTCGGTTTTCTTACGCTCTTCCTTTCGTTCCTTCAGCTTTTCTTTCGCTCTTTCTAACTGCAAGTTTAGAACTTCGTTTTCTTTTGCGCTTTCCTGCAGTTCTAAAGCCTGCTTTTTTGATTTCTCAAGTTCTGCTTGTAAGTGTTCTGTTTTTTTCTTTAGATCGTTTAGGGCCTCTGTATTTGCCTCCTCATGATGAAGTAAACTCTCATCAAAAGCGGGAATGTCAGGATTCTTTTCACTGTAATAAACACTTATAAAAGATAGAAACCTGAAGAGGTTTTTAATTGCCTGTAAGGATTGATATTGATTAACCTTTTTTCCGTGTGCAGCATTATTCCCAGTTAACCTTATTACATCAAGCTCCCTATGCATAGATGGTTTCAAGATATCTTTGAAATCTTGATTATGTAATAAAGCTCCTAATTTGGTGTCATAAGGTAATTCTAGATCTACATCGTTTTCATATAACCAATTAATAGCCTTCTCTAATGTGGCTCTGGACAAGATTGTAGAGTATCGAGGTTCTTTAAAAGTATGCTTCTCTGCACTAACGGCTTCTCTATATATCTCTGGAAATTCGTTTTGAAGAAAATTAAAGTTGCTCATCTTAAAATAATATTAGGCAGTTACATCACTTACAATAGTTTTCAATTTCTCGTCATAATTTTTATTACCAAAATTAATTATTACGAGATTTTTACGACTTCTAGTTAATCCAGTATATAAAATCTCATCAAAGCTATTTTCCATTTTAGAAAATTTCTTTTCAATAATGAGAAAAACAGTATCGCTTTCCCATCCTTTAAAACTGTGAATTGTTGATAATTTTATAGTTCCACTATTTAGATAAAAGTGAAGCTTTTTATTATTACGAATATTCTTTAAGTTTTTGGCAAGACGTTTATAAGAATAATGCTCTCTAAACTTATTAAAATCTTCCAAATGTGTTTTCATCACATTATCGAATATAGCTTGACTACATTTATACTTTTTACAATACCAATCAAATATGCTATCATATCTCTTTGGATATTTTAGTGATAATTCATGTATTGTAAAAAGAACACTTAACTCCTTCATTGCTCTTGTGTAATCATAGTCTTTTTCTCTTCCTATAATTTTAATAAAAGGTTTAATCCAAGTTAGATTATTTAATTTAACTAAATCATTTAGGCCTAGAATAAGTTCTGTTTCGTTAGTCTCAAACATTGTATGAGTCTTTTCATGACAAGAATATCTGTAGTAGGTATCAAATTTCTTTATTAGAGCGATTGAGTTACTTAAAACGGTAATATCATTCGGGATAAAATTCTTATTCTTAATGTTCTCATGAATTATAGTATACAAACTAGATACATTTTCTGTGTTTTCTAAATAGATATAGTTTAATAATCCTTTAGACTCACTTTTATAATCTATTTCCAAAGTTCCATTTCTGGATTTATTAAAAGAATCTATCTCGTATTTATCAGAAAAGATTGTTTCCTGAAATTTAACAGCAAGATCCCTAATTTTATAACCAGATCTAAAACAATATTTTAATTCATTAACACCACGAACATTGGTAGACACATCTTTATCTAATGTTTGAATATTATAAATGTTTTGTTTTACATCACCAAAAAGAACATACTCTCCTCCCTCTTCCAAAAAACAATCTTTTAAGATATCCATCCATTCCCGTTTGTAGTCTTGTATTTCATCAATAAAAATAGCTTCATATGGAACGATTTCCTGTCTGTTTTCGTCAAATAAAGGTTTATTGGAATAATATTCAGATTCAAAAAATTCATCCTTTTCTTCCTGAGAATAAGAATTAAAATCATCAGGAACTTCAATATCTATATTTAGATTATTCAATTCAGAATTAATAAAACTGTGGTAATTCATGATAATAAAATTCTGCCAAGGAAATTCCTCCCGAACATCACTAATTTTATCATGGATGTAGTTTTTTAATGTGATATTAAATGTTAATATTAATATTTTCCCTTTTGTTCTTTTATAGGCCTGAACAGCTCGAGCTGCTAAAATTGTAGTTTTTCCCGAACCTACGACACCTTTAATTCTTTGCTCACGCGTATTGCTATAAATGATCTCCATTTGTCGCTTACTATATGGAATAGGTTTTCCGTGTTCAATTAAATGTCTAGGTGGATGAATGAATCTTTTAAAACTATTATATAGCTCCTCAGTAAATAATGCTGATGGTCTATTTCCAGAAAGCTTGGTTTTCCTTAGAAGCTCTTTAATATCTAATTCATTCAAATTATCCCTGCCCAATAAATTAATATTATAATTAAGGAATTTTAGATATACACTATCATGTTCATAGGGTTTAACCAATAAATCTTCAACCTGAGATCTACTAGCATTATGAAAATACACAGCACAGGATACCACATTTAAAAGTCTCCAATTCTTGATTTTTTTTTCTAATAATTCTTCAATATGTAGATCAAAAAAATTCTCTTTGTACCTTAAAACCTGACTAATTGGAGATTTAATTCTTGTATTACTATTTTTTATATTCCAATTCTTTCTATTATCCAGCTCATAACTGTTAAGATTATAGTCCTTAACTTCTATAACTAAAACACCGAATCCCTTTTTTAAAATTACAACATCTGGTCTATCACCATTTAGATATGGATTAAAAAAGATCTCAAAACTATCATCAAGCTCATTTACCAGAAACTTTAAAAGATGTAATTCTCCTGGCTCAGGTTTAACCTTAGAGACCATAATTGTTTCAAAATCCGGATATAATTTCGCCATATTTAATTGTTTAAATTATTTAACCTTTAGATTTAAAATGCGCCTTATTGTTAATGTATAAAGTTGTGCGGCCTAAGCCTAAAGGCACAAATACAGATCCAACTCCAAGATCTTTCCATAACCCAAAAATTACTCAATGGAAACTTTAAGGTGAGTTAGAATCAGACTTCTAGGGTAAATATTAGCAGATTTATCTGATGAAATCATATTGAAACTGTATGTCTATTATCTGCGCTAACCAGAATATTTTCAAACCGGTTTTTGCATTCCATTAATAAATCCACGACCGGCTGGATATTTTCCTTATCATCGTCTATAGACCTTAAATCTTCATAAGGAATCTCTATTTTTACCTGATGTCCAAAAGAAACCAATATCCTATTCATATTGGATTTCTCTAATTTTTTCCAATTTGCTTTTTCTCGCCAATCAAATGTTGGTTCAAAGGTTTGATCAAAAAAGTTTTCTATTTCATCCCAATGCCCAAGATTTCTATCTTTTCTTCCAGAATATTTCCAAAAATTAGTGGCTTTATAAATATTCGTTTTTAGTTCTTTATAATCACCATTTATACTTGAAATATACTTGGCATATGAATCAGATATTTTTATATGAAAATATTTTTCAACTGGATATTGCTTATTCTGAATACTTACACAACTTTGAAATATTGAGCCCGGCTTTTCATGTAATATATGCTTGCCTTGAGTTTTTGTATTTGCAGGCCACATAATAACCGCCAATCCAGTTTTCGTAAATTCAAAAAGCAATTCTCTGGACCAGTTATTATTCATTTCAAAGCCAAGTCTCCCCTTAATAACTTCAAATTCACCAACTTCCATGGCTGTTTCTAATCTTTCATTTGCCTTCAACACATCACTACCAAAATCGAGGTGATTAAATGGTATTTCAGGTAGCCAATTATGTTTATGACGTTTAATTAAATTGATAAAATCATTAACCAGAGGTACACTTAATCCCAGAGTGTTTTCAAAATTGGCTACGCGTACAACCATCTCCATCAAATCTCTCCAGTTTAGATCAACAGGGATAGGCTTAATCCCTTCTATCCCCTTACTAGTAATTGCATCTACAGTTTGTTTATAAAGCTGAAAAGAACAATCTGTATCATTTGGTTTAGCTTCGAAGATAATGGCCACATTATTAGCCCGGATATACATATCAGGTCTTTGATCACTTACATTTTCTACACTATAGGAGTTAAATTTATCTATATCCAATCTCACCCCTGTAAGGCTTACAGCAAAGAGAACCTCAAATTCTTCGACATCTTTTGCTCGACGCTGAATATCTATTTCAAAATCTGGATCTTTCTTCTTTTGATTGAAAAGCCTGTTATATATTTCCAGATTATCCTTCATGATATATTTTAATACTTCATGTAGTAATAACGGATCCCTTTTAAGACATAGAGCAAAGGCTCTCGTTAAATCATCTTCTAATTGATAATCTCTTTCTGTTTTTGAGTAAGGTTTAAAATAGCTTAGATGGCTGTTCATTAATAATTGTTTAATTAATTATTGGCTGGGTTTAATTTACAATATATCTTATAGGAGTATTACGGTTTTCCCTTATACCAATTCTCCTTTAAAAGCTTTTTGTAATAGACTATTAAATAGTTCCTCACTTTGTTGAAAAGCTTGTTTCGCTTGTGTTTTTTGTTTATTTATTTCTTGTACTCGTTCTGCAAATTGATTTTGTAATGAAATTGGTGGCGTAGATATCGTAAAGGAGTTTATCTTACTCAAAGTATATCTCTGAATTGCTGCACCAGACATAAATTCTGAAATCAAGTTGGCTTTAATGCCATTATGATTTAACCAATGACATAAGTAGTGGTTATTTATCAAATTAGTTTTAAGCTTTAAAAGAGCTAAACTAGATAATAAACTAATTGGTTCATCAAAACTGTTTATACAAGCCACACCTGTTGTTGCTCCATCTTTAATATACAAAACATCTCCTTTTTCGGGTGAACATCTTTTGTAAATCTCATCGTGATCTTCTTTACTAATATAAGTCGCCTTAGATTCAAAAACCAATTTAAAAGGTTTAACATGCTTGGCTGTTACATATGGGATACCTTCATTCTGTGCCTTAGGAGAATGATGAGTTCCATCAGTAATTTTAGAGCAAACCTCGCTCATCTTAAATTTATCCCAACCTTTATCATTCCTTACCGGATCCCCAAACGTCTCCAAAAACAAACTCTGGCTTAAAGCTTCATATTTTTTAATCAATTTTTTATCCAGCTGGCGCAGCTTATCTGCCTCATCTAAAATAGCCGCAATCTTTTGTTGGGTTTTTAGGGATGGTAGGGGGAATTGAAATTTTTCCAGATCTGCTTTATTAAAACCTGCCTGAGCGGCTCTTGAACCTACATTTAGAATGAAATTTTGGAAGGATGAACCAACTAAAATATAATATAAAAACTTTCGGTCAACTCTTTTAAGATCAGGAATGGTTTTAACTAATGCCACATTATATACTCCTCCCAAACCTGTACAAATTTTACCAATGGAAGCACCGTACCTTCCAATTAAAATATCATCTGTTTTACAAGTCTTGAGATTAGTTTTTTCAGAAACATACTCAATATTATTCTTATGCCTTTGAGTGAAATCTCGAATTTGTAGCATTCTAACATAGCCATCCAATTTTACACTTTTCCATTCATTTTTTGGGGGTTGAGTTCCACCTTGGAAGTCACAAACTTCAGTTATTTTAACTCTCTGCATCATCCAATCATTTTTTCAAGATTAATCAATGCTTTTTGGCGCTCTATGTCCAGATCTTTAATGGAAGCTATCAGTTTTTCGGGCTTTTCATATTCCATTTCTTCATAGACTATTTCCTTATAACGGTTAATGCTAAGATCATAACCATTTTCCTTAATTTCCTTCTTCTGAACAAGAAAAGAAGAAGCTGTTCTGTCTTCAAAATTGCCTGTCCCATTAGTCAACTTTTCCCAATCCAATAAAATTTGTGGGATATCGCATTTTCCATTTGCTTCTTCCTTCGCTTTTTCCGGGTTAGAAAAACAATGTTCAAAAACCTCTTCCTCCAACAAAGGGTTACGCTTGTCGTCCAGGCTAAAGCCATCAGCTTTCATATCATAAAACCACACCTTATCTGTACCTCCACTATTAGTTTTGGTAAAGAATAAAATTGCCGTGCTCACCCCTGCATAAGGTTTAAATACTCCACTAGGCATAGAAACAATTCCCTGTAATTGTTGGTTTTCTACCAATTCTTCACGAATCGCCTTATGTGCGCCACTGCTACCAAATAGAACGCCATCGGGTACAATTACCGCTGCACGTCCACCAATCTTCAAAGTTCTTAGCATTAAAGAAAGAAACAAGATCTCTGTCTTTTTTGTTTTGGTAGTTTTGAGCAGACTAGACTCTACCGTATCATAATCTAAACTTCCTTTAAAAGGTGGATTCGCCAGAATAAGCGTAAAGGCATCATCTACATCTCCATTGCTTTTACTAAGTGCATCTTTACCCACCAAAGATGGATGCTCCACCCCATGTAATTGCAAATTCATTGCTGCAATACGCAACATAGAAGAATCAAACTCGGTCCCGTTAAACATTTTAGTATCGTAATGGTTACGGAATTCTTCTTCCTTAAACCAGTCATGATGTTTTTCATATAAATATTCCCCAGCAGAAACCAAGAATCCGGCAGTTCCACAAGCGGGGTCACTAATGATATCATCCTTCTTAGGATCCATCATTTGTACCATCATTCTAATGATATGCTTGGGAGTTCTAAACTGCCCTGCCTTACCGGCAATAGAAAGCTTAGAAAGCATATATTCATAAATATCACCCTTTGTATCTCTACTGTCCAGAGGCAGCTTATCAATCTTCTGTACCACCTTGTCAAGCACTTGTGGAGTTGGGATCATAAAAGTAGCTCCTTTCATATAATCTGAGAAAATACCTCCTTCTCTTCCTACAGTTTTCATAAAATCGAAGACGGTAATCCCACCAAGCTCTTGCTGAGGGCTGGTAAACAATTTAAACATTACCTCTGGATCTTTATCTTTAAACTGGCTCCATCTAAGTCCGCTTTGGTTCTTAGCGTAAATCGGGCTTTGCATTTTAATCCCTAATAGGTTCTCCTCTTCCTCCATCTTCAGCTGTTTATCGTCCAGCCTTTTTAAAAAGATCAGATACGTAAATTGCTCAATAACGGTTAGTGGGTTTGATACTCCACCGGTCCAGAAATCGTTCCAGATCTTATCTACCTGCCCTTTTAAGTCTCCTGTAATCATATATTAGTTTTGTTGTAATTATTGATATTCAAATATCGGTTTAATATGTGCAGTGGAACTGCACTATAATTCTGAATTTTTTAAATATTTTCGTTTAAAGAATTTAGAAAGATCATCTCCTTTGAGAATTCTTGTTTCGTTACCCTGTCTTTGGTAAAAGTCATTCCCAAATGGTACTGGTTCATCAAATTGAGGAATTAATATAGAAAGATATTCTTTGTCTCCAGATTTATTAAACTCAAAATCTATGGCACCATTAATATCCTTATTAAATGTTTTAACTATGTCTTTTCTAATAGCTCTCTCATACTTATCTGCATTTTTAAAATGCTTGTAATCCTCTGAAAGTCCGACTACGTCACCTGTATCATTCACTCCTAAGTAAAGATTACCACCCGCCTGATTTAAAAATCCTGCGATCACTTTTAAAATAACATCCGATTGTTTTTGTAAGTCTATCGAATGGCTACCGGCATAATAGATATAAGAAGTTTTAAATTCCTTCACTTTATTTTCTAAACCAAGATTAATTTCTTCCTCAGGTAGCCTAATAATTTCAACTGAATGGTTTTCTAATGGGTCTAACAACTCGTTAGCTGTATTTAATTTCTCATTTGAAATATGACTATAGATAAGGAATTTGGTTCTTTGTAAAGTTTCCCTATCATCTGGAAATTCGTCTTTGATTAAATTATATGCAAGAACACTATGTATTAGTTTAGTAACTTCACTATTGTTTGTAGAGCTCTTTAATTCCAGAAGCTCCGGCAAAACATTTTTCTTATTGAAATATTCCAAGACTTTGTAATAATCATTGATTAACTCCAGACTTTCAAAATTTTCAATGGTCTTACTTTCAACATAATTATCTGGCACAAAATTCTCATCTGTTGATAATTTTTTAAAAATATTGGTTTGATGTAAAAAGTTAATTTGAGCATCAAAATAATAAGATCGATGATGCTTTAAAATGGAAGTTAAGAATTTAGCCAAATAAAGATATTCAAGTTTTTTCTCAGGTTTTTCTTCTAGAGCCAGAATATTTTCTATTACTAAAACAAGTTCATAAATAAGTTTGAACTTGGATTTAGAATGATATTCTAAATCAGGTTGCGGTTCATCATCATCTTCCAGCACATATTTCTCAATAAACTCCCTATACACTCTCTTTTGATCAAAATATATGTCCGTTTCAGAAATAAATTCTGCAGCGTATTGTTCGTAATAATCTTTAATAGGTTTTGAAATTCGGAATTTATAGACTTTACTTACTTCTATTTGAATATCACCTTTATTAATATAAATTCTCCCAGGTAAACCATTCTCGCAGAGAATGAATGCAATGTTATTTAAAATCTTAATTACCTTTCCATTGACAACATCACTCTCATTGAAAACTTTCTTTCCATATTCCCAAACCTGATCTAATAAACTAAAGGCAATTCTTCCATTATCATTTTCTATAACCTTCGCTTGGAAGATTTCTCCAGGATTAATTATGCCATCAAGTCCCTCGAGAATGATTTTTGAAGTTTGACTACTATGAAGTACTCCTTCTCCCGAAAATTGATCATCTACAATTTGAAGGAATAGTAAGTTTTTATTTGTCTTATGATAATTTTTTGCCTTGACCTTAACAATATCTCCTACGTTTGGTGAAGCAGCTTTTTCAGTACTATTTCTTAACTCGCCTTCAATTTTCGAGAAATATGTTCCCCAATTTTCCTTATATAAGTCAAAATTGTCAAGATCATTTAATTTTAATTTTGGATCTAATCCTCCAATAACTATTCTATTTCCAAAGTAACATCCATTTTTCGTTAATTGAATCTTTTGCTTATTGTTGAAAATATAGTTTTGAGTCGGTGAAACAAGAGCTATTCCTGCGTCAGTTTTATATACTGACCCTCCATATTTAAATAGTAACTCTCCTTTAAAATTACCTGGAATGGAATCAATTTCTGAGAGATTTTCATCGATACTAAATTTTTCAATATTTTCTATCTCCTCTAATTTTAAAGAAATAGAATTATTACTTGTCAAACATGAAATTGCATGATTTAATAAATTGTCTTTGTGCTCTTTATTATTTGACAAGAAGCTTAAATAGCGAAGTAATGTTGCAGATTTCAATACTGAATATTCATCATTACCAGACTTATTGGCAAGGTATATTTGAAGTGCCATAATTCTCAAAATATCCTTAATACTAGTTAGTGTTTCTTGATCAAACTCTTGATTTTTCTTCTTAATCAAGCTAAAATTAAGGTGATACTTTTCTCTTGCAAGTCTTTTTTCTAAGATTCTAGAATAATGAGAGTACTCATACTTTTCCAGTCTGCCTTCTTGCAATAATCTAACTAATACAGATACGATTTCCGAATCATTGCTTTCTAATAAATCAGGATTTATACGTAACAATGCTTTGAACACCCCCAAATTATCTGCTCTTAAATAACCAGATTTATTTATCTTCTTATTGATTTCCTGGATAAATTTCTTCCCAGTCTTATCTGCCACCATGTGTAAAGCCTGCAGTTCAAATTTGACTTTCTCAAGTCTTCTCTCAGCTTTTTGAATGGTTAGATCTTTCTTTTCTTGACCGAAATTGCTTAAAAAGTCAGATCCTTCAAGCATCCATTCCTCAACAGCTATATACACTACTGTAAGTTCAATAGCCAGATCCCAATCATTCTTCTCGTATAAATTTATTCTATAGGACTCTATAAAACTTAAATATGAAAAAAGCCATAAATTTTCTTGATTATCATAATCGTTGAAAAGGTTAGAAAAGCTTTGTTTTTGATATCTCTCATCAATCAACAATTCTCTAAAATCATAAAAAAGTTCTTTAATTTTATTATTTGAACCTATAGCTTCAAATACTTCTTCGGCGCTATAAAATTTACCCTCATTCTCTGAAGTATTAATATAAAGTATTAAAAATCCCTTCTCATTAATTTTCTTAACATGAAATTGTTTTAATTTACCGACCTCGCTTTTATCTAATTCCCTACCGACAAATTCATTGGCAAAAAATCTATGATAAAAACCAAATTCGTCCATTAATAAATAATAATCTTCACTTGTGTTTTCATCTTCTTTTATTTCAATTACCTCAAAATCATAGTTCCGCCCTTCTTGATACAGATCTTTAAGCAAGTTGTATTTGTCTTGAACCACCCGAATTTTATGACCTTCAATTTGTTGCACAAGACAAGAAACTTTTATTGGTAAAGGTTCTGTCTGAAAATTCAATGCCTTTACAGTAGCTTTAATTCCCTCATGTTCTAAGTGCAATATTGTAGCTCCAAATTCACTTTCAAAGGATCCTGTAACATTGAAGTCATATATTTTCCCTTCAGCTAATAATAGCTTTGGATCTTTTTGATCAGAATTTGAAGATCGATAGAATAAATTATTTTTATCTAAATCTACTTCCTTAACTATAAGTTTAATATTATCCTCATCGAATAACTCACCGAAACTAGGTGGAATAAATGAAAAATAATCTTCATGAAATATCAGAAACCCATTTTCTTTTTTCTCTTTTAGTTGAAATTTATATTCATTTCCTTTTTCAAACTTGTTAAGTAAACTATATTGAAATCTATATTTATTATTTGCATAAGTCTCTTCTACAAATAGAATTATTCTTTCCTCAACCTTACAATCAATTTTTTTATAAGCATGTTCCTCTAAATTTACAATGTCTTCAAGAATAGTAACGGTATCTTTTTGATCTTTTACCCGAAAAACTCTATGTTGGCCTTCATTTATATGGGGCTCCTTACTACAGTGCTGATCAAATTTATTTTCAGTTTTTGTTTTTTTGACAGAAGCTTGTTTAAAGGTTTCGGTTTTCTTTTTTTTCTGCTTTGGAGAAACTAGAATTCTTTTCCTTTTTTCTTTCTGAATATCTATAGAAATATTTTGAGCAACACTTTTTTTCTCTTTGTCTTCAGAAAATTCTGCCATCAGCATATTATATAATGACATACTAATCTTTGTGGTGGGACGAGGATCAACCTCATAGCCTTTAGAGTAAAAAAATTGCACCGCCCTATCCAAGGATATATTACACTCTCGTATAACCTTATTTAATCTTACTAATTCGGCTGTATTATTGCTGTTTGTGTTAGACAACTCTTCTCTAAGAAAAAAGTTCTTTAATACGGAATACGTGTTGGAATCTATATATGATTGTTTTTTTGAATTGAAATCCAGACCAAGGCTATTTAATGCTAAACTAGCATCTTCAATACTTATATTTAGCTCTTTTAAAACATTGCTAATAGGAAGGTCATTATTACTCATAAGGGGGAGGATTTGTAAGTATAATGTAGGGAGGGTTTAAATGTATAAAATTCTGATGAAGATTAAATATAATTTGGGTAATGTTCTTCTACAAACCCAGGAGGCCAATCCAGAATTTCGTGAATTAAATAGAAATTAGCCAAAAAAGGAAACTCAACTTGATCTTCATCATTCAAATGAGAATAACGGTTCGTGGATTTGCCACTCCGCCTGTCCAGAAATCATTCCAGATCTTATCTACCAGATTTTTTAAGCCTCCTGTAATCATAAATTGGTTTTGTTGTAATTATTGATATTCAAATATCGGTTTAATATGTGCATTCATGATGCACATTAAAAATAATTTCTATAATCCGGATCATTGCAAAATTCAGGAATCCAACATAGCACTTCATGAATTAAATAGAAATTTGATAGGAAAGGGAGCTTCACCTCTATTTCATCATTTAAATGAGAATATTGATTGGTAGATTCTTTTAACTTCCTAATAGCCGATTTAATATCTTGAGGTATATTTTTATCAATCCTAAATTCTTCGCCATTTCCATCTCTGGTTGGTCTATCCTCTAAATATCTCACACACCACTCCTGATTAGGTTTTCCTTTGTTAAAGAATGAATTTGGTATGCATGGTACAGGACTATTCAAACCTATGAAAATTCCTTCAAGCAAATCTCGTTGAGTATTAATATTCTTTTTTCTATAATCTTTTTCATTAAAACAATTAATGATTTCCAATAGGTTATTCTTATCGGTTGTACCAAAAATACCAAGATCAAATGCCTTAAAACTATTTGGAAAATCATTTCTTGCCTGGGATTCTTGACGTTCTTCCTGTGACTTAATAATATCCTGAAATAAAATCTCGTTATCTATTCCTTTAGTATAAAATTTACCAAAGGATTGCTGGAACATTTCATTTTCAGTATAATCTGGTTGTCCTGTAAAAATAAAATATGGTAAATAATTTTCTTTATTAAACTCGATCAAAAAGTCCCTAGAAGCTCGCAACCCATTTAAGTTCGTAACAGTATCATCTTTCTTTTCCTTTACCTTTGCATCTAGAATTACTGCATGATAAATAGGATTCTTTTTCAATTCGTCTATTCCTTCTTCATGAGATTCAAAGGGAAATATATCTATTCCGTCCTGTTCAGCATCTCCAATAACATCATCTTGCTTTTTATATTCATCGTCTATCCAAAGTATGTTATATCTCATTTTTTTATTTTAAATAGTTGCAATAGTATTCCATTGTTGAAATTTTAAAATATATTTCACAGGAAATTCTTCTGTCTGTATGTTTATTATTTCTAATTCGGCATCCCAAGCTTTCAAAATCTGATATATATCTGCTCCACCAATTCCTGATCCTAAACTATCTGAAGTTTTTTCTCCCCGCGTTATAATCTTTTCAAAATTCAAGCTTTCAGGGATCGGATACCCGTTATTTGAAATTTCAATTAATAAATTATTTTGAGAAGCAGAAATTTCTGTTCTAATCTTATTTGGTTTATTAGAATTTTTAAAACCATGATCTACGGCATTTGAAATAATGTTGGAAAATATTCTGTAGAAGTCTTCTTCCATAATGTTAATAGAACACTTATTTACACCTCCCAAATCAGAGAATGAAGGTTCATCTATATAAATATCTAAGAATTTGAAAACCTCAGGATTTTTAAACATTTTTCTGGCATCCTGCAATAATTTTATTGGATTTTGAAATACAGGTTTAGAAGTATTACTCCTTCTGGTTTCTGGCACATCTAATAACTTATTAAGAGAAGTTATAGTCTCATTAATTTTACTTAAATGTTCCCCTAAAGTCTGTCCCAAATTCTTACTATATACCATATCTAAATGTATAGGCTCACCTTCGTTTCTGGCAATAAATTTTTGTGTTCCAGACACATTAGATTTCATCGCATTTAGATATTGCCTAAATGTATGTTTTATGGAAGCAAATTCGCGAAACGCATCGTCCTTATAACCAATAATTTGTTTTTGAAGCTCAAATTCTTTTTCTCTAGATTTGATGAAAGCTTCTTTAACACCGAGCATTTTTTGCCTTTGCGCAGCAATAACAGGTATGGTAATAGCCACCATTAAAAAATCCTTTTTAGATATCATCTTTTGAGCAATCCCTCTTCTATATGAGGAAAGCTGTTTTAATACAAAGTCTGAATGAAGTTCATTGATAAGATAATCTAAATCGATATTTTCATTTAAGTCTTTAATTTTGAATGCCATTACATTATTTGAGACCGCAATTTTTTCTCCTTGAAACTCAAAATAAGTAGGCTTTAAATCATTCCCAATTTTGGCTAGTAGCAAACATGATTCTGAAATTAAACGGGCATTTCTGATCTTTCCTTCTTTTACCTCTAGGTCATTGATTTTTAATATATAATCTAAATTATCCTTCTTTAGATCTTTAATTGAAATCTCCTTTTGGAATGAATTTTCGAAGGTTCTTTCTCCAGAGACATCTTCTAATATTTCATTGAGTTTAATTAAATTTTCATCATCAATTAAATCAATTTCTTCTTTCAAAAAATATCTGCCAATTTCTAAGCTATATTCTTTCTGGTCTACTTCGTTCCGATGAATTTTTTTGAAACCCTCTGTCTCAGTACCATCAGATATCTTTTGAAGGAGATCATTATATTTCAAACTAACTTCTTTTGTTTTAGAGATCACATAATTAGTAGTATCAATAAGTGTAATTATACCTTCTTCAACTTTGTCTTTATTTAAAACTAAGATTGATGTTTTTATCCCGGTATTGTTTAATAACCCGGCAGGGAGGGAAATAATTCGTTCTATTAAATCTTTTTCTACTAAGTCTTTACGCAATCTTTCCTGAATCCCATGATTAAAAAGAAAACTATTAGGAACCAAAACAACCAGTTTACCCTTAGTATTTAGGCTTTCTAAACCTTTCGATATAACAAACTCATCACAACTTCTAAAACGAGTATCCCTGATATCTGAAAACCGTTTAATAGGTCCAAAAGGAGGTGCAGTAATAATCAAATCGAAATTAGAATGATTTATCCAATTCTCGATAGAGTCACCTTGGATTAGTTTTCCATTGTTCTTTTCATGAACTACACCTCGTAATACTCCTAAAGCCCATATATTTTTTCCGATCTCCTGCCCTATATATGAAATATCGTAATCTAACTGGATCCCGAAAGTTCCGTATCCAGCAAAAGGATTATAAACTTTAGAACCTGGAGCTAAATTTACTTGTTTCATCATAAAATTTGCAAGTCCTTCTGGCATTAAAGCTTCCCCACCTAGACGACCCTGTGCATTTGTGAAGTTGTACAGAAAACTTTCAAAAACTTTTTGAAAGTTTAAATCAGAAATGCTTAAATCTACAGAATGAATATGAGTGAGTATCATATTGCAAGTATCCACTCCTAGGTATTGAACTAGTGATTTATATCTCTCATTAAAACATAGTTCAAAGTCAGAATTATCATATTGCTTAACTGCCAATTCAATATCCATCAATAACTGTTCAGTTGGATTAAAATTGAATTCAGGAAGTAAATTTTTTCTTTTCAAAACCAATAAAAAAAGGAAAATATCATATGTGTCACTTTGCAATCCCATGCTTCTTAAATGATTCATGGAATCCCAAATCTGACCCTCAACTTTTTTTATTTCCTTATCTGTAATCATTTGTGATATTTTCTAATATTTAAATTTAGTTCTGATAAATGCATTCCATGTGCACATATATTAATTTTCCAAGGTCTCTGTTACTTTAGAGTCTTCGAGCTCCTCAATTAAAGGAACAGAATTACCGGCAATACCTCTCAAACTGCCATACATACCTGTAGTATTAATCATTACTTTATCTATTTGTTTTTGACGTCGATTCCATCTGGAATGTGTGGCTCTTTGCTCCTTATGAAGGTCATCTTGCATTTCTATAAAAGCATCCTTAATAGCTTCAATTTGCATTCTGAATTCTGGACCAGTCAAATAATCATACAACAAGGACATTTTATCTCCCTTATTTTCCTGCGTGATCACTATACTATTTACAGTTATAATCGATTGCCGAAGAACCGCACTTAATCCTTTAAATTCCTGAAATGTACAAACCCAAATATTTTTTTCAATCATTCCCATACGATCCATACCATTAGGAAGTACCTCAGTTACAATTACACCCAGAGGAGCACCTTTCACGGCCATATCTTCCTTAAATTTAGTAACCCATGTATTTGAAAAGTTCTTGGCTCTTTTACTTTCATAGTAAATGGCACCGCAATTCCTAGTTTCATAAGTATTTATAACATGCATACAGTCTGCGCCATTGGCACCTTTCTTAATCTCTTCAATGGTATCTAGTGGGAAATTGGTAGAAAGCCATTCTTCAATCGCTAATTCCTGAACTTCTCCTTGAAGTTGCATAGAACCCTGTTCCTGCTTGCGTCGCATATCCTCAGTTAATTTTTTTTGATCTTCCAATTGCTTCAATAACTCTTTAAATTTGAGTTCATGTTTCTCATCCTCATTCTTCCTGATCTTTTCTTTTTCAGCATTAATTAATTCAGCTATCTTTTTCTCAGATTCTGCTTCTAGTGCGTCCTTAATTTCTTCTTTCTCTCTTTTCAGTCTTGCGATTTCTGCATCCTTTTTATGCGATTCTCGCAATTTTTCACTCTTATCATTAAGTTCATCTTGCATTGCCTTCAAACTTTCTCTCTGCTCCTCTTCAAGCTTGGTTTTAATTCTTTGTTCAATAAGTTTTTCCGCTTCTTTTTTTCCCTTTTCAAGACGTTCCTTAAAAAGTTCATTTTCTCTTTTCTTATTAATTTCGAATTCCTCTAAGGCTTTATCTAATTTCGATTTTTGCTCTATTATACTTTTATTAGCTAAATCTTCTTTCGCTTGATACTCAATCCTTATAGCATCTTCCAATTGATGCTTTAAAATATTATTTACATTAATTTGGGTTGCACACTTAGGGCATTTAATCGTTTGTTGATTTTCCATAATATTTTCTATTTTGATTACAGGACAAATCTAAAACGGATTAGTGCAACCTATCTGCACACTTAATATTGGTCAATACTTTTCTTTATGTTATTAATATGTTTATCCCGTAATTCTCTAGGTTCTAAAATCACAATGTTTTCTCCGAACGATAATAGAAGCCTCTCAAGTTCAAAGTTGGGAATTACTTCAATAGAAAAAGTATATCCTTGTTCATCTTCTTTAATTCTTTTTTGAGAAGAATGCAGAGGTTTGGTTTTGATATAGTCGGCTTGATTTGTATTAGCTTTAATAACAATTTTCTCTAAAGTATCCCCTGATTTTGTTACCCCTATAAAGTCATCAAAATAATCCTCAAAATCTATCTCCATATTTTCTATGAATGGCTCATGAGATTCCTGAATATTAACAATTCGGTCTAAGGCAAGATTCGTTAGATTAGAGAAATCCCTATTTCTACCAAATAAAAACCATCTATTATTATATCCTTTCAAATGCCAAGGATAAAATATGATTTGGACTGGCTCTGGGTTCTTAAAGGATTGATATGTTATTTCAAGTGTTTTCTGATATAGGACAGCATTGAAAAGTGGAGTTAAATAATCTATTCCTTTTAAATATTCATTGTTTTCAAAGCTTATAATATTGGTAGTCTCTTTAGAAAGCCCAAAACTCTGATCAAGTTTTGGAATCAATTCATTGATCCAGTTGAATTGAGGTAGTCCTTTAAAACGTTGTAAAACCTGAATGGCTGATTTCAATTGATCCGCCTCTAGCTGATTTAATGGCTGATTATTTATAGAGAAAGTATGATCTTCATATCTATAAAAAGCCTTACGGCCTTCCTTTATAATTTCTAAAGGTATTCCCCAACCTTGAGAAGATTGCATAAACTTTATATCATCATAAAGCTGTCGCTTCTTTATCCCTTCAGAAATTGGATTAAATTCCATTAAAGATTTATTACATTCATCTAATAAATCTTTAATTCCAAAACGTCTTCCAGGATTCCCAAAACATTTGTCTAGGGTTTGGTAGCGTATTAAGGCATTTTTAGTAATGGCCATCTATGTTATATCTCTTAAGAATTTAAAAATAGATAAATGCATGCAGTTAGGCTGCATACATACCAATTAATATTGTAGAGAATTAAAAATAATGATAAACTTATTTTAAATAAATATAATTTATCTTCAAATCTGAAAAATAATAGAATGTCAAAAAAAATTGGAATAGAAAACTTTAGAGTTTTCAAAGAATATACAGAGTTTGAAATAAGACCTATAACACTTCTTACTGGACCTAATAATAGTGGTAAAAGTTCTTTTACCAAATTACTTCTGCTTCTCAAAAATCAAGTAAATCCTTTAAATTTTGATTCCGGAGATCATAATTTAGAATCGTTTGAAAAGATTTTAAACTGGGATAGCAATGATGATACTTTAACAATTGGTTTTAAATCTAGTATGTTTTTTGGTGAAGAAGGAACATTAAAATTGCATTATACATATAAAAAAATAGAAAAACTTGAAGTTTTTCATCATGATAACTTATTAATTTCAGTTTCGTTTTTTCCCTTTCAAGAAGATTCTGATGGACTATATATGATGATGCAAAAGTCCGTTGTGAAATTTAATATTAAAATCCTAATAGACATTATATATTCGAAAAATTTTTATGTTGCTCAAAGAGCTCCGGGAATAAATAGTAATGGTGATCTCAGTAAAGATTGGGGTATTACTAAGCTAAAAGATATTGATCTATCTAAAAATAAAACTCAAACTTTAAACCTTAAAAACTTAAGAGAAAAATTTGAAGAAATTAAGCCTGAAGGGAATAGTGATATTTCGTTTTTGCTATCTAATATAGCACTATGGAATGAAATTAACTCTCTTGATAAAAATTATCTACTTATAAGATGTAAAGTTAGAGATAAAGACATTACCGAAATTTACAAGAATGAACTATTAAAAATACAAATGAAACTTTTTGAAAATTTTGAAGTTACAGATAGCGCCAATGGTAACGAAAGCTTCAAAGAGATAATTGGAGGTTTAAAATTACAGGTAAGTAGCCTATTTAAAGATTTATTTATACACGTTAAAAACTTTTTCTACGAGGAATTTAATATTAACGATTTAGAGGTTAGTTATTCACAATTAGGCAACTTATTATTCAATGTTCCAGTTTTTAGAATGAGTTCAGAAAATAAATTTAGATATTATGATTTCACTGTAATGGATGAAATTTTGCAATTGGATCAAGAGGATTTCGGAATGTTTCAAAACTTACATTTTATTTCTTCTAATCGAGCAAATCAAAAACGAGTTTTACAAAATAAATCTGACTCAGAAATCGATGCATTAATTTTACAATATTCTGAGCTTCAGTTTCCAGATTTGGATTTTTTCAATCAAGGTTTAAAGATTTTAGGAATTGAAGGAAAGCTTATCATAGAGAGATATCAGAATTTCATCTCCGTAGTATACTTGAAAAATGAAAAATCAAAGATAGCTCTTTCCGACTTAGGGTATGGATATTCCCAAATACTTCCTGTCTTACTTAAAATAATTATCATTATGAACAATCAGCTATTTCCAGGAACAACTCATGGAAGCCTCATAATAGAGGAGCCTGAGGCGAATTTACACCCTAATCTTCAATCCAAATTGGCTGATATTTTTCTACTAGCTATTGAGACATTTCCAAGATTAGATCTAATTGTAGAAACACATAGTGAGTATCTTATTCGTAAACTACAATATTTAACAGCTAAAAAGGAATTAGGAACAGATAAATCGGTAATTTATTATTTCAATTCTGATAAATATGTCACATCTCAGGAACCTAAAGTAAAAAAGATTGAAATCACAAAAACAGGTAATCTAACTGATACTTTTGGACCAGGATTCTATGATGAGTCTATTAGATTACAATTCGATCTGATGAAATTAAATCAGGAACAAAATAATTAAAGATGGAACTATATATTGAAAAAGAGTTCCTTGATAATTTCTATCTAGAATTTGATGAAAAACTTGCATCAGAAGGTCAGCGGATTTTAGCCTCTGTTTTTAGAGAATTTGGAGAAATAGACTGGTTCATTAATACTCCAATCGATAGCTCAGCGGATTTGGAATCATTAATTAAAAATAATCCCTTTTTTGCTTACAGAGCTAGCTATTCTCCTCCTATTCCTGTGGAATCTATAAAAGAACATTTTTTAAAATTTTCAAATTGTAGTCAAACTATAATTATAACGGAGAACGAAGAACAATGGTTTCCTGAAGCTGAGTCAAAAGGAGCCTTATGTCTGGCTACTAGTTCCTACCAAGAGAGAATAAAATCAATTTTGAAAACATGTCATAGCAAAGTAGATTTAAGTATAGGTTTTAATAATTGGGATTTCTTCAGATTTCAAGAAAGTCTCCCTTTCAACAAGATTATTATCAATGATAATTATATTCTTACTGATTCAATTAATCAAAAAATAGACAAAAATTTAATTCCCATGGTTAAATCGTTAATGGGTGAGAACAGAACTAAAGAAGTGCCAATATATATATTCACAAAAGATCTCAAACCAGAAAGCCCTGGTACCTCAAGCCAGATTAAAGATGCACTAGAAAAGAAGCATAGGCGTTTAAACAGCTCTTTTGCCAACTATAAATTAAATTTCAAAGTTGTAAACAACAATCTTCTTGGTGGTCAAGGAACCCTTCATGACCGGGTTATGCTTAGCAATTTTTTGATGGTTGATTGTGGCAAAGGATTTAACCTTTTACCTCATACTCCCTCAAATTCTCAAATAATAGTAGTTTCCATTTTTGATAAATACACATATAATCGATTAAAAAATCATATTAAAATTCATCAAGATTATTTAAATAGCCTGAAAAATTTAAAAAATATAAATTTTACTATCTATCCATCTTAAAAGTATGAGTATCCAAAGCTCAATAACAGAATTTAGAGATCTTGCTAAAAAGAAATCTTACACCATAGCTAAAATTAATTGGTGGCTCCTAAAGTATTATGATCTTTATAAATATTGTAAAGATAATTGGAACACCTGTTCTTGTTTCAGAGAACTTCCTTGTAGCCATACCATGGGATCTGAAGAGAATAAATTTGTTGATTTCTATAAAAGTCTGGAAAAAGTAGCAGACCTACACAAAAAAGAACCCTATTTCCTGGAGCAGCTACAATTATTTGAAAAAGTTCGTGATGATCCATCTGCTCTTATAAAATGGTTGCTTCATAACGAAAAATTAGGGGCTGAAGATTTCTTGATCTTCTGGATAGAATGGATGGAAGAAGAAGATTTAGTTAATCCTGGAATTAACTTTTTTCCAAATATTGAGGTGAAAATTTTAGTCAAAGAATTTGAAAGTACAATTCAATTTATGGAAGTATTTAATGAGCTTTACTGGACCTCTGATATAGTTAAAGAAAGGTAAATATTTAGTGATGAACTAAATTAATTAATTTAACATCTAATTTTTCAGTTATAGGTACCGTCGGATCTTGTGATATTTTCCATATGTTACCTCTTATAATTTCCTCTCTGGATATTTAACCATCTTTTTTGAAAAAATCCATCCAAGAATTTTTTTTAAGTTTAATTAATTTTTTACTCAGCAGCATAATCTCAAACTTTTATAAATTAATACAACTCCGGAATTAAGTTATTTAAGTTTCTTAGAATTGAAGAAAACATTGTCGTATTTTGAAGCCAGACATTCCTCTCTTACACATTCCATCTTCATCATGGATTAAAGCTTCTAGAGAATCATTTGGAGGGAAATAATAACGCAGCATAAATCTATTTTTGAAGTCTCATCTTTTCCTCCAATGCTTCCATATCTCTTCCTACCTTCTCATCCAGCACTTTTGCATAGATTTGGGTTGTCTTTAAAGATTTATGACCAAGCATCTTCCCAACAGATTCAATAGGAACTCCTTTAGAAAGCGTCACGGTAGTTGCAAAAGTGTGTCGGGCTAAATGGGTGGTTAAAATCTTTTTGATGCCACACACGTCGGCTATCTCCTTTAAATAGGCATTAGATTTCTGGTTGGTCAGCACCGGTAATACTACTTTCCCAGATTGTACTTGAGGATGATCGATATATTTTTCTAGAATTGCTTCCGGCACTTCCAGTATGGGGATGCTACTCATAGAATTTGTTTTCTGGCGTTTCGTTTTAATCCATTTTTTTCCATTCATCCCGATAACAATATCATTTTCTGATAGCTTTTTTACATCAGCGAATGCCAAGCCGGTATAACAACAGAATAGAAAGATGTCCCTTACTAAGTCCAGACGTGGAATATCAAATTCTACTTCAGCCATTTTCTGAAGTTCCATATCAGTCAGATATTCACGTTCGGAAGATTTCCAGGTTCCTTTCCAATGAAAAAATGGATCTCGATCTATCCATTGGTTGGCATATGCAATTCGAATGATCTTTTTAAAATTCACGATGTACTTTAAAGCTGTATTATGGGCGCAGTCTTTTTGGGATTTTAAATAATGATCAAAACCAGTGATAAACTTATGATCTACTTCCTGAACTGGTATATCTTTCTTTTTGTAATCGAATAACAGGTAATTTTCAATATGGTTTTTACAGGCATCGTAGCGTTGCATGGTACCCTTTGTATAACCTTTACCAATTAGCCTTTTCATTTGGTCATTATGATCCTGAAAAATCTCCATCAGCATCCGTTCTTCCTCCCCTTTACCAAAATGAATGTCTTTAATAATACTAGGCGAAATAGGTTTATTATCTCTTAACAACCTATCGTGAATCTGATATAATTTAGAGCGCACTGTATCTAAAAATCTGTTGATAGCTCTTGATTCATCGGAATTACCTTTGGTTTTTCCGCTTCTTGAATCCCAGTATTTAATCTCGATTCTCCTACTGGTACTGAATTCCGACCGTTTGCCTTTATAAGTAATTCTAGTATAAAGAACAGCTGATTCTAAAGAATCTGAAGGTCTCTGCTTTGGATAGAAAAGAATTGAAAATGAATTTGACATTGGTGACAGTTTTAAAATGCTCACCAGCAAGGTACAAAATGGAGTTATGCAAAAGTGTTAAAGAAACCTCGTAAACCTTTTATTAACAGTATGTTAGGAGTATTCTGGTGAGCATTTTTGTATCAAAAAAAGAGGCACCGAATTGAGCACCAATTACTTAGATTTAAATGGTATTAAATGAGTTTAAATGAAATTAAAAAGCCTCTAAATCGTTGATTTAGAGGCTTTTAGTGTTGTTTTGAAGTGTAATAAGCGGTCTGGACGAGACTCGAACTCGCGACCCCCTGCGTGACAGGCAGGTATTCTAACCAACTGAACTACCAGACCGTTGCTTTATTGCGATGGCAAATATACAGCTGTTTTTAGATTCCACAAACGTTTTTTAAAATAATTTCTGAATAATTTTAAGGCTATCCTGCAAATTTTTGTCTCTCAATAAGATAGGTGGTTAAAATTTTTTCGAAATTCTCTCTAATATCAGTCTGCACGTACTTTATTCGGTATTTAGCACATTGTAATTTGAGCATATTGAAGTATTCTTCAACAGAATTTTGATAGGTTTCTTTAAAATTTTCGGCATAGAGATCTAAATGAACACCAGATTCTACATCTGTAAATCGTTTTGGAGCGTTATCAAAGTCGAATTCCAGCTCTCTTTTCTTATCTATAACATGAAAAAGCACTACTTCATGCTTATTATATTTCAAATGTTTTAAAGCTTCAAATAATTCGGCTTCCTCTTTATCGTCTTGAAACATGTCTGTAAAAAGAAAAACCAAGGATCTTCTCTTTAATTTCTCTGCTATCTGATGCAAGTAGGTATAACTATCTGTAGTTCTATTTAAATCTGGATTAGCCACAATTCTATCCAATTCATTCAGCAACATATGATGATGGCGTTCACTACCCTTCTCTGGCGCATAGAAATCATACTCATTACTATACACACTTAAACCCACAGCGTCCCTCTGGCGCTTTAATATTTGCATAAGCGAAGCTGCAGCAAGTGTCGAAAAAGCAATCTTATTCAAGGAGTCTCTATTGAATTTTTTTAAAAGCGGATAATGCATAGAAGAAGAGTTGTCTATAATTATATGACAGCGCAAATTGGTCTCTTCCTCATAACGTTTAGTATATAATTTATCGGTTTTGGCGAATAGCTTCCAGTCTATATGCTTTGTGCTTTCCCCATTATTATAAATTTTATGTTCGGCAAATTCCGCAGAGAAGCCATGAAACGGACTTTTATGCATTCCGGAAATAAAGCCTTCCACCACTTGTCTGGCTAAAATATCTAAATTTAGAAAACCTCCGGATCTATGAATTTCCTGTTCTAACATAATTAAGTGACAATTGCTTCTTTTAGAAAAAGAAAGATAGGGATTATATTTTTTTGAAATAAAAAAGCCTCGCCGAAATAAATTCAACGAGGCTTATATTAAGAATTTTAAGATGCCCTATAAAAGAGCGTCTAAAGCTTCTGCATATGTATTTTTTGGAGCAACTCCAACCTGACGACCAACTACTTCTCCATTTTGGAAAATTAGTACGGTTGGGATGTTTCTAACACCATATTTCGCTGCGAATTCTTGGTTGGCATCTACATCCAATTTTCCTACCACAGCTTTTCCGTCGTAATCTTTACTTATATCATCTATAATGGGTCCAACCATTCTACAAGGTCCACACCAAGCCGCCCAGAAATCTACCATTACTGGTTTATCACTTTTTAATACGGTTTCTTCAAAATTAGCGTCTGTTATCTCTAAAGCCATAATTTGTTTTATTTCTATTAATATGTAAAATTAGTCAATTATTTCAGCAATCCTTACTCCTGTTGTATTGGATTTGGCTATTCGAATATCAGGAGGTTTTATAAAACTGATTTTAAATTATTTATCAATATAAGCTTTCTATGCAAGGAATTTTCCTATTTAATAAAAGTTTAAATAAATTTATCCTCTCATTTCTCTTCACAAGAAATTCCTTTAGTTCAATTTATATTTTACTTGTTCCTCTTCCAAGGCATTTAGTAATTCCTGCGAGATCTTCACTTTTTGCTTTCTACTGGTTAAGTTTAACTTCATTAATTCCTTCATCTCATAAATAATAAAATGAAGATTATGATCTCCTCTATGAGCTCGTAGAATATCTTTTAATGAATCTATCTTCTCCTCCTTCAATTCATTTATATCAAGCTGAATGGTGAGTTTTCTAGCGTAAATATCCATGATGTCATGCAACAACTGAAAGTTATTGAACTGAATTCTTGGCTCTCCTTTACTACCCGTGTCTTTGTTAGTCCAGCCTTCCTTTATAAAGGCCTTGATATACACAAAGGCGTTAGGTACCAAGAAATGCTGATATTTAAGATACTCTTCTCCAAAGATCCTGAATTCATAAGAATCCCAATAATCTTCAACAGAAAATGAAGCCCAACCTTTTCCCATTTTTGAAGTTCGGTGTTGCACTTCAGATATTACTCCTCCAAAAGAAAGCTCACTATTCACATATTTCTCCTGTTCTTTAAAATCTGAAACCTTCGAATTACAGAAGTAATGAATTTCAGCTTTAAAATCGTCCAGAGGATGACCAGAAATATAGATTCCTACCACTTCTTTTTCTCTCTTCAGTTTACCAATACCTCCCCATTCTTCGCAGGGTGGCACCACAGGTTCAGGAATTTGTACATCGCTAGCTTCACCAAATAAGCTTACTTGCGAGGAGTTTTCATTTTCCTGAAATTTAATCGCATATTTTATCACTTTTTCTAAAAAGATGATCCCGTCGCCATCATCATGAAAATATTGTGCACGGTGATTTCCGAAGCCGTCAAAACCTCCAGCCAAGGCTAGATTTTCTAATGCTTTTTTATTAGCAGCACGCAGATCTAAGCGTTTAGCCATATCAAATATGGACTTATAAGGTCCTTTTTCTCCTTTTCTATTTTCCACAATGCTTGCTACCGCTCCAGAACCAACCCCTTTTACCGCTCCCATTCCAAAACGAACTGCATTTTCCTTATTAACAGAGAATTTATAGAAAGATTCATTTACATCTGGACCAAGTACATTAAGCTTCATTCGTTTACATTCTTCCATAAAGAAGGTAACCTGCTTGATATCGCTCATGTTGTTGGAAAGTACCGCAGCCATATATTCTGCTGGATAGTGTGCTTTTAAATATGCAGTTTGATAGGCGATCCATGCATAGCAGGTAGAGTGAGATTTGTTGAAGGCATAGGAAGCAAATGCTTCCCAATCTTTCCATATCTTTTCAAGAATCTCTTTAGGATGTCCCTTTGCTTCTCCTCCTTCAATAAATTTGGGTTTGAGCTTTGCTAGAAGATCTACCAGTTTTTTCCCCATTGCTTTTCTCAAAACATCGGCTTCACCCTTTGTAAATCCTGCTAATTTTTGAGAGAGTAACATCACTTGCTCCTGATACACCGTAATTCCGTAGGTTTCTTTAAGGTATTCATCCATTCCTGGAAGATCGTAGGCGATCTCTTCATTTCCATGTTTTCTGGCAATAAAGCTTGGAATATATTCCATTGGCCCTGGTCTGTAAAGCGCATTCATCGCAATAAGATCTCCAAACACAGTTGGTTTAAGATCCTTCATGTGTTTTTGCATTCCTGGAGATTCATATTGAAAGATCCCTACAGTTTCTCCTTTCTGAAATAACTCATAGGTCTTTTCATCATCTAATGGAAAGGTATCTGGATCTAAGTCGATATCATGTCTCCCCTTTACTATCTTAACGGTATCTTTTATCAAAGTCAGGGTCTTCAACCCTAAGAAGTCCATTTTTAAAAGTCCGGCGCTTTCTACTACCGAGTTATCGAACTGAGTAACATATAGATCTGAGTCCTTTGCAAGTGCAACAGGAACAAAATTGGTGATATCACTTGGTGTAATAATTACCCCACATGCATGAATACCGGTATTTCTAACAGAACCTTCTAATATTCGCGCCTGATTTAAAGTTTGTGCTTGCAGATCATCTCCATCTGCTATATTCAATAATTCATTTACTTTTTCCAGATCCTCACTTCGGAACATCTTTTTAAGCTCCTTTTCATCTGTCCCGAATATCTTTCCTAATTTGGACATAGTAGGAATGAGCTTTGCAATTCTATCTGATTCATGAAGTGGTAGATCTAACACCCTTGCGGTATCTCGAATAGCCGACTTCGCCGCCATAGTTCCATAAGTGATAATTTGTGCTACCTGACTGGAACCATATTTCTGAATCACGTAATCCATTACCCGGCTTCTGCCTTCATCATCAAAATCGATATCAATATCGGGCATACTTACACGATCTGGATTTAAGAATCTCTCAAAAAGCAGATCGTATTTAATTGGATCTATGTTGGTGATCTTTAAACAATAGGCAACCGCGCTTCCCGCAGCAGATCCCCTACCCGGTCCAACAGATACATCCATTGCTCGGGCTGCACGTATAAAATCTTCGGTGATCAAGAAATATCCCGGATACCCAGTTTTTTCGATTACAGAAAGCTCAAAATCTAACCTTGTTTTAATATCTTCTGAAAGATCTCCATAACGTTCCTTTGCTCCTACATAAGTAAGATGTCTTAAATAGGCATTCTCCCCACGCTTGCCTCCATCATGAACATCCTCATGATCCAAAAATTCTTCAGGAATATCAAAAGCAGGTAATAATACATCTCTCGCAAGTTCGAAAGGCTCTATCTTATCTACCACTTCCTGGATATTTGAAATTGCTTCAGGAAGATCCTTGAACAAGCTTTTCATTTCAGAATCAGATTTGAAATAGAACTCATTATTTGGCATACCATATCTATACCCGCGACCTCTCCCTATTGGCGTTGCCTGTTTTTCGCCTTCTTTAACACATAATAAAATATCATGTGCATTGGCATCTTCTTTTGCGCAATAATAAGTGTTGTTGGTAGCTACGGTTTTTACATGGTGCTTTTTGGCCAGTTTCAACAACACGTCATTTGCCCTGTTTTCCTCTTCCAGATCATGACGCATTAACTCTATATAAAGATCTTCCCCAAAAGTTTCTTTCCACCAAAGCAATGCTTCCTCGGCTTGATTTTCACCGACATTTAAGATCTTTCCCGGAACTTCTCCATAAAGGTTACCTGTAAGGATTATAAGATCTTCTTTATATTTTTCTATAACCTTTCTATCTATCCTTGGTAAGTAGTAAAACCCATTAACGTAGGCAATAGAAGCCATTTTTGCCAGATTATGATATCCGTTCTTGTTCTTAGCAAGAATTACGATCTGGTAACCATTATCTTTTCTAGTCTTATCTAAATGATCTTCACACACAAAGAATTCACAACCAAGGATCGCTTTTAATTCCTTTGCTGTAGCAGGCTCGCCCTTTTCTTTGGCATCTGCATTTTTAGATCTTACAGATTTATTATAATTTCCAACTTCCTTTACAAAATGGAAAGCGCCCATCATATTCCCATGATCGGTCAATGCCACGGCTGGCATGTTTTCTTTGGAAGCCGATTCTATTAAATTAGCGATGCTAATAGTTGATTGTAAAATGGAAAATTGAGAATGATTATGAAGATGAGAGAAACGAACTTCATCCAGTTTCTCAAGATTCTCTTCAATCTCCTCTGTAGTCACCTCATCTACTTTGTCAAGCTTTTGAAGCTGTTCCCTTATTCTAGCTGAAGCTTTTTTAAGGTTGATATGTTTTAACCCTATTAGCTTAAATGGCTCTGGATTTTTTTCTTTATAATCTTCTAAATAATCTTCTGAAACTTGAAGTTCTTGCTTCGTGTAATTTTCACGTCTAATTAACTCCAAGAAACAACGTGTAGTCGCTTCCACATCCGCAGTGGCATTGTGGGCTTCAGAAAAAGGCTGATCAAATAATTGCTGATGTAGCTCTGTTAAAGTTGGTAATTTAAATCTCCCATATCTACCACCTGGAAGTTTACATAATTCAGCAGTTTTTTCTGTACATGTATCTAGAACTGGAAAAGCTTCCATCGGATTTTTCAATCCTAGTCTTAGATACTCGGCACCCATGATATTAAGATCGAAGCCAACATTTTGACCTACAATGAATTTTGATCGTTGTAAAGCTGCATGGAATTTTTCTAATACTTCTTGAAGCGGTAATCCATCTTGTTGTGCTAATTCTGTAGAGATTCCGTGAATCTTTTCTGCATCAAATGGAATGTTGAAACCTTCAGGTTGTACTAAATAATCCTGATGCTCCACCAAATTACCCATTTCATCATGTAATTGCCAAGCTATCTGAATACAACGAGGCCAATTGTCGAAATCTGTTAATGGGGCATCCCACCTTTTTGGTAATCCAGTAGTTTCGGTATCGAAAATTAAATACATGTATTAATTTTAGTGCTGTTAAGACTTCGCAAATGCAATTGCAAAGAAAAGAGACTTCTCATAGAAAGAAGGTTTAAAATTACAGTTTATTCAATCTTTTTAAAAACGAAAGTTATAAACATTATAAACAAAAAAAAACGCAACCCTGAGGTTGCGTTTTCGTTATATATCAAGCAATTTCTATGCTACTGCTTCTTCCATTTTTGGAACATTATTAATAGTGTTCTTAATGGTATTTCTATGGGATATTAAAACAGTTTTGATGCTTTCAGGAATTTCTGTTTCTGCAATCACTTCATTGTAATCTTCTAAACTTGCTTTCTCACCTCTAACTATTTCATCTAAAATAGCTGCTTGTTCATTGGTTGAGAAAATGGTTTTAAAATCCATCCAGTTCCTATGCATTGTACCTTTAAAACTACCCGATTCTTTTGGGTTTTCACCAAGGTTTAAAATTTGAGTTCGTATCTGGCTAGCAAATTTGCTTCTATCTTCTGAGCATTCTGTAAAAAATGTAATTAATCTTTTATTCTCTACATTTTTCACTGCCTTTAAATAACCTTTTTCGGCATCGTAATTCTTGATTAATAATTCGTTTAACTTGTTTGAAATTTTTTCGTTGTTCAACATAATATCTATCTTCATTTTAATTTCAATAAATTCTTTTAAGATGTGTATTGTTTCGCATCTGTTATTAGTATAAGGCTTAAAAGCCCCAAATGCAAGTATATTAACATCTTTGACATAAGTTTAATATAATTTAACAGCTTAAACGCTTAATAAGAGGCAAGCTCATAAACAATAGAATACATAATCCAATTTACAATATATATATAAAATCCTCCCGGAATATGCTATAAAAGCATACCCCGGGAGGAAATGATAATTAATATTTATAAAAATTCTACCACTTGTGCTCCATAGACTTCACTTTGTTTAAGGAAGCTGTAATAGAGTCTCGTTGTTTTGTAAGAATGCTTCCTGTTGATACTGGTAAATTAGTATCCTTCAATACTTCATTATACTCATCTACCGCAGCTTTTTCTCCTCTAATAGCTTCTTCTAATACCGCTTCTTCTTTATCTGAAGTAAAACTTGTTTTTAGATTCATCCATGCTCGGTGTGCATCTCCAGCAAAACTGCTTCCTTTCTCTGGTGCTTCCCCAAAGTTTCTAATTTCAGACTTTAACTCATGTCCAAAATCATAACGCTCTTTAGCTCTTTCATTAAAAAATGACTGCAATTGTGGATTTTTCACCTTTTCAGCAGCAAATTTATAACCTTTTTCTGCGTCATAATTCTTTTCTAATAACTCATTTAATTTATGTGCAACATCTTCAGAATACTTCATAATTTTTATTTTAAGTTAATAAGTATATTTTCAACAACATAAAAGTACAAGATAAAAGTTCTCGTATGCGTCTATTTAACAGGCTTTAGCATAGTTTAACTGCTTTTAACACAGAGGCTATTGAATGCAGAAATATTCTTAAATATTAGCTAATTTAAATTTGGAAGAGAGATGTTAAACCTATTAATCTCAAATTTATAGACTGGTATTTAATTCTAAAAATTGACTAAAGAATTTTCTATTAAAAAATTAATAAAGTAGTATCTTTGCAGACTTATTAATAATAGAGGTCGTGAACCTCACTAATTAATTTATTATGCCTGTAAAAATAAGATTACAAAGACACGGTAAAAAAGGGAAACCTTTTTACTGGATTATTGCTGCGGATGTCCGTGCAAAAAGAGATGGTAAATACCTTGAAAAAATTGGTATCTACAATCCAAACACCAACCCTGCAACTATTGAATTAGATGTAGATGGTGCTGTAAAATGGTTACAGAATGGAGCTCAGCCAACAGATACGGCTCGTGCAATTCTTTCTTACAAAGGTGCTCTTCTTAAAAATCACCTTGCTGGTGGTGTTAGAAAAGGTGCTTTAACTGAAGATCAAGCTGAAGAAAAATTCAAAACTTGGTTAGACGAAAAAGAAGGAGCTGTAACTTCTAAGGAAGAATCTTTATCTAAAGCGCAAGAAGATGCTAAGAAAAAGGCTCTTGAAGCAGAAAAAGAAGTAAATTCAAAGCGTTTAGCATCAGCTGCTGAGGCTGAAACTGCCGCTAACGAAGCTGAAGCTACTGAAGAAGTTGCTGAAGGAACTGAAGCTGAAGCTACTGAAGCTTCTACTGAAGAGAACAAAGAAGCTTAATTTAAATTTCTAACGATGCTTAAAGAAGAATGTTTCTATTTAGGAAAGATCGTTAGTAAATTCAGTTTTAAAGGTGAGGTATTAATTAAGCTTGATACCGATGAACCTGAAGAATACACTGGAATGGAATCGGTTTTTGTTGATTACAACGAAAATTTGGTTCCATTTTTTATTGAAAGAAGCGGACTCCACCGCAGTACCTTGCTTCGTGTAAAATTTGAAGATGTAGATACCGAAGATGATGCTGAAGATATCATGAAATGTGATGTTTATCTTCCACTTACACACCTACCAGAATTAGATGGTGATAAGTTCTATTTCCACGAGATTATCGGTTTTACTGTAGAAGATGTTAATTATGGAACTGTAGGTAAAATCACTGCCATAAATGACAGCACTTCACAATCATTATTCGAGATCGACAAAAATGGGAAGCAAGTATTAATTCCCTTGAATGATGAATTTATAGAAAAACTGGACAAGAAGAACAAGATCATTTTTGTTCAAACTCCAGAAGGTCTAATAGATCTTTACTTAGACTAATCCATTTTGGAAACCCCTTTTCGATTTAAAGAATTTAGCATTGCTCAGGACAAATGCGCCATGAAAATTGGTACAGATGGTGTCCTTCTAGGTGCTTGGACTCCAATATCCCCTGAAGTCAACTCCATTTTAGACATTGGCACCGGAACTGGAATAATCGCATTAATGCTCGCACAACGAAGTTTTGCAGAAACCATTGATGCCTTAGAGATCGATGAAGATGCTTACGAACAGGCCGTAGAGAATTTTGAGAATAGCCCTTGGGGTGATAGATTGTTTTGTTACCACGCAGGCTTCGATGAATTTGTTGAGGAAATGCAGGATGAAAAGTATGATCTTATTGTAAGTAATCCACCTTTTTTCTCTAATTCAACAGCTTCAGCAATTACAACTTCACGAGAAACAGCCAGATCCCAAGCCTCACTTCCGTTTGAAGAATTACTTCAAGGAATATCTCAATTACTTTCAGAAACTGGCACTTTTAACATTGTAATTCCATTGGAAGAAGAAGACAATGTTATAGAGTTCGCTTCAGCGAATAAACTCTTTCCACACAAGATCACCCACGTTAAAGGCACGGTAAAATCTAAAGTAAAACGATGTTTAATCGCATTTGGTTTTCTTCAGAAAGAAATAGAAAAAGATATTTTGGTCCTTGAGGAAAGCAGACATAACTATACTCCAGAATATAAAAAAATGGTGGCTCCGTTTTACCTAAAATTATAAGACTTTTAAATTGCTTGCTAATAGCGCGTTGGTTATTTTTGTTTACAAAATTATAACCAATGAAACCAGATTTATTCCAAGCTCCAGATTATTACAATCTAGACGATCTTTTAACCGAAGAAAATAAAATGGTGCGTGACGCTGCTCGAGAATGGGTAAAGCGAGATGTATCTCCAATTATAGAACAAGCTGCTCAAGATGCAAAATTCCCGAAATCTATTATTAAAGGGCTTGCTGAAATTGGTGCTTTTGGACCCTATATTCCTGAAGAATATGGAGGAGCTGGTCTAGACCAGATCTCTTATGGACTTATAATGCAGGAAATTGAGCGTGGAGATAGTGGAGTTAGGTCTACAGCATCTGTTCAATCTTCATTAGTGATGTATCCAATCTATAAATACGGAAACGAAGAGCAACGTAAAAAATATTTACCAAAATTAGCTTCGGGAGAATTCATGGGTTGTTTTGGACTTACCGAACCAGATCACGGATCGAATCCAGGTGGAATGGTTACTAATTTTAAGGACAAAGGAGATCATTATTTATTAAATGGAGCCAAGCTTTGGATCTCCAACTCTCCTTTTGCAGATATCGCTGTAGTTTGGGCAAAAAATGAAGAAGGAAGGATTCACGGACTTATTGTAGAACGTGGAATGGAAGGCTTCTCTACGCCAGAAACACACAACAAATGGTCTCTTCGCGCCAGTGCAACTGGAGAATTGATCTTTGACAATGTAAAGATTCCAAAAGAGAACTTACTTCCTAATAAATCTGGATTGGGAGCGCCACTTGGTTGCTTGGATTCGGCACGTTTCGGGATTGCATGGGGAGCAATAGGGGCAGCAATGGATTGTTACGATACTGCCCTTAGATATTCGAAAGAACGTATGCAATTTGGAAAACCAATTGCAGGATTTCAACTTCAGCAAAAAAAATTAGCAGAGATGATCACCGAGATCACCAAAGCACAGTTATTAGCATGGAGATTGGGAGTTTTAAGAAATGAAGGAAAAGCAACTTCGGCCCAGATCTCTATGGCGAAAAGAAATAATGTGGACATGGCCTTACATATTGCAAGAGAAGCAAGACAAGTTTTAGGAGCCATGGGAATTACAGGAGATTATAGTATTATGAGACACATGATGAACCTTGAAAGTGTAATTACCTATGAAGGTACTCATGATATCCATCTACTTATAACCGGTATGGATATTACAGGAATTTCAGCTTTTAATTAACATAAACGAGATTTTGTTTAAACAGGGCAGCTTTAAAAAAGCTGCCCTGTTTTTTTTATAGGATTATTACCAAGATTGCATTGTCTCATTAAGCTTGACGAAATGTGAAAAGTAAAATATTTAAAACTTCGACAAGCTCAGTTTGACAATCGAAAAGTTTCTTTCATCTAGCATATTATACAATCGTTAAGCTTTTTAAAAAGCCTATTAAAGGCTTTAAAAATCAAACTCTTAAGTTTATTTTTGCAGAAATTTTTGAATGATCATGATCCAGGAAATAAATACCACCCTACAACCTCAAACCAAGGAACTTCTTAATCACCCTCTTTACAAAAAAATCACATCTCCAGAACATTTAAAATGTTTTATGGAACATCATGTATTTGCAGTATGGGATTTTATGTCCTTGCTAAAAGCGCTTCAGGAAAAACTAACCAAAACCACTACTCCATGGATCCCTGTTGGGAATCCGGAACTTAGATATTTGATAAACGAAATTGTTCTAGCCGAGGAAACTGACATAAACTCCTTGGGAAATAGACAAAGTCATTTTGAAATGTATCTGGACGCGATGGATGCTAGCGGTGCTAATAGAAAGAAAATAGAAGATTTCCTAATGCAAATAACTCACGGCACCGATGTGTTTTTAGTGATTGCTGTTAGTGATCTTCCTATAAGTATCAAGCAATTCTTAAAATTCACCTTCGAGATAATTGCTGAAGGAAAACCTCATAAAATTGCGGCTGCCTTTACCTTTGGAAGAGAAGGATTGATCCCTGATATGTTTACTTCAATAATTAAAAATATTCAGCAAAAATTTCCTGAAGAAGATCTAAAACTTTTCAAATATTATTTTGACAGACATATAGAGCTAGACGCAGATGAACATGGCCCTATGGCATTTAAGATGGTGGAAGAATTATGTGAAAATAACCCCATAAGAAAGAAGGAAGTAGAAGAAGTAGCTAAATATGCACTTGAAAGCAGAATTGAACTGTGGGATGGCATTTTAGCTGAGATAAACTACTGTTCCGGTAAAATTTTGAAAAATTTATAAGCGAGTTAATAATACATTCTTAAGCATAACCCTTTCAACACCGACTATAATGATTTTTGATGCTAGATTATGATCCCAACCAAAGAGCCAAGCTTTCATTACAAAGCCGATCTCTTCTTTATAATTATAAGGCTGAAATATTGAAAAAGAGAAGTATGATCCTTTAAAGAAATTCCCAGTTCACTCTCTTTATAACTTCCTTATTCTAATAATCTACGGTGTTTTACTGGGGACTCAATTTATTGTACTGAAAGGCTGAGATATACAGGCCAACAACATAAAGCTAGTTATTTAACAAGCTCAAACTTAGTTTTTAGTGTCTCATTAGAGTTAGTACCAACAAAAACTTCAAAATCTCCTAATTCATACACATGGTCTAAACTTGAATTATAGAATTTTAAATCTTCAACAGTAAGATTAAAGGTCACGGTTTTAGATTCACCTTTTTTAAGGAATATCTTTTGAAAACCTTTTAATTGCTTAACAGGTCTAGTAACAGATCCTACCAAATCTCTTATATATAATTGAACGATCTCTTTTCCATCATAATTCCCTGTATTTTTTACCTCTACCGAAATTTTTAAAGAAGAATTTTCAGATAACTTATCGGTACTAAGTTTTAAATTATCATAGCTGAAGCTAGTATAACTTAATCCGTATCCAAATGGGTACAATGGCTCGTTACGTTCATCTATATAATTAGAACGGAACTTTTCAAAATTCCCCTCTGAATTACCAAGTGGTCTTCCGGTGTTTTTGTGACTATAATAAATAGGGATCTGACCTACGCTTCTAGGAAACGTTGCGGTGATCTTTGCTGAAGGATTTACATCTCCAAACAACACATCTGCAATAGCATAGCCCGCTTCTGTACCAGCAAACCACACATCCAAGATTGCGGGTACCGTTTTATTTTCTTCAGTAAGAACTAATGGACGACCATTAAATAGAACCAAAACCACGGGCTTCCCCGTTTTGAGTAGTGCCTTAAGGAGATCCTTTTGAGCCTGAGGAATTGAAATATCTGTCCGGCTACTGCTTTCTCCACTCATTTCTGCTGCTTCACCAATTGCGGCAATAATTACATCTGCTTTGGAAGCGATTGCAACTGCCTCATTTAATAGTTCTTCATCAGACCTGCCATCTCTTGGGATTTCCTTCCCGAACATAGTTCCTCTTTCCTCAAAACCTTTATCATAAGAAAGATTACTCCCTTTAGCATATACTACAGAACCAGAATCTCCAACCACTTCTTTGATTCCTTGAAGTACCGTAATGGATTTTTCCTGAGGTGTTGCTACACTCCAGGTTCCAGCCATATTCTCACTAGTATTCGCCAAAGGTCCAACAACAGCAATAGTTCCAGACTTTTTAATTGGCAAAAGATTATTCTCGTTTTTTAACAACACCATAGATTGCGCTGCTACTTTTCTTGCAAAAGATCTGTTTTCTGAGGTGAAAATTTCGGATTTAGCCCTATTTTCATCTATATATTTATATGGATCTTCAAATAAACCTAACTCGTATTTTGCCTCTAATATTCGTCTTACCGACGCATCAATTTTCTGAATAGAGACCTTATCTTCCTCCAATGATTTTTTTAGCGTTGAAACAAAACCTTCTCCTACCATATCCATATCTACACCTGCATTCATAGCCAAAGCCGAAACAGTTTGAAGATCACCCATTCCATGATCTATCATTTCATTGATCCCAGTATAATCTGTCACTAAAAATCCTGAAAAACCCCATTGAGATCTTAATACATCTGTAAGCAACCACTTGTTCCCTGTAGCAGGAATCCCATCTACTTCATTAAACGAAGCCATAACCGATCCCACTCCGGCATCTACAGCAGATTTATAAGGAGGAAAATAGTCATTATACATTCTTATTCTACTCATATCCACGGTGTTGTAGTCTCTTCCCGCTTCGGAAGCGCCATACAAGGCAAAATGCTTAACAGTAGAAAGTATCGTGTTATTCTTTCCTAGATCGTCACCTTGATACCCACGTACCATAGCTTTTGCTATTTCACCTCCCAAATATGGATCTTCTCCATTACCTTCAGAAACACGTCCCCATCTTGGATCTCTGGAAATATCTACCATAGGAGAAAATGTCCAGTTAATACCATCGGCACTTGCTTCTTGTGCCGCAATTCTTGCTGTTTCTTGTATTAAAGGCATATCCCAGGAGGTTGATAGCCCTAGTGGAATTGGAAAGGTAGTTTCATATCCATGTATCACATCCATTCCAAATAATAAGGGAATTTTAAGTCGACTCTCTTCAACTGCGATCTTTTGAACTTCTTTTATTTTTTCAACAGATTTAATATTAAATAAGCCCCCAATTTTTCCTTCTTTTATTTTTTTTGCAACATCAGAACTTTTGGACTGGCCGGTTGTAATATCCCCGGAAGCAGGTAAATTCAACTGACCCAATTTTTCTTCCAATGTCATTACGGAAATTATGGAATCAATTTTCTTATTCATTTTAACCTTATCTGCCTTATAAGCAGAATAATCTATGCCTTGACTTTTGGTTGAAGTGGCATTTTCTTGAGCATTCATGGCAAATGAGCAACTGCATATTGCTAGTAAAATCAGGTTCTTTTTCAACATAGGAATCTTATTTATTGTATAATTCATTTGTGATTTTCTATTTAAATAAAAGCAGTGGTAGCTTATTTAGTTTCAATCTTTTTTTGACTTAATAACCAATCATAGAATTCTGGATTGTTATAAGTCTCTGTCCAGCTATTATGATTTGCAAAAGGATAGATCGTATATTTTACATCGCTTCCTGCTTCTTTAAGGGCTTTTACCATATTATTACTATTCTCTGGCAGAACCACATCATCTAATGCTCCATGAAATACCCAGATAGGCATATTTTTAATATGGGAGATATTTCTATAAATAGGTCTATAAATTGCACCACAAACGGGTGCCAATGCAGCGAAGAGCTCTGGATATTCTCCGCCAGTGGCCCAAACTCCATAACCACCCATGCTTAAACCCGTTAGATAAACCCTGTTACTGTCAATTCGGTTCTCCTTGATCACTTTCTTAACTAGAGCAGCAATTTCATGGGGTTGCCAATAAACATCTTCAGGACATTGAGGAGCCAGTATAACCGCATTGATTTCACTTCCAGCTTTAATATATTGCAAGGGTCCATGTGTAGCTACTTTTGACAAGTCTGTACCACGTTCTCCCGCTCCATGAAGAAACACGATTAGTGGAAACTCTTTTTTAGAATCTTGATATCCTTTTGGAGTATGTAACAAATAGTCAAGCTTTACTGGCATTTCTACTTTCTCATCAAAAGTATGCTCCGAAATCTGAGAAAACAATGAGGTGTAAATAACTATGAATAGTAAGCTCAAATATTTTTTCATATTGATATTCTTAATATTGAAATCCTAATTTATCCAATCCAGTTTTAATTTCTTCAGCTCCCATGAAAAGGTTCCAGATCAATCCAGACCTGTAGTTCTCTATCATTACTACCATTGGACCTTGATCTATAGCTAAATATTTTGCTGCTACCCAATCTTCACCCTCTAAGCTAAAAGCATCATAAAATCCAGCCGGACCCCAAGTAAGCTCATGAAGATCATTGTAAAAATAACTCATAGCCCTTAGAGATTCTTCTGGTGTATATGGTATAGAACTTATGGAAGCGGTAGGAGAGATTACACCGGTATCATTCGTAGGGGAATGAGCGGTGTAACCAATACTACCATCTTTATTTTTAGTATAACTTGCGGTTAAACCCCAAACATTTTCTCCATATCCATCATAATTTTTAGGGTTAGCAAGGCTGTATAAATAATTGACCTTTGAATGATTTAGGTTCAAATCCCAGTAATTTGCATATTGATCTGATAGCCCTCTCGGATTTAATCCTAAATAAGAATAATGAGCCCAGAATAATGGTCCACCAAATTCTTCTGAACCATTATGCTTTAAGATAAGCGGCAGGTCATACTTTTTGTTTTCGGTTTTAATATTTCCATTTCTGGCCCATCCGTTGTGATAAGCTTTTACAGATATAGAATGCTTAGGAGAGGCCGCAGCCATTATATAGGTAATAAGTGTTTCATTATATCCCTCTAAAGGAAAATTCATTTCCCATTTATAATCGGGAGACCAGTGCCAATACAAAACCTCTTTATTGTTAGTGTACCAATTCCAATCTATACCTTTCCAAAGTTCATCATATTTTGCAGCAACAGCTTTTTCTGCTTCTGTCCCATTTTTTAGATATTCTCTAATCACAATAAAACCTTGGGCTAAAAATGAAGTTTCTACAAGATCTCCTCCATTATCCATTTTTCCAAAAGGCTGAGTTTTTCCAGTTTCGCCATTTATCCAATGTGACCAAGCTCCATGATATCTATCCGCAGTAGCAAGAAAATCTGCAATTTTATCCAGCCTTTTAATACCGTCTTCTCTTGGTATAAAGTTTCTGTCAATTCCCGCAATTAAACCCATCAATCCAAATCCTGTACCGCCAGTAGTTACAATATGAGCATCATTTTCAGGATATTCCCCATCTGGATGATAGCGTTCTCTGGCCATCCCAGAATTTGGTTCAGCATAATCCCAAAAGTATTTTAAAGTTTGACTTTGAACTGTATCCATTAAAGCTTCCCCTTCTAATCTCTCAGATTTAACTGTTGCTAAAACTAAAGCTTGTGCCTTATTAGCTTCAGTTATATTCTTACACGAGACGTAAAGAATTAGTATAGTTATTAAAAAGGCTTTGTGAATTTTCATGGATCAGATTTGTTTCAGGTAGTTTAAAACATGTTGCCCTCCCGATTTGGAAGAGCAACATAATTAACTAATTCAAAAAAGTTTTATTAATCGAGTGATGTCAGAAATTAATAGCTTCAGAAGGATCTATTTATTCCCACTTAATATCATCTATATAATAAATATCTGCAGCGGTACCACTGCTTTGACCCCCATTAAAGAAGAACACCACTTTTTGATGATTAGCTGAAGCCTGATCACTAAAGTCCACAGTATATTCGGCCCATTCCCCAACTACAGAGATATCTATGAAAATCTCTTTTGCAGGAGAAGTACCACCTTCAAGTTTTACCAATAAGGGCACTGCTCTACTTGAAAGAATTTTGATCTTTAATTTATTTCTAGTAGAAAGATCAATTACTCCTCCCCTGTCAAAAACTAAAGCATCAAAAGCTTCTAATCCGTTGTCTATTACTTTTAGCACCTTGCTACTAGTGTTTATTCCACTTGCATTCGGATTATCTACTATTTCTGTAGTCACACAACAAGTGATCTCATAATTTTGTTGACATTCGAAATCATTTACGATATTCATATTTGCTGAAACACCATCACAGGGATCAAAAGCTGTGAATCTTAGATCGTCTATATAATATTTATCGGTTGGAGTTCCATCACTTTGAGCTCCGTTAAAGAACAATACCAGTTTTGTATGATTTGCTGAAGCCTGATCTGTAAAGTCGACAGTGTATTCTGCCCATTCCCCTACTACATCTATATCTATAAATACTTCTTTTGCAGGAGAAGTACCACCTTCAAGTTTAACCAATAAAGGCACTGCTCTTTCTGTAAGTATCTTGATCTTAAAGAAATTTTTGGTGGAAAGATCAAAAGATTGAGAAGACTCAAACAATAAAGCATCGAAAGCTTCAGTTCCATTATCTGTAACTTCCAGCACCAAATCACTTGGGTTTGCATCTCCTATCATAGGGTTTTCAACTATAGAATTAGGAATAAATCCTGGAATAGTAGTGTTTTGTTGACAGTTAAAGTCATTTATAATACTTCGATCTGGAACAACTCCATTACAAGCATCAGAAAGTTCAGCAAATTTAAGGTCATCAATAAAGTAAACCTGAGTACCATCGGTCTCTACACCTGCATTAAAGAAGAGAACAATTTTATTATGACTCTCCATGGCCTGATCGCTGAAATCATAGGAATACTCTATCCATTCCCCAGTTTTGGTTATTGAAGCATCTTTTTCTATTGGGGAAGAAGTACCTCCTTCTAATTTCACTTTTAAAATTCCAGCTACAGGAGCTAATACTTTTATTTTAAATACATTATTCGTTGAAAGGTCAATTGGCTCACCATAGTCAATAATAACGGCATCAAATGAACCCGTTTCATCTATATACTTTCCAACAAATTTACTGTTGTTAATATCAGATTTTGATGGGTTTGCTACAAGTTCAACTTCTGGAACCTCCTGATTTTTCTGACAATCGAAATCGTTTACCACATTTAGGTTTGCTGCCACTCCTGCACATGGATCTGCTGTGGTTACCCATTTAAGATCGTCTATAAAATAAATATCTGAACCATCAGTTTCTACTCCAGCATTAAAGAACAAAACTAACTTGGTGTGATCCTGATTGAATTGATCGCTGAAATCAAAAGTGTATTCTACCCAACTAGATGTGTTGGTAATACTGGCATCTACCTCTTTCCCAGGAGAAGAACCACCTTCAAGTTTTGCTTTTAAAATTCCGGCAACACTTGTCTTAACTTTTATTTTAAATGTATTGAATGTTGAAAGATCTATGGCAGATCCATAATCTATAATTAAAGCATCAAACGGACCTGTTGGATCCATATATTTTCCTACAAACCGACTCGTATTTGCTCCAGATTCATCTGGGTTCAATACAGTTTCTACTCCATCTAGAGTAACATTCGCCTGACATTGAAAATCTGAGATTATATTGGGATCTATAACAACATTAGTTTGCTCGCAAGGAATAGATGTTAACGAAGGAAAAAATTGATCTTCCTCTGTACAAGAGGAAAAAATCATCAATAACCCTATCGATATATAACTTAGGAATAGTTTAATTGTTTTCATTATTCAACACGATTTAAGTTAGTTATACTTTTTATATGCTTTAAAATCACTTTACTTGATCTCAAAAGACCTAAATATTTGGACTTGTGAATCCTAGTTTTGTCAAGCCAGCTTTCACCTCTGGACAAGACATAAAAAGATCCCACAACAACCCAGTTCTATAATTTTCTATCATTACTATTATTGGGCCTTGATCTATAGCTAAATATTGGTTTGAATACCAATTAGCAGACTTGTTAAAGGCATCATAGAATCCATATTGACCCCATAATTTTCCATTAAAATTATAATAGAAATTTCTAAGCGCTTGCAAAGATTCATCAGGCGTGTAGGGCATGGATGACAATGCTGCTGTTGGAGTAATAGTTCCGTTATCGTTGGTAGGGCTATGTGCAGAATAACCTTGATGATCATCACTAGCGGTCAAGCCCCAGGTAGTTGCTCCATAACCTTGGAAACCTTTAGGGTTTCTCGTACAATACTCCCTATTAATAAGGGTATGATTCACATTTTGATCCCAATAATTAGCATATCTATCTACCAATCCTTCAGGATTTAATCCTAAAAAGGAATAGTGAGCAAAAAACAGGGGACCACCAAAATCTGGTCCTAATGGCAGTTGCCATTTTTGGTAATATAATTTTCCATTTATAAAGCCGTTGCCAGAAGCCCAGCCGTCATGATAGACATCTGGCTCTATAGCATGAGTCTTTGAGGATGCCGCTAACAAATAAGTGATAAGCGCCTCATTTTGTCCTTTAATTTGAAGATTGATAGCAAAACCATTATCAGGAGACCAGTGCCAGGTGAGGGAATTTTTATTATTGGTATACCAATCCCATTCTACCTCATCCCATATTAGATTAATTTTATCCCTTAATTCTTTTTCTTGAGAATTGTCGCTATCAAAATATTGTCTGGCCGTGAGTAAACCTTGTATCATAAAGGAGGTTTCTACCAAATCTCCACCATTATCTAGAGTGGAAAAAGGCCTTACTGCGCCAGTATTTCCATTATACCAATGCGGTAAAGCTCCATGAAACCTGTCTCCGTTCAAAATAAAATCGGTGATTTTATTCAATCTATCTATAGCTTCTTCTCTGGAAATATAGTTTCTTTCTACCCCTACAATAATCGCCATTACGCCAAAACCACTACCTCCGGAGGTTACTATATTTGGGCTTTCTCCACCATAAGCGTTTGCATCTGACCTTTCACGGGCCAAGCCACTTACTGGATGTGCAAAATCCCAGAAATATTTGAAAGTTTGTTCCTGCACCTTATCCATAAGTTCGTTATCTGTAAGTTGCGAGGGCAATCCAGAATCCGGCTCTGTTGGTATAGGTTTATCAACCTTATTATCTTCGTTACTGGAACAAGACATAAATCCTGAACTGATAAGTCCTACAAAAAGTAGTGTGGAAATAAATCGTGTTGGTTTCATGAATAAATAATTAAGAAGATTAAAATCTTTCAATTTTATAATGATTAATACCCAGGGTTTTGCATTAATTGACCCTTACTAAGGTCAATTTGAGCTTGAGGAATTGGGAATAACTCATGCTTTCCATCCACAAAATTCTTTCCGTGAGCACGTAAAACTTGACCTGCTCTATTTTGACGCACAAGATCAAAATATCTATCATGCTCAAAGGCAAGTTCTGCTCTACGTTCTTTCCAAACATCCATAATCGTGACTGTTTCTAAACTTTCAAGTCCTGCTCTATTTCTCACCATGTTCAATGGTGTTTTTGCATCGCCTCCTACATTTATAGCGGCTTCTGCATTCATCAAAAGCACCTCTGCATATCTTAAAATTCTTACATTTTTATTAGATTCCCAATCTCCACCGTTAAAGCTTTCCATAGTTCTACTCACGTAAGCTTTTTGATTATATCTTGGGTTGAAAACAGTTTCTGCAACTAAAAAGCCATCCCAAAGAGTCTCTCCCCTAAAAATGATAGTGGCATCCCTTCTTTCATCTCCTTCTTCATAAAAATTAGAAAGATCTTCCGTAGGAGTATTAAAACCCCAACCCCAACCTCCGGCACCTCTAGCACCTTGAACAACGAAATACCCTTGTACTCCTTTGTTTGGTGTTTCTCCTCTACCTTGGATTTCAAAAATAGATTCCGAATTATTTTCTCCTATTTCCTTCCAAACATCTTCATAATCTGGTGTTAAACTGTAGCCTAATCCCATTACCTCATTGGTAAGAGATAAAACTTCTTGCCAATTACCTTGGTACATATTCACTTTAGCCAGCAAGGTTAAGGCGGCACCTTTTGTTGCTCTTCCCAAATCAACACTGCTATAAGAAACAGGTAGACTTTCTATGGCCTCATTTAAATCTGAAATTATGAATGCATAAATCTCTTCTTTTGAAACCCTTGTATTTGCAGCATTAATATCGTCTTGATTTTGAATATTAGGCACTTTATCTATCAATGGAACACCTCCAAACATTCTAACCAATCTAAAATAAAATTCAGCTCTTAAGAACTTGCTTTCTCCAATTAATCTGTCTCTAAGAACTTCTTCAATTTCCAGATTTGGAAGATAGTTTAATGCTTGGTTCGCTCGTGCAATACCCTGATAATTGGCTTCCCAAACTTCATTAAAAGAAATAGATGTAGCGGTAAACGTAAGGTTATCCAAAAGATCTTTATCGGTTCCCGTATCACCAGGATCACTTCCTTTATCGGCATTATCACTAGTAATACTGCTTACCCCAATCCAAGAAAAAGAGCTTTCATTAAAGTCCAAAAATTTATTATAGATGGCGTTTACGAGCTCTGTAGCTGCAGTTGGGCTAGAAAGGGCTTGTTCCGGAGTTTCTCTAGATGGTTGTACATCTAGAAATTCGTTATCGTTACAGCTTATAAATGTCAGGAAAATTAGACCTGCAATAATTATCTTGATAGGATTTTTCATAACTAGATTTTATTAAAAATTTAAATTCACTCCTACAATATAGGACTTCACAGATGGGTAAGCATTCAATTCAATCCCTGAAGAGTTACTAAGCGGATCTCCATTTCCAGGCAATTCCGGCGTAAAACCAGTAAATTTCTTGAAGATAAAAGGGTTTTGCGCCAATGCATAGACCCTGATCTTTTTAACTCCTGAAATTACATCTGGAAGTGTATAACCTAGGGTAATATTATTTATTCTAAAGAAATCTCCGCTTTCTAAGAAATAAGTTGAAGACAATGGTACTTCATTGGAAGGTGAAGGATTCATATTAGATCCATTATCAAAATTGAAGATATTATTGGCTACGCTTGCCTCTACATTCTCCCCACCAAAACGTTGGGCTTTTTTACCATTGTAAACCATACTTCCTGCATTTCCATAACCTTGGACGTCGAAATCCCAGCTTTTATATTCAAATCCTGCATTTATACCAAAATATAAATCTGGCTGAATTGACCCGAAGAACTGGCGGTCATCATTATCAATTTCCCCATCATTGTTTAAATCTCTATAAACAAAATCCCCTCTTTCATCAAATCCCTCCACTTCCAGTAAGAAAAAACTTCCTAAAGGCTGACCTTCTCTTAAAAGTTTTGTTACCTGTCCATTATCAATACTACCCCCTTGCTGTTCAAAAGCAAAAGGATTGGTGATCTCTTCTAAATTATTATCATTGGTGGTAATATTCCCACTAATATGATAGTTGAAATCGTCAGTGATCTGGTCATTCCAATTCAATGCGAACTCTAAACCTTTGTTTCTAATCTTCCCAGCATGAGTTAAAGTAATCCCGGAAGCTCCAAAAGCATCAGGTAAACTAATAGGCAGGATCGCATTTGTGTTTAATCTATCGTAGTAATCAAATTCTCCCGAAAGTCTATTGTTAAGTAAGGCAAATTCCAACCCAATATCATATTCTTCCGTAACTTCCCATCCAACGTTATCATCTATTATAGCAGTAATCGTAGAGCCAGGAAACAGTACCTGATCAGGACCAAAAGCATAACCAAGATCTGAGTTAAAGGTTAATGCATTTAAAGGAATATTTTGGTTTCCTAATTCCCCCCAACTTGCTCTTAATTTTAGGGTATTAATAAAATTAGATTCCTTAAGAAAGTCCTCATTTGAGATCAGCCATCCAATACCAACAGAAGGGAAATTACCCCATTTGTCTGGATTGTTTGCAAATACACTAGATCCATCACGTCTAATTGTAGCCGTTAACAAATATTTACTATCAAAATCGTAATTAAGTCGAGCAAAGTAGGAACGCAACCTTCTCTTATCTGAAAAGCCACCATTTACAACATCTGTCCCTTGCTCTCCATTATTTAATGAGAAAAGGTTTGAATCGTCAGGAACATTATTTCTTACACCCACTAAAAATTCATTTTGTTCTTCCTCTGCTGTAGTACCCAATGTCAACTTAAAAGCGTGTTTTTCTGCAAAGGTTTTATCAAAAGTCAAAAAGGCATCAAAAACCCAGTGATAAAAATCATCTTTGGAAACTCTTAATGTATTTCTATTTGGAGAATCAAAATCTGAAACTTCTCGTGTAGGATCACCTGCAAGAAATTGCTCTAAATTTGGATTAAATGCATAAGATTTTCCATATCCACTCTCTATTCCAAATCTTGTAGTTGCGGTTAAGTAATCTGTAAAGTCATAGGAAGCTGATACGTTTCCTTGTAATATTAAATTCTTCCTTTTCTCATCATTTAAAGCAAGATCGGCTACTGGGTTACCAACATTGTTGAAACGGGCTCCAGAATTATCAAATGGAACTCCAAATCTTCCGTCGAAAGAACCACCAATATATCTCGCTGGTACAATTGGAGCTTGTTTGTAGGCAGTTGTAAATGCCGAAAAGGGTTTTGGAACCGAACGATTTAGTGACAAGGAAATATTATGATCTACTTTTAATTTTGAACTTAAATTATAACTGGCCTTTCCTCTTAAGTTTAGTCTGCGATAATCATTACCAATCAAGATCCCTTCTTCCTCAAAATAATTAGCACTAAAATAAGAAGTCATTTTTTCGCTACCTCCACTTATAGAAACATTGTGATTTGTAACTGTACCTGTTCTTGTTATCTCATCAAAAAAATCTGTATCGTATTGCTGATTTTGTTCAAATCTTTGATTTCCGAACGCCAGATTAGAATAATTAACAAAACCACTTGCATTTGCCATTTCCACCTTACTCAACACTTCTTTAATACCAAAGTATGAAGCAACGTCAATCTGCATTTTTCCTATTTTCCCAGCTTTTGTAGTTACAATTATAACCCCATTAGCTCCTCTGGTACCGTAAATTGCTAAAGACGAAGCATCTTTAAGTATATCTATAGTAGTAATATCTTCACTACTAATATTATCTATCCTATCGGTAATAATTCCATCCACAACATAAATAGGATCTCGCCCGGCCTGTACAGTACCTGTACCACGAATGCGCACTACTGGTGAACTACCAGGGGCTCCAGAACTAATAATTTGTACTCCCGCAGCCTTACCTTGTAAAGATTGCGTAGGAGTTAAAGCTGGCTGTTTTAATAGTTCCTCTGATTTTATTCTTGTGATTGAACCTGTAACATCCTGTTTTCTTGTACTTCCGTATCCTACTAATACAACTTCACCTAAAGCCGACGCGCTCTCTATCATATTTACATTTATGATACTTTGATCTGCAACGTTTATTTCGTTAGTTTCAAAACCCAAAAAACTAAATACTAACACGTCATTTGATGTTGCACTTATAGTGTAATTACCATCAAAATCGGTAATTGCACCTCTTGAAGTACCTTTAACTACAACATTTACACCGGGTAAAGTCAAACCATCAGATTCTGATACTACAGTTCCTGAAATTATTTTCTCCTGAGCCTGTAATTGAAAATAAAACAAATTCAGCAACATAAATAATAAAGTAAATTTTGTTTTCATAAGCTCAACTATTTTAGAAGAATTAAAGTTTTGAGATTAAAATATTCTTATAAACCTTTAGTAGTTAGTGGATAGAATATTAAATCAAAGCTAACATTAGAACCCACATTGTTAATGTATGCATAATATAAGTAAACACATCAAGTTTAAAGATAGGACTATATACTTGTATTACAGTAAATTATAAATAAAAAATAAAGTAATTAATTTAAGCTTTGAGTAGAATGATGTGGAAAAGATGTGGTAATTACAACGTTTTCGTTAGTTATTAAAGGACGTTGTGTAGAAATTTAACTAGATTTTGATTTTTAGGAAGATCCAACTTCTTGCGCAACCGATATCTATGTAGTTCTACACTTCTGTATGTAATTCCAATTAAAGGAGCAATTTCTTTTGAACTTAGATTCATGGTAAGATAGGCACACATTTTTAAGTCCTTTGGAGTGAGGTCTGGAAATTTTCGCTGTAAATTTTTAAAGAAATCATCATGAACTTCATTAAAATTTCTATCAAAAAGAGCCCAATCATTTTGAGAATTTGATTGTTGCTCCTTAATATTCATCAGTTTTGAATAGAGCTTCATATTCTCCTTTTTGATATTAGATTTTAAAATCTCCTTTTCAATTTCATTCAACATATCTGCTTTCTTTGCCATAAGGGCTGCATAAGAAGCTAATTCTTTACTCTTTGACTTTAGCTGAGTTTTTAATTTCTCCTGTTCCAAAAGGGTTATTTTACTGTTATTTTCAAAATTTTGCTTTTGGAAAGTCAATTTCTGTTTATATTCTAACTCTTTTTCGAGTACCTTTTTCTTTCTCTTAAACTTACTTTTGTTATAATAATGAACTAGAAACAATATTAATATTAAAACAATCATATAGCCCACCCAAGCCCACATGTTGAAATACCAAGGCTGAAGAACACTAAAAGAAAATAGGGTTCTTTCAATATTTTCATTTTCACTATTTTGTCTAACTTTAAATTTATAATTTCCCGGTTGTAGGTTTTGATATACAACATGAGAATTGATATTTGGTGTAGACCATTTTTTATCGTAACCCTCCAATTTAAAAGAATAAAGTGGCAAAGACAAAGTGCCTGGAGAATGACTGGAAAACTTAAAGCTGATGGTGTTTTTCTTAAAAGGAATATTAACCGCACTATCAATTGAAACAGAATTACCATTAACTTTAACCGCCTCTAAGGACAAATTTGCTGAAGCAATCTCATATTTTATATTAATTGGATTAATTTTTAAAAAACCATCATCTAAAAATAAAAACAGATCTTCATCAATTTTCTTTACACTGGGCGAATTTTTAACAATCCTACTGTTAATTAACGCCTCATTAAAATTGTATATGTTATTACCTTCTTTGGAGGTAATTCTGAGTGAATTCAAGTTCTTAATAACCAGTAATTCTTTATTAATGGCAGATATACTTGAAAAGGGATTTAAATTTCTTTCTAATTTGGAGTCTCTAGATAAGGTAGCATGAAGTGGATCATACCTAAAAATTTTATTCTTTCTAGTTAAGAATATTTTTGAGCCTATAGCAAATATTTCATAGGAAAGATTAGGGTCATTAAAACTATCTAGAAGTTTCAATTCCATAAAGTCATCAGAAAATTCATATTTAAAAATTCCCTTATGTTCAGCATCAACCCACAAGTTTTGATCTTCATCAAAAAATATCCCTCGAACAGGGAAGTCTAGATTTTTAAATCTAAGTGATTCCCATACTCCATTTACTTTATGATATCTAGTAACTCCAGAGTAATTAGGTTGCAAATAATATTTAGTTCCAGAAATATTTACGAAAGCCATACCTCCGTTGGTGCTGCTTATAAGACTAAATTCATTATTTTTAATGCTATAGGTGCCATTATTATGTCCACAGATAATCTCATCTCCTACTTTAGTTAGATTCCATACTTGACCATTTGAGGCTTCTATAAACTCCAATTGGGTTCCTTTTAGCTTAAACACTCCATGATTGGAGCCTACTAAAATATTTTCATCTTGCTTAACTATACTATATACAGTTCCTAAAACCCCCGATTTATCGCTATAGGCATAAACGTTTTTAGTTAGAAGTATCTTAGACAAGCCGTTATCCAATGCAAGCCATAAATTATTTTGATCATCTATAAACTGCCTTAAAACAGTATTATTTGCTAATCCATTCTTTTTGTTATAAACATGTTTTAGCAAACCTTCAGAGTTATAAACCATGAGTCCATTATTAATGGTACCCACACATACTAGGTCATTTATAATTTTTAAATTATTTATCTCCGGATATTTCACTTCATCAAAAGAAGAAAAGGACCATTTTTTTAGAACAGTATCCTTAAAATAATAAAGGCCATTAATCTGGGTTGCAATCAATAATCCGCCTTTATAATCCACAATACTTTGGATAGTATAATTATTTAGAGGCTTACTCCACTCTAAATGAGTTATGATATCATTTTTTATTTTGTAAATACCATTGTTCTTGGTGCCTACATATAAATTATTGTGAATTAAAAAAGTATAAACTGCAGAGATATTACCAAAAGGAAGAATACGAATCCTTTTAGTTTGGGTGTTATACCTATAAATTTTATTGAAAGATTGAAATAAGATCTCCTCACCAAACGGGATTATTTTCCAAATCTCATCATTATTGAAAATTTCTTGGTCAATGGAATCACTTAAGGAAGTGTATTCTAATTCATTCTTATCATTTTTAATCCAGTATCCGAATTGATGATAAGAACCCGAATATAAAGTATCGTTAATAACGCTTACAGATCTTATAATCCCTTTGGAAGGTAGACTGTACTTAGTCCAAAAATCTCCATTAAAAGCTAGGAGATTCCTATTGTTAGCAACATATATAGTCCCATCTGGATGCTGAGTAATATCCCAGTTAGAATTCTCCCCTTTATAATCCGTTTTTAAATAATTTGTAAAGTAAGGAGCAATTTCCTGCCCTTGTAAAGTAAAACATGCAGTTAGAAGCAGGCTAATTAAAACTAGTTTCATTTCCTTTAATATATCCATTAACTGCAAGATATAATAAAATTAGAATTAGTTCTTAACGTAAATATATAAAGATATTTAGGTAGATTGAGGTGCAAGTTTAACTTCCAATCCTTCAAGTTCTGCAGTCATATTAATCTGGCATCCCAGTCTACTATTATTTTCAACGAAAAAAGCTTGATCTAACATATCTTCTTCTTCATAGCTTTTTTCAGGAAGTACATGTTCATGACTTAAAACGTAACATTGGCAAGAAGCACACATTGCCATCCCGCCACATATACCAATAGTGCCCTCTGGAGCCAGTTCATGCATACGCACAACTTCCATCAGATTCATGTTCATATCTGTTGGTGCCTCTACCCTATGAGCATTACCTTCTCTATCTATAATGGTAATTGTAATATCAGACATATCTTGGATAATAGGAGTAAAACTTAATTTATACTTTTAACAACTTCTCTTTTAGCTTCTTTCCTAGAACCATCAAATCCGCTAACACCGCTAACCGTAGTGTACTTCATAACATACTTCTTTTCAGGATAAATTCGCTGATAAGCACTTTGACACATAATTGCAGCTTCATGGAAACCACAAAGAATTAGCTTCAATTTTCCAGGATATGTGTTTACATCTCCTATAGCGTAAACCCCTGGTATATTGGTTTGATAATCGTAAGCATTATCAACTTTTATAGCATTTTTCTCTATCTCCAATCCCCAATCCCCAATTGGTCCTAACTTTGGAGAAAGACCGAACAACGGAATAAAATGATCTGTTGGTTTTACTTCTTCCTCTTCCGCATTTCCGTTATGTCTTATAACAACGGCCTCTAGGTGATTTTTACCTTTAAGATCTACCACCTCTGAATCTGTTATCAAATTGATCTTACCAATTTTCGATAATTCTTCTACTTTTTCTACGGAATCTAAAGCGCCTCTAAAATCTTTCCTTCTGTGAACCAGAGAAACTTCTTTAGCTATATTAGACAAGAAAATTGACCAGTCCAAAGCTGAATCTCCACCTCCGGCAATTACAACAGATTTATCTCTATATACTTCCGGATCTCGAATAATATAAGAAACACCTTTATCCTCATATTGAGAAATTACAGGAATAGGTGGTTTTCTTGGTTCAAAACTACCCAAACCACCTGCAATTACTACTACGGGAGCATTATGCTTAACACCTCTCGATGAAGTAACTAGAAAACTTCCATCTTCTAATTTTTCGAGCGTTTCTGCTCTATCTCCTAGAGTAAATCCTGGACTAAATGGTTTTATTTGTTCCATTAGATTATCTACCAGATCTCCAGCTAACACCTCTGGAAATCCAGGTATATCATAAATGGGCTTTTTAGGATAGATCTCTGCACACTGTCCGCCTGGGATAGGCAATGCGTCTATTAAATGGCATTTAAGTTTTAACAATCCGGCCTCAAAAACGGCAAACAAACCAGTTGGTCCGGCACCGATAATTAATATATCTGTTTTAATCATTCTTTTTCAATTTGCATTAAGGTATAGGTGGAAAAAATCACCTTTACCTTTCAATATTTACCACTTTTTCTATTTGTGGCGCATATTTTTTAATGGTCATTTCCACACCAGATTTCAATGTCATCTGATTAACGTGGCAACCTACACACGCACCTTCTAATTGAACTTTCACCAAGCGATCATCTTCAATAGAAATTAAAGAAATATCTCCGCCATCGCTTTGCAAGAAAGGTCTAATTTCCTGAAGGGCTTTTTCTACATTTAATCTGATTTCTTCGGTTGTCATTTATTTCTTTTTAACCGCACTACATCCAGCCATAGTTGTAATTTTAATAGCTTCGGTTGGAGGTAAGCTTGTATTTCTGTTAACAGTTTCTTGCACTACGTTTCTTGTTAATTCTTCAAAAGAAGCTTCTAAAGCAGTAGCAGTTTGCAAGGCAGCCGGTCTTCCATAATCTCCAGCTTCACGAATGCTCTGAACCAATGGTATTTCTCCTAAAAATGGAACGCCTAGATCTTTTGCAAGATTTCTGGCGCCTTCTTTACCGAAGATATAGTATTTATTATCTGGCAATTCTTCCGGAGTGAAATAGGCCATATTCTCTATGATCCCCAATACCGGAACATTAATACTTTCTTGTTGAAACATTGCAACTCCCTTCTTAGCATCTGCTAAAGCCACGTTTTGAGGCGTACTAACAATCACAGCTCCTGTAATTGGTAAAGATTGCATGATGGATAAATGAATATCACCTGTCCCTGGAGGAAGATCTATTAGCATAAAATCTAATTCTCCCCATGCAGCATCAAAGATCATCTGATTAAGTGCCTTTGCAGCCATAGGTCCACGCCAAACCACAGCCTGATCTGGTTTTGTAAAGAAACCTATCGATAATAATTTTACTCCATAATTTTCTACAGGCTTCATTTTAGACTTTCCATCTATGTTTACAGAAAGAGGCCTTTCTGCTTCTACATCTAACATAATTGGCATTGATGGCCCATAGATATCTGCATCTAACAATCCTACACTAAATCCCATTTTTGCCAATGAAACAGCTAGGTTTGCAGTTACTGTAGATTTCCCTACTCCACCTTTACCAGATGCCACTGCAATAATATTTTTTATCCCAGGGATTGCTTTACCTTTTATGGTTGTTTTCTCGGGAGCTTCAACTTTAATATTAACCTTTACAATGGCTTTATTGTAAACCTTTTCCTGGATAACCTTAATTACATCCGCTTCTGCTCTTTTCTTGATATGCATTGCTGGCGTTGTAAGCAATAAATCTACCACAACCTCGTCACCAAAGGTCATCACATTTTTTACAGCACCGCTTTCTACCATATTACTACCTTCACCAGAAAGTGAAATAGTTTCCAGAGCTGCAAGTATATCTTTTCTCTCTAATTTCATCTGAATTTATTTCATTTTCAACCTCTTATATAGATTGATTCTAAAATGCAAATATAGCGGGTTTCCTTAAGAAAACGAAGTATTCCGCTATAATTGATTGATTGTGTAATAAGCGAAAATTATAGATTGACTTTTCAATCTTTTATAGGGGTCTTTCCAATTCCTTATTTGGATCCCAGAACACTTTTTCAAGATTTTGAATTTGGTTCTCTTTAATTGTTAAGCCTTCATTTTCTAATAACTGCTGCATAGCATTTGTGCCACCAAAATGGTGCTTTCCGGTAAGTAAACCTAATCTATTTACTACTCTTTGTGCTGGGACATCTTCCAGATCATGCGCTTTGTTCATAGCCCAACCAACCATTCTGGCACTTTTTGCAGCACCTAAAAATCTGGCAATGGCTCCATAAGAAGTAACTTTCCCTCGCGGAATTAATTTAACCACCTCATAAACTCTTTCAAAAAAGTTAAGATCTGTGTCCATTATTTAATAATAAAAGATGCGGACTAGTGTAATTATAACTAAAATAAGCATAAGGCCTGCCATGAAGTAATTGGAATATCTAGTGAAAAGTGTAGTTTTATCTTCGATCTTCCAAAAAGAAAACACGTAAAAATACAAGGTAGTGAAGGTTCCAAGCGAAGCTCCTAATACGAATACCAACATAAGAGACCAGTGATATTCCACATTTCCAGCCACATTTAATGCCGCTCCTATTGCTACAAAAAATGGAATTGGAAACACGTTTAGCACTGCCACTAACATTCCTTTAAAAATACTGTTGGAGTTCGCTTTTTTAGAATGAGACTCTATATGCGAACGACTTCTGGCTTTTACATAGAAATATATGGTGAGGAAAATAAAGATCACCAAACCAGTTCTTAAAAGAATATTTCTAACAAAGGGATTATCGAAGATATATTTTGCAAGAATTATTGCAATAAAGGCTTGAAAAACAACAATTATTGAAGCGCCTAATGCAACATATAATCCGTTTTTCTTTCCATGTTCCACACATGTTTTTGCAACTGTCATGTTTACTAATCCTGGTGGGATTACTCCTAAAAGAGCTGCGAAATATGTGATCAGGAAAATTTTTGTTTCCTCCAAACTGCTACTTTATCTTAAATTGAATATAGGTAATTGGTTTTCCTTGCTCAAGGTACTGTTTTTCGTAGAAAGTTTGTATGCCTACCACTTCTTTTGGAGAATACACGTTTTTATACACATCGTGATTAGCGTGCAAAATTTCATGACCCTCACCATGTAGTAAGCCTAAGGTATATCCATGCATAAATTCACTATCGGTTTTTAAATTCACCAAACCATCTTCCTTTAAAATATGTTTGTACTTTTTAAGAAATTCAGAATTGGTTAATCTATGTTTAGTGCGCTTATATTTAATTTGAGGATCGGGAAATGTGATCCAGATCTCATCCACTTCATTTTCCGCAAAAATAAGATCTATCAGCTCGATTTGAGTTCTCATGAAACCAACATTATGTAGCTCCTCTTCTATGGCTGTTTTGGCACCTCTCCAAAATCTAGCTCCTTTAATATCTATCCCAATAAAATTCTTTTCAGGATTTGCCTGGGCCATAGCCACGCTATATTCTCCCTTTCCACAACCCAATTCCAGAACGATTGGATTGTTATTCTTAAAGAATTTCTCGTTCCAATTCCCTTTTAGGGCAAACTGAGTATCTACAATTTCTTCCCGGGAAGGTTGAACTACATTTTCAAAACTTTCATTTTCCCTAAATCTCTTGAGTTTATTCTTGCTCCCCACTTGTAATTGAATATTTTGGCGAAATTAATTAAAATAGACCATATACCCATAATTTAAAATGAAGGGATTACTTTAAATTAGCTATTGAGTATATTTGAAGATGCTGAAAAAAAAGATTTTGGTAGCTCCACTTAACTGGGGACTGGGACACGCTACCCGAAGCATTCCAATTATAAACGAGTTACTAAGAAATAATTTTGATGTGATTATAGCTTCAGATGGAGCTGCATTAGAACTTCTTAAACTGGAATTCCCAAATTTAGAAAATCACGAACTTCCCTCATATAACATAAAATATTCAGCAAAAAAGAGCTTTTTTACCCCCTATTTATTACTCCAAACACCCAAGATCCTATCTGCTATTGCAAAGGAAAAAAAAGCTACTACCAAACTGGTTTCTACTCTTAAACTCTCAGGAATAATATCAGATAATAGATGGGGTGTTAGAAGTAAGAAAATTCCCAGTGTAATTATTACCCATCAACTTAAAGTGCTTTCCGGAAAAACCACTTTTCTTAGCAGTAAAATTCAGCAAAACATCATTTCAAAATTCACAGAATGCTGGGTTCCAGACAATGAAGAAGAACCTAATTTGAGTGGAGTTTTGGGGCGTATTGACAATTCGACTTTTCCAATAAAGTATATAGGTGCCTTGAGTCGATTTTCGAAAGAATTGAAAACGAATAAATACAAGTATGGAATCATTCTTTCTGGGCCCGAACCTCAGCGAAGTCTCTTAGAAAGTAAATTGTTGAAGGAATTTGAAGGATTTGCATTTCCTGTGGTATTTATAAAAGGTATAGTTGAAGCTGAAAAGAAGCAAACAAAGATCGGTAATCTAACCATCTACAATTATTTGTTTGGGCAAGAACTACAAACAGTTTTAAACCAATGTGAATATATAATTTGCAGATCTGGCTATTCCAGTATTATGGATATTGCTAGTTTGCAGAAGAAAGCTTTTCTAATCCCAACTCCCGGACAGCCAGAACAAGAATATCTTGCTTGCTATTTATTAGAAAAGGGTATGATCTTAAGCGCAACACAAGAAAATTTCAACCTAGAATTATTGGAAGATCTGGGAAAAACTAAGGGTTTACGAACCGATTTAAGCACCAATAGGCTTAGCGCTGTTTTTGCTCTTTTCTAAAGTGAAGGAAAATTCACTGCCTACACCATAAACACTTTCTACATAGATCTTTTCGTTATGTGCTTCCAGAATATGTTTAACTATAGATAACCCAAGACCGGAACCACCTTCTTTTCTAGAACCACTTTTATCTACTCTAAAAAAACGTTCAAAAATCCTCGGAATGTTAGCCTTGCTTATTCCTTCCCCATTATCTGAAACACGAACGATTACCTTATTTTTTATTAGATTTTCTACACTCACTTCAGTAGTGCCTCCTTTTTTGCCGTATTTAATAGAGTTTACCACTAGATTAGACAACACCTGCTGTAACCTATCCATATCTGCATTCACCCAAATAGATGCCTCATATTCTGTATCGAAGGATAAGGTGATATTCCTTTTTGCAGCCTTCATTTCTAGGAGATCAAAAACATTCTGAATCAGCTCAACAATATCGAAATTCTCTTTATTTAAGTGTAGATCTCCTGTTTCCAATTTCGTGATCATATCGAGATCCTTCACAATATAGATAAGTCGTTCTACACCCTTACTTGCGCGCTGCAGATATTTTTTGCGTACGGTTTTGTCTTTCATAGCACCATCTAACAACGTTAAGATATAGCCTTGAACTGTGAATAATGGCGTTTTTAATTCATGAGAAACATTTCCCATAAATTCTTTTCTATAGGTTTCTCTAATCTTTAAAGTTTCGATCTCTAACTTCTTGCCTTCAGCAAATTTTTCCACTTCTTTGGTAAGTGTTGCCATATCTGTGGTGATCTGGCTTGGATTTAAAGTGGTTGCATCTAGCAGTGAAACATTATCATATATATTCTGAATTCGCTTATAGATGAAATGTTCTACCCGGTACTGGATAATAAGAAAAGAGAAAATATACGATATTACGGCGAAGCCAAGTATTGGCCACAGAATAAATTCTGAAGTAAAAAACAAAAAAACGCTAACAATAAGCGTTAGAAATATTGAAATTAAAAACGAAGTCTTAAATGAAAATTTATACGAACGTTTAAAGGTTTTAGACATTAAATAACAAACTTATAACCGACGCCTTTGACTGTTTTAAAGCTATCGTCTCCTAATTTTTCACGTAGTTTCCGGATATGAACATCTATTGTTCTTCCACCAACAACTACTTCATTTCCCCAAACGCTGTCTAAAATTTCATCTCTTTTAAAGACCTTCCCGGGTTTTGAAGCAAGTAATGAAAGTAATTCAAATTCTTTACGTGGTAAAATAATCTCCTCGTCATTATTTATGATCTTGTACTCGTCTCTATTAATTACAAGGTTTCCAATTTTAACAATATTAGAAGTGGACTCATTCTCCTTGAATCTGCGCAATAACGCGTTAACCTTACTAACTAATACTTTTGGTTTAATTGGTTTGGTAATATAATCGTCTGCCCCAGCATCAAAACCAGCCATTTGAGAATAATCTTCACCCCTCGCTGTAAGAAAAGTGATCATGGTATCTGATAGTTCTGGGATCTTCCTGATTTGTTCGCAAGCTTCAATACCATCCATTTCTGGCATCATTACATCTAAAATGATTAGCTGAGGTTTCTTCTTTTTAGCCATCTTAATGGCTTCCATTCCGTTCTCTGCGGTAATGACATGATATCCTTCAGCAGAAAGATTATAACCTACGATCTCTAAAATATCCGGTTCGTCGTCCACCAACAGGATCGTAATATCTTTTTTCTTCATGGAGCATAAGATTATTTAATCTTCAAATTAATCTATGTAAAGATAAAATTAATACCGAAGAAATTTACGCACTAAGTTGTTGGTAACACTTACTTAACAATGGAAAACATGTAAATACGTTGCAATCGCACATCTTTAAAGGGATTTTACCAATTCCTTTAAAATCTAGAATTGCTAACTGGTACGAAATACCAGTTATTTAAACAATTTCATAACATTAGATGGTCCTGCATTAACATAAGCGTAAACTTAAATTAAGCTTGTTGCAGAGTTCTCATCGTTAATTTGTGCTGTCGATATAAAACAAAATAATGAAGAAGATTTTTTTACTATTAACGCTATTTTTTATAAATATTTCCTACGCTCAGGAAACTACTAAAGGTACAATTGCAGGCAAGCTTATGGATAAAGAAATGAGCGGTGAAACGCTTCCTTTTGCCAATGTAATTATTAAAGGTACCTCACTGGGTACTACCACAGATATAGATGGACTTTATTCTCTGGACAACATTACCCCTGGAACTTATACTGTGATCTACAGTTTTGTAGGATATGAAACTTTGGAAGTTCCAAATGTAACAGTTGTTGCAGGAAAAGTAACAGAAATAAACACTGCACTTGGATCTAGTGCTGCTTCTTTAGATGAAGTAGTAATTAAAACAGTTTCCCGAAGAGATTCTCAAGTTGCACTTTTAATAGAACAAAAAAAGGCAATAGAAATTAAAGAAAGTATAGGTGCCCAAGAATTAGCCAAAATGGGAGTTTCTGATGCTGCTACTGCTACCACAAAGATTTCTGGAGTAAGCAGTAGCGAGGCTTCAGGAGATATTTTTGTGAGAGGATTGGGAGATCGTTACTTAAACACTACCATGAACGGTTTACCCATCCCATCAGACGATGTAGAACGAAAGAATATAGATCTTGAACTGTTCTCCACAAATATCATTCAAAATGTAAGTATTAGCAAGACGTATTCAGCTCAAAATTCAGCAGATCAAGCTTCGGGAACTATAGATATTAGTACTAGGGAACTACTTGGAATTCAGGAATTGGGTGCTGGTGTAAAAGTTGGTTTTAACACCAATGCTATTAGAAACGGGGTTGGAGATAATTTTAAGATCTCTCCAAATTCTGAAAATGTAGATTTTGGATTTTACTCCAGAGATCTTAGAACTCGTGATGCATTAACACAACAAACTTGGAATACGCAGCAAGCAGAACTTCCTCTTGATTATAAATACACCTTCACTGCAGGCAAGAAATTTGGGGATAAACTTAAAGTATTATTTACAGGTTCTCAGGATATTTCTTTTGAACATAGACAAGGCGAATTTCGTGAATTTAGAGCCAATTTTATAAATGACTCTATTACAGATGCGGAAACTTTTTCTAAATCTGTAAATAGTACTGGTCTTTTAAACGCTTCCTATGAATTAGATGACTCTAATTTAATAAAAGCAACCAGTCTCTTTATAAACAAATTAACCGATGAGGTTTTTGAAGGTGGAAGAAATGGAGAAGCTACCATTTTTGAAGAAACCGAACCAGTAGAAGATCTATCGCAGTTCATAAGAGATCAGAACACCATCCAAACCAGATTATGGATCAATCAATTGGCGGGAGAGCATAAGCTTACTCCTAAGAACAATTTTAATTGGGCTTTGGGATATAACCGCGTTGATGCCGATGAACCTAATAGAATAAGAAATGAAGTGAACTTTAGAGATGGCTTCGTGCAATTGGGTAGAACCGGCGGATTTCAACAAAGAAAATCTGCTCAAATAATCAACGACCAAGAATTTAATGGACTTATTAAAGATGAAATAACACTAATTGATTCTGAGGAGAAGGCTTTAAAACTTAGTTTCGGTGCTAATTATAGAAATAAAGAACGTGATTTTGGATCTCAGTTTTTGGGCTTAGAAGAAAGCTCCTTAAATACACTTAATCCAACTTCTATAGACAATTTATCTAGAGTATTCATTCCAGAAAATCTTCAGAACGGTTTACTTACTTTAAATATTCTTGCTCCAGACAGATATTTGGCGACATTGGAATCTACTTCAGGTTTTGTTTCTACCAACTACAATTGGAATAAATTCAATTTTAATCTTGGAGTTAGATACCAGAAAGATGATCTAAATGTAAAGTATGATGTAGGTAACATCCCAGGAAGATTTGGAGTTTCAGATAAATCATATAATAATTTTTATCCAAGTTTAAACTTAAAATACGCTGCGAACGAAAACAACAACTTTAGAGTAGCAGCAAGTAAAACCATCACTTTACCCGAGTTTAAGGAAATTGCTCCTTTCGAGTATGTATCTCCAACAGGACAGGTAACTCGTGGTAATCCAGATCTAGAAGCTTCTACCAACTATAATTTTGATGTTAAATGGGAATTCTTCCCAACAGCCAATCAGTTAGTTTCTTTAACAGGATTCTATAAAAAGATTGAAGATCCAATAAATAAAGTACAAGATAGAGGTTCTGCTGGAGTGTTTTCCTTCTTTAATTCAGCAGAAAAAGCGCAGATCTATGGATTGGAAGTAGAAACCAAGTTAGATCTAATAAAGGCCGTGGATGAATCTGATTTTAACCTAGGATTAAATCTAAATGCTTCAAGAATGTGGCACTCCCAGGATTTAAAAGAACTTAGAGACGCGCAAGGAAACTTCCTAAAAACTTTTAGATATAAAGGATTAACAGAAACAGATCTTCAAGGAGCATCAGATTGGATCTTTAATGGATCACTTAATTTCTCTACAAATTCTCCAAATGAATTTTTAGCTACCATAACTGCCAATTATGCATCAGACAAGATATATGCTTTAGGTGCGCCAGAAATCCAAACTCAAAGTGAAACTTTTTATAATGATGCTATTGTAGAAAAAGGCTTTGTTACACTAAATGCTCTTTTAAGTAAAAATATAGGAGAGCACTGGGGAGTAAGACTTTCAGGAAAAAATTTACTGAATCCGGAAATAAAAAGAACGCAAAAAGTTATACCAAGCACCACTGGAATAGAGACTACACAAACTGTAAGATCTTACACCCGCGGAGCAACCCTTAGCCTAGGCTTAAATTATAATTTTTAAAAAACCATAACAACGAATAAATCAATTTTAAAATTTAAAAAAATGAAAACAACCTTTAAAAGTATTGCAATATTAGTAACACTTCTTTCTTCTCTTTTCCTAGGAAGTTGTAGTAGTGATGATGGCTTTTTCGATAACGGAGAACAAGGTGGAACACCGGTAACACCTATAGATAATAATCTAAATGGAACATTAACTTCAAACTTAACTTTAGACCCAAATGTAGCTTACCAATTAACAGGTTCATTAAGTGTAGAACCAGGTGTAAAATTAACGATCCCGGCTGGAACAAAGATCACAGCAAATGTTGGACAGGAAATTTACATCGTAGTTAAAAAAGGTGCACAAATTGATGTTCAGGGTACTCAAAGCAACCCTGTAAGAATGGCCTCTACAAATTCAGCTCCAGGAGATTGGGGAGGTTTAGTGATCTTAGGGGACGCTAAAACCACTGAAGGTGTAAATGCAACTGCTGAAGTTGGTGGATTTATCTACGGAGGTAATAACGATCAGGATGATTCCGGATCTATTAGATACATGATTATTGAAGGAGCCGGAGCACAGATAAATGCAGATTCACAGTACAACGGGTTAACCTTATATTCTGTTGGTTCTGGGACCACAATAGAGAACATCGCTTTAATTAATGGAGCAGATGATGGAGTTGAGTTCTTTGGAGGAACGGTTTCTGTTAAGAACATCTATCTAGAAAATAACGAAGATGATGCTATCGACTGGACAGAAGGCTGGAACGGAACTGTTACCAATGCATACGTATTACACACAAAAGCAGGTTTTTCTACAGCTGTAGAGGCAGATGGTTTAAACAACAACCCAAAGCTTATCAATTTAACAGCAGTGTCTTCTAAAGGTGGAACTGCATTACAATTCAAAAAAGAATCTGGAGCTACTATTTCAGGATTATCATTAACAGGATACGATACTTCTGTAGATATGAAAGACAATGGGCCTCTTGCAAACATTCTTATTGAAGATGTTGTAGCCAATCCAGAAAAATCTTATACTGATGTGGCGACTGTAGATATTGCACTTTTCAACTGGATAAATAATAGAGGATCTGTAGAATCCACTGTATTACAAGGAGCTGTTACAGGAAATGTAACTTTAAATGCTTCAGTAGTATATTCTTTATCTTCCTCTTACATCATTAAAGACGGGGGTAAATTAACAATCCCAGCAGGAACAAAGATCATAGCTAGAAATGGCGGAACAGATGTTTACATCGCAGTACTACAAGGTGGAAAGATAGATATTCAGGGAACTCCATCTAATCCAGTTGTAATTTCATCTGAAGCTGCACAACCAGGAGACTGGGGAGGCTTAACCTTGGTTGGAAAAGCAACAACTACAGAAGGTGTGAATGCAACGGCAGAAGTTGGTGGGTTTATTTACGGTGGTAATGACGATGCAGATAGTTCTGGAAGTATTAAAAACCTTGTAATTCTAGGAACGGGAGCACAAATTAATGCAGAATCTCAATATAATGGAGTTTCATTTTACTCGGTTGGATCGGGAACAGTTATAGAAAATATAGCTGTAATAAATGGAGCAGATGATGGGGTTGAGTTCTTTGGAGGAACTGTTTCTGCAACCAACATTTACTTAGAAAATAACGAAGATGATGCTGTAGATTGGACAGAAGGTTGGAATGGTACTGTAACCAATACTTATGTATCACATACTGTTGCAGGTTTTTCTACTGCTGTAGAAGCAGATGGGTTAAACAAGGATCCAAAATTGATCAACTTCACAGCTATTTCTACAGTTGGAGGAACGGCTTTACAATTCAAAAAAGAATCTGGAGCCACCCTTAATAATATATTTATTGAAGGATACCAGACTAATTTAGATATGAAAGATAGCGGGCCAGTTGCGAATGTAAAAATAGATGGTGCTGCAGCTGCAGTTTCTGGAGATTACAAAACTGGAAACAAATTAGATGTTTCTACTTGGTCATGGATTAATGCTCGTTTATAAGAATAAGTTTAAAATTGGTTGAAAATAGCTTTTACAAGTTTGTGAAAAAGCTATTTAATTTAAAAAGAGGTGAGTTGTAACTAACTCATCTCTTTATATTTATGGCCTTTTCAGCATAAATAAAATTAAGTGACCGCATGCAAATAATGGTATCATTTTTGAATTATTTATTGTAGATTTGTAAGAACCAACACCAAAGAGAATGAAACAATACTACATCTTAAGTTTATTATTGGTTTGCTTTATGCTATTCACACCTAGAACAATGGCACAAAACACGAGGTTTCCTGCCTATGTAGCAGAAAAACCTATTGAAGGATTATCTATTTACCCTAACCCAGTTGTTGGAAGTAAAGTATATATCACTTCAGATAAAAATCAAACAAAAGATGTGGAAGTGTATAATGTATTGGGGAAAAAGGTTCTAGTTGCCAGGATTTCTGGTAAAGAATTGGATGTTTCAGAATTAACCCCTGGAATTTATATCTTAAAAATTAAAGAAGGAGCTACTCAAGCGACGCGTAAGTTAGTGGTCAGGTAAACTCAATACTATAAAATTAAAAAGCTTCTATTCATAGAAGCTTTTTTTATTTCTACCTTTATCCACATTTTATTTAAACTTTTAAAATGCATCCGGAAAATATTTTCTCTATATCTTCAGAAAATGAATTTATTAAAATCAGTTTGGAAGTCTTCCGGTTTCAATATAAAAATAATTCGGTTTACAAGCAATTCTGTGATCTGCTTAAAACAGATGCAAACCAAGTAGATTCCTTAGAAAAAATCCCTTTTTTACCCATCGAATTTTTTAAGAAACATCCCATTTTGTCTTCAGAAGAAAAAATTCAGAAAACTTTTACTAGTAGCGGGACTACTGGACAAAACACAAGTAAACATCATGTAGTAGATCTTAGCCTATACGAGAAGAGTTTTAATAAGACCTTCCACTATTTTTATGGAAATATACAGGATTATGTTGTGCTTGCCTTATTGCCAGCTTATTTGGAACGTGATGGCTCTTCTTTGGTCTATATGGCCCAACACTTAATAGAAGCAAGTAAACATGCTGAAAGCGGATTCTATTTGAATAATTTATTAGAATTAAAAGAACGGTTGATCGCTCTCGATGGTAAAGGCCAGAAAGTTTTGCTTATTGGCGTTTCTTTTGCCTTATTAGATCTAGTAGAAGATCATAATTTCCATTTGCAAAACACCATTGTTATGGAAACTGGAGGCATGAAAGGTAGACGTAAAGAAATGATCCGGGAGGAGCTACATAAAATTCTTGCAACTGGTTTTGGTGTTTCCAACATTCATAGTGAATATGGGATGACCGAATTACTATCTCAAGCCTATTCCATCGGAAAAGGGATATTTAAATGTCCATCCTGGATGAGAATCTTAATTAGAGATCCAGAGGATGCGCTATCTTATTTAACAAATAATAGTACCGGAGGAATAAATATTATAGATCTAGCAAATATTTATTCTTGTTCTTTTATTGCAACTCAGGATCTGGGAAAAATAAGTTCTGCAAAATCCATAGAGATCATGGGAAGATTTGATAACAGCGATATTAGAGGATGTAATTTAATGGTCCTATAAATCTCAATTTATTTAGTGCTTAAGTAAATAGTTCGAAAAAATAATACTAAATGTGTAATGCAATCGTTTTTTTTCGAACTAATACCTGTAAACATAATTTTTGGTTAGGTTTTTGTTTACTCTATTATATATGAGTTTTTTCATATTAGATTGGTTAGTTAGTTGCAAAGCCCTTTCACATTATAGTGTTTAAGGGCTTTTGTAATTATACAATCCTTAAAATATAAGTGTTCCTTTTTCCTTTATTAATAATAACAAACTTATTATTAATAAGGTCTTTAGTAGAAATAAGATATTCCTCTCCTACTTTTTCTTTATTTACAGAAATTGAGTTTTCTTTTAAAGCGCGTCTTGCTTCCCCATTCGAATTTAAAAATCCGGTTTTTGCCGCTAGTGCAGCAATCATGTCCAATCCAGCATCAATATCAGCACGTTCAATTTCCGCTTGAGGAACTCCTTCAAAAATATCCAAAAATGTAGCTTCACTCAAACTTCTAAAATCTGAAGCAGTACTATTCCCAAACAATACATTAGATGCTGTTACAGCATTTTCAAAATCTTCTTTTCCATGAACTGTTACCGTAACTTCTTCTGCTAGACGCTTTTGAAGTAACCTTAAATGTGGTTCTTTGGAATGAGTAGCAATAAGATCTTCAATAATCTCCTTATCTAAAAAAGTAAATATCTTAATGTATTTTTCGGCATCCTCATCACTTGTATTTAGCCAATATTGATAGAATTTATATGGAGAAGTCCTGTTAGGGTCTAACCATATATTTCCACCTTCACTCTTTCCAAATTTACTTCCATCACTTTTAGTAATTAATGGGCAAGTAAGGGCATAACCCTTTCCATTTCCAATTCTTCTAATAAGCTCTGTTCCGGTAGTTATATTTCCCCATTGGTCACTTCCTCCCATTTGCAGGGTACAACTATGGGTTTTATATAAATGAAAAAAATCATAACCTTGCACCAACTGGTAAGTAAATTCTGTAAAAGACATTCCCTCTGTAGACTCTCCAGATAATCTGTTCTTTACAGAATCTTTAGACATCATATAATTCACCGTGATGTGTTTCCCAACATCTCTAATAAAATCCAGAAAAGTGAAATCTTTCATCCAGTCATAATTATTAACTAGAACTGCTTCATTTTTCTCCCCAGATGAAAAATCTAAAAAATGAGAAAGTTGCTTGCGAACACATTCTTGATTATGTCTTAAAGTAGGCTCATCTAATAAATTACGCTCACTAGATTTTCCCGAAGGATCTCCGATCATTCCGGTAGCTCCGCCCACAAGAGCAAAAGGTTTATGTCCCGCACGCTGAAAATGTGCCAAAAGCATGATAGGAACTAAACTACCTATGTGCAAGGAATCTGCAGTAGGATCAAAACCAATGTATGCAGATCGCATTTCTTCCAATAAATGCTCTTCGGTTCCCGGCATACCATCATGCATCATCCCTCTCCAGGTAATCTCTTCTACAAAATTCATAGGCTTCTAATTTTCAATATTTATGCTTTATTATTGACTATATATCGCGGATTAAATTCTGAATGAAGCTCAAAAAATTAGCCTGTTTTCAGAATTAAAACGGGGGTAAAGATACCAATAACTGCCATTTTTCCTAAATGGAAATAGCTATATTTACCTTATGATTTTAGTTACAGGCGGAACGGGTCTTGTTGGATCCCATTTATTATTAGAATTAACCAAAGCTGGTGAAAAAGTAAGAGCAATTTATAGAAGCAGCAACAAGCTAGCAGATGTAAAAAAAGTGTTCTCTTATTACTTATCTGAAAAAAAAGCAGAATTTCTATTCAGCACCATAGAATGGCAAGAAGCCGATATAACCGAAATCCCTTCCTTAGATAATGCATTTTTCGAAATAACTGAAGTATATCACTGTGCAGCGCTCATTTCTTTCAATGAGAAAAATGCTAGAAAAATGCGAAAAATCAATATTGAAGGCACTGCAAATATTGTAAATTCTTGCTTAAAATTTAAGGTGCAAAAACTTTGCTATGTAAGCTCTATTTCAACTTTAGATCTTGCCATAGGTGAAAAAGAGATTCATGAAAACTTTACTTGGTATCCAGAGAAATATCATAGTGATTATGCCATTTCAAAACATGGAGGAGAAATTGAAGTTTGGCGAGGTACACAGGAAGGTCTTCCTGCAATAATTGTAAATCCAGGCGTAATATTAGGTGCCGGTTTTTGGCATAATGGAAGCGGAAAGATATTTTCAAGGGTTAATAAAGGTTTAAGCTATAATTTCCCTAAAATAACTGGATTTGTTGGAGTTAAGGACGTGGCGAAAGCAATTTTCTTACTGATGGATTCTTCTATAGAAAATGAACAATTTATTTTAATTTCAGAAAATCGGTCTTTTAAAGATGTTCTAGAGTTGGTTGCGAAACGACTCCATAAGAAAGTTCCAGAAAAAACTTTAAAACCGTGGATGGTATTTTTGGGGTGGATGTATCAAAGTATTTCCAGCAAATTGTGGGGAACAAAAAAAATATTATCTAGAAATGATGCTAAAACCTTGTTCGAGCAGTCCTTATATAGTGCAGAAAAAATAAAATCGAGTTTAAATTTTGAGTTTACGCCTCTTCATGAAGTAATTAATGAAACAGGAGCTCTCTTTCTAAAAGACCATCGAAGCTAATTATTGATCTATATTATATTTTGCTGGAGCCATTCCCAAACTATCAATGAGTTTTCTCTTTATATTTTTAAGGCTTGAATCTGTTTGAATTGCAGAGGTGTCTTTTTTCCTTTCTAAAAGTTGAATTGAATCTAATATGCGTTGTTCTTCTTTCTGGATAACCTCCATTTTAGATTTTAGTTTTTCCAAATTGAGCTGCACTCGCTTATAAATACTCTCAAACTTATCGTAGTTCTTGGCATAATAGGTTGTGCTTTCTGCAAGTTGTAGGCTATCAATCTTAAACTTTCCATATAGATAGGTGTCTGGTTGCAGCCCGGTTTGCTCTAAAATTCTTTTATTATAATTTTTTGCTGAATTTAAAAGATTAAGTTCGGTAAGAACAGCCACCATTTTTTGTTCAGGTATTAAATTATCTGGCTTCTTGATCTCGTCTACATTCTGACAAGACCAAAATAAGAACCCTATAAAAAACACCTTTAGAAACTTCATTACTTATCTATCAAATTTCAATTGTTCTGCCACTTGAGTGAATGGCATGAATTTAAAATTATTATAAACCAGTTGTCCGTTCACAAAGGTGTGAGTTACCCTCGATTTAAAGGTAACACCATCAAACGGTGACCAACCACATTTATAAACAGTATTGCTTGGCTGCACTGCCCAAGGAGAATTTAGATCTATTAAAACAAGATCTGCCTTGTAACCTTCACGTATAAATCCACGTTTTTCTATTTGATAAAGAATTGCAGGATTATGGCACATTTTTTCTACGATCTTTTCAAGACTTATTTTATCCTGATGATGCATTTGTAACATTGCAGGAAGTGCATGTTGCACTAAAGGTCCACCACTTGGAGCTTTTGTATATACGTTTTTCTTTTCCTCTTTGGTATGAGGAGCGTGATCTGTAGCTATTACGTCTATATGATTATCCAGTAATGCCTTTAATAGAGCATCCTGATCTTTTTTCGTTTTAATAGACGGGTTCCATTTAATAAAAGTTCCCTTTTTCTGATAATCTGTATCGTTGAACCACAAGTGGTGAATACAAACTTCAGCAGTTATCTTTTTATCTTTTAATGGAAGTTTATTATCAAAAAGCTTGATCTCCTTTTCTGTTGAAAGATGGAAAACGTGTAACCTTGCTCCTGTTTTCTTAGCAAGGGCAACAGCTTTAGATGAAGAGATGTAACATGCTTCTTCACTTCTAATTTTAGAATGTAATTCTATAGGAATATCGTCCCCGTATCTTTCAATGCATTCGCTTAAATTCTTTTGGATCGTGGTTTCATCTTCACAATGTACCGCGATCATTAAAGGAGATTTTAAAAAGATCTGTTCCAAAACCTTTACATCATCTACCAGCATATTGCCAGTAGAAGAGCCCAAAAATAATTTAAGAGCTGCAGTGGTTTTTGGATCTACTTTTAATATTTCTTCCAAATTGTCATTAGTTCCTCCAAACATGAAAGAATAATTGGCATATGAGGTATTTCTAGCAAGATCAAATTTATCTTGTAGTTTTTCTATGGTGGTAGTTTGTGGATCGGTATTAGGCATTTCAATAAAAGAAGTAATCCCACCTGCTATTGCAGCGCGAGACCCTGTTTCTATTGTTTCTTTATGCGTTAACCCGGGTTCTCTAAAATGTACCTGATCATCTATAACTCCTGGAATAAGATAATTCCCTTCCGCATCAATTATGGTCATATCCGGAGATTTAGCACTAATACTATCGGCTATTTCCGCAATTATACCATTTTCAATAAATACATCACCCTCCATAATTGTCCCTTCATTGACAATTCGTGCGTTTTTAATTAAAATCTTCTTCATTATTTAGATGTCCTATTAAAAAGACTTTTTATTTTCATGTTAATAACCCCAAAAACTGCTTCAGAAATAATTCCTCCACTCATTTTAGAACTTCCCTTGGTTCTGTCGGTAAAAATCACAGGGATTTCCATTATGTTAAACTTTAACAGGTATGCTTTAAATTTCATCTCTATTTGAAACGCGTAACCCACAAAATGGATTTTGTTCAAATTGATATTTTCTAACACCTTGCGTTTGTAACAAACAAAGCCCGCAGTTGTGTCATGAATATTCATTCCTGTAATCAATCTCACATATTTGGAAGCTAGCCAAGACAGTAAAACCCTACTCATTGGCCAGTTTATTACATTTACTCCAGTAACATACCTTGAACCTATTGCAAGATCGGCACCATTTTTTTCACACGTATTATATAATCTAATTAGATCGTTTGGATTGTGTGAAAAATCGGCATCCATTTCAAAAATATAATCGTAAGACCTTCCTAGCGCCCATTTAAACCCATGTATATAGGCAGTTCCCAAACCTTGCTTCCCTTGGCGTTCTTCCAAAAATAAAGAGCCGAAAAATTCTGTTTGCAGTTCTTTAACTTTAACGGCCGTTTGATCCGGTGAATTATCGTCCACCACTAAAATATGAAACTTTCGTTGTAAAGAAAAAATGTTCCTCACCAAGCGTTCAATATTCTCAATTTCATTATAAGTGGGTATAATAATTATCCCATTAGACATGCCAGAAATTTTGGGCAAATGTAACCATTTTTGTTTTTGCTAGTTGTATTTTACTTTCAAGATTTTGACCTAATAATTATACCTTTGTAAAAAATTTTAGTTGGAAGCAATAGAACGATATATAACCTCAAACGACCTACTTACTATAATTATTCTGTTGGTACTATTATTATTGGTGTTGGCAAAGCAGTTATTTCAATATAGGTACGAAGATTTTTTTGCGCTTCTTGCTTCAGGAAAATTTCTAGCCATAAAATCTAGAGAACACAAGTTGCTTTTTGGATTTAATATAATCATGTTAATTGTTCATGTCTTGAGTGTTTCGTTATTGTTATTTCTAACTTTCAGGCTTTTTACCGATCTCACTCAGGTAAATCCTGGGTATACACTAATTAGGATAATAACAGGATATGGTTTTTTTGTGCTTTTAAAGATTACCGTAGAAAAAATTATTGCTAACGTTTTTGACATAGATGAAATTATAGATACCTACATATTCCAAAAGCAAACTTACCTCAACTTTATATCCTTGATTATCTTTGGTTTAACCGTATTTCTAGTATATAGCGATATCCCTAGATTACCGCTTTTTTATTTCATAATTGCAATATCAATTCTTGGTATTTCCTACACGCTGTATGTGATTGTTAAAAAAAACCCAGTATTTATATCTCGCTATTGGTTCTATTTTATTTTGTACATTTGCGCTCTTGAATTTGCCCCTTATATTATTTTGTATAAGCTAATTACGAGGTACTAATAATTATAAAATTTATAAGTATATGAAAGTGAAAACAATTTTAATATCTCAGCCAGAGCCTAAAATAGAGAATTCTCCTTATTTTGAGCTGGAGGAAAAACAACGAGTAAAAATTGATTTCATTCCATTCATTCATGTCGAAGGGGTTAACTCCAAAGATATTCGTCAACAAAAAATAGATCTTACAAAATATACGGCAATTATCCTTACCAGTAGAAATGCAGTAGATCATTTTTTTAGGATTGCTGAAGAAATGAGATTTAAGGTGCCAGACACTCTTAAATACTTTTGTTTAAGTGAAGCTGTAGCCTATTATCTTCAGAAATATGTGGTTTACAGAAAACGTAAGATTTATGTTGGAAAACGGACCTTTTCTGAGCTTTCTCCATACATTAAAAAGTATAAGAACGAAAAATTTCTTTTACCAGCTTCGGATATGTTGAAGCCAGATGTTCCAAAAACATTGAACAAATTAGGAGTAGATTGGAAACAGGCAATTTTTTACAAAACTGTAGTTAGTGATCTTTCGCATTTAAGAAATGTGTATTATGATATTCTTGTATTTTTTAGTCCAAGTGGAATAAAATCTTTATTCGAGAATTTTCCGGATTTTGAACAAAAGGATACTAAGATCGCCGTTTTTGGAAATACCACAATTAAGGCAGCAAAAGAACATGGATTGGTTTGCAATATAAAAGCACCAACTCCAGAAACCCCATCTATGACGATGGCACTTCAGAAATATATAAAAGAAGCAAATAAGAAATAAAAATACTTTCTATATAATTAATTAAAAAACCGATAATCTCTAAGAAATTATCGGTTTTTTAATTTTATAATGTTTCAGATCTAAACAATAGGACCTCCAGAAAGGATTTCCTTATTGGAATTATCTTCATATTTCTTGAAATTGTTTTTAAATGAATTTGCGAGTTCCATTGCCTTAGCATCATATGCCTCTTTATTAGCCCAAGTACTTTTCGGGTTCAGGATCTCTGAAGGAACATTTTCGCACTCTGTAGGCATATGTAACCCGAAGATTGGATGCTGAGTATAAGTTACATCACTTAATTTACCATGCAATGCTGCATTTATCATGGAACGAGTATACTTTAACTTCATTCTGTTACCTGTTCGATAGGCTCCACCAGTCCATCCAGTATTCACTAACCAAACATCCACATTCGAATCCTTCATTTTCTTACTTAACATCTCGGCGTATTCTGCCGGATGCAACGGCATGAATGGAGCACCAAAACAAGCTGAAAAATTAGGTTGTGGTTCATTTACTCCGGCTTCCGTTCCTGCCACCTTTGCGGTATACCCACTCATAAAATGATATGCGGCTTGCGCAGGAGTTAGCTTGCTAATTGGAGGCAATACTCCAAAAGCATCTGCTGTAAGGAAAAATATATTCTTTGGGTTTTTACCTATAGAAGGTTTAGCGATATTTTTTATATGATCTAAAGGATAACTAACCCTCGTATTTGGGGTTATAGAAGTATCAGCAAAATCTACATCTCCATCTTTAGTTAAGACAACGTTCTCCAGAATAGCTCCAGGTTTAATTGCATTAAAAATATCTGGTTCATTTTCTTCAGAAAGATTTATAACCTTTGCATAACATCCACCTTCAAAATTGAAGATAGTATTCTCTTTTGTCCAACCATGCTCATCGTCTCCAATAAGTTTTCTATCTGGATCTGCAGATAATGTAGTTTTTCCTGTTCCTGACAGTCCGAAGAAAATTGCGGTATCTCCATCTTCACCAATATTTGCAGAACAATGCATTGGTAAAGTGTTATGATGTACTGGTAGTATGAAATTCAAGGCAGAAAATATACCTTTTTTAATTTCTCCGGTATATGCGCTTCCACCTATCAGGGCTATTTTTTTACTGAAATTTAAAATTGAAAAATTTGGCTGACGTGTCCCATCCAATTCCGGATCTGACTTAAATCCTGGCGCATTTAGAACGATCCAGTCTTCTTTAAAATTTTCCAATTCAGATTCTTCTGGTCTTAAGAACATGTTATATGCAAATAAATTAGACCAAGGATACTCGTTAATAACACGAATATTTAAACGGTAATTCTCATCGGAACATGCATAAGAATCTCTAACATACACATCTTTTTCGGAAAGATAGGCAGCTACTTTATTATACAAAGCATCAAATTTTTCAGAATCAAATGGAATATTGATGTCTCCCCACCAAACTCTATCTACAGTCTCCTCATCTTTTACTAAAAATCGATCTTTTGGTGATCTTCCAGTAAATTCTCCCGTATTAACTGCTAAGGCTCCTGTTGCAGCTTCAACCCCTTGATCATTGTCCAAAGTGATTTGGTGTAATTCTTCTGGAGAGAGTTGATAGTGGGTAGTAGCGCGGTTAATTCCGTATTTTTCTAACGAAATCGATTTCGTAATTTGCTTATTTGCCAACATAAAAATTTAAGTTGTGTGTTTGTTTAGGCGTACAAAAGTAAATAAACTTAAATAGATAGATACTCAAAAAGCCCAAATTTATTTCTTTTTTAACTTTATAAAGTGCACCAAAAGCCATGCCCAGGTTATAATTAATAAACTGCCGCCCAAAGGTGTAGCCAACGCCAATGCTCGAAAATCTATACTTGTTAGTTCATTTGTTGCTAGCAAATAAATAGAACCGCTAAACAAAATGAGCCCAATAATTAGCAAATAAAATATGGCTTTGGAAAATTGTTGACCATTGCTCACAAGAATACCCAAGAGGATTAATAATAATGCATGATACATTTGGTATTTAACTCCTGTTTCTAAAGTTATTAAAGCTTCAGTAGCTAATAAAGGTTTTAATCCATGTGCACCAAATGCACCAATTAATATCCCTATTAACCCAAACAATATTCCCGCAATGTAATATTTTCTCTCCATGCATTTATTTTATTAGTCTAAACATTTAAGTACATTCGTCCTTAAACGTTCACAAAACTAATTAAGATAATTTAATATGCGACATATTTTAATAATAGGAGCTGGTAAATCTACATCGGTACTTATTTCCTACTTGCTTAAAAAATCTGAATCGGAAGATCTATTTCTAACTATTGGAGATCTAGATGTGGAACAGGCAAAAAAACTAAGTCAGGGTAATGAAAGGTGCAAGGCAATTTTTCTAGACGTTTTTGATAAGGAAAGCAGAGAAGGTGCAATTAAAAATGCAGATATTGTAATCTCTATGCTACCGGCGCGTTTTCATATTGAAGCTGCAAAAGATTGTATCAAATTTAAGAAGTCGTTAGTTACTGCATCTTACGTAAGCAAAGAAATGAAGGCTTTAGATAAAGAAGTGAAAGAGAACGGACTTATTTTCATGAATGAGATTGGCGTAGATCCAGGCATAGACCATATGAGTGCGATGCAAGTGATAGATAGCATTCATGATAAAGGAGGAAAAATGATCATGTTCGAATCCTTTACTGGTGGGTTAGTTGCTCCGGAAAGTGACACCAATCTTTGGAATTATAAATTCACATGGAATCCAAGAAATGTGGTTGTTGCTGGACAAGGTGGTGTTGCTGAATTTATTCAAGAAGGACAATATAAATACATTCCATATCACCGTTTATTCAGAAGAACAGAATTTCTACACGTAGATGGTCATGGGAAATTTGAAGGCTATGCAAATAGAAATTCTTTAGATTACCGAAGCATTTATGGATTAGATAATATACTTACCTTATACAGAGGAACTATTAGAAGAGTTGGATTTAGCAAGGCTTGGAATATGTTTGTACAATTAGGAATGACAGATGATTCTTATACCATGCAAGACACTATGAAAATGACCTATAGAAGTTTCATAAATTCTTTTCTTCCATATTCTCCTACAGACAGCGTAGAATTAAAATTAAGACATAGTTTAAAGATAGATCAAGATGATATCATGTGGGACAAACTGGTGGAATTAGATCTCTTTAATAACACAAAAACCATTGGATTAGAAAATGCTACTCCAGCAGAGGCGCTTCAGAAAATACTGATGGAAAAATGGACGCTTGATGAGAAAGATAAGGACATGATCGTGATGTATCACAAATTTGGATATGAGCTAAAGGGAGAAAAGAAACAGATAGATTCTACCATGGTTTTAATTGGAGAAGATCAAATTCATACTGCTATGGCAAAAACTGTAGGATTACCAGTAGCTATGGCCACCTTAGCAATATTGAACAAAAAAATAACCACACCAGGAGTTCAAATACCAATTTCTAAGGAAGTTTACACACCAATCTTAGAGGAACTAGAATTTCATGGAATTGTATTTAATGAAAAGGAAACAACATATTTAGGATATAATCCGTTAGGAGAAGTTGGGAATTGAGTAAAATAACACTAATTTTTAAGCCCCAAACTTAACAACCTAACTAAATGAAATACATAGATGATCAAGTTACCATAGATGGAATAGATAAGACCATTCTTAACTATCTAATGGAAGATGCCCGAAAACCAATTCTGGAAATTGCAAGAAGCATAGGCATTAGTGGCGCTGCCATTCATCAAAGATTGCGTAAACTTGAAAAAGGAGGATTAATTGAAGGTTCCAAATTAATGATAAATCCAAGAGTGTTAGGATATAGAACCTTGGCATTTGTGGGAGTTTATTTAGATAAAGCCGTAAGCAATCCTCAAGCGGTAAAAAGATTAAGTGAAATACCTGAGGTTTTAGAATGCCATTACACCACGGGAAACTGGTCTATTTTCCTTAAGATATTATGCAGAGATAACGAGCATTTAATGAATGTTTTAAACAAGAACATTCAAGCAATAGATGGTGTTTCCAGAACAGAAACCTTTATATCACTCGATCAACAAATTAAAAGGCAAATAAAAGTATAGTCCAAAGTATTTAAAAAAAAAGACCCTGAGGAAAAACTTCAGGGTCTTTTCTATTAATCAAAGATTGTTTAATGGGAAAATTATTTTAAAAATCCGAGACAAGCCTCAGGGAATTAAACCCTCAAAGAAAGATTAAAAGGCAGCAAATTAATCTCTACCTAAATAAATACTCACAAAATACATTAAGGTTGCCAAAGATCCAATTGCTGCTACCACATACGTTCTTGCAGCCCATTTAAGAGAATCTTCTGCCGCATCATGCTCTTCTCCTGTTAACATATTTTCATTTTCTAGCCAAATAAGTGCTCTTTTACTAGCGTCATATTCTACAGGAAGGGTAACAAAACTGAAAATTGTTCCAGCTGCATACAATATAATTCCAATCAATAATACGGTGCTTCCTAAACTTGTACTAGCCGCCAAAATTAAGCCCCCCATAATAACCCAGGTAGAAAGTTTAGATGCAACACTAACTATTGGCACTAACTCACTTCTCATTTTTAACCAACTGTATGCTTTTGCATGTTGCACAGCATGCCCACATTCGTGAGCTGCAACTGCAGCAGCAGCCGCATTTCGTTGAGTATAAACTCCTTCACTTAAATTAACCGTTTTCTTTCTAGGATCGTAATGATCTGTTAGCATTCCAGATGTAGATATCACTTTTACATCATGAATCCCATTGTCTGCCAGCATTTTATCTGCTATCTGTTTTCCACTCATTCCATTTTGAAGATGAACTTGAGAATATTTTTTGAACTTGCTTTTTAGCTTATTACTCACATAGAGGCTAATAATAAATATTAAACCTGCAATTATATAGTATCCAATCATGATTTTAATTTTTATAATTTTCTAGTTCAAATATAGCAAAAACTTAGCCAGATTCTGCTTTCCTATTAGCTATGAAAAAATGTCTGGAACGGGTACTTATAGGTATTTTCATTTAGACGATAAACTTAAAATTATGCTAAATATTTCCGCATAAATACAATAGCTCCCATCAGATTAACTTCAATTTAAGATATTGTCTATATTTGCAGCATTCATCTATAAATAAGATATGCACTATAAAAGAATTCTTCTAAAATTATCCGGCGAAGCATTAATGGGAGACAGACAGTATGGGATAGATCCCGAACGTCTTGCAGAATATGCTCACGAAATAAAAACCGTGATAGAAAAGGGAGTTGAAGTGGCTATTGTTATAGGTGGCGGTAACATTTTTAGAGGTGTTGCAGGAGCCAGTAAAGGAATGGACAGAGTGCAAGGAGACCATATGGGAATGCTTGCCACCGTAATTAATGGTCTGGCTTTACAAGGCGCGTTGGAAGATGCTGGAATTCAGACAAGGTTACAATCTGCTATTCAAATAAATGAAGTAGCCGAGCCTTTTATAAGAAGAAGAGCAATTAGACATTTAGAAAAAGGACGTGTGGTAATTTTTGGCGGTGGAACGGGAAATCCTTATTTCACTACAGATTCTGCAGCAGTTCTTAGAGCTATTGAGATCCACGCCGATGTGATTTTAAAAGGAACTCGTGTAGATGGAATTTACACAGCAGATCCTGAAAAAGACAAAGAAGCTACGAAATTCGATTTTATTAGTTTTGACGATGTAATTCGAAAAGGACTAAAAGTTATGGATACAACCGCTTTTACTTTAAGTCAAGAGAACGAATTACCTATTATTGTATTCGATATGAATAACCGTGGAAACCTGTTAAAGGTTGTTACCGGTGAAAATATTGGAACTAAAGTGAATTTATAAATCAAGTAAAAAAATATAGACTTTTTTTCAATTAAAGTTTTGATACTATGAACGAGGAATTAAAATTTATTCTGGAAAGTGCGGAAGAGAATATGCACAATGCCATTAAACATTTAGAGAAACAACTTTTAAACATTAGAGCTGGAAAGGCAAGCCCTGCTATGCTTGGTGGTGTTATGGTGGAATATTATGGAAGCATGACGCCCTTAGCCCAAGTTGCCAATGTTAATACTCCAGATGCCAGAACAATTACCATTCAACCTTACGAGCGTAACATAATTCCAGATATTGAAAGAGGGATCATGTATGCTAATTTGGGGTTTAATCCTATGAACAATGGAGAAAGCGTAATTATTAGTGTACCCCCATTAACAGAAGAGCGCAGAAAAGACTTAGTTAAACAAGCTAAAGCTGAAGCTGAAGATGCTAAGATTGGAATTAGAAACGACCGTAAAGTTGCAAACAACGAGATCAAGAAATTAGAGATCTCTGAGGATGAGGCTAAGATTGGTGAAGAAAATATTCAAACCCTTACAGATACTCACATCAGAAAAGTAGATGCTATTCTTGATGTAAAAGAAAAAGAAATTATGACCATCTAATGCCTTTGGATGCGTTCTTAATTATAATAAGATCGGCTTTAGAATATTGAATTCAGTAAAATCTGAATATATTGCAATATTTTAAAGCCGATCTTTCGTTGTAAAAATTCATGAAATAATAGATTTATGCGTTCGCTACTTACTCTTGCACTATTTATTATTTCATTTCAAAGTTTAGTAGCTCAGCACAGCCTTAAAGGACAAGTTGTAAATGCTAATAACGGAGATCCTTTGGCCTATGCTTCAGTTATAGTTACTGGAAAAAACGAGATCCTAACCAACATAGACGGAAGTTTTCAACTTTCCTATTCCTCAAAAGATTCTATTATTGAGGTATCTTATGTTGGCTTTCTAAAAAAGAGAATATCCCTTACGCCATCTTTAGATTTTACTTTAATAAGACTGGAGCCTATTGCAAGCTCATTAGCTGCTGTAATGTTATATTCAAAAGAAAATCCAGCGAACAGGATTATTAGAAAAGCGATAGAGAACAAGCCCAAGAACGATCCTGAAAAAGCGCTTAACAGCTTTAAATATAAAAGCTATAATAAGTTTTTAATAGACAATCAATCCACTGGGTTGCGTGTTGTCACAGATACTGCAAATTCAGCAATAGAGACCATTATAAATGAAGGGCGAGCATATCTTTCTGAAAGAGTTTCTACACATTTATTTTCGAAGGCAACAACAAAAAAGGAAATTGTAGAAGCTATTAAAACTGCTGGATTTAAAAAACCGGTCTATGAAGTATTGGCGCTTAAAGCCCAAGCCTTATCACTTTACAAGAACGATTACCAAATTTTTGATACCGAATATGCCGGACCATTAGCAAATGGAGCCTTCAGAAATTATTCTTTTAAAATATTGGACACCACCACCATTAATAAAAGGCCATCCTTTATGATCTATTTTATGCCGAAAAGGCAGAAAAAGGTTGCTGGACTAGAAGGTATTCTATATTTAGACACTATAACTTATGCAATACAACGCGCGAAGGCGCAATTAAAAGGAGCTATAGATCTTGAGGTTAACCACAATTATAACTATTATGAGGATCAAGACATTTGGTTTCCTAGCGATCAATCGCTCACGGTAAAACCTGGAACAGGGGGAAAAGACATTTCTGTTTTTGGAGGAAGTATATCATTAGGAACAGTGCAGCGCAACAAGTCCATTTTAAATGGTGTGATAGGATCTGGTGATGTAGAAAATGATCTGTTTTTAGAATCTACCACTTATAATTACGAGCTTAGTTTAAACGAAGAAGTCCCTTTACAAAGATTCTCCTCTGATGTAAAAGTGAGCGATGATGCAAACGATAAGGAAATAACTTATTGGGAAGAGAACCGGCAGATCCCATTTTCTATAAAAGATGAATTAACAGAGCAAAAGGTAGATAGCATAATTAAGGCCCGAAACATTGAGCGCAAAATAATAGTGAAAAAAGCCATTTCCAATGGTTATTATCCGGCAGGTTTCTGGAATTTCGATCTTAGTAAGTTTATTAAATACAACAACTACGAAGGGATTAGATTAGGTGCAGGTGGAACCACAAATACAAGTTTTTCGGAAAAAATACGTTTCCACGGATACCTCGTTTACGGATTCAAAGACGAAAAGTTTAAATATGGCATTGGTGCCGGAAAACTTCTTAATAAAAGGACTGGGACTTGGTTAGATGTAAAGTATAGCGACGATATTAGAGAAGTAGGAAGCTATAAATACATTCGCGGAGTTAATGATTTCTCCATTTTAGAACCGCGCTTTGTAAATATCAGTTATTATTACAGATACAAATCTATACAAGCGGGAATCACCCATAGAATTGCTCCAACTTTAGAATCTGAAATTACCTTAGATCAAAGTGCTATCTCACAAATTGGAAATTATGCTTTTTTGAATAACAATAATTTATTTAGAGATTATACAATTACTGAAGCTACTCTAGGATTTCTATTTCGCCCCTACTCTATTTTTTTAAACACTCCAGAAAGTCATATTATACTTGATAAGGGTTATCCCCAATTAACGGGACAAATTTCTAAAAGCTTCTCAGGATTGTTAAACGGGGATTTCGATTTCACCAAAATTGGACTCAAAATAGAATATCAGGTGAACAGGTTAGATCTTTCAAACACTCAATTTACTTTAGAAGGAAATTATGCCTTCGGAGAACTTCCTTTGACTCATGCATTTCATGCATTTCCGAATAATCCTAATAAACCGGAAGTGTTAAGCAGATTTTCGGTAGCGGGTAAGATCGCATTTGAAACCATGTATTTTAACGAATTCTTCAGCGATAGACAAGCTGCTTTACACATTAAGCATCAATTTAGACCAATTCCTATTACAGATTCATTTAGACCGGAATTAGTTTTGGTGAATCGATTTATAATAGGAGACTTCAGCAATATGGAAGTGCATAAGAATATCCAGTTCGATTCGCTAAAACATGGTTTTTCTGAAGCAGGTCTAGAGTTAAATAAGATTTACGCAGGATTCGGACTAAGTTTTGCATATAGATATGGCGCATATCATCTTCCAACTTTCAAAGAAAACATCTCGCTTAAATTCTCCTTTCAGCTTAAAATTTAGAAAATAGATTACCATACTTAAAATCAATAAATACCTAGGCTTTTCTTAACTTTGCCCGCGCTCAAAAAACAGGCATGTCAAAAATTTTTAGTTTTGGATTTTGGAATTCAATAGCACGGGTAATTCTTAGAAATAGAATCACCATTATTGCTATTATAATTGGTATTACCGTATTTTTTGCTACGCAATGGCAGAACATGCAATTTTCTTATACGGAGGCGAATCTTTTGCCAGATGACGATAAGATAAACGTAGTTTACAACGACTTTATAGACAAATTTGGAGAAGAAGGTAATTTAATAGTTCTTGCTGTTAATGACTCCACTCTTTTTACACCTAAAAAGTTTACCGCCTGGAATAAACTTACCGAAAAATTGCAAACCTATCCCGAAATAGAAAATGTAATTGCTTTGGGGAATCTCAAAAAATTGGAGAAATTCGATGATCCTAAGAGATTCGAGATGGTCCCCCTAATTAAAAAGGAAAAATGGGATAGCACCAAAGTAGCGGAATATAAGGATGAGCTTTTTAATAAATTGCCTTTTTATAAAAATCTAGTTTATAGCAGTAAGACCAATACAGTACAAACTGCACTTTATATTAAAGAAGAAATTGTAAACTCTAAGGAGCGAAAGACTTTTGTAATAGAGGAGCTGGGACCGCTTATAGAAAAGTTTGAAAAGGAGAACGACATAAATGTGCATGTTTCCGGAATGCCATATATAAGGACACTTAATTCCCAGAATATCATAGACGAAATAGGTCTTTTTATTGGAGGAGCCTTATTAGTTACCTCTTTAATATTTTTCTTTTTCTTTAGATCTATCCGTGCCACTGTGATCTCGATGATCACGGTTTTAATTGGGGTAATGTGGGCTTTTGGAGTAATTGGCCTGCTGCATTATGAGATAACAGTACTTACCGCCCTTATACCACCACTTATCATTGTAATTGGGGTTCCCAACTGTATTTTCTTGATTAATAAGTATCAGCAGGAGATCAAGAATCATGGAAATCAGGCTAAATCCCTTCAACGCGTAATAACCAAAGTTGGAAATGCCACTTTATTAACCAATCTAACAACTGCTTCTGGATTTGCAACCTTCATATTAACAGATAGTTCCTTACTTAAGGAGTTTGGTATAGTTACCTCTATAAACATCATTGCTATTTTCATCTTAAGTTTGGTGATTATCCCAATAATTTACAGTTATATGCCCGTTCCAAAACACAAGCATTTAAAGCATTTGAATAAAAAATGGATCGGTGGTTTTGTAGAATGGGTCGCTAAAATGGTGAAACATCATAGAATTGCAATTTATATTGGTTCTATTGCCTTACTAGTAGTTAGCATCATTGGAATTTATACCATCAAGATCTCTGGAAGTTTATTGGAAGATATGCCACAACAAGCTGCTTTTTTCAAAGATATACAGTTCTTTGAAGAAGAGTTTAATGGAGTAATGCCGCTAGAGATCCTGATAGATACTAAAAAACCGAAAGGTGCCTTAAAGCTTTCCACCATCAAAAAGATGGAAAATTTGGAGAATATCATAGAAGAGATCCCAGAATTATCTTCGCCTTTATCTGTGGTGAGATTGGCTAAATACTCCAAGCAAGCCTATTACAATGGCAATCCAAAGTACTACCAGTTACCCACTTCTCAGGAACAAAACTTTATTGCTCCATATTTAAAAGGGATTACTTCTGAAGGTAATTTGCTGAATGCCTATGTAGATTCTACCGGACAATACGCCAGAATGACAACTTTTATGAAGGATATTGGTACTGAAGAAATGGAACGAATTGAAGCAGGACTATGGCCCCAGATCAATAAAATATTTCCTCCAGACCGTTATGAGATCTCGCTCACCGGTAGAGCTCTGATCTTTCAGAAAGGAACCACCTATTTGGTGAAAAATTTAATTATCTCCCTTTCACTTGCCATATTACTTATAGCATTATTAATGGCTTGGATGTTCCGATCCTTTAGAATGATCCTAATTTCCCTAATTCCAAACTTGTTGCCATTGATAGTAACTGCAGGAATGATGGGCTTCTTAGGAGTGCCAATAAAGCCATCTACTATTTTGGTGTTTAGTATTGCCTTTGGAATTTCTGTAGACGACACTATTCACTTCCTCGCAAAATACAGGCAGGAATTAAAAGCTAATAATTGGCGCATAAAAAGATCTGTATATGCAGCATTAAGTGAAACGGCGGTTAGTATGTTCTATACTTCCATCGTATTATTTTTTGGGTTCTCTGTATTTATGATAAGTAGCTTTGGAGGTACAGTAGCTTTAGGAGGATTGGTATCTGCAACCTTGTTATTTGCAATGCTTTCCAACTTACTATTATTACCATCATTATTGCTTTCTTTAGAGAAAAGCATAGCAAATAAAGAGATCTTAAAAGAACCTTCTATGCAGATCATTGTTGATGAAGATGACGATCTTTTAGAAGAAGATCAAAATAAATAAAATTAGAAATGGGGCACTTGACAAGCTAAGTCGGAAGATTTATATTTGAATCCCTTAAAATAGAATTAAGATGATAAAAGCAAAAATTGCTGAATTATTAGAAAGCGATAAATTTTTACAGGAAGTAACTGTGAATGGCTGGGTACGTTCATTTAGGAGCAATAGGTTTATTGCGCTAAATGATGGTTCTACCATTAATAACATTCAGTGTGTAATAGATTTCGAAAACACTTCCGAAGATATCTTAAAGCGCATAACCGTAGGGGCAGCAATTAATATTAAAGGTACTCTGAAAGAAAGTTTAGGTAGTCAGCAAAAGGTAGAAGTTGAAGTTACATCGTTGGAAATTCTAGGTGATGCTAATCCGGAAGAAGTTAAATTAACCATTTTATCTCCAAAAAGGCACACTTTAGAAAAGCTAAGGGAACAAGCACATCTTAGGATTCGCACCAATACTTTTGGTGCAGTGATGCGTGTAAGAAGTAAACTGTCTTTTGCGGTACATAGTTATTTTCAGCAAAATAATTTCCATTATGTGAACACTCCAATAATTACAGGAAGTGATGCTGAAGGTGCAGGGGAAATGTTTAAAGTAACCGGAATGGATCTTAACAATCCGGAAAGAGATGAGCAAGGAAATATAGATTATAAGAAGGATTTCTTCGGAAAAGAAACAAATCTTACCGTATCTGGTCAGCTGGAAGCTGAAACATATGCAATGGGGTTAGGCCAAGTTTATACCTTTGGACCTACTTTTAGAGCAGAGAATTCCAATACATCAAGACACTTAGCAGAATTCTGGATGATTGAGCCAGAAGTAGCTTTTTGCGATCTTGATGGAAACATGGATCTTGCAGAAGATTTTATTAAGCATGTAGTTTCTTATGTTTTGGAACACTGTAAAGATGATCTTGACTTCCTGGAGAACAGATTGAAAGAGGATGAAAAAACGAAGCCAGAAGCTGAAAGAAGTGAGCTAAGTTTATTAGATAAATTAAAATTTGTAACCGAGAATAACTTTAAAAGAGTTAGTTATACGGAAGCAATAGATATTTTAAAGAACTCCAAACCTAATAAAAAGAAAAAATTCCAGTACCCAATAGAAGAATGGGGAGCAGATCTACAAAGTGAACATGAGCGCTTTTTGGTTGAGAAACATTTTAAATGCCCTGTGATCCTATTCGATTATCCAGCAAACATTAAGGCATTCTATATGCGTTTGAATGAAGATGGAAAAACGGTAAGAGCAATGGATATCCTTTTCCCTGGAATTGGAGAAATAGTTGGAGGTTCACAAAGAGAAGAACGTTTGGATGTTCTTAAAGAAAAGATGAAGGCATTAGACATAGATGAAAAAGAACTTTGGTGGTATCTAGATACTAGAAGATTTGGAACCTGTGTACACAGTGGTTTTGGATTAGGTTTTGAAAGATTGGTGCTTTTTGTTACAGGAATGACTAATATTAGAGATGTAATCGCATTCCCAAGAACTCCACAAAACGCCGAATTCTAATTCGAATATTTTGAAAATAATAGAATCGCATATTGTTCCTGCAATATCAGAAAAGATACGATTGCAGGAGTATGCGGTTGGTATCTTCAAGTTGTTACCTACAAAAAGCGGATTAAAAAAAGCCATTAAAAAACAAGAGATCTTTCTTAATGGAAAAGTTGCTCAAACTTCAGACTGGATCGAGGAGAATTATAAAATAGACCTTGTCCAAAATGAAGGGAAACAACCTAAGGTTTTTCAGTTAAAGCTGGAAGTGATCTTTGAAGATGATCATTTGGCTGTAGTGAATAAAGTTGCTGGCTATCCTACCACTGGGAATTACTTTAAAACCATAGAGCACGCACTTCCTTTTAATTTAAATCCTTCTCCGATAGACGATGCGCTAGCTTATCCGATTCCTGTTCACAGACTGGATAATCCCACCAGTGGATTATTGATAATTGCTAAAACAAAAGCTGCACAATTACAACTTCACCAAGCTTTTGAAGACAAAACTGTTTCTAAGATATATTTGGCCTTGGTATCTGGAGAAACTACTCTAGAACAAAACATTGTAACACCTATTGATGGAAAACAAGCTTCTACTAGTTTCAAAAGAATTGGCTTTAAAATTCAAAATAACTCTCCATTTTCTTTATTAGAGTTGAGACCTCAAACCGGTAGAACTCATCAAATAAGGATTCATTTATCATCGCTTGGCCATCCAATTGTAGGCGATAAATTATATGGAGATAATTTAACTTCCTATTTTAATAAAGGGCTTTATTTATCTGCCATTGGATTAGAATTCTCACATCCTATAACCGGAAAATCCCTCCAATTAAAAATTTCGCCTCCATCGAAATTCAAAAAAAGTTATGAATAAGTGAGCTGATTATTAAACTCTTAACAAAAATTTACGAAAGCATTCCTAATGCCAAAGCTACAATAGCATGCTTTTTGCTTATTTTTGTATAAAGCGCAATTTAATACCTATGCTAAAGCAGCAATTAAATTTTAAGTTATCACAAAAGCTATCCCCTCAACAAATACAGTTGATGAAGCTTATTCAATTACCTACGCAAGCTTTCGAGCAACGCATAAAGCAGGAATTGGAAGAAAATCCGGCGCTGGAAGATGGAAAGGAAGATCTTGATGCCGATTTTGATGATGAATTCTCTAACGATGAATATCAGGACGATGAATACGATAATGACTCCATGGATTCCGACATTAATGTGGATGACTATTTAAGTGACGATGAAATTCCGAATTATCGCCTTCAAGCAAATAATTATAGTGCAGACGATGAGGACAAAAATGTCCCTTATGCTTCTGGAACTTCATTTGCTCAACATTTAAAAACACAACTCAGCACCTTTCGCCTTAGTGATCTGGAAAAAGATATAGCTGAATTTCTAGTGGGTAGTGTAGATGAAAGTGGCTATATAAGAAGAACGCTTCAAGATATTGTAGACGATCTTGCTTTTACTCAAAATGTTTATACCGATGAAGAAACTGTAGAAAAGGTGCTTAAGAAAGTACAACAGTTGGATCCTGCAGGTGTTGGCGCCAGATCGCTTCAGGAATGTTTATTGCTTCAGTTAAAACGAAAAGAGCCTACTAAACATGTAGCTTTAGCTACGGATCTTCTTGATAAATCTTTCGACCATTTCAGTAAAAAGCATTACACTAAATTACTTTCCAAGCACGATATTTCTGAAGACGAACTTCGTGATGCGATAGATGTTATTGAACATCTCAATCCAAAACCAGGAGGAGCGATCTCGGGAAACTTGAGAATGGTGGAACATGTTATTCCAGATTTTGCTATTAAGATTGTAGATGGAGAATTAGAATTAACGCTTAACGGCCGTAATGCTCCGGAAATGCATATTTCTAATGATTATAGCAACATGTTAAAGGGTTATAAAGAATCTAAGGAGAAGACCAAGTCTCAAAAAGACGCGGTAATGTTTATAAAACAAAAACTAGATTCTGCAAAGTGGTTTATAGATGCTATTAAGCAGCGACAACAGACTTTAATGGTAACCATGAGTTCTATTATGAATTACCAAAAGGAATTCTTTTTAAGCGGTGATGAGCGTAATTTGCGCCCAATGATCCTTAAAGATATTGCAGACGAAATTGGTATGGATGTTTCTACGGTTTCCAGAGTTGCAAATAGTAAGTATGTAGATACGCCTTACGGAACAAAACTAATTAAGGAATTCTTTTCTGAATCTATGACAAATGATCAAGGTGAGGAAGTTTCCACAAGAGAGATTAAAAAAATATTAGAGATCTCTATTGAAGAAGAAGACAAACGCAAGCCTTTAACAGATGATAAATTAGCTAAACTTTTAAAAGAAAAAGGCTATCCAATTGCTAGAAGAACTGTAGCAAAATATAGAGAACAATTGGATATTCCCGTAGCTAGAATGCGAAAAGAAATTTGATGAAATTTCTAATAAAGAGCGCATCTTTTATTTTTCATCCACTTTGGATGCCGTTTGCGGGAAGTTTATTTTATTTTTTAGTTACACCTCGTTTTTTTCCTTTACCCTTAATTCAGGCAAAGCTATTGGCTGTTGCCATAACCACGATTTTTATTCCAGTAGTTTTTTATTTTTTATTGAAAAATCTTGGAAAGGCAGATAGTATTTTTTTAAAAGACGTTAATGAACGTCGTTGGCCTCTTTTCTTCTATTGTTTATTAATAGGTTTAAATCTATTTAAGATTCTTAATATATATAACTACCCATCGCTATATTACTATTTTGTGGGTATGCTCTTTTCTGTCCTAGCTGCTTTTATATTAGCATTGCTAAAGGTGAAGGTTAGTTTGCATATGCTGGGTCTATCGGGCATATTCATGTTTGTAATAGCATTGAGTATTTACTTTCACTTAAATCTTATTTATATAATTGCATTTCTCGTGGCGGCTTTAGGAATTACTGCAACTTCAAGATTACATTATAAAGCGCATAGCTGGATAGAATTGATTATAGGATTCTTCATAGGCTTGGTCCCACAGATTATCGTTCTGAATTTCTGGTTATAAAATATAGAACATAAGCCCCAATTTGAAAGTGGTTATTTCCAATGGAGAATTATTAAGTTGAGCATCCTTGAAGAAAGGATTTAAACTATAATATACATGAAAGTTAAAGGTCTTATAGCCAAAAGTAAAGGTGGTTCCTATTCTAAATCTATCTAATTCCGGGACATCTGTCTGCACTACCCTATTTTCTCCTTCTCTAAATACCGATTTAAAATAATATACATACCCCAATCTGAATCCAGTATAGACTCTCCAAAACTTATAACTTTCTGGTGTGGATGTTCTCCATCTAAATTCTAAGGGTACTTCTACCAATTGGGTAGAAAATCTATTGGTATCATAGATCACTTCTGGATCATTCAGATTCCTGAAAATGGTATTGCTATTCTCATCTTCTCCAATAAATAATTCTTGACCATAGGAGTTTATAGACCAACCTAGACCTGCACCTATTGCTATATTCCTTCTTTTATTAATAGGAAAATCACGAATGAATCCTAAATGTAATCCACCCGAAAATCCAGATTGAGAGACCGATTCCGGCAGATTTCCCAATAAATGAAATGTGAGTCCTACATAGAACTGATCTTCTCTGTAAAGACTATCTATTGCTTTAGGAATAGAATCCTTACTTACCTGAGAAAATGATGGAATTATGCTGAAAGCACCAAGAAATAAGAATAAAATGTTTTTCATTTTCACAGTATAAGATCGCTATGCTAAATTAGAAAGTTAAATATAAAAAAACATCCCATCCAGATTGAACCGGATGGGATGTTTTGTATAACAGTAAACTTAAAGAAGTTAATTATTCTTAGCTACTTCTCCTATTCGGGTTGTGTAGTTAATTTTAAGAGCTTCCGCCTTTCTTAACTCTTGTTTGATATCAGATACTAATCCCATGTTAGTTTCAACGTCTACTTTTAAAGCAGTTGTTAAATATGGAATTAATTCCTCACGTTTTGACTCTCTTTCTGCATAGATAAAATTCTGTATGTCTTTAACTTCAGAGAATTTATCATTTAGTTGGATTCGAGCTTCTGTACCAAATTTTTGTTGGTATCTTTCGCTTGGCTTACCTGCATAAATATAACTTACCAATTCCTTTCTATCCAATTTTTCAACTTGATCTGCAAATGGTAATTTATTTTGAATCATTAAGGTATTTTGACGCATTACCGTAGCTACCATAAAAAAGAAAAGCAACATAAAAACGATATCCGGCAATGAAGCCGTACTTATCTCTGGTAGTGCACCACTCTTTTTCTTTTTAAATTTAGACATAACTAGATTGAATTAAAAATATTATACTAATCTATGAGCTTTTTGGCTCTGCTTCAGATAACAACTGAGGATACATTTCTTTAACTTGATTCAATTGCTTTTCCAATTTTTCCTTATTTCCACGGAAATTAGGATCATTGTATTTAGCTTCCATATCAAGATAATCCATGCCAAACAATCTTTGAGATTCTCTATCTCTTAATTCGTTATATGCAGCAACCAGCTCGTTTTGTACAGAAATATAAGTTCTATACTCTGTTTTACGGTCATTTACTAATGAAATAATGGCCTTTTTTGGATTGTCTGAAGCTGAAGGATCTTTAGCTCCTTTACAGTAGCTACATCCATCTTCACCAGCTCCTCCACCGTTATCAAGGAAGGCTATAGCTGCTTTACGCAGATTACCCAGCTCCATGATCTCGTCTTCTACCAGTAATCTATTGTTTCTATCAACAATAACAGTAAAAATATTTTTCTGCTTTATTACAGGAGGAACAACGTTCTCGTCTTGAATAGGGGGCAACTTACGGCTGATTCCCCTATCGGTCTCAATTGTTGTAGTAACCAAGAAGAAAATTAATAGCAAGAATGCTATATCGGCCATAGAGCCGGCATTTACTTCTGGTGCTGATCTTTTAGCCATAATTATTTTATTAATTTTCTTATTCCGGAAAGTATCATAGCTCCAGCAGCTACTGCCGCTAGAATATAAAACATTACTAACCCGGCACCTACCCAGTGGTCTCCACTTGCAGATAACGTAGTTCCGTCTTTTAATACGGTCTCAGTTCCATCAGTTACAACATAAGCAATCACGATTACCAGTAAAAATGCTCCTACTGATATTAATGTGTTTTTTACATTTCCTGTGAACAATCCTCTAATTACAAAGACACCTACAATTAAGATACTTAACCCTAAAACAATATAGGATAACCACATTAATGGATCTAGTAAACTTTGTTGATCTTCCACTGAGGCCGTAATAGACTCATCACCAGCTATAATAATTCTACCCACAAGGATAAGACCTATTACACCAATAACAAGTGCTAAATATTTTAAAACTTTGTGTATGGTCATGATTTATTATTTCTTAGATTCTTTTTTTGTTTTTGTAATCAACTAAAATGTCGATTAATAAGATAGAAGCATCTTCCATATCATTTACAATACTATCGATCTTAGCGATGATGTAATTGTAAAAGATTTGAAGTATAATCGCTACGATCAAACCAAATACTGTTGTAAGAAGTGCTACTTTAATACCACCTGCTACTAAAGAAGGCTGCATATCTCCAGCTGCTTCAATTTTATCGAAGGCTTGAATCATCCCAATTACTGTACCCATGAATCCTAACATAGGAGCCAATGCGATAAATAAAGATACCCAAGAAACATTCTTCTCAAGTTGACCCATTTGCACACCACCGTAAGCAACAACAGCTTTTTCAGCAGCTTCAATGCTCTCGTCTGCACGATCTAAACCTTGGTAATAAATAGAGGCAACTGGTCCGCTTGTATTTCTACAAACTTCTTTAGCAGCTTCTATTCCACCGTTGTTTAATGCATCTTCAACATCCTGAGCTAATTTTTTAGTGTTTGTTGTAGATAAGTTTAAAAAGATAATTCTCTCAATGGCAATTGCCAAACCTAGAATTAAACATAAAAGAACGACACCCATGAATCCGGCACCACCTTCTATAAAACGTTTCTTAAGTTCTTGGTGAAAACCTAAATCTTCCTCTTCTGTGTCGAGGCTTGCTGCGTCATCCTGCACGATGGTCTGGATGTTATCTGGTAAGATATTTACATTAATTGTCGCATTAGCTTGTGCGGCTCCAAATAACATAATCGAAGCGATTACCAAAGTTGAAAATAATCTTTTCATTACTGTCTGTCTTAAATTAATTAGTTAAAGGGTTAAAGATATAAAAATTTATTTTTAATCAAAATAAATTGCAGAGAGGAAGGGATTCGAACCCTCGATACGCTTTTGGCGTATACACGCTTTCCAGGCGTGCGCCTTCGACCACTCGGCCACCTCTCTAATTTGGTCTATTTTAATTAGTGAGCCAAATAACAAAAAAAAAAAATTACCATCAAAATAAGAATCGTTAATATTTATAACATTTCCCCACGTAATGAGGTCTCATAAATGGTTTTGAACACTTTAGGTGATAATTCTTTCCCTAAAAGGTACATTAATTTTGCTATTGCTGCTTCTGTGGTGATGTCCTTTCCAGAAACTACTCCTATTTTTTTTAACTGAGTACTAGTTTCGTAATTGCCCATTGCCACGCTTCCCGCAGTACATTGAGTTACATTTACAACCACTAATCCTTGAGAAATATATTTTTTTAATAAACTGATGAACCATGAATCTGTTGGAGCATTTCCACTCCCAAAGGTTTCTAAAATAACTCCTTTAAGATTTTTTTTCGCAAAAATATGAGCAACCGTACTTTCAGTTATTCCTGGAAACATTTTTAAAATTAACACATCATCATTAAATTGAGTGTGTAATTTTAAGCGTTTTCTTCTATTCGTTTTCCAAAGAGCAGCATGATTTACAGACAAATATACACCAGACTCCGCTAAGGGAGGGTAATTTGGTGAGGAAAAGGCCTCGAAATGTTCTGCATTTATCTTTGTGGTCCTGTTTGCTCTATAAAATTTATATTCAAAATACAATCCAACCTCAGATATCACAGGCCTCCCCTGCTTTTGTAAGCCCGCAATTTGAATACTTGTTATCAAATTTTCTTTTGCATCTGTTCGCAGATCCCCAATGGGAAGCTGAGATCCAGTAAAAATGATTGGTTTTGTAAGATTCTCGAACATAAAGCTCAAGGCAGATGCCGTATAAGACATCGTATCGCTACCGTGTAATACTACAAATCCATCGTATTGCTCGTAGCGCTCTTCTATTATGGTGGCAATTTGAATCCAGTTTAAAGGATTCATATTAGAAGAGTCTATGGGCTCTTTAAAGCTAATTGTGTCTATGGAATGTTCCAAAAGTTTAAGTTCTGGAATATTTTGAAGCAATTCACTAAAATTAAAGGCCTTTAAGGCTCCAGTTTCAAAATCTTTAATCATACCAATGGTACCACCGGTATAGATCAATAAAATATTAGATTTTGTTTTCATTTAGTTTTTCTTGATTAACTACAGGATTGGCATACATTAACAAGTAACTATTTACTTCTAAGGCATTTTTAAAATCCACCCTTCTGGTTAATCTTCGTTCAAATTGTCTTTTTTCCTTTTTTGTATAGTGATCTGCATGTGCTTCATCCCCATTTAAAAGGTCACAAGCTATATAATTTGCAGGCCAAAGCTTATAGTTTTTATAGATCTTAGCATCTATAGCTCCTGCAATTGCCTGTAATTGATCGTTTACAGAATGTTCATTTTTCTCTAACTCACAAAACCACTTTTCTTCAAGAATTGATCCTGCGGTAATATGAATTCGGCCTTTATTACCTAAAGCACCCTTTAATATAGAATTAAAATCTTCATGTGCAGATTTCTTATAAACCTCTTCTTTTCTCTTCGCCATTAATTCTGGCATTTTTAAAACATCTGTAGGATCAAATTCATAAGAAATGGATACAGGAACCACTTTAACTTTAGTGAAGTACTCTGAAATACTCATGTCGCCTTTTGCCATTGCAAGCATTTTCAAGACTCCTTGTTGTGTAACATCGTTCCCATCCTTGGTTCGGCCTTCTCGTTGCGCCATCCAAACAGATCTGTTTTCGTCCAGCAGTAAATGTCTAATATATTCAGAAAGATTTAGAGAACTACGCAGCATCTCTCTAGGAGTAAGTCCACGCTGAACTAGAAAATTTCTATTCAACCTAGATAAAAGCAACAAAAATGGTTTTTGTACTAAGTTATCTCCAATTGCTGAAGCCGTCATTACCAGTCCTTGCTCATATAAAGCACAATTAATTAAACTTGTATCTAAAATGATGTCTCTGTGGTTAGAAATAAACATGTAAGATTCTCCCTTTTTTAGATTTTCAAAACCACTATAGGTTAAACCTTCAGAACTCTTCTCTAATACTTTTCTTACAGAATGATAGATAACTTTACTCTGGAAATCATGGATAGAATGACATTCTTCCAAGATTTGTTTAATTTCCTCGTAGGATTTTTCTGGAAAGGTAAATTGCAATAATGTTTTCACCATCGGATGGCTAACATACTGCTTAAGAGCAGATTGCACTTCATTATCGTTGTAAAATCTTATTTCTTCAAAGTTGGTCACGGGCATTATTTGCTTAGCATCACAAATGAACAAAATTTAATGTTAATTCCCCACATTACACCTTAAATATATCGTTTGAGTTTTTTGTGGTAATAGCCGCAACTTCTTCTATACTTAGCTCGTATATATCTGCCACTTTTTCTGCAATTAATTGAATGTAGGCGCTTTCATTTCGTTTACCTCTATGAGGTGCAGGTGCCAGATATGGTGAATCTGTTTCCAAAACTATTTGTGATATTGGGATCTGCCTTAAAAACGTATCCAAACCTCCATTTTTAAAAGTAACCACTCCCCCGATACCTAACTTCATGTTATAAGAGATCGCTTGTCTGGCCTGTTCTAGATTTCCGGTAAAGCAATGAAAAATGCCGATTAGATCTTCTCCTTTTTCAGATTCTAATACCTCAAACACCTCATCAAACGCATCTCTACAATGAATAACAATTGGTAAGTTATTAGCCTTTGCTATTTTAATTTGATGCTTAAAGGCAATTTGTTGCTCCTTCAATAAGGATTTATCCCAATAAAGATCGATCCCTATTTCTCCTATTGCACAAAATTTACGGTTTTCAAGTTGCGCTTCAATATGCTGCAACTCCTCTTTGTAATTTTCTTTTACTGAGGTTGGATGAAGCCCCATCATCAAATAAACATTCTCTGGAAATTCCTTTTCAAGATCGTACATGGCAGTTGTAGTTTTAGAATCTATTGCAGGGATAAAAAACCGAGAAATGCCTTTATCTATTGCAGCCTGAATGCGTTCTGCCCTATCCTTATCGAACTCCTTACTATATAAATGTGTATGCGTATCTGTTAAAATCATAAATGCAAAAATAATTTATTTTGAAGACCTATCTTTACCAAAAGAAAAAGAATGTCGTCTCTCCGAAAATTACTAGAAAGCAAAGGCTATCATAGAATTAAATTAAAATATACTGAAACCAATCACTTCGAACTAGTTGCTAAAATAAACAATATTGAAGGTAACTTCATTTTAGATACCGGAGCATCAAGCACCTGTGTTGGTTTTGAAACCGTTAAACATTTCAATCTCTTTGCAGAAGACAGCAAGGTTAGAGCAGCGGGAGCAGGAGCTACCAATATGCTCACCCAAATTGCCTCGAAGAACAGGGTTAAAATAGAAGGTTGGGAATCTAAGAAATTAGACATCGTGCTTTTCGACCTTACTCATGTTAATGAAGCACTTGTAAACCATAAAGCAAAAAAAGTTCATGGCATAATTGGCGCAGATATTTTGAAAAAAGGGAAGGCTGTGATCGATTATAAGTTTAAAGCTCTTTATTTGAAATAAAGTAAAAAATGGGGAAAAACCCCCGTTAATATATCTTATAATTCCAACTAAATTTGAGCCATAAGCTTTGGAAAATGAATAATTTAGTCAAAAGGAAAGGAATTACAGATGCGGCATATGTTCTGCTCATAATATTTATTGCGGTAGTTTTATTGCTGAATTTTATTTCCTTTTTTTCATTATTATAGTTTAATTAAGCCAAAACAAAAAAGGTCGCAATTAATAATTGCGACCTTTTTTGTTATTTAAGCGATAAGACTACAATTCTAACGCACGTTTTACATCGTTATCCATCAATAGCTCTTCTGGATTTTCTAAAGCTTCCTTAACTGCTACTAAGAAACCTACAGACTCTCTACCATCAATTACTCTATGGTCATAAGACAATGCTACGTACATAATAGGTCTTATCTCTACATGTCCATCTATGGCAACTGGTCTTTCCACAATGTTATGCATTCCTAAAATTCCACTTTGAGGTGGGTTAATAATAGGAGTAGATAACATAGATCCGAACACTCCTCCATTGGTAATTGTAAAAGTACCACCTGTCATTTCGTCTACAGTTATATTTCCATCTCTAGCTCTTAGAGCAAGACGTTTCACATCTTCTTCCACAGCTCTAAAGCCCATGTTTTCAACATTACGCATTACTGGTACCATGAGCCCTTTAGGCCCAGAAACCGCAATACTAATATCCTTATAATCGTATTTTATCTGGTAATCGCCATCTATCATAGAGTTTACATCTGGAAATAATTCTAGTGCTCTCACAACCGCAAGTGTGAAAAAAGACATAAATCCTAAACCTACACCATGCTTATCTTTAAACTCCTCTTTATATTGTTTACGCAATGAGAAAATTGCCGACATATCCACTTCATTAAAAGTAGTTAACATGGCAGTTTCATTTTTAACACTTACTAAACGCTCTGCAACCTTTCTGCGAAGCATAGACATTTTTTTGCGGTCTTCTCCCCTTTTCCCTGGACCAGCAGTTCCCATTGACGCTTTAGCTTGCACCGCATCTTCTTTGGTAATTCTTCCATCTCGCCCAGATCCAGAAACAGATTTAGAATCGATACCTTTTTCCTCCAAGATCTTCTTAGCAGAAGGCGAAGGAGTTCCAGTAGCGTACGATTTATTGTCCTGTATTTGAGAAGGAGTAGAAGGCTTAGAAGGAGTTTGCGTTAAAGCTTCAGCCTTATCGCTATCTGCTTTTGTAGCGGTCTCCTCTCTTTGTTCTTTCACATCCTCTTCTGCAGACTCTTCTTTATCAGAAGACTCCTCTTTTGCTTTAGGTTCAGCTTTATCACCACCACCTGGTCTTGGAGCATCGGTGTCTATTAAACATACTACTGCACCAACAGCAACGGCATCACCTTCTTCTGCTTTTAATGTAATAATTCCGCTAGCTTCAGCAGGAAGTTCTAAGGTTGCCTTATCGCTATCTACTTCAGCAATTGGCTGATCTTTTTCTACATAATCTCCATCTTCTACCAGCCATTGAGCAATTTCAACCTCTGTTATAGATTCTCCAGGAGAAGGAACTTTCATTTCTAAAGCCATGATCTTTTGTTTTTATTATTGAACCTTTTAATTTCTAAAAAGGATTTTATATTAATAATTATTTTGAAAATCGATTAAACCATTGTTTTATCGAATACACTTTCTATTACTTTTTCGTGACGTTTTTTAAACCTTACCGAACTTCCTGCAGCCGGAGAACCATAGAATCTTCTACTGCAAACTCTAAAGTGTTTTGCTTCTTCAAAATGCAGTAATAAATAACTATAAGCTCCCATGTTTCTAGGTTCCTCTTGAGCCCAAACAACATCGTCGGCATTTTTATATTTTGCCATGATCTCTTTAATCCTATCTTCTGGCAAAGGAAATAATTGTTCTACTCTTACCAAAGCGATATCATCTCGCTCTGTTTTTTCTTGATGTTCTAACAGGTCATAATAGAATTTACCGGTACAAAACACTAAGGTCTTGATCTTATCTATATTTGCTGAATCATCATCTATCACCGTTTGGAAAGTTCCTGTAGCAAACTCTTCTTTTGTAGAGATCACTTTTGGATGTCTTAGCAAGCTTTTTGGAGTAAATACAATAAGCGGTTTTCTATATTTCACTTTCATTTGTCTTCTCAACAAATGGAACATGTTGGCAGGAGTTGTAACATCTGCAACAAACATATTATCTGTAGCACAAAGTTGTAAAAAACGCTCCATTCTTCCCGAGGAATGCTCTGCTCCTTGCCCTTCATACCCGTGTGGTAATAACATTACCAATCCGTTTTGCAGTTTCCATTTATCCTCTGCAGCAGAGATATACTGATCTATCATGATCTGGGCACCATTTACGAAATCTCCAAATTGAGCTTCCCAAATAGTTAATGTATTGGGACTAGCCATAGCGTAACCATAATCAAATCCTACCACTCCATATTCCGAAAGTAAAGAGTTGTAAACACAGAAATCTGCTTTTTTATTCGGAATGCTATTATGCAGAATGATCTCTTCTTCACTATCCTCTACTTTCACCACCGCATGTCGGTGAGAGAAAGTACCTCTTTCTACATCTTGGCCACTCATTCGTACTCCGTAACCTTCCGTCATTAAAGTTCCATAAGCTAGCAATTCTGCCATTGCCCAATCCAACTGATTGGTTTCAAAATACATGGTGTATCTAGCTTCAATTAACTTGGCAATTTTTTTAAGGAATTTCTTATCTTTTGGTAATTTGGTGATCACATTTGCTACCTCATCTAAGGTTTGCATTGCAATAGTGGTATCTACAGGAGCCATCATGGTGTCTTCCTGAACATTTTCAAATCCTTCCCATTCATCCTTCATAAAAGGAGTGATTCTTGTAGTATCTTCTTTTCTGGAATCTTCCAGTTCTTCTTCCAATTTAGCTTTGTAATCTTCTTCCAGTTTCTTTACAAAACCTTCCTCGATTACACCACTTTTAATCAATTTTTCAGCGTAGATATCTCTAGGATTTTCGTGCTTCGAAATTGCTTTATACAATTTAGGCTGCGTAAATCTAGGCTCATCACCTTCATTGTGTCCATATTTCCTGTAACCTAAAAGATCTATAAAAACATCTCTTTTAAATTGCATTCTAAAATCTAATGCAAATAGGACGGCATGAACAACAGCTTCGGCATCATCTGCATTAACATGTAATACTGGAGACAGCGTTACTTTTCCAACATCTGTACAATAAGTTGATGACCTTCCATCCAGATAATTGGTTGTAAATCCGATTTGATTATTTACTACTATATGTATGGTTCCACCTGTTTTGTATCCTTCCAGTTGTGCCATTTGCACCAACTCGTAGACTATGCCTTGACCAGCTATTGCGGCATCTCCATGCACAATGATAGGTAACACTTTAGAGAAATCGTCTTTATATCTTCTGTCTTGTTTTGCTCTTGAAATTCCTTCTACTACAGCTCCTACCGTTTCTAAGTGAGATGGGTTTGGAGCAATATTTATGTTGATCTCTTTTCCGCTTCGGGTAGTTCTACAACTTGTCCATCCTAAGTGATATTTTACGTCTCCATCAAAAATATCTTGCTCATAATCCTTTCCGTCAAACTCGCTAAAGATATCTTTTGCGCTTTTCCCGAAAATATTGGTCAATGTATTTAATCTACCTCTGTGTGCCATTCCCATTACGAAATCTTTCACACCAAGATCTGCAGCTTTCTCTATTATAGTATCCAGCGCAGGGATCAAACTTTCATTCCCTTCTAATGAAAATCGCTTCTGACCTACATATTTAGTGTGTAGAAAACTTTCAAAAGAAACTGCATCATTTAATTTATTAAGGATCAGCTTTTTTTCTGCATCGCTAAAATTAGGCTGATTATCATTTATATTTAATTTTTTCTGGATCCATTCTATTTCTTCAGGTTTACGGATATACATATATTCCACTCCTATAGACTGGCAATAAATAGTTTCTAGATGAAGAATGATCTCTTTTAAACTAGCAGTGCCAATACCTATGATCTCTCCGGCATTAAATACTGTTTCCAGATCGTTTTCTGATAAACCAAAATTTTCCAAAGCCAGGGTTGGCACATATTTCCTGCGCTCTCTAACTGGATTGGTCTTGGTGAATAAATGACCGCGAGTTCTATAACCGTCTATTAAACGAATAACCTGAAATTCCTTTAAGATATTTTCCGGGATTTCTGCAGTAGCAGATTGCATTGGCAGACCAACACCTTCTTGGTGATTATCACCTGAAGACTCCCCATTTTGCTCCATTCCAAAGTCGAAACCTTGAAAAAATGCTCTCCAACTAGCTTCTACACTATCTGGATTTTGTAAATACTGATCGTAAAGATTTGCGAAATAAGCTGTAGGTGCAGCGTTAAGAAATGAAAATTTATCCATAGTTGGAAACTAATGTTTCTTTTTTATTAAAACAAAGCAAAAATACAATTTTTAGAATTTATAGCTTATAGAAATTGCTATATTTATCTCTAACCTTATAAGAAATTTAACATGGTTAGAAGCACAAATTTAGCAGGTAAGTGTGTTTATTGCTGCCTTATTGTTATATTATTTTTAAATAATAATCTTTATTCGCAAGAAATGGCAACTCCATCGCAATTAGAAAACACCTTTTGGGATTCTGTGAGATTTGGAGGAAGTTTAGGTTTAAATTTTGGAAATGGGAATTTTACTGGGATCGTTGCTCCTTCAGCAATCTATGATTTTAACCAAATTGTTTCCACTGGAATTGGATTAACTGGGGCATATGCCTCTCAAAGTAGGTTTAATGCAACAAGTTTTGGCGGAAGTGTAATTACTATGGTTAGACCAGTTCGGTTTTTACAACTTTCCGCAGAATTCGAAGAACTTTATATCACCCGAAATTATAAACTGGATGGTAGAACTCTGCAAGAACAAGATTGGGTTCCTGCATTATGGGCGGGATTAGGTTTTTCTACAGGAAATGTAATTACTGGTGTTAGATACAACCTTTTACATGATACCAACAAAAGCTTCTATAGCAGTGCATTTATGCCATTTGTGAGCGTGTATTTTTAAACCTCACGTTCCATTAATGACGATCCAAAACTACGCAGCAAAGCTTTTTTATCCTCCGGAATTTTTATGGCATCTAATACAGCCAAAGCTTCTTTGGTGTATTTTTTAATTTCGGCCCGGGTAAGTTCTGCGGCACCGCTCTCCTCAAAAATGATCTTAACTGCTTCAATTTTTCCAGATGCATCTATTGGACTAATGGAATAAAGATGTTCTAGATTACTAGCTTGCTTTCTGTCTGAATTCTCTAAGGCCTTTAAGTATAAAAAGGTTTTCTTGTTCTCTATAATATCGCCCCCAACTTGTTTCCCAAAAGTATCTGGATTCCCAAAAGCATCTAAATAATCATCTTGTAATTGGAAAGCAATACCTAATAATCTTCCATATTGATAAACTGCTCTTTTACAATCTTCTGTAGCTCCAGCAACGATCGCACCCATTTGCAAGGAAGCTCCAACTAAAACAGCGGTCTTATATTCTATCATTTTTAAGTAGTCTTCTATCTCTACATCTTCCCTGCTTTCAAAATCTATATCATATTGTTGCCCTTCACAAACTTGAATAGCAGTTTTTGTAAATAGCTGTGCTAATTCTTTAAAAACAGCTCCTTCATAATTTTCGAATAATTGATAAGCATTTATTAGCATTGCATCTCCAGAAAGTATTCCTGTATTAAGATCCCATTTTTCATGTACGGTAGCTTTCCCTCTTCTAATGGGGGCTGCATCCATTATATCATCATGCACTAAGGAAAAATTATGAAAAACCTCTATTGCCAATGCAGCATCCAGCGCTTTTTGATAAGGAGTATCAAATATCTCTGCGCTCATCAAAACCAAAACAGGTCGCAAGCGTTTCCCTCCCAATTGTAATATATAAGTAATAGGCTCATATAAATTTTTAGGCTCTTTGGTTTCTATAGTGGCATCTAAATAATCTAAAAAAGCGTCACGGTACTGGGCAATAGTGTGCATTAGCAAAATTTTTGGCTAAAATACCATAAATGATATTAATACGAATTTTCGCGGCATAAATTATAATAAATATTACGGAAACTTTTGTGGTTTTTAAAGTTTCCTTCTTACATTTGCAGAAATTTTCTTATCAAATTGAAGGATAAAATAATACATATCGCTGCAGAGCTTTTTCTTAACCTTGGGTTTAAAAGTGTTACCATGGATGACATTGCTAGCGAAATGGGAATTTCCAAGAAAACCATATACTCGCATTTCTCCACCAAGACAAAGTTGGTAGAAGCCAGCACCATGCATATCTTATCACAGATATCTTGTGGTATAGAGACTATTATAAATCAGGAAAAGAATGCTATAGTTGAGTTATTTGATATTAAGAATTTTGCAATGAAACACCTAAAAGACAATAAATCTTCACCCCAATTTCAGCTAAAGAAATATTATCCAAAGGTCTTTAATTTGGTTCAGAAAAATCATCTCCAACTCATGCAAGGTTGCGTTGTTAAGAACCTTAAAAAAGGAATTGAAGATAAATTATATCGTGAGGATATTCCTTTAGATTTTACAAGTAAGATCTATTTTGTTGGAATGATGGGAATAAAAGATGAATATCATTTCCCATTGGAAAAATATTCCCACAACCAGTTATTAGAAAATTTCTTAGAATATCATTTACGAGCAATCGTCACTGAAAAAGGACTAAAAACCTTGAGCACATTATTAAACCCATCACATTTAAAGAATTAATGAAAAAGATCTTTTTTATATTTTTTCTACAGTTAACGGCCTTCTCCCAAGCGCAAGAAGAATCTACAATTACGCCAAAAGCTTTTACATTAGAACAGGCAATAGCCTATGGTTTACAGCATAGCTATAATTCTGAAATTGCCCGTCAAGATGTGGCTATCGCATTAAAACAAAAATGGGAGATCATCTCTCAAGGTTTGCCTCAAATTAGCGGTAATGTAGAATATCGAAATAACATATTACAACCTGTAACCTTATTACCTGCAGAGATTACAGGTGGACCTCCTGGAACATTTGTTCCTGTTACTTTTGGGACAAAGCAGAATCTTTCTGCAACAACTACATGGAATCAGCTAATATTTGATGGTTCCTATATAGTAGGATTACAATCTGTAAAAACCTTGCTTCAAATTACTGAAAATGCAAAGGTGAAAACAGATCTTGAAGTAAAAAAGACAATTACCAGTGCATATGCTAATGTATTATTAGCTAGAGAAAGCGTTGAAATTTCTAAATTAAATCTCAAAACTATTCAGAAAAATCTTAATGATACTCGTAAAACCTTTGAAAATGGCTTGATCGAGGAAGAAGCGGTAGAGCAATTGGAGATCACTTCTTTAAGTTTAGAGACCAACTTAAAGAATGCTTTAAGAATGGAAGTTATCGCCTACGATATGTTAAAGGTAAGCATGGGTATTCCTGTGGATACTGAAATTGCCGTGTTAGACAACCTTGCCCAATTAAGCATGGAAAACTTTGATCTTCAACTATTAAGCAAGGAAATTTCTATAGAAGATAACATAGATTATAGACTGGCTGAAGACCAACGCAACCAAGCAGCTACTTTGGTAAAACTGGAAAAGAGTAAGGCATTACCTAGCCTAAGTGCTTTTCTTAATTACGGGGCGCAAGGAAATAGCGAAAGTTTCAGCTTTTTTACTAACGATCAAATTTATTATGACCAATCTGTACTTGGTTTGAGTTTAAATGTGCCGATTTTTAGTAGTGGGATGAGAAGTGCTAAAACTGCTCAAAAGCAAATTCAATACGAACAATCTTTAGTTCAATTAGAATACACCAAAAACCAAGTGGGGCTAGACATAGAATCGGCCAAGAATGATTACAGCTTCAGCTTGGAGAATTACGCGAACAAGAGCAAAAGTTTAGAACTGGCAAAGCGCGTAGAAAATAAAAATCAGGTGAAATTTCTGGAAGGACTTTCTTCCAGTTTCGACCTTAGTGATGCACAGAGACAGCTGTATAGAGCACAACAAGAATATTTACAAGCAATGTTAGAGGTAATTACCAATAAATCTGCTTTAGAGACGCTACTAGACACCACCAAATATTCAAAAGAAAATTAATCTCCTTCAATTTCAAAATATGAAAAAGCTATTATACATTTTAACCATAACTCTTTTAGTGGTTTCCTGCGGAGGGAAATCAGAATCTGTAGATTCTTTATTAGAAGGAGGAGACCTTAAAGCTATCAAAGCTAAAAAAGGGGAATTAAACCTACAACAAAAATCTCTTAGAGAAGACATCGATAAATTAAATGCCTATATACAAGGCGAAGAAAAAGATGATAAAGCAGTTCTAGTCACTACACAAGTTGTAAAAGACACCGTTTTTAATCACTTTATAGAAGTGCAAGGAAATGTAGAAACAGATCAGAACATTATTTTATATCCTGAATATTCTGGTGTTTTAACAAGAATTTATGTAAAACCTGGCCAGAAAGTAAGTAAAGGTCAGCGATTAGCAAGCATAGACGACGGTGGATTATCCAGCCAAGTTGCTCAACAAGAAACCCAAATGGCACTGGCAAAAACTACTTTTGAGAGACAGCAGCGTTTGTGGGACCAAAAAATTGGATCAGAAATTCAGTTTTTGGAAGCAAAGACTAATTACGAAGCCACTAAAAATGCCACAAACCAGTTGAGATCTCAATTATCCAAAACAGTTATTACTGCACCGTTTAGCGGAGTGGTAGATAATATTATAGCAGATCAAGGACAGGTTGTTAATCAGGGACAAACAGAAGTTATTAGGTTAGTGAATCTGGATAACATGTATGTTAAAGCATCTATTCCAGAAAACTACACGAGAACCGTAAAAAAGGGAACTACCGTTAGTGTAAATCTAGCATCGATAGGGCAAACTTATAAAGGGATAGTACGCCAAGTTGGCAACTATATTAATCCATCAAATAGAACTTTTGATGTTGAGATAGAAATCCCTAATAAAGATGGTTTTGTAAAACCAAATTTAATAGCAACGGTTCAAGTAAACGATTACTCAAACAACAAAACGATTACCGTTCCTGCTAATATCCTTCAAGAGAATTCCAAAGGGGAAACCATTGCCTTTATTTATGAAGCTGAAAACGATTCAATTGGAATTGCCAGAAGGGTGATTTTAGAATTGGGTTATACTTCCGAAAATAAAATTGAGGTAAAAAGTGGAATCACCTCTGGAGATACCCTTATTATTGAAGGCGCAAAAAGCATTAGAGATGGCCAACGGGTAACTACTAATAAATAAGAAATAATTCAAGATGAGCAAAAATCCCTTTAAAGAATTTGGAATATCCTCTTGGGCAATAGACAATAAAATGACTGTGTATGTTATTATTGTAATAATCCTATTTCTTGGTATATTTTCTTATTACAGCATGCCTAGAGAGGCATTTCCGGAAATAATTGAAACCAAAATATATATAAGTTCTATCAACCCTGGAAACTCGGCAGAAGATGTTGAAAAATTTATTACAGAACCTTTAGAACAAGAATTTAACAATGTTGGTGGAGTAAAAGAAATTAGTTCTACAACGCTTCAGGATTATTCTATGGTAATTGTAGAGTTTGAAGAAGATGTAGAAATTCCTGTTGCAAAACAGCTTATTAAGGACAAGGTAGATCAGGTAAAATCTGCTACTACCTGGCCAACTTTAGATAACGGTGCCAAGGTAGAGCCAAATGTTTTCGATCTTAACATTTCTGAAGAACAGCCAATCTTAAACATCAATTTAACCGGAGATTATCCAGTACAAACGCTTAAGGATTATGCTGAATATCTTCAAGATAAGATTGAAATATTACCACAAATTAAAGAAGCTAGTATTCGTGGTGCAGAAGAAATGGAAATTGAAATTGCAGTAGATGTTTATAAAATGTCTGCTTCTGTAGTAAGTTTTAACGACATAATTAATGCAGTAAGAAGTGAGAACAATACGATATCCGGTGGAAATGTAACTAGTAATGGGGTAGAAAAAAATATTAGGATTATTGGTGAAATAGAGAATCCTAAGGAGTTAGAAAATGTAGTTGTTAAACGAGATGGTGGCATAATTTTCTTAAAGGATATTGCAACTATTAAATTTAAAGAGAAAGAACCTACCACGTACGCCAGAGAATCTGGGGAACCTGTAGTAATGCTTGATGTAAAAAAGCGTGCAGGAAAAAATATGATTGAAGCGGTAGAGCAGATCAAAGAATTAATTAAAAAAGAACAAGACACTTATTTGCCTGAGCAACTAAATGTTTCGTTAACCAACGACCAGTCTATTAAAACTCAAAATCAAGTAGACGACCTTGTAAATAATATCATATTTGGGGTTATTTTGGTAGTATTGGTTTTAATGTTTTTCCTTGGATTTAGAAATGCCATTTTTGTTGGATTTGCAATTCCACTCTCTATGCTACTCTCTCTCTTCATCTTATCAGCATTAGGTTTTACACTTAATACAATGGTGTTATTTGGATTGGTTATGGGACTTGGAATGCTCGTAGACAATGGAATTGTGGTTGTAGAGAATGTTTATTCTCTTATGAGTCAAGGAATGCCAAGGATGAAAGCCGCAAAACAAGGAATGGGTGAAATAGCCTGGCCTATCATTGCTTCTACTGCAACAACTCTTGCTGCCTTTTTTCCATTGGGATTATGGCCAGGTACTATTGGAAAATTCATGATCTATTTCCCAATTACTCTTTCTGTAGTCCTAGGGTCTTCCTTATTTGTGGCATTGATCATAAACTCAATGCTTACTTCTAAATTCATGAAAACTGAAGAAGAATCCTTAACTAAAAAGAAACTAGTAAGATGGAGTTTAATAATAGGAGGGATTGGCCTTATAATGCTCATCGCTGGATTTGCTACAGACTCTGGAGCGCTACGTGGAATAGGAAACTTAAGTATTCTAACGGCTATTATGTTGTGGGTTTATAAATACTTTCTTGCGGGTGCCGTAGACTATTTTCAATTTAAAGCATTAAAAAAATTCGAAAATTTTTATGAGGGAATTTTAAAATTCGCTTTACGAGGAAAAAAGGCATATTATTTCTTCTTCGGAACCTTCATCCTACTTATTTTATCTTTTGTACTTGTTGGATTGGTGAGGCCTAAGGTGCTATTCTTTCCTGAAAATGAACCAAATCAGATTATCACCTATATCGAATATCCTGAAGGAACAGATATAGAGAAAACCAACGAACTCACCAAGAAAGTAGAAAATAGAATATTTGATGCCATTAAGAAATATGAAGATAAAGATGGGTACAATTATATGGTAGAATCTGCAATTTCTCAAGTGGGGCAAGGAGCTGGAAACCCTCAAACAGATGCAGGTCAGGCAAATGAAATGCCTCAAAAAGGAAAGGTCACCCTTTCTATGCGCGACTTTAAATTAAGAAGAGGGGTTAAAAGTAGCACGGTACTTTCTGAAGTTAGAGATGCCGTAAAGGGATTTCCGGGAGCTTCTATAATTGTTGAAAAAGATGCTGCTGGCCCTCCATCTGGATACCCTATAAATATTGAATTAAAGGGAGAAAACTACGATGAGATGCTTAAAGAAGCGGAAAAGATGAGAGCACACATCGAAACGCTAAACGTCTCAGGTATAGAAGAACTTAAAATAGATGTAAATAAGGCAAAGCCAGAAATGGAAATAAAAGTTGATCGTGAAAAAGCGGGACAACTTGGGGTTTCTACAGCAAACGTTGGCCAAACTTTAAGAAGAGCTATTTATGGAGAAGAAATATCTACTTATAAAGAAGGGGACGATGATTATGAGATAAATGTAAGATTTGCAGATAAATATAGACACGACGAAAGTGCTTTGTTCAATCAGCCAGTTACTTTTAGAAATAATCAAGGAAATCTAATCCAGGTGCCGATTTCCTCTTTAATTTCCAAAAACAATACAGCTTCCTTTAGTTCTATAAAACGTAGAGATTTAAAACGAGTGATTACGGTATACTCGAATGTTTTAGGAGGTTATAATCCTACCGAGCTTGTTACCGAATTAAAAGCGGAATTAGAAGGATATGAAACTCCGCAAGAGATCACTTATGCTTTTACGGGAGAACAAGAGAAACAAGAAGAAAATATGAATTTCCTTTTAATGGCATTATTCTATGCCATGGGAGGTATTTTATTAATTTTAGTAGGACAATTCAATTCAGTCTCTAAACCTATTATTATTTTAATGGCTATTGTACTTAGTTTGGCAGGAGTATTTTTGGGACTAGTGATTTTTCAAATGGATTTTGTGATCATCATGACGATGATGGGAATCATTTCACTTGCAGGTATTGTAGTAAACAATGCTATTGTGTTAATTGACTATACCCAAATTTTAATTGATAGAAGAAAGCTGGAACTGGATCTGGAGGAAGATGACTTACTAACTAGAGAACAATATTTCGATTTAATAGTAGAAGGTGGGAGATCTCGTTTGCGTCCAGTATTATTAACTGCAATTACTACGGTACTAGGACTTATCCCTCTAGCAGTTGGATTTAACATAGATTTCTTTGGTTTATTTACAGATTATAATCCTGCAATATATATTGGTGGAGATAACGTGATTTTCTGGGGTCCATTAGCATGGACTGTGATCTTCGGACTTATATTTGCTACCTTCTTAACACTTATTGTAGTTCCTGTAATGTTCTATTTGGTTAATAGGGCTAAAGTTAGATTTGCAGATAAGAGAAAGCAACGAGTTGAAAGAAAAGCGCGAGAAAAAGAAGAACGTGCCACATCTTAAATAATAAAATAAATAATTTAAAAACCCGGGACCAAGAGTTTCGGGTTTTTACGATTAATAGAATATCTTGATATTTTAATAACAGCTAATTTTATACTTAAATTCTTAAAGAAACCAGCAGTTCTTCATACTTTTGCAAACCTAAATTCAATAGTGCGTTATGTATAGAAGTCATACTTGTGGTGAACTAAGAGCAAGCCATATAAATGAAGAAGTTACCCTAGCGGGATGGGTTCAAAAGACCAGAAATAAAGGATTTATGATCTGGGTAGATCTTAGAGACCGGTATGGCGTTACGCAATTGATATTTGATGAAGAACGTACTCCTTCAGAAATGATGGAGAAAGCGGCACAATTAGGTCGTGAATTTGTAATTCAGGTTACCGGAAAAGTGATTGAACGAGAATCTAAGAATCCACAACTTGCAACCGGAGATATCGAGATCTTAGTTACCAAATTCGAGATCTTAAACGCTTCACTCACGCCACCTTTCACTATTGAAAATGAAACCGATGGCGGCGAAGAGCTTAGAATGAAATACAGATACTTGGATATTCGTAGAAATCCAGTAAAGGAAAACCTGATGTTTCGGCATAAAGTTGGAATGAAGGTGAGAAATTATCTTTCTGAAGCTGGCTTTATAGAAGTAGAAACTCCATATCTAATAAAATCTACTCCAGAAGGTGCAAGAGATTTTGTGGTGCCAAGTAGAATGAATGAAGGCCAATTTTATGCCTTGCCACAATCCCCACAAACCTTTAAGCAATTGCTTATGGTTGGAGGTATGGATAAATATTTCCAAATAGTGAAATGTTTTAGAGATGAAGATCTTAGAGCAGACAGACAGCCGGAATTCACGCAAATAGACTGTGAAATGGCGTTTGTAGAGCAGGAAGATATTTTGAACATTTTTGAAGGACTTACTAAACATTTACTTAAAGAAATTAAAGGAGTGGAAACAGGTGATTTTCCAAGAATGACCTATGCTGAAGCCATGCAGAAATACGGAAATGACAAACCAGACATACGTTTTGGGATGGAATTCGCCGAGCTTAATAATCTTGCAAAAAACAAAGGTTTTAATGTATTCGATCAACAAGAACTTGTAATTGGAATTGCAGTTCCGGGAGCTTCAGAATATACCAGAAAACAACTAGACAAACTCATAGAATGGGTAAAACGCCCACAAATAGGCGCTACCGGATTGGTTTACGCTAAATTTAATACCGATGGAAGTTTAAAATCATCTGTAGATAAATTTTATTCTGAAGAAGATCTTAAAGGATGGGCAGAAGCTACCGGCGCAAAACCGGGAGATTTAATATTAGTGATGTCTGGAGATACACATACCACAAGAACGCAGCTTAGCGCTTTAAGAATGCATCTTGCAACAGAACTTGGCTTGAGAAATGCTAGCGAATTTGCTCCTTTATGGGTTGTAGATTTTCCATTATTAGAATGGGATGAGGATACTAAAAGGTATCATGCCATGCACCACCCATTTACATCTCCTAAACCAGAAGACATCAAATTATTAGAAACAGATCCTGGAGCAGTTAGGGCAAATGCTTATGACTTGGTGATGAATGGAAATGAGATTGGTGGAGGTTCTATTAGAATTCATGATAAAGCCACGCAAGCCATGATGTTCGATTATTTAGGATTTACTCCGGAAGAAGCGAAAGCACAATTCGGATTCTTAATGGATGCATTTCAATATGGAGCGCCACCACACGGAGGAATTGCCTTTGGATTTGATAGATTAGTAGCTATCCTTGGCGGTCAGGAGACCATTAGAGATTTTATTGCATTCCCAAAGAACAATTCCGGGCGTGATATTATGATAGATGCTCCTGCAAAACTAGATAATGCACAACTTAACGAATTGCATTTAAAGGTTATTGAATAGGTTTTAACTCTAACTTGCTTTACTAGATTAGACAGATTAATCTTCTTAGGTAAAGCAAGTTAGATTCTATATAGTAATTTTACGGTTTTAGTTTTTTAATTTTTATTTAAACAACCTCCTGGATGTTTCCAAAAGCCATTCCTGGTTTACAAAAGTTCATCGATTGGAAGACTAATAATCTTACCCAACATCAATTTATTTTAATATTAAGCGCATTAGTTGGTTTTGCAAGTGGTATTGGAGCGGTGATCATTAAAAACCTAACGCACTTCATGCAGGAGTTGCTGGAAGGTAAATTAATTGCAAATGTTCACCATGCATTCTATTTTATATTCCCAATTATTGGTTTAACCTTAACCTTACTAATTATTAAGTATGGTTTAAGTAAAAAAATTGGACACGGTATACCATCTACCCTTTATGCCATTTCAAAGAAAAAAGGGATCATGCGTCCTTTCCAAATGTATGCATCCATGATAACCGCACCATTAACCGTAGGTTTTGGAGGATCGGTTGGGTTGGAAGGACCAACTGTAGCTACGGGAGCCTCTTTGGGTTCCAATATTTCAAGGATGTTTCAGATGAATCAAACATCCCGAACCTTGCTTATTGGTTGTGCTGCTGCAGGAGCCATGTCTTCAATCTTTAAAGCTCCAATCGCAGCCATTATTTTTGCTATTGAAGTTTTTAGTTTGGATCTTACATTGGTATCGATGTTACCTTTGCTTATAGCCTCGGTTTCAGCAATACTCACTTCCTATTTTTTCTTCGGATCCGATATTATTTTACCGTTTCAGTTGAAGGATAAATTTATCATTTCTGAAGTGCCATTTTATATTATCTTAGGAATATTAGCGGCATTTTGTTCTATGTATTTCACCAGTGTTTATTTTAAGATGAATGAATTATTCAAAAAAATAGGCAGCCCATTTAAACGCTTATTGGTTGGTGGTATTGGATTGGGAATTATCATATTTATGATCCCACCCTTATATGGAGAGGGTTACAACGTAATAAACAATTTGCTTACAGAGAACTATTTGGAGGCCTTGGGTACAAATTTCTTTAACGACTATTTAGGGAATATATGGGTGGTAATTGCACTTTTGGCTGGTCTGGTGATTTTTAAGATCATAGCCACATCCCTTACTTTTGGAGCTGGAGGAATAGGAGGGATATTTGCTCCCGTACTTTTTATGGGAAGTGCCATGGGGCATTGTTTTGCGCTTTTCGTAAATAATCTCGGACTTTTAAAAAACCCTATTTCCGTAAGCAGTTTTACCTTGGTTGGGATGGCTGGGTTAATGGCAGGAGTACTTCATGCTCCACTAACGGCAATTTTCTTGATAGCAGAATTAACCGGAGGATACGGTCTTTTTGTACCTTTAATGATCACTGCAACCATCTCTTATATGATCACTAACCAATTTCAACCACACTCTGTGTATACTATGGAGCTAGCGATGAAAGGAGAACTGCTAACCCATGATAAGGATAAGGCAGTCTTAACCTTAATGAATATTAGAAGTGTTGTTGAAACTAATTTTATTGAACTGAGATTGGATATGACCTTGGGAGACGTTATACATAAAGGAGTAATAAAATCTTCCCGAAATCTATATCCGGTTTTGGATAAGAAGGGGCATTTTGTTGGTATCATTCTTTTAGATGATATCAGGCCTATTATGTTCGATAGGGATTTGTATGATAAAGTTACGGTACAAGAACTAATGCAGCGCGCTCCGGAAATTATAGACATCAAAATAGACCATATGAAGGATATAATGAAAAAGTTTCACGACAGTGATGCATGGAATTTGCCCGTTATAGAAAATGAGAAGTATATAGGTTTTGTTTCTAAATCTAAATTACTAACAGCCTACAGACAAAAATTAATTGAAGTAACTGTATAATCATGAAAACGGTAATTAAAATACTGGCTATTTCTATATTTATCGCTATTGGAATTGGGTTCTATTATAGAATGAATAACGATATTCTTTTAGGGGATCGAATAATTGGAATTGCAGTTCTTAGCAGTGCTTTTATCCTGATGCCTATCTTTCTTTACGTAAGATGGAAAGGCAAAAAACTGAGCGATTACACTCTAACTAAGGAGAATATGGACAGAATGAGGGATAATAATTTAGATTGAGTAACTTATAATTAATAATGTTAAAAAATATTACTAATAGCGTTAATAGGATAAATAATATTATGTAAGTTTGTTCTTTATTAATTTTTATTTTATTACAATGGAAGGTACAGTTAAATTTTTCAATGAGTCTAAAGGATACGGATTCATTACAAACGACGACACGGGAAGAGACATTTTCGTACACGTTACAGGTCTTAATGGAGAGTCATTAAATGAAGGTGACAAAGTTGAGTACGTTGAAGAAGAAGGAAGAAAAGGACTTACGGCTGCTCAAGTACGTTTGATCCACGATTAATATATTTTTATATTTAATTCGAAGATTTAAAACCCGTCTAAATTAATTTAGACGGGTTTTTTTATTACTTGTTTTCTAAAGCAAAGGACTCTTTCAATCCTTCCAGCATGGTTTGAGTTAACCTTTTAAGGTTATACTCATGTTTCCAATTCCAATCTGCTCTCGCAGCACTATCATCTATACTACTTGGCCAAGAATCTGCAATTGCTTGTCTAAAATCTGGTTTGTAGTTTATTTCAAATTCCGGCATCTCTTTTATAATTTCTTCAGCCAACTCTTTTGGGGTAAAGCTCATTGAAGATAAATTATAAGAGGATCTCACTTTTATTTTCTCTGCCGGTTCGTTCATGATATCTACCGTAGCTTTAATGGCATCTTCCATATACATCATAGGTAAGGAAGTTTCTTCACTTAAAAATGAAGTATATTTCCCAGTTCGTAATGCTTCATAAAATATCTCTATAGCATAATCTGTAGTTCCACCACCAGGCAAGGTTTTGTAACTTATTATTCCAGGATATCTAATACTTCTTACATCTACCCCAAACTTATTAAAGAAATATTCGCACCAGCGTTCCCCTGTTTGCTTACTAATTCCATAAACGGTTGTAGGTTCCATAACTGTGGTTTGTGGAGTGTCATTTTTTGGAGTACTTGGTCCAAAAACGGCAATACTAGATGGCCAGAAAACCTTTTTAATCTTTTTATCCTTGGCCAGGTTTAGAATAATGAAAAGCGAATCCATATTTAAATTCCATGCTTTCATTGGCATTTTCTCCCCAGTTGCACTTAACATTGCAGCCATTAAATAAACATCTGTAATGCTATGTTTTTCTATAAGGTTTGCAATTCCCTCAGCATTTGTTGCATCCATGATCTCGAATGGACCGCTTGTCATTAGCTCTTCGCTACCTTCTTTTATATCACTTGCAATTACATTATCATTCCCGTGCAATTCGCGTAGTCTCATTGCCAGTTCACTACCAATTTGACCCGAAGCACCAATGATCAATATTTTTTCTGAAATCATTCTATCAATTTTACAATGCAAATATATCCATTTCAGGGATGATGCTACAACATTCTATCTTAAAAAGGGAGTTAATTCCCACATCTTTTAGGGATCCTTTTTTGACAGCGCTTTTTAATTAACTTTGTGTATCAATTTTAGCCTATGAAAAGCTTTTTCTGGATTGTACTGTCGATCCTGTTTGTTGGATGCGGGGAAAATAAACCCACCGAATCTAAAAAAACATCAGATAAGAATATTGTTTCTGCATTAAAGCAAAAACTAGAAATCACTAATGAAAGAGTGATCCTTTTACCAGAAGCACAAGAAGTCACTTCAGAATGGTTAGCATATATCACAGCACAAAGTGAAATTGAAAATTTCAGAAATTACACCCTAAATGATGTAATTGCAAATGCCACTCCTATTACCGAGATCATGCAATCCTTAATGGAAACCCTTCCACCTACTTTACAATCGAACGCAGTAGAAGCAAGGCTTGGAGTATTGGTCACAAAAGCAAAGATCCTTCAGCAATTGGCAGGAAAGAGAACTTTAGATCCAGACCAAATTGCTAAAACAGCTCAAGAGATACCAACTGAATTTAATAATTTCAAAATTCAGCTGAACGAACTTTTCCTAAAAACCTTGGAACAATTTGAAGAAGAATTGGACTCAATAGATAATGATGAGCCAATTCAAAAAGCTAAACCCGAATTAAAAAATAGACCAAATAAAAGATTACCACCTAATCTTCAAAGGAACCGAAATTCCATATAAACTTCAACTAGAACCAACTTGAATTATGAAAAAATTAGCACTCCTCCTTCTACTTGCCTGCATTTCCTGTGATCAATCTACTTCAAAAAAAGAAAACCAAGAATTAGAGGTAGTAACGGAGCAGGAAATGGCTCCTGAAGCCGACATAAAAGAAGCCATAAATAATTCTTTAGAAAATTGGCACAAGGCAGCCGCAACAGCAAATTTTGAAGACTATTTTGGATTAATGACAAAAGATGGTGTATTCATTGGGACCGATGCTATGGAAAACTGGCAAAATAAGGAGTTTCGTGAATTTTCAAAACCTTATTTTGATAAGGGAAAAGCTTGGAACTTCACTACTTTAGATCGTAATATTTATGTCCAGCATAATAGCGATCTTGCTTGGTTCGACGAGTTGTTAAGCACGCAAATGGGAATATGCAGAGGATCTGGGATAATGGAAAAAGTAGAAGATACTTGGAAAGTGAAACATTATGTGCTTTCTATCGCTATTCCTAATGATAATGTATCGGAGGTGACTGCTTTAAAAAAACAAACAGATACTTTATTAATTTCTAAACTACAAAGCGCTAACTAAAACCGGGTTAAATATTTAATAACTGTCTCCAATTTAGAAGGGGAAAATATTAATAAGCTCTAATCTGTTACTTTTTAGTATTTTAGCGCCACAAAAATTAATTTATTTTATTTTATGAGAAAGATAACAAATGCATTTATTTTATCTGCGCTTGCAGCAACGGTAGTAACCGGGTGTAAGAGTGACGATAAAAAAATGGAAGCTAAAGAAGAATCCCGTGGGATTAATTTAGCTTTTATGGACACAACGATGAGTCCAAAAGAAGATTTCTTTAGATATGTAAACGGTACTTGGGCCGATTCTACCGAGATCCCAGACGAATATACCACTTGGGGAAGTTTTAATGAACTAAGAAAGAATACCGATGAGGATGCCTTAGCTTTATTAGAAAAAGCTTCGAAAGACAAAAAATTAGATACTAAAAGTGATCAGGCAAAAGCGGTATACCTTTACCAAAGCATCATGGATACAGCTACCAGAAATAAAAATGGTGTTGCACCTTTAACTCCGTATTTAGAGAAAATTGCTGCTATTAACAATAAACAAGACCTTCAGGCATTTCTTACTGAAATGCACCAATATGGAGGGGCTGGTTTCTTCGCATTTGGAGTACGTGCAGATGCTAAAGATAGTAATGCCAATGCAGCTTACTTATATCCTTCAGGTTTAGGTTTGCCAGATAGAGACTATTATGTAGAGAATGATGCAAGCACTAAAGAAACTCGTGAGAACTACAAAAAGCACATTACTAAAATGTTGCAGTATTTAGGCGATTCTGAAGCAGATGCCAAAAAGAGCGCTGAAACAATTTTAGCTTTCGAAACTAGCTTAGCTACTCCTCAAATGGATAAAGTAGACCGTAGAGATGCTAGAAAGAGCTACAACCCAATGTCTGTAGCACAACTACAAAAGAGAGTTTCTGCATTAGATTGGAAAGCATATTTCGATGGAATTGGAGCTTCCAAGATAGATACTGTAATTGTTGCGCAACCAAAATACATGGATGCTTTACAAAAAACCTTTGTAGCTAACAAGGTTGCAGATTGGAAAACCTATTTACGTTGGAATCTTTTGAATGATGCAGCTTCAGCTTTAAGCATGGAAATAGAACAAACCAACTGGGATTTCTACGACAAAACTTTACAAGGTGCAAAGGAACAACGTCCTTTAAAAGAACGTGCATTGCAAACTGTAAATGGAACTTTAGGAGAAGCCTTAGGTAAATTATATGTAGAAGAGAATTTCCCACCAGAAGCTAAGAAAAAAGCACAGGAAATGATCGCTAATATTATTGAAGCATACAAAGTTAGAATAGATAATCTAACTTGGATGAGCGATAGCACTAAGACAAAAGCAAAACAAAAATTGGCAACTACAACCATTAAAGTAGGATATCCAGATGAGTGGAAAGATTACAGCTCTTTAGAAATTACTAATCCAAAGGATGGAAAAGGTTCATTTTTCCAAAATATGCTGAATGCAGCTAAATGGAATGTAAAAGAAGACATGGCAAAATTAGGAACACCCGTAGACAAAACAGAATGGTTTATGGCTCCTCAAATTGTAAATGCTTACTACAATCCATCTTACAATGAGATCGTATTCCCTGCAGCTATTCTACAACCACCTTTCTACGATTATAAGGCAGATGCTGCTGTTAATTACGGTGGAATTGGAGCAGTTATAGGACATGAGATCTCTCATGGATTTGATGACAGTGGATCTAGATTTGATGCTGAAGGAAACCTGAACAACTGGTGGAGCGAGAAAGATCTTACTTCTTTCGAAGGACTTGGAACCGCTTTGGCAGATCAATACAGCGCTATTGAAGTGTTGGACAGTGTTTACATCAACGGAAAATTTACCTTGGGTGAAAATATTGGTGATCTTGGTGGTGTAAATGCAGCATTCGACGGATTACAAATGCATTTAAAGCAGAATGGAAATCCAGGTGAAATAGATGGATTTACTCCAGAGCAGCGCTTCTTCCTTTCTTGGGCAACCGTATGGAGAACTAAGATGAGAGATGAAGCTTTAAGAAATAGAATTAAAACCGATCCGCATTCTCCGGGAATGTATCGTGCATATGTGCCACTTCAAAACATCGATGCTTTTTACGAAGCTTTCGAAATTAAAGAAGGTGATAAAATGTATGTAAAACCGGCAGATCGAGTTAAGATCTGGTAGAAGAATAGAAAATTAATTATAAAGGGCCACAGCAATGTTGGCCCTTTTTCTTTGGCTGCATCCGCCACGCCAAAATGCGAGGCGGTCGGGCTATCCGCTAAAGTCCCATTTTCTTTTCAATCTAATGGGAGCTACCGCTGCTATCCCTTGCAGATTCTTTATTAATATTAAAAGTGTCATTTCGAAAGAGCCTTTGCGATTGAGAAATCTCACTTACACAACAAACATTAAACGTCATGGAGATCTCTCCCGCTGGTCGAGATGAAAATCTCTAAAATTCATGCTTAACAAAATTGTCATTTCGAAAGAGCCTTTTGCGATTGAGAAATGGCTACGTTCCTAGAATCATCAAATTCCATTGAGATCTAACATTTAAATTAAAAATATCCCTCAATCAATTTTTATCTAGATCTCTTGCAGCTTTAAACTCGCTATCATCATACCACTTAGGAAAATAATCTTCATTGGACAATCTTTTTCCAATATTATATAAAAGTTGGGAGTCAAACTGCATTCCACTTAAAACTGTAGTATTTGAGTCATATTCATCTGAGGGTTGATGATAGTTATTCTCTTCATAATCATCATTCATCTTCTTCACAAAATCTTTACCGTGCGCAAAATCTTCATAAGCACCACTGGCATAAAGAGCCGGAATACCAATTTTAGCAAAGCTAAAATGATCTGATCTAAAGAAGTGGCCTTTTTCAGGGACTGGATCAGGAATAATATATCTACCCTGTTTATCGGCAGCATCTTTAGCATATTCATCCATTTCAGATTGACCATACCCAGTAACAGTAAGATCCCTCATCGGGCCAGGACTTGATAATGCATCCATATTGATATTGGCCACCGTTTTCTTAGGCAGGTAAATAGGATGAGACGCATAATATTCAGATCCCAACAATCCCTGCTCTTCGCCAGTTACCGCAAGAAAAATAATCGAGCGTTCAGGTTTTTTATCCTTTGTAAATGCTTCTGCTATTGCAAGCATGCCTGCCACTCCGGAGGCATTATCCACCGCACCGTTATAGATAGAATCACCATTTACGGGTCTTCCTATTCCCAAATGATCCCAGTGGGCCGAATAAATTATATATTCATCTTTCCTGTTCGTTCCTGGTAGCAGTGCCACAACATTTTTAGAAACATCTTTTTTCACTTTATTATGTATACTTACCGAAATATTTAAATCTAGAGGTATGGGTTTAAAATCTTTTATCATCGCCATCTCTTTATAATTTTTATCACCCATTCCGGCTGCCTCAAAAATCTTTTGAGTTGCTTCTTGAGTTATCCATCCCCTTATATCAACCTTAGGCGCATCACTTTCTAAGGATAATTTAGAGCCGCTCCAGCTAGATTGCACGACATTCCAACCATAGGAAGCTGGTTTGGTATCGTGAATTATGAGTAGACCTGCCGCACCTTGCCTGGCAGCTTCTTCATATTTATAAGTCCATCGCCCATAATAGGTCATAGTATTTCCTTTAAAAACTGTAGAATCCTGAGATTCAAATCCAGGATCGTTTACTAAAACAACCGCGGTTTTACCTTTCCAGTCTATTCCCTTGTAATCGTTCCAGCCATATTCGGGAGCAACAATCCCATAACCTGCAAATACTAATTCCGAATTCTTTAGTTCTACAACACTATCGGTTTTTCTAGTTACCGCAACAAAATCCTCAAAATATTGTAGTTCTATGTTTTTACCATTTCCAGAGATCTTCATTTTTTCTGAAGGGGTTCCAGTAATTGCAACCATAGGAACTTCCTGAAAATAGCTATTTCCGTTTCCAGGCTCCAATCCAAGCTTTGAAAATTGTTCTTTTAAATAAGCGGTGGTTTTTTCTTCTCCTTCAGTAAAAGGTTTTCTTCCTTGAAAATCATCTGATGCAAGTATTTTAATAGCATTTCCGATAGTTATTGAATCTACCTCAACTGTGGAAATATCCTCCTTGTTAGAATTAGATTTACAGCCGGCTAACAGTAAAATTAATGTTAAAAGGGAAACAAGATTTTTCATAATACTAATTTTAATAAAAGTAAAGTTTTTTAATGAAAGACCCTTATTCTAATAAAAAGAGATTTAAAATGCTGATTATTAATTATATTCAACATACCAATTTAAATATCATGAAAAAATTCTACCTAAGCATTGTTCTTTTTCTTTTGATTATTACGGGTAATGCCCAAGAGCCTATTTTAGGATTTACTGCTGAAAATGCCAAAAAAGAGCACGAACTGGAAGCCAAATTTGATGCACAATTATCAGCTGTGAACCTAGATTCAGCAATGCATCGTCTAGCTGCTAAGCCACATTTTACAGGCAGCGATTACGGTCATCAAAACGCCGAATGGATTCTGAAACAATTCAAAGACTGGGGTTACGATGCTCATATTGAATCTTATCAGATACTTTTTCCATATCCAAAAACAAGATTATTAGAACTTACCGGGCCTTCAACATATACAGCAAAACTTGGATCCGTACCTATTATAGGAGATAAATATACCCAGCAAGGAGATTTATTGTTGCCAAGTTATAACGCATTCTCTAGTGATGGAGATGTGGAAGCAGAGCTGGTTTTTGTGAATTATGGAGTCCCAGAAGATTATGATCAGCTTGAAAAAATGGGAATTTCAGTAAAAGGAAAAATAGTAATAGCCAAATATTATGGCTCTTGGCGGGGAATTAAACCCAAACTTGCCGCGGAGAAAGGCGCTATAGGCTGTATAATTTATTCAGATCCTGCCGATGATGGTTATGTTCAAGGCGATATATATCCCAAAGGCGCATTTAAAGATGAAAACGGAGTTCAGCGCGGTTCTGTAATGGATATGCCATTATACCCCGGCGATGTACTTACTCCCGGCTATGCTGCTACTAAGAATGCAAAACGATTGGATAGAAAAGATGCCAAAACAATCACTAAAATACCAGTTTTGCCTATTTCTTATGCCGACGCGCAACCTTTTTTAGCAGCTCTAGAAGGTCCTGTGGCTCCGCAATCCTGGAGAGGTGGTTTGCCAATAACCTACCACATTGGTCCGGGTCCTGCAAAAGTGCATTTGAGACTGGAATTCGACTGGCAATTAAAACCGATTTACAATGTGGTAGCGAAAATGAAAGGAACAGAATTTCCAGATGAATGGGTTATGCGTGGTAACCACCACGATGCTTGGGTTCATGGAGCAAACGATCCTATTAGTGGACTAGTTGCCATGATGGAAGAAGCTCGTGCAGTAGGAGAATTAGCTAAATCGGGCAATAAACCTAAACGCAGTATAATTTATTTTGCCTGGGACGCAGAAGAACCGGGCTTGATTGGTTCTACAGAATGGGTAGAAGCCCATCAGGACGAACTTAAAAAAAGTGGAGTGGCTTACATAAATACCGATAGCAATGGGAGAGGGTTTTTAGAGGCAGGAGGTTCTCACACACTTCAAGCAATGGTGAAACAAGTAGCTGAAGGTGTACAAGACCCACAAACAGGAGTTTCTGTGATAAAAAGGAGCAGCGCCTCAAACAGGGTAAATGGAAGGGAAGGAGATTTTAAATTATCGGCTTTAGGATCAGGATCAGATTATACTCCTTTTATCCAACATACCGGTGTTGCTTCTCTGAATCTAGGTTTTGGTGGCGAAGACAATGGGGGTGAATATCATACTATTTTTGACACCTATCCTATGTATAAGCGCTTTAAAGATCCAGATTTCACTTACGGAATTACTCTGGCAAAAACTGCTGGCCATATCGTACTACGCCTTGCCAATGCAGATGTTTTGCCTTTCGAGTTTCAGCAATGGTACACTACGGTAAATGGATATCTTGAAGAAGTAATGAAGGAGACCTCCAAGTTACGCGAGGAAACCGAAAAGCATAATAAAATGGTTACCGATAATGATTTTGAACTAGCTGCAGATCCAACCAAACCTTTTATTAAACCAAAAAAAGAAGCTGCTGTTCCTCATTTGGATTTTTCCACCTTAGAAAATACTATGACTGATATAAAAACCACCATCGATGAATTTTCAGAAAAAGATATACTTAATTTAAGTAATGCGAAGAAAAAGGAAGTCAACCAGAAATTAATGGCCATCGAACGTTCGTTAACAAATGAAAAAGGTTTACCACGTCGACCTTGGTATAAACACGAAATCTATGCTCCTGGATTTTACACAGGCTACGGGGTTAAAACCTTGCCTGGAGTAAGGGAAGCCATCGAACAAACAAATTGGAAAGAAGCCCGGGAACAAATTTCAGTATTAACCGAAACTTTAAATAATTTTAATACTAAACTAAAAGATATTCTAAAGCTTATGTAAGATTTTATCTCTTAAAGCTTAACATCTCGAATACGCTCGATATAACTAAATTGCAAGTTTGTAACATTACTAGAATAATATTTAATCAAAATTTATTCCCCTGTCTGCGATACCGAGAAACGAGGGGATATTATTTTGATTTGTTATGTCAACTTGAGTGGAGTCGAAAGGTAGATTTTTGTTACTGATTACAAGTGAATAGCGAGAAATCAAGATAGATATATTGTTATCTTGAAATTGATAAAAATTATCAAAACTCCGCTTTATTTGAACAAATTATTGGTTTGCCGCCATATGCGAAGTCGAAAAATTTAATATGAAAAAATTATTTTTTCTCTATAAAAATGTTTTTAGGGAGCATAGCATGCACTCCAACGTTTCCATCGACAAGTTCTGTTATAGCCATATCTACGGCTATACTACTAAGCATATAGGCATCTTCACGAGTCATATTTTTTTCCTTCATTAAATATTTTATCATTTCCCTTAAGGCTATATGAGTTGCTTCGGTTAAATCGCGGTCAAAACCCATAGTAATAATGTGCGTATCAGTTTCCGCCATTGGCCAATCCAGTTTTTTGTCTTTATGTACAATAAATTGTAGTTTGCCTTTTAACGAAGTTTCGATAGCAGTAATATCCACTTCCCCATTACCCTGTGCGGCGTGCCCATCGCCTATTTCAAATAATGCGCCTTTCACGAATACCGGAATAAAAAGTGAAGCGCCTTCGGTAAGTTCTTTATTATCCATATTCCCCGCATGTACCCAAGGCGGCGCACTGTTCCACCTTCCTGCTTCCTTTGGAGGAGCAACTCCCATACTTCCGAAAAAGGGTTTTAAGGGGATTTCAATACCTTCTGAAAAATGACCTATCATTTTAACGGTATCCAACCTTACAATGCGCATTTTTCGTTCGAAGATCTCATCAGATAAAAATCCGTTTTGGCCAATAGCATTATAGCCGTATGGAATGGCTAGGCTGACAGATTTTATTTTAACTTCCAGTACATCTCCCGGTTCCGCCCCTTCAATAAAAATTGGTCCATTTAAAACATGTCCTCCGGGTCCTCGTTCCGAAACTTTTTGCACTTGTCGTAATTCCTTTTCAACCTCATCTGGGGGTACTCCTGCTTCTTCCAAGCGCTCGGGATTGGAAGTTAAAAGCGTATGCACTTTTACATAATCGCCAGATTTAATTTTGAGTACAGGTTGATTTTCACTCCAATAATTACCCCAGATAACCGTGGAATCTGTAGGGTTAAGTATGAAAGGATTCGCTGCAGTACCTTTTTCCTGAGCTACAAGAAACATAGGAAGTAAAAGTAAGCCTACCGAAAACAAGGGTTTTAAATTGATTTGATTGCTCATACTATATAGTTATTTAATATTTAAAATTATTTCACCGTATCAATGCCAAATATCATGTAAAAATTCATACCTCAGTTTCTTTTGTAACTCTTTAGAAGAAATGACTTTTCCTTTAGAAACCAAATTATTGTCGAAGGTCATGCTCGCCAATCCTTTTTCTTCGGCTATTTTGCTATAATAGTCCTTCCGAGTTGGATGATCTGGTGCCACTGCATTAAAAGTATAAGGCCAAGCTTCTTTTTCAATAGTAGCTTCAATTATACCAATACAGTCTTCCAAATGAATAAGATTTACTGGACCTTCTGCATCTTTAAGATCGATCTTTCCAGAAAGGTAATTCACGGGATGCCTTCCAGGGCCAATCAAACCTCCAAAGCGAATTATGCTTGTTTCAAAAGCTTCAGAATTCTTCAAGATCTCTTCAGCTCCCTTTAGTTGCTTTGAGTTTTCTGCGGTTCCATTAGCAAGATCTTCCTCAGAATAAACCGGAAGAGAATCCATATCCTCATAAACAGACGTGGCGCTTATAAAGATCACCTTTTTAACACCAGATCTCTCAATTTGAGAGCTAAGCCTACCAATCTTTCCCACAAAATTAACTTCAGGATCCTTTCTCACTCCTGGAGGGATATCGATGATCAAAACTTCAGCATCACTAAGAAAAGCAGAAATATCTCCTTGGATTCCTTCTTCAAATAACTGAATAACATAGGGCGAGATGCCTTCA
>DEXV01000006.1:417467-590292 GCA_002364325.1 Gillisia sp. UBA3175
GGCAATCCTAACCAACCACAACCTAATATTGAAATATTCATGTTTTGTTATTTATTTTTCATTCACACTTTTATTCCTCCAGCCTGATTGTCTTTTTCACGATCACAGCATCATTTAATACAAAAGGTTTTGGCATCTTTTTATTATCTCTTGGTTTTACCTTTAGCGCTTCGTTTTTTAGCAGGTCGTAACTAGACTCAAACAGCACAATTTCTGGAGCCACTTTATTTTTGGTGGTAAAATTAATAATCAAGGAATCCCCATTTGCAGCATGATATGTTAAAAGTCGGTTACTCCATCTACTTTTAAATACATTATAATTATTGTCTTTGGCTAAATACCAATCTGCAGTTAAACCGTTCACCTCAAACTCTTCAAAATTATATTCTTTATCTAAATAAAGTTCCATCCGGTTGATCTTTCTATTAGGAGCTATTTTAAAAGAATAGCTTTTCAAAACATCAGAAGAATCCTTTCTTTTTATTTGAGTGTAGGAAATTGCGGGAACAGGTGTTTTAACCAACGGAGCATTGGATGTATGGTGAAATCCTGAGCCATATTTACTTTCAAAATTCACTGAGATAGGAACATTACTTTTCGCATCTTCCTTAAAATAGTTTCGGTTCCAATCATCCAATTCCAGATCGTAAGAATTCCAACTAGCTTTATTAGAATCTGCATCAAAAAGATAAACCAAGCTATCTGGTCTTGGCCTTTCTTCAGAATAATCGGATTTAAAATGTGCTATTAAAAAGAAGATCAAGAACGTAATAAACAGTAAAAATGCTAATGGTCTTTTTCCTTTGAACGCGCCAAACACAGGTAAGAAAAGAGAAAAAAGCAACACGGTTAAAATCCCGGCTACAAACAATATTTTTAGTCCCAGTGCAACCGGGAAACTTGTAATAAAGGGAAGCAAGATTACCAAAGATGGCAAACTTAAAAGCAGCATTAAAAATAAATTAGGAGATTTTTGCCTTATTAGCACCCAAAGTTGAAGAACTGCAAAATATGCCGGAATAATAAAATATGCGGCACCTTTTAAATGAATCGCGGCAACTGCGCATATAAGTAACCAAAAGAAGAGCGGAAATACAAGTATACTTGCCCCATTGTCCCTTCTACTTAATTTTTTATAACTGAGAAGGCAAATAGATAAGCTTAAGAAAATAGAGCCATAGATGTAATAATAGCCGTTGTAGGTAAATCCATTTATCATTTCTCTATATTGCGGATAGAGGATCAAACAAAGTTTCCATAGAAAGAAGATAACTAGGCCAGACCCAATGAGTGCAACCAAAAAAGGTACCGCACCAGTTAAAACGCTACCAATGGAAAATCTCTTTTTAGTAATTCCATAGACCACGACAGCTAAGAATAACATAAAGGCTAAAATTAGCATTGGAAAGATCCAAGAAAATGGATAGCTCACTATTTCTCCCGTTGGGATATTAAAATAGATAAGATCTTCTTCCGATTCAAAACTGGAAAGATCTGCTTCTTTAAAATAATGAAGCAAGGGCATAAGATAACTGCCCTGCTGTGCAAGCGTCTCTTTATCTAAATTAGCAGGAATATCATTGGCAGTGTGATAATCGAAATGATCGTCTATGAATGCGAAATTAAAGCCATTTATGCCGCCTTGTTCTCTTAACACAGTTAGATCGGTATCATTAGGCAACATTTTATAAATGCTATAGGCTAGAGAATTTGTTACCGGAAATCTAGGATTTGCATCGATAAAATCTTCAATCAGTTTTTTATTTCCTCCATTTGTCTCTAAAAGCATAAACGAATTCCCTCCGCTTCCTCGAGCTTCAAAATTAAGCGCTACGCCAACATTTTTAGCCCAAGGATGGTCATTTACAAAGATCTCGGCACCATTTAATCCCAGTTCTTCTGCATCTGTAAAAAGAATAATAATATCATTCTTAGGTTGGATGCCTTCTGCCAAGATCACCCGAATTCCTTCTAAAACAGTGGCAACACCACTTCCTGCATCACTAGCGCCCAAGGAAGAATGCCCGGCAGAATCGTAATGAGACATCAGTAAAAGCGATTTCTCGTTTTCTAATCCTGGAATACGTGCTAAGATGTTTTGAGGCTTGGTGAGTATCCCGTTTTTAGTCAAACTAAAACCTTCTTGCGTTTGTACTTCTAAGCCTTGATCTTGAAGTGTTTTAACTATATAATTCCTAACCAGGCTATGTCCCAAACTCCCCACATAATGTGGTTGTTTAGAAATTTCTTCAACATGTTGAAACGCCCTCTCTGTAGACCATTGAGTTGTAGAAACCTCAGCTTCAGTGCTATCTCTAGGCATAGTAGAATAATACAAAAACCAAATAATTAACGATAAAATTAAAGGGATTAAAAGCGAGGTTAATTTTTTCAGCATTTGAGAAAAAGAGATTAGTTCAATAAATATAAATAAGAAAGCCTTAATAAAATAAAAATAAAGCAGCGGTTTCATTTTGCATTAAAAAGACTTAACTTTAAAATATTAGTAATCAAAACATTAGAGTTATGGGTATTAAAAGTTTTCAAGGAAGACGGGTAGAACCCGAAAAGATTCAAAGCGCACCAATATTGGTTGAAGATTATATGACTCATTCACTCATAACCTTCAGAAAGGAACAGCCAATAATTGAGGTGATCCAAGCTTTTATTCGGTTTAAGATCTCAGGAGCCCCGGTTGTAAATGAACGAAATGAACTTGTAGGGGTTATCTCTGATGGAGATTGTATGAAACAGATCTCAGAAAGCAGGTATTACAATATGCCATTAGGAGATAAATCTGTAGGAGATTTTATGCAAACCAATGTTACAACAATAGATAAACACGTAAACATTTTCGATTGTGCTTCCCTTTTCTACAAACATGATTGCAGACGATTTCCAATTGTGGAGAAAGGTAAACTAATAGGACAAATTAGCAGAAAAGATATTTTATGCGCGGCCATTAAAATAAGAGGACAAAATTGGCATTGCTAAGAACGCTTCACCAAGGCATAATAATCTCCTTCCAGCGGCAAGTATCCTTGATCATAAACAAAGAAATAAATAGTGCCAGATTTTGTAGTATAGATACTCGTGAAATATTCGAAGCTAAATCCTTTTGATAATAATTTAGCTTTGCTGGTTCTTGTTTTATCTGTAGGATTTAACTCTTCCAGAATCCTGAAATTCTTGCGAAGTTGATTATTCACATTACGAACAAGATTAGTCTTATCCTTATTTATATTATTATTGTGAGCATTTCTGCAATAGTCACTACAGAATTTTTTATCTGTTCTTCCAACTATTTTTTCCCCGCATTCCGGACAATTCTTTTGCATGTTTTAAATATATGAAAAAGACTTAGAAGCTGAAACAACCTATAACATGAAAAGTGGTTAAATTGTAGTATTATAATTTTATGAAAAATATTTAACATTACCGCTCATGATTTTACTACTCTGATAATCAATTGCTTTCAAAATTTTTCGTAATTTAGAGTATAGCTTTTATAGCTCTTCAACATACTTCCCTCCTCCCCCTCAAGAGGATTTTTTTATGCTTTTTTCTTAAAAAGATACAACTTCAAAATTTAGAAATTATGGGAAAGAATAAACGTGTAATATCGATCTTGGTTGTGTTGTTTTCTATCGTTTTAATTGCCTGGAATTATCCAATTAAAAAAGATGATTCCAAACTCCTTTTAAATAAAAAGAATTACATACAAACGAAAGCCAAATCATTGATCTATCATAAAGTGAAAGATTATGATAAATGGAAAGAAGCTTTCGATGAGTTTCTACCAATACGAGAAGCAAATGGAGAATTGAGTTATGAAGTAGGTATTTTGGAAGACGATCCCAACACAGTGTATGTTTTAAATACTTGGAAATCTAAAGATGATTATAATAAATTCAAGGAAACGGCAGCTTTAAAGGATAAAATGAATGAAGCCGGAGTTAGCGAAGCTCCAACCTTCCTCTATTTAAATCAGTTAGAAGGAAGTGAATTTGAAGACAAAAAGATCACTGCGATCATCTATCACGAAGTAGAAGATTATGATAAATGGAAAAGAGCTTTTGATAATTTTGAAAGAACTAGAAAAGAGTTTAATGAAGTAAGTTATGAGGTAGGCACCATTAATGGAGATTCTAAATGGATCTATGTATTGAATCAATGGGATAACTACCAAGACTACAAAACCTTTATAGAAGATGCTAAATTAAAAGAGGTAATGACTAAGGCGGGAGTTATTGGAAAACCTGTTTTTCTAGTCTTTAACCCAAAAGAAAAAGGATGAATAATTAGTTTGTGGTTGTCTAAAACAACTATTTCTAATAAATGAAAGATAAGATAGAGGTTAGTTTATAATTATAGGAGGTATTGATTTCTAAGTGTATAACCTTCCTTGATCTCTAAATTTATCTTCAAAATAATTGAAATATTATGTTTTAGACAGCTTTTTTTATCTATCCCCTAATCCTTTGCACTCAAGCTATCAAAGTAAGTCCCACGGATCTTAGGCCCATTAATAAATGACTTTTCTGCAGCTGAATCTGTAATATATTCATTTGTGAGACTTTCATCTGCAACAATATCTTCTCTACTTTTTCCCAGAGCGATTGAAGCTTTAACGTTGGTCTGAATACCTGCTAACATTTTTAAATACTTCTCATAATCTGCATAACTTGCAATAGGTCCATGTCCGGGAATGATCTTTGTTTCGGCGTTTATAAGCATTAAGCCCGTTTTTGCAGCTTGTATATCTCCAGCTACACTTCCACCACTTTTAAGATCTATATATGGAAACATCCCATTAAAAAAGGTGTCACCTGTATGCAAAACATTGCTTTTTGGAAAATAGATAAGGGCATCCCCATCGGTATGGGCATTGCGCACATGCACCACTAAAATATCGTCTCCGTTTAAATGTAAATTCATTTTATTATCGAAGGTGATGATTGGCAATCCAGATTGGTCCGTATTTTTTTCGTCTTCTTTTAAACGCTTTCTAACATTATCGTGGGCTACTATTAATGCGCCCTCTTTTTCAAAATTTGTATTTCCACCCGTATGATCACCATGATAATGAGTGTTTACTAAAAACTTGACTTGCTTATCACTAATAGTTTTAACCGCTGCTAGGATCTTTGGAGTTAGTGGAGCAAACTGATCGTCTATCATAAAAACTCCGTTTTCCCCTACAGAAATTCCTATGTTTCCACCTGCTCCTTTAAGCATGTAAATATTTTCATTTACTGGAATTACTTCAATTTTCACGTCGTCCATATCCTGAAAAGCAAAAATAGAAGTCGAGATCATTAAGCTGAAGGCAATTAGAAATGTTAACTTTTTCATAGTGTTTTCTTTAATTTATTTATAGACACGCCCGACGTTATCGAGGTGTTTTTGTTAAGTGCTTTTTGAATGCTATTAAATTGTTTTCTGGATCTACCGAAATAATGCGATCTTCCAAGTATGCAAAATTCCCCTTCAACTAAAAAGTTTAAAGTTTATCTAGCTAGTGCAAAATCATATTCCTTTGGTGGAGTTGCTCCCATTAAATGGGTCACAAAATAATCCCATCTTTTACGCATCATATAATTACTGTCCTTTCCATAACCATGTCTTGCATTAGGAAAGATCACCAGATCAAAATCCTTATTTGCTTTCACCAAGGCATCAACCACCAAATAAGTATTGTAAGGAGGCACGTTATCGTCTAAACCACCATGAGCAAGCATTAACTTCCCTTGAAGATTTTCTGCTAATACGGCATTCGCTTGGTCGTCATAATTAGATTTTCCTTCCTCATCTACCTTCATTAATCCTATATATCTTTCTCCCCAATCATCTTCATAATTGCGGCTATCATGATTTCCAGATTCAGAAATACCAACTTTATAAAATTCAGGATAGTTAAACATTGCAGAAGCAGTCGCAAAACCACCACCGGAGTGTCCCCAAACACCAACTCTATCAAGGTCTAAATACCCATATTTATTAGCCAATTGCTTGATCCCAGCAATCTGATCCTTCAAAGTATTATCTGCCATATTTCCATAACAAGCATCGTGGAAAGATTTAGATCTGTCAGGATTACAAGTTCCATCTATCACCACTACAATAAAACCAAGTTCTGCCAAGGCTTGATGATCTCCTCTAGCTGGTGCAAAAGATCTGCTACCTACTCCACCACCTTGAGGTCCTGGATAAATGTAATTCACCACAGGATATTTTTTAGTTTTATCTAGATCTGTTGGAACAAACATAAGTCCGTACAAGTCCCATTTCCCATCAGCCGATTTCACCTTTATTGGTGTTGGAGGTTTCCAACCAATTGCTTCCAACTTTGATAGATCCGATTTTTCTAGTTCGGAAATCAATTTCCCGTTAAGATCTCTTAATACTGAAACTGGAGCAACATTAGGTTGGGAATAAGTATCTACAAAATAATTACTATCCGGAGCAATTGAAACACGATGATTTCCATCCTCCGGAGTTAATAATTTCAGGTTCTTTCCGCTGAAGTCTATACTATAAAAATGTGAGAAATATGGGTCTCTTCCTTTATCTTTACCATTAGCAAGAAAGTATAATTTCCTATTCTTCTCATCCGTTTTTAAAAGCTGAGTCACCACAAATTCTCCTTTGGTGATCTGATTCTTCAGTTTACCTGTTTCAAGATCATAGAGGTATAAATGTCCCCAATCGTCCTTTTCAGAATACCAGATCACTTCGTTAGATTTTGGTAAATAACGCCAGTTAATGGCACCTTGACCAGATTCATATTGTGTTGCTACTTCTTCAGTAAAAATGGTTTTTACTTCTCCAGTACTGGCATCGGCTATTTTTAAAGCGGCTATTTTATGATCTCGAGAAGTAGATACAAATACCAGTTTAGATCCATCGTTGTTCCATTGGTTATCATCGAAACCGCCATCACAAGAAATATCATCACATAAAGTCCCTCTTCTAGGATCTGAAGGCATTTGCAACCTAATAACTTTAGGAGTCTCTACTTCTATAATAACTCTTTCGATTTTAATAATGTCTTCATCCTGTGGTAAAGGGTATTTCCAACTTTGCAATTTAGGTGCGCCAATATTTGTAGATACCAAATACATATCACTCACATGACGCTGATCTTGCTGATAAGTAGCTATCTTTTTAGAATCTGGCGACCAAATTAAAATTGGTTTATCACTTTTTCTCCATCCGGCATTATCTGTAGCGTATCCATAATTCTCGATACCGTCTTTTGTTAGTTGAATTTCTTTATCGGAATCCAAGTCCCGCATCCATAAATTCCAGTCTTTTAAAAAAGCAGCTTTTTTACCATCTGGTGAAATCACAGCATCTCGAATTGCATTTTTAACTTCATTTTCTCCATTTTCTTTAGAGGCAGGGACTAAAGAGTCTAAGATACTTGCAGTTCTTCTCTTACCAGTTTTAGCATCTATAAGAACATAATTAGTTTTTGAATTTTTCGAAGTACTATACCAAAATTTACCGTTTTCTAGCCATGTAGGCTTCATATTTGCGAGATCTACCAGCGGATATACATTTGAAGGCAAAAATTTGGTTGCGTGAGCATAATCTTCTGCCGTTACCTTCTTTTCAGTTTGCTGGGCAAACCCATTAATACTAAACAAACAAATGATAAGTAAACAGAGGGAGTTTTTAATATTCATAGGGTAGGAGTTAAATCTATTTATTTTTTCTGAAATTATAAATTATTTTATAAATATATCACCAATAAGATAAGTTCTAGCATTTCCGCTAATTAAAACACGTTCACCAAGATCCTCGCAGTTCAAAATCCCTTTTCTTTCTGAAAGTTGTAGTGCGCTAAGTGTTGTTTTCTGAAGTTGCTCACTCCAATACGGAATAAGTGTGCAATGCGCCGAGCCTGTTACAGGATCTTCTAAAATGGAAGCTTGGGGTGTAAAGAATCTCGAAACAAAATCTGATGCTGAGCCTTTGGCTGTTACAATTACACCTCCTGTACCCAGATTGATCTTATCGAAATAAGTTCTATCTATTTTTAAATTTTTAATCTCCGCTTCATTTTTATAGACCAACATAAAATCCCGGTCTTTATATACTTTTTGAGGCTGAATGCTTAACGCCTTTTTTATTTCTTTTGGTAATTCTGAAGGTATTGGTTTTCGTGATGGAAAATTTAGGGTATATCGTTCAGCATTTACTTGTACACTAAGCTTTCCCGATAATGTTTCAAAAATAATCTCCGAAGCAGTTTCTTTCAATAAACTTGCTATTACATGTGCGGAAGCTAAAGTAGCATGACCACAAAGATCCATTTCCACCTCTGGCGTAAACCATCTTAAATGATAATAATCTTTTTCTTTAATGAAAAAAGCTGTCTCTGCTACGGCATTTTCTTTAGCTATGTTTAAAAGCACCTCAGTTGGTAACCATTCTTCCAATGGTACCACACAGGCCGGATTTCCAGAAAAAATTCTATCTGTAAAAGCATCTACCTGATATATTTTTAGCTTCATTTTAATTTTAATCAGTTTTCTATAATAACTTGATATTTGTCTAAAAGTCCAGTCACTCCATTCAATGAAAATTTGGCGCCTTTTATCTTGTTGTTTTCTGGATCTATACAATAATTTGAGGCAGTCCTAAAATCGGTTTTTTCGAGGTTGGATCTTTCAAAGATCGCTTTCTGGAGATCACAAGTTTCAAATTGAACTCCAGATAAATTTGCTTCGGTGAAATCTACATCTTTCAGTTTGGTATTAACAACTTTGAAATTATTCAACTTCATCTTGTAAAAAGAAGAGTGATCCAACTGGCAATTTGTAAAATCTAAAGCCAATCCGAAGCTATCACAAAGATCGAATCTAATTCCTAACATTTTGCAAGCTTCAAATTTCGCTTCCTGAAATGAGACTTCAAAAAGATTTGCCGAACTTAAATTACAATTTATAAAGTCACATTCAATAAACTTGATCTTAGAGAGATCTGAATTTGAGAAATTACAACCAGTAAATGTGCATAATTCATATTCCCCTTTTAGAAGTTCAATTTTGGTATAATCTACTTTATTGAATTCTTGTTCTTCGAAGATTTGATATTGCATTGAGCCTAGTTTATTCTTTAAAGATTTTAGATTTACAAGTTAAAAAGAAAGTATTCCCTTTTCCACCTTTTCTAAGAAAAAAGGCACTTCTATGAGCTTCGCTTAAAATAATTAAATATATCCTTGGCCACTTTATCTAACTTTTCTATAGGTGGTAATAATGACGGATTGTTTAATCCCATTAAAATATCTTGGGTAAATTCTGCTTGTCTAGGATAGATCAAAATAAAACTATTATTCGGGAAATAGGTATTAATATAATCTGGAGCATTTTTGATGTCCTTATTATATGAAGTATGGTTCTCTCTGCTAAGTACAAGTACAATATTATCGTTAACCATTACCTCAGCAGCAACTTCTCCGAAATTGCTCCAATTATTATAGCTTTTAAATTCAGCCTTAATTTGATGTGTGTTCTGAATCTCACGTAGTATTTTCAAGGTTCTGTCTGGTGCATAGAAAAGAAGTTTTGCTCCAGAATTTCGTGAAATATTCCAAACCTTTAATAGCCAAAAGGGAAATCCAATTTCGTTTTCGGCAAAAGCAGGAATTACTATAACATGTCTTTTAATAGTTGCCATTGGCTGAATAGACTTATAAACAAAGGTGGTAGCATCACTATTTGATAAAATTCCATTTGTAAGTTTACCTAAAAAATCTTCTGAAATTGCTTTTTCAGAATGAAATCCTAACACTAGATCTGTGATATTATTTTCTTTGACCACTCCAGTAATTCCATTTGTAATATTTAGGTCATATCGCAACAATCGCTGTAAAAACACATCTGTAGATGCAGCCATATCTTCAGCTTTTTCCAAGATCTTTTTCGCCCTTTGATTCTCATCTGCAGTAGAAGTGTTATTTAAAACTATGTTTAATGCATATAAACCATGCTTATTATTTTTGGACTTTATAAGCGTGCTAAAATTAATTAGTTCTTCTACCGTATCTGGGTTGCTTATTGGGATCAAGATCCTTTCTTCCGTTTCACTTTCATCTCTTTCAAGATATTCAGATTGTAGTAAGGAGATATTTTTTGCCCCTTTTTGTGCAACAAATGTGGCAATGGTACAGGTGATAAGGATCATAATAATTGCTCCGTTCAAAATGCTTTCTCCCAAAAGCCGGATAGGTTCTCCGTCTGGAGTTTCACCAAGAATTACATTGTATCCAATGAGTACAGCTGCTAATGTAGCTGCAGCCTGTGCGTTACTAAGTCCAAAAATCAGTCTTCGTTCGTCCACACTAAAATTAAGTGATTTTTGTGTGAGCCATGCCGCAATATATTTGCATGAAGTGGCTGTAACAGTCATTACAGCTGCAACTTTTATAGTCTCAAAATCTGAAATAAAGGCCTTATAATTAACAAGCATTCCCACCCCAATCAGAAAAAAGGGAATAAAAATAGCATTCCCTACAAATTCAATCCTATTCATTAATGGCGAGGTAGAGGGGATCAATCTATTTAACGCCAGACCAGTAAGAAAAGCTCCAATAATTGCCTCTATTCCTGCTACTTCTGCTAGAAAGGAACCAAGGAATACCATTGCTAAAACAAAAATGTATTGAGAAACTTTATCTTGATATCTTTTAAGGAACCACCTACCAATTATAGGAAACAAATAGAGAACTATAAAACCAAAAACAAGAATGGATATAGTTAGTTTTATCCAAAAGTAGGAGTTCACTTCTCCATTATGCATACCTATGATCACAGCGAGGACCAAAAGTGCAAGAATATCTGTGATCATCGTGCCGCCAACCGCTATATTTACAGCCCTATTCTTTGTGACTCCAAATTTACCCAAAATAGGATATGCTATCAAGGTATGAGATGCGAACATACTGGCTAGGAGTACAGAGGTGATCATTGAAAAATGCAGAATATACAAGCTCACCAACATCCCAAGGATCATTGGAATAAGAAAGGTGTACATCCCGAAAAGTAAACTTTTTGAACTGTTCCTTTTAAATTCGGCCATATCTATTTCCAAACCTGCTAAAAACATAATATAAAGGAGACCAGCAGTACCCGAAAGAATAATGCTACTATCCCTTAATAACAAATTAAATCCATTTGGGCCTATGATAGCTCCGGCAATAATAAGACCGAGGATATGTGGGATCTTAAATTTCCCCACGAGAATAGGCGCAGCAAGAATAATAATAAGGATAACGAGAAATTTCAGAACCGGATTGGTTAGTGGAAGTGAAGTCTCTATAATGTTAAGAAATATCATAATAATCAGTTAGTATAGGCTAAAATCGTTTAAATGCCTGAAAACAATTAGCCACAATCCGAAGTAATATTACGAAAAAAAGAGTTTTAGCCTATTTAATTATCCGACAACAAACATTTACAAGCGAAAGTAAACGAAAACAAATCTTTCCCAACCGAATACCGCTGAAGTGCAGATATACATTTGTCCTGTTGAAATGAACTAATGATTTTCAACTGCAATAAATTCTATAGTTATGAGCACTTTAAGAAACAAAGTTCAATTGATCGGGAACGTAGGTAATGACCCTGAAATTCTTCACATGGAATCAGGAAAAATTCTGGCAAAATTCTCTGTAGCCACCAATGAATCCTATAAAAATGCGAAAGGTGAAAAGATCACAGATACCCAATGGCACAACATCGTAGCTTGGGGAAAAACAGCCGAATTGGTAGAAAATTATGTCCCAAAAGGAAAAGAAGTGGGTATAGAAGGAAAACTGACTTCCCGCAGTTATGAAGATAAAGAAGGAGTAAAACGATATATAACAGAGATCGTTTGTAGCGAATTGCTTCTGTTAGGGAAATAGATTCAGAATCAAAATCTTCTAATAACCATAAATCTGAAAGCGCCCGGAAGTTTAAATTTCCGGGCGCTTTCTGTTTTTTCGGTGATTTCAGTTATACTAATTATAGTGCATTGTCGATGATATCTTGCACAACTTCAGGATTTAATAACGTACTAGTATCTCCCAAACTATCTGTTTCTTTACATGCGATCTTTCGTAAGATCCTTCTCATTATTTTTCCGGATCTTGTTTTGGGCAAACCTTCAGTAAACTGAATTTTATCCAATTTTGCGATCGGTCCAATATGTTCGGTAATAATCTGATTGATCTCTTTTCGCAAATTATCATGAATTCTTGACTCCCCGGTTTCCTTTAATATCACATAACCGTAAAGTGCATTTCCCTTCACATCATGTGGGAATCCTACAATAGCAGATTCTGCAACTGCTGGATGTTCATTAATAGCATCCTCAATTGGTGCTGTTCCTAAATTATGCCCGGAAACAATGATCACATCATCTACTCTTCCCGTAATTCTATAATAACCAACTGTATCTCTTAATGCTCCGTCGCCTGTAAAATATTTGTTTTCGAAAGCAGAAAAATAGGTGTCTTTATATCTTTTATGGTCTCCCCAAATAGTCCTTGCCATTCCCGGCCAAGGAAACTTGATACACAATCTTCCATCTACCTGATTCCCCTTGATCTCATTTCCTTGCTCATCCATTAATGCTGGCTGAATTCCGGGTAAAGGCAAAGTTGCATAAGTAGGAATCGTTGGCGTACAATAAGGAATTGGCGAGATCATGATTCCTCCTGTTTCTGTTTGCCACCAAGTATCCACAATAGGGCTTTTCTTTTTCCCAATATTGTCATTATACCAATGCCAAGCTTCTTCATTAATAGGTTCTCCAACAGTGCCAAGAACTTTGAGAGATGAAAGATCATGATTTTCCACATAATCCAACTTTTCCTTAGCCAATGCACGAATTGCAGTTGGTGCTGTATAGAACTGATTTACCTTATGTTTTTCTATGATCTCCCAGAATCGGGAAAAATGGGGAAAATTTGGAACTCCTTCAAACATCAATGTGGTGGCTCCATTAGCTAATGGCCCATACACTATATAACTATGTCCAGTGATCCAGCCAATATCTGCAGTACACCAATAAATGTCACCTATTTTATACTGAAATACATTTTTAAATGTATAAGCGCTATATACCATATAACCCGCAGTAGAATGCAACATTCCCTTGGGTTTTCCTGTAGAACCAGAGGTGTATAAAATAAAAAGCGGGTCTTCTGCATTCATTATTTCAATTGGGCAATCCATGCTTGCTTTATCTAAAAGCGGCTGCAACCAATGATCTCTTCCCTCTTTCATATTAATAGCAGCTTTAGTTCGTTTTACCACCAAAACCGATTTTATTGTTGGAGTGCTTTCCAAAGCTTCATCTACAATTCCTTTTAGATCTATTTTCTTAGCTCCGCGGAAAGAACCATCCGAAGTGATCACCAAATTACATTCACAATCATTAATTCTGCTGGCAATGGCAGAAGATGAAAATCCTGCAAAGACCACAGAATGTATGGCGCCAATTCGGGCACATGCCAAAATAGAAACCGCCAATTCTGGGATCATGGGTAAATAGATACAAACGCGATCTCCTTTTTTAATTCCCTGTCCTTTTAATACATTGGCAAAAGCACAAACTTTATCGTGCAACTGCTGGTAAGATATGTGCTGGGCCTTTTCCTTTGGATCATTTGGTTCAAAAATTATCGCGGTCTTATCTGCATGTGTTGACAGATGCCGATCTATACAATTTTCAGTGATATTTAACTGCGCTCCTTCAAACCATTTAACTTCAGGTTTAGAAAAATCCCAATCCAATACTTTATTCCATGGTTTTCTCCATACAAAATGTTCTTCGGCAATCTCTGCCCAAAAATTTTCTGGATCTCGTACCGACTTTCTATATACTTGGTAATATTCTTCTAAGTTCTTAATTTGATAGCTGCTCATACTGAATCCAAATTTTAATCTGCTTCTAAGATATAGAATTTAAAAGAGTTTATATAAGGGGGTTTTTAAATATGGGAGTATTGTTTAGTTTTTGAATGGAGATTGCTAATTTATAAAGTATCGATACTTTAAAAATAGATCTTTTGAGCCAATCGAAAAGTGTTGGCATGTGCCTCCAAAATAATTTTGATGTCTGGAGAATATCCACCGCCCATACTTACTTGAACCGGGATCTTGAGATCGTGGCAAGTTTGCAAAACAAATCGATCTCGTTCTTTACAACCATCTATAGTACAACCAAGCTTCCCTAATTTATCTGTTGATAGGATATCCACTCCGCTTAAATAAAAGATGAATTCCGGTTTTTCTTCTGCTATAAGATCTGGAAGAATTTGTTTTAAGAGATCGAGATATTCTTTATCCTTGGTATGATCTGCCAATTCGATATCCAGATCGGAAGTTTCTTTTCTGAAGGGATAGTTGTTCTTCCCGTGCATGGAGAAGGTAAATACCGAAGCGTCCTCTTGAAAGATCTCTGCAGTTCCGTTCCCTTGATGCACATCCAGATCTATAATTAGGATCTTTTTTATCCCTTTTTCCTTCTGAAGGTATCTTGCAGCGATGGCTTGATCATTCAATAAACAAAAAGCTTCTCCATGATTGGTGTAGGCATGATGCGTTCCTCCGGCTATATTCATTGCAATTCCATATTTTAAGGCATAATCACAGGCTTTCATGGTGCCATCTGCAATAATGAGCTCTCTTTGGATAAGCTCTTTGGAAAGTGGAAATCCTATTTTTCTTGCAGCTCGTTTTTCCACGGAGAGTTCCAATAAATCAGTTACATATTCCTCGTTATGAACAGCCAAAATATTGGACATTTCAGGCAAATCTGGTTCAAAGAAATTCTCTTGTGTACAAGTTCCTTCGTGGAGCAATTGTTTTGGCAGCAGATCATATTTCTCCATCGGAAACCTGTGTCCGCTTGGCAAAGGATGTTTGAAGATTGGATGATATGCTATTTTTAGCATTTAAAGAATTTATGATTAGCAACCTCTAGACTACGCTCGAGGTGACATTTCACTGTTGATAAGGATGCATCTGTCAGTTCGAGCGGAATCGAGAACTCATTGTTTATTCCTAAAATGTGAATTATTCCTGCACTCAGCTAAAAGATATAACAATACCTCATCTTCCTTGACTAAAGCTCTTTTCTTAACCGCGCTCCATTTTTTAATTTTCTTTTCAAAATAGATCGCCTGATTCACATCATTGAATTCTTGACTAAAAATGAGGTTTATGGGTCTTCTTTTATAGGTGAAACACGTTTTATTTACTCCGGAATTATGCTCCGTTATTCTTCGAGATAGATTATTGGTGACACCTGTATATAAGAGGTTATCTATACATTCTACGATATAAACATAATAGAGTTTCACATCCAATCATATTTAATTAATAACCTCTCGACTCCGCTCGAGGTGACAATACCAGATTTAAAAACACAAATTGCATTCACAAAAGCCAAAAAACCTCTCGACTCCGCTCGAGTGGATAAATACTCAAATGTCAGTTCGAGCGGAGTCGAGAACTACTTGAAACTAGAACTAACTAATTATTGTCCCATTCTTCACTCCTTCTTCATCTGGATTCAAAAACACCAATTTCCCTTCAGCATTTTCAGTCATCAATATCATTCCTTGGCTTTCTACTCCTCGTAATTTCCGGGGTGCAAGATTCACTAATACCGTTACTTTCATACCGATTATATCTTCAGCCTTAAAGCTTTTTGCAATTCCAGAAACAATGGTTCTTACATCGATCCCAGTATCTACTTTTAAAACTAATAGTTTATCCGCTTTTGGCATTTTTGAAGCTTCAACGATTGTCCCAACACGAAGATCCATTTTAGTAAAATCTTCGAAAGTAGACTCCTCTTTTTGAGGCTCTGCTTTTTTATTATCGGCTTCGTTAGCGGCTTTGGTTGCTTCCAATTTATCTAATTGTTGTTGTATTTGTTCATCTTCAATTTTACTGAAAAGCAATTCTGCTTTCCCTATTGTATGTCCTGCAGGAATTAAAGTGTCTTTTTCTGATACTTCTTCCCATTTAAGAGCACTTTCACCTGAAGGAACATTTAATATCTTTTTCAACTTTTCTGAAGTAAATGGCAAAAATGGCTCGCTCAATGTTGCTAAAGCCGCAGAGATCTGTAGCGCTACAAACATTACTGTTTTCACTCTTTCAGGATCTGTTTTTACCACTTTCCATGGCTCTTCATCTGCCAGATATTTATTGCCTAATCTAGCCAAGTTCATTAACTCTCCTTGGGCTTCTCTAAATCTATATCGCTCGATAGAACTTGCAATAACTGCTGGATATGCTTTTACTGCAGCTAAGGTTTGTTCATCTACTTCGGTAAGTTGTCCCGGTGCTGGAACTACTCCTTCATAATATTTATCGGTAAGCACGACTGCTCGATTAATGAAGTTTCCAAAGATGGCAACCAATTCGTTGTTATTTCTGGCCTGATAATCTTTCCAGGTAAAATCGTTATCCTTAGTTTCAGGAGCATTGGCGGTAAGTGTGTACCTCAACACATCTTGCTGATTTGGAAAATCTTCCAAATATTCATGTAACCAAACTGCCCAATTCTTAGAGGTAGAAAGTTTTTTACCTTCCAAATTCAAAAATTCGTTAGCTGGTACATTTTCAGGAAGGATATAACTTCCTTCTGCTTTCAGCATAATTGGAAATATAATACAGTGAAACACGATATTATCTTTTCCTATAAAATGCACCATTTTGGTGTCGTCTTTCTTCCAATAATCTTCCCAATTTTTTCCTTCACGGGCTGCCCACTCCTTAGTTGAAGATATATATCCAATTGGAGCATCAAACCACACGTAAAGTACTTTTCCTTCCGCTCCTTTTACCGGGACAGGAATTCCCCAGTCCAGATCTCGAGTTACGGCACGTGCTCTTAAGCCTTCATCTACCCAGGATTTCACCTGACCATAAACATTGGCTTTCCAATCCTTTTTATGTCCAACCAAGATCCATTCCTTTAAAAAATCTTCATATTTATCTAAAGGCAAGAACCAGTGTTTGGTCTCCTTCATAGTAGGCACAGCTCCTGTAATAGCCGACTTAGGGTTGATTAGATCTGTAGCATTAAGAGAACTTCCACAACTTTCACATTGATCGCCATAAGCTTCAGGATTGCCACATTTTGGGCAAGTTCCGGTTACAAAACGATCTGCTAAAAATTGATTCGCTTCTTTATCGTATAGTTGCTCGGAAGTTTCTTCAATAAATTTTCCGTCTTCATTCAGCTTTTTAAAGAATTCCGAAGCGGTATCATGATGGATCTTATTGGAAGTTCTTGAATAATTATCGAAGGTCACTCCAAAATCCAAAAAGGATTGTTTAATGATCCCGTGGTATTTATCTATTAATTGTTGTGGCGTAATTCCCTCTTTCTTTGCCTTCATAGGAATTGCTACACCATGCTCATCACTTCCGCATACAAAAGCCACATCTTTTCCCTGCATTCTTAAGTAGCGTGCATAAATATCGGCTGGCACATAAACTCCTGCTAAATGCCCAATATGTATAGGTCCATTGGTATAAGGTAATGCTGCGGTAATGGTATAACGTTGTGGTGTATTGCTCATGTATTCCTTTATTTTTTTAAGGCTGTAAAGGTAAGCAACTGTGAAATACTATGCGTTAAATTATTGCAAAAGACAGTGCTCATGTCCTCATAGAAATAGATTTTAGCCAAAATTTAAAATTATGCGTAAGATTTTCTACTTATTGGCTTTAATTTCAGTCGTAGCTTGTAACTCTTCAAAAAAAGTTGCCACGGTTTCTTCAAATTCATTTTTTGTAGAAGATCTTTTAAAGCTGAATTCAGAAGAATTAAAGAAATTATTTCCATCTGAAGCTATCATCGAAGATACCGGACTTTTTGAAGAAGGAACCGAAGAGCGTGCTTATACTGTAATCTCGTCTGATACTCCCGATGAATTGCATATAACCTGGAAAGACAAGAATAGAACACAAATCGAAGATATTAGGATGAATTCCAACGGAAAATGGAAAAGTAACACTGGTATTAAAATAGGATCTACTTATGATGAACTGACCCAAATGAATCAGAAACCTATTTCTTTCTATGGCTTTGGATGGGATTATAGCGGTGCAACATTGTGGAATGATGGAAAATTAGAGAAATCGAATATTCAAGTGTTTCTTGCACCTGAAAAGGAACCAAAAAATAAATTCTACGGAGATCATATCATAAAAGCTACTCCTGAAGAAATTAAAGAAATGGATCTTAAAGTAAATGCTATTTTGTTTAAGCCTTAATCGAGATTCGAAAATCAACACATTTACATTCTACTGAAAATTAGTACATTTAGATCATTATTCTTTTCCTACGAAACCATAAATGACACTAAATGGCATTGCATAACGAGCTTGGTAAAAAAGGGGAAGAATTAGCGGTCGCTTATTTACTTAAACATGGTTACAAAATAGTTGCAAGAAACTTCAGACATCAAAAAGCAGAAGTAGATATTATTGCCCGTAAAGAATCTACTTTAGCAATTATTGAAGTTAAAACCCGCAGCACTCCCGACTTTGGGAATCCACAGGATTTTGTGAAGGGAAAACAGATTCAAAATCTGGTAAAAGCAGTCGACTTTTTTGTGACAGAACATAATCTTGACGTAGATGTTAGATTTGATATTATAGCTATCATTAAGAATAAGTCGGGTACTAAAATAGAGCATTTAGAAAATGCTTTTTTGTATTTTTAGTAAGTCTCGACTCCGCTCGACCTGACATCTTGGTTATAATCGTTTTACTCTTAATGCGTCACTTCAAGCGGAGTCGAGAAGTTAAACCTTCACCTCTTCCTCCACTTTCACTCTAAAATCTAACGGCTCCAAAACTTTAAAAGCTCGTTCTATAGAAGTAATCTTTTCAAAAGTCAATAACAATCGTAAACCTGCTCTTGTTTTCTTTTCTTTCATGGTGCATGAATGCGAATGAGATTGCACATATTGCAACAATTTGGTGAAATTTTGGGTTTGGTAGAACCTAGATTGCTCATCGGCAATAAAATACCCGATCAGTTTTCCTTGCTTCAAGATCACTTTCTCTAAACCAATGTGAGAAGCTATCCATTTAATTCGAACACTATTTAAAAGATCTACCGCTTGTGTTGGTAATTCTCCAAAACGATCTTCCAGATCTGCTTCAAATTTCTGTAGCTCTTCCTCGGTCTTTAAATTATTCAGCTTTGTATAAAGACTCAATCTCTCTGAGATATTATTGATATAGTCATCTGGGAACAACAACTCGAAATCGGTATCTATTTGAGTGTCCTTCACAAATACTTTCTGATCTAAATCTTCAGTTTGCTCATACAGATCTTTAAATTCATTTTCCTTTAATTCTTCAATAGCTTCATTCAATATTTTCTGATAGGTATCAAAACCTATGTCATTTATAAATCCGCTTTGCTCTCCTCCAAGTAGATCTCCAGCCCCACGAATTTCCAGATCTTTCATAGCGATATTGATACCGCTTCCAAGATCAGAAAATTGCTCCAAGGCTGTAATTCGTTTTCTGGCATCGTCTGTCATTGCAGAATATGGCGGCGTGATGAAATAACAAAAAGCCTTTTTATTGCTTCGCCCTACTCTCCCACGCATCTGGTGCAGGTCTGATAGCCCGAAGTTGTTGGCATTATTAATAAAGATGGTGTTCGCATTGGTCACATCTAATCCGCTTTCTATGATCGTGGTAGAAACCAACACATCAAATTCACTATTCATAAAACTAAGCATCAGATTCTCTAGTTTCTTTCCTTCCATTTGCCCATGACCCACGCCAACTTTAGCATCTGGCACCAAACGTTGGATCATTCCTGCAACTTCCTTGATATTTTCAATTCTGTTGTGAATAAAGAAAACCTGCCCTCCGCGTTGTATCTCATAAGAAATAGCATCGCGAATGGTTTCTTCTGAAAAACGGATCACATTGGTCTCTATAGGATATCTGTTTGGCGGTGGCGTAGTAATGGTTGAAAGATCCCTTGCCGCCATCAAACTAAACTGAAGCGTACGCGGAATTGGCGTTGCCGTCAACGTAAGTGTATCTACATTTTCCTTTATAGTCTTCAATTTATCCTTTACCGCTACCCCAAATTTTTGTTCTTCATCTACCACCAACAAGCCAAGATCTTTGAATTTCACAGCTTTGCTTACTAACTGATGCGTCCCAATTATGATATCCACCCTTCCGCTTTCAAGGTCTTCTAGGGTTTGCTTGCGTTCTTTAGCCGTTCTAAATCTATTTAAATAATCTACAGTTACGGGAAAATCCTTCAATCGTTCAGTAAAGGTTTTATGATGCTGAAAAGCAAGAATCGTAGTAGGCACTAAAATGGCTACTTGTTTCCCATTATCTACCGCTTTAAAAGCCGCGCGAATGGCAACTTCGGTTTTACCAAATCCTACATCCCCACAAACCAAACGGTCCATAGGTCTCGGACTTTCCATATCTTCTTTTACAGCGGCTGTAGCTGTACTTTGGTCTGGAGTATCTTCATATAAAAATGAAGCTTCCAACTCTAATTGCAAGTAAGAATCCGGCCCATATTGGAAACCTTGCTGAGTTCTTCTTTTCGCATATAATTCAATTAGATTATAAGCGATATGTTTGACTCTAGCCTTGGTCTTCTGTTTTAAATTCTTCCAGGCATTACTACCTAGTTTATATATTTTAGGTGGTTTCCCGTCCTTTCCGTTGAATTTGGAGATCTTATGAAGTGAGTGGATGCTGAGGTATAAAATATCGCGTTCCCCATAAAACAATTTAATGGCTTCCTGCATTTTCCCTTCCACATCGATCTTCTGAAGTCCGCCAAACTTTCCTATTCCATGATCTATATGCGTCACGTAATCTCCAACCTCTAAATTGGTAAGTTCCTGCAACGTGATGGCTTGCTTCTTAGCATACCCATTCTTTAAATGGAATTTATGATACCGCTCAAAGATCTGATGCTCTGTATAACAAACCATTTTGGAATCTTCATCTATAAAACCTTGATACATGGAAAGCACCACGGTTCTGTATTTCACTTCCCGCTCCTGATCTTCAAAAATATCATGGAATCTCTTAGCTTGCTGCTCGCTCACACAAAAGATAAAATTGGTATATCCAGCATCCTGATTCTCTATTAGATTATCAATTAATAACTCAAATTGCTTATTAAATGAAGGTTGCGGTTTGGTATGGAACTCTATAATCTCCCCTGCATCTTCCACAGAAGTGCTGGATTTCTTTCGAAGATTATTGATGTTCCCAAGATTTACAACTCTAAATTCTTCGAGTTGCTCTGTTAAAAGGCCGGAAGAGCAAAATAATTCTTCGGGTTTATTATGTTTAATATCGTCCACTAATTTGGCAAAAGCTTCTTCTGCTTTCCCAAATAATTTATCCATCTCACCGGAAAGCAATTCCGGATTTTTGATAAAGACAATGGTTTTTTCTGAAATATATTTTAAAAAACTCTCTCTTACCTCATCCAAACGTTTGTGTTCCACATTTGGCATGACAGAGATCTTCTTCACCTTTTCTGTTGAAAGTTGATTTTCAACGTCGAAGCTTCTAATACTATCAACTTCATTGCCGAAGAATTCTATCCTATATGGTTCATCATTACTGAAGGAAAACACATCTATAATTCCACCACGCACAGAAAATTCTCCAGGTTCTGTCACAAAATCCACTCGTGTGAATTTATATTCGAACAATACTTCATTTACAAAATCTAAAGAAAGTTGGTCTCCAACTGCGATCTTCAGCGTGCTCTTTTCTAATTCTTTTCTGGTAACAACTTTTTCGAATAATGCATCTGGATAAGTAACTATTAACGCTGGTTTTTTACGAGAATTAATTCGGTTTAGAACCTCTGCCCTTAAAAGCACATTGGCATTATCTGTTTCTTCAAGTTCATAAGGCCTGCGGTAACTGCCCGGATAAAAAAGCACGTTTTTATCCCCCATTAATTGTTCGAGATCGTTTAAATAATAGGCAGCTTCTTCTTTATCATTAAATATCAATAGAAATGGTCGTTCTGCAGTGCTAAAAGCATTAGAAAGAACATAAGATAAAGAGGATCCTACCAGTCCTTTTAATTGAATTTTTGTGAGATTATTTTGGGAAGAGGAAATAAAATCCCCAAGTTCCTGCTGTTGCAGAGACTTTGCAAATGTTTGGGCAATAGTAGCGTTACTCATTGCGGCAAAGATAATCCCTAGGCTTTTACTCCGCAAAAGTTTAGTATTATTTTGTGCACTGTTCCACAAAATTAATACTATTCACTCCAAGCTTGTTAATTTCAGCCTAAAAATCAAAATCCTAGATTATATACGATGCATTTTAAGTAATTTCCGAAGCATTAAAAAAAATTGCAACATGGCTAAATTTGAAGAATTCGATGTTTTTGTTATTGGAACTGGAACGGCTGGGAAAAAAGTAGCTACTGCTTGCGTAAAAGAAGGTTGGAAAGTTGCCATTGCAGACAATCGTGAATTTGGTGGAACTTGTTCTCAAAGAGGTTGTGATCCTAAAAAAGTTTTACTCGGCCTTACTGAAATCATAGATCGTGCTCATAAAATGAAAGGTCATGGTATTACCAAAATGCCCGAATTCAGTTGGGAAGATCTAATGGTTTTTAAAGAAACTTTTGTAGAAGCTATTCCAGCAAAAACAGAGAAAGATTTTGAAAAGCTAGGGGTGACTATGTTTCATCAATCGCCAAAATTCTTAGATAAAAATATTCTCTCTGTGGAAGGGAAAACGATCATTGCCAAAAAGATCGTTATAGCCACCGGACAAAGACCATTAGAACTAAAAATTCCTGGAAGAGAACATGCTATTGTAAGTGATGACTTTTTAAATTTAGAACATTTACCAGAGAGCATGATCTTTATTGGAGCTGGTTATATTGGGATGGAGTTCGCCCATATGGCAGCTCGCCTTGGAGTAAAAGTTACTATTATGGACCTGGCCTCCCGACCTCTCACTAATTTTGATGTGGATATGGTTGGTTATCTGGTAAGCGCTTCAGAAAAGCTTGGTATAAAATTCATTTTTAATGCAGAAGTTTCAGAGATAGAGAAGCTCAGAAAAAACTTTCGGGTTACTGCAAATCAAAATGGAAAAGAAGTTTCAGCAAAAGCCGAACTTGTAATAAATACTTCCGGACGTATTCCTTCTATAGAAGATCTGGATCTTAAAAATGGAAATGTATCATTCTCCAAAAAAGGAATTTCTGTAAATAAATATCTTCAGAATCCAACAAATGAAAATGTTTATGCTTGTGGAGATGTATCAGACAGTGAAGGACTTCCTTTAACTCCACTTTCCTCTCAGGAAGCACTAATTGTAATTGCCAATCTTTTAAATCCAAACAAACCTGAAGAAGTAAATTTTCCTCCCCAACCTTCAGTAGTATTTACACTTCCAAATATAGCTTCCGTAGGACTTTCAGAAAAAGAAGCTAAAGAAAAAGGATATGATTATAGGCTAGAGCATAAACTGGTTCCGGGTTGGTTTAATGCAAAGAGAGTGAACACAGAGGAATATGCTTACAAGACATTGGTAGATAAGAAAACAGATCTGGTTTTAGGAGCTCATTTAATTGGCCCAGAGGCTTCTGAGATCATCAATATGTTTGTAATGGCAATGTGCGGAAAATTAACCTGCAAGGAATTAAAGAAAATGATCTATGCTTACCCAACCTGGGGAAACGATATTAAAGGTATGATCTAAGAATTTCCAGACATCATCTTATGCATTGGGTTGCTCTTTCTGTTAACATAACCATGATAAGCTATATTAAGAAAGATTAGCACTGCGGCAATTAAACCTACATAGGCTAATGTACTATTTTCATCAAGCTGTTTTACGTAGATCGCTACCAAGGCCCAAACCCCAACCAACGCAAATTCTCTCATGTTTCTGGTATGGATAATTATAATATTAATAACAGTTGACGCGGCAATCATGATCATAGTCCATTGAACCTCGGTAAAAACACCTCCGTCCCAGCCTAACTTTGCTAAATATGCACTTATATTGGCTATAGTTGCAACGGTGATCCATCCAGAATACAAACATATTGGCCACCAGTAAAAACCAATGATCTTAAATGGTGCATCCCAACGTTCCATATTGGTTTTTATAATAATTGCGATAAGACTGGTTAACATGATAAGCATTAAAATTACCGAAATCAAAGTGTACTCATAAAGCCAAGCGAATACCCATGAAGCATTTGCGAAATTTGCAATATAAAACCAAGGTCCGGTCTTAAATTCATTGCCATCACTAGGCTTATCTGAATAACAAACGTAAACCTGATAAATTGAAAATATTAGCAGCGCTATGTAAATAGCCCCCCAAATGGCAAAAGCATAACCTGCAGGAGTAAAAAGATTTTCATATTCCGCACTTAAACTACCAATTGTATTCCCATTAATTCCGACTAGCTGAGACAAATAACTGGCAAGAATGGCTGTAATAACAGATAACAAATTAATAATTGCTAATCTTTTATTCATAAGTTCTAAAGTTTAAAAAACTGAAATAACTTCTGTTTTGGTTATTGCAAAGATACGGTCTCCCTCATTTGGTGAGATCCAGAAATTTCCTGTAAACTCCCCAAATGCGGGTAATATTAATTGTTCTTTATTTTGATAAAAACAACGTAACTGAAGGGTTTGCCTTCCGTTCCCTCTTAATTTGAATCCGGGGTGAAGGTGTCCGCATATATTAAAAAAACCTGCTCTTTCTTCAGGATGATGCGTTAGCAAGAGATCGCCAAAAATAATTTCAGAATAGATCTTTACTCCTAAAGCTTCATATTTCAATTCAGATATTATATCATGATTTCCAGCCACCAGGATCACAGGAATTTCAATAGTTTCCATCCATTCTGTAAATAGATCCCATTCCATATTCAATGAACTATGAAAAAGATCTCCCATAAAAACAATACTTCTTGGTGAAAAGAACTCCACCACCTGATCCATTTTTCTGAAATTCTCTGAAATAGCTGCCTGTGGAACTGCGCTTCCATATTTTCTGAAGTGCGAGATCTTCCCAAGGTGAACATCGCTAATAAGCAATATCTCCTGCTCTTCCCAATACATAGTACCGGAATGATGTAAAATAAATGATTGATTGGCTAAGTATATCTTTTCTATCACTTTACAAATTTAATCACTTTTCTAGTTGTTTCAGCATTTTGCGAATGCGGTCTTCCACTTTTTCTGAAGTCAATTTCTCCCGAAGCCTATCTGTAATTATTGGAAATGAAAATGGTGTGGCTTTCTCACAGGCTTTCCAAACAATTTCCTGCTGCGAAATTCGTTCTAAAGCTTGGCGTAATCTACCCTCCTCCAATTGATGTTCAAAAGTTTCTCGAAAAGCCTGAAGAAATAAAAGATTATCTGGTTCATAATCTCTAAAAACACTAAAAAGTAATTGCGAATTAGACTGAAGATGTTTTGTTTTTATCAATTTATTAGGATATCCTGTAAAAACCATACCGGCAATAACCGCTACATCCCGAAACTTTCTTCGTGCCATTTCTGTAGCGTTCAAGCTTTTATAAAGATCGTCCATTAGAAATTGTGCTGAAAAAAGATTATTATCTAAGACTTGCTCCATATTTATCTCCTGATCTGAAAGTAACTCAAATCCATAATCGTTGAAAGCAAGTGTAAAACTAATTGGGAGCAATAAACTGATCCTATATGCCAGCAAACTTCCAAGGGCTTCATGAACAAATCTTCCTTCAAAAGGATAAAAAATGGCGTGATAGCCTTCACGAGTTTTAAAGGTTTCAATTAAAAATTCATTGCTTTTCGGGATGATAGATTCTTGTAATTGTCTTTTAAAAATGGGTTTTAATGCTTTTAACTCTTCTGAAGTTTTCTTCGTTTTTCCATCAGCACCTTTTTCCATTGAAGCCGCTGCTTCGTACATCTCTTCTCTAAGTAATTCGCTCATCTGTGCAGAAAAGGCCATTCTTCCTCCTTGCCAGCTAGGAACTCGGGAAGTTTTGCTTTTTGATGATCTCACGATCACTTGCATATTCTTTATATGCACTAATTCTAAGTTTCTTCCGGCAAAAGTAAACACATCTCCAGGTTTCAATTTGGAGATAAACCATTCTTCAATGCTTCCAATAAAACCGCCTTTCATATATTTCACGGTTAGAACAGCATCACTCACAATGGTTCCAATTTGCAAACGATGCCTCATGGCAACTCCCCTATCATTCACTTTAAATGTACCATCTTCTTCTATTTCTACCTTTTTATACTCGTCATAAGCTTGTAAACTCTGACTTCCCTTGGTGATAAAATTCAGCACCCAATCCCATTGTTCTTTGGTTATTGCTTGAAAACAGAAAGTAGATTTGATCTCTGGATAGATATCAGCAGGAAAAAAACCATCTGAAACTGCAAGAGTTGTAAGGTATTGCACCAAAACATCGAAACTCTGTAAATAAGGAATTCTATCTTCCACCACAGTTTTGTTCACTGCTTTCTGCAATGCGGAAGCTTCAATAAGCTCTATGGCATGCGTAGGTAAAAAGTAGATCACACTTTGCTTTCCGGGCTGGTGTCCGCTTCTTCCCGCTCGTTGAATAAATCTCGCTACCCCTTTTGGCCCACCAATTTGAATGATAGTTTCTACCGGTGCAAAATCTACTCCTAGATCTAAACTAGAGGTACACACCACCGCTTTTAATGATTCATTTCTAATGGCCTGCTCTACCCACAATCTGGTTTCCTTATTTATACTTCCGTGGTGCATGGCTACATCCCCGGCAAATTCCGGATATTTCTCCATTAATTTCTGAAACCACAACTCACATTGAGACCGGGTATTGGTGAAAATTAAGGTGGTTTTTGAATTATTGATTATGGGAACCACCTCAGCAATTAAATGCAAGCCTAAATGTCCTCTCCACGGAAACTTTTCCATTTTCTTCGGAATTATGGATCGCACATCTATTTTCTTATTTAGATCTGCCTTGATCATTACCGAGTTTTGATAAGCAGCCGATTCTGGCCCTAATAATACTTCCCGAGCCTCCTGAAGATTTCCTATAGTAGCTGAAATTCCCCAGATCTTTAATTTTTTAGAAATTGTTTTAAGTCGGGAAAGTCCTAACTCCACTTGTACTCCGCGTTTAGTTCCCAATACTTCATGCCATTCATCTATAACAATAGCATTGAGATCTTTAAACATCTTAGAATAATTATTTGAAGAAAGTAGTAGTTGTAAACTTTCTGGAGTAGTAATAAGAAGATCTGGCATCATTCGTTTTTGTGCAGCTCGTTCTTTTTGCGAAGTATCACCTGTTCTAATCCCAACTGTTAATTGAGTGCCCATTTCCTCTGCAAATTTTCTTGCAGATTGTTCTATTTCTACGGAAAGTGCCCGCAGTGGCGTGATCCAAATTGCCTTTAACCCTTTTTTGTGTTTTGTTTTATAATCAGGATTATTTTTAATGTACTCTAAAACTATGGGAACCCACAAAGCATAGGTCTTTCCGCTTCCTGTAGGAGCGTTTAGTAGTCCATTTTTATTCTGTAAATAAGCCCTCCAGGTATCTTTTTGAAAAGCAAAAGGTTTCCATCCTTGAGCCTTGAACCAATCTTTTCCAAGGTCATAAAGTTCAGTTCTTTTCGATATCACCTCCTTGCTTTTCATACTGATTTAGTCGACTTGTTTAATTATTTACAGATTTTATTGTAATTAAGGAATAAGAGCCTTGAGCTCTTCCAATGAGTTTGCATCTTCAATTTTCTTATCCTGTCTCCATCTTAAAATTCGCGGAAATCTGGTAGCCACGCCACTTTTATGCCTTTTAGATTCTGCGATCCCTTCAAAAGCAATTTCAAATACATGATGCGGAGTTACACTTCTTACAGGTCCAAATCTTTCTAGTGTATTCTTCTTGATCCAAGCATCCACTTTTCTAAATTCGGCATCGGTAAGTCCGGAGTAGGCTTTTGCAAATGTTACCAATTCGTTTTTCTCTGAGTTCCAAAGTCCAAAAGTGTAATCTGTAAATAGGTTCGAACGCCTTCCATGCCCACGCATAGCATAAGTTAACACGGCATCTATGGTTAATGGAGCCACTTTCCATTTCCACCAATCTCCTTTTTTTCTTCCTACCAAATAGGGTGAATCCAATTTTTTAAGCATTAAACCTTCAGATCGTTCATCTCTTGCGCGTTGGCGCTCTTCTGCAACTTCCTCCCAACTATTAAATGCTAAACTTTCTGACAAGTATAAAGGAGTTTCAGAAGTATCTATTTCTTGAACCAATTTTTTCAGAAACTCACGTCTTTCCTCATAAGGTTTTTCACGAATATCTTTCCCATTCCATTCCAAAAGATCATACACTTTTAAAATAACAGGAACTTTTTCCAATAAGGCTTTAGAAACAGATTTTCTTCCAATCCTGGTTTGCAAATCGTTAAAAGTGCCAATTTCACCATTAGGAAAAGGCAAGATCTCACCATCCATGACCGTTCCGTTTGGAACAGCATTTACAAAAACCTGAAATTCTGGATATTTATCGGTTACCAATTCTTCTCCGCGGCTCCATACAAAAAGCTCATTATTTCTAATAATTACCTGAGATCTAATTCCATCCCATTTATGTTCTGCACTCCATTCACTCACATCCCCAAGGTCACTCGCTTCATTTTCCAAGGCATAGGCTAGATAAAACGGATAGGGTTTCGAGAGATAATCTTCTTCATTTTCTTCTAAAATTAGTTGCGTATAGGAGATCTTTGACGGCTCCCAATTCCCCATTAATTTGTAGGCGAGAATATCTTCGTCTATACTAGTTGCTTTAGCCAATGCTCGAGTCATTAATTTCTGACTTACACCAATTCTAAAACTTCCTGTTATCAATTTGCTGAAAACAAAGCGCTCATAGTAATTGAGCTCCAGCCAATTCTTATGCAAATATTCTTTTTTTTCTATTTCAGTTAATTTCTTTAACTCGATGATCTCTTGAAGAAACTGACTTAAACTTTTATCTGAGGATGCATCGGATGCAGGAATTATCAAAGCAATAGTTTCAGCAAGATCTCCCACTATATGGTACGATTCTTCAAAAAGCCACAACGGAATATCAGCAAGCTCTGTAGCCCATTCTCTTAATAAAGTAGTATTTACAGGCCTTGGCGGTCTTCTATGAGAAAGAATGGCAATCGCCCAAACTTTATCTTTATCTGGAGCAGCTTCAAAATATCGGGTTAGCGCCTCTACTTTTAAAGTGGTTTTATTCGTGCTGTCCAGCGTTCTTATTAGTTCTGCAAAAAGTTTCATAGGCTGGAAGGTATTTTTGCAACAGGTTCTACATCCTTTTCCATTTCGCTTTTAGCTTCTAATTCGCCAATTTCGCCTTCATACTGCGTTTCTTCCGTTCTGGCATCATAGCCTTTCTCTCTTAAGAATCTCGAAAAAATTTCGGTATACCCATGCGTACAGATCACTTTTTCGCAACCTGTTCCTTCAATCGCTTGCAGCAATCCTTGCCAATCACAATGATCTGAAAGCACAAAACCTTTATCGATAGCTCTACGCCTTCGTGCGCCACGAAAGGTCATCCAGCCACTTGCAGAAGCGGTTACAAATGGCACCATTTTCCGTATCCACGGAGTTCCCTGAGCACTTGGAGGCGCAAGTACAATACTCCCTTTTAATTCTTCCTTTTTGGTGTCTCTTGTTATTCGAATGGTTTCCGGCATACTTAACTGTGGTCTTAACACTTCAGTCATGTTCTCTATTGCACCATGTGTGTATATCTTACCAATACTTGGGTCTAAATACTTCAACAAACGTTGTGCTTTACCCAAGGAATATCCAAAGAGAACTGAAGTTCTTCCATCTTCTCTATTCTGTTGCCACCAGTTATTTACATCTGTCATAACTTGGTCCTGAGGAAGCCATTTAAAAGCTGGCAGTCCAAAGGTACATTCAGTTATAAAAGAATGACATTTCACAGACTCATAAGGAACAGCAACGCCATCATCTTCCATTTTATAATCCCCGGTAAATACCCAAACCTCACCTTTATATTCTACACGAATTTGAGAAGAACCAATAATATGTCCCGCTGGATGAAGGGAAAATTTAACGCCGTTAATAATAAAGGTTTCATTCCATTTTTTTCCGGTAACCACAATATCGCCTAAGCGATGTTTTATTATTGGAACATTAGAATGATGAGTGATATACTTTTTATGGCCCCATCTGGAATGATCTGCATGCCCATGTGAAATAATAGCATTGTCTACTGGTTTCCAAGGATCCAAATACACCTTAGCTTTTTCACAGTAGATGCCTTTATCATTAAATACCAACAAGGGTGCACTCATAATATTTCTTTTCTTTTGCTGAAGAAAGTTAGGCTTTTTGAACTTTTTTATATAGCGATTAAGAAAAGATTAGCTAACGTATAGGCCCTTGTTAATAATGCCCAAATTTAATTTCACAACCGCAAGGGTTTATTATATTTGTAGCAATAAATTATCTTAAATATGTCATTTGTAGATTTGTTCGGCTCCGGAGAGCATTTACGCAATTTAGGTCACTTTGCTGCTATAGTTAACTTAGCAGCTATCGATGGTGAAATTAATGCGAAAGAAGAAATTCACCTTCAAAGATTTGCCAGAAAACTGGATATCGATGAATCCGAATATAGTAAAGTATTGCAAAATCCTACTGCTTTTCCTATTTCACCTCCAAACACAGTTGAGCGCAGATTAGAAAGACTTCATGATCTTTTCACTATTATATATGCAGACCATGAGATAGATGCAGAAGAAGCAGATCTAATCAGGAAATATGCTATTGGCTTAGGTTTTTCTAATGCATCTGCAGATGCAATTATTAAAAGATCTGTAGATATATTCAGCGGACATTTAAGCTTCGAAGATTATCGTTATCTTTTAAACAAGGACTAAGATCCAGATCTAACTAGCCTTCGCAAGCAGCCATAAACTCTTCAGCTTTCTCGACCATTTTTGTACTTCCACAGAAAAAGGCAACTCGCTCATGCAGTTCTCTTGGCTGAATATCTAAAATTCTACCAAATCCATCACTGGCTTTTCCACCGGCTTGTTCGGTAATAAGGGCCATTGGATTGCATTCATATAAAAGTCTTAGTTTCCCTGAGGAATTCTGTGAACTTTTAGGATAGATAAAGATTCCTCCTTTTATCATGTTTCTATGAATATCGCTAACCATAGATCCTATGTATCTTGAAGTATATGGGCCTTCAGGCTTTTCCTGCTGGCAGTATTTTATATAATCTTTCACTCCTTGTGGAAAATGAATATAATTTCCTTCATTTATAGAATAAATGGTTCCTGTTTGAGGAAACATCATTTGCGGATGCGATAAATACCAAGATCCAAGCGCTGGATTCAAAGTGAAACCGTTAACCCCGTTTCCGGTAGTATACACTAACATTGTTGAAGTTCCATAAATTATATAACCGGCAGCAACTTGTTTATTCCCCGGTTGCAAAAAATCTTCTTTAGTAACTGGTGTACCTACTGGAGTTACTCTCCTGTAGATCGAAAAAATGGTTCCTACAGAAACATTTACATCGATGTTAGAACTACCATCTAATGGATCTATTAATACCACATATTTATTTTTGTGATCTTTATTATGACCTTCAATAGTTATAAAATCGTCATTTTCTTCTGAAGCGATGCCACATACAATTTCCCTGTTGGTCAAGGTCTTTATAAATGTATCGTTTGCATATACATCTAACTTTTGCTGATCCTCTCCCTGAATATTGGTTTCCCCATAGGCTCCAATAATATCAACCAATCCGGCTTTATTTACTTCGTGATTTACCACCTTGGCAGCTAGTCTAATAGAATTTATCAATCTGGATAACTCTCCGGAAGAGTACGCGAAATCTGATTGGTTTTCTATAATAAATTCACCTAAAGTTTGATTTTTCTTGGACATTTGTTTGGGATAATATTAAGTTGCGGTAAAAATATTCAAAATATATAAGTTACTACAACGTTTTCGCGTTTTAAATAAATGTAAGTTCCTTATTTTTGAAATAATTAACATCCTTATGAAATTTACAATCCGTAATGCCGAAAAAAAAGACCTGCCCCAGGTTTTAGAACTAATACAAGAATTAGCAACCTTCGAAAAAGAGCCTGATGCAGTAGAAGTCACTGTTGAAGATCTCGAAAAAGCAGGTTTTGGACCCGATGCATTTTACACCTGTTTTGTTGCTGAGACAAATAACAAAATAGAAGGAATGGCACTAGTCTATTTTAGATTCTCCACATGGAAAGGCAAAACCGTACATCTGGAAGATCTGGTAGTTCGCCAAGAAATGAGAGGTACAGGAATGGGAAGTGCCTTATATAAAAAGGTGATCGCTTATTCTTTAGAACAAGGAGTGAAACGTGCAGAATGGGTGGTTCTGGACTGGAATACGCCAGCCGTAGAATTCTACGAACGCAGTGGTGCCAATGTTTTAAGAGATTGGAATACGGTACAAATGGATGAAACTGCTATGCGAAAATTCGTGAATTCTTAGTCCATAAAAATGCATTCAATTTTAAGTTCTCTGCATTTTTAAAGAATGGTTTGCTAAATTTGTGAAAAAGCAGATTATTATGAATTATACGATTAGAGAAGCAGAGAAAAAGGATATGCCTCAGGTTTTAGAGCTTATTAAAGAACTAGCAGCACATGAAAACGCATCCAATCAAGTTGAAATTGAGCTTGCAGATCTTGAAGAGGAAGGCTTTGAAAATGGCAACTTTAAATGCTTTGTGGCAGATGTAGATGGAACGCTTCAAGGAATGGCTTTGGTATATTTCAGATTTTCTACTTGGAAAGGTAGAACAGTACATTTAGAAGATCTTATTGTTAGAAAAGCGATGCGGGGAACAGGTCTAGGAGGGGCTTTATATAAAAGAGTAGTTCAGTATGGTCATGATAACGAAGTTAAAAGAGTAGAATGGGTAGTTTCTGAAGGAAATAAAAATGCCATAGAATTCTATGAAAATTCTGGAGCCGATATTAAAAAGAACTGGTATACCGTGCATATGGATGAAACCGGAATTCAAAAAAATATCGGCAAAAAATAATGGAGATTTTCAAGTTCGGTGGTGCTTCAGTTAAAGATGCAGCTTCTGTAAAAAAGGTTATAAGCGTATTAAGAAGTACTGGGGAAAATGGAAAAGTGATCGTAATTTCTGCAATGGGGAAAATGACCAATGCTTTTGAAATTGTGATCGCCGAATATTTAAAAGATCCTAAGCAATTCCCAATAAGTTTATCAGAAATAAAAGCATATCACTTAGAGATAGCAAATGAATTATTTCTATCGAAGCAAGCTATAGTTTTTAGTAAAATTGAAGCTTATTTTAGTGAGATAAAGAATTTCATGGAGCATAACAAATCTACTAAATACGATTTTGTGTATGACCAGTTGGTATGTTATGGGGAATTGATCTCCACCACTATTGTAAGTGAATATTTTGCTCAGGAAGGAATAAAACACACTTGGCTAGATGCAAGAACGCTTATAAGAACCGATAACATTTATCGGGATGCTACTGTGATGTGGGAGGAAACCCAAAATAAGATCTTAAAAAGGATTGAAAAGGATCAACTCTATATCACACAAGGTTTTATTGCAGCAGACACTAATAATTTCACCACAAGTTTAGGAAGAGAAGGAAGCGATTACACCGCAGCTATTTTTGCATATTGCTTAAATGCTGAAAAAGTAATAATCTGGAAAGATGTTCCGGGGGTACTTAATGCAGATCCCAGAGTATTTGAAAATCCCCAATTATTGCATCAAATATCCTATGAAGAAGCTATAGAATTGGCATTCTACGGAGCTTCGGTGATACATCCTAAAACGCTTCAACCGTTGCAGAGAAAGGAAATACCATTGTTCGTAAAATCATTTATAGATCCTTCTGGAAATGGAACCGCTGTTAGCAAAGGACAAACTCTTATTCCTGCCGTACCATGTTTTATTGTAAAAAAAGGACAAGTGTTGATCTCTTTATCCTCTCTAGATTTTTCATTTATGGTAGAGGAGAACATCAGTGAAATATTTAAATTATTTCATTTATATCAGATTAAAGTAGATCTAATTCAAAATTCAGCGATTAGTTTTGCGGTGTGTGTAGATAATAAATTCAATAATCTTGAAAAGCTTATCCAGCATTTAAAAGCAAGATATAAAGTAAGTTATGTAACGGGAGTTTCTCTTTACACCATCAGGCATTTCGATGATGGCGCTATTACCGCATTAGAAAAAGATAAAGAAGTGCTTTTGAAACAAGTTATGCAAAATACCGTTCAAATAGTAACCAAATCTTAAACTTAACGAGGATTGCCGTTTTAGTATCTTTGTTGAGAATTTAAACCAATCTTTATGGGAATTGTTACGGCACAGGAAGTAGCCAATGTTATGAATCTCAAAAAATTGGGGCCTATTGGAACAGCAATTGGATGGGTAATACTCCGCACTACCAAGCTTTCCACCTTAAATAAAGAATACGATTCCAGAAAAGACATGGATGGCATCGGTTTTATAAATTCTGTTTTAGAAGGCTTCGAAATAGATTTCGAAATTCCTGAGAAAGACTTGAAACGCATCCCAAAAACAGGCGCATTTATTACCATTGCCAATCATCCTTTGGGAGGGATCGACGGGATGATCCTACTGAAAATATTATTAGAAAAGCGAACAGATTTCAAGGTAATTGCCAATTTCCTTTTACATAGATTGGATCCATTGAAGCCATATATTATGCCGGTGAATCCTTTTGAAGATCATAAGGATGCCAAATCAAGTTTAAGCGGCATCAAACAATCTATAGGTCATCTAAGAGATGGTGGAGCTTTGGGGATTTTTCCTGCAGGAGAAGTTTCTACCAATAAAGATGAGAAGCATATTGTGGATAAGCCATGGGAACCGGCTGCCATGAAATTGATAAAAAAGGCAAAAGTGCCAGTAGTTCCAATTTACTTTCATGCTAAGAATAGCACCTTTTTTTACCGGCTTGCAGGAATGAGCGATGTTTTGCGCACTGCAAAATTGCCTAGTGAAATGTTGTCACAGAAGAAACGCAAGATCTTGGTAAGAATTGGAAATCCAATTTCTGTAGAAGATCAGGATGCCAATCCTAATATGGAAGCCTTTACAGCTTTTTTAAGAAGGAAGACCTTTATGTTAGCTAATTCCTTCGAAAAGAAAGGACTTTTTGATAATCTTCCAAAAAGTTTGAAACTATCAAAATCTCCTAAAAAAATAGCTTTACAAACCAATCAACCGTTCATGGAGGAAGAGATAGAGACGTGTAGAAGACTGGATAAACGATTGTTGGAAAGCAAGAATTATGAAGTTTTTCTGGCTAAAAAGGAAGTGATTCCTAATATTCTGAATGAAATAGGAAGATTGCGGGAGATCACCTTTAGAGAAGTTGGTGAGGGGAGTAATAATTCTATAGATCTGGATATATTTGATGATTACTACTATCATCTTTTTCTCTGGGATAATGAAGCAAAAAAAATAGCAGGTACCTACAGGATGGGAATGGGTGCAGAGATTTATAAGAACCATGGGATAAATGGTTTTTATCTGCAGGACCTTTTTAGATTTGAGCCAGAGCTTTATGATATGATGAGCCAGTCCATAGAAATGGGAAGGGCATTTATTATAAAGGAATACCAGTTAAAACCAATGCCGCTTTTTTTATTATGGAAAGGCATTGTGCATTGTACACTTAGATTTCCGGAGCATAAATTCCTAATTGGAGGAGTTAGCATCAGCAATAAATTTTCGAACTTTTCTAAATCCTTGATGATCGAGTTTATGAAGTCTAATTATTACGACCCTTATGTAGCGCAATATATTAGGCCGAAAAAGGAATTCAAAGTAAAATTGAATGATGCAGATAAGGATATTGTTTTTGATGAAAGTGAAGCCGATCTAAATAAATTTGATAGAATTATAGATGAATTAGAACCTGGCAGTTTAAGATTGCCGGTACTTATTAAAAAATACATCAAACAGAATGCGCGTGTAATTGCATTTAATGTGGATCCGTTATTCAACAATGCCATAGATGGCTTAATGTATATTAGAATTGCAGATCTCCCCGAAAGTACAGTAAAACCTGTAATGGAAGAATTTCAGAAAGAATTAGAACGAAAACTAGAATCACATTAAGTTTTAAGTTGTGGGACTCTTGTTAACTTCATGTTACCTGCTTCATAATTGGGAATTACAGGATTTCATGGGTATCTTGAGTTTTTAGAAAATAACATTATGGAACGAGTATTAGTAGTTGGAGCCACTGGGCACACAGGAAAGAGAGTAATAGAAATTTTAAATAGCTCAAACACATTTGAACCTTATGCAATGATCAGAAAAGAAGATCAAAGGCAGATGTTTGAGGATATGGATGTAGAAACTATATTGGCAGATCTGGAAAATAATGTAACCGAAACTGCTCAAGGCATGGATAAAATAATATTTGCTGCGGGTTCTGGAGGTAAAACGGGAGAAGATAAAACCATAGCTATAGATCAAGATGGAGCTATAAAAATGATAGATGCGGCTAAACAGGCTAAGGTTAAGAAGTTTGTAATGTTAAGCGCTATGGGTGCGGATAATCCAAGTTCTAATAAAGACCTAAAAGTATATCTTGAAGCTAAACAGAAGGCAGATGAACATTTAAAGAGCAGCGGACTAACTTATACAATTCTACGTCCAGGAGCTTTAACAGATGATCTTGGATTAGCTAAAGTTAAGTTAGCTGAAAAATTAAATGAAAGTGGTGAGATCTCAAGAGACGATGTAGCATTTTTGTTAGTGATGAGCCTTGCAGATCCTTTGGTTAAGAACAAAACAATTGAGGCGTTAGAAGGAAAAGAATCTATAAAAAATGCTATTATAGATATGAGTAAATAAAATTCTTAAATTATAATAATGATTACAGGACTCAGCTCTAAGCTGGGTCTTTTTTTTATCAATTTTAAAATTGTGAGCATTTGTTATTTTTTGTCATAAAAATAGTTAAGCAACTTGTTAATCAATGCTTTAAAAATTAAATTAGTTCTATTAATATTAATAAACCAATTTTTTAAAAATGAACTATTCTAAATTTAATCGAAATTTATTTCATTCCAAAAACCTGATGAGAAAGGGTTTTTTCATATTCGGTGTTGTTTTTTTGTTAGTAGCGCCCAACTCCTATTCTCAAGAAAAGACTACTAAAAAAATGCACGAAAACAAAGAAATGAAAATGAAAGACACAAAAATGGAAACCAAAGACCCCATGAAAATTATGCCGAACGGACCTCAGCCAGATTGGGCTCCAACTATAGATCCACAAATGTTAGCGGTAATTGAGCAATTTCAATCTTACGAAAATCCTCCTTTTAAAGGAGCTACAGGTTTTCAATATCGAAACATTAAGTTACCTGCAAATGCGGTGATGGATTTGTTGCATAAAACCGGAGTTAAACCAACAGAAAGCAAAGTTGCTATTAGCCACAAAATTCTCCCAGTTGGTGAAGAAGGCGTGCTAGTAAGAATTTATAAACCGAAAAATGCTGAAAAAGAAAACTTACCTGTTATAGTTTACTACCATGGTGGTGGATGGGTAATTGCAGATCTAGATACTTATGAAGCTGCACCAATGGCTTTATCAGAAAAAGCTAATGCTATAGTTGTTTCTGTAGCTTATAGACAAGCTCCAGAAAATAAATTTCCCGCTGCTCATGAAGATTCATTTAATGCTTATAAATGGGTTGTAGAAAATACCGCAGAAATTGGAGGAGATGCTACTAAAATTGCAACTGCTGGTGAAAGCGCTGGTGGGAACTTAGCCGTTTCTGTAGCTTTAATGGCTAAAGAACTCGGAGTTAAATTACCAGTTCATATTGTATCTGTATATCCTATTGCAGATGGCGATATAGATTCTCCAAGTTATGAGAAGTACGCAAATGCTGTTCCCTTAAATAAAGGTTTTATGGAATGGTTCTTTGATAATTATGTGCCAAATTGGAGTACAAATAATGATCCATTAATCAATCTTATCGATGCAGATTTATCTGGACTTCCAGCAACTACTATAATCAATGCAGAAATAGATCCTTTAGAAAATGAGGGAAAAGTTCTTGCTGAAAAAATGAAGGCTGCTGGTATAGATGTAGAGCGTAAGATGTATGAAGGGGTAACGCATGAATTCTTCGGGATGAATGCAGTGCTAGATCAAGCGGTAGATGCTCAGAAATTTGCAGTAGATAGATTGAAAAAGAGTTTTAAAAAATAAAAGTTTATAGTTAAATATTCCGAAATTTTCGGAATTACTTAAGAATCTCCAACTAGTGTATAAATAAACTATTTGGAGATTCTTTTATATTACTTATTAAAAGCTTTATCGTTAGGTTCCCAAAGTTCGATCGTGTTCCCTTCCAGATCCACGATCCATCCAAACTTTCCTTCTTCTACAGATTGTATATCACCAATTATTTGCACTCCTTCAGCTTTTAGTACTTTTAAAAGCTCCTCCAAATTTTCTACCCTAAAATTCATCATAAACTGTTTTTCGGAGGGCTTAAAGTAATCGGTATCTTCTTTAAAAGGGCTCCATTGTGTAGAACTATGTTTCCCTTCTTTATCTTTCCACCAAAAGGTAGATCCCCATTGGTCTGTGTTAAATCCTAGATGAGTTTTATACCAAGATTTTACAGCATCTGGGTCTTTAGTTTTAAAGAAAACGCCGCCAATCCCTGTAACCCGCTTTTCATTTCAGTATTATTAAAATTTAGATACGTTATTATGACTGGAATTAATAGTATCGCCAAATTTTGATTTTATCTTCTTCGCTATTGTAGATGCCAGTTTTTTATGAGATTCTACAGTCCAGCCCGCAACATGCGGACTTAACAGCACATTTTCTAAATACATTAATTCCTGAAGATCTGGCGGGATATGATCTTCTTGAAAAAGATTTTCAAAGGAATCTTTTTCGTATTCCAAAACATCTAATCCTGCACCTAAGATCTTCCCTTGAATAATGCCCGTAACAAGATCTGCAGTAACTACGCTTTTTCCTCTTGCCGTATTAAGGAACCAAAATGGTTTTTGGAATTTATTTATGAAATCTAAATTCACCATTTTATCTGTCTCGGGTGTCCAAGGGGTATGCAAACTCACAATATCTGACTGGTGTTGTAATTCTTCTAAACCTACTTGTGAGGCGTTTTCATCTCCCACACCGTTTAAAATATCATAACAAAGTACATCAACATCAAAACCTCTTAGTTTTTTAGCAAAGGCTTTTCCCATATTGCCATATCCAATAATTCCCACTGTTTTCCCATCCAATTCTGTACCTCGATTATCTTCCCGATGCCATAGGCCTTGATGCATTTCTCTATTGGCTTTATTAAGTTTATTCAATAAGTTTAACAACATCCCTAAGGTGTGTTCTCCTACCGCATTACTATTTCCCTCTGGAGCCGCAAATAATTCTATACCATTCTGTTCTGCATAGTCTACATCTATACTTTCCAATCCTGCTCCTACTCTGGCAATAAATTTTAAATTTGGTGCAGCATCTATAAAAGCTTTATCAATTTTAAATCGGCTTCTTATCACAATACCATCAAAAAGATGTTGGTTCTCCAGAATTACCTCTTTGCTAAGATTATACGCTTCAATATTATAAAATCCGGCTATTTGCAGCTCATGGATCAATAACGGATTATTACTATCTGCATGCAAAATGATCATGATTTCTAAATTTTAGAATAGCTATTAACTGTTAATTCACTCTGTACGTTCCCTGTATGTTTTACCGAAAGTTTTTCGAAAAGCATCACATGAACTTCTTCCTCGTTTTTAGTCATTGGGCAGTGCTCAATTCCTCTTGGAACCACTATAATTTCACCTTCCTTAACCTCTACTGTTTTATCCCGAAACTGAATATACAAAGTGCCTTTTATAACTTGAAATAACTCATCTTCTTCCTCATGAGAATGCCATATAAACTCTCCTTTAAGCTTTGCCAACAACACTTGCATATTGTCTACAACTGCAATTTGATGCGGATTCCAGTTCTTGCTGAATTTTTCAAATTTCTTATTGATATTGATGCTTTCCATAAATATTGTATAAAGGCTAATAAAAAAGGGGAGAATGATATAAAACTATCTACTAAGTTAAAAACCTAATATCAATTTTGCAATACTAAAGTAAATTAAAATCCCGCATATATCATTGCTGGTAGTGATAAAGGGTCCAGTAGCCATTGCAGGGTCAATGCCCTGTTTATCTAGGATTATTGGCACGAATGTACCAATTAAAGATGCAATAACGATTACAGAAATCAGGGAAATCCCTATGGTTAGTCCAAAAGTAAAATCAAATCCTAGAAGGAAAATTCCACCTATGGTAAGTAAGATTGCTAGTACTACTCCATTAAATAAACTCAATACTATTTCCTTAAGCAATCTATTGATCAAGGAACCTTTCAACGTTTTGTTGGCAAGACCTTGTAATACGATTGCAGAGGACTGTACCCCAACATTCCCCGCCATTGCAGCAATAAGTGGTACAAAAAAGAAAAGCGCAGCATGCTTTTGCATTGCCGCATCAAAAGTACCTAAAACGGAAACACTTATAAAACCACCAAATAAGGCTAAGATCAACCAAGGTAAACGAGCTCTGGTAAGCAGCCAGATACTATCATCTGCTTCGACATCTTCAGAGATACCTGCCGCCATCTGGTAATCCTTCTCGGCTTCATCTTTTATAAAATCTAAAATATCATCAATAGTGATCCTTCCTACTAATCTTCCCATTTCATCTACAACTGGGATCGCCTCTAGATCGTATTTCTGCATGATCCTTGCCACTTCTTCTCCTGGAGTGTGCACGTTTACAAAATCTACCTGCGGGATGTATACATCGCTGATGTGAGCGTTTACCGGGGCAGTAAGAAGATCTTTTAGGGAAAGTCTTCCCTTAAGTTTATTCTTATCGTCCACCACATAAATAGAATGTACTCTTGTAACATTTTCGGCCTGATTTCGCATTTCACTCATGCAACCGGTAACATTCCAATTCTCGTTTACTTTAACTAATTCCTTAGCCATTAAACCACCTGCAGAATCTTCATCATATCGAAGTAATTCCACAATATTATCGGCATGTTCTTCGTCCTGGATCTGGGCAATAACCTTTTGTTGTCGCTCTTCCGAAAGTTCAGAAATAATGTCGGCAGCATCATCGGTATCCATTTCCTCCAGCTCCTCTGCAATCTCCTTTGGAGAAAGACCATCCAAGATGCGCTCTCTAATTCCCTCTTCTAGCTCCATTAAGGCCTCAGAAGTTTTTTCGCTATCCAGTAATTTTATAATATAGGTAGCATCTGCAATATCCAGTTCCGATAAGATCTCTGCAATATCTGCCGGGTGAACCTCCTCTAGATGTAATAGCAACTCTTCATCGTTCTTTTGCTCGATGAGATATTCAATTTTTTCAATTAATTCGTCGCTAAGTTCAAACTGCATATTCCTGTATTTTTTCTGTAAGTTCTATAAACTGAAGCGTGCTTAACTGCTCTGGTCTTTGGTTAAAGATAGCATCTTCCTTTAATATATCTGGTAATTGAAAGGTCTTTAAACTATTTCTAAGCGTTTTTCGGCGTTGCTGAAACGCTGTCTTTACCACTCGAAAAAACAAAGCTTCATCACAGGGAAGCGAAAAATTATCTTTGCGCTTAAGCCGGATAACTCCACTCTCCACTTTGGGGGGAGGAATAAAAACTGTGGGAGGAACTGTAAATAAATAACTAACATCGTAAAATGCCTGGGTTAATACCGAAAGGATCCCATAAGTCTTGTTGCCATGCGGTGCAGCAATTCTCATTGCTACCTCCTTTTGAAACATCCCTGCAAATTCAGGAATAAGATCCCTATTCTCCAAAGTTTTAAAAACTATTTGTGTGGATATATTATAGGGAAAGTTACCAATGATAGCATAAGGTTCTTGATCGAAGATCTCTGTAATATCATATTTCAAAAAATCCTTTTCATGGATCTTTCCCTCTAACTGTGGGTAATTTTCTTCTAGATATGCCACACTCTCTGTATCTATTTCCACTACATGCAGATCGATATCTTTTTTAAGAAGGTATTTGGTAAGCACTCCCATTCCAGGCCCAATTTCCAATACATTTCTATAACCAGCATATTCTAAACCTTCGGCTATCTTTTCGGCTACGGTTTCATCTTTCAAGAAGTGCTGACCTAAATGTTTTTTAGCCCGCACAGAACCCGGAGAATTATATTCTTCCCTAGCTGCAGCGAACTTTTTTTGTTGGTATTTATTTTCCTTTGGGGTATAAGGTGTTTTTTTATTTGATTTCATTTGGGGATCTTAATACCAATTATTGTTCGCTTACAATTTCTAATTCTGTTCTAAAAGCTACAAATTTACCTTCAAAGGCTTTGGTTCTGGACCTTAAAGTTGGAGCATTCTCATCGTAATACTTCTGAAGCATTTCCTTACTTTCTGTAGTGTATTGAACAGAATAAGTGATCCCTCCCATTTCTTCTTCAACCAGAACCCTACTCATTAAGGCCTTGGAAAATTTCCCGGTGCTTAACATTTCAGGAATATGTTCTGTCTTCATCCAATTCAACCAATCGTCGTGAATTTCCTCCAACACATTAATGGTTACATTATATATGTACATGCTATTAATTTATTACTATTCATTAATGGATGAATAAGTTAATTTTAAATATTCCTTTTTTAATCTTCCTTTCAAAGAAATAGAGTTTACAAATTTAATAAACTTAAACAAGCTTCATTATTACAGCCCAATGATTATCTGCAAGAACTAATAAATGTTAGTTAGTTCTCATTCTAGATCGTCTCCCCGCAAACTCCTATACTTTTTTCTAGCATCTACAAAATAGATACTATCTGGGAAAGAAAAGATAATTTGTTCGTAATAAAGCTTTGCTTTTTCTTGATTTTTTAGCTCATCTTTATAAAGTTCTGCCAATAGAAATGCAGCATTATCTGCCAAGATGCCTTTTCCATAAAACTCCAATATTTTTAAATAATTAGCTTCGGCTTTTTCAAAATTCCCTTGATCAGAATAGATCGACGCCTGTTTCAACAATGCTTCATCTTCAATTTTTTCACCTTTGTGGGCTGTAAGTATCTCTTCTAAGATCTCAATTGCTTGATTCTTTTTATTCTGAAAAAAAAACAAATCCGCCTTGGCATATAATTTTAAAGCTGTTTGAGTTGAATCTTCCAAGCTGTTCTCTTTAATAAGCAAACTTAGTTCCATGGCATCATTAGCAATAAGTTGGGTGGAAGATCTCTTAAGTACGTCCAATTGGGTCAGCGCCCACTCAAAATCTCCTTTATAATAGCTGGTCTTTGCCACCTTGAATCTGGCAATTTGCGAAACCTCATCATTCTTAACCAAATTTTGGATCTGAGAGTAATAGATCAATGCCTGATTAAATTTTTGATCTAATACTAGAATATCTGCCAAAGTCATTTTTATAGCTGCTTGTTCAAAGTTATTCAGAGAGCCAGAAGTAAGGGTCTCCAAAACCTGCTTTGCTTCCTCTATTTTATTCATTTTGAAAGCTAGAAAATTTGCAAAGTCTATCTGAATCGCCATGGTTTCTATACCAGAGCCATATTCTAAAAGCACTGCTTGGAAGTCCTTTTCTATTCCTTTAAGATCTGATTCCTTGGCAGTAAGAAGCTTCATATCCAGCAATAACTGATTGGCTTGAATAAGAATGCTTGGAGAAGTGGTTTCTCCAATAATAAAGCTCAGCATTTCTTTAGCGGTTTCTAGATCACCTTCAGCTTTGGACAATACTGTTAACTGAATAATGCGTTGCAGATCCTGATTATTCCTTTTATAAATTGAACGCTCTTGCAAGAAGGCTTTTTCAAAATCTTTCTGCTGAATAAATAACCACGCCAATAACTCACTATAAATAGGATCTTGAGTTTTCTGAATTCTCTGCAACAGTTGCTTTCTAAGTGCCATATTTGCAGGATTTGTAGCGTCTTCTAATATATAACTGTCGAATTCCCGTATAAGATTGATGCTCATTTCCGGTTGTTTCGAAATTAGCTCCAGATAAGCCGAGAACATTTCATCTAACTTTCCTTGTTCCCCATAAATACGCGCTAAAGGGAGATCGAAATTCAGTTCAGGGTTTAATTGCATTCCAATTAAATAAGCCTGTTCTGCATATTCCAGTAAACTATAATTCTCGAAACTTTTGGCTATAGAATAGGCATAATTTGTCTTTTCCTTTAAAGCTTCAAGCGCTTCTAAATAATTGCTTTTCGCAAGATCCTGCTTATTCTGAAGCTCATAATTATGTCCTAATTCTATTAGAACCGTAGGATTGTTATTAGTAGACTTTAAGCGCTCCAACAATAAAGCTTCTGCAAGATCAAATTGCTCTAATTGTTGATGTGCGGAGATCATTCCCGTGAAAAAATTAGAATTTCCGGGAGATTCTTTTACAAGATCTTGATAAATGCTTAGAGCTTTAGCATATTCCCCTTTATCCAAATAAGTTTGTGCAAGCTGTTCTGCCTGAGAAAAACCACTTTGAACACCTATAAAAAATAAGCATATGTAAAGAAAACACCGCATTTTGTAAAGATAACAAAATGCGGTGTTTGGGAATAACTATATGGATATTAAAAACCCAGAGATGACCTAGGCATTTAAACTAATCTATAATTGTAAAACCAGTATATTTTACCAAAACTTCAGGCACTTTAATGCCTTCTGGAGTTTGATAATTCTCTAAAATACCAGCTAGAACTCTAGGCAATGCTAAGGCGCTACCATTTAGTGTATGCACCAATTCCTTTTTACCATCTTTATCCTTATACCTCAACTTCAATCTATTTGCTTGGAAAGTTTCAAAATTTGAAACAGAACTTATTTCTAGCCATCTATCCTGAGCAGTAGAAAATACTTCAAAATCATAGGTCAAAGCAGAAGTAAAACCAAGATCTCCACCACATAATCTTAAGATCCTGTAAGGTAGTTTTAGTTCATTTAAAAGATCTTTAATATGCTCCACCATTCCATCTAGTGCCGCATAAGAATTCTCTGGTTTTTCGATACGAACGATTTCAACTTTATCAAATTGGTGCAACCTATTCAAACCTCTTACGTGAGCGCCATAAGAACCTGCTTCTCTCCTAAAACAAGGGGTATAACCGGTACAATTTATTGGGAAATCTGCATCTGTAAGAATTCTATCTCTAAACAAATTGGTCATTGGCACCTCTGCAGTTGGGATAAGATAAAGATCATCCTCGGTTACGTGATACATCTGGCCTTCTTTATCTGGTAACTGCCCAGTACCAAAACCAGAAGCTTCGTTCACCAATAATGGTAACTGAAACTCGGTATATCCAGCATCTGCAGCTTTATCTAAAAAATAGGTGATTAGGGCACGTTGCAAACGCGCACCTTTTCCTTTATAAACAGGAAATCCCGCGCCGGTAATTTTATTGCCAAGCTCAAAATCTATGATATCATATTTCTTTGCAAGTTCCCAGTGTGGCATAGAACCTTCGGCCAACACAGGGATTTCTCCTTTTTTATAGATCTCGATATTATCTTCTTCTGAAGTTCCCGCAGGAACAAGATCGTTTGGGATATTGGGAATAGTATATAGAAGATCTTCCAGTTTTTTAGCAGTTTCAGCAAAACTATCGGATAGCGTTTTTGAAACTTCTTTTAACTGTACCGATTTCTCCTTTAAAATAGTTGCTTTTTGTTGCTCCCCAGATTTAAACAAAATTCCAATTTCTTTGGAAAGTTGATTAGATTCGGCCAATGTTTCGTCTAACTCAGTTTGAGTGGAACGGCGAGATTCATCTAAAGTTAAGATCTCTTCAAAGAGTTCTTCCGCATTAAAATTTCTTCTCTTAAGGGAATTTATATATTCCTCTTTATGAGCTCTAATATTGCTTACTTGTAACATAAGACCAACTAATTTTTAGTAAGCTGCAAATGTAGCAAAAGCCAGTAAAAATACTAGTCTAAATTGGAAGGTAATATCCAATCATGGTGTTTAAAATGATGCCATTCTTCACTACCAAGATCTACTTTTGGATCTATAAATCGTTGATACGGTCTTCCATTCACACTAACTTTCGAGTCTACAAAAACCTGAACATCTCTTCCTTCTTTAGCATATTCCCTTTTTAAACGCTGGGCAAATTGCCATATAAGATCTGGCTTGGAATTAATTGCTCCTAATTGTTTTGAAGACAAATATTTAGATTTATCTACAAACTCCATCAATTTTGTGTCTTTATCTACTATTCTAAAAACCGTGCGACCACTCTTGCTCCTAAGCATCATTCGCCAGGACAATCTATGTCCTTCCTCCGTCCAGAGCACTTCATCTTGAAAGAACCAATGCCTAAGAGGAAGTCCAATTTGCATTATAAACCAAATAGCGAGAACAGCAATCAAAAAATTTCTTTGCTTCGGAATAATTATTTCATTCTTATCATAATATTTCTTTTTTCGCCTCAAGAACCATTTGTTTATTTTTTCAGAAGGGAAAAAGAATAAAATGAAGGCAAGTGATAAGTACGGAAAGATCCCAATATGGAAAATGAAGCTGTTGAAAAGGTGAAAAAAGATGGCTGCAATAAATATTGGAACTCTTGTTTTTCTATACAATAAAAGTGGAATTATAAGGAGATCAAATAAAAATCCGAACCAAGATATTGTGAAATGTGTCCATTTTTGCTGAAGCAAATCCCCTACTAACCAATAATCTGCTTTAGATCTCATTAAAATTCTCGGGAATTCCCCTGTAAACCAATCGGGATATAATTTTGCCACTGAAGCATACGTATAAACTATAAACATTTGCGCAACAATAAATAGCCAAACCCATCTGGGCATAGAGATCTCTCGTAAAGACTTATCTCTCCAAGCATCTATAGAGGCGTTCTTATGTGCAGGTAAAAAGAACATGATCCCACACAAAAGCATTAGTAAATAGTAATGATTGTTATAGGAAGATTTTTGCATAAGATATACAGAAGCCCACATGATTGTATAACAAAATATGCTGAATCTATATTTATATCCAACCATTACCAATAGTCCAAAAAGGCCCATTAGTCCATAGTAATAAAGCATTCCATTTCCCGGAAGAGGTTGTAAGAATTCGAATCCAATAAAATTGAAGGTTTCCTGCGGCTCCATTAAGGTTCTGCGAACCCAACCTGTTGCAATACTTCCAAAGGCTTCTAGAGCTATAAGTAACCCAAAAAACACTCTGAAAACAACCAGAGCGCTATTATCTATTTGGGTGAATAACCATCTATTCAGCATAGTTATCTTTAATATATTGGTCTGTAAATGCTTCGTCTTGTTTCATTGCGCGCTTTAAATCCTCTACAGAATCGAAATTCTTTTCATCTCTAATTCTGGCTAACATTTCTATTTGAAGTTTATTTCCATAAAGGTCTTCGTCCAACATAAAAAAATAGGTTTCGATGGTTTGTTCTTTTCCGCCAACGGTTGGATTTGTCCCTATATTCATCATCCCAAAGTATGGAATATCTTCTATAATAGATCTAACAATGTAAACCCCATTTTTGGGTATGAGTTTATAATTTTCAGCTATTTTTAGGTTTGCGGTTGGATAGCCAAATTGTTTGCCTAAGCCTTTACCTTTTACTACCGTTCCTGTTAGCATGAAAGGTTGCTGAAGATATCTGTTGGCCTTTTCTACCTTGCCTTCTAGTAAAGCCTTTCTTATCTTGGTAGAACTTACTGCTACATCTTCAATTTCCTGTTGCCCAATTTCTTCTACCTCAAAATCGAATTGTTTTCCAAATTGTTTTAAGGTATTTATATCTGCGGTGCGATTTCTACCAAAACGGTGATCGTAGCCTATAATTATTTTTTTAGCATTCAAGGTGTTCACCAAAATATCCCGAACAAATTCTAATGCGGTAAGCCTAGAGAATTGATGAGTAAATGGATGAATAATTAGATGATCTATCCCAAAACTTTTCAATATCTGGGTACGCTCCTCTATGGTATTAATCAATTTAATATCACTTTCATTTTGCAAAACCATCCTTGGATGGGGGAAAAAAGTTAAAATAGCCGACTCCATATTGCTAAGTTTTGCTGTATTAACTAACTTTTCTATGATCTTTTTATGTCCGGCATGAACTCCATCAAAAGTTCCAATGGTAATTACCGTTGGTTTATCACTTTTAAATGAATATGCTCCTTTATGTTCTTTCAAGAATGAATTATTTACCGTTAAATGTATTCATTGTAATATTAATTCCAGCGGTAGCAAAAGATTTTATAAGTTCTGCACCAGTTTCAAAACGCTCTGGAAGCAGTTTTTCTTCTTCCGGAGACCACTCTCCCAGTACATAATCTACCTGCCTTCCTTTAGAAAAAGCATCGCTAATTCCAAATCTAAAGCGGTTGTAAGCAGTAGTCTTTAATTGAAGTTGAATATCTTTTAAACCGTTGTGCCCGCCATCACTACCTTTTGTTTTTACTCGAATAGCACCAAATGTTAGATTTAGATCATCTGTTACTACTAAAAGGTTCTCTAAGGGAATCTTTTCCTTGGTCAACCAATAACTAACAGATTTTCCACTTAAATTCATATAAGTGCTTGGCTTCAGCAATATAATGGTCCTGCTTTTAAACCTAAAGCTTGCAATATCCCCCAACTTATCTGTAGAAAAGGAAACTTCTTCCTTTTCAGCTAAAAAATCTACCATCTTAAAGCCAATATTATGTCTGGTATTATAATATTTGGGGCCAATGTTCCCAAGGCCCACAATTAAAAATTTCTTCATAGGATCTACTTCTTCCTTTGGTTGTTTTTTATTTAATAATCTTCCGAAAAAAGACAGCATGGAAATAATTTTGGTAAAGATAAAATTAAAAATATTCTTCAGCCTATCAATTTTGGCCATCAGCAAAAAATGAAGAGGATCTCTGCATTAATTAATTTCTTGGTTATACAATTTGGAAGTTGAATTCATTTCAAAAAAAAAATTCCCTTTCAGTAAAACCGAAAGGGAATGCTTTTAATTGTATACAATATATTTGCTTACTCTTTAACAGCAGCCACATCATCAGTTTCAGTAGCTGGTACTTCATCTGCAGCAACTTCTTCTTCTTCATCTTCTTCAGCAACAATATTACGAGATGTCTTAACTTGACAAATTACTGTGTTGTCTGGATGTTGAATAGTGTAATCGTCACTTGCTAAAGCAGTAACGTACAATTTATTTCCAATTTTAAGTGAAGTAACATCGGCTTCAATAAAGTCTGGAAGGTTTCCAGGAAGACCCTTCACCTTTAAACGACGTAAGTTATAACGTAAAACCCCACCGTTTTTAACTCCACGTGCAGTACCTTTAGTGTGCACAGGAATTTCCATATTAATTTCCTTGTCTTCAAATATCTGATAGAAATCCATGTGTAGGATAGCATCGGTTACCGGGTGAAATTGGATGTCCTGAAGAACAGCGTCAATTTTATCCCCACCTTCTAAGTCTATTACCACAGTATGCACATCTGGTGTGTATACTAGGTCCTTGAAGGCAATTTCATCTGCTGAAAAATGTAATGGTTCGCCTCCTCCGTATACTACGCAAGGAACCTTTCCAGCATTACGTAAGGCCTTAGTTACCTTTTTGCCTACGCTTTCTCTTTTAGATCCGTTGATCGTGATTGATTTCATTATAAAAAATTTTAGTGTGCAAAGGTGCGACTTTTTTCGCTAGTATAAAATACTGGAACGTAAATAATTAGAGATCTAACAATTTATTCAAAATTTTACTGAAAATTCAGATTACATTATAAATTTTGAACTGATAGATTTATTGTGATGAACTCTTGTCATAACATCTGCAAAAAGATCGGCACAGCTTACTACTCTTATTTTATCGCTTTCTTGTTTTAGCGGAATAGAATCGGTTACAATTAATTCTTTTAATTTTGAATCTTCAATTCTTTTATAAGCATCGCCAGAAAGCACTGGGTGAGTACAAATAGCCCTAACGCTTATCGCTCCTTTTTCCATCATCACATCTGCAGCTTTGGTAAGAGTTCCAGCAGTATCTACCATATCATCTACCAATACCACATTCTTTCCAGTTACATCTCCGATAAGCTCCATGTGGGAAATAAGATTTGCCTTAGCCCGCTGTTTATAACAGATCACCACGTCACTTTCCATGGCTTTTGAGTAAGCATAGGCTCTTTTAGAACCTCCCATATCTGGTGAAGCAATAGTTAGATTCTCTAAATTAAGGCTTCTTAAATAAGGCAAGAATACGGTGGAAGCAAATAAGTGATCTACAGGTTTCTCAAAAAACCCTTGAATTTGATCTGCGTGAAGATCCATAGTGATAATTCGTGTTGCACCTGCAGTTTCCAAAATACTAGCAACCATTTTTGCTGCTATTGGCACCCTTGGCTTATCTTTTCTATCCTGTCTTGCCCAACCAAAATAAGGCATTACCGCAGTAATATGTCTTGCTGAGGCCCTTTTTGCAGTATCCAACATAAGTAGCATTTCCATAAGGTGATCTGCACCGGGATGGGTAGATCCTATTATAAAAACACGAGACCCACGTACAGATTCTTCAAAAGAAGGTTGAAATTCTCCATCACTATAAGTACTAGTAATTACATTTCCCAGTGGTGTTCCATAGGCTGCTGCTATTTTTTCGGCCAGCGCTCTACTTTGGGTACAATTAAAAATTTTTGCTTCGGGAATTACATTTGGCATGTTGTGTTGTGTTTTTAAGTTGAAAACTGTGGTTTTGTTGCGTGCCCCAAATTTAGAAATTTATTCCCTGCTAAGCTTCAACTAGCTCATAGAATGTTCTTAAAGTTTTGGAGTTATAATTTAAATTCAAAATAGTTAAAATGTTTAGTCTTGTATTTACCTATTTAAAACAGTTCAGATTAATAGCAAAAACTCTCTAAATAAAGCCTATTGGAAAAATAGATATACACAAATTATAGCCTTCAGCAAACTATAAAAATTTATTACAACTTTATACTTTTCAATTTCTACAAATGAGCTAATACATTATCTTTGCTTGTAATTATTTTTCAGAAAATGGAAGAAGAAAAAAAAGATATCTATCAAACCGCCGAAGTGATTTTACTGATCATTAAATATGAAGGTGAGATTGAAGATATTATAGAATATCCTGTAGAATTTGAAGCTGCGTATAAGGAGCTGCTTCAATACAAGATCATCAAAAAAGGAGAGGAGAAATACCTGCCCGACGTTAATTTTGATAAAGCTCACGAACTGGGCTTCAGTAAATATGTCGAAAAGATCAACAAACCATCCAAACTTAGACAATACATTACCAGTAAACCAGCCTTAGGGGTATTGGCAGGAGCCGTTTTGGTCACTGCTGGTTACCTGATGCGGCCTGAGAAAAAATATAACTAATCAAGAACATCGCGGCAAGACTAACTATTACTTCGGAAACATAAAATTTTGAATTTGCTGCATATTGATCTCAGGATTTGCGCCGCTACTTCCGGCAACAAGGGCTCCCATAGCACATGCAAAATCCAGGGCGATTTGAGGATCCTCCTTTTGAAGTAATTTTGCAATTAATGAGGCAAGGAAGGAATCGCCGGCACCAACAGTGTCTTTCACTTTAATTTTATATCCACTATTATAATACCATTTTGCCTTATGAAAAAGCACAGCTCCGTGATTTCCTTTGGTGACACAAATTGTATTTGGCAAAAAGGTTTCGGCTATAAACTTTATATTCTGCTCCAGAGAATTGAATTTTGAGCCCATCATTTCTGAAATTTCAAATAATTCATCATCATTGAATTTCACGAAATTTGAAGATCGCAGAAGTTGCTTAAGGACCTCTTTTTTATAATGTGGAGGACGTAAGTTGATATCGAAAACTTTATAGGTTGCCACATTTAGTAATTCGAATAAGGTATTCCTGCTAATTTCATCCCTGCAAACCAAACTTCCGAAGATGAAGACATCCGATTTTTTGGTGATGTCCACTTTAATTTTTGAAACTTCAATTTTATCCCAGGCCGCCGGATGTTTGATCTCGTACGATGCAGAACCTCTCTCATTTAAAATTACCTGAACCTCTCCGGTGGGATAGTTGGAAGTGGTAGAAACAGCATCTACAGAAATTCCTGAATTACTTATATAATCACGAATTTCATTACCATTTTTATCTTCTCCAATCTGACTTATAACTGAGGTGTCAATTCCTAAAGAATTCATCCTTAAGGCAACATTCAAAGGAGCTCCACCAATTTTTTTGTGATTTGGAAATACATCCCATAAAACTTCCCCAAAGCAAACGGCTTTAATTTTTTCCATCTGCATTCTTATTTTCAAAATCAAACTGGTTTATTTCTATATTTTTCAGTTCAAAATCTCCTTCGGCTTTTACAGAAAATGATGTGTAGGGTTTTTTAGGAAAGAAAATCTCGGTCATTAAAGTTTCACCCTTATCATAAAAAAGTTCAATGGAAGTCCTGTCTAGGATCATTAGTACAGATAAAGTATCCGATGAGGAGGTACGTGGACCATGGGAAATAGTTCCTGCAAATTCATCATTGAAATCTGTAATTCCTGACTCTTCCCGGTTGATATAAAATTGTTTTTTAGAATGGTTATAGCCAAATTTGAAAATTTCTCCTTCTACATTGCTTAAGCTAAATTCATAGTTCATTTGCTTTAGGTTGGGAATTTCAAATTTTATTTCGGCCCTAGTAAGATCTTTTTCTGTTTCAGAGGCAATTTCAGCTGAACTTTTTACTACAAGTTGGTCCTTCTGAAATAGTGCTTTCTTGTAGGTATCGAGTTCTTCTACCGGCATGGAAAATATCCTGTAGGTATCGCCTACTTTTTTCAGGCTGAGCTCTCTTGCAACTGTCATTGAGCTTCTCCAGTTTTCAGTTGGGACTTCCTGTGCATATAGCCAGTTGGACATCCAGCCCATAAATAATTTTCGCCCATCACTATCAGGAATATTAGACCAGGTAACCCCGGCATAATTATCTTTTCCGTAATCTATCCAGTGATCATGTTTTTCAGGAAGCTTTTCCATAGAAGGATCCACCTTAAATTCTTTTCCATTAAAATCCCCAACGAAATATTGGGTACCGGAACCGCCATTAAATCCACCGGGATTAAGGCTTTGAATAAGTACCCATTTAATTTCTTCTGAATTCTCCACCTTCATTGGGAAAAAATCTGGGCATTCCCAAACTCCGTCGTGAGCACCGGTTCCTTCACCAAAATCTGAAAGTAATTTCCAATTTTTTAAATTTGATGATCCATAAAACAGAGTTCTATCTACCGTAGCTAAAGCCATAAGCCACTGTTTATTTTGTTCATCCCAAATCACCTTAGGATCGCGAAAATTCTTTATTTCCGGATTGGCTATAACAGGATTCGCTTTATATTTGGTCCAGGTTTTTCCTTCGTCCAGGCTGTAAGCAATAGCTTGAGATTGATAATCTATTCTTCCTTCTGCTTCCCCTTTTGGGTTGTGGTAAGTAAATATTGCTACAACCGGTGGAGTGGTACCATCTCCAAAACCCGAGGTATTATCAACATCTACAACAGCGCTTCCAGAAAAAATATAGCCAAGTTCATCTGGTTTCAATGCGATAGGCAATTCCTCCCAGTTCACCATATCTTTACTAGTTGCATGCCCCCAATGCATAGGGCCCCAAACATTGCCTTCAGGATAATATTGAAAGAACAAATGATAAGTACCATTTAGGTAGAACATTCCGTTAGGATCATTCATCCAGTTTTCCTGAGGTGTAAAATGAAAATTGGGACGAAAGATCTCATCTGCGGCTACTTCAGAAACTTCCATTGCTTCGGTATCCTGCTTTTCATTATTCTTACAAGAAGTAAGGCTAAATAGAACAATTATTATAAGGCTGAGTATTATATTTCTTTTTTTCATTTCTGAATTTTAACTATTTAAATGATAATTCTTCGCTGAGTTGCTCTAGGGATTTTCCTTTAGTTTCTGGCATCATAAATAGGACGAACAATAACTGAAGGAACATCATAAAAGTGAAAAATGCAAAAACATAGCCTGCTCCTATCGTAGAAAAAAGAAATGGAATAAGAGCAGGTATGATAGCTGCCAGAACCCAATGAGTGGAAGCACCGAAGGATTGACCTGAAGCTCTTAAATGGTTTGGGAAAACTTCAGATATAAACACCCAAATTACGGCTCCTTGGCCTATGGCATGGGACGCAATAAACATGAATAGAAATATAGGTATCCATAATCCGCCCCAATTAAGAAAAAATGCAGTTGCTACAAGGCCTAAGGAAATAATGTATCCAATGGAGCCAAAGAGCATCAGTTGTTTTCTACCGAGCCTGTCAATAAGAAAAACCCCCAGTAAGGTGAAGAGCAAGTTTACCACTCCAATTCCAATGCTGCTTAAAAGTGCTGTACTTACTCCCAAGCCAGCCTCTTCAAATATTCGGGGAGCATAATAAAGGAATGCGTTTATTCCTGATAACTGATTAAAGAATGCGATAAGGAAGGCCAGCAGAAGAGGGAATCTGTATTTGCGCATAAAGATATTTTCCCCAGATAATTCCACTTCCGATTGGGCTTTTATCTCCAGCATCTTTTGCTTCACATCATCCTCGGGATAGATTATTTGCATCACTTTTTCGGCCTCGTCATACCTATTTTTAGAGATTAGCCAACGTGGACTTCGAGGCACAAAAAACACAAAAATAGTATAGAAAACTGCTGGGATCGCCTCCACACCCAACATCCATCTCCAGGGTTCTGCCCCGGTATTTCTAAGAAGATAGTTCGATAAAAATGCAATCAAAATTCCTAAAACGATATTGAATTGATACAGTGAAACCAAACGGCCCCGGTCTTTTGCAGGAGCGATCTCTGAAACATAGGTTGGTGCGGCAATGGTAGAAACTCCTACACCCACACCACCCAAAAATCTAAAAATTGCAAAGGTTATCGGGTCATTTGCAAAAGCCGATCCCACGGCAGAAATAACATAAAATATTCCAATCCAGATCAAGGTAGTTTTTCTGCCTAAGCGGTTGGTAGGGATACCACCAAAAATTGCTCCTGCCACAGTTCCCCATAACGCCATTGTCATAACCACGATTCCATGATAGGCATCAGAGGTTCCCCAAAGTAACTGTAATTGCTTGTCTGCTCCTGAAATTACTACGGTATCAAAACCAAATAAAAAACCGGCCATAGCGGCGGTTATAGACCATACTAAAATCTTATTCATATGTAGATATTTATTTTTTTTAATCCCTCATTGAGCGTTTAAATCACCTTCCCTTTAGTAATCGGGAGCAATTCCTAAATCATCAGCGGTACTTGTTTCGTATTGCCTAAATGCTCATTTCATATCTAGGTTTTAGGAGCATTTAGCTGTTTATCAGAAATTATTAACTAGTTTCCATAATTAAATCTACGGAAATTTAAAATAATAGTTAATACTTATCCTAAGACTATATAGATCTTGTGAAATATAATTTTCTAGCGAAATACGTTTATTATTATCCTTTGAAAAAATAAGAATGAAATTGAATGGAGGATGCTAATTCAAAAACCTATTCCTATCCTAGGATAAATATTATTTTGTTTCCTAGTTATGGCAAAACTTCCTAGTTGGATGTATCCTTTGAAAGAACAAAAATGATATGGGCTTGTTTCAGTTGTAAACCTCAACACACTATAATACAAATATTTACATAATTTGGCAACTTCTGTATTGAAAAGTAAAACTTAACCGTGCTTATCCATAAAGCCAGTCAGATTTATAAAAATTTGAGATATCGCTGATATATAAATTTTATAAATTCTGTTGAGCTACGCTCATAAAGTTGAAAATTAATATTAAGTGAAGAGTTTAAGTTTGCAATTAAAAGGAACTCTCTACTTTATCCTTAACTATTGGCTCCAGTACCTCCCAAACATTCGCTGCAAGGATCTTTTGTCCTTCTGCTGTAGGATGAATCCCATCTGCCTGGTTAAGTTCAGGATTTCCACCAACGTCTTCCAGCAAGAAAGGAACCAGATAAACATCATTTTTTTTCGCGAGCTCAGGAAAAATGTTACTAAAGCCTGAAGCATATTCTTTACCCATATTTGGAGGAATTTGCATTCCCGTAAGGATTATTTTTGTTTCAGGATTTTTTGCGCGAACTGTGTCTATAATTGCCTGTAAATTCTTTCTGGTCTCTTCCAGTGGAACTCCTCGCAACCCATCATTTGCACCTAACTCCAACACGAAAACAGCTACATCCTGATTCAATACCCAACTTATTCTATTTCTTCCTGCAGCAGTAGTTTCCCCACTTAATCCTGCATTTACAACCTGATATTCCAACCCTAGTGAATCGATCTTTTGTTGAATTATTGCAGGAAAGGCATCTTCCGGATCAAGACCCATTCCGGCTGTAAGACTGTTACCAAAGAATAAGATAACCCCATTTCCTTGAGAAGTTTCCTCTCCAGAAACCTGCTCTTTTATAACAACTTCTTGATCTTTCTTTGCAGTTTCACCACAAGAAGTTAATAAAAGGAAAGCAAACAAAACATAAAATATAGACAAGTTTCTCATAGCAAAGGTTTTAAATCCAAATCATTTCTTTATTTTGTTTTATCCGAATTAAAAATTACAAAATCTAAAGATGGCAAAGATATTAAACGTTCACAATTTAGATAAGACCTATTCCAGCGGATCTAAAAAACTAACCGTACTGCACGATATTAATTTCAGCATTGAAGAACGTGAAACTTTTGCCATTGTTGGACCTTCCGGAAGCGGAAAAACAACCCTTCTTGGACTTTGTGCAGGACTTGACAGACCCAATTCCGGATCTATAGAATTATGCGGAACAGAAATTGAAAGCCTTACAGAAGATGAACGGGCCATTCTTAGAAATAAGAATGTAGGCTTTGTTTTCCAGGATTTTCAACTCTTGCCTACTCTTACTGCTGTAGAAAACGTTGCCGTGCCCCTTGAACTTCAGGGATCAAAAAACGCTTCCAAAATAAGCAGGGAACTTCTTGAAAAAGTTGGATTGGGAGACCGATTTCATCATTATCCCAGTCAACTTTCAGGAGGGGAACAACAGCGAGTTGCTGTGGCAAGAGCTTTTTCTAATAGCCCTTCAATTCTTTTTGCAGATGAGCCTACAGGAAATTTGGATGCGGAAACCGGAGAAAAAGTTATTGAACTTCTATTCAATTTAAATAAAGAGTCTGGTACAACTTTGATAATTGTAACTCACGATCTTGAACTTGCGCAAAAAACACAGCGCATCCTTCGGCTTAAAGGAGGAAGAATCATTGAAAACCCAGTAACTGCATCCTGATGAATAGCGACAAAGCAACCACATCCTCTCGTGCCAAATTTGGATGGATCTTAAAGATGGCTTGGAGAGACGGAAAAGCAAGTGGAAATAAACTGATCCTTTTTATGGCGTCTATTGTTTTGGGCATTGCTGCGGTAGTTTCCATTCAATCTTTCGGTCAAAATCTTAAAGAAAACATTCAGCTACAATCCAAATCCTTAATGGGTGCCGATTTTACTATAGACAGTGATAAACCCGTTAATGAGAAGGTGCAGGAAATTATAGATTCTCTTGGCGGTGCAGGTGCCAAGGAAATAAATTTTGCTTCCATGGCCGCTTTTCCTTCCACAGCAGCTACTAAATTGGTGCAGGTAAGAGGAATTGAAGGGAATTTCCCTTTTTATGGAGAACTGGAAACAGAACCTGCGGCTGCTGCTAATGAATATCAACAAAATGGAGCAGCTCTTGTAGATGCAACACTTATGCTGCAATTGGGACTGAAGACCGGTGACAGTATTAAAATAGGTGAAATAACCATCCCTATTGCAGGAACTCTGATATCTGTTCCTGGAAGCACTTCCATTTTCAGCTCTATCGCGCCACCGGTTTTGATGCCTTACCGGCTTATTGAAAAAACAGGACTGGTGCAAACCGGAAGCAGAATAGGTTACGACTATTATTTTGTGGCAAATCCCGGGACAAGCATGGAAAATCTCGAGAACAGTCTGGAGGATGTGCTAGATATTAACTATGCCGATCTGGACACCCATGCTTCTACAAGTGAACGTTTAGGCCGTAGGTATGAAAATTTTGGAAAATTCCTCAATCTTGTCGCCTTCATCGCTTTGCTTTTAGGATGTGTAGGCATAGCCAGTGCTATAAGTATTTATATAAAAGGAAAACTACGTGCGGTTGCAGTTTTAAAATGTATTGGAGCATCCCGGAGACAAACTTTCCTCATATATCTCACTCAAATTGCTTTTATGGGATTGCTGGGAGGGATACTAGGTACATCCGCAGGTATTTTACTTCAGCAACTATTCCCATTATTCTTAGGGGATCTATTACCCGTAGATGTTCAGATGAGCTTTTCACCACGTGTAATTTTTATGGGTGCTCTACTTGGGGTTTTTATGTCTGTTTTATTTGCGCTCTATCCTCTTATGGGAACTCTATATGTTTCGCCACTTCAGGCTTTACGCGTTCAAAGTGAAGGGAAAGAAAATTCTGGAAAAGCAGGAATTCTGGTTTTGGTCGGGATATTCCTTTTTATCCTTCTTTTCTCTTATTGGCTTTTGGAGGACTGGAGATATTCTCTTGCATTTGTTGCAGGAATTGTGGTTACCTTTTCTATACTTTCAGGAATAGCGCAATTGTTCATGAAAGCTATTAAAAAAGACTTCCCATCCTCTTGGGGTTTTCCTGCACGGCAGAGTTTATTAAATCTTTTCAGACCTCAAAATCAGACTCTCACTCTAATCCTATCCATTGGGGTAGGAACTTTTCTTATAAGCACTTTGTATTTTACCAAAGATATATTGCTCGCACAAGCTTCCATTGAAGCTCAAACCGACAGTCCCAATATGATCCTGCTCGATGTACAAACAGAGCAGCAAGAAGAAATTGCTAGTACAATTACTGGAAATGAGCTGCCTGTAATAAATAATATTCCAATAGTAACGATGCGGGTTAGCAGCATTAGAGGAAAATCTATTAACGAGATTGAAAAGGATTCAAGTTCAGGGGTGAACGGCTGGATTTTGAACCATGAGTTTCGAGTAACCTATAGAGATTCTATTATTGCTTCGGAAACTATCGAACAAGGGGAATGGATTTCTGAGATTAATAACACAGAGCTTGTACCTATATCAATTAGTGACAATTTTGCTAAAGATGCAAAAGTTTCCGTTGGTGATAAACTAACTTTTAACGTTCAGGGAGTAATTTTAAATACTGTTGTAGGAAGCATAAGAACAGTTGACTGGAGCCGGATGCAGATGAATTTTTCTATTGTTTTTCCTAAGGGAGTTCTGGAAGATGCGCCACAATTCCGAGTTTTGACAACCCTGGTTAAAGACGAGGAATCTTCAGCAGCCTTGCAACAAGAACTGGTAAGTAAATTCCCTAATGTTTCTATAATAGATCTAAGGCAAGTTTTAACTGTTATTGAAGGTCTTCTTGCCAAAATCTCCTGGCTTATCAATTTTATGGCCTTTTTTAGTATTCTAACTGGAGTAATTGTCTTGTTGGGTGCCGTGAGAACAAGTAAATATCAAAGGATCAAAGAGAGTGTGTTGTTAAGAACCATCGGCGCCACAAGTAACCAAATTTTAAGGATACTAGCTTTAGAATATATCTATCTTGGAGTTATAGGATCATTATCTGGAATATTGCTCTCCCTGATCAGTAGCCAATTGTTGGCCTGGCAGGTTTTTGACACGCCATTTGTTCCTTCTCTATTCCCATTCTTGGTTCTTCTTCCCGGAATAAGCCTTTTAGTACTCATAATTGGTTTATCGAATAGTATAAGTGTAATAAAAAGTCCACCCCTTGTGGTACTTAGAAAAGAAAGTATGTAAAAACCAGTGCTACAAACCAATGCGTTAGAAAAACTGCGAATTTCTAAGATGATTTGGAGTTAGACTTTATAAAAGGATGATGGTTTTTGAAAATGCGATTTATTTGTTTGTCCCCTCAGTAAGATTCATCCATTTTTCTATTTTGGTAATTTAATTATGCCGGAAAGCACCTTTTGAATTCATTCAAATGGTATGAAATGAATACAAGAAAAAAGAAAAACCCTATAAACAGTGAAGTTTATAGGGTTTTGGTGTAATTTGATATATTAAAAGTACTCGAGGCGGGAGTGCTTTAATATTTGCTTACGCCTTTAATATTGGGCTGCCCAAGCATTGCATATTGGAGTGTCCCCGAATTAGACACCTTTAACTTAGTTTTAACACTTAGGAATTACTAAAAACTAGTTTTGAAATTCACAATTTTATTCTCCACCCAAAATTCTATTCTAAATTCTTTAGAAACCAATTGATTTCCTTTCATATTCTAAATTTAAATATGATTATAAAACATTAGTTTTTAATTAAGCCATGGTATAATAAAAAAGGGTGCTAAAAGCACCCTTTTTTATAAATTAAGATTGAGTTTATATGGATTATTGACCGATGTCACTCCAAAAAGCTCTAATAATTTTACTTTATTATTTCGATCTGATGGATGAGAATCTAAATACTCTTGAACTTTAGGTTGTTTTATTGAAGGTATACGACTTTCAAAAAATGGCCATAACTCCTCTGATTTGTAAAACTTATCTTTTATAGGAAATTCAAATAATGGTTGAAGATCATTTTGATTTTTGAACCAAGTAGAATAATCAAACGTCCAAATAGAATCGTCATAGTTTAAATACCCAATAATAGTATCGTGATACTTCAATTGGAATTTAGGATTGTAATTTATTTGCTCATAAGTACAAGGCAAATCATCTACATTTACCTTTACCTGAGACTTGATGTATTTTTTAAATTGCTTTAACATAATTATTGAATAATGCTTTTAAGCGTTTGAAACCTTAAATTAAGTATTTTCTCTAGTATTAATCGTCTTTCTTGTGTGAAAAGTTTCACAAAGTCCTTATTAAGAATACTCAAAGTTTGTTCCAAACTTGTTTCATCTGTCCATCTTGCGATGTGTTTCTTATTAATATACTGGTTATTCTTGAGGAATTCTATAAGCTGAAAGTGGTTACACTTTACATTACTTGGAATGCTTACCTTAGGGACTGAGTTCTTAACGTATTTATCAATTCTTTTATTTTGTGCTTCTTCTGAATCATTGTGCAAAGATAGTATAAATTTTTCATCATTGTTCCAGTACAATCCTCTTGCAGTATCATAGATGGGTGAAAAGTATGGCTCATGTTTGTTTTTAATATGAGTTACTACTCCCCAATTATAGTAATGACGGTCATTATTGCCAGTTAAACAATCAAATAATAACATATCTACAAAACCGTCTAATATTCTCGAATCTGGAAAAACATCTTGCAAAGCTATGATTACATCTTTAATGTTTATTTCACCCTTCAATAGTCTTTGATTGTCAAGATCATCGATCCATTTAGTGTCTTTTTCTAAAAGATATCTCGACAAGATATTTGCACCGTGTATTAAAGATTGCTCTTCACTGTGAAAGTGCTCACTTAAAAATCGGATATACCCTTCAGCAAAAACTAATTGTGAATTGGCTATTTCAATTCCGAAAGACTTCCCTACACTTGTAAAGAAATGTTCTGTTATACTTTCATTTGGGTACCACTTATGGCCTATTTTTGCTATATATTTTGGCCAGCTTTTGGGATTTGCTATTCTTCCTTTTCCATATTGGTAAAATCTGATTACATCTTTTGGTGCATCACCGCCCACAGATTCGGTAAGTACTTTATAATATTTTTTACGCATAGGCTTAATTTCACCTTGCGTAGGATTAGTTCCTGTCTTATGTATTAAACTTTCCTGTGTAAGTAAAATTGACATATCTGGTTGTCTTTTAAAATGGCTATTAGGTACTAAAGAGCCTGTTTTATTAAACTTAAAATATATTCAATATTGTCGGTGTTCTTTACGACTATTTCATAATCTCCGTTACCCCAATGACCTATAGATGATACATCTCTCATTAAATGTTTAGGGTCGTCTAATTTATCTTTTCTAAGATTAATCCAAAGCTTTAAGCCTTTTCTTTGAACACAGATATCGACAATATTAGAGCCTTTCTTAAATGCGATATAATCAAGTTTTGGCTCTAATTCAATATCATCTGCCAAATTGAGAATAGCATCTCTAAATGTTTCATATAGCTCCTTAATCTCATCGGTCTTATTAATTAAATGCTCATCTTCTGTATATACCTTTATTTCCCGAGTTACTCTTTGCAAATCTGTATTTGCAGCTGTAATGGGCTTAATGCTTTCTGCAGATTTTGATTTCTTAATCTCGTTAATCGATACTAATCCATTTTCGTATCGCTTAACTTCCCAAAGTTCAATAGCTATATCCTTGAAATTGGTAGCGGTCTTTTGATTTTCAGTAAAACTTGTAGAAACAAAAATTACTCTTGTTTGAGACCAGTCAATATCATTGCGTTGCAAATTCCCATTTAAAGTCTCGTTATACTCTACAATAAAATCTGCCTTGTTTTCAAGCATTAAGCTGAGATAGGTGAAGCCTTGATCTACAACACTTACATTCTTATTTCGTTTATATTCAATAATTATGAATGCCTTGCTTGAAGGATCGTACGATAAGGTATCAATCCGCTTATTCTTAATTGTAAATTCAGATTTTACCAACTCTAAATCCATTATAGATTCTAAATTAGCTTCAAATACTGATTGAATTTCACTTTCTAACTTGAAGGGATTTTCCTTTATGATTTTTAATGCATTTCCATTATTCTGGTATATTTTCATATTTACTTATTTCATAACCTTTTATTCTTCAAAAACATTCTACAGTTCTTGAGCCAATATGGGTATCAGTTTCAATTACTGAAAATAATAATATTAGTTACTTTGTTTCATTAAAAAGTATAGCTTCTATTATCCTTCTCATTCTTTTTTACAAATACCTTCTTTATTTAAACCCTCAATCTCTTTCAACAAAGCTCTAGTATCCCATCAATATCTAGTTGTGGTAAGAGCTCTCCTTTTCGGGAAGTCTGACTGTTTTATTCCTGCACCAATTAAAAGATCAGCAGTAGATCATACTTTAGATTCGTATTGTAGTATATTGTTCATATAGATATTTAGATCTTTGTAAGTCCTATATTGGACATATTATATTTTATTAGTTTTTTAAAATCATTTTTCATACTCTGTTTCGAATAAGAATTATCAATCAATTCTGACCATTGAGTCATGCCTTTTTCAATACGTTTCCAAAGGTTTTCAATAGCTTTTTCTGGTATATGAGCTTTTAACATGGCTTCATTAAAATCCTGCTTCTTAAGTTTTTTCTTTTTCCCGTTAAGTGTTAGCGCTAGGTCTTCATCATCTTCTTGCATTAGCAGTTTTACACCAAGCATGTCATAAGCTGGTGCCAATTGATATGAATTGGTTTCTGTGGATATCAAAGAAAAGTTCTTTAAGTGCATATCATTATTACCAATTAGATAAGATACAATTACCTGCTCATAAAAATGTACGACGTCCATCAGTCGATTTCCATTATACTTTAAGATAGCTCTAGCGATTTGTTCATAAGAGCCACGATATTTGTGTTCGGTAAGGCGTTCTGTAAATTGGCAGGCATCTTCCATAGCATATTTATTTTTTTCCTGATCCCGATCTATTCTACGTGTAAGATATGCCAACACACCACCTTTCAAAGGAATTAATAAGAAAGGAACTGTTGCAATTCCACAAGCCTGAGCCATTAGCATCGATAAAGCCTCTAATTCTGGCATTTGGGGATATTGTGAATAAGGTGGTTTTAAAATATATTTACCATCCAATGCTCCCACTATTGTTAATCTTTTATTTTCTTCTTGGTCTGTAAACCCTAATGAAAGTTTTGGCTGTACACCGGGCACCGTGATACGTTGTGAGATATTTTCTTTGGCTAGTTTTTCAAGTTCTAATATTGAATAGTCTAATTTCAGTACAGGAGTATCGTTCTGCCAGAAATCTGCAAGACATTTAGGGTGATAGATTATTTCATTTTTTTCTAAAGGCTGTAAACAGGCTAAACAATTTTTCATAACGGTCTCACACTTATATTACCTATACAATCTTTACAGGTGGCCATCAGTAATCCCATACGATCACGCGGATTTAATTTCCAGTTTTTTTGAGCGATATTTAATAACCAGCCTTCTGGTATTAAACCATCAAAAAACGGAAATAAATATTCGGCTTTAAAAGGTTCTTTTTGAAGTGGCAATGTCAAGCTAACAGGTTTCTTAACCATACTATCCAAATAAGTCATTTCATACTGAAAAAAATATCCTTCCTCATTCTCAGATAGTATTCCAGCTAATATATCGTCAATAAAAATTTTAACTTGTCTCATTTGTTATAGGCTGAGGTTTCAAAGTGGCGCCAAAAAAAAGCAATACTTGGTTTACTTTATCGGTCATTAAATTGGGCTTACCTTGTTCTAGATCACGAACAAAACGCAGCCCTACTCCTGTTAGATCGGAGAGCTCGGTTTGGGTCATTTTACTCGCTTTCCTTTGTTTTCGCACATATTCAGCAAGAGGATTGCTACGATTCCAATTTTCCATAAATATACCTTTATGGGTGCAATATACTTAAATTTTTATGTTTTATACCTTAAAAGGTATATTACACTTGATAATTATTAAATTATATCCTTTTGGGTATAGTTTAATAATTTATTTCTGGTCCAAACTCACCATCGGAACCAGGGAAAATTTCTATACCGATATCTAGCAATACAGGCCGCACGAAAAAGGGCAGTAAGTTGCCACCAATGCAAAATCAGGTAAAGGGGCCCAAAACAAAAAATAAAACTGTATAAGGGTTCTACGAGCTGAAAAAGTAATTATCTGCACTATCGTATACACGTATACAGCAGAAGGTTAATCGATTTTTGCATTACACACCAAACTGGAACGCTCATTTTATTAAATCAAGAAGACAAGATCGTGATTACAAAAGAGGAGGAATTTGTACTGAGAAACTGGAGCTATTATGAATTAATGACTAAAATAAAATACAAGGCCGAGAAAGCCGGTATTGAACTTATCATAGATTGCGAATTTAATTATGAGCTTGTACACCCGCAAGGTGAGGTCGATAATCACACTCACTAAATGTACTTAGCATATACAACGCGTGAGCTCACTTATTATCAATCTGAACACATGCTTAATTTAAATCATGATAATCATAAAATTAAACCTCAATTAACATTTATTAACATTAGGTAACATTAGTTAACTGTTTTCTTTGATATCAATGCTTTGCTTTATACCATAATTAATCATAAACCATTTAATTATGAAACAATTATTTTTACTTTCAGCATTTGGACTTATGTCTATGGGAGCTTTTGCCTCAAATGATGAAGCGAAATCCGAGATTTCTAATTTCGTGACTGAAGCTAACGCGAGCAGTACAGAAACATTAGAAGCTGAAACAACTATTGATGCTGTAAGGGTTTCAATTACCGTAAATTGTGAGGATGGATCTTCTTACGATGTAAGTTGTGAAACCTATAGTACCTCTCAACTTATTGGAATAGCTATGGCTTTATGTGCCTAGGAAAAACACCCTTCCTCTTATTTCAGGGAAGGGTTTTTATTTAATTAAATTCAACTATAATAACATGAAATTTTTATTAATCTTTTTATTTATAACCTCAATAACCTTTGGTCAAGCTCAGGATAAGGGCATTGTTTACTATGGTCATATAGAAAGCCCGGGGAAAGGCGGACCAGTTGGACTAGATTTTAACGCATATCTAATTTTTAATAAAGAGGCATCTTATTATGTAACTGCTAAAGATTCTCTTGAAAAACAGACGGAATTAAAAGAAAACCAAATCAAAGAGGTAGACGGAACTAAACAAATTTACTTAGGGAAACATACATTACCACAAGGAAAACAGGTTTATTACAACCGAAAAAAGGACAGTCTTTGGTGGAACAAAAAATATAAAGAACCAGTTTACGGGCGTGAGAAAAGACCCCAAATAGACTGGAAATTAGGATTGGAAACAAAAACAATCGGTAGTCTTACCTGCCATAAAGCCACCGGTTCTTTTAGAGGAAAAAATTATACTGCATGGTATACCGATGCCATACCATTACCCTATGGTCCCTGGAAATTACAAGGTCTTCCGGGGTTAATTCTGGAAGCATACGACGATGAAAAAGAGATGTATCTTTATTTTAAATCTATTGAATACCCTCTAAACAGGAATCTTAGTGTTGGACCGATGGATAAACCTAAAGTAGATAATCAATATCCATATATTTCAATCGAGGAATATAAGAAAACCTTAGATAAATTAGTCGAACGTAATAAAACAAAAGCTATTCTAATTGCTAAGCAAATGGGTGGTAATGTTACTGTAAAGACAGGGGGTATTGAAACTATTAGCGTCGAAGTATTTGATTAATTTAATATTCTTACTACACACTAAAACCCCATCTATAACGGGGTTTTAGTTTTATCCATCCTTTATGAAGATCAAATTTCTCCTTGTTTTACTTTGCATTTATGGGAATAATTATGCGCAGGAAATAGCTATTAGGGGCAGTATTATGGATGAGCAGCTTCAACCTCTTGAAACTGTTCTATTACAAGCGAGGAATACAGAAAATCAAGTTCTTGATTATACGTATAGCGATCAAAATGGAAATTATGAATTAAAGTTTATAAAGAACAACGAGGCAATAATCATTGAAGCTTCCAGTTTAGGATTTACGACTGTTAGAAAAGAAATAGCAATAGCCGATCAAAAAATGTTGGATTTTCTGGATTTTGAAATGGTAGAAAAAATGGAGTCCTTAAAAGAAGTAGTTGTTGAAGGTCATCAAAAAATTAGAATAAATTCTGATACCACGTTTATACGTGTTTCACAATATGCTACTGATACGGAACAAACTGTTGAAGACCTTTTAAAGAGATTACCTGGTATCGAAGTTTTACCCGACGGTAGTATTAAAGCCCATGGTAAGCCTATTGAAAGCCTATTAGTTGAAGGAGAAAATATACTTGATAAAAACTATAAAATTTTATCAAAGAATCTAGATGCAAAAACGCTCGAAGAAGTACAGATTCTAGAAAATTATGAAGAAAATCCAATTTTTAAACAGTTATCAAGTTCTGAAAAAGTAGCGCTTAATTTAAAGCTCAAGGATGAATTCAAATATGTATTGTTTGGTAATATTTCCGGAGGGTATGGCCTGGAAAACCGATATGAAGCAGCCTTGACTCTGGGCTTACTTAGAAAGCGAATTAAATTATTAGAGTTTAGTAATGCCAACAATACCGGGAACAAAGCAGCCAACTTGTTACAAAGTGAAAATACAGTAATTGATCTATCTCAACTGTTTCAAAAGATCGAGAAAAAGCCATTCACTATTTTTTCCATTGATGAACAAGAACAGAATATTTTCAATACCAGAAGTATTTTTAATACCTCTATGCTGCATTCAATCGGATCATCCACAAAAATAAATGACGAACTATCTTTTAGAGGGGATGTAAGCTTTATTTCAGACAGAACCAGACAAGATTATCAGGCTAAGACCGAATATTTCACAGGTACGAATAGCACTACTTTTTTTGAAACTAGCACTTATCAGAATACTAATAGAATAGGAGCTACTCAGTTTGAACTTAAATTCGCCCCCAACTCCAGAAATTATTTTAATAATACTGTCAGTTACAATCTGAACCCACATAATGCACTGAATAACATCACTTTAGGCAATGAAGAAATTGCGCAGCAAAATGATATTACTTCAGAAACATTTTATAACCATTTAGAACATACGTATCTATTGACTAACAATAGTGCATTGAACAATTATCTTTATTTCGGATATGGTGATTCTAAAGAAAGTGCACAAATTCTTCATCCAAGTTTGAATGCTCTGTTAGTAACGAAAATCGATGAAACCTTTTACCAGAATGTTCGTAACAAGTTCAATTATTACGGTTTACAGAGTTCAATGGTGACCAAGTCTCAAAAATGGGAAAATAACTTGCAGTTACATATTCATAATGAGGGAGAAACTGCGAAAAGTGCACTTTATACCGAAACAGAAGAAAATTTTGAAGGCTATACTAATAACTTGAATATTGATAATTTTTTTTTAGCAATAAGCAATTCCTTAAAATTTAAACTTACTCAGGATAATTATCTAAGAGGAGGAATATCTTTTAAGCGGAGCTGGTTTAATAGTGAAGAATATCTGTTGAAAAATGCCAACCTTACTTTAAAACATAAGCTCAAAAATAAGGGAGTGGTTCGATTGACTTATAGTTATAAGGAAGAATTACCTGGGTTGCAATTACTTTTGCCTAATTATGCGCTGAATTCCTATCAGGATTTTATTAGTAGTTCGGATGATGTCAAAAAACTAGGGAACTCTGTTTTTTCTTTAAACTATAGCTTATATAATGATATCAAAGGATTTTCGATAAATGCTTCTGCATTACATACTATCACCCATTCCGGTTATGCTCCAGGAGCATTTACAAATCAAAACTTTATTTTCAATGAATTCATACCCACTTCTAACGGTGAGAATACCTTAGCTAATTTAATCTTCACTAACTATTTCAACAAGCTTAAACTGGCAACAAAATTAGAAACCAACCAGAGCTTCATTCAGTCTCCATTTTCTATTAATCAAACGAGTGAGCTTAAGCTTCAGAATTATTCAGGAAATTATTCATTTTCCGTGAGTTCTTATTTTGATAAATGGTTTAATTTTTCAAGTGGTTTTGCCTACCGTTATTCTTCTTCCAAGCTTAGAAATGAAACTAATTCTTTTGAAACTTCGAAAGCCTTTGCCGACTTTGACATAAAGATTTTTGAATCTATAAAGATCAATCTAAACAATGAACTTTACGTTCTAAACAAAGAAAATTACACCTTTATGAACGCAAATATCGTATATGAACCCAAGCAAAGCAGATGGTCAGGAACCGTTAAATTCAACAATTTATTAAACGAACGTGAATATCTATTGCAAAGTATTAATTCCTTTAAGTCCTATCAGAAACGGATTAGTCTTGTTCCTGCTTATGCGCTTTTGAGCATCAAATACAGATTTTAACTTAGGCGATTAACTTATATCCGACTCCTCTAACATTCATAATTTTCAGGGTTTTATCTTTATTCAGAAGTTTTCTGAGTTTACTTATAAATACATCCATACTCCTAGATGAATAGAAATCATTATTTGTCCACATTAAATCTAAAACCGTATTACGCTCTACTATCTGGTTTTTATTCTCTGCAAGAAATAAGAGCAATTGACTCTCTCTGCTTGTAAGGCTATCAATTTTTTCTTCCTTATACTGCAGGGTTTGGTTATTCGGATTGAACTTATACTGGCCTAAAATTAGCACATGCATGTTATCGTGCCTTGGCTTACTGTTTACTAGGTTTTTTACACGTACAATAAGTTCTTCTATACTAAAAGGTTTTTTGAGATAATCATTTCCACCCGTGTCAAAACCAGCAACCACATCCTGGGGTTGAGATTTGGCAGTAAGAAAAATGATTGGTGTTTGAGTATCATTACTTCTAATCTCTTTTGTTAAAGTAAGTCCATCCTTTACAGGCATCATAATATCTACCACCAAAATATCCGGAGAATTATCCTGATACATTTGGTAAGCTTCTTCTCCATTTCGAGAATGTAGTACAAGAAAATCACGTGTTTCGAGACTTTCTTTAATTATTTGAGCCAGAGTTATTTCGTCTTCAACTAATAATAACTTTATTTTATTCATTAGGTATAGAAATGATAAATGATGTCTTATTATTTTTTATAAAAATTTCTGCCGTTCCATTATGTTTTTCAGCTATTTTTCTGACATAATATAAGCCAATACCATAACCTTTCACATTGTGCAGATTGCCTTGCGGAACACGGTAAAATTTATCAAAAATGTTTGCCGCCTGCTCTTTGTTTAAGCTGTTAGCATTATCGCTGACTCGTATGGTTAACTCCTTTTTATTCTCAATGGCTACATCAATTTGACTTCCTCCGTACTTTATTGCGTTATCTAACAAAGCACCCAGACAATTTCCCAGATGAAAGGGTTCAATATACGATTGAATTTTCGAATCCTTGGAGATCTTAAGTTTGATTTCTTTTTCATCAGCATTCATCCTATAATTTTCAATAATGGCTGTTGCCCATTTGTGTATGTCTACCGAATGTTTGTCAAGTGTCCAATTTTCAGTATCTAAAAGTGCTGTATCCATAAGGTGATCAACCATATTTTCTAACTTTTTAAGCTGTTGATCGGAATAGTCCAAATATCTATTGGTTTTCTCAAGATCATGGTTTGTGTTGAAAAAGCGTATACTTTCTAGGGCTGCCCCGATGGTTGCGATTGGAGTTTTAAATTCATGTGTTATATTACTTATTAGGTCATCTTTAATTTCAGAAATTTGTTTTTGCTGCTTTATAACCCATTGCATATAGAATAATGCAAACAGAATTGAGATCATTAATAAGAGAGAAATTAGAATACTAAGAAAACTCCTTTTCAGGATAACTTGAATTGCATTTGGAAATTGAATCTCTATGCTTTCCCTATTTTTGAAATAGGTAGATTTTCCCATTACACTAAATTCACCTGATGAAAAGGATTTGCTGCGGGAAGTAGCGAAAAGCGAATCTTTTTTATAATGATTTAATTTATATGGAATGTTATAATCTCTTCGTTTTAGTTCAGCATTTAAGAGAATTTTTAATTTTTTAAAATTGATAGAATCTTCGTTGATAGATATATAAATATCCTTAATGTTATTCAACATCTTCAGACTGTCTGAAGATTTATCTACATTCATTGAATCTGTATTATCAGGACGGATCTTATCTATAATTTTTTTATTACCCCCAGTGATAGTAAAATTGTCAGGATTGTTACCGGATTCTTTTTTAACTTTCAACGATACCGAATTTTCTTTCGCAAAATCCACAAAGTAATTATCGATAGTAACGTCCAGTGCATTTTGTATTTCGTTTTTAAAAGCAACCGTATTTTTCTGGTATTCTGTATAACTCCAATAAAGTTGTACGGTTATAGTTACAACTATAACAATACTTAATATATAAGGGATACGTCTATATAGCTTTTTCATAATTTCATTGAAGATAATAAATTATAAGTTTACCGATATTTGTTCTAATCACAGGAGCTAAAAAATACAACTATTCCAATATATATTTTTAGGCTATTATATTGAAGGACTTATATATTGAGCTAATTTCTGAAAGTTGAGTCTATTCATTTTCTCAAAATGCATAAATTATTAAAAAAAATTAATGCATAATCAAGAATATAATTGGCAAAGTAATTCTCCTTTATTCTGTAAAAATTCAGGATTTGCACTCTCCAGTTAATCATTAATTAATACAATTCTAACTTAATTCACATAATAGAAAAAAGTAACGATTATGGATAAATTGAATTATGTAATATTCATTTTGCAAATAATCCATTTTACCTGCATAACTTAAAATGCTATTGCAAATTCGAAACCATTGCTAGGCGAAAGATTAAACGAATTTGATAATTAAAGCGGATATAATTTAAATCTTCTTTCAAATCTCAAAAATTTTAAAAATTGCTCTCATTAGAAATGAAAAATTTAAATCTAGCCCCCATATCTACCATAACTAACTGCGCGTGGTTCCTGTGCTGTTTTTATAGCGTACGGGAAGTTAAGCGTAAATAAAAACAGCATAGGGCGCAAACTACTTATACCGCATCTATTACAGTAAAAAATGATGATTTTATTGGGGTTTCGAAGCCATTTACTGTAAAATTAGGATAATTTGCGTCAAAGCCATTTGTCATGACAACGCTTATTTTTTCTCCTCCAACCACTGTTTAAAATCATCCTGAATCTCCGGATTTTTCAATAAATATTCTTGATATTTTTCATTGTTGGTTTCCGTGAAAATTTGATAAAGTTCAAACTTTTCGTTCTGTCTTTCTTGTGAAGACCATCCAAAATAACCCAAGAGGCTTAATGAAAGGATACCCAGTGAACAAACCAGGATCAGCAGATAATTCGGAATTATTCTTGCGTGTTTTAATTTCTTATCTATCTCCTTCAGAACTTCATCTTTCAACATGTTCTCCTCTTCCTGTTTTTCCAAAAAGGTATTCAGGTTGTTATCCAAAGCCTCGGTACTGATGGGAATGCTTAAAGTGGATAGTTGCTTTGAAAGCACTTCAAGTTTTAAAATAGCAACCTTAAAGTCTTCCATCTCATCTGTCATGAGCTCCATAATTTCGTCTAGCTTTTTCATTTTTTAATTCTTTAAAACCCTATTCCCGCATCTAAGCTTCTTTTAATTACTTGTTTCATTAATCCTTTGGCTATACTTGCTGCCATATTGGTGCTGAGTTGCACTGTTTTATCCATTAGTTTTAAACTGTTGGGCACTTCCTTCATTCTTGTATATGCTGAATTTCTAGTTATTTCTCCAATGAGTTTACCTCCCGTCATAGATCGGTGTACCTCACTTCCCTTTAAATTCACTCCCTTATATTCAAATCGGAACCCTTGTAATTGATTTGATTTATTGATGCTTGGAATCACGTTTACTTGGTTCGCCTTCATCTTGCTGATATATTCATCTAATGATTTAGGCCTAGATTCCAATACCCGATCATGGATCTGATTTATTATCAATCGCTGCGGATTTAGTTCCTGTAATTTTTCATGTTGAACTTCCCGGACTCTTGTAAGGCCCAACTCTTTTGCTACATTGTCTGCTGCTAGCTGACTTCTTTTCCCAATAAAACTGTCATTGTATGCTTTTCCATCAAAGCCAATTCGGTTGGTATAAATATGTACATGGGTATGTGCTTTATCTCTGTGAACAAAACCAATCGATTGGTTGTTTTGCAGGTTCATCTCTTTTAAAAATTTTTTAGAGAGTTCTTCCAAGTCTTTTACGCTTAAATCCCTTCCATCTTCAATAGTGGGACTTAGTATAAAACTCAAGGTATTATTGATGCACCGCTCATTTTGCGACTGGATGATCTTGAACTCTTCCGTGATCTCTTCGGGAGTATCCCCTGCCAGATATTCCTTTAGTACTACTTCCGCATCCTTTTCTTGATTCCATCCGTATCCAATAGAGGCTCCTGTTCTTGCTATAGAATGTCCTTTGCCAATCATTTTCTGAAATTTTTAAGATGATTTCTTATTTCTTCCGCCAAGTGTTTTACTTCCTCGGCAAGTCTTGGATTCCCCTTTTTAAACATATTGCTGATCCTGCTAAAGTTGTTTTTATATTGAATGAGTAATTGGTAACATTCTAGTTGCTCCTGAGTAATACGTTCTACCATATTTATTTTAAAAGCTGTGGAGCGCAGGTATTCAGAAAGGGAAATTCCAGCTCTGTCCGCTCTGTTTTTGAGCAACTTTTTCTCGTAGATCGAGCAGCGTATCTGGATGTATTCCCGTTTCATCTTTTCTTTTAAAATCTTTGCAACCTCCGGGAGCAAAGCAAGATTGTCATGACAATGACACATCTTGCTTTGCTTCTCCAAATGAAATTCTCCCTTTGGGCGTTCACCGGAGTTTTTTAGTTAATTCTTTTCTAATTGAAATCAGCTTTTCATTCAGATCCTTATAACCTATGTAGCATTCACTTGTATCTTTCACATTTGAATATCTATCGGTTAGTTCCTTAGAATGAATTCTTCCCGACTCATCATGATCCAAATACAATTCAACTTCCTTATAATTTTCAAACAATTCCGAAACTGCTTGTAAAAAAGAGAGCGAGTTCAGAACAATCACATCGGAATTTTTTAGTGCCTCTGGAAATAATTTCGCAATGGATAAAAAATCAAACATCCCTTCCAAAACTATCAATCGCTCTGAATGCTTGACCAAATAAGTATAGCTCTTTGCGGAACTGGAGATTTTAAAATATTTATTCCGAAGTTCCCATCCGCCTTCCTTATTCTGAAGACCGATGGAGAAACACGACTTCCCCTTAATTCGATGGTGAACTTCTTTACAGTATAGTTGCGCTGTTTTTATCGAAATCATTCTAGCCTTCAAATATTGTTTCAAAGCCAAATGCTGGATTGTTTTTGTTTCGATAATTTCAATTGTCGGAGAGTTTTCCTTTTTTAAAATGGGCTGCTGAAAAAAAAAGAATTCTTTTTCTTTACTTAGAAATTCTAGTGCTTCTTTGACCGAACACTTTTTCATGGCCACGATCAAATCCAGCCCGTTTCCGCCCCTTCCTGTTCCATGGTCATACCATTTGTTCAAAACCAAAGAAACTTTGAAAGAGGCCTGGGTTTCTGACCGAAGGGGACTCAGAAACCAGGCTTCTTTCTCCGTGGTCCTGCTTGGAAAGTGCCCGAAGCTGGCCAACGTTTTTACGATGGAAAGATTTCGGGCTCTTTCGCAGGTTATTCTTTTTGAACTCATAATCTCTTATTTTACTATTTATATTTTTTCTTTCAGCAGCATTTTTTTTTGAGTGGAATTGTGCTTATTTGTTAGGCTCCTTATTCTTTTATTAGTTGTCATCATTTTATTTTTGATGACAGTTTGATGACAATTTGATGACAGCCGTATCTCTTACTATCACTGATCTTAGAGTATTCTGTCATCAAATCATCAAAAAAAGAAAGAATTTAAAAGTGTTTACTCCAAAAACTAGTTTGATTTTGATGAAATGATGACAGCGCCCCGAACCCCCTCTAGAATCAAGGGTTTCCGTGTCATCATTTTGTCATCAAATCATCATTTTCCTTTTTATTTCTCGAATTTAATCTGAGTTGTGATCTTCAAAATGCTCCAGGAGGAACTTTTTATTTATAGTGAAATAGCGTCCTTTGCCATCTGAAAGATTTGTGTTGCCATCTCCCCAGAGCGTGAACTTTTGGTAGCGGTTCGAGTTCGGACTACTTTCAAGTTTCCAGTCTTTCTTTAAGATTTTCCGGATTTGGGTCAAATCCGTTCTCAACCTTGTTTTGCTCAAAGCATTTAAAATATCCAAGGGACAACACTTGATTTCTTCGAGATCGTGATTTTCCATCACCATTATTAATATGCTTGCAAGTTCTTTCTCTACTCTGTTTCGATTATTCTGAACTAGTTTAGTTAGGGCGGGAGTTTCAATTTGTTTGGGTGTGAACCACATTCGGGTTTGATGAGGACTATGTAAGCTTCGGTTTTGAAGGAAATATAGAAACGCAGGGATCTCCTTTTCCAAGGTTTCTAAAAAACTGGTGTGCTCCTTTTTGACAGACGGAACCTTCAATACCCAGAACCGCGTTTCATGATGATCTATTTTTATAAAGTTTTCTTCGTTGTTACTGCAAAGGATGAACTTCCCAAAGAATTCTACTTCACGCTTATCCACTCCTTTTTTTTCAAGCTTATTATAATTAGTAGTGCTTAAATATTTGATACGCTCGGTAAGTTCTTCTTTATTGAACAAGACTTCATCGATACAGATCAGTAATTTATTCGCCCAATCGGCATTAAACTGGCTACTAAAGCTATCATTGGTAAGGTAGGTAAGATTGTTTTCAAAGATTTGCTTGAGCCATTTCAAAAAAGTGCTTTTACCGGTGGAGCGTTCCCGGGATACCAGACAAAGAATAGGGAGTATCTGGATGGGTTTGGTATATAAGAGTTGGAGATAATCCAAACCCAGTTCATAATGATCCCCGAAAATATGTTTTACAAATTTCAAGGATTCACTACAAGATCCTTCCAGTATATGATGGCTTAACGGAGAATAGGTGTTGTAAAAATTGTTATAGGTAGATTGAAAATTTAGATGATTTGGAATACAGGTGAAGCCATCGTATTTTGGAATACTGGCTAGAAATGTTTTTCCATGGTCTTGGCGAATGGTTTCAATATTCCAAGAAACCAGAAGTTCATTTACCTGCCCGGCAATAGTTGGTGCTTCAACTATTTTATAATAACTGACTCCTACGCGTATATATGAATTTTTATTTTGCATCTCAGCTAGGATGATGTCAACTTGAAACGATTCTTTAAAATCACATTTACTTTATTGAAAAGTAAAATCGTTCTGACAATTCATCAATTAAAGATACAGGAAATCAATATTTATTGAATAAAATTTATTTTAAATTAAATTTGATTAAGAATAGTGCAATTTGTGATTCGAAAAGCTATGTTCTTTATTTTGAACATAAAAATTGTATTCAAATGATTGATTTTGAATTTTTGATGTTTTTGGAGAAATGTAGAAAAACTTTTAAAAAAGTCTAATGCAGGAAAAATTCTGATGGTTTTCAAATTAAACTCGTCATATTTTATTTAATTGTAGTTACTAAAATTAACTGCCTTACATATCTCCATTTTCTTGTATGGAAATTCTTTTTTTTAATAAATCCATATCCTCACTTAGTTTCTCATCAAGAATCTTAGCATAATGTTGAGTTGTTTTTAAGGAGCGGTGTCCAAGCATTTTACTAACTGATTCTATAGGTACACCATTAGATAGAGTTACGGTAGTTGCAAAAGTATGTCTGGCCATATGGAAAGTCAGGTTTTTTTTGATGCCGCAACTATCCGCTATTTCCTTTAAATAACTATTCATTCGCTGGTTTGAATAAACTGGTAGTAGTTTTTTGGTTGGACTTTCTAAGTTCTTATATTTTTCTATTAGCTTTTCTGCAACCGGTAGTATGGGAATGCTGCTCAATGTTTTAGTTTTGGTTCTTTTTATTTTAATCCAATGGTTACCGTCAATACCTTTAACAATATCATCTGCAGTTAATTTAAAAACATCAGAATACGCCAAGCCGGTATAACAGGAAAAAAGAAAAATATCTCTCACGTTTTCAATCCGCGGAATAGTGAATTCCTTTTCCATTATTTTAATGATTTCCTCTTTAGTTAGGAATTCGCGATCTATTAACCTTAGTTTTAATTTGAAATTATAGAACGGATCTTTCTCTAGCCAGCCATTAGCATAAGCTACTCTTACAATCTTTTTAAGGTATGAAAGATATTTCAGAGCTGTATTATGAGACTGGTCAAGTTCCGTTTTTAAATAATATATAAAACTATTAATGAATTTAGTATCAATATTCTTTACGGGATAGTCCTTCATTTTGAAATCGGAAGAAATAAAAGCCCTTAGATGCTTTTGGGTTGTTTTGTATCGTTGGAGCGTTCGGAAAGAGTATTCCTTTCCAACCAATTTTTCCATCTTTACATTATGTTCTTGGAACATTTCCAGAATGCTATGTTTGGAAACATCATTCCCTAAATAGGAATTCTTAATATTTTCAGCGGTTATAAGATCGCCAGAATCTAAAATCCTTTGAAAAATATCATAAGTTTTATTTTTCATGATATCCAAATTCCTATTTATCATTTTAGCCTCCGAAGAATTTCCCTTCACTTGGTTTCCATCGGAAGACCATTTGGTAGACTGTATCTTCCTCATACTGCTTATTTCCACCCTTTTTCCCTTGTATGTTATTCTCATATAAATGGGAACAAGACCCCTTTTATCCACCTTATTTCTTTTGATGAAAAACAAAACTGATAGTAAATCCTGCATAATTTCTAATTTTTATATCTTAAAAGTAAAGAATAAATTTGAATTAAAAACCTGTAATTTGCTATATATCAATAGGTTCGAACTCATTCGGTGACCTGTTTTTAAAATCGAATTAGGTCACCGAATTGGACACTATTTATATGCATTCAAATGGTATCAAATGAATACAAGAAAAAAGAAAAACCCTATAAACAGTGAAGTTTATAGGGTTTTGGTGTTATTTGATATGTTAAAAGTACTCGAGGCGGGAATCGAACCCGCACATCCGAAAATACTGGATTTTGAATCCAGCGCTTTTTATATCAAATTTGATTAACCATACTTATAATCAATTGATTAGCATGTATTTAATAATCTTTGATTTCATTTTAAATCGTTTAAAATCATAATTTGTTGTACCTATGTTGTACCAAAAATGATTATATTTGAAATATAAAACTATATGGTATGTCCTCAAATGCAAAAATAGTATTAAGAAAAAAACCAAATAAAGATGGGCGGTATCCTTTAGCTATTAGAATATCAAAGAATCGACGTTCAAACTATCACTATATAGGTCACTATATAGACGTAAAAGATTGGGATGAGAAAAATATCCGAGTAAAAAAATCACATTCGAATGCTAACAGGCTCAATGGTTTGCTTTCTTATAAACTATCTGAGGCGAATAAGATGCTGATTGAACTACAATCCGAGAAAAAAGATTTATCTGCTAATCAAATAAAGAAAAAACTCTACACCTCTTCTGAATCCACTACATTCTTTGAGGTTGCGCAAGAATTTCTTGATGAACTGGAAGCAAATAAGAAATTGTCAAGACTCTCATCCGACAAAGCTCGTGTAAATCACGTTTTAAGCTTTTGCAAATCTAAACAGCTTACATTTCAAGAAATTGATGAACAATTTCTTCGAAGATTTAAAAGTTATTTAAAGTCAACTCGCAGTATATCAGAAAGGTCTATAGTTAATAATCTTATTGTGATTAGAACGATCTACAATAGAGCCATTAAAATGGACATAGTAGATAGTAAACTCTACCCCTTCGGCTCAGATAAAATACGAATTAAGTTTCCAGAAACCGAAAAAATAGGTCTTACCAAAAATGAGGTTATAAAACTTGAAACTGTTAAAAATCTCACAGATAATGAAACTCATGCTCGAAATGTTTGGCTCTTTAGTTTTTATTTTGCGGGAATTCGTATAGCTGATGTATTGCAAATTCGTTGGAGCGATATTTATGACGAAAGGCTTCATTACCGAATGAATAAGAATTCAAAACTATTATCCCTTAAAATTCCTGATAAAATATTTCCGATTTTGAAATACTATTACCAGTGTAAAAAAAACGATGATAATTTTATATTTCCTGAAATGGAAAAGGCAAATTTAAAAGATGCCAAAGATATATATACTAAAACAAAAACAGCCAATATGAAATTCAACAAATATTTGGTCACGGTTGCAGAAAAAGCTGAAATATTAAAAAAAATTACAATGCACATAGCGCGACATTCCTTTGGAAACATTTCAGAGGATAAAATTCCCATTAATATGCTTCAAAAACTATATAGACATTCTTCAATTACTACCACAATAAATTATCAGTCTAACTTTATACATAGAGATGCAGATGATGCATTGGATAGCGTGATTAATTTTTAAAAAGATTTTAAATTGTAAATACTTAGAATTTAAACAGAAAATTGATTTTACTTTTCCATTTGAAATTAAATATTTAATTTCACAACTTATTTTGGATTCATTATTCTTTGAAGATCTTTAGAAATATACTGTTCTTTACAGCAGCCTTCATTTTGATAGGCCACGATATCGTGCCTCATACTGATATATCCCACGATGAAAATATTTCTTTCTCTATTGCTTCGTCAACAGATTCCCATCAAATAGACCAGGAACATTTAGAGCTGGGTCATATATTCGAACTTTTGCAGCATTCTTCAGATGAAAGCACATTAAAATATGTAACTGGAGATGATCAAAACATTAATGTTCAGACGAAAGTTTTTCAAAATTCTGCTTTAACAGTTGATATTGATAATCAATTCATTTGGCACTCAAACTTTGAAAAACAACGCTTTCGGGATTATCCTATAATTCCTTATTTTTCAACATTATCCTCTTATACTCTTCGAGGACCTCCTTCCTGTTAATTTTTTAAAGTGATATTTATTATTCAAGCTTCAACTGAGCTTGATACTATTTATGTCGCTATTTAGCTATGCAATAAGCTTTTGCTATAGCTATTTCCGTTAACCTTTTAATTACTAAAAACTATTATTTACCTAGAATAATACAATATAAACTAATGTCAGAAAATCGCAGAAATAAAAGGAAACTAGAGAGAAATAAAAAAGATTCAGAGGCAGAAATTACCAAAAAATATAAAGCCTTGAAAATATTCTTTATTGTCACAATTATTATTTTCGTGCTTATAATATTTGGTGTAGTCTTGTATAGTAATATTTTTATAACTGACCATACTCATTGAAAATTTTGTTGTTTAGAATAAAACACCTATTTTTGGACCTAATTTTGTATTTATTATACTTTTTTGAAGCTATTTAGAAATATACTTTTTTTTGCAGCAGCCTTCATTATGATAGGTCACGACATCGTACCTCATATTGATGCTGAGCACGTTTCTAATGCTTCTGAAATAGGTCCACAACAAATTGCTCAAGAACATCTAGAGCTTGGCCATATTTTTGAGCACTTTCAGCATTCTTTGAATGAAAGAACTTTAAAATATGTAACAGGCACCGTTAAAAATATAGATGTAAAAATTAAAGTTTTTCAAAATCCGGCTTTAAATGTCGACATTGAAAATCAAGAAATTTGGTACGCAAATTTTGAAAAACAACGCTTTCGGGATTATCCTATAATTCCATATTTTTCAGCATTACCTTCCCATACCCTTCGGGGACCTCCGTCTTGTTAATTTCTTAAGGTGATATATATTATTCAAGCTCATACTGAACTTGATGATATTTATATCCCTATTTAGTTATGTTATAATCCTTTGTTATAACTATTTCCCTAATTCATCTTTAGCATTTAAAACTATAGGCACTTATCTAAAGGGTTTATAAAATAAGCTCATGGTGTTTCACATTTTCGTTTTCCATCTTATAATTCTTCTACTATAATGTTAGATAAAATCATTCAGTTTTCTATCAACAATAAACTTGTTGTCGGAATATTAACCTTATTCTTAATTGGTTGGGGAACCTATTCCTTAACACAATTACCCATAGATGCCGTACCGGATATTACAGATAATCAGGTAATGGTAATAACAGTTTCCCCTACGCTTGCAGCACAAGAAGTGGAGCAACTTGTTACATTTCCAGTTGAACAAACAATGGTAAGCATACCTGGCATAAAGGATATGCGATCTTTTTCTCGTTTTGGACTTTCTATTGTGACCATAGTATTTGAAGAAGATACCGATCTCTATTGGGCTCGACAGCAAGTTCAAGAACGCTTGTCATTGGCAGCAAAAGATATACCTGAAGGTGTGGGAGAGCCTGAAATGGCACCTGTTACCACTGGTTTGGGTGAAATATATCAATATGTAATACATCCCGAAGAAGGGTATGAGGATCAATACGATGCTACCGAGTTACGCTCCATACAAGACTGGATTATTAAAAGACAGCTATTGGGAACACCTGGGGTTGCGGAAGTTAGTGGTTTTGGTGGATTTGTTAAGCAATATGAAATAGCTATAGATCCTAATAAACTTCAAAGTATGAATATTACTATTGAAGAAATTTTTACTGCGCTTGAAAAAAACAATCAAAATACCGGTGGGGCTTATATCGACAAGGGACCCAATGCATATTTCATACGTAGTGAAGGCCTCGTGAATAATTTGCAAGAGCTAGAGAAGATAGTTGTTAAAGTGAGTAATGGAACACCAATACTTGTTAGGGATGTTGCTAAAGTTCAATTCGGTCACGGAGTTCGATATGGAGCTGCAACCCGAAATGGAGAAGGAGAAGTGGTTACGGGGATTGTGATGATGCTAAAAGGAGCAAACTCTTCTGCAGTTATAAATGCTGTTAAGGATAAAATTGAACAGATTAAGGAAACTTTACCAGAAGGAGTGACCATTGAGCCCTACCTGGATCGGAAAAAATTGGTGGATCGCGCGATAGGAACGGTAACCACAAACCTTACAGAAGGGGCGTTAATTGTGATTTTTGTGTTAATCCTCTTTCTGGGGAACTTAAGGGGTGGATTGATCGTGGCTTCTGTCATACCTCTTTCAATGCTTTTTGCAATATCAATGATGAAACTCTTTGGAGTCTCGGGGAATCTGATGAGTTTGGGTGCCATAGACTTTGGTCTTATCGTAGATGGAGCGGTAATTATTGTTGAATCTGTAATGTTCGGTATTCATACCGGCAAAAAGAAGTATGCCGGAGTTGAAAAACTATCTTCTGAACAGATGGATACCGAAGTGAAACGATCTGCTGGAAAAATGATGAATTCTGCAGCGTTCGGGCAAATAATTATTCTAATTGTATATCTACCTATTTTAGCATTGACTGGGGTAGCTGGGAAAATGTTTCACCCCATGGCGCAAACGGTAATGTTTGCTATTCTAGGCGCATTGATTTTATCGCTTACCTATGTTCCTATGATGTCTGCTCTGGTACTCGGTCGAAAGACGGAACATAAAAGAAATTTTTCTGATAAAATGATGGATTTCTTTCAGCGAATTTATAATCCTATTATAAAAGCTGCGCTTCACGCAAAACTTTTGGTAATTGGATTGGCAATAGGGTTATTTGCTATTACACTAGTAGTATTTGCCAATATGGGGGGCGAGTTTATTCCGCAGTTGGACGAAGGGGATTTTGCAGTAGAGACACGAGTTCCCGTTGGAAGTTCCATTGACCAAATGATTGATGTTTCTCAGAAGGCGCAAACTATATTATTAAATGAATATCCAGATGAAGTATTGCAAGTTGTGAACAAAATCGGTTCAGGAGAAATACCAACGGATCCTATGCCAATTGAAGCAGGAGATATGATGGTTATTTTAAGTCCAAAATCGGAATGGACAAAAGCAGGCGGAAGAGAAGAACTGGCAGCAGAGATGAAAGAATCCCTGTCAATAATCCCTAATGCTACTTTTAGCTTTCAACAGCCCATACAAATGCGTTTCAATGAACTTTTGACAGGTGCAAAACAAGATGTTGTAATCAAAATTTATGGCGAGGATCTTAATATTCTTTCAGATCTAGCCAGCAATGTTGGGAGCAAAATAAAATCGGTAGATGGAGTTGCAGATTTGTATGTTGAGGAAGTGACTGGATTACCACAAATCAATATTCAAATGAACCGTGATAAGATTTCTCAATATGGGATGAATATAGAGGATGTAAACAATGCTATTGAAACTGCGTTTGCGGGTACTTCGGCTGGACTTGTATATGAAGGAGAACGCCGTTTTGATCTAGTGGTTCGATTGGATAAAGATTACCGAACTGATATTACCGATGTACAGAATTTATATGTGAGCACCCCGGAAGGAAGGCAAATTCCGCTAAGTGAAGTGGCAAGCGTTTCCTTTGAACCCGGACCTGTACAAATTCAGCGAGATAATGCTAAACGTCGAATTATTGTTGGCTTCAATGTACGTGACAGGGATGTACAAAGTATCATTGAGGATATCAAACAAATTATGGCTTCGAATGTTGATATGCCAGCAGGTTATTATGTAACCTATGGCGGTCAATTTCAAAACCTGCAAGAGGCCAATCAACGATTGATGATTGCCTTACCAGTAGCCTTGTTGCTGATTTTAATTTTGCTCTATTTTGCTTTTGGCTCAATAAAACAAAGTTTGCTTATTTTTTCGGCGATCCCGTTATCTGCTATTGGAGGTGTCTTTGCACTAATCATAAGAGATTTACCATTCAGTATTTCAGCTGGAATCGGATTTATTGCATTATTTGGTGTGGCCGTTTTAAACGGTATCGTATTGGTTGCAGAATTCAACAGGCTAGATGCAGAAGGTGTAACCGATATTTATGAACGTGTCCTTAAAGGAACACGCGTGAGATTGAGACCAGTACTAATGACTGCTACCGTTGCAGCATTAGGGTTTTTACCTATGGCATTGTCAAATTCATCCGGTGCAGAAGTACAAAGGCCATTGGCTACAGTGGTTATTGGTGGCTTGATTACGGCAACTGCATTAACGCTAATCGTTCTACCCGTTCTGTACATTTATTTTACTGATAGAAAAGCTAAATTCAATTTCGGAAGAAAGAAATTAGCTACTTTAATCGTCATTGGTGGCTTATTCTTTCCGGCAATGCAGCTTCAAGCACAAGAAATTAACCAAATGCAGGAGCGTGAACTTACATTACCTGAGGCTATTGAACTTGCACTTAAGAACAATAACCGAATTAAGATTGCGCAATATGAAATAGATGTTGAAGAAACTGGGAAATATGGCGCGATAAGCATTCCTAAAACAGAATTCTCCTATTCAAACGGTGAATTTAACACGCCTGCGATAAAAGACAATTTGTATGGAGTTACCCAACGGATTAATTTTCCTACAGTTTATACCAGTCAGTTCAAGCTTGCGAAAGCTAAGGTCAATAGTAGTGAGCAACTGAAAGTGATACAAGAAAATGAACTGATTGCTGATGTAAAAGCTGCCTATTTAAGAACTGTGTTTTTAATGGAAAATAAACGATTATTACAACGTCAAGATAGCCTTTACGGCAATCTGAATAAGTCAAGTTTGATGCGTTATAAAACAGGAGAATCCACAAAATTGGAAAGCGTAACCTCAGCAGCTCAATCGATGCAAATAAAAAATAAGCTTCAACAGAACGAAGCCGATTTGAGAATCGCACAAAACCGACTACAAGTAGTCTTGAACACTAAGGAGAATATTAGTGTTAAATCCACTGAATTAATCCCTAGTGAGATAAATTTCGATATTGAAAGTCAAACTGTAGAACAAAGCCCGGTTTACGCCTATCTAAAGCAACAATTAGAGGTAAGAAAACGGGAGACAAATGTGGAAAGGAATAAAGTTTTACCAGATATTATGTTCGGTTATAACAGCCAAACCTTTAATGGTGCTCAAAGTAGCGGGTTAGCAAACCAAAATTTTAGTGATGATGACTTATTTTCATCCTTTCAGGTAGGGGTTGCAATTCCCATTTTTCCTGGGGGGCATCGTTCCAAGATCAAGGCTGCAAAAATTGAAGAGGATATCGCACAATCTCAAATTGAGTTGAACCAAACCCAGTTACAAGGGGAACTACAAAATTTGCTACAAGAATATTACAAACTTCAGGGAACTTTGAGTTACTATCAAAATGAAGCATTGCCACAGGCGGAACTTATTATTAACAATTCAGAAAAGAGCTTTAAAAGTGGAGATGTTTCTTACACGCAATACCTGCAAAACCTCACTTTGGCGAATAGTATTCAAACAGATTATTTAAACACACTTTATCAATATAACCAGTCTATCATAGTAATCGAAGCCTTATTGGGCTTGTAAAAAAGTGATTTCACATTAAAATATATAAAAATGAAAATTCAATTTAGAACAAAAATATCGCTGCTCATTTTATCTACACTATTCATAGTGGCTTGTGGCAACAAGGATTCCGAAAAAATGGAATCTTCCGAAAAAACTTCGATAAAAGAAGAACAACCAGTTGCAAACGGATCCAAACAAATCAATTTTACCAAAGACCAATACAATCTTGCCGGAATTGAAACCGGGGAGATTGAAATGAGAAATCTTAGTAATATTATCAAACTGAATGGAGTCATTGATGTAGAGCCTGAAAGTATGGCTTCTGTATCGGCCCCTTTAGGAGGATATTTAAAGACTGCCGGGAGACTTCCTGGTGAAGAGATTAAAAAAGGGCAAGTCTTGGCCACAATTGAAAATCCTGAATTTATCCAAATCCAACAGGATTATTTGGAAAGTTTAAGCAAACTCCAATTTCTTGAAGAAGAATATAACCGCCAAAAACAATTACGGGAAGAAGACATAAATTCTGCAAAAACGTTTCAACAGGTTTCTTCAGATTATAGAATAACACAAGGGCGGGTTAAGGCATATGAACAACAACTTGCGCTTGCTGGAATCAGTAAGAATTCTGTACAAAACGGCAATATATCGCGAACTGCAAACCTTTATGCTCCAATTACAGGTTTTGTGAAGGCAAGCAATGTAAATATTGGGGATTATGTATCGCCACAGGATGTTCTATTTGAACTAGTTAATTTAAACGATGTTCATTTGGCATTGAATGCTTTTGAAAAGGATTTAGGAAGTTTAGAGATTGGCCAAACCGTTAAGTTTTCCCTTTCTAATGATAATACGTTTAGCCGTACTGCTGAAGTTTTTTTAATTGGAAAAGCTACTGGTAGTGACCGTATGACACCAGTTCATTGCCACATAAATAAAGAGGATGAAAAAGGCCTTTTGCCTGGCATGTACGTAAAAGCTTGGGTAGAAAGCGGTACCAATAAGCAAAATGCAATCGCTTCAGAGGCTATAGTTCAATATGAAGGAAAAGATTTCGTAATTCTTCAAACCGAAGGAACGGAAGGTGGTTATATATTTATATTGGAACAAGTTAAAAAAGGAATTGAACAGGAAGGCTATACAGCTATAACTTTTGCAGAAAGTTTTGATATTAACAATTTTAAGCCGGTGGTAAAAAACGCTTATTCCATCTTGTCTGCTTTGCGAAATTCTGAAGAAGAGGAATAGTTTTAATTTAAAAAATAATTTTGTGATACCAAGATGAAAATTGACAAGGTAATATCCAGATTAACAGAACCCTTTCAGGCTCTGCAAAATAAGTTGTTTGCGAAAGTGTATCTCGCACAGACCATTAGCCTGTTGGGTGATGCCTTTACTTGGGTTGGATTGGCATTATTAGCCTATCAATTTGGGGAAGGAAGGGCAGCTATAATTTTGGCTACGGCACTCACATTGCGGGTAACCGCCTTTATCATCTTTTCACCTTTTGCAGGTGTACTAGCAGACCGGATAGACCGAAAAAAGATTCTGTACACGACCCACTTTATTAGGATGGGACTTGTCGCCTTGCTACCGTTTATTACCGCCGAATGGCAAATTTATGTCTTGGTATTCCTTATGAATGTTTTCAATGCTTTTTTTAGTCCTACTTATAGGTCTATAATTCCACAGATAGTTGACAAGAAATTATATCGGCAAGCTATTGGTCTATCGGCTGCCACGTATCAGTTATTGGGAGTTTTAGGGCCAGGATTGGCAGGTATTCTTGCAGTTTGGTTGGGTGCTCGCGAAATATTCTTGGTTGATGCAGCAACATTTATTGTCGCAGGCATTTTGCTTTTAACCCTTCCAAAAGATTTCTTGAATGCACCTAAGGAAGATATTCCGAAGGAACAACTTACAACTTGGCAAGATGTAACCAAGGGCATCAGACTTTTGTTTCAAAACAAATACATACGTTTTGCGCTTTTCATAGAACTGGTAACAGCGATGGCCGGAGCTTTTATATTGGTGAATACAATCATTCTTGTAAAAAGTGGGCTAGATCTTACCGATAAGGATTATGGTTTAATTATGGCTGCCTTCGGTATTGGTGCAACAGTCGCTGCTTTCGTTTCTGGTGCTATAGATAAATCCAAATCGAGGCAGGTTTCCTTAGTATTGGGAGCATTAGTATTGGGTCTAGCAATCAGTGCCGCAAATTACCTGAATTTTTCCCTGCTCTTTGCATTTTGGATCGTCGCAGGTTTAGGGCAAAGTCTTGCAGAAATACCTTCAGAAACACTTATAGGAGAGAATATATCAGATAGTGAACAAGGAAAAGTATATGGCTCCCATTTTGCGTTTTCACATCTTTGGTGGGCATTCGCATATCCCATAGCCGGGTTTTTGGGAACCAATTTCCCCGAAAAGGAATTTCTATATGGTGGAATTATCACTTTGTCGCTGTTGCTGATTGTATTTCTGTTTCTTAGACCAAAAGAAGCTATTAGAAATTCAGATCAAATAAAATCGAAGGCAATTATACCTTAATATTTGCTATGAAAAATGTAGCATTAAAAAATTGAGTGTTCATTATAAACAATAACATTATGGAAGATTCTAAAAATAATAAACCCGTCATTTATCAGTGTAACGGAGCAAACTGCCGAAAGAAAAAAGGAAAACGCTTAGAATACTATATAAAAAAATATAACCTAAAAGATAAAATTGAAGTGGAAAAAATGGATTGTAATGATAAATGCCAACAGGCTCCTGTGCTTCATCTTCATCCAAGTGATATATGGTTTTCGGAAAAAGATTTAGGAACAATCTTTAAAAGATATATTTTAAATAAAAAACACTAAAAATATTTTTATGGAAATAAATTAAAGAACATAGAGTAATAAATTTTAAACACTAATAACAAAAATCAATAAATCATGAAAAAAGTATTTTTTATTATAACAGTAGCATTAACCACACTATTTGCATCTTGCAAGGAACCAAAAACGGAGGCACCTTCTCCAGATGTTTTAGAAAATGTTAACAACGAAAATAAAACAGAAAGATTAGAGAATCAGGATAGCATCCAAATGGCCCGCAAAATGAAAATGGATAGTATAGAGCAGGTTAAATCCCACGGGCACGCACATTAATAATTAAAATCCCATTGTGCCTCAAGGTGCAATGGGATTAAATCTAATTCAATATGAAAATAAAAAAGATAATATCCTTTCTGGTATTGACTGTTGTTTGCGCACTTTGCACTACCGCATTTGCGCACGGTGTCGATGAAAACACACAAACCTTTTTGTTAGGAAACAATGGTGTTGCCTTCGGGCCATTTTTATATATAGGGGCTAAACATATGATTACAGGTTATGATCATTTACTATTCTTAGTGGGTGTTATATTCTTCCTTTACAAACCAAAAGAAGTGCTATTATATGTTAGTTTTTTTACAATTGGTCACAGTACCACTTTACTTTTAGGTGTTTTAGCCGATATCAACATTAATGCATACTTAATTGATGCAATTATAGCACTATCTATCGTATACAAAGGATTCGATAATTTAGGCGGATTTAAACAGTTCTTTGGAAAACAACCAAATACAAAAGCAGCTGTTTTAATATTCGGCTTATTTCACGGTTTTGGACTTGCTAGTAAACTACAAGAATTCAAATTCGACAGAGAAGGCCTGTTTACAAATTTAATAGGTTTCAATATAGGTGTAGAAATAGGACAATTTATTGCTTTAGCGGTAGTATTACTTCTTATCACGGTATGGAGAAGACAACCTAGTTTTATGAAATTTTCAACAATTACAAATACAGCACTTATGGCCGCTGGGTTTTTACTGCTCGGCTTTCAATTAACAGGCTACTTTACATCTTAAAAAAAATAACTATGTCAGAAATGAAGCATCCAGTATTGGAAAAAAGTAAAATTATAAAAGCGACACTAATTTCACTTCTTGTTGGTGCGCTGTTATTAGTAATAGCAGTATTACCAGCAGAATTTGGAATAGATCCCACAGGTGCTGGAGAACTGTTGGGATTTAGCAAGCTTTACGTTCCCGAAGAAGCCGAAACAAATAGTTTAGGAGTTATTGCCGCAAATCCTTCTACCCAAATAATCAAGCTAGAAAAAGCAGGTTCAGGGCCTACTGTGGAAAGACCTAAAGAGGCCGATAATCCTCCTCCAACTACTCAATTAAATTTACAGGAAGATGAAACGAAAGTCGTTGTACCAGCAGGAAAAGGAATTGAATTTAAAATAAATATGCTTAAGCATGGGAAAATGAAATACGAGTGGACTACCACGAATGGGGAGATACTCTATTTCGATTTTCACGGTGAAGTAAAGCAAGAAAAAGAGGTAAAGGAGGTTTACTTTGAAAGTTACACCATTGCCAACTCCAATAATATGGTGGGTACTTTTTTTGCTCCTTATGAAGGAAAACATGGATGGTTTTTTAGAAATACCAGTGATGAGGATGTAGTCGTGAACTTAAGGCTAAAAGGGCAGTACGCATTATAATTTTAAGTCCTGCAAATGGAAGGTCAATTTCTAACCCCACTTGAAATAGCCTTCCATTTAGTAGGCACAAAGTACGGAGTGAAAATTATCTTCATGCTGATACTAATATTACAGCAAATAGTTGGAAACAAAATAAACCATAAGAACTTATGGTCTTATGGTTTATATCTCAACTAACTAAATTCCCTGTATAATTAAAGCTCAATACTCAAATAGCCTTTTTTCTGAAGTTGAAAATTATGCAACAAGCCATTGTCCACTACTTCTAACTCATGTGGAATATCTTCTTTATTGACTTTGAATTTTTTTAAAGATAATCCGCATACTACAATTTTCACATGGGCTTTTTCTGCTTTTTCTATAAAGCTTTTCATCATTTCTTTGTCAGTAAGATCTTCCACCGTTTTTCCGCAGATAATCGCTTGGAAATCGCCAAAACTCTTTCCGTCCTCTTTTGCCAAAGCCTCCGCCGTTAAAAAAATGGGCTGGAGTTGGGGGATCTTTTTTGTAAGCACTACATAATTATGTGAATGCTGTTCTTGTTTAGTAGTTTGTGCATTTAGAGAATTGGTAAATGTTAGTGCTAGAATAGTTAAACCTAAAATTAGCTTTTTCATAGTTATTGTTTTTGAAATGTTTGTATATCGTTTAATATAAAAAATAGCAATCCCCCTAAAATTGCAATATTCTTAAAAAGAGGGCCTAAAGTATGTATTTGTCCAACTTGCACGGTCAAGGTTATTGGAACTAAAACCGCCGCTAGTGCCATTGCAGCCCATTTTGTTTTATAACCAACTAAAAGTAAAAATCCTGCAATCATCATTATAACTCCAGAGATGATTATCAAATACTCGGGATTGCCAAAAAAATAGGCAATTCCTTTAAACCTAGCTTGGTCAATTCGGTTTATAGTCTTTTCGAGGTTTAGAATATGATTAAAACTCGCCACCAAAAATATACCGCTCAATAAAATACGGAACAGCTGAACCGATCTATAGGAAACTGAAATAGTTGTTTTCATAAGATTCAATAGTTATTGTGAATAAATTTGTCTGAAAATCAAATATTTCCAAACCTTTTATCAAGTATTATACTATTGAATATTTTGGAGGAGGATATAATTTTCCGGGATGTATACTTATAACCAATGGTCTTATATATACGAATTTCGTAAAATTCAGGTCTCGGGTTTCAGGAATTTCAATTTCTTCTGTAAACTGATAATTATTTGAACAGATCCTGGCCAGTTTCAAGATTTGAATTGGAGAGGAGGTTTCTATATTGTCGACCGTTTTCTTCAAACTATTATTTTTCTTTTCACAGAAAGGATTAAGCAGAACTACCTCATCGGATTTCAGTATTAAACCGATTATATCAGAATCTACCGTGATCAGCTTTCCTGAAAAAACCATCACCAGAACTATCGCTATATATTGTTTTCCGAGCATAAAAGTTTTCAAATATATATGATTTTACCTTTACTCCATGTAACCATTGTTACATAAAGATTATTCATTGAGCTTGTGTAACAATGGTTACCGAATGTCTATTCAAATAGCCTTATATTTAAAGGTAATAATCAAAAAGAAAGAAAATTATGGAATATTATTTTGCTAAAACACTAACTGGAGAATTTGAAGAAGTTATTAAAAAAGTTACAAATGAATTGGAAAAGGAAGGCTTCGGGGTATTAACGGAAATAGATATTTCAGCAACCTTGAAGAAGAAATTAGATGTCGATTTTAAGAAATATCGAATTTTGGGCGCTTGCAACGCTCCTTATGCTTATAAAGCTTTAAAAGCGGAAGATAAGATAGGTACCATGTTGCCTTGCAATGTGATTGTCCAAGAATTGGAAAATGGAAAAATCGAAGTCGCAGCAGTAAATCCAATGGCATCCATGCAAGCGGTAAAAAATAAAGATTTAGACAACATCGCCAAGGAGATTGGAGATAAGTTAAAACAAGTGATGGACAAAATTTAATTAGATGATAATTGGCATTTCTATATACTTCTAATCTTTTTAGAAGTATATAGAAATGTAAAAGAGGAATGCGTAATACTATTACTTATTTTTCTTCAATATAGAAATAGATTTTCTTTAAAAATTATAGTTCAAAATTAAATCCACATGAAATAAATCTGTTTTATTCAAATAGAAATTAGGATTATCTGGAAAATCCCCACTTGCAATCTTACTTACTAATAATAATTCTGGTTTGAAATTCTTCCATTTTTTGATATCTAAAAACAAATCTAGATTTATGTGTGTGTAATCTGGAACAGCATATTTATTAAGAACAGGATCTAAAACTGAAGGTTTCCATTGATGCCCCGCACTAAAGATTGTTTTTAAATTAAATTTTTCTTTTCCAAATACTAATGTATTAGTATAGTAAAGTACCAGTGCATGATTATCTCCAGTCCCCTCACTTCGCTCTCTTTTTTGAAAACTGAAAAGAAATTCCCTACCCCATTCCCTTGGAAAAACAAACTGACCTTTTTTGGTGATGCGGTTATATGATAATGAAAGAGAAGAGTTGCTCCAATCGTAGGCTGCTTTAATACCAAAATTATCAGAAGAGTTGCTCTGAAAATAACTGAGGGAGTCAATTGCATTTCCACCATTATTTATTCTGTTTTGATGTAACCATTCCGCTTCAATATTGAAACTCTTTGAAACTTGATATTTAGGTTTTAAATACAGGGTATTAGAGACATTATCTGTATAATAATTCCATACTTCTACGGAAGTGTTTTCGGAAAGTTTTAAGTCGGCATTTAGGATAGCTAAATAATCTGATTGAGTATTCCCTCCATACAAACTTTCCGTCCCTTCGTTATTCCTTCCCGTTCCATAAGTACCAATACTCTCCCCGATAGAATAAAATTCCCCTGTGGATCTTGGCGCAATTTGATTAAAAACCCCTGCTTGTATCTTGTTGTTCTTAGGGCTGTTGTAAGCATACAAGAGACCTTGAGCCAAGGTTGGGATCATACGACCGTCTTGTGGATTTACTAAAGGTGATTTAATTTTCATTCGCCCTAAAGTAAATTCATGATGCGCAGTCTTGTAATTGGCATATAGTTCCCCTAAAATGAAAATATATTTATTATCTAAATGAATTCGATCAAACAAACCTTCCTCGTACCGGCTCAATTTCCCAGTTGCTTTATCGGGAATCCTAAGATCTTGTATATTTAAATTATTGGAATTATATACTGCTCCTCCAAAAGTTAATTTTTCTTTGAGTGTAAGTTCATATTTAATATGGCCTCCTGTGGCCAATGCGGTAAAGTCCATAAGATCACCTTTATTAAAAGTATTCATATAATAGCTTCTCCATTGTCCGGATAGTTTTCCCTTTGCAGTAGATTTTTCTGATTCTTGAGCGAGACTGAGAAATGGAAATAGTAAGAGTAAATAGCGTAAGCTTTTAAAATTCATCATTTAGTTTTAGTGATTTGGTATTGATCCTCATAATACTTAATAATAGGAGGAAAAGGGCCATACTTATGCTGGGTAGCAGAAAATGAATCCTCCCAGGGGCCATATGGTGTTGAAACCGGTTTTAATTTTTTATCGGGATAATCACTTTGGGTATTATTTTTTACCGGTCTATCAAAACTGTTTATATATCCTGCTAAATGATACGCTTCTTCATCGGTTAATTTGGGGTTATCCCAAGTGGCCTCGCCAAATGGCATATTTCCTTTTATAAATTCAGCAGAGGTGATTACCCGGTGCATTCCTGCACCAGTATTATAACTATCTTGACCCCAAAGTGGAGGGTATTGATAGCCTTTAGTAGAATCAGCTAATTTCACTCCCTGCCCATTTTCTCCATGACATACTGCACATTCTTTGGAAAATAAGGAGCTTCCCTTTTCAAGATCTACCGCCACTTCTGGAAGGTTTATTGTAGCATAACCCTTAAATTCCTTTTCCCGTTCTGGAGGTAGCCCCTCGCCTAACCATTCCATATAAGCTACTATGGCATTCATTTCTTTAGAATCTACTGGGAGCTTTTTTCCGTCCATACTCCTTTCCATACAACCATTAATTCTTCCCTCTATGGTACTTTTACTATTGGAGCGACCGCTAAATTGAGGAAATCTTTCTGTCACTCCTACCCAGGATGCAGAACCTGCTTGGGTTCCCGCTTTTAAATGACAATTCATACACGCCAAATTATTACCTGCAAAATGCATAGAAGGATCTTTAGCTTGAGGCCCCATATACTTTGGAGTTTCTGCAATAAGTTGGTACCCATACTTCACCTGAGGATCCATAAACCCAAAATCAAGCTCTGCTTCAATATCTTTAGGCTGCCAATCTTCAGCACTTATATTTTTTTCAATAAAGAGGTAGGGGTTTGTATTATATAAATAAAGACCAGAGAAAGTAATAATAGTTAATGCTAAAAGAGAGCTAAATATATAGACGATAGATTTTACTAGTGATTGATAATTATCCATTTATAAAAAAATTATTTCAAAATTTCTTTTAATATTTAGAACAAATGATAATGATGATTTATTAATATTTAGAGATAAACCAACAAATCTAAAAATTCAAATCTTTAAAATATGTAACAAATGTTACAGATAAACGTGTGTAAAAATATTAGTATGTAGAATGGTAAAGTTTATTCTAAGTATGTTTAGTAATCAATATATAAATTCATAAAAGTGACATAGAAAAAACTTCTAACTTATGGTTGCATTCAATTTTTAGGAGCCTTTTACCTTTATCAGGTTAAAAGCCTTTCATTAAATTGAAAGAGACAGGAATAATATAAATAAAAAAATATTAGAAATCACAACTACTAATTTGGGGCAACTACTTAAGCAAATTGTAAAATTATATGATAAGGTAAAATCTGTTTGGATTTCTAGCTGGGCTGAACGCTGGGTTAGTAACATTCTTGTACTAAGCTTTATTCTAGGAATTTTTTATTATGCAAGTATACAAGTCGGTTGGTTATTGCCTGCTAATGATTTTTTCACTCACCCCTTTTTTGCTGTTGAAATATCATTTACATTATTGTTGATATTTGAGTTGTTCAGTTTAATATTCTCATTACCTCGTTCTGTAGCCAGATCAAACAGTAAACAATATGAGGTCCTTTCTCTAATTTTTTTAAGGTCTGGATTTAAAGAATTTAGCCACATAGACAATCTTTCAGACTGGTCAATTAACTCAGAACCTGTAATACATATGTTTGCCTATGGAGCAGGAGGTTTAGTTATTTATGCCCTTACAAATATTACATATTCGTTCCAAAAACACACAAAAATAACCGTTAACAAGGCTGAGCAACTTTCATTTATTGCTGTAAAAAAATTATTAGCGCTAATTCTTCTGTTAAGTTTCTTTATTATTGGCATATCAGATACAGTTCATTTTATAAAAACAGGTACTTATAGTCAATCATTTGAATCATTTTACACCATACTTATTTTTTGTGATATTTTAATAGTACTAATTGCACTAAGATATTCTACCGCTTATAATGTTATTTTTAGATACTCGGCATTCGTTCTGGCTACTATTTTTATACGCATCTCCTTTAGCTTGGATGTATTAGAAAGCATTGCTGTTGGTGTTTCGGGAGCTGTTTTTGTATTATTGCTAACATTAGGTTATAACTATTTTTCAAAAGAATCTCTAGACTATAAAAATAACAATCTATAAAAAAAAAGTCTTGGAGCTTCCAACCTAATTTAATTTCCAGTCAAACTTTTACTGAATTTAGTTAACACAATATTTATAATAGTTCTGCCTTAATATTTGTTTCTGACACCTGATGCGAAAATTTATAGCATAAAAATGTTGTTAATAAAATAATGCTGAAAATTTACACTGTTAATCAGCTAATTAATATAAAATCTCTTATCTAATTTCTTGATTCGTAGTGGTCTTTTATGTTTAAGGGAACAATGCTTATTCCCATATATGTTCTACAAAATTTATAACCGAATAAGGCTGTTAGAACTTAAGGAGCTTTATCTTGATAAAAAATACTTGGTCAAAACCACGGGCTTTAGCCTATATCTCGGCTCACTTAGTAAAATGGAATTCTATTGAGGAAACAAATTCCATATAATCCATTCTTCTTTTTATTTTTGAAACACTTAACTTATAATGGTTAAAAAAAGTTAAAATAATTTATAGCGTTATGGTTCTTGACTTAATTTGCAGTAAATCACATTTTTATGAAAAATTCTCTTATACTTTTCAGCTTATTACTGGGTTTAAATTCTTGCTCTCAAAATGAAATTGATTCTTCTATAGATAATATCTCAGAAACTAATTTTAAGACAACAGAAAATTTAAACAATGAAGATTTTCCAATAGGAACCAATTATTCCAATAGTGCAATTGCAATTCAAGGCGCATATAATCAGTTTATTCAAAAACTAAGAAAGAACGATGCTATTAGTATTGTAGCGCAAGTAGATCATTCGAAAAATGCTAACTCTGTAGGACTGGAATTAGATTATACTAGAATAGTGTTTTTTGGAAATCCAACTTTAGGCACTCCTTTAATGCAAGAGAATCAATTGGCAGGATTAGATCTTCCGCAGAAAGTTCTTTTTTACAGAACTGACAACAAAAGTGATATTTTGCTATATAATAGTGTGTCCTATTTAAGATCGAGGCATAATTTAGATGGAGTAGCAACCTTAGATAAACTTTCAAATGCACTAGAAAATTTAGTTTCTGATGTTTCCAAAAGTCCCGTAATGGAATCTGCTATTCAAAATGTGGAATTTATGGAGGGTATTATCACAAAGGAAAGCAATCAGGACTTTGAAACTTCTTATGCTACTCTTAAAAATGCTATTGTCAATAATCCTAATCTTTCAATAGTAGCAGAATTAGACCACCAAGCTAATGCTGAGAGGGTTGGATTGGACTTGAGGCCAACGAGACTTATAATCTTTGGAAATCCGAACCTTGGTACTCCTTTAATGCAGAATGAACGAACTATAGGCTTAGATCTTCCTCAAAAAATGTTGGTTTGGAAAGATGAGGAAGGAAAAGTGAAAGTGTCCTATAATGATATTTATTTTCTTGCTGAAAGACATGTAATTGAAGGAAATAAAGAAATTTTAGATAAAATTTCTACTGCTCTAGAAAATTTGAGTAATGCTGCTGCCGGAAAATAAAAAGTAACATTTTTTTACATTCGGGTCCAATAAAACTTTTGAAACGCGGGATTTCCTATACGGATTTCCCGTTTTAGTTTATATCTTGTTTTTACAACAAAACTCGATATAGGGACAAAAGCAATTTAGCAGACAACCTATTATCAATAAGTCTAAAACTTCATTGATCTCAAGCTTGTTTATCGAACAGCTAAAAGAGACCTAACAGCAATAGATACATCAAAAAATTCGCTACCTATGAGCATTAATGATAGGGGTTGATGAGGATGAAATTATGGATTTTATTAAACTTTTAGAAATACAGCCTATTCATATTCAATTTTTAAAATTAATGTCTTTTGATGGCAATCAATATGATATGTCTTGATTAGTTTCTTGTAAAGAGTTTTTAAATTATTTTGATGCTACTTTCGAAGAAACGGATGTTCAAAGAATAATTGATCGACATTCCCATAATTCAACAACCTATCAAGAAATGGCTATAAAGACACTTTCGCACCATAAGGATGAAAAAAAATAAATCCTTTTTGTAATATTTGTAATCACATACGTCTTACGGCAAATGGTCAGATCAAGAACTGCATATTCTCTTCAACCGAAACCAATCTATTAACCGCGCAACGAGCAAATAACCATATCCATCACTAATTGAAAAGGCAATCTACACAAAGCTTAAAAACTATTGAAAGTTTATATACTTTTGGAAAATGTATAGATCCATTTCAATTCTAAAAAATATAAGAGTGTTTGGTTTAGGTTTCAAATTAATCTTGCCCTTTTTTAAACCCATAGGTATTTTGACGAATAAAATCTGTGGGGAATTCTTCATCACCCGGAAACCCTAATTCAATGGTTCCACTATCTTCCGGAACATAATTGGTTTTAAATATATAATCCCAAAGACTTAAACTAATTCCAAAATTCACTCCATATTTACCATCTGGTAAATCATATGCATGATGGTACAAATGCATTACTGGATTATTGATAATATATTTTAGCGGTCCCCAAGTTATTTTGATATTAGAGTGGTTGATATGTCCGATAGTTATAGCAATAAAATGAACGATATATGCTTGTTCTGGCTCAAATCCGAATAATATCATTACCGCAAATGTTTTAAGCGGTTTATACAAGATGTTTTCCATCCAATGGTAACGTAAATGTGCTGCAAATCCCATTTCCTTTACACTGTGATGTACTTTATGATACTTCCAAAAGAATGGATATTTATGTAACAATGTATGCGTGAACCATTGTACAAAATCGAGAATAATAAAAAACACGAATAACTGCAATAACATTGGCCATGCCGAAGGATCAAACAAGGCTAATGATTTTTCTGAAATACCTAGATCCTCAAAACCAAGCTGTAGTAATTTATAAAATCCACTTATGGCGATAGAGAAGATAAAAAAGTTAAAAAACATATAGAAGCCATCTAACCAAAAATCCTTTCTGAAAATGGATTGTTCCTTTCGCCAGGGAAAGATCATTTCCAGGCTCCAAACAATAAGGGAAATAGCAATTAACCCCCAAAAATAATTTGTATACCAAGGTACTTCAAATAATATAGATTGCCATGTCCAATCTACCGTTCCGGTAAAAGCATTAATAAATGAATCTAAATATTTATTCATATTTTATTTTTCTATTATTGTTGTTATACTATCTTGGTCAAATGATAAGTCGTCAAACTGGCTCCATTCTGTCCAAGATCCATCATAATTTTTCACATTTTTATAACCTAATAATTGTGTGAGTACAAATATTGTGTGTGCTGAACGTACTCCACTATGGCAATAAGCAATAATTGTATCATTTTTTGAAGCTCCAAGTTCACTATAAATTTGAACTAAATCTTCTGTAGATTTCATTTTTTTATCACCATTATAATTAACAGATTTCGCCCAATCTATAGATTTACTATTTGGTATTCTCCCTCCTTTTGCCGCACCTTCTTTTTGCCTTTTTCCAGAATATTCATCGTCTGTTCGAGCATCTATTATTAAGGTATTATTATTTACTGCTTGTTTCATTTCTTCTTTTGAGCCATAATACTTCATCGAAGGTGTATTAGATAGTTTAAATACTGACTTGTTTATTACTACTGGTATTTCTGATGAAACATTACCATTTTGTGCTTTCCAAGCTGTTATTCCTCCGTGTAATAATCTCACATTTGTAAAATCATAATTTTGCAATATCCACCATAATCTTGTAGAATCAACTAAACCATTATCGTCATAAATGATTAAAATATCATTTGAATCAATTCCTAAACTACTAAACAGAGTCTCCATTTGTTTTTTTCCAGCCATCATGCCTCTATAAGGATAGGAGGCATCTTCAATATCTGTGCGCCAAATATTCATAGCACCTTCGATATGTTCATTTGCATAAATTTCAGATTTTCTGAAATCTAAAATTTTGATGTTCGGTTCATTAGCGATTTTCAGCAACTCATCAACTTCGATCAAATAGTTAATTTTACTATTATCATTATCACTAATATTTAGATTAACTTCTTCATTTGTAGTAACCTCTACTTTATTTTTTTTCTCTTCTTTACAAGATGAAAATGCGAGCAAACAACACAATAAACTAATTCTCCAGATCATACCATTCTATATTTGTTAAATTTTCACGTCTCCCTTTTTCCGTAACTGGATAATTAGTAACAAGATAATTCACGATTATTTGTTGGTTATCGCCTAAATCCCATAGGTTTTGAGTTTCCTGCATCCATTTAATAGTTTCATTCCACCGCTCTGCGCTCATTTTATTTTGTGTAACCAATTTGGCCGAATGGCAATTGGTACAATTATTCACAACCGCCATTAAACCTACCCCATCAACAAGCCCTGTACGAACATGGATCCCATTCTCTATTAGGTTCTCGTCAATCTCTTCTGGAATAACAACTAAGGCTTCTTGATTATTTCCAAAAGACGAAAAATTAGGGTCGTTCATATAATATATAGTAGCCCCACCTGCTATTATAAATATGCTGAAGGCTAAAATCATTAAATGATACACCTTCTTCGCGTATTTTTTAAATTCCTCTTCTTTAGTCATTTATGTTACTTTGATAGCAATTCTATGACAGGCATTGTTTAAATAACCTTTTGGATTCCAGCCGGGTAACAACATTGGTTGGGCTACACCTTGAGTGTCGGTTGCTTTTGCCCAAACCTCATAGTAGCCTTTTTTAGGAAAATCTATGGATGCTGAGAAATGTTGCCAAGCTAAACGATTTGCTGGTTTCTCTATAGGGCACTCTCTCCAGGTTGCTCCAAAATCTATGGAATATTCCATTTTTGAAACCTCTAATTCTCCCGCCCAAGCGTGACCTCTAATATTTAAGGAGGTTCCATCATTTAAAACCGCACCAGATTTAGGATATGTGATCAATGATTTTACAGGCATAGATTCTATAATGCACATGTCTTCATCTTTAACCTTTTCACCCGGTGCCACAGGTTCACAAGGCACACGGTAGGCTGTACCCGTCATCTTAGTACCATCGTGTATAATATTTCTAATACTTATACGATTAATCCATTTCCCCGAAACAGATGCAGGCCAACCACCTGCTACTAATCGTAATGGGTATCCGTGTGCAAGAGGGATTTCCTTTCCATTCATTTTGAATGCCAATAAAGTTTCGTCTTGAAGTGACTTCACCATAGGCGCCCCTCTGGAAATCGGTTCTTTTTTGGGATCTCCGCTTAAGTGCTGATCTGCTGAGTGGTATCCAATATAAACTGCATTATTTTTTATTCCTGCATCTTCTAAAACGTCACGTAAGCGAACACCGGTCCAGGTAGCACAATGCACCGCACCAACTGTCCACTGGTTTCCTTTTGCTGGAGGATTAAATTCGCTTCTTCCATTCCCACCACATTCCAATGTTAACTGGTAGGTGTGATGCTCGAATTTTGATTTTAATTCTTCTAGAGTATAAGTTTTTTGTCGTACTACAGATTCTCCATCAATAGTAAGAGTCCATTTTTTTGCATCTATTGCTTCAGGAATTAACCCATTATTTCTAATGAACATAGCAGAATTTGGTGTGATCTTATCGTCCAGTAGATGGGCTTGCGCTTCAATATTCCATGGCTTATCGTTAAGCACGATCATTTCCTTGTTCTTATTGAACATTTTGAAGGGATCTGGATCTTGTAGCACTACTAGATTATAACCTTCTAATAAATTGGATCCATAAACGATTTCAGCACCAATGAGAGTGGCCAAAGAACTTAAGGTTGTTTTTTTTACGAAATCTCTTCTCTTCAAAACAATAAAAATTATAATGTTCCTAATATAAAAATCACAATATACAATGTGCCATATTTATCTACTGTAACAAATGTTACATTTAAACTTCTCTGAGAATGTTAATTTTAGAATTTAAAAATCCAACCTAATGAGGTATAACAAATTCTTTATTCCATTTTTAGGGATAGCTTCAGTTTTAAGTTTAAGCTGTAATTCAACGAAAAAATCAGCATCAATGGATAAGCCAATCCCACCAAAAGTACATTCCATTACTATCCTTCATACTAATGATATGCATGGATCTTATATGCCGTTTGAAACTAATTTAGGCAACGCTACAGCCCAAACTGGAGATTCTATAGACAATTACATGAAGTTTGAGCGTAAAGCAAAAATTGGTGGATTCGAATATCTGGCAAGTGCTATAAAGTCTGTAAGAAAAAACAAAGGTGATGACAGCGTAATATTATTAGATGGTGGAGATACTTTTAGTGATGACCAACTGGGCAATCTAACGAAAGGAGAAGCCATGATCAAGTTGATGAATGAAGTGAATTATGATCTCATGGCTTTAGGAAATCACGATTTTGACTATGGTCTTGATAGAACTAAGGAATTGCAGCAACTTGCTAACTTCCCTATGCGTGCAGCAAACATTACTGTAAATGAAACTGGGGAGTCGATATTCGGTGAGCCCTACATAATTTTAAATAAGGGAGATGTTAAAATTGCTATTCTTGCCTTAAGCTATAGAAATACACCTTTAACTGGAAATTCTAAAAACATTGAAGGTTTGGAATTTGGTATAGGTGTAGATGCAGTTAATAAGTATCTACCTATCCTTAAGGAAAAGGCAGATATTATTGTACTATTATCCCATGAAGGAATGGCGGTAGATAAGGTAATCGCAGAAGAAATAGAAGGAGTAGATCTTATAGTAGGCGCACACAGCCATGATGTTATTTCGCCTCCAATAAAAATAAACAATACTTATATTGTACAGGCACTTTCTGATGTTGCAATATTAGGAGAAACTGAAATACAAATTCGCGATAAAAAAATAGTAAATCTTAACTCAAATTATCATTACTTATGGCATGATAAGATGTCCCCAGATATGGAGATACAGAAAATGGTAAAAGATCTTAGAGCACCATATTTATCTAGTTTAGAAGAAAAAATCACCAAGACTAACACGATTATTGGTAGACAATATAAATCTGAAAGTCCGTTTGATAAATTTGTAACCAGCTTAATGATGGATGAGCTTAATGTAGAAGCTGCATTTTTACCGGGAGTTGGATATGGGATTTCATTAGAAGGGGATATCACTTCTGAAGATATCTACAAATTACTGCCACATCCAGCTAAAATTGTAACCCTAGAGATTACAGGAGAACAAATTAGAAAAACTCTAGAACAAACTGCGATTAATATTAAACCTACAGATAAAATGAATACCGTAGGTGGGCTAATCCAATCTTCTGGCATCCAGTATAACTTAAACTTTAATAATCCAGTAGGGCAAAGAATATCTGACATTAAAATAAAAGGTGAAAATTTAGATCTTGAAAAAAGATATAAAATTGCTACTCATACAGGAATGCTTAGAGGAATTCATAATTATGAAGAATTTGGAAAGGGTGTAGATATTCAAAAAACAGATATTATTCTTACTGAATTTGTATTACAACATCTTAGGGATTTAAATGAACTGGCTTTTCCAAAAAGAATGGGAGAGGTAATTCTTAATAAATAATTACTTTCTTGAATATTTAACTTTTACTAAATTTTAATTTTAAATACATAAACATGAAAAACATAATAAGTATAGTTTTAATATCCATTTTTAGTTTCCAAATGCAAGCCCAAGAGTGGCAAACTTCTAAAATAGAGGGTTATGGGAAAATTAAATATTTTGAAGATGCAGCGGAGCGACCAGACACTACCCTAAATTATAAATTGGTTTTTGATATTAAAGATGGAAAAGAAAAAGAAGGAGTAAATGTAGGTTTGTTGAAAATTGCTCGTGCCCTTAATATGTTAGAATCAGGAAAAATTTTATCTGAAAAAATTGATATCGTGGCAGTGGTCCATGGAGAAGCGACCGATTTGGTTCTTTCTAATGAAAAGTACCAAGAGAAATATAATAAGACAAACCCGAACATAGAACTATTGAAATTGTTAAATGATAATGGGGTGAAAATTTTTGTTTGTGGACAAGCTACAGCTGCCAGAAACATAGCGCAGGAAGATATGAATGAATCTATTCAGTTGGCGCTTTCAGCTATATCGGTTTTATCAAACTATCAGCTTAGAGGGTATGCTTTAATCCCTTAATATTCAGATTTTAGTGAGATAGCATAATAACTATAAAGAGGAGCTATTTGCTCCTCTTTATAGTTATATAATATTAAAATTTTAACGTAGTTACTCTACTTTATTAATTTGTAAATCGTTAAATAAATCACTCAATCCCCACTAATTAAACCAACCTGTAGCTTCTTATTTTGTTTGGTGTAAAATTTGGGTATTTCTTTACAAAGTCCTTCATTGCCTCCACAGCATTTTTATCGTGGTTCTTTCGGTTTTTACCATATTTACTTGCAACACCCTGAGTGGTAACAAAGCCTACTTTGTAGGTTTTTTCAAAATCAATGTGCACCCCTTTATAGTATATTTCCTGTATGCGATGTCCTTTAGGATTTTCAATGCGCAAATTTACTTGTAATCCAAAACAACGCTTTACATAGCCGCCCATTTGGCCGAAAGGATCACAGCAAAAGGTACGCTCCAGATTTTCCTCCAACATCTCCTTGATCTCTGCTCCCGTAAGCTCTACAGTGGAGACGGGAGGATTCATTGGGGCAATGTTATATAAGTCATTTTCGGTAATATTTCCTTTTGGAATTGGAGCGCCGTAACGCCATCCATTCGAAAAAGCAATATCTGTACTTGTACTGTGGGCAATTGCCCTAAGCAGTAACTCGTCTAATGTTGAATTAATAGTATTGTAACGATGTAAATTCTCAGTCGTACTGCCTATGGCAGCGGTCCTCATTTCCTCATATGGTTTTAAAATATCCTGAACCATAGAATTTACTTCAGTACTTTTTGGCAAGGAAGCATCAACTTTTACCAGTTCGTAATTATAAGCCTTAATCTTTTTGTCTTCCACCTCAAGGTTAAATCTGCCCACAAAGGCACCATGGCAACCACACTGAATTATACGTGCCCCATTTACCTCTATAGGTTTATAAATTCTGTTATGGGTATGAGCGCTCAGGCAAATATCAATACCTTCCACTTTTTTCAGGAGTTCAACATCCTGAGGAAATCCATTATGGGAAAGTAAGATTATCATATCTGCCCCTTTGACTTTTAGATCTTTAATATGTCTAGGTATTTCATCCAGTCCGGAAGTGAACTTAAGCCCTTTGCTCATTTTTTCGGGCATCACTTTGTCCACAATCATTGCACTAATACCAATTACACCAATTTTAAGTCCTGCCTTTTCAAAGATTGCAGTGGGTTGTAAAAAGTTTGACCCATCTTCAGAAAACACATTACAGCCCAAAACTGGAAAATCCAACAAGCTGTCGATTTCTTTTAATCGATCGGGGCCATATGCAAAGTCCCAATGACCTACAAGGGCATCCAGTTTTAAAGCATTTAAAATGGGTACGACAGCCTTACCGTTGGAATCTACCACTGGTTTGGTGCCATGCAGGGTATCTCCCCCATCAAAAAACAAAGTATTGGAATTTTCTTTTCGAAGTTCCTCCATATATCCGGCAATATGTGCATAACCACCAGCACTCTCCACCACTTCCCCTGTTTCATTATAAAATAGCTCGGGATGTGGAGCAAGGTATCCGTGCACATCGTTTATAAAACAAATATTTAATTTCATATTATAGATTTTTTAAGAACATTCTACGTGATCAATATTTTTAAATTATTAGGCAACTAAATATACTATGTTTTTATTCATTTTCTTGCTGCACTATTTCCACAGAGACACTATTTTTTTCTTGTCTTGCTTCAAATTCTTGCGTGCCATTATCCAGGAATTCAATAAAATTTTCGATATTCAGATCATAGCCTTTTGGCGTACTTAATAACGAGCCCTTAGTATCTACCAGTGTATAATAAGGCTGGGCATTGGCGTTTAGTTTCTGGATCATAAAATCCAAATTCTGTTTCCCAATTGTTTTTTTTATTTTTCCATCATAATCGGAGATATACCATTCAGATTCTGGTAATTCCGTTTTCTCATCTACATACAAAGCAACAACAACATAATCTTCTTTCAACCTTTTCAGCACCCTTGGATCACTCCAAACAGTAGCTTCCATTTCTCTACAATTCACACACCCGTGTCCTGTAAAGTCAATAAACAAAGGTTTGTTTTGTTTTTCAGCACATTCCAATGCCTGTTCATAATTAAAATATCCCTTGATATTATGCGGCAGCTCTAATAAATCTCCATATTTCGGAGATTCGCAATCTGAGAAATTATTATCGCTTAATCCCAGCGGTTCTGGTCCTGACGAAAGCATATTAAAACTCTGACTCCCCAACGGTGGCAAATAGCCGGCTAATGGCTTTAGAGAAGCTCCAAACAATCCGGGAATCAAATAGACCACGAAGCTAAAAACCAGTATGGCCGATATGACCCTGCCTACTGAAGCACTCTCCGTTTTCTTTTCATGAGGAAATTGAATTTTACCTAATAAGTAAAATCCTAGAAATGCAAAAATTACAATCCAAAGAGCTAAGTATATATCGCGATCTAGAAAATCCCAATGATACACCTGATCTACTATACTTAAAAATTTTAGAGCTAATGCCAGTTCTACAAAACCTAGCACCACTTTAACGGTATTAAGCCAGCTTCCACTTTTCGGCAAAGATTTTAACCACTGCGGAAAAATGGCTAATAATGTAAAGGGAAGTGCAAAAGCTAACGAGAAGCCCAACATTCCTACTAATGGTTTGATGGTTTCTCCATTAGCAGCTTGTAATAAAATTGTGCCTGCAATAGGACCGGTACAACTAAAACCAACCAATACCAAGGTAAAGGCCATAAAGAAAATTCCTAAAAGACCCCCTTTATTAGATTGAGCATCTATTTTATTTACAAAAGAGTTTGGCAGACGAATCTCAAATAAACCAAAAAAAGACAATGCAAATAATAGAAAGATTGCAAAGAAGAATAGATTAGGAAGCCAATGGGTACTAAGAAAATTAGCGAAGTCTGCTCCAAAAAACAGAGAGAAAACTGTCCCTATTAGCGTATAAATAAGAATAATCGAAAAGCCATATAATAGGGCATGACTAATTCCTTTCGCACGAGTACCACTAGACTTGGTGAAATAAGTAACCGTCATGGGAATCATGGGGAAAACACAAGGGGTTAGCAAAGCCGCCAGTCCCGCTCCAAAAGAGAGCAGAAAAAAGGTGAGGAGGAAAGCGCCGCCTTCCTCCTTCTCCTCAACTTTAAACTCATTTTTAAAAGATTTCAAATCCTTGGTAGCTTTACCGCCAGCGGCTTTATCTGTCTTTGCATTTTGGGCCACTTCCAATTTTTCATTCCCATTCCATGCCAACTCTGTTTCAAAAGGAATACACTGACCCGTTACATCTGAACAAATCTGATAAGTAGCTACAGCTTTAATTACCGGGTTGTTTTTAAGAAGCTTAACACTTTGTTGAAATTCAGCCGTACCTATGAAATAGGTGTATTCACCCTCCCATAAATCATCATACTTTTCTTTTGAACCTATTGGGATTAGATCCCCTAAAATTGCATAATCTGTATTTTCCTGAAAATCAATTTCTGTAAGCATTGGCCCCAGATCGGGATCAAAGTCACTGGAATATAAATACCAATCCCTAGGGATTTCAGCCTTAAAGCTAATTACCAACGTATCCCCTATTTTGGGGTTTTCTTTATCTACTGAAACCTCCCAGTTTGGTGGTTCCATTACCTGCCCAAATGTTGAAATTGAAGCGACAGTAGTTATAAAGAATAGGATAATAAATTTTATAGATCTCATAAAAGGGATTTTAAATAAATATTAAAACAAATTGTAAATAACAATCTGTTACTTATTTGAGATTATTTAAAAACCCTTTAAATTCTTCACTATCATAGTCCCCCATGCCTTTATGAGTCAAAGCCAAATTTCCTTCGGCATCTATTATATAGGTGGTAGGGATCGCCTGTGATGCATAAAGGCATGGTAGACTCCCTGCCAGTTTATACACTTCAAAATCATAGCCTTTACTTTTATTGTAATCAATCGCTTTTTGAAAATCATTATCCACTGAAAGCATAATAAAAGCAACATCCTCAGCTTTTGTATCATTGTACAAATTATTTATCCCAGGCATTTCTGCCACACACGGAGGGCACCAAGTTGCCCAAATATTAAAGAAGATCACTTTACCTCGAAGTTCTTCCATTTCCACAAGTTCCCCTTTAGAGTTAATAAGGCTCATATTAAAGTCGGCTTTAATTTTTTTAGAATTATCTGTGGTTGGCGCTTTGGCTTCTACATCTGGATCCATTAAACCTGTTTTTAATATCCCTCGTTGTACGAAGCCGAAAACTTCAGTATGCAAACCGGTTAAAAATAGTGTTAGAATGATAGTTCCTGTGATACCATATTCTATGAGATTTTTTTTTGCTTTTTTATTCATCTTAAAGTTATTTATAGCGAACCCATACGCGCGTTACATGTTATAAAAAACACAGTACGCTGGGATTTTAGCTGAATTATTAATTTTGGATTGGAAGCAGATTACACCCGCTTTCTTGAAAAGAATAGAAAGTTCAATTTAGAATTGAACTTAGTTAATAACTTAAGATAATTTAGGAGGAGGAATAAATTTGTAACTATATTCCTTAGTATCGGCAACAATGTGCCAGAAGTCAATTTTGAAACTTAATTGAATAATATTTTTTTCATCAAGTGGCTCTTCGAATTGAAATACCGAATTACAAAAGGAAAGAAAAGTAATTTGTATTCCATCATGAATCTGATTGAATTGTGCATCACCAGATTTCTTATGAGAATTAAAATCACACTTTTTCTTCACATAGCTTATTTCTGAGTCGCTAGCAATTTCACCAAGGATATTTGAATCCAAGGCAAATAACTTGCCCACCATAATTAGAACAAGAAATATTGATATGTATGATCTTATATTCATGAAATCCAAAATTAAAGAAATAAAATAGTTCTCACCGTAACATTTGTTACACGTCTTTTCAGACCTTCAATGTTTATAGGCAGTTTTGTTTTGTCTAACGAACTAATAAAAATCTCCTTAATTTTCTTATATATAACAAAATTGAAATTTTGTTCAAAAACCACCCCATTAGAGTTCATTTACAACTATACTATTTCTATGTTGGGACTCTTACTTTCCAATTCAGGAGTTTTTAGTAGCTTAGAAATTAAAACGGTGCAATTATGCATAACGTAGAAAATTTCCTTATGGTTGATTTATAATATTTTATATAGGTTAACTTTAGCCTTTTCTTTTATCTATAAAAGAAAATACATGTCCATTTTAAGAAAGACAACGCTGTCCATAGTATCAAGCATCTTTCAGCTTGCCATAACCTCTGGTACTTGGTTTAGGAACTAACTCATCTAAAAATAAGAGTATACAAAACTTTCAGGGCTACTATCACTACATGACATTAATGCGGCAATTTATGCCTCAATAGACCATATACAAAAGTGCCAAATAAAGCGGCAGCGATAACCACCAATATCGAAATGTAACCGGAACCGGCAAGTACATACATTGGCCCTGGACAAGCACCGGCAAGAGCCCATCCCAAACCAAAGATAATACCACCAATCAAATAACGCGGGATACTCATTTCCTTCGGGTTTAATTGCATTTCCTGCCCTCCCATGGCTTTTATATTTTTTCTTTTAATTATTTGTACGCCCAAAACACCGATTAGCAGAGCCGAACCGATTATACCGTACATATGAAAAGAACCAAATTCCAACATCTCGTAAATTCTAAACCAGGAAGCTGCTTCCGATTTGTACATGATAATTCCAAAAAAGAAACCGATAAAGACGTAAGTAATATATTTCATCATTTAAAATATTAATGGGTAAAGCAAATGGATCATTATGAGTCCACCAATAAAAAAGCCTATCACAGCAATTAGTGAAGGGAGTTGCAGGTTGCTCAATCCAGAAATCGCATGTCCTGAAGTACAACCACCAGCATATCGAGCACCAAATCCCACCATAAAACCTCCTGCGATTAGCACAAAAAGAACCAATGGGTTACCAAGATTTTCTAAGGCAAATATTTCCGTAGGCATATAAGCTTCCCCAGCACTATTTATTCCATATTCAGTGCTTAATTTATTGGCTACTTGCTCATTTATTTCCACCGTGTTACTAGATAGATAAGTTGATGCAAAAAAACCGCCCAAAATAGCACCTAGTACGACCATAAGGTTCCAACGCTCTTTTTTCCAATCAAATTTGAAGAAGTCAGCTGCTTTGCCAGCACCTCCAATACTGCACATGGTGCGCAGGTTAGATGACATTCCAAATTGTTTTCCTGTATAAAGCAGTACAAACATAATTACTGCAATGAGAGGGCCAGAGAAATACCAAGGCCAAGGTTCATAAATCCATTCCATTTTATATAATTTTATGCGAATATATTGAATAGTCAGTGTTATATCGGTAACCTTTGTTACAAACCAAATAAGAGCTCATCTAAGTTTAAATACATCAGTATCTTAAAATAAAAAAATAGCAATTTTTTCAGGTTAGACCTTCGCAAAAATCTTTTCAACAGGCATTCGCAGTTTAATTATTACAGCTGAAGACAACGTTATAAACCCGATTATAATAATTGCAGCCGAAACACCAAGCGAATCTGCTATTATTCCAGACATTATCGCACCAATAGCATAACCCGAATCACGCCAAAATCTAAAAGCTCCAATACTTTCCGCGCGTTGGACTGGATTTGTTGACGCTGCGATAACAGATAAGAATGTAGGATAAACTAATGCTGTGCCCATTCCTAATGTAAACGCAATGGTAACTAAGAAAATAAAATTATCTGAAAAGGGAAATAATAAAATAGCAATTCCCTGCAATAACATTCCCCAAAAAAGTAAAGCCTTTTTTGAATAAACATCAGCCATTCTACCGGTGAACAATTGACCTATTCCCCATACTGTTGGGTAAACTGCCGCAATTATACCAATTTCCTGAGCATCATAGTTTATATTTAATAGCATAACAGGCAACAATCCCCATATCATCCCATCGTTTAAATTATTAACCAATCCAGCCTGGGTAACCGAACTTAAAGTTTTATTTTTAAATGTAGTGTCCAGAAATATATTTTGTAATGAAGAAGTATCATTGACTTCTTTCTCTATTGTTACAAAACTTCGGGTATCTTTTATGAAAAGATAACTTATTATTAATCCCACCACAGAAATCCCAATACCAATGTAAAAAGGATAGGGTGTAATACCATAGACATTAGCTATGTATCCAGACAGAAATGCCACTACACCTACTGCGAGGTAACCTGAAAATTCATTTAGACCCATAGCCAGACCACGATTCTTTACTCCTACCAGATCAATTTTCATTACCACCGTACTGCTCCATGTTAAACCCTGGTTAATACCCAGTAAAACATTGGCAAAGATCACCCAGTTCCAACTGGACGCGTTCATTAAAATAAAAGGAATGGGAATGGCGAAAAGCCATCCAACAATCAACAATCTTTTTCTCCCAAACCTATTGGCAAACCTGCCGGCAAATAAATTAGTAACGGCCTTGGTAATTCCAAAGGCCGTTATGAATGAAAGAATTGCAATGTTGGATTCTATGCCAAAAATCTCCTTAGCATATTGGGGGAAAATACTCCTCTCCAACCCCACCATTCCGCCAACAAAAGCATTTATTAAAACCAGCAAAGAAAACTGTTTCCAGTTTTCCTTTAAACCTAGTTTTACATCCATTAGGACTTATACTTTTTTATATCCTCACTTAAATCATAAACGGGTACTTTATCTATTTCGCTTTCTAAAATACTACTTCCCGCAGCACTACGATAACCCCCTGCACAGTGCACTACCATGGGCTTATCTTTTGGAAGCTCATCTATCCTTTTTCGTAACTCATTTAGTGGAATATTATGGGCATTTTCAAAGATTTTACCCTCTAAAACTTCACTGGCATTACGAATGTCTATTATCGTATATTTCTCTTTGTCCTTGTCAAAACTTAGTAAATCAAACGCTTCTGAAGAATTGGAAATCTTTTCAGATAAGGTAAAAATTCCTTTCAATTGTTTTTCATAACCAATTTTAGCGACCCTTTCAAGAATTTCATCAAAATTATCGATCCCCTCAAGTACTAAGTTAAATTGTTCATTTGGTTCAATAATAGCCCCAAGCCAAGTTTCAAATTTATCATTCTCTCCTCGTGCCATGATATTAATGCTATTGGGCAGATGGTCTTTTTTAAAAAGCTGCTCATCCCTAGTATCTACTATAAGCAATTCATTATCAATATCATTCACATTTAATTTAAATGGTATACTATATTTGGCAGATTGAATATTATCTGCACCTTCACGGTTTAGATCCACATCAAAACCAAAATAAGATGGGATAAATGGTTGGTCCTTTAAGATTTCTGAAACAAATTCTTCTTCAGTTTGATCTTTAAATGCCCAGTTGCCTATACGTTCATTACCCAAGGTACTGCTATCGGCATCACTCATATTTTTTCCGCATAAAGAACCTGCACCGTGGGCTGGATAAACTTTAGCGTCGTTAGGAAGATCTTTAAATTTATTTTGAATAGAATTGTACATCATTTTGGCAAGCTCTTTCCTTTTTGACTTCATATTCCCTGCATTTTCCCTTAAATCTGGACGACCTACATCTCCAATAAATAACGTGTCCCCGGTAAATAAGACATGTTCATCATTTTCAAAAGCATGAAAAGTTAAGCTATCTGGGGAATGGCCTGGGGTAAATATAGGGTTGATGGTTACATTTCCTACTTTGACACTATCTCCTTCATCAAAACTTCGATGCGGATAATTCACCCCTACTTTTTCACTAATATAAATGGTTGCACCAGTTTCCTTGCTTATTTGAAGGTGACCACTCACAAAATCTGCATGCGGGTGAGTTTCAAAAACTGCTGTTATTTTAGCATTTTCCTCTTCGGCATATTTATAATATGGAACAGGGTTCCTACTGGGATCTACAAGTGCCATCTCTCCGTTACTTACCAAAGCGTAAGAAAAATGAGATAATGGAGCATCTTTAAACTGTTTTATCTTCATAATTATTAATTTTATATTTTCTTATTTTCTTTTGTAAAATTCATCAATGTTATTGATTCCTACAGTAACAATTGTTACTTACTTAATACATAAGGCATTAGTTTTTCCTTCCCAGCATTTGCAGCACACTACTTTCCCCCTGATGGTATTTCCCCTCCTGTTGTTCTATTTTTAGCTCTTGCAAATATTCTATATTGAGTCCTTTAAATTCACTCCTTATTTCTTCTTTGGAAAAAAGCATCTTCACATCTTTAGGCCCACCTGAACTATAATCCAGTTGATTTTTAGAGAAAGCTTCAAAAATCAAAATTCCACCGGGCTTTAAAAATTGTAATAAGCGCTTATGAATAGCAGGCCTTTCTTCTGCATTAAAATGAGCATAAATTAGTGCGATTGCTTCAAATTTCATGTTGCTCTCAAATTTTTTTGCCGTAGCAACTTGATAATCTATTTCTACCGCATTCTTACGAGCAAGCTTTAAAGCTTTGTTGTTTCCGGCTCTACTGCTATCAAACGCAGTAACCTGCCATCCCCTTTTTGCAGCAAATACAGCATTTCGACCCTCACCTTCGGCTGGATGCAGTATAGATGCAGGATCTAATGTTTCTAACTGGTTTTGAAAGAAAATATTTGGATTTTCACCATATGCGTAATCTTTATCACCATATCTTTCTTCCCAAAATTCCTTTGAGTTACCTTTCATCCTTATAGAATAAAATTAATAGCTCGGTTCAAATAGTTTTTCCTCCCATTGCAAAATACCACCTTCAAGATTATAAGTATTAAAGCCTTTGGAATCCATTAACTGGCAAGCCTGACCGCTCCGGTTCCCACTACGACAGTATATGTAATAATTTTTAGCCTTATTTAATTTCGCAATTTCCTGTTGAAAAAGGATAGGTTCAAGTAGATTGATCAATAACGCATTTGGTATTATACCCTCTTTCCATTCCTTAGGGGTTCGCACATCAAGGATAATTGCATCTTTATCCTTTTTGATTTTTTGTGCAAAATCTTTATTGTTTAAGTTTTCCATTTTCTTTAAAATTTAAATTATTTCTTAATTTTTGACAAAAAATTCCATGTAAAAAATAAATCCGGCCATAAGAAATATAAAGTAACCGAAACCTTTTTTTAGACGTTCGCCGTTGATGTAATTACTTAAGTAGGATCCTAGAAAAATACCTATAAAAGAAAGGCTTATAATTACTCCAAGAAAGGTCCAGTCAACCTCCATAGTCAATGCGTCTCCAAGAAAGAACCCTAACAAGGATTTAAAGGCTATAATAATTAGCGAAGTTCCAACCGCAGTCTTCATTTCAATATTAGCCAAAATTACCAGCGCCGGGATGATTAGAAATCCGCCTCCCGCTCCAATCATTCCAGTAATTGCACCAACGATGAGACCTTCAGCCAAAATGAGCGGATAATTATACTTAACCTGTTTCTCTGAATTGTTTTGATCATCTTTACTTTTTTTACGTAACATGGAAAAAGCAGCTGGTATCATTAGCACTGCAAATAACCCAAACATGGCCATTCTTCTAGTAAATTCAAAGTCCTGAATATAAAATAAGGTTTCCGGTAATGCCGGAACTACATAATGCCTCACCACAGTTACACCTATTATAGCTGGTATCCCGAAAATTATCGCAGTTTTCCAGTCCACATAACCTTTATAATGTTGTTGAATACCACCTACTAGGGCACTAGCTCCAACTATAAACAATGAGTAAGCCGTAGCTACCCTCTCACCCATGGAGAATAAATATGCCAGTACTGGCACGGCAAGAATAGATCCTCCTCCTCCTATTAAGCCAAGTGATATTCCAATTATGATCGCACTTATATAACCAAATATCTCAAGTAATTCCATCTATTAGTTTTTTAAATTCAAGACAAAATTAGATTTATGTAATGGGATCTACAGTAACAATTGTAACAGAGGAAATTTTGAATGGAGTTAATTCTAATTTTAAAAAATATTCTTGAAATTACCTAAGTAGATGGATTGAATGTTTGGGGCTCAGGATACAATTAAGTAAACTTTTAAAGGATCTATCTCAAAAGTTGTGAAATAATTAAAATGGTACATTGATATAACAAAGTCGAAAACTCTGAATTTAAGTCAGCAAGGCATTGTTTTCTAATTTTAAAAGCAATCCTCTTTGCGTGTTACCACTCCTTCTTTAACCAGTATGAATTTCTTCTAATTGTATCTTTGAAGGTTTGGTCTCTATAGTAGAATTTGAAATAATAGTATTTTTTAAAGCCCCATATCTACCATAACTCACCTTGCGCGTGGTTCCTGTGCTGTTTTTATAGCGTACGGGAAGTTAAGCGTAAATAAAAACAGCATAGGGCGCAACCTACTTTTGACGCAACAGTTACAGTAAAAAATGACGATTTTATTGGGGTTTTGAAGCCATTTACTGTAAAATTAGGATAATTTGCGTCAAGGCCGATTGTCATGACAATGCCTATTTTTTCTCCTCCAACCACTGCTTAAAATCATCTTCAACATTCGGGTTTTTGAAAATATACTCTTGATATTTTTCTTGGTTGGTTTCCATGAGGGTTTGATAAAGTTCAAACTTTTCGTTTTGCCTTGCATGCACATAATACCCAAAATCACCCAGGTGACTTAATGAAAAAATTCCCAGGGAACAAACTAGGATCCGGTGCAGCAAGGTGCGTAGGTTCAAGTCTTCTCGCCTGCACAAAGGGATAAGCCGACTTACAAAAGTCGGCTTTTTTTGTGGGTAACACAAGGGTAACACATTTTTGTTATTTTCAGGCTTTTGTTTTTTTTTGATATTAATTGTGATTGAAAAAAATTAAAGTGATTTAAATTCTTTTCTCTATCTAATAAAATCTTCTAGAAAGTAGTTTTGAACATAAAATATAGTTTCTATAATACCCAATATTCTATTATTAAAAAACTTTAGAGAGATTATTATTGGGAATTTACCTTTCTCTAGTAGAGTCCCATTATCAATTTTTATTACTTTTATTTTGCACTTTTCATATTAAGGCCTAATAATACAGTTATCTCATTAAATGAATAGCTTTAGTTCTTAAAATTTATAAGTAAAACCCAATAAATATTGATTTTCACTACTGGTGAAAGTAAGTTGCATATGTTCCTGTTGATATTCTGTAGTAAAAAGCAAATTACTACCCAAACCTATTGCTGTTCCTGCTAAAATATCGAGTATGTCATGTTTCTTAGAATCTATCCTACTGGCTGCTGTGTAACCCGCAAGAACATAAGCTGGTATACTATACTTAAAACCATATCTCCTGTGTATATAACCAGCACTATGAAAAACGGTAGAGGTATGGCCAGAAGGGAAAGCATTATCGTTACTCATATCAGGCCGCTGTTTATTTACACCGAATTTTAAACCGAACGTAACTGCCTCTGTAAGTAATAAGCCTTTAGTATATTGCCAAGCTCCTTCATTATCCCCTTTAATTAAAGTGGTTCCAAAGGTCGCTAAAGGCAAGGTAATTAAAATAACATCTCCAATCCTTTGAACTGCACCAACTTGTGGCTTGGTTTCGCTAGTACCTTGTGCAAATGTGACATGGGAAAATAGTAAGCAAAAGACCATGCAAACTGCCCATACAAGAGGTTTTAAATTTTTTAAATAATTAATCATTTAGTAGGGAATTTTGATTTAGCAATTATAGCTTGTAACGAGTAATAAAAAAAAGAACTCAATCGCCATGAATTTTAAAGAGCTTCTAAAGAAAATCTAAAGTGCTATTTATTATAGTATAATATCCATTTTGGATATTTTTTTTGACTATTGAAATTGTTTTTTATAAATGACAACTTGGCGTCTATGGCCTGTGTGCTACGAATAAGTAAAAAAACATTATCCTTTTTAGAGAGCATCTCAAGCCGATTTACCGTAGTTGAATCTTTCAAATCCCATAAATTATCTTTCCAGCTCTCATCATTCTCAAACTGGACTTCTCTATTTGTGGTGTTGTGACTTGACTTTAAAGTAATATGATTATCACTAGTATAGAATGGAATTGAAGTAAGCAAATAGTCATAAATAAAAATAGATTTATTCTCAGCTCCTGAGACATTATCTATAAAATTTACCATATCTCGCGTCGAATTGGTCAAGGAACTATTATGAGACATTACCGATGTAGAAATCAGTATTATAGCAATGCCAAACGTCCCTGCTAATATTACGGACTTAAAATTTTCGCTATTTTCAAAATAATGCAAAACCCCAAATATGATAACCATTCCAAAAGCTATGATTATAGAAACGGTGGTAATATGAATAAATTCGGGTTTTAAGAACCAGCAGAAGATCAAGCCTAGGAACAATATGCCCAATAGAAAAGCATAAACGGTATTGACAATACTTTTTGATTTTTGAGAAGCCGTTCTTAATTCGGCAGCGATTATTATTGCTGGCATCCAGAAAAGAGGAAGGATGTACATTATCAACTTTGTGCTAAAGGCAGAAAACAATAGGAACAATATGATACTTGAATAAAGTAATATTTTGGTTTCATTGCACTTTCGAGGGATTGATATTATATTCGCTTTAAATTTGGGAACAAGAGCGAGCCACCAAGGTAACAGCAATCCAAAAAGTATAGGAATGTAAAACCAAAAAGGTTTTGCCCGGTTGAATGAATTCGAGTTCATTCTAGATACCAGCTGTTTCTCAATAAAATATTGCCAGAGTTTAGGGTTTTCAACAATCACCAGAACATACCAGCTTGCACCGATAAGAATACACAATAAAAACCCGAGAAGATGGTGGAACGTTATGCGCATACCTTTTTTAAGAACTACTTTACTGGTAATTATGTAAACAAGAATAAAAAGTATAGCGACTGGTCCTTTTGTAATTAGTGCAAGTCCAACTAAAGTATAAAAGAAATATAGGAAGATCATTTTACGCTTAGAAGCATATACTTGCCAGCAATAGATAGCAGCAAGAATAAAGGTGGTTAAATAAGCATCTGTAGTAAGGTTTCGGCTAGAAATGAGGACTATGGGAAATGAGAAATAAACTAAACCTGCCATAAAGGCTATTGATTTATTTTTATATAATAAGTCTGCAATACGGTAAACAAGTAATAATTGAAAAATCACAGCTACTTGAAGAAAGAACCGTGCGCCAAACTCGTTTAATCCAAAAAAATAATAACCTAATGTCGTGATATAATAGGTAATAGGTGGCTTGTGAAAGTGGAATATACCTAATAATTCAGGATTGAGATAATCGCCATAAACTAACATCTCACGGCTTATTTCTGCGTATCGAGCTTCACTAGTTTCAGCCAAGCCATAGCTACCCAATCCTGCAATAAGTACAAGAAATGCGATTAATAGAAATAAGTAAAAATATTTATCGGTTGAAATTTTAAACGTCACAATTCTTCATTAAGAGCACAAAGTATTGACACAATCTTTTAAGAATCTTAATAGATTCTAAAGCAAATCTAAAGAAGCTCTTTTTTCAGCTTTAATAATCAACACATTTCGTATGTATAGAAATAACCCTAATAGATGCCCTAAAAGAAGTACGGGGTCTCTTCTAATAATTGCATAGATTATTATTAATAATGCCCCGATCAGGCTCAATATCCAAAAACCTAAGGGTAGGGTAGATTCTCTATGCTTTTCGCTATAAAACCATTGATATACGAATCTTAATGTAAAAACTATTTGTGCAGTGATCCCTAGTACTAGGAGCCAGGAAGGGATTTCTTCATTATTGAATAATAGTGCGCGATCATAAACTTCGTTATTGTATCCTACATAAAGAATGATGATTGGAAAAAAATATAAGAACCAGCGGATAATTTTAGGGAATTTAAGCCATTGGTTTTGCAAGTGCATATTTCTTATATAAATAAAATATGTTAGCATTTGCCCTAACATTATGGCAAAGTCATTACGTAGATATCCGTAGATAAATAAAAGAACCGATGCAATCAAGCTCAACTTCCAAAAAAGCACTGGTGTTAACACGCGCTTATTCTTTTCTGATATAATCCATTGTAACAAGGAGCGACCTGAAAACAAAAGTTGTGCAGTAAATCCTAAGCCATAAATCAACCAGCTGCTCATCCCTTATCTGACACTTTATAATTGATATATTTTTTTTTCATGTATAAATAGGCAAAACAATCTATTAATGGACCAAGTAGCCTATTCCATACACCAAAGCTTGGTTTACCGGCAATACGTTCGAAATGGCGTACAGGGACTTGTTTTATTTTTCCTTTCTGAAGCAAAATCATTGCGGGTAAAAACCTATGTAATCCATTAAACATAGGTATGCGTTTAGCGGACTTGGTTTTAATAATTTTAAGCGGGCAGCCGGTATCCTCCATACCATCGTGTGTAAAGCTACGACGTATTCCATTTGCTAGAAGTGAAGACACATTCTTAACAAAACTGTCTTTTCTGCTAGAACGAATTCCGGTTACTAAATCATATTCGTCGATATATTCCAATAATAAATCAAAATCCCTTGGGCTAGTTTGTAAGTCTGAATCTATGTAGCCAATTAACGAAGTAACAACATAGTCTATACCTGCTTTAATAGCAGCACTCAAACCATAATTTTTGTCGAAATTTATATAATGAAATGCAGAGTTTTCTTTACAAATTTGTCTTATTATGTCTAGGCTGGTATCCTTTGAGCCATCATTTACAAACAAAACTGATGTATGAATTTTTGCTTGATTCATGTAATCTTGCAGCTCTTTTTCAACTCGTTTTAAATTTTCGTCTTCATTATAAACAGGAACGAGTATGGTCAAGTTATGATTCATTTTTGTTTTAAAATATTGAGCATAATCTGCAATAGTAACCTTAAATTCTAAAGACTTTTTTAAGTTTTGCTATATCTACAACTATACTTGTAAACGCTAGTTAGAAAGAGTAATTATTTATTTCTTTGATCGAAAACTCACTTTAATTTATGAAAATATTAATAACAGGCATCGCTGGTTTTATCGGTTCCCATCTTGCAGAAAGACTCCATCATTATGGACATAATATAATAGGTCTGGATAATTTTTCAAGCTATTATGATGTACATCTAAAAAGAGAAAATGCAGATACGTTAAAGAATTTAGGAATTAAGATTATAGAACGTGACTTACGAGTAGAACATTTAGTAATGGCACTTCCAACTGATATAGATTATATTTTTCATTGTGCAGCACAACCCGGCATTGCTAGCTCATCAACTTTTGAAGAGTATCTTTCCAATAATGTAATTGCCACTCACAATCTTTCAGACTTTGCATCTCAATTTTTAAACTTAAAATTATTTATTAATATAGGCACTTCATCCATCTATGGTAGAGACGTATTCTGCGATGAAGAGCAAATGGCAAAACCTATCTCAAACTATGGTGTTACAAAACTGGCAGCGGAGCAGATTGTGATGTCGCAGTCACGATTAGGACATTTTCCCGCCTGTTCCCTAAGATTATATTCGGTATACGGATCACGTGAACGTCCTGATAAAATGTTTAGCCAACTAATATCTTGTGCGCTAAATGGAAATAAATTTCCACTATTTGAAGGCAGTCTAAAACACAAACGCAGCTTTACCCATATCAAGGATATTATAGACGGACTTGTAAGTGTAATAGGAAAAGAAAAGCTGTGTGAAAACCAAATAATTAATCTTGGAACAAACTTAGAATATACTACCCAACAAGGTATTGAAGCAGTAGAAAAATTACTCGACACCAAAATACTTATGTATGAGCAACCGGCTCGAAGCGGTGACCAGTTACGCACCAAAGCTGTTATTGATAAAGCAATACAAATACTAAACTACAATCCTTCCGTGAGTCTTGAGGAAGGCTTACATGAACAGATTCAAGGTTTTAAAAATAGATCATAAAAAACCGCACAAATTCTAAAATAGATCATGAGCGGTTTTTAATATAAATAATCAAATATGAAAACTTAACACTTAATCTTCATCATCCTCATTTTCCTCAGACTGCTTTTTAATTACTTTTCCATTTACGTCTATGGCCACTTCCATTTCGTTTTTACCTTTTTCTATTTCAAATTCATAAACCATCCCCTCAGCAGTTTCGGAAATTTCTGCTTCTTCTATTTTATACCCAGGAAAAGATGATTCTAAAGATAAAATAACATTCTTTGGAACTTCTTTTTTATCAATTTCATGTTCGGTCTCTTTCCAAGTACCATCTTCTAAAAAGTTGGCAGAATATTCCACTTTGTTTAATTTAAACTCGGCTTCCCACTCATTTTTATTTTCTTTTTCCCAATCTACTTTTTTCGCTGTTGGAAATTTTTTCGCGAATGCATCCTTAACCACTTGTGGAACTTTATCTTTAGACTCTGTTGTACATGCTATAGCAGTTGCAGACGCAAATACCAAACCTATTCCTATTAAAAACTTTTTCATATTATTTAATTTAAAATTATAACGTAAATCTAAAATTGAAATCTGAAGAAAGTTTTAAGAGAATCTAAAGGAAAAACTTGTGAAATTTCGGAGAAATACATCAAATTAATCAAAAGTATATAGCCTAATGATTTTGATTAGTTGTCTTACTATTTATCTCCATCTCTAATTTATTACTGAGATCATTGCAGGTAAAATATACCTCCTGACGCCCCAATAATTAATTCGCCTAAAATTCCAGGTAAAAAGTCTTAAATATAAATTTTGTTAAGATGATTCTTTTTAACAGAATAATAGAGTGCTTTCATTGGCGTATAAAGGATTTGGAGATTTGACAATAGAGATTTGCGCTTATCTGTTTGATTTCTCAACTTTAAGATAAACCTTCGCTGTACATCCCGAAGCGTTTTTGAGTGTATATGTACCGCTATCACTTGTTTTTGAATGGAATATATTATAATTATCGGTAACAATTTCTCCATTTGGCAACTCAATAGATAATTTCTTATTGTTGGGTTGACTACTCAGAATGAAGTTTGATCCTTCATAAATGGAAAGCTTGTTCTTACCGCATTGCCAATCTCCATTTATTCTATATTCGGGAATGATTGGTGCGTCACATATTGCTCCTTCGGAAGTTTCTAATTCAACAACTAGTTCTACAGCTTCTTTACCATCGGAACCCTCATAAGATTTAATATTAAGGCTGCTTTTACTTACCTCTACAAATAAGCTAATTGCATTTCCATACTCCCAATTGGGATGCTTAATAATTTCCTTAAGTATTTCAGATAAATCAGGAGAGTTTATAAGCTCATCGGCTGTCCAATTAAGTGGTGACCATTCTATACTGTTTTCTGTAAAATTTCTACTGGTGAGCTCGTTAGAATTGTTAACGTCGAACGCCAATGAATTACCAGTAGCTTCTCCATGAAATTTAATATGGCCTTTTCCATTACCGCTACTTTTAGCCACCATTCTTAAATAGGCATTAACGATTTTTCTATCGGCCGGAATTTTGACATCCACGAACCGCAGTCCAACCGTCTGATAGTTTTGATTATTGTAAGAATCAAAACCAAATTCCAGATCCAAACTATTGACATATAGCTGGCCGTCCGTTTCATTTTCTTCCACATCTTGAAGACCATCAACAATAGTAAAGATCCGTTCGTTGGGATTTTTATTTTCGATAGAATCTTCTTGAGACTCATTTGTGCTGATCGTGTAAGAATCTCTAACTTCATTTTCGACACTTCTAAACTCGAAGGTTATTTGATTACTTGAGGCAGATACAAACATAGCACCGTGCTTTTTGTCATAAATAATTTCAGTTTCTTTAACTGGCGACTCGATAATCGGTCTAAGTCCTTGTCCACCCGAACCGTTTAAAAAATAAGGAATCCCACTAATCTCAAAACGCTCGTAATGGTGATCATGTCCATAAACCACCGCACTTGCACCCCAATCTGCAAACGGCCATTGTAGGTTTTTATTTGAACCGTGATAACCTGAGGAATACACCGTATGATGTAGATAGACGATTTTCCATTTTTTATTTGAGCTAGCTAGTTTTTCCCGCAACCAAGTCGCTTGTTTACTATCTATTCCATTTCCGTCTGGCTCAGCTTTATTACTATTTAACGAAAAGAAATGAACATCGCCCCTGATAAAATCATAATAACGTTCATTGCCCGGTAGTTTAAAATAATCGAAATAAGGCAGTCCCTCTTCGGTTTGATAATCGTGATTACCAGGTGATGGAAAGAACTTGTTATTATCTGCTCCCGTTCCGTAGACTCCTTTATAAGGATAAATATATTCTGAATAATACTTGCCAATATTGGCATCTATGGTAGTAGCTTCTCCACTGCCATAATTATTATCGCCCACTGTTAAAATAAAATCGGGATCCCAGTTCTTGACCAATTGTGACACTTCAAACTCATTGGAATCATCCACACCGTAATCACCTATAATGGCAAACCTTTGAGCTACGCTGCTAAAAGAAATTAAAAAAGGCAATACGATTCTTAATATAAGTTTTAAATTCATCGCTTAGGATAGAGGATTGTTCTATTTAAGAGGATTATTTGAATTCTTTTTCCCTTTTATAATTTGCAAAACAACTGGTATTAATGAGAGTGCAACAATACCTAAGATAACGATTTCAAAATTATTTTTAACAAATGATAAGTTGCCAAAAAAGTAACCAGTAAAAGTTAACAGCATTACCCAAAAAGCGCCTCCTATAATATTAAAACGAATAAACTTCCCATAATGCATATTTCCGATGCCTGCGACAAATGGCGCAAATGTTCTAATGATAGGTACAAAACGAGCAATAATAATAGCTTTGGGACCGTGACGATTAAAAAAATCACTGGTTTTGTCTATATTGTTTTTACCTACTAATGGTTTTCCTGCAAATTTCCACCCTAGAATTTTTAATCCAACGGTTTCTCCCAAATAATAATTTAAACTATCGCCTGCTACCGCAGCTAAAAATAAGAGTATAAGAATTATCCATAAATTGAGTGATGCTGTTTCTCCTGAAGCATTAGTAACGCCAGCACAAAATGTACCGGCCGCAAATAATAATGAATCTCCTGGAAGAAAGGGTAATATTACAAGACCCGTTTCAATAAATATTATGGCGAAAAGTATTGCATAAACCCAATAACCATAATCTACGATCATCGTAAACAAATGGCTGTCCAAATGAAGAAAAAAATCAAGAATACTTTGCATAGAATAATCTTTTATAATTTTTATTTTGGTTAGCAAGACTATCAACAATCATTTAAGAAAGAATATCTAGCTTCAATTATAAACTGTTTGTTCAATTTAAAATTAGTTTTTGAGCCTAAAGAACTTATATCGTAATCTCTTGTTGTTTCTTTTTGTGCTGTCTATGCGATATATAAATCAAAATACCAATCAGCACAATTGAGACAATACTGGCAGGGAGCGTCCCTAAATCCATACCGCCTTTATCTAAAGGCTTGGTAAGTAAATCGCCAAAGGTTGCGCCAAAAGGTCTCGTAAAAACAAATGCAATCCAGAACAACACTACTTGATTAATTTTAGTGAAATAATGTAATAATAAAACTATCCCAATAATCCCAGCCGTAACCATAGCACCATATATATAACTCAGCCCGGCAACATCACTCAAATAATCTCCAAATGCAGTACCTAAACTATTTGAAAACAAAACAGCTGTCCAAAAAAACAGTTCTTTTTCCTTTTCAATAATAGGGTATACTTCTAAGTTTTTATATTGTGAATACCATACTGCAAGCGTGGCGATTAACCCAATAAGCAGAATAATACTTCCTACCGTATAACCCAGCCCAAGACTTCTATCCATAAAATCTGAAATCTCTGTACCCAAGGTTGTGGTAGCGATAATTACAAGCCAAAAATAAAGCGGCACGTATTTTTCTGAGTATAGCTGCACCATTAAAACAATTACGAAAAAACCAAGAGTGATAAGAATTCCTATCGAGTAGCCAAGCCCTAAAGTATGCGCAATAAAATCGCCCAAAGTTTCACCCAACGTAGTAGCGATAATCTTCATGATCCAGAAAAGAGCAGTGATTTCTGCAACTTTATTTAATGTGGCTTTTTCCATTTTGAAACTGATGTTTTTGAAATCACAAGTGATTTCTAATTCAAATAAAGAAACACTAAAATTGTTGTCTAGAAGACATTATTTTTAATGTTTAAAAGTATTGAGATATTCTAAAGCAAACTTTAAGTTAGTATGACATATTTGTAAGTAGGGAGAAAATAAAGACGATTCAACAAGTCTATGGTCGGTAGTTGGATCAATGATGAATTGGCTTGTATCTTTTGTTACAGTACCCTTATTTAATACAAGAAAAGTGGCCCATAATAGCCGTTATTCTGAATTCAAATCTTTTCAATTTGTTATAATCTATACTAGCTATACTATGAAGTAAGTAAATTTTAAGAAAATAATAAAACGTGATTTTTGGAAAGTCTTGTATGCGGTCGTGTGGTTCTATTTTTCTAGTAAAGATTCAGCATTCTTTAAATAACATCCATAGATTTAGAAATTGACTTTATTTTTTTTCATTAAAGTCAATTTCGAAAATGTGTTGTTTTTTATTATGCTCAAATCGGTAAGAAGGTACAAATCCATAATAATCGCAAATTTTCTTGACGATGGAAAGGCCTAAACCTGTTGAATCGGGCTTTTTACTTTCCTTATAGAATCGATCAAAAATATTTTCTGGATGATTTAATGCAGTGGTTCCATCATTAATAACTTGTAAAGAGCGCTCATATATTAACACACTAATTGGAAGATTGTTCAAGTTGTGCTTCAGGGCATTGGTTAAAAGATTATTTAAAAGAACTGAAGCGAGTGTTCTATCCATAACTATCTTCAATTCGTGATTGTCATCTAGATTAATTGAAGTTTGTGTTATTTCTTTAAAATTATTAATAGATTGCGTTAGCATCTCGTTCACAAAAATTGTCTCATTTTCGGTAAACTGGTGGTTATCTATTTTGGCTAATAATATCAATCGATTGTTAAGTTGTTTAAGACGTTGGATATCACTTTGTAGTGAATTCAATTGCTCAAATTGGCCTTCATTTATATTTTCACCATTAATTAGCGTATCTATTTTAACCTGCATAATTGCGAGTGGAGTTCGCATTTCGTGAGAAACATCTTCTGTAAACTGCTTGAGATTGCGATAGTCCACTTGCACTTGATTGGTTAAAACCAACATCTCCTTATTAAGTTCATCAAATTCAATAATATTGGATTCACTAAGGTGTAAAGTTTGGTCAGATTTTAAAGAGAAACTTTTAAGTTTTTCCAAATTGACAAAAAAGGGTTTCCACAATTTTTCGTTTCGGGATTTATTAAGATAGAATAAGAAAATAAAAGCAAAGAAAATTATTGTAGAAAAAGTCAAAACGATTGCAAATAAAATATCTTCAGACTCTATAACCATTGCTCTCACGGTTATTTTATACTCTTGCCCATTTATGTTTTTAGTCCCTGAAAGTTGTCTAAAAAGTTCTACTTCATCTTGGAGTGGGTCATAAATAAGTGTATCTACCAGAATATTCTTTTGTGCAATGTTTGTTTTTTCTGCCATCATTATTGGAGGTATCCCCACAATCTGCGGATTACTTTCCAACAAACGTTCTACACGATCTTTATTTGAGTAAAGTTCCTCTTCAATTTCGTTAAGTAATAATGATCGAGTATAAATAAAAAGAGCTATTCCAGAGAGTATCATTATTAAGATACTTGTAACTAGAAAGGTCTTGGATACCTTTCGAAGAAGTCTTGTTTTATTTTTGGTTGAATTATTAATCTGCAATGAATTTATAGCCGCTACCATAAGCCGTTTGAATATATTTCGCTCCCTCCTCTGTAAGTTTCTTTCTTAAATTGTTGATATGTACATATATAAAATCAAAATTATCAAGCAGATCGCTATCATCACCCCAAAGATGTTCTGCAATGATAGCTTTTGAAAGCACTCTGCCCTGATTGGTTATGAAGAATAAAAGTAGGTCATACTCCTTTCGCGTAAGTACAATAGGCTTATCATTGACATAAGTACTACGTGAAAAGGTGTCCATTCTTATCTCGTGAAAAGTTATTGAATCACTACCCCCAAACTGCCCTCGTCTTAAAACAGCTTTAATACGGGAATTGAGCTCTGCTAAATGGAAGGGCTTTGTAATGTAATCATCTGCCCCTAGATCCAATCCCTCCAGTTTATTATCTAATGAACTATTGGCAGAAATAATTATAACTCCACATTTTTTATGTTGCTTTTTTAGATTTCTAAGTAAATCAAGTCCGCTGCCGGTAAGCAAATTGATGTCCAAAATCACAAGGTCATATTCATATAACTCTAATTTTTCAGAGGCCTCCTGATAGTCTGAAGCTGTTTCACATAAATTAGCATCATGACTTAAATAGGTCGCAATAGATTGTTGCAAGTCTTTTTCATCTTCGGCTATCAGATATTTCATATTCACAAAGTTATTCAATAAAAGTAAAGTGGGATTCTAAAGGAATTTTAAATCTTAAAATAGGCTAAAATTCCTCTTTGGTATTTATAAATAATATTGGCTTTTTAAATTCAAAAATTATCAAAAAGGATCCTGCAACATAATAGGGTAACTAATTTCTTATTTTTCGCTAGTAGATATTAAAATCATCTGATAATATAACTAATGTCACTTTAAAATATTCCAAAAAACCAAGTAGTTGAATCTTTTTCTTATCATACAATGAAAATACCCCCAAATCTACCATAACTTACCTTGCGCGAGGTTCCTATGCTGTTTTTATAGCGTACGGGAAGTTAAGCGTAAAATAAAAACAGCATAGGGCGCAACCTACTTTTGACGCAACAGTTACAGTAAAAAATGATGATTTTATTGGGGTTCCGAAGCCATTTACTGTAAAATTAGGATAATTTGCGTCAAGGGCAATTGTCATGACAATCCTATTATTTCTCCTCTAACCACAGTTTAAAATCACCTTCAACCTCCGGGTTTTTCGAGAAATACTCTTGATATTTTTCATTGCTAGTTTCCATAAGGATTTGATAGAGTTCAAACTTTTCGTTCTGTCTTTCATGCAAAGAATACCCAAAATAACCCAAGAGACTTAATGATATAATACCCAGTGAACAAATTAGAATAAGCAGATAATTCGGAATTATTCGTGCGTGTTTTAACTTCTTTTCTATCTCCTTCAGAACTTCATCTTTCAACCTGTTCTCCTCTTCCTGTTTTTCCAAAAAGGCATTCAGGTTGTTATCCAAAGCCGCGGTGCTAATGGGAATGCTTAAAGTAGATAGTTGCTTTGAAAGCAGTTCAAGTTTTAAAATAGCAGTTTTAAAATCCGCCATCTCATCGGTCATCAGTTCCATAATTTCGTCTAGCTTCTTCATCTTTTTAATTCTTTAAAATCCTATTCCCGCATCTAAACTTCTTTTAATTACTTGTTTCACTAAGCCTTTGGCGATACTTGTTGCCATATTAGTACTGATTTGAACTGTCTTATCCATCAATTTTAAGCTGCTTGGCAGTTCGTTCATTCTTGTGTATGCTGAATTTTTAGTTATTTCTCCAATGAGTTTACCTCCAGTCATAGACCGGTAAACATCACTTCCTTTTAAGTTGATCCCATTATATTCAAATCGAAATCCTTGTAACTGATTGGACTTGTTGATGCTCGGGATCACTGTTATCTGTTGCGCTTTCATTTTATTGATATACTCATCCAATGATTTGGGTCTGGTTTGCAATACCCTGTCATGAATCTGTTTTATCGCCAGTCGCTGTGGGTTTAATTCCTGTAATTTTTCTTGTTGCACTTCTCGAACTCTCGTAAGGCCGAGCTCTTTTGCTACATTGTCTGCAGCTAGCTGACTTCTTTTCCCAATAAAGCTGTCATTGTAAGCTTTTCCATCAAAACCAATTCGGTTGGTATAAATATGTACATGGGTATGTTCTTTATCGCGATGTACAAATCCAATAGATTGGTTGTTTTGCAAATTCATCTCCTTTAAAAACCTTTTAGATATTTCTTCCAAGTCTTTTACGCTTAGATCTCTTCCATCTTCAATGGTGGGGCTAAGTATAAAACTGAGGGTGTTATTGATGCAACGCTCATTTTGAGACTGGATGATCTTAAATTCTTCAGTGATCTCTTCTGGCGTATCTCCAGCCAAAAATTCCTTTAGTACAACTTCCGCATCCTTTTCTTGGTTCCATCCATACCCAATAGAGGCTCCTGTTCTTGCTATGGAATGTCCCTTGCCAATCATTTCTTGAAATTTTTTAAATGGGATCTGATTTCTTCTGCTAAGTCCTCTACTTCTTTGGCAAGTTTTGGATTGCTCCTCTTAAACATATTGCTGATACGACTGAAGTTGTTTTTGTATTGAACCAAGAGTTGATAACATTCTAATTGCTCTGAGGTAATGCGTTCTACCATATTTATTTTGAATGCCGTAGAACGCAGGTATTCAGAAAGGGAAATTCCAGCCCTAGCCGCTCTTTTTTTGAGTAGCTTTTTCTCGTATATCGAGCAGCGTATCTGGATGTATTCTCGTTTCATCTTTTCTTTTAAAATCTTTGCAACCTCCGGGAGCAAAGCAAGATTGTCATGACAATGACACATCTTGCTTTGCTTCTCCAAATGAAATTCTCCCTTTGGGCGTTCACCGGAGTTTTTAAATTTTGTTAGACAATTCTTTTTCTTTTCTAATTGAAATCAGTTGCTCATTTAGATCCTTATAACCTATGTAGCATTCGCTTTTATCTTTCACATTGGAATATCTATCGGTTAGTTCTTTAGAATGCATTCTTCCAGATTCATCCTGATCCAAGTACAAATCAACTTCCTTATAATTTTCAAACAATTCCGACATTGGTTCTAAAAAGGAGAGCGAGTTTAGAACAATCACATCGGAGTTTTTTAGTGCCTCTGGAAATAACTCAGCCATGGATAACAAATCAAACATGCCCTCCATAATTATCAAACGGTCTGCATTGTTTTTTAAATAAGTATAACTCTTTGGGGAACTGGAGATCTTAAAATATTTATTGCGAAGTTCCCAACCGCCTTCCTTATTTTGAAGACCGATGGAGAAATAGGATTTTCCCCTAATACAATAGGTAACTTCCTTACAGTATCGTTTTGCTGCTTGTATCGAAATCATTCTAGCATCCAAATATTGTTTCAACGCCTGATGTTGGATGGGTTTTACATCTAAAATTTCTATTTCTGAACTTGTTGGCTTTTTTAAAATGGGCTGTTGAAAAAAAAAGAAGTCTTTTTCTTTATTTAGAAGTTCCAATGCTTGTTTAACCGAACACTTTTTAATGGCCACGATTAAATCCAGCCCGTTTCCTCCCCTTCCTGTTCCATGGTCATACCATTTGTTCAATACTAAAGAAACCTTGAAAGAGGCCTGCGTTTCTGACCGAAGGGGACTCAGAAACCAGGCTTCTTTCTCCGTTGTCCTGGTTGGAAAGTGCCCGAAGCTAGCCAGCGTTTTTACGATGGAAAGATTTTGGGCTCTTTCACATGTTATTATTTTTGAACTCATAATCTCTTATTTTACTATTTATATTTTTTCTTTCAGCAGCATTTTTTTGGGTGGAATTGTGCTTATCTGTTAGCTTCCTTATTCTTTAATTATTTGTCATCATTTTATTTTTGATGACACTTTGATGACAGTTTGATGACAGCCGTATCTCTTACTATCACTGGTCTTAGAGTATTCTGTCATCAAATCATCAAAAAAAGAAAGAATTTAAAAGTGTTTACTCCAAAAACAGCTTTGATTTTGATGAAATGATGACAGCGCCCCGAACCCCCTCTAAAATAAAGTGTTTCCGTGTCATCATTTTGTCATCAAATCATCATTTTCATTTTTATTTCTTGAAGTTAATCTGAGTTTTGATCTTCAAAATGCTCCAAGAGGAAATTTTTATTTATAGTGAAATAGCGTCCTTTGCCATCGGAAAGATTGGTGCTGCCATCTCCCCAGAGCGTGAACTTTTGGTAGCGGTTCGAGTTCGGACTACTTTCAAGCTTCCAGTCCTTCTTTAGGATTTTCCGGATCTGTGTTAAATCCGTTCTCAATCTTGTTTTGCTCAAGGCGTTTAAAACATCCAAGGGACAACACTTGATTTCTTCGAGATCGTGATTTTCCATCACCATCAGTAATATGCTTGCCAGTTCTTTCTCTACCCTGTTTCGGTTATTCTGCACCAACTTGAACAGGGCGGGAGTCTCGATTTGTTTAGAGGTAAACCACATCCTAGTTTGATGGGGACTATTTAGCTTTCGATTTTGAAGAAAATACAAAAATGCAGGGATCTCCTTTTCCAAGGTTTCCAAGAAACCAGTGTGCTCTTTTTTAACGGAGGGAACTTTCAATACCCAGAACCGGGTTTCATGATGATCTATTTTTATAAAGTTCTCTTCGTTGTTACTGCAAAGGATGAACTTTCCAAAGAATTCTACTTCCCGCTTATCTACACCCTTTTTTTCAAGCTTATTATAATTAGTGGTGCTTAAGTACTTGATCCGCTCGGTGAGTTCTTCTTTGTTGAACAAAACTTCATCGATACAGATCAGCAATTTATTCGCCCAATCGGCATTGAACTGGCTGCTGAAACTATCATTGGTGAGATACGTCAAGTTGTTTTCAAAAATTTGCCTGAGCCATTTCAGAAAAGTGCTTTTTCCAGTAGAGCGTTCTCGGGAGACCAGACAAAGAATGGGAAGTATCTGGATGGGTTTGGTATATAAGAGTTGGAGATAATCCAGTCCCAATTCAAAGTGCTCCCCAAAAATATGTTTTACAAACTCTAAAGATTTAATACAAGATCCTTCTAGTATATGATGGCTTAGCGGAGAATAGGTGTTGTAAAAGTTGTTATAGGTGGATTGAAAATTAAGATGATCCGGAATACAGGTAAAGCCATCGAATTTCGGAATACTAGCCAGAAATGTTTTTCCGTGGTCTTGCCGAATGGTTTCAATATTCCAGGAAACCAGTATTTCATTTACTTGTCCGGCAATGGTGGGTGCTTCAACTATTTTGTAATAACTGACTCCCACCCGTATATATGAATTTTCCGTTTGCATCTAATTCTGGGATGTTATCAGTTCAAAACGCTTCCTTCAAATCAAATTGACATTACAACAAAAAGTAAAATGGTACTGACAGAACATCAATTAAAGATACATAAAAAGAGAATTAATTGAATATAATTCAATAAAATTGCGTTTTAATAAGAATAGTGTTATTTAATATTAAACGGGTACAAATTTTATTTAATATTGTATAGAATAATATCAAATGAGTTAATTTGAATTATTGGGGTTTTTGACAAAATTTTGTAAAAGAGAAAGAAAGAGCAGATAGTGGAATTTATCAAGAAAATCACCCAAATATTTTTTTAGCATTAAAATTAGATCGGTTTAAAAATTCAGGAAATCTGCGTTTAAAAATAAAGTTGGTGCTATCAGTTCGGAAATAGAGATCATATTTTTTTGGGAATATGAATGTTTAATAGAGGATGTGATTAATTGATCACATTTCCTATCAAAACTAATAAGACATTAAAAATGAAGAAATGTTGTACCTATGTTGTACCAAGTCATAAAAAAAAAGCTCCAACATTTCTGCTGAAGCCTTTAGTACTCGAGATGGGAATCGAACCCATACATCCGAAAATACTGGATTTTGAATCCAGCGCGTCTACCAATTCCGCCACTCGAGCTAGTGGACGGCAAAACTATAAAAAAATAATCATCTTCAACATAAAATCGGAAAATATAATTGGAATAAATTTCTATTAAATGATATGTCAAAAATGGGGGAAATCCCCCATTTTATTCCTGTTCGTATCTGTTGAATTTTTATTTTATATCTGCCCTATCCAAAAAATCCTAAATATGAGAGATGATAGCTTAGTTAAGATTGCAGAATTTTTATTTTTAATTAGCAGTATAGCCGTGGTAATATTTATCATTCTGTGAGTAACCGGGTAGTAATTATAAAATATTATATAGCCAAATTTAGGAGAGGATACTATTATGATAGATTAACCCAACTAAAATCTCTTCTTCTCAAAGAATTTGATCATATGCCAAAACCATCTGTTTTCTTAAAAAACCAATAATTGGAATTGCAGTTCCTTCTTCTAAACTTTATCTTTAATGCCTTTTGTTTATTCAATCCTTTAAAAGAGTATCTAAAATATGATAGGAAATAGATTTTCTAAAATTACCGAATCAGTTTTTATTGATTGGTATATAATTCTAAAAGGATCCTATTTGGCATAGAATAATATATTTTAGAACCTTATATTAGTAAATCGTCGATCCAATTTTATCAAAACTTAAACATAAAAAAGTGCCGGGTATTTTCTGGGATCTCACTTCCCTACAAGTTTGATTCCTTTCCATAACCGACACTGTGCTATTATTTTAATAAAATAGATCTCTATTCAAATTTAAGATGTTTATAGCAAGGTTGATTACGGGAATCCGTAAATTGAAATATCTGTATAAAACTCTTACCACAACTATCATGAAATTAATAGAATCTTATACCCTCAATCAAGAAGAAAAAATGGCCGTTTTTGAGCTTTGGAATCAAGAGTATCCTAAAAATCTAGGATATACTAAAATAAATGAGTTTGATGATTATTTAAATAAGTTAGAAGAGAAACATCATGTACTTGTTAAAGATGAGAATGATCAAGTTGTGGGATGGTATTCAAATTTTATTAGGGATAACGAAATTTGGTTTGCAATGATCTTGGATACTTCCATTCAAGGAAAAGGGATTGGCACCAAGTTGCTAAATATGGCAAAAAAAAGAAACCATATTTTAAACGGATGGGTTATAGATCACAAACTCAATATTAAAGCGAATGGAAGCATTTATAGATCTCCTTTAGAGTTTTATATGAAAAATGAATTTCAACTTTTTCCAGAAGTTAGGTTAGAACTACCTCTTATTTCTGCTGTAAAAATTAGCTGGAGTAAATAGATAGAAAAACCTGAAATTAATTTTAAAAGATTTAAAAATGCATTTATAATCTTATAGCTTCAGATTAAAAAAAATTATATTATAAAATATCAGTTAACACTTTGTTAATCCCATTCCATCTTAAGTGAGTCATTCCATTTGACAAGTGTAGAAATAGTTGTATTTTCGAAGCCTATCATCCCCTGTTCTATGTCAGAATTTTCATTGTATTTTAACTTAGGTCTAGACCATGTTTTAGATTGGCAGGCCTATGATCATGTTATGTTTTTGTTGGTCTTGGTGGCAGCATATTCTTTTAATAGTTGGAAAAGAGTATTAGGTCTTGTGAGCCTTTTTACTTTGGGTCATACTCTTTCCTTATTCCTATCTGTTTATGGAGTGGTTCGAATAAATAATGGCTGGGTAGAGGCCTTAATAGCATTTACTATTTTTAGTACAGCCTTGTATAATATATTTACTGCGAAAAGAAAGGAGCATCATAAGAACATGATCCTACTCTATATAACTACAGCATTTTTTGGGATTATCCACGGATTAGGTTTCTCCAGTTATTTTAAAATGATCTCTTCCAATATAAGCGGAAAATTTATTCCCCTTTTAGAATTTTCATTAGGTATAGAATCGGCACAAATAATTGTTGTGATCACTGCTCTCATTTTTGCTTTCATATTTCAAAGCTTTTTGAAGGTTGCCCGAAGGGATTGGATCTTGGTTATTTCAGCAATTGTGATTGGTGTAATTTTACCAATATTAATAGAAAATGTTAAATCTCTTATTTAAAAAATAAATCCTCTAAAAATTGTTTTAACCCGCTTCTTACAATAATTTAGTATAGGCTTTGTTCTAATGCTATAAGTTTGAAAATAAGAAGAATCGTTTTTGAAATCCATGCACATAGAAAAACAACTAAAATTTGATAAAGCCTATTTAAGAATAGCCCGGGAATGGGGAAAACTCTCTCATTGTAAACGCAAACAAGTTGGTGCGCTTATTGTGAAAGATAGAATGATAATTTCCGACGGATACAATGGCACCCCTACCGGTTTTGAGAATTATTGTGAGGATGATGAAGGATATACCAAATGGTACGTACTGCATGCTGAAGCAAATGCAATATTAAAAGTTGCATCCTCTACACAATCCTGCCAAGGAGCTACATTGTATATTACCATGTCTCCTTGTAAAGAATGTAGTAAATTGATACATCAAGCTGGTATTAAAAGATTGGTCTATGAAATTGGATATAAAGACACCACGGGATTAGATTTTTTGAAAAAAGCAGGAATAGAATTACACCAAGTAACAGAATTAGACAGTTGAATAAAAAACAAAAGATTTACCTACCCCTTTTATTGGGATTAGCTTGCGCCGCAGGAATTCTGTTAGGAGCCAAGCTAGATTTTACCCCAAATCAGGAGGGTCTTTTTTCAACTAATTCTAAAAAAGAAAAATTAAACCGACTTATAGACTACATAGATTACGAATACGTAGATGAGGTAAATACCGATAGCATAGTAGATGTAACTGTAAATAGGATCTTAGAAAATTTGGATCCACATTCTGTTTACATTCCAAAAAATGAATATGCAAACGTTACCGAAAATATGCAAGGAGATTTTGTTGGAATTGGGGTAAGTTTCTATAGTGTTCAAGATACTATTGTTGTAATTCAGGCATTACAAGGAGGTCCTAGCGAGAAATTGGGTATTAAAGGAGGAGACCGGATTTTGTATGCGAATGATGAGCAACTCTTCGATAAGCAAATAAGTAACGATTCTATTATCGCACAATTAAAAGGGATTGAAGATTCTAATGTAACACTTACAGTCCTAAGAAAAGGACTTAAAAAATTATTAACGTTTAATGTAAAGCGTGCAAAAGTGCCATTAAAAAGTGTAGATGCCGCCTATATGCTAAGTGCAGATCTTGGTTATATCAAAATAAATAGATTTTCGGAAACCACCTATCAAGAGTTTAAATCTAGCCTGGTAAAGCTGAAAAAGCAAGGGGCAAAACAAATTGCAATAGATCTAAGGGATAATCCAGGAGGATATCTTTCCGAAGCCATTAATATAGTTGATGAATTCTTAGAGGATGGAAAATTGATCCTTTTCACCAAAAACAAAAAAGGTGCTATTGAGGAAACCTTTTCTAATAAAAAAGGAGCCTTCGAAAAGAATAAGTTGTTTGTTTTGATAAATGAAAATTCAGCTTCTGCAAGTGAGATCGTTGCTGGGGCATTCCAGGATAACGACCGTGGAACTATTGTAGGAAGACGCTCTTATGGAAAAGGTCTTGTACAAAGAGAGATGGAATTGGGAGATGGAAGCGCCGTAAGATTAACAATTGCTAGATATTACACACCTACAGGAAGATCTATTCAAAAATCCTATGAAATGGGGAATGAAGCCTATTTCAACGATTATATACTTAGGTATAAAAATGGAGAATTGGCACATGCAGATAGTATACATGTAACAGATTCCTTAAGATATGAAACCCCAGGAGGAAAAATAGTATATGGTGGTGGCGGAATAATCCCGGACATATTTGTTCCTAAGGATACAGATATTGAACATGAAAATCTAAACTATCTTTTAAAAATGGGTTATTTTAGCAAATTTGTTTTTGAAGAATTGGAAAAGGACAGGTCTTATTATAACAAATTATCTTGGAAAGAATTTTATGAGAAAGAAGAAGTAAAAGATGAAACGATAAATCATTTTCTCTCATATATGAAAAATCAGAATGTACCCATAAAAGTAAATAAATATAGACCGCTTTTAAAACAATATATCAAGGCAGTTATGGCAGAACAACTTTTTGGAACCGATGAATTTCAACGGATTATTAATAAGAATGACCGAATTGTTGAGAAAGTAATTGAATTATCACAAGCAAACTAGTATATTCGTAAGCCTATGGATGCCTATAACGATTATACTGCAATCTTCCTACTGCTCTCGCCTTTGTTCTTTTACATTGTAGCGGTAAGTTTTCGGCTTTTAGATAATAGTTCTTTGTTGTTTTTACAAAAAGAAATCCTAGTAGATTCTTCAAACGTTTCCCTAGAAGCTATAAAGGCACAAATAGACTCTTCTATAGACTATAAGTTCAAGTCTAAATTGAAAAGGGCTTTACTTTATAGAAAGTTGCACAGGGTGTTTATCATCTTGATGATAGCTTCGCTTCCCGTAACCGTTATTACCTATTTTACTCTATTCTAATATATAATTCACACCTATAAGCTCTAATTGTTCCGACTAGTTTAGATATTCTAACAATAACTGCACTACTTTAAATTGATTTAGTAAATAAGATACTACGAGTAACTAAACTCCAAGCACGGAAATATCTTTTTGTATAAATGTCGTTATGTTTTAACGCATTAAAATTCCTACATTATAATTTAATGCGTAGGATTTTTCTTTCGTTGTAATATACGTTTTAGAAACGCACATTTCTGTTATTCTTTCCTTAATCAAATTAGAATTAGAGCCCTTTGTTTTTACGATCTATAGCCTTAGAGGTAAGCAATATTGAAAGCAAAACCACAACACAGGCTGCAGATATAATTCCAATTAAAGCTAAGCTGCCATCTTCAGCAAAAAGATCCTGAAAATTTAATAATGTGGCATTATAAACAATTACCACTAAAGAAAGCACGATTAAGATGTAGATAAAAATTCTCATTTAAATAAATTCTGAATGTTAGCGGCGAATAATTTTACTGCAATAGCCAATAAAATTACACCAAATATTTTACGAATCACACTAATTCCTTGTTTGCCCAGAAAATGTTCGATCTTGGTTGAAGATTTTAAAACCAAATAAACAAAGATAACGTTGATAATAATAGCAACTATTATATTGATTGCCTCATATTCTGCTCTTAACGAAAGTAAGGAAGTCATAGTCCCCGCTCCGGCTATTAATGGAAACGCCAAAGGAACTACTGCAGAGGTTTCTGGTGCATCATCTTTATAAAGGGTTATTCCCAAGATCATCTCCAAGGCTAAGAAGAATAATATAAAAGATCCTGCTACAGCAAACGAATTCACATCTATCCCAATAAGATTAAGGATCTCTGCTCCTACAAACAAGAACATAATCATGATTATTCCTGCTACTATAGAAGCTTTTTCACTCTGTATATGCCCTGCTTTTTTCTTGAGATCTATTATTATGGGAATACTTCCAATAATGTCTATTACAGCGAATAAGATCATGCTGGCAGTACCAATTTCCCGAATATCAAACTTCATAAGAGTACTTCTTAAATAGCTGCAAAATTACGCTTAATATGAAGAAAATAAACTAAATCCATATGAATTTTCCAAAAGATTGGATTTAGGAAAAACACTCTAAAAAGCAGTCTAAAATTCAACTTATTAAATATCTTTGCGGCTATGTTTCAAATAGGCAAAACCATCGTTTCTGAAGATATAATCCAAAAGGATTTTGTGTGCAATCTATCTGCTTGTAAGGGGGCTTGCTGTATCGATGGTGATGCGGGAGCACCTCTAGATCTAGAAGAAACAAAGATCCTGCAAGACATCTACCCTAAGGTAAAACCCTTTTTACGAAAGGAGGGAATTGCCGCGATCGAAGCTCAAGGTACTTTCATTACAACAGAAGATGGGGAATTGGAAACGCCATTGATTAACGGAGCCGATTGTGCCTATGTAACTTTCGATAATAGAGGAACCGCTCTATGCGGAATTGAAGAAGCATACAATCAAGGTGAGATCGATTGGAAAAAACCTGTTTCTTGCCATCTGTATCCTGTTAGAGTTCAGGATTATTCTGAATTTGCAGCCGTTAATTATCACCACTGGCATATTTGCGATGATGCTTGTACATTAGGAAAAGAGTTACAGGTGCCTGTTTACAAATTTGTAAAACAAGCCTTAGTAAGGAAATTTGGTGAAGACTGGTACGAGGAACTGGAAAAAGTTGCAGAAAATTTAACCAAAAAATAGACGGCTTGAATAATAATACCACCTACATCCCTAATTATTAGTTAATTAAAATTAAAACATCATATAACTGCTGTAATTTTACAGTATTATACTACCCTTCAAATTCCTGCCCTTTAATTTTTAAACTTCCCCATTCTCCCTTTTTTGAATACCTCAAAAAATTAAATTGATAACGGATTTAGATTTTTTCAATTGGTTTTATTTTTAGTTAAACCTGATCCCCTACGATCTGCCAATTTAATTTGGTAAATAAAAAGATCTATCCGTTTATTTTTTTTTGAAAATCCTTCCTCGTTCCCAAATGTCCAACTCTTAAAATAGTAGCTGATTTTTAATTTTTTATTACTTCTGATTTTGTTAAAATTTCAAAGCAAAATAGTTAATTGTTAATAGCTTTAAAATTGGCTTGTATCGTTCTGTTTTAAAGGGATTATGAGCATTTACTACCACTAACCTATGTTTTTTTAACAAAATATAATGATCTGTTATTCAATATATTATATGAATTTTTTTAGAATTTATTAAGAATAAAAATTGGGTGTCTGTTAAAAACTTTGTTGAAAACGTTTGTCCATTTTCCTTTCAAAATCTATTAGATTTTTCAATATTTGTTTAAGTGGGAATCCGAAGCCCACAATACATCTAAAAAATCACCAGCATATGGCACAACTTGAACCCATTTTACAAGAAAACAAAGACAGATTTGTAATCTTTCCAATCAAACATCATGATATTTGGGATTGGTATAAAAAAATGGAAGCGAGTTTTTGGACAGCAGAAGAAATAGATCTTCATCAAGATCTTTCAGACTGGAATAATAAGTTAAATGCCGACGAACGTTATTTCATAAAACATATTCTAGCATTCTTTGCTGCTTCAGATGGAATTGTAAATGAAAATCTTGCAGAGAATTTCGTGAATGAAGTTCAATACGCAGAAGCAAAGTTCTTCTATGGTTTCCAGATCATGATGGAAAATATACATTCTGAAACTTACTCCCTACTTATAGACACGTATGTGAAGGATGAAAAAGAAAAAAATCAACTATTTCATGCTATAGAGACTTTTCCTGCTATTAAGAAAAAAGCAGACTGGGCTTTACAATGGATAGAATCTGATTCTTTTGCTGAAAGGTTGATTGCATTTGCTGCTGTAGAAGGAATTTTCTTCTCTGGTGCATTTTGTTCTATTTTCTGGTTAAAGAAACGAGGTTTAATGCCTGGCTTAACTTTCTCCAACGAATTAATTTCTCGAGACGAAGGTGTTCACTGTGATTTTGCAGTGCATTTACATCAAAATCATATCGTGAATAAAGTTCCAAAAGATCGTATTCGCCAAATACTCACCGATGCTTTAACTATCGAGCGTGAATTTATTACAGAATCTTTACCGGCAAGTCTAATAGGTATGAATGCCAAATTAATGACAGAATATCTGGAATTTGTTGCAGATAGATTGTTGGTAGAATTTGGATGTGAAAAAGAGTACGGAAGTGCAAATCCATTCGATTTTATGGACATGATTAACCTACAAGGAAAAACAAACTTCTTTGAAAAACGCGTAGGGGAATACCAGAAAGCTGGGGTAATGAACAAAGACAAAGACACTGACAAAATTAGTTTTGACGCCGATTTTTAATCAAGCGTTATTTCCCGGATATAATCGTGCCCCCCAACACGGTTATACCCGGTAATTAAATACACCCATTAAATTATTCGAATTCCTAAGTCCGAGAACCCTATCTCTCTCTTTAGGACCATTCGGTTTCATTATAAATTTTTGTTTGCTTTAAGTTAAGCTTTTAGTAGACCCATTAAAACCAATAGCCCATGTATGTACTTAAAAGAGACGGCCATAAGGAGCCTGTTATGTTCGACAAAATCACCGCCAGAATAAGAAAACTTTGTTATGGTTTAAACGAATTGGTGGATCCTCTTAAGGTGGCAATGCGCGTTATTGAAGGTTTATATGATGGAGTTACCACAAGTGAATTAGATAATTTAGCTGCAGAAGTATCTGCAACCATGACTACCTCTCACCCGGATTACGCAAAACTTGCTGCAAGAATTTCAGTTTCCAACTTGCACAAGAATACCAAAAAGACATTTTCTGAAGTGATGACAGATCTTCATGAATATGTGAATCCTAGAACCGGGAAAAAAGCTCCTCTATTAGCAGATGAAGTTCAAAAAGTGATCCAGGAAAATAAAGAATTACTGGATTCTACTATTATTTACAACCGAGATTTCAATTACGATTATTTCGGATTTAAAACCTTGGAGCGTTCTTATCTTTTAAAATTGAACGGACAAATAGCAGAACGTCCCCAACATATGTTGATGCGAGTTTCTATTGGAATTCATGTAGATGATATTGAAGCAGCTATAGAAACTTACGATTTAATGTCGAAGAAGTTCTTTACGCATGCAACGCCAACTTTATTCAACTCTGGAACTCCAAAACCACAAATGTCTTCTTGTTTCCTACTCACCATGAAGGATGACAGTATAGATGGAATTTACGATACCTTGAAGCAAACCGCCAAGATCTCACAATCTGCTGGTGGAATTGGATTATCTATTCACAACGTACGTGCAACCGGATCATATATTTCTGGAACCAACGGAACTTCCAACGGGATCGTGCCTATGCTTAGAGTATTTAACGATACGGCAAGATATGTAGATCAAGGTGGAGGAAAGCGTAAAGGTTCTTTTGCAATGTATGTAGAACCATGGCATGCAGATATCTTCGATTTCTTAGATCTTAAAAAGAATCACGGGAAAGAAGAAATGCGTGCTCGTGATCTTTTTTATGCAATGTGGATCCCAGATCTATTCATGGAACGTGTAGAAAAAGATGAGAATTGGACACTTATGTGCCCTAACGAATGCCCGGGTCTTTTCGATATTTATGGAGAAGAATTTGAAGCATTGTACCACAAATACGAGGAAGAAGGAAAAGGTAGAAAATCTATTAAAGCCCGTGAATTGTGGGAAAAAATTCTAGAATCTCAAATTGAGACTGGAACACCTTATATGTTGTACAAAGATGCGGCAAATAGAAAATCCAATCAGAAAAACCTTGGAACTATAAGATCTTCCAACCTCTGTACAGAGATCATGGAATACACCAGTCCAGATGAAGTAGCGGTTTGTAATCTTGCTTCTATCGCTTTACCAATGTTTGTAAAGGGAAATGAATTTGATCATAAAGAACTTTATAAGATCACCAAACGTGTGATCAAGAACTTAAACAAGGTAATAGACAGGAACTACTATCCTGTTAAAGAAGCAGAAAATTCTAACATGCGTCACCGTCCAGTAGGATTGGGAGTGCAAGGATTGGCAGATACTTTTATAAAGCTAAGAATGCCATTTACCAGTGACGAAGCTAAAGCTTTGAATCAGGAAATATTCGAAACGCTTTATTTTGCTTCAGTTACTGCATCTATGGAATTGGCAATAGAAGAAGGGCCTTATTCCACCTACAAAGGATCTCCAATAAGTCAAGGAGAATTCCAATACAATATGTGGGGAATTAAAGATGAAGATCTAAGCGGACGTTGGGATTGGAAAAAACTGCGCAAGCAAGTGATGAAAAATGGAGTAAGAAACTCCCTTTTAATGGCACCAATGCCTACAGCTTCCACCTCTCAGATCCTTGGAAACAATGAGGCTTTTGAGCCTTATACTTCTAACATTTATACTAGAAGAGTACTTTCTGGAGAGTTTATAGTTGTGAACAAACACCTTTTAGAAGATCTTGTAGAGCGCAATCTTTGGACAGAGGATGTTAAAAACGCCATTTTACGTGCAAATGGATCTGTACAAGGGATAGATATAATCCCTCAAGATCTTAAAGAACTGTACAAAACAGTTTGGGAATTAAGCATGAAGGATATTATAGACATGTCTAGACAACGCGGATATTTTATAGATCAGTCGCAATCGCTTAACCTGTTTATGGAAAATGCAAACAACAGCAAGTTAACCTCTATGCACTTTTACGCATGGAAGAGCGGACTTAAAACTGGAATGTATTACCTAAGAACTAAGAGTGCGGTAGATGCAATTAAGTTTACTCTTTCTAAGGAAACTAAGAAAGAACCTATATTAGAATCGTATTCAGAAATGGCACAACCAGATGAAGTTGTTGCTCCAATGCAAGTAGCAGCGCAACCAGCACCACAACCAGTACAAATAGCTGCTGAAGGAGATGCACTTTCTCCAGATGAGCTACGTGCACTTATTGCCCAAGCCAAAGAAGGTGAAGGAGATGATTGCCTAATGTGCGGGTCTTAAAATTAATTTTTACTCCAACTATTACATAGTTAAACTTCGACGGGAAGTTTTTATACTTCCCGTTGATATTTAAGAATATGAATTAAAATTTTAGAAAGGTATAGAAACAAAAAAAAGGGACATTTGAAATATCCCTCTTAGTAATATTTAAAAAATCAATTTTTTTGGCTTGCGACCCTAAAATAATATTGATTAATTTAAATTGGAAGTTGAGATTACCTCATCTCCTATTTTGTATTTTCAAACTTACAAAATTAGAATCTTCTCACCAAGAAAAATATTTCATCTCAGCTTTAAAAAACCCTTAAAATCAACAAAATTAGGGGTTAACAAAGGAAATTTAGTTATCAACATTAAACAACAGTTTTTAACACTTAAATCTTAAAGATGAAAAAAATACCAATAAATACCCTAATTAATTATTTGGGTAATCATAACAAAAGACTACAAATTATTAAGGAATTAAAAAAAGACAAACCTATGCAAGGAGGGTATTATCAAACTTCAAGAGCTTGTATTAGGAAAAGCCTTTTGTCCAAAGGCGATACCAGTTATATTTTTGAAGGCTTAGAAAGATTAACCTCTAAAATCGCAAAAAATTCACACCAAGAATTAAATAGGATATATTCTATAAAAGCTTTGAATGAATATTTAAGCCTTAATATTCCTAACTTATTAAAAAACCATAAGATAGATCTGATTCGTCATAGAATTAAATCTACTCGGATTAAAGATTTAGATATTCAAATTTCCCCAGAAATAATTTTTACAATGAATTTGGGAGATAAAAAATATTTAGGAGCGATTAAAATGCATTTTTCAAAAGTAGATATCTTTGATCAAAATCAATTACAAACCTCATCTTCTCTTATTTTTAAATTTTTAGCTGAAATAAGTGATGAAATGAATGCAGAGGTACTTCCTGAATTATGTTTTTCAATAGATGTATTTGGGAAATCTTATTCTACTTGTCCATTTAATCATAATGAACTGATTCAAGAAATAGAGAAAGTAGCAGATAATATTAATATATATTGGAAAGCAGCTTAAATTAAAATAAGTTAAATTTGAAATTAAGGAGCTGTAAAAAGCTCCTTTTTATAAAAATTAAACCAACATGATGAATTGGGAACAACTTCTATCCTTAAAGCGATATGGAGATACGAATAAAAGATTACGAAAAGAGCAAAATGAAACCCGTCTTGGGTTTGAGGTAGATTACGATCGTATTATTTTTTCTTCAGCCTTTAGAAGCTTACAAGATAAAACCCAGGTGATCCCACTTTCAAAAACAGATTTTGTTCATACCCGATTAACCCACAGTTTAGAAGTATCTGTAGTAGGAAGATCTTTAGGAAGATTGGCCGGACAAAAGATCCTGGAAAAACATCCACAACTCAAGGAAACACATGGGTATCAAATGAACGATTTTGGAGCCATTGTAGCGGCAGCATGTTTAGCTCATGACATAGGAAATCCTCCTTTTGGACACTCCGGTGAAAAAGCGATAGGCGAATACTTCAGCTTAGGAAATGGAAAGCGTTTTAAAGAACAACTTACAGACAAACAATATCAGGACCTTATAAAATTTGAAGGAAATGCAAATGGCTTCAAAATACTAACAGAGAACAGACCGGGAATAGAAGGCGGTTTGCGCTTGTCCTATGCTACTTTGGGAGCTTTTATAAAGTATCCAAAAGAATCCCTTCCGCATAAACCCACAAAAAATATAGGCGATAAGAAATTTGGAGTTTTTCAAACAGAACAAAAAATATTTGAAGAGATCGCAGAGGAATTAGGTCTCAAAAATGTTAGAAATGGCGAATTCACCGCGTTTTCACGTCATCCTCTCGCATTTTTAGTAGAAGCGGCAGATGATATTTGCTACACTATAATAGATTTTGAAGATGGTATTAATCTTGGCTTGATAGATGAAGAGTATGCATTAGAATATCTCATTAAATTAGTGAAAAATAGTATAAACACTGCCAAGTACAATTCACTTAACAGTACGGCGGACAGGTTAAGCTATTTAAGAGCTCTAGCAATAAACACTTTGATCACAGAAGCAGTAGCTATTTTTCTGCATAACGAAGAAGCCATTTTAAAAGGTGAGTTTCATGAATCTCTTTTTGATAAAAGCAGCTATGAAGCACAAATAAAGGATATTATTAAGATCTCGGTGGAGCGTATCTATCAAAGTGAAGATGTAATTAACAAAGAGATCGCAGGTTACAAGATGCTATCGCATCTTTTGGACACCTATACTGAAGCGTTTTTACCAGAATCTGTGGCTTTAGAAGATTCTAACTTCAATAGATTGATCCGTAAATCTGTTTCCAAATTAAAGCTTGAGGAAGAACGATCTGTTTACGAGAGTTTGATGCAAATTTGCTCATATACTGCTTCGTTAACCGATGGAATAACCGTTTCTTCTTTTAATAAATACAAAGGTAATAGCATATAATATTACTTTTACCTTCCAACAAAAATAAATGAAAAAGACCGCAAGATTATTAAAAGACAAACGTGAGGAAATAATACACGTATGGGAAAAGGAAGTTCTAACGCAAGTAAAGGCAGCTCCAAGCACCAATAAAATTGCGCTTCACGATCATGTCCCAAATATTCTGGACGATGTTATAGATATCATGAATCGTCATGAAAATTCCGACGACTATCTTAATGATGAAAAAATAGATAAAATAGAAGAAAATAGTCTTGAGCATGGTAGGCATCGGGCTACGTCTCTTAATTATACCGTAGATCAGATCATTCATGAGTACATGATCTTTAACAATGTGATCATTAAGGTGCTTCGTAAAAATCAAATTGCTGAGGAATCCATATTTCATCTTATAAAATGTGCTATAGATAAAGCTATGTTGAATTCTGTATCCTCGTTTACTGAATCTATTCAGGAAATGCAGAATAAATTAATAGGAACACTAGCGCACGATATTAGAAACCCATTAGCTGCTGCAAGAATGGGTATTGAAATGTTGAATTATGATGCAGGTAAGGATAGACTGGAAAAGGTTAAAAAAATGTCTTACAATAGCGTAAATAAGGCCATAGATCTTATTGAAGGTTTGCTAGATTCTATTAGTGTAAAGGCAGGTGAAGGAATTATGCTTTCATTTTCTGAAATGGATCTTAATGATACTTTCCAGACCATTTACGAGGAAGCCTGCGAGGTTTTTTCGGAAGAAATCATCTTGGATAAAGCAGATGAGCCTATATACGGTACTTTTGATGCGACTGCCGTTAGGCGTTTACTAGAAAATCTAATCACCAATGCTATAAAATATGGGCATTCTGAAAAGCCCGTTGTTATTAAAATTAGAAACGAAGAAGAATGGCTCAATATATCTGTACACAATTATGGAGAACCAATTCCTATTGAGAAACAAGAAGGTATTTTTACCTTTTTACATCATGGAAAACAGCAGAGAGAGAAAAAATTAAAAAGTTACGGGATAGGCCTAACGCTCGTAAAAATGGTTGCTGAAGCGCACGGAGGTATTGTGGTATTGCGAAGTGAAGTAGGCTTTGGAACCGAATTTAAGATACGATTAAATAAACACAGCAATGTTCCCGGTAAAACAAGGACAGTTTTAAATTCTGAAGCTTAATTAAAATTCATAGATCACACCTACACCCAATAGTTGTTTAAATTGAAGTTTTGGACCTAAGGTTTCCAGAACTCCATCATCATTGGTATCTTCTTTAAATTTTACGTCATCATCATAGATAAGATGCGCACCTATGTTTGCTTTCACAAAATCGTTCACTACAAGATTTAATGTAAGTTCCCAATCTACATCAATATTCCCAAATTTATTTAGGTAATCTGTATAGAAACTAAACTGATTGTCCATCTTTACATTGGTAAAGATCTCCTTGCTAAATCCACTTGTAAGCAAAATGCCGATCTCTGTTCTAACATTTTCACCTTTCTCTATAATAGTACCTATAGAATCACGAACGGCAGGAGTCACCCCAAACATTCCTTCATTCGCCAGGCGTTGATCTAGCACAAAAGTAGACTTATCTGTAACCGGAGATAGATATACTGTAAGATCTTCGTTAGGGGCAGAATATTCTGCACCCACACCCAAAAATATATAACCAGGGGCCATAAGCTTAGAAATGGCCTTTTCATTATTTGGATATTTGTATCCATTGGCTAGCTGCGTTTTAAAATTAAATTTAGCCGAATATCTAAAGTTAGAAGTGGAATCTTTTCTATATCCGTAAGTAGAATTCAACGAGATCTCATCATCTGTCTTTCTAAATTCCCTTCCTTGCTGTGCGTTTATTCCATATTTAAGCGAAGCTGTAGTTTTCCATAAGAGCAACTGCTTCTTGAATTTACGTTCGAAATTACCGTGAAATAAAGCCGATATAGAGTTATTTCCTCCTGCGTTCCAGTTTACAAATGCCACTTCATTCAAGTTAACACCTAAAGAGTTCTTTTTAGACCAAAACATCACCACATCTTGATTCTCATTTATTATAGTATCTGTTTTTACACTATCTACAGCAGTGGTATCAGATACCCTATTAGGTATAATAGCTGCAAAAGAGTTAGAAACGCTAAGGATAAGAAAAATTAAAAAGGAGTAATTCAGGCTAAAATTAAACTTCATTATGAAATGCTAAACTATTTTTATAAAAGGCCTTTTATGCCGTTGGCTATACTTTTAACGTCCAATTCTACAATTTCATATAATTGAGCCATACTTCCTTGCTCTATAAAATGATCAGAAATTCCTAAGAGTTTGATCTGGCTTGTATAATTGTTCTTAGCGGCGAATTCTAATATCGCACTACCAAAACCTCCAGAAATAACGCCCTCTTCTACGGTAATAATCCGGTTGAATTTGGAGAATATATCATGCAGCAAAGCTTCATCCAGAGGTTTTACAAATCCGGCATCATAGTGGGCCAGCTTTCCTTTTGTATCTATAGATTCGAGTGCAAGTTTTACATTTTCAGCAATAGTACCTACACTAATCACAGCAATTTCCGAACCTGAGGTTAGCAATTCTCCCTTACCAATTTCCATTTTTTTGAATTCCTGCTTCCAATCTAATCTAGTTCCTCTCCCGCGGGGATATCGAATCGCTAACGGATGTTTTAAATCTAATTGAGCGGTGTATAATAAATTGCGCAGTTGCACCTCATCTCGTGGTGCAGCAATGATAATATTTGGAATACATCTTAAATAAGCAATATCAAAAACACCGTGATGTGTAGCGCCATCTTCTCCAACCAAACCAGCTCTATCTAGACAGAAAATAACTGGAAGATCCTGTAATGCTACATCATGGATCACTTGGTCGTAGGCACGTTGTAGAAAGGTAGAGTAAATTGCACAAAACACTACAAATCCCTGAGTGGCCATTCCTGCCGCTAGGGTTACAGCATGTTGCTCGGCTATACCAACATCAAAAGCTCTTTCCGGAAAAGCTTCCATCATGTATTTTAGGGAACTCCCTGTTGGCATGGCCGGAGTGATCCCGATTATTTTATCATTCTTTTCGGCTAATTCTACTAAGGTCAACCCAAAAACATCTTGATATTTTAAAGGTAATCCAGCGGAATTAGAAGGTAATAATTCCCCAGTGTCAGCCACGAATTTTCCCGGAGCATGATATTTTACCTGGTCTTCTTCAGCCTTTTGTAATCCCTTTCCCTTAGTGGTTATTACATGAAGGAATTTAGGCCCTTGTATTTGTTTTAAGTCTTCAAAAACTTTTAGTAAAACTTCAATGTCATGACCATCCACCGGGCCAAAATAATTAAAATTTAAAGCTTCAATTATATTATCCTGTTGTGGCTTAAGTCCCACTTTTGCTTTGGTAAGGTATTGTTTCAATGCTCCCACACTAGGGTCTATTCCTATGGCGTTATCATTAAGAATAACCAATAAGTTAGCATTGCTAACTCCCGCATGGTTAAGGCCTTCAAAAGCCATCCCGCTGGCTATGGAAGCATCACCTACTACCGCAATATGTTGTTTGGAGAATTCACATTTTAAATTAGAGGCAATCGCCATTCCAAGGGCAGCAGAAATTGCCGTAGACGAATGCCCAACCCCAAAAGTATCATATTCACTTTCAGATCTTTTAGGGAAGCCGCTTAAACCGTGTAATTGTCTGTTAGTATGAAATAGATCTCGTCTTCCAGTAAGTATCTTATGTCCGTAGGCCTGATGGCCTACATCCCAAACCAAGAGATCTTCTGGAGTATTAAAAGCATAATGCAGAGCAATGCTTAATTCTACCACTCCTAAACTGGCACCTAAATGCCCCTCTTTAGTGGCCACGATATCTATGATGAATTTCCTAAGTTCCTTTGCTAGAACGGGTAATTCTTCCATAGAAAGTTTGCGTAGATCTAATGGGGAATCAATATTATTTAAAATACTTTTTTCCATGAAAAGCAAAGGTACATTTTGAATTTGTATTTTTGGATATGGATTTAATTTTTGACGATGCCTATTTTATGCGTAAAGCTTTAGATGAGGCTTCTTACGCTTACGAAAAAGGGGAAATTCCAGTAGGAGTGGTGATTGTGATCAATCAGCAGATCATCGCACGAGGCCATAATCTTACTGAAATGCTGAATGATGTAACTGCACATGCCGAAATGCAAGCAATCACCGCTGCAGCTAATTTTTTAGGCGGAAAATATCTGAAAGATTGCACGATGTATGTTACTCTGGAACCTTGCCAGATGTGCGCTGGAGCGCTGTACTGGAGTCAGCTTTCTAAACTGGTGTATGCTGCTACAGACCATGAACGTGGCTATAGAAAATTGGGCGGACAATTACATCCAAAAACTATTGTAAAAAGTGGGATCATGGAAGAAGAAGCTTCGCAGCTTCTTAAAAGATTCTTTATTGAACGCAGGAATTTGAATTAAATCTTTCAACAAGCCCTATATCAATCGGGACAGTTTGACAAACCTTTTATTGTCATCCCGAATTTAATGAGCATCTCTCATAAATCGAAATCTTGCTGCTGCGAGATCCTTCGACAGGCTCAGGATGACATCTCTATACTCTTAATCATTCCGACAAACGGAGAAATCTCTCATAAATCGAAATCTTGCTTCTGCGAGATCCTTCGACAAGTTCAGGATGACATCTCCAAATGATAATAGATATAAGAACAGCATGACAAACCTATTATTGTCATTCAATATATAATGAAGGATAACATTTAAATCAAAATTTTGATTCAATGAAATCCTTCAACAAATTCATGATAGCACTTAAAGAAATTCTTTATTCTAGTTCACGACTTTTTTAGCATCTTCAGGAATATCCCACATATCTTCCAATTCCTCTAAGGTTTTCCCTTTAGTTTCAGGAATATATTTATAGGTAAAGAATATAATTCCTAAAATGAATACTGAAAAGATAAAATAAGGCAAGGATCCATTCCAAAAATCACCTTCATTTATTTTACTTTCAGCAACCATTGGAAAAGATTGGGTTACAAAATAGTTTGCCGCCCATTGAGCAGCAACTGCAATAGACATTGCTGTACTTCTTATACTATTTGGGAACATTTCTGATAGCATTACCCAAACAACTGGTCCCATGGACATCGCAAAGGAGGCGATAAATATTAATACTCCTATCAGTGAAAGAATTCCCACAGAGTTGGTAATTAAAGTAGTTCCTAATAATAAAAATCCTGCTAACATTCCTACGGCTCCAATATATAATAAGGGTTTTCTTCCTAACTTATCTACAGTTGCCATGGCAACAAAGGTGAATAATAAATTGATTCCAGCTAATAATACCTGTTGGAGCAATACATCGTCTTTTCCAAAGCCTAGGGCTTTTTCAAAAATATCGGCTCCATAATAAAGCACCGCATTAATTCCTGTGAATTGCTGTAACATAGACAATACAGTTCCTATCACTATAATTCCGAAAATTCCTTTTGCGAATATGTTTAATTTTAATTTGTGTTGATCTTTTTGTAACGATTTTTCAATATCCCTAATTTCAGTTTCAGCAATCTCTGCACCGTGTATTCTGGTTAGTACTTTAAGCGCATCAGATCTCAACCCCTTCATCGCGAGCCAACGCGGACTTTTAGGCACAAAGAACAATAAAACTAAAAATGCTAAACTTGGAATAAGTTCAGACCAAAACATCACTCTCCATCCATCTTGTATATTTTCTGCTTCGGTAGCGCTATTACCAATAAAATACGTAGCTAAGAAAACAACGAAAAAGCCAACTACAACTGCCAGTTGATAATAGGTTACTAAAGTTCCCCTAATTTTTGCAGGTGCAATTTCAGCAATATAAGTGGGAGCATTCATAGATGCTATCCCTATACCCAAACCTCCAATTATTCTGAAAACTACCAATAAACTTACCGATTCCGGAAGAAAAGCAGGCAGTCCTGAACCCCAAGCGGAAACCGAAAATAGTACTGCTGAAATAATTAGCGAATATTTTCTTCCGATTCCTTTACTAAGTGGACCCGCTACAATTGCTCCAACGAAACATCCTATGAGCGCACTACCAACAACCCAGCCCTTCATTCCAGGATCTAGATCGAAATATTGACTAAAATAATATTGAGAACCATTAATAACTCCGGTATCATAACCAAAAAGCAATCCGCCTAATGCGGAAACAATGGTAATTAGGATTAAATAAGTTTTGTTTTTCATCGGAAGGTGTAAGATTGAATTAGCTAAAATTAAAAAGGTTGATTTTATAATTTGGTAACTTTGATGTAATCTACGAAAAGTTTTTGAGGTAAAACAGAATCATTTACCTCTGCACCGCCTAAATTTCCACCAACAGCTAAATTGATAAGGAAGTAAAAAGGTTTTTTAAATGGATAATGCTGATCATCATATTGCTTAGGAATAAAAGTATATAACAAGTTTCCATCTACATAAAATTTAATATCGTCCTTACTCCAATCTGCTTTAAAAATATGGAAACCCTCTTCGATACCTTCTATTTTAGATTTTTTGGTGTTAATAGTATTACCATGACTTGCGGGCGTATGAAGTGAAGTAAAAACGATCCCTGGTTCTTTACCGACATATTCCATAATATCTATTTCACCAGAAGTAGGCCATCCCACTTCTTTTACATCTGCTCCCAACATCCAAAGGGCTGGCCAAAATCCTTTTCCAGTAGCTAACTTAGCTCTCACCTCAATACTTCCATATTGAAATTCCACTTTGTCCTTTGTATTTATTTTTCCAGAGAAATACTGGTCCCCTTTTTTAACAGCGGTAATTACCAAGTTTCCATCCTCTACTTTAACATAATCTCTGTTATAGGTCTGAAGCTCATTGTTACCCCAACCACATAGATCTGGGCAACCATTCCCTTCTTCATAACTCCAATGATCCATGTTTAAAGTATCTCCATCAAAATTATCCTGAAAGATCTTTGGAGAACAAGACGTAAATGTCAAAATGCTTAGAAAAAGTATAGCAACTTTATAATTCATGAATTGACGTTTTTTAATTCTTAAAAGTAAATTCAGCAGACTTCAAATCTCTGGAATTACCTCCCACAAATACATTAAAATCGCCTGCTTCTACTTCCCAAATCTTGTTTGCAGTATAGAATTCTAACATTTTTGGCGTAATAGTGAATGTAATGGTCTTCGCTTCTCCTGGTGCCAGATCTACTAACTGAAAACCTTTTAATTCTTTTACCGGTCTTGTTGTGCTTCCAACTATATCCTGAAGATACAATTGTACCACTTCTCTACCTTTTACTTTTCCTGCATTGGTAATTGTAATGGTAGCTTCTATTTCTTTTTCTGAATTCATTTCAGTTCCAGAAAGAGAAAGTGAACCATATTCAAATTGTGCATAACTCAAGCCATACCCAAATGGATAAAGCGCATCTTTTTTCACATCGGTATAGTGTGAATAAGTAACATGCTGATCATTTGAAGGTCTTCCCGTGTTTTTTTGATTGTAGTATAAAGGCTCCTGCCCCACCAATCTAGGAAATGAAACTGGAAGTTTCCCTGAAGGATTATATTTTCCGAATAAAACATCTGCAATCGCATTTCCGCTTTCTGTTCCTAATTGCCAAGCAACTACGATAGCAGGAATATTTTCTGAAGCCCAAGAAATCTCCAGTGGTCTCCCATTAATTAGAACCAATACAATGTTATTATTTACTTTTTTAATTTCTTCTAAAAGTTCTTGCTGAAGTCCTGCCAAACTAATTTTTGCCTGACTTCTTCCCTCTCCTGCCTGAAAAGCATCTTCCCCTAGCACCATAACCACTAATTCTGAATTCTTAGCAAGCTCTATTGCTTCTTTAAACCCAGACCTATCGGTTTTATTGATCTCTAAAGGAAGTAGAAACGATCGTTCACTAATTCCTAAAGTTGCTCCTAAGGCATATTTAACCTTGGTATCCTTTCCTACTGCAATTTTAATTCCTTCTACTACAGAAACAGCAGAATTTGCTTCTCCTTGCGCTCTCCAGTTTCCAATTGGTGCATCTTTATCATTAGCCAATGGACCAATAACTGCAATAGATTTTACTGAAGCCTTAATTGGCAACAGATCTTTTTCATTTTTAAGAAGCACGATAGATTTTGCTGCAATAGTTCTTGCTGTTTTTCTGTGATCCTCATAAGAAATATTCTTTTTAACCGCGGGATCTGCATATTTGTATGGATCATCAAACAATCCAAGTTTAAATTTTACTCGTAATACACGTTTAACCGCGTCATCTACAACAGCTAAATCTACAATTCCTTCATTAACCAATTCTGCCAAACTAGATTCGTAAGCGCCACCTTCCATATCCATATCGCTTCCCGCATTTATGGCAATTTGTGAAGCCTGTTTTTTATCTTTTGCAATTCCGTGGTTGATCATTTCCGGGATAGATCCCCAATCTGAAACTATAAATCCTTTCCAGTCCCAATCTTCTTTTAAAATGTCTCTTTGCAGATATTTGTTTCCTGTAGACGGAATTCCGTCTATTTCATTAAAAGAGTTCATAAATGTTGCCACTCCAGCTTCCGCAGCAGCTTTAAATGGTGGAAGTACAGAATTATGTAATTCATTCTCACCTAAGTTTACCGTGTTATAATCTCTACCAGCTTCCGCAAACCCATAACCCGCAAAATGCTTAGCAGTTGCAGCAATGGTAAGCTGATCTGAAAGATCGTCTCCTTGATATCCTTTAATTTTTGCAACACCCACAACGGAAGTTAAATATGGGTCTTCCCCAGAACCTTCCATAATTCGTCCCCATCTTGCATCTCTAGAAACGTCTATCATTGGTGAAAAGGTCCAGTTTATTCCTTCTGCAACAGATTCTATAGCTGCTATTCTAGCAGATAGCTCCATAGCTTCCAAATCCCAGCTGGCAGTTTCTCCCAGTGGTACTGGAAATATTGTTTTATATCCGTGAATTACATCATAACCAAAGATCAGCGGGATCTTCATTCTGGAATTATCCATGATTAGTTTTTGCGCTTCACGGGTCGCTTCTACAGAAAGTACATTTAACATCGAGCCAACAAGTCCTTTTTTAAGGTTGTTTTCTTTTTGTTTACTTCCAAGTTCTGAGGCTGGTCCTGTAAGATCCCAGCTACCATTATATTGCACTAATTGACCAACTTTCTCTTCTAACGTCATCTTAGCCAATACTGAATCTACTTTGAATTCTACGTTTTCTATTGAACTTGATATTGCAGAATTTTGAGCATTTGCAGTAATAAAACTGATTAATAGTATAATTATGGATAAGGCTGGTTTCTTCATTTTGGCTAATTAACTAATTATTGATATAATCTTCTTCATCTAGTGGGGCATTTAAAAATGAAATAAAAATAATTAAAAAGAAGAAGAAATTTCAAGATTATGATTTTGAAGCTAATTTATATTTTATTCCACAATAATGGTGATGAAATAATAAAAGCTATTAAAAAATTACATTTCTATGCAATTTGTGGTGATAGTTATCTTTAATCATCCACTTAATTTCTATCAATTTTTATCGAATTATAACAAGTTGTATAACAGAAAAATAATTTCAATAATTCTAAAAAAATGTTATAGTACGTTAAAATTGATGCAAGACTATTATTTTTTTTGAATCTTGCTTACTATTTAGCGATTTTTAAACGCTTAATACAACCTAAAAACAGCCTTAACACTATTATCTATATGCATATAACTACGTCCACCCTAGACCTAAGACGCACTATTTCTTTCCTGTTAATTAATTTATCTATCTTCTTAATAACCTGTGCTTCTGGGTTTGCTCAGGAGAAAAGCAGTAAACAAAAAAAAGAGATCTCACAAACCTTTTATCTTACCGCAAATACAGGTTTAGACTCCAATAATAAAATCTCTCAAGATATATTAAACGCCATTAATAAAGCTTCACAACAAGGTGACAATGCTACTTTGTTACTCGTTGGAAATATCACTCCAGAAAAAGGCTATCCTTCTAAGGATAAGGCTCAAGAGGAAACTGAACAATATTTAACTCAATATCTTCTTAAGCCTATTGAAAAATTCAACGGGAAAGTGATCTTCACTCCTGGCGTAAACGAATGGAATAAAAAAGGGCATAAAAGTATCGATGATTTGGAATCCTTTTTACAGGATAACAGTAAAGCTAAATTTTGGCCAAACGATGGTTGCGCTATAGAGAGCGAACAAATTAATGATGATGTTGCCTTGATCATGATAGATTCTCAATGGTATTTAGAAAATTGGGATGATCATACATATATCAATAACAAATGTGACATTAAAACAAGAGCGCAGTTCTTTGAAGAATTTAGAGATGAATTAAAGGACAATTTTGGCAAAACCACTATTGTAGCAATTCATCATCCTGTTTTAAGTAATACTAAATATGGTTTCATTAAAAAAGTAGCTGGATTTTCAGATCAAACATATCAAAATGCCGAACAAAGTAAACTTCATAATATTTTGGAAGCAACTGCCAGAGAATTTGAAGATGTGATATTTGTATCTGGAAATGATAGAAATCTACAATATTTAGATCATCATGAAGTTCCACAAATAATAAGCGGAGCAGCAACTGTAACTCAAAATGCCAAAGCACACAAGAAAACACATTTCGCTTCAGATAAAAATGGATTTGCAAAATTAGATGTGTATAAGGACGGAAGCTCCACGGTTTATTTTTATGAAGTTACTGGTTCCAATACAACTCTTATTTTCGAAAAAGAAATAGTTAGACAACGTACCAGACTAGAAGATGTTTCTTATGAGCCAAAAAGTTCTTATGATGAGACGATTAAAACATCGGTTTATTATCCCGAAGAAACAGACAAAAGCGGATTATACAAATGGGTTTGGGGTGATCATTACAGAGAGGTTTACAGCAAAAAAATTGATGCACCTGTACTATTCTTGGATGATCTTCCCGGAAATGTAAAGCCAATTGCTGAAGGTGGTGGACATCAGTCCAGATCTTTAAGATTAATAAACGATAATGAAAATGAATATACGTTAAGAGCCTTAAAAAAGAGTGCAATTCGATTTATTCAGAATAACATGAAAGAGCATTATGTGGCAGAAATTGTAGATAATACTATTGCAGAAAGAATTGTAATGGATTATTACACAACCGCACATCCTTATGCCCCATTCGCTTTAAACGATCTTATGGACGATGTTGATATACTGCACGTAAGTCCAAAAATTTATTATGTTCCAAAGCAAAAATCATTAGGTGTCTTTAATGATGAATATGGTGACGAATTATATATGCTGGAAGAACATGTTGGAGACGAGAATAAGGATATGAAGATCTTTGGTGAAGCAGATGATATTTTAAGTTCATCTGATCTTAGAGATGAGTTATTAGAGTCTAAAGACGCTAGTGTAGATGAAGGAGAGTATATAAAAGCCCGCATTTTTGATATGTTGGTTGGAGATTGGGATAGGCATGATGACCAGTGGAGATGGGCCGAATTTAAGGATGGAGACGACAAAAAAGTTTATAGAACAATTCCTAGAGACCGTGATCAGGCATTTTCTAAATATGATGGTCCAATTATATCTTTATTGAAACTTGGTTTTCCTCCATTTAGAGCCATGCAATCCTATCAATCTGATATTAAGAGCGTGAAATGGTTTAATACTGCAGGATATGCAATGGATAACATGCTTATTCAAAATGCAACATGGAAAGATTGGGAAGAACAAGTGAAGTTTATTCAGTCCAATCTAACAGATGCCAAAATTGAAAGCGCATTTGCAAATTTACCTGAAGACGTAAAGGATAATACTATTGTTGAAATTCAGAAGAACTTAAAAGTACGTCGTGATAATTTAATGAGTGTTACCCGTGATTATTATGACTACTTAAATAAATTTAAAGTAATTACAGGAACAGAGAAAGACGATAAATTTCTTATTACTCGTAAAGAAAATGGTATTACAGGTATCGAGATCTCTAGAAAAGACACCCTTGTATTTAAAAACAGCTATACTTCAGAAGAAACTAAAGAAATTTGGATCTACGGTTTAGATGGGGATGATGAATTTAAAATAGAAGGAAAAGGCGATAATCTTATCAAATTAAAAGTTCTAGGTGGTGAAGAGAATGATATTTATAACTTCGAAAATTCTAGGAAAACCAAATTATACGATTACAAAGGAAAGAAGAACACCATAGAAAAAGCAGGAAAAAAATGGTTGGTAGATTCTTATGATATTAATAATTACGACTATACAAAACGCAAAACCTCCCAGAATAGCATTTTCCCAAAAGTAGGCTTTAGTTCTGATGCAGGTGTGAATGTTGGAGTTTCCGACACTTATACTACATACGGATTAGTGAAAAATCCATTTACCACGCAACATACTTTAGGGGTAAACTATTTCTTCGATACACAAGGATTAGAATTAAGCTATTATGGTGAGTTTGCTCACATTTTCTATAACTGGAACCTTGGAATAGATGCTTATTATACAAGTCCAAATTTCACATTGAATTACTTCGGAAAAGGAAATGAAACGTTTTATGATGATAATGCTGTAGAACTGGATTATAATCGAGTTAATATAGAGCAATCACATTTTTCTCCATCCTTAATTTGGACTAATGATAGAGGAAGTAGATTCCAAATTGGGCCGTCCATAGAATCTATTGAAGTTAAACGAGATATTGAAAGATTTGTTGGAGATCAATTCCAGGCTTCTAATGATGTTTTTGAGGATCAGCTTTATGCAGGAGCAGAAGTTACATACCAATATTTAAATAAAAGAAAGAACCCAGCTTATCCAACTTTAGGTATGCAAATTGACCTAACCGCTGGATACAAAACTAACATAGACGATCATGATAATGAGCTTGGATATTTAAAACCTTCACTTTCTATAGATTATCCTTTACATAGTAGTGGTGTTATTGTACTTGCTACTAAAATTGGTGGAGAGGTTATCATTAGTGACAAGTATGAATTCTATCATGGAGCGCAATTAGGTGGAAATAATGACCTTCGTGCTTTTAGAAATCAACGTTTTAATGGGAAGAGTAGTTTTTATCAAAGTTCAGATCTGAGAATTGGTCTTGGGAAGATACAAACTAACTTTATTCCCTTGCGCTTTGGAGTGACTGGAGGATTCGACTATGGTAGAGTATGGTTGCAAAATGAAGATTCTAAGGACTGGCATACCAGCTATGGTGGATCTGTCTTTATAAACGGATTTAGCGCATTTACTGGAAATATTGGCTACTACACCAGTGAAGAAGGAAACCGTGTGGTATTCACATTTGGATTTAAGTTCTAGAACGTAGAAAATATAAACTTTAAAAGCGATGCCAAATCGGTAAGATTTAGCATCGCTTTTTTTAAATGTTATTTTCCTCTTGAAAAAAGTTTGTGCTAAATAGCCTATATATTATTTCTTATCTTCACTTATCTAAAGAAAAAAACTATAATTAATAAGATGACTATAACTAAATTTGATGCAATAATTATAGGAACCGGACAAGCCGGACCACCTTTGGCCGCGAGTCTTGTCAAAAATGGAATTAAAACTGCAATTATAGAAAAAAGCCATCTGGGCGGAACCTGTGTTAACGTAGGATGCACTCCCACTAAGGCATACGTTGCAAGCTCCAGGCGTGCTTTTGTAGCTAAAAATAGCGAGTCTCTTGGAGTAGAAGTTAAAGGCGAAATTGTAATCAATCTTAAAACTATTAAGGCTAGAAAGGATAAAATTATTCAGGATTCTAGGGATGGGCTTCATAAAATGCTTACCGAAACCGAAAACATTAGCCTAATAAAAGGAACTGCAAAATTTGTAGATGCGCATACTGTTAGTGTGAATGGTAAAAAATATTCTGCAGATAAGATCTATATTAATGTAGGTGGGAGAGCTAGAATTCCTGAAGGATTTTCAAGCGTTCCTTTTTTAACAAATACCAGTATTCTGGAATTAGAGGAAATTCCAGAACATCTTATAATAATTGGCGGAGGATATATAGGTCTTGAATTTGGTCAGATATTCCGCCGATTTGGAAGCAAAGTTACTATCTTAGAAAGTGGAGATAAATTACTCAAGCGAGAAGATGATGAATTTGGGCAAGAAATTGCAAAAATCTTTAAAAAAGAAGGAATAGCTATAAGATTAAATTCAGAATGCATCAGCGCTAAAAAAAAGGGGACTCAAATAGAAGTAAGTGTAGAATGTACTGAAGGAGCTCCAACACTAACAGGTTCTCATATTCTTATTGCCGCAGGAAGAATCCCGAATACAGATGAACTTGGTCTGGATAAAACTGGAGTAAAATTAGATAAGAAAGGCTATATTAAAGTGAATGATGAGCTTCAAACCAATATAAAACATATTTGGGCATTAGGAGATTGTAATGGCCAGGGTGCTTTTACACATACTGCTTATAATGATTTTCAAATTGTGAACTCTCAATTATTTAAGGAGAAAAAAAGAAAACTTTCAGATAGATATTTGTGCTATGCTGCCTTTATCGATCCACCTATCGCGCGGGTAGGGATGAATGAAAAAGATTTAAGAGAAAAAGGAATAAAAGCCAAAATGGCGACCCGTCCAATGTCTAAAGTTGCAAGAGCAAAAGAAATGGGAGAAACGCAAGGAATGCTTAAAATTTTAATCGATGATAAAACAGATAAAATTTTAGGAGCAACTTTTCTTGGTACTGGAGCAGATGAGTATATACATACCATTATAGATATGATGTATGCGAACGCCCCTTATACCGTAATTAGAGATGCAGTACACATTCACCCAACTGTTAGTGAATTGATCCCTACAATGCTGGAAAACCCAAAATCCTTAGATTGAATTTAAAATAAAAAAAGTCCGTTAGATATTCTAACGAACCTTTAATCATCCTTAGTCTTAGGTTTAGACCGTTTCTAACTTCCGGCCTTGAAAAGCTTCATCAATTTCTGTATGAAATACGTGATTGGAATAATTGCTTATCGTTTTTACAGCCAATGCTAAAATAATTCCTAGTATATGTTTATCTGTATATCCAGCTTCTAAAAATGTTTTTGCTTGATCTTCGGTTGGATTTCCTCTACTATCAAACATGATCTTTGTGAATTTAGAAAGCGCTTTTAATTTAGTATCTGGAATTTCTTTTCCGTCCCTAATGGCATTGGTAACTTCTGTTGGCACATTAGACATGTTATCTGCAATAAAACTATGAGCTGCAGCGCAATAGCCACAAGCATTTTCCATACTCACCGTAACAAATATTACTTCTTGCTCTTGTGAAGAAAAACCGCTTGATTTTCTAAAATGTTGATACCCCGTATCATAAGTGTCCTGAAGACCTGGCAGATTTACCATATTCTTATACATATTAGGGATCATTCCATTATTCTTTTGAGAACGCTCTAATAAACTTTTTTGTTCTTCATTGGCATTGTTTAATTCTACCGATTCTAGATTGATCGTATACGTTGGTTTAGACATAACTTAATTTTTAATGATTATGACTGTTTAGACGCTTGGCATTCTATAGGATTACGATTATTTGTTATCTTAACAAAGAATTAGTAATATCCGTTAATGAAGAACCAATGAGTTCCGGCTGCATTGCTAGAGGGTAAAGAGACTTTCCCGGTCTAGAGACAAACGCCGCCTGAATACCAGCTCTTTTGGCACCTGCAATATCCCAACCATGGGCTGCAATTAGCATAGTGTCCTCTGGTAAGATATTCATTAATGAATAAGCGCAATGATAAGTAGAAACATGAGGTTTGTAATTCTTTACCTCCTCTATACTTAATACTTTATCAAAAAAGTCATGGATCTTGGCATATTTTAATTGATCATTTACCACCTGTGGTTTCCCATTAGAAAGCGCAACTAATTTAAAGCCGTTTTGTTTTAAAGTTTCCAGGGCATTTGATACTTCTGGATAAGCAGATAATTTAGTTATAGGACTTAAAACACTCTTTATTTGCACTTCTGTGAGGTCTATATCCAATTTGTGGGCCGTCATTTTTAAAGTGGCACCCGCAATCTCAGAGAAATCCTTATAATTTTCTGTAAGGGTTTCCACTAATGAATATTGAAGCAAAGTAGGAAACCAAATATCGAATGCCCATTCGTTTTTAAGGGCTCTATTAATCGAAAATTTTAATGGCGACATATCCAATAAGGTTTCGTTTACATCGAAAATCAATAATTTAGGAGCTGTTTTCATTTGCGTTATATTTTAAAATATTCAAATTGAACGAATAAAAAAACCGACCATTGATTTAACAAGGATCGGTTTTTATACTATTTAAAAAGCTATTATTTAGCAGGAGTATATTCAAATTTTTGACCTCCAACAGAGATACCTGCCATTGCACCAGCTTTCGCCTTAGTAACAACACCAACTCCATCTCTAAATTCAACATCTTTAGAAACTCCTTCTTCTAAAAGTACAGCAGAAGCGTTTGCAGACAACTCATAATTTCCATTTTTAAAGCTATCTAAAGCTTGTTGAGTTTGGAAGAAGATCACTTCAATAAAAGCTTTACCTCCGGCTTGCAAGCCTACATCAACTTGTTTCATACTAGAATATCCTATTAAAGTTCCTTTCTGATATACTGTTCCATTTCCAGAAGCTGCACCTATAATGTATGCACCTTTTCCCACATTAGGGAAAATGGCATATCCAACTGAATTATTGAATAATGCTGCGATATTTGGATTATTTGCTGAAACAGTTGCTTTGGCGTCTCTTGAATCTGCCATAATATCGGCCGATGTATTTTTACTTGTTCCACAACTAGCCATCATTATTACCATTAAGGCAAGTATTGACTTAATTAGGTTTGTTTTTAATAATTTCATAATTAATTTTTTTGGTTCGTGGAACAAAGATAAAAACTATGCAAGCGCTCTTGTGTTAAGTGCTTGTTATTTCACTATAAATTAAGACATTTTTAAGTAAATTGTTAATTTATAACCAATTCTAGTTGTATAATTAGAATTTATGAAATCCCCTATTCTCAGATCATTAAAAGCTGTTTAAAAATTCGTCGAATCTAGGTGAACCATCGCAGTATTAATAATTTTATACTCCGGATTTTTAGGATTCTGTTTTTTAATTCTGTCCATTAGTATTTGCAAAGCAGTTTCTCCAATACTTTTAGGGTGCTGGTCTATATAAGTGATAGAGGGACATAACAGTGGGGCAATATCTTCATTTACATAACCTATAATTTTTATATCCTCTGGAATCCTCAATTTTCTTTCTTGAATCACTCTTGAAGTTATAAGTGTACTTAAATAATCTAAAGAAACAAATGCCTCAACTTCTTGATTATTTAAGAGATTATCTAGTTGTTCTTTAAGTATCTTATTATCCTTGGCAATTATTAAAAGCTCTTCTTTTAAAGACAGATTTAGTTCTTTAAAAGCATTTCTATAACCTTCGATCCGAGCATGAGCAAGACCCAGATCTGCAATTCCACATACCAAACCTATTTTACTAAGGTTCTTATTTCTTAAATATTGCACTGCATTATAAATACTTTGCATATCATCTACCCCAACCTTATCAAGGTCCATATCTATATTTATCCTATCAAAAAGTACAACAGGAATCTCATATTCCGTTAATCGATAGAGGTGATCATAATTTTTCGTGGTTTGTGTTTCCGAAGAAACTGATATTAATAAACCATCTGCAATACCATTAGAGATAAGTTCTACTATCTGCTTTTCCAGCGCCAAAGATTCGTTAGAAATATAGGTAATCACTTGATATCCCTTTTTGCGAGCATCATTCTCTATTCCTCCTAAAACCTTTGCAAAAAATGTGTTTGAAATATTAGGAACTATCACCGCAATGTTTCCTGTACTTTTTCTTTTTAGGTTTACCGCTGTAAGATTAGGTGTGTAATTGTGTAAAGCTGCTAGTTCTTTTACTCTTTTAACCGTATTCTCGCTTATTTCCGGGCTTCCATTCAATGATTTTGAAACCGTAGAGATGGAAACATTCAATAATTTAGCTAATTCTTTAAGGGTGATTTTAGATCTCATAAACGAAAGTGATTGCTTCAGAAATAAATTTATACAACATATCCCAATTCGGGCAAGAAATTCAGCATTAAAAATAAAAATAGGTGTAAAAAGGCCGATCTATTTAGGATCGGCGTAAAAGTGACCTCGCCAAGAATCGAACTTGGATCTAAAGTTTAGGAAACTTCTATTCTATCCGTTGAACTACGAGGCCAAAATGCAAGTCTTGTAAATTTAAAAACTTCTAGCAATCTTTCCGGATTATCTTCACAAAACCCCAACTTTATTCTAAATTGATTTTAATAATAAGAATTTTCTTATTTTTAATTAAAATTCAAGCCATGCAAACCATATTCAAATGCTCCCTATTATTTAGCTTATTAGTTTTTTCAGAAATGCTGCTGGCTCAAAACCATCCTATTATGAAAGACCCATTTGCTCACACCTTTTCTATTGTGGCTAGAGATTCTGTAACTGGTGAAATGGCCGTTGGCGTGCAAAGTCATTGGTTCTCTGTTGGCCCGCTTGTAGCTTGGGGCAGATCTGGAGTAGGCGTTGTGGCAACACAATCTTTTGTAAATCCGGCCTATGGACATAATGGATTAAAATTGATGGAAGAAGGGAAATCTGCATCCTTAGCATTAGAAGAACTTATAGCAGAAGATGAAGGAGAAGCCTACAGGCAAGTTGCTTTTTTAGATTCTTCAGGAAGAACAGCCGCACATACCGGTAGCAAATGTGTAGAGTCTGCATTTCATTATTCAGGAAAGAATTATTCTGTTCAAGCTAATATGATGCTAAATGACGATGTAGTCCCAGCTATGAAAGCTGCATTTTTAGAGTATTCTAATTTACCTCTTGCAGAGCGGGTTGTAAAAGTATTACAAGCGGCTCAAAATGCAGGTGGAGATATTCGAGGTAAGCAATCTGCTGCATTAATTGTGGTAGGCGGAAAGAAGGTTAAGAATTCCTGGGAAGATAAATCTATAGATCTTCGAGTAGATGATAGCGCCGATCCCTTAGTAGAGTTGGAAAGATTATTGACAGTTGCGCGAGCATACGAATTTATGAATAAAGGAGACTTAGCCATGGAAGCGGAAGATGTAGACGAAGCTTTGAAACAATATGGTAGTGCCGAAAAATTATTCCCGAACAATTTAGAAATGAAATACTGGAAAGCAGTTGCTTTGGCAAATAGTAAGAGATTTGATGAAGCAATCCCTATCTTTAAAGCTATCTTTGAGGAAGAAGATAATTGGAGAGTAATGACGTTAAGATTACCTGCCTCTGGATTATTAAATGTATCTGAGGCCGAACTAAAACGTATTGTAGAATAATTCATTTAATAAAATTATAAACTGAATATTAAATATTATATCATGAAAATAAGAATTTTAAATATCGCAATAGTGGCCTTAGGTTTAAGTGCAATGGTAGCCTGTAAAGAAGAGAAAAAAGAAACTGATGCTACTCCAGTTAATTCCGAAGTGGAAGCCACAGAAAATCCAAAAACTACAGCAGCTTTAAATCCAGTTCATGGAGAGCCAGGACATCGTTGTGATTTACCCGTTGGTGCGCCATTAGACCAAGCTGCTTCCTCTCAAGTACAGCAATCAAGTGCAGTTAGTCCAAATGTTTCCCCTGTGAGAGTTCAAGGTGGGGATACTCCCAACATAAATCCTCCACATGGACAACCAGGTCATGATTGTTCTAAACCTGTAGGTTCCAACTTAAATTAGTAGTGTTAAGTGATTTAGGATTGCTTCGTTTTTAATTGTGTAGTTGATTTTTGAGACAGAAATTTTTATAGCAAACAATCGACTAAAATTTTAAAATTAAAATGGCAGCTTCCAATAATCTAAATTTTTACTCTAATTTAAGCCTTCACAAAAATCCTATATACGATCTAGTTGCCAATAGATCCTTATTTTCTAAGGTACCGGAAGATTGGTATGCCATAGCAGCAGATATAAAAAATTCTACATCAGCAATTAATAAAGGCAATCACAATCAGGTAAATCTTGTTGCCACGGGGAGCGTTATCGCAATTTTAAACTTAGCGTATTCTAAAAATATTAGTATTCCTTTTTTCTTTGGTGGGGATGGTGCTACTATGCTTATTCCGGAAGAACTACTTGAAAGTTCCATGGCGGCTCTAAATCAACATAGGCTAAATACACTTCAAAATTTTGGGTTTGAGCTTAAAATAGGGTCTATTTCAATAAAAGAAATTTATGATAACAATATTTCTTTAGAGATCTCTAAAGTTCAGATTAGTGATGTATTAAATATTCCCGTGGTCTTGGGAAACGGACTTCAATATGCTGAAAGTAAAATTAAAGCCAATTTTAGCACTGCTAACAACGAAACGACACTACCAGATATTCTAAATCTCGAAGGGATGGAGTGTAAATGGGACAAGATAAATCCTCCAGAAACCAATCAAGAAGTAGTGAGTCTTATTGTAATAGCATGCAAAAATGAAGATCCTTCTAAAATATTTTCTGAAGTATTAAAAAATATAGATACAATTTATGGAGCGCTGCACAGAAGAAAACCAATTTCAGTAAAAAGATTAAAATTGAAAGCAGGTCTTAGAAAACTGAATGATGAAATGCGAACGAAACTTGGAAAATATGATGGAGTTCATTTTTTAAAAAGTTGGCTAACCACTATGTATGGAAAATACTATCTCAAAAATAGCGCTACAGGGAAAAATTATCTTCAGAAATTAGTAGAACTTACAGATACACTAACTATAGACGGCAGAATAAACACTGTTATATCTGGAACTAAAGAACAAAGAGAATCATTAAAATCTTATTTAAATCATCTTGAAAAAAAGGGACAAATAAAATATGGGCTGCATGTAAGCGAACAAAGTGTGATGTCCTGTTATGTTAGAGATATGAAAAAAGATGACCATATACACTTTGTAGATGGTGCAGGTGGTGGTTATACAAAAGCAGCAAACCAGCTAAAAAACAAATAGTCTTTTAACTGGATTGCAGCAATAATATTGATTTTATCTTCTCTATTTCTTAATCCAATCCACCTTTTCTAGTGGCATCTCTAGGCTCCGGCCATGTCATTTGCTCCCCAGATCTTTTATCTAGCGGCAAAACCCTTTTTTCTCTTGAAGTTTTTTCTGGATCTTCACTGGCTTTATAAGCCATTATTGCGGTAAGTATCACATTACTTCTTACATCGTCAAAAACAATTTTATCGTACGTGTCTAAATTTGTATGCCAGGTATAATTCCAATAGGACCAGCTTATAGAGCTTAGGCTAAAGGCAGGAGCTCCAGCAGCAAGGAAAGAAGCATAATCTGAACCCCCTCCACCTGGAATTCCAGGAAAAGTAGTTTCAATCTCATCGCTTATTTCTGATGGAACAGCTTCCATCCATCTTCCTAAATAATCGTAAGAATTTAAAAATCCACCTCCAGAAAGATTCACAACTCTTCCTGTACCATTATCCTGGTTGAAAACAGCTTGGATATTTTCAACAATTTCCGGATGATCCTTTACATAAGCTCTAGATCCATTTAAACCTTGTTCTTCACTTCCCCAATGACCTGCGATAATGGTTCTCTTAGGATTTGGATACATTTTTTTTAGGATTCTCATAGCTTCCATCATCACCATGGTTCCGGTTCCATTATCTGTGGCTCCAGTTGCCCCATCCCAGGAATCGAAATGTGCCGAAAGAATTACATACTCCTCTGGCTTTTCTGTACCCTTGATTGTTGCTATGGTATTAAAAGTAGGGACCATTCCTAATTCTTCAGATTCGGCAACCAGTCTTAATTTAGGTTTGTCTCCATATTCTGCCATTCTATAAACCATTCCATAATCTTCTAAGGATAGTTCTATAGTTGGAATCTTTTTAGTAGAAGCAGAAAATATTTTATTTGCTCCAAATCCTCTGGACCAGTTCAAGGTGATTATCCCCGCTGCTCCAGCCTTTTCCAAAGCTTCAGTAATATTTCTATTGGTATATCCTGTTTTTGTCATTCTATCTGACCATTCATCAGATTGTATTTTTCTTTCATCTTTCATTTTAACAAAAGAAGAATCGGTAGCAAATTCTTCCCAATTCTCATCGGGTCTTCCTGTCATTTGGGGCATAGAGATCATTACCAATTTCCCTTTAACGCCAGATATTAATTTGGCAAAATCAGCAGAATCTTTGGCTTCTGGTAAAATAACAACTTCAGCAACAATTGGCTTTTTCCCTGAACTTGGACTCCATGCAAGTTGCATTCCGGAGAGTGTTCTCACTCTAGGTTCGATAAGATCTATATGAGTGATACCGCGTTTCCAACCGCGCCATTCTCCCCATTGCTGATTTTCTGCAGAAATTTCCCATTCTTTATATTTATTAACTGCCCAATCATGGGCTTGTTTCATTTCTGGAGTCCCCACTAAACGCGGTCCAACCACATCTAAAAGTTCATGACCTAAAGCTTCCAGTTTAGAATTCTCTGTAGCTTCCTTGATAATATTTTGAATCACTACATCCTGATCTTGTGCAAAAAGAATAGTAGAAAAGCATAATGAAATAACGAATAAGAACTTATTTTTCATAAAAAAGGGTTTTGTTAATGCTATATTATTCAAATATATCTTTTTTTAATGGATCTGCTTTCAAGCTTTTTTTGGTAGCGCATTTAAATTGATCTAACAAAAAAAGCCGCTAACATTTAGCGGCTTTTTAGTTTGACCATTTAGATCTATCTCAATACTAAATTTTCTAAAGTGATTAAATATTCCTTTTTCACCGCATCATAGTTAATGCTATATGTGGTTGGATAATATAATCCTGTTCTTTGAAACTCTGCAGGTTGAGGAATAGCTATTTGTTCATTCCCTTTTTCTTGTAAATACGCCAAGGTGATCATGGGTTCATAGAAATGAAATTCCCCGGCATAAGATCCATAAATAAAAGTCCTAGTAAATACTCCGCCTTCTTGAAGTTCATCTGCTAGTCCGCTTAACCAGTGTTTTCCCATGTTTGGAACAAATCCCGGAGTTGGAAAATAAGTTGCTGGCCAGAATGATGGTGGAGGAAGAATTTCTGCATCACTGGAAACAGTAATACTATTCTGATAATCTACAGATATCATGTAAAAATGTATGTCGAAATGTGGAACATCATAAATTCCTGGTGGTTCATGTCCATGTGGATTCCAGCCAAAATCTATATGATCGAAGGCCATTCCCTCCATTTTATTAGATAGATCCAATCTGATATTTCGTTCCTCATCTGGTAATCCTGCTAATACTTTTTCTGAAATACGCAAACCAATAGACACTGGTGTACCATCGTGTCTCATTACTACTTGACTTCTTAAAACTCCATCTCCCAGTTGTTTGGCAGGACCGTAAAAGGTGTTCATCTTATCTGAAGAACGCGGTGCCTTGGAAAGATCTGTTGTTAAAGATTGAGAAGTGTCATCGGTGACCGGATCGGTTTCACAACTAGTAAAAAGGAATAAAACTAGTAGGAAAAAAAAGGGATTTAAATTGTGGGGCGGCAGTTGAAAAGTTTTGATTTTCTTCATGACGCAAATTTTTTGGTTATCTCATAAAAGTAATCAAAATAAAACCAAAAAACAGAAGCTAAATAGTTAAAAATCAATAGTATATGAAAAAGAAATGTAAGAAATTAACCACTTAATAAATAAGTCAAAATCGGTAAAATAATTTAAAAAGTTTATATAATTAATTGAAATAAAAAACTATATATTTTTATCAGTAAATTCACACCTGCTCAATTTTAAACATTACAATATGGACATTGAATATATACGCGACAAATTTCCTGCTCTTAAAAACGCATACACTTTTATGGATAATGCGGGAGGTTCCCAAATTTTGGGAACTGCCATCAAGAATATTCAAGACTATTACCTCAATTATAATGTACAGTTGGGTGCCAGTTATGAAGTTTCAGCAAATGCAGGGAAAGCGCTTTTAAAGTCAACTGAAAAAGTTGCTCAATTTGTAAATGCTTCAGATCCCAAAGAAGTGATCATTGGGCCTTCTTCTACTATGTTACTGCGCATATTAAGTATTTGTATCAGTCAAAATTGGGCGGCTGGAGATGAGGTGATCGTTACAAATACCGATCATGAAGCGAATATTTCTTGTTGGAAAGACCTCGAGAGAAAAGGCATAGTAATTAGAACATGGCAGGTAGATCCAAACTCCTTAGATTTGAGTGTAGAAAATCTTAAACCTTTACTGTCTAGCAAATCAAAATTAGTTGCCGTTACACATTGTTTCAATGTTTTGGGAACAATTAATCCTATTAAAGAAATTTCCAGGATCGTTCATGATGCAGGAGCGTTAATTTGTGTAGATGGTGTTGCTTTTGCACCACACAGAAAAGTAGATGTGCAAGAATTGGATGTAGATTTTTATGTGTTTAGTTGGTACAAAGTTTATGGACCTCATTTGGCAGTGATGTATGGTAAATTAGCATTATTGATTGGGATGCCTGGTATCAATCATAATTTTTTTAAGGCTGAGGATGTTCCGTATAAATTTCAGCTAGGAAACTATAATTTTGAGCTCACGTATAGTTTAAAGGCCATTCCAGAATATCTAGAAGATCTTTATGATCATCATTTTGAAGGCACTAAATTTAGTGAAGTCGAGAAATACGATGCTAGTTATGTGCTTATTGCAGCATATGAAGCGCAACTCGCACAAGAATTACTTTCCTATTTAAAGAGTGTTCCTGAAATAAGAATTATGGGACATTCCTCTGCCGATTCCAACAAACGAGTTCCCACAATTTCCTTCATCCATAAAAATCTAAAAAGTTCAGAGATCGTAGAGCTTGTTGATAAGGATAAAATTGGAATAAGATTCGGAGATTTTTATGCGAAGCAGCTTATTAAAGATCTCGACCTAGAGCACTATGATGGGGTTGTAAGAGTAAGTTTAGTACATTATAATACTCTTGAAGAAGTAGTAAAATTAATTGAATCCTTCAAAAAGATCTTCTAATCGAGCTCTTTTGAAGTGATTATACTTCCACCAGCTTGTAGAATTTCTTTTTTAGCTTCAATAAATTTTTCTTCTGAAATTGCTTTTGTAGCATCTTCTATAAGAATGGCTTCAAATCCCTCTTTTAAAGCGTCCATTATAGAATAGTACACACAGTAATCTGCAGCCAGCCCACAGAAGTAAAGTGTAGAAACACCTTTATCCTCCAAATAGCCCGCTAGTCCCGTTGATTTTAGATGAGCATTATCGAAGAACCCGCTGTAGCTATCCATTTCCTTATTTGTTCCTTTTCTGAAGATAGCTTCGAATTTCACAGTGTTTAGATCAGCATGGAATTCGGCTCCGAAAGAGTTTTGAACACAATGAACTGGCCATAAGGTTTGTTCTAGCTCGTTTAGCTGAATATTTTCAAATTCCTTTTTTCCGGGATGATTCTTAGCAAAACTGGAATGATCCCGCGGATGCCAATCTTGGGTTGCTATTACCAATTCAAACTTTTCCTGTAATTTATTTATGATTGGAATAATAGTCTCACCACAAGTTACTGCAAGGGAACCCCCTGGAATAAAATCATTTTGCATATCTATGATCACAAGTGCCTTCATCCTTATTTCTTATATTTCTTCAATAAATTTTCACGCTCTTTTTTAAGCGTCTTACTAATTCCCACTTTATAGATATGCGGATTATCAAACCTCTTATATTCCATAGGTAAACTCGCCAATCGCATTTTAGAATATGCTGCAATTTCCATCAAGGTTCTGGAACTGGCAGTTCTTTTCCCATTTTCCATCACCAAATGTAACAAGGCTTCTGTAGAACAATTCTTCACTGGCAAGGATTTTAAGATCTCCTGCGGATCGTAAATTCTTGAAACCTGTTCTTCCTCTCTCATGGTGATAGCATCGGCACCTATAAGTTCTCCTTTTTCATTCATCAATCTATATACCTGCTTTTTATGCGGAATTGTTACTTTGGAAAGACTCTCAGAGATCTTTAATCTTGGTGTTCCGTTGGAAAATGAAAGTTTATATACGCCATCTAATGCGCCATCTGGATCGCCGGTCACCAAATTGGTTCCTACTCCAAAAACATCTATTGGCGCATGCTGCTCTAATAAACTCTTGATCACATATTCATCCAACTGATTAGAGGCTGCGATCTTCACGTAGGTTAAGCCAGCTTCATCCAGCAGCTTTCTGCTTTCCTTTGCCAAATAAGCCAGATCTCCACTATCTAATCTAATCCCCATTAATTTTTGACCCTTGGCCTCCATTTCCTTTCCAATAATAATCGCATTGGGAATTCCGCTTTTTAGTGTGTTATAGGTGTCTACTAACAGCACGCAGTCGTTAGGACGTCCCTTGGAAAAAGCTCTAAATGCGGTAAGTTCATCATCGTAACTTTGAACAAACGAATGCGCCATAGTACCTGAAACAGGAATATTAAAATCTTTCCCTGCAACAACGTTACTTGTTCCATTAAATCCACCAACAATTGCCGCTCTACTGGCATAATAACCTCCCGGGCCATGCGCCCTGCGCAATCCAAAATCCAATAAGATTCGTTCTCCTGCAACCAATCTCATTCGGCTAGCCTTTGTGGCTATCAAAGTTTGAAAGTTCAACAGATTAAGTAGAATGGTCTCTATGATCTGAGCTTCGATTATATTAGCTTCGACTTGAAGAATAGGCATGTTTGGAAAAAGAACATCTCCTTCTTTAGCAGCCATTATTGTTCCTGAAAATTTAAAATTTTTCAGGTAGTCCAGAAACTCCTCTGAATAATCCTGCTTTTTTAAATAATCAAGATCTTCTTCACTAAACCGAAGTTGTTCTATGATCTCCAAAAGATTTTCTAAGCCAGCAAAGATAGCATAACCACCATCAAAAGGAAGTTTTCTAAAGTAGTAATCGAATACCGCTTGATGCTCTTTTTGTCCATTTTCAAAATAGACCTGTGCCATGGATAGCTGGTAATGATCGGTATAGGTAGCAGTAAAATTGATCATAAATGCTCTGGTTGTAATGATAGAGCGAAATTACGAAAAACTAAGGAAAGCAGTTAGCAGTTAGCAGTTAG
>DEXV01000005.1:0-2278 GCA_002364325.1 Gillisia sp. UBA3175
GGTTTTTTTGTTTCTGATAATTTTTTCACAAATTAAAGGGACTATTCTACTTATTCATGAATGCCTGGCTTCGACAGGCTCAGCCTGACAACGCGTTTTCAATGGCACTTTCTCAATGTCACCCTGAGCTTGTCGAAGGGCGCTCATAACTTCTTAAAAGTTCGCAACCGCGAGTGATCGCCAAATTCGTGAATGCCAGCCTATCCAAGAGTCAAAAAATCACTACCTGGCTTCGACAGGCTCAGCCTGACAACTAATTTTCAATGGCACTTTCTCAATGTCATCCTGAGCTTACTGAAGGATGCTACTTGATTCCTAAAAGGCTTCGACAGGCTCAGCCTGACAATTGATTTACAATTGCACTTTCGCAATGTCACCCTGAGCTTGTCGAAGGGTGCTTCTTACTCGTAAATGTTGGCAACCGCGAGTGAGCTCCAAATTCATGAATGCCAGCCTATCCAAGAGTAGAAAAATATTTCCTGGCTTCGACGGGCTCAGCCTTACAAACTGTTAATAATGTCGCTTTCGCAATGTCACCCTGAGCTTACAAAGGGTGCTACTTAATTCTTAAAAGGCTTCGACAGGCTCAGCTTAGCAAAGAATTTCAATGGCACTTTCGCAATGCCACCCTGAGCTTGTCGAAGGGTGCTACTTGATTCCTAAAAGGCTTCGACAGGCTCAGCCTGACAATTGATTTACAATTACACTTTCACAATTTCATCCTGAGCTTGTCGAAGAGCGGAACAAAATGACCTAATCATGTGGTAATAATTAATCTAAAAGAACTCATAGTAATAAAGGTGGTAAATAGGTTAATTGTTAAGCCCAAGCTACATAAGGGTTTGTTAAAACTTAGCTTTTTTTGTCATGGGGAAAATCACTTAATTTATACTAAAACACTAAAAAACAACAGCTTAAATATATTTTTTAGATAATTATTAACTTAAATTTGGGTTAAATATTTTGAAGTTTAGTTTCTATTTCAAAGTGTTATTTATGAAATACTCTACAAGTCATAAATTAAAACTCCCCCTGAAAATCTTATTTATTTTGTTAAAATAACTTTTTTTTCCCAGCATAAAAGTTAGTCTCCTCCCGCAGTTTATTTAAGTAACATTTCTTGTGTATTTAAAATTACCCCTAGAGTTATTTATTATTAACCATTTAAACCAATACTTATGAAACTCTTTACATTGGGGATTACGGGTACATGTTCGAATAACCGGGGTTATTCTGGAGCGCTTCCTTCTCCCACAGCTTTAAAAACCAACTATCGATCCAAAATTGGATCCTTACTGGTATTGATGATTTTTGCATTGGGATTTTTTTTAATTCCATCTTCTTTATTCTCTCAAACACCACCTTTGCCCGATGAGAAGAGTTGTGTTTCAAAGGATTTATTAGTTGTAGAGGCTACATTACTCATTGAAGAATGTTTTACATGTGAAGAAGGTGAAACGGTAAATTTACCTTTAGTTTTAAGCATCAATAATAAAACAGGATCATTTAGACCAACCTTTGCATTTTTTGGTACTCTTGAAGTAACCGATGCTGATGGCAATGTAACCACTTCCCTCATTTCAGGATGTGATGATACTGAAGGGCTTCCTCCGATGGAAATAACTGAAGTAACATTTCAAACCATAGCCTATACCTGCGGAACTACTTTAAAATTAACGGATGTTTTTCTTGCCTGGACAGACGCCTCTAAACCTATAGATAATAAGGGAAATTACGATCCCACCCATCCGAATAGTTGTCCTAAATTAACCACAAAGGTCGATTCGAAAGGTATTCTTGATATCACTCCAAAATGTGGAACTGATGATGTAATAGTAATTAATACCCCAATTAATGTAACAATTGATGAACCTATTATTATTTGCGAAGGAGAAACAGTTACTTTAACGGCTGATGCAACTGGTGGTGATGGTGCTTACACTTACTTATGGAGTACAGGGGAAACTACTCCAAGTATTGAGGTATCACCAACGGAAACTACTGATTATACTGTCACAGTATCCGCTCCATCTATTTTTGATCCTAATGTACAATGTTCCGATTCTTATACTGCTACAGTAACCGTAAACCCTGCTAATGATGCCGGAGATGATGGTGAACTAACTGTTTGTTCGGATGATGTAACTGATTATAGTTTATTTGATGAATTAGGCGGTACACCACAAGCCGGTGGAACTTGGACAGCTCCTGGAGGAGGTGATTTTGATGGAAGTTTCAATGCATCCGCTGATGCTGCAGGAACCTATATCTATACAGT
>DEXV01000005.1:2473-2924 GCA_002364325.1 Gillisia sp. UBA3175
TTGTTACTATTAATCCTGCTAATGATGCCGGAAATGATGGTGAACTAACTGTTTGTTCCGATGATGTAACTGATCATAGTTTATTTGATGAATTAGGCGGTACACCACAAACAGGTGGAACCTGGACGGCTGCTGGAGGAGGTGATTTTGATGGAACTTTCAATGCATCCGTTGATGCTGCAGGAACATATATCTATACAGTAGACGCTGATGGAGAGGGACCATGTGCGGAAGATTCAGCCGATGTTGTTGTTACGATTAATCCTGCTAATGATGCCGGAGATGATGGTGAACTAACTGTTTGTTCCGATGATGTAACTGATTATAGTTTATTTGATGAATTAGGCGGTACACCACAAGCCGGTGGAACCTGGACGGCTCCTGGAGGAGGTGATTTTGATGGAAGTTTCAATACATCCGCTGATGCGGCAGGAACCTATATCTATACAGT
>DEXV01000005.1:3161-48385 GCA_002364325.1 Gillisia sp. UBA3175
TTGTTACTATTAATCCTGCTAATTATGCCGGAGAAGATGGAGATCTAACTGTTTGTGAAAGCGATGACTCTGACCATAGTTTATTTGATGAATTAGGAGGCACACCCCAATCAGGTGGATCTTGGACTGCTCCTGGCGGAGGAGATTTTGATGGAAGTTTCAATGCATCCAGCGATACTGCAGGTACTTATACCTATACAGTAGATGCTGATGGAACTGATGGCCCATGTGCTGCAGATTCAGCAGTGGTAGAATTAACTATTACCCCTGCTAATGATGCCGGAGACGATGGAGAACTAACTGTTTGTTCCGATGATGTAACTGATTATAGTTTATTTGATGAATTAGGCGGTTCCCCACAAGCCGGTGGAACTTGGACAGCTCCTGGAGGAGGTGATTTTGATGGAAGTTTTAATGCATCCACTGATGCGGCAGGAACCTATATCTATACAGTAGATGCTGATGGAGAGGGACCATGTCCTGAGGATTCAGCCGATGTTGTTGTTACTATTAATCCATTGCCTCCATTAACAATCCAAATTGCACCAAATGATTGCTTCTCAGACCCAATAAATCCTGGTAAGTTTGTTGTTACATCTACTACAACTGGATTAAAATTCAGTTTAGATGGAGGGACTTTTGTGGTGTATACTGGAGAATATACAGGCCTAGCTCCAGGAAGTCATTCGATAAAAGCAAAAGATGATATTACTGGTTGTGAATCACTATTACTGTTTAATATAGATCAGCCGTTTAGCTCACCTGTATCTCCAATTTTATCTGCTGTTCAACCTGATTGTGCAACTTTAAAAGGAACTATAAGTGTTACGAATGTTGTAGCAGGCCAAACATATGCTATAAAATTAAAATCAGACCTAAGCGATCCTGTGTATGCGAGTTATCCAACAAATGGTTTTGAGAATTTAGATCCAGGAGTTTATGTTGTACTTGTTAAAAGTGCAGATGGATGTTCTGGTTCAGGTGCAGAAATCACTTTAATAGAGCCAAATTGCGTCACAGGAGAAGGATGTACTCTAGGTTACTGGAAAAACCATACCACAAAATGGTGTTCTACTTATACCACCTGTACTCTGTATAGCAGCGTTTTCACACCATCAGCTGAATTCTCTCTTATATATCCAAACCTAACATTGCTTCAAGCCCTAAATTTAATGGGTAATACAGATGGTGAAAATCTGGCGCGACAATCAGTAGCTGCATTACTAAATGCATGTAGTAGTAGTGTAGGCTATGATTTAACCGAGGCGCAAGTAATAGCACAAACTAATGCAGCATGGCTTTCTGGAGGTAGCAATATAAATACCGTAGCTACAGCTCTTGATGTACTAAATAATCAGTTATGTACCTTAGGAGGGCCTCGATCCACAAAACCTACACCAATTTGTGTAGCTGCAAAAGGAAAACCTGTTAGCAAAGTTGCTAATACTGTAGCAAAAGGTTCTGGAAATGTTACTTTGGATAGTAATTCCAACGCAAAACAATTTAGAGCATCTCCTGTACCTTTTAGAGAAACACTAAGCATTGAGTATGACTTTGATTATTCTTCAGCAGCAAAAATTCAGTTGTTCGATCTACAAGGAAGATTGCTTCGTACTTATAATGAAGCCAATGCCTTTAAAGGAAAAGTTACAGAGCTAAGTATCGACTTTAGAACAAGAGCAAGTCAAGTGTACGTGATCAAGATAACTACCGATAGAGATGTGTTTACGAAAAAGATCATTTCTGATAAATAATTATTAACCAACCTAAAATAGAAAAGCAGCCGAAAGGCTGCTTTTTGTATTTATATGTGGAGTGATTATCCGTTGATGATACTTCTGGAGATCACTATTTTTTGAATTTCTGAAGTTCCTTCGTAGATTTGGGTGATCTTTGCATCGCGCATCATACGTTCTACATGATAATCTTTTACAAATCCATTTCCTCCATGTACTTGTACGGCTTCCACAGATACATCCATTGCTACTTGAGAAGCGTATAATTTAGCCATAGCTCCGGAAAGATCATAATTACCATTAGTGTCTTTATCTACAGCAGCCTTCATCACTAACAATCTTGCCGCTTCTATAGAAACATGCATATCTGCTAATTTAAAAGCGATAGCTTGATGATTGCAAATTTCAGTTCCAAAAGCTTTACGTTCTTTGGAATATTTTAAAGATAACTCATAAGCTCCACCTGCAATTCCTAAAGCTTGAGCGGCTATTCCAATTCTTCCACCTGCTAATGTTTTCATTGCGAATTTAAATCCGAAACCATCTTCTCCAATTCTGTTCTCTTTCGGAACTTTTACATCATTAAAAATTAAAGAATGTGTATCACTTCCTCTAATTCCTAATTTGTTTTCTTTTGGGCCTATTTCAAAACCTTCCCAGGTTTTTTCTACAATAAATGCATTGATGCCTTTATGCTTTTTCTCCCGATCGGTTTGTGCAATCACTAAATAGAAATCTGCGGTGTTTCCGTTAGTGATCCAGTTTTTGGTTCCGTTTAAAATATAATGGTCACCGTGGTCTATAGCCGTTGTTTTTTGTGAAGTGGCATCACTTCCAGCTTCTGGCTCTGAGAGACAGAATGCTCCAATGGACTCACCCGTAGTTAATTTAGTAAGATATTTTTCTTTTTGCTCTTTATTTCCAAAGGTGTCCAGACCCCAACAAACCAAGGAGTTATTAACAGACATTACTACAGAAGCAGATGCATCTATTTTGGAGATCTCTTCCATCGCAAGTACGTAAGAAACCGTATCCATTCCGCCGCCACCATATTCTGGAGAGGCCATCATTCCCATGAAACCCAGCTCCCCCATTTTTTTGATCTGCTCTGTTGGGAACTCTTGCTTATCATCTCTTTCAATTACTCCCGGTAAAAGTTCGCTATTAGCAAAGTCTCTGGCAGCATCACGAATCATTATATGCTCTTCTGTAAGTTTAAAATCCATTTGGCAATTTATTTTAAAAATTCAATTTTTTTGTGTGCAAAGATACCTTTTTGACCCCTAATATTCAATTAAGAATAATTATTTTTACGAATATGGAAATTAAAGAATATAAGGTTTTAGGAATAATGTCTGGTACTTCATTAGATGGAGTAGATATCGCATGGATACATTTTATCAAAGGAACGCAATGGGATTTCAAAATCTTGAAGGCGGAAACCTTTGCCTATTCCAATTCGTGGAAGGAAAAATTGAACACTGCTTTAAAGCTGTCACCCATTGAATTAATGGAATTGGATGAAGAGTACACAGATTATTTAGCTGAATTAACTTCAGAATTTATTCAGAAAAATAAAGTTGAAGATTTGGATGCGGTTTGTAGCCATGGGCATACCATAAAACATGAACCTGAGAATGGCTTAACGCTACAGATAGGAAATCTTCCTCATTTGGCAGAACTGGTTGGGGAAATGGTAATTTGTGATTTTCGAGTTCAAGATGTAGCTTTAGGTGGTCAAGGTGCGCCCTTAGTGCCAATAGGAGATGAGCTCTTATTTTGGGAATATACTTATTGTTTAAATTTGGGAGGTTTTGCGAATATTTCTTCAAAAAAAGGAGGAAAGAGGATCGCTTATGATATTTGTGCGGTAAACACAGTTCTTAATTTTTATGCTGAAAAATTAGGCTATGATTATGATGAAGCTGGAAAGATTGCACGTAGCGGTAAATTTAATCCCGATCTCAATAAACAATTAGAAAATCTAGCTTTTTATAAGTTGCCTTCCCCCAAATCTTTAGGAATAGAATGGGTGAATACTTCAATTTTACCAATTCTCAAGGATTTTGAGAAGGATATCCCTTCAATAATGAATACGTATTGCCAACATATAGCATCAGAAATACTAAAAAATATCAAGAATGATCCTGAAGTTGAAGTGCTGGTAACCGGAGGTGGCGCCTTTAATGAATTTTTATTGGAACTACTTCAGCAAAAAACTACAGCCAAGATCTCTATACCAGCTTCAGAAATTATAAACTTTAAGGAAGCAGTGATCTTCGGATTCTTGGGGGTGCTCAAATTAAGAGAAGAGATTAATGTATTGAGTTCTGTTACCGGTGCAGAACATGATCATTGCGCAGGGGTGGTATTTGAGCCCTAATAATTTATAAAATACCACATAGCGGTGATTTTGTTTTTTATATTTGCGACCAAATTGAGTTATACATGAAAGATTTACTGAATATCTACGAAAATAAAGAGCCTGAAATAGTTTTTAACTGGAAGGATGCCGAGACGGAAGCGGAAGGTTGGACTGTGATAAATTCACTTAGAGGTGGAGCAGCAGGTGGTGGAACCAGAATGCGTAAAGGATTAGATATGAATGAAGTGCTCTCTTTGGCGAAGACTATGGAAGTGAAATTCACGGTATCTGGACCAGCAATTGGTGGTGCAAAATCTGGAATTAATTTTGATCCTAACGATCCTCGTAAAAAAGGAGTTTTGGAGCGTTGGTATAAAGCAGTTTCTCCTTTATTAAAAAGTTATTACGGGACTGGTGGAGATCTTAATGTAGATGAAATTCATGAAGTAATTCCAATAACAGAGAATTGTGGAGTTTGGCATCCGCAAGAAGGGGTTTTTAATGGACATTTTCACCCAACCGAAGCAGATAAAATAAATAGAATTGGACAGTTACGTCACGGGGTGATCAAGGTTTTGGAAAATCCGGTATATTCTCCAGATGTTTCTAGAAAATATACCGTTGCAGATATGATCACTGGATACGGTGTTGCCGAAGCTGTTAAGCATTATTATAGTATTTATGGAGGTGAAGTAAAAGGAAAGAAAGCCATCGTTCAAGGATTTGGAAATGTTGGATCTGCAGCTGCCTATTACTTTTCTCAAATGGGTGTTAAAGTAATTGGAATTATAGACCGGGTTGGTGGACTTATAAATGAAGATGGTTTCTCTTTTGAAGAAATAAAGGATTTATTCCTTAATAAAGATGGGAATACCTTAAAGCATCCAAACTTGATCCCTTTTGAAGAGATCAATGAGAAAATCTGGAATTTAAATGCCGATATATTCGCTCCCTGTGCATCTTCAAGATTGGTAACTAAAGATCAAATTGAAAAGTTGATAAAAGGAGGTTTGGAAGTGATATCTAGTGGCGCCAATGTTCCTTTTGCAGATAAAGAAATTTTCTTTGGACCTATTATGGAATATACAGATGAAAAAGTGAGTGTTGTTCCAGACTTTATCGCAAATTGCGGGATGGCTAGAGTGTTTGCTTATTTTATGGAAAGACGAGTGCAAATGACTGATGAAGCCATATTTAATGACACGTCTATGACCATTAAAAACGCCATACAAAACACATTTAATAATAATAGTTCAAAAACAGGAATAAGTAGTACTGCTTTTGAAATTGCATTGAAACAATTAGTGTAGATTTATTGCTACAATTAAAATAACATTCTCACGTTACATTAACAAACCTATCTTTACTTATGTTATACTTTTTCCAAGATGCCGACACTGTTCAAACAGCCCTACAGGTAGAACCTGTCGTAGAAGAGAAAACTCTTTCATTATTCGATCTAATGATGAGTGGTGGTTTGGGAGGCCAGATCATTATCGGGATTTTATTTATCCTGCTATTTGTAGCAGTGTATATTTATTTAGAGAGATTATTTGCCATAAAGGCCGCAACGCAGGTAGACCCCAATTTTATGCTTCAAATTAAAGATAATGTTTTAAATGGAAATATAGAATCGGCTAAAATTAGATGTGCGCAGAATAATTCTCCGGTTGCAAGATTAACCGAAAAAGGGATCTCCAGAATTGGTAGTCCTTTAGAAGATATCAATACCGCTATTGAGAATGCAGGTAGATTAGAAGTATATAAACTAGAAAAGAATGTTAGTGTTTTGGCAACCATTGCAGGAGCTGCTCCAATGATCGGGTTTCTTGGAACTGTAATTGGTATGGTTTTAGCTTTTCACACGTTAGCAACAAGCAGTGGTCAGGCAGAAATGGGATTACTTGCAGAAGGTATTTATACTGCAATGACAACTACAGTAGCAGGACTAATTGTAGGGATCATCGCTTATATTGGTTATAACCATTTAGTGGTAAAGACAGATAAGGTAGTGCACCAGATGGAAGCTACAGCGGTAGATTTCCTTGACCTTTTAAACGAACCTGTTTAAGATGAATTTAAGAAGTAGAAATAAAGTAAGCGCAGACTTTAGTATGAGTTCTATGACAGATATTGTATTTCTGTTATTGATATTTTTCATGCTAACCTCGCCAGCTATAACCCCTGAAGCATTAGATCTTATTTTGCCAAAGGCAAAAGGAAAGACCACTAATAAATCCAATCTTTCTGTAAGTATCACGAAAGATCTTCAGGTATATATAGATAATGATAGAATAAGCAACAGTGCATTAGAAAGTACGCTTATTACAAAACTGAGTGGTGTAGAAGACCCAACTATTATTCTTAGAGCAGAAGAAGGAGTGCCAATAGAAAAAGCAGTGAACGTTATGGACATTGCCAACAGGAATAAATATAAGATCGTGCTTGCTGTTAAACCCGAAAAAGTAAATTAATAATAACAACTCTGTGAGCTTTCTAGATACCAAACACGAAAAAAAATCTTTTACCATCACGGTAGTATTACACGTGTTGCTCATACTTATTTTATTATTAGTTGGATTACAGTATTTAGATCCACCTCCAGAAAACGGAATTGCCATTAATTTTGGTACTTCTGAAGTTGGATCTGGAGAAAAACAACCTACAGAAGCTATAAAATCGGCTCCGCAAAAATCGGCTCCTCCTGTAGTTGCGCAACCTAAAACCCAAGTTGAAGAAGTGGTTACTCAGGAATCTGAAGAAGCTCCGGTCATTCAGAAAAAAGCAGAGAAAAAACCAGTTATTCAGGAAACTAAAGTAGAACCTAAAAAATTACCACCTGCTAAAAAACCAGATCCTACTCCAGATAAATCTACTACAGATGCTATGAGCAGTATCTTGAACGGTCCAAAAAGCGATGGTACTGCAACCGGTGGTGAAGGGAATGATAGAGTTGCCGGAGATAAAGGTAGTAGAGATGGAGATCCTAATGCAAGTGCATATTACGGTAATGGCTCGGGATTGGACGGAGATGGAAATTACAGATTAGGTGGAAGAAAAGCATTGAATAAGGAGAAGATCCCACAAGATTGTAATGAATTTGGTATTGTGGTTGTAAAGATCACCGTAAATCAAAATGGTCAAGTTATAAATGCGAGTCCAGGACAAAAGGGAACTACTAACAGTGCTGCTTGTTTAACAGAGCCAGCTAGAAAAGCTGCTTTAGCAACTAGATTTAACAGTGACTCCAATGCACCATCTGTGCAAACCGGTTACATTACCTATAATTTTAAATTATCTGAATAGTGCTTGATTATTCACAAACTGTTGATTGGATGTTTCAGCAGTTGCCAATGTATCAGCGTGTTGGCGCAGATGCTTTTAAGAAAGATCTTACTAACATTATTAATTTCTCAGAATTTCTGGGAAATCCTCACAACAATTTTAAGACCCTACATGTTGCTGGAACCAATGGAAAAGGTTCTACCAGCCATATGCTTGCTTCAATTCTTCAAGAAGCCGGATACAAGGTTGGATTATATACCTCGCCGCATCTTATAGATTTTAGGGAGCGAATTAAGATCAATGGAAAAGAAATTCCGGAAAATGAAGTTGTAGCTTTTATAGATTCAAATAAGAATTACTTAGAAAGTAATAAAATGTCCTTTTTTGAAATGAGCGTGGGTATGGCCTTTACTTACTTCGGTAAAGAAAAAGTAGATGTTGCTGTTATTGAAGTTGGATTAGGTGGCAGATTAGATTCTACTAATATCATTCATCCCTTACTTTCAGTGATCACTAATATTGGCTTGGATCATACGGACATTTTGGGAAATACCTTGGAAGAGATCGCGGCAGAGAAAGCGGGCATTATAAAGCTTAATACACCAGTAGTTATTGGTGAGCATCAAGACGAGACATTTCCAGTATTTCAAAAGATAGCAGAAAAAAATTCTGCGAAATTGATCTTAGCTTCACTGGAAGATATAGTTCTAGAAACAGATCTTAAAGGGGATTACCAGGATAAGAATTCCAGAACAGCATATGTAGCAACCAAAGAACTTCAATCTCTTGGATTTAATATTTCATCAGAAAATATTGAACGAGGATTATTAACTGTGATTAGTAATACCGGTTTGCAGGGAAGGTGGCAGCAACTTCAATTGAAGCCTAAAGTAATTTGCGATACAGCTCATAATAAGGAGGGACTTACGTATGTTATGGCACAGCTAAAAAAGGAATCTTTTAAAAAATTGCATATAGTTCTGGGGTTTGTAAGTGATAAAAAATTAGATACTGTATTGCCATTATTTCCTATAGATGCTACCTATTATTTTTGCAAGCCAAATATTCCAAGAGGTTTGGATGAAAAAATACTTATTCAAGAAGCCGCAAAATTTCATTTAGAAGGAAATGCTTATTCAAGTATTAAAGTGGCTTATGAGACTGCTTTAAACAATGCAAATGAAGAAGATCTAATCTTTGTTGGTGGTAGCACCTTTGTGGTGGCGGAAGCATTAGCTATCTAAGATAAATGGATTTAACTTTGAAATTACTTATCAAATAAATAATTTAATATTTTAACTAGAACTAAGGTGAATCTAAGAAGCTCAAGGCTCGAGGTTTTATAAAATAATTCCTATGATATTGAGTCTGAATCTTTTAATTCAGCGTTTTTTCTTTTTGTAAAATATTTATAAATTGGATTGTTGTTGACGCTAAATTTATTTGATTTTTTTTAAATTTTAGTTTGTCATATTCAAAATGTAGTCTATATTTGCATCCGCATTCAAGCGATTGCGGGCAATTAGCTCAGTTGGTTCAGAGCACCTCGTTTACACCGAGGGGGTCGGGGGTTCGAATCCCTCATTGCCCACGAAAAAGCTTCCTTAAAAGGGAGCTTTTTTAATAAAATTTTATTGTAATATCCTATTGTATTTAGAATAGGGCAATTAGCTCAGTTGGTTCAGAGCACCTCGTTTACACCGAGGGGGTCGGGGGTTCGAATCCCTCATTGCCCACTAAAAAAAGGCTTCCATTTTGGAGGCCTTTTTTTGTATTTTAGATTGATTGCTTTCTATGTTTACATTCTTCATTCCAGTTATTTAAATAAATACTATATAGGTCACACTTCCAATATCGAAGAAAGGCTAAGATCTCACTTATTCAATCATTCAGGGTTCAGTTCTAAAGCGAAGGATTGGAACGTAGTTTATTCTGAAGAGTTTCCCAGTAAAATTGAAGCACAAGCCAGGGAATTACAAATCAAAAATTGGAAGAGTCGTGTTACGATTGAAAAATTAATTCACAAAAATAAGTTTAGAGCATCCCGATTTTAATCGGGAGTGTCGGCAGGGCAGAATTCCTCATTGCTCACTAAAAAAAGGCTTCCATTTTTGGAGGCCTTTTTTGTATTTTAGATTGATGGCTTTCTATGTTTACATTCTTCATTCCAGTTATTTAAATAAATACTATATAGGTCACACTTCCAATATCGAAGAAAGGCTAAGATCTCACTTGTTCAATTATTCAGGGTTCACTTCTAAAGCGAAGGATTGGAAAGTAGTTTATTCATATTGAAAATTTTTATAAGCATTTAAAAGGAATTCGATTCCCACCTAAAATATAACTATGCTTATTGTTGTCATTAAAATTTATTATCTATAGCATTTAGAAATATCGGATACGAGAATATTTTTAACCTTAAAACAAAACGAATCCAAAAAAAGCTATTTTTAATATCCTTAACTCATAAAAATGAAATCTATTTCAAGTTTTGCAATCATAATTTTACTTACAATCTTTCCCTTTTCTTCAATTGCCCAAATAATGGATACCGGACCATTAGATGCTTATTGGAAATTAATTGAGCCATTAAAAAAAGGTGATTCTCTTTCTTCTAAAACATGGAATGATTTTCTCGCTATTGAAGCAAATCAAATCTACATCGAAAACCAAGGGTTTAATGCAGATTATATGGAAAGGTTTAGAAAAGCATTGGAATATGTATACATGCCAAAATATGATAGCCTTTTAAATTTGCGTTTAGCAGCAATTGAGAAAGATCCATCTTCCTATTGGCTTACATACAAAGTTTATATGTATAAAAAATATGAGAAGGAATTAAAGGAGTATGAAAAGCAGCTTTTAAATCCATCGTATATACCTACTATGTATACTCAAACATTTAAGTGGCTCCCAAAATATTTAAGGAAAAGAGATACTTCCATACATTTTTATGTTTTAGGTATTGAAAACGATGCGATAGCTGGGGGTGGGGTAATTATTGCAAGTTTATGGACACTTTATAATCAGGACAGAATAAATTTTGGTAGTACAGCAGCACACGAAATGCATCATAATTTAAGACAACCACTCAATTTTAAAAATATATCAGAAAGCGAAAAAGGATTAATGTATATATTAAATTCGGTATTAAATGAAGGTTCGGCTGATATGATTGATAAACCTGCAAATGTTTTGCTTGAGAATGAATTGCCAAGCGAGCTTCGATATAAAGATTTTTTATTATATCAAGCCGATAGCATTGTGAACGTGATTAATGAAGATATAATGACAATGGCAAAAACTCAAGGGAAAGACTATAAAAGTGAAAAAGAGTATCGCAACTTAGTTAGATGGACTAGCGGGCACTGTCCGGGATATTATATGGCAGATATTATAGTGAGAAATGGTTTTAAAAAAGAACTAATAAAAAACATTCAAAATCCGTTTTCATTTATTTATCTATATAATAAAGCAGCTAAAAGGGATATTAAAAAACCTTCCCAATTTTCTAGAATTTCGCTAGATTATATTAGATCACTCGAAATGAAATACTGGGGAAAGGTATGAAATCACTCAAGTTGTTTGAAAAATAGCGCATTAAAGTAAATCACATCATAAAGCACAAAAAATTTAGCTTTAGTTTAGTTGGCAGGAAACCGTTTGTTTTCTGATTTGCGTTTCATTTAAGGCACTAGTTAAATTATACTTTTTTATCCAAAATTTCTTGGTGTTTAAAAAGTTCCAATACCCGCTCCAAAGCCATTCCTCTAGATCCTTTAATAAGTAAATAGGAATCTTTAATTGGAGCTGTTTCTACGTGAGGTTGTAAATCTGAAAATGATTCAAATTTCTTGATATTTTGGCCTTCAGTTTTGGTTTGATAAAAATTGCTTCCAACCAACCATGCCTCGCTTATTGTAGTGCTTTTAAGATATGCTGCAATGTGTTCATGTTCTTCTGAAGCACTATCACCTAATTCAAACATATCTCCAAGGATCACAAGTTTATTTGGGTGAGGATTATTTTTGAAACTTTCCAAAGCCGCCATCATACTTGTAGGGTTTGCATTATAAGCATCCATTAAAATGGAATTACTTCCCAGTTTAATTATTTGAGATCGGTTATTGGTGGGTGAGTATTCTTGAATGGCTTTTTGAATGCTTTCCAGTGAAACTTTAAAGTATTCTCCTATACAAATTGCTGCAGCAATATTTATGGCATTGTATCTTCCTGTAAGCTGACTTTTAATTATTTTATTCTTATAGGTTACTTCTGCCTTTTCGGAAGAGTTTAAATAGTCTATAGAAACATTAGCTAGGTTATTATTGCCGAATGTATAATCGTTACTATAGTAAATTTGTTCTTTCTGGATAGGATCATCTATATTCAAAAATAAAAGTCCGCCGGTAGATTTTAAAAAATCGTATAGTTCACTTTTTGCTTTAATAACTCCTTGAATACTTCCAAATCCTTCCAGGTGTGCTTTCCCAAAATTAGTGATATAACCAAAATTAGGTTTAGCAATTTCACAAAGCTTGGCAATTTCTTTAGCATGGTTCGCGCCCATTTCTACAATTCCAAATTCTGTGCTTTTCTTCATTGAAAGAAGTGTAAGCGGTACTCCAATATGATTATTTAGATTTCCAACAGTGGCAACCGCGTTGAATTTTTTTCTAAGCACCGCATGAATTAATTCTTTACTGGTGGTTTTTCCATTACTACCAGTTATAGCTAAAATTGGGATGTTTAGGGATTCACGATGGAAGGTGCTTAAGTTTTGAAGGGTTTCCAAAACATCATTAACCAGAATAAAACGTTCATTTTGGCCGAAATGTTCCTCATCTATAACAACATAACTAGCTCCTTTTAAAAGAGCTTTATCTGCAAAAGTGTTTGCATTGTAATTATCTCCTTTTAAAGCAAAAAATAACTGATTGGTCTGAATTGCACGTGTATCTGTTGCAACTCCTGTGCTCTTAAGAAAAAGCTCATGTAAGGTGGCTATATTCATCGCTTAAATATATTAAAAAAAGAAACGGTTTAAAAAGTTGAGTTCCGTAATTGTGAAATATTTCCTAACAACTATTTGAAATGAAAATATTTTAATCAAACGAAATGCAAACTTTTTAAACCGCTTTAAGCTAAATGGATAATTTATTTACTTCTTGCCGTTTTATTTTTATCTTTTGATTTAGAACCAACTCTTGACATTGCATTTCTAAACCCTATATAATCTGTAGCCATATCTTGAGGAAAGTATCTTCTTTGAGAAGGATCTAACCAATATGCTCTATCTCTCCATGAACCCCCTTTATAAACTCTCACCTCATCACTAACCATAGTTGTTCTGCTGGTCTCGTCATATTTAGGCTTTACATTACCTAAACTGTCGGTAGAAGTGGCGAATTGTGGTGAATTATACATCCTTTTTGAAGGATTTGATATTTCATTAAAAGGCTCATAATATCTTGTTGAGCTTTTATCTCCATCACGGTAATTTCTATTGTCACTTTCGCTGAAGTTAGGTCTTAAATAAGTATCTGCATCATTAATTGGCACTTGAGCTATTTCTCCTGGTAAGGTACGAGCCATTATTTGACCATTGCTTAAGGTATCATAAACAATATCATTTGGAGTCACTATTTTAACGGTTCCATCATCATTAATCTCGTTTTTTGTGTATACGTTTCCTCTGTAGTAGTTAAAATCGTTAAACTCATCATCTACTATAGGTCTGTACACATCGGCTACCCATTCTGCAACGTTACCGGCCATATCATAAAGTCCGTAATCGTTCGCTTCATAAGATTTTACTTCTGCAGTTATATCTGCACCATCATCACTCCATCCTGCAATTCCTCCATAATCCCCATCGCCTTGTTTAAAGTTGGCTAATTGATCGCCTTGGCTTTTAACATCACCAGATCTTGTGTATTGCCCGTCCCATGGATATTTCTTTCTTCCACGGTAAACATTATAATTTCTTATTCCAACTAATCCTAATGCTGCATATTCCCATTCAGCTTCTGTAGGAAGTCTGTATTCTGGTAAAAGCACTCCATCTTTACGTTGCACATAGATGTTCTTTGCTGCACTACTATCTGATGCTGTTCCTAATTTATCTGCATTTTTACCACCACGAGTAATTTCATCATTACCTCCGTAAGTTTTGGTAGGAGCATTTAAATAAGTTTCAGTGTCAAAAGTTGTTCCTGCCTCCACATCGGTATATCTAGCTCCTTCTTTTGTATATCCTTCTTTTTCAAGTTGAAGCTCATTTACTCTATTTGTTCTCCATTTACTAAACTCGGTTGCCTGGATCCAGTTAACTCCAACTACAGGATAATTAGAGTAGGCCGGGTGACGTAAATAGTTAAATACCATGGTTTCGTTAAAACCTAAACGGTTTCTCCATACCAAGGTATCTGGTACAGCACCGGAGTAAATATTCTTATAATTTTCTTCAGTTGGAGGGAAGACATTTTTTAACCAATCTAAGTATTCCATATACATTATATTGGTTACTTCAGTCTCATCCATATAGAATGACTGAACGTGTTGCTGAGTTGGAGAATTGTTCCAATCATGCATCACATCATCTTGAACCCTACCCATGGTAAAGGTTCCTCCTTCTACAAAAACAAGACCTGGACCAGTTGCCTGTTCCTTATAATCTGTTTTGTATTGGAATCCACCTTCCTTAGAATTAATATCCCATCCGGTAGCTCGTGAGTTGTTTTTGTAATCTTTTGAATTATTACAACTAAACAAACTAGCGCCTATGGCGATAGCAAATAGTGTTTTAAAGGCAACGTTGGTCCTCATATTTTGTTCTATTTATGTAGTAATTTAGGCCTTGCAATATAGTAATTAACGAGAAAAGTACAAGTTTATTTTATCTTAATCAAAATCAGCTAAACAGTTAATATTCTTAATGCTTACTGGCCTATGATATATCTATTTTCCAGACAAAAGTAACACTAAAAGTCTAGGTTTAAAATATTTTTAGTTAAGCTTGAATTAATCTATAGCTATTATGCAATATAAATTGAAAAATTAAGTTTTAATAGAATCGTTAAGTTTTTAATAATACTATTAAATTACAGTGCGAAATTGATAAGAGGAAGCGCTCTTTACAAGAATAAATATATATATTTGTTAAAGATTAATAATGTGATGAAAAAAATTACTGTTCTTTTTCTTGGATTTTCCCTGTTATCTTCTTCCTTAATATTTTCTCAGGAAGAACGCGATAGGGTTATTACAACAGCTGTGCCATTTTTGTTGATCTCTGCAGATGCGAGAGCTGCCGGTATGGGTGATCAGGGAGTTGCCACCTCGGCAGATGCCTTTTCCCAACAATGGAATCCTGCTAAATATGCATTTATAAATAATGAACAAGGAATTGGAGTTTCTTATACTCCCTACCTTAGTAATATAGTGAATGATATTTTTCTTGGGAACCTTACTTATTTTAATAGACTTGATGATCGTAGTGCTGTTGCGGCTAGTTTAAGATATTTTAGCCTTGGGTCTATTGAAACACAAGGAGGTTTTGAAGAGCAACCTCTAATATTAAGTCCGAACGAATTAACATTAGATATTTCTTATGCCTTAAGATTAGCCGATAATTTCTCCATGGCAGTTGCGGGACGATATTTAAGGTCTGATCTAAAATTAGCAGTAAATAGCGAAGATGCTACTGCAGCATCTACTTTTGGGGTAGACGTTGCTGCTTTTTATCAGAGTCAGAATATTGTATTCACTAATTTTGATGGTAGAGTTCGTGCCGGAGCTAATATTTCTAATATTGGACCAAAAATTAAATATGATGAAGTTGGTCAGGAAAACTTTATTCCAACCAATTTAAAAGCAGGTGTAGGTTTCGACTTTATTTTTGATGCTTCAAATAGATTAGGGACTTATTTAGAATTTAATAAATTATTAGTACCAACTCCTAAAGATTTCAACGGTGATGGTCAAATAGATCAAGAAGATGAACAAGAATATAATAATATAGGTTCTATTTCTGGTATCTTTAAATCCTTTGGGGATGCTCCAGGAGGGTTTGGAGAAGAATTAAGAGAAGTAACCTGGGCTTTAGGTGCAGAGTATGTTTTTCAAGAGCAATTCTCTTTAAGATCTGGTTATTTTAACGAAAGCGACACCAAAGGATCTAGAAAATTTGTTGCCGTTGGAGCAGGCTTTAAGTACGCTCCGGTAGTAATAGATGTTTCTTATTTATTTTCAACTTCTAAAGTTGTTAGTCCACTGGAAGGGACCTTGCGTTTTGGATTGATCTTTCACTTTGGTGATGATTACGCCAATAATTAAAAGCGTACATTTCCGCGATTGTCACTCAGTTTATAAGTTATCTGTTTAGGCGATCAATAAAAATTCCCTTTAAATAAATGAAGTCATTTACCATAACAACTACCATAGAACTTTTTGATTCTATGGATGAACTTCCTGCGGAAGTTAAAGAATTAATGCAAGCTGCTTTTGAAGCTAGGGATAATGCATACGCTCCTTATTCAAAATTCAATGTTGGTGCGGCCATGCTTTTGGATAATAATGAAGTTATCACTGGAAGTAATCAGGAAAATGCTTCGTATCCAAGTGGTTTATGTGCAGAGCGAACTGCTATTTATTATGCAGGCGCAAAATATCCGAATGCAGTAATTAAAAGAATTGCAATTTCTGCAACTTCTCAAAACCATGAAATTACTTCTCCTATTCCTCCCTGTGGAGCGTGTAGACAGGCAATTGCAGAGTATGAGAGCAAGCAGAATGAACCTATAGAAATCTACTTTATGGGTGAAAGCGGGAAAGTTGCAAAATCAAATTCCTTAAAAGAACTTTTACCTTTAGCGTTCGATAGATCTGTTCTATAACGTTTTCGTGGTTTTATTGATAAAACTGTTTTTCATTCTTATTGAAAATAGTATTTTTGTTATCTGCTTGGCAAAATCCACTGCCCGGCCTAAATATATTTGTAAATGAAGAAAATTACCAAAGCTACTTATCTGAAGTGGTACGAGGATATGCTTTTTTGGCGAAAATTTGAGGATAAACTAGCTCAAGTTTACATTCAACAAAAAGTAAGAGGGTTTTTGCACCTATATAATGGTCAGGAGGCAATTCTTGCCGGATCTTTGCATGCAATGGATCTTACTAAAGATAAAATGATCACGGCATATAGGAACCACGTTCAACCAATTGGGATGGGTGTAGATCCAAAACGGGTTATGGCAGAACTATATGGTAAAAAAACAGGTACTTCTCAAGGTTTGGGAGGTTCTATGCATATTTTCTCTAAAGAACACCGTTTTTATGGTGGACATGGAATCGTAGGAGGACAAATTCCTTTGGGAGCTGGACTGGCTTTTGCCGATAAATATTTTAAAAGAGATGCGGTTACTTTAACTTTTATGGGAGATGGTGCGATGCGTCAAGGTTCTCTTCATGAAACTTTAACCATGGCGGTAAACTGGAATTTACCGGTTGTTTTCTGTGTAGAAAATAATGGGTATGCCATGGGAACCTCTGTTGCCAGAACTTCGAAGAATACAGAGATATGGAAAATGGGATTGGCATATGATATGCCGTGCGGTCCTGTAGATGCAATGAACCCTATTAAAGTGGCAGAAGCAATGGACGAGGCTATTACTAGAGCTCGTTCCGGAAAAGGACCAACTTTCTTAGAGCTTAAAACATATAGATATAGAGGTCATTCAATGAGTGATGCTCAAAAATATAGAACAAAGGACGAAGTTGCTGAGTATCAAAAAATAGATCCTATCACCCAAGTATTAGATATTATAAAAGATAAAAAATACGCGACAGATAAAGAGATCAAAGAAATTGATAAGCGTGTGAAAGATCTGGTTAGTGAATGCGAGAAATTTGCGGAAGAGTCAGATTATCCAGACGCAAGCTTAATGTACGATGCAGTATATGAGCAAGAAGATTATCCTTTTTTATCACATAAAGTAGAATAAGTTATGGCTGAAGTAATAAACATGCCGCGTTTAAGCGACACCATGGAAGAAGGTGTGGTTGCAAAGTGGCTGAAAAAAGTAGGGGATAAAGTTGAAGAAGGAGATATTTTAGCTGAAATTGAAACCGATAAAGCAACTATGGAATTTGAGTCCTTTTATAATGGAACTCTTTTACATATTGGTATAGAAGAAGGAGAAACCGCTCCGGTGGATACTCTTTTGGCAATTTTAGGGGAAGAAGGAGAGGATATTTCAAGTTTAATTAAAGGAGGAGCAAGCTCTTCTGATAAAGAGGAAAAAACTGAAGATAAATCAACTTCAACCAAAGAATCTTCTAAAGATGCTCCAGTAGCAGATTCTTCTAAAGATAAGGAAGAAGAAAAGGAGCAAGAATCCTCTTCAAATGAACTTCCAGAAGGTGTAGAGATTATCAATATGCCCAGGTTGAGCGATACCATGGAAGAAGGTACGGTTGCAAAATGGCTTAAAAAGGAAGGTGATAATGTTGAAGAAGGAGATATTTTAGCTGAAATTGAAACCGATAAAGCCACCATGGAATTTGAATCTTTCTATGATGGTGTTTTATTAAAGATTGGAATTAAAGAGGGCGAAACCGCAAAAGTGGATAGCCTACTTGCTATTATAGGACCTAAAGGAACAGATGTTTCGGGGATTGGCACTACTACTTCAGCAAAATCTAAATCTTCAGATAGCAAGGGAGCATCTTCAAAAGTGAAAGAAGTTCCAGAAGAAAAAAGTGAAGAAAAAAAAGAGCCAACTAATACAACAGAGGCTAAAGATGGAAGTAGAATATTTGCTTCGCCGTTAGCTAAGAAAATTGCAGAGGATAAAGGTATTAATCTTGCCGATGTAAAAGGATCTGGAGAAAATGGGCGTATCGTTAAAAAGGATATAGAAGAGTTTACACCTTCCAAAAAATCTGCAAGTGACGCTCCACAAACTGCAAGCACTTCAGAAAAATCAGTTCAACAATACATTCCTGCAGGGGATGAGTCATTCGAGGAGATCAAGAATTCTCAAATGCGCAAAACCATTGCGAAGCGTTTAGGCGAATCTAAATTTACAGCTCCACATTATTACCTTACTATAGAGGTAAATATGGGAATTGCAATGGAGTCTAGAAAGCAGATCAATGAAATGCCAGATGTAAAGGTTTCTTTTAACGATATGGTAATTAAAGCTTCTGCAATGGCCTTGAGAAAACACCCTAGAGTGAATTCTGTTTGGACCGGAGATTCTACAAAAATTGCAAAACACATTCATATGGGAGTTGCTGTAGCTGTAGAAGATGGCTTAGTTGTGCCTGTTATAAAATTTGCAGATCAATTAACTATGACCCAAATTGGAAATCAAGTAAAAGATCTTGCAGGGAAATCGAGAAATAAAAAATTACAACCTTCAGAAATGGAAGGAAGTACTTTTACCGTTTCTAACTTAGGAATGTTTGGAATTACTGAATTTACAAGTATTATAAACCAACCAAATTCAGCAATATTATCTGTTGGAGCTATTGTTGAAAAACCAGTTGTAAAAGACGGGCAGATCGTTGTTGGAAATACGATGAAGGTAACTTTGGCTTGTGATCACAGAACCGTAGACGGGGCAACCGGTGCTGCATTCTTACAAACCTTAAAGACTTATTTAGAGAATCCAGTGACCATGTTGGCATAGATTTTCTAGGCTTTTAATAAATTATTCAAAATCCCGCGCTATTGCGGGATTTTTTTATCTTTAGCACTATGATAAAATCAATTCTTAGAATAACTAGCTTCGCTACGCTACTTATTATTTCCGGGTGTAATTCAACACAGAATACTACTGAAGAAACTGAATTAATTTCAGAAAATAAAACAGATGTTCTCAAGCCTGAACTTTCTGAAGCAGCTGTAAAAGAAGAACTTGAGTTTTTGACTTCGGATGCTCTTATGGGAAGAGACACAGGGTCTGAGGGAATTAAAAAGGCTGCCGAATTTATAGAAGACATCTTGTCTAAAAATAGTGTGAAACCATACTTTGCTACTTATAAGGATTCTTTTGAAGTTAAGGGAGCCACAGCTTACAATGTAGTAGGAGTTTTAGAAGGAACACATCCTGTGCTTAAAAAAGAGTTTATAATTATTAGCGCACATTATGACCATATTGGTCTAATAAATTCTGTAGAGGGAGATTCCATTGCAAATGGAGCGAATGATGATGCTGCAGGATCTGTTGCAGTTTTGGAACTCGCCAAATATTTTGGGAATCTGAAACAAAATAAAAGAAGTATATTATTTGCATTCTTTTCTGCTGAAGAAAAAGGACTTTTGGGATCTAAACATCTTGCTAAAAAATTAAACGATCAAAATCTGGATCTCTATTTAAATTTCAATATAGAAATGATCGGGGTTCCTATGCTAGGAAAAGATCATAAGGCCTATTTAACCGGATATGAACTTTCGAATTTTGCCAATAAATTTAATGAGTATTCTAAAGAGAAAGTTTTAGGATTTCTTCCGAAAGCAAAAGAATTCAATCTATTTATGCGCAGTGATAACTATTCTATTTACAATGAGTTTAAAGTTCCAGCGCAAACCATTAGCTCGTTCGACTTTACAAATTATGATTTTTATCACCACGTTTCAGATGAAGCAGATAAAATGGATATTCCCTTTATGACAGATCTTATAGAATCTATAATTCCGGGAATCTATAAGATTGTAAATTCTTCAGAAAAGGAGATAAAATTAAATTAAGCATGAAGCATGTACTTATAACCGGGACCAGTAGAGGAATCGGTTTTGAAATGGTAAAATTATTTTCTAGGGCAGGTCATAAGGTCTTGGCAATTTCCCGAAACCTAGATTCGGTTAAAGCATTAAACTTAGAGAATGTAACTACAATTTCTTGTGACATAACTCTGGAGGAAGACCTTAAGAAAATTGAAAACCTCTTGCAGTTATATTGGAAAAAAGTGGATGTCTTGATCAATAATGCAGGTGCCATTTTAAATAAACCTTTTAAAGATGCTTCAATAGCTGAATTCAAACAGGTATATAACACCAATGTTTTTGGTGTTGCAGGACTTATTAAAATTACGCTTCCATTTATGGATGCAGCTTCTCATGTGGTAAATATTAGCAGCATGGGTGGTGTTCAAGGCAGCATGAAATTCCCGGGACTTTCCGCATATAGTTCTAGTAAAGGGGCATTGATCACTTTAACAGAGATGTTAGCTGAAGAATATAAAGAGAATGGACCATCATTTAATGTTTTAGCATTGGGTGCTGTACAAACAGAAATGTTAGAAGAAGCATTTCCCGGATACCAGGCACCAGTAACTGCTGAAGAAATGGCTACATATATTATGAATTTTAGCTTAACGGGTCAAAAATATTATAATGGCAAATTGCTGCAAGTTTCCAATAGTACACCTTAAAAAGTGAAGTGATGAGTGAGGTTTTAGAGAAATATCTTCCAAGTCATGCAGTAGCACCTATTTTTAATCTTATCGAAGAAAATAACATTCATCTTAAGATTGTAAACGAACGGGTTACCAGACATGGAGATTATAGAAGAACACAGGAGGGTGTGCACCAGATCACGATAAATGCCAATCTCAATAAATTTAGATTCCTTATCACCATGGTGCATGAAATATCGCATTTGGTAGCATTTGATAGATTTGGTAGGACTATAAAACCTCATGGTCAAGAATGGAAGTTTACATTTCAGCAAATGATGTTACCCTTTATTAGGCCTGAGATATTTCCCGTACAATTATTGCCTTTAATAGCAAAGCATTTTAAAAATCCAAAGGCAAGTAGCGATACCGATGCTCACCTTTCGGTTGCCTTAAAAAGCTTTGATGTAGATACAGTTAGCGATAAAAATTATGTTTTTGAATTACCAGCTGGGGGAGTTTTTAAGATCTACAATGGGAAGATCTTTAAAAAAGGAGAAAAAAGAAGAAAGCGATATGAGTGCGTAGAGATGGAAACTGGAAAAATATATTTATTTCAGCCAAACGCTCAAGTAGAATTAATAGTAGGATAAAATAAAATAATGACAAGTTACAATCAAGATTATTATGCAGTAATTATGGCTGGTGGAGTAGGATCCCGTTTCTGGCCTCTAAGTACCGCCAAGTATCCTAAACAATTTCATGATATGCTTGGTTTAGGCGAGACCTTGCTGCAGAGTACTTTTTATAGGCTTACTAATGTTGTGCCTATAGAAAATATTTTGATCTTAAGTAATGATGCTTATGATGAAATTATAAAAGAGCAATTGCCAAAGATAAAACAGGAACAAATAATCCTAGAACCGGCAATGCGAAATACAGCACCCTGCATTCTTTTGGCGGCAATGAAAATAAAGAAGAAAAATCCAAATGCTGTAATGTTAGTTGCGCCAAGTGATCACTTTATTGAAAATGAAGATAATTTTGTGGCCGATATTAATCTTGCTTTTAAAGCTGCATTAAAAGAGGATATTCTTATTACTTTTGGAATTAAACCTACGTTTCCAAATACTGGATATGGGTATATCAAATACGATAAACAAGAGGGGAAAGAATTATTTAAAGTTGAAAAATTTACAGAAAAACCTACTTTAAGAAATGCTAAAAAATATTTAGAAGAAGGGAATTATGTATGGAACGCTGGAATCTTTATTTGGAAGGCAGCATATATTATAGATTCATTTAAATCTCATCTTCTAGAAATGCATACCTTATTCGATCAGGGAGTAAGTGTTCTTAACACTAAGAATGAAAATGCATTTGTTAAAGAAAACTATCCCAGCGCACAGAATATCTCTATCGATTACTCAATACTTGAAAAATCTGAATCTGTTTTTGTGATCCCAGCTACATTTAAGTGGAGCGACCTAGGGACATGGGGCTCTCTTCAGGAAGAACTTGCTAAAGATGATCATAACAATGCAGTAGTAAAAGCGCACTTAATGCCAACCGATTCTAAAGGGAATATGATCTATACTCATAAATCTAAAGTAGTGATCTTAGATGGTTTGGAAGATTATATTGTGGTAGATAATGAAGATGTGCTAATGATCGTGCCTAGAGCTAAGGAACAAGAGATTAAGGAGATCCGAAATAAAGTAATGGAGAAATTCGATGAGAATTTAGGGTAAAACAGAAAATTCTTCAGATACTAAAAGCTTTTAGTGTGACATTATTAAGACTAAAAGTTTAGGGATAAGTAGTTGAAAATAGAACTACCCAAAAGATTTAACACTGGTTTAAAACTAGATTTTTACTTGTGAAGATATTTAATTAATGGCCAGATAATTGAGCATCACGTACTTTTTTGAATAAATTAGACGAATAAACAAAATCTGTTACGGTTTTATCATCCGTTTTAAAGATCTGTTCTTTATCACCTTTCCATGCAAGCACACCATCTTTCAAAAATGCAATATTTTCACCAATTTCCAAAACCGAGTTCATATCGTGAGTGATAATTACCGTAGTCATGTTATTCTCTCTGGTGATTTCCTGAATAAGATTGTCTATAACAGTAGCCGTAGTTGGATCTAAACCAGAGTTAGGTTCATCGCAAAACAAGTATTTAGGTTTATTTACTACCGCTCTAGCTATGGCTACCCTTTTTTGCATCCCTCCACTTATTTCAGATGGATACTTATTTTCACTTCCATCCAAATTTACACGTTCTAATACTTCAGAAACTCGAGATTTTAATTCTCTTTTTCGCTGCTTGGTAAACATTCTAAGTGGAAACATTACATTTTCTTCCACCGTCATAGAATCAAACAATGCTCCGCCTTGAAATAGCATACCAACTTCCTTTCGAAGATCTCTCTGTTCCTCATCTGTAAAAGTAGAATAGGCTTTTCCATCATATTCTATAGTTCCTTCTTCAGGCTTAAACAAGCCAAGCATGCACTTAAGTAATACACTTTTACCAGATCCAGATTGCCCTATGATAAGGTTGGTTTGACCTGTTTCAAAAACAAAATCTATTCCTTTTAGGATCTCTTCGCCATCAAAGCCTTTATGGAGGTTCTTTATTTCTATCATTAGCTAAGCAATAATTGAGTTATTATGTAATTGGTTATTATTATTACAACACTCGTCCATACAAACGCGGTAGTACTGGCGTGCCCCACTTCTAAAGCTCCACCTTTCATGTAATATCCGTGATATGCAGGAATTGTTGCTAAAATCATGGCGAAAATAAATGTTTTTATAAAAGCATAAACTAAATGAAAGCCTTCAAAACTGTCTTGTAATCCTCCTAAAAATACATCACCCCCAACAAATCCTCCTAAAACTGCTGCGGCATATGCACCCATAATACCTAAGAACATTGCAATAGCAATTACAAAAGGGTATGTAAGCATAGCGATAATCTTTGGGAATATAAGATAATTCAAAGAATTAATCCCCATAACTTCTAGAGCATCTATTTGTTCTGTAACTCTCATGGATCCTATACTCGAGGTGATAAAGGATCCAACTTTTCCAGCCATGATTATAGAAATAAAGGTAGGTGCAAACTCTAATATAATGGATTGCCGTGCAGCAAAAGCAATAAGGGATTTAGGTATTAATGGATTATTTAAGTTTAATGCTGTTTGAATTGCTACAACTCCCCCAATAAAGAATGAAATAAACGCTACAATTCCCAAGGAACCCATAATGAGTTCATTTATTTCTTTAAATATTAATTCTTTTAGGACAGATCGTTTGGTCATTCGCCCAAACACTCCTTTAATCATTAAAAAGTATTCACCAATAGAATAGACGTAGCTCATCAAAGAATTTTTGTAAAGCTAAAATACTAAAAATAAGTAGGAAACTATTTAACGAAGAATTAAAGTTTAAAGTCCATTTCTTTAGTAATTTTGGAGCTTATACAATTTTTGAACTTTTTTATGAAACATTATATTACGTTTATCCTTAGCTTTTTCATAACTTTTTCCTCTTTCGCACAAATTAAACAATCCGCAAAATTAAATCCTGATAAACCAAAACTGGTAGTTGGGGTTGTGGTAGATCAGATGCGGTACGATTATTTAACTCGTTTCTGGGATAAATACGGAGAGAAAGGCTTTAAAAGATTGATCTCTGAAGGTTTTAATTTTAAGAATAATCATTTTAATTATATCCCAACTTATACGGCTCCAGGGCACTCTTCTGTGTTTACCGGAACAACTCCAAAATATCACGGAATTATAAGCAACAGTTGGTATGACAAGTTTTCTAAACAATATGTTTATTGCGTTTCAGATGAAAAGGTTCAATCTGTGGGAACTATGAATTCTGCTGGAAAAATGTCTCCTCACAGAATGTTGGCCACTACAATTGCAGATGAGAACAGATTGTTCACACAAATGCGAGGGAAATCAATTGGCATCGCTTTAAAGGATCGTGGAGCAATTTTACCAGCTGGCCATACTGCAAATGCAGCTTATTGGTTTCACGGGCAAGATGAAGGAAATTGGATTAGCAGTAGCTTTTATATGAAGGAACTGCCGCAATGGGTAGCAAATTTTAATGTCTCAGGGAAGAAATTAGATTATATGAAATCTTGGGAGCCCATTCAAAAAATAGATACATATGCGGAAAGTGGAATAGATGAGAATTTGTTTGAAGGAGGATTTAAAGGGAAGAAAACAGCAACTTTCCCATATGATCTTGAAGGCTTAAGCAAGGAGAATGGAGGATATGACATTCTAAAAGTTACCCCTTTTGGAAATTCACTAACTACAGATTTTGCAATTGCCGCCCTAGAGGGTGAGGAATTAGGGAAGGATGAATATACCGATTTTCTATCGGTTAGTTTTTCCAGCACAGATTATATAGGTCATAATTTTGGAGTGAACTCTAAGGAAATTGAAGATGCCTATCTACGTTTAGATCAAGATTTGGGTAGATTGTTGGCTGCTTTAGATGAAAAAGTTGGAAAAGGTAACTATCTCTTATTTTTAACGGCAGATCATGGTGGAGGGGATGTGCCAACTTATTTAACTTCGGTTAAAATACCATCTGGTTACTTTGATGATGTTCAATTTGAAGCAGATCTAAAAAGCTTTTTAAAAGAGAAGTATAATAGCGAAGATCTTTTAGAGTCGGTTTCTAATTATCAAGTGTTCTTTGATTATAGAGCTGTGAAAGAGGCAGAAATAGAGTTTGAAGTTCTGGAGAAGAATATTGCTCATTTTATTTTGCAATACCCAATGGTGAGCAATGTATATACGAGGAAACAATTGGAAAGTGCAGATTTCACGAATGGAACTGCAGAATTAATTCAAAATGGATTCAACCAAAAGCGTAGTGGAGATGTGGTTTTTGTTTTAGATCCAGCTGTCATATCTTATACTACTACCACAGGTTCTACTCACGGCAGTGGATTTTCTTATGATACACATGCACCTCTTATTTTCTTCGGAAAAGGAATCCCGCACGGAAATACTGCTTCTCGATCTGAGATTGTGGATATCGCACCAACGATTTCGATGTTATTAGGAATTGCCTTTCCAAATTCATCCACAGGAACTCCGCTGAATGCAATGTTGGAAAAGAAAAATTAAAAAAGCTTTTCCTTCATTTTATTCCATCGAAGCTTCCTAACAAATTTGCCTTCATCAGGAGATATAAGAAATTTTGTCTTACTATTAACGGCTTTGAAATAACCGGACATATAATCTAAGAAGTAATTGAAATTCTTTTTTAAAAATGCAAGTTTAGCTGAAGCTATAAGGGTGATTAGAAATCCATATCTTAGGCTGTAAAAAGCTTCTCCTTGTTTATATTTTGAGGCTTTATTATAAGTAGTTCCCGTTGGTTTTAAATGTTTTACCAAAAGTTCTTTATCTGTTTTGATTATCCATTTGTGATATTGAGCTAATAATTCGTCTGCCGTATCCCATCCCATTGCTGGTTTTAATCCACCAATATCAAGAAAGCATTTTTTTCTATAGGCTTTAATTGCTCCTCTAATATGATCTTTATCTGTTAAGTTCTCTATAATCCACGATTTACCTTTTTGAATACTGCAAAATCCGCCAAACATTCCAGTTTTCGCAGATGCTTCAAAGGCTTTTGTAAGATTTTCCAGATAATTAATTGGAAAGATAAGATCTGCATCAAACTTGCAGATTACATCGTAATCCTGATCTAAAGTTTTATAACCCTCATAAAAAGCTCGAATCACCTTGCTTCCCGGGAGATGTTCTTCTGAAGATGTAATAGATATTAAAGCGATTGAGGGATGTTTCCTTTCAAATTTAGAAACTATTTGTGGAGTAGCATCACTAGATTGATCATTAACTACAACAATTCTTTCTGCTTTATACGTTTGATCTAATAACGACTGCAATGTTAAGCCGATAAATTCGGCTTCATTATGTGCGGGTATTACAATGTAGATCTTCAAAACTCTTAGAACTTATATAGTTTAATTAAAGCTGAGGAGAAAATTTCAGAAAATAAAATCTAACGCTCGGCGTATACAGCGTAATATCTTGGAGTTACATTTCTAAGTAATGGTCTTATCCCAATTTTACCAACTGGGTTAGTCCATTTCTCTCTCTTTTTAATAGTCCAGCCTGCTTTTTCTAAAAGCCAATCGAATTGCCAATCTTCAAACTCATGATAATGCCTATCTCTCATATCGGTATTACTTCGATATGCATTGGCAAACCACAACTTTAAAGGTACTGTAGCAACCAATTTTTTAGTTTTCAATTCACGAAGGACATTAAATGGAGCTATAAGGTGCTCAAAGATCTCGAAAGCTGTTACAAGATCGTATTCATTTGCGGTATCCACGTTGGTATGAAGATCCAAGTCTTCCCCGGAAGTATTTTCTACTTGATAATTATGATCTTTCATGATCGCAGAAAAAGGGTTTTCTACACCTAGATCCAATATTTTGGCTGGAGGAGAAGCCACGCTTTCAAGAAATTCAAGGGTTCTTTTAAATCGTTTATTAGGAAATGTATTTTCGTACATCTTAATATTCGTAGACCATTGCATTAATATTCATCCCTGCACCTACACTGGCAAGAATGATTATATCGCCTTTTTCTAATTTCTGATCTTTAATATTTCCCGTGATCACCAGATCAAGAAGTGTTGGAACGGTAGCAACACTGCTGTTACCTAGCTCATGAATACTCATTGGCATCACATTATCTGGAGCTTTCATTTTATATTGTCTGTAAAAGCGCGCAATAATAGCTTCGTCCATCTTCTCATTAGCTTGATGAATGAAAACTTTTTTAACCTCATCTATAGATTTCCCACTTTCTTCTAAACAAGCCTTCATTGCTTCAGGCACGTGAGTTAGCGCAAACTCATAGATCTTTCTTCCGTTCATTTTTATGTAACGGGTATCATCCTCCTCTTCATTTCTATTGGATTTTCCAAAGTAGATATGATGAGCATCTTGGTAAGCATAAGTAGCAGAGCTATGTGAAAGAATTCCACCCTGCTCTTCAGATTGCTCGAAAATAGCAGCACCAGCACCATCAGAAAAGATCATGGAATCTCTGTCGTAATTATCTACAACACGAGAAAGTGCTTCTGCGCCAATTACCAAACATTTCTTGGCCATACCGCTTTTTATGAACGCTTGGGCTTGTATAACAGCCTCGATCCATCCAGGACATCCAAAAAGAACATCGTAGGCAACGCATTTCGGATTTTTAATTCTAAGGTTATGTTTTACTCTAGTGGCAAGACTAGGCACAGTATCACTTTGGATACTTCCTGTTTTTACATCCCCATAGTTGTGTGCAACTATTAAGTAATCTAAAGTTTCTGGGTCTATGCCAGCATTTTCGATGGCTTTTTGAGCTGCCACCGTGGCCATATCTGAGGTACAAAGATCTTCTTCCAAATATCTTCTTTCCTCTATTCCAGTGATGGCTTTAAATTTTTCAATTGTAATTTCATTTGCATGAGGAAATCCGGTGCCATCCAAATTTAAAAATTGATGTTGCAAAAAATCGGAATTCTTACGTTTTAAGTTTGGGATAAAACTTCCTAAACCAGTCATTTTTATGCTCATTGAAACCAAGGGTTTTGAGGTTATTAAAACTAAATTACTAAAAGCAATTCACGTAAAGCTCAAGCTTTTACAGAATTTGTTTCAATTTGTTGATTTCTTAATTAAACTGAAATAAAATAGCAAAACAGCATTTTAAAGACGAAAAAATAATAATAAGCCAAAGGCGAGAACTTAGCTGCCCTTGGCTTATTTATAATTTATGCTTCCATATACTCTTCTATTGGAGCGCAAGTACATATAAGATTTCTGTCCCCATAAGCATCATCTACTCGACGTACAGAAGGCCAGAATTTATTGTCTGCAACATACTCCAAAGGAAACGCGGCTTGTTGCCTTGTGTATGGAAAATCCCAAGTATCTGCAGTTAGCATTGCTAAGGTATGTGGGGCATTCTTTAGTATATTTACTTCATCATTAGTGGAGGACTCGCTAATTTCCTTACGAATGGAGATAAGTGCATCACAAAATCTATCTAGTTCTGCTTTGCTCTCACTTTCTGTAGGTTCTATCATTAAGGTTCCTGCCACTGGAAAAGATACCGTTGGCGCATGGAAACCGTAATCCATTAAACGTTTTGCAATGTCTACAACTTCAATCCCGTTGTCTTTAAATGGTCTGCAGTCTACGATCATCTCATGTGCTGCACGTCCACGTTCTCCAGAATACAAGGTTTGGTAATGATCGTTCAAACGAGCTTTAATGTAGTTAGCATTTAAAATAGCATATTCTGTTGATTTCTGAAGACCGTTAACTCCCAGCATTGTTATATAGCCATAAGAGATCAAACAAGCTAAAGCAGAACCCCAAGGAGCTGCAGATATAGCGGTAATTGCATGTTCTCCTCCAGTTTTTATAACTGGATTTCCAGGTAAAAATGGTAGTAATTGCTTTGCTACACAAATTGGTCCAACCCCAGGTCCACCACCACCGTGAGGAATGGCGAATGTCTTATGTAGATTTAAGTGACATACATCTGCACCAATTGCACCAGGATTAGTAAGTCCAACCTGTGCATTCATATTGGCACCATCCATATACACCTGACCACCATTATCATGGATCAATTTTGTGATCTCCTTGATAGCCGACTCATACACTCCATGTGTAGAAGGGTAAGTAACCATTAATGCGGCAAGATTATCTTTATGCTTTAAGGCTTGTTCCCTAAGGTCGTCTATATCTATATTTCCTTCTTTGGTAGATTTTGTAACTACGACCTTCATTCCAGCCATAACTGCAGAAGCAGGATTGGTTCCATGTGCAGAAGATGGGATTAAACAAATATCTCTATTTGAGTCTCCACGAGATTCATGGTATGCACGAATAACCATTAAACCGGCATACTCACCTTGAGCTCCAGAGTTTGGTTGAAGCGAAGTTCCAGAAAATCCTGTGATCTCTGTTAATTGATCTTCCAGTCTTTTTAATACTATTTGATAACCTTCAGCTTGATCTATCGGGACAAATGGGTGAATATTACCCCATTGTGGATTGCTTAAAGGAAGCATTTCTGAAGCTGCATTCAGTTTCATAGTACAAGATCCTAAAGCGATCATGGAATGATTTAAGGAAAGATCCTTTCTTTCCAATTTTTTTATGTATCGCATCAACTCAGTTTCGGAATGATAAGAATTGAAAACGGGATTAGTTAAAAACTCCGTTTTTCTATCTACTGTAGATGGAATAGCATTCCCTTCAGATAAACTTTCAATTACATCAAATTCCTTTTTAGAAATTTCAGCGAAAATTGAAACTATTTTATTAAGATCCTTTATGGTCACAGTTTCATTTAAGGCAATCACTACCGTTTGCGAATCTGGATAATAAAAATTCATTTTATTTTTTTCGGCTAAAACCTTTACAGATTTAGCATCTGCCTTCACCTGAAGCGTATCAAAAAACGATTTATTAAGTTGATCGAAGCCTAAATTCTCTAGTTTTTCATTCAAGGTAAAAGCGGAAGAATGAACCGTATTTGCAATATATTCCAGTCCTTTGGGTCCGTGATAAACCGCGTACATCCCAGCCATAACAGCTAAAAGTACTTGTGCAGTACATATGTTGGAAGTAGCTTTATCTCTTTTTATGTGTTGCTCTCTTGTTTGCAACGCCATTCTTAAAGCACGGTTTCCATTTAGATCCTTGGTAACCCCAATGATCCTCCCGGGAATATTTCTTTTATATTCATCTTTGGTGGCGAAAAATGCTGCATGTGGACCTCCGTATCCAAGTGGAATTCCAAATCTTTGCGTGGTACCCACCACTACATCCACTCCAAAATGTCCTGGAGATTCTAACTTTATTAAGCTTAAAATATCTGCAGCTACAACTACTTTAATACCTGCATCTTTACATTTTCCTACGTAAGCAGAGTAATCAAATACTTGTCCAGATCTTCCTGGATATTGAAGGATCGCTCCAAAAAATTCGGTTGAGAAATCAAAAGCTGCATGGTCACCAATAACCAATTCTATTCCTAATGGAATTGCTCTGGTCTTTAATAATGATATTGTTTGCGGAAGTACTTCATCTGAAACAAAGAACTTTATCACCTCATTTTTCTTCTGATCTCTATCTCTTACCGCATGTAAAAGTGCCATAGCTTCTGCAGCTGCGGTAGATTCGTCTAAAAGCGAAGCATTTGCCAATTCCATACCGGTAAGATCTGCGATCATGGTTTGGTAATTTAGTAATGCTTCCAATCTACCTTGTGCAATTTCTGCTTGATAAGGAGTATAGGCTGTATACCATCCTGGATTTTCCAAAATATTACGTTGAATCACGGCAGGCATAATAGCCTGATGATAACCTAAACCAATATAAGTTTTAAAAACCTTGTTCTTAGCGGCCAATTCTCCAATATGCTCGGCATATTCATTTTCGCTTAAAGCTGTTGCCAGATTTAAGGGTGCTTTTAGCCTAATGTCATCCGGGATTGTCTCATAAATTAGTTCTTCTAAAGAAGAGACCCCAACGGTTGAAAGCATTTCTGAAAGCTCACTTTCCTTGGGACCAATATGTCTAAGTGCAAAAGAATCTGTTCTCATCAAAATTTAGTTGTGTTTTGTGCTGCGAAATTACATATTTTAAACGTAAATTTTTACAATTTAAAGACTTAGACATGTTAAGATTTTATAGTTTATTTTTGATGTGTATTCCAATAAATAAAACCTATTGAAAGACCTTCTCAGTTTTTACGTAAATAGCAGTATTCACGTGGCTTTGGCTGTGGTTAGCTTCGCAATAATAACCACATTGAATTTTGGAGTTACGGTAGATTGGTACGTTTATCTTTTCATATTTTTTAGTGCGATTACCGGATATAATTTTGTAAAATATGCAGGAATTGCAGGTTTACATCATTTAAGCCTAACCAAAAACCTTCGCCTCATTCAAGTTTTCTCCTTATTTATTTTTGCAGCGCTTATTTATATCCTATTCCATCTTACTTTAAACGCAATACTTATTTCCGGAGTTCTGGGCATCCTTACCTTGCTTTATGTGATCCCGCTATTTGGCGAAGGGAAAAATTTAAGGGGTTTTGCTGGAATTAAAATCTACGTGATCGCGTTTGTTTGGAGTGGGATAACTGTTTTATTACCGCTAGTGGATGAAATCAATCTTTTTCAATGGAATGTTATAGCAAGCTTACTGCAACGTTTCTTATTTGTATTTGCGCTAACTCTGCCATTTGAAATAAGGGATCTGAGATTTGACATGGCAAATCTGAGAACGGTGCCGCAAATTTTTGGAGTTTACAGGACCAAGATCATTGGAGGTTTGGCTATTTTAACAGTTTTAATGTTAGAGTTTCTAAAATCTAATTCAGATTATAATAGTTTGTTTTCTTTGATCTTTGCTGGAATATTACTAAGTATCTTTTTAAATAAAACCAGAATTCGTCAAACTAAATACTTTTCTTCTTTTTGGGCGGAAGCAATACCAATATTTTGGTGTATTCTTAGAATTAGTATGGAACTTATTGGTTAGTTATTTCCTGTTCTATCTTCTCTTTCCATGCTTTTTTCTCTTCTTCGGTACAAGTCTTAATGTCAGACTGCTCGATCAATTTGGTGAGTTTCGTGTTATTCTTAACATACTTTTTGCATTTTTTACAGTAAATAAGATGTAAAAGCATCTTTAACTTTTCAGAAACAGAAGCTTCTTTGTATTGCGCCTTATCACAACAAAATGTAGCTTCAGAACAATCTATTAAGAGTGTCTTTTTATTACTCATATTAAAACCAATTTTTTTCTAAACACTGGGCAAGTGTCATTCGTGCTCTGTGAATTATTACCCAAAGATTAGACGGTGTTATATTAAACTCATTACAAATGGCTTCGGTATCAAATCCATCTATGGTTTTCATTTTAAAGATCTTGGCTTGTTTGTCGGTAAGTTGTTGCATGCAATCTAAGATTGCCATGCCAAGTTCTTCGTTTTCCATCACATCTTCCGCAGTCTTATCTAATACATCTGGTGCATTCTCCTCTAACCAATCTCCTTCGTTAGAATCGTCACTGTATTGAATTTTAATTTCAGCTCTTCCTTTTTTAGAGTTGCTTTTCCTGTAATGGTCTATGATTTTTCTTTTGAGGATTGAAATTAGCCAGGTACGCTCTGTGGCTTCTCCTTTAAAATTTTTCATCGATTTTAATCCAGCAAGAAAGGTTTCGGAAATTAGATCGTTCGCCAATTCCCTGTCATTTACCCTCACAATGGTAAAATTGAAGAGATAATCTGAATATTTATCAACCCATTTATTAGGGTCAATTTTATTGATAGACATAGGCAATGTGCATAATTTGTTCTAAATTAAGAAAAGTTGCTGCTATTCTCTTATTTAAAAGTTAAGATTTATAAGGTAATTTATATTTTCAATAATCCTGCTCTTTTTAATAAGGCATCTGGTCTAGGTTCTTTTCCTCTAAATTGTTTGTACAATTCCATAGGATCTTGAGTTCCTCCTAATGAAAGAACATTCTCATGAAATCGTTTTGCTACTTCCCGATTAAAGATTCCTTCTTCTTTAAAAAATTCGAAAGCATCTGCATCTAATACTTCTGCCCATTTATAAGAATAATATCCAGAGGAATAACCGCCTTGAAAAATATGAGAAAAGGAAGTGCTCATGCAATTCTCAGCTACTTCGGGATATAATTTAGTAGGCTCAAATGAGGCGTCTTCATATACTTTTACATTTGTAATATTTGTAGGGTCTACGGCATGATAACTCATATCTAACATCCCAAAACTAATCTGGCGCAAGGTGGCCATTCCTTCATGAAAGTTGGAAGCTTTTTTGATCTTATCTATCAATTCCTGTGGTATTATTTCTCCTGTTTTGTAATGTTTAGCAAACAATTGAAGCGCTTCCGGTTCGTAACACCAATTTTCAAGAACTTGACTTGGTAATTCTACAAAATCCCAATAAACACTGGTACCAGAAAGACTTGGATATTTTGTATTGGCTAACATTCCATGCAACGCATGCCCAAATTCATGAAATAGTGTGGTTACTTCATTAAAAGTTAACAGGGAAGGGGTGCTTTTTGTTGGCTTAGTAAAATTACAAACTATGGAAATATGCGGTCGTACATTTATCTTGTCCTTTATTTCCTGATTTCTATAAACCGTCATCCATGCACCATCTCTTTTTCCTGGTCTTGGATGGAAATCGGCATAAAAAAGCGCGATTTCTTTTCCGCTACCATTACTAACCTGATAGGTTTTTACATCTGGATGATAAACATCTATATTCTTCACTTCAGTAAAATTCAGGTCATATAATTTATTAGCAATAGTAAACACACCATCTATTACATTTTCAAGCTGAAAATAAGGCTTTAACTTCTCATCATCCAAATCAAACAATTTTTGCTTCAATTTTTCCTGATAATAGCCTGCATCCCATTTCTGAAGCTGATCGATATTGTCAAGATCTATTGCAAATTTCTCCAATTCAGAAAATTCATTTTCTGCAGCTGGCTTGGCCTTCTCTAATAATTCATTTAAAAAGGATTCTACCGTTTCTGGTGTTTTGGCCATTCGTTCTTCCAAAACAAAGTTAGCATGAGATTTATAACCGAGTAATTTGGCTCTATCAAATCGCAACTGAACTATCTGAAGCACATTTTCCTGATTGTCCAATTCATCATTATGAAATCCCTTTGCTCCAAAAGCAAGTGCCATTTTTTTGCGTAATTCCCTTTTCGAAGAATATTTCATAAATGGGATATAGCTCGGGTATTCCAAAGTGAAGACCCATCCTTCTTTTCCTCTAGAAGTGGCAACTTCATTTGAAGCTTCTATTACATCCTCTGGAAGTCCAGCAAGATCTTCCTTATTTTCTAAATGAAGCTCAAATCTGTTGGATTCGGCCAAGACGTTTTCTCCAAACTTCAAACTTAAAGAAGATAATTTCTTATCTATTTCCCTTAATTTATTTTTGCCTTCTAAATCCAAATTAGCTCCATTTCTAGAAAAAGCTTTGTATTTTTTATCTAAAAGCATCAGTTGTTCTCCGTTAAGATTGAAAGATTCTTTATTGGAATAGACTTGCTTTACTTTTGAAAAAAGTTCTTCATTTAAAATGATATCATTTTTAAATTCGGAAAGTAGAGGAGATATTTCTTGTGCGATCTTTTGGATCTCTTCGTTAGTTTCAGCCGAATTTAAATTAAAAAAAATGCTGGTGATCCTATCTAATGTTTTTCCTGAAAACTCTAAAGCTTCAATAGTATTCTTAAAAGTAGGTGCTTCATTTTTATTTACAATATCATCAATTTCTGCTTTAGCAAATTCTATGGCTTTTAAAATTGCAGGCTTGAAATGTGCGGTTTCTATCTTTGAAAAAGGTGCGTTTTCAAATGCTTCTAAAAGTGGATTATTGTCACTCATAATAAAATTTTATTTTTTTGTAGGAAAACACTTTAATCCATCGATTTTTTGAGAAATTTAATCGATTTTATTTGAAAAATTATGTAACTTTCCCGTTTATTACTCCGAAATTTACGTTTTAAGTATATATAAAAAGTAGTCCTTAAATAGTTTAGAATAATATATTTAGAATGGTTAATAAATGATAATTTTAACGAAAGAGAACTACCGAGAAGGCCACATTAATTTGTGGCTTTCTTATTTTTTATAAGCTGCAGCACCTTCTATTACTTTCTGCTTTAATCCTTCTTTATAAACCAATATTTTATCTAACATACAGCTGTCTGAACTTCCAATAATTTGTGCAGCCAGAATACCGGCATTTTTTGCGCCGTTAAGTGCTACTGTTGCCACAGGAACGCCGCCAGGCATTTGTAAAATAGAAAGAACAGAATCCCAACCATCTATGGAATTACTTGATTTTATAGGAACACCAATTACTGGTAGTGGAGATAAACTTGCAACCATTCCCGGAAGATGTGCAGCTCCACCGGCGCCCGCAATTATAACCTTTATGCCTTTGGTATGGGCAGATTTGCTGAATTCAAATAACTTTTCAGGCGTGCGGTGTGCAGATACAATATCCACTTCCACCTCGATATCAAAACCTTTTAAGATGGTAATAGCTTCTTCCATAATTGGCATATCACTCGTGCTTCCCATAATTACAGCAACTTTACTCATAGCTAAATTTTTTAAAACGTTCATGTCTTGGGTAAGTCCTAACAACTTATCACCTTAATGGTATTTTTTACTTCCTCTGCAATCTTTCTGGCTTCGGCCATATCTGGATTTATAATGGTAACATGGCCCATTTTCCTGAAGGGTCGGGTAATCTTCTTACCATAGATATGAGCAGTTACTCCCGAGATCTTCAGGATTTGCTCTATATTTTTATAAAATACTGGTCCTGTATAATCCTCATCTCCTGTTAAATTTACCATTATTCCAGCAACTTTACTTGTAGTATCTCCTAGAGGAAGATCTAATATTGCGCGTAAATGTTGTTCAAATTGATTGGTGTAACTTGCCTCTATACTATAGTGGCCGCTATTGTGTGGTCTTGGGGCCACTTCATTAACCAACAACTCATCCGTTTCGGTTAAAAATAGCTCTACCGCTAATAAGCCTACATGTTTATAGGCATTAGACACTTCCTTGGCTAGCTCGCGGGCTTTAATTGCTATAGAGTCTGCAATTCTAGCCGGACATAATACATATTCCACTTGATTGGCAACAGGATGAAATTCCATTTCTACAACAGGATATGTTGTAATTTCTCCTGTAGGACTTCTTGCTACAATAACTGCCAATTCGTTTTTAAAGGGAATTAATTTTTCAGCTATACATTCTCCATCCTCAATCAATTCGAGGTCGTGATTATTTCTTATCACCATAACACCTCTTCCATCATATCCACCAGTTGCGCTTTTCCATACAAATGGCAAAGTAAGTTGGTTAGTCCTTATCGCCTCTTCCAGTTCAGATTTAGAAGTAAAAACTGAAAATGACGCTGTTGCAATCTTATGTTCTTGATAGAATTGCTTCTGTACAACTTTATTGTTTATTTTCTCTAAGGTGGCAGAGGAAGGATATACTTTTATTCCTTCTTTTTCTAATTGTTTTAGAGCTTCAATATTTACCAATTCAATTTCGAAGGTAAGCACATCTACTTGTCTTCCAAAATGTAGAACGGCATCATAATCCATCAGGTCTCCAATAACAAATTTATTTGCTCCTATTTTGCATGGCGCTTCTTCATTGGAGTCCATTACAAAGGTCTGGATATCCAGCTTTCGTGTTTCATAAAGAAGCATTTTACCAAGCTGGCCACCTCCTAAAATTCCCAATTTAAAATCTGAAGAAAAATAATTTATCATAGCAATAGCGATGTTTACGCAAAAATAATTTTTTAAGATGGAATAGTCGAAGGTTTAAGGCACAAATGCATTTATTTATTGCAGTGTTGGCTTGATAAGAATCCTTATCTTTGCTGCTTTAATTTTTATAGTATTGATTCAGCTACACGATCTTAGGTTCGAGCCTTTTATTTCTGAAGGGAAAATAAACACTGCAATAGATGCAATGTCGGATAAAATTAATCAAGATTATAATGGGAAGAATCCTGTTTTCTTGGTGGTTTTAAATGGTGCGTTCATGGTGGCTTCAGAAATAATAAAGCGTTTTGATGGAGATTGTGAGGTGGCATTTGTGAAATTGGGTTCGTATCAAGGAACGGCAACCACTGGAAATGTAGATACCTTATTGGGTTTAAATATTTCATTGCAAGATCGTTACGTTGTTATAATTGAAGATATTGTAGATACTGGAATAACTTTAGAGGAGATCTATAGAATTCTGGAGAAGGAAAATTCTACAGATGTTAGAATAGCAACATTATTCTTTAAGCCAGAAGCGTATCAGAAGAATTTTAGGATTAATTATATAGGAATGGAGATCCCCAATAATTTTATTGTGGGATATGGATTAGATTATAATGGCCTGGGCCGAAATCTAACTCAAATTTATAAACTTAAAAAAGAGAACATGACAAATTTGGTGTTATTTGGACCTCCGGGTGCAGGAAAAGGAACACAAGCCAACTTTTTGAAGGATAAATATAAATTGGTACATATCTCCACCGGAGATGTATTTAGATATAATATTAAAAATGAAACTTCATTAGGGTTGCATGCGAAGTCCTTTATGGACCAAGGGCAATTAGTACCAGATAATGTAACTATCGAAATGTTAGGTGCAGAGGTTGATAAAAATCCTGGTGCTAACGGATTTATCTTTGATGGTTTCCCGAGAACTGTTGCTCAGGCTGAAGCGCTTAGCGAATTGTTGAAGGAAAAAAACACCGAAGTTGCTGCAATGATTGCTTTGGAGGTGGATGATGAGGTTTTGGTAGAACGACTATTGGAAAGAGGGAAAACATCTGGAAGAAATGATGATGCAGATGAAGATATTATAAGAAATAGAATACATGTGTATTATGAGGAAACTGCTATCTTAAAACAGTTTTACTTGAAAGAAAATAAATATTACGGAGTAGATGGAGTAGGGACTATTTCAGAGATCACCGAAAGAATAAGTAGAGTTATAGATTCTTTATAAAATAAAAAATTCTAATTACGTGAACCGATTGCGAGATCACAAAAAAATAGAATAATATGACAGAAGGGAATTTTGTAGATTACGTTAAGATCCATGTTTCTTCCGGAAAGGGAGGTCAGGGTTCTGCCCATTTACGTAGAGAAAAATATATCACTAAAGGAGGACCGGATGGTGGTGATGGTGGTCGAGGTGGACATATTATCTTAAAAGGTAATAAGAACCTATGGACACTTTTTCACCTTAAATTTAAGCGCCACGCAAGGGCAGAGCATGGATCTCATGGATCTAAACAGAGAAGTTCTGGGGCAGATGGTGCAGATCAATATATTGATGTTCCTTTAGGGACAGTAGTAAGAGATACGGAAACAGAGGAGATCTTATTCGAGATCACCGAGGATGGAGAAGAACGTATTGTGGCAGAAGGTGGTAAAGGAGGTCTTGGTAACTGGCACTTTAAATCTTCTACAAATCAAACACCAAGATATGCCCAGCCGGGAATAGATGGGCAGGAAGTAGATGTTACTTTAGAATTAAAGATTTTGGCAGATGTTGGTTTAGTTGGATTTCCAAATGCGGGAAAATCTACTTTACTATCTGTAATTACCGCTGCTAAACCTAAGATAGCTGATTACGAATTTACAACCCTAAAACCAAATTTAGGAATTGTAGAATATAGAGAATTTCAAACATTTGTAGTTGCAGATATTCCTGGGATTATTGAAGGTGCTGCGGAAGGTAAAGGAATTGGACATCGATTTTTACGCCATATAGAACGAAATTCTACGTTGTTATTTTTAATTCCCGCAGATGCTCCAGATATTGTAAAGCAATATGAAATTCTATTGGACGAGCTTAGAAGATACAACCCTGAGATGTTGGATAAGGAACGGTTGATCGCTATCTCTAAGAGCGATATGTTAGACTATGAATTAAAAGCAGAACTAAAAGTTATGTTAGATAAAGAGCTTAAGGTTCCATATTTATTTATTTCTTCAGTTGCACAGCAAGGCTTGATGGAACTTAAGGACAAACTTTGGGAAATGCTAAATACAGAGACTGATTAAAATTTGTTAATGAAACTTTTCATGGGATGATTTTTGCTTAACTTTAGTAAAAACCGTCTCATGAAAACTTTTAAATATATCTTCTTACTATCTGTGCTTACTGCTTGTAATACCCCACATGCAGTGTACGATTATGATCAGCAAGTGCAATTTAATACACTTAGCACCTATCAAATATTTCCAGAATTAAACTCTAATCTCAGTCAGTTAGACGAGCAACGTTTACTTAGTATTCTTGATACGGAGATGAAAAATGTTGGATTTGCCCAAGCTTCAAATGCTCCAGATGTTTATTTGAATTATTATGCCACTAGTTTTGAAACTCCAAGTCAAAGTAATATTGGTATTGGGGTAGGAGGAACAGGCAGGAATGTAGGGGTAGGGGTTTCTGGCGGAATACCAATTGGTGGACCGAACACTCAATTGAGAATTACCTTCGATCTTATAAATGTAAAAAATGATGCGCTTATTTGGCAAGCTATAGTAGATAGCCCATTTGATATGGATGCCTCTCCTGAGAAGCGAGAAGAACAATTAAGAACTGTTGTTAAGAAAGCCCTCGAAGGATATCCCCCTAATCAAAAATAGAGTTATGTTTTAGAACCATTACAACATATTCAAAATAAAAAAGCCCCAATTTCTTGGGGCTTTTTCTTGGTTAGTTAGTTATAACTTTTAGTTCATGATAGTAAACTCACTACGTCTGTTCTTAGCATATTGAGCTGCAGTACATCCAGTTGGTTTAGTACAATCATTCAATGGCATAGTTTCACCGTAACCTTTAGAAGTTAAACGATCTCTTTCAATACCATGACTTACTAGATATTCTAAAGTAGAAGCTGCACGTCTTTCAGAAAGAGCCATGTTATAGCTATCTGTTCCTCTAGCATCTGCATGAGATCCTACTTCAATATTTAAGGTTGGGTATTTTTTCATGATATCAACCACTTTATCTAAAGTAACTTCAGATTCTTTCTTGATGGTAGATTTATCAAAGTCGAAGTATATGTTTCCAACATCTTTTAATTGTTGTCTTCCAGTTTCGGTATTGGTTTCTCTTTCATCAATCTCTACAACAGGAGGAGTGTAATCTTCTCTTAAGAAATTGTAAAGGTTATCTGTACCTCTTCTGTTAGATGCAAACCATCCTGTGTCTTCTCCTTCTTTTATAACATATGCGAAATCATCGAATCCACTATTGATAGTAGCCCCTAAGTTCTTAGTTTCAGAAAAATCACCTTCAGATTTATAGATATCTAAATTACCAAAACCTTGATGTCCATCTGAAGAGAAATAAAGCACACCTTCTTCACTAATGAAAGGAAATTGCTCTCTGTGAGCAGTGTTTACTCCAGCTCCTAGGTTTTGTGGAGTTCCAAAAGAACCATCTTCATTTACGTCTACCACGTATAAGTCGAAAGATCCGTTTGAACCTGGCATATCACTTGCAAAATACAATTTAGTACCATCTGCACTTAGGCTTGGGTGCTCTACAGAATACGTATCGCTTGAAAAAGGAAGCTTTTCGATGTTAGTCCAAGCGCCATCTACCATTTTAGCTCTGTATAAGCTAATATGAGCGATCTTGTCATCATCTATCTTAACTCTTTTCTCATTGGTTCTATCAAAATACATGGTCATTCCATCTTTGCTAAAAGCAGCAGAGCTTTCATGAGAATCTGTATTGATGTCTCCAGGGAAAATTACGATATCTGTTAACTGCCCTTCATCATCTGTAGTTGCAGTATAAAGATCTAATGTTGGTTTCTTGTTCCATGGGTATAAAGGACGCGCAGTGTTTCTTGTTGAAGCAAAGGTTACTTTATCGTCTCCGTAGAATGAGATTCCAAAATCTGCAGAAGCAGCATTGTTCATTACTTGGTTAGAAGTAAATACATGAGAAACTGTAGTATCTATCTCTCTTCTGAATTTTTCGAAATCATATGTTTTTCCGTAGAATTCAGAGAAATACTTGTCGGCTTCTTTGTAGTTACCTACTGCCATAGAGGCATGTGCGTATCTAAATTTGTATTCAGCAGTAACTGCTTCCCCAAACTTAAGGAACAAGTTCTTGTATACCTCAGATGCATTTTGCATTTGGTTAGTAAAGAAGTAAGCGTCTCCAAGATTTTGAAGCACTTCTTGATCCTTATTATTTACGCTTTCATAAGCATCAGCAGCATCCATAAACGCTCGCTGAGCGAAAAATCTATCGGCTTTTTTGATTTCAGAACTTTGGGAAAACCCTGAGAAACTAATAACCGCTATTAATATAAAACTGTATAATTTTTTCATGTTGTTTCTGGTTTTAGAAGAATCTAGGTGATTTATCATATCCTTTAGACAATCCGAATAGGTCTAGATCGAATAACAAAAGGAATTCGTGGGTTCCGTCGTTGTAATTTCCAAGGTTTGAAGTTGTTCTGTCATACGCATAACCAACTCTAATTTGTGGAGTTACTGCAAAGTTCACAAGACCAGTTACGGCATCACCAAATCTGTATCCTACACCTGCTTCTAATCTATTAAACATTAAAACGTTTGCAGTAATATCTACAGATAATGGGGCACCTTGTACACCTCTAGCCATAAAAGCAGGCTTTAGTTTAAAGTCCTCATTAATGTCAAAAACATATCCCCCTGTTACAAAGTAGTGGATGTTTTCTTCTCCAAGAGTTCTTAAACCTTGCTGATTCTCTAGATGTTTAGAGGTAAGTAAGTTTGGTGCAGAAAGACCAACATAGTATTTCTCTCCAAAAAAGTATGCACCAACTCCAACTACTGGAAACACTTCATTGATGTTCTCACGGAAAGCTGGATCATCTAATTGATTTAAGATTACTCCAGAAATATTAGCATCAAATGTAGATAAACCACCTTTTATACCTAAGGACAATTTATTGGTTTCATTTAAAGGTAACACGTATGCAAAATCTGCAGTAATGTTATTTTCCTTTACCCAGTCACCAATTTCATCGTGCACAATGGATATTCCAAGTTCTACTCTCTCACTCACAGGAGTGTGGGCGAAGAAATTGGCGGTGCTTGGTGCACCGTCAATTCCAACCCATTGAGATCTATATAAACCACCCATTTTTAGCATTCCGGCATCATCCGTAGCGTAAGCAGGGTTTAATACACTCATGTTATACATGTATTGAGTGTATAGGGGGTCTTGCTGAGACATTCCTTTAAATGAGATAAGGATAATGCCTGTGAAAATTAAGAATTTTGTTATATTATTTTTCATTTCTTTCTAATGTTTATCCTTTAGTTATATACTTAAGTATAATTTTCCTTGTACCGGAGATGTCTGTCCGTCGTTGTAGTTCAGGATATAGAAGTATACACCTACTGGTAAAACGTCATTTCCTAATGTCCCTGACTGATTGGAAATACCATTCCAATCATCTGTATTCGCGTTTCCTTTAAACACTACATTCCCCCATCTGTTGAATATTTCAATAGTGTAATTAGGGAAAGTTTCAGCGATATCTGGGATTACAAATTGATCATTGATTCCGTCACCATTTGGAGAGAATCCTTCTGGTATTCCACAGAAATTTACTTCAACAGCAATGGCTAATCTTTCAGAACTTTCACAACCTCCAGCAGTTTCTGTAGATGTTGCGTAGTAAGTTACTCCATCCTGTAATGGTGTAGTTGCAGTAATTGCAGTTCCACCTGAGTTTGAAGTATAGATCTGAATTCCAGAACCATTAAGGTTTCCAATTAGTTCTTGGATCGTTGGGTTATCTGATCTACAGAATTCGTTGCCTTCCAATTGTAATGTTGGAGCAGCAGGATCTGTAATAGTTACATTGATCACAACAGATTCTGAAGAACAACTTGCAGTATCATTTGTTGATACAGCATAGTAGCTTCTGCCACTTACTAAAGCAGTTGTAGCATCCGCTTCATTTGTTAATTCATCATCAGTATAGATAACAACATTATCTCCTGTAACCACGATATCTCCAACTGTTGGGTTGTCAATAAGACAGAAAGACTGGATTGCTGCTGCTGTAGGAGCATCTGGTACATCATTTACTGTTATAGTAATTGTTGCTGTGTCAGTTCCTATTGCACAATTTGCAGCTCCATCTACTGAGTACGAGATAGTATAAACACCAACTCCAGCTTCTGAAGGATTAAAAGAACCATTTTCATAAGGTGCACTAAATGAACCAGTCCTTAATGCATCATCCCCTAGTAGTGTGGTTAGATCAATGTTTTGATCTTCACCAATACAATAAATTGCAGTTACATCTCCACCAGCATTTGCATCTTGTGGTTCGTTAACTGTTATTGTAAATGTTGAGGTATCTGTACCAGTTACACAAGCATCACTAGATGTTAGAGTATAAGTGATAACATTTTCACCAATAGTTGCAGTGGCAGGATTAAAAATTCCATTTGTTAGACCAGCAAAACTTCCTCCTGTGATACCAGATGGTAGTGAGTTAAATAAATTTTGAACTCCATCTGTAGAACAAAAGGTTAGGCTCACATCTGCTCCTGCATTAGCTGGAACAGGTTGAGTGATGTTGATATTTACAAACGTAGTATCATCTTCACAAGCGCTATTTTCACTTTGTACTCTATAAGTATATTGTCCTGCAGGATCTACCGCTGGATTAAATACAGTTGTACCGCTAGCTAAGGCTGGTGTTATTGTTCCACCTGCACTTGCGGCTCCTAAAATTGAAGGATTTAATCTGCTTACTATATCAAAAGGATCTTCAGAATTACAAGCAGTGATGTTTGTTGTAGATCCTGCATTTGGTGCTTTGTCAATTTGAACGATTACTCGTTCTCTATTTGGGCAATCACCATTTGCGTTTCCAGCAAAGTAATCTTCGTTATCTAAAAGTGTTGCAGTTGGAGATAAAGCTTCTATTGAAGTAGCTGTAGCATACCAGGTAATATTCATTGGCATTAAATCTCTAACCTGAGGTCTTCTAGGATTATTACCGTCAGCATCAGAAACCGATTCGCAGAACTCTTGCGTATTGTCAGCAATAACAGGACATATAATATCATTTGTTATTGTAACTACTAAATCTGATGAATCTGAACAACCATTGGATGAAGTTACAGTATAGGTAAATGTGTAATCCCCTGCCGTATAATCTGCAGGATCTAAATCCCCGTTTGAATTACCTGGAGAAAAAGTTCCTCCAGAATCTGGATTACCATCTATGTAGTTAAATAAGTTTACTGGATCTTGTTGAGTACTTAAAGTAACACTACTATCATCACCCGCATTAGGTCCTTGAGTTACATTAATTGTAAAGGTTGAAGTATCCGAACCAGTAACACAAGCATCTTCCGCTGTTTGGGTAAAAATTATAGTGTTATCACCAATAGCGGCAGTAGCAGGATCGAACATTCCGTTTGTTAAACCTTCAAAACTTCCTCCTGTAATACCAGCGGGTAACGAATTAAATAAATTCTGAACTCCGGCTGTAGAGCAAAAAGTTAAGCTTACATCTGCTCCTGCATTAACTGGAACAGGTTGAGTGATGGTGATATTTACAATCGTAGTATCATCTTCACAAGCGCTATTTTCACTTTGTACTCTATAAGTATATTGTCCTGCAGGATCTACCGCTGGATTAAATACAGTTGTACCGCTAGCTAAGGCTGGTGT
>DEXV01000005.1:48466-86107 GCA_002364325.1 Gillisia sp. UBA3175
GTACCGCTAGCTAAGGCTGGTGTAACAGTTCCACCTGCATCTGCAGCTCCTAGAATTGAAGGATTCAATCTACTAACGATGTCGAAAGGAGCTTCAGAACTACATGCTGTGATATTTGTTGTAGCTCCTGCATTTGGTGCTTTGTCAATTTGAACAATTACTCGTTCTCTATTTGGGCAATCACCATTTGCGTTTCCTGCAAAGTAATCTTCGTTATCTAAAAGTGTTTCAGTTGGAGATAGAGCTTCTGTTGAAGTAGCTGTAGCATACCAGGTAATATTCATTGGCATTAAATCCCTAACCTGAGGTCTTCTAGGATTATTTCCATCTGCATCAGAAATCGATTCGCAGAACTCTTGCGTATTGTCAGCAACAACAGGACAAATAACTTCATCTGTAATGGTAACCACTAAATCCGAAGAATCTGTACATCCATTAGCTGAAGTAACAGTATATGTAAAAGTATATTCACCTGCCGTATAATCTGCAGGATCTAAATCTCCATTTGGATTACCTGGAGAAAAAGTTCCTCCAGTATCTGGATTACCTTGAATAAAAGTAAATAGATTAACAGGATCTTGTTGAGTGCTTAAAGTAACACTACTATCATCACCAGCATTTGGTCCTTGAGTTACATTAATTGTAAAGGTAGCTGTATCTGATCCAGAGAAGCATCCATCATTGGAGTCTAGAGTGTATACTATAGTATTTTCGCCAATAGTTGCCGTAGCCGGATCAAAAATTCCATTAGTTAGACCATCAAAACTACCTCCTCTATTTTCGGCAGGTACAGATTGAAATAAATCTTGCACTCCCGCTGTTGAGCAGAAAGTTAAGTTTACATCAGGTCCTGCATTTGCAGGAACAGGTTCTGTAATAGTAACATTGAAAAAGGCAGAATCATCTGCACAACCTCCATTTTCACTTTGTACAGTATAAGTATATTGTCCTGCAGGATCTACCGCTGGATTAAATACAGTTGTACCACTTGCTAAGGCTGGTGTAACAATTCCACCTGCATCTGCAGCTCCTAGAATGGAAGGATTCAATCTACTAACGATGTCGAAAGGAGCTTCATTTCTACATGCAGTGATATTTGTTGTAGCTCCTGCATTTGGTGCATCGTCGATTTGAACGATTACTCGTTCTCTATTTGGGCAATCACCATTTGCATTTCCAGCAAAGTAATCTTCGTTATCCAAAAGGGTTTCAGTTGGAGATAAAGCTTCTGTAGATGTAGCTGTAGCATACCAAGTTATATTCATTGGCATTAAATCTCGTACCTGAGGTCTTCTAGGATTATTTCCATTTGCATCAGAAATCGATTCGCAGAACTCTTGTGTTGTGTCTTCGATAACAGGACAAATAATGTCATCTGTAATCGTAACTGCTAAGTCAGACGAATCTGTACATCCATTAGCCGAAGTAACAGTATATGTAAAAGTATAATCACCTGGAGTATAATCTGCAGGATCTAAATCTCCATTTGCATTACCTGGAGAAAAAGTTCCTCCATTGTCTGGATTACCGTTGATAAAATTAAATAAATTCACTGGATCTTGTTGAGTGCTCAAAGTAACACTGCTATCATCACCAGCATTTGGACTTGGGATTACATTAACTGTATAAGTTGCAGAATCGGAACACCCATTTCCACTTGTCACGGTATATTCTGTTGTTAAAGGAGCACTTGGGTTTGATAAAAATTGAGCAGCTAACTGATCTAATGTTGGACTTAATGTCCCACCTGGAGTTATTCCTGCTGGAAGTAAACCTGCGAATTGAGCAGGATTTGCTAAAATAGTAGGAATATCATTTGAACAAACAGCTGTCGAACCGCCCGGTCCTGCGTTTGGTGCAGCTAGTACTTCTACAGATATAACAGCTGTGTCATCAGGGCATGAAGATGTGCTACTTACGTTATAATTAAAGGTGTAAGTCCCTGGACTATAATCTGCTGGATTAAAAATTTGTGTTCCAGTAGAAAGTGGTGGAGAAAATGTTCCATCTCTATCAGGTTCACCAAGCTGCGAATCATTAATTCTATCTACTAAATTAAATGGAGTTTCATTCTCACAAGTAGTTGTTTGTGTTGTGCTACCTGCATTCGGAGTGTCTCTAAAGACAACGGTAATCCTATCCTGTGAACATTCGGCTCCATTATCACGATTAAAATAATCTTCACCTTCTACTAAAACAGTATTTGGATCTAATGGAGTTGTGGAATTTTCTTCAGCGAAAAAAGTACCACCTTCAGGAGATAAATCTCTTACTTGTGGCATTCTAAAATCATTACCTTCTCCGATTGATGCACAAAATTCCTGAGTGGATTCTACATTAGTTCTATCCTGTAATATAACTTGAACCGGAGCTCTCATATCACTTTCGCACGGAGGAAATGGATCATTTCTATCATTTATAACTTGAGTAGCATAATATGTGGTTCCATTTATTAAAATGGTGCTATCTGGTAATGGTTGAAAGGAAGTAGCTGTTCTATACCATCTAATTGATTGGGTATTTGGGGAAGTTCCTTGTGCTTCTAAATCTCCCACTGTTGCACCATCACAAAATGTTTGTGGACTGGTAGCTGTAGGTGGGGGAGTAGGTTGTGGATCGTATCCAACAGCAACTCTTAAAGAAGGACAATTATCAGGGCTAGATGTACCACTTGTGGAAACTTGTCCAACGAAATAACTATCATTAGGAGTTAAAGGTCCCGTAGCCTCGGTATTTCCAAATTCCTCTTCATATACTCTAATTTCATAACCAGTAATTGGATCAAAATAGGTTGCCAATTGCTCTGCTGTGAAATTTGATTCACAAGGGCTTATAGTAAAACTATTTTCCCCTGGTACCAATCGGTTGTTTGGATAGTCTTCAAATATAACATTGACTGCTACTGGTATCCTTGTACAAGTTCCAGATTGTCCACCAACAAAATAGGTAGTGTCATCAGACAATATCTCACTTGAAGGTATTGGCTGCGTGTCGTTTGTATTATCTGCCGTTTGGTAAACCGCGGTATTAGTACCGTCTCGTTGAATATCTCCAACGGTTGCTAAAAAGCAGAACTCTTGAGAAGCTTCCGTTCCAGCGGGAGTGGGACACTGCCCATAGGATGAAGTGCTTCCAATTAATAAAACTAGGAGAAAAAGGAGTAGCGAGTACACTTTCTTTCCTAAAGTAAAATTTTGCATAGGCTAGGTGTTAAGTTTAACATTAAAATATTTAGTTAATAAATGGCCGAATAAGGCAACACAAATATTGCAATAATTTTCAACAAACCTGATGTATTTAAGCATTAATTTAACATGTACTTCTATAGTAGTTAATGTTTTGTTAATCTGATACCCAGTGGGATAAGTGGTAAGAATAATGTTTGCAATAAATTTCTTACATTTCAAACCATGAAAAAATATCTATTTTTAATACTTGTATTTTCTATTAGTACAATTTATTCGCAATCTGTTACAGAAAAAGCGAACGTATATTTAAAGAATAACGATTTGAATAGGGCTAAATTATTACTTCAAAGACAAGTAAGTAATAATTCATCCGATCTAAGTTCTATAGAACTATTGGGTGATATTTATAGTTTCGAGAAAAAATGGGATGAAGCAATGGAGCTTTATAAAATTTTGGTGCAGAATGACTCCGAAAACGCAGCATATAACTTTAAGTATGGAGGAGCTATAGGAATGAAAGCCTTAAGTGTATCTAAATTACAAGCTGCTGTGTATATTCCAGACATCAAAAAATATTTAGAGAAAGCTGCAAGTTTAGATAGATCTCAAATTGAATCGCGAAGGGCTTTAGTAGAGTTATATGTTAAATTACCTGGATTTTTGGGGGGAAGTAATGAAAAAGCGATCTTTTATGCAGACCAGTTGAAAAAATTAAGCACTGTAAATGCCTATCTGGCCAAAGGATTTATCGTAAAAGAAAACGAAAGTGTAGAAGAGGCGTTGTTTTATTATAGGAATGCCTTCAAGAATTATAAAACTTCAAGTAATTCTATTGCATCAAATTCACTTAATTATGAATTGGGGAAAGTCGCGGCAGAATTAAATCTGGAATCTGACTACGGACTAAAATTATTAGACACTTATGTCAAAAAATATAGCTATAAAGATATTTATTCTATGGAATGGGTTTATCTACGAAAGGCACAAATCATGGCTAACCTAAAAAATAAATCGGAGGCTTTAAGCTTTATAGACAAGGCTCTAACGCTTAGAGGTGATTTTAAGGAAGCTTTAGATGAAAAAGAAAGAATTGAAGAACTTTAACCTTTCATATTAATTAAGTAGGCTTCCATAGATTAGCTATATTTGCGCAAATTTAAAAACATGAACCTTCATTTTATTGCAATAGGTGGAAGTGCAATGCACAATTTAGCCCTGGCATTACATCATAAAGGATATCTAATTACTGGTAGTGATGATGTTATATTTGAACCTTCAAAATCCAAATTGGCAGCAGTTGATTTATTGCCTGAGCAATTAGGATGGTTTCCTGAAAAAATCCATAATAAAATTGATGCTGTGATCCTTGGCATGCATGCTAAGGCAGACAATCCTGAGCTTTTAAGAGCTAAAGAAATAGGGATTAAAATTTATTCATACCCGGAATTTTTATTCGAACAATCTAAAAATAAAACGAGAGTGGTAATTGGAGGCTCTCACGGGAAGACGACTATAACCTCTATGATTCTTCATGTGCTTCATTATAATGGAAAAGAAATAGATTTTATGGTTGGTGCACAGTTGGAAGGATTTTCTACAATGGTGCATTTAACCAAGGAAAACGATTTTATTCTTTTGGAAGGAGATGAATATCTCTCGTCTCCAATAGATAGAAGGCCTAAATTTCATTTATATAAACCAAATATTGCATTGCTTAGCGGTATAGCTTGGGACCATATTAATGTTTTTCCAACCTATGAGAATTATCTAGAACAGTTCAAGATATTTGTTGATTCTATAATTAGTGGTGGTATTTTGGTCTATAATGAGGAAGATGCCGATCTTAAAGAAATTGCGGAAAACACCACAAATCAAATACGAAAGCATGCTTACAAAACTCCAGATTATACTATTCAAGATGGGGTAACTATTTTAAATACTCCTGAAGGAGATCTTCCAATTGAAGTTTTTGGGGCTCATAATCTAAATAATTTAGCCGGTGCAAAATGGATCTGTCAGCATATGGGGGTAGACGAAGATGATTTTTATGAGGCTATTGCTACTTTTAAAGGTGCTTCAAAACGGCTTGAAAAAATTGTTGAAACTAATGCCCTATTGGTTTATAAAGATTTTGCGCATAGCCCTTCTAAAGTTATGGCTACTACAAATGCAGTTAAGGCTCAATATGCTAATAAAAAATTAGTAGCATGCCTAGAACTTCATACTTATAGTAGTTTAACACCAGAATTTCTAAAACAATACAAGTTTAGTCTGGATGCGGCAGACGAAGCGGTAGTTTTTTATTCACCTGAAGCTTTGGAAATAAAAAAACTTCCGCCAATAGATCAGCAGCAAATTTTCGAAGCTTTTGATCGATCAGATCTTACAGTTTTTACAAATGCAGAAGGTTTTCAAGCACATTTAAGAAATATGGATCACACAAATAAAGTTCTGCTTTTAATGAGTAGTGGAGACTATGGTGGATTGGATTTTGAAGAAATGAAAAATTGGAAATAACCTAATTTTGATTTCAGCTTCAAACGGAAAAGTATTTTTTAATTCCCTGATTTGTTTATATTTATATAAACAGACTGCATGGAAAATGATAAAATTCCTTTTACAATTAAAAATTGGGCATTGGATGATCGACCTAGGGAAAAGTTACTACAAAAAGGAAAATTGGCGCTTACAGATGCAGAATTAATTGCTATTTTAATAGGATCTGGTAATAAAAATGAAAGTGCGGTAGAACTTTCCAAAAAAATATTATCGAAGCACCAAAATAATTTAAATGCGCTAGGCAAATTATCTGTTGCACAACTTATCCAATTTAAAGGGATTGGAGAAGCTAAAGCAATTTCTATTATAGCAGCTATGGAACTTGGAAGGCGCAGAAGATCTGAAGAGGCTCTGGATCTTATTAAAATTTCTTCTAGCAATTCTGTATTCGAAGTGCTACAACCCATCATAGGGGAATTAAATCACGAAGAATTTTGGATTCTGTATTTAAATAATTCCAATAAGATCATCGAGAAATTTCAAATTAGTAAAGGTGGAATTACGGGAACATTGGTAGACGTGCGAGTTACTCTTAGAAAAGCTTTGGAACTGGGAGCTGTTTCGCTTATTTTGGCGCATAACCATCCTTCGGGAAATTTAAACCCTAGTGAATCAGACAAGCAATTAACCCAAAAACTTAAAATTGCAGCAGAAAGTCTGGATATTAAAATTCTTGACCATCTTATTGTTACCGAAAAGTCATATTTTAGCTTTGCCGACGAAGGACTGATGTAATTTCCACTTGAATGCTATTAATTTATACGCAAAAACTTACTCCAAGGATTACCTATATATTCAAGCATATTTGTACCCGAATTTTAGGAGTAGAGATAAAATTTACTTCCAAGATTGAAGAATTTGTTGCTTTTGATGGGATGAAATTTTCTTACGGTAAGAAACGACTCGGGAACGAATTGTTTTTTCAGAATGTAGAGCTCCTTTTAGAGCACGGTTTTAGTGATTTGGAGATAAAGGTGGAAAAGTGGGAAGATTGTAAATGCTTTTTTTCTGTTTCTGAATATAGTGATCTTCCTTTCGATATTTTTGCAGCCTCATTTTATCTTCTTTCCAGATACGAAGAATACCTTCCACATGTAAAAGATGAATTTGGCAGATTTCCTGCAGCTGAAAGTTTAGCTTCACGAAAAGGATTTTTAACTTCTCCTGTAATAGATATTTGGATCATTAAATTTAAAAACACTTTGATCTATAAATTTCCAGGGATAAAATTTAAAAAACAGAAATATAGTACAACTTCAGTTATTACAGTGAGTCATGTTTTTAATTTTCAGAATAAGGGTTTCTTAAGAAGTTTGATAGGAATTGTTAAAGATCTTTGGAATTTAAAATTTTCCAGAGTTTCAGATAGGATCAGGGTGCAACTAAGATTGAGGAAAGATCCATATAATGTTTTTGATGATCTAATAGCATTAGTTAAGGAGCATAAAATGAAACTTATCTTCATGTTTCAGCTTAGCAACTTCAATGTATATGATAGAAACATTAACTACAACAGGTTAAATTATAGAGAGATAATAAAATATGTGGCAGATTATTCTAAAGTAGGCCTTAAGCTTGGGTATTTTGCTATTAAAGACATTGAAGCCTTAAAAATCGAAAAAAAGCGCTTCGAAAATATTATACATGGTCCGCTTCAAAATGTTATAAACAGCAAGTATAATTTGTTTTTACCGGAAAATTATGGTTTCTTGAACGAATTGGAAATACCTAATGATTATTCCATGGGATATCCAGAAACCATTGGGTTTAGAGCAAGCACTAGCTTGCCTTTTCTTTTTTACGATATTAATTTGGAGACCACCACGCCTTTGAAAATTCATCCTTATGTATTTCATTCGCAGGTAGTCCATTTTCAGAGTGCAGAAGAGATTCAAGAGGCATTGCTAAAGGCGGTAGGAATATTAAAAATTGTAAACGGAAATATGCTTACAATTTTTAAGAATCGAGATTTTTCTGAATATGCCAAACATAATTTACATTACTCCATTTTAAATCAAGTACATGAAATTTAATAATATAGAACACGTGTTTTTTGATCTAGATCATACCTTGTGGGATTTCGATAAAAATTCTGCATTAACCTTTGGTCAGATATTAAAAGAGGAAAATATAGAACTAAGCTTGCCGGACTTTTTAGCAACTTATGTTCCCATCAATATAGAATATTGGGCTAAGTACAGAAACGATCTTGTTTCCAAAGAAGCTTTAAGAGTTGGAAGGTTAAAAGATAGTTTTGCCGCCTTAGAAATTCAAGTTTCAGAAGTAACTATAGATAATCTCTCTAATAAATATATTGAAGTGCTTCCAGGTTTTAACCATTTATTAGAAGATACACTAGAGATTTTAGAATACTTAAAGCCTAAATATAAATTGCATATAATAACCAATGGATTTGAAGAAATTCAGCATAGCAAATTAAGTAATGCGAAGATTTTAAATTTCTTTAACTCTATCACCACTTCTGAAGAAGCAGGCGTTAAAAAGCCTCATATAGATATTTTCACAAAAGCTTTAAACAAATCGAATGCGCTGCCAAGTAATTCGATAATGATTGGTGATAGCTATGAAGCAGATATTGATGGAGCAATTAATGCAGGTTTAAAAGCTATCTTTTTTGACTATTATAACAAGAAAGATAAAGTTCAAGTGCCTCAAATTCAAAAGTTAAATGAGCTTAGAAGATATTTATAGCAATAAAGAATTTATATCTTCGTTTCTATAACTCAATCATTCCCCAGATGTGTTTTTTCAAGCTGCATAAAAACCCGATTTTACTGGTGCTTTTTAGCATTTTAATGGTTTCTTGTGTTAAGGGTGTAGATCTTGACCAGACAGAAGAAATAGCGCTAACACCAGATCTACAAGTAAGCCTATTGATATTTGATGTTTCGGGTGAAGATTTTAGCAATCCAAATACCGGCGAGTTTCAAGCTATTATTAGCGACACAGTGCGTTTGGAATTCTTAGATGATAGTTATATTCAAAATGATCTAAGCACGGTGGAATTTAGTTTTAAATATACAAATTCCTTTTCCCAAGCATTTCGAAATAAAATATCTTTTCTTTCTGAAGACAACGGATTGCAGCATGTTGTGAATTTTGATATCCTACCCGGCAAGAAAGATAATGCGGTTGAAACGAATTGGATAGAATTTATAGATAATGACAATATAGACGCTATTAAGAATTCAATAAAAATGGTTGTGGAAATACAGGTACTTCCAAGCCCAGATGCCTTTGATGGAGAACTTAAATTTGAATCTAAAGGACTTTTTTCATTTGAATTTTAAAACATGAGGTCCCTATACTTCTTATTGATTCTTTTTGCGGGCACCACTTCATGCATGGGCCAAAACAAGCAGTTGCTTTACAATGTAAATAGTTTGCCTCAATCCTTATTAAATAACCCAGGATCTGCTGTGGATTTTGATGGGCACATTGGGATTCCTTTGTTCTCCAAATTTCATATTTCTGTTGGGTCGTCAGGGCTTAATCTGTATGATATCTTTAACGATTCTAATCCAGATGTAAACAAAAAGGTTAGCAGTGCTATAAGGAGATTAACTAGAAATGATTATTTTTCACTGCATCAGCAATTGGAAATACTTTCTGCAGGCTGGCGATTAAATAACGGGCAATATTTATCTGCGGGTGTATATCAGGAAATGGATATGTTCGCATATTTTCCTAAAGACCCTGCGCTTTTGGTAAATGAGGGCAATAATGATTATATCAATGTTCCTTTCGATTTCTCTGATGTTTCTTTTACCGGGGAAATTTTAACGGTCTATCATTTAGGCATCAATAAAAAGATTGATGATAAATTAACGGTAGGAGTTCGTGGAAAACTATATTCCGGGATCTTTAATGTTGAAAGCACAAATAACACTGGTTTATTTACTACTCGGGATGATCCTAATACACCAAATTTCTACAGGCATTTTGCTGAAAATATAAATGTTCGAGTAAATACTTCCGGGTATGCTTCTTTAAATAATACAGGAATGACCGTGCAGCAATCTACTGCAGATCTGCTAAAAAGATCATTCTTTGGCGGAAATGTTGGTGCAGGAATAGATATAGGTGGGACATATAGTGTAAGGGAGAATTTTAGAATAACGGCTTCAGTATTAGATATTGGATTTGTATACCAACAGCATGATGTAGAGAATTACTTATATTACGGAAGTTATGCAACCGATGGTATCGAACCTTTGTTTCCAGATGTAGATCCTAACAACAACACCATACCGTATTGGGATCTTTTTGAAGATGAAGTAGACCGGAATTTAAAAGATGAAACCCTTCATGAAAATTATACCACTTGGCGCCCTACAAAATTTAATGCTGCTTTAGAATTTGGTTTCGAAGAAATGTATGAAGTTTGTAATTACAGGAGAACTTATACGAGAAGAAACTTTAATTTAATCGGGTTACATCTATTTGGTGTAAAAAGACCACGAACTATGAACTTTGCCTTAACAGCCTATTATGATAGAAAGTTCAGTAATAATTTTAGAGCAAAACTGGCATATACTGTAGATGATTTTTCTTTTACAAACGTAGGTTTACTGGTTTCAAAAAAAATTAATAAATTCAATATGTTCCTTGCGGCAGATAATTTGTTGGGTTATTTTAATCTTGCAAAATCTCAAAATGCTTCGCTGCAATTTGGACTTCAATTTATATTTAATAAACAATGAAAAACACCATTTTAATTATAGCCTTAGTTATTGGAACGATAACTTCTATATCTGCCCAAAATTTGAATTCTTACAAATACGTCTTAGTTCCAACTAAGTTTGATTTTTTAAAAGAGAAAGATCAATATCAGCTTAATGAACTTACAAAGTTTTTATTCGAAAAATATAATTTTAAAGTGATCATGGAAGGTGGCGAAATGCCTTCAGATTTAGCTATTAATAATTGTATGGCGCTTTATGCAGATGTTAAAGATGAAAGCAAATTTTTTAATACTATCCTTAAAGTAGTGCTGAAGGATTGTGGAAAGAAAGTGATTTTCGAATCCCAAGAGGGAAGTAGTAGAGAAAAGGATTTTAAAGTAGCCTATCATGAAGCTTTAAGAGAGGCATTTAAATCTATTGGTTTATTGAATTATAATTATGAACCAAATTTAAATTCTAAGAATGAAGAACTGCAGGTCTCATTGAAGTTGGTAGAGAAGAAAGAACCTATTAAAGAAGTTATTAAAGATAAGGAATTGGAAGAGGTTGTGGTAAGTGCTATACCAATGCAAGTAACTAAAGTAACACCACCGACAGAAGATAATGTTGAAGAAGTTGTTGTTACTGCAATTCCACAAAAATTACCAGAGAAAACGGAAGTTGTCCAGACTAAAAAAGAAAATAAGAAACGATATACCTTAGGTAACTCAGAATTTTATCTCAAGAAAACCGATTTTGGATTTCAATTAGTTCAAAGTGAAATGGAAGAGGTATTTGCGAAATTGATTAAAACAACTAGTGAAGGTCACTTTATTTATACTAGTATTTCTACGAATGGAATTGCATTTTTTGATTCTTATGGAAATTTGAACGTAGAGGTTTTGGCAGATAATGGAGATTCTACTTCAATTAAAACCTACAAACTTAAGAATTAGTAATTGTACTTATTCTTCCATCTAGTTTTTAGAAATTCTCTCTGTGCATTTTCGCGATGATTGTTTCCAGGCTTATAGAACATTGTATTTTTGATCTCTTCTGGTAGAAATTCAGCTTCGGCAAAGTTGTTATCGTAATTATGTGCGTACTGATAGTTATCTCCATAGCCTAGATCTTTCATAAGCTTAGTAGGCGCATTCCTTAACGATAAGGGAACAGATAGATTGCCTGTGTTTTTAACCGCTTGTTGTGCTTCATTTATTGCCTTATAGGAAGCATTGCTCTTAGGAGAAGTTGCAAGATAAATAGCACACTGACTTAGTATAATTCTGGACTCCGGAAAACCAATTGTGGTTACTGCCTGAGAAGTATTATTTGCAATTACTAAGGCTGTTGGATTGGCATTTCCTATATCCTCGCTAGCTGCAATTAACATTCGTCTTGCAATGAATTTTACATCTTCGCCACCTTCGATCATTCTGGCTAACCAATAAACGGCTGCATTTGGATCGCTTCCTCTAATAGATTTTATAAATGCGGAAACTATGTCGTAGTGTTGTTCACCAGTTTTGTCATATAAAACAGTATTTTGCTGAACTTTTTCTAGGACCAATTCATTAGTGATTTCAATTGGGCCTTGAACAGAATTTACTAATAACTCAAAAATATTCAATAATTTTCTGGCATCTCCACCGCTTAATCGTAGTAACGCTTCCGTTTCAGTAAGTTTTATTTCTTTCTTTTTTATCTCTATATCTTCTGTGATAGCTCGATTCAATAAGGCAATTAATTCTTCTTTATCGAAAGGTTTCAGTACATATATTTGGCAACGAGAAAGCAATGCAGAGATCACTTCGAAACTGGGATTCTCTGTGGTAGCACCAATTAATGTAACCCAACCCTTTTCCACGGCAGCGAGCAGGGAATCTTGTTGTGATTTACTGAATCTATGAATTTCATCTATAAATAAAATTGGATTTTTTGTGGTGAATAAACCATCACCCTTTTTGGCTCGATCTATTACGTCTCGTATGTCCTTAACTCCACTATTTATTGCACTTAGAGTGTAGAATGGTCTATTGCTCTCTGTGGCAATAATATTTGCAAGTGTAGTTTTGCCAACACCGGGTGGCCCCCATAAAATTAGAGACGGGATCATTCCCTGTTTGAGTTGCTGAGTTAATGCACCCTTTTCGCCAATCAGGTGTTGCTGACTTAAATAATCTGTTAACTTTTGGGGTCTTAGTCGTTCTGCAAGTGGTTCATTCATAAAAACAAAGGTAGTAATTCAACAGGCACTGCAAATTTGGAATAACAATAATTTATAACTTTTAGAAGCTTGCCAAATTGTCAATAATTTTAATTGCGCATAGCTTTTGCTAATGATGTGCTAAGGTGTTTATTTAATATCTTGTGAGTTAGATTTTTATTAACTTAACTGAATCGCTATTGAGCACGAAACAATCTTTTGTTTTTTCCACTGGGGTAATTGGTTATCCCTTGCTTTTCATTTTAATGATCTGGGTAGTGTTTTGGTTTGAGATACGCTTTGGGTTCGATTTTAATTATTTAGGAATTCAACCAAGATCTTTACAAGGATTGCGTGGGATTTTCTTTTCTCCATTTATACATTCAGATATAAAACATTTATTTCATAATACCATTCCGCTGTTCGTATTATCTATAGCGCTTTTCTATTTTTATAGACCAATAAGCTGGAAAGTGCTATTTCTAGGATTAATTTTTACTGGATTATTAACTTGGATCATAGGGAGACCGGCAAATCATATTGGTGCAAGTGGAGTTATTTATTTATTCGCCTCTTTCTTATTCTTTAAAGGGATTTTTTCTAAATATTACAGGTTGATGGCACTTTCTTTTATAGTGGTATTTCTGTATGGTGGTTTATTATGGTTCATCGTTCCGGTAGACCCTAAGATCTCTTGGGAAGGACACTTATCGGGATTGATCATAGGATTTTTATTTGCTTTGATCTATAAGCAAAAAATAGAAAAGCGACCAAAATATGAATGGGAAAAGGAAACCTACAATTCAGACGAAGATGTATTTATGCAGCATTTTGATGAGCATGGTAACTTTATAGAACGCAAGGAGGAAGACCTATTGGATACTAATACTTCTTACAATTATATTTTTAAGGAAAATAAGGAAGATGGATCTGCTTAAGATCGTTGTCTAACAATTTCGTAAAGAAAAGCACCACAAGCTACAGAGACGTTTAGCGATCCAATGGACCCAAACATTGGAAGTTTAGCCTTATCATTCACTATTTTAAGTACAGAGGGATTAATTCCTCTTCCTTCACTTCCCATTACCAATGCAGTAGGTTGATTTAAATTGGTTTCGTATATACTTACTTCACTTTTCTCCGTTGCAGCTACTACATTCACTCCAGAACCTTGTAGATAATAAATAGCATCTTTAATATGGTTCACTTTACAAATTGGAATATTAAAAACTGCACCGGCAGATGTTTTAACGGTATCTGCATTTACTGGAGCGCCACCTTTATTCTGAACAATTATTGCATGTACACCACAACACTCTGCAGTTCTAATGATCGCTCCAAAATTTCGAGCATCGGTTATTTGGTCTAGCAATAAAAACAGGGGAGTGGTCTCCAAATTATCTAAAACTTTTTGAATTGTTTCCTCCATATCCGGAAACTCTATTGGAGAGATCTTAGCTACTACACCTTGATGATTTCCTTGGGTAAGCTTTTGAAGTTTTTCTACAGGAACATACGAGATGTTGAATCCTTTTTTATTTAATAGTGATAATAATTCCTGAAACAAAGGATTGGAAAGCCCTTTTTGAATATATACTTTATCGATGTTCTTTTCGCTCTGTATAGCTTCAATAACTGTTCTAATCCCAAAAATTGTAGTAGTATCTTCCATAGGGGCAAAGATAGAATAATTAAAAAATAAGCAATAAAAAAACCCACCTCGTTAAAGGTGGGTTTTAATTATTATGTTAACAAATTAATTGCTTGGGAACACCCAAATATCATCATCTAATAAATGACCTCCTTGAGCATCAATCGCTGCCTGATATTCTTCGGGATTTGATAATCTCTCAGATATTGGGTAAAGCAATCTTCTTGGAATTATACCTGAAGGGTCATTACCGTTTTCACCATCTGGATTGGGTGTTAAATTAGGAAAACCTGTTCTTCTAAAATCGTTCCACACCTGAAGTGGAGATTGACCGTACATAGCCTTGTATTTTTCAACTATAATCGTTTGGACATTAGTTTCTGGTAAGGTAGCAAGATAAGCATCTATTTCTGAAGCAGAAACTCCAAGGTAAGACATATTTGCTTTAACTGCTTCTTTTAATGCCATTGTGCCATCCCCACCTGTTCTTTCCAAAGCTTCGGCCTCAATAAATTTCGTTTCGGAATAGCTAATCACCGGACTTGGACTGTCTAATTTACTCCAAAATAAATTAGGATTGTTCGCTTGGAAATAAAGGAAATTACCTCCATCTGCAGCAACCATATATAAATCCATTCTAGGATCTCCCATCATTAAGTCTGCGAAATAATCTCCAATAATCATTGTGTTAGGACGTTGAAAACCAAAGAGAGCCAATGGGTGACCTCCATTTTGGGTATTTTCCCATTTAAAATCCAATTGTTCCGAATTGCTGGACACAGCCATATCTAATTCATCCAAAGCTAGTTGCGCAGCGTTACTATTTACGCTGGTTTGTTGAATGTAAAATCGAGCTTTTAACGAATGAGCAGCACTAATCCATTGGGCATTACTTCCTCCAATTAAGTCTCCTTGGATTCCGGCAGGATCTTCAGCATTTAAATCATCAATAGCTTCAGATAGCAATGTTTGCAAAACTCCATATAATTCTTCTTGATCATCATATTTAGGAGTTAAATTTTCTTCTCCTTTAAATGCTTCAGAATAAGGAACATCACCCCAAACATTCGTTGCGATACCAAGATTTATTGCCATATAAATTTTTGCTAAACCTCTGGTATTTGGGGCTTCTGTGGCAGTTGCTCTTTCTATAATGTCGGCGGCGTCCCTCATGGAACCAGTGTAAAGTCCAAAATCCCAAGGATTATCTGTGTCATTTTCCCCAATTACATAAGAAGTATATTGTAATTGTTGAGCATCTACCCCTTGCCATTGTTGGGTAATTATTCCGGAATATCTACCTAACACTGCCCCAATATTTCTATGAGTTTGGGTTTGCATAGCTGGTACAATTGCTACTAGAGGAACGTTATCACCTCCAGGTCTTGAAGGATCTTTATTTACATCCTCATACTCACAAGAAGTCAAAAGGGCAATAAATATTATTGCGATTTTGGTTATATTATTCTTTATATGTTTCATGATATTTTTAATTAAAAGTTCACTTTTACAGTTAAGGCGTAACTCTTGGTATTAGGCTGGTTAAAATAATCTAATCCAATACCATTAGACGCACCCGTCAAATTGGTTTCTGGATCGATTCCAGGGTAATCCGTGATAAGGAAAAGATTTCTTCCAGATAAGGTAATAGATCCACTTGTTAAGAATGTATTATCAATAATATTTCTTGGCATTGAATAAGTAAGAGATGCTTCTCTCAAACGTACCCAAGAAGAATCGAAAATATAATCTTCAGAAATTCCACCAAAACCATATCGAACCCATCTATTCGCTCCTAACCCATTTGCAGGATCATATAAAGCAACTTCTGTAGTATTGGTTTCTCCGGTATTAGCATTAACCCCATCAAATACAAAATCGGTGATTTCTCTTTGATCTGCCGTTTTTTGGGAAGTTCCAAAATAATCAATAATTCCGCATGTTCCACACCAGATATCACCACCTTGACGAATATCTAATAATGCTGAAAGGCTGAAATTTTTATAAGATAGAGAATTTCTTATTCCCATTGTCCAATTCGGGATCGGATCTCCTACCACACCATCTTCTGTATCTACAATTGGAAAACCATTATCTCCTATTAACAATTCACCGTTTTCATTTCTTTGAAATCTAGATCCGAAAATAGCACCAAATGGTTCTCCGGCAATAACTCTACTAGAGGTTGAGGTAAATCCGGCTAAAAAGATGGATTCTACATTAGGAGCCAACTCAACCACATTGTTTTCATAAGCCGTCCAGTTTGCATCAACACTCCAATTAAAATCTTCTCCTCTTATTATATCGACTCCTCCAGAAATTTCCCAACCGTAATTCTCTATTTTTCCAGCATTTACAATTCGATTGGTAAATCCAGTAACCGCAGGCTGATCAATTGAAATAATTTGATCTTCTGTGGTTTTGTTATAGTAGGCAACATCTAGTTTAAGTCTGGAATCAAATAAATTGAATTCGGCACCAATTTCATATTCTGTAGTAACCTCTGGCCTAATATTTGGGTTCCCCAATTGCGCAGATCTTTCAAAAGCAACATTAGAGAAAATAGGAAATTGATTCTCATCAATAAATCCATCTCCACCTGCCGCTGCAGCATTGTAATAAGTAAGTGTTGAAAAAATAGGAGCATCGTTACCTGTTTTACCATAAGACCCTCTTAGTTTTCCATAATTTAAAACATCGTTTTGCCATAATTCAGTAAAGACAAAACTTGCTCCAAAACTATAGGATTGGAAGGAATTATTATCATCCGGTAATGTAGAGGACCAGTCATTTCTAAAAGTACCATTAACAAACAAAGTGTTATCATAAGCAAATTTAGCATCTGCAAGGAAAGCATCTAGTTCTTTTCTTCCAACAGATTCTGCTACAGATTGACTTGCGGTATTTGATACGACAAAAAATCCAGGTATCGTTAATCCATTCCCCAAAGTAGAATTAAACAGCGATTCGGTTTTATAACCATCGTACCCTAGTAAACCATTAAAAACAATTTTCTCTCCAAGATTTCTTTCCGTTAGGAACAACAATTGCGTGTTTATATCTTCGTTAAAAACTGTTTGATTAAAAACCTGTCCTTGAGGATTTCCTGCGGAATTAATATCAACCCCAGCTTTTCTATTATCTGAATATTGATCGTAACCTAAAGTTCCTTGAACTGTTGCCCAATCAAAAGGTTTGTACTCAAAAGATAACCTCCCTATAAATCTTTTTACATCATCAAAGGATGGATTTTTGGCTACCGTCCAGTAAGGGTTATCATATATTCCAGCTCTATAACTTCGTTGTGTTCCATCAGGTAGTTCATAGGTTTCCGGTGTGTTTGCGGCTAATCGACCACTTCTTCCGTTACCGTTATCAAAGGTAGGTGTAGATCTTAAAAGGCCTAACATAATTCCTGAAACATTTGATCCTCGTTGTACTCTTCTACCGCCTGAAGTAACATAATTTCCACTAGCTGATAATTCAAATTTATCTGTAAGGAAGGCACTAATGTCAGATCTGAAGGATTTTCTTGCGAAATCTTCTTTGGGGGCAACCCCTGTTTGATCTAAGTTTGATCCAGAAACATAATATTTAATCTTTTCACTTCCACCTCTAACCGATACATTTTGCTCTTGAAGAACTCCGGTAACAAAAAAATCATAATGATCGTAAGCATTTGCCGGTTGACCATTTCCTTCTCCTTGTGGAACAAGCCTACCATTACGATCATAAGGATAGGAAGTATCTCCATCATATTCCAAGCTAGAAATTCTTGGACCCCAGCTAAAACCTTCACGCGTTTCTGGTCCTCTATAAGTTAAAACACCACCTCTGGGGCTACCCTGGGAATATTCAGTTTGCAAATCAGGCAATTGATTTACCTCACTAAATTGAAGTGTAGATGAAACCGAAACCATTGGAGCGCCAGTAATACCTTTTTTCGTAGTGATAAGAATTACTCCATTTGCTGCTCTCAAACCATATAGTGTTTGTGCAGCAGTACCTTTAAGTATTTCTATAGAGGCTATATCAGCCTGGTTTATATCCACAGCTCGATTGGAATTATCTACTCCACCAACTCCATTATCAACCGTAGAATTATCTATGGGCACTCCGTCCACAACAAATAGTGGGCTGTTGGATCTGTTAATAGATGTGTTTCCTCTAATTCTTATATTGGATGATGCTCCAACAGAACCTGAAGAGCTTACCACACTTACTCCTGCAGCTTTTGACGATAAGGAGTTAACGAGATTGGTTTCCCCTGTATTTTCTATATCATCTGAAGTAACAGTTTCAGAAGCATAGGTTAAAGATCTGGGATTTGCTGTTACCCCTAATGCAGTTACCACAACCTCATCCAATTGGGCCGCATCTGCTTGCATTATAACATTAATAGAATTAGAAGCACCTATTGTTTTTTCAGTTCTTACAAGACCTATAAAGGAAAACACCAATATATCGCCTTGAGAGGCAACAATTGCATAATTACCATCAAAGTCTGTTTGAACCCCTGTTGAGGTGCCCTTAATAATTATGTTTACCCCAGGTAGAGGTAGACCATCTTCGTCGGTAACGGTTCCCGTTACGGACTTTTGTTGTGCAAAGGTCATTTGCACAATTAACGCAATTAAAAGCGTTAAAAATCGCGTAAAATTTGATTTCATATTCTAGTTTATTTGAATTAGCCGAGCCAAAAATGATAAAACATTGTTAATAAAGCAAGTGTTTGTCAAGTTAATTTTTGGTGCTGCTCGATATTATTTTAAAATACTTAAGATTAATTCAGGTTTTTATTCATTTAGTTAATGAATACCTATTTTTTTTATTTAAACGATTGTTTATTCTTTAACTCTGTAAGAAGGCTGTTTTTTGTTAATGAGTTTCATATTTCAACTCCTTAAAAGAGGATTATTTATTTCAAACTCGGTAACGTTTAGGATTAAAATTGGGATGAAACGATATTAAATAATAGATAAATATTTAACAAAAAAAAGCCGCCCGAAGGCAGCTTTTTATAAAACAATTTATAGAATTTAATTATTGCACATCCCAGAATACAGGAGAGATTAAATTATCTGCACCTCCAATATTTTGAACTGCTGCAGTATAATTAGTTCTGTTCAACTGAATTTCAGAAGTTGGATAGAAAACTCTCAATGGTACGTTAATAGATAAATTGCTATTAACCGGGCTTACTAAGAAATCTGGATAATCCAATCTTCTCCACTCAGTCCATGCTTCAAATCCATTAGCGAATAATGCGATCCACTTTTGAGTTCCAATTAATTCTTCATAGTTAGCAGAGCTATACTTTACTTCTGGTTGAGCGAGGTAAGCTGTTGCTTCTGCTTCTGTACCATCAAATTTAACGATATTTGCAGTTACAGCTTCGTTATAGAACATTTCGGCATCACCAGTTATAAATCCTCTTTCTACAGCTTCAGCTAAGAAAAACTGAACTTCAAAATATTCAAGGATTGCTCCTGGATAAGTTGGGTCATCAGTAATTGTTGGATTGATGTGTGAAAAGTTAGCGTAAGAGTTGTTATCTCCAATTGGAGCTCCAACGAAACCATCTACATTAGAATCGAAAAAGTTATCGATACGTGGATCATTTACAGATAATAAATAATCTACAGAAGTTTGACCTGCAACATAATCACCACCACGATTGTTTAACACAAAGTTATTGTGGATTGGGTTGTTGTTAGGAAAAGCACCTTCGTATTTAATTATTGCGCTATCATCTGATGATTCCATAACTCCATTTGCAAAAGCTTGACTTACAGTAGCAGCAGCTAAAGTTGGGTTAACATCTGCAATTCTCATACCTAATCTAAGTAATAAAGAGTTCGCAAATTTTGCCCATTTAGCAGTATCACCATTATAATAAATATCTGCAGCTCCAAAAGAATCTCCTCCCATTGCAAGAGTAGCAGCATCTGCAGTAGCTCTTGTAATTAGGTCTTGATAAATAGTAGCAGCATCATCATAAGCTGGCTGAATATTCTCAGAAACGTTTAGTGCTTCAGAATAAGGAACATCACCATTTAAGTCAACCAAGGTTTGATAAGAATATACTTCTAACAAGTCTATAATAGCAAGTTGATTAGCTCTAGTTGCATCGTCTAACAATAGGTCATCAGCAATAAATCCGCGAGCAGATTTAAGATCCTGAAGAACGTTGTTATAGATACGTACCCAAAAACCAGCAGAAGGATCTCTACCAACAATGTCGTAGTTTGCCTCATCGGTATAGGTAGTTTCTGTCCAGTGTTGAGACCAGATTCTAAATAGGTTTCTTCCGTTAGAAACCTCTGTCATAAGATCACCTAAATTCTTTTCAGCATTGCTGACCAAAGTTGCGGCCGGAACGGTTTCCGGTCTTTTGGGATCAACGTTATTGTCGGTAATATCTTTGGTACAACTTGTAGCCGAAAGAACGAGCATAACGCCTAAAATTAATAATTTCTTCATCGTTTTTTATTTTTTAAAATTGTAATTGTACGTTAAGACCATATTCTCTTGTAGAAGGATAAGCCCCTATTTGGAAACCTTGAATGTTACCAGCACTAAATCCAGATTCTGGATCTGCGTATGGAAGATCTTTGTCGATTATCCATAGGTTACGACCAGTAGCAGAAAGTTTAACTCCTGTGAAAGGTAAATTATCAATATAGTTTTTAGGTAAGCTGTAAGATAAAGTTACCTCTCTTAATTTTACGTAAGAAGCATCATATACAAATTGAGCATCTGGTGCATTACCATAACGACCAAGTGGGTTAGTATAATCCTCTACAGCTGCTCTAACGTCATTGTTAGATGTGTTAGTAACTGTGTATTGACCATTTGCATCGTAAGTTACAGTTCCTTGTACACCTGGTAATACAAGTCCTCCAGAATCAGCTCCATCAGTAACAGGATTTCTTAATGGATTTCCTAGATCGTTAAGTCCAGCAGTTTCAGCATATACACCGGTAGCAAGACCAAAGTACATATCTCCACTAAATACGCTACCACCTTCTTGAATATCAATTAAGAAACTAAAATCCCAGTTCTTGTAACGTACAGAGTTAGAAATTCCCGCTTTCCAGTCTGGGTTAATATCTCCAATTACTTCATTACGACTACGAGTTTTAAAATATTTACCATCTGCTCTTACTGTTCTTTCTCCATTGTCTGAATAAACATAGTCTGTACCTCTAATTACACCATAAGGTTCTCCAAGAGCTGCGTTTAATGATACTCCAAAGAAAGAAGTTAATAATAAGTTTTCAGTATCGCCTACTAACTTAGTAACCTCACTCTTATAAGTTGAGAAGTTTGTATTGATTCTCCACTCGAAATCTTCAGTTTTAACAGGGGAACCATAAACTTGTAATTCTAAACCTTGGTTCTCAACAACTCCAGAGTTCACTACATAATTAGTAAATCCTGTTGCTGGAGTAACGCTAATTGGTATAATTTGATTTTCTGTTTCTTTTTTGTAAACAGACGCATCAAATCCAAATCTTCTGTTGAAGAAACTCATTTCCAAACCTAATTCTAGTTCGTTGGTACGCTCTTCTGTCAAGTTAGGGTTTTTAGCAGTAGCTGGGTTGGAGTACAATGGAGTACCATTAAATCCAGCTATAGCATTAAAAGTGTTTCTTAGTTGGTAAGCGCCTGCACCATTACCTACTTCACCATATCCAGCTCTAAACTTACCGTAGCTTAATGCACTGCTCTCTATAAAGTTTGAGAAGATAATAGAAGTAGAGATCGCTGGATAGTTAAAACCATTTTCTCCATCTGTAAGCGTAGAGAAAACATCTCTTCTTAAAGATCCTTCAACATAAAAAGTGTTCATATAATCTACACTAGCAGTACCAAAATATCCTGCTACTCTAATATCTTGTTCCGTTTCATCTGGAAATTCGATAGGAGATGCAGAGTTGCTTAAAGTGTACAGTCCTGCCAAAGTTAAACCACCATTAGTACCTGCAGATATCGCGTTTAATTTTGTTTGACGATAGGTGGTACCTAAAGTAGCTGTTAAGCCGAAATCTTCACCAAAATCTTTATCAAAGTTTGCAAAGAAATCATAGTTATACTCTATGAAATTAATATTTGTTCTGTCATAAGAGGAAAGATCTACAGAACCTATGTTATTTCTTTCTTCACGTAATTCGCTAGAATTATCTACAGTTACACGACCTAAAACATTAAACCAATCGGTGAATTCGTACCCTAAAGTAGCATATCCAAAAAGTCTGTTCTTTTCGTCTGTATTATAATTTTCGTAACGAGTGAAATATGGGTTATCCCAATAGATTGGTGAAGTATCACTAAAGCTGTTTGGGTTCCATGAAATATTTCTTCCTGTTTGGAAATATGCATCTCTTTGTTCTTTAAGATCTACGTTGTTTGGCCACCACTGTCTGAAGTTGGTCATAATATTCTCGGCGTCATACCCTGTTCCATAACGTCCTAAACCTGAAGTTTTGGTATAAGTAGCTTTTGCTGTAGCTGTAAATTTATCGGTTAAATCTAAAGTTCCAGAGAAATCTAACGTGTGTCTTCCAATTTCTGAATTTGGAAGAATACCAGTTTGATTAAGTCTTGTATAACTTAATCTTGAAGATCCAGTTTCGCTACCCGCACTTACTGCAATGTTTTCAGTATCTGTATATGCAGTCTGGAAAATATATTCCGGACCATGCGCAGAAGCCACGTAAGGCATAGATTGTTGATAAGTGTCTAATTCAGGATAGAAAGATTGCCATCCGTAAACTTGTAAAGATGGATCAAATGGAGCACCAAAAGAAGCATCCTCTGTAGTAGGTATCACAAGATCGTCTACACCATCTTGGTTAATATCTTCAGAAAGAAAGTATTCACCAGGACCTGCACCATAATAGGGTCCATATCCTTGACCATATTCTTTTTGAAAAATAGGGAAAGTATCTTTATCATAATTTCCTACAGAAATGGAAGTGTTAATAGTTACACCTAAACCTTGATTCTTTTTACCTTTTTTAGTGGTAATAATAATAGCACCATTCGCAGCTCTAGATCCATAAAGAGCGGTTGCCGCAGCACCTTTTAATACGTTAACGCTTGCAATGTCATCTGGGTTAATATCTGATGCGCCGTTACCATAATCGTAACCATCACCTCCTGTTGTTTGTCCCCCAGTATTATAAGTTTCGTTGTTCAATGGAACTCCATCTACAACAAATAATGCTTGGTTGTTACCTGTAATAGAAGAATAACCACGAATAACAACGTTAGAAGATCCACCTAAAGTAGAACTCTTTTTAATATCAAGTCCTGAAACTTTTCCAGAAAGAGAGTTTACAAAGTTTCCTTCTTTTGCAGTGTTTAATTCTGATCCATCTACTTCTTGTGTAGCATAACCAAGAGATTTTTTCTCCCTAGAAATACCAAGAGCAGTTACTACCACTTCGTCAAGTTGAGATGCGTCAGATTTTAAAACTACTTGATAATTCGATGCAGTACCTACTGCTACTTCGGTAGTTTGTAAACCTACGAAAGTGAATACAAGAACATCTCCTTGTGCCGCTTGAACAGCAAAATTACCATCAAAATCGGATTGAACACCGGTGGTGGTGCCCTTAACTATTATGTTCACCCCTGGAAGAGGTAAACCATCTTCATCGGTAACGGTTCCCGTTACGGACTGTTGTTGTGCAAAGGTCATTTGCACAATAAACGCTAATAAAAGCGTCAAAATTTTACTAAATTTTGTTTTCATTGTTTATTTAATTTGAATTAGCCGTCGTCAAAAGTGATAAGAAAACGTTAATTAACCAAAATTAAACTCACAAAATTAGAGCGTATGTTTCATTTGTCTATATTATTAAAGGCCTATGTATTGTAAATCAAATTATTAAATGATTAACATTTGTTTATTTTTTCTAAAAAATAGAAATATTAGTTAATGTTGGGTTAAGTTTTTGTCGTAAACTAAAAGCTTTATGAGGTTTTGTTAGAATTATTATTCATTTTTGTATAGGAAGCTATTTCTCTTAAATTTTGATATAAGATTTAGTAATACACAGTAATATTGATCATATTTGAATATGTGGCATACAAATTTTGTGATAATCACCAAAGTTTAGTTATAATTCTAACCTCTTAGGCTACCAATCTTCAAATCTGTCTTAATAATAAGATTCTATTGAAAATTAATGAATTAAGATTTGAATAATTGGTTTTTATTCATACCTTTGCAGACCCTAAAAAGTAGGGAGGTAATTTTATAACAATAATAAGTGTAAAAGAAATTATGCCAACAATTTCACAATTAGTACGAAAAGGAAGAGCCAAAATAACCAAGAAGAGTAAATCGGCTGCTTTAGATTCGTGCCCTCAAAGACGAGGTGTGTGTACGCGTGTTTACACAACTACTCCTAAGAAACCTAACTCTGCAATGCGTAAAGTTGCAAGGGTAAGGTTAACTAATGGAAAGGAAGTGAACGCATACATCCCTGGAGAAGGACACAATCTACAAGAGCACTCGATAGTATTGGTTAGAGGTGGAAGGGTAAAAGATTTACCGGGAGTTAGATATCACATTGTTCGTGGTGCCTTAGATACCGCAGGTGTTGAAGGTAGAACGCAAAGAAGATCTAAGTACGGTGCAAAACGCCCTAAGAAGTAATTAAAAACTTTTAATGTAAAGACATGAGAAAAAGACAGGCAAAGAAGAGGCCTATTTTACCAGATCCAAAATTTAATGATCAGTTAGTGACACGTTTCGTTAACATGATGATGTGGGATGGTAAAAAATCAGTCTCTTTTAAAGTATTCTATGATGCAATTGCAATTGTAGATGAGAAAAAACAAGACGAAGAAAAAACAGGTCTTGAAATTTGGAAAGATGCTCTTTCTAATGTAATGCCACACGTAGAGGTAAGAAGTAGACGTGTTGGAGGTGCAACTTTTCAGATCCCAATGCAAATTAGACCAGATCGTAAAGTTTCAACTGCAATGAAATGGTTGATCTCTTACTCAAGAAAACGTAATGAGAAATCTATGGCCCAAAGATTAGCTGCAGAAGTAATTGCTGCTGCTAAAGAAGAAGGTGCTGCTGTTAAGAAAAGAGTAGATACACATAAGATGGCTGAAGCTAACAAAGCATTCTCTCACTTTAGATTCTAAAAAAATGGCACAAAGAGATTTAAAATTCACAAGAAATATAGGTATTGCGGCGCATATTGATGCTGGTAAAACCACTTGTACAGAACGTATATTATACTATACCGGAATAAGTCACAAGATTGGAGAAGTTCACGATGGTGCAGCAACTATGGACTGGATGGAACAGGAGCAGGAAAGAGGTATTACAATTACTTCTGCTGCAACTCATTGTAAGTGGACTTATAGAGATCAAGAATTTACCGTAAATATTATTGATACCCCAGGCCACGTAGATTTTACCGTAGAGGTAGAACGTTCTTTACGTGTATTGGATGGTATGGTTGCTCTATTTAGTGCGGTTGATGGTGTTGAGCCACAATCTGAAACTGTATGGAGACAAGCAGATAAATATAAAGTTCCGCGTATTGGTTTCGTAAACAAAATGGACCGTCAGGGATCTGACTTTTTTAATGTTTGCAGCCAGGTTAGATCAATGTTGGGTGGAAACCCAGTGCCTTTACAAATTCCAATTGGTGATGAGGAGAATTTTAAAGGAGTAGTTGATTTAATTTCAAAAACAGCTATTGTTTGGAATGAAGATGATATGGGGATGACCTATAAGGTTATAGATATTCCTGAAGAATTGAAAGCTGATGTAGATAAATACAGAACTTTATTGGTAGAAGCTGTTGCGGATTACGATGAGGCTCTTATGGAGAAATTCTTTGAGGACGAAGCTTCTATTACTGAAGACGAAATTATTGCTGCTCTTAGAGCTGCAACTATAGATATGTCTATCATCCCAATGATGTGTGGTTCTGCTTTTAAAAATAAAGGTGTACAGGCAATGCTTGACGCAGTTATGAGATATTTGCCGGCTCCATCTGATGTTGAAGCTATTATAGGTATCAACCCTGATACAGAAGAACCAGAGAGTCGTAAACCACACGTGGATTCGCCTTTCTCTGCTTTGGCTTTTAAAATTGCAACCGATCCTTTCGTTGGTCGTTTAGCTTTCTTTAGAGTGTATTCAGGTGCTTTGGATGCTGGTTCTTACGTGTTGAATAACCGTTCTGGTAAAAAAGAACGTATTTCTCGTATCTACCAAATGCATGCTAACAAGCAAGAGCCTATAGATAGAATTGAAGCTGGAGATATTGGAGCTGCTGTTGGTTTTAAAGATATTAAAACAGGAGATACACTTACAGACGAAAAACACCCTATCACATTAGAGTCTATGTCTTTCCCTACACCAGTAATTGGTATTGCAGTGGAGCCTAAAACAAAGGCTGATGTGGATAAGATGGGTATGGCTTTAGCAAAATTAGCTGAAGAAGATCCAACTTTCCAAGTTAAAACAGATGAAGTTTCAGGTCAAACAATTATTTCAGGAATGGGAGAATTGCACTTGGAGATTCTTGTAGATCGTTTAAAAAGAGAATTCAAAGTAGAGGTTAACGAAGGTCAGCCTCAAGTTGAATATAAAGAGACTATTACTAGAACTGCAGATCATAGAGAAGTTTACAAAAAACAATCTGGTGGACGTGGTAAATTTGGTGATATTGTTTTCGAAATGTCTCCAGCAGACGAGGACTTTAAAGGTCCTGGATTGCAATTTATCGATTCAGTAAAAGGTGGACGTATTCCTAAAGAATTTATCCCTTCTGTGGAAAAAGGATTTAGAGAAGCTATGAAAGCTGGTCCATTGGCTGGTTTTAAAATGGATACGTTAAAAGTAGAATTGAAAGATGGATCTTTCCACCCTGTGGATTCCGATCAACTATCTTTCGAATTGGCTGCTAAAATGGGTTATAAAGTTGCTGCAAAAAAAGCAGGTGCTATCATTCTTGAGCCAATTATGAAGGTTGAAGTTGTAACTCCGGAAGAAAACATGGGAGATATCGTAGGGGATCTTAACAGAAGAAGAGGTCAAGTAAACGATATGTCAGACAGATCTGGTGCAAAAGTTATCAAGGCTGAAGTACCTCTTTCTGAAATGTTTGGTTACGTTACAACATTAAGAACATTATCTTCTGGTAGAGCAACCTCTACTATGGAATTTGCTCACTATGCTGAAACACCTTCAAATATTTCTGAGCAAGTTATAAAAGCAGCTAAAGGTACAAACGATTAATAATAGGGATATGAGTCAAAAAATCAGAATAAAACTTAAATCTTACGATCATAACTTAGTAGATAAGTCTGCAGAGAAGATCGTAAAAACCGTAAAAACTACGGGTGCTGTAGTAACAGGGCCAATCCCATTGCCTACACATAAAAAAATCTTTACTGTATTGCGTTCTCCACACGTTAATAAAAAGGCGCGTGAGCAATTTCAGTTAAGCTCGTACAAAAGATTGTTGGACATATATAGTTCTTCATCTAAAACTATCGATGCTTTAATGAAATTGGAATTACCAAGCGGAGTAGAAGTAGAGATCAAAGTGTGATAATTTTTAGCTTTTGTAAGCTTTAGCGAAACAAAAGTTTAGAAGAATCCATCCCGAATTTTTTCGGGATCTTAAGAAAGTTATTACTTTCAATTACATGTCCCGAGCAGTTGTCGAGGGAAAAACGGAAAAATACATTCAGGATTGGAAGTATTTTCAATCCTGAATATTTTTAAAATAAATCAATTTAATTTAATCAATAATTAATTATGTCTGGGTTAATAGGAAAAAAAATAGGCATGACTAGCATTTATGACGAGAACGGGAAGAATATTCCTTGTACCGTTATTCAAGCAGGTCCTTGCGTAATTACCCAAGTCAGAACCAAAGAGATTGATGGGTATGAAGCTCTTCAGTTAGGTTTCGATGACAAAAAGACCGCTAACAAAGCTGCCACAGGGCACGCTAAAAAAGCCGGTGCTGCAGCAATGCGTAAAGTCGTTGAATTTAAAGGTTTTGATGGGGATCACAAATTAGGTGATAGCATTACTGTAGAACATTTTACTGAAGGTGAATTCGTGGATATTTCAGGAATAAGCAAAGGTAAAGGTTTTCAAGGTGTAGTAAAGAGACACGGGTTTGGCGGAGTAGGACAAGCTACTCACGGTCAACATAACCGTTTAAGAGCCCCGGGATCGATTGGTGCTGCGTCTTATCCTGCGAGAGTATTCAAGGGAATGCGTATGGCTGGCCGTATGGGTGGTGAAAAAGTGAAATTAGAAAACTTAAGAGTTTTAAAAGTAGTTGCAGATAAAAATCTACTTGTTGTAAAAGGATGTATTCCTGGACACAATAACTCATACGTAATCATTCAGAAGTAATGGAAATAGCAGTTGTAGATATTAAAGGAAAAGAAACAGGAAGAAAGGTGAACCTTTCAGATTCTGTTTTCGCGATAGAGCCTAACAATCATGCTGTATATCTTGATGTAAAACAATACTTGGCAAATCAACGTCAGGGAACGCACAAAGCAAAAGAGCGTGCGGAAATTTCAGGAAGTACACGTAAGATTAAGAAGCAAAAAGGTACTGGTACAGCTCGTGCTGGTAGTATAAAATCTGGTGTTTTTAGAGGTGGTGGACGTATGTTTGGACCACGCCCAAGAAACTACGGTTTTAAATTGAACAAAAACTTAAAAAGATTGGCTAGAAAATCTGCTTTATCGATTAAAGCAAATGACAAGGCGATTATAATAGTAGAAGATTTTCAATTTGATACTCCAAAAACTAAAAACTTTATTGAAGTTTTAAAAGGTTTAGGAATAGAGAATAAAAAATCTCTTATAGTGTTGGGTGACTCAAATAAAAATGTATATTTGTCGTCACGCAATTTAAAGGGCACCGAAGTTGTAAGTAGCTCAGAATTAAGCACTTACAAAATATTAAACGCAAATAATCTTGTGTTTGTAGAGGGGTCTTTAGAAGGAATTGAGTTGAATTTAAGTAAATAAACGATATGAGTATCTTAATAAAACCTATTATTACAGAAAAAGCGACAGCAGATAGCGAGTTGAATAACCGTTATTCGTTTGTGGTTAATAATAAGGCGAACAAGATTGAAATTAAAGGCGCAATAGAGTCTGCTTATGGAGTTTCAGTTACTAAAGTTCGCACAATTAATGTCCGTCCAGATCGTAAATCTCGTTTTACAAAAACGGGAGTGATCACTGGTAAAACAAGTGCTTTCAAGAAAGCATTAGTACAGGTGGCGGAAGGTGAAACTATTGATTTATACAGTAATCTTTAAGATTAAAGAATGTCAGTTAGAAAATTAAAACCAATCACCCCTGGTCAGCGTTTTAGAGTAGTTAATGGTTTTGACGCCATTACTACTGATAAGCCGGAGAAGAGTTTATTAGCTCCGATTAAAAAGTCAGGTGGTAGAAACAGTCAAGGAAAAATGACCATGCGCTATAAAGGTGGTGGTCACAAAAGGCGTTACAGAATTATCGACTTTAAACGTGACAAGCATGGAGTTCCTGCTACAGTTGCGTCTATAGAATATGATCCTAACAGAACAGCTTTTATCGCACTTTTGAATTATCAAGATGGTGAGAAAAGATATGTAGTAGCTCAAAACGGTCTTCAAGTAGATCAGAACATTGTTTCTGACGCTGATGCTGCACCTCCAGAAATTGGAAATGCAATGCCACTTTCAGCTATTCCGTTGGGAACTATTATTTCTTGTATAGAATTACGTCCTGGACAAGGAGCTGTTATGGCTCGTAGTGCTGGAGCTTTTGCTCAATTAGTAGCAAGAGAGGGTAGATATGCAACTATTAAACTTCCTTCTGGAGAGATCAGACGAGTATTGGTAACTTGTATGGCAACTATTGGAGCGATCTCCAACAGTGATCATCAACTTATCGTTTCTGGTAAAGCTGGTAGAAGTAGATGGTTGGGTAGAAGACCAAGAACAAGACCAGTAGCGATGAACCCTGTGGATCACCCAATGGGTGGTGGTGAAGGTAAGTCTTCTGGAGGGCACCCACGTTCTCGTAAAGGGCTTCCTGCAAAAGGTTACAAGACTCGTAAGAGAACTAAAGCAAGTAATAAATACATTATAGAACGTAGAAAGAAATAAGTTATGGCAAGATCGTTAAAAAAAGGACCTTACGTTCACTATAAGTTAGAACAGAAAGTAGAACAAAATGTGGCTTCAAATAAGAAGACCGTGATCAAAACTTGGTCTCGTGCTTCAATGATAACTCCAGATTTTGTTGGTCAAACTATCGCAGTACATAATGGACGTCAATTCGTTCCGGTGTATGTTACTGAAAATATGGTAGGACATAAATTAGGCGAATTTTCACCTACAAGATCATTCCGTGGTCACGCAGGTGCAAAAAACAAAGGAAAAAAATAATAAGCCATGGGAGTTCGTAAAAGAGAAAGAGCAGAACAGATCAAGGAAGCAAAGAAAACACAGTACTTTGCTAAATTGAACAATTGCCCTACATCACCAAGAAAAATGCGTTTAGTTGCAGATTTAATCCGTGGTGAAAAGGTAAATAAAGCACTTAATATATTAAGGTTTAGCAAAAAAGAAGCGTCAGGACGTTTGGAAAAACTATTGCTTTCGGCCATTGCAAATTGGCAAGCAAAAAATGAAGATGCTTCAGTAGAAGATGCAGACCTTTTTATTAAAGAGATACGCGTAGACAGTGGTACCATGTTGAAGAGACTTCGCCCTGCACCACAAGGTCGTGCGCATAGAATTAGAAAACGTTCCAATCATGTTACGATGATACTTGGAGCTAACGATAACACACAAAGCTAATAATTAAATGGGACAGAAAACAAATCCAATCGGTAACCGCTTAGGTATCATTAGAGGATGGGAATCCAACTGGTACGGAGGCAACGACTACGGCGATAAATTAGCCGAAGACGATAAGATTAGAAAGTACATTCACGCTCGTTTAAGTAAAGCTAGTGTGTCTAGGGTAATCATTGAGCGTACCCTTAAGCTTGTAACCGTTACTATAACCACAGCCCGCCCCGGTATTATTATCGGTAAAGGAGGTCAGGAAGTAGACAAGCTTAAAGAAGAGCTTAAGAAAATTACCGGCAAAGAGGTGCAGATTAACATCCATGAGATTAAAAGACCTGAGCTTGATGCACATTTAGTAGGAGCAAGTGTTGCTAGACAAATTGAAAATAGAATTTCATACCGTCGTGCAATAAAAATGGCTATAGCTGCTGCAATGCGTATGAATGCTGAAGGAATTAAAATACAAATCTCAGGACGTTTAAACGGAGCCGAAATGGCACGTTCAGAAGCGTACAAAGATGGTCGTATCCCGCTTTCAACATTTAGAGCCGATATTGATTATGCTTTAGTAGAAGCTCAAACTACCTATGGTAAGTTGGGTGTTAAAGTATGGATCATGAAGGGTGAAGTATATGGAAAAAGAGATCTTTCGCCACTAGTTGGTTTATCCAAAAAAGGTGGAAAAGGAGCCGGGCGAGGTGGTAACAAATCACGTCGCAGAAAGTAATTTTTTAAAAAGAAGAACATGTTACAACCTAAGAGAACAAAATACCGTAAGCAACAAAAAGGTCGCATGAAAGGCAACGCTGGTCGTGGACACCGATTGGCTAACGGTACCTTTGGTATTAAGTCTTTAGATTCAAAATTTGTGACAGCACGTCAAATAGAAGCTGCACGTATTGCCGCTACTCGTTATATGAAGAGAGAAGGTTCTATCTGGATTATGATATTTCCAGATAAGCCAATTACTAAAAAACCTCTTGAAGTACGTATGGGTAAAGGTAAGGGTGCTGTAGAATATTACGCAGCTGTTGTAAAACCTGGTCGAATTATGTTCGAAGTTTCTGGTGTGCCAATGGCAACCGCTAAAGAAGCTTTACGATTGGCAGCGCAAAAATTGCCAGTACGAACAAAGTTTGTAATGTCTAGAGATTATCAAGAATAATTTTTGAAATTGTCACTATGAAACAATCAGAAATAAAAGAAGCATCAACGGCAGAGTTACAAGAACAACTTGCTGAATCGACTAAGGCATATACAGACCTTAAAATGGCTCATACCATTTCACCGTTGGAAAATCCAATTCAATTAAGAGGGCAACGCAGAAGCATTGCTAGAATTGCGACCGAACTAACTAAAAGAGAAGTGCAATAACAGTACGAAGCTGAAAGATGGAAATAAAAAGAAACTTAAGAAAAGAACGTATAGGTGTAGTAACCAGTAACAAAATGGAGAAATCTATTGTAGTTGCTGAAACTAAGAAAATGAAACACCCTATGTACGGAAAATTCGTGCTGAAAACGAAGAAATACGTAGCGCACGATGAGACAAACGACTGCAACGAAGGAGATACAGTAAAGATCATGGAAACACGACCTTTAAGTAAAACCAAATGTTGGAGATTAGTAGAAATAATTGAAAGAGCGAAGTAATCATGATACAGCAAGAATCAAGACTTAGAGTAGCAGACAACACCGGTGCTAAGGAAGTACTTACCATCCGTGTGTTAGGCGGTACAAAAAAGAGATATGCTTCCATTGGGGACAAAATTGTAGTTTCAGTAAAAGAAGCTACTCCTAACGGAAACATTAAAAAAGGTGCCGTTTCTACAGCAGTAGTGGTACGTACCGTGAAAGAAGTTAGACGACCAGACGGATCATATATCCGTTTCGACGATAACGCTTGTGTACTTTTAGGACCTCAAGGGGAAATGAGAGGAACACGTGTTTTCGGTCCTGTAGCCAGAGAGCTTCGTGACAGACAATTTATGAAAATAGTATCATTAGCACCAGAAGTGCTATAATAGATAACAAGATGGCAAAGCTTAAAATAAAATCAGGCGATACAGTAGTAGTTACTGCCGGAGAGCACAAAGGCTCAGAAGGTAAGGTAATGAAGGTTATGCTTGACAAAAACAAAGCAATAGTAGAAGGAGTAAATACGGTAAAGAAACATGAGAAGCCAAGTGCGGCAAACCCTCAAGGTGGAATTTCCGAAAAAGAAGCTCCTATTCACATTTCAAACCTATCATTGATAGATCCTAAAAGTGGAAAAGCAACACGAGTAGGTTATAGAATGGAAGATGGAAAGAAAGTACGATTTGCTAAAAAATCAAATCAAGTATTATAGTTATGGCATATACACCAAGACTTAAAGAAGAATACAAGGGTAAAGTAGTAAATGCCCTTACAGATGAATTTGGTTACACAAACGTGATGCAAGTTCCAAAACTAGAGCGCATTGTTGTGTCTCGTGGAGTTGGAGCTGCCGTAGCCGATAAAAAATTGATCGAGTATTCCGTAGAAGAACTAACAAAAATCACAGGGCAAAAAGCTGTAGCAACTATTTCAAAGAAAGATGTTGCCACGTTTAAACTTAGAAAAGGAATGCCTATTGGTGCGAAAGTTACCTTACGTGGTGAGCGTATGTATGAGTTTTTAGATAGACTTATTACAAGTGCATTGCCTAACGTACGTGATTTTAACGGAATCAACGCAACTGGTTTTGACGGAAGAGGAAATTATTCATTAGGAATAACAGAACAGATTATCTTCCCAGAAATCAATATCGATAAAATCAAGAAGATTGAAGGTATGAATATTACCTTTGTAACTTCCGCTGAAACCGATAAAGAAGCGAAATCATTACTAACAGAACTAGGAATACCTTTTAAAAAGAACTAAGATGGCTAAAGAATCAATGAAAGCCCGTGAGGTTAAGAGACAAAAAATGGTAAAAAAGTATGCTGAAAAACGTAAAGCTTTAAAAGAAGCTGGCGATTGGGAAGGTTTACAAAAATTACCTGCAAACTCTTCTCCAGTACGTTTGCACAACCGTTGTAAATTGACCGGACGACCTAAAGGGTATATGAGACAATTTGGAATTTCACGTGTAATGTTCCGTGAAATGGCAAACAATGGCTTAATCCCTGGTGTTAGAAAAGCAAGTTGGTAACAACATAAACAGGCAGTAGGTTTGGGAATACCAAAAACCACTATCGTAAATAACTAAAAATGAATATAGATCCAATATCAGATTTTCTAACAAGAGTTAGAAACGCCGTTAAGGCAGGACACCGCGTTGTAGAGATACCAGCGTCAAACCTTAAGAAAGAGATTACCAAAATCTTGTTTGACCAAGGGTATATCTTAAGCTATAAATTTGAAGACGATAAAGGGCCGCAAGGAACTATCAAGATCGCTTTAAAATATGATAAGCTTACAAAAGATCCGGTAATTAAAAAGATTCAAAGAATTAGTAAACCAGGTTTACGTAAATACACAGGTTCTTCAACCATACCACGTATATTAAATGGACTGGGTATTGCAATCGTTTCTACTTCACACGGAGTAATGACAGGAAAGCAAGCTCAAGAAAAGAACGTTGGTGGCGAAGTATTGTGCTACGTATACTAAAATAAAGACTAAGAAATGTCAAGAATAGGTAAAAGCCCGGTAGCCATTCCAGATGGCGTAACAGTAGAAGTTAAAGATAACGTAGTTACCGTTAAAGGTAAATTAGGTGAGTTATCTCAGGAATTTTCTGAAATAACAATTAAAGACGAAGATGGAACTATCGTTTTAGAGCGTCCTACTGAAGGAAAAGATCACAAAGCAAAACACGGTTTGTACAGAGCTTTAATCAATAATATGATTGAAGGAGTAACAAACGGTTGGACAAAAGAACTAGAATTGGTAGGGGTAGGATACCGTGCCAGTAACCAAGGACAAAAATTGGATTTGGCCGTTGGTTTTTCACATAACATAGTAATGGACATTGCTCCAGAAGTAAAAGTTGAAACCGTTTCTGAAAAAGGTAAAAATCCAAAAGTAAAATTAACATCACACGACAAACAACTGGTTGGTCAAGTAGCTGCGAAAATTCGTGGTTTCCGTAAGCCAGAACCTTACAAAGGGAAAGGAATTAAGTTTGTAGGTGAACAAATAAGAAGAAAAGCAGGTAAATCTGCATAAGATATAACGTTATGGCATTATCAAAAACAGACAGAAGGGAACGAATTCGTTTCAGAATCAGAAAGACTGTTTCAGGAACAGCAGAGCGACCACGTTTGGCTATTTTCCGAAGCAATAAAGAGATCTATGCACAACTTGTTGACGATGTAAATGGGGTTACCATTACTGCTGCATCTTCAAGAGATAAAGATATTGACGCTTCAAAAGTAAATAAAAGTGAAGCTGCAAAATTAGTAGGAAAGGCAATCGCTGAGAAAGCTCAAAAAGCTGGTGTAGAAGCTGTAGCATTTGATCGTGGCGGATACCTGTATCACGGAAGAGTAAAATCATTAGCTGAAGGCGCTCGCGAAGGCGGTCTTAAATTTTAAGAAATATGTATCAAGATTATAAAAACGTAGAAACAGTAAAACCCGGAGGTCTTGACCTAAAAGACCGTTTGGTAGGTGTACAACGTGTAACTAAAGTAACTAAAGGTGGTAGAGCATTTGGATTTTCGGCCATTGTAGTTGTTGGTGATGAAAATGGCGTAGTAGGCCAAGGCCTTGGTAAATCTAAGGATGTTGCTAGTGCAATTGCAAAAGGTATTGAAGATGCCAAGAAAAACCTGGTACGTATTCCTTTAAATAAGGTAACACTTCCGCACGAACAAAAAGGTAAGTATGCCGGTGCTCGTGTAAATTTATTACCAGCTGCTCCTGGTACTGGTTTGATTGCTGGTGGTGCTGTACGTGCTGTATTAGAGGCTGTAGGGGTTCACGATGTATTGTCGAAATCTCAAGGATCTTCTAACCCGCATAACGTAGTAAAAGCAACATTTGATGCTTTGTTACAATTGCGTAGTGCAGAAACTGTAGCCAAGCAACGTGGTATTACTTTGGAAAAATTGTATAAAGGATAAATACTGAAGAACATGGCAAAAATAAAAGTAACAAAGGTACGCAGCGAGATTAACCGCACGCAAAACCAAAAAAGAACGCTTGAAGCGTTAGGCCTCCGTAAAATGGGTCAGACAGTAGAGCATGAAGACACGCCAAACATTCTTGGTATGGTAAATAAAGTGAAACATTTAGTTTCAGTAGAAACTGTTTAAGATATACAAAATGGAATTAAGTAACTTAAAACCTGCAAAAGGTTCAACTCATAAAGAAGGGAAACGTGTTGGGCGTGGACAAGCTTCTGGTAAAGGTGGTACTGCAACACGTGGTCACAAAGGAGCAAAGTCTCGTTCTGGATATTCCAAGAAACTTGGATTTGAAGGAGGACAAATGCCTATTCAACGTCGTGTACCTAAATTTGGGTTTACAAACATCAACCGTAAAGAATATCAAGGTATAAACATTGATACGCTACAACAGTTGGTAGATGACAAAAAAATAAAAGATACTGTAGACTTTGAAACTTTAATTGGTTTAGGTCTTGCTGGCAAAAACGAAATGGTGAAGATTTTAGGAAGAGGAGAGTTAAAAGCAAAATTAAAAGTATCTGCTCATAAGTTTACTGCCTCAGCAAAAGAAGCTATTGAAGCTGCTGGTGGTGAAGTAGTAACCCTATAATTTAAAGATAAGGATGAAATTTATTGATACCTTAAAAAACATTTGGAAGATAGAAGAGCTTCGTAACAGAATTATGCTTACGTTGGGTCTTCTTTTAGTGTACCGTTTTGGTGCACAAGTAGTATTACCAGGAATAGATGCTTCACAATTAGGCGGTTTTGCCGGTAATTTTGATTCTGGACTTGGTGGTTTATTAAATGCATTTACAGGAGGGGCATTTGCTAATGCTTCTGTTTTTGCATTAGGTATTATGCCTTATATATCAGCTTCCATTGTGGTTCAATTAATGCAGATAGCAGTACCTTATCTACAAAAATTACAAAAAGAAGGTGAAAGCGGAAGAAAGAAGATCACTCAAATTACCCGTTGGTTAACCATTGGTATTTGTTTGGTGCAAGCACCTAGTTATTTAGCAGGTCTTCCAGCTTTAGGAGTACCTACTGAAGCATTTATATTAGGACAAACACCTATGTTTTATATTTCTTCAGTAATTATTCTAGTTACTGGTACCATATTTGCAATGTGGTTGGGTGAAAAAATAACTGATAAAGGTGTTGGTAATGGTATCTCTATATTAATTATGGTGGGTATTATTGCAACGTTACCACAATCATTTGCACAAGAGTTTGCCTCTAGAGTATTAGAGTCGAATGGTGGTTTGATTATGATTTTAATTGAATTGGTAATCTGGTTTGTTATCATCCTTGCTTCGGTAATGTTGGTAATGGCAGT
>DEXV01000008.1 GCA_002364325.1 Gillisia sp. UBA3175
AAATAAAAGGAGTTGAACCTTTTTTTAAAACCCAACCTCGGGATCTCTTTTCAATCTGTAATTTGTGAACTTTTACTCCCGCTCAAAGCGGCTGCAAATATACAATGCTTTTTCCTTACCAACCAAAACTAATTTAAGTTTTTTTTAGTTAAAATTTTTGAGAACTTCTTCTCCTAAATCTTACATCACATACACACTAATCAAGGAACTTTTTGTCGCTTGGTATCTTAGTCCCAAAGCGGGTGCAAATATACATAGGTTTTTTGATTAAAAACAAATTTTAAATTAAAAATATAAAGATTTTTTTAACTCTCCCTAAAAAATGCGGGATACTAAAATACAATCTTTTTATAATTAATTCCAAATCAGATCAATAAAATTTTTCGGTTAAATTTCCGGAAGATAGTATCATGGATAAATAATTTAATTAAAATGGTTTCGGTTTTATTATTCAATGGTAAATACTCATTTTGGACAAATTTAACTCGCAATTATTGCCTGTAAATTAACTCCATATCATTTCTTGTGACTAGAATTAAAAAACAAGAAAAGTCTAGACAGATTGAATTCAAACGTAACAGCTTTCAAATCCCTTGTTATAAAAAGATGAGTTCAAAAAAAAACTCTTTTACCTTCTTAAAGTGTTAGGGATAGTAACGATATCCTTTTGGGCCATTGCAATAAGCACACAATTAATAGATGCATTATTTGATACTTATATAAGACATAAATAGCAAGGACCAAAAGATAGAGTGGATAGCCCGGACCCAATCTTTGGATTGGGGAACACCACAATAATAAAGAGTAATATATAGACGCTGCATATTGTGCAACCGCAATTAACCTATTATCTTTGCGCCATAATAAATTGATATGATAAAGATAAGTTTGCCAGATGGCACTGTTAAGGAATTTGAGAGTGGCGCTACTCCATTGGATGTAGCCAAAAGTATTAGCGAAGGATTTGCCAGAAATGTAGTTTCGGCAAAATTTAATGATACTATAGTAGAAGCTTCTACTCCACTTACTACGGACGGCAGTCTTATATTATATACCTGGAATGACAAGGATGGAAAAAAAGCATTTTGGCATTCTACTTCCCACGTTATGGCGCAAGCCATAGAACAATTATATCCCGGCTCTAAGTTAACCATAGGACCAGCGATAGAAAATGGCTTTTATTATGATGTTGATTTTGGGGATCAAAAAATTTCTGAAAATGACTTTAAAAAAATAGAAGATAAAATGCTCGATATTGCTCGTGGAAAACATGAGTTTAGTATGAGATCTTCTTCTAAGGCTGATGCCTTGTCTTATTATAAGGCACAAAACAATCCTTTTAAAGTTGAGTTAATAGAAAACTTAGAAGACGGAACCATTACTTTTTGCGATCATGACAGCTTTACAGATCTATGTCGAGGCGGACATATTCCAAATACAGGAATTATTAAAGCGGTAAAGTTAATGAGTGTTGCCGGAGCATACTGGAGAGGAGATGAAAAAAATCCTCAATTAACCAGAGTTTATGGTATCTCGTTTCCAAAACAAAAAGACTTAAAGGAATATCTAGAACTTTTAGAAGAAGCAAAAAAACGCGATCACAGAAAACTAGGAAAAGAATTACAACTTTTCACTTTTTCACAAAAGGTAGGTCAAGGATTGCCATTATGGCTTCCTAAAGGTGCCGCTTTAAGAGAGCGTTTGGAGAATTTTCTGAAAGCAGCTCAGAAAAAAGCGGGTTACGAAATGGTGATCACGCCGCATATTGGTCAAAAAGAACTTTATGTTACTTCTGGTCATTATGAAAAATATGGTGCAGATAGTTTTCAACCAATCCTTACTCCCAATGAAGGTGAAGAATTTTTACTGAAACCTATGAACTGCCCACATCACTGTGAAATATATAATTCGGCTCCTTGGAGTTACAAGGATCTTCCGAAGCGTTTTGCTGAATTTGGTACAGTTTATCGATACGAACAAAGTGGTGAATTACATGGTTTAACCCGTGTAAGAGGATTTACTCAAGATGATGCACATATCTTTTGTACTCCAGATCAGTTGGATTCTGAATTCAAAAAAGTAATAGACCTTACCTTATACGTATTTGAATCTTTAGGTTTCCATGAATTTACTGCACAGGTATCTTTAAGAGATCCATTAAAGAAAGAGAAATATATAGGAAGTGATGATATTTGGGAGAAAGCTGAATCTGCAATTCTTTCTGCAGCCAAGGAAAAAGGGCTTAATTATATAGTCGAAACAGGAGAAGCTGCTTTTTATGGTCCAAAATTAGACTTTATGGTCAAGGATGCTTTAGGCAGAAGCTGGCAACTTGGCACAATTCAGGTTGATTATAACCTGCCAGAACGATTTGAACTGACATATAAGGGAAGTGATAATGAAATGCACAGGCCAGTAATGATCCATAGAGCACCTTTTGGAAGTATGGAACGCTTTGTAGCAGTACTTCTTGAAAACACAGGAGGTAATTTCCCTCTCTGGTTAATGCCGGAGCAAGCTATTATACTCTCTCTCAGTGAGAAATATGAAAAATACTCACAAAAAGTTTTAGATTTGCTTGAAATTGACGAAATTCGCGCCGTGTCTGACGACCGAAGTGAAACCATTGGCAAGAAAATAAGGGATGCTGAAATGAGCAAAGTGCCTTATATGTTGATTGTGGGAGAGCAAGAAGAGAAAGATGGTACAGTTTCTGTACGTAGACATGGGCAGGGGGATATAGGAACAATGACTATTGAAGCCTTTGCAGAATTAGTAAAAAATGAAATTAAAAAAACGCATAAAGCGTTTGAAGTATAACTAAAATAAGATAGCCATAGCAATACGTAGAAAAAGATCGAAGCGACCGCTAAGAGAAATTAAAGAAGACCAACACCGCATTAACGGAAAAATCCGAGCAGAAGAATTACGCCTTGTTGGCGACAACATCGAGATGGGAGTTTATCCTATTAGAAAAGCACTTGAATTTGCAGAGGAGCAAGGGTTGGATCTTGTAGAGATTTCTCCTAATGCAAATCCGCCGGTTGCCAAGGTAATGGACTATAAGAAGTTTCTCTATGAACAAAAGAAAAGAGAAAAGGTCCTAAAAGCGAAAGCCAGTAAAGTGGTGGTTAAAGAGATTCGATTTGGTCCGCAAACCGATGATCATGATTATGAATTCAAGAAGCGTAATGCTGAGAAATTCCTTAAGGACGGAGCTAAATTAAAAGCTTTTGTATTCTTTAAAGGAAGATCTATTGTCTTTAAAGATCAGGGTCAGATATTACTTCTTCGTCTTGCACAAGATCTGGAAGAAATTGGGAAAGTGGAACAAATGCCTAAGTTGGAAGGAAAACGTATGACTATGTTTCTCTCTCCTAAGAAAACGAAATAAGAACGTTAATTATAAAATTACACGAGCATGCCTAAAATGAAAACTAAATCCAGTGCCAAAAAGCGTTTTAAGCTTACAGGTACAGGTAAAATTAAAAGAAAGCACGCGTTTAAAAGTCACATCTTAACAAAGAAGTCTAAGAAACGTAAGCTTGCTCTAACGCACAGTACTTTGGTACATGAGGCGGATGAGAAAAATATCAAAACTCAATTACGTTTAAAGTAGATTGATGTTTTTGATGGTTTAAACTATTTAAAAACCCTGGAGTTGTGCAATAAAAGTATTCAGAACCAATAATTTATGAATCGCCTTCTTCAAAAACAATTAAAATTATGCCAAGATCAGTAAATTCAGTTGCCAAGAGAGCCAGAAGAAAAAAGGTTCTTAAGCAAGCAAAAGGTTACTTTGGACGTCGTAAAAACGTTTGGACTGTAGCTAAAAATGCGGTAGATAAAGCAATGTTATATGCTTATAGAGACCGTAAAACCAAGAAAAGAAATTTCCGTTCTCTTTGGATCGTGCGTATTAATGCAGGAGCTAGAATTCACGGAATGTCTTATTCACAGTTTATGGGAGGTTTAAAGGCTGCCAATATCGGGTTAAATCGTAAAGTTTTAGCCGATCTAGCTATGAACCATCCAGAAGCGTTTGGAGCTATAGTAAACAAAGTAAAATAATATTTTTCACGATTAACGTTCTTATATATCAAAAACTCGCTCCAATGGAGCGAGTTTTTTTTATTACCTCCTATTGGATTGGTTTTTTGAGATGATCAGTCTTTCAGAATCTGAAAATATATATTCCTTTTAAATAATTGAATCAATTTCCAAATGCAGTAAGGACGACTAATTTTGTTTAAGCTCCATTATTTTTATGCTCATCGAGATAAATTCCCTACAAAGGCGCCAAATTTTATCTTCCATAAGTAATTGGAATTTGTCAAGGAGAGTTTTAAGGTGAGCGGGCATATTAGCGGGAACTTCAGAATTATGTTTGTAATCTGGCTAGTTTTAAGATAACATAATATTAAATTGACTCTTAAAATCTTTTATCAGGATAGGAGCTTCATTTTTATTAATTTTTCAAACTTGCTTAAGGATGTGCTATAAATACAAGTAATATTCCTATTGCAATTTTAGAAGCTCACGAATATTCCTAATAATTAAATCGGTTACCAAATAAAAATCCCGTGATTTTGATGTGAGTTTGAATTCCTTTGAATGACCTTGTTCATTTATACAATCACTTTTCTTCCTTTTTATCCTTATTCATACTCACTGAACTTTTCTTCTTTTCTTTACCTCTATCTGTGACTACCACTTCAGAAATGTATGCATTCTCTTCGTTTTTAGCTTCCAAAAAATCCTTTACATATAATTCCTTAATAATAACAATAAGAGCAGCTAGAATTGGCGTGGCCAATATTAGACCCAGAATTCCTGTAAGCACTCCTAAAAGCACCATCCAGAATAGTGTAAGTGCCGGAGGGAGATGAACCATTTTCTTCTCGATCATAGGTGTGATCAAATAACTTTCCACTATCTGAATTGCAAAATAAAGTATGAGAACATAAATAAACATGTTACCTCCTTGCATAAGGGCGATCAACACCGCAGGAGCTAAGGCCAGATATGGCCCGATATTAGGTATGAATGATAATAAAGCCGCTATAAATGCCAGAGCATATGGCATAGGCATTCCAAGAATTTCAAGACCAATTGCAGTAAAAATCCCAACAACTATCATAGAAAATAATTTGGCAATCATCCACAGACTAAGAGATTTTTGTGTCTTATCCATCACTTCTCTCAACCTCGGACGAAAATTTAAAGGGAACAACCTAATAAAACCTTTAGTGTAAATACCGGGACTAGACGCTAAAAATATTCCAGTAACAATAATGATAAAAAAGTTGGCTAGACCACCTATAGTTGTAGAAAAAGAGCCAACAATACGGGACATAACCTCATCCCTATTTTCAAATAGGTCGCCTAAATCAGTTGGAAGCTTATTAAATAAACTTTGACCAAGGGAAGTTTGAGAAATTTGTTCCTTTAGATTTTGGAGAGATCTTGGCAAAGTTTCGGTCATTTCCTTTACTTGCTCAGCCATAGATTGACCTATTAATAGAACAATTAAAAAAAAGATCACCGTGATAACAAGGAGCACAAGAAATAATGCCAACCCATATTTTATGGGGGTTTTTCTAACTATCCAAGCGGAAGCAAAATTTAGCAATACAGCAAAAAAGATTCCTGCAAAAACTAATAGGAAAAAATTGGTATGAAAAATAAGGAGAGCAAAAGCTGAAAGCATTAGCGATGCGATAAAAATTGTCTTAGTGATCTTCCGATTGAAATTATCTGCTTTTTCCATAAATAATTAATATAGCAATTACACCTTTACGTTTTCTGTTTCTTCTTTTTAGCTGCCGGAAATAGCACATTATTAAGAATAAGTCTATAACCTGGAGAAGTTGGATGAAGTTCTAATTCTGTTTTTGGATCACCAACTCGATGTTGATAATCTTCCGGGTCATGACCTCCATAAAACGTATAAAAGCCCCTACCTTTAATACCATGAATATATCGTGCTTCTTCATTTAACTTATTCTCGGCAAGGACAAGAACATTAGATTTTAAAGTAGTTTTATTAAATGCCGTAGTTTGTCCCATAAATCCTTTTACCAAACTTGTGTGATTTTGATTTAACATGGTTGGAATGGGATCCCATTTAGCAGAAAACTCCATCAAGGTAAAATAATCCGATTCAGTAGGGATCTGCCTTTTATCGGTCATGTCTATCGAAGAGAATTCGTAGATCATTGGGCTTCGTTCTAAAATAAAATCAGTGAAAGCAAAAGTGTTTTCAAATTTGATCTTAGATTGATATCCTGGTTCACTTGGATCTCCATCGAACATAGGCTCTGCAATATCTACGCCTTCTGCTGCCAATGCAATATCAAAGCTATCTGTAGCACTGCACATGGCAAACATAAATCCGCCGCCAATCACATAATCCCGAATCTTTAAGGCAACCGCTAATTTTTCTTCGGAAACCTTCTGATAACCCAGTTTTGTTGCCAAAGCTTCGGCTTCTCTTTTCTCTTCAATATACCAAGGGGTTGTCCTATAATTTCTGTAAAATTTACCATATTGTCCCGTAAAATCTTCGTGATGTAAATGCAACCAATCATATAACAGCAAAGCGTCTCCCAAAACTTCAGTATCATAAATAGTAGTATAAGGAATTTCGGCATAGGTTAAAACCATAGTCACAGCATCGTCCCAAGGTTTATTTCCTTGTGGTGCATAAACTGCAATTCTTGGGGCTTTTTCCAAAATAACAGCTTCCATATTCCTGGAAGGACTTTGTATTTCCTCTAATATAGAAACCACTTTGGAGTCGCTTAAAACTTCATAAGAAACTCCACGAATCTTACACTCTTTGCGCAAAGCATCTGTATCTGAAATAAGAAAGGAACCACCTCTATAATTTAGCAACCACTGTACTTTTAAATTATTCTGAAGTGCATAATATGTGATGCCGTATGCTTTTAAGTGATTCACTTGAGTATCGGCATCCATTGGAATTAATATTTGAGACGCATTTATTTGAAACGATATTATAAAAAAACCCAGCATTAAGACAAAGGTCATGATGCTGGGCTCGGGGTATTTATAGTGGTTGGAATAGAACACTCTCTTTTCACAACATAAAGTAGGTTTATTTTTTTTACAGGGCTTATTTGTTACAATTAAGTAATTCTTTTTATTGAAATTAAAAAGGGACGTCGCTGTCATCATCATTAAAATCGTCATTCATGGAGCTTCCAAAGGCTTCAGCAGCACTTGGATTTGGCAAATTATGACTTTTAAAAGTATCATCGTTTGCTGCTTCATTCATTTTGGAATGGAATTCACCAAAAGGTGAATCAAAGTCATCTAAGTTATCAAATTTACCAAGATGTCCAACAAATTTCAAGCGTATACTTTCCAGCCCACCGTTACGGTGTTTAGCGACAATAAATTCACCTTGACCAGCGGTTGGAGAACGTTCTTCATCATCCCATTCGTCTATCTTATAATACTCTGGTCTGTAGATAAAAGAAACGATATCGGCATCTTGCTCAATAGCTCCAGATTCCCTTAAATCACTTAACAAAGGTCTTTTACTACCGCCACGAGTTTCTACAGCACGCGAAAGCTGAGATAATGCAATAACCGGAATGTTCAATTCTTTTGCTAAAGCTTTTAAGTTTCTGGAAATTGTAGATATTTCTTGTTCTCTATTTCCTCCTTTTACAGAGCTTCCAGCGGTCATTAATTGCAAATAATCTACCACCACCATTTTAATTCCATGTTGGGAAGAAAGTCTTCTTGCTTTTGCTCTTAGATCGAATATTGAAAGCGAAGGAGTGTCATCTATAAATAAAGGTGCTTTTTCAAGATCCTTAACTTTTACATTAAGCTGTTCCCACTCATGCGTTTCTAAATTTCCGGTTCTAAGTTTTTCTGAAGACAACCCAGTTTCAGAAGAAATTAGTCTCGTGATAAGTTGTACAGCAGACATCTCCAAAGAGAAAAAAGCAACAGGTATATTATGTCCCACGGCAATATTTCGTGCCATAGATAAAGTAAGTGCTGTTTTACCCATACCTGGACGAGCAGCTATAATAATAAGGTCACTAGGTTGCCATCCTGAGGTAAGTTTATCCAACTTATCAAAGCCAGAGGGCACCCCACTTAATCCTTCTTTATTAGAAATTTCTTGAATTCTATTCTTCGCCTGGATCACTAAACTATGAGCCGTTTCTGAAGACCTTTTAATATTTCCTTGAGTTACTTCGTATAATTTAGATTCTGCTGTATCTAAAAGATCGAAAACATCTGTAGACTCATCGTAAGATTCCTCGATAATCTCGTTAGAGATCTTTATAAGACTGCGTTGAATATATTTTTGAAGAATGATCCTAGCATGAAATTCGATATGCGCAGAAGAAGAAACTTTTTGAGTAAGTTGAATTAGATAATATTCACCTCCTACTTTATCAAGATTCCCATCTTTTCGTAATTGATTAGAAACAGTTAATAAGTCGATTGCCTCTGTGTTTTCAAACAACTTGTAAATAGCCTCATAGATATGTTTATGAGCAGTTTTATAAAACACCTCCGAATGCAGAATGTCGATAATTTCATCTACACCCTTTTTATCGATCATCATTGCACCCAGCACAACCTCCTCTAAATCAACAGCTTGTGGTGGTATCTTTCCCTTTTCGAGATTAATAACATTACCTTGGCCATATTTTAAATTTTGGGGGGCTGTAACTTTTTCCATTTTACGAATGTAAATAATTTGTTAAGATAAACTTAAACTAATCCTTTATGTTAGTTCACAGGTAGTGAACAATCCACCTGTTCATAACTTAATTTTTTTGTTGATAAGGCCAAAAAAATCCGAAGAAAAACTTCGGATTTTTTTGAATGTATGATTAATAGAGAACTAATCCTTAAATACTCCCATATTTGCATATTTATCCATTCTCTTATTCACCAATTCTTTTGGTGATAAGTTTTGAAACTCTTTATAAGAGGCTAAGATTGTATCTTTTACCGTAGTAAATGTTTCCTCTCTATTGGCGTGTGCTCCTCCGAGAGGTTCTTTAACGATCTCATCGATCAGCTTTTGCTTAAGCATGTCCTTTGCAGTAAGTTTTAAAGCTTCAGCAGCAACTTCCTTAAATTCCCAGCTTCTCCATAAGATGGATGAACAAGATTCAGGTGAAATTACAGAGTACCAAGTGTTTTCCAACATAAGTACTTTATCTCCTACTCCTATTCCCAAAGCTCCACCGCTAGCTCCTTCTCCTATTATTACCACAATAATTGGCACTTTAAGGCGAGTCATTTCTAATATGTTTCTAGCAATAGCTTCTCCTTGACCTCTTTCTTCTGCTTCCAAACCAGGATAAGCTCCTGGAGTATCTACAAAAGTTACAACGGGAACTCCAAACTTTTCCGCAGATTTCATAAGGCGCAATGCTTTACGATAGCCTTCCGGATTTGCCATTCCAAAATTCCTGTATTGTCTTGTCTTGGTATTAAACCCTTTTTGTTGACCAACAAACATAAAACTTTGATCACCAATTTTACCTAGGCCACCAATCATAGCTTTATCATCCTTAACATTTCTATCCCCGTGAAGTTCCAGAAAAGTATCCCCACAAATTGCTTTTATATAATCTAAGGTATAAGGTCTATTTGGGTGTCTTGAAAGTTGAACACGTTGCCAAGCCGTAAGATTCTTATAAATTCCTTTTTTGGTCTCTATTAATTTCTTCTCGATCTGTTTACAGGTAGCAGTTACATCTACATCACTTTCTGCCCCAATATTACAAGCCTTTTGGTATTGTTCCTCTAACTCTTTAATGGGTAATTCAAAATCTAAATATTCCATGTTAAGTTATTGTGTTTTTTAATTAGCCTACAAATATAACAAACTTTGAAAGGAAGAATTCCTAAGATATCTTATTAATTTTGCGTTTTGTTTTAAGATAGCCGTTTAATATAACGGTAGATAGAATTAGAGCAGCACCATAGTAGAATGGTGGATTCATTTGTTCCTTACTTCCAAAAATTAGAAATGCAAGTACAATTCCATAAACGGGTTCTAGATTAGTGGTAAGCATTACTGTATAAGGACTTAAATGCTTCATTACTGCAACTGCTGCAATAAATGCATATGCGGTACATACCGAAGCTAGAATTAGCAAATAGCCCCAATCATCCGCAGAAAGTGTGAAGAATTCAGCATTGAAACCTTTTAAACCATCACTGCTAAAGGTAACATACAATAAATAGCAACTTATAGCCACAACTCCCGTGGTTAATTCGTAAAAAGAGATCACAGAGGGTGCGGTGTTGTGAATGAGTTTACCATTCATTAACGTAAAAACTGCTGCTAAAAAAGCCGATCCTAATGCGAGAATTATACCCAAAGTATAATCTGTCTCTACTTGAAATATTATGTAAAGACCTATGATCACCAATAATCCAAAGATTACTTCATAGCCTACAAACTTCCTTTTATAGAATATGGGCTCTAAAATTGAAGTGAAAAATGCGCCTGTAGATAATAGTGCTAATGTTATGGAAACATTAGAGACTTTAATGGCTCCAAAAAAAGTGAGCCAATGTAGCGCTATCACTAATCCTGCAACTATTAATAATAATAGTTTTCTGGGGGAAACTCTTGTATTTCTCTTTTTCCATTTAATATAAATGAAGATAAATCCGCTTGCAAGAAGCATCCTATACCATACCAAAGGAACGGCGTCTAACGAAATAAGAGCGCCCAAGACTGCTGTAAACCCCCAAATAAAAACAATTACATGAAAATGCAGGTAACTTTTTAATTTATCGCTTGGCATTGAAAAGTAGGTAGATTGCTAAAATTCCGAAAGTAACATTTGGAAACCATACTGCTATTAAAGGTGAGAAAGTGGATTGCTCTGCTAAGGTTCCAAACACCTTATCGAAAAATATGAAGATAAAAGCCAAAGAGATCCCTAAAGCAAGGTTCACCCCCATTCCTCCTCTTCTTTTCATAGAGGAAACTGCTACTGCGATAATAGTTAAAATAAATGCTGAAACAGGTAAGCTCCATCTTTTATAGGCAACTACTAAATACCTGTTCATATTTGCAGACCCTCTTCTACTTTCCTGTTCTATGAAGGTATTTAATTCGTTATAGTTAAGCGTCTCTGCAATATAAGTAACCGGAGTAAGCTCATCAAATTCGAATGGTAATATCGTGTCTACTTCCCTTTCATGAAAGATTTCGTCTCCTTCTTCTCCAATAATCCGTTTATCAAAATTAGTAAGCGTATAGGTGCTATCTGCTTCATTAAACTGAAGTCTGGAAGCACTTAATTTGAAAACTAATTTATTCCCTTCAAAATGTTCCAAGGTAAAATTACGTGCAGATTTAGTTTTAGGTTGAAAGTTGCTGGCATAGATATATTCAGTTTCATTTATCTGCCTATAAACATCACTAGTTTCCTGGACCTCTCCACCTTTTTTAAGATACTGATATTTAAATTCATTGAAACCTTTACTTGCTCTTGGTGCTAAATACATACTTAAGATCAAGGCTCCAATACATACTATAGTAGCTCCAATTAAATAGGGTCTTAAAAATCTCCAGAAAGAAACTCCACTGCTTAAAAAAGCAATGATCTCTGTATTATTAGCAAGTTTGGAGGTAAACCAAATTACCGATAAGAAAAGGAATAAAGGGAAAAGAAGATTTGCAAAGTAAATAGTAAAATCTAAATAGTATGCAGCTACCTCCATAAAAGGCACCTCATTCTCTAAGATCTTATCTATTTTTTCCGCTAAGTTTACCGTAATACCAATGGGTATGAACAACAACAGCATCAGGATAAAAGTTCCTAAGTAGCGTTTAAGTATGTACCAATCTAATATCTTCAACTTACAGTCGCTTATTCATTTGTTGCACCATTTTATTTTTCCAGCTGGCAAAATCTCCTGCTAAGATATGTTTTCTAGCCTCACGCGTTAACCAAAGATAGAAACCTAGATTGTGAATTGTTGCAATTTGCTTACCAAGTAATTCATTCACTGTAAATAAATGTCTAAGATATGCTTTTGAATATTCTGTGTCTACAAAAGTGATAGCCATATCATCTATGGGAGAAAAATCTTCCTGCCATTTTTTGTTTTTGATATTTATGCTACCATGAGCAGTAAACAACATTCCATTTCTTGCATTTCTGGTAGGCATCACACAATCGAACATATCAATCCCTAATGCGATATTCTCTAATATATTAATAGGAGTTCCAACACCCATTAAATATCTTGGTTTATCTTCTGGAAGAACGGCTGTCACCACTTCAGTCATTGCATACATCTCTTCTGCAGGTTCTCCAACAGATAATCCCCCAATTGCATTTCCTTCAGCTCCAACAGAAGCGATATATTCTGCAGATTGTTTTCTTAGATCCTTGTAGGTACTTCCTTGAACAATTGGAAAAAATGCTTGACTGTAATCATACTCGAATGGTGTTTTCTCTAAATGGTTTATACATCTATCCAACCAACGGTGCGTCATATGCATAGATCGTTTTGCATATTTATAGTCGCAGGGATATGGTGTACATTCATCAAATGCCATAATGATATCGGCACCAATTACACGCTGAATTTCCATTACATTTTCTGGAGTAAAGGTGTGATACGACCCATCTATATGAGACTTAAATTTCACTCCTTCTTCCTTGATCTTTCTTCTTTCGGAAAGGGAATAAACTTGATAGCCACCACTATCGGTAAGGATATTTCTATCCCAATTCATGAATTTATGTAGACCACCTGCCTTTTTTAATATTTCGGTTTGCGGTCTTAAATATAAATGATAGGTATTCCCTAAGATTATATCTGGATTTATGTCATTTTTCAATTCTCTTTGATGCACACCTTTTACAGAACCTACAGTTCCAACAGGCATAAAAATTGGGGTTTCAATAACACCATGATCTGTAGTAATCTCGCCAGCTCTGGCATTACTCTGCGGATCTTTGGCTAATAGGCTAAACTTCATAATATATTTTAAATAGCTGCAAAGATACTTAAGTAAAGCTCATATAAAAGTGCCTGGAATTTAAAAATTGTTAGCTAAATATTAGAAATCGTTGATAACTGACAGCATCTAACTTTGCGGTACGTTTTTAAAAACTTATTTTTGCAGCATTCAAAAACAACAACACAACAAACAATGCCAAACACAAAAGAATTAGAAGATTTTGTCACTCAGGTTCGCCGAGACATTTTAAGGCAAGTTCACAAAGTGAACTCTGGTCATCCAGGTGGATCCTTAGGCTGCGCCGAATTTTTCACCGCTCTTTACCAAGATGTAATGGAATATAGCAGTGATTTTACTATGAACGGAATTGGAGAAGATCTTTTCTTTTTATCGAATGGACATATCTCGCCAGTTTTTTATAGCGTATTGGCAAGAAGCGGATTTTTCCCGATTGAAGAATTATGCACTTTCAGACTTATAAATTCCAGATTACAAGGGCATCCAACTACACATGAGGGGTTGCCTGGAATTAGAATTGCCTCTGGATCTTTAGGTCAAGGATTATCTGTGGCAATTGGTGCTGCAGAAGCTAAAAAATTGAATAAAGATTCTCACATTATTTACACTTTACATGGCGATGGAGAATTGCAAGAAGGACAGAACTGGGAGGCTATTATGTATGCTGCTGGTAATAAAATCGATAATCTTATAGCTACCGTAGATGTGAATGGACAGCAGATAGATGGTGCCACAGATCAGGTTTTACCAATGGGTAATCTTAAAGCAAAATTTGAAGCTTTTGGTTGGGATGTTCTAGAAGTTAAGGAAGGTAATAATATTACTAAAGTTATTGAAGGTTTAAATGAAGCTAAAAGCAGAACCGGTAAAGGAAAGCCGGTTTGTATCTTAATGACCACTGTTATGGGACATGGAGTAGATTTTATGATGCATACTCATAAATGGCATGGTGTTGCTCCAAACGATGAGCAACTGGAAAATGCACTAGCCCAAAACCCAGAAACTCTAGGAGATTATTAAACTAATAACGCTTTCATTTTAGAAAGTTTATCAAAGCATCATGAAAAAATATACAAATACAGGAAATAAAGATACCAGATCGGGATTTGGAGCGGGCTTAACAGAATTAGGTAAAAGCAATGAAAATGTTGTTGCCTTATGTGCCGATCTAACAGGATCATTAAAAATGGATGATTTCAAAAATAATCATCCAGAGCGTTTCTTTCAAATAGGAATTGCTGAAGCAAATATGATAGGAATTGCTGCTGGAATTACCATTGGTGGAAAAATTCCTTTTACAGGAACTTTCGCAAACTTCTCTACAGGGCGTGTTTATGACCAGATTAGACAAAGTGTAGCCTATTCGGGTAAAAACGTGAAAATATGTGCATCTCACGCAGGTGTAACGTTAGGGGAAGATGGAGCAACTCACCAGATCTTAGAAGATATTGGATTAATGAAAATGCTTCCGGGCATGACCGTTATCAATACTTGCGATTATAACCAAACTAAAGCAGCTACGCTAGCTATTGCAGAATTTGAAGGTCCTGTTTATTTAAGGTTTGGACGTCCAAAAGTAGCCAATTTCACGCCAGAAGATGGAAAGTTCGAGATTGGGAAAGCAGTGAATTTAACTGAAGGAACCGATGTTACAATTATAGCAACCGGACATTTGGTATGGGAAGCATTGCAAGCTGCCGAGCAGTTGAATGAAAGCGGTATTAGTGCTGAAGTAATAAACATTCACACTATTAAACCTTTAGATGAGGAAGCTATTTTAAAATCGGTTAAAAAGACTGGTTGTGTAGTAACTGCAGAAGAACATAACTTTTTAGGAGGCTTGGGAGAAAGTGTTTCAAGAACATTGGCAGAGCATTTTCCTGCTCCTCAAGAATTTGTTGCAACTAAGGATACTTTTGGTGAAAGTGGAACCCCAGAACAATTAATGGAAAAATACGGTTTAAATGCTGAAGCAATAGTAAAAGCTTCAAAAAAGGTAATAGATCGTAAATAAATAATAAAAAAATTATTTTAAACCCTTCAACATCAGTGTTTGAAGGGTTTTTTTATTTATAAAGGAAATATTCGGCATATTAAATGCGTTTAATTTATTCAACATATAAATCTTATACATGAAAAAACTTATGATAATTGCCTTATTATTTATTGGAGGCAGCGTTATGGCACAAGCTTCTTATGGAGTAAAAGCTGGACTAAATTATGGTGCAACCGGCGATTACGAGAATTATTCTCAAGTAATGGGAGATGCTTCTACAGTAGTAGATGGAAAAGAAAAAGCGGGATACCATTTAGGTGGATTCGCTAAATTTGAATTTCTTGGTATATTCCTCCAACCAGAAATAGTTTATACAAGCCTTAACACAGAATATTCCGATTTTGATTATCAAGTTAATAAGATAGATGCTCCTTTGCTTTTAGGATTAAATGTATTAGGGCCTTTAAACATTAAGGCGGGTCCTTCCTTTCAATACATCCTAAAAAATGATCTAGAAAATACTGATCTTAAAATATCTGATGTAGAAAATGAGATTACTATGGGTTACCAAGTTGGCTTGGGCTTAGAATTAGGAAAATTAGGATTTGATGCTCGTTATGAAGGTGCTTTTAAAGAAAATAACGCGTTTGGAGATGCTGCTATAGATCGTAATTTTAAAATTGACTCTAGACCTTCTCAATGGATACTTAGCGTCTCCTATAGTTTCAATTAGAACTTCAAAAATAAGATATAAAAAAAGCCGCGATACAATCGCGGCTTTTTATTTTAAAGATCATTTACGTTTTCGAACTCTTCCTTATCTAAATAATTAGGAATTCCGTTTCCATTAGTATCAGGAAATGTAATTGTCCCGTCTTCACTTATAGTTATTTCATCCTTAGTCAAAGTTCCATCACCATCATCATCGGTATCGGAATGATTTGGAAATCCATCACTATCGGTATCATCATTAAATATAATCATATCTCCATCCAGATCTTCCATAAATGAAGGGATTCCATCACCATCATGATCTGTTTGATTTACTCCATACAATTGAAAACTAAATATTAAGGGACTGTATGCAGGAATAGTACCTGAAGTACTTGCAAAGTAACCTAGCCCAGAGGGAAAAAATATAGCTCCTATACCATAATCGTCATTCCAGTTTACAGTGTTATCATCGTTCAAGGTAAAACCTGAAGCTTCTTTAAATTCAACGATTCCTTCAGCAAAACCTGTAATAACTCCCCCCCTTTTTTGAAGAGTTGGTCTGCCATTAGCTACTGCTGAAGCAATGAATCCCTGAAGATCGAACCATACTGGCGAATTTGCCTGATCAAACTTTACTCCATTAAGAAGTTCACCTTTATAGCTTTGAAAAGTAGAATCCACAAAAGTTGGTTGATCACCAGCTCCTTCTCTAATTTTTAAAATATAGATCTTATAATCTATATCATCACGAGTAACCACTTTCGTTGTTAATAAGTCTGAATCTATCAAAGGTTTTTTATCTGCATTGTCACCAGAAATAGTATCAAAAATTATTTCATTATCAAATCCATCGGCAGGATTTGCAAAATCCTTTTCATTATAAAAGTGTGTCTGTAAATAAGAGATCAATGCTTCGTCATCGGCTACTGCTTGCTCTGCTCTATCCCGAAGGACAGGAGTTGTATCTACATTATCATCATCCTTTTTGCACGATACAACAGTTATACTTAAAAACATCATTAAAATAAACAACTTTTTCAATCTCATCATTACCTAAATTTAAGGCGGCAAGATACAATAATCTTGTATTTTTGCTTAGGATTAAGTGAGTTTTAAGAACCTAATATGAGAGTTGATAAATTTTTGTGGTGTGTGCGATATTTTAAAACCCGTAGTGTAGCTACCAACGCATGTAAAACCGGGAAAGTAAAAATTAAAGGAGATAATGTTAAACCCTCTAGAGAGGTATATCCCCAAGATAAAATTACAGTTAGAAAGAATCAGATCAATTATGAAATAGAGGTTCTTGATATCCCAACAAGTAGACTTGGCGCTAAATTAGTAGGACTTTACGTGAATGATATTACACCAAAAGAGGCATTCGAAAAAATGGAACTCCTTAAATATTCCAAAGATTACTACCGTAAAAAGGGAGTTGGAAGACCCACTAAAAAAGACCGTAGAGATATTGACGATTGGTTTGAAGAAAAAGGAGAGAGCAAGCAAGATACAGAAATAAAGTTAGAGAATAATGGAGAAGAAACTAAAGAATGAATTTAGACAAAGATTATTGGTCCAATAGATATAAGGATAATTGCATAAAATGGGATCTGGGAAGTATTTCAACACCTCTTAAAGCATATATAGATCAACTAGAAAATAAAGAATTAAAAATATTGATTCCGGGTTCAGGGAACTCCTATGAAGCTGAATATTTACATTTAAAAGGTTTTACAGAGGTTTATGTATTAGATATTGCTAATGAACCCTTGCATAATTTAAAACTTCGGATCCCAGATTTCCCTGAACAGCATCTATTAAATATAGATTTTTTTGATTTGGACACTCAATTTGATCTTATTTTAGAACAAACCTTTTTTTGTGCTCTAGATCCTGATCTAAGAGAAAAGTATATTAATCATATGTACAAGCTCCTTAAACCAGAAGCTAAATTAGTTGGCGTTTTATTTAATTTCGAACTCACTAAGTTTGGGCCACCATATGGTGGAAATTCTAAGTTATATGAAGTTTTGTTCAAGCCTCAATTTAAAATACAAAAATTAGAAAATTGTTATAATTCCATTCCACCTCGAGCTGGGAATGAATTGTTTTTTATCTTTAAAAAAAATAACTAATCTATGCCAAGTAGCAATAAGATCCTTAACCACGAACAGATCGAGCATAAAATAAAGCGTATTGCTTACCAGATCTATGAAAGTAATGTAGATGAAACTGAGTTGATTTTAGCTGGGATTGCGAAAAACGGATTTTTGTTCGCAAATAGAATAAAACAAGTTTTAGAAGAAATTTCTGATTTGAAAATCACATTGTGTGAGGTTTTAATAGATAAGAAAAATCCATTAAAACCAATTAAAACATCACTTAATTCCGAAGAATACAAGGACAGATCTATAGTTTTAATAGATGATGTTCTAAACTCTGGTACCACTTTAATTTATGGTATTAAACATTTCTTAGAGGTACCTTTAAAACAATTTAAAACAGCTGTTCTTGTGGATAGAAGTCATAAGAAATATCCAGTTAAGGCCGATTTCAAAGGAATCTCCCTTTCAACATCTTTAAATGAAACTGTGAAAGTGAATTTTTCTAAAGGAGGGGATAAAGTGGAATTAATTTAATTTTTCAATTAATTCATCAGCAATTTCTTTCGGAGATTTATTTTCAACATTAACCAAAAGATCTGCTTGGTTATAATAATAGCCTCTTTCAAACAGATGCTTCCTAACAAAATCTTCCAGATCATTTATGGTTTGCAAATGATTTATGAGTGGTCTTTTCTCCTTTTCATTAAACAGTCTTTTCACCAAAAATTCAACCGAAGCTTTTAAATAGATCAACTTAGAGTCTTCAAAACTTTGAATTAGATCTAGATTGGTGCCATAACATGGAGTTCCCCCTCCCAAAGCAACAATAAGAGAAGTTGGCTCTTCCAATACATCTTCCAGGACTTTAGTTTCAAGCCTTCTAAAATATAATTCCCCTTTTTGTTGAAATATTTCCGAAATAGAATGTCCTTCTATTATCGATATTTGATCGTCAAGATCTATAATTGGAAAGGAGGTTATTTCGGCTAATTGCTTTGCAACTACAGATTTTCCGGAACCCATATAACCTGATAGAAATATTTTCATACTGAAAAAGAGGCGTTTAGATATTAATTTAAAACATTTGCAAATTTATATCAAATTCCTCTTGAAAAATAAATTAATGATAGTATATTTGCACCCGCATTTGCAAAACAACGCAAGTCAAGATTTGGTAGCTCAGTTGGTAGAGCATCTCCCTTTTAAGGAGAGGGTCCTGGGTTCGAGCCCCAGCCAGATCACATAAATTTTGGAATAATTTCCAAGGTGTTCATTTACAATTTAGATTTGGTAGCTCAGTTGGTAGAGCATCTCCCTTTTAAGGAGAGGGTCCTGGGTTCGAGCCCCAGCCAGATCACTATTTTTTAAGTTCTGTACTATTATTTCTTGCTAAAAGTTTAAAATTATTACTGCCTGTTAGAAATCCTATTTTTAATAGCGCATTTGCCCGGGTGCTGGAATTGGTAGACAGGCATGGTTGAGGGCCATGTGTTCATTAGGGCGTGCGGGTTCAAGTCCCGCTCCGGGTACTTTATTCTTCCTAAACTTAATAATTTATATCCTTCAGATCAATATCTTAAACCGGATATTAATTTTGATCATTACCATTATAATCGAATTAAAAATTTTACTGAAACCTTTTTAACTTCCTTTTTCTGAAGAATTGCTCAATCCACCTAAAGTGCTAAATATTGAAAAATATTTAAACAGTAGGAATAAGTATTTTTTATTAAGATGTTTACTTAAATGAAAAGAATTTAGCATCATTTCTTCATTTTCGATTTTGCATCCAGTATAGGTTTTTGAACCGTTTCTGAAACCTTCCATCCTGTAGCATACATCCATTTGGCCATTTTTGTTAGCTTATTAATATCTATTTTATCTGCCTCATCAGCCGGGGTATGATAATCTGGATGTAATAGAGTAGTAAAGAAAATTGAAGGAATATTGGTTTCTGCATAAGGCAGATGGTCGCTTCTATAATACCAAAATTCTGGATGATCTTCTGCATCCCAAGAAGTATCCACCTTAAATTTAGTTAATTCGTTATTTGCACTCATCGCCATATTTACCAATTGAGTTGAATTTTTATGTGGTTCTATAGAGCCAAGTAAGGCAGCAGAATCCGGATCATTTCCTCCTATCATATCCCCATTTAAGACCGCTACAATATTTTCCTTTTTAACTGTTGGATGTTCTATAAAATAACGAGACCCCATTAATCCACGTTCCTCCGCCCCATGCCAAACAAAAAGAGCACTTCTCTTTCCTGGTTGTTTCGTATAAGCTCTGGCAATGGCAAGTATAGCAACACTCACCGATGCATTATCATCGGCACCATTCCAAATAGAATCTCCTTTAACAGGCTTCCCTATTCCGTCATGATCATGATGGGCACTAAAAAGAACATACTCTTCTTTTAATTTAGGATCTTTTCCTTCTGCTTTAGCTATTACATTTACAGATGGATATTCGAACTTATTTACTCTTATATTCGCTTTAAAAGTTGAATTTTCCTCTTTTAAGTCTTTTTCAAAAGATGGTGTTACTAGAAAAACCGGGGTGTCATTTTTATCGTTTTTCCATTCACTTTCATTTAGCTCATATTTTCCTTCTTCAAATCCATGTCCAAAAAATCCAATTTCTGCATTCGCTGTAGAATCTGCAACAAAAATAATCGCAGAAACACCTTGGCGCTTTAAAGAAGTTGTTTGTTGGCGAATAGCTCCAAGAGCATACCTATATACCCATAGACTCATTCCTTCTGCCGGAAGTTTATCTGGCGGAAGTAATTTCATTGCTACTATTTTATTTTTTAAAATTAACGTGGTATCAGACAGAGAATTAAGCCATATAGGTTTCCCTTCTACACTAGTTTCCACGGGAGAAACTTGGTAGGCATCCTTCCATAATTTTACATTTTGTCCATTGATACTTATTTCACTATTGCTGGCTACCGTAGTTCTGTAAAGTGGGAAAAACTGAAAATATGTTCCATTATCGCCGGCGGGTTTTAAACCGGCATCTTCGGCTCTTTTTGCCACCCAGGTCGCAGCATTTAATTCATCAATAGTTCCTGCTCTTCTGCCGCGCATTTCATCGCTAGCTAAATAATAAATATCGCTTTTAAGATCTGCCTCTTTTATGGCAGAAAGTGCTGGAGCATTTTGTGCATAGGAGTAGGAAGTGATAATTCCTACTAATAATAAAAGATGAAAGTGATTATTTTTAATCATAATTAAGAGTTTAAGATTGCTGAATTTAAAGAAAATAAAATAAAGGTTCGTCTTAAAAGGTTAAAACTACTTTACTAAACCTCGAATTAATTCGATCTATTCCAATTAAATCTTAGTAGATATTCTTTTGGAAACTGGATTATTAGGATCTATTCTGTTTAATCTTTAATATTAAATATTAAACATTTAACATTTCAATAGAAGTCTCTCGATGGGAATTTGTTTAGATTTGTTCATCGATTAATTTTTATGGAACAAATCAAGCAAAATTTTAGTATCAAGGATTTAGAAAATCTAAGCGGTATAAAGGCTCACACCATTCGGATATGGGAAAAAAGATATAATATCCTAACTCCTAATAGAACAGAAACAAATATTAGAACCTACGATCTGGAAAACCTTCAGAAGATCTTGAATGTTACATTTCTTAATGGTCACGGCTATAAGATCTCTAGAATTGCCAAACTATCTAATCCGGAAATAGGAAGTTTAGTGAAAAGCGTTGCAGCTACTGCAAGTGAGCAAAATAGAGCAATAAATTCATTTAAAATTGCGATGGTCAATTTTGATACAATTTTGTTTAACAGAACGTATTTGACGCTATTGGAATCTAAATCATTTAGAGAGATCTTTTTAGAAATATTTATCCCTCTATTGAATGAAATTGGCCTTCTGTGGCAAACAGATACCATTAATCCAGTTCATGAACATTTTTTAGTTGGACTAATTAAGCAAAAACTATATCTTAATATTGCACAATTAGAAGTTGACAATAGTTGTGAGGATGAGGAACTGTTTATTTTATTCCTTCCTGAGAATGAAGTTCACGATCTAGGTATCCTTTATTTAAATTATGAGCTCAATTTTCATAATAAGAGAACTATTTATCTTGGACCAAGTATGCCATTAAATGATATGAGATATTTGTTAGAAATTCATCCCAATCCTAAATTTCTAAGTTATCTTACAGTCTTACCGATAGAGATTTCAGAATTCATAAAAGATTTTGATGAAACTCTTGGGAAGGATAAAAAAAGAGAACTAAATCTCTTTGGATTTAGAATTCAGAACACCGATCCTTCTTCCTTGCCTGAGCATGTTAAAATATATAAATCTATCCCAGAATTTGCTAATCAATTATCTTATTAATGGGTAACAAGATAAGTATCATAGGATCCGGATTCTCTTCTTTAGCTGCTTCATGTTATTTAGCTAAAGAAGGTAATGAGGTTAGCATTTATGAAAAGAATTCAACCTTAGGCGGGAGAGCGCGACAATTAATAATAGATGGATTTACTTTTGATATGGGTCCTTCTTGGTACTGGATGCCAGATGTCTTTGAACGATTTTTTGCAGATTTCAATAAAAAACCATCAGATTATTACAATTTAGAAAAACTAGATCCGGCTTATAAAGTTTTCTTCGAAGATGGAAAATCTATAACTATCGAAGATACATTAGAAAAGATTTATATCGCCTTTGAGAACGAAGAAAAAGGAAGTGCCAAAAAACTGAAAAAATTTATAGATCAAGCTCAAAGCAATTATAATATTGCCATTAAAGACCTGGTTTATCGCCCTGGAGTTTCCCCTTTAGAATTGGTTACTCCGGCTACAATAAAAAAAATAGGACAGTTCTTCAGCACCATCTCCAGAGATGTCCGTAAAGAATTCAAAAACGAATATCTTATTCAAATATTAGAATTTCCTGTTTTATTTCTGGGTGCAAAACCAAGTGACACTCCTTCGTTCTATAGTTTTATGAATTATGCCGATTTTGGATTAGGTACTTGGCATCCAAAAGGTGGAATGTATATGGTGATAGCAGGAATGGTAGAGCTGGCAAAATCATTAGGAGTAAAGATGCACACCAATGCTTCAGTAGAAAAAATTAATTGCACGGAAGATGGACGCGCAATAAGCATCACAGTTAACGGAGAAATAATACCATCTCATGTGGTTCTCTGTGGATCTGATTATCATCACAGTGAAACATTATTGGAACCAAAATTTAGACAGTATTCAGAAAAATATTGGGACAAGAAAACCTTTGCTCCATCTTCCTTGCTTTTCTACGTTGGCTTCAGTAAAAAGCTGAAAAATGTAGAGCATCATAACTTATTTTTTGATGTGGATTTTCAAGCCCATGCAAGAGATATCTATGATGAGCCAAAATGGCCAGAGGAACCATTATTTTATGCCAATTTCACCTCTAAAACAGATTCTAATACGGCACCAGAAAATTGTGAAAATGGTTTCTTCTTAATTCCATTAGCACCGGGAATAGAAGATACCAAAGAATTGAGAGAGCAATATTTTGATAAGATCATTACAAGATTCGAAAAACTAACAAACCAGGAAGTTAAAAAATACGTTATATTTAAGGAGTCGTTTTGTGTAAACGATTTCATAAGTGAATACAATAGTTACAAAGGAAATGCATATGGAATGGCCAATACGCTGCTTCAAACAGCTTTTCTAAGACCAAAATTAATGAGCAGCAAGGTTAAAGGCTTATTTTTCACCGGACAACTTACTGTGCCAGGCCCCGGAGTTCCACCGGCTCTAATTTCAGGGAAATTAGTGTCTGGACTTATTCAAAAGGAATTTATATTATGAAATCAATATTTGACACTGTATCTCGCAGCTGCAGCAAAGCAGTAACCAATGCCTATAGCACTTCTTTTTCACTTGCTACCAAAATGTTGGCTCCCTCTATAAGACAGGATATTTACAACATTTATGGATTTGTAAGATTTGCAGATGAGATAGTAGATTCATTTCATGAATACAATAAAGAAGAACTTTTAACTGATTTTACCACAGATCTTTATAAAGCAATAGATAAAAAGATAAGTTTAAATCCTATTTTAAATGCCTTTCAGGAAACCGTTCATAAATATGATATAAATCCGGCCTTGTATAATGCCTTTCTTAAAAGCATGAAATTGGATCTTCATAAATCTACCTATCTAACTCAAGAGGAGTATAAGGAATATATCTACGGAAGCGCAGATGTAGTGGGATTAATGTGCTTAAAGGTATTTGTGAAAGGAGATAACCAACGTTATGATGAATTAAAGTATTCTGCAATGAGACTTGGTTCTGCTTTTCAAAAAGTGAATTTCTTAAGAGATCTAAAAGCAGATTTTGAAGATCTAAGCAGAAGTTATTTTCCAGATACTAATCTTGCGGCATTAGATGAACTTAGCAAACAAAAAATTATCTTCGAAATTGAAGAAGATTTCAAGGCTGGACTTTCTGGAATTGCCAAACTTCCAGTAGAAGCAAAATTTGGAGTTTACACCGCCTATATTTATTACAGTAAATTACTAAATAAATTAAAAAAAGTTCCTTCCTTAGAGATCAAGAACAAACGAATAAGTGTTCCGACGTATCAAAAAGCAGGATTACTTGCAAAATCTTACATCTCATATAGATTAAATTTAATATAATGAATATTATACTTTGGATAGTGATTTTTTTAGGCACCTTCTTAATTATGGAAGGTCTGGCTTGGTTTACACATAAATTTGTAATGCATGGTTTTCTTTGGAAACTTCATCAAGATCATCATAAAAAAGATCACAGCCACTGGTGGGAACGGAATGATCTTTTCTTTGTTTTTTATGCAATTGTAAGTATTAACTTTTTCCTGTTATGGAAATATGATGATCTTTGGATTGGATTACCTATTGGACTTGGAATCTTGGCATATGGCCTGGCCTATTTCACGGTACACGATATTTTTATTCATCAACGTTTTAAAATATTTAGAAATGCCAGCAACAGATATGCTAAAGGCGTTCGCAGAGCTCATAAAATGCATCATAAACATCTTGGGAAAGATGAAGGAGAATGTTTTGGGATGCTATGGGTACCTTTCAAATATTTCAAAAAGTAGATCCTTAACCTTAATTCCAAACTTTTGACACCGCAAAATTTCGATTATATCATTATTGGTGGTGGATTGGCAGGACTTCAACTAGCATTGAGCTTTAGCGAAGATCCCTTTTTTAAAGACAAGCAAATTGCCATTATAGATCCCTCCTCTAAAAACACTAATGATAAAACTTGGTGCTTTTGGGAACAAGGTGCCGGAAAATGGGATAGCATTATTACAAAATCTTGGGAAACCGGAAGATTCATTACACCGGATAAAAATATAAAATTAGCGCTTCAGCCATATTCATATAAAATGCTGAAGTCTTTAAACTTTTACAATTACGCTAAGAGTAACTTGGAGCTAAATTCCAATTTCAGCTTCATATTAGATGAAATTAAAACATTAAATGAAGAAATTGGAATTGCTATTGGGAAATCTAGTTCCTACAAAGCTTCTCATTTTTTTGATAGCAGAATTACTTCAAATTATTTAGAAGATACCCATTCCACCAAGATCTTCCAGCATTTTAAAGGTTATGAAATTGAAGTGGAAACTCCTTTTTTCGATTCATCTGAATTTACAATGATGGATTTCAGGTTAAAATTTAAGGATAGTACCAGTTTTACATACGTCCTGCCCATTTCTTCAACAAAAGCTTTGGTAGAGTATACGTTTTTTACACCATTTCTAGTGGAAGAATCTATTTATAACGAATACCTGCAAACTTATTTGGAAAATATATTAAAGATTAAGGATTATAGAATCACGGAGACTGAAAAAGGAGTGATTCCTATGACAGATCATCCTTTTCATAAAGAAAGTACTGCAAATCTCACCAAAATAGGAACAGCGGGTTCTTGGGTTAAAGGTTCTACCGGATATTCTTTTAAACATACAGAAAAGAAGGTAGCAGCTCTTATAAATAATTTAAAACAAGGAAATGCTCTTGAGCATAACTTGTTAAATAATAGGTCTAGATTTTATGATGCTATATTTCTGGATGTGTTAGCGAATAGGAATGATATGGGAGAACAACTTTTCACCGATTTTTATTCAAAAAACAAGCCTCAGGATATTTTAAAATATTTAGATGAAGAAACTGGAATTAAGGAAGAGGTTAAAATAATGTGGAGCCTTTACCATCCTCAATTCATTAAATCATTCTTCAGAAAGTTATTCTAACAACAATTTATCTATTGTCTTTCTAACGGCTTCGCTATTCCAATCTGCTGAACCTACCTTCATTATAACAATTTGCCCAGACTTACTAATTAAATAGGTGGTTGGCAAAGTTGTACCATTTAAGGGTTCGGGAGCTTCACTTAAAGGCCTGTAGGCTGGAATACTATACTTCTTTCTATTCAAAAATCCTCTAACTGTTTCGTGATCTTCATTAGAAACAAATAGAAACTCGATCTTCTCCTTATAATCCCTATACAACAATTCAAAACTTGGCATTTCTGCAATACAAGGAGGACACCAAGTAGCCCAGAAATTAACCAAGATTACCTCACCCTTTATATCTGTAAATTCTTTCCTTTCCTTATTGTTCTTTTCAAGTACCCAATTATAGTCTGCAATACTCTCTCTTTTTTCTTCTGAAGTTATAGAAGGACTAAAAGCCAGTATTTTATTTACAAAAATTTGAATGGGTTTACGAATGCCTGGAATGATCATGGCTAAAATTACTACCGCAATAATAATATTGGACCACTGATTTTTAAAAAGCTTCATTGCTATAAATTATCTTATAATTTTTAAATCTTCAGAAAAATTCAAAGTTAAGTTCTATTTACTAAGGGAACTAAGTTTTTTATTTATTTTGACAAGCCCGTATTTAAAAATCTACGGAATTCTTTAATTTTCGTATCAATCATTTGAGGATCTATTTAATGGATAGGAATAACATACTTGAATTTAGTTTAGAGCAGAACATTTACGCTTAAAAGCTACCTTAAAATCTGAAAGTTATATGATTACCGTTAATAATAATATTTTTAGTTTGCTATAAAACAATATTTAACCTTTATCTTTATAATAGAAGCTTAATAAAATTTGAGACTTTAATTTATATTGTTTCAGCGATAAATTTGATTAAACGATTGTAGGGTGTCGAATAATCAGTTTTATAAACTCGGAAAAATTTTCCGAGTTTATTATTTTTAAGAAATAGAAACAGAAAAAAAATAACTGTTTTATTAAAATAAGTTTTTAGATTATTATTAATTAGAAAAGGATATAATGCATAATTTATTGTCTATTTTATTTCTTTTTATATACTTTAATTGCTAAATTCGCACTCTGAGTCACATTTGTGGCACTATGATTTTAAAAACCCTACCTTCTAAAATCAGGAAATTCGAAAATTTCATTTTTTGAATATCTATTCTTTAACATTACAACACGTCCACTACACATTCGAAATTTTTGAAAGAGTTTTGCCTTTATATGTCATTTTTAAAATTAATTAAAAGGATAACTTGACTTCGAAAATTAGTAAGCTGTTAATAGTAGGGTATTAATGGTTAACTAAAGAACCCCGGAAATTAAATTTCCGGGGTTCGCTTTTTTATAGTAAATAGAAGATGTCTTACAGACTCTTATGCATTATTCTGGATCTTAATCAAGTTAAGAGCAGACCCTTGCTTAAACCATTCTATTTGTGGCTCATTATAAGTATGATTCGCCTTAAAAGTATCTTTACTTCCATCGGCATGAACAACTTCAATAGTAAGTGGTTTGTCAGGAGCAAATTCAGCTAGATCTATAAAATTAAAAGTATCATCTTCCTGAATTAGATCGTAATCCTTTTCATTCGCAAAAGTGATCCCTAACATCCCTTGCTTCTTAAGGTTTGTTTCATGAATTCTCGCAAAAGATTTTACCAATACTACTTTAACTCCAAGATGTCTTGGTTCCATAGCAGCATGTTCTCTAGAAGATCCCTCTCCGTAGTTATGATCTCCCACAACTACAGTAGGAATTCCAGCAGCTTTATATTTTCTTGCTACTGCAGGTACTCCGTCATATTCTCCATCTATCTGGCTCTTAACAAAATTTGTCTTTTTATTGTAAGAATTTATAGCTCCAATAAGCATGTTATTAGAAATGTTATCTAAATGCCCTCTATATCTTAACCATGGTCCTGCCATAGAAATATGATCTGTAGTACATTTTCCAAATGCCTTAATAAGAAGCTTTACACCAGTTAGGTTCTTTCCATCCCAAGGCTTGAAAGGCTCTAAAAGTTGTAAACGCTCACTGTCCTTAGCTACTTTAATCGCTACCTCACTTCCGTCTTCTGAAGGGGCAACATATCCTGGATCCTCAACATCAAATCCTTTAGGAGGAAGTTCTATTCCTGTTGGCTCATCCAACATCACTTCTTCTCCATCTTCGTTTATAAGTTTATCTCTAGTAGGATCAAAATCCAATCTTCCTGAAATTGCAATAGCAGCAACCATTTCTGGTGAACCTACAAAGGCATGAGTATTTGGATTTCCATCTGCTCTTTTTGAGAAGTTTCGGTTAAATGAATGCACAATAGTATTCTTTTCATCACCTTTTCTATCGCTTCTATCCCATTGGCCTATACAAGGTCCACATGCGTTAGTAAAAATAGTAGCATCCAGATCTTCAAAGATCTGAAGCAATCCATCTCTTTCGGCAGTGAATCGAATAGTTTCAGATCCTGGATTAATTCCAAAATCAGATTTTGCTTTAATCTTTTTATCTACTGCTTGCTTAGCAATAGAAGCGGCACGTGTAAGATCTTCATAAGAAGAGTTAGTACATGAACCTATTAAACCCCAATCTACTTTAATTGGCCAGTCGTTCTTCCTAGCTGCTTCTCCCATTTCAGAAATAGGTGTAGCAAGATCTGGAGTGAAAGGACCATTTAAATGAGGTCTTAATTCAGACAGATCGATCTCGATCAATTCATCAAAATATTGTTCAGGATTTGCATACACTTCATCATCTCCGGTTAAGTGCTCTCTGACTTCATTCGCTGCAGCAGCAACATCAGCTCTATTGGTTGCATTTAGATAACGCTCCATAGAATCGTCATAGCCAAATGTAGAAGTGGTTGCACCAACTTCTGCACCCATATTACAAATTGTTCCTTTTCCAGTACAAGATAAAGAGCGAGCTCCCTCTCCAAAATATTCAATTATTGCCCCTGTTCCACCTTTAACCGTTAAAATTCCAGCAACTTTTAAAATTACATCTTTTGCAGAGGTCCATCCAGAAAGTTTTCCTGTTAATTTAACACCAATAAGTTTCGGGAACTTTAATTCCCAAGCCATTCCTGCCATTACATCTACTGCATCTGCTCCACCTACACCAATAGCAACCATTCCTAAACCTCCAGCGTTCACTGTATGAGAATCTGTTCCTATCATCATTCCACCTGGAAATGCATAATTTTCTAGCACAACTTGATGTATGATCCCAGCCCCAGGTTTCCAAAATCCAATTCCATATTTATTGGAAACAGATTCTAAAAATTCGAATACTTCATGACTGGATTTATTTGCCGAAACTAAATCTATAGCTGCACCCATTTTCGCTTGGATCAAGTGATCACAGTGAACCGTAGTTGGAACTGCTACATTTTTCTTTCCAGCTTGCATAAACTGAAGTAAAGCCATTTGAGCGGTAGCATCCTGACACGCAATTCTGTCTGGAGCGAAATCCACGTAATCCTTACCTCTTCTAAAAGCTTGTTCGGTTTTTCCGTCCCATAAATGAGAATAAAGTATTTTTTCTGAAAGTGTTAAAGGCTTACCAACAACTTCACGCGCTTTGTTAACGCGGTCTGCCATTTGGCTATATACCTTTTTGATCATATCAATATCGTATGCCATGTTTTGTTTGATTTAGTGTTCTAAAAGTCTTGCAAAATTACAAAATTGGAACGGATTTTAAAAATTAGAACTAATATTGGAATATAATTGCGATTTGTTCAAAATAATATTCATTATAGAAAGGTTATTTATCACATCTGTAATTTTGAGTATATATAATATGAATTTGGTATTTATGTCTGCTAAAACACAAACACAAGGTTAGGTTTTTTATTCCGAATAAATAAAAAGGAGGGCTAAAAAAGAAATTTAAAGTTGACGGTTTCTGTTCTTAATTATGAAGTAGCTCTATTAAAATAAAGCTCTTATTATCTGCTCTTCAGAAATCCCTTCGGCTTCTGCTTTATAATTCTTAATTATTCTGTGCCTTAAAATGCCCATCGCAACAGCTTGAATATTTTCTATATCTGGAGAAAACTTTCCGTTTAAAATAGCATGTGCCTTAGCCGCTAATACCAAATTTTGAGAAGCTCTTGGTCCTGCTCCCCAATCCACATAATTCTTAATAATCTCTGGAGCTGTAGTTCCATTCGGCCTACTTTTGCTAACCATCGTAACTGCATATTCCACAACGTTATCTGCGACAGGAACTCTACGCACTAAGTGCTGTATCTCGATGATCTCTGAAGCTGTAAAAAGCGGATTTATAGTTTGTTCTATGTTGGTAGTGGTTGTTTTTACTACATCTACCTCCTCTTGAAATGAGGGATAATCCAGATTAATGGCAAACATGAATCTGTCTAACTGTGCTTCAGGCAAAGGATACGTACCTTCCTGCTCTATTGGATTTTGAGTAGCCAAAACAAAATAAGGAAGACTAAGCTTATAATGATTGCCTGCAATGGTTACAGAGCGTTCTTGCATAGCCTCTAATAATGCAGCTTGAGTTTTTGGCGGAGTTCTATTTATTTCATCTGCCAGAATGATATTCGAAAAAATTGGCCCTTTAATAAACTTAAAGTGTCTATTCTCATCTAAGATTTCCGAACCTAAAATATCACTAGGCATAAGATCTGGGGTGAACTGTATCCTTTTAAAATCTAATCCCAAAGCTTTAGAAATGGTATTTACCATTAATGTTTTGGCCAGTCCTGGAACTCCTATCAACAATGCATGCCCTCCGGAAAAAATTGACAAGAGAATTTGATCGATCACTTTCTCTTGACCAACTATTACCTTCGCTATTTCTTTTTTAAGAAGTTGATGCTTATCAACTAAAGATTCTACAGCGGTGACATCGGACATTTGTGGTGTATTATTTTTTTAACCAGTTACTTTCAAAAGAACAATTTCGGAATTTACCATTAATTTTAATATAAGTATCTGCAATTTTTTCCTTTTGCCATTCTGCAATAGCATCTAATTGCTTATCTCTCAATGCCAATTCTTTTATCTTAAGGTAATCCTGAACAAAATCTGCCTTATGCTCTTTGTATCTCTTGTTAACCGTAATAATCTTATAAAATATTTTTCCTGTACGTTCTTGGTCCTTTAAAATCAAGGAAACCTCTCCTTCTTTTAAACTAGATACCTGCTCATACAATTCTGGATCTATCTTGGTAAGTTCGAATCTTGTATCTCCATTTGTCGGGTTGATCAATTTACCATCGTTTGCAGCAGTTTGCTCTTCATCTGAATATCTTTTGGCAGCCTCCCCAAAAGTGATCTCTTTATTAATAATCTTATTTCTTAAGCTATCTATTTCCGCTCTAGCACTCTCTACAGTAGAGTTGGTAACATCTGGAATCAAAAGAATGTGTCTTATCTCCAAATTCTGACCAATTACTTTTTCAACCTTAATAATATGATATCCAAATTGAGATGCAAAAGGTTCACTTACTTCACCTTCTTGTAAACTAAAGGCGGTATCTTTAAAATCTTTATCCAATCCATCTTTCCTGGTTATAACCATTCGTCCACCATCGCTACTAGACCCTGGGTCCTGAGAGTATAGTACCGCTTTAGTACCAAAACTAGCACCATTATCTACTACATCTTCACGAAATTGATTTAACCTATCTATTACCTTTTGCTTTTCAGATTCAGGAGTTTCTGGCTTAATTATAATTTGTGCGATCTCCACTTCATCACCAAAATATGGTCTTTCCTCTTCAGGAATTCCTTCAAAATAAGTGCGAACTTCTTCTGGAGTTACTTCCACTTTTTCAATAATGCTTTGTTGCATTTTTTTAGAAAGTTCTTGCTGCTTATTTAATTCAAATAATTCAGTTCTAAATTCATCTTCAGAATCTCTTTTATAAAAATTAAGTACTTTTTGCATGGTACCTATTTGTCCAACCATTTGGGTGATCTGTTGATCTACATAATTTCTGATTTCAACATCAGAAACAACAATACTATCTTGAATGGCATGGTGTGCGTATAATTTATTCTCTAATAAACTTCCAGCTAAATTACAATCTGTAATCCCCTCAGTAGAAACTCCTTGACTCTTAAGATCTTTATACATAAGATCTATATCGCTATCCAGAATAACGTATGCGCCTACCACGGCTGCAATACCATCTACTTTCATTCTTTTAAAGTCGCCAGATTCTTGCGGCGCTTCTTCTTGAACTACTTCCGGTTGAATTGCGGTACTATCTGTAACAATTACTTCTTGGGCGATTGCGCTAGCCTGCATTCCAAAAAACACGGTAATCGCTGCTATTCCTTTAATTATATATTTCAAATTGTTCGTTTTCAATTGCATCTCTTGTTATATCTTTTTCTAAATCTTTAACTAAATTGGCTTTTCTCTTGTTAAGGAGAATTTGTTTAATTGTGGAAGTTGCATATTCCAGCGGCGCTTGGTCGTTCCTTAAAAGAACGTCGTTAACATACACCAAATATACTTCTAATGAATCTTCGAGTTGAAGAAAATTCGACTTTTTTAAGAATTGTGACTTATTACCATCATTCAAAGGAAATATCTTTTCATATACAGATTTTGTGCCAACCCATACGGTATCTTTAAATGAATAAGATTTAAACTGAAGTGCAATCCTGTTTAGATCCTCTCTATCTTCAGAATTAAACCTTATAAATTTCTTCTTAATATCTTGAAAATCTAAATTATTCTTATCTAAATTGACGAAGCGCATTTTCACAAGGTCCTCATTCAATCTGAAGTTATCCATATGTTCTTCATAATAATTTACTATCTCGGTCTGGCTAAAAGCTGTATCTAACCTTTTCACAACCAAAGCATCTGCATAGGCTTTGCTATAAAGTTCATTTTTGTAGTTATTTACCAACTCATCAAATTCCTTCTGTTGCTGGGTACTTAAATTTATTTTTGCTCTATCTATTAATAATTGCTGTGTGGCCCATCTATTAATAAAATTGTTCACTAACAAAATACTGTCTTCATCACTTAGGTCTTCGCCTACTAAGGATTGAATATCCTCTAAATATAAATAGTTATCGTTTACTCGAGCCACTTTTTGTCGCTCCTCTATTGGCTTAAAGTAATTGCAACTTTGCAGTAAAACGGTGCAACCAATTAGTAAAAAAAACTTTGAGATATGATTCTCCATTTATAGGCAGATAACTTTAATAATAATCCGTAATTTTAATATTCCCAGAACGTTCTGATTTTTATTAAAATACAGCGGCAAAAATAAGAATTCCTAAGGCTTAAACAAGCTATAATCTGTAAACGATTCAAAATTCAAGAAATTATACTCCAAATTATTAATTTTCTTAAGCAATTAGAAAGCTAACTAAAATGGAACCATAATGAAGTATTCTGAACAAATCATTATAGACCTGCCTAGGGAAATAATGATTGCAAAATTCGAAAATCCAGAAAATTTTAAACATTGGCAAAAAGGATTCATATCCTACAAGCATTTATGCGGTTCTCCTGGAGAATTAGGCGCTCGATCTAAATTGAAATTCAAAATGGGGAAAAGAGAAATTGAAATGATCGAGACCATTGAAAAGAGAGATTTACCAAATAAGTTGTTTACCAGTTACGATGCAAAGGGAGTTTTTAACCATCAAAAGAATTATTTTGAAGACGTTACTACCAATTCCACAAGATGGATAAGTGATAATGAGTTCGAATTTTCTGGATTCATGAAAATAATTGCACTTTTGATGCCTGGATCTTTCAAAAAACAAACACTAAATTATATGAAGGATTTTAAGGACTTTGCGGAAAATAGCACCAGTGTGCTAAATGAATAGATACATGGAAAAAGAAAGAAAAATTAAATTAATATGGGACTTTCGAGGTCCACAAGCCTTACCAATAGCCAAGCATCACGAAATACATTTAAAAGATTTCATACTTGCCGAAAAACTTGAAGACTGGAACATCACAGGATTTCAACAGTTAACCGAACTGCATTCTATTGCTTTCTGGGTAGTTCCAGAATCTGAGATCCTTAAATTTAGGGATGTTTTAAAACCAAATAGGGCAATAGTTTATAATGAACAATAATTTTTAGAGTATTCTTATAATTATTTAACCGGGTCTCCTATATTTGGGAAAATTAATAAAAACATGAAAAACATTGTATTGGCTCTTGCCATTTTTATTACAGGGATTAGCCTTCAGGCACAATCTAAGATTGGAACTATAGATGCTGAATTCATATTAGGCCAGATGCCTGAGATCCCAACTGTGGAAGAATCCTTAAAAACTTACAACCTAAAACTTCAGGAAGATCTTCAAGTAACTCTCAAGAAATATGAAGAATTAATTGCCGACTATAAGTCCAACAGTACCACTTTTACAGAAGAAATTAAAGTTGAAAAAGAATCTGAAATTTTGTCTTTAGAGAATGATATCAAGAATTTCAGACAAAAAGCTTCCGTACTTATTCAAGTTAAAAGAAATGAGCTTACTCAGCCTCTTTATGAGAAAATTAATACTGCTATGCGCACTATTGTTGCAGAGCAAAAATACACTCAAATATTTAACACTAGTGTGAATGGTTTAGCCTATTCAGATGAAAAATTTGATATCACCCAAGCTGTGATGACAAAACTTGGTATAGAAATGCCAAAGGAATAAACACTATTCCTAGAGCTAAAAAAAGCGGTTTCATATAATTATGAAGCCGCTTTTTTATTGAATTTATTCATTAAATCTATCTGCTATAGTTTGGTGATTCATTAGTAATGGTTACATCATGAGGATGACTTTCATGAATTCCAGATGAAGTTATTTTCACAAACCTTCCAGTTTCCTTTAATGTTTCTATATCCTTTGCTCCACAATATCCCATACCGGCACGAAGTCCGCCTACAAATTGATGGATGCTTTCCTCCAGCTCCCCTTTGTAAGGAACCCTCCCCACAATTCCTTCTGGCACCAATTTCTTAATGTCGTCTTCTACATCTTGAAAATAACGATCTTTAGATCCTTGTTTCATTGCTTCAACAGAACCCATCCCTCTGTAAGACTTAAATTTTCTACCTTCATAAATAATAGTTTCCCCAGGAGATTCCTTAGTTCCTGCAAGTAAAGATCCTAACATTACACAATCTGCTCCCGCTGCAATTGCTTTAGGAATATCTCCTGTATAGCGAATTCCACCATCTGCAATAACAGGAACTCCAGTTCCTTTTAAAGCGGCTGCAACCTCTAACACTGCAGAGAATTGAGGAAAACCTACACCAGCTACAACTCTGGTAGTACAAATAGATCCAGGACCTATTCCAACTTTTACGGCATCTGCTCCAGCATTTGCTAAATATTTAGCAGCTTCAGCTGTTGCAATATTTCCCACAACAACATCCAGATCTGGAAATTTAGCTTTTACGCTTTTTAGAACTTCTACTACACCTCTGGTATGTCCATGAGCTGTATCGATTATAATGGCATCTACCCCAGCATTAACCAATGCAGTTGCACGTTCTACAGAATCTGCAGTTACACCAATTGCAGCTGCAACACGAAGCCTTCCGTAGCTATCTTTATTTGCATTTGGTTTTTGAGTAAGTTTAGTGATATCTCGAAAAGTGATAAGACCTACTAATATATCATTTGCATTAACAACAGGCAATTTTTCAATTTTATTCTTTTGTAAGATCACCTCTGCTTCTTCTAGGGATGTTCCTTCAGAAACAGTTACCAAATTCTTAGAAGTCATTACTTCAGAAATTGGCCTCTTATTATTTTTTTCGAATCTTAGATCTCTATTGGTTACAATACCAAGTAGTTTTCCATTATCATCGATAATTGGAATACCACCAATACTGTGTTCTTTCATATTATTTTTAGCATCCTGAACCTTCGCCGTAAGAGGTAAGGTAACAGGATCTATGATCATTCCGCTTTCTGCACGCTTCACCTTCCTCACCTTCAAGGCTTGCTCCTCGATGCTCATATTCTTGTGCAATACACCAATTCCTCCTTCTCGAGCAATGGCTATAGCCATTTTACTCTCCGTAACTGTATCCATAGCAGCAGATACTATAGGAACATTAATAGGAATGTTTCTGGTAAATTTAGATTGAATACTTACGTCGCGAGGTAGAATTTCGGAATATGCGGGAACCAATAATACATCGTCGTATGTAAGGCCTTCCCCAACTATTTTGGAATCGTGTGCAGTCATAGCAATTAAAGATTTAATTGCGTGCAAATATACGTAATTTAAAACCAGGAAATTGATTGGAAATCAGCTAATCTTGGATTTATTCCGAAAATGTCAGTTGAGCATCAAGAATTACAAAATTTTCACTTATCAATTCTACAACTTTATTTGTAGGGTGGTATACCAAGTAAGTGGTTGAGCCGGAATAATTCCCGGTCCAGGATATCCTGTGGCTCTTCTAGTAAAATAAGAATTGTCCAGCAAGTTATTAATACCCGCCTCCAATCTAAATTTACCCAAAGAGTAGGATGCAGAAAGATCCATTATTCCATAAGCAGGAATGCTTCCTTCAATTCCACGCTGATTGTCATTTATATCCTGTGGTGCATTAGTGGCATCGGTAAATTGGTTAGATAAATAAGTATACTGCAACCCTGCAAGGAAATTTTTGTATCCAAAGTTTAATCCGGTCTTGAGATTGAATTCAGGGATAAATTCCACTTGATTTCCTTTAACATTAACTTCTTCAGAACTGGTATAATCAGATTTTGTGAATGCAGCATTCACAAAAATATTGAGCTTATAATTTTTTGCAGAATCAAAAAAAGTATTTCTAAGGTTCCAGTCTGCAAAGGTTTCTAATCCATAGATAAAGGCATCCCCTATATTTCCTCTAAAACGTACAATTCTTCCTGTCTCCTCCATTTCTCCTTGGGCATTTTCCCTAGTTTCAGGTTTTAAAACCTCACCAATCCTTTTATTGTATTTCAAAGCAAAAACACTAAAATCATAAGAAACGAAATCCTTAAGCCTTCCCCGAATTCCAAGATCCGATGTAAAACCTTCCTCATCCTTGATATTTGGATCTACCTGAAAAACAGGATTTATAACCCGTATATCATTAAAGGTAACCGAACGATAATTCTGAGAAAAGTTAGCATAAAATTCATTTGTAGCATTCAGGTTATAACTAGCCCCAATTCCAAATAAAATAAAGCTTCTGTCAAACTTCCTGTTATCAGGATTAGTTTGATTTACTAGAATATTTCCTGCCAGATCCTGAAGTATAAATTTATATTCTCCCTCCGCTTCGGTGTTTATATATTCATATCGAAATCCAGGAGTAATGGAAAATTTGTTGGTAATGTTGAAAATATTCTCCCCAAAAAAAGCGAGATTCTTATTTGGAAAAAGAAATTCAGATTGCCTTGAATAGTTCGGAAATTGATCTGTAGCAAAATCGAAATCGGGACCAGTGGTAGCACTTCCTGGCCCCTGTCGCTGGTTATTATTTGCGTCATAATACTTACTTCCCAACAGTAAAACCGATTCTTCTCCTAAGAAATTATATCTGGTTAAAACACGTGCTTCTGCACCCCAATTAGAAAAATTATCCACTAACAACTCCCTGGGTGCTGTTGGATCATCTGCCTGAGAAACTCTATTTTCTCGGAATCCTACTGCTTTTCTAGTAGCATCAAGTCCAAAAATATTCAGGCTAAAATCTGTTTTTTCTGAAATTTTATGCTGAAGTTTTAGCGCGAATAAATTCCAGTTCACATCAAACCAGTTACGTTCCCTATTGGAAAAATTAGGGTTATCATAAAACTGGGCATCAGTAAGTCCACCGGGTTGTTGTGCTAAATAATCTAAAAAAGTATACTCAAAACTTATTTTGGTTTTCTCATTGAACTTCCAACCTACATAAGCAAAAGCATTATGAGAATCATATTCAGAATTTGGCCTGAAGCTTTCCCCGCTTTTATAATTATAATAGGTGTAATAGCTGAATTTGCCTATAGTACCGCTCAAACTGTTGAAACTTGTAAACATATTATAAGAACCTACCGATTGTCTGGAAATAAGTTCTATTTCTTTATCGGGAACAGGTTCTTTAAATTTAAAATTAATAAGTCCTCCAAACTGGGTGCCGTATTGTAAAGATGCGGCTCCACGAACCACCTGAATTTCCCTTAAAGCTTCCGGCGGTGGTGTGTAATAACTTTCTGGATAACCTAAAACATCTGCAGAAATATCATACCCATTTTGCCTCGTATTAAAATTTTGGGTTCTGTTAGGATCCAATCCCCTGCCCCCAATATTTAATTGTAGACCTGCATCTCCATTATCATAAATATTAAGTCCCACTACCTGGCTATAAATTTGTCTGGCATTGTTTGCGGCCAAATTTCCCGCCACCTTATTTAACAAGACAACTTCACTTTTTTTGCCGGCATAAATCGCTGTTCCTTCCACTTTCCTAAGCTTTCTTAAAGCAAAAATCTGCTCTCTACGGTTAGTAAGCAAAACTTCACTTAGACTTTCAGCTAAAGGTGATAACCTAAATTCTACAGTGGTATCTGTAGTAATAGTGATTTCCCTTTCTTCAATTTCATAATTATAGCTAAACACGGCAAATTGGTAAACACCTCCTTCAAGATCATTCATTACAAAATTTCCATTTACCTCTGCTTCTGTCATTTTACCAGTGGTTTTATTCCAAATCTCTGCATTGGAAATAGGTTCTCCTGTTGCTGAGGAAAGTATTCTACCGCTTAGAGAATATTGTGCATGAGCAAAAAATGTAAATAGAAAAAATATACTAAAGGCCTTTAATTTCATCTTGAAAGGGTAATATAAAAGATTTATATTTAAACGAATCGTCAAAATTGAGCAGGTTTATATCAGGATCTATATAGGGTGCGCTTTTTCTGCCATTTAGCGCCACGTAATTTTCTACATAAACTTCAATATTTTTATGCCCACTTTTTCTAAAATGTTCAGCAAGAAAATGAGCATATTGCAACATAAAATCGGGTTGAAAAGACATTTGTTTTTCCTGAAATGGCGTTAAAAAGTCGGAGTTATCCACATAGAATCTTTTTCCGGTTTCACTGTCAACAATTTTAAACTGCGAATATCCAGCTTTTTCCATCAACATTACTCTCCACGAAAAGCGAAATCCTTCTTCGGTCCAGAAAAGCTCTCCCGGATAAGCTAAATATCTCCACGGAAGGAAGATCTGAATAATGAAAAACACTGCTACTACAGAAAGAAAGATCTGCCTTTTTACAGGCTGAAAAACTAAGCGTAGCGAATTGTCAAATTTCGATTTTTTAATTCCGAAGAAACTAGAAATTTTACTGATGAATTTATGGTGTAGCTTCGGACTAAAGAAAATGAGCGCACTCACTATCATAATATATGGGAACATCCCAATTGGAAATAAAACCCGGGTCATAACGTGGAATAATACTACCAAAAGGAATGCAAAAAAACGGGTTTTTCTCCAAAGTAAGAGGAAAGGAATTGTGAGATCATACAACATCCCACTCCAACTAAAGGCATAATGCACCCATTCCTGTTGCATAAGATCTCCTAGAAAGGGAAGATCATATTTGGAAGGCAGCCAAATCTTTAATGGCATTGCGCGTAGCAACCAATCTGAGTTTAACTTGGCAAGCCCAGCATAGAAATAGACAATAGCCAGCAAAAGTTTTAAGGAATCTATACACCAAGCGGGAATCTGCTGAAAAGCTTTTTTAGGGTCTTTCCACGCATCTAAAGAAAAGTAAGCATTTGCAGGAAGAAAGATCATTAAAAAACTAAGAATACTAATAAAATAATAATGGTTTAAATAGGTGGTTTTATCCATCAACTCGATGTACGTAAAACTCAGAAAAAAGCTGATTATGAAAAGTCGGTACTTATAACCAATGGCAACAAAAAAAGCTGATACTCCACACAGCATAAAAATTAAATAGGTGAAATCGCCCAGCGGTTTCAGCCATTCAAATCCATAATAGGAAAAAAAGAATTTAGGACTTATATAAAGTTTTTCAATCCAGCCATTAAGCCAGAATCTTATTATGCTAGCCAACATCATACTCCCAAAAAACAAACGGAAGACTGCCAGAGGGACAGCTTCCGTATAAGAATTGAAATATTTGTTGATCTGAAGTCTCATTTATAAAAAAAGACTAATCCCCATCTGAATCTACATAGTCAACACTAATGGAAAGTGCCTGCATCATATCTACTTTCAGTAAGATAACTTCCTTTTGCAATTCATCAAATGCTTGAAGCATTTCAGTATTATTTGTTTGCACCTGAGATTTTAAACTTTGATCCAAACCTGTAGCCTGACTTAAAATAGTACCGAATTGATTATTGATCAAAGTACTTAATATTTGTCCATCTTTCATAGAATCTAAATAATCCAGATACTGTTTATAACTAAGGCCGGTCTGGTTGCTTCCATAATATTTACCGTTGAAAAAATCCTGCACGCTTTTTACAGACTTAATATATAATTCTCTAGATAGATCTTGAGAGTATAAAGCCTCTACATTGCCAGGAGAAGGTTCTCCCGTAAAGACCCCGGCAGGAAAACCAATTTTACCGGATCTAAGGAATTTTTCAAAATACAAAACGTAATCATTTGTGAACTTATCTACAGAACCAGTACTTGATGAGCTTGTATTATTTACAAAATTATCTCTAAAAGTTCCTTGCCAAGAAGCATTAACTTCAATTGTAAGGCTATTGATCCTTTTAGAAACATCTAATAAGTAACTTTTATATTCTTCTGAAGAATATTTGCTTACTATTTCCTGGTCACTATCCGCCAGCCCGTTTATTAAAAAATCCAAGGCGGGAAAACCCTGCTCATTATAAGTACTAGGAAGTGAAAGATTATAAGACCCACTTTCAATCTCATTTACCATAGTACTGACATCTGAAGGGTAGGTATTTAAGAAATTTCTGTAGTTTAATTCTTCAGCTTTACCAATTTCGAACATAGAAACCGTTTGAAAATCAAGATACGCTTTTTTATATGCAGATCTTAATTGCACCAAGTTCTCTTCAGAAGGATTTATTGTAAAAGAATTAGTTTTTTCCTGAAGATCCTGTGTGGAAGATGCAAAATTCTCAAAAGAAGGAACAATAATATTATCAGCCCAATTGGCTAACATAGCTTTTCGGTCAAAAGAATTTTCACTTCCACTAATTGGTTCTTCGCCTCCATTATCTGAAGTGCAGGCAGCAAAAACAAATAGAGCCAAAAATAAAAATTTCGAAATTTTAATCATAATATTTAATTTTAAAATCTGGGGAAGAATTAAATTCTTCCCCAGACGATTATTTTTATTCCGCAGCTTGTGCAACTGTGAAACCAAATGCAGAAGCTATTTCTTCAGAAATGCTATCCAAGGTTTCCGGAGTTACATCCCAAAATCCGTTTCCTGCTAGAAGTTGTGCTTTAAACTCATCTACCTGTGCTTTATTGATATATGGCATGTTAGTGGCAGGATTATTTGTAAATCTCAAACTATAAATAAATCCAAATCCTTCGGAAAGTTCATGGAAAGCAGATCCATATTTTTCTTCAGCAAGTTCAGTTTTACCTCCTTGCATATAGTTTACAGCTCTCACTGCTATAATTTTAGATAAATTTTCTCTAATAATTGCTACCTGCTCATCGCGAATTTCATAATTATCAGCAACTATTGCCGCTCTACCTTTTTTGAAAGCATCAAAAGTACTGGCTGCTATGCCTGCAAAATCTGGATCGGCATCAACTTCTCCTAAATAATCGAATAACAGTTTATCTTGACTCTGGCCTAAAACCGAATTAGGATTTGCAGAAGGAATAGATGGATCTCCATATAGATAACCATAGGCTTCATCCCATTTGTGTTCCATTGTTGTAAAATTTGCTCCATCTTCAACAATTTCATCCGCATTGTTTATCCTGTTATCCCCTTCATCAAGAACTGCTTGGGTTAAATAATTGTTTATAATTTGATCCAGCACAAGCCCTCCAATTAAACCTTTTGCGAATGCTTGGTTTAATTCAAGACCTTTTCCATTTACATATCTTTCACCAGTTCCTGCGGCAATTTGTCCAGCAACTCCAGGTTCAGCTAATAGATCCTTGTTTGTTTTTACAACAGTCATTTGCTCTTCAATAAATGCTTCAAAATCAGCTTTTATTTCTGTGCTCTCAACAGTATTTGTGGAAAAATACAAAGTTGATGCTGCTACCTTAGATTTTACACTTTTTGATGATTCATTTAATGCAGCTGAAGAAAAAGGAGCGTTTTCATTTGAAAACATATTGGAAAGTGATTCTGCTGTGGCATTTTCAAAATCAGTGAAAGAAGACAAAATTTCAGCAGACATTTGAAGTCTGGTGGTCTGACCTTCATAATTTACGGTAGTTGCATTCCCTCTTTCAAAAGTGTAATTTTGTGGAACTTCAACAGTGTTTTCTATTGGTAATTGTGCATCGTCTGAGCTGCAAGAACTTAAAGTTAATCCTACGGTGAACGCAATTAAAGCTAATCTTTTCATGAATACTTATTTAGACTGAATTAAAATAGTGATTTGTTTCGAATGCAAATATATACACGAAAACTAATTACGCAAAACTTATTTAGATTAATTTTAAATAATATTTTTCAATATAAGTCTGAAGAAGTATCGATAATACTAATGATAAGCCGTGAATATTTTAGTTGCCTCATTATAAGAGGATTCAAAACTGGTCATTTTAATATTGGAATCTGCCTTCTTGGAGTTGAAGTATGAAAGCATTTTTTCGGTAGGCATATTACCGGTTAATTCATCTTTAGCCATTGGGCAACCACCAAAACCTTGGATAGCACCATCAAATCTTCTGCAGCCAGAAGTATAGGCCGCATTAATCTTTTCATGCCAGCTAGTTGGAGTAGTATGTAAATGGGCACCAAATTCAATTTTTGGATATTTTGGAATTAAATTAGAGTACAAATAAGAAATAATTTCCGGAGTACTGCTCCCAATGGTATCAGATAAAGATAAAATACTAACTCCCATATTAGAAAGTTTCTCTGTCCACTCCCCAACTATTTCTACATTCCATGGGTCTCCGTAAGGATTTCCAAATCCCATGGATAAATAAGCTACAACTTCTTTATCCTTAGCTTTAGCAATTTCTAGGATCTCCTTTAGTGTTTGTACAGATTCATCTATGGTTTTGTGGGTGTTTCGCATCTGGAAATTTTCAGAAATCGAAAAAGGATAACCTAGATATTTTATTTCTTCATGAATTGCTGCATCTTGAGCACCTCTCGTATTTGCAATAATTGCCAACAGTTTACTCTGAGTATTAGAAAGATCTAATCCTGCCAATACCTCAGCGGTATCCACCATTTGCGGAATAGCCTTAGGAGAAACAAAACTCCCGAAGTCTATAGTATCAAAACCACACCGCAAGAGAGACTGGATAAATTGAATTTTCTTCCCAGTAGGAATAAAGGTTTTAATGCCTTGCATGGCATCTCTGGGACATTCAATAATTTTAATTTTATCCATAGTCAAAGATACTATTTTACCGATTATATAAAAATAGACCGATTTTTAAAGAAATTTAAATCAAATCTCTATTTTAACTACTGAAAACTAATATTTTACACAGATAATTCTGTTTAGAGCCGTTATATTAATATAAGAAATCCTATAGCCACGAAAACAATAATCTGTGTCCATTTTAAAATTCTTCCTGAGTTTCTATGCCTTTTCAAATATTTCGAAATTCTACCGGCAAGCAAAGCCACACCTCCAAAAATAAAAAAGGCTTGTAGCATAAATAAAAATCCAAGTATATAGAATTGATAAATGGTATTTACCTCTGGCTCCCATAAGAATCCTGGAAAAAATGCCAAGAAAAAAATAGTAACCTTAGGGTTTAAAACATTCATTATAAATCCTTGTCCAAACAAATTTCTTGATCTTCTAGGTGGATTATTTTCACCAATAGCTATGGAGCTATCACTTTTGAAAACTTTGTAAGCTAAATAGAAAAGGTACAAGGCTCCAAGGATTTTAATAATTGTAAATAATATAGGAGATGCTTTAATAATTGCGGAAACACCAAATGCCACTAAAGTAGTATGTATAACAATTCCAGACACCAATCCTAGCATTGTAATAATGCCAGCTTTTTTACCATTTGAAATACTTTGAACTAAAACATATATAATATCTGGCCCTGGGGAAAGGGTAAGTAATATAGAGGCAGTTAAAAATGGAATTAGTTGGAGGAGCATAACTAAATTAATCATGTTTAGTTAGCTAAAGCTAAAATAGCTTTATTTATTTCCTTGATCAACCCAGGACCTTCATAAATAAAGCCTGTATAAAGCTGAATCAAACTGGCACCTGCTTCAAGCTTCTCAAGAGCATCTTTCGCATTGTGAATTCCGCCTACTCCAATGATAGGAAATGCATTATTGCTTTTTTCTGAAAGAAATCGAATAACCTCTGTAGATCTATTCTTCAATGGTTTTCCACTTAAGCCTCCCATTTCAACTTTATTTTCAGACTGCAAGCCTTCTCTAGAAATGGTTGTGTTTGTAGCAATCACTCCCGCGATTCCTGTTTCTGAAATTATTTCGATAATATCCATTAATTGCTCATCTGTAAGATCTGGCGCAATTTTTAAAAGTATTGGTTTAGATTTCGATTTTAATAAATTTAATTGCTGAAGAGTATTCAGCAATGTCGTTAGAGGCTCCTTATCCTGAAGTTCCCGAAGATTTGGCGTATTAGGTGAACTTACATTTACCACAAAATAATCTACATGATCAAACAATGCCTCGAAGCATATTTTATAATCTGAAACTGCATTCTCATTCGGAGTGTTCTTATTCTTACCTATATTTCCTCCAATAAGTACATTTTTATTGGATCGTAATCGTTTAACGGCAGCTTCAACACCTTCATTATTAAAACCCATTCTATTTATAATAGCGCTGTCTTCTTTTAATCTAAACAATCGCGTTTTCTCATTTCCAGGCTGCCCTTTTGGAGTGACAGTACCTATTTCTATAAATCCAAAACCTAAAGAATCTAATTCTTTATATAGAACTGCATTTTTATCGAAGCCAGCGGCCAAACCAACAGGATTCTTAAAGGTAAGTCCGAAAACCTTTCTCTCCAATCTAGGATTATTAAGCTGAAATTTATTTTTAAATATTGAAGGAATTCCCGGTATCTTGAAAAGAAATTTAAGAGCATCAAAAGTGAAATAATGCACCTTTTCAGGATCAAAGTTGAATAATATTGGTCTTATTAGGGATTTATACATTATCAGGAATTTTTACAAAAATAGATTAATTTGAAGAATAGAAGTAATTATTATTACCCAATAAAAGGTTTTATGCTGAAGTTTAAATCCTATTGAAATTAAAAAAAGCAGCCCGAAGACTGCTTTTAATTATGATAAGAATTATTTATTTATTTTAAAGTAAAGGCAACTCTGGCAAATAAAAATCTACCACCAATACCAAATTGTTGTGCTCTTCTGGACCAGTCGAATCTTCCATCACTACGGTTTCCAAATTCAGCTTCAGCTCTATCTGGATACACATCTAATAAATTATTTGCTCCAACAGTAAGAGTAAGAGCATCTGAAGCTTTATATCCTAACGAAAGATCGGTCACGATCTTAGATCCAAATACTTGTTGATTGGCAATAGTATTTACTGCCTCTGTAACTTCCCCAAAGAATACATTTCTTAAAAATACATTGAAGTTGCCAGCAGTTAAGCTATTGGTAAGGTTAACTTTTGTTCTTGGAACCGCCTCTTCTAAATAAACTCTACTATCTTCAGGAAAATAAGTACCAACTAGATCAGCACGTCTTAATATATCTGAAGAATTTATATCTCCAACCTGCTTTGTCTTCGATAATGTTGCTGCGAGATCCGATTTTAAAGTAAATCCATTATTAAAGGTGGCATTGTGAGTAAGCACTAGATCTATTCCTTTAGATTCAGTATCTATAGCGTTAGCGAAAAAGGAAGCAGCTGTTGCATTGGCTTGAGACAATAAATTGAATAATTCTAATTGAGCACCAACATATTCTCCATCTGCATTTTTCTTAGGCTCAAACTGCCCTGTATAAACTACCCTATCATCTATAGCAACAAAATAACCGTCTACCGTTAAAGATAAATTAGCGTCTGGAATTTGTGCGGTAAAACCAACACTCAAACTTTGTGAAGTTTCTTCTTTTAATTGCGGAATACCTAACAATTTGGCCGCACGACTATCGTTTGTAAATGTTCCAACTTCTTGAGGGTTTCCAGCGTTATCAAATATTGTGGAAGTAGAATTGAAATATAACTGATGTAAAGAAGGAGCTCTAAAGCCTGTATTTACTGCTCCTCTTATATTTACATTGTCTGTTAATTTATATCTAGAAGATACTTTAAAATTTATAGTAGATCCAAAATCTGAATAATCTTCAAACCTAGATGCGAATGTCAACAAGAATTGTTCGGTAAGATCTGCTTCAATATCAAAATATCCAGCTATACTGCTTCGTTCACGTGATAATTCATTTTTCGGACTAAATCCTGGAAAAACTTGAGATCCACCAGGCCTACTTCTTCCAAAAAAATCTGTTGCCGGAGACTGCGAAGCCATGGTTATTGGAGTACCATTTTCTGTATATTGCTCATAAGAACCTCTTTCCCCTGCAACGATCTGATAATTCTCTAATCTATATTCTGCACCAAAAGCTATATTTAATCCAGCAAAAAGATCTTCATAAAAATTAGAAATATCTAGATTTGTAGTGTTTTGAGCAAAGGAGAATCCACCAGCATCAAAAGTAGTTGGACTTGCCTGCTTTAGAGATGCATTAGAAGTATTAGATATTAAATACAAGAATTCATTTTTCCCCCAGGTATTACTAAAATCTACTTCCCATTCTCCTATTTTTCCTTTAATTCCAGCTGCAATAGATTTATCGTTGATCTTAGAATTAATTTCTGGCAAAAATCCATCGATATATATTGGAGTATATGTTCTGTTTTGATTTGGCAATCTATAAAATCCAGCCGAATTTCCTCTTCTTGAACTTATACCTGCAAAGGAATATAATTCGGTCCCTTCATCATCTAATGGCAAAGAAAAATTCGCAAAGAATCTTCCTCCTCTTAGTGCCGATTGACCTACTCTCATATTATAATCACTTCTTACTTGATTTCGAGCATTCAATTCATCTTCGGTAACATCAACATTTAATAATGATTGTAAAGTTGCTCTATCTGGCGCAGCATTAATATCTTCTCTTAATTGTTGGTTGAAATAAGAAACTCCTTGTGCATAAAGCTGAATTTGCTCATTGGTAAGATTGGTAATATCTACTCCATCTCTAAATGCAACATTTTCAATTGCGTTGTATGCATTAAAAATAGTGCCTTCCCATTCTTTCATTCTGCTATAGTCTTCACGATAATCAAAATCTCCCGAGAAATTAATAAATCCACCATTATCTCCTAAGCCTATTCCATAACTTGCAGCAACATTTACTGTTTCCCCATCTACACCGCCAGTTTGATCGTTTGCATTTTCTGTAAAATTGGCCCCAGTAGTAACTGAAAGATTTAATTCGTCTATATTCTTATTCAACACAATATTTATAACTCCAGCAATAGCATCAGATCCATATTGAGCGGAAGCACCATCTCTTAATACTTCTATTCTTTGAATTGCTGCCGCAGGAATAGCATTTAGATCGGTTCCTACACTACCTCTACCAAAGGTTCCATTCACATTTATTAAAGAAGAGTTATGTCTTCGCTTACCGTTTATCAAGACCAAAACTTGATCTGGCCCCAATCCTCTTAGAGAAGCAGGATCTATATGATCTGTTCCATCTGAAATTGTTTGGGTATTCGAAGTAAATGAAGGCGCTACATAGTTCAGCATTTGGTTTAAGTTAACCTGAGGAACCGCATTGGAAAGTTCCTTAATATTTAATACATCTATGGGAACCGTAGATTCTACAACAGTTCTACCTGGGTTTCTAGATCCTACAAGCATAACTTCGCTTAAGGCTAATCCAGATACCATCGTTACATTCATTTGTGCATTTTGGATCTCAACTTCCTTGTTATCAAATCCTACAAAAGAAAAAACCAAGGTCTGACCCATGCTTGCTTCAATATTAAATTTACCGTCAAAATCTGTAATGGTTCCCTTATTGGTACCTTTAATAGCTACTGAAACTCCGCCTAAAGGTAAATTTTGATCGTCTACAACTGTACCTGAAATTTCTTGAGTTTGAGCTTGAATTCCCAAAGTGAGAAAAAACAAGCAAAACATTACGTAAAAATTCTTCATAAGTTTCTATTTTTGGTTTTTCCCAAAGATAACTAATTTGAATTAATTCAATTTTTAATTATCTTAAAATCATGATTTTAATTCAACTGTTTACCTAAAAATATAAACTTTATATCCTAATGATTTCGAAAAAAAACATAATTGACAGGTTTATTAGCTATGTGACCATAGATACTCAAAGTGATCCGGACAGCCAATCCACTCCAAGCACAAAAAAACAATGGGATCTAGCAAATAGGCTAGCCGTGGAACTAAAGAAGATTGGCTTGGAAGAAGTTGAAATAGATGATAATGCTTATATAATGGCAACTTTACCAGCTAATGTGGCACATAAAGTTCCCGTTATTGGTTTTGTATCTCATTTTGATACCTCTCCAGATTTTACTGGAACTAATGTAAATCCGCAGATCATAGAAGATTATGATGGAAAAGATATCGTTTTAAATAAAGAACAAGATATTATTCTCTCTCCAGATTATTTTGAAGATCTTTTGCAGTATAAAGGACAAACTTTGATCACGACAGATGGAACCACGCTTTTAGGGGCAGATGATAAAGCTGGTATTACTGAAATAGTATCGGCAATGGAATATTTGGTGAACAATCCACAGATCCCACACGGAAAAATTAGGGTAGGTTTTACTCCAGATGAAGAGATTGGTAGAGGTGCACACAAATTTGATGTGAAAAAATTTGGAGCAGATTGGGCCTATACCATGGATGGTAGCCAGATTGGGGAATTAGAATATGAAAATTTTAATGCGGCTGGAGCAGTTGTGAAAATTAAAGGAAAAATAGTTCATCCTGGATATGCAAAGGATAAGATGATCAACAGCATGTATATTGCTCAAGACTTCATTAACTCACTGCCAAGACTAGAAACTCCAGAACATACCGAGGATAGACAAGGATTTTTCCATTTAACAGATATAGATGGAGATGTGGAAGAAACTACCTTGAAATATATTATTCGTGACCACGATAAGAATCATTTTGAAGCTAGAAAGGAAATGTTTAGCAAATTAGCTTTAGAAATTAATACGCAACATGAAAGAGAAGTAATCAAGATCGAATTAAAAGATCAATATTACAACATGAGGGAAAAAGTAGAACCGGTAATGCACATTGTAGATATTGCAGAAGAAGCAATGAAACAATTGAATATTGAACCCTTGATCAAACCTATTAGAGGTGGAACAGATGGATCTCAATTAAGCTTTATGGGCTTACCATGTCCTAACATATTTGCCGGTGGGCACAACTTTCATGGAAGATTTGAATATGTTCCTGTAGAGAGCATGCAAAAAGCAGTAGAGGTTATTGTGAAGATAGCAGAGATCACTTCTGAAAAATATAAGTAGTTGAGTTTTACGATTTAATCTGCTTAAATAATAAAGGAGCAATATCAATTGCTCCTTTATTTATGTTTTTTCTAGTGAAACGGATTAAAAATAACAGCTTCCCCCTCTTCTACGTTTCCCTTTATTTTCTGAATCCCATAATTTTAAAGTTAAACTAACGATTATTTGGTTTAATCGTTGATCATTTATAGTGGCTCTATTTATGCCGAATACGCCACCATTTGCAAAGTCTACACTTTGAACTTCTTTAGATGATAGCGCGTAATCGTACCTAACATCCACTCCAATAATTCCAAATTCTGCTTTAGCTCCTATCTGAGCCGAGAATGGAGTATCTTGCACTACTATCCCCGGAGGTTCGTTAGTTCCTGAAGCATTTTCCAATCCAAATAAAGTAACATCTATAATATTTTTATAAGCTGCTCCCACATAAAGATCTAATGGACCATAAACATTATATCCAACAAGAACGGGTACACTTAATTCCTTAATATTATATAATGAATTATAATTCTGAAATTCGAAAGTAGATTCTAGATTAGAGTAAACCACTTCGGGACGAATAAAGAATTTGCCAAAATTCACTTGAACCCATCCACCCCCATGATATCCAATTTCTCCAACCGCATCGAAAGTATCGCTAGTATATTGAGCAGGAAGTCCAGAATCGTTACCTGTAATTTGTCCACCTGAAGTTTTATTAATTCCTCCTTTTAAACCAACCTTAAATTGCTGAGCTTGAATAGTAGAAAATGATTGGCAAGTAATGGCAAAAAGAATTGCAATAACTAATTTATTCATATAAAAATGGTTAGTTCAATTAATGAATTGGATGGTAAATATATTATATAAAAAAATAACTTTCACTTGTTTTCCTAAGCAATTAACGCATCAAAAATAAAAAAATTATATATTTCTTAAGTTATATCAAAATAAAAGGTTGTCCCAAATATCGAAATTTTAATATTCAATACAAGGACAACCTTTTTTATATTATAATTTTATTTAGTGAACTATAATCGCATCTGGATTTCCATCAGGATCATTTAGAACAGTACCATCAGTACGAGCTGTACCTAACAGTAATACTCCTGCAGCATGTGGAGAAGCCATAGAAGTTCCACTAATAGTATTATATCCTCCACCTTTCCAAGTAGATTTAACAGCTACACCTGGCGCCGCAAAATCTACTGGAGGGTTCCCAAAGTTGGAAAAACTAGCCCATCTATCGTTTACATCCATTGCAGAAATTGTTACGATATTTGCTCCATTTACTCTAGCAGGCGAACTATTATTAGCATCGCTACTTTCGTTTCCTGCAGCTAAAGCGAATTTAATTCCCTTATTAGAGGCTGCCAAAATTGCATCATCTAAGGCTTGGGAAACTGGTCCACCTAAACTTAAATTAGCAACATCACCACTAACGGCATTAGCACCAACATAATCTACTCCAGCAATAACTCCCGAGTAAGATCCACTTCCTCTGCTATCTAGTACTTTTACCGGAATCACAGTTGCACCTGGAGCAACTCCTATTACTCCAATTGTATTATTTATAGCCGCAATAGTTCCCGCTACATGAGAACCATGTCCATTGCCATCATCTGGAGAACCTGCATCTTTTCCAGAAGTAAAAGCATTAAAAGAACGAGAAGCATCTACATTTAAGTCTGGATGGTCTATATCTATTCCAGTATCTACTACCCAAGCCACATTAGTTCCCGTGTAACTAGACACCCCTTTTACCCTTAAAATACCATAAGGTGTTTCCTGCGTTCCAGTTCCAGTTCCTGGGTCTGGTGTGCCACAAGGACCACCGTTTGGAGTACCACATGGTGGTGCAAAACTTACTACTCTATCTTGCTCGATATATTTTACTCCCTTATTATTTTTTAAAATCTCTAATTGAGCTTTATCTAATTTTAAAGTTGCTCCGCTAATCGCATTGCTATAAACATTTACAATCTCTGCATTTACTGAAGCTTCATTTAAAAATCTTTTAGTTTCAGATTGCATTTCGGCTTGGGCCTTAACATAATTATTAGGAAACTTAGAGGAAACATTGGCTACAGCGCCATCTCTAAAGACTACGATATATTGCCCATCAATATTTTGAGCATCAAAGTTTGCGTCTACTTCGGTAAATGCTTCTGCATCTGTTGAAGTATTTTGATCCTCTGTACAGGAAAAGAAAAATGCAGAAGTGGCCATAATAGCAACCCCAACTTTTAGTTTAGATTTTAACATCTTTAAATAGTTTTTGGTTAAAAATTCGTTAATAATATTATCAAATCTAAACTTTTATAAATAAAAACAAAAAAAATCCGTGAGTTAGTTCACGGATTATCTTAGAGTTATGCTGTATTTAATCAAGTATTGTAGGAATAATAAGACCTAAGTAGAATATGTTAAAGTTTTAATTTCAATTAATTTTGGAGTCTAATTATCAGGATTCCATTTCTTAATTCCTCCATCAAGGATATAGATTTGTTTAAATCCCATTTCATTTAAAATTGAGGCGGCTTTCGCAGTATTATTATCGGTTGTGAAATATATAGCAATTGGAAGTTCCATGTCCAATGATTTTAAATTGGTTCGGAAATCTTCATTGTCAATAACATTACTAGCATTTACTAAATGTGATGTTTTAAAATCTTCTTTCCCCTTAATTTCAGTTTGCGGAAGAGAGGCATATTGAATATGTGTATTCAATTCCTCTACTGTAACAGTTTCTATTTCTGTCGATTTAGATTTGATGCAACCTTGAAAAAGGAATACAAATAAAAAAATAGAAGTCAGTACTTTTTTCATTCAAATTATTTTTTTTCTATCGAGCCGTCCCAATCGGTAATTCCACCCATTAGATTATTAGCATTTTCGAAACCTTGTTGGTTCATTAATGCACAAGCTTGTGCACTTCTTGCCCCGGATCTACAATACACATAGTAATTCTTAGATTTATCCAGTTTTTCAATCTCATCTATAAATCCTTGCCCTTTATAAATATCTATATTTGTGGCGGTTGGAATATATCCTTCAACAAATTCTTCCTCTGTGCGCACATCCAGAATTACAGCGTTTTCGTCTTCGCTAACTTCTTTGGACCATTGCTCTTGTGTAAGGTTTTTCATATTTATCATTTTTATGCTGAACTAAAAGTATTATTAATTGTAAATATAACGTAAAGGAAATTATCAATTAATTTCAGAATTAAAAAAATCGAAAATTATTAACTCTTTATCTAACGCCATTTTATAACGAATATTGAGTTCAAGCAATTTAAGTTATTCCAAGCCCTATAAAATTTTAACAAAATATTAAACCGCAGCTGAAAAAGTTAATTTACATTTGTACATACAAATATTGTACAAACAAATGAAAATAGAAGATCTTCTTCAAACTGAAAAAACACTCCCCCCATCTCGCAAGTTACTTCTTAGTATTTTGCACACTACCAATTTGATAAATGATAAGATCTCTGATGCTTTAAAACCTTTTGATATAAGCATTCCGCAGTTCAATGTTTTAAGAATATTACGAGGTCAAAAAGGGAAACCCGCTAATTTATCAACCATCCAAGAAAGAATGGTAAGTAAAATGAGCAACACCACCCGCATTGTAGATAAACTAATCACCAAGGAATATGTAGAAAGAGTCATCTGTGAAAAGAATCGCAGAAAAGTGGAAATTACAATTACCATTAAAGGATTGCACTTTTTAAAAGAAATAGATCCAATTATAGATAAAACTGAAGACATGTTAACAGAGAATCTAACTGCTTCAGAATTAGAAGATCTTACAACTAAATTACAAAAACTATTAAAATAAAATCATGAGTACTTATATAGACGATTTAAACTGGAGATATGCCACCAAGAAATTTGATGCGAACAGAGAGGTTTCGACAAAAGATATTGAAACTTTACTAGAAGTAATTCAGCTTACAGCTTCATCTTATGGCTTACAACCCTACGAGATAATTGTGGTAAAAGATGCCAAAATTAGAGAACAATTAAAATTAGCAGCTTGGAATCAATCTCAAATTACAGATGCTTCAGAAATTATTGTATTTGCCAACAAGACAAATATTACCAGTAACGATATAGATTCTTATTTAAAGGATATCGCAAAAATTCGCTCTCTAAAACTTGATGATCTAGCTGGATTAAAAGGGATGTTAGAATCTACAATTTTGAAATTAAATCCTGAAGATCAAAATGCATGGGCAGCAAAACAAGCGTATATCGCTTTAGGAAACCTGCTTTCTGCCGCAGCGAATCTTAAAATAGATACATGTCCTATGGAGGGTTTTGATGTTATAAAATTCGATTCTATCTTAAATCTGAAGGAAAAAGGACTTACTGCTGCAGTGATTGCAACTGTAGGATATAGAAGTGTAGATGACCAAACGCAATATGCTGCCAAAGTGAGAAAAAGCAAAGAAGACTTAATAAGTAAAATATAAACCAAAAAAAAAGAGAATTATTATGAAAAAGAATGTTTTAAAAGGAGCTGCGGCTTCAGTAATTGTATTAACAACATTAGCATTTACAACTATGAAAAAAGAAATAAACATTAAAGAAAGCAATGTAACATGGACAGGTAAAAAAGTTACAGGATCACATACTGGAACTATTCAGCTAAAAAGTGGATTCTTCAATATAGAAGATGAAAAATTGGTTGGAGGAGAATTTGTAATGGACATGACAAGCATTTCTAATACAGATCTTTCTGGGGATAGCAAAGGAAAATTAGAAGGACATTTAAAATCTGAAGATTTCTTTGGTGTAGAAAAGCACCCAACTTCTAAATTAGTGATTACAAGTATCGCTTCTAAAGGAAACGGATCTTACGGAGTTGTCGGAAATCTAACTATTAAAAACATTACAAAACCTGTAAATTTCGATCTTGAAATGAAGGATAATTCTGCACAAGCAAAACTTTCTATAGACAGATCTAAATATGATGTAAGATATGGTTCTGGAAGCTTTTTTGATGACTTAGGGGACAAAACTATCTACGATAATTTTGACCTAGTCGTAAATCTAAAATTCTAAGAAATATAAAATTCATTTCAACTGAAGCATCATTTTAGACAAAACCTTTGTCAATTCAACAATGATACTTATATTTGAACCAATGAAAAATAATACTGTACATACTTGGTGGTGGAGCAACTTACGTCAAAACGTCGTGAAGTAACACTGCTATAGTATTTTTAAATACAAGGCTTGTCTCACGACAAGCCTTTTTTTGTTTAATTTTTTTGAAACCATAATATGTATACCTTAAAGTCCACTTATAAAAAACTTCTAGCAGATACCCTTACCCCAGTGAGTGTCTATCTTAAAATTCGGGATAAATACCCCAACAGTTTGCTTCTAGAGAGTAGTGATTATCATGCAAACGATAATAGCTTTTCGTATATATGTTGCAATCCCATTGCTTCAATAAAAATAAAAAATGGGCAGATCCAAGAACTCTACCCAGATGGTTCTAAAAAACTCACGGAGATAACTCCAGAAATTAAGGTTGCAGAGGCAATTCAAAATTTCTCCTCCTTATTTAAAACTGAAAATTCAAATTTCAAGTTTATCAATAACGGACTGTTTGGATATACTGGTTATGATGGAGTTCAATATTTCGAAGATATCAAGATCACCAAAAAGAAAGGAGACCTTGAAATTCCTGAAGTTTATTACGCCGTTTATCAGAATATCATCGCCATCAACCATTTTAATAATTCCGCTTATATTTTCGATCATAACTTTAATTCTGAAAGTAAGCTAGAAGAAATTGAGCAACTTATAAAAGTAAAGAATTTTGCAACTTATAATTTCCGAAGAGACCTTGCTCCTATTTCCAATCTAACCGATTCAGAATTTATAGAGAATGTGAAATTAGGAAAGAAGCACTGCCAAAGAGGAGATGTTTTTCAATTAGTACTTTCCAGAAGATTTACTCAAAGTTTTAAAGGAGACGAATTTAATGTGTATCGCGCATTAAGAAGCATTAATCCTTCTCCTTATTTATTCTACTTCGATTATGGCGATTTTAAGATCTTTGGAAGTTCTCCGGAAGCTCAATTAGTGGTTTCTAATGGAAAAGCTGAGATTCATCCTATCGCCGGTACTTTTAAACGTACTGGAAATGATGAGCAAGATGCTGCTTTGGCAAAACAATTATCTGAAGATAATAAGGAAAATGCCGAACACGTGATGCTAGTAGATCTTGCCAGAAATGATCTAAGCCGACATAGCACAAATGTAAAAGTTGAGAAATATAGAGAAGTGCAGTTTTTCTCACATGTTATTCATTTGGTGAGTAAAGTTACCGGTACTAAAAATAAAGAGATTGGTACCATGCAAATTGTAGCAGACACTTTTCCGGCGGGTACGCTTAGTGGAGCTCCAAAACATAGTGCGATGACCCTTATTGAAAAATATGAGAATGTAAATAGAAGTGCTTATGGTGGCGCCATTGGGTTTATGGATTTCAACGGAAATTATAATCACGCTATTATCATTAGGTCTTTTGTTAGTAAAAATCATCAATTACATTATCAGGCGGGAGCAGGAATTGTATCTGAATCTAATGAAGAAAATGAATTGCAAGAAGTGTATAACAAGTTAGGCGCATTGTCTAACGCATTAGAATTGGCAGAAGAAATATAATTAGGGCGTTTCCCTTTGGGTCGGGCTTTCGGTAGTCGCTTCCCGGTTTACACCGGTAGAGCTCCGCAAAACTTCAATCCCTAACGCAAAAAGAAAAAAATGAAAAAAATATTAGTCATCGACAACTACGATTCCTTTGTATATAACTTAGTGCATTATCTGGAAGAACTAGATTGCCAAGTAACCGTTGTCAGAAATAATGAAGTAGATCTTGATTCCATCGAAAAATACGATAAGATCTTGCTTTCACCTGGACCAGGAATTCCAGATGAAGCTGGCTTATTAAAGGAGATCATTATACGATATGCACCAACAAAAAGCATTCTTGGAGTTTGTTTAGGACAACAAGCCATTGGAGAAGTTTTCGGAGGAAAATTGATCAACTTAGATTCGGTTTTTCATGGGGTTTCTACCAAGATCAATGTTTCTGTAGAAAATGAAAGTTTATTTAAACATATAGATAACGAACTTATGGTAGGGCGCTATCATTCATGGGTGGTAGATCCAAATTTGCCGGGAGTCTTGGAGGCCACGTCTTTCGATGAAAACGGACAAGTTATGTCCCTCCGCCATAGAGAATTTGATGTAAAAGGAGTTCAGTTTCACCCGGAATCGGTATTAACTCCTATGGGCAAGCAAATAATGAAGAACTGGATTGTTGAAAGCGGAAAATAGACAGATGAAACATATACTTAACAGATTAATAAATCACGAAACCATTTCGAAACAGGAAGCAAGCGAAGTCTTGGTGAATATTTCGAAAGGAGAATATAACGAAAGTCAGATCGCGGCTTTTTTAACCGTTTATATGATGCGAAGTATCACTATAGATGAGTTAGAAGGATTTCGAGATGCCTTGTTAAATCTGTGTCTTTCAGTAGATCTTAGTAACTATAATGCTATAGATCTTTGTGGAACAGGAGGTGATGGAAAAGACACTTTTAATATTTCTACGCTATCTTCCTTTGTAACTGCTGGAGCAGGAATAAAGGTTTCCAAGCATGGTAATTACGGAGTTTCCTCCATAAGTGGAAGCTCGAATGTAATGGAATATTTGGGAATCAAATTCAGCAATAAAGCAGATTTTTTAGAGCGTTGTATAGATAAGGCAGGGATTTGTGTTTTACACGCTCCCCTATTTCATCCAGCCATGAAAAATGTTGCGCCTATTAGAAAATCTCTTGCGGTAAAAACCTTTTTTAATATGTTGGGGCCAATGGTAAATCCTGCATTTCCAAAGAATCAATTGGTAGGGGTTTTCAGTTTAGAATTGGCCAGAATGTATTGTTATCTCTATCAGAACACCGATAAGAATTTCACTATTTTACATGCTTTGGATGGTTATGATGAGATCTCTTTAACAGGAGCTACAAAAACTATTTCTAATGCTACGGAAGGAATTTTAGAACCTTCAGATTTTGGATTAGAAACTTTAACTGCTTCCGAGATATCTGGTGGGGATTCTATTGAGAGTTCAGCTAAAATATTTTTGAATATCTTGAACGGAAAGGGAACTACACCTCAAAACAGTGTGGTTTGTGCCAATGCCGGAATGGCTATTGCAACTTCTACAGGTTGTACACCACTGGAAGGTTTTACTAAAGCAAAAGAATCTTTGAATTCTGGAAAAGCATTGACAGCTTTGAAAAAATTACAAGAATTAAGCGCTGCCTAATTAAATTGAAAATAACAAAATGAATATTCTAGATAAAATTATTGCTGATAAACGAAATGAAGTTACACTTAAAAAGAACCTTATTTCTGCTGAAAATTTAGAACGTTATCCACTTTTCGGCTTTAAAACCAAGTCCTTAGCCTCTGCGTTAAGAGCTAGCAAGAGCGGGATTATTGCTGAACATAAACGTAGATCGCCTTCTAAATCTGTGATCAATCAAGATCTAAATGTTCAAGATGTAGCTATAGGCTATGAAAATGCAGGAGTTTGTGGAATGTCGGTACTTACAGATGGAAAATATTTTGGCGGCGCTTTAGACGATCTTATTTTAGCCAGAGCTGCGGTAAAAATGCCTTTGTTGAGAAAGGAATTTATTATTGATGAATATCAAATTCTCGAAGCCAAAGCTCACGGAGCCGATGTAATTTTACTTATTGCTGCTGTATTGACCAGAGATGAAATAAAGTCCTTTTCTGAATTAGCTAAAAGTTTAGGCTTGGAAGTGCTTTTAGAAGTTCATAATCTGGAAGAACTAGAAAAATCCATCATGCCAAGTTTGGATATGTTAGGAGTGAATAATAGGAATTTAAAGACATTTGAAGTGAGTACAGATATCAGCAAACAACTTTCAGAAAAGATTCCTAATGATTTTGTAAAGGTTTCAGAAAGCGGAATTAGCAGTGTGGAAGCTATCAAGGATCTAAAAAATTACGGATATCAAGGGTTTTTGATCGGTGAGAACTTTATGAAAACCGATGATCCCGGAAAAAGTGCATCTGAATTTATTCAGGAATTAAACGGCAATTAAAATGAAGGCCCTAAAACTGAAAATATGCGGCATGAAGCAACCACAAAATATTCTGGATGTTGCTGCTTTAAATCCAGATTATCTTGGATTCATCTTTTATGAAAGGTCTCCTAGAAATTTTTCGGGAGAGATCCCTGATATAGATCCAAGAATCAAAAAAACAGGGGTTTTTGTAGATGAAGAGATCGATTTTGTTTTAGAGAAAGTTGAAAAATACAAGTTCAGAGCAATTCAACTTCACGGAGAGGAATCGGCTGAATACTGCATAAAATTAAGATCAGAGTTGGGTAAGAAGAATCCAGTAGAATTAATAAAAGTGTTTTCCGTGAAAGAGAGCTTCAATTTTGAGGGGCTTAAGGCTTACGAAGGCATTGTAGATTTCTTTCTTTTTGATACTAAGGGAAAAAATAAAGGTGGAAATGGAATAACTTTTAATTGGGAACTTTTAAAGGAGTATCCTTCCTCGACTCCATTTTTTCTTAGCGGAGGAATTGGGCAGGATGAACTGAACAGGATCGAGGAGCTTTATACTTATTTGGAAAAGAGCGACAGATCACATTTGCTCTATGGAGTAGATGTAAATAGCAAGTTTGAAATGGAAGCAGGATTAAAAGATGCGAAAGCATTAAAAAAATTTAAAGATAATTTGGGTTTAAAAACTCAAGCATAACATATACATTATGACCTATCAAGCAGATGAAAAAGGCTATTACGGTGAATTTGGCGGAGCTTATATTCCGGAAATGCTATACCCCAATGTGGAAGATTTAAGGCAACAATACGTACAGATCATGCAAGAAGAATCTTTTCAGAAAGAATTTAAAGATCTTCTGAAAGATTATGTTGGACGACCAACTCCGTTATATTTTGCGTCCAGATTGAGTGAGAAATACAATACCAAGATCTATTTAAAACGTGAAGATCTATGTCATACTGGTGCTCACAAAATCAATAATACCATAGGGCAGATACTAATGGCGAAACGTTTGGGCAAAACCAGGATAATCGCAGAAACTGGCGCAGGTCAACACGGCGTGGCAACAGCCACGGTTTGTGCTTTAATGGGAATTGAATGCATTGTGTATATGGGAGAAATAGATATAGATCGGCAGGCTCCAAATGTTGCCCGTATGAAAATGTTGGGAGCCACAGTTATTCCAGCCAAATCTGGAAGTAGAACCTTAAAGGACGCAACTAATGAAGCTATTCGAGATTGGATAAACAATCCTGTAGATACACATTACATAATTGGATCTGTAGTAGGACCTCATCCTTATCCAGATATGGTAGCCCGTTTTCAAAGTGTGATCTCCGAGGAAATCAAGTCTCAACTTCTGGAAAAAGAAGGAAGAGAAGCACCAGATTATGTGGTGGCTTGTGTTGGTGGAGGAAGTAATGCTGCTGGAATTTACTATCATTATTTAGACGATCTAAAAGTGGGTATCATTGCGGTAGAAGCTGCTGGGAAGGGAGTTCTTTCTGGTGAAAGTGCAGCAACTTCTGCCTTAGGAAAGGAAGGAATTATCCACGGTAGCAAAACCCTTTTAATGCAAAGTCCAGACGGACAGATCACCGAGCCTTATTCAATTTCTGCAGGTTTAGATTATCCTGGGATCGGGCCGATGCATGCAAATTTATTTAGAACTGGCAGAGCTGAGTTTATATCAATTACCGATGAAGATGCAATGAAAGCCGGACAAGAATTAGCCAAATTAGAAGGTATAATTCCCGCTATTGAAACTTCACATGCTTTAGCCATTTTTGAAGACCACAAATTCAAGAAAGATGATGTTATAGTTGTAAACCTTTCTGGACGTGGCGATAAAGATCTTAGCACTTATATAGAATATTTTAATTTATAGAATCTTAAAATGAATAGAATTCAATCGAAATTACAAGAAGACAAAAAGCTTCTTTCCATATATTTTACAGCAGGTTATCCCCAAATTAATGATACCGTATCTATTATTGAAGACCTAGAAAATAATGGAGTTGATATGATAGAGATCGGCTTACCTTTTAGTGATCCTCTAGCCGATGGCCCAACAATTCAGGAGAGCAGCACTAAAGCTTTAAAGAATGGAATGACCACTGAGAAGTTGTTTAATCAATTAAAAGATATCAGAAAAACCGTAAAGATCCCATTAATCATTATGGGATATTTTAATCCGATGCTTCAATATGGAGTAGAAGAATTCTGTAAAAAATGTGAAGATATCGGGATCGATGGTTTAATAATTCCAGATCTTCCGGTAGATGTGTATTCAGAAAAATATCAAGCTGTTTTCGAAAAACATAACCTCATCAATGTATTCCTAATTACTTCGCAAACTTCAGAAGAACGAATTGGATTTATAGATTCTGTTTCCAAAGGATTTATTTATATGGTAAGCAGCGCAAGTGTTACAGGAGCGACTTCAGGATTTGGAACTGAAACAAAGGAATATTTCAAAAGAATTTCAGGAATGAATTTGAAGAATCCCCAGATCGTAGGATTTGGAATTAGCGATAAGCAAAGTTTTAAGGAAGCCACAGAGTATTCCAATGGAGCTATTATTGGAAGTGCTTTTATTAAGCAGCTTACTAAAAATGGAGTAGAATCGGTTTCAGAATTTGTTAAAACTATTAGATAGCTTTAACCATACTGTAACACAGCATTAATACTTTTTGTGATTGTTTAGCTTTATCTTTAAGTGAATTTAAAAACCAAATATCATGGAAAAGAAATTTGAAAGAAAAACCGAACAAACAAATCCTACCAATCTTACTGGTGATAGAAACCAAAAGACCAATAAGGTAGATATCGATCAAAAGACAATAAAGAAACAGCAAAATAAAAAATAAGAATGGGTAGAGGAGATAAGAAAACGAAACGTGGAAAAATAGCTCTCGGAACAAGAGGAAGATTGAGACCGAAAAGAGGAAAGTTTAAAACTAAACCTTCAACGCTTGCAGATCACGATAAGAAAGAGCTACAGTAAACGTTGAATCTTATTTAAAAATACCCTTTATATTGAAGGATCCTGAAATCGATTGTATTGAATTCAGGATCTTTTGCTTTTTGCATCTTATATAAATCCATACTTCCAATTGCTCTGTTAGCGGAACCTGAAGGTGCAGTGAGTGAAACTGTATTTATTGATCTTCCATCTAGTAAAAATTGATGAACTCTAGGAACTTCATTGGAAACAACCTTGAGCTTGATCCCTTCCCCCAATTTTCGTAAATGTCTTCTAAAAAAATACTCTGGACCATTTTTAGAATTTCCTCCAGTGAAAAGCAAGGTTTCAATACCAGGATTTTTTCTAAGAATTTCTATGAAATTTCTTAACTCCACTTCCTGCATTCCTGTATCTGAAGCATCAATCTTAATTCTTCTGCTACTTTCCACAATATCACAAATCCCAATTCCTCTTTTTTCTAAAAAATCTTTTCGCTGATTCACGGCAGCTTCGGAATTCTCATACTTTAAATTGAGATCGAACAATCTGTCCAAGATTGGCCATAAAAAACCATCTCTACTTCCGTAGCAAAAATTTACATCGTCTGGTTTTAAATTACCCGTAGTAAATCTAGGTGGTGGCAGTGTACCAACTATTAGCTTGGTGGCATTCCTCGGAATAAAAGGTTTATAAGGATGCATATGATGAAACATTCTTTTAATAAAATTACTTCATTATCACCACCAGATCATCTGAAAAGACCATTCTTCCTTCTGGCAGAATCACTTTATCTACCTCCCCGTCTGAATTTGCAGTAATGGTAGTTTCCATTTTCATAGCTTCAATAATAAATAAAGGTTCATTTTTTTTCACTTTCTGTCCAGCCTTAACTAGAATAGATGCTAGGGAACCTTGAAGTGGCGCTCCTATTTCATGATCATTTGACTTATCTTTTTTCTGATGAACAACTTTCTCTACTTTAATAGATTTGTCCTTAATTTGTACTGCCCTGGTTTGTCCATTTACTTTAAAGAATACTTGAACCATTCCATCGCTATCTGCTTCACCAATGGATAAGAGCTGAATTAAGAGTGTTTTTCCTTTATCCATCTCCACAATGATCTCCTCGTAAATTTCCATTCCGTAAAAGAAATTCTTAGTAGGAATTGCTATCACATTACCATGGTCCTCATGATGGTTATAGGCATCCGTAAACACCTTTGGATATAATTTATAGGACAAGAAATCTGTAATATTAAGCTCTCTTCCCATTCCATCTTTAAAGGTTTCTTTGAATTCTGCCAGTTCCTTATCAAAATCTATTGGCTCTAAATGAGCATTAGGCCTTTCTGTAAATGGTTCTTCATCTTTCAGTACCAGTTTCTGGATCTTCTCTGGAAATCCTCCTACTGGCTGCCCTAAGCTTCCTTTAAAGAAGCTTTTTACAGACTCCGGAAAAGAAATGTTCTCTCCATTTTCTAAAACATCATTTATAGATAAATTATTACTTACAAGATACTGCGCCATATCTCCAACAACTTTGGAACTTGGAGTTACCTTCACTATGTCTCCAAAAAGATCATTTACCTCTGCATACATTTTAGTGATCTCATGAAACCTGTTGCTAAGTCCAAGAGATTCTGCTTGTGGCTTTAAATTGGAATATTGTCCCCCTGGAATTTCATTTTTGTAAACATCGGCGGTTCCAGCCTTCAATCCACTTTCAAAAGGGTAATAATAACTACGAACTGCTTCCCAATAATGGGAATATTCATTCAGTTTATCCATATCAAAATCGTTTGCACGAGTTTCAAACTTCATCATTTCTACAATAGAATTAAAGTTTGGCTGCGATGTTAACCCTGACAATCCCCCAAGAGCTACATCTACCACATCTACTCCAGCTTCAATAGCTTTTAAATAAGTTGCAGCCTGTATGGAAGAAGTATCATGAGTATGTAAATGAATTGGAATATTGATCCTGGATTTTAAAGCTCCGATCAATTCCTCTGCAGCATAAGGTTTTAATAGACCAGCCATATCCTTTATTCCAAGAATATGAGCTCCGGCATCTTCCATTTGTTTTGCTAATTGAATATAATATTCTAAAGTGTATTTTGTCCTTTTAGGATCTAGAATATCTCCGGTATAGCAAATGGAAGCTTCTGCCAATCCCCCAGTATTTTTTCTTACATAATTAATACAAGGTTCAATAGATTTCATCCAGTTCAAGGAATCGAAGATCCTAAAAACATCCACTCCATTCTCCCAGGATTCTGTGACGAATTTTTCGATAAGATTGTCTGGATAAGCAGTATATCCAACTCCATTAGAGCCTCTTAATAGCATTTGTAACAAAACATTTGGCATTGCTTTTCTAAGCAATTGTAGACGTTCCCAAGGATTTTCTTTTAAGAACCGAAGACATACATCGAAGGTGGCACCTCCCCAAACTTCCATAGAAAAAATATTGGAATGGTTCTTAGCAAAACCTTCAGCCACTTTTATAAGATCGTAGGTTCGCATTCTTGTGGCAAGTAAACTTTGATGCGCATCCCGCATGGTGGTATCTGTATACTGTACCTTACTTTGATGCCTTAACCAGCGAGAGAATTTCTCCGGCCCCATTTCAGTCAGAAGATCTTTTGTTCCTTTTGGATATTCCCCATATTCATCGAATTTTGGAACTTTTGGTATTAGGAATTTTGCAGTGGGATCGATGATCTTCACATCTGAATTTCCATTTACGGTAATATCTCCAAGAAAGCTCACAATTTTATTGGCTCGGTTTCTTGGCTCTTTAATTTTAAAAAGGTCTGGATTTTTATTGATGAAGTTAACTGTAACATTGCCTTCTCTAAAGGTTGAATGTGCTAGGATATTATCTAAAAATGCCATGTTTGTTTTTACCCCGCGAATTCTAAACTCTGCTAGCGCACGTCTCATTTTTCTACATGCACCATCTAAAGTTCTACTACTTGCAGAAACTTTAACCAACATAGAGTCAAAAAATGGAGAAATAGTTACCCCTTGATATACACTTCCTGCATCCAGACGTATTCCAAACCCTGCAGCACTTCTGTACGTGGTAATGGTACCATAATCTGGTTTAAAATCATTTTCTGGGTCCTCGGTAGTAATTCTACATTGTAATGCAAAACCATTTGTTTTTAAATGCTCTTGTCCTGCAATAGTGATCTGCTCATCAGAAAGTTTATAACCCCCTGCAATAAAGATTTGTGTTTTAACTAGATCTATTCCGGTAATCATTTCGGTTACTGTATGCTCCACCTGAATCCTTGGATTTACTTCTATAAAATAGATCTCCCCATCTTCTACCAAAAATTCTACAGTTCCAATATTATTATAGTTCACCGCTTTACAAATAGCGATAGCATAGTCATATAATTTATTTTTTGTTTGTGAATTTAACCCCAGAGAAGGAGCAAATTCTATAACTTTTTGATACCGGCGCTGCACAGAACAATCCCTCTCAAAAAGATGGACAATATTCCCGTGATTATCTGCAACAATCTGGATCTCGATATGCTTGGGGTTTTCTACGAATTTTTCGATAAAAACCGTGTCGTCTCCAAATGCATTCCCTGCTTCTCGTTTAGATTCTGGAAATGCCTTTTTTAACTCATCCTCATTTCGAATTACCCGCATTCCACGTCCACCACCACCAGAAGCGGCTTTCAACATTAATGGGTAACCAATTTTGTTTGCTTCTATAACAGCGATCTCTACAGAATCTAAAACTGCCACGTTGCTTCTAATAATGGGCACATTATTAGCAACCGCAACCTCTTTCGCTTTTACTTTATCTCCAAGAGATTGTAGTACAGATACTTTTGGACCTATAAAGATAATCCCATTCTCTTCGCACTGCTTCGCGAATTCCGCATTTTCTGAAAGGAATCCATAGCCAGGATGAATGGCATCTACCTGATTCTTTTTAGCAACCTGAATGATCTTCTGGATATTCAAATAAGGTTTTAGAGGGTCATTATCTTCTCCTATCTGGTAGGATTCATCGGCTTTATAACGATGTAAAGAATATCTATCCTCAAAAGTGTAGATCCCAACAGTTTTCAGCCCAATTTCTGTACAGGCACGAAATATTCTGATTGCGATCTCTCCTCTATTTGCAACTAAAACCTTTTTAATCTTCATTTAGAATGCTTGTTTTACGTATGAATAACTATGCATTGAAAGTTATTAAATAATATAGATACACTACAAGTCTAAACTATAATTACAAGTAATAATTAACAAAAAAACCACCAAATTGGCGGCCATTTCTATATTCTTATTAATACAATGCAATTTGTATTGAATTCTTATTTAATTATCTTGTAAATACTAATTCTGCATTGTTCTTAGTTTCGTTTTCGCTGAATTTGTATCCTTCATAATCAAAACCCTTCATCTCTTCAAAAGATTCTACATTTTTATCTATGATATATCGCACCATAGCTCCTCTGGCCTTTTTTGCGAAAAAGCTTACTATTTTGAGTTTTCCATTGCTGAAATCTTTAAATACCGGTGTGATCACATTGGCTTTTAGTTTTTTAGTATCTACCGCCTTAAAATATTCGTTGCTGGCAAGGTTGATAAAGAGATCATTTTTCTCCATTTCCTTATTTAAGGAATCGGTTACTTTCTTTTGCCAGATCTCATAAAGGTTCTTTTTAGAATACAAACCCACATTAGTACCCATCTCTAATCTGTATGGCTGAATTAGATCTAAAGGTTTTAGAACTCCGTACAATCCAGAAAGGATTCGCAATTTATCTTGTAGCACATCTAACTTTTCTACTGGCATACTAAACGCATCCAATCCCGTATAAACATCTCCATTAAAGGCATACATCGCAGGTCTGGAATTCTCTTTAGTATGTTCCTCCTGAAAATCTTTATATCTCCCATAATTAAGATCGGCTAGTTTATCGCTTATATCCATGAGTTTCGCAACTTCATCCTTGGTCATGCGAGACATTTTACGATTGATCTTTATTGCGGTATCTAAATATTGAGGTTGAGTTCCTCTGGTGGTAGGCAATTTAGTTTCGAAATCCAGGCTTTTTGCTGGGGATAGAACAATTTTCATAAATAGTTGAAGTTTTTAAAAGAAAATGGAAGGTATTTCCAGTATTATGTTTCAAAAATAACAATCTAAATGGGGATTTAAAACGGTTGGTCTAACTTCTTATCGATATTAGTATCAAAAGATTTTATTCCCACTAGTATTGGGTTTCTAAATCTAGAGCTTGTCCTATTTTAGACCAGATAGTTTTCTTTATCAAGTTACAGAATGATGATAAAATTATGGTCTTGCGTGAGGGATTGAGGGTTTGTTGAAGCTCTCCC
>DEXV01000004.1 GCA_002364325.1 Gillisia sp. UBA3175
CTTACGTTCACTATAAGTTAGAAAAGAAAGTTGCTACCAATGTAGAAGCTGGAAAAAAGACGGTAATCAAGACTTGGTCTAGAGCCTCTATGATAACCCCAGATTTCGTTGGGCAAACTATCGCTGTACACAACGGGAAACAATTTGTTCCTGTTTATGTAACAGAGAATATGGTAGGACATAAATTAGGAGAATTTTCACCAACAAGATCTTTTAGAGGTCACGTAGGTGCGAAAAATAAAGGTAAAAGATAACTGAAGCTATGGGAGTTCGTAAAAGAGAAAAAGCAGATCAGACAAAAGAAGCTAAAAAGCTAGTTGCTTTTGCAAAACTGAATAACTGCCCTACTTCGCCAAGAAAAATGCGATTAGTTGCAGATTTAGTTCGAGGTGAAAAAGTAGAAAGAGCGCTTCATGTGTTAAGATTTAGCTCTAAGGAAGCATCACGTAGATTGGAGAAATTACTTCTTTCTGCTATTGCTAACTGGCAAGCAAAAAATGAAGATGCTAACATTGAGGAAGCAGATTTATTTGTAAAAGAGATACGCGTAGATGGTGGAAGTATGTTGAAAAGACTTCGTCCTGCTCCACAGGGTCGCGCACATAGAATTAGAAAACGTTCCAACCACGTTACAATAGTGATTGGAGACAATAAAAATACACAAAGCTAAGAGTATGGGACAGAAAACAAATCCAATCGGGAATCGCCTTGGTATCATTAGAGGATGGGAATCCAACTGGTACGGAGGAAATGACTACGGCGATAAATTAGCCGAAGACGATAAGATTAGAAAGTATATCCATGCTCGTTTATCCAAAGCGAGTGTATCTAGAGTAATTATTGAGCGTACTCTTAAACTTGTAACCGTTACTATCACTACTGCAAGACCTGGTATCATTATCGGGAAAGGTGGGCAAGAGGTAGACAAGTTAAAAGAAGAGCTTAAGAAAATTACAGACAAAGAAGTTCAGATCAACATCTTTGAAATTAAAAGACCAGAATTGGATGCATTTTTAGTTGGTTCTAGTGTAGCTAGACAAATTGAGAATCGTATTTCTTACCGTCGTGCTATCAAAATGGCTATTGCAGCCGCTATGAGAATGAACGCGGAAGGTATTAAAATTCAAATTTCAGGGCGTTTGAACGGGGCAGAAATGGCGCGTTCAGAACATTACAAAGAAGGTAGAATTCCTTTGTCAACTTTTAGAGCCGATATTGATTATGCTTTAGTTGAGGCGCACACTACTTATGGTAGATTGGGTGTTAAAGTATGGATCATGAAAGGTGAGGTATACGGAAAAAGAGAGCTTTCACCGCTTGTTGGTATGACTACCAAGAAGCCAGGAGCAAAATCCGGACCAGCACGAGGAGGTAACAACAAACCACGTCGTAGAAAGTAATTTTTTAAAGAAAGAAAAATGTTACAGCCTAAAAGAACAAAATATCGTAAGATGCAGAAGGGCCGTATGAAAGGAAACTCTCAAAGAGGGCATAGACTTTCAAACGGAACATTCGGGATCAAATCATTGGACTCAAATTTCCTTACTGCACGTCAAATAGAAGCAGCTCGTATCGCCGCTACCCGTTTCATGAAAAGAGAAGGTTCGTTATGGATTAAAATATTTCCAGACAAGCCTATTACAAAGAAGCCTCTTGAAGTACGTATGGGTAAAGGTAAAGGTGCTGTAGAATATTGGGCAGCAGTTGTAAAACCGGGAAGAATCTTATTCGAAATAGGAGGAGTTCCTTATGATGTTGCTAAAGAAGCATTGCGTCTTGCAGCACAGAAATTGCCAGTGAAAACTAAGTTTATTGTAGCTAGAGATTATCAAGCTTAATTAAGAGAAGTTATGAAACAATCAGAAGTAAATAAATCATCTGTAGCAGAATTGCAAGAAGAGCTTGGTAAATCAAGAAAGGCATATTCAGATTTAAAAATGGCTCACGCAGTTTCGCCATTGGAGAACCCAATACAACTAAGAGTTGTAAGAAGATCTATAGCGAGAATTGCTACAGAGTTAACTAAAAGAGAACAACAATAAGTGTTATTCTGCTGAAAGATGGAAAAAAGAAATTTAAGAAAAGAGCGTATAGGTGTAGTTACCAGTAATAAAATGCAGAAATCCATAGTGGTTGCTGAAGTTAAAAAGGTAAAACATCCCATGTATGGTAAATTCGTTTTAAAAACGAAAAAATACGTGGCTCACGACGAAACAAATGACTGCAACATTGGAGATACAGTAAAAATAATGGAGACTCGTCCATTGAGTAAATCTAAATGTTGGAGATTAGTAGAAATTATAGAAAGAGCTAAATAAGATGGTACAACAAGAGTCTAGATTAAGAGTAGCAGACAATACCGGGGCAAAAGAAGTTTTGACCATTAGAGTATTAGGAGGTACAAAAAGAAGATACGCTTCTGTTGGAGACAAAATAGTTGTCAGCGTTAAAGAAGCTACACCTAATGGAAACATTAAGAAGGGTGCAGTTTCAACAGCAGTAGTTGTTCGTACCAAGAAAGAAGTGCGTAGACCAGATGGATCATATATCCGTTTTGATGACAACGCATGTGTTCTTCTAAATCCAACTGGCGAAATGCGCGGTACTCGTGTATTTGGACCAGTAGCACGTGAACTTCGTGATAAACAATTCATGAAGATTGTATCATTAGCACCAGAGGTGCTTTAATACATATATATAATGACAAAGCTGAAAATAAAATCTGGAGATACAGTTAGACTTATTGCCGGAGACCATAAAGGTCAAGAAGGAAAAGTTCAAAAGATTCTTCGAGATAAAAATAAAGCAATTGTGGAAGGTGTAAATATGGTTTCTAAACATGAGAAGCCAAGTGCATCTAATCCACAAGGAGGAATAGTTAAGAAGGAAGCGCCTATCCATTTATCCAACTTATCTTTAATCGATAAAAAGGGTGATACCACTCGTGTTGGTTATAGAATGGAAGATGGTAAGAAAGTGAGATTTTCCAAAAAATCAAATGAAGTAATTTAGTTATGGCATACGTACCAAGACTTAAACAAGAGTATAATGACAAAGTAGTGTCAGCTCTTACAGAAGAATTCAGTTACTCAAATATCATGCAGGTTCCAAGACTACAAAAGATAGTTTTGAGCCGTGGAGTTGGAGCAGCTGTTGCAGATAAGAAACTTATTGACCATGCAGTAGATGAATTAACTATGATCACTGGTCAAAAAGCGGTATCAACCATATCTAAAAAGGATGTTGCTTCTTTTAAATTGCGTAAGGGAATGCCAATTGGGGCAAAAGTTACTTTGCGAGGAGAAAGAATGTATGAATTCCTAGATCGTTTTATCACATCTGCCCTTCCAAGGGTTCGTGATTTCAACGGGATAAAGGCTACTGGATTTGATGGTAGAGGTAATTACAATTTAGGAATTACTGAACAGATCATTTTTCCAGAGATCGATATAGATAAAGTGAACAAAATTTCAGGAATGGATATCACTTTTGTAACTTCTGCATCTACAGATAAGGAAGCTAAATCATTGCTAACGGAACTAGGTTTACCTTTTAAAAAGAATTAAGATATGGCTAAAGAATCAATGAAAGCCCGTGAGGTGAAGAGACAAGCAATTGTGAAGAAATATGCAGAGAAACGCAAAGCTTTAAAAGAAGCTGGAGATTTCGAAGGTTTACAAAAACTTCCAAAGAATGCCTCTCCTGTTCGTTTACACAACCGTTGTAAATTAACTGGAAGACCTAAAGGATATATGAGACAATTTGGTGTTTCTCGTGTAATGTTCAGAGAAATGGCGAACCAAGGATTAATTCCAGGAGTAAGAAAAGCTAGTTGGTAAAATTATAAACAGATGAAAGGTTCATCCCGATAGGTATCGTGGACTGAAAACCGTTATCGTAAATTGAAAAAATGACTACAGATCCAGTTGCAGATTATTTAACAAGAATTAGAAATGCGGTAGCAGCAAACCACAGAGTGGTAGAGATACCAGCTTCTAATCTTAAAAAGGAGATCACTAAAATATTATTCGATCAAGGATATATTCTTAGTTACAAGTTTGAAGATACTACCGCTCAAGGTACTATCAAGATAGCTCTTAAGTATGATAAGCTTACTAAAGACCCGGTAATTAAGAAAATTCAACGAATAAGTAAACCCGGTTTGCGTAAATATGCCGGAGCAAATGAGTTGCCACGTATCTTAAACGGTCTTGGAATTGCTATTGTTTCTACTTCTCACGGAGTAATGACAGGTAGACAAGCTCAGGCAGAAAAAGTTGGTGGTGAAGTTTTATGCTACGTTTACTAATACTTAAAGACTTAAGAAATGTCAAGAATAGGTAAGAACCCAATCACTATCCCGCAAGGCGTTACAGTTAGCCTTAAAGATGGATTAGTGACGGTAAAGGGAAAATTAGGAGAATTAACTCAAGAAATTAAAGACATCGACGTGAAAATTGAAGATGATTTGATTACTTTTGAGCGCTCTTCAGATAAGAAGGACCAAAAAGCAAAGCACGGTTTATACCGTTCTTTAGTGAGCAATATGATTGAAGGTGTATCTAATGGTTATACTAAACAATTGGAATTAGTTGGAGTAGGTTATCGTGCTTCCAACCAAGGACAAAAATTAGAGCTAGCTATTGGTTTCTCTCATAACATTGTTTTTGAATTGGCACCAGAGGTAAAAGTTGAGACAGTTTCGGATAAAGGGAAAAACCCAATCGTGAAATTATCTTCTCATGATAAACAATTGGTTGGTCAAATAGCGGCTAAAATTCGTTCCTTCCGTGCTCCAGAGCCGTACAAAGGAAAAGGAATTAAGTTTGTAGGTGAACAATTAAGAAGAAAAGCTGGTAAATCAGCTTAATAAAGTGTAGATATGGCATTTTCAAAACAAGCAAGAAGAACAAAAATTAAGAAGAGGATCCGTAAAGATATTACGGGAACCCAAAGTCGCCCAAGATTGGCTGTATTTAGAAGTAATAAAGAAATTTATGCTCAAATAGTAGACGATGTAGAAGGAAAAACTTTGGTTGCCGCTTCTTCTAGAGATAAAGACGTAACTGCTACTGATAGTAATAAATTGGATAAAGCTGCCTTAGTTGGTAAAGCTTTAGCAGAAAAAGCGTTAAAGGCCGGAATAGATACTATTTCTTTTGATAGAGGTGGTTATTTATATCACGGAAGAGTTAAATCATTGGCAGATGGTGCTCGTGAAGGAGGACTAAAATTCTAATAAGATATGTATCAAGATTATAAAAATGTAGAACTTGTAAAACCAGCAGGTCTTGAATTAAAAGATCGTTTGGTTGGTGTGCAACGTGTTACAAAAGTTACTAAAGGTGGTAGAGCATTCGGTTTTTCTGCTATTGTAGTTGTAGGTGATGAGAATGGAGTAGTTGGTCAAGGTTTAGGAAAATCTAAAGACGTGGCTAGCGCAATCGCAAAATCTATAGAGGATGCCAAAAAGAATTTGGTTAGAATTCCTATTTACAAAGGATCTATTCCTCATGAGCAAAAAGGTAAATATGGTGGAGCAAGGGTTTTATTGATCCCTGCTGCAACTGGTACCGGAGTAATAGCAGGTGGTGCAATTCGTGCCGTATTGGAGGCTGTTGGTGTACATGATGTACTATCTAAAAACCAAGGATCTTCAAACCCGCATAATGTTGTAAAAGCAACTTTTGATGCCCTATTGCAATTGCGTAGTGCTCAAACTGTAGCTAAGCAACGTGGTATTACATTAGATAAAGTTTTTAAAGGATAATACAAGGACAAGATGGCAAAGATATATGTAAAACAGGTTAAAAGTGCGATTAAACGCACTGCAAACCAGAAACGTACGTTAGAAGCACTTGGTTTAAGAAGACTTAACCAAGTTGTAGAGCACGAGAACACACCAAACATCCTTGGTATGGTAAATAAAGTTCAACACTTAGTTTCTGTAGAGGAAACAAAATAATAAACTCACATGGATTTAAGTAACTTAAGACCTGCAAAAGGTTCAGTTCAAAATAACAGTAAGCGTGTAGGTAGAGGAGAAGGATCAGGAAAAGGAGGAACAGCTACCCGTGGACATAAGGGTGCTAAATCTCGTTCTGGATATTCTAGAAAGATAGGTTTTGAAGGAGGGCAAATGCCACTTCAACGAAGAGTGCCTAAATTTGGTTTTACCAATATCAATCGTAAAGATTATCAAGGGGTTAATCTTGATACGCTACAAACCTTAGTAGATGACGGTAGGATTACAGATACCGTAGATATGAAGGTTTTAGTAGAGAACGGTCTAGCTCGTAAAAACGAATTAGTAAAGATATTAGGTAGAGGAGAATTAAAAGCAACATTGAAAATATCTGTTCATAAATTTACTGCCACAGCCAAGGAAGCTATCGAAGCTGCCGGAGGAGAAGTAGTTACTTTATAATAGATAGAAGATGAAATTTATCAATACTATAAAAAACATTTGGAAAATTGAGGAGCTAAAGAGTAGAATTTTAGTGACCCTTGGTTTGTTATTGGTATACCGATTTGGTGCACAGGTGGTACTTCCGGGGATCGATGCTTCACAGCTCGCTAACTTGGCTAGTCAAACTGAAAGCGGACTATTAGGTCTGCTTAACGCATTTACAGGTGGTGCTTTTTCCAATGCTTCGGTTTTTGCTTTAGGAATTATGCCTTATATTTCTGCCTCTATTGTAGTGCAGTTAATGGGTATAGCAGTTCCTTATTTGCAAAAACTTCAAAAAGAAGGAGAAAGCGGTAGAAGAAGAATTAATCAGATTACGAGATGGTTAACTATTGCCATTACCTTGGTTCAAGGTCCTGGTTACATCTATAACTTATTTGCAACCTTACCTCAAAGTGCCTTTTTATTAGGTAATACAGTAACTTTTGTTGCATCCTCGGTAATAATTCTTACTACGGGAACTATCTTTGCGATGTGGTTAGGTGAAAAGATCACCGATAAAGGTATAGGGAATGGAATTTCCTTATTAATTATGGTGGGTATTATAGCTAGATTACCTCAGGCATTTATTCAGGAATTCGCTTCCAGAGTATTTGAATCGAATGGTGGTTTAATTATGATCCTTATAGAATTGGTAATTTGGTTTGCTATTATTATGGCATGTATAATGCTTGTTATGGCGGTTCGACAAATAGCAGTTCAATACGCTAGAAGAACGGCTTCTGGAGGATATGAGAAGAATGTATTTGGATCAAGACAATACATCCCTCTTAAATTAAATGCTTCTGGGGTTATGCCAATTATCTTCGCCCAAGCGATTATGTTTATTCCGGCTGCTGTTGCTGGTCTTTCCGATGGGGAGACTTCACAAGGTATCGCAGCTGCATTTAGTAATATTTTTGGTTTTTGGTATAACTTGGTTTTTGCTTTATTAATTATTGTGTTTACATATTTTTACACGGCGATTACGGTACCAACTAATAAAATGGCAGATGATCTTAAGAGAAGTGGTGGTTTTATCCCAGGAGTTCGTCCGGGAGGAGATACCGCAGAATTTTTAGATAGAATTATGTCACAAATTACCCTTCCGGGTTCGATTTTCCTTGCTCTTATAGCGGTGTTCCCTGCTATAGTAGTTCAACTGTTGGGTGTGCAGCAGGGTTGGGCATTGTTCTTTGGAGGTACTTCACTGTTAATTATGGTGGGGGTTGCGATTGATACTATGCAACAAGTAAATTCTTACCTGTTAAATAGACATTACGATGGTTTGATGAAAACCGGTAAAAATAGAAAAGCAGTAGCATAACTATGGCAAAACAATCAGCAATAGAACAAGACGGAACTATTATAGAAGCATTATCTAATGCGATGTTTCGGGTAGAATTGGAGAACGGACACGTTGTGACCGCTCATATTTCGGGTAAGATGCGTATGCACTATATTAAATTATTACCCGGAGATAAAGTTAAATTAGAAATGAGTCCTTACGATTTATCTAAGGCTCGAATAACTTACAGATACTAATTAAGATGAAAGTAAGAGCATCAGTTAAAAAGAGAAGTGCCGAGTGCAAAATTGTGCGCAGAAAAGGTAGACTTTACGTGATAAACAAAAAGAATCCAAAATTTAAACAAAGACAAGGTTAAGTTATGGCTAGAATTGCAGGTGTTGATATACCAAAACAAAAACGCGGAGTTATAGCATTGACCTATATCTTCGGAATTGGCAAAAGTAGGGCAGAAAGAATCCTGAAGGAAGCTGATGTAGACGAGAGTATAAAAGTTTCAGATTGGGATGATGACCAGATTGGTAGAATTCGTGAAGCTGTTGGAACTTTTAAGATTGAAGGTGAATTACGTTCAGAAGTACAAATGAGTATTAAGCGTCTTATGGATATAGGATGTTACCGTGGTGTGCGTCATAGATCTGGTCTTCCATTAAGAGGACAAAGAACTAAGAACAATTCAAGAACCAGAAAAGGTAGAAGAAAAACAGTTGCTAACAAGAAGAAAGCAACTAAATAATAAGTAAGATGGCAAAAACTCAAAAAACAGCTCAAAAGAAACGTAAAGTAATCGTTGAGTCTAATGGAGAAGCACATGTTACTGCTTCCTTTAACAATATAATTATTTCTTTAACAAACAAAAAAGGAGATCTTATCTCTTGGTCATCTGCCGGTAAAATGGGCTTTAGAGGATCTAAGAAAAACACTCCTTATGCTGCTCAATTAGCTGCTGAAGATGCATCGAAGGTTGCACATGAAGCAGGTTTGCGTAAAGTAAAAGTTTATGTTAAGGGGCCAGGGAATGGTAGAGAATCTGCTATTCGTTCTATACACAATGCAGGAATCGAAGTAACTGAAATTATTGATGTTACTCCATTACCACACAATGGTTGTAGACCTCCAAAAAGACGTAGAGTTTAATTAATTATTAAGTATAAACTAGAAAGCACTAAGATTATCGAAGGACAGTGACCTTAATTCATAATCGCTTTCTTACAAAAACAATTTTCAATGGCAAGATATACTGGTCCAAAGACTAAAATAGCGCGTAAATTTGGCGAGGCTATTTTCGGAGACGATAAGTCTTTCGAAAAAAGAAATTACCCTCCGGGACAACATGGTAACAACCGTAGAAGAGGTAAAAAATCTGAATATGCAATCCAGTTAATGGAAAAGCAAAAGGCAAAATATACTTATGGTGTGTTAGAGCGTCAGTTCAGAAACATGTTTGAAAAAGCAACCAGATCAACCGGTATTACTGGTGAGGTTCTTTTACAATTATGTGAATCAAGATTAGATAATGTTGTTTACAGAATGGGGGTTTCTCCATCTAGAAGTGGTGCGAGACAATTGGTTTCTCACAGACATATTACTGTAAATGGTGATGTTTTAAACATCCCATCCTACCAAGTGCAACCAGGTGATGTTATTGCGGTAAGAGAAAAATCTAAATCTTTAGAAGCTATCTCAAATTCGTTAGCAAACTCTAGTGCCACTTACGAGTGGATGACATGGAATAATGAGACTAAGCAAGGAACTTTTGTTTCTGTTCCTGCAAGAGTACAAATTCCAGAAAATATAAATGAACAATTCATAGTCGAATTATATTCGAAATAATAATTCACAGAAGTCGTAATATGGCAATACTAAATTTTCAGAAGCCCGATAAAGTTATAATGATTGATTCCACCGATTTCGAAGGGAAATTTGAATTTCGCCCTTTGGAACCAGGATATGGATTAACTGTTGGTAACGCTTTAAGAAGAGTACTGTTATCATCGTTAGAAGGATTCGCAATAACTTCAGTTCGCATTGAAGGAGTTGATCACGAATTCTCTACTATCCCAGGCGTGGTAGAAGATGTTACAGAAATTATTTTAAACCTTAAACAAGTGAGGTTTAAAAGGCAAATTGATGAAATAGACAATGAAGCCGTTACAATTTCTGTTTCTGGACAAGAACAACTTACAGCCGGTCATTTCCAAAAGTTTATCTCAGGTTTTCAAATTCTAAATCCAGATTTAGTGATTTGTAACCTCGATAAAAAAGTTAGTTTCAATATGGAACTTTCAGTGGAAAAAGGTCGTGGGTATGTTCCTGCAGAAGAAAACAAAAAAGCAAATGCACCACTAGGTACTATTTTTACAGATTCGGTTTACACACCAATCAAAAACGTAAAATATAGTATTGAAAACTTCCGTGTAGAGCAAAAGACCGATTATGAAAAATTGGTTTTTGAAATTATCTCGGACGGTTCTATTCATCCTAAAGATGCATTAACTGAAGCTGCAAAAACTTTGATCCACCATTTCATGTTGTTCTCTGATGAGCGTATTACGCTAGAGGCAGATGAGATAGCTCAAACTGAAACTTATGATGAAGAATCCCTTCACATGAGACAGTTGCTAAAAACCAAATTGGTAGATATGGATCTTTCTGTTAGAGCGCTAAACTGTTTGAAGGCTGCTGAAGTTGATACTTTAGGTGATTTAGTATCCTACAACAAAAATGACTTGATGAAGTTCCGTAATTTCGGGAAGAAATCTTTAACCGAGCTTGAAGAGCTTGTGAATAATAAAGGTTTAAACTTTGGAATGGATCTTTCAAAATATAAATTAGATAAAGACTAATATTAGATTTAAGAATATAGAAGTAAGATCTGAGGTTAGCGCTAAAGAATGTTTTAGCCCAACTCAAACTTAAAACTATTATCTAATATCTAACATCTTATAAAAATGAGACACGGAAAAAAAATAAATCATTTAGGAAGAAAAACAGCGCACCGTAAGTCTATGTTGGCTAACATGGCATGTTCCCTAATTGAGCATAAACGTATAAACACAACTGTAGCAAAAGCAAAAGCTTTGAAGCAGTTTGTAGAGCCTTTGGTAACAAAATCTAAAGAAGATACTACTCACAACAGAAGATTGGTTTTTGCTAAACTTCGCCAGAAGGATTCAGTTACTGAATTGTTTCGTGATGTAGCAGCTAAAGTAGGTGATCGTCCAGGTGGATATACAAGAATCATCAAGTTAGGAAATAGACTTGGAGATAACGCAGATATGGCGATGATCGAACTTGTAGATTATAACGAACTTTATAATCTAACCAAGCCAGAGAAGAAAAAATCTACTCGTAGAGCAGGTAAAAAGAAAGCTGCAGATGAAACTGCAACTAAATCTGAAGCTAAGACTTCTGAAAAGAAAGCTGAAAAGAAAGCTGAAAAGAAAACTGAGAAAAAAGCAGATAAAAAAGATGATAAAAAGGAAGACTAATAATGTTTCTTTACTAATCACACTTATAAAAAGGGATAAGCCATCATGGTTTATCCCTTTTTTTCGGAATAATATTTGATATTTTCGTATAACTAAAATATATATAATGAAAAGATATGCATTACTTATTTTAATGGTTTGTATTAATCAAATTTCTGCACAAACCAATGATAATCAAGAAATTGACATCAATGCCTATGTAACTAGTTCTGCCGGTTCACAATTACCAGTAAAGGTCCCGATTAATTCAGAAACTTCCGGGAGTTTTTATCTTTACAAAAACTGGAATAATAAAGGATTTGTATATTTGAAAGATAAAAGGGTACTTAAATTAAATGCTTTTAATTATAATACCTATACTGATCTTTTTGAAGCACAAATATCAGCTGATTCATCATTTTCCTTTTCGAAAAATAGTGCTGATTCAATAGCAATTAATAATAAAATATTTAAAGTTAGACCAAATACTGGATCTTCTACTTATGGTTATATTGAAGTCCTTTTTAACAAAAAGGATTTATTTTTTGTAAAAAAATATAAATCAATTGTCGAAAAGGCGAAACCCAATCCTATGAGTGGGAATTTTGATTTTCCCGATAAAATAACACTAGAAGAAAGTTATTTTATAGAAAATAATTATGGTTTAGTCCCTGTGTCTTTAACTAAGAAGTCTATATTAAAAACTTTTAAGGACAATGAAAAGGAAATTAAAAGGTTTGTAGAAAAGAACAATCTGTCTTATAAAAAGGAACTTGATGTAGTTAGTATGTTAAAATTTTTATCTCAATTATAATAATATGAAATACCAAACTAGAAAAAAAGCGATTATACTTTTAGCAGATGGAACTATTTTTCATGGTAAATCTGTTGGAGATAAAGAGGGAAGTGCCGTGGGCGAAGTTTGTTTTAATACCGGTATGACAGGGTATCAGGAGATCTTTACAGATCCTTCCTATTACGGTCAATTAATGGTAACTACCAATGCTCATATAGGAAACTATGGAGTAAAGAATGAGGAGAACGAATCGGATAAAGCAAAAATATCAGGATTAATCTGTAAAAATTTCAGTTATAATTATTCTAGACCATCCGCAGATGGATCTTTACTGAGTTTTCTTGAGGATAGTAACTTATTTGCTATATCTGATGTAGATACTCGAGCATTAGTAGCTTATATTAGAGAAAATGGTGCAATGAATGCTATAATTTCTACCGATGTTGATAATATTGAAGGACTAAAAGAGCAATTGAAGGCAGTTCCCGATATGAATGGGTTGGAATTAGCCTCAAAGGTTTCTACTAAAGAGCCTTATTTCTTCGGTAATGAAAATGCTACTTATAAAATTGCTGCTCTAGACATTGGGATTAAGAAAAACATACTTCGTAATCTGGCCGAAAGAGATACCTATATAAAGGTTTTCCCATACAATGCTACTTATGAAGAATTAAGCTCATGGAAGCCGGATGGTTATTTCTTATCAAACGGTCCTGGGGATCCACAACCTTTAACTAGTGCTATAAATCTTACTAAATCAATTCTTGAAAAGGACCATCCATTATTTGGAATTTGTTTAGGACATCAAGTGATTGCTTTGGCAAATGGCATTTCTACCTATAAAATGCATCATGGCCACAGAGGTATTAACCACCCTGTACTCAATTTAAAAACAGGTAAGGGAGAAATCACTTCTCAAAATCATGGATTTTCTGTAGATAGAGCTGAAACTGAAGCTCATCCAAATGTAAAGATCACTCATGTGTGTATAAATGATAATACGATAGGTGGAATGGAAATAATCAATAAGAATTGTTTCTCTGTACAATATCACCCAGAAGCTAGTCCTGGGCCGCATGATGCAAGTTATTTATTCGATGAATTTATTGAAAGAATAAAAACGAGCAAGGTTTAAATTTTAAATTATTATTGTAAAATAAGGCTGGGCATTTATATTCTCAGCCTATTTTATTTGTTCATTTTTTAAATTTTAGTACCTCCGTGAGGTTGAACATGGATTACTTATTAAACTCTTACCGAAAACGTTATCGCAAATAATACTCTTAATCCTTAAATTTTCAACTAAATTATTTCCTGTATTTGTATATTGCATGTACTAAAACATTAACCCATATTATGAGCATTATAATAAATATACACGCACGTCAAATTTTTGATTCAAGAGGAAATCCAACAGTAGAAGTAGATGTATTAACAGAGAATGGAATTCTTGGTAGAGCGGCAGTTCCTTCTGGAGCATCCACAGGGGAACATGAAGCTGTAGAGCTTAGAGATGGTGGAAAAGCATATATGGGAAAAGGAGTTTCTAAAGCAATAGACAATGTAAATAAAATTATTGCTGAAGAATTATTAGGCTTCTCGATCTTCGACCAAAATTTAATAGATCAAGTAATGATCGAGATCGACGGTACGCCAAACAAATCGAAATTGGGTGCCAATGCTATACTGGGTGTGTCTTTAGCGGTTGCAAAAGCAGCTGCCTTGGAACTCGGATTACCATTGTATAGATATATTGGTGGAGTAAGTGCAAATACATTGCCAGTTCCAATGATGAATATTATAAATGGAGGTTCTCACAGTGATGCTCCAATAGCATTTCAGGAATTTATGGTAATGCCTGTTAAAGCGAAAAGTTTTACGCATGCTATGCAAATGGGATCGGAGATCTTTCACCATTTAAAAAAGGTGCTTCATGACCGTGGATTAAGCACTGCAGTTGGTGACGAAGGTGGTTTTGCACCAACTTTAGACGGAACCGAAGATGCTTTGGAGACTATTTTACTAGCCATTAAAAATGCAGGATATAAAGGCGGTGATGAAGTAATGATCGCTTTAGATTGTGCTGCTGCCGAGTTCTATGTAAATGGAAAGTATGATTATACAAAATTTGAAGGGGATCAAGGAAAAGTAAGAACCAGTGAAGAGCAAGCATCTTATTTAGCCGAACTTTCAGAAAAATACCCGATTATATCTATTGAAGATGGAATGGATGAAAATGATTGGGAAGGTTGGAAATCTTTAACCGATAAGGTTGGAGATAGAGTTCAATTAGTAGGAGATGATCTTTTTGTGACTAATGTAGAGCGACTTTCAAGAGGAATTAAAGAAGGAATAGCAAATTCTATTTTAATTAAAGTGAACCAAATTGGAACTTTAACCGAAACCATAGCTGCAGTGAATATGGCAAAGAATGCTGGATATACATGTGTTATGTCTCACAGATCTGGAGAGACGGAAGATAATACGATTGCAGATCTTGCAGTGGCTTTAAATACAGGTCAGATCAAAACAGGATCGGCTTCTAGAAGTGATAGAATGGCAAAATATAACCAATTACTAAGGATCGAGGAAGAGCTGGGTAGCGTTGCCTACTATCCGCAAATGGGTGCCTTTAAGATCTAATTGATTTAGATATTATTTAATAAAAACCCTTTCTACTACAGAAAGGGTTTTTTTATGGTGCTATTTTCTTAAAAACCTGCCAAAGTTCTAGTTTTATTGAGAAATTCCTTTTGGTTTAGAGGTTCTTTTAAGTGCATATTTCGTACTTTAGCATTCCGAAAAATTAATCAGAAAAGTTAATATTATATGTCAAAAGTTGCTACGTTAGAGATAGATGGAAAGAAATACGAATTCCCGGTAATAGTTGGATCAGAAAATGAAGTTGCCATAGATATCAAAAATCTTAGAGGAGAATCTGGAGTAATTACTTTAGATCCAGGATTTAAGAATACAGGTAGTTGTGAAAGCGCAATTACTTTTTTAGATGGAGAACTTGGAATTTTAAGATATAGAGGATATTCTATAGAAGAATTAGCTGAAAAAGCAGAGTTTCTAGAGGTAGTATTTTTATTGATTTTCGGAGAATTACCAAATAAGGAAGAATTAGGGAAGTTTAAAGAAGATATTAAGGCTCAGAGCGAAGTGAACCTTGATATGAAAAAGGTTATAAAAGGTTTTCCTCCTACGGCACACCCTATGGGTATGTTATCTTCACTTACAAGTGCGCTTATTGCCTTCAATCCAAAATCTGTTAATGTAGATTCCGAAGAAGATATGTATAAGGCTATCGTTAAGATATTGGCTAAATTTCCAACTCTCGCAGCTTGGACATTACGAAGAAGAAATGATCTTCCTTTAGAAAATAGCGATAACAGCCTTGGATATGTAGAGAGCTTCTTAAAAATGATGTTTCAAAAGCCGGGTGAAGAATATAAGGCTAATAAGAATGTGGTAGATGCATTGGATAAATTATTGATCCTTCACGCAGATCATGAGCAAAACTGTTCTACTTCCACAGTAAGAATTGTTGGCTCTTCCCAAGCTGGATTATTTGCATCAATTTCGGCAGGAGTTTCGGCTTTATGGGGACCCCTTCATGGAGGTGCAAATCAGGCGGTAATAGAGATGCTTGAAGCTATAAAAGCAGATGGAGGTGATACTTCTAAGTTTATTGCAAAAGCAAAAGATAAAGATGATCCCTTTAGACTAATGGGCTTTGGACATAGAGTTTACAAAAATTTTGATCCTCGCGCTAAAATTATTAAAAAGGCTGCCGACGAGGTCTTAGCTGAATTAGGGGTAGACGATCCTATCTTGGAAATCGCTAAAGGTTTAGAAAAAGCTGCCTTAGAAGACGAATATTTCGTAGAAAGAAAATTATATCCAAACGTAGATTTCTATTCTGGAATCATTTATCGTGCAATGGGAATACCTACAGAGATGTTTACAGTAATGTTTGCTGTTGGTAGACTTCCAGGATGGATCGCTCAATGGAGAGAAATGAGATTAGCGAAAGAACCAATTGGAAGACCTCGTCAAGTTTATATTGGTGAATCTTTAAGAGGTTTTAAAGAACTTGATAAAAGATAATTATAATATATTTTATAAATTAAAAAGCTTCATATCACTATGAAGCTTTTTTTATATTTGCATAAAACCATATCAGCATGTTAAAATTGAATATTACAAGTGAAACAGCCCCTTTAAAAGCGGTTGTGCTGGGCACCGCGGTGAGCAATGGCGGCACACCGGAATATAAGGATGCATATGATCCCAAATCTGCCGAGCATATCAAGGCTGGAACGTATCCTGTAGAAAAGGATATGGTTGAAGAAATGGAGGCTCTGGCTGCGGTTTTTGAAAAGTATGATGTAAAGGTTTTCAGGCCAAAGATCATTGAAGATTATAACCAGATTTTTACACGTGATATCGCATTTGTTATAGACGATAAGTTTGTTAAGGCAAATATTTTACCAGATAGAGATGAGGAGATCGAGGCAATAAACCATGTAATAAATCAAATTGATCCAGAAAAGATCTTAACAATGCCAGAATCTGCACATATAGAAGGTGGTGATGTTATGCCTTATAAGAACTACATTTTAGTTGGAACCTATAAAGGCGAAGATTATAAAAGTTTCATAACCGCTAGAACAAATATGAAAGGAGTGAAAGCTCTTCAGGAACTTTTCCCGAACAGAGAAGTTGTTTCATTCAGCTTAAAAAAATCCAATACAGAGGCTCGGGACAATGCGCTGCATTTAGATTGCTGTTTCCAACCAGTTGGCAGAGGAAAAGCAATAATCTATAAAGGCGGATTTTTAATTGAAGAGGAATATAATTGGTTAGTTAATCTTTTTGGTGAAGAAAATTTATTTCATATCACCAGAGATGAAATGTTTAATATGAATTCCAATATCTTCTCTATTTCTGAAGATGTAGTGATCTCTGAAAAGAATTTTATCAGATTAAATACTTGGTTGAAAGAACAAGGAATTACAGTAGAGGAAGTTCCTTATGCGGAAATATCTAAGCAGGAAGGACTTTTAAGATGTACCACCTTACCATTAATTAGAGAATAATAAGACCATGGAACAAATTACCAATACCGTATTAATGGTTCGTCCAGTAAACTTTAGGATGAATGAAGAAACCGCTGTAAATAATTATTTTCAGGAAGAGCTTCAGTTAAAGAATGAGGAAATAAATAAAAAGGCACAACAGGAATTTGATGCGTTTGTAAATAAGCTTAAGGCTGTAGGTGTAAATGTTGTTGTAGTAAATGATGATAAAGAACTTGATACTCCAGATTCTATTTTTCCTAATAATTGGGTATCCTTTCATCAAGACGGTAAAGCTGCGGTTTATCCTATGTTTGCCGAAAACAGAAGAAGAGAGCGACGCATGGAGTTTTTTGAGGTATTAGAATCTAAAGGATTTAAAATTTCTGATGTAATAGATTATACCGAAGCTGAAGATGAAGAAGTTTATTTAGAAGGAACCGGGGTTCTAATCCTAGATAGAATAAATAGAAAAGCCTATTGTGCACTTTCTGTTAGAGCAGATGAAGAATTATTGATAGAATTTTGTGAGGATTTTGAATATTCTCCAGTGATTTTCCAAGCATTTCAAGATGTAAAGGGAAAGCGATTGCCAATCTATCATACTAATGTTATGATGTGTGTAGCCGAAGAGTTTGCTGTGATTTGTGCAGATTGTATAGATGATGCAAAGGAACGTAAGAGCGTTCTTAAACATTTGAAACAAGATGGAAAAGAGATCATCACTATTTCAGAAGCTCAAATGCATCAGTTTGCAGGGAATATGTTACAAGTAAAAGGTGCCGAAGGCAAGAAATATCTTGTTATGAGCACTACCGCTCATAAAAGTTTAACTGCAGCACAAATTAGAGCTATTGAAAAGCATTGTGAGATCTTAAGCTCTGATCTTAATACAATTGAAACTTGTGGTGGTGGAAGTGCCAGATGTATGATGGCTGAAGTGTTTTTGCCAAAAAACTAAATTCAAACTCTTTAAAAGAGTAATGATATATAAAAAAGCAGTAGAAGGATCAAGTATCTTTTTGCTGCTTTTTTTGTGCATGTTTAAATAAAGTTCTACTAAGCAGAATTATAATTAATACCGTGAAAAATGCAAAAGGTAGCGATGCAATGATCAGGAATTTTTGCATTGCGGTTAGAACATTACTATCTGGTTTTATGTTACCTAACACAATGATAGCTTCAGAAAATATTAAAAGAATAATAGCCCATATAAGTCTAAATTTTCTCTTGGGATTTTCGTCTCCTTTGGAAGTAAACATGCTTAATACATAAATAGCAGAATCTACTGAGGTCACCAAAAAACTGATCAATAACACTACAGTAAGAATATTTGTAATAATAGACAAAGGATAGTTAGCGAGAAATACGAACATGGAGGTGAATACATTTCCAAATTCATTTTGATAGGTTCCCCATTGTTCAATTAGATTAAAAGCAGAAGTGCCAAATACACTAAACCATAAAAATGTCCCTAAAGAAGGAATAAGCAATACTCCAAGTATGATCTCCCTAATGCTTCTTCCTTTAGAAATACGTGCAATAAATATCCCTGTAAAAGGAGCCCAAGCCAACCAGAAGGCCCAGTAGTAATAAGTCCAATCTGTTAGGAACTCTTTTCCTGGATCATAACTGCCCATTGCTAAACTTAGAGGAATAAAATCTATGATATAACGATAGGTGGCATGGAAAAAATTTTGAAAGATCAAGCTGAGGTTGCCTTGTAACAGAACGAAAATTAGAAGTAATATTGTAAGATAGATATTCCAATTAGAGAGCCTTTTAATTCCTTTTTCAATCCCTGTCCAAGCAGAGATAAAAGCAATAGTATAAACAATAAACACCAGTATTAATGTAAGTTGTAGGTCGTTGGAAGTATGGCCTAGCAAATGCCTTATGCCGCCTTCAATTTGAGTGGTTCCTAGACCAACAGCTGCAACTAATCCCGCAACTGTAGTAAGTATGGTAAGAAGGTTTATTCCTGAAGGAAGAAATTTTATGCGTTTAAAATAGTGCAGACTAGTTCCCAATCTAATGTCTCTTTTCTCAACAAAAAGCGAGTGACCTACTAAAATCGCAAATAATGCATAAAAGGCCCAGGCCGTGAATCCCCACTGATAAAAAGTATATTCCAGAGCAATTATGTCATTAGGTTCTCCAGTTTTTATAGGAGGATTTAAAAACATATAAACCGGTTCCTGCACACCTCTTAACAAGATTCCTGCTCCCATTCCAGCGCTATATAACATTGCTATCCAAGACCATCTATCAAATTCTGGAGGTGTACTTCCTAACTTGATCTTTCCTGCTTTACTTATAGCTAATATCAAAAGAAAGACTACGCACAGTAAACCCAACCAGAGGTAAAAACTGCCAAACCATTCTCTAACCCACAAACTTCCCTGTTCTATGAGAACATAAAATGTTTCTGTAAATAAGAAAATATAAATTGCTATAAACAGTAATAGAAAAGCAGAAACAGTTAGAAGCAGATTTTTTCGGAGGTGTGATAAAAATGATTTCAATATAACTTTAAAATTAATTTGTATTACATCCAATAATGCCATTGACCATGTCATCAACAAGTACTTGATTCATGATTTTATGCAAACTTAATAAGATGCTGAAACCAAGTTCAGCAGGGCTAATTCATAAATAACGTTTCAAAAATCACTTAACCCTTTGCAATCTTATTCAGCATGCCTTCAAATATAAAATAATGAAAAGGGAGCATAACATACCAATATAGTCTACCCCATAATCCACGAGGTCTAAAGGTTGCAGTTTGGTGTAAGATATTTTTATCATCTATCTCAAATTCCAACCATGCTTCTCCTGGAACTTTCATTTCAGCAAAAAGCAATAATCTTTTTCCTTCCTTATCGGCTAATAATACCCTCCAGAAATCTAATGAATCTCCAGAATTTATTTGTTGCATATGAGTTCTTCCTCGTCTTAATCCAACTCCTCCAAATAGCTTGTCCATATATCCGCGAATCTTCCAAAGCCAATTTCCATAATACCAGCCCGTAGATCCGCCAATTGCCCAAATCCTATCCAGAACTTGATCGGGATTTTCTACCTCTATAGATTGAGCATCTTTTAAACATCCAAAAGTTGGAACCTGGATGTATTTATTGAGGTCATTTCTAAATCTACCACTGCTCATAGAATCTTTCCAGCTAGAAACTACTTGATTTTGTTCAATTTTAAAGAAAGCTAACTGTATGGCTTTTTTATAAGAAATAGGTTTAATTTCCAACATTCTTTGCAATCTGGTGTCTTGAGTGATAACTTCTACCCTCATGCTATCTACTAGATTTTGCGCTAGTTTATAGGAAGTTGAGGTTACAAAATATAGCCAGTAAGAAGATAATTTTGGTGATAAAAATGGCACATCGATGATCCACAATTTTAGATCTCTAATTTCTGAATATTGCATCATCATCTCCCGGTAGGAGACAATGTTTGGGCCTCCGATATCGAAAGATTTATTATAACATTCTTCCTTGCCAATTACCCCAGTCAAAAAGAAAATAACATCTCGAATCGCTATTGGCTGGCACTTGGTTCTTACCCAACTTGGAGTAACCATAACTGGCAACTTTTCACATAGATCTCTAATTATTTCGAAAGAGGAGCTTCCTGATCCCACTATTATTGCAGCCCTTAAAACGGTGAGTTTAAAGGCGCCTCCATATAAAATATCTTCTACTTTTTTTCTTGACTTAAGGTGTTTGGAAAGATCTTCGTTATTTACAATTCCACTTAGATATATAACTTGCTGCACAGAAGTCCCTGCCATGATCTTATTAAAAGTGGTTGCAGCAGCTGCTTCCTTACTATCAAAATCTGTGGTAGAGGCAGACATGGAATGTATTAAATAATAAGCAACATCTATGTTTTTTATGGCTTCTGGAATAGTAGCTGGATCTAGAAAATCTATTTCTACAACTTCAACTTGATCTAGGAATTCCTTATTTGGAAAAAATCTATTTCTATCTCTAACGGCACAAACTACCTCATGACCAAGCTCCAACAGTTGAGGTAAAAGTCGTAATCCTATATATCCATTGGCACCGGTAAGCAAAATTTTCATGAGGTATCTCTTATATTGGATAATTTAGTAATTAATTGTTTACTTTCACTTAAAACAAATATTAATTGTAAGATGAATAATACCCTAAAAATCGTTCTGTTAGTAGTTGGCGTTGTATTGGTTGGTTACGGATTATACACACTAGTAACCCCAGAAGTTGCTTTTGAAGCTGGACCAATTAAAATCCAGGCGCAAGGAGATCATACACAATCTTATGCCATGATAGGTTTGGGAATTCTTTCCCTTATTGGTGGTGTAGCTTTTAGAAAACGATAGTTAATTTACATCATTATTTTGCCAATTAGATTTAGAATAGAAGAACTTATATATTCTATCCCGATGGCTATTACAATAAATCCAATAATTCTGGAAATTGCATTAATTCCTGATGCTCCTAAGAATCTAACGATATAATGTGCGCTTTTTAGTACAGCAAAGGTTGCAGTGCATACAGCAACAATGGCTAATACTGTAATGATCCTTTCTGAAAACATATTGAATTCCTGATACATCCCAATTAACAGGGAAATAGATCCGGGGCCGGCCAGCATTGGGATTGCCAAAGGAGTTAGGGAAACTCCTTCTCTCTGAAAAGCATCATCTTTCACACGCTTCTTATCCATCCCTTTATGTTTGGAAAAAGTTCCGGTAAGCAAGGCGAATCCTGAAGTTACAATAATTAATCCACCAGCTATTCTTAGGGAGTCTATACTAATTCCGAAGAATTGCAAAATATAACGGCCCGTAAAAAAGGAGATTATTAGAATAACCAAGATATTAATGGCGGTAAGAAATGCAGTTTTGGAGCGCTCTTTTGAAGTGTCATCTTGAGTAAGTCCTACAAAGATGGGAACAGTTCCTAGGGGATTCATAACCGAGAATAATGCTGCAAAAACATAAATAAATAATTCCATTTGTTTTTCAGCAAAATTGCCACCACAAAAGGGATATATGTTTACGTGTTTCTTAAGCTTGCATTAAATCTAAACATCTTTTCTGTAAAGCAAGTAAATAAATTGTTACCTGATATCTTCGATAGAAGTAGGGGCATTACTGCTCTTATAATCTAGAATTTTAAGCATAAATTTATGGATGGCAGGAGTATCTGCTTTTACCTTTATAAAATGATGATCCTTATAAATAGAATATTCTTCAGCTTTTCCCTTGTAAAGGCTCAACTTGTAATAAGGAATGATCAATCCGTAGGTTTCCAATAAAGAGCGAAACATTACAATAATTCCCTTTGGCCGTAATTCTATATTACAGGTATTCATATTAGAATCTAATATCAATAAATTATGGATCTCTATACTGGTTGCCGTTATATGAAGTTTGGGTGAACCAGAACCGTTTAATTTGAATCGTTCTAATAAGGTAAAGGTTGGTCCAACTTTAGCATTAATTTTCTCCTTATATTCTGGGCGGTTATAACTTAAATTCAATAACATTTTTCTCTTTTTTATAAAGATACCTATTTGCATGTAAAGCGCTACGGCATGCGTCTATTTTCTGTTATCTTTGCGGCTTATATTTAAACCAAAAAGTTTAAAATTTAGCAGAATGAATATTCAGAATAAAATTGAACAAAAAGTAAAAGAAGCAATTTCACATCTGCATCAAGTAGATCTGGCACAGGTAGAATTTCAACCTACCCGGAAAGATTTTGAGGGAGATGTCACAGTAGTAACTTTTCCTATGCTCCGCCAAATTAAAACGAATCCAGTTCAGCTTGGAAATACAATTGGGGAATATTTAGTTGAAAATGTTGAAGAAATTGTGACTTTTAATGTGGTTCAAGGATTCTTGAATATTGTTCTTAGTGACGCTTATTATTTAAATTCATTTGAAGAGATAAATGCTGATCCAGAATTTGGTAAAGTAGCATTAAACGAAGATTCCAATACCATTATGGTAGAATATTCTTCCCCGAATACTAATAAACCTTTGCACCTAGGGCATATTAGAAATAATTTATTAGGTTTTTCTGTTGCTGAAATTTTGAAGGCAAGTGGAAAAAAGGTTTATAAAACCCAGATCATAAACGATCGTGGAATACATATTTGTAAATCTATGTTGGCATGGGAACGTTGGGGAAATGGAGAAACACCAGAGTCTACAGGTTTAAAAGGCGATAAATTAGTAGGGAACTACTATGTAAAATTCGATAAAGAATATAAGAAAGAAATAGCTTCACTTATTTCTGAAGGAAATACTGAAGATGAAGCCAAAGCAAAAGCTCCTATTTTAGTTGCTGCACAAGAAATGCTTATTAAATGGGAAGCAGGAGATAAAGCGGTGAAAGCACTTTGGGAAAAGATGAACCAATGGGTATATGATGGGTTTGAAAAGACTTATGAAACTTTAGGAGTAGATTTCGATAAGAATTATTACGAAAGCAATACGTATTTATTAGGTAAAGATGTGGTTGCTGAAGGTCTTGAAAAAGGAGTTTTCTTTAGAAAAGAGGATGGCAGTATATGGATAGATCTTACGGCAGATGGATTAGATGAGAAGATAGTTTTAAGAAGTGATGGAACTGCGGTTTATATGACCCAAGATATTGGAACTGCAATTCAACGGGTGAAAGATTATCTTATAGATGGAATGGTATATACTGTGGGGAATGAGCAGGATTATCATTTTAAGGTTTTGTTCTTGATCTTGAAAAAATTAGGATATGAATGGGCAAATAATCTATACCATTTAAGTTATGGAATGGTGGATCTTCCTTCGGGTAAAATGAAGAGTAGAGAAGGTACCGTAGTAGATGCAGATGATCTTATAGAACAAATGACACAAACTGCGAAAGCTATTTCAGAAGAACTAGGAAAGCTCGGTGAATATTCTTCAGAAGAAAAAGAGGAGCTTTATAAAATGATCGGGCTAGGTGCTTTAAAATATTATATTTTAAAAGTAGATCCTAGAAAACGAATTTTGTTTAATCCAGAAGAATCTGTGGATTTTCAAGGAAATACTGGGCCTTTTATTCAATATACCTATGCAAGGATTCAGTCTATCCTAAGAAAAGCAGATGTGGATAATAATAAAATGAATTTGCCGGTTAATTATAAATTGCATGAAAAGGAAAAGGAATTGATCAAGCAATTACAAATTTATCCAGACACCATACAGCTGGCGGCAGAGAATCATAGTCCTGCATTAATCGCTAATTACACCTATGATCTGGTAAAGGAATTTAATTCTTTTTATCAAAATGTAACTATACTCGGAACAGAAGATGTTTCAGAAAAAATGTTTAGGGTTCAATTATCCAAAATGGTTGGAGATGTAATAAAATCTGCTTTCCTATTATTAGGAATTCAAGTTCCGGAAAGAATGTAAAAAAAAAGATCCGTTCCAAAGAACGGATCTTGATAATTAATTAATTAATTTGAAAAATAGCTACTTAGTAATCCAATTATAAGATTAGACGTTTTTCAATTGGCTTTTTTCAGTAGACTCTACTGCGAGATTATATATAACCAAACCGAAACCTATTTTATTAATGGCATCACCTAGGTTATAAACGACATCTAAGTTTAAACCACCAAAGATGCCATCGTACCATCCCGGAGTTCCTGCCATATATCCAATAGGATAAATGGCCCAACCAACAAGTACAAACCAGCACAGTGTCTTATGTGCTGCTAATACTGCACCTCCAGCACTTTCCGCGATTTTTTTAGCTTTACCAAGCCATATTTCATAAACAATTGCGAAATAAGCTAGCCCTGAAATAAGCCCCCATAACCATGCATTGTCTCTGTCTATAGCTTCACCAATATATCCGGTTACAAGCATGATTACAGATAGAAATATTAACTTCCACATCAAGGATTTTTTGGCGCCTGCCACCTTGAGAATAAGGAAAAATTCAACACACATTAAAGGAACTGTAAGGGTCCAATCTACATAGCGAAAAAACGTAGGTGAATCTCCGAATTCAGCCCAGTAATCTCTCATGTAAAAATAATGTACTGCAGCAATAAATGTTATTAGTCCTGAAACTAATATTGAAGTGGACCATTTTCTGTCAAATGATCGCATTGATAGGAAGAAAAATGCAGAAGCGGCCATCATAGCCATACACCCGACAAAGAATGTAAATCCTACATAATCCGAAGGGTCCAAATTGGACACCAAAGGCAAAAAGAGCAAACTTTTCATAGCTTTTATTATTTTGTTTAACTAAATTTAAATAAAATTAAACAGAAACTGATTATTTTTATTGAAAAAATAATTTTATTTCTCAAATTTTACAGTATGAGGATGTCAAGCCTGCACAAAGTGCTTTTATTAATAACCTTTTTCAGCTTTTGGTTTATTGGTTTTATTGAGCATGCTAAAGCAAATTTTCTGGGTATTTCGTTGGTGTTAACAGTAGGACTTATACACGGCGCAAATGACCTTAGGATAATTGGTAAGTTAAATGGCAACAATAGATTTAGTAAAAAAAATCAGCTTATTTTATATATGATTTTGGCACTTTCTACCTTTGTCATTTTCTATTTATTCCCCGTAACTGCGCTAATAATTTTTTTGCTTTTCAGTTGTTATCATTTTGGAGAACAACATTGGCTGGAAAGGAAAGTTAAGAATTCTAGAATTCTACCTTTTTTTGCCTTTAGCTATGGACTTTTAATTATTTCGATGATATTAAAGTTCAACATAGCTGAAACCATTTTAATCTTAAAGGATATTACACATATCGAAATAGGTTTTTCAGTATTCAATATCGTATTATATATTTCGGCATTGATATTTCTTATTTTAACTTATTTATTGAGGTTGGTTTTGTTCCCTAATTTTAGCGATTTTTTTAAGGAGCTTTTGCTAATCTTAGTGCTGGGTGTCATTTTTAAGACATCAACCTTGATTTGGAGCTTTGCCTTTTATTTTATTGTGTGGCATGCGGTCCCTTCTCTGTATTCTCAAATAAAGGTGTTATATAACAATGAAAAAGGGAATGGGATGTTGACGTATTTAAAACATTCAATTTTCTATTGGTTAATTGCGATTTTAGGACTTCTACTTGCTATATTCTTTTTCCAAGAAAACACTAACTGGATCGTTAGTATGTTCTTTCCATTTATTGCTGCCTTGACCATTCCACACGCACTGGTTATGTCTAAAATGTTTGAAGAATACGGTTAGTAGTGTGCAATTTATTAAGATTAGAATATTGATAAACCTTGCACTTAGACTAAATGTATTTCTATTTAATGTATGGATCTTTGTCTTAAATTTAAATAAAGTCATCATTATCTTTATAAGACAGCTGCGCTATTAATAGTGTAATCCCTCTCTGTGGATAGCTGAAATTAAATAATGGTATAGGTTGCTAGAATCTTTCTTATTACCGCATTAATTGCTAAATTTGCATTGCCCATTGGGTGTCTATTTGAATAACGATTGAAGGAAAATATATGTTTGATAATTTAAGCGATAAGTTAGATAATGCCTTACACATCCTTAAAGGACATGGGCAGATTACAGAAGTAAACGTAGCCGAGACTTTAAAAGAAGTACGCAGAGCCTTGGTGGAAGCCGATGTTAATTATAAGATTGCTAAGGAATTTACCACTGTTGTAAAAGAAAAAGCTTTAGGCCAAAATGTGTTGACGGCATTAAAGCCAGGGCAATTAATGGTGAAATTGGTTAAGGATGAACTTACCCAATTAATGGGTGGTGAAGTAGAAGAGATAGATCTTTCTGGAAATCCTTCGGTAATTCTTATGTCTGGATTGCAAGGTAGTGGTAAAACCACATTTTCCGGGAAATTGGCTAATTTCCTAAAAACCAAAAAGAATAAAAATCCACTTTTAGTGGCTTGTGATATTTACCGACCTGCTGCTATTAATCAGCTTAAAATTGTTGGTGAGCAAATTGGCGTTGAGGTTTTTAGTGATGAAGGAAATCAAGATCCTGTCGCTATTTCCAATGCTGCAATTGCACATGCCAAGAAAAATGGATTTAATGTTGTTATTATAGATACTGCGGGTCGATTAGCGGTGGATGAAGCGATGATGACCGAGATCGCAAATATTCACGCTGCAGTAAAACCTCAAGAAACTCTTTTTGTAGTAGATTCTATGACAGGGCAAGATGCAGTGAATACAGCAAAAGCCTTTAACGATAGATTGAATTTTGATGGGGTGATCCTTACAAAATTAGATGGTGATACTCGGGGTGGAGCTGCTATCTCTATTAAGTCTGTTGTTAACAAGCCAATTAAATTTATTGGTACAGGTGAGAAAATGGACGCGATAGATGTGTTCTATCCTTCTCGTATGGCAGATAGGATCTTAGGAATGGGAGATGTTGTTTCGTTGGTAGAAAGAGCTCAGGAACAATATGATGAAGAAGAAGCAAGAAAGCTTCAGAAAAAGATCGCTAAGAATCAATTTGGATTCGACGATTTTCTAACGCAACTGCACCAGATCAAGAAAATGGGTTCTATGAAGGACCTTTTGGGAATGATCCCTGGAGCTGGAAAAATGTTGAAGGATATAGACATAGACGATGATGCTTTTAAGCATGTAGAAGCGATTATTTATTCTATGACGCCAGAAGAAAGAAGTACTCCAACTTTGATAAATTCAGCAAGAAAGAAAAGAATTGCCGGTGGATCTGGAACTTCGGTTCAGCAAGTGAATCAATTATTGAAGCAATTTAACCAAATGGGTAAAATGATGAAGATGATGCAAGGTGGTGGTGGCCAAAAAATGATGCAAATGATGAACGGAATGAAATAATTCTTTCTAAATCTGCATTTTTAAAGTATAAACTTAAATTGAAAACTATTGACTATGACAATTCTCGACGGTAAAAAGGTTAGTAACGATATTATGGATGAAATTGCTGAAGAAGTTCAGCAAATGAAGAACCGCGGAGAGAAAGTGCCACATCTGGCAGCAATAATTGTTGGAAATGATGGAGCTAGTTTAACTTATGTAAATAGTAAAGTTAAAGCCTGTGAACGAGTAGGTTTTGAGTCTACACTCGTAAAACTTTCCAGTACCATTAGTGAAACTGAATTATTAAAGAAGATCAAAGATCTTAATGAAAATCCAGATATAGATGGATTTATCGTTCAGCTACCACTTCCTAAGCAAATAGATACACAAAAAGTATTATTAACGGTAGATCCAGATAAGGATGTAGACGGTTTCCATCCCACCAATTTTGGTAAGATGGCATTGGATATGAGTAGTTTTATTCCTGCCACTCCCTTTGGGATCCTTGAGCTGCTAGAGCGTTATAATGTAGAGACCAAAGGAAAGCATACTGTAGTTATTGGGCGTAGCCATATTGTAGGAAGACCAATGAGTATTTTAATGGGTAGAAAAGGTTTTCCAGGAAACTCTACGGTAACAGTAACTCATAGTTATACCAAGAATATTACCCAGATTACTTCACAAGCAGATATTATTATCACCGCTTTAGGAAACCCAGAATTTCTAAAAGCAGAAATGGTAAAAGATGATGTGGTAATTATAGATGTTGGAATAACAAGAGTTCCAGATGAGACCAGGCCAAGAGGTTATAGAATAACTGGAGATGTGGATTTCGAAAATGTAAGTAAAAAAGCTTCTTTTATCACTCCAGTTCCTGGAGGAGTTGGGCCAATGACAATTGCCATGCTCTTAAAGAATACCTTACTGGCAAGAGAAAATCACAGAACTGCCTAGTTTTTAAAAATAGCATCAATAAAAAAGCCTGTCGTAAGACAGGCTTTTATTGTTTTTAAGCTTCATTTTCTAACTTCCAATCCAGATAATTATGTAGATCGGTTTCAATGAAACGAAGACCAAAACTCAATACTGCTAGATCATCTATATAACCTAGTCCAGGAATAAAATCTGGAATAATATCAAGTGGATTCAGTACATATAAAAATCCAAATGCAATAGACGCAATTGTAAACCATGGCACTTCTGTATAAATTCCTTTTCTGTAATCCTTAAGCATACCAAACATTACTTTTGCCAATTCGGTATATTTTTCTAGCATATTGGAACTGGATATTTTTTTAGAAATATCTTCTTCCTTGTCCATTACCACATCTACATCATCACCATCAATTTTGGTAATCTCGCTATTCATGTACTCTTCTTTAATTTCTTCAGTTTTTTTGCTAAACATATTTTTCATTTTCATTTGTTTTATAAATTATCATGGCTATTGCCATATTCCGTTTTATATATTTTTAAAATCAGTAAAAATAGCGAGATTAAAAGTGGTCCAAATATCAAACCAATGAATCCGAAAAGTGGAACACCAACCACTACCCCAAAAAGGGTAATTAACGGGTGAACACTTGAGAGTTTCTCTAAAATATAAAGCCTCACTATATTATCTGTGGATCCAACTACAACAATTCCGTAGATAAAGATCGCAATTGCTTGCCATTCCATTCCTTGGGAGAAAAGCAGGATAGTTACAGGAATAATCCCCAAAGCCGTTCCAATAAAAGGGATCATGGCGCCTGCCGCTGTTATTACGAACCAGAAAAATGGATCTGGCACTCCAAAAATTAAATAGCCTACTAAGGCTATAATGCCTTGAATTAATGCTACTAAAGGAATTCCCAGGGCATTAGATCTAACTGAAACATCACTTTCATTTCCTATGAGTTTAATATTTTTTGAAGCTAAAGGAATGTAGGAGTCCATTATACCATTCATTTTTTCTCTGCTAATTAGCATGTAATAAAGCATGAAATACATAATACCTATAGCTATAAAAGCATTAAAAGTTCCTCCTGCAAAACTTTGAAGGTTAGTGGAAACCCAATTTGTAATGGAATCGCTATCTATATTTTTACTTATTTCATAACCAATATATTCTTCTGCTTTATTTAGTTGTTCCTTAAAGGCAACTACCACTCTCTCTGAATTAGCAACGGCCTTTCCTATTTTAGAAGTAAGCATGATAACTATAAGAACAACTGGCACTAAGATCCCAATAAAAGAGCCTATCATTAATAAAGCTGCAGCATACGATTTTTTCCAGCCGCGATCTACCAATTTCTTCATCCACTTACGCATAAGTACGTAAAGAGTAACTGCTCCTAGTACTCCAGATAAATATGGAATGATCTCTTTGAAAATTAAGAATCCGAGAAAAACAATTAGCAACAGAACGAAAACTTGTCTAACTATTGCTGGATTTAACTTTCTCATAGAATCCACATTATTTGGCAAAGAGCTGGTCGATATTTTTAAATGCCTTAAATTCTAACGCATTTCCCGATGGATCTTTAAAGAACATAGTAGCTTGTTCTCCAGTTTTCCCTTCAAAACGGATATAAGGTTCTATTACAAATTTTATGTTCTTTTCTTTTAGTTGACCCGCTAAATCCTGAAAAGTATCCCATTCCAAAACAACGCCAAAATGTGGGATAGGCACGTCTTTTCCGTCTACAGGATTTCCTTTTCCTACCGGTTTAGATTGAGGTTCCTGCACGTGAATAACTAATTGATGACCAAAAAAATTGAAGTCTACCCAGTGATCGCTACTTCTTCCTTCTTCACAACCCAGGATTTCTCGATAAAATGTTCTATTATCTTCTAAAACTGTAACGGGAATTGCTAAGTGAAATGGTTGAATTTTCCCCATAAATTAATTGTCTCTTAGTGCATTTATTAGTTCGGACTTATCCATTTTAGATCTTCCCGAAATTCCTATTTCTTTGGCCTGTTGATATAAGTCAGATTTTGTGCGATCCTCGTAATTTTTTGCTTTTCCGCCTTTTTCTCCCACATCCGGGGTATTCGCAATTCTTGCTGACTTTTGCTTATTATATCCCTTCTCTATTAAGGCTTCATATTGGGCCTCGTTTTTTATTCGTTTGCCTGATGTTGCCATTTTTATTTAAAATTAGCAAGATATATTAAAACTTTTGGCTTTATCACCGCTAATTCTGTGTTAAGATTTGCTTCGGCGAGATCTTATATTGGCAGAGAATTTTGGACCCTCCTGAGGTTGTTCTTTCTTGGAATGAAATTTCTCAGCTTTTTCTTCGTCGTATTTCGTATTTCTTATCTTTGGCTCTGGGGCTTTATACGTTTTAATAGAATTGGTAACCATTTCATTAATAGTGCCTAATTCTTCATCGGTAATATCTCTCCATTCTCCAACGGGAATGTCTAGTAAAACATTCATGATCCTTATTCGCCTCAAGCTGGTAACTTCATAATCTAATGCTTCACACATTCTTCTTATCTGCCGGTTCAAGCCTTGTGTGAGAACAATTCTAAAATCGTAATTACCTAATCGTTCTACTTCACATTTCTTAGTTACGGTATCCAAAATAGATATTCCCATTCCCATTCTATCGATAAAAGTAGAAGAGATTGGTTTGTTTACAGTAACTACGTATTCTTTTTCATGATTATTACTAGCACGTAATATTTTATTTACAATATCTCCATCATTAGTTAAGAAAATAAGCCCTTCACTTGCCTTATCTAATCTCCCAATAGGGAAAATGCGTTTGGGATAATTTATAAAGTCTATAATATTGTCTTTTTCTACACCAGAATCGGTGGTGCAAACAATGCCTACAGGTTTATTAAAAGCGATATATACAGGTTTTTCATCTTGATTGGTAATGGTTTTTCCGTTTACCCTAACAACATCGCCAGGAGCGATCTTGGTTCCCATTTCAGGAACTGCTCCATTTACTGTAACTCGCCCTTGGTCTATTAATTTATCGGCTTCTCTGCGAGAACAATAACCGGCTTCGCTTAAATATTTATTGATACGGGTAAGTTGCATAGTAAAAATGGATTAGGGTAGCAAAGATAAAGATTCAGCCATGATTTACTTAGCTGAAATCCTTTTTAATCTTTGATACCCTAATTTTATTTACTCTGCTTTTCTGCTTTCTACAGCAACTTCATCTGTATCTTTTCGATACTTAAGCATGGAGATTCCTGCAATAAAAAATACAAATCCTAAAATGGCTAATGCCCAAGGATCCATAAGTGGTGCTATGCTACCAAAAATTCCTAACACACCCATAATAAGTGCGATGGCGCCTCCAATTAACATGATTACAGCTAAAATCTTGATCATAATATTTTATATTGGTTAAGTGATAAAGGTAATTAAAGATTTTAAAATCAATTTATTATTAACATTTTCTAAAGATTTATCCTAATAATTGGTTAAATAGAATGAAAATTATTCAAGCATATTCTTAATTTGGGCATCATTATTCTACCAACTTACCATAAAGTATTTGATCTTTGCATTGTCCGGTATCTGTGATGCACTAATCTTTGCATCGGTATCAAATCTTAAACTTGCAGGAAGTTCTTTTTTGTCTATAGTAAGGTATAAATTTAACTCATCTATAAAAACAACGGCAGAATTTATGGTATTTTCGATTCTTGAAATCTTATAATTTTCTACTACATCTCCAAAAGTGCTTATATTGCTTAATCCCTTTTCTGTTTGGAATCTGGAATCCAAGATCTGTATGTAACCTATTGTGCTTGTAGAATCAAATTGCTGAATAGGTTCTAGAATTAAAAGTGGTTTTCCTTCCTTATCAAAGATCTGTATTTCATTATTGGCGCTAAGAAACTCATTTCCAGATCCAGTTCTAACTATGGAATCTTCGCTAAAAACCGAATCTAATTGGTTTATCCTAACTTCTTTTGTAAGCGATCCTACTCTTGTGCTATCTATAAGAAATGGATCAGAATCCCGTCCACATGCTAATAAACTAATGCTAATAATTATTCCTAAAATTAATCTTTTCATACTTTAATTGTAAAATCTATTTAAATGCTTTATTTAATATACTCATCACTCCTCGAATAAAAGTGGCACTTGTTAGCACCTTTATTACCGCGCCCTGAGTTTTACTCGAATTATTTGAGGTTCTTCCTGAACTTGTTTTAGAAACTTTCTCTCTGTCTTCTTTTGCTTTTTCTCTTGCTTCTTCCTTATCTGCAAATTCAATTTTTTTATTTAGCAATTCGTAAGCGCTCTCACGATCTATTTCCTTGTTGTATTTTGAAACTAACTTAGACGAACCTATTAATGTAGTTATTTCTGAAGGTGTAAGAACATCCATTCTGCTCATGGGTGCCCTCATCATGGTTGCTGCCAAGGGAGAAGGAATTCCTTTTTCATCCAGTGCAGAAATAAATGCCTCTCCAATACCTAACGAAGTGAGTACTTCTTTGGTATCATAATATTCGGAAATTGGATAATTCTCCGCGGTCAATTTTATTGCTTTCCTATCGTTTGCAGTGAAAGCTCGCAATGAATGCTGAATTTTTAAACCTAACTGACTAAGAATTTCTTTTGGGACATCTGTTGGATCTTGGGTTACAAAATAAATTCCTACCCCTTTAGAACGTATCAATTTTATGATGCTTTCTATTTGATCTAATAAGGCATCTGAAGCTTCTTTAAAAATTAAATGCGCTTCATCTATAAACATTACTAACTCTGGAATTTCACTGTCTCCTTTTTCTGGTAAAGTAGAGTAGATCTCTGCTAGTAGACTCAACATAAAAGTGGAGAACAACTTTGGTTTGTCCTGGATATCATCCAATCTAATAATGTTCACTATGCCTCGTCCATCCAAATTGGTTCTCATGAGATCCTCCACTTCAAAAGAAGGCTCTCCAAAAAATAGATCTGCATCTTGCTGTTCTAGAGCCACGATCTTTCTTAAAATGGAACCAGTGGAGGATTTGGATATTCTGCCGTAGTCGTTCTCAAACTCATCCTTCCCATCATCGGTTGCAAAGTGTAAAACCTTTTTAAGATCTTTTAGATCTAAAAGCGGAAGCTGATTATCATCACAATATTTAAAAACAATGGCCAAAATTCCGGTTTGGGTATCAGAAAGATCTAATATTCTGGATAATAATACAGGGCCAAATTCACTTACAGTAGCTTTTAATCGTACGCCGGGTTGCTCTGAAAGACTTAATAATTCTACCGGTGAAGCTTGCGGTTTAAACTCAAAATTCAATAATTCATGCCTTGCTTTAATTTTTTCATGGCCCGCAGAAGCTTGCGCAATTCCGCTTAGATCCCCCTTTATATCCATCATTAGTACTGGAATTCCCTTTTCAGAAAGATTTTCTGCAAGTAATTGAAGGGTTTTTGTTTTTCCAGTTCCTGTTGCTCCAGCAATAAGTCCATGCCTATTCATGGTTTTTAAAGGGATTTTCACCTGTGCTTCAGGAATTGGTTTACCATCAAGCATTGCGGCACCCATATAAATATAATCTCCCTTGGGATCGTATCCTTGTTGGATATGTTCTATAAACTTGTTGGTATCTTTCATTTTACTAAGTTATTATAAAAATGGGAATTGCATTAAAGCATGGTTCAATTCGTATCAAAAAAGTTGACAAAGCTTAAGCTTTCGATTGTAAAATTTTTTTTAACTTTTAATTCGGTAATAAGATTTTTAGGATTTACAAGCCTTATGTTTTTTATCTTTCACGAGCATCACACAAGTGTAGATGTAGGATTACCCTATTAGAAGTAGTTATTCGCATATTTCTGAAGATGCTAAATTGGGTTGTTCAAATGCGTCAGATCCTAATCTAGTTTAAATTCCTCAAAGAATATCTTATAAATTTTAGGATAATCTTGTTGGAAAAACCCAAATTACTAAAATATCTGACTTTCTAAATCTGCATTTTCAAAAAAACTATATTTGTTTTTAATCAATACATCTTTATGGATTATTTTTTAATTATTACCATTCTAATCACACTTTCAGCGGTTTTCGGGTACATAAATGTGCGTTTTTTGAAATTGCCAAATACTATAGGCTTAATGCTTATCACAATAGTTTTTAGCCTAGGAGTAGTTGCAATTGGTGTTTATGACGATACTTTGCTAAATATTGAAAAAACTATAATTGCCAATATAGATTTTGAAGAGGTGTTACTTGAAGTGATGCTGAGCTTTTTGCTTTTTGCAGGAGCCTTGCATACCAATTTTGAACAGCTTAAAATACAGCGTTGGCCAGTGCTGGTGTTTGCTACCTTGGGTGTAGTTATTTCTACTTTTTTGGTGGGTACGTTGATGTATTATATACTACAGCTAATAGGTCTTCAGGTAGAATTTATTTACTGCCTGCTGTTTGGCTCACTTATTTCACCTACAGATCCTATTGCGGTATTGGGAATTCTAAAAAATGCTGGAGCCGCAAAGAACCTGGAAGCAAAAATTGTTGGAGAATCTCTTTTTAATGATGGAGTAGGAGTAGTAATTTTTCTTACCATTTTTCAAGTTGCCAGTTCAGTTGAAAAAATAGTTGAACCTTTGATGATTCTGGAGCTTTTTGGCGTAGAAGTTATTGGAGGGATAATACTGGGTCTTATTTTGGGATATGTAACGTATCTACTTATGAAATCTATAGATGATTATGATATTGAGGTTATTATCACCTTAGCCGCAGTAATGCTTGGAACGGTGATCGCCCATCGTTTGCATCTTTCGGCACCTCTGGCTATGGTTACTGCTGGATTAATGGTAGGAAATGATACAATTAGAGCAACTACGATGTCTGAGATCACAGAAACTTATGTTGATAAATTCTGGGAACTGGTGGACATTCTCCTTAACACAATTTTATTTGTTTTAATTGGAATGGAAATGCTTGTGCTGAGCTTTAAAATGGAATATGTCGTAGCTGGGCTTATAGCCATACCTTTAGTATTGCTGTCCAGATATATCTCGTTAATGATTCCTATTAATTTTTTTAAAAGGAAACTTGATTTTGCTCCTAAAACTAATCTAATTATGACTTGGGGAGGTTTAAGAGGGGGAATTTCGATTGCCCTTGCACTAAGCCTTACTGCAGAAATGCACAGGGAACTATTTCTTGTAATAACTTATTTAATTGTAATTTTTTCCATCCTAGTACAAGGCTTGACCGTGGGTAAATTGGTAAAAAAATTCTCGGTTTCTAAAACTTGATTTTCTTAAGCAGTAACTATGTATAAATTATGTTACTGCAGGGGAGAGCATTGTAATAGTTCCTTTTTCAGCATTCATTTCTACCTTTAATCCATTAGGAAGGGTAGAATTATCATCTATATGGCCAAACATAGCGCCGGTAAAAGCAGGAATCGATAAAGGTTTAATGTAATGATCTATAACTTCTTCTAGAGTTAATGATCCATAGCCACTTCCACCAGGCTCACAATCTGTGCATTTCCCAAAGACAAAGCCGGAGATTTTATCAAGAATCCCAGCTAATTTTAACTGAGACATCATTCTATCTATAGCGTAAATCTCTTCTCCAATTTCTTCGATATATAGAATTTTATTTTCCCAATTTGGAAGATATTCTGAACCTACTATTCCGGTAAGAACCGATAGGTTACCTCCAATTAGTTCGCCTTGAGTGGTGCCTGCAGTGATGGTTCTAATTCTATTGTTCACTTGAGTTAGATTATCACCAATAGTAGTTGGATTTTCAAAAGTGATCGCTTTTTCATTGAAAAGGATATCCTTGAAAATGCCATAACTAAAGCTGTTCCATTTAGAGGTAGCCATAGGCCCATGAAAAGTCACCAATCCTGTTTTTGCATAAATGGCAAGGTGTAAAGCAGTAATATCGCTATATCCAATAAAGATCTTAGGATTCTTAGCGATTGCCTGATAGTCTATTTTATCTAAAATTCTTGCCGCACCAGAACCACCTCGAAGAGCCATAATAGCATTTACTTCAGGATCCTTAAACATGGCGTTGAGGTCTTCTGCTCGCTCCTCATCTGTTCCAGCCAAATGGCCATAATGCGTTTTTACATATTTCCCTAGCTTTACCTTAAGTCCCATTGCTTGCAAAGATTCTACAGCAATTTCATAAGGTTCAGATTCAAATTTGTTAGATGCAGGGCTTATAATTCCTATAGTATCACCCTCAGAAAGATGTTTTGGCACCAATTCTTTAAAACTAGGGGTTTTAACTTCAGAAGCAAAAGCAAAAGGAGCAATAAAAGATGATAATCCAACAGCCAAGCTTCCAGTTCCTATATTCCTTAAAAAATTTCTTCTTTCCATTTACTATGGGTTATATGTGATAGAATCACCTAAAATAAATAAATATTAATTGAGTTGCGTAAATCCTTTAATAACTGTTATAAAATTCAAGTAGAATTTTCTCCATGCTTTTTTTAATTTCAGAAGAGGGGATCACATAATTATTATTCATAAAGCTAAAAATTAAAACTTTGCCAGATCTGGTTTTTAGAAAGCCACTTAAATTGTGATTGTTCCTCAGAGATCCCGTTTTTGCAAAAACATAAGTTTCTTCATTAATATACCAATTTTTTAAATTACCAGTTTTTCCACCCGAAGGCAGTAGAGCGAATACTTTTTCCTGCGGAATTTCTTTGGAGATCTTCTCCAATATTGTGATCAAGGTTCTTGGGGTAATTAAATTATATCTCGAGAGACCAGAGCCATCCACCCAGTTAATTTTATCTGGAAGGTCTTTGAAATAGGTTTTCTGAATATGATCTATAGCAATATTTGAATTTAAGGTGTCCGATATCTTTTCTGAAATTAGTAAAAGCAGTTGTTCCGCAATAAAATTATCACTTTCATGAAGCATTCGCTTGTAAAGACTATCTGCCGCTACACTATAAATAACATCACTATTCTTAACAGAATATTTTTTTGAGTAAGGAATAACTTTAACTGGTCTTTTAAGGGTATCACTTAATAGTAGAGCGGTTAAAGCCGAAGATGTTTTGAACGGTATTGCCAGCTTTTTTGTTTCTGAATTATCTTGTAATCTAAATTTAAAAGTATTGGATTCTAATTCTCGTTTTATGGATGGTATTAAGGAATTATCCATTTTTAAATTTGGCTGAAAATAAGTAGGAATAATGGATGGAATTGAATCTTCACTATAAGTGAACTCAACCAGATTTCCATATATAGGATAGGTAGAACGCTCTGTAGCGTAAGAATCATTATAATCGTCCCAAGCCCATCCAGGACCAAATATTTCAGGCGTAGTTATATTATCGGCAAGATAAAGTTCTCGAGAGTTATTTTTAAGAAAATCGAACACTTTAGAATTGCCGATTTCTGAATATAAGAAACTAGGATCTCCTGTCCCCCAAAAGATAAGCGAATCCTTTGTGGTAAAATATCTAATTCCAGGTATGGAATCTTTTAATTCTTTTAGCGCGGCATAAAAAGTAAGTAGCTTCACATTAGAAGCTGGAGTGAAATACTTCTCTTCGTTATACTGGTAAATATATTTTTTCGTATCGAGATCATACACCACTAATCCCATAAAACTTTGCTGGAATGTTTCTGACCCGAGTTCCTTATCAATTTTTTTAAGTGATTGCTTTTGGGAAGCGCATGATGATATAAAGAAAGATATCAAAAGGAAAATCCCTGCAAAAGTGTGTGCCTTTAGAGCTATAGTTTTCAAAATCAACAGAATTTTATGGGGGAATACATTCATTAATGACTTTAATTTTATCCGATTAAAAAATTAATTATAGACCATTGCCTGCAAACAATAGCGTTTTAAGATCTAAAAATACAAATTAGATTGAAGGAGTGGTCAAAAATTCCGAGAGGGATTTGCATCGTCTAGGTCTTAAAGAATACTTATCTTTGCGCCATGATAGAAGAGGAAATAAATACGCAAGTAGAAAAAGGTACCATGTTACCTTTAATGGAGGCATTTTATACGATTCAAGGAGAAGGTTTTCATAAAGGTACCGCAGCCTATTTTATAAGAATTGGTGGTTGTGATGTTGGTTGCCATTGGTGCGATGTTAAAGAGAGTTGGAATGCTAAATTGCATCCACCAACCGAAATTTCAAAAATAGTAAGTGATGCTGTTTCGTTTAGTGATACCATCGTGATAACTGGAGGCGAGCCTTTAACTTGGGATATGGGTCCTATAACCCAAGAATTAAAAAATAAAGGCTGCCAGGTACATATAGAAACTTCTGGAGCTTACAAGTTAACTGGCCAGTGGGATTGGATATGTTTGTCTCCAAAAAAGATAAAGTTGCCAACGGCGGAGATCTATGAAGTTGCTCACGAATTAAAGGTGATTGTATATAATTTACATGATCTTAAGTTTGCAGAGGAGCAAGCAGCAAAAGTGAATAAGGATTGTATTCTTTATCTTCAACCAGAATGGAGTAAGCGCGATTCTGTTATTCCTATTATTGTAGATTATGTGATGAAAAATCCGAAATGGAAGGTTTCACTTCAAACACATAAATATCTCAACATCCCATAAAAAAAGCGGACTAATTAATCTATTAAAGAAAAATTAGTCCGCAACTTATTCAATAAAAGTGTTTTGTTCTATTTAGACACTGCCTTAAAAGGAACTTCTACATATTTATTATCCCATCCAATTAAAAGATCTGTACCATCTGCTTGCGGTGCAAAAGCCATTGATAGAGATTCTATTGTGGTTGGAGAATCTCTTACCGGTACTTTGATTCGTACTTTATCTTCGATATCTGAATATTCGTAAGCACCCCAGGTATTGATTCTGTTATTTAGTATAACTGTCCATTCTTTTTCTCCCGGTATAGTATATAAGGTATAAGTTCCAGCTTCAACAACTACATCTGCAACTTTCATATCTTGATATAAGGTAAGCTCTGTAGCTTCATTTGCACCTGTTCTCCATACTTCATTGTAAGGTACTAATTTACCAAATATCTCGCGATCTCTTTTCATTGGTCTACTATAAATAACCCGAGCAACTACTGCCTCATCCTGATTTTTATATAGAACTAGATCCAACGGACTTGCATCTATTTTTGCAAATTCTGGTGCTTTCCTGGATGTTTCTTGTGCATTAATAGGATTACTCTGTAATGTGAAAATTGCAATTAATGCAAATAAAAATATTTTTTTCATAATTATATTATTTTTTAGATGCCATAAAGGTACCTTTTCACTGGTGTTCTGCCTGTTAATGAATTCTTATATTTTTTAAAGTATCTCAGTTTTCAAATGTTATCAAATAACCTTATTTTTTATTGGATTGATTTCATTTAGATATATTAAATAAGTTTTAAGTTATGATATGTAGGCAATTATCTATATTAAGTTTCAATTGATTAACTTATACCTCAAATTTGTTTAGAATTAAAATTGAATTTTATGTGTGGTATTTTAGCAGTAATTGGAAAAAAAGAAGATCAAGAACTAGTTTCTAAACTTTCTAAAAGAATGAGCCATCGTGGTCCGGATGAGAGTGATGTACATATCACAGAGTCTGGCGCAATATTATGTCATGAGCGATTGGCTATTATGGATGTTTTAACTGGAAAGCAACCAATACAAGGAACTTCTACAGCGTGGATGATCCATAATGGTGAAATATATAATTTCCAGTCGTTAAAGGAAAATGAATTGAAGGGGCATAAATTCCGTACCACAGGAGATTCAGAAGTAATAGTTCATTTATATGAAAAGTATGGATATGGTTTTTTAAACAAACTGGATGGTGATTTTGCTTTTGTAGTGGTAGATAAAAATGATTTTATTGCGGCTAGAGACCCAATTGGGGTAAAGCCACTTTATTACGGTAAAGATGCCAAGGGCGCACTCTGGTTTGCGAGTGAAATGAAAGTATTGGCCGATCAATGCGAAGAATTTCAGGCATTTCCTCCAGGATATTATTATACGCCAACTACAGGATTTGTGCAATATTACAAGCCAGATTGGTATAAAATGGAAGACTGTACAGAAGAAGCTGATCTTAAACGATTAAGAGAATCTCTTATAGCTGCTACTAAAAAACGTTTGATGTCTGATGTACCTTTAGGAGTATTATTAAGCGGTGGATTAGATTCATCTTTAACTTCCTCTATAGCCTCTAGATTACTAAAAGAAAAAGGTAAAAAATTACACTCTTTCTCTATTGGCTTAACATCAGAAGCACCAGATCTTGTGGCTGCAAAGAAGGTAGCAGATTTTTTGGGTACAGAGCATCATGAAATTCATTTTACCGTTGAAGAAGGGATTGGTATTATTAAAAAATTGATCTGGCATCTAGAAACTTACGATGTAACTTCAATTAGAGCCAGTACACCAATGTATTTTCTTTCAAAAGCGATTACTGAAAAAGGAATTAAGGTTGTGCTTTCCGGGGAAGGAGCAGATGAGATATTTGGCGGGTATTTATACTTTAAAAATGCTCCTTCTGCAGAAGAATTTCAATCAGAAACCATCCGAAGAGTTAAAAGATTATCAACGGCAGATTGTTTGAGAGCAGACAAATCTACAATGGCCCATGGGTTGGAAGCACGAGTGCCATTTTTGGATAAGTCCTTTTTACAAACAGCCATGGAAATTGCTCCAGAACATAAGATGCCAAAAAAACATGGTGGTATAGAAAAATATATTTTACGTAAAGCATTCGATACCCAAGAAGATCCCTTTTTACCAGAAGAAGTTCTTTGGAGACAAAAGGAGCAGTTTAGTGACGGGGTTGGATATAGTTGGATAGATAGCTTGATCGCCTTCACGAAATCGCAAGTAAGCGATGTGGAATTGGAAATGGCGGCATCTAAATATCCAGTTAACACGCCTACAACAAAAGAGGCTTATTTCTATAGAGAGATCTTTAATGAGTATTTCCCTCAGGAATGCGCTGCGAAATCTGTAAAAAAATGGATCCCAAAATGGCAAGATGATAAAGATCCAAGTGGAAGAGCAAGTTCTACTCACATTGCGCAGACCAGTTTTGTGGAGGTTGAGAAAATCTAAGCTTTATTTCATTCATAACAGTGGAGTTTTTCACATAAATTGTTAATAACTTAAGGGTATTGAGGTGCGCTTCAAGCTAATAGGAGCAAGGGTTTTGTTATATTTGTCTGTTGCATAAATAAACAAATTTTAACAGAATCATAGATGAGCGAAGAAGTTAAGAAAAACAGTTATTCGGCAGACAGTATTCAGGCGCTGGAAGGTATGGAGCATGTGCGTATGCGCCCGTCCATGTATATTGGAGATACTGGAATAAGAGGATTGCATCACTTGGTGTATGAGGTTGTGGATAACTCTATTGATGAAGCAATGGCTGGCCATTGTGACACTATTAAAGTAACTATTACAAAAGAAGGTTCTATTACTACCGAAGATAACGGTCGTGGTATTCCGATAGATCTACATAAAAAAGAAGGAGTTTCTGCCTTAGAGGTAGTAATGACCAAAATTGGAGCCGGAGGAAAATTCGATAAAGATTCTTATAAAGTTTCTGGAGGACTTCACGGAGTAGGTGTAAGTTGTGTAAATGCGCTGTCCGATCATTTAAGTGCTACCGTTTATAGAGAAGGTGTTATTTGGCGTCAGGAGTATGAAAAAGGTAAGCCAATGTATCCTGTAAAATCTATTGGGGAGACAGATCTTAGAGGTACTGTTGTTACGTTTACTCCGGACCCAAGCATTTTTCAGCAAACTACAGAATATAATTACGATACGCTTGCTAGTAGAATGCGTGAGCTTTCTTTTTTGAATAAAGGTCTTACAATTGTATTAACAGATGAGCGCCAAAAAAATGAAGATGGCTCGTTTATCTCAGAAACATTTGTTTCTGAAGAAGGTTTGAAAGAATTTATAAAATTTTTAGATCAAAATAGAGATCCTATAATTTCTCATGTGATCTCCATGGAAGGGGAGAAGAATGATATTCCTGTTGAGGTTGCAATGATCTATAATACCTCTTTTAATGAAAATTTACATTCTTATGTAAATAACATTAATACTCATGAAGGTGGTACTCACTTAGCTGGTTTTAGAAGAGGATTAACTACTACTCTTAAAAAGTATGCAGATGCTTCTGGGATGTTGGATAAGTTAAAATTTGAAATAGCGGGAGACGATTTTCGTGAAGGATTAACAGCTATTATTTCTGTTAAAGTAGGTGAGCCTCAATTCGAAGGACAAACTAAAACTAAATTAGGAAATAGAGAAGTTACTTCTGCTGTTTCACAGGCGGTTTCAGAAATGTTGGAGAATTACTTGGAAGAAAATCCTGGCGATGCAAAAACTATAGTAGAAAAAGTGATCTTGGCAGCTCAGGCACGTCATGCAGCTAAAAAGGCGCGTGAAATGGTTCAGCGTAAAACAGTGATGAGTATAGGGGGATTACCTGGAAAATTATCTGACTGTTCTGAACAAGATCCTGAAAAATGCGAGGTGTATCTTGTAGAGGGAGATTCGGCAGGTGGAACTGCTAAGCAAGGTAGAGACAGAGCTTTTCAAGCTATTTTACCACTTCGAGGTAAGATCTTGAACGTTGAAAAAGCAATGAGACATCGTGTATTTGACAATGAAGAGATCAAGAATATATACACCGCATTAGGTGTTACAATTGGAACAGAAGAGGATAGTAAAGCCTTGAATCTTTCCAAATTAAGATACCATAAGGTAGTTATAATGTGTGATGCCGATGTGGATGGAAGCCATATTGAAACTTTGATTCTAACCTTCTTCTTTAGATATATGAAGGAATTAATTGAAAACGGTCATATTTATATAGCAACTCCGCCTTTATATTTGGTTAAAAAAGGACAGAAGAAGCAATATGCTTGGAATGACAAGGAGCGTGATGCAATTGCAGAAAGCTATAGTGGTGGAGTTCAGATTCAGCGATATAAAGGTTTAGGGGAAATGAATGCAGAGCAATTATGGGATACTACCATGAATCCTGAATTTAGAACACTACGCCAGGTTAATATAGATAATAGTAGTGAAGCCGATAGAATATTCTCCATGTTAATGGGAGATGAGGTGCCGCCACGCCGTGAGTTTATTGAAAAGAACGCGGTCTATGCGAATGTAGATATATAAAGATTATAAGCCTGCAATATTTGCAGGCTTTTTTATATTGTAATCTATAATTTATCGTTATTAAACTTATAAGTCCCAATTTTTATTATTTTTACTATAACCTAATATCCTATACTTGTGAGAAATATCCTGAATTCTACCCTTATCCTAATATTGCTATTTTCTTCAAATTTAACCATGGCTCAAGGCGATGTGCAAGACGTAATTGATGACATGTTAATTGTTGCAGAAAATTTTGCTGCTCCCGGTGCAGAAGGTGCTGCATTGCAATCGAGTGCCGGATGGTTCTCCTCTGCATCTACTTTAGAAAAATGGCAAATTGAAGTATCTGTTCATGGAAATGCTTTATTTGTACCTAATAGTAAATTAACTAAATTAAGTTCTAACCGAGATTTCAATGTTTTGAAATTCCAGACTGGTGATAATGCCTTGCTTCCTACGGTTTATGGAGGAAATACTGATGCCGTTTATGTAGGATCTGCATTTGGGCAGAGTTTTGAATTCGATGCTTTAGATGGGTTGGATAAGAAAGTAGTTTTTCACGCATTTCCTCAAGTAACAGTTGGGTTGCCTTTTAAAACTGAGATTGCTTTTAGATATCTTCCAGAAATATTTATAAACGATGTTGGGATTAGTACCTATGGGATAGGTTTAAAACATAATATTAGTCAGTATTTCCAAAAGAGATTTAATGCAGAAGATTTCCAGTTGGCAATAGTTGGGTCTTATAGCAATTTTACTGCGAATTATAAATTTTTACCACTAGATATTCAAATTGCTAATCTTAATAGAATAGATGTAGATGCAGATCTTTTTAATGTTCAGGCATTAGGTTCAAAGCTCTATGATAATTTTGAAGTAGTTGGTGGTATAGGTTATACTAACTCATCATTTGACTACGCCTTTGGAGGTACTGGAGGCTCATTAGCAGCCTTAAATGATGCGCTTTCTGGGATTGGTAAAAACGAAGGTAAATTTAAAGGAACCATTGGCTTCAATTTTTATGCAAATAAATTAAAGGTTAGTACTTTATTAACTGCAAGTAATTTGTTCAATGCGAACGTAGGATTACATTACAGGTTCAATTAAAGACATTTAACCATTCCTTATTATATAAATTAGGCTTTATTCGTATTTTCGCTAAACGAAAAAAAAACATTAATATTTAAAATCATATAACATGAAAGTTACAATAGTTGGAGCTGGTGCCGTGGGTGCTAGTTGTGCAGAATATATCGCAATTAAGAATTTTGCTTCAGAAATCGTTTTGGTAGATATCAAGGAAGGGGTTGCAGAAGGGAAAGCAATGGATCTTATGCAAACTGCTACATTAAATGGATTCGATTCTAAAATTGTAGGTTCTACTAACGATTATACTAAAACTACGGGCAGTGATGTGGTTGTAATTACAAGTGGAATTCCTAGAAAACCGGGAATGACAAGAGAAGAGTTAATCGGGATTAATGCAAACATTGTAAAAGAAGTTTCTAGCAATTTAATTAAACATTCTCCAGATACCATTGTTATAGTAGTGAGTAATCCTATGGATACAATGACCTATCTAGTTCACAAAACTACAGGTTTGCCTAAAAACAGAATTATTGGAATGGGTGGAGCTTTAGATAGTGCTCGTTTCAAATACAGATTGAGTGAAGCATTAGAATGTCCTCCATCTGATGTTGATGGAATGGTAATAGGTGGACATAGCGATACCGGAATGGTGCCCTTAACAAGAATGGCTACCAGAAATAGTATTCCAGTTTCTGCATTTCTTTCTGAAGAAAGATTGGATCAAGTTTCTGAAGACACTAAAGTTGGTGGTGCTACCTTAACTAAATTATTGGGAACCAGTGCATGGTATGCTCCAGGAGCGGCAGTTTCTGCAATGGTTCAAGCAATTGCTTGCGATCAGAAAAAAATGTTCCCATGTTCTGCTTTATTAGAAGGCGAATATGGATTGAACGACCTATGTATTGGAGTTCCTGCAATTCTTGGGAAAGGCGGATTAGAGCAGATCGTAGAAATAGAACTGAATGATGCTGAAAAAGCAAAGATTAAAGAAAGTGCTGAAGGAGTTAAGAAAACCAACGACTTACTAACTTTTTAATCAAAATTAATATAGGGTTTCAAACATATCTGAAGCCATAAAAATGCCACATCTTATGTGGCATTTTTTGTATATTAAAAGTTAAATTTTTCAAAAAAAAAATATTGGGATTTGATTAATGAAGTCCTATATTTGTCCGTTTTAAAAAATGACATTAAATAATAAAGAATAATGCAGAATAAAGGACTGATCAGGATTTTTGCGATTTTATTTGGTTTGGTATGTATATACCAATTATCATTTACATTCATTGCCAATGGAGTAGAGAGTGATGCAGAGGCGTTTGCTGCTCAAAAAGTAGGTACTAACGTAGAAGACTATTCTGTAAAAAGAGATATTGAAGAAAACAGGTATTTAGACTCTATCGGAAATAACGAGATCTTTGCCGGGATCACTTATAATACTGCCAAGGATAAAGAACTTAATAAGGGGCTTGACCTTAAAGGTGGAATTAACGTAATTCTACAAATTTCTGTAAGAGATATATTAAAAGGTTTAGCTAATAATAGTAGCGATCCTGCATTTAATAAGGCATTGGCTGAGGCTGACGCAGCTCAAAAAGACAGTCAGGAAAGTTATATAGACCTTTTCTTTGAGGCATTCGAAAAAAATGAAGGTGCTAAATTAGCATCTCCAGATATATTTGCTAATAAAACACTTAGTGACCAGATTAACTTTGAAATGACAAATTCGGAAGTTAAGCCAATCATAAGAGAAAAAGTTAACGAGTCTATTACTTCAGCTTTTGAGGTATTGCGTAAGCGTATAGATAAATTTGGTGTAACACAACCAAACATTCAGCGTTTAGGGAATACTGGGAGAATCTTAGTAGAACTTCCAGGGGCTAAGGATATTTCTCGTGTTAAGAAATTGCTTCAAAGTACTGCTCAATTAGAGTTTTGGTATGTTCATAAAAATACAGACTTCGGAAATTTTCTAGTTAACGCGAACAATACGATTGCTCAATTAAATGCTAACAAAGAAAAGTCTTCTCAAAATGTTGATACTGTTTCAACTTCAGAAGAAGACCAAGAAATTGAAGATCTTTTAGCTAGTGCAGAAGACACTTCAGAAGTTGTACCAGCAAACAATCCATTATTAAGTATGATGGTTTCTCCAGGTTTCCAAGGAAGCCCAGTTTTGGCAACATTTGCTTCAAAGGATACTGCGCAAGTTAGAGAATATTTGAACATGCCTCAGGTGAGATCACTTTTACCTGGAGAGCTTCGTTTTGCTGAATTTGTTTGGGGAGTTTCTAAAGATAACCTTACAGAGCTTTATGCAATTAAAGGAGATCGCGAAATGACGCCTGCCCTTACGGGAGATGTTATCACAGATGCTACACAAACATACGATCAAGTAGGAAGAGTTGCGGTTTCTATGCAAATGAATGGAAAAGGAGCTAAGATCTGGGAAGAAATGACTGGAAAAGCCTATGCAGAGAAAAGTAATATTGCAATTGTTCTTGATAATGTAGTTTATTCGGCACCAGGAGTTTCTACTGGACCAATAAGTGGAGGAAGAAGTGAGATTACTGGTGATTTTGATATTACTGATGGGCAAGATTTAGCAAACGTGCTTAGAGCTGGTAAATTACCTGCTTCTGCAGATATTATACAGAGTGAAATTGTTGGACCATCTCTAGGACAAGAAGCAATTGATAGTGGGGTTAATTCATTCCTTATTGCATTAGCAATCGTGCTTTTGTGGATGATCTTTTACTATGGTAAGGCTGGATATTTTGCCGATGTTGCTTTGGTAGTGAACATTTTATTCATATTTGGAATACTTGCCGGACTTGGTGCGGTGCTTACATTACCTGGAATTGCGGGTATTGTTTTAACCATAGGTATGTCTGTAGATGCTAACGTACTTATTTTTGAAAGGATAAAAGAGGAACTGGCAAAAGGGAAATCTCAACGTGATGCAATAAAAGACGGTTTCAACAATGCCTTGTCTTCAATTTTAGATGCTAACATTACAACAGGACTAACGGGTATTATCTTATTAGTTTTAGGTACTGGACCAATTAAAGGTTTCGCAACTACTTTATTAATAGGTATAGCAACTTCGTTATTCACGGCAATCTTTATTACTAGATTATTTATAGATGGATATGGTAAGAATGGTAAAGCATTAGCGTTTAGCACTTCTATCACTAAGAACTTATTCGCTAATATGAATGTAGATTTCTTAGGAAAGAGAAAGATCGCTTATGCTATTTCTGGTGTGCTTATTCTTATTAGTGTTGGGTCGTTACTTACTAACGGATTAAATCAAGGAGTAGATTTTGTTGGAGGTAGAACATATACGGTTCGTTTTGCAGATGATGTAAATGCAACAGAAGTTCAGAAGGATTTAGTAGCTGTTTTTGGAAGTGCAGAGGCAAAGACCTTTGGTGCAAACAATCAGTTGAAAATCACTACTAAATATAAGGTAGAAGATGATGGGGAAGCAGTAGATACTGAGATCCAAAAGATGATGTTTGATGCTTTACAACCAAATTTACCTCCAGATATAACTTTTGATGACTTTACAATAGGTGCTTCAGAGCGTAATATTGGAATTATGCAGTCTATGAAGGTGGGGCCAACCATTGCAGATGATATTAAAAATGACTCATTTTGGGCAGTATTAGGGTCGTTAATAGTGGTATTCCTTTATATACTTTTAAGATTTAGAAAATGGCAATATAGTTTGGGTGCTGTAATTGCAGTATTCCATGATGTACTTATTGTATTAGGGATCTTCTCTCTGGCTTATAATATTATGCCTTTCAGCATGGAGATCGACCAAGCGTTCATTGCAGCAATCCTAACGGTAATTGGATACTCTCTGAATGATACCGTGGTTGTATTTGATAGGATTCGTGAATTTGTTAACGAGCATACTACATGGCCATTAGGAAAAGTAGTTAATAGCGCTTTGAACAGTACTTTAGGTAGAACCTTGAACACCTCATTAACAACTCTATTAGTATTGTTAGCAATATTTATATTTGGAGGAGAGAGTTTAAGAGGATTTATGTTCGCAATGATCGTAGGTATTATTGTAGGAACTTATTCATCGCTATTCATTGCAACACCAATCATGTTTGATAGTGTGAAGAGAAAAGGGTCCTTAGAAGAAAAGAAAAAGGTGCTAGTTACGGAGTAATTCACCATTATCTTAATACATTAAAAAAGCCTGATCATAATTTGATCAGGCTTTTTTATTGTTTCAATTTTAGTAGAAATTAATAGTATCTAGTCCTTCTTGAAATCTATTTTATCACCAACTTCAATATTCCATTCCTTGACTTTCCCTGCATTCAGTTCTAAAATAAATTGTGCAGGAACTTTTGAAGGTAGGGAAGTTTCATCTAAAGGTTTTGCATTTTCCTGAAAGCTAACTGCAGCGCTATCCTTGTTGTAAAATATAATATCTAAGGGTATGTAGGTATTTTTCATATAAAAGCTTCTCATAGCTTCAGAAGGATATATAAACAGCAAGCCTTCGTTTTCCCCTAGAGATTTTCTATACATAAGCCCAGTTTGACGCTCGTAATCACTTTCAGCAAATTCTATTGCTATTTTTCGCAAAGTTTCTCCAGACTTTAATAGATATAATTCTCCTTCTTTTTGAAAGGAGATCTCAGGAGTATCTATAGAAGAATTTTTAGAATCATTAGCACAGGATAAAAGGATCCCTGCTGATAAACCAAGAACTATATATCTCTTTATTATTTTCATGCAACTGCTTTAGTACCAGGTCTAAACATAAAATATAAACCAGCAATGATAAAAGGAATACTAAGCCACTGTCCAGTATTAATTAACCAAACTGCGCGTTCTTCTACTTGTGGTTCTTTAAGGAACTCTACGAAAAATCTTACTGTCCACAATAGCACCAAAAATAATCCAAAAATGTATCCAATTTTTTGTTTTTTATCCGTTTTCCAATAGATAAACCATAAAAGGATAAAAATTAAGAGATAACAAAAAGATTCATATAGCTGCGCTGGATGTCTTGGGAAAGTTTCGCCGAGATTTTCAAAGATCACTCCGTAAACGCTGTTGGTTGGTTTCCCAATTATTTCAGAATTCATGAAATTTCCAATTCTAATAAAAATTGCTCCACTGGCTACCGGAATAACCACTCTATCCAGAATCCATAAAATAGGTTTGTCTAGAACATTCTTTCTATAAAGATACATGGCAACTATAATTCCTATTGCAGCGCCATGACTTGCTAAACCTCTAAATCCGGTAAATTCGAATTCTGGTTCAAAACGAACCGGTAAAAAGATCTCTAATAAATGATGCTGAAAATATTCCCAGTCATAAAAAAGGACATGACCTAGCCTTGCGCCAATAAGAGTAGCTAAGACTGTATATATAAATAGCGGATCCAGTTTCTCTATTGGCACCCCTTCTTTAGTATAGATGCTTTTCATAATATACCATCCCAATCCAAATGCGATAAGGAACATTAAACTATAATAGTGTAGTGTGAAAAAACCTAGATCTAATCCTTCAGAAGGACTCCAGACAATTGCATTAAAAAGCATGTGTAGTTTTTTAAAATTGAAGGGTAAAGATACGTATTTGCATGGTTTGGCAATAGTTCTTTAAAATAAATAAGGATGTGCTAAGGAACTGGATTATATCCCGACCCTCCCCAAGGATTACAGCTTATAATTCTTTTTACACTAAGCCAACCACCTTTAAAGATTCCGTGTTTTTGAAGTGCTACTAAGGTGTATTGAGAGCAAGTTGGAGAGTACCTGCATGTTGCAGGTGTTAGAGGAGAGATAACTTTTTGGTAAAATCTCACCAATAAGATAAATGGATATGCTAACATTTTCTTTAGCATTATGATATATTAATCTTCAATAGAAAATACGGTTCCTTCTTTGCCATCTTTTAGTTGGATACCTAAGGCTAATAATTGATCTCTTATCTGGTCACTGGTTGCAAAATCCTTATTGTTTCTGGCATTGGCTCTTAGTTGTATAAGCAATTCTACTGTACCTGATAATTTTTCTGAATTATTCTGATTTGTGATCGCTGTATCTAAAAGTCCTAGTACATCAAAAATAAAGTCCTGCAGTGTAGTGATCAGTAATTGCTTATCCTCTTTAGAAATTTGATCATTTCCTTCTTTTACGGCAACTATAAACTTTACTGCTTCAAATAAAGTTGCGATTAAAATAGGACTATTAAAGTCGTCATTCATAGCGTCGTAACAACGCTGTCTCCATTCTTTAACAGAAAAATTAGTTGTAGTAGAACTCACAGGTAGTTGAGCACTGTTTCTAAAGGCATCCATCAATCTATTGAATCCTTTTTCACTTGCCAATAATGCCGTATTAGAAAAATCTAGAATACTTCGGTAATTGGCTTGTAACATAAAAAATCTAGCCACGGAGGGGCTAAACCCTTTACTTAAATTATCGTTTTCTCCTGTAAAAATTTCATTTGGCAAAATATTGTTCCCAGTACTTTTAGCCATTTTTTGCCCGTTAAGGGTGAGCATATTTGCATGCATCCAGTAATTCACAGGATTTTTCCCTGTAGAGGCTTCACCTTGTGCAATTTCACATTCATGATGAGGGAACTTAAGATCCATTCCTCCACCGTGAATATCGAAATGTTCTCCAAGGTATTTGGTGCTCATCACAGTACATTCCAAATGCCAACCTGGAAAACCATCACTCCAAGGAGATGGCCATCTCATGATATGTTCTGGCTCCGCTTTTTTCCAAAGCGCAAAATCCTGCGGATTTTTCTTATCGCTCTGGGCTGCGAGTTCACGGGTATTCGCTATCATATCTTCAATAGTGCGCCCGCTTAACTTCCCGTAATCATGATCTTTATTGAATTTAAACACATCAAAATAAACAGATCCGTTTACCTCATAGGCATATTCGTTTTCAAGAATGGTTTTAATAGTTTCAATTTGTTCTACTATATGTCCTGTTGCAGTTGGCTCTATACTTGGCGGTAGATTATTGAATTTTTGAAGTGTATTATGGAAGTCCACAGTATATCTCTGCACTACTTCCATAGGTTCTATTTGCTCTAATCGGGCTTTTTTGGCTATCCTATCTTCGCCGCTATCTGCATCGTTTTCTAAATGTCCGGCATCGGTGATATTTCGCACGTATCGAACCTTATAACCAAGGTGTTTAAGGTATCTAAAAACAAGATCGAAAGAAATAAATGTACGGCAATTACCTAAATGAACATTACTGTATACTGTTGGTCCACAAACGTACATGCCAATGTGGCCTTCGTTAATTGGTTGAAAAAGTTCTTTTTCCCCGGAAATGGAATTATAAAGTTTTAAGCTTTGTTCTTTGTAAAGCGCCATATGCTATCTCTTACTATGTTTTATTTAATCGAAGATATTAGAAAGAAGTATCTAATTTAATATAATCTAAGAATTCTCGTCTAACTGAAGCTTCCTTAAACGCACCTCCAAATTCACTTGTTACTGTGCTGCTTTCTATATCGCGAATCCCTCTACTGTTCACACATAAATGTTTAGCATCTATAACACAGGCAACATCTGGCGTACCTAAGGCATTTTGTAATTCCTGTACTATCTGCATGGTCATGCGTTCCTGAACTTGAGGTCTTTTTGCAAAATAGTCTACAATTCGGTTCATTTTAGATAAACCGATAACTTTACCTTTGGAAATGTATGCTACATGAGCTCTTCCAACGATAGGAAGTAAATGATGCTCACAAGTAGAGTAAATGGTGATATTTTTCTCTACCAACATTTCACCATACTTATATTTATTTTCGAAAGTAGAAGCTTTAGGTTTGCGTTTTGGGTCTAATCCCGAAAAGATCTCGTTTACAAACATTTTAGCAACCCTTTGTGGGGTTCCTTTAATGCTGTCATCTGTAAGATCCATACCCAAAGTTTCTAAAATGCGTGTCACATCTTTATTAATTGAAGCAATCTTTTCTTCATTGCTTAAATCGAAAGCATCTTCCCGTAAAGGATTATTTGCACTTGTAGAAACGTGAGCATCGCCCATTTCGTCTATTCTATTTTCCATATGTTCTATCTTCATAGCACTTTATTCTATACTAGTCGTAATCTTTTTAATCAGCTTGCAAAGATACATATTTTATGACTCTTTCAAGCAATGTTTAGGAAAAGCAGCTTCTGTTATTCGCTGTAAAATGTGTAATTTGCAAGCTATTGAGGAAAGGTGATATGAAGTTTTTAAATCATTTCGTTTTATTTGCTTCCATATTCGTGATGGGAAGTGGGGTTTTGGTTGCCCAGGGAGATCGTTGTTCCTCTATTCAACCATTTTGTGCAGGGACATCATCTTATATTTTCCCTAATTCTAACAGTGCTAGCGGTGACATTGCTAGTGCAGAAATAGGACCGAATTACAGATGTTTGGAACGGCAACCTTATCCTGCATGGTTTTATTTGCAGGTGGAAGAATCTGGGAGACTGGATTTTCTTATTAAACAAACCCAGAATGCCGATGGAAGTGGAGAATCTTTGGATGTAGATTTTATTGCTTGGGGTCCATTTGGTGAAAGCGATGATTTGTGTAGTAATTCTTCACTTTCAATTTCCAGAGTTGTAGGTTGTAGTTATTCTCCTTCTACAATAGAGAATTTAGTGATCGATAATGCAATAGCGGGTCAGGTATATGTAGTTTTAATTACAAATTATTCTGAAATGCCGGGTTATATAAGTTTAGATCAAACAAATTTAGGCCAAACCGGTTCTGGAACTACAGACTGTTCGATTGTGAATATTCTAGGAGATGATATTGCTATTTGCGATTCTTCATCCATTGTGCTAAAGGCTTCAAATGTTATTGCCACCAGATATAAATATTATGTTTTTAATGAAACCACAAATTCATTTGATCTGCTTTCCAATCAAGCCAGCCCAGAATATACCGTTACAACTTCAGGATTATATAAAGTAATAGCTGTAAATGAAACAACAGGTTTGGAGTTGGACGATGAAATATTGATACAATATTTTGATGTTCCAGTAGCTACAAAACCGAATGATCTACTAGGCTGCAGCAATGAAAACACAGCTATTTTTGATCTATCTGAAGTTAATAATGAATTAATGCAGACTACTTCATCTACTAGCACTAATTTCACCTCAAATTTTTATACTTCTCAGCAAAACTTGGATAGTGCTATGCCAATTGGAAATCCGTTAGTTTTTGAAGGAACAAATGGGCAGAAAGTTATAGCAACTATAACAGATAATCGTACCGGATGTGTTTCTAACCAAGTAGATTTTAAACTGAATATATCTCCAGTCCCAATTATTAATATCTCAGAGATTACAGCTTTTTGTGTTGATTTAAATGGAGAGCTTTTGGATCCTGAAAGCATTGGGACAGATCTCGGCCCAGATTATACCTATGATTGGAATATTCAAAATGATCCTGATAGCGATGGTATTCAAAATGCTATTTTAACCTTTAATGAAGTTCCGGAAATAACTGAAGTAAGTCTAATTATTACAAACAAAGAAACTGGATGTTCCAATACATTTAATACAAGTATCCGCTATTTTTCTGCACCTAAGAATGTCGAAATAAATATTTCTGGTAACGATTTTGAAGATGGATATGTGGTTACAGCTATGGCCACTGGCTTTGTAGATGCGATTCCAACATTTGAATATCAATTGGATAATGGACCTTGGCAACAGGAGCCTGTTTTTAAAGATGTTGCTCCGGGTTTGCATAGTGTAACGGCTAGAGAGATTAACGGTTGTGGTATGGCAACTTCAGAAAGTTTTAGTTTAATTGGTTATTCTAGATTTTTCACACCAAATTCAGATGGATATAATGATTCATGGAATGTGATAAATGAAACGAGTATTACAGTTTCACTAATTTTGATCTATGACAGATATGGAAAACTAATTAAACAATTAAATCCTCAAGGTCAAGGGTGGGATGGGACATATATTGGTAAAAATATGCCGGCAGATGATTATTGGTTTGTTGTAAATATTAAAGATCCCAATTCCGGTAAAGTTTCCGAATATAAAGGTCATTTCACTCTAAAACGATAGTAATTTTAGACCATTTAAAAAAAAGAAATCCGAAACCTTTAAAGATTCCGGATTTCTTTTTACTTATTATTAAATACTTTTTAAATTCCAAAACTAAGGGAAAGCACTATGCTGGAAAAGTCTCTGTTTATTTCAGCGGAATTAGTAAGACCAACTTGGTAAAGTTGTGGATTGTCTGTTCTTGATGAATTATCATAAGAAATACCTGCTTTAATAGCACCAAAATCATATCCAACCCCAGCAGAATATCCGTTAAGATTTCCCATTATAAATTCATTCTCATAAGGACTTTCTTCAAATCTATATCCACCTCGTAAACTCCATTTATCTATTCTGTATTCACCACCCACTCTATAAGTAGAAGCAGCTTTTAAATTATCATTTATTAAATTGTTTTGGAATGCAAACTCCAGATCGTCTGATGGTCTAAATTCGGTATTTGAAAAATCTTTATAAGAATAATCAAAACTAATGAGTCCAGAATCCCCAAAAAGAACAGCTAAGCTCCCTGTAAGCTTTCCTGGAGTTTTAAGTGTGTACTCGGGATAGGCATTTATCACATCGGGATTTACAAATACGCTCTCGCTAAATTCGGAGCTAAATGTTTCCAACCGCTGTGTGGTCTGCTCGCTTATGGAATACCAAGTTGGGGAATCATAAGTTAATCCTACGCGCACATTATCAGAAACATTTGCAATGGACCCAAGTTGAAAAGAAAAACCATTTCCAGTGGTGCTTAGGTTATTCGAAAAAATAACTTCATTAGTTGAACTACCTGCGTTAGAATTCTGTTCAAATAATCGGGTAGCTCTGTCATAATTCATGAAATGAGCATTCAAATTAATTCCTAAATGCAAGAAATCTTGATATTTAGTGGCGAAATTAAAAGCAAATTTACCGTTTAAACCAGTTGCTGCATAAGAATATTGTTGATCAAAATTTCCGGGAGTAATGCTCGAGGAATAGGAGGTATTACTTGGATCATCGGTTAAGGGATCAATAATAAATCCTTGATATCCTAAAAATGCTTGTTGGGCACCATAACCTTCATTTTCTCCTAAAAACAAATAAAGATCTGTAAGACTCTCTCCATCTATGGTTTCTAAAAGCTCTAAAGGAACTCCGTTTGCATAATCAAGAAAATAGGAATCAATAGATTTAGAACTAGTTCCTTGAGCCAGATAAGTATCATCAAAAGAGTTATTCTGGGAATAATTAACGCCTAAGGTAAATTTACGCCATGGGTTCTCATCCTTTGTGCTATTAAATACCAACACTGCTCCAGCTTGATCAAAATAAACATCAGAATTGGAATTAGACGTATTTCCATTGAAATAACGAGTATCATTTTTCCTCTCGTTGTAGCTTAAAGTAACGGTTGCTGCACTACTTAAAAAAATTGCCGATCCAGCAGGGTTTATAGAAATTGCAGAGAGATCGCCTCCCAAAGCTCCAAATGCACCACTCATTGCTCTAAATCTTGCTGTGCCAGACAGTTGATCTGTTGAATATCTTACGGCATCTGTAATATCTTGAGCTTGAGATAAAGTCATAACCAAAAGGGCTATGACTGTTAAATATATCTTTTTCATTAATTGAAATATGTTTTTATTAATTAATTTCCTCTACCTCTGTTGTTATTTGAACCTGAACTTCTGTTTGAAGTAGTAGAACCACTGCTTCTACCTGAAGAAGAGCTTCTAGTAGTTGTACTTCTGTTTGAAGAACTTGAACTTCTTGCTGTAGGGGATTGGCTTCTACTTGTTTGATTTGTAGAATAAACACTTCGGCTTCTTGTTGGCGTAGAAACACCGTTAGAAGTACTTCTTCCTCTGCTGTATCTGCCATCAGCATTTACACCTGTGTCATAAGATCTTGAAGAACGTCTGCTTATTCCAGACTCATCACCAGAGTTTCTTAAATTCCTGATAGATCTAGAATAAGTTGAACTTCGACCTCTATTATCTAGATCTGTTGCATTTCTAATAGCATTGGTTCTATTGCTATAATAGCTGCTCTCGCCTCGTCTTCCAGCATTATAGGCCACATTTTGTCTGAAATGATGTTGTCTGTTATATGGGTGATAATAGGGATTATACCATCCAGGTCCACCATAGAAATTATTGAAACCAAAACCAAAACCAAAACCATATCCATATCCGTAACCATAATTTCCGTAGAAACCTCTGCCATAGTATGGAGATCCGTAAAAACCGGGTCCATAGAAACCAGGTCCATAAAAACCGGGATTCCAAAATGGATCAAATGCATAGCCATTAAATCCTGAAATCCAGAAAGGATCGTAGAATCCTCCATAGAATCCGTCGTTGTAAATATTAATAGTATAGCGATCTGGTGAATTACCCCAAGGTGCATTTCCACCTTGGTAATTGGAATTTTCGGCGTTCTCGTAATCGTAATTTCCGGTAGATGAATAAGAATCTACATCGGTAAAAACAGCATCTTCGGCTAAAACATCTCCATAAAGAGCTGCTTCTTCCTCAAATAGTTTTTTATAGTAACCCGTATTTTCCTCTCGAGATCCATATTCTATTTCCTTGTTAGAAACTACGCTTTCATTATCTCCATATATCCCATCTGTAGTTTTACCTGCATATTGATAGGAGCCACAAGATGTCAACAAAAGCGATGACACAGCAGCTATAAAGAAATATACATAATTTGAAATAAATTTATAAAGTTTCATTAGCGGTGTATTTAATTGTTGAACATTACAAAATTAGTTAGTTTTGCGCTAACTAGTTGTAACTTTTTAAAATAGCTACAACGCTATTAAAAGTGCAACATTTATGCCAAAAAACAGCAATGAGCAAGAAATTAACTGCAAGAAAAGAAGATTACTCTAAATGGTATAACGAATTGGTAGTCAGTGCCGATCTAGCCGAAAACTCAGCTGTACGGGGGTGTATGGTTATTAAACCATATGGATATGCGATCTGGGAAAAAATGCAGGCAGAATTAGATAGGATGTTTAAAGAAACGGGACATCAAAATGCCTATTTTCCATTATTTGTTCCGAAAAGCCTCTTTGAAGCAGAAGAGAAAAATGCTGAAGGCTTTGCAAAGGAATGTGCAGTGGTTACTCATTATAGATTAAAAACAGATCCTAATGACAGCACTAAACTAATTGTAGATCCAGATGCAAAATTAGAAGAAGAACTAATAGTTAGACCTACCTCTGAAGCTATTATATGGAGCACTTATAAAGGATGGATCCAATCCTATAGAGATCTTCCTATTCTTATAAATCAATGGGCCAATGTAGTGCGTTGGGAAATGCGAACGCGTTTATTTCTAAGAACTGCTGAATTTCTTTGGCAGGAAGGTCATACTGCTCACGCAACAAAACAAGAAGCAATAATTGAAGCTGAGCAAATGAATGATGTTTATGCAGAATTTGCGGAGAACTTCATGGCTATGCCCGTAATTAAAGGCGTTAAAACCCCTAATGAGCGTTTTGCCGGAGCAGAAGAAACGTACTGTATTGAAGCCTTAATGCAAGATGGAAAAGCTTTGCAGGCAGGAACTTCGCACTTCTTAGGTCAAAATTTCGCGAAAGCTTTCGACGTAAAGTTTGCAACTAAAGAAGGTACATTAGAGCATGTATGGGCTACGTCATGGGGTGTTTCAACAAGGTTGATGGGCGCACTAATCATGACTCATAGTGATGATCAAGGATTGGTATTACCTCCAAGTCTAGCTCCAATACAAGTTGTTATTGTACCTATTTATAAAGGGGAAGAGCAGTTGGCTCAAATCTCGGTGGTGGCAAAGCAGTTAGCAGCCGATCTAAAGAAAGAAGGGGTAATTGTGAAGTATGATGATAGAGACACCCAAAAGCCCGGTTGGAAGTTTGCGCAGTATGAGCTACAAGGAGTTCCCGTAAGGATTGCCATAGGGCCTAAGGATCTTGAAAATGGTAGTGTAGAGCTTGCTAGAAGAGACACGCTTACAAAAGAGTATGTTGCACAAGAGAATGTAGTAGAGAAGGTGAAAGGCTTAATGCTGGAGATCCAGGAGAATCTTTATAATAGAGCAAGAGAGTATAGAGATTCTCATATAACCGAAGTAAATACTTTGGAAGAATTTAAAGAGGTTTTAAATACAAAAGGAGGATTTGTATCTGCGCATTGGGATGGAACTTCAGAAACAGAATTGAAAATAAAAGACAAAACCAAGGCTACTATAAGATGTATTCCTATGAATCAAAAAGAGGAAGAAGGTGTCTGTGTTTTCAGCGGAAATCCATCTAACAAGAGAGTTCTTTTTGCGAAAGCATATTAGTATTAGATAATTCACATATTGGTTTAGCCTGAAATGGTGGTATTTAGCTTTTTTAAAGTCTAAACCAATATGTGAAGAGCTCTATTTGGAAATACCTAAAAGCTAGGTAAATAGCCTTGAAAAATGTTCTTTAAAAGCTTGATTTTCGCTCGTTTTGAGATAAAATATATTATTTTGAGAAAAAATTACATCTACATTTGTGTCATTAAAAAATAGTTGTATTTTTGCATCCGCATTTAAGCAAAAACTGGTCCGTTCGTCTAGGGGTTAGGACGCATGGTTTTCATCCATGTAACAGGGGTTCGATTCCCCTACGGACTACAATAGCAATCTAGTATTGCAATGCTTGTTGAAATACAAGTTGCTTGTTGAAGAACAGGTGTGTTTTGAATAAATTTTGGTCCGTTCGTCTAGGGGTTAGGACGCATGGTTTTCATCCATGTAACAGGGGTTCGATTCCCCTACGGACTACTTTAAAAATAATTAAATAATATTTGTAATGGCAAATCATAAGTCAGCGTTAAAAAGAATCCGTAGCAATGAGACCAAACGTCTTAGAAATCGCTACCAGCATAAAACTACCAGAAACGCCATCAAAAGATTGCGTGAGGCAGACAAAAAGGATGCTGAAACATTATTCCCATCTGTAGCTTCTATGATAGATAAATTGGCGAAGAATAATATCATTCATGATAATAAAGCGTCTAATTTAAAATCTAAATTAGCTAAGCACGTAGCTGCACTTTAGTATAACTAAAATAGTGTTCAATTTATAGATGAACTGTTGAAAATGAAAATTTTCAGCAGTTTTTTCGTTTCAAATTTTAGGTTTTAAATAAGGCGAATTATCCTTTATCAGCTAAAAGAAAATAGAATTACCTAAAATTTAATTGCCAATAAATTGATTGTTGATATTTTCAATAAATCCTAAGACCTCATCTTTTCCGAGGTTGCTTGTAGAGGAAGTGATGAAGTATTCTGGCATCTCCAACCAAGTTTCCAACATCTTATTCTTATAACCCTCAATATTTCTAGTTAAAGCATTTGGCTTAAGCTTATCTGCTTTGGTAAAAATCACACAGAAAGGAATTCCGTGCTCTCCCAGCCATTCCATAAACTCTAGATCTATGGGTTGAGGCTCATGCCTGCTATCTATTAATACAAAGGCACAAAGCATTTGTGCTCGGTGTTCGAAGTAAGCAGTTATAAATTTTTGAAAGGTATTCTTGATAGATTTAGATACTCTAGCGTATCCGTATCCCGGTAGATCCACTAAATGCCAATCTTTATTGATAAGGAAATGGTTGATCAACTGAGTTTTTCCAGGTCTTCCTGAAGTTTTAGCCAAACTCTTTCGTCCAGTGATCATATTAATTAGAGAAGACTTTCCAACATTACTTCTACCAATAAAAGCATACTCTGGCAGTTTGCTGTCAGGACATTTTGCAACATCACTGTTGCTCACTACAAATTCAGAAGATTTTATTATCATTACTTAATCTTAGAAAGATCTTTTTTGAAGCCATTCGAACAATAGCTCATTAAATGTGTCTGGGTGTTCCATCATAGCTGCATGCCCACATTCATCTATCCAATAAAGGTCGGAGTCTGGTAAGAGCTTATTAAAGTCCTCTGCAACATCTGGAGGTGTTACATTATCATTCTTTCCCCAAATTATACAAGTTGGGGTTTTCATTTTTGGAAGATCCTTAGCCATATTATGGCGAATTGCACTTTTTGCTATTGCTAAGGTTTTTATCAATTTGTTCCGGTCACCTACGGTAACATAAACTTCATCTACGATCTCTTTGGTTGCAACCGCGGGATCGTAAAATACGTTTTGTGCTTTTTTCTTTATAAATTCATAATCGCCACGCCTTGGATAACTTTCTCCCATCGCATTCTCGTATAATCCAGAGCTCCCCGTGATTACAAGACCTTTTACAAGTTCAGGATATAATTTTGTGCAAATCAAAGCAATGTGCCCTCCCAGAGAATTTCCAAGTAAGATAACCTCGGAGTATCCCTTATAATTTATAAAATCTTTTAGGTATTTGGCAAATGTGGCAACACTTGTTTTAAGCAAGGTCATATTGTAAAGTGGCAATTCTGGTATAAGGACCTTATATCCTTTCTCTGGAAAGTAATTTACTACACCATCAAAATTACTTAGTCCGCCCATAAGTCCATGTAAAATAACGATTGGCGTTCCTTCCCCTTTTTCTAGGTAGGTGAATTTTCCTTCTTGCTGTAAATCGTGTTCCATGTATGCCCTTTGCAATTAGCAATCGCAAATATAGCGATTTCAGTACAAGTATAATCATTTTTACTCAATACACAGTTTAATTCTAAGATGCATTTGTACTTCAAAAACACAAATAAATTCTATTAAAAAATGTATAAAATTCATGTATTTGAGCAAGCCGCTGAAACCTAATGAAGTAGCTCTATTTAGAAGTGTTTCAGCCTAATAGGTGGAAAAACTTATCAACAAAGTGGTGAAAAGTGGTAAAAAGTGGTAATAATTTCAATATATTTGAAACTATAAAGGAACTAAGTGGTAAATCTAATTGGAACATACGAATGCAAAGTAGATGCTAAAGGGCGTCTAATGGTGCCGTCTGCCTTAAAAAAGCAGCTAGCTCCAGTTTTGCAGGAAGGTTTTGTTTTGAAAAGATCTGTTTTTCAGCCTTGTTTGGAATTATATCCTATGGATGTTTGGAATGAGATGATGAAAAAGGTGAACAGCTTGAACAGGTTTAAAAAGAAGAACAACGACTTTATACGAAGATTTACAGCTGGTGTTAAAACCGTAGAAGTTGATGCAAATGGACGTTTGCTAATACCAAAAGATCTTTTTGGCTTTGCTGAAATGGATAAGGAGGTAGTGCTTTCTTCTGCGATTAACATTATTGAGATCTGGGATAAAAATAAATATGAAAATGCCATAGATGTTTCTGCCGATGATTTTGCGGATCTAGCAGAAGAAGTTATGGGTAACGATGATTTTGATGGAGGAGTATCATAATCCAGTATTACTAAAGGAATCTGTGGATGGTTTAAATATTAAACCAGACGGGGTCTATGTAGATGTAACTTTTGGAGGCGGTGGTCATTCCAAAGAGATTTTAAGTAGGTTGGGAGAAAAAGGAAAGTTATATGCCTTTGATCAAGATGAAGATGCGTTGGATAATGTAATAGATGACCCGAGATTTACTTTAATAAACGAAAATTTTAGATTCATAAAAAGATTCTTGCGCTTCCATGGTGTAAAGAAGGTAGATGGTATACTAGGTGATTTCGGAGTTTCTTCTCACCAATTCAATGTTGCGGAACGTGGTTTTTCTACCAGATTCGAAGCTAAATTGGATATGAGAATGAGTCAGAAAAGCAATTTAAGCGCTTTTGAAGTGATTAATGAATACGATCATGAGCAATTAAAAAAGTTATTTTTTGAGTATGCCGATCTAAGAAATGCTTCAATAATAGCTTCAGCAATAATTAAGGCTAGAGAAGAAGCTCCAATAGAAAGCAGTGATCAATTAAAGGAAGTACTTCAGCCTTTTTTATTTAAAGAAAAGGAGCATAAGATACTTGCGCAGATCTATCAGGCAATTCGCATAGAAGTAAATCAGGAAATAGCAGTTTTAAAGGAGTTCTTATTACAAACTGAAGAGCTTTTAGGAAAAGGAGGAAGAGTTAGTCTTATTTCCTATCATTCTTTAGAAGACAGACTGGTAAAGCGATATATAAGAAGCGGGATGTTTGAAGGGGAGCCGGAAAAGGATTTCTACGGAAATATTAGTGTGCCCTTTAAAAAAGTAGGAGGACTTGTTGTTCCCTCTGCAGATGAAATATATAAGAACAACAGGGCAAGAAGTGCAAAACTTAGAATAGCAGCGAGACTTTAAATAAACTGGATCTAATTAGAATTCAACTTAAATAAAGAATAAAGGATAGAATGAAGCAAGGAGTGTATAACATATTAAAGGCCAATTTTCTTATAAGTAATGATGCGGTTAAGAATTGGAGATTCATTGTCTTTTGCACGATTCTCGCCATAATAATGATTGCCTGTTCACACAGTGCCGAGCGTAAAGTTCACAATATTGCTAGGCTAAATAATGAAGTAAGAGAGCTTAGAAGTGAGTTTGTAGATATGCGATCTATTTTAATGAAACTTAAAATGGAATCTACAATTACAAATAAAATGGCTTTTAGGGGAGTAAAGCCTTCAGAAACTCCGCCACAAAAAATTAAAATCAACATTAAAGAATAATCAAAACATTGGCAACCAACGAAAAGCACATATTGAACCGTTTGTACTTTGTAGCCGGATGTATGTTCATCTTCGCGGTGGCAGTGATTATTCAGTTGCTAAATATTCAGTTTGTAGAAGGGGACAAATACAAACAAATGGCTGAAGATCGTACTTTCAGAAATTTCACCATTCCAGCCAATAGAGGTAACCTATATGATAGCAACGGAAATTTGCTTGCTACCTCCATCCCTAAATACGACATTAGGTTTGATGCCGTTACGGTAACCAACAAAAATTTTGAACAGAATATTATGCCTTTGGCCAAAGAACTAAATGTAATGTTTGGTAAAGGAGTTTCCTATTGGTCTTTAAGTCTTCGTACCGCCAGAGTAAATAAACATCGCTATTTTTTAGTAGCCAGAAATCTTGGATATTCTGAATATGTGCGAGTTAAGAATTTCCCTATGTTCCGATTAGGAGCGAACAAAGGTGGAATTATTGTAGAACAACGAACAGTTAGAGAGCATCCTTTGGGAGAAATGGCTGCAAGAACTGTTGGCTATGAGCGTAAAGATGATCAAGGTTATTATACCAGAGTTGGATTGGAAGGTGCATTCGGACCTTTTTTGGATGGGAAAGATGGTCATAGATTAAAGCAAAAAATAGCAAAGGGACAGTGGAAACCCATAAGTGATAATAATGAAGTGGAGCCAAAAGATGGATATGATGTAATTTCTACCATAGATGTAAATATACAAGACATAGCCCATCATGCATTATTAGCGCAACTTGAAAAGTATGAGGCAGATCATGGAACTGTTGTGGTGATGGAAACAGAAACCGGCGAAATTAAAGCAATATCAAATTTGGGAAGAACAGCCCAAGGCACTTATTACGAGAAGTTAAACTACGCCGTTGGCGAAACCCACGAACCAGGTTCTACATTTAAATTAATGGCTTTGGTAGTTGCCTTAGAAGATAAGGTGATAGATACTAGCACTATTGTAGATACCGAAAATGGGGTGATGAATGTAAGAGGATATAAAGTTAGAGATTCTCATCGTGGAGGTTATGGAAAGATCTCTGCCGCAAAGGCATTTGAGGTTTCTTCGAATGTTGGCGTGGTAAAACTTATTTACGAGAATTATAAAAATAATCCACAGAAGTTTGTAGAAGGTTTAAATAGAATGAACCTAAACCAAAAATTAGGGATCTCTATTAAAGGAGAAGGGGAGCCTTATATTCCGCAACCGGGAGATAAAAAATGGTCTGGACTTTCTTTGGCCTGGATGGCATACGGATATGGAAGTATTCAAATTTCACCTTTGCAAACCTTAACATTTTATAATGCTATTGCTAATGATGGAGTAATGGTAAAGCCAAGATTCATCAAGGAAGTTAGAGAATGGGATAAGGTGATCGAGAAGAACGAGTTAAAGGTTTTAAATCCATCTATCTGTTCTCAGGAAACAATAGATAAGGTGAAGGCCATGATGGAAAATGTGGTTGTTCGTGGAACGGCTAAAAGTTTATACTCTCCCAATTTTTCTATGGCAGGGAAAACAGGAACTGCACAAACCGAATATTGGATGAAAGATTGGAATGCTAACCCTCGTTACATCTCATCTTTTGTTGGCTATTTCCCTGCAGACAACCCAAAATATACAAGTATAGTAATTATACACAAACCTAATAACAAGGTTGGATATTATGGTGCAGATGTTAGCGGACCTGTATTTAAAAGGATCGCTCAAAAAATATACACAGATACTCCTATAGAAGATACTATAGAATCTTTAGAAGTTAAAGATGATAAAGTGTCTAAGGACTTCGAAAAATATTATATCGCAGCTCAAAGTTCCAATAATTTAATGCCTAATGTAGTAGGAATGCCAGTTATGGATGCATTGTCTTTATTAGAGAACATGGGGCTTTCAGTAAAAGTTAGTGGTAATGGAATAGTGAAGAATCAATCTATTCCTGCCGGAGAAAAAATTAAGAATAATCAAAAAGTAGCACTTAGCTTAAGTTGAAAATTTTAAAAGACATATTATATAAAGTTCCCATGGAGGCCGTGATTGGTAACACTGGCGTAGCCATAACCAATCTTCATTTTGATTCCCGAAAAGTGGAACTGAATGATGTTTTTGTGGCTGTAAAAGGAACTATTTCAGATGGGCATCAATTTATTAATACCGCAGTAGATCAAGGAGCATTGGCGGTGGTTTGTCAGGAACTTCCGGACAAGATCGTGAATGGGGTTACTTATGTTCAAGTTGCCAATTCTCAAAAGGCTTTGGCTATTATGGCATCTAATTATTACGATTCTCCTTCAGAGAATCTAAAATTAGTGGGTGTTACCGGAACAAACGGAAAAACGACTGTTGCCACTTTATTATATGATCTTTTTAGTAAAGCTGGTTACAAGGTAGGATTGCTTTCCACTGTAAAAATAATGGTTGGTGATAAAAGCTTTGCAGCGTCTCACACCACTCCAGACTCCTTAACCATCAATTCCTATTTAAAATTGATGAATGAAACTGGTGTGGAATTTTGCTTTATGGAAGTGAGTTCACATGGAATCGCTCAAGATAGAACCACAGGCTTAAAATTTGCCGGTGGGATCTTCACCAATTTATCACATGATCATTTAGACTATCACAAAACCTTTGCGGAATATCGAGATGTTAAAAAGTTGTTTTTTGATATGTTGCCAGCTTCAGCATTTGCATTGGTTAATATAGATGATAAAAATGGAGCAGTAATGCTTCAGAACACGAAGGCACAAAAGCAAACATATGCATTAAAATCTTATGCAGATTTCAGCGCAAAAATATTAGAAAATCAATTTAGCGGACTTTTACTGAAGATAAATGGAGATGAAGTTTGGACCAAGCTAATAGGAAATTTCAACGCCTATAATGTTCTGGCAATTTATGCTGCCGGAGAATTATTAGGATTAGAAAAAGATGAAAATTTAAAGCTTATTAGCGAATTGAATTCGGTAAGCGGTAGGTTTCAGTATCTGGTTTCTACGCAAAACATCACGGCAATTGTAGATTATGCTCATACGCCTGATGCATTGAAAAATGTATTGGAAACCATAAATGAGATTCGCACTAAAAATGAGGAACTAATAACAGTTGTAGGTTGCGGCGGAGATCGCGATAAGACCAAAAGGCCTAAAATGGGAAACATCGCTGCGGCATTAAGCACCAAAGTGATCTATACCAGTGATAATCCAAGAACAGAAGATCCAGAAGAGATTCTTAAGGAAATTGAAGCTGGAGTATCTCCTTTAGATTTCAAAAAGACAATGTCTGTTTTAAATAGAAAACAAGCAATTAAAACGGCTTGTATGTTGGCAAATCCAAACGATATCATTCTAATTGCAGGAAAGGGACATGAAACCTACCAAGAGATCAATGGTGTGAGGTCCGATTTTGACGATTTTAAAATTGTTAGTGAATTTTTAAACCAACTGGATAAATAATTAGATCCAACAAAACCTGAAAAGGTTATAGATAAAAATATGTTATACTATTTATTTGATTTTCTTGATAGACATTACCAGCTTCCTGGGGCAGGTTTGTTTGAATTTATTTCATTCAGATCGGCTATGGCTATTATTTTATCCTTGGCTATCTCTACCATCTACGGAAAGAAGATCATCAATTATTTACTTAGAAAACAAGTTGGAGAAAGTGTTAGAGATCTTGGTTTAAAAGGTCAAAGCGAAAAAGCGGGTACTCCAACAATGGGTGGTATTATTATAATTATTTCCACTTTGATCCCCGTTTTATTATTTGCTAAACTAAATAACATCTATGTTATCCTTTTAATTGTTACCACTCTTTGGATGGGTACAATTGGTTTTATAGACGATTATATTAAAACCTTTAAAAAAGACAAGGAAGGACTAAAGGGAATTTTCAAGGTTTTCGGACAAATAGGATTAGGTCTTATCATTGGTGGGACCATGTATTTTCACCCAAGCATAACCGTTAAAGAAGATGCTTTAATATCTTCCAATAAGATTGAACAAATTAGTGAAAGTGATCAAGAGGTTGTAAAAGGGAAAGAAGAGAAATCTACCACCACAACCATCCCATTTTTTAAAAATAATGAATTTGATTATGCAGATCTTATCACTTGGATAAATCCATCTCTCGTAAATTATGCATGGCTAATCTTTATACCAATAGTAATATTTATAGTTACCGCCGTTTCTAACGGCGCAAATCTAACCGATGGAATAGATGGCTTAGCGGCAGGTTCTTCGGCTATCATCGTATTAACTCTGGGAATTTTTGCATGGGTTTCTGGTAACATCATATTTTCAGATTATCTCAATATTATGTATATCCCACGCTCTGGGGAAATGACCATTTTTATTACCGCATTTGCAGGATCCTTAGTTGGTTTCCTTTGGTACAATACGTATCCTGCCCAAGTATTTATGGGAGATACAGGAAGTTTAACCATAGGAGGAATTATAGCGGTGATTGCGGTAGCAACCAGAAAGGAATTATTGATCCCAGTTTTATGCGGAATTTTCCTTCTGGAAAACTTATCTGTAGTTCTACAAGTAGGTTGGTTCAAGATCACTAAAAGAAAATACGGAGAAGGAAGAAGAATATTTCTGATGTCGCCCTTACATCATCATTATCAGAAAAAGGGAATGCATGAAAGCAAGATCGTAGTTCGATTTTGGATTGTTGGGATCTTTCTTGCCATAGTTACCATTATTACCTTAAAAGTTAGATAAGAACAATTATAGAAATGAGTAAGAGCAAAAAAATAGCGATTCTTGGTGGTGGAGAAAGTGGTGTAGGTACTGCTATTCTTGCGCTTCAGCAGGGCTATGATGTTTTTGTTTCAGATTTCGGAAAAATAAAAGATAAGTATAAAGCTGAGCTAGATAGACTAGGAGTAGACTGGGAAGAAACTGGTCATACAGAAAATAAGATCATGGATGCTCAAGTGATAATGAAGAGCCCAGGTATTCCAGATAATGCTCCTTTAGTTATTAAGATCAAGGAACAGGGAATTCCCGTTATTTCTGAAATTGAATTCGCTGCGGAATATACTTCAGCAAAGATTATTGGAATTACAGGAAGTAATGGAAAGACCACTATTACAAAATGGGTGTATCATATTTTAAAAAATGCCGGATTAAATGTTTCCATGGCTGGAAATGTAGGCGATAGTTTTGCAAAGCAGGTTGCTGGAGATCCGGTAGATTATTTTGTATTGGAACTAAGCAGTTTTCAGTTGGATGGAATAGTAGATTTTAGACCAGATATTGCGGTTCTGGCAAATATTACTCCAGATCATCTGGACAGATATAATTACAATTTAGATGAATATGTAGCATCTAAATTTAGAATAACAATGAATCAGAATGAAGAAGATTTCTTCATTTATGACGCAGATGACGAAATAATTGCACGATGGCTTGATGCCAATCCAATTAAAGCTCAAAAATTGCCTTTTTCACTTCAGAAAAAAGTTGAAACTGGTGCCTATTTAGAAGATAACAACATTAAAATAAACCTCAACAACAACCAATTTATTATGCCAAACTCCTCCTTAGCACTCGAAGGTAAACACAATACAAAAAATGCAATGGCAGCTTCTACAGTTGCTCAATTATTAAGAATAAGAAAAGAGACCATTCGTGCCAGTATGGAGAATTTTCAAGGGGTAGAACACCGTTTGGAAAAAGTGCTTAAGATCAATAACGTGATGTACATAAACGATTCTAAAGCAACTAACATAAATGCTACCTACTATGCATTAGAAAGCATGGAGACTGAAACTGTTTGGATAGTTGGTGGTGTAGATAAGGGGAATAACTATGCAGAGCTTTTGCCATTGGTAAATGAAAAAGTAAAAGCTATAGTTTGTCTTGGGGTAGACAACTCAAAAATCTTTGAAGCTTTTGGAAATTGTGTAGATACAATTGTAGAAACGCATACTATGCAAGAGGCAGTTACTATGTGTTATCAATTGGCAGAAAGAGGAAATACCGTATTGCTTTCTCCGGCTTGCGCAAGTTTCGATCTATTCGAAAATTATGAAGATAGAGGGAGACAGTTTAAAGAATTTGTAAGAAATCTATAAGAACTAAAGAAGAAGAAGTTGTAATGAACGATCTGTTTTCAAATATAAAAGGTGATAAAGTTATTTGGGCTACCACTGCCTTATTGGCTATCTTTTCGTTTCTGCCGGTATACAGTGCAAGTAGTAACCTCGCTTATTTATATGGAGATGGAAGCACCTTTAGTTACCTTGTTGTGCACTTCTTTCATTTGGTATTAGGTTTTTGTTTATTGTTCGCAATTCATAAGATCCCTTATAATTATTTTAAAGGTTTATCAATATTAATGTTGCCCGTAGTTGTTCTCTTATTAATCTATACTATTGCCCAAGGAACCACTATAGAAGGGGCATATGCCAGCAGGTGGATCCAAATTCCGGTTGTTGGAATTACTTTTCAGACTTCTACTTTAGCTGCAGTTGTACTTATGATTTATGTCGCTAGATATCTTTCCAGGATCACAGAAAAAGAGATCACTTTTAAAGAATCTATTTTGCCTCTTTGGCTGCCCGTATTTGTAGTGCTTATTTTAATTTTACCCGCCAACTTCTCTACTACAGCTATCATATTTACTATGATCATGATGCTGGTTTTCTTAGGCGGATATCCTATAAAATATCTTGGAATAATATTAGGAGCCGGGCTTTTGGTATTAACCTTGTTTATATTAACAGCGAAGGCATTTCCGGGATTATTACCAAATAGGGTAGATACTTGGACAAGCAGAATAGAGAATTTTGCCGATGATGAGGATACCGAAGCAGACTATCAAATAGAAAAAGCAAAAATAGCAATAGCCAGAGGTGGAATTGCCGGAGCTGGTATTGGAAAAAGTATTCAAAGAAATTTTTTACCTCAATCTTCCTCAGATTTTATTTATGCCATTATTGTTGAAGAAATGGGGCTGATTGGAGGATTTGCGGTGATGATAGCTTATTTAATGTTATTGTTCCGGATAGTAATTGTTGCAACAAAAGCCAATACGGTTTTTGGCAAATTATTGGCCATAGGAGTTGGTTTACCAATTGTATTTCAAGCCTTGGTAAATATGGCTGTAGCCGTAGAATTATTTCCAGTTACAGGACAAACACTTCCACTTGTAAGTAGTGGTGGAACATCTATTTGGATGACGTGCCTTGCTTTAGGAATTGTATTAAGTGTAAGTGTGAAAAGAGAGGAGATAAAATTATCTGAAGAAATGGAACATGAAGAAGAAAATCCTTTAGACATTTTAAGCGAAGCGATATGAAACAGAGTTTAAAAGTTATAATATCTGGTGGAGGTACAGGAGGACATATCTATCCTGCTGTTTCTATTGCTGATGAAATAATGAAAAGATACCCTACTGCAGAAATCCTTTTTGTAGGTGCCAAAGACAGAATGGAAATGACCAAAGTGCCCCAAGCCGGCTATCGGATAGAAGGGCTTTGGATAACCGGTTTAGATAGAAGTTTATCAAAGAAAAATTTAAGCTTTCCTTTTAAGGTGATAAGTAGTCTTTGGGCATCAAGAAAGATAATAAAAAGATTTAAGCCAGATGTTGTAATTGGTACAGGAGGATTTGCTAGTGGACCTTTGTTAAAAATGGCGAATAGTATGAATATACCCACCTTGATCCAAGAACAAAATTCTTATCCGGGAATAACCAATAGATTACTTGGGAAGAAAGCAGATGTTATTTGTACCGCATACGAGGATCTTGGTCGATATTTCCCATTGGAGAAAACCGTAAAAACTGGTAATCCGGTTCGTCAAGGCTTGATTAATGTTTCAGAAAAAAGAGAAGAAGCTCAAAAATTCTTTAAGTTGAAAAGGGAGAGAAAAACTCTTTTGGTTTTAGGAGGAAGTCTTGGTGCAAGAAGGATAAACCAATTAATGGAAGCCTTTGTAGATCTATTTGAGAAAAATGAGATACAGCTTATTTGGCAAACTGGTTCTTTATATTATGAAGAATACAAGAAATTTAATAATGAGTTTGTTCAGACTCATGCTTTTTTGAGCCGAATGGATTATGCGTATGCCGCAGCAGATGTTATTGTTTCAAGAGCTGGAGCAATAAGTGTTTCGGAATTATGTCTGGTTGGAAAGCCAGTGATCTTTATTCCCTCTCCAAATGTAGCAGAGAATCATCAGGCCAAAAATGCTTTAACCATAGCAAGCGAAAATGCTGCATATGTGTTAAACGAAATAGATCTGGCCAAAGAATTTTCAGAAACTATCATGTTAGTACTAGACTCTGAAAAGGTTAGAAAAGATCTTTCAGAGAATATTAAAAAACTGGCATTGCCGGGAGCCACCTCTGCAATTGTGGATGAAATGGAAAAAATAATAAAAACAAGGAAATAAGGAATACCATACTTAATGGATCAATTTAAAAACATAGACAATCTTTATTTTATCGGCATAGGCGGAATAGGGATGAGCGCTTTAGCTCGCTATTTCCATGCACTAGGAAAACGGGTTTCCGGATACGATAAAACTTCAACTCCACTTACACAAACCTTGGTGCAGGAAGGTATTAAAGTTGTTTATAAAGATGAAATTGAAAGCGTTCCTCATAATTTCCTGGAAAGGGAAAATACACTTATAGTTTACACACCTGCTATTCCTAAAGATCATAAACAGTACAACTATTTTATTCAGCAAGAATTTCAGCTTAAAAAAAGAGCTGTAGTATTGGGAATGATCACTCAAGGTATTTATACCTTGGCGGTTGCAGGTACACATGGAAAAACCACAACTACTGCAATTTTAGGGCATCTACTTAAAGAAACCGGAGCAAAGGTTACTGCTTTTCTTGGTGGAATAAGTGAGGATATTCAGAGCAATCTTATTCTTAAAGGAAATGAGGTTATGGTGGTGGAAGCAGATGAATTTGACAGATCTTTTCTAAAGCTATCTCCAAACATCGCAGCAATTACTTCTATGGACGCCGATCACTTAGATATTTATGGTGTCCCGGAAAAACTAATTGAATCTTTTGAAGAGTTTGCAGCCTTGGTGCCAAAGGATGGTACCCTTTTTGTAAAGAATGGATTACCGCTAGATGGTAAAACAATTGGAATTGAAGACAACGCAGATTATTCTGCTAAAAATATTAAAGTAAAGAACGGAACATATCATTTCGATCTGATCACCCCGACAATTATAATTCCCGATTTTAAGTTTAACCTCCCCGGTAAACACAATTTATTAAATGCTATAACTGCTCTGGCGATCGCAATTCAATATGGTTCCCCAACCAATGAGCTTGCCAGAGCATTGTATAGCTTTAAAGGTGTGAAACGCCGTTTTACTTACAGGTTAAAATCTGAGGATCGTATTTTGATCGACGATTATGCACATCACCCTGCAGAAATTGCTGCTGTGCATCAAGCGGTTAGAGAAATGCATCCCGGAAAAAAGGTGCTGGCAATTTTTCAGCCTCATTTATTTAGCAGAACTAAGGATTTTGCCGAGGATTTTGCAATAAGTCTTAGTAAATTTGACGAAGTTAGAATACTGGATATTTATCCAGCAAGAGAACTTCCCATGGAAGGAGTCACTTCTGCATGGTTATTAGAAAAGATTCAAAATCCCAATAAAAAATTAATCTCAAAAGAGCAGATCATTGCTGAGGTAGACGCTTCGGAAAGTACTGTTGTGGTTATGATGGGCGCAGGTGATATTGGAGAAGAGATCTTAAAGGTTGAAAAACATTTAAAGGATGAAAATTAATTTCAATTACATAAAAGGCTTTTTGCTTTTAGTGCTTGTGGTTTTTCTTTATGGATTTGCCGAAAAGAGAAATAACGATCGGAAATTGGATAAAATTGAAGTTCAATTCACCCAATTTGAAAACCTTTATGTATCTGAAGAAACGGTTAATAAATTGTTAATACAAAATAAGATAGGGGTAACGAGTGTAGGTAAAGAAACTTTAGATTTGAATAGAGTAGAAGCACTTTTGAATAATCATGAAATGATTGAAAATGCAGAGGTCTTTCTTACTCTAGATGGAATTTTAAAAACAAGCATTAGTCAACGCCGCCCTATCGGCCGAGTTTTGGGGATCAATACATTTTATTTGGACAGAATGGGACACAAAATGCCACTGTCTAAAAATTATTCCGCAAGAGTGCCTGTACTAATTAATGTACTACCTGCAGATGTAGAAGAGGTTTTTCCTTTGGTAGATTATATTAATAAAGATAAGTTCTTAACAGAACACATTACTGCTATCACTCGCTCAAGAGGTGGGTTTTATCAATTAGATCTAAGAGAAGCGGACTTTGTTTTAGTTTTCGGGAAGATCGAGAAGTTGGATTTAAAATTCAACAATTTTAAAGCTTTTTATAAAAAGGCGCTTAAAGATAAATTATTAAACACTTACAAAATGGTGGATCTACAATTTGGGAATCAAGTTGTTTGCACTAAAAAATAAGGGATGGAACATAACGAAATTGCAGTAGGGCTAGATATTGGAACCACGAAGATCGTGGCTATGATTGGGCGCAAGAATGAGTACGGAAAAATGGAGATCATCGGGATTGGAAAATCCAAAAGTTTAGGTGTACATCGAGGGGTGGTAAATAATATTACCCAAACAATACAATCCATTCAACAGGCAATACAAGAGGCGGAAGCAGATTCAGGATTAAAAATAGAAGAAGTGGTTGTTGGTATTGCAGGACAACATATTAGAAGCTTACAACACAGCGATTATATCACCCGTCCAAATCCGGATGAGGTAATAGATAGCGACGATATTTACACACTTTGCAACCAAGTTCACAAACTAGTGATGTTACCAGGAGAGGAGATCATTCACGTTTTGCCACAAGAATTTAAAGTTGATGGCCAAGCAGAGATCAAAGAACCAATTGGAATGTATGGTGGAAGACTGGAGGCTAATTTTCATGTAGTAGTTGGTCAGGTTTCTTCCATTAGAAACATCGGGCGTTGTGTGAAAAGTGCTGGTTTAGAACTTTCAGCAGTTACTTTAGAGCCATTAGCTTCGGCAAATGCAGTTTTAAGTCAGGAAGAAAAAGAAGCTGGAGTTGCACTTATCGATATAGGAGGTGGAACTACAGATCTAGCAATTTTTAAAGATGGGATCATCCGCCATACAGCGGTTATTCCTTTCGGTGGAAATGTAATTACGGAGGATATTAAAGAAGGATGTTCTATTATAGAAAAGCAAGCAGAATTATTAAAGATAAAGTTTGGATCTGCTTGGCCTGGAGAAAACAAGGATAACGAGATTGTTTCTATTCCGGGATTACGCGGAAGAGAGCCAAAAGAGATCACCCTTAAGAACCTTTCCAAGATCATCCATGCGCGTGTAGTAGAAATTATTGAACAAGTATATCTTGAAATAAAGAACTACGGGCATGAGGAGCAGAAGAAAAAATTAATCGCCGGAATGGTAATTACCGGGGGTGGAGCACAGTTGAAGCATTTAAAACAACTAGCAGAATATATTACCGGAATGGATACCAGGATAGGATATCCAAATGAGCATTTAGCAGGCGATAGCGATTCAGAAACAACCAGTCCGCTTTATGCAACCGCAGTAGGTTTAGTATTAAATAGTTTGGAACAAAAAAGTGCCAAATATCGAAACCAAGCTGGAATAGAAGCAGAAGAGATTATCACTGAAGAAGGAACACATTCTTTTGAAGTTGATGATAACGAAGAGAACGAACAAGAAGAAGATGGCTCTTCAACTTCAAAAGCACCAAAAAAGAGTGTTTTTGATAAGTGGGCAGAAAAGTTCAAAGATTTTTTAGACAACGCAGAATAAGAATATAGAACCAGTAAAACAGGATTTATGAGCAGTACAGAATTCGGAAATATTTCATTTGATCTACCTAAGAACCAATCCAACGTGATCAAGGTTATTGGTGTAGGAGGAGGTGGTAGCAATGCCATTAATCACATGTTTCAGCAAGGCATCAAGGGTGTAGACTTTATTATTTGTAATACAGATTCTCAAGCCTTGGAAAATAGCACGGTTCCAAATAAAATTCAGTTAGGAGTTCACTTAACAGAAGGTTTAGGAGCGGGAGCAGACCCAAAAGTGGGAGAGAATGCTGCAATAGAAAGTAGTGAGGAGATCAAACGTATGCTTGGCGCGAATACCAAGATGGTATTTATTACCGCTGGTATGGGTGGAGGAACTGGAACAGGAGCTGCGCCTGTAATTGCCAAACAAGCAAAAGAAATGGATATTCTAACTGTTGGAATTGTAACTATTCCGTTTCAGTTTGAGGGAAAGATGAGAAATGAACAAGCTCAACTTGGGGTGGAAAACCTAAGAAGGCATGTAGACTCATTGATTGTTATTAATAATAATAAACTGCGAGAAGTTTACGGAAATCTTGGATTTAAAGCCGGATTTTCGAAAGCAGATGAAGTGTTGGCAACAGCGTCCAGAGGTATTGCAGAAGTAATTACACATCATTATACACAAAACATCGATTTACGTGATGCTAAAACTGTGCTAAGTAATAGTGGTACTGCTATTATGGGATCTGCATCGGCATCTGGAGCAAGTAGAGCAAATGATGCAATAATTAAAGCCTTGGATTCGCCATTATTAAATGACAATAAAATTAAAGGTGCTCAAAATGTATTGTTATTAATTGTTTCAGGTTCCGAAGAGATCACTATAGATGAAATAGGAGAGATCAACGATCATATTCAAAATGAAGCTGGACATAGTGCCAACATCATTATGGGGGTTGGTGAAGATGAAAGTTTGGAAGATGCAATTGCAGTAACAATTATTGCTACGGGTTTTAATGTAGAGCAGCAAAATGAGATAGTTAATACCGAAACTAAAAAGATTATCCACACTTTAGAGGATGAGCAAAAAGCAGTTCATAATTTTGGGCAGAATAAATTTTTAAAGTCTGCCTTTGTTGATGAAGCACCAAAGGAGGTAAAGGAGCAAAAGATTGTTCATTCATTAGAAGAAGAGGAATTTGAAATTCAGGAAATTAAAGAAGACTTAAGTACTCCACCTAGCGCAAGAATTATGGAGGTGGATTATGAAGTTGTTTCCTATAAAGAAGACGATTTTATTATTACCGATACTTCAGCAAAAATAAATAATCTAGAGAAACAAGATGTTAAAGATGATCAAGAGGATGCTCAGGATCAATTCATGTTTACTTTTGATTTTCCAATAAATCCGAAACAAGAAAAATCTAGGCCAGAAGCTTCTAACCCAAAAGAATCATCCCCGGCATTCGAATCACAAAAACCTGCCAACACTAAAATAGTTCACGATCTACATGACCATACCATGGATATGGAAGTGAATGAACCTATAGAAATAATTCCTGTTACAGAGAATTCTTCTACCGGTGTGAAGCGTTATAGTTTGGATGATTATATGGAAGTGGAACAGATGCTTAAACGTTCGAAACCAGTTCAGAAAAAAGAAGATGAGGAAGATATAGTTTTCGAAAAGAAAACCTTGGCCCCAGAGCCTGTAAAAAGAACATCTCACGATGAAGAACACGATCCTTTTGACAATCCAATTTCTGAAGGCTTAATAGAAAGAGCGGCAGAAAGAAGAGCTAAAATGAAAGAATTTAATTATAAGTTTAGAAGCAATACCGCTCATATTGATGAAATTGAAAAACAACCAGCATATAAGCGTGCTGGAATAGATCTTGATAGTTCTCGTAAAGCAGAAGAAAAACTTTCTAGAACCACTTTAGGTGGCGATAGTGACGAGCTTAAGTTTAGAAGTAACAATTCCTTTCTGCATGATAATGTAGACTAAGCTTAAATTTACCCCAACAATAAACCTGAAATTCCCAACAGAATTTCAGGTTTTATTTTTTAACTTCGCTGTCCCGTTAAATACACTAGGATTATGAGTTTACAAGAAAAAGTAATGACCGAATTAAAGGCTGCAATGCGTGCAAAGGATGCTGTTACATTGGAGGCACTGCGCGCTATTAAAAGTGGAATTTTATTAGCTCAAACCGAAAATGGTTCTAAAGAGGAAATATCTGAGGATGCAGAGTTAAAGTTGTTGCAGAAATTAGTGAAGCAAAGAAAAGATAGCGCTGTTATTTATAAGGAACAAAATAGAGAAGATCTTGCAAAACCAGAATTGGAACAAGCTGCAGTAATAGAACAATTTCTGCCCGCTCAACTAAGCGAAGCTGAAGTTGAAGCTGTGGTAAAAGCTATAATCGCTAAAACCGGAGCTGAAGGGATGAAGGATATGGGAAAAGTGATGGGAATGGCTTCTGAAGAGCTGGCAGGAAAAGCAGATGGAAAAACCATTTCTACCTTGGTAAAGAAAAATTTAAGTAATTAATAAACAATAAACAATAAACAATAAACAATGACCATTGCTTATTGCTTATTGTTTATTGATTTGGCCCCGTGGCGCAACTGAATAGCGCATCAGATTTCGGCTCTGAGGGTTGCAGGTTTGAATCCTGCCGGGGTCACGAATAAATAGAAAAGGAGAAAAATCATTTACGAGCAAGCTCGACAGATTTTTCTCCTTTTCTATTTTCAACCTGCATCCGACGACGGAGGTACGAAGGAGAGGAATGCAATACTTTGAAGAATCACAAAAGACAACCCATTTGGGTCAAAAGAATAAACGCAACCCATGTTGCAGTTTTTTTATTTTAAGGATTTGGTTTATTTAATATAATCGATATCTAGTGTTCCTAAATTAACATGATTACTACGATTTCTTACAGATATTAAATTTACTATCCGCTAAATATCAAAAAGTTATGCCTTTTGACGTTTTATTTTATTCTTTCCTCGAAAATATTATCACTTTTCATAAACGCTTCTTAATTTTTAGTTAATTCGTTTAAGATTAGCTTACTACCATTTGATTACATTCCCAAATCGGAAAACCCTACTTTCTGTCCATGTATTCAATTATATAGCAAATTCCCCTAATAGACTTATACGTATGTTTTTTGAATGTTTAATTTATTTTAAATAATCATTGCTATGGATGCACTTTTACTTTATGTTAAAGGGATGTTTACGAAAATTCCCCTCTTTTTTATTGGATTTTTACTGGCTTTATCCGGATGGGCGCAGACAGTTACAACAGATAAAGACGATTACGCCCCCGGAGAAACGGCCATCATCACCGGTGAAGGTTGGACGAGAGACCAACTTGTGGATCTACACTTTGCGGAAGATCCATTTGTCGACCATATTCATGATTATCATGATATAGTTGTAAATTCAGATGGAACTTTCAGAGTGGAATTTCCCATTTTGGAAAGGCATTTAGGAGTGACTTTTACATTGACTGCTGAAGGTAAGCAGACAGGGGTAACAGCGACTCGAATATTTACTGATGCAAATGTCAAGTTTTCAACAACAGGACTTCCTTCAAATGTTAATGTTACAGTTCAATATCAAGGGACTGCACCGGGACCAACTTCTGTTAATTCTTTTGTTACATTCTCCACTGGAGGAGGTGGGAATGGGGCCAGTGGAAATATTGCGCTAATTGGAAATTTGAGTTTTCAATTCCCTAATACCATTACTGTTGTAGGTACTGTATATACTTTAGTGAGTACATCTCCTACGTCACCAGCAACAGTTCCCACCACTGGTAGTTTTGGAATAGCAGCAACTTATAGTGTGAGCAAAGGAGCATCCACGATATCTGTTAATGCGCAAGGACCATTTACTTATAATACCAATCCGCAAGGACCGGATGCGGTTTCAAAATCAGGGTCTACTGGATCAGTGACCTTTAGTTATGTCGGTGTTTCCGGAACTATTTATGCCGCAAATACAACCAAGCCAACGAATGCAGGAAACTATCAAGTGACTGCAACGCTAGCTTCAGATGCTAATTATAATGGAGCAGTTTCGGCACCTTTGGCGTTTAACATTGACAAAGCAACACCAACAGCTACCTTTGCGGTATCAAATTCACCACAAACCTATACAGGGGCAGGCCAGTCAGCGACGGTTAGTATTTCGGCTAGTTCTGTACCAGGTACTGTTACCAACATCCTTACAGGTGGTTCGGCAACACAGATTAATGCCAATACTTATGCAGTTACGGCTGACTTTGTTCCTATCGATGCAGCCAATTATAACAGCCTTATTGCACTTGCAGCTGGAAACTTTGTAATTGGCAAAGCAACACCAACAGCTACCTTGGCGGTATCAAATTCACCACAAACCTATACAGGTTCAGGCCAGTCAGTGACGGTTAGTATTTCGGCTAGTTCTGTACCAGGTATTGTTACCAACATCCTTACAGGTGGTTCAGCATCACAAACCAATGT
>DEXV01000001.1:0-498 GCA_002364325.1 Gillisia sp. UBA3175
GGTTCAGCATCACAAACCAATGTCAATACTTATGCGGTTACGGCTGACTTTGTTCCTACCGATGCCGCTAATTATAACAGCCTTACTGCTCTTGAAGTTGGAAACTTTGTAATCGGCAAAGCAACACCAACAGCTACCTTTGCGGTATCAAATTCACCACAAACCTATACAGGGGCAGGCCAGTCAGCGACAGTTAGTATTTCCGCTAGTTCTGTACCAGGTACTGTTAACAACATCCTTACAGGTGGTTCAGCATCACAGACCAATGCCAATACCTATGCGGTTACGGCTGACTTTGTTCCTATCGATGCAGCTAATTATAACAGCCTTATTGCTCTTGCAGTTGGAAACTTTGTAATTGGTAAAGCTACATCAGTTACTACGGTAACAATTAACGGGGATCCGTTCAGTTACACAGGTTTACCGATCACTCCGGCTACTGTCACTGTAACAGGTGCAGGTGGAGTAACTCTTGTTACCCCGGCTCCGACAGCTACA
>DEXV01000001.1:659-116625 GCA_002364325.1 Gillisia sp. UBA3175
GATAACCACCTGGGATCAAATGAGAGTGAGACCTTCACGATAGATAAAGCAGCATCGATCACAACGGTAACAATTAACGGAGGTCCGTTCACTTACACCGGCTCGGCGATTGAACCGGCCACTGTAACAGTAACGGGTGCAGGTGGAGTAACTCTTTTTACCCCGGCTCCGACAGCTACATATTTAAACAATACCAATGCAGGTGTGAACACAGCATCAGCGAGCTATACGTTTGCAGGTGATGATAACCACCTGGGATCAAATGACAGTGAGACCTTCACGATAGGTAAAGCAGCATCGATCACAACGGTAACAATTAACGGAGGTCTGTTCACTTACACCGGCTCGGCGATTGAACCGGCTACTGTAACTGTCACAGGTGCAGGTGGATTGAGCTTGACTCCAGCTCCGGTTTATGCAGACAATACGAATGCAGGAACAGCGAATGCGAGTTACTCTTATGTTGAGAGTGCGAACCACTTGGCTTCATCAGACAGCGAAGACTTTACAATCGGCAAACGTCCAATCACAATCTCAGCCAATGCGGGTCAATTTAAATATTGTGGTCAAGCAGATCCAGTATTTGAACACACGCCTAGCGAAACTCTGATAGCTGGTAATAGCTTTAGTGGCAAGTTAGGACGTACTAGTGGAGAGAGTGTAAATACTTATCCTTATACTCTTGGTACTTTGAGTGCAGGATCAAATTATAGCCTTTCACTTGTTGGATCTAATACTTTTGAAATACAAGGTGTAACCATCGACGCTTCAAACAGCAGTACGCCTGTGCCATTAAATCAGCCAGCAAATCTTACAGCTACCGTGTCACCAGCTGTGGCCGGAGTAAATGTAACCTTCTCGGTTACGGATGAAGCTAACGCTACAGTTTACACCACGACAGTGTTAACCAATGGTTCCGGTATGGCTACAGCAACTACAGGTAATCTTGGAACTGTCGGAGTGTTGAAGGTCACCGCAACCGCAGGTATTGGTTGTTCTATTTCGACTGCTTACATCCCGGTGTATGATGCCAGCGGAAGCTTCGTAACTGGTGGTGGTTGGATTATGTCTCCAGCAGGTGCTTATAAGGCAGATATAACTTTAACGGGTAAAGCCAACTTTGGATTTGTATCTAAATACAAAAAAGGTTCTAGCCAAGTGGAAGGTAATACTGAATTTCAGTTCAAAGCAGGTAATTTAAACTTCAAATCCATGTTACATGAATCTGGATCCTTGGTAATATCTGGTAACAAGGCAACCTATAGGGGTGATGGAACCATCAATGGAGTTCCAGGATTTAAATTCACGCTGGTAGCGCTGGATGGTGACTTTAATAGTGGAACAGCCCCTGATCAATTCAGAATCAAAATTTGGGGAGCATCAGGAATTATCTATGATAATGGATTGGGTGCAGATGATAACTCTGATGTTTCGACTGCCCTTGGTGGAGGATCCATAGTAATTCATACTCCTAAAGGAAAAGCTCAAGAAATCGTAACCAAAGGCACACCAATTATAATGGAGGATCTGCAGCCTGAAATTTTGGAAACACTAGCAGTGTCTCCTAACCCGGTAGTTAGTGAGTCTACAATACGATTTAGTGTAAAAGAGGATGCAATTGTAACTCTTAGAGTGTACGACTATTCCGGAAAAATGATAGAAACATTATTCACAGGAACGGTAAAAGCATTAGAGAATTACGATGTAGATTTCCAACGTAGAAATTTAATGAGCGGAATCTATATTTTAAAACTAACTACAGCAACTGGTAACTCCTATGACAAGCGAATATTAGTGGAATAATCAATCAATCAATTAATCATGTTCAAATGCTTTAGCCTAAAAACTGAGGCATTTGATTTTTTGATAATATTAGGAAGCTGCGTTAAACCTTCTATAAAATGATTTGAGGTTTAAGGGATTAAAGTAAATTTAGCTTCCAAATCAAAATTTATAAACTATGACGACCTATTACAATGAGTTCGAAATTAAAGCTGCGATGAAAGAAATAGTAGCCGATTATTTAAAAGAATGTATTGAATGTGAAGAATTGTCTGAAGATTTTGTAGATCTTATAAAATATAATTTCTTGGCTAAATATGTGTCATTGGATAAAACCAAACGAATAATTGAAATTGGAGTAGAAGATTCTAAAGCACCTGCGTCTCATTACCCAGTGATCAAGATCTTTAGTTTTAAATTAGACGAATTTGAAAATAAATGGCTTGATAAATCGTTTAAAAATGAGAAAGAAGATCTTACATTTTACGGAAAACTATTAAATAGAAAAAGATATAACCATAGAAATATGGAAGTGGTGGTTTTATAATATTTCAATATAATTAAAAAAGGCTTCGATTTTATCGAAGCCTTTTTTGTTTTGTATATAACTAATTATTTACACTAATGTCGTCTAATATCAGTTTTGCATGAACTCTGGAATTCTCGATGAACCATTTATGAGTTTCCATTCCCCCACAAATTACCCCTGCTAAATAAATTCCAGAAACATTTGTTTCCATAGTTTCTTCATTATAATGCGGAATTTTTTTACCGTCATTAGAGAGATCTATTCCTATGTTTTTAAGAAATTCAAAATTAGGCCGATAGCCGGTTAATAAAAGAACAAAATCATTATCGATCTCCTCAATGCCTTGCTTTGTTTTAATTATCGCTTTGGTTTCTGTAATTTCTGTTAACACAGAAGAAAAATAAGCTTTAATGCTACCTTCTTCTATTCGATTTATAATATCTGGTCTCACCCAGTATTTTACGCGCTCACCAATTTTTTCCTCTCGAACAACCATGGTTACCTTTCCACCTTTCCTATATATTTCTAATGCTGCATCTACCGCCGAATTACTTGCGCCTACTACAATGGTGTTTTGGGTAGCGTAATAATGAGGATCATTATAGTAATGATCTACCTTAGGAAGGTCTTCACCTGCAATATTTAAATAATTAGGAATGTCATAAAATCCAGTGGCTACAATTACATTGGAAGCTGTATAAGTCGTTTTTTCCGATTTAATTTGATGTGATCCATCCTCTAAAGTTTTTACAGATTCTACTTTTTCGAATAGATGAATATTCAATTCTTTAGAAGTGACAATTCTCCTATAATACTCCAATGCTTCAGCTTTGTGTGGCTTAGGATTGGTGCTAATAAAAGGTATATTATCTAACTCCAGTTTTTCTGAAGTTGAAAAAAATGACATATTGGTAGGGTAGTGATATAAGGAATTTACCAAGCAACCCTTCTCTAATATTAGATAGGAAAGCCCTTGCTTTTTTGCCTCTAAGGCACAAGCAATTCCAATAGGTCCTGCCCCAATGATTATGATATCAAAAGTTGATTTATGAATTGGCAATTTTTTTTAGTCCTTTAATTGTATCTATTTGATCTTGAGCTTTAAAAACATAGCTTCCGGCAACCAAGACATCTGCTCCAGCTTTGGTAAGTTGTGCTGCATTTTTATCAGTCACGCCGCCATCTACTTCAATAAGAGTTTTGGCACCTGCATGCTCGATGATAGATTTTAATTGTTTTACTTTACTATAAGTGTTTTCAATAAAACTCTGACCACCAAATCCCGGGTTTACGCTCATTATAAGAACTAGGTCGATATCTTTTATGATATCTTTCAATAAATCAACATTAGTATGAGGATTTAGAGCAACTCCTGCTTTCATTCCTTCCGCTTTAATAGCTTGAATGGTTCTGTGAAGATGTGTGCAAGCTTCATAATGCACTGTTAGAATATCAGATCCTAGCTCAGCAAATTCTTTGATGTATCTGTCTGGATCTACAATCATTAAATGAACATCAATAGTCTTCTTTGCATGTTTTGAAATAGCCTTTAAAACTGGCATCCCGTAAGAAATGTTTGGTACAAAAACACCATCCATAATATCAATATGAAACCAATCGGCTTCACTTTTATTGATCATTTCAAGGTCTCTTTGTAAATTTCCGAAGTCGGCTGCTAATACAGATGGGGCAATAAGTTTTGTATTCATAGTGGTTGTGTGTCATTATAATGGACACAAAAATAACAAGAAAATAGGTTTGCCACTTTCTAAATAGGTAAAAATGCCATTAATATGTTCTCTACCGCTTTTTGAGTACTATTATCTAAAACCTTGATCTGATTTAAATAATGCTGAAATTTTTCTGGATCATAATCGGCTTCATCTGATACAAAATCGGAATCATAGCCATCATAGGCCTCTTTATGGATCTCTTTACCGAAAATTTGAGTAATGTTGTGATGTCTTTTATCTGAGTTTATATTTTGGAATAGCTCTAAAATTAGATTTTTTTCACCTTCTATAATTTGAAAGAAATTTCCACCAGAAAATAGTAAAAGTCCAGTAACATCATTTTCATTATTCCATTTTTTACTGGAATTTAAAATATTTTCAATTTCTTTTTTTTCCAAATCTTTGGAAGCTGTACTTACATAGACTATAGCATATCTCATCTCTTAAATGTTTTTATTGGTTAGAAAACAAAAGAAGTTAGTTATTTATAAAATATAGGATTTCTAAATTCATGTTATAATTTTCAAAATATTCCCTAAAATTTTAAATGAAAAAACCCCGGTCATCACTCCGGGGTTATTCATCAATCAAAAAACGAACAGTTAGTTCCCGGTAAAACCGAGTCTATACTGTTGTTGCCATTATGGGAAAATTATCCCAAATATGTTTTCAAGATCTTACTTCTAGAAGTATGTTTCAATCGTCTAATAGCTTTCTCTTTAATTTGTCTTACACGCTCACGAGTAAGATCAAAAGTTTCCCCAATTTCTTCTAATGTCATTGGGTGTTGGTCGCCAAGTCCAAAATACAATCTTATAACATCTGCTTCACGGGGAGTAAGCGTTTCTAAAGCGCGCTCTATTTCTGTCCTAAGAGACTCGTGTAATAGTTCTCTATCTGGATTAGGAGACTCTCCAGAACGCAATACATCGTACAAGTTAGAGTCTTCACCTTCTACCAATGGCGCATCCATAGATACATGACGTCCAGAATTCTTCATAGATTCCTTTACGTCATTAATGGTCATATCCAGTTCTTTTGCAATCTCTTCAGCACTTGGTGGGCGCTCATGAGATTGTTCAAGAAAAGCAAATGTTTTATTGATCTTGTTTATAGATCCAATTTTATTCAATGGCAAACGTACAATACGAGATTGCTCTGCCAACGCTTGCAGGATAGATTGTCTAATCCACCATACTGCATAAGAGATAAATTTAAAACCACGAGTTTCGTCAAAACGTTTCGCAGCTTTAATTAATCCTAAATTTCCTTCATTAATAAGATCGGGAAGAGTTAATCCCTGATTTTGATATTGTTTTGCTACAGAAACCACAAAACGCAAGTTAGCTTTTGTTAATTTCTCTAGTGCACGGTCATCACCCGCTTTAATTTTTTGTGCTAATTCTACCTCTTCTTCAGCAGTAATTAGGTCTACTTTACCAATTTCTTGCAAATACTTATCTAGCGAAGCGGTTTCTCTATTAGTTACCTGCTTCGTAATTTTAAGTTGTCTCATCTATCTTCTCCTTGGATTTTTAATTGTGAATAGCTCTTGTGTTAAGTTATACGTAAATAGAAGGCAAAATGTTACAAACTTTTTATTAATTTATATTTGAGCGTTCCCCTTACGGGTCGGGCTATCCGCTTCAAGTCCTCGCTCCTTGCAGTCGCTGCGGGCTTTGCGCAACTATCCCTAACGCTAAATTTAGTACAAAAAAAATGCTCTGAAATTTTCAGAGCATTTAATATATTAGAGAAGAAACTAATTAATCGTTTCTATTTTCTCTTGGTTTTCTATCATCACGTCCTCTAGAATCTCTAGATCCTCTATTATCACGACCTCTGTCGTTTCTATCATTTTCCCTTGGTGGTCTTGCAACATAACCTTCTGGTTTGTCCATAAGTGCCTTACGAGAAACTTTATCTTTTCGTGTTTTAGGATCTACTCCAAAATATTTCACGTCCAATTTATCACCAACATTTACAATATCGGTAACATTATCTGTACGTTCCCAAGCTAGTTCAGAGATATGCAAAAGCACTTCGTTTCCTGGTGCATCTAAATATTCTACAACAGCTCCAAAATCAAGAACTTTTACAACCTTAACTTCGTAAACGCTTCCTTTTTCTGGTTTAAAAGTAATAGAGTCTATTTTAGCAAGAACTTTATTAATTCCTTCTTGTCCAGTTCCTAAGATTTCAACAATACCTTCTTCTGTTACAGGATCTTCGTTTATTACGATAGTAGTTCCTGTAGATTTCTGAAGTTCTTGAATCACTTTTCCTCCTGGTCCAATTAAGGCACCAATAAATTCATTTTTAATACGAACAGAAACCATTTTAGGAGCATATTCTTTCACATCTTCGCGAGGAGCGCTGATGGTTTCAGTTAATTTCTCAAGAATGTGTAAACGTCCATCTCTTGCTTGTTTTAAAGCACTTACAAGAATTTCGTAAGAAAGTCCTTTTACTTTAATATCCATTTGGCAAGCAGTAATACCATCTGCCGTACCTGTAACTTTAAAATCCATATCTCCTAAGTGATCTTCATCCCCAAGAATATCAGAAAGTACTGCATATTTACCAGAATCACCATCAGAAATAAGTCCCATTGCAATACCAGAAACTGGTTTTTTCATCTGTATACCAGCATCCATTAACGCCATAGTACCTGCACAAACAGTAGCCATGGAAGAAGAACCGTTAGATTCTAATACTTCAGATACAACTCTAACAGTGTAAGGACAATCTGAAGGGATCATTCCTTTTAATGCGCGTTGTGCTAAATTTCCGTGACCAACTTCTCTACGGGAAGTTCCTCTAATAGGACGAGCTTCTCCGGTTGAAAAAGGAGGGAAGTTATAATGTAAATAGAAAGACTCTTCACCTTCAAAAGATGGCATGTCTATTTGGTTTGCTTCTCTGGAAGTCCCTAAAGTTACCGTAGCCAAAGCTTGAGTTTCTCCACGTGTAAAAATAGAAGAACCATGAACAGATGGTAAGTAATCAACCTCACACCAGATTGGTCTAACTTCGGTTGTTTTTCTACCATCTAAACGTAAACCTTCATTTAAGGTTAGATCTCTTACTGCTGCTTTTTCAGCTTTATAGTAATATTTAGAAACCATTCCGCCATATTCTGATAATTCTTCTTCAGAAAATGTTGCTTTAATGTCTTCTTTTATAGTATCAAACGCTGCACTGCGTTCATGTTTTGCAGAACCTGCTTGAGCAACGGCATACACCTTATCATAGGCCATGTCGTGAATCTTCTTCTTAAGATCTTCGTTCTCTGGCTCAGCTTCGTATTCTCTGGTTGGCTTTTTACCAAATGCTTCGGCTAATCTTATTTGAGCGGCACATTGTACTTTAATAGCTTCGTGTGCTGCTTTGATAGCTTCAGTCATTTCCTCCTCAGAAATTTCATTCATTTCACCTTCAACCATCATTACAGAATCTGCAGATGCACCAATTACCATATCAAGATCTGATTCTAATAATTGTGATCTAGAAGGATTAATGATAAACTCACCATTAATTCTACCTACTCTTACTTCAGAAATAGCACATTCGAATGGAAAATCTGAAAGTTGAATTGCCGCAGATGCAGCTAATCCTGCCATTGCGTCTGGCATTACATCTTCGTCGTGAGACATAAGTTGTATCATCACCTGAGTTTCAGCGTGATAATCTTTAGGAAATAAAGGTCTTAAAACACGGTCTACTAAACGCATGGTTAAAACTTCACCGTCACTTGGGCGAGCTTCTCTTTTAAAGAAACCACCAGGGTAACGACCGGAAGCGGCGAATTTTTCGCGATAATCTACCGTTAAAGGAAGAAAATCTACATCACTTTGTTTGTAGTTAGAAACTACAGTACAAAGCAGCATACATTTTCCAGATTGTACCACTACAGATCCGTGTGCCTGTTTTGCTAATTTTCCGGTTTCGATAGAAATTTCTCTACCATCACCAAGATCGATAACCTCTTTAAAAACTTTTGGTATCATATTGTTTTTTTTCAATTCTAATTTACGCGCACGCAAATCATGTTATACAATGGTCTTCGTCTTTCTGGACGAACTAGTTGTGTTGTTGTGTGGTTGTTGTGTGACCAATGAAAAACTACTCTTTAACTTTTCTAGGAGTGACAATTTTAAATAAATCTTAAGCAGTATGAAGCTGAAGTTATATAAAAAAAGGGGGCATATAGCCCCCTGAAAATTATTTTCTTAATCCTAATTCCTTAACTATAGCACGATATCTTAAGATATCTTTTTTCATTAAGTAATCAAGTAGATTTCTTCTTTTCCCTACTAATCTAACAAGAGATCGCTCAGTGTTGTAATCTTTACGATTGGTTTTTAAATGTCCAGAAAGGTGTGAAATACGTTGTGTGAACAAAGCTATTTGACCTTCTGCGGATCCAGTGTTTGTAGCACTATTTCCATGTTTTTTAAAAAGCTCTTGCTTTTCTTCTTTAGATAAATACATTCCAATATTAATTTTAATGATTTTTATGTACAGACAGTATTTCTGTCAAGGCGCAAATATACTATATATTTATTAAAAATTGTTGATGTAAAAGTATTTATTGAGACAGTAAGTTGAATTACTTCAAAACCTTACATTAAGCTCTAATTGGCTGATTTAAAATTAAATCCAAATATAAATTCACCTTATCTTTTAATTCAGATCTTGGGGTAATAAAGTCCAAAAACCCATGATCTTTCAAAAACTCAGCCGTCTGAAAATCCTTTGGAAGATCTTGTCCCGTAGTGTCTTTTACAACTCTAGGTCCAGCAAACCCAATTAGTGCACCTGGCTCCGAAATGTTGATATCTCCAAGCATAGCAAAAGAAGCAGTAGTTCCACCGGTAGTTGGATCTGTACATAATGAAATATAAGGGATATTGGCATCTGCCAATTGTGCTAATTTGGCAGCAGTTTTCGCCAATTGCATTAAAGATAATGCTGCTTCCATCATTCTTGCTCCACCAGATTTAGAAATGATCATTAAAGGCAAATTACGCTCCAATGCATAATCTGCAGCTCTTGCTATTTTTTCTCCTACCACAGATCCCATAGAACCTCCAATAAAACTAAAATCCATGCAAGCAATTACTATATCTTTTCCTTTAGATTTTCCAACGGCAGTACGAACAGCATCGGTTAAACCTGTTTTCTCCTGAGCTGCTTTTAATCTATCGGTGTATTTTTTGGTATCGGTAAAATTTAAAGGATCCTTCGAGTCTATATTTTTATCTAACTCTTTGAATTTGTTATCATCAAAAAGTATTTTAAAATATTCTTTACTTCCAATTCTAACGTGATAACCATCTTCTGGACTTACGTAAAAGTTCTTTTCTAATTGTTCTGCATCTACGATCTTCCCGGTTGGAGATTTATACCATAAACCCTTAGGTACATCCTTCTTGTCTTCGGTGGCAGTTTGAATACCTTTTTGTGTTCTTTTAAACCAAGCCATAATTTATCTTAAAATTAAAAAACTGAAATAATTCATTATTTCAGTTTTCGTTTTATTAAAGTGTATTTACGTTATTAAGGTCTTCGAAAGCCTTAGTAAGTCTGTTTTTAAAAGTAATTTCTCCGGCACGTAACCAAACTCTAGGGTCGTAATATTTTTTATTTGGAACTTCTTCACCTTCTGGATTTCCTATTTGGGCTTTTAAATAATCTACTTTATCACCCATATAATCGCGAATTCCTTCGGCATATGCATATTGAAGATCGGTATCGATATTCATTTTAATAACTCCGTATCCAATTGCTTCTCTTATTTCTTCTACAGTAGATCCACTTCCACCATGAAATACGAAATCTATATGATTAGCTTCAAGCCCATGTTTATTGCTTAAGAACTCTTGAGAATTTTTTAGAATTTTTGGTGTAAGTTTTACATTTCCTGGTTTATAGACTCCATGTACATTTCCGAAAGCAGCGGCAATCGTAAATTGATCACTTACTTTGCTTAATTCTTCGAAGGCATAGGCAACTTCTTCTGGTTGGGTATATAGTTTAGAATCGTCTACATCAGAGTTGTCTACACCATCTTCTTCACCACCAGTAATACCTAATTCAATTTCTAAGGTCATTCCCATTTTACTCATTCTTTCCAAATAAGTTTTACAGATTTCGATATTTTCTTCTAAAGATTCTTCAGAAAGATCTATCATATGAGAGCTGTATAATGGTTTCCCATGCTCTTTGTAGAATTTCTCACCCGCATCTAAAAGACCATCTATCCAAGGAAGTAATTTTTTAGCACAGTGATCTGTATGTAAGATCACCGTAGCTCCATAAACTTTGGCAAGTTCATGAATATGCAATGCTCCAGCAACACCACCTGCGATAGCTGCTTGTTGATTTTCGTTAGAAAGACCTTTTCCAGCATTGAACTGTGAGCCACCATTGGAAAACTGAATAATTACTGGAGAATTTAATTCGGCGGCAGTTTCCATTACAGCATTCACTGTACTAGATCCAATCACGTTTACTGCCGGAAGTGCAAATCCTTTGCTTTTTGCATATTTAAAAATTTCTTGAACTTCTTTTCCTGTTGCAACTCCTGGCTTAATATTATGGCTCATGTGTATTTATTTAAATTTCAGTTTACAAAAATAAGAAAATAACTTTGGTTAGAACGGATAATTGATCCCTACATTATAAACAGCATTTGCTAGATTATAATCTTTAAACCATCTCGCTCCTAAAGGTCTGGCGGGATCATAAGTTTTTAATCCCACATCTAATCTCAATACAAAAAAGTTAAAATCATACCTTAATCCAGCTCCAGATCCAACTGCAATATCTCGCAAATCTGTAATTGAGGTAAAGGTAGCAGCAGGATCCTCTACAATATCTAATACATTCCAGATATTACCTATATCTATAAAGAAAGCACTATTTAAAGCTCCAAATAGATTGTATCTGTATTCTGCATTAAAAGCTAGCTTTAAATTAGCTTCATTAAATTCGTTTTTACCTCCAGAACTTCCTGGACCAAGATCATAAGCTTGCCACGCACGGTTATCGTTTGGACCACCGGCAAAAAAACTTCGAATAAAAGGAATGCTATTGGCATTTCCATAAGGTATAGCCACCCCGCCAAAGGCACGAATAGCAACAATATTCTTATTGCCCCAGTCCCAATGTTTTATATAATCTACTTCGGTTTTTACATATTGAGAATAGTTAACTCCTAAAACATCATACTTATTGTTTTCATCTTTCTTAGCTCCTGTAAGGCTAGAAAAAGCAGCTAAAAAGTTACCTGCAGTTTCAATTTTAAATCTAAAACGGGAAAAATCATCATCATATAAATTTTCCTTTTTATTACTTAAATAAGTGAAATTTGAAGCAAAGATTAAATTGTTCTCGGTTAATCTATTCTTACGTTCACTAATGTTGTTAACAACTTGACGTTGCTCCGGGGTGATTCCTGAAGTATTGGAGTTATTTGTTATTACATCATTTATAAAGCCTTCAGCACCTAAAGGGATTATTAGCTTTCCTTCGTTATTGATAAAATTAGGGTTGGTTACAACATCGCCAGACTGAACAATTTCATTTAAATTGTTATAGGAATTTTGATATACATTGAAATAGTTATTGGTATTTAAATTCCGAACATATTGAATGTTTAAAAGATCCAGTTTATGAGATAATATTTTGGATGGGGTCCAGCGATAATTTAAGATGCCGTTCAAGTTTTGTTTATCCAGTCCAATATTGTTCTGTGTACTTATACCAAGGCTTAAACTGGTAAAAGGAGACATGTATTTAGGGATGAATTTATCTGTATCAAAGGGCATAAAAATACGTGGGAAGGTTAGTTTTATGTCCGCACCAATCTCTGAGATGTTGAAGAATTGATCCTGCGAACTGCCCCTAGCAGCATCGGATGATGATCCCACACTTCCTCTTGCCGAAATTTCGAAATTCTCTGCTCCCTTAAAAACATTCCTTATTAATAAAGAACCTCCAAATCCAACTCCGAAATCCTGAATGTTACTTTGAGAAATGTCAAAATCGAAACCTAGAGAATATTTGGGCTGAGGGCTTAAAAATATATTAGCGACTAAATCTGTATTTGTGCTATCTGCAGGATCCAGAGTGTATTCAATATTTGGATACTTAAAAACACGTAAAGAATTCATACGGTTATACGTTCTAGTTCTATCTGTATCCTTAAAAATTTCACCGGGCTTAATAAAAATAGCATCGGTAATTGCTCTTGGTTTATAATTTAACTCGTCGAAACTATAAATATTATAGCCCATATAACTTGCGCTATCTGTTACTGGTTTGTATCTATTTGCAAATGTGTAATCGGTAAAAACATTTACTTTGCTTATGGTGTGAATTTTAAATGGAACTCTAGCTGTAGTATCACTCTGGTTAACTTGACGGTTGTTTATTATCACCGTGGTATTAACTTTGTTATTGGTGCCTACGGTATCTGCCTCAAAACTTATGTATTCCTGATCGAAGTAATACACTCCATTGTTTCTGAAAAGTCTAGATAATCTATCTCTTTCAGCATTGTAATCTAAGGTTCTATATTGTACACCAGATTTTATTATAGAACTGGCAGAATATGCATTATATAAAGAATCTATTATAACAGATGCAATTCTTTGAGTAATAGAATCTACTATATATGGCGCATTAGAGATCACAGAATAATCTATTTCCCCTCTCTTATTTTCTTTGGGTTTAATTTCATAATCTATTTCTGCATCAAACCAACCATTATTAAAATACCATGCATTTAATCTATTCTTAGATTTTTTGGTTAATTCCTCATTTATTATAACAGGAGCTTCCCCTGTTTTTTTTATCCAGTTATTAAGACCTATGTAGCCTTCCTCAATTCTGTTTACCTGCTTTTGAGAATATATAGAATTTAGTTTTTCTATCCTGTTAGGTTTCTTGTGTAACCAGTTCTGAAAAACGGAGTCGGGATTAGGCTTTGCTAAATTATAAAAGTGAAGTCTTATTGGGATCCCAGCTAACTTGGCATTTGGCTCTTGGTATAATTGATTATAAATTCGAGAATCGCTAATTTTCTCACCATTCAAAAAGATGGTGTTATCTGTAAGTAGTAATTCATCGTTATTAACTCTTTTAACTGCATCACAAGAAATCAAAAATGCCAAGGTTAAAAATAATAACGATATTTTTGCAGTATAGCGTTTCAATAAAGCAGAATTAAGGATTCAAAAATAAATTATTTGCATGGTTAGCAAAAGCCAAATTAAGTTAATAACAAGTCTTGAGCAAAAAAAACATCGCACCAAAAACGGACTTTTTATTGTTGAAGGAAAAAAGGGAATCGAAGAGGTTTTAGAATCTCATTTTGAACTGCAATCACTTTATACAACAGAGGACATTTTTAATGCTCCAAAAACTAAAACTCATCATATTTCTGAAGCAGAGCTTAAGAAAATAAGCAGATTAAAAAGCACTCAAATCGCTTTGGCGCTTTTTAAAATTCCAGAACCAAAAGAAATAAAATTAAATGGTTTGGTTGTAGCATTGGACGGGGTTAGAGATCCTGGAAATTTAGGCACTATAATAAGATTATGTGATTGGTTTGGAGTTTCTACTTTAGTGTGTTCTAAAGATACCGTAGATTGTTTTAATCCAAAAGTGGTTCAAGCTACTATGGGAAGTATTACCAGAGTGGATATTCACAATGTGGACCTTCCCTTGTTTTTGAAAGAAAATAAGTCGATTTTAAGATATGGTGCATTTTTGGAAGGCGAAGATTTTTATTCGTCAGTTTTAGCCGCAGATGCTATTCTTGTTTTAGGGAATGAAGCAAATGGAATTTCAGAGGAAATCGAAAAATTAATTTCTAAAAAGATCAACATTCCTAAATTTAGTAAAAATAATAAAACCGAAAGCCTTAATGTGGCAACAGCAACAGCAGTTTTTCTAAGCGAAATTAGACGAAAACAGAATTATTGAAAAGTGAAGTTCAAGAAAATCCCACGAGATCTCATTTGCTCTATGTTACCCGTATAGATACTGTTTGGATCAGCATCTCTCACTAATTCATCATTTATTGCAAAAATTCCTCTTAATGAAGGAGAGAATTTAAAATAGTATAGATAAAGATCTATTCCTACACCAACTTCGTAATAAAAGGTATTGGTTTTCATTCTAAATTGGCCAACGCTGTTATCATCTGGATTCTTTTCATTACTAGATAAATTTAAGGAAGTAGAAGCTCCAGCCAGAACGAAAGGCCTAAAATTATTCAATCTATCTGCAGAGAATTTTACCAGTAAAGGAATGTGTACATAGGTAGAATTAATTTCTCGAATAGTATTTTGATCGGCTTTTGTTATTTGTAGAATACGGGTATTAAAACTAACACCTGGTTCCATGCGAAGATCAAAATTTTCAGATAATTTTAAATTTCCTACCAACCCAACATTAAAGCCAATCCCACGCTCTATACTTATGTCTTTACTAAAAACTCGGTCGGATTTGTATTTTTTATAATCAAAATCAAAATCGTAAGTATTAAAACCTAGGTAGTAACCCCATGACCAGCGTGTCCTGTCGATATTTTCCAGATTGGTAATAGATTCACCAGAGAATAATTGAGCATTAGCTTGAGAAAAGCATAAAAATAGCCCGATCATGGCAATTATTTTTTTCATATAATTATTTAGAAGCTTTATAAATGGTAGCAACGCCAAACGTCTGAGGCATGTCTTCTACATCTATAAACCCAATTTTTTTCAAAATATTGTTGAACTTCACTCCATATGGAAAAGCTGCTGCACTTTCACTTAAATAAGAGTAAGCTGCTTTATCCTTCGAAAATAATTTTCCGATCACTGGTAATAAAGTGGCCGAATAGAATTTATATCCTTGTTTGTAGGGAAATTTGGTAGGAACTGAAGTTTCCAATATTACGAAAATTCCTTTAGGTTTTAAAACTCTAAGTATTTCTGAAAGGCCTTTTTCTAGATTTTCAAAATTCCTAACGCCAAAGGCTACAGTTATAGCATCAAAAGTGTCATTTTCAAAAGGCAATGCTTCAGAATCAGCTTGAACCATTTGTATTTTTGAAGAAAGGTTTTTATTGGCAATCTTTTTTCTTCCAACATCAAGCATTCCTTCAGAAATATCTAAACCTATTATTTCCTTAGCACTTGTTTCTGCTAGGTTAATGGCCAAGTCCCCGGTTCCGGTAGCAATGTCCAAAACTTTAATCGGATTGGTGGTTTCTACAAGAGCTACTACTTTTTTTCGCCATTTTACATCTATTCCAAATGAAATTACACGATTTAGTCCATCATAATTTCCGGAGATCTTATCAAACATTTGAGCAACTTGCTCTTTTTTGTTTAGGTTAGAATCTTTGTAAGGTGTAACTTTTTTATCCATCAGAAAAATTTGCTCCAAAGATAGGCGATATAGTAGAAAAGAGTTGATAAGATTGTATTTTTATTAAGAGTCTTACTTATTTCCGTTAGTAAAAAAACTTACCTTTGGTTTTTCATATAACTGGAAAACAAGTATGAAGATTATTATTGCCGGTGCTGGGGAAGTAGGTTTTCACCTTGCAAAACTACTTTCTTACGAATCTCAAGACATTACTTTAATAGATAATAATAGGGATAATTTAGTTTATGCAGATACGCATCTGGATATACGCACCATAAAAGGCGACGCTACATCTATCCGAATTTTAAAAGAAGCTCAAGTAAAAAATGTTGATCTTGTAATAGGTGTAACTTCCAGTGAGGCTACTAATATTACAGTTTGTGTGTTGGCCAAGCAACTTGGAGCTAAACGTACAATTGCGCGAATATCCAACACAGAATTTCTTGAAAATAAAGAGGAAATCGGTTTTGATAAATTTGGAATCGACGAACTTATCTCGCCTGAGGCTCTTGCAGCCCGAGAAATTGAATTATTATTGAAACAATCTGCGTTTGATGATAGTTATGAATTTGAAGATGGCGCTTTAACAATGATAGGTCTAAACCTTGCTAGAACTGCCACATTTGTTGGTAAGACAGTGAAAGAAGCCGCTAAAATATTTCCTGAACTTCATTTTGTGCCAATTGCTATCCAGCGTTTCGGCACACAATACACCTTAATTCCTAGAGGAGATACCCAGTTTAAAGAAGGAGATCAAGTTTATTTTGTGACAGTGAAAAGTGGAGTTGAGGAGTTATATAAGTTAACGGGAAAGGTGAAGTATTCCATTAAAAATGTAATGATCCTTGGTGGAAGTAAAATAGGTAAGAAAACAGCGGCAGATCTTAGTGAGAATAAATTTAATGTAAAATTAATTGAAAGTAATAGAGACAAGGCCTTTGATCTTGCAGATGAGCTACCTAATACGTTAATCATAAATAGCGATGGAAGGAATGTTGAGCTTTTAGAGGAAGAGAATATCCATGATATGGATGCCTTTATTGCCGTAACAGGAAATTCTGAAACTAATATCATGTCCTGTTTAGTTGCCAAATCTAAAAGCGTTAAAAAAACCATCGCTTTGGTAGAAAATATGGATTATTTTCAGTTAAGTCATTCTATTGGTATAGATACTTTGATCAATAAAAAATTATTAGCAGCAAATAATATTTTTAGATTCATTAGAAAGGGTGAAGTGGTCGCAATGACCAAACTGAATAATATGAATGCCGAATTATTAGAATTCATAGTAAAACCAAGCTCTCAGGTTTGTGATACAAAAATAAAAGATCTGGACTTTCCACGTTCAGCAATAATTGGAGGTGTAATTAGAGGAGGAGAAGGAGTAATTGCTTTAGGAGATTTTATGATACGTGCCGGAGATAGAATTGTGGTGTGTTGTTTACCAAGATCTATCAATAAAGTAGAAAAACTCTTTTTGTAATGCCAAAAATGAATTTCAAGATCATTCTACACATCATGGGTTTACTCCTGTTGTGTAATGGTGGATTTATGTTATTTGCAGTAATAGTGAGTTGGTTCTATGAAGATGGGGTAACACTTCAAATTTCTGCAGCGGCCCTTTTTACTATGTTTATTGGAACAATATTAATGTTCTTTACTCGGGGTCACCGCAAGGAGATAAAAAAAAGGGAAGGTTATGTAGTTGTTACATTTGGGTGGATCTTCATGGCCTTAAGTGGTACTTTACCTTATATTTTTTCTGAAGCAATTCCAGATTTCACCAATGCTTTTTTCGAAACCATGTCTGGTTATACAACGACAGGGGCTACCATTCTAAATGATATAGAATCTATTCCAAAGGGTGTGCTGTTTTGGCGAAGCTTGACACATTGGATAGGTGGAATGGGTATAATTGTTTTAGCAATTGCCATCTTACCACTTTTAGGAATAGGAGGGATGCAACTTTTTTCTGCAGAAGCTCCAGGGCCTAGTGCAGATAAATTGAAACCAAGAATTACTGATACTGCCAAGAGACTTTGGCTTATCTATTTTTTGTGCACCGTTGCTGAAACTATCCTTTTAAAAGTGGCAGGAATGAGTTTTTTCGATGCCATTAACCATTCATTAAGTACACTTTCTACTGGAGGTTTTTCCACTAAAAATGCTAGTGTTGCATATTGGAATGATCAACCCATAATACAGTACATAATAATTCTATTTATGTTTTTGGCAGGCTCAAATTTCGTTTTGAGTTATTTTAGCTTCAAAGGAAAAATTCAGAAGGTATTGCATGATGATGAATTTAGATGGTATTGCATATTTATTATATGTTTTACGGCTGTAGCAGCACTGAGTATTTATTATCAAGCAGATGTTAGTATTTCTTCTATAGAACACCCAATGGTTTGGGGAAGGGCAGAAAGTGCTTTTAGACATTCGTTGTTTCAAGTGCTAACCGTGATCACCACTACGGGGTTTATTAGTGCCGATTTTACTTTGTGGACACCTTTTCTTACCATACTGTTTTTCGGATTGATGTTCCTTGGTGGATCTGCTGGATCTACCGCGGGTGGAGTGAAGGTGATGAGACATTTAATATTAATTAGAAATGGAGTTAGCGAATTTAAAAGAAGTTTACATCCAAATGCTATACTTCCGGTACGCTATAATTCCAGATCTATTAAGCAAGAAATTGTATTTAATATACTAGGTTTTTTTATTTTATATATGTTGGCATTTATAATTGGCGCCCTTGTTTTTGGATTGATGGGGATAGATTTTGTCACAGCTATTGGTGGTGCAGCATCCTCTTTAGGGAATATAGGGCCAGCACTTGGAGCTTTGGGACCAGTGAATAATTACGATATATTACCAGTAATGGGTAAATGGTGGTCGGCTTTTCTAATGCTTATAGGAAGATTGGAGTTATTTACTGTATTAATCTTATTAACACCATTTTTCTGGAGAAATAGATAATATTTAAAAAAAAAGCTCCATATTTCTATGAAGCTTGTTATTCTAAAATTAATTATAGGATTAAGATACAGCTTCTTTAATCCTTTTTAAAGCTTCCGTTATTTGGTCTTCACTTGCAGCATAAGATAATCTTATACAATCTCCATTTCCAAAAGCATCTCCAGTAACCGTAGCAACTAAAGCCTCTTCTAATAAGAACATAGAGAAATCTGTTGCATTATTTATCTTATGACCTTTTAAAGTTTTTCCGAAGAAATAAGAAATATTTGGAAACACATAAAAAGCACCTTCAGGCTCCGGGGTTTTAAACCCTTCTATAGAATCCATTAAGGAAATAATTAATTTACGACGTTCCTTAAAAGTATCTACCATAAATTTAATTTCACTTACTGGAGCAAGCAGGGCTGTTATTACAGCTCGTTGGGCGATGCAATTTGCACCACTAGTGATCTGGCCTTGCATCTTGTTGCAAGCTCTTGCAATCCACTCAGGGGCGCCAATATAACCAATTCTCCAGCCGGTCATGGCAAAGGCTTTGGAAACTCCATTTACGGTAATTGTTCTGTTATACATATCCTCAAACTCGGCCATAGATGCGTGTTCGCCTACGAAATTGATATGTTCGTAAATTTCATCACTTAATATGAGGATGTTTGGATAATCTACTAAAACATCTGCCAAAGCTCTCAATTCCTCCTTGCTATAAACCATTCCGCTTGGATTACAAGGAGAACTGTACCAGATCATTTTGGTTTTGGGGGTTATAGCATCTCTTAGTTGTTGAGGTGTAATTTTAAAATTACTTTCTACTGTTGTTTGAACTTCAACGGGCACACCTTCTGCGAGTTTTACTATTTCGGCATAACTAACCCAGTAAGGACAAGGCAAAAGAACTTCATCTCCAGGATTTAACAACACCATTGCAGCATTGGCAAGAGATTGTTTAGCTCCCGTAGAAACTACTATTTGTGCTCTATTATAGGTAAGATTATTATCTCTTTTGAACTTAGTGATAACTGCATCCTTAAGTTCTACATATCCATCTACGGGTGTATAAGAATTGTAATTATCATTTATAGCTTGAATGGCAGCATCTTTAATAAAATCGGGCGTATTAAAGTCTGGTTCACCCAAACTTAGTCCTATTATATCTTTCCCTTCCTCTCTTAGCTCTCGGGTCTTAGCAGCCATAGCCAAGGTTTGAGAAGTTGCTAAATTATTAATACGGTCAGATAACTTTTCTTGCATAAAAACTTGGTGATTTAAATTAATTTAAGCTGATATAGGTTTTGAACCCATTTCTTTTAGATATTTGAAATGAGCAGCTATAGCTTCTCTTGTAGTTTTAAATTCGTTATAAGGTAAATCACATTCACTAGCAGTTTGTTTTACTATTTCTGAGATCTTGGTATAATGGATATGACTAATATTTGGAAAGATATGATGTTCTACTTGATGATTTAATCCACCAGTAAACCAATTAACTAATCTGTTTTTTGTTGCAAAATTAACTGTGGTAAATAGCTGATGTATCGCCCAAGTGTTTTTCATAGAACCGGTCTTATCGGGCAATGGCATATCTGTTTCGTGAACAACATGCGCAAGCTGAAAAACAATACTAAGGATAAGCCCAGCAGTGTAATGCATTACGAAAAATCCAATAAGGATTTTCCACCAGGCAATAGAAAGAATAAGCATTGGAATAACTATCCAAATAGATAGATAGATCAATTTTGTAATGGCTATAATGCTCCACTGTTTGGCAGGAGATGGAAGTTTACCGTAGGATAATTTTCTAGATAAGTAATTTTTGGTTTGCTTAAAATCTGTAGTTAATGCCCAGTTAAAGGTTAGTAAGCCATATAAGAATACAGAATAATAATGTTGAAATTTATGGATTTTAAACCATTTAGCATGTTTAGAGAAACGTATTATTCTACCAGCATCCAAATCTTCATCATGTCCATGAATATTAGTGTAGGTATGATGCAAAACGTTATGCTGAACTTGCCAATTATAAACGTTTCCGGCGAGCACATAAATAGTACCTCCCATAAAATTATTGATCCATTTCTTTGATGAATATGATCCATGATTTCCATCATGCATAATATTCATTCCAACCCCTGCCATTCCAGCGCCCATTACTATAGTTAATGCAAGCATCCACCATTGTGAAATATCAAGGCTAAGAATTAAAAAGTAGGGAGCCAGAAAAAGAGAAAACATTACCACTGTTTTTAAGTGCAGTTTCCAGTTTCCGGTTTTGGAAATATTATTGTCCTTAAAATATGCGTTTACACGACTATTTAGGGTTTTGAAGAATTTTACCGAGTCTACTCGAGAAAATCGAATGTGTTCTTGTTTTAATGCCATTTTATTTAACTGTAATTCCAAAGGTAAAACATTCTGCAATGAGCATGCCCTAATTGGCGAAAATTAACGTGATTATTTTAATTACTTTTGCCAAACAAAAACCTAGATCTTGGATTTAATCAATAAATACTTTCCCAATTTAACCGATCATCAAATAGAACAATTTCAGCAAATGCAAGAGTTGTATAAAGATTGGAATTTAAAAATTAATGTAGTTTCCAGAAAGGATATAGAAGAATTATATTTAAGACATGTTCTTCATTCCTTAGGGATTGCAAAAGTTCAAGAGTTTTTACCTGGCGCTAGTATTTTAGATGTTGGCACTGGTGGTGGATTTCCTGGGATTCCATTAGCGATCCTTTTCCCTGAAACTAATTTTCACCTGGTAGATTCTATTGGGAAAAAGATTAAAGTTGTAAATGAAGTTATAGAGGGATTACAACTTACCAATGTGAAAACCACAAATGCTCGTGTAGAAGAGATTAAAGGGGAGTATGATTTTATTGTAAGTAGAGCAGTGGCAATAATGCCATCTTTTGTTGCTTGGGTAAAAGGTAAAACTTCAAAAAACAGTGATCATGAACTTAAGAATGGGATTTTGTATTTAAAAGGAGGGGATCTAGAGGAAGAACTTAAGACTTATAAAACTGCCAAAATTTATAATTTAACAGAATACTTCGAAGAAGATTTTTTCGAAACAAAAAAGGTAGTACACTTACCATTAAAATATAAAGGATAATTCAATTTGATAATAAATCGAATTATCCTTCAATCTTATTTCTTCATTATAATATTTTTAGATACTTGTGCGTTTTCTGAGAATAACTTCACCACATATATTCCCGATGCATACTCATAAACCGGTAATCTAATTTCTTTCTGACTTGTAATATCTATATATCGCTGAACACGTTGACCCAATAAATTATAGATCTCTACTCTTTGAATTTGCATTAAATCTGGATTATAAATAGCTAATTCTCTATTAACTGACATATAAAGTATATCAATATTTAAATTAGAAATTACCTCAGGAATTTCAATTTCCCCTGTTTCTTCTCCTTCAGCTTCTTCTGAATCGGTTTCATCTGTTTCATCATTGGTTTCATCTGAAGCTTCATCATCTGAAGTTGAATCTTCTGTATCCCCTTCACCAGAAGTGTCTGGATTTGAACTTTCTTCTTCGGGTTTATTGAAAACTATTTGAAAACGCTCATAGTAAGCGCCAGGTTCAATTTCCATTTTAAATCCTGAAGCTCTTAGATCGAAATATTCATTTTTTTCTAAATCCTTTAGATAAATTGTGGTCTTTTCAGGAACATTTTCTAGTTTGTTAATTTCAATTTTAAATTCTCCTTTTTTGGAAATATAAATTCCTATGGGAAGTACTTGTTCAGGATCAAAATTTGAAACACCTTGGATAACAAATTCATAATTATTAATTAACCAGAAAAAATCTTCTTCATTATAATCATTTAGTGGCGCATCATAACCCAAATCATAACCATTAGTGGCATTTTTATTTACCCCTACCAATATTTGCCTGTGATATCCCAGCGGAGAACTGAAATCTAATCTTATTTTTGGATCAGACATCGCTTCTTTTTGATTAGCTGTATTCTTTTCCTGACTTAAAAAGTGAGACGCAGGTGTTGTTTCTCTTACAAAAGCTCGCTGGCTATTTTTAAAGACTACATCCCCACCATCCACAGTAATATTGGTAGAAAGGTCTTCGTCTAAAACTGTATTAATAAAAAATCCTTGACCAACAGGAATAAATTGGCCGGGAACATTATCTGTAGCTGTCACGGCACCTGAGTTGCTATTTATTCTATCGTCTGTAGCAATTGCTTTAACTCCACCAATTAGATTATAGGTTGCGTATCCCCCAACATATTCTCTGAATGTATGGGTTTTACCACCAAAATGATCCCAAAAATATAAAGCACCATTAAAAATGTTTTTAGAGTTGGTCCCACCGCTTGCATTAAGGTTATCTAAAATGAATTTATTTGCATCCATTGAAGAAGGGTAGGGATTCCCTATCATATAATTCTGGTCTTTACCAACATTTAGATTGATATCGCCATTATTAGGTTTTCCTTTGAATACATAGTTTTGCCTATCAGAAATTTCGGCAATACCAGATGTTCCTTTCATAGTATAACCTTCGCCAACAGTTAATTCTCCTGTGCTTCCAATAAGTTCGAAAGCACTCTCTTCATCTGCTTTCCCTCTAAATTTATAGATCCATCTATCGCTTATTTTTATTGGATTTGCTTTTGCACCATCGGCAAAAGTTACACCTGGGCCAAAATCGATATCCTTAGGAGTACTTGCATTTGTTCCGTCCATCAACACACTTGCAACCGTATAAGATGAGTTTAGAGCGTTTGCTTGTGGAACAACCGGTGAACTCCAATAGTTATAATTATAACTACTGGCGGTACCTTGTTGGTCTTTTTCAATGAAACCATTACTGTTAGCATCTAGAATACTTCCTTCAGTTTGGACTAATTGAGAATCGCCAACCAAATCTATGCTTCCATTTAAACTTAAATAATGGGTAATCTTTAAGCCCTGACCTGAGTTCTTTTCATCCTCAACCTCGTCCGGGTTGAACATTCTAATTTTATTGCTCTCAGAAAATAAACCTAGTAGGCTAATATCTTGTCCTCCAGATGTAATATCGTGTGAGGTTTTAGCAATATTCCAATTTATTTTTTCTCCATTTATACCAAGTGCATTAGGATAACTCCAAACACTTGGTCTAAGCCAGGTATTTTTACTGCTCCATACCCCGTTGGCGTTCGAAATATAAGGAAGGGGTGCAGTGTTTTCTTGATTGGTCTTAATATTTTTTAATTCTCCGTTGATTCCTGACGATGAAAGATCTGAAATTAATCCGTTGGAAATAGAGGAAGGTAATAGTTGATAATATCCGGAAAGATTATTCCAAGTTAACGAGCCTGGAACATTCATATGTAAAATAGTTCCTTTTACTGGAGAGGTATTTATTTCTAGACGTTGATTCATCATAAAATGAATTTGTTCTTCAGAAAGTGAGGTGTTCCAAATTCTTAATTCTTCTATCCATCCATGAAAATAATTTTCTGGGGTGTCTGGTGTATTTTTATTATACATAGCACCAATTATAAAGGGACTTGAATTTGTTGAAGGATTGGTTAAGCTTTTATTTCCAATCAAAATCCCATCTACATATAAGTATACTTTGGAATTATCATAAGAAACTGCTAAATGATACCATCTGTCGGTTGCCATTTTTGATGCGGTTGAAATCGAATTGCTTCCCCATCTAAAGGTAGGAGCTCCATTGTTTACTATTAAATCATAACCAGTAGCTAAGTCCATAGAATTACGTTTAGAAAGTACTGTTCTAACACCCGTAGTTGATTTTAATTTAACCCAAACCTCCAATGAAAAAGCTCCTGAAGTTAACCCATAATTGTCACCAAATAATACATGGTCATCTATTCCATCAAAATCTATCTGACTACAATTATCAATAAAAGTAACTTTCATTACGCTTTCTGTAGGACAATTCAAATTTAAGTCTGTAATGGTCCATTTTAGTTCGTATGCACCTGATGCTCCGGTAAATGAAGAAAAGGGATTATTAGGTTCAGTAATTGTACCACCCGTTCCTGATAGTATTGTCCATTTTCCTAATTCTATTGTTTCATCGAATTCATTTCCTTCTAGGATAGTAGTTTTAAAGCCACAATTAAATGTCTGGTCTTCACCTGTAGTTGCTACTGTAAGTTGAGGAGGATTAGTAATAGTTATTGTTTCTATTGCCTGGCAACCATTAGCATCAATAACAGTAACCGTGTAATCCCCTGCAGTTAAATTGGATGCTGTAGCGGTTGTTTGTTGTTGTGCATCGTTCCATAAATACTCATATTTATTAATTCCTGTGAAAGGAGTCCCCCCGGAGCCTGTAACAGTCGCTTTGCCAGTTTCTCCAAAGCATTCTGGATTTGTTCCAACAACTGAAGCAGAGACAATAGTTGCAGGTTCTGTAACTGTAATATTAACGTTTCTAGTTTGCCCTCTAGCGCCTTTTACGTATACTATGTAATCACCTGCCAAAAGATTAGTGAACTTGTTACTTGTTTGGAAAGGACCAGAAGTACTTGTTAAACTATAAGAATAAGGTGCGAACCCTCCAGAAGTTCTAACGGTAATAATTCCTGTTGCAGCTCCTTTGCAATTAATAGGGGTAGCAATTGCATCAGCATTTAAAACCGTTGGTAATATTACCGGCTCATTTGTGGAGAAACAGAATGCATTATTACTTTGTCCACAACTTTTTCCAGAGGTGTTCGTCCATGTAATGTAGAAGCTCTGGATGTCCAAATTATTACCGCAGCTATAGGCTATAGGTGTAGAGGTTAACCTTATAAACTCACCAACTTTACCATCTTTTCCATCATTTGGGTCATCATCAATCTCGGTATTGTTTCTACAACCTTTCGTAAAATACTCATTTGAACTAGGAACTGTTGATAAGGTATTAGAAATTGTATAATTTAACTCTGTATAAGGATTGTAAATATTTGCTGATTTATCAACTTTTAAAAAAACATATTTATTAGTTGAATTGTCACAATTTCCAAATATGCTTGTATCTATTGGGATTCCATCTATAGTTCCAATATAAATGTTATCTGGGTTAAATTCTATATTACTGGATTGACCACATGGTTCATAACAGTTGCCAACGTATTGTTGTTCTGAAGTATTATAAACTTTACCTTCAGAATCTGTAACTTTTAAGGTGATATTCTTATTGCCAGTAGTAGAATAAGTAACTCTATGTGGGCCAGGTCCCGTAGCTGAACTTAGTGAAGCGCCTGCACCAAAAGTCCAATTGTATATATAACTTGGTGCACCTCCATGAGCGGTTCCATCTTCAACGGAGAAATTGGAAACTCTTATGGAATTTTGGTCTCCTTCACAAATACTTACTGGAACTATAAAAGCTTCTAATGCATCTATAATAGTTACTGGTTTTACCAATTTACATCCTTTAGAATCGGTAATTGTGGCTTCATAATCACCAGCATTTAAATTAGTAGCGGTTTTTGTGGTTTGTAATATAGCAGTTTGTCCAACAAGTCTCCATTCATAAGTATAACCAGGAGTTCCACCAATAGGATTTACTGTTGCGGTTCCAGTAGGGGTGTTAAAATTTGTTGGTCTGGTATATGAAATTGGTGAAGTAATGGCAGTAGTTGGCTGTGAAATTTTAAAAGCTTCATTAATTATAACTTCACAGTTAGAAAGTGATGAATCTCTTATAGCAATACTATAATTTTTAGCAGAAAGGGCGGTAAATGCATTGCTCGACTGCCAAACTCCATTGTCTAATTTATACTCATAATTTCCAGATCCTCCAGTTGGATTTGTAATGGTAATTGTTGCATCTGAACCACCAAAACAGCTAACATCAGTTTTTGTTAGAGTAGCGTTTAATTGATCAGCCTGACCTACATTAATTGTTGTTTGTAAAGCACATTCTTTTGAATCTTTTACAAAAATTGTATAACTGCCCGCATTTAATCCTGCAAAATCTGGCGAGGCAGAGAAATTGGTATTGTCTATAGAATAAACATATTCTCCATTTCCACCTGATACATTTCCAGCTGTTATAGTACCATTAGCTCCACCAAAACAACTAGCTGGGGTTGAGTTGGAAGCAGTTATTGTTAAATTTTCTGGTTGTAATATGGTGATGTCTTCTTGGTAGGTACATCCTTGAGTGTCTTGAACATACACGGTATAGACTCCTGCAGTAAGATTAGTAAAAGTTTTAGTTGTATTAAAGGATGAATTTGTTAGCGAATATCTGTAATTACCATTTCCACCAGTTGTATTAGTAATTGTAAAAGAGCCGTTATTCTCTCCGTTACAAGCAACATTTGTAATAGTATATTCAATATTTATTGAAGGATTTACAGTTATAGTGAATGTTTGAGGAGTACCCCCACAATTATTAGCGGTTGGAGTTACCGTTATATTTGCAATTATTGGAGCATTGGTTGTGTTTGTAGCTGTAAATGCGACAATGTTTCCATTCCCTGAGGCAGCCAATCCAATATTTGCATTATCGTTGTTCCATCTATAAGTTGTTCCAGAAACAGTCTCCCCAGTAAAATTAATAGAAGCAATTTGCTCGCTATTACAAGCAACGATATCTACCGGCTTTGTAAAGGTTGCCGTTGGATTAACCGTGATCTTAAAAGTTTGAGGAGTTCCAACACATCCATTTGCGCTTGGTGTTACCGTTATATTTGCGGTAATTGGAGCATTCGTGGTATTTGTAGCATTAAAGGCTGCTAGGTTACCATTTCCAGCTGTTGCTAATCCAATGTTTGCATTATCATTGGTCCAACTATAAGTGGTTCCAGAAACAGTTTCTCCAGTAAAATTAATAGATGCAATTTGATTGCTATTACAAGCAATAATATCTACTGGTTTTGTAAAGGATGCAGTAGGATTAACGGTGACCTTGAAAGTTTGTGGAGTTCCAGTGCATGAATTTGCGCTTGGAGTTACCATTATATTTGCAGTAATTGGGGCATTCGTTGTATTTGTAGCATTAAAAGCGGCTATGTTACCATTTCCAGAAGGTGGTAATCCAATATTTGTATTATCGTTTGTCCAAGTGAATGTTGTATTATTAACAGTATTTCCTCCAAAATTAATTGCGGCGATCTGATTTGTGTTACAAGCAACAACATCTACCGGTTTTGTGAAACTAACAGTTGGGTTAACTGTAATTTTAAAGGTTTGCGATGTTCCCGCACAAGAATTCGCGGTAGGAGTTACCGTTATATTTGCAGTAACTGGAGCATTCGTTGTATTTGTAGCATTAAAAGCGGCTATATTACCAGTTCCAGATAATGCCAATCCAATGTTTGCATTATCGTTGGTCCAACTATAAGTGGAACCTGAAACAGTTTCTCCAGTAAAAATAATAGATGCAATTTGCTTGCTATTACAAGCAATAATATCTACTGGTTTTGTAAAGGACGCAGTAGGATTAACGGTGATCTTAAAAGTTTGAGGAGTACCCGCACAATTATTAGCTGTTGGAGTTACTGTGATATTTGCAATTATTGGAGCATTGGTAGTGTTCTTGGCGGTAAATACTGCTATATTTCCGTTCCCAGATGCGCCAATTCCAATTGAAGTATTAGTATTTGTCCAAGAATAGGTGGTTCCCGAAACATTGCTCCCAGTGAAATTTATAGCGGATATGTTTCCATTGTTGCAAGCAACAATATCTGTAGGTTTTGTTACTGTAGCAGTAGGATTTACTGTAATTGTAAAATTTTGCGATGCACCTACACATCCATTGGCGGTTGGGGTAACTGTAATATTTGCTGTAATAGGGAAGTTAGTGGTATTCTTAGCTATAAATGCTGCTATATTGCCACTTCCTGAAGTTGCCAATCCAATTGCCGAATTACTATTGGTCCAGTTATAAATTACACCGCTAAGATTATTTCCGGAAAAATTTATGCTGGTTGTAGAAGTATTGTTGCAAACAGTTTGATTACCAGGTTTATTTACAGTTGGAACTTCTTTTATGGTAATACTTATTGCACGGTCATTCCCCTTTTCTGAATTACTTACATAAAAAGTTGCATTATAAGTACCAGCAGCTGCACCGGCAGGGACGGTTATGGAAATACTTCCAGCACCACTAGGGAATGTATGATTTTTAATATCATCTGTAAATCCTTGAGCTTTTGCATCAGGGCTAAACAGAATAGTATATTTTGACGGGTTTTGTGTTGTTGCCGTATAAGATAGAACAGCAGTTGTTGTTCCTTTACATATATCCGGTATAGCAGGTGATGCAAAAGTTATTGTAGGTTGTGCAAATGCGGTGGAACTTTTAGCATCAGAATTTTTATAGCTCGATGCATTAAAAGTTTTTAGCACTGAATCTGTAAAATCTAAAGGCTCAATTTCTTTAGATTCAAAAAACATGTAACAGATACCTTCAGATTTAGAATTGAAGTTTTCTAATTCAGATTCTTCAAAAGCCAAGAGGCTGTTGGAAGAACAAAAAGATATTAATAATAACAAGCACGTTCTAACCAGTAGGGTAATTTTTTGCATGCAAAAGTGTTTACAACAGTTGCCAAATGTACGTAGTTTTGTTATAAATGGTTTTGCTTAAAGGCAAAAATATTGGATAAAATGCATATTTAGTGCATTTTACATGATTTTTCCTTCATTAAAACTTAAATATGTAAGAATAAACTTGTTAATTTCTTATGATAATCTTTTTAGTTATTGTTTTATTCTCAGCCTCAAGTTTTACAATATAAACTCCAGAAGGGTAATTTTTTATTCCAATTCGAATTTCTTTACTGTTGGAAATCGGTTTATGCTCCTCCAGCAATTTACCATCCAGATTAAATAAATACAAATGGGTTAGCTCCATTTCTTCACTGTTCAAAATCTGTATTTCATTATCATTAAAGCCATGTTTAACAGATAGTACAAAATCTTTAGGTTCTTCAACAACTACATCTGTTGGATCTGGAGTAGGAGTATTTGGTTCTTTTTGTTTAAAGAAGATCAGGGAAAATCTATCTATTATATAGCCAGGTTCCATGGTAATTTCATAGGCACCGGACTTAAAATCATGGATACTGTCATTTAACTTATCACGTATATAAACTTCTTTATCCTCTGGCAGGTTTTCCAGAGACTTTAATCCTATGGTTGTTTTACCTTCTTTCTCTATCAACATTCCAATTGGTAATACTTGGTCTACGTCGAAATTGGCAACTCCTTGAATTACAAATTCATGTTCGTTTATAATCCAGAACATATCTTCAACATTATATTCATTTAGAGGGGCATCATAACCAAGATCAAAACCATTAGTGGCATTTGGGTTTATCCCCACCAATAGTTCTCTCTGATAGCCCTTAGGAGAATGAAAGTTAATTCGGATCTTGCCTAAGGAAGTTGCCTCTTTATTTGCAATCTCCGTTTTTTCCTGAGCCAAGAATTGGGAACTACCCACTGCCTCACGGGCAAAAACTCTTTGGCTATTTTTAAATTGTACATCACCACCCTCTACTATCATATCTCCTGTTAATGCTGGGTCTGGCATAGAGTTAATAAAGAAGCCCTGTCCTACCGGGATAAATTGCCCAGGAGTTTTGTTTGCAACTGCACTTGTATTGCTATTTATTCTATCGTCTGTAGCAATTGCTTTAACTCCTCCAATAAGATTATAAGTAGCATAACCACCAACATATTCTCTTAAAATATGTGTTTTACCTCCAAAGTGATCCCAGAAATAAACGGCTCCCGTAAAAATATTTTTTGTGTTATTTCCACCACTTTCCTTAATATTATCTAAGATGAATTTTTTTGCATCAATTGCAGAAGGATAGGGGTTTCCCAAAAGATAATTCTGGTCCTGACCTATATTTAATGTAATAGTTCCGTTATTAGGTTTTCCTTTGTAAACATAATTCTGTCTGTCTGCAATAGCAGCATCACCAGAAGTGCCTTTCATAGTGTAACCTTCTCCAATTTTCAAAGTTCCATTACCTCCAATATGTTGCCATTCAGCATACTCATCTGCAGTACCTCTAAATTTCCATAGCCAATAATTACTTATTTTTCTTGGAGTAGAATAAGACCCATCTGCAAAAGTTACCCCATCCCCAAATAAAATATTTTTTGGATTATTAGAAGTTGTTCCATCCAACATGACCTTGGAGATCATGTAAGTAGTGTTGGAAGTACCTTGATCTATTACCGGGGAAGACCAGTAATTATAGTTGTAGCTACTTGCAGTACCTTGCTGATCGCGTTCTATAAATCCAGCACTACTTGGTGCTAAAATACTTCCTTCAGTTTGCACTAATTGGGATTCACCAACAAGATCTATACTCCCATTTAGTTCTAAATAATGCGTTATTGTTAATCCTTGACCAGAATTCGTCTCATCTAAAGTTTGATTGGGATTAGCCATCTTAAGCTCCCCGAATTGAGAAATCAAGCCAAGCATGTAAATATCCTTTCCTCCAGAATTGATGTCATGTGCTATTCTGGCAATATTCCAGTTAATTGGTTCTCCATTAATTCCTAAACTGTTAGGAGCATCCCAAACATCCGGCCGCTGCCATGTATTCTTATCTCTCCATTGTCCTGGAGTCTTAGAAACATAAGGAAGTGGAGCTGAATTCTCCTGAGTGGTTTCAATATTCTTTAACTGGCCATCGGCCTTTGTGCTTGCTTTATCTGGAGTAAATCCATTAACTAATTCATTTCCTATTAATTGATAATATCCTGAAAGATTGGAATAGGCAAGATCTCCAGGAACTATTAATGGTAATACTGTTCCAGTTACTGGGGTTACATCTACTTTTAACCGCTGATTCATCATGAATCTTATTTGCGCTTCTTGCAGTGCAGTTTTCCATATTCTTACTTCTTCTATCCAACCATGGAAATAATTCACGGGATTCTCTGGTTTATTTCCTCTAAAAATTGCACCAATGATAAAAGGGCTGGTCGTTGCTGTAGGATTGCTTGCACTTCCATTTCCTACTTTAATTCCGTCCACATATAATTTAGCTTGGCCATTGGTGAAAATTACAGCTACATGATACCATCTTTGAATATCTAACTTAAATGAAGATGTTACAGTGGAATTTCCCCATTTAAAGGTTGGAGCTCCACTATTAATGGAAAGATCATAACCTCCAGCTGAAAGATTTTGGGAATCTCTTTTGGAAGCAATTGTGCGTTGACCATTTACTGAATTTAATTTGACCCAAGCTTCAATTGTGAAATTGCCTGAATCTAAATTATAATTGTTTCCCATCGTAATGTGATCATCAATTCCATCAAAATCTAAGGTGCTACAATCTGCAGTAAATGAAATGATCACTTCATCACTAGTAGTACAGGTATTGGTTTGATTTGTAATAGTCCATTTTAGAATATAGCTTCCAGCGGTTCCCGTAAAATAAGATTGAGCATTAGTTGGTTCAATGATTTTTCCTCCAGTGCCCGATACAATGGTCCAAGTGCCTGTTCCCTCTGTTGGAACGTTTCCTGTAAGATTAGTTCCATTAAATCCACAACTAAATTTTTGATCTTCTCCTGCTATGGCAAGAGTAATTTGAGCTGGTTCTATAATGCTCACAGTTTTTATAGCCTGACATCCATTTTTATCGATAACGGTAACAGTATACTCACCGTTTTTAAGGTTAGTGGCAGTTGCTGTTGTTTGCTCACTTGCATCATTCCATAAATAAGTATAATAATTATCTCCAGTCCCAGAAACAAATGGAGTTCCACCAGTCGCATTCACAGTGGCTTCTCCAGTTTGACCAAAACATATTGGATTTTTAGAACTTACTGTTAAAGTAATGGGTGAAAGAGGTTGCTTAATAGTTACAGGTGTCGCTTGAAAGATAGTTCCTTCATTGTCTTTTACCCAAACCGTATAACTTCCTGCGAGTAAGTTCAAAAATTCATTACTACTTTGATATCCAGAAGTTCCATTAGTAATGCTGTATAGATATGGACCTTGACCACCATTAGCTTTTACGGTAACAATTCCGGTATTAGATCCATTACATAACAATTCATTAGGGGTCGCTCTCGCATAAAGGGGCGTGATCACGACTTCATTATTATTGGTGGAATAACATTTAGGATTAGGTCCTTGTCCACATTTCCATTTAATATTGTTAGAGAAAGTCATATATACATTCTCTACTGTTAAAATATCTCCGCAATCCCAATCTAATTGAATGGTTTTAACTTTTAGTGGAATTGCCTGATTTTCGTAGAAACATAAACCTTTGTTTACATGAGTAAAAGTACCATCGGCATGTTCTATTGAAAAGATGTATTCTATATACATTGAATACCTATCAGATTGAGTAGGCAAATCAAAATAAAGGAACTTTGGTTGTCCATCTCCACAAGTTGAAGCTGTCACTTTATTTCCATTAGCATCTGCCATGTAAAAAGTATTGATAGCAAAATCATTCGAACCACAATCATCTTTAAAACATTCTCCAACATATTGAACTATAGATTCTGTTTTGCTTATACCAGTAGCATCTGTCACAGTAACTGTTATAGTTCTGTTTCCTGTAGAAGAATATTTTACAGTGTGCGATCCAGGACCAGTTGCAGTTGCAGGTGTCGCTCCAGCACCAAAGTTCCAGAGATATGTATAAGGCCCTACTCCGCCAATAGCGGTTCGATCTTCTACTTCAAAATAGGATGTTCTAATTACATCTTCATCCACTGGACAAATAGAGGTTGGGATGATAGGTGCTTTTATTGCTTCTATTATCTTTAGTTGTGCAGTTTGAGCACATCCATTCATATCTTTAACTGTCACTACATAATTACCTGCTGGCAAGCCATTAGCAGTTTTAGTAGTTTGCAGAATAATTGTTTCATTTAATCTTGTCCAAGCATAGGTGTAACCAGGAGTTCCTCCAGAAGCGTTAGCTGTTGCAGTTCCTGTTGAGGTTCCATAAGAAGTAGTTCGTGTGGTTGCAACTTGTACACTCACCGCTGCAGTAGGTTTAGAAATAACCGTGTTGGTACTTAGAGTGTTCTGGCAAGTTGGATAATCAAGATCTCTAATTTTAACAGTATAGGTTCCAGCTCCTAATGATGTAAACTTCGGATTTGTACTCCAAGTAGTTCCATCTATACTATATTGATATTTTCCATGGCCACCGGTTGGATTAGATATGGTCAAGGTTCCATCTGCACCACTAAAGCAATTAACGTTAGTCACAGCTATAGTAGCACTCATTGCTTCTGGAGCATCAACTATCACATCCGACTGTGTTGCACATCCTACACTGTCTTTAATGAAAATAGTATAAGATCCTTTAGCTACATTTGTAAATATACCGGTAGAGTTAAAGTTGATGTTATCTATTGAATAAAGATATCCACCATTTCCTCCAGTTACAGTGCCTGCAGTAATACTACCATCGTTATTTCCTACGCATGATGCTGAAGTTGAAGTAGAAGAAGTTGAAGTTAAAGGATCTGGCTCGGTAATCTCTATTACTTCTTCTATTTGACAGCCATTTAGATCTCGAACCGTCAAGGTATATATTCCTGCATATAAAACTTTAAATGTGGTTTCAGATCCAAAATTAACACCATCTATAGAATATTGATATCCTGTGGTACCTCCTCTAACTTCGCCTGCAGTTACAGTAGCATTAGATGCACCATTACAGCTTATATTGGTTTTAGTTGCTGGATCCATCTCAAGTATCTGCGGCCCGGTTAAAGTAACAGTTTCTGTTGAAGTGCAACCTTTGGCATCTCTTACAGTAATTGTATGACTACCAACATTTAGATCTTTAAACGTATTGTTGGAAGTAAAATTTATACCATTCAAGGAATATTCATATCCACCATTTCCACCAGAAACAATCCCTGCAATTATTTCACCGTCACCAGAATCGTAACATTTTACATTCGAAATTTCAGCAGCTTGCATAGTTAAAGTTGAAGGCTCTGCTAATTGAATCACTTCGGAAATTGAACAACCTTTTGCATCTCTTACTCTAAGAGTATAAGTACCTCCACTAAGACCAGTAAAAGTATTACTGCTCTGAAATGTAGTTCCATTTATAGAATATTCATATCCAGTATTACCGCCAGAAACTGTTCCTGCAGTTATTGTTCCGTCTGATGCTCCATTACAACTCGTTGGAGTTAGCGAAGCAGATGACATAGTTAAAGCTAAAGGTTCTGTTACCGAAATGTTTTCTGTTACAGTACAACCTTTTGAGTCTTTTACAGTTATAGTATAGGACCCGCCACCTAATCCAGAAAAGATCTTGCCAGTTTGAAAATTAGTTCCATTTATTGAATAGGAATATCCACTATTTCCTCCAGAAACTGTTCCTGCAGTAATTGTTCCATCTGAAACACCATTGCAAGTTACAGGAGTAAAGGTGGAGTTCTGGATTGTTAACACGGATGGTTCTGTTATAGTAACAGCCATAGTAATTATGCAGGCTTTCGTATCCCTAGCAGAAATCGTGTAATTACCACCAGCCAAGCCAGAGAATATATTACTAGCCTGAAAGTTTATGCCATTAATAGAATATTCATATCCATTGTTTCCGCCAGCAACTGTTCCAACTGTAATAATCCCATCTGCCGCTCCAGCACAAGTTACAGAAGTCATTGTTGCAGCTTGCATTGTTAAGATTGTAGGTTCAGCGATACTTACATTTTCTGTAGCAGTACATCCTTTTGAATCTCTAACACTTAAAGTGTAATTTCCTCCTACTAGCTCAGAAAAAGTGTTGCTTGTTTGAAAAGTTGTGCCGTTAATGGAATATTCATATCCAGAATTTCCACCAGCGACGGCTCCTGCAGTAATGCTTCCGTCACTTTGCCCGTTACAACTCACCGGCATAAATGTTGCCGCCTGCATTGTTAGTTCATCTGGTTGCAATACATTATAGGTAGAAGAGAGAGTGTTATTGTCCGCATCTGTAACAGTAATTGTATAGGATCCTATTGAAAGATTAGTAATATCCTTACTAGTAGAAGAAAAAGTATTAGTTCCTGTCCATGTGTAATTATAAGGAGCAGTTCCACCTGTAACGCTAAGATTTATAGAACCATCCTTTAAATTATTGCAAGAGACATTAGTTACTGTACCAGAAATTGTAATACTGGCTGTATTGGTTTTGGCATTTATATTTAAAAGAAGGGAAGAACCAAATAGAAATAAAAATAATAATGGGGTCCTTCCCATTAAAGTAATTTTTCCCATAAGCCAAATATTTTAATAGAATAGTGTAAAGCTAGTCTAAAATATTTGATATCACGTGTTTAAGTACTTATATAATCGATGAACTACATTAAAATTTAACTTAAATCCAATTAAATTATTCTAATTGTAGGAAAAATCTTATTTAAATAGAGTTTTATTCATATTATTTTTGTGAATTTCCCGTCAATTATATTTTTTTAGAAGCTATTAGGTTGAATTATAGTTTTTTATGTTTAATGAAATTTAGTTTTAATATGGAATAATTTTAAATAAATCTTCAATCTGCCTTTCTCTTGTGAATAATAGTTCCTAAGCCGAAGCATCTTTTTCCTGTATTATTTATATAAAAATTGAAATGCGGTTGATTTTTTTAATCAACCGCATTTCAATAAATTCTTTTATCTTTTTATAGCTATCTGATATTCAAAAAAACAATTACTTCTTGATCACTATTTTTCTAGTAATTATCTGGGTGTCGGTATGCATTTTCAATACATATATACCATCACTAAAATTATTCACCTTTAATCTAATCTCCTTCTCACTAGGAATTTCATCAAATACCTCTAGTAACTTTCCATTCATATCGAATAAATAAATGGCGGAGATCTTCAGCTCTTTAGGATTTAAAACCATCATTTCGTTTTCGGTGTAGGAATGCAATAGGCTTATTTCCGTTAGATCATCAATGATTATTGGATCTACAGGAACATCAACTACAGGATCGCCACCAATAGGATCTGGATCTGGAGTGGATTTTTCTTTATAGAATATCAACTGGAATCTATCTGTTATCTCTCCTTCTACAGAAGTAGATTTATAAGGTCCAGATTTAATGTCATGTATTGTATCTAATAATTTGTCCTTTAAATAGATTGTATGATCGGCATTCAGGTTTTCCAAAGTATCTATTTTTATAGTAAAATCACCAGCTTTTTCAATTCGTATACCTAATGGTAAGACTTGTTCCTTTCCAAAATCTGGCACTCCTTGAATTACTAACCAGTTGTTATCCTGGATCCAATACATATCCTCTACATTGTATTCTATCATTAGTGCATCGTATCCAAGATCAAAGCCATTTGTGGTATTTGGATCTGAACCTACTAAAAGTTGTCTATTATATCCTTTGGGAGATTTAAAAGAAATACGAATTTTTGGAGTAACACTTTTAGTTTCTTCTTTCCCTGTTTTTGTTATATTCTCAGGTTTTAAAAAGATTGAATTCCCGGAACTTTCTCTAGAGAATACTCGCTGACTATTTTTAAAAGTTATAGGTCCACCATCCAACGTAAATGAAACCCCACCAGAAATATTTTCCTCGGTCCCAGTATTTACAAAAAATCCTTGTGAAACTGGTATAAATTGTTCTGGTGTTTTTGTAGATACTCCTGCAGTAGAATTAATCCTATCATCTGTAGCTATTGCTGGTGCTCCTCCAGTTAAATTTAATACCGCGTAGCCTCCAATATATTCCCTTAAAACATGTGTTGCTCCAGAGAAATGATCCCAAAAGTAAAGTGTGCCATCAAAAATATTCTTAATGTTAGTTGCTCCATTAACCGTTGTAGAATTTAGATTATCTAAAATAAACTTCTTGGAATCTATGGCAGAAGGATATGGATTACCAACTAGGTAATTACGTTCTTTATCTATAGTTAATGTAATATTTCCATTATTTGGTTTACCTCTATAAACATAGTTTTGTGATTGTGTAATTGCAGCAACACCACCTAAACCCGAAACCCCTTTCATGGTGTGACCTTCCCCTGTTTTTAAGCTTCCAGTACTTCCTATATGTTGCCAAGAATCATAATCATCTGCTGTGCGATTATCAAATTTAAAGATCCAGTAATCACTTTTAGTAATAGGATTTGTTTTCGCTCCATCAGCAGCGGGATATCCCGGTTGATAATTTATTGCTATAGGACTGTTAGAATCGGTTCCATCCCACAATACACTACGCATTGTAAATCCAGAATTGTTTGCTGCTCCTTGAACACTTACAGGCGAGGTCCAGTAATTGTAATTAAAGCTGCTTAAGGTTCCTTGTTGGTCCCGCTCTAACCATCCCTTACTTGTTTCTTCCAATATACTTCCTTGATCTTGCAATAATTGAGATTCCCCAACAAGATCTATATTACCATCCAGTTTAAGATAATGTGTAACTCTTATCATTTGTCCCGGATTATTTTCTGCAAGGCCGCTAAATCCTGGAGATTCTATAGTAAGTTTTTTATCAACAACTTCAGATTTTAAGCCTAGAACAGTAATGTCTTTTCCTCCAGAAGTAATATTGTGGGAAGTTCTTACAATATTCCAATCTATTGGAGTATCATTAAATCCTTTTGAATTAGGAGCATCCCAAACATTGAAATTCGTCCAGGTATCGTCTGTTCCCCAAGTTTGTCCATCGATGCGAGATGTATAAGGCAGCGGAGCAGTATTTTCTTGGAAAGTAGTCATATTTCTTAATTTTCCATTCACGACTGAGTTAGCAAGATCAATAGTATAGCCTCCATTTAAAATTTTTGCAGGATCTGCCAGTAATTGATAATATCCTGCAAGACTTCCATATGCCAATCCGGGTGCGAGCATTGGAACTTCAACACCTATATTTGCTCCGGGTTGTAACCTCTGATTCATCAGAAATCTAATTTGATCTTGAGAAATATTTCCATTCCAAATTCGTACTTCTTCTATCCATCCGGAGAAAAAATTTGTTGGATTAGGGGAAGTCCATTTTGCTCCGATGAATGCTCTTGTACTAGTTACAGGAGAAGTTTTGGCAATAGATTTTTCACTGTCAATTCCATCTATATATAATTTACCTGCTAAATCTACTGCAATATGATACCAACGATCATTTGGTTTTACTCCAGCTATAATAAGATCGCTCATATTAATATTTAATTGTGGAGTGCTTATTACTGTTCCTATAGTTGGATTAGTTTCAGTATTGTCTGCATTTATTCTTTTAAATGGTCTTATCCAGGCTTCGATACTATAATTACCTGTATACCCATCCCCAATATCCACATAATCGTTTACAGCATCGAAGTCTATGGCATTACAATTTTTAATTACCACATCTACAAAATTTAATACAGGTGGACATCCCGTATTCTCTATTAATTTACCTGAAGCATCCTTTAAGGTAGGAGTTAAAGTCCAGGTAAGTTTAAATGTTCCATCCACACCTGGATTAAATATAGCATTGGGATCATTTATTGGCTGAAGAGATGCATTTACATTGGAAAAATGAGATGGTAAAAAAGTGTAACCTGTTGGCCCAGTAACTTTCCATTCTGTGATGTATCCATCAAGAGTAGGAAAGGATGTAATTTCTACTTGTTTAGAATTAAGAATTTTTCCTGAAAGTTGCACGTTTTCAAATCCACAACTTCCGCCATTTGCAGTTGCGGTAGAAGTATACTTATCAAAGACAAAAGCTCTAATAGTTTTAAAATTTTCCACTACTGGGCAAGCTGCACCGCTACTGTCAAAGGTTAATTTTGTTCTTATTTCAAAGTCATTCCATCCAATAAGTTTGGGAGTGTACGTTACAACACTGGATGAGCCAATAGTAACAGGGCTAGTTGGATTGGTATAATCAGTCCAGACACTTGTTACTCCAGAGGGACCACCTGGAAGTTTTATTGCATCTATAGCCCAAACGTCACCATCCAATTTCCCTATAAAATGGAACCTAATTCTTATGTTTCCCTGTCCTAGATATTCCGTTAAATCTAACGAGATTTTATTCTTGGGATCAGAGGAAGTACCAAAACTATTTATTTTACCAGATGCTGCATTTCCAATAATTTCATATAAAGCTTTGGATTGATAGGTAAGGCCTCCATCTGTAGAAATCTCAACTCTTATAGAACTTCCTGCGGTTAAATTATAGGCTTGATCAAAAGTAATAAATCCAGATTCCATAGCATATGTATTAAAAACTGGTGTTTCTATGGTCGAGGGGTTATTTCCTGCTACAATAGCGAACTTTTTATCTCCAGAGTCCCATATTTGGTCAGAGCCTCCGGACCCATCTAAATTTGCAGTATAAAATGGTTTATCATTGGTGTTGGACCATATGTTAGGCCTAGTTGTATTTCCATTGGCAGGAAAATCAAGGTCAGTAGTACTACCATCTCTTCTCACTCTCCAACCCTCATTTGTCAATGAATTGGCATTATCAAAACTTCCTCCGGTAACGTCAGCTCCATTGCCATATCCGGTACTTGAAGTAAGAGTGATAAGATCACCAGCACAAGAGACTGCAGGTGTTATGGTTACAGGTGTAGGAGCGATCTTTTGTGATATGATACTAAGCGTTGCATTTTGTGAAAAAACATTAGGGCTACAGGAACCATTACGAATTTCTACCTCAAAAATAGTTGATTCATTAAGGCGTAAATCTTTGATCATTTGGGCAGTCAACGTTTTCCCAGTAAAAATTTGATTATTTGGAGCAACTAGAACAGTAGACCAACTTGTAGCGGAACTCTGTCTATATCTCCATCTTACTACAGTACCTGATTCACCAGATAAAGATAATGGCACATTATAACCAGGATCAGGATTAGAACATAAGTCTATTATTCTTCCAAAACCTTGAAAGGTTAATATTCCACCCACGGGTAATGGATCAACTTTAATAACCCCGCTTAACGCTACATTAGAGCAGGCTCCTGATGTTGTCAGAGTATAGTTAAAAGTTCCAATTACTGTTGGAGTTCCACTTATAGTAAAAAAACCTGCAGAATATACTCCTGTTAAACCTGAAGGTAAAGTACCCGAGGTGATGGAAGCTCCGGTTCCGCCTCCCCCAATTGCATATTTAATGGGTGTCATTGCATTATTAATACAAGCATCCGTTCCGACAGGGGATGATAAACTTATAGTTGAATCTGGATTAACAATTATTGTAAAAGTTTTTGTGGATCCAGAACAATTAATGCTTCCATTATTAAAAGTTGGAGTAACTACAATTGTTGCAGTAACCGGACTAGTTCCTGAATTTGTTGCGGTAAAGGAAGGAATATTTCCAGTTCCAGAGGATGCTAACCCAATAGAGGGATTAGTATTTGTCCACGAATAAGTTGAAGTTCCACCTGTATTAGTTGTAATAAAGTTTATAGATGCCGTTGGTGCATTATTGCAAACCACTTGTGAGCTTGGTTGAGATACATTTGGAGTTGGATTCACTATTATGGTTGCTGTAATTGGCGATCCAGGACAAGAGTTTGCTGTTGGTGTGATGGTGAAAGTAACTGTAACAGGAGCATTTGTTGTATTGGTTAAGCTTCCAGTAATATTATTTCCGGTTCCATTTGGAATTCCTGTAACTGAAGTTGTATTATCTCTTGTCCAACTGAAAGTAGATGATGTCACATTTCCAGAAAGCGCTATGCTTGTAATTGCACTTCCAGAACAAATAGTTTGCGCCGAATTTGTGGCTGATGCAATTGGCGTTGGTTTCACTACAACAGTAGCTGTAATAGGAGTTCCTGGACAAGAGTTCGCTGTTGGTGTTATGGTGAAAGTTACCGTTACAGGAGCATTTGTTGTATTGGTCAAGCTTCCGGCAATATTATTTCCGGTTCCGCTGGCACCTATTCCGGTTACAGTTCCTGTATTATCTCTTGTCCAACTGAAAGTAGATGATGTCACATTTCCAGAAAGCGCTATGCTTGAAATTGCACTTCCGGAACAAATTGTTTGCGCCGAATTGGTAGCTACAGCGATTGGCGTTGGATTCACTATTACGGTTGCTGTAATTGGAGATCCAGGACAAGAGTTTGCTGTTGGCGTTATGGTGAAAGTTACCGTTACAGGAGCATTTGTAGTATTGGTCAAGCTACCGCTGATATTATTTCCGGTTCCATTTGGAATTCCTGTTACTAAAGTTGTATTATCTCTTGTCCAACTGAAAGTAGATGATGCCACATTTCCAGAAAGCCCTATGCTTGTAATTGCAATTCCAGAACAGATTGTTTGAGCAGAATTGGTGGCTACTACATTTGGTTTTGGATTCACTATAACCGTGGCTGTAATTGAAGATCCAGTACAAGAGTTTGCTGTTGGAGTAAGAGTAAAAGTCACCGTTACAGGAGCAGTTGTTGTATTGGTCAAATTACCGCTAATATTATTTCCGGTTCCGCTGGCACCTATTCCGGTTACAGTTCCTGTATTATCTCTCGTCCAATTATAAACTGTTGATGCAACACTTCCAGAAAACGCCATGGTTGTGATTGCATTTCCAGAACAAATTGTTTGAGCAGAATTGGTGGCTACTACATTTGGAGTTGGATTAACTAAAACAGTAGCTGTAATTGGTGTTCCGGGACATGAGTTTGCTGTTGGTGTGATGGTGAAAGTCACCGTTACAGGAGCACTTGTTGTATTTGTCAAGCTTCCGTTGATGTCTCCGCTTCCACTAGCTCCAATTCCGGTTACAGTTCCTGTATTATCTCTAGCCCAATTAAAAGTAGTTGATGCTACATTTCCAGAAGATCCAATAGTTGTAATTGCACTTCCGGAACAAATTGTTTGAGCAGAATTGGTAGCTACAGCATTTGGTTTTGGATTCACTATAACCGTGGCTGTAATTGGTGTTCCGGGACATGAGTTTGCTGTTGGCGTTATGGTAAAAGTTACCGTTACAGGAGCATTGGAAGTACTGGTCAAGCTTCCACTAATATTTCCCGTTCCACTATCACCTATTCCTGTTACAGTTCCTGAATTATCTCTAGTCCAATTATAAACCGTTGATGCAACACTTCCAGAAAACGCCATGGTTGTGATTGCATTTCCAGAACAAATTGTTTGAGCCGAATTGGTGGCTACTACATTTGGTGTCGGATTTACTATTAAGCTTGCAACTGCAGATTGAATTGATGGGCAAGTATAACCTGAAGATCCGGTAATTACAACATCGTAATTACCTGCAGTTGCTGATGTCGCCTCTGGGATATCGTAAGAAGCTGCTGTTGCATCAGTTATGGCTACACCATTTTTTCTCCATTGATATGTCAAAGGGTCACTTCCAGCATTCGCTGCTACAGTAAAACTCAAGTTAGTCACACCTTGACATACTGTTTGAGTAATTGGCTGAGTTGTTATTGTGATAGATTGATCCACCTTTAAAGTTACTTGGTCAGTAATTATTTCGGTACAAGGAGAAGTCCCACTTACAATTGCATAATATGGACCAGCATCATCTGTAGAAGCTTGTTTAAAATTTAAAATATTGCTAGATGCACCCGTTATATTTGATGAATTTACTATTGCTACTCCACTGCCTAATGTTCCTTTATACCACTGATATGTTAATCCATCGCCAGTAGCTACAACAGTTAAATTCGCCGAATAACTTGCGCATATAGCTGTATTTGAAGGTTGTGAATTAATTTCAACAGCTTTTTTAATGGTTAATATCATACTTGATTCTACAGGACTGCAAATACCTGATTGATCGATTGTGGTATAAGTTAATGTAACTGTTCCTGCATTTATATCTGCATTACTTGGAGTATAAATAGCAGTTGTCGAATTATTATTGAAGGATCCACTTCCACTTGACTTCCAGCTAGCAGAGGTCGCGCTTCCACCGAAGGATCCGGCCATAATAGCTGTAGAGTTAGAACAAATAGTTTGATTGCTTCCAGCGCTTACCGTGGCAGATGGGTTTATAGTTAAGGTTTTAGTAGCATTAACTTGGCCACATGAACCGCCAGCAGTAGTAAGTGTTAATGTAATAGTTGTCGGTGCATTTGCCGCTGCAGTATAAGTAGCTATATTTGGTGTAGACCCTGAGTTATTTGAAAAGCTTCCACCTGTTACATTTGCAGTCCAAACCGCTGATGTTGCACCTCCACTAAAAGAACCTCCTAGAGCTGCAGTTGTTCCTCCCTGACAAATGGCAGGAATGCTTCCACCTGCATTTACAGTAGGATTTGGATTTACAGTTAAATTTTTTGTAGCACTTATAATTCCACATGATCCACCTGCTGAGGTAAGTGTCAAAGTGATTGAAGCTGGCGCTGAAGCGGAGGCAGTATAAGTTGTATTTCCTGGATTACTCCCGGTATTATTAGTAAAGCTTCCACCTGCTCCACCATCTGACCACACTGCTGATGTAGCTCCACCACCAAAAGAACCACCTAAAGCAGTTGTTGTTCCTCCCTGACATATTGAAGAAATGGAACTACCTACGCTTACAGTAGGATTTGGATTTATGGTCAACGTTTTAGTAGCATTTACGGTTCCACATGACCCACCTGCTGATGTAAGAGTTAAAGTGATTAATGCCGGCGCTGAAGCCGAAGCAGTATAAGTTGTATTTCCTGGATTACTCCCGATATTATTAGTAAAGTTTCCACCTGCTCCACCATCTGACCATATTGCTGAAGTAGCTCCTCCACCAAAAGATCCGGCTAAAGCTGCTGTTGTTCCTCCCTGGCAAATTGCAGAAATTGTTCCTCCTGCATTTACAGTTGGATTTGGATTTACAATTAGGGTTTTTGTGGCACTAACAGTTCCACATGATCCACCAGCAGTTGTAAGTGTTAATGTAACTGATGCCGCAGATGTTGCTGAGGCTTTATAAGTTGTAGTATTGGGAAAACTTCCTGTATTATTTGCAAAAGTTCCACCTGCTCCACCATCTGACCACACTGCTGATGTAGCTCCACCACCAAAAGAACCACCTAGGGAAGTTGTTGTTCCTCCCTGGCATATTGCAGAAATTGTTCCTCCTGCATTTACAGTTGGATTTGGATTAACAGTAACAGTAGCAGAACCAGTTGGGGTTTCTATGCTACAATTTCCACTTGTATATTGAACATTTACCAATGAAAAAGTAGTTGTGGTGGTCAGATTGGTAGCAGATAATGTATTACTGCCGGAGCTTCCAATGTTAATTGTTTGATTTGTGCCAGAATTAATTCGATAAGTTACTGTTGTAAGTGCAGTTGCAGTAAATGTAATAGTGGCAGAAGTACCAGCGCAAATTGTGGTTGTTCCCGAAATTGATGCAGTTGGTTTTGTCGAACAACTTTGCCCAAACCCACTAAACGGATTAAGCAAAAAGAAAGCAAACGTTAATAAAACGAGAAAGAGTAATTTTTTTCCCATAGCAATATACATTTAGAGCTAACTAAATTACGTAGGGGGTAATCGAGTAATTTTATATTTAGTGAAACAAAACTTTGGGGAAGTTTTGTGAGGTATTGATTTGTTCTTTAGGTAGTTAACAGTTAAAATTACATTAATACTTTGAATGTTTATAAAGTATTCGGTTAAAGGTAATTTTAATCGATAAGAAGAAATAAAATCAGAATAAAATTCAAAACATATCACTTTTAACTTACAATTTTATCTTAAACTTTTTTGTAAATGCCTGATTTTTAGATATAATAAAAGCCGCAAATTGTTAAATTTGCGGCTTTTTATATTTTAATGAAGAGTAGATTATTCTCCTAGAAAAGGGTATCTATAATCTGTTGCGGGAACAAAGGTTTCCTTGATCAATCTTGGGGAGACCCATCTTAGTAGATTAAGCTTAGATCCTGCCTTATCATTGGTTCCACTAGCTCTTGCTCCACCAAATGGTTGTTGACCAACAACGGCTCCTGTACACTTATCATTAATATAGAAGTTACCGGCAGCATTTTGAAGTGCTTGAGTTGCTTGATTAGCTGCATATCTGTCTCCAGAAAGTACCGCACCAGTTAAGGCATAGATACTTGTTTCATCAACCAATTTTAATGTCTCTTCCCACTTCTTGTCATCATATACATAAATGGTAACCACTGGTCCAAACAATTCGGTTTCCATGGTGGTATATTTAGGATCTGTAGTAAGAATTACGGTTGGCTCTATGAAATAACCTTCAGATTTATCATAATTTCCACCCACAACTATCTCCGCATTCTTATCTTTCTTGGCTTGATCTATATATTTAGCCAATTTATCAAAAGAAGCTTCATGGATCACGGCAGTGATAAAATTGCTCATATCCTCTGGAGAACCCATTTTAAAGGAATTCACATCTTCAACTAAATGCTTTTTAACATCTGGCCATAAGCTTTTTGGAATGTAAGCTCTGGATGCAGCGCTACATTTCTGACCCTGGAATTCAAAGGCTCCTCTGGCAATAGCGGTTGAAACTTGTTTTGCATTTGCAGATGCATGTGCCAAAATAAAATCTTTTCCTCCTGTTTCTCCAACAATTCTTGGGTAGGTTTTATAGGTATCTATATTAGCGCCTATTTTACCCCATAATCCTTTGAAAACACTTGTGCTTCCGGTAAAGTGGATCCCGGCGAAATCTGGACTAGCCAAAACTGTATCGGTGATCATAACTGGATCTCCCATTACCATATTGATAACTCCATCTGGAACTCCAGCTTCTTGAAATACTTCCATGATTACCTGTGCAGAAAATACTTGACTATCACTTGGCTTCCAAATAACAGTATTTCCCATTAATGCCGCACTTGCAGGAAGATTTCCGGCAATTGCAGTAAAGTTGAAAGGTGTAATTGCGTACACAAATCCTTCTAAAGGTCTATATTCTAATCTGTTCCAAACCCCTGAAGAAGATTCTGGTTGCTCTTCATAAATTTGAGCCATATACTCTACATTGAATTTCAAGAAATCTATCAATTCACAGGCAGCATCAATTTCAGCTTGGAAGATTGTTTTAGATTGTCCGATCATAGTCGCTGCATTTATTCTTGCTCTGTATGGACCAGCAATAAGATCGGCTGCTTTAAGAAAAACGGCAGCTCTTTGTTCCCAAGGTAGTTCTGCCCAAGCAGTTCTAGCTTCTAATGCAGTTGCAATTGCTTGTTCTACATGTTTTTTCTTAGCTAAATGAAAAGTACCAAGATCATGTTTATGATTATGTGGAGGATGCATGCTCATGGTATCCCCAGTTCTTATTTCTTCTGAACCTATATATAATGGCACATCCATTTTTGTATTGAACATGTCCTTGTACGTAAGTAATACTTCTTCTCTTTCTGGTGTTCCCGGAGCGTAAGTCTTAATAGGCTCATTAATAGCTTTTGGAACTTGAAAAAATCCTTTTCCCATAATTATATTTTAATTTATTATCTATTCTTTTTAATGCCGGTAAATATAAAAAAATTAACCGAGTCTACCCGAGTTCAACGTAATAGAAGTCTGGCGTTTAAAAAATTTGTAAGTTGCAAATAATGCTATAGACCTATTATATATGTGTACAGTAACAGTTATTCCAAAGATCAACTCCGAGTTAGGATTTATTTTAACTTCCAATAGGGATGAGGCAGCAAGTAGAGAAGCCCTACCTCCAAAATTCTATATGGAAAATGGTGTTAAAATGTTATACCCTAAAGATAAATTGGCCGGAGGCACTTGGATCGGGATAAGTGAAAACAATAGATTGATCTGCTTATTGAATGGCGAATTTAAGCCGCATGTGAGATTGGAAAGCTATAGAAAGAGTAGAGGCGTGGTTGTAAAAGATCTTTTGGCTGCTAGATCTATAGATGCTTCGGTTAAAGATTATAATTTTGATGAAATTGAACCTTTTACTATAGTTGCAGTAGATTGGAATAAAGAGCTTCGGTTTTTGGAATTAGTTTGGGATGGAAAAACAAAGCATTATAAAGATCTGGAGCTAAAACCTCATATCTGGTCTTCATCTCCTTTATATTCTTTAGAAATGAAACAAATGCGAAATAATTGGTTTCAAGAATTTCTTCAGAAAGAATCTTTAAATGCTGAAGCTTTTTGGAAATTTCATACCACAGCAGGAATTGGCGATCCTGAAATAGATGTGATCATGAACCGTGGCTTTGTAAGAACTCAGAATATATCTCAATTTGAACTTGAGAAGGATAAAACAATGATGAGGTATATGGACCTTAGAAATAGAAAAAAACTAGAGATAGAATTTTAAACCAATGTTTTAGTTCAATGCAAAAGGCGCGCTTAATTTAAACGATGGGATGGTCACCTTGAATTTTTTGGAGGTCGTAAAATTAATCATGTCATAATAACCACTCATAGAACCAAAAGGAGCAGATAGTAAACAACCACTATTATAGGTATGAGATTCTCCAGGCTTCAGCACGGGCTTTTTTCCAATTACCCCTTCGCCTTGAACAATTTCGGTATCCTTTAAGGCATCCTTAATATCCCAAAAGCGGGAAGTTAATTGTACCGAGTCTTTACTTTGATTTTCAATAGTAATCTTATAACCAAAGGCAAAGTGGATCTTATAGTTCTTATAGAACGTGCCTTCAAAATTGGTTTCTACGGAAATTTTAATCCCACATGTAACTTTTTGAACCATAATTACCTTATTGCGAAAAATGTAACTGCCGAAATTAAGGCAGCGATCACTGCTAATGTAAGAAATATTAAATTTAGAAACATAAATTTAACAATGGTGGTAAATCTACCTTCCTTATAAAAATTGCGCAAAGCTTTATATAAATAAAACAGAAATATTAATAAAGCGATTCCGGTAAATACGTCGGTATTAATTATTTGATCTAACAGCTCTCCAATTAAAACGAATACAAAAAAAGTGCTTTGTACATGAAAAGTGAAAACCAAATGCTCCATATAATTAAATGGCTTGTAAAAATAAAACAGCCAAATTATTAAGGCAAATACTGGTAAGTAGAAGAATATAATAAAGGGTAACTTGCTTATCAAGTAATCAAAAAATATCTTTGGATCCTTATTAATAAGATTCACATCCACCACTTTTCTGTATAGATACTTGTTCTTAAAGTTATTCTTGTGTTTAAGACTATCTAATGCTTGTAGGGGATCTAGAATAGTAGTTTGCTCATAAAATTCAGAATAAAGCTCTATCTGCTTTTTGCTAGATTGGTAGAAATTTAGACTGTTTAGTTCTTTTTGTGAAATATAAAAATCCTTGTAATTCTTAACTTTAGGTGTGCTTGTAGAATTTAGTATAGAATCGAAATTTACCTTATTACTAAAAGGAGTTTTTTCTAGATCTTTTAAAATTTCTTGCTTAGCTTCATCTGGAATATTATCTATTTGTTTTTTAAAAGCTTCTTCATCTGGAGTTTGAAAGTTCATGGAGTTATTGGTGAAGCTAAAAACAATAAAGAAAATAATGGCGATGCTTAAAAAGAATCTAAAGGGATTTGCATAATGGGTGCGCATTCCATTTACGTAATCACGGGAAATCTTTCCGGGATGAAATATTAACCTTTTTAAGGTCCTGTTCATTCTGGAATCGTAGGAAAATATTCCGCCAAAGAACTCTAAAAAAAAGTCGTTAAAGGATAGTTTCTTAGTAGTATTTAATTGCCCACAATTGGAGCAAAATTTATCACTTATATCTAATGGATGTTTACAATTTAAGCAATTTAATCCACGGTATTTAGTTAAGGAGCGTTGGCTCTTCATCTGCCAAATAGTTTTGGTTGAACCTTAGTTAGAAATATTTAGGGAACTCGCTTCTCCCAAACCTATAATTTGATCATATCTAGCTCCCAGATCTCTAAAATACACCAATACTTGATAAGTGTTTTCAGTAACTTCAAAATTACCACTAATATATCCTTCCTCTAAAGTTCCATCTTTGTTTAACAATACATATTTGTAATTATAATATCCTTGCTTCAAAAGCATCGCATTTTCATATAGGCCAGTTGCTTTATTATATTTCATTAATGTAGCGTCGTCTAGTTCAAAATTATTGAATGCACCATACAAATGGATTTCGGCATCATCTAAAGGATCAAAATTTTGTAGTTTAAAATGTGTCCAAACATATTCAGCTTCAATAGATGGATCTTGTCCTTGTAGCGTTCTTAGGACAAATTGTCCGTTTATATCTGGATTATAGGAGTAAGGTTCAGAAGCTCTGGATTGATCCACAAAAAGGAAATGGTTATAGAGATCTTTCAATTCGATTCTCCCTATATCGATAGTGGTAGCAAGAAGATCCTTGCTATCAAACTGAAGATATTCGTTTCCAGCCTGAAACGCGGTGGGAGTATCATATTTATAAATAAGTTCATTACCTATAATATACTGAGGTTTAATATTTTTAATTGCCGATTTTAAGTTATGATTTTTAGTGATCACTACATTCACGGTAGACTCTGGGTTTCTAATTAAAAGATCTGGAGATTCCACGCTAAAGTTAACCACTTGCCTTGAATTGATGTATTTTAAATCTCTTGATCTTTTTATGGTAACCTTCACCTGTGCAATTGATTTATAAACCATAAATTTTCTAGAAAAAACCAACTCATCATTTTCATTAAATATCTTTAGCATATAATTCCCACTAACCTTAAGAGATTGTGTATCTTTATTTGGGATTGAAAGATTGTAATGGGAATATCCTTGAAGTGTGTTGTAGGAGTTGTTATAAATGCTGATTCTTACATCATCAAATCCGTTTAAGTATTCAGATTTGATTAGATCTGAAGGCGTCCAATCGTAATTAAAATGTTCTATTACATAATAATAATTGGCTTCATCTCCAATAATATCGTCAAATTCCAGTCTTAAAGATTCCCCTAATTGGATTACAGGATTTCCTGATAGATTAGAATTTCCTTGAAACACAATGCTTTTAATATAATTAGGTGGCAATACTTCTTGCTCGATCTGAGCCTGAGAAATGCCTGTCATGAGAAAACAAAACAATAAAAGTGCGTTCTTCATTTATTTAGTTGTTAGAATAAAGGTAATTACAAAATCTATTCCCTTAATTTTATAGGAGCACTTTAACAAATGTTAGGTTGAAAAATATACAATTTCTTTGGGAGTTGTAGGGTTAAAATTAGTAAATTTGCACACTTTAAAAAATAAATTTAATATACACTCCATCCTATGTCAAAAGACATTCGAATTAAAAGAGGGCTTACTCTGCGTTTAAAAGGGGAGGCGGAAAAACAAGTTATTAAGGCTCCCAGATCCAAGACGTACGCGATAAAACCCCCGGATTACCACTCTATAGTACCAAAAATGGTTATTAAAGAAGGAGCGACGCTTCTTGCTGGTGATGTGTTATTTTTCTCAAAATATGATGAGAATCTTAATTTTACATCGCCTGTTAGTGGAACTTTGAGAGAAATAAAACGCGCTGAAAAGCGTCGAATTATTGAAGTAATCGTTGATGCCGATCCTACCGACACTTATAAGGATTTTGGTAAAATGAATGCTTCTACTGCAACTGCAGAAGCTGTGAAAAACAGAATTCTGGAAAGTGGTTGTGGTGCTTTTATCAAGCAACGCCCTTACGATATTGTTGCCGATCCTAAGGATACGCCAAAAGCAATCTTTATTTCTGTAGTAAGCACTGCGCCTTTATCTGCAGATCTTGGATTTGTATTAAAAGATAAAGTAGCTGCTTTTCAAGAAGGTATAAATGCATTACAAAAATTAACGCCTGGAAAGGTGCATGTTTCTGTAGATGCAACTTCGGAAGCTTTATTAAGCGGTATTAACGGAGCGGTGATCCATAAAGTAAGTGGTCCGCATCCAGCTGGAAACGTTGGAGTTCAAATCCATAAGATAGATCCTGTTAACATGGGAGATAGAGTATGGACAGTAGGAGCAGAAGATGTTGCTATAATTGGTAATGTGTTCTTAACTGGGGAATATCATGCAGATAGAACCATTGCATTAGCTGGTAGCGAAGCAAAGGAACATAAATATTATACTATTAAGATTGGGGCGAATAGTTCAGATCTTATTGGTCAGGTTTCAGATGATGTTAGAATAATATCTGGAGATGTCCTTACTGGAGATCACCTTTCTAACAGCCAGTATATTGGTTTTTATCATAATTCTCTTACTTTAATTCCGGAAGGTAACAAGTATAGAATGTTTGGCTGGTTGCCATTCACATATAACAATATTCATTCTAATTCCAGAACCTCACTTTCTTGGTTATTTCCAAAAAAGAAGTACGAACCCACTACCAATTTAAATGGTGAAGAGCGTGCCTTAGTAGTTACAGGAGAAATGGAAGAAGTGTTACCAATGGATATTTATCCAATGCAGTTGCTTAAGGCTTGTATTGCTGGAGATATTGAAAAAATGGAAAATCTAGGGATTTACGAAGTTGCTCCTGAAGATTTTGCATTGATAGATTATGTGAGCACTTCAAAATTAGAAGCTCAAGAAATTATACGTCTTGGCTTGGATTTAATGATTACCGAAGTAGGTTAAAAAGTTGAATTATGGAATGGATAAGACAAAAATTAGATAAATTTAAAGAACCTTTTGGTAAGGGGAAGAAATTTGAAAAATATGCACCGGCGATCAATGCGTTGGACACATTTTTATATACTCCAAATCACACTACTCAAACTGGGGCTCACGTTCGAGATGCGGTAGATTTAAAGAGAACCATGATCACTGTGGTAATTGCTTTAATTCCTGCGCTTATCTTTGGAATGTGGAATGGAGGATACCAATATTTACATCAATTACCAGAATATGCTAATGGTGTTCCCTTTTTGGAAGCCTTTGCTCATGGAGCATGGAAAATTCTTCCAATGATCGCTGTTTCTTACGGGGTTGGTTTAGGGATTGAATTTGCATTTGCAATATTTAGAGGACACGAGGTAAATGAAGGTTATTTGGTTACAGGACTTCTGATTCCGATGATCATGCCTATAGATATTCCTTTATGGATGGTTGCCATCTCTGTAATATTTGCCGTAATTATCGGGAAAGAAGCATTTGGAGGAACCGGAATGAATATATTAAACCCGGCCTTAACGGCTAGAGCTTTTGCATTCTTTGCCTACCCAACATACATGTCTGGAAATAAGGTTTGGGTAAGTGAGGCTTCGAATATAGATGCAGTTTCTGGTGAAACTATTTTAGGTAGTTTAGCATCAGGAAATGATGTCTCTTATAGTGCAATGGATATGTTCTCTGGAGTTATACCGGGATCTATAGCAGAGACCTCTACCATATGTATACTTGCAGGTGCATTATTATTGGTGCTCACAAAAGTTGGAAGTTGGAGAATTATTTTAAGTGCTTTTATAGGAGCATCGGTAATGGCCTTAATCTTTAATGCTCTTCCAAGTATGGGAATAGAAGGTAACGCCCTAACTAATTTCCCTTGGTATCAGCACCTAATAATTGGTGGATTATCTTTTGGAATCGTGTTTATGGCAACAGATCCTGTATCTGCAGCACAAACATTAAAAGGAAAATGGATCTACGGATTCTTGATAGGATTGTTTGCGGTAATGATACGTGTATTTAATCCAGCGTATCCAGAAGGAATTATGTTGGCTATATTATTGATGAATGTTTTTGCTCCCGTAATAGATCATTATGTGATACATGCAAACATCACAAGAAGAAGGAAAAGAGCGGTAAGCGCATCCGGACAAATTAAAACAGCAGTTTAGTTATGGAAGAAATACCAGTAAACAAAACGAATACCAACTCTTATACCTTCATCTTTGCGGTGATCATGGTAGTAGTGGTTGCTAGTGTATTGGCCTTTACAGCGACATCGCTTCAGCCAATACAAAATGAGAACGTACGTCAGGAGAAAATGCAAAATATCTTGGCTACAGTAGGGATTGAAACCGAAAGAAGTGAAGCAGAAGAATTATATAATAAATATATTACTGAAACCATCGCTTTGAAAGAAGATGGAAGTGTTGCTGAAGGAACCGATGCATTTGCAGTAGATCTTGCTAGAGAACTTAAGAAGCCTGTAAATGAGCAAGTATATCCTTTATATATTGCAGATATTGAAGGTAAGAAATACTACATAATTCCACTAAGAGGAAAAGGTCTTTGGGATGCTATTTGGGGATATGTTTCTTTAAAAAATGATGTTAACACTATTAAAGGTGCAGTTTTCGATCATAAAGGGGAAACTCCGGGATTGGGAGCAGAGATCACTCAAGTTTGGTTTAGAGAACGTTTTGCTGATGAAAAGATCTTTGATGGTAACGGAAATCTAATAGGAGTTTCGGTAGTTAAAGGAAACGTTGGACCTTCAAATAAAGAGGATAATAAAGTAGATGCAATCTCTGGAGCAACAATTACTGGAGATGGAGTTTCAGATATGATCTCCGAAAGATTACAACACTATCTACCTTATTTCAAAAAGCAAACCGATATTAAAGTTGCAATTCAGTAATTATGGCTATAGATAAAAAAATAGCTTCTGAAGAAAAAGAAGCAAAGAAAAAAGAAATGATCTTATTTCTCTCCAATACAGAAGAAAGAGAACACTTCTTATCAAAGAACAACCGAAAATTATTAAGTGATCCGTTAAATGACAATAACCCAATTACTGTTCAGGTATTAGGGATTTGTTCTGCATTAGCGATCACTGTTCAGTTAGAACCTGCAGTAGTTATGGCGGTGGCGGTAATGGCTGTAGTAGCTTTTTCTAACGTGATCATTTCCCTGCTAAGAAATTTAATTCCGAACCGAATCAGGATCATTGTGCAATTAGTGGTGGTAGCCGCTTTGGTAATTTTAGTAGATCAGATCTTGAAAGCCTATGCTTACGATGTAAGTAAACAACTTTCTGTATTCGTGGGACTTATTATTACCAACTGTATTGTAATGGGGAGGCTAGAAGCTTTTGCATTAGGTAACGGGCCCTACAAATCTTTCTTAGATGGAATCGGTAACGGTGCCGGATATGGTATCATCTTGATCATCGTTGCCTTCTTTAGAGAATTATTAGGATCTGGAAAATTATTCGGATTCGAAGTTCTTGGACATAAAGCAGCGGTCGCAGCAGAATCTACAGGCTTATATGCTTTAGGTTACGAGAATAACGGATTGATGTTGTTATCTCCTATGGCACTTATCGTAGTGGGTATCATAATCTGGGTGCAACGTTCAAGAAACAGAATATTAATAGAACAAAACAACTAACAGCTCTAAAGCATTATAATAATGGATTATATAAATTTATTTGTTAGAAGTATTTTCATAGAAAATATGATTTTTGCCTACTTCTTAGGAATGTGTTCCTATTTAGCAGTATCAAAAACAGTGAAAACAGCTGTTGGATTAGGAGCAGCAGTTATATTTGTATTGGCAGTTACAGTACCAATAAACTTTTTATTAGATCAATATTTACTGAGACCGGGGGCATTACAATGGTTAAATCCAGAATATGCTAGTGTAGATCTTAGTTTCTTAAGTTTCATTATGTTTATCGCGGTTATTGCATCTATGGTACAATTAGTAGAGATGGTTGTAGAGAAATTTGCTCCAGCCCTTTATGGCGCCTTGGGTATTTTCTTACCACTTATCGCTGTGAACTGTGCTATCTTAGGAGGATCTTTGTTCATGCAACAAAAAAGTTTTACAGCAGTTACCGAGGCAATTACCTATGGATTAGGTAGTGGTGTTGGCTGGTTCTTAGCAATATTAGCAATTGCTGCAATTAGAGAGAAAATAGCATATTCCAATGTTCCTGCTCCTTTAAAAGGCTTAGGTATAACCTTTATTATTACAGGTTTAATGGCAATTGGATTTATGAGTTTCATGGGAATTGAATTATAATAAAAAGACACAACAATGACAGTTATTATAGCAAGTGTAATTGTATTTTTAGTACTTATACTCTTATTAGTTTCCATTTTATTGGGCGCAAAAGCAAAATTGGTTCCTTCTGGACCAGTTACAATTAGTGTGAATGGAGAAAAAGATCTGGAAGTTGGTTCTGGTGGAACTTTACTTTCAACATTAGGTCAGGAAAAATTATTCTTACCGTCTGCCTGTGGTGGTGGTGGTACTTGTATTCAGTGCAAATGTATAGTTACTGAAGGTGGTGGAACTATACTGCCAACAGAAGAGCCACATTTTACTAGAAAAGAGATCGCTCAAGGATGGAGACTTGGTTGCCAGGTTAAGGTAAAAGAAGATATGAAGATCCAGATCCCGGAAGAGGTATTTGGTATCAAGAAATGGGACGCAACAGTAGTTCGTAATTACAACGTAGCCTCTTTTATTAAGGAATTCGTAGTAGAGATCCCGGAAGAAATGGATTATAAAGCAGGTGGATATATCCAAATTGAAATCCCTCGTTGTGAGGTTAAATTTGAAGATATGGATATTACTGCGCATCCAGACGAGCACCCTGGAGAGCCGGATAAATTTAAGGCAGAATGGGATAAATTTAAACTTTGGCCTTTGCAGATGAAAAATTCTGAGACGGTGGAACGTGCCTATTCTATGGCTTCTTATCCTGCAGAGGGTCGTGAGATCATGTTGAATGTTCGAGTAGCAACACCGCCATTTGATAGAGCTAAGAACGGTTGGATGGATGTAAATCCTGGAATTGCTTCGTCATATATTTTCTCAAGAAAAGAAGGTGATAAAGTTGTTATTTCTGGACCTTATGGAGAATTTTTTATAAACGAAAGTGAATCAGAAATGCTTTATGTAGGTGGTGGAGCTGGAATGGCGCCAATGCGCTCTCACTTATATCACTTATTTAGAACCTTGAAGACAGGAAGAAAAGTAAGTTATTGGTATGGAGGTCGATCTAAAAGAGAATTATTCTATACAGAACATTTTAGAGCCTTAGAGCGTGATTTCCCTAACTTTAGATTTTACTTAGCATTATCTGAACCAATGGAAGAGGATAACTGGAAAGTGAAGAAAAGTATTGAAGATGAAGGAGATGGATTTGTAGGATTTATTCACCAAGTGGTAATAGATAATTATTTACAATATCATGAGAATCCCGAAGATATCGAGTATTATTTCTGTGGACCACCTTTGATGAACAAAGCCGTAGAAAAAATGACAGAAGATCTGGGAGTTCCTCCAGAAAATGTAAGATTCGATGATTTTGGTGGATAAGCCGAGATCTTAATTATAATTTTTAAAAGACCGATCTATTTATAGTCGGTCTTTTTTATATAGTAATTTTCTCATTATTCGTATTTTTGAATGCTATGAAGGAACCATTATCAGATCAAGAACTACATAACCTAGCAATGAACATTGTTGGCAAAGCTTTAGAAGATGATGGATTCGAATTTCTTGGAGTTAATAGTCAATTAAAACGAAATCCGCAGTTCGTGGCCTTAAAGGAAAAAAAATTGCATTTCGTAATCGTGCGGGCAATCACCTATCCCGATGATCCGAAAGCATATGATCCCTTTTTCTTAAATGAAATCAAGGTTCATGCAGATAAATTTAATGCTCGAACTTTCTATGCGGGAGTAGGCTTAGCGAATTCTGAAGATTTCGAAAAACCCGTTTTTAAAGATGAAGATTACACTGTGAATTATGATGGATTACATGAAATTTAGTCAAAAATTTATTTTGGTCTTATTTGTAGCTTCTCAATTGCTTTTGGGTTGTACAAGTAAAAATAAAGAACATTCATTTGAAGGGGAAGCACTGGGAACTTCTTATCACATTAAATACTTCAGTGAAAATGACATTCCTTTTCAAAAGGGATTGGATTCTATAATTGAAAGTATAAATAATTCCATGAGCACTTATAGAAAGGACTCCGACATTTCGAAAATTAATAACGGGGACTCCAGCATTGTGATAGATGAAAATTTTAGAAAAGTATTAGAGCAATCACAAAAGATCTTTAAAGAAAGTAATGGCTTTTTCGATCCAACGGTGGGTAATTTGGTAAATGCCTATGGCTTTGGACCGGATGCAAGAAATGACAGCTTAAACACTGCTGTAATAGATTCTATGTTACAATATGTAGGTTTAAATAAGATAGAGCTAAATCCTAATAATACTATTTCCAAGCAAGATCCAAAGATCTATTTAGATTTTAATGCGATTGCAAAAGGCTATACGGTAGACGTGATTGCCAATTATTTAGATTCTTATAAAGTTTCTAATTATTTAATTGAACTAGGAGGAGAGCTGGTTGCCAAAGGAATCAATAAGGATTCTGGTGAAGCATGGATCGTGGCAATTGATGATCCCTTACAAACTGAAGGCAACCGTGTTTTTGAAGCAACTCTTTTCTTAAAAGATAGAGGTATGGCAACTTCAGGAAATTATAGAAAATTTAGATTAGATTCTTTAAATGGACAACGCTATGTGCATACCATTAATCCAATAAATGGAAGGTCAGAAAAAAGCAATTTATTAAGCGCTTCTGTTTTAGCTAAGAACTGTGCTTTGGCAGATGGATATGCTACTGCATTTATGGCATTAGGACTTGAGCGCTCTCAAGAAATGTTATCCAGAATCCAAGATGTGGATGTTTATTTTATCTATGCGGAAGAAAATGAAGAAGTGAAAATATTTAGCACTCCTGGATTTAAAAAAGTTTTAAGGCCAGAGTGATAATTCTATTTGGTGCAAACTGGAATAATTTCCCCTTGTTCTAATCTAAAAGTATCAATCTCTGAAGCTGATAAGGTTTTTGTATAATCTACTTCTTCCACTTTAAAACCGATACTCCTAAGTTTCTCGAAATAATCTCTACCATAAACTCTTACATGATCATACTGGCCAAAGATCTTGGCACGTTCCTTTCTGGAGGTAATGCTATTGTCTTCAAAAGTGTTTGCTCTTTGCAGATCCTGAGGGATCTGGAGGATTGCTGTACCACCCGGTCTTAAAATTCGGTATAACTCCTTCATCGCTTTCGTATCGTCCGGGATATGCTCTAAAACATGATTGCAGAGAATAAAATCGAAAGAATTATCATCAAAAGGTAAATTACAAATATCTGCTTTTACATCTGCTAATGGAGAATTGAGATCTGTGGTAGTGTACTCCAGATTTTTCATTTTCCTGAATCGCTTGTAAAAAGCTTGTTCTGGTGCAAAATGTAAAAGTTTTAGAGGAGCGGAGAATATTGCACTTTCGTTCTTTAGATATAACCAAAGTAGGCGATGTCTCTCTAACGAAAGAGTTGAAGGGGAAAGTACGTTTTCTCGCTGGTCTTCATACCCATAAGGCAAGAACTTCTTAAAGGACTTTCCATCTATAGGATCTGTGTATTTTGATCCTTTTAAGCTGAATGCAATAATAGGCCTTATTAAATAGCTTAGTCTAATAAGAAGTGGTCTTGGAATTTTATTCAGAAAAAATTTGAATGTCTTTTGGATCATACTTCGATATCACCCCAATTTTCTCCAGATTTTATTCTGTACAATTGCATTTCTGACACTCCAAATTGTTTCGCCAATACTCTTATTCTGGTCTTTCTATTTGGATCTAGCAATTTTTTCTTTAGAATTACCGCTTGAGCATAACTAAGTTTAGAGTAAGAAGTTACTTGTCTTAGTTTACGCTTTACTTTATTCTGCTTCACATTTGGATTACCAAATTGATGTTGGGTCCATTCCTCCTTATTGGTCCAAGCGAGGTTGGAAACTTGATTTTCCTGTTTCTTATAGTTCTTATGGATCACAAAAATATCGTCTTCCTTCTTTTCAAGAAAACATTCTGCGATAATTCTATGGAAGTAATAATTCTTCTTTCTTCCATCCTTAAGATTAACAACGAAAGAAAGATATCCGGCAGTTCTACCGCCTTTTAATAATTCTCCTTCTGGATTCTTCACAAAGCTTATTACTCTTCCATAACTGGAAACTTTGTAAACAAACCTTTCCTGCCATGATTCATCATGGTAAGTTACCCATTGCTCTTGTCTAAAATTCTTAATCATATACTTTAGATCTAAAATTATCTTCTTCAGTACTTTCAATCCCTAAGGCTTCATAAATATATTTAAAGGTTGAAAGCAATTCTGGTTTACCATCTATTAAGGCAACATCATGCTCAAAGTGCGCGCTTGGCTTATTATCTGCGGTTAAAATGGTCCAGCCATCTTTTAACTGATTAATATTCTTTGTACCCATATTTATCATTGGCTCTATGGCCACAACCATTCCTTCTACAAACTTTTTACCTCTGCCACGTTTTCCATAATTAGGCATTTCTGGATCCTCATGCATCGTTTTACCAAGTCCATGTCCTACCAATTCCCGTACAACACCATATCCATGATCTTCACAATATTTCTGAATGGCATATCCAACATCCCCAACGCGCTTTCCCGCTCTAAACTCATTTATACCTATATAAAGAGATTCTTTGGTTACTTGGAGTAACTTTTTAGTTTCTTCTGGTATTTCTCCTATTGCAAAAGTATATGCATGATCTCCATAAAAACCGTTTTTTACAGCGCCACAGTCTATTGAGATTATATCTCCTTCCACGAGTGGTGTATTATTTGGAATTCCGTGAACAACTTGTGCATTTGGACTCATGCATAAAGTGTTGGGAAAATCATACATTCCTAAAAATCCAGGAATTGCATCTTGATCTCTTATAAATTCTTCAGCAAGCTTATCCAGTTTTAAGGAGGTTATCCCCGGTTTTATTTCTGAAGCTAGCATCCCCAAAGTTCTAGAAACTACCAAGGCACTTTCCCTCATTAGCTCAATTTCTTCTCTGGTCTTGGGTATTATCATAATTTAGATTTAATATAACTTAATACACTTTTTCCCGGCGTAGTTCTTTTTTTTTTATTGGAAAATTTCGCCTTTTCGGGGTTCGAGGATAATTCATGATAAATTTCTCCCCAGCCTCGAAGGCCTCCAATATTTCTATCGTCAATAAAAATATCTGCCTGAATTTTTCTACTCAGGGATTCATCAAATATTTCTTCGGGGTAACTTTTATTTACAGCGTAAAATTTAATTCCTTTTTGTTCACAAAACTCGACTGCTTCCTGTAATTCACGACCGCTTCTATACGTCCAGAGAATTAAAAGATGGCCGTCCTTTTGCAGATGTTGCAAGGTCTCAATAGCAAAAAGCATTGGTTTTCCTATTTTAGGATACCTGTTTTTTACAATTGTTCCATCAAAATCTACAGCAATCGTTTTAGGATTAGACATGCTGTAAATTTACTGAGAAAAATGGATTTATAAAACTCAAAATATGTAGGGATATTACTAAGTTTATTATTCTGCGTACGAGTTTTTATATTCTTTTCCAGATACAATTTTAGCGAAATCTTCTTCTATAGTTTCTCTAGGATATTCTACAAAACGATTTACTTCTTTTCCATCTTTCAAGAAGATAACTGTTGGAACTCTATTTAAATCAAAATCTTTTTCGATATTTTCATTGGTGGATTTTTGTCTATTTACGCCGTAAAAAGTAAGTTTTGACATATCATAACCAGCTTCATCCAATATTTTGAAAACCTTTGGAGTTTCCCTTCTGCTATCCGGGCACCAAGTTCCCATAAAAGCAACTATTTCATAATCTGAAATATTTTTTTTAATAGTATTCATTGCTTCTTCTGAAGGAGAATAAGAGCTATATCCAGAATTAAACCAAGAGGCAAAAGCTTCTTGTTCCAGATCTGCTTTTATAAATTCTCCTACTAACATTCCTTCTTGCATATTCGATTTTGCTTTTGTTTCTACTTTTGTATTAGTAGTAACGGTGGTAGTTGTAGTTTCATTGGTCGTGGTAGCTTCAGCAGTGGTGTTAGCTGCGTTTTTTGTGGTTTGCTTGGATTCACCACAACTCGTTAATAATGCAAAAGCTAAAACGTATAAACTTAATTTCATAATCATTTATTTTATATTAAAGGTTCTTGGGTCATTAGTTCAGGTTTAGTGATTCCCATTAACTTAAGTATGGTTGGCGCCACGTCCCCTAATTTACCATTTTTTATGGATTTTATATCTTTATCTACAAGTATTAGTGGAACCGGATTCGTGGTGTGTGAAGTATTTGGAGATCCATCTGGATTTCTCATTACTTCGCAATTCCCATGATCTGCAATTACTAAAATACTGTAATCATTTTCTATAGCGGATTCTACTACTTTTTGCGCACACTCGTCTACAACTTCGCAGGCCTTTATAGCCGCTTCCATCACACCGGTGTGACCTACCATATCTGGATTTGCAAAATTAAGACATACAAAGTCCACTTTTCCAGAGTTAAGTTCAGGAATTATTTTATCTCTAATTTCATATGCCCTCATTTCTGGTTGCAGATCATAGGTAGCAACTTTTGGAGAACTACACATTATCCTTTTTTCACCCTTAAATGGTTTTTCTCTTCCTCCAGAAAAGAAAAAGGTAACATGTGGATATTTCTCTGTTTCGGCAATTCTGATCTGGGTTTTCCCCATATACTCTAAAACTTCACCTAAGGTAGTTTTAATATTTTCTTTTTTGAAGACCACATTTACATTGGTGAACTCATCATCATATTTTGTAAGAGTTACATAGTATAGAGGCATTTTTTTCATTGAAAATTGGGCCATATCCTCTTGTGATAATACCTGGGTGAGTTGTCTTCCCCTATCTGTTCTGAAGTTAAAAAAGATAACAACTTCATCATTTTTCATGGTTGCAACAGGATCACCATTTTCATTAGTTAAAACTATTGGTTCTAAAAATTCATCTGTAACTCCATTCTCATAACTTTCTTCAACAGAGTTTATGGCATTTGTAGATCTTGCACCTTTTCCAGAAACAATAAGATCGTAAGCTTTTTGAACTCGTTCCCAACGCTTATCTCTATCCATTGCAAAATATCTTCCAATAACTGAAGCTAATTTACTATTTGTCTTATCTAAATGCTCTTGGATTTCAGCTAAATACTTAACTCCAGATTTTGGGTCTACATCTCTACCATCGGTAAACGCATGTACATATTTCTCCTTAACACCAAACTCATTAGCAGCTGTTAATAAACCTTTTAAATGGTTTATATGGGAATGAACTCCACCATCGCTTAACAAACCCATAAAATGTATCGGTTTTTTATGTTTTACGGCATAATCAAAAGCTTGCTCTAACACGGGCTCGCTTATCAAACTATTGTTTTGTACTGCTAAGTTGATTTTGGCAAGATCTTGATAAACAATTCTTCCAGCTCCTAAATTCATATGGCCAACTTCACTATTCCCCATTTGGCCTTCAGGTAAACCAACATTCATCCCGTGAGTTAATAGTTGGGCATTTGGATAATCTGTAAATAAACTATCTACAAAAGGAGTATTAGCTTGAGAAATTGCCGAGACCTTAGGATCTTGAGTAATTCCCCATCCATCTAAGATCATAAGAACAACTTTCTTATTCATAAATTTCTTGTATAAGTGCGTAAAGATATAAACTATAAATAGTAGTGGGTAATTTGTGCTACTAATGTTTTATTAAAAATTAACTTAATAACTATTTGATTCATTTAAGTAGTATAAAAATTTTACTTCGCAAAGTGCTTTTTCAACCAAGATGCTATTCAAATCTTCATTTTTAAGGTAATATAAGAAGTGTTAAATTGTTAAAAGTATATTTAATAATATTTTCCCAATATTTTTTTTAGCTCTTCATGAAATATTATTTAAAATTATACGTTAGTATACCTATTGTCTCCTAAAAAGGCAATATTTAAATGCCTGATAATAAGTGTTATTTTAGATAATTAATCGCTATAAAGCAATTTTGATCGACTAAATAGTTGGATTTAAATTAATATTTGTAAGTTGGCATTATGTTTGGAAATAATTAACAAATCATTAAAAAATTAACCCGCTTTTATGACTTATAAAATCCTAACCGTAATTTCTTGCCTTACCTTTTCCTTTGCTTTTAATACCACAGATGGTCTTGCCTCTTCCAACATAACAGAAAAACCTTTAGAACTATCTACAATTACTTCCAAAATTAATTTGACAGTAGATGAGGAAATTAACCTCGCTTATGCTGAATTTGTGGAAAAGAATACAAGCGTTCCAGATCTAGAAAGTTTTAAAAATGGAATGTTAGGTTATTTTAAGTTAGAAGATAAGGATCTAGTTGAAAAGAAAATACTTACTATTATAGATTTTACTTTGTCTTCTACGAAGAAAAGAATGTGGGTTTTAGATATGACCTCTAATAAAGTTTTGTTTAATACAGTTGTTGCTCATGGCAAAAATACTGGTGGCGAGTTTGCAACCAATTTTTCAAACCAAGTAAATTCCTTACAAAGCTCACTTGGTTTTTATGTAACAGGTGAAACTTATATCGGTAAGAATGGCTATTCTATGTTTATAGATGGAATGGAAAAGCAATTTAATTCTAAAGCACGTGAGAGATATGTTGTAGTTCATGGAGCAGATTATGCAAATCCATCTTTTATTAATAAACTGGGAAGATTAGGAAGAAGCTACGGATGTCCTGCACTACCAACTGCCTTAACCAATGATATTATAGATGTAATTAAGAATAAATCTGTAATTTATATCCACTCTGCAGATAAAACATATTTACAAAATTCCGAAATGATCAAGGCTTAGAATCCTTCAATAATTCTGAAATTATTTTTTTATCATATTTGTAAATATCTTCGGTAAATTTAGGCTTTCCGTTTTCTAACCAAGCCGTCCAATAAAAATGATGCACTTTAACATGTTGTTTCATTTTAACTTGTGTTGTTTTTCCGGTAGCAATGATTTCTTCAATTTTTTCTGAAATGTATTCTGGTTGATCTTCCAGTAGATATTGCGCCAGTTCCAATGCAGCTTCAACTCTAATACAACCAGAACTCTGTGCTCTGGAATTTCTAGAAAAAAGCGATTTGGAAGGCGTGTCATGTAAATAGATCAAATGTTTATTGGGATAAATAATCTTTACAACTCCCAGAGGATTCGAGCCTCCAGGGTTTTGTCTATACGTATATGAATTTACCCTATTGTTGTTCCAATCAATTTCTGAAGGATCTAATCGTTCCCCATTTGCATTGTAAACATTCAAATGTTTTTTGGAAAGATAATCGATGTTTTTTCGAACTCCTGGAATAACATCTTTACTCTTAATAGTAGGTGGAATGGTCCAAGTTGGATTAAAGACAATATATTTTATTTCTTCAGAAAATATGGGAGTCTTTCTTACATCTGTGCCCACCATGGTTTTATGACTACTTACAACTTCATCATTCTTTAGCACCTCTAATTGATAATTAGCGATATTCACTAATATGTAGTGCTCCCCTAAATCTCTTGGATACCATCTCCAACGCTCTAAGTTTGCCAGTATTTGGTTGTATCTATCCTTATAATCTATATTTAATAAAGCAATTGTGCTATTTCCCACTATTCCATCTGCCAATAAACCATTATCCAGCTGCAAATTTTTAATGGCTTCTTGAACAGCTTCGGAATGATCGTAGGTAAAAGGATCTATGTTTTTTAAATACCCTAGAGCCATTAAACGAAATTTGATCTTTGGCATTCTTCCATCTTGCATCCCTGGTTTTATTAGATCGCCTTCTTCAATATCCTTAAATTCTTCAAACTCTTCTTTCTTCTCTTTAAATTCTTTTAATGCTGAAATGAGTTGTGTATAGATTGGGTTAGTTGGTCTTATCTTTTTAAAAGCGACTTCAAAATCGTTTGCTTCCAAAGATTGTTTTAAAAGATTTGTAAATGAAGCTTCATTCCTAGGAATATCGAAAACTTCATGAATTTTTCGTGGCTCTATTTTTCCATTCAATAAATGATTGCTGTACTGGAAATAAGCATCTGTAAGCAATACATCTAATCGGCTTCTTTCTTTATTATTAAGTTCTCGAATATGAGCAGTAAGCGTATCTATGTCTTGTCCATGATATTCAGAATAAGAGAGTCCTTCCAGATCTGTTTTTTTTAAAACCTCAATAAATGATGTTCTAAACTGAAGATCGCTCCAAACTGGATTTGGATTTACTGCATAAAATTTTTTAATTGAATCTAATTGAAAAAAACTAACTTGATTCTCCTGTGAAAGAAGCTTATCTATCTCATTTTTGGAGCCTAAAGGAGCATTTTCAGAATAATTATCTTCAACATTATTATCACTTTCAGCCGAATTCTTACAGCTAGTTGTCGCTAGGAAGCTTAGGATGCAAATCGCATATCCCCATAAAAAGGATTTCCTGGTAATTTTCAAAATAGTAGGATTTAATAATTATAAGCTAATTTAAATGATCTTTAAACATTACAATGTGCTCGCAAACACCGGGCACTTCAAAAGGTTTTCCAATGCATTCATAGCCATGTTTTTTGTAAAAATCTACTGCAGTAATTCTCGCATTGAACCAAAGCATAGCGTCCTTATTTACCAGATCGATCTTTTTTTCGCCTTCTTTAAGTAAAAGCGAACCATAGCCCATATTTTTAAATTCGGCCAGAATAGCCATTCCTCTTAATTGATACTGAGTGTGGTTTTTAAAAAAAGGGTTGCTGTTTTTCATAAAACTAGCAACCCCAATAATATTTGAATTTTGAAAAATGCTAAGATGAAATGTTCCTTCATCTTGATCACCACTAAATTGACATTCTAAAATTGGCCTTCCAGGCCGTAATACAGGTTGCCTAATAGAATAGGTCTCTTCAGCAGTAATTTCCCGTATCATTAAATTAATGCTCATTTTGCAAATATAATTAGTTTGCTAAAACGTCTCTATATTCCATATTTTGATCAAATTGAACTTCAGCAAATGGGCATAGTGGATCAATTTTATAATTATTTTCTCTGGCATATTCTACACTTCTTTTTAAAAGCATAGAAGCCAATCCGTTACCTTCCAAGGCAGGTCTTGTTTGCGTATGGTCTATAATTAGAATCCCATTATCTTTTTTTGAATAGGTAAGTTCAGAGGTGATTCCTTTATCATCCTCCATATAGAACATTCCTCTATTATCATTCTCTTTGTGTTTTATCTCCTGACTCATATCTCCTATTATTTAAGGGTTATAAACATCGTCTACTATACCATAAGCAATAGACTCTTGTGCATCCATCCAATAGTCTCGGTTAAAATCTTTCAAGACTTTTTCCACTTTCTGATCACAATTTTCTGCAAGAATCTTAGCGCTAATTTCTTTTATTTTCAAGATCTCAGCTGCTTGAATTTCGATGTTCGAAGCTTGTCCACGTGCTCCTCCGCTTGGTTGGTGTATCATTACTTTGGATAAAGGTTGAATAAATCTTCTTCCTTTAGTTCCACCAGAAAGCAAGATAGATCCCATTGAAGCAGCCAGTCCAGAACAGATAGTTGCAACAGGGCTTTTTAAAGATTTCATCGTATCGTAAATGGCAAAACCATCGGTTACAAAACCTCCCGGACTATTTATGAAAAATTGGATCTCTTTATCTGAGATAGAATCTAGGTATAAAAGTCTATCTATCACGTGCTTGGCAGATTTATCGTCTACGCCGCCCCACAAAAATATTTTTCTTTGCTCTATGAATTTTTCGTCTATAAGGTCTTGGATTTTTCCAGGTTTATTTTTCATGAGTATTTTATTCTGATTATTAATTCTAGCTAAAATTATGACTAATTTCGCAGAAAACGGTAGGATGGAATTATCAATTAACAAGATTTTAAAGAATGATCTGGATTTGGTTGTGCCACTAATAATGGAATTGTCTGAATATCAAACAGAAGAAAGCCTATTGAGATCAAGAATGGGAGAGATGTTCAACCAAAATTATGAATGTTTTGCAATATATATAAACGAGGAAGTTATTGGCACTTTTGGATTATGGTTCATGACTCGTCATTATGCTGGTAAATCTTGCGAAGCAGATCATGTTTTTATTAAACCAGAATACCAAAACCGCGGATTTGGTAAGGAAATATTCGAATATATTTTTGAATATGCAAAGGTTAAAGGATGTGAGATGCAAGAGTTAAACTCTTACGTTCAGAACTTTAAGTCTCATAAGTTTTATATGAATTTAGGCTATGTTATTAAAGGCTATCATTTTTTAAAAAAGCTGTAATTTTTTTTGGAATTTGAAAAGGATAACGATTATATTTGCGGTGTAATTGCGAAAGTAGCTCAGTTGGTAGAGCGTCAGCCTTCCAAGCTGAATGTCGCCGGTTCGAACCCGGTCTTTCGCTCTAAAACCTTCCTAAATCGGGAAGGTTTTTCTTTTTGTAAGAATTTCGTTTTTAAATTAAGAAGAGGGTGAGAAGCCAGTCCTGAGCGCAGTTGAAGGGAACCCGGTCTTTCGCTCTAAAACCTTCCTAAATCGGGGAGGTTTTTCTTTTTGTAAGAATTTCGTTTTTAAATTAAGTATAGGGTGAGAACGCTGTACTGAGCACAGTCGAAGGGAACCCGGTCTTTCGCTCTAAAAACTTCCTGATTCAGGGAGTTTTTTTATTAAATATTGTTTGGGTTTTTCTGTCAAGTTCGTGACGGATTACAGAACTTTAAAAAATGGAAAATCCGGTAAGTGTAGTTAGTTTTTCTAAGGCCGCCATTCCTAACTCTGAATTACCTTTGGGATTTAAAATGGGGCTCCAAACCGCTACCGAATATTTTGAAGGATGAATAGCTACAATTCCACCTCCCACACCACTTTTTCCTGGCAAGCCAACTTCAAAACTAAATTCTCCTGCTTCATCGTAAAATCCGCAAGTTTGCATTAAAGCATTGATCCTTTTTACACGTTTTGTAGAGAGTATTTTCTCTCCATTCTCCAGCAAAATTCCTCCATTTGCATAGAGCATGAAGGCATTTGCCAATTCTTCACAAGACATTGCTAAGGAACATTGATGAAAATAAAAATCTAAAATAGGTTCTACATCGTTTTTAATATTCCCTAATGCCTTCATGTAATTAACTAAACCGTAATTTCTATAACCTGTAGATTTCTCTGAAGTAGCAACAGTAAGATCATAATCTATTTCTTGGTTACCGGTAATTTTTCTAACGAATTCTAAAAGGTCCGTTTTTGGATTTTTTAAATTAGAAACTAATATATCTGCAATTACTAAAGCACCAGCATTTATAAATGGATTTCTGGGAATTCCTTGCTCATACTCCAACTGAGTGAGTGAATTGAAAGGATCTCCGGATGGTTCTACATCTACTCGTTCCCAAAGTGATTCCCCTAAGAGCTGCATTGCCATAGTTAAAGTAAAAACCTTAGAGATACTTTGAATAGAGAATTTCTCTTTACTATCTCCAATCGAATAATGTCCAGAATCTCTACAATAAAGATGCATCCCAAATTTTTTAGGATCTACTTTTGCTAATTCAGGAATATAGGATGCAACCTTACCTGTGGTATTGCGATAGCTTAACTCTTCTTGAATAGTGTTCAATATTTTTTGGTATTCCATATTATAAAATGTGAACAAGATTACTATTTGTCGGTAATTCAAAAGCATCTTTCCCAACTGTAAAAACCCGGGCAGATAAAGTTCCTCTTAAAAAGATGTCTTCATTCTTAACCTCTAACCAACTTCCTTCCCGAAGGCCAATTACAGGTTGGGTGTTAATGGTTAGAAACTCTTTTATTCTAGTTTCTCTTGTTTCTCCTTTATGGGTTGAATCGATATCCGGATCTAAATAATGCGGATTTAAATTAAATGGGATAATACCTAAAGTTTTAAAACTTGGAGGATAAATTATTGGCATATCATTGGTGGTTTGCATGGTGAGTCCTCCTATATTAGTTCCTGCACTTGTGCCTAAATAAGGTGTCCCAGCAATTATTTGCTCTCTTAAAGGCATCATTAAGTTAAACCTATGCAGTTTATCTACCAGTAAAAAAGTATTACCACCACCTGTAAAAATTCCTTTTGCCTCCTTCAGTGCTTTAATTTTATCATCAAATTCATGCAGACCTTTTACTTTAATATTAATTTTTTTAAAAGCTTCCCCCGCGATTTTTGTATATTCTTCATGGGAGATACCTCCAGGTCTCGCAAAAGGTATAAAAATAATTTCGGTACAATTCTTGAAAAGCTTTTGTAATTCTGGCAGTAAATAGGATAGGTAAGGCTGTCCGTGGAGAGTAGAAGTGCTTGCTAATATGGCATTTTTCATCGATCAATTTTTGTAAATTTAAGTATTGTGAGTCTTTAACCAAAGTTTAAGTAAACCTTGTTATATTTATTTCGCGTAAAATTGTTTCTTTAAACAAATCATATTTATGAAAAAGCTTACTTACGTATTATTTACCGTATTCCTAGTCCAGCTTAGTTTTGCGCAAACGAAAGATCGCAGGTTAGTGAGTGGAGTGGTGGATGTACCTGTGGGGGATGATCCACAGGGGATAAGTATTTATAATATAAATTCGGAAGTCGGCACTATAACCAATTCGGTTGGGAAGTTCTCTATTTCGGTTGCAGAGAATGATACTCTTAAGGTATTCTCTGTTCAATTTCAAGAATTTTTAGTGGTAATTGATAAGAGGGTATTAGAATCTAAAAAATTAAATATCTACCTAAGTGACTTGATTAACAGATTGCCAGAAGTTGTGGTTTCTCCCTACGATCTTACTGGTGCCTTAGCTAAGGATATTGAATCTTTGGAAGTTATAAATACTTCAAAGATTATTTCAGAAGACAATATGGACGTGAGTTATGCTTATTTGGGTAATAATCCAGATTTTGGGCAAACTCCCAGAAATGAAGCCTTAGCCTTAAGTCAAAGTAGATTGGTTAATGGAGTAAATTTTGTAAATCTTTTTAAGTTATTGCTTATTTCGAATAAGCAAAACGATATTTCCAACCCTTATTCCAACAATATTACCGATGTAGATCGTGAAATAAGGCAGTTATATAATGACCAGTTTTTTAAGAGCAATTTTAATGTTGAATATGAAAATATCTCAGATTTCATATTATATGCAGATAGAAATGGACTGGATGAGGACATGTTGAAAAAAGGAAATGAATTGGATCTTATCGATTTTTTGTTGGGATTAAGCAAGAAATACAAAAAGCAGTTAGAAAGAAATTAACCAACTCTTAAGATCAATTATGAAACAAGGAACATACTTAAAAGTAATTACCCTACTATTATTTACTGTTTCCCCAATAATCGCCCAAGAAAATACACTTTTGAAAGGCTCTATAAAAGCCCCGTTTATAGATGAAGCCTCAGTGAATATTATTAATTCTACTCAACAAACTGGAACCCTTAATACGAAGTCAGGCTCATTTCAGATTTTAATTAGGGAAAATGATGAATTGTTATTTTCCTCTATTCAATATAAAAACAAGACTATCATAATAACCTCAGATATCCTCAAGGAAGGTTTTATTGAAGTTATTCTAGAAGAAGATCTAAACATTTTGGATGAGGTAAATATTAGTAATATTCAGTTAACTGGTATAATGGCTACAGATATTGCGCAAATGGAAATAGTAAGAGATTTGCCTATTAATTTTTCGTTTGGGGATATTATGAACATGGAATTTGCATCTGATATTAACGATGGACAAATGGCACCCTTAAATCTAGCCTTAGGCCAACGTCCATCACTTCCCGGTTCTAACGTTTTGGGTATTTTAGGTCTTATCCTTAGCCCTATACTCCCAGATAAAAAAGTTCCAGAAATTAATGTAGATGTGAATAAATATAAAAACACCAGTGATGTAATAGCGCATCTGCGAGAATTATTTGATGAGAAGTTCTTTACAGAAACTTTGGAGATTAAAAAAGATTATATAGACGATTTCATCTATTATGCAAATGATAATGGCATGGGTGTGATCTTAATTAAACAGAAAAATCAACTTGCGTTGATCGAATTTTTGATGGACCAAAGTAAGATCTACAATCAAACCAAATCAGGTATTAAATAGCTGTCTTTTAGTTTAATATGTTTCCGATAAATTTTTTTGGAACGTTTTTTGAAGTTTTCTATTCAAATTCTTCCAAATGCTTCAGAAAAAAATTACTTTCGTTTTTTTAAAGCCTTACATGAAATTCAAACTTCTACTTATCCTATTATTAGTAGGATTCTCTTCCTTTACTGTCGCTCATAAATTTTATTTAAGCGTTACTGAAATGGAATATAGTGAGAAGACGCAAAACCTAAAGATAACTTCCCATATTTTTATAGATGATCTTGAGGATCTTCTTCAAACCCGTTATGATAAATCTATTAAACTTGGCCAAAAAAATGAATCTTCCAATGTTCCCACTCTTATAAAAAAATACTTGGGTAAGAAATTGGAAATAAACATTGATGGAAAAGTTTATCCAGTGAAATATCTGGGGAAAATATATGAAGATGATATGGCTTTACTTTTTTTGGAAATTGAGCATGTGCCATCATTTAAAAAGATAATCGTAAAGAATACAATTTTAACCGATATGTATTCTGAACAAAAAAATTTGGTACATGTAGCCTTTAAAGGCACTACCAAAAGTTTGGTTTTGAATAAGGACAAGCAAGAAGATGTGTTAAATTTTAACAATTGAATTGCTTCGCCTTAATAAATAGTTATTTTTAGCCACGTTAATACAAATAAAAACAAATGAGAAAAATTAATTCTGCCATTTTGGTGTTTTTCCTTATTCTTTCAACTGGATTATATGCTCAGGAAACTGCGGCTCCTAAAGAAGAAGTGAAGGAAATGGGCCATACAAACCAAAACAAATTCAGACAACTTTACGAAGAATTTTCCACTCCCAATCAATACAGAACCGCTTCGGGAGCTCCAGGTCCGCAATATTATCAAAATCAAGCCGATTACAAAATGGATATCGAGCTAGATGATAAAACGCAAAAGTTAACTGGGGTTGAAACAATTACGTATCACAATAATTCACCAGATGTCTTGGAATATTTATGGGTTCAGTTAGATCAAAACATTCGTTCTAAAAACTCTGCAGCCTTAGACAAAGATGGTAGTGAGATTTCTGCTGTTAGCCAATCTGCAACTTTTGTTAATCAATTTCTAGAAGAACCATTTGATGGTGGTTTTAATATAGAATCTGTAACGCAAGACGGAAAAGCTTTGCCTCATACTATTAATTTTACAATGATGAGAGTAGATCTGCCTCAACCGTTAAAGGCGGGAGAAAGCACTTCATTTTCTATCAAGTGGTGGTACAATGTAAATAATCACGTAACAGATCGCGCAAGATCTGGTTACGAGCATTTCCCTAAAGATGGGAATAATGTATATGTTATCGCACAATTCTTTCCTAGAATGGCTGTTTATAATGATGTAGAAGGATGGCAAAACATGCAGTTCTGGGGGAATGGCGAATTTGCGCTTCCTTTCGGAAATTATGAAGTGAACATCACAGTTCCTGCAGATCATATCTTAGATGGAACTGGAGAGATCCAGAACAGAAAAGAGATGTATTCTAAGGAAATGATGGACAGATATGAGCAGGCAAAGAAATCTTTCGATAAACCTGTTATCATTGTAACTCAAGCTGAAGCTGAAGCTGCAGAAAAGCAATTTTCAGATAAAAAGAAAACCTGGAAATTAAAGGCCAACATGGTTAGAGATTTCGCTTTTTCTACTTCTAGAAAATTCGTTGTAGATATGATGAATGTAGATGTAATGGGTAAAAATGTTATGGCAATATCTATGTATCCTAAAGAAGGAAATCCTTTATGGGAAGAATACTCAACAAGAGCTGTAGCACAAACATTACAATCTTATTCTAAGCATACTTTTCAATATCCATATCATAAGGCGATATCTATCCATGCTAAAAATCAAGGGATGGAATATCCAATGATCTGTTGGAACTATGGACGTCCGGAAGAGGATGGTTCTTATAGTGATAGAGTTAAATTTGGGATGATAAGTGTTATTATTCACGAAGTTGGACATAACTTTTTTCCAATGATCGTGAACTCCGATGAGCGCCAGTGGGGATGGATGGATGAAGGTTTAGATACTTTTATGCAATATTTAGCTGAACAAGATTTTGGTAAGCAATATCCAAATGCAATTTCTCCTGAAACTGCATATCCTTCAAGAAGAGGAATTCCAGCTAATATTGTTCCTTATATGAAAGGAGATCAGAAATATATTTCTCCAATTATGTCTAATCCAGAGAATGTTTTCCAACTTGGAAACAATGCCTATGGAAAACCTGCAACTGCATTAAATATTTTGAGAGAAACAGTAATGGGGCATGAATTGTTCGATTATTCATTTAAAACTTATGCACAACGTTGGATGTTTAAACACCCAACTCCAGAAGATTTCTTTAGAACTATGGAAGATGCTTCCGGAGTAGATCTTGATTGGTTCTGGAGAGGTTGGTTCTATGGAACAGACTATGTGGATATAGGAGTTAAAGAAATGAAAAAATATTTTGTAACCAATAAAGCTACTAAAGAAGGACTGGCAATGTTGCAGCGTTATGGGGTAACAGATCCAGAGAGCATGGATTTTGTATATGTTGTAGAAGAAGGAGAAGAAGGATTTGCTGAAGAAATGAAGAATAAGGAAATCGTTAAAAATGCTCCAAAATTGAATGAGTATTTAATGGATAACTTTACGCCACAAGAGCGTGCTAAAATGAAAGCTCCTAAATTTTTCTATGAGATCACTTTTGAGAAACCAGGAGGATTGGTAATGCCTATTATAGTTGAATATACTTATGCAGATGGTACTACTAAAAATGTTACTTATCCTGTACAAATTTGGAGAAAGAATGATACCGAAGTTAGCAAAGCCATTGCAAGCGATAAAGAGATAGTTAAGGTTGTATTAGATCCTAATATGGAAACCGCCGATGTTAATCTTGATAATAACAGCTGGCCGCAAGATGCTAAAGAAAGCAAATTTGACCAGTTTAAGAATGATTCTGGGAACTAAAAGTCTGAAATAAAAATTAAGCCGACTTTAACGAGTCGGCTTCTTTTTTTAATATATATTGTGATTATCTTTGTTGACTATGATAACACTTCCTTTATTTATAAGTGGTGCCGAAATTGGTTTTATAATCTTTATAATAATCATGGTATTTGGCGCCGATAAGATTCCTGAAATCGCTCGTGGTCTTGGAAAAGGCATGCGCACATTGCGAAATGCTTCTAACGATATTAAAAGCGAAATCACTAAAAGTGCCGAAAAGCAAGGTATTAGTGAAGATATCTCCAAAGATGTTCAAAGTGAGATTAGCAAAATTAAACAAGATCTAGATGAAATTACAGGCTCTGTAAAGCGCAGATTGTAATGCTTGAAAAGTTAAATAAGTGGGACAGAGAGCTATTTATATATTTGAATAGTCTTGGGATAGAAGCTTATGACGATTTTTGGATCTTCGTTACCAATATAAAACACTGGATTCCGCTCTATGTGTTATTTTTTATTCTCTTCTTTATTGCTTTTCACTGGAAGAAAGCCATTTTTAACTCACTTTTTCTTTTAGCCTCTTTCGTTGCTACTTTGGCATTTACCAATTTGGTGAAAGGGATTGCACTAAGACTAAGACCTAATAATGATCCAGAATTGCTGGAGATTATTCGAATTCTTCAGACACCTACCAATTATAGTTTCTTTTCAGGTCATGCTTCCTGCTCCTTTGCCGTTACAACTTTTATAGTTCTAAGCCTTAGAGAAAAATTTAAGTGGATCTATATTATTTATCTCTGGCCAGTAATTTTTGTAATGAGCAGAGTGTATGTTGGAGTACATTATCCATTAGACCTTATAGTAGGTGCGATCGTAGGATTGCTATCTGGTTATATATTCCATAAGTTATATGAATTGGCGGGGAAAAGATTTTATTAGCCAATCTTTCTGCTAAGGCTTAAACCATCTCTAATTGGTAACATGATCGTTTCTAGTCTTTCATCTATTGCCACAAGTTTATTATATTCCAAAAGCGCTTTAGTAGACTCGTCTTCGTCTTTTACTTTTTCTACAACCTTTCCGCTCCAAAGTACATTATCGGTTAACAAAAGTCCTCCAGGTTTCAATTTATCTATTATCAAATCGAAATAGGCAGGATAGTTTGGTTTGTCCGCATCCATAAAGATCAAGTCGAACTTGCAGTTTAGTTTCGGAATAATATTTAATGCTTCTCCTAAATGTTGCTTGATATTTTGTCTAAATCCAGAAAGTTCAAAATATTTATTCTGAATAGATTGTAATTCCTCATTGATATCCAACGTGTGTATAATTCCTCCCTTTTTTAATCCTTCAGCTAGACAAATAGCTGAATAGCCGGTATAAGTTCCTAGTTCTAAAATAGTTGATGGAGCAATCATTTTGGAGATGATGCTTAAAAGTCTTCCTTGATAATGTCCGCTAAGCATTCTTGGCTGAAGTATCTTTTGATAGGTTTCCCGGGTAAGTTGAGCCAATATTTCTGGTTGTTTTTGGGTGTGATCTAAAGTATATTGGTCTATGGCTTCAGGAAGAAAATGCATTGAATTGATGTTTTCAGCAAATTTAGGTATATCTATTTATCAAAATGATCAAAAAAATAATAATTGATCGATTTGTAACTTTTTGAAGCTGAATATAAATAGTATTTTTACATCAAATTGCAATTATGAGATTTGAGAACACCAAGGAATTTGCAGAACAACTGGATAAGGAGGATAAATTATCTTCTTATAAAAATGAATTTATTTTCCCTAAGGTGAATGGAAAGGAAGTTATTTATTTCACAGGAAATTCGTTAGGGCTTCAGCCAAGATCTGCAAAGAAATATGTGGATGAGGTAATGGAAGATTGGGCAAATTTGGCAGTTGAAGGTCACTTTTATGCAGACAAACCTTGGTGGGATTATCATGAACGATTTTCGGCTAAATTAGGAAAAGTAGTGGGAGGGAAGCCCAGTGAGATCACGGTTATGAATACACTTACCGTGAATCTCCATTTGCTTATGGCTACATTTTATTCTCCTACCTCTAAGAGATTTAAGATTATCTGTGAGGAAAAGGCTTTTCCAAGTGATCAATATATGATCACTTCTCAAGTTAAATTTCATGGATTTACCGAAGAGGAGGCAGTGGTTAAAATTGAAAAGAGAAAAGGAGAGCATTACTTTAGAACAGAAGATATAGTAACTAAAATAAAGGAGGTTGGTGATGAATGTGCTTTGGTGCTTATTGGTGGGGTAAATTATTATTCCGGGCAGGTCTTAGATATGAAAACTATAACGGCGGCAGGACATGCCGTTGGGTCAAAAGTGGGTTGGGATCTTGCACATGCAGCGGGAAATATCGAACTAAATCTTCACGATTGGGAGGTAGATTTTGCAGCATGGTGTAGTTATAAATATATGAATTCTGGTCCTGGGAATGCTTCCGGTTGTTTTATTAATGAAAAGTATCATGGAAGAACAGATCTTTCCAGACTTGAAGGTTGGTGGGGGCATAATAAGGAACGTAGATTTCTTATGGAACCAGAATTTCAACCTGAACCAGATGCGAATGCTTGGCAGATTAGTAATGCACCAATTCTAGCAATGGCTCCTTATTTGGCCTCTTTAGAAATGTTCGAAAATGTAGGAATGCCAGCGCTTATAGAAAAGCGAAACAAAATTGTGGCTTATCTGGAATTCATTTTACATGAGATAGATAAGGAAGTAGATGCCAGTTTTGAGATTATAACTCCAAGTAATCAGAAGGAGAGAGGAACTCAGTTATCTGTTTTCTTGCATGGTGAAGGAAAAGAACTCTTCAACTATTTAATGGAGAATGGGGTTATTACAGATTGGCGGGAACCAAACGTAATACGCTTGGCTCCTGCACCATTCTATTGTTCTTTTCAAGATATGTATGAATTTGGACAGATCTTAAAAGCTGGAATTCTTAAGGATTAACTTATTCTACCTTGATATTGGTGAAATATAGCTGGAAAGTACTATCCGCCGACTTATGCATTTTAGCAATTGGAATTCCTTTAAAGGTTTCATAATCTTCCCAAGTTGTACTAAGTTCTCTACCATCTGAAGAAACATAGGTCCATTCCTTGATCATATAATCATCACCAAAATATAATTTATAAGAATCGTCTGGAGTATAACCACCTTTACCTTTATAATTAATGGTAAGCTGTTGCATTTCCTTATTGCTAATTGGCGCAGTTGCAGTTTTACTATAATCAGACTCATAACTACTCCACATTAATTGGTACGGGAATAATAACCAATAACTATCATTTATAAATTTTTGGTCTGCAGCCATTGCAATAGAGTCTAAACTCTCACCTTTTGTGTAGGTTACGGTTTCTCCTTTTTCCGAAAGAGTAACTTTGTTGGTTTTAGGATACCATTTCCAATCACGCTGAGATTTAACTTCTCCATTTACCTTAACATTAAAGGTGAAATCTAATTGATTTACCTCATTGAATTTTTCCATTCCATTGGCATTTGCCAGTTTGGTGGTAACTGGAACTTCTACTGAAGAAGAATCAGTAACAACCGGTTCTTCAGTTTCTGAATTTTGGGAATTGTCTTTACAACCAATTAGTACAGTTGATATAAGTAAAAGTGTAAATAATTTTTTCATACTTCAAATTTTTTTTAAAAATAATGATTCTTATTGTAATATAGATTTTACTCTTTTTTAAAAATACAAAATAAAAAAAAAGCCCTTTGAGTTTCAAAGGGCTTTTAATATAATATGTTATTTATTACAATCTTCTTCCAGTAAGAAGTTTGTACAGTATTAATATAACTGCGATCACAATTAAAATGTGAATGATACTACCTAAGTCTGGGAAAGCAAAATACCCGATTAGCCATCCAATGATTAGTAGTACTACGATAAGCCAAATTACATCTCTCATATTGTTAGTTGTTTTAGTGCAACAAATTGTTGCTTATTAATGGTTATTGATCTTACAAATCCATAATCTCTAAACTTAAATAGAAATATCGAATACTCATAAAACCGCATACCTGGTTAGATTTCAATACGAATTTATGGAATACCCTATCTAATCTAAGCTTTTTTAACGACTGTTTAACTAAATTCTTAAATTTTTTATGGAATTGCAATTTTTTTCTTTTAATTGAAATCTAGATAACCTATTTATTTTCAATTAGTTGCTAATTTTAGCTTTCGTTTTCTGCTTTGTTTATCCTCATCTGCAAATTTTCGATAACTTCATTTACTGAGTCTACATTATCAGAAGATCTTTGATGCGCATCTTCCATCGCCTTCTCAAGTTTCTTATCCGGATGCTGAAATAGATCTGTGATCACATGGTTCACTTTATCTATAATGCTTTCCTGACTATTCTTAATGTCTTCCAATTTATTTAGGATTCCTTTTAATTGGTCTATCTTTTCTTGTTTCATTTTAATGGTTTTTTGTTAATTCTATTAATACTTATTATTTTCCTGCGGGTTCTTGTTGTAGTTTTGGATAATCTGTGTAACCTTTAGCGCCTGGTGTATAGAATGTATCTTCATTCCAATCTGCCAGTTCTGCATTTTTCTCAAATCTGTTTGGTAGATCAGGATTGGATATAAATAATTTTGCATAAGATACCAGATCTGCATGACCTTCTTTGATCACCTTATTTCCTTTCTCCTGGTCAAAACCAGCATTTATCATTAAAGTGCCTTTATAAATAGGTCTGTAATGTTTGGCGATATCTGATACTAAATAGTCAATTTCGCTTACATCGGTGAAAGGTTCGGACAGATGTAGGTAGGCAAGATTATAGGCATTAAGTTTATTAATTATAAAGTCGAATGTTGGAATGGTTTCTTCAGTAGCAGTAATCCCAAAAGTTCCATTTAGAGAAGGATTTAATCTAACCCCAATTCTGTTTTCTTCCCAAACTTCAATTATTGCATCGATAACCTCAAAAAAGAAACGGGCTCTATTAGCAATATTTCCTCCATATTCATCTGTTCTTTTATTGGAATTCTTGTTAAAGAATTGATGGATTAAATAACCATTGGAGGAATGTATCTCTACACCATCAAAACCTGCATCTTTTGCGCATTGTGCAGCCTTTTTGAATTCCTGTACAGTTTCCTTTATTTCTGAAACGGTCATAGCCTTAGGTTCTACCGTATCTTCGAAACCATCTGGAGTATAAGATTTTTCATTAGGATTTACTGCGCTGGGTGCTAATGGTTTATTTCCCTCATGAAATTTGGGATGAGACATTCTTCCGCAATGCCATAATTGGATAAAGATTTTCCCGCCTTCTTCGTGAACGGCTTCAGTAACCTTTTTCCATGCTTCCGTTTGAGCCTCCGTATAAATCCCCGGAGTATTAATATATCCTACAGCCCTTTCAGAGATTTGAGATCCTTCAGTAATTATTAGGCCAGCCCCGCTGCGTTGCTTGTAATATTTAACATGTAAATCTGTAGGAACGTTCGCCAGATTATCTGCCCTATTTCGGGTCATTGGAGCCATGATCACTCTATTGTTAAGTGTTAGGTCTTCCAACTGGTAGGGCTCTAGTAATGGTTGATTATCTTTCATTTTATTGTTTTAGAATTTTAAAGTTACTTGAAGCAAAGTCTAACCGATGTTAAACAAATTGTAAATACGCCTGCTTTTAACTTTATTTTAATGCCTTTTAATAGGAATGAGTAAATTTGTAAGGAATTGGTGAGAATTGTTAATTGGAAATACAAGTGTGTCACAAAGCTTGTCCACGTCCCTCAATTAAGAATTAAACTGTATTTTTGAGCTATTAAATTTCATGTTTAAATTCAGGTATTTTCAATATATAAATCCTGACCAATATAATTAATGCAACAAAGTAAAAATATTGCCATAATTGGCTCTGGTTTAGTTGGTTCTTTATTAGCTATCTATTTAAGGAAGCGTGGGCATAACGTAACAGTTTTTGATAGAAGGCAAGATGTACGAAAAATAGAATTTTCGGGGAGGTCTATTAATCTTGCCATGTCTAATAGAGGATGGAGTGCATTAAGAAAAGTAGAAATTGAGGAGGAAATAAGAAAAATAGCCTTGCCTCTGGATAAAAGGGCACTTCATGTTAATGAGAAACCTTTGTATTTTCAGAAATATGGGAAAGAAGGGGAAGCAATTTATTCTATTTCCCGCGGAGTTTTAAACAGAAAAATGATAGACTTGGCTGAGGAAGCTGGGGCTGTATTTAAATTCGAGGAAAAAGTATGGGATGTAGAGCTTGAGGAAGCTAAAATTTACACCGGAGATACAGAAAAAGGGGAGTGGCAGGAATATCAGTATGACATTGTTTTTGGTGCCGATGGGGCTTTTTCTAGAGTAAGACATAAAATGCAACGCCAAAGTAGATTCAACTATTCGCAATTCTTTATAGATGTTGGTTATAAGGAATTAACTATACCCGCAAATGAAGATGGAAGCCATAAATTAGATAGTGCCTCTTTCCATATTTGGCCTCGCGGAGAGTTTATGCTAATTGCGATGCCAAATCTAAATGGAAGTTTTACCTGCACCCTATTCTTGCCTTTTGAAGGAGAGACCTCTTTCGAGAAAATTAAAACTGAAGAGGAAGCAGAGAAATTTTTCAGCACCCATTTCCCAGATATTACAGCAGATATTTCCAATCTTACCAAGGATTTTTTTAAAAATCCGACGAGTGCAATGGTAACAATGAAATGTTATCCTTGGACCTATAGTGATAAAGTTGCTTTGGTTGGTGATTCTGCGCATGCTGTGGTTCCTTTCTATGGCCAAGGGATGAATGCTGGTTTTGAAGATATTTCGGTATTAGATGATCTAATAGAGGCTCACGGAGACGATTGGGAATTAATTTTTAAGACTTATCAAAAAAGTAGAAAACCAAATGCCGATGCTATTGCTGAGCTAAGCTACCGTAATTTTATTGAAATGAGTAGTAAAACTGCCAATCCAAAGTTTATTCTCCGAAAAAAGATAGAAAATAATTTTGCAGAGAAGCATCCTGAAAAATGGATCCCATTATATTCCAGAGTAACCTTTTCCGATAAACCTTATTCGGAGGCACTGGCTATTGGCGATGAGCAAAGGGATATTATGGACAAAGTTATGAATATTGATGGGATCGAGGAGAAATGGGAATCTGCAGAGATAGAGAACATGATCCTTGAAGCTTTAAATGATTTTGAAAAGCAACAGCCTAAAATGTAAAAAGCAATTGTAGTTTTAAAATAACAAAAAAGAGAAGCCAAATGGCTTCTCTTTTTTATTGAAAATATTTTTAAGAATGTTTCTCCGATTTTAAAAGTTCTGGAAATTTTTTCTGAAATTTATTTAATCTTGGAACAGATACACTTCTAATATAGGCTTGTTCTGGATGTAATCTTTCGTAATTCTGATGATAGTCTTCTGCTTTCCAAAATTTTTGGAAAGGAACTACCTCTGCAGCAAGTGGTTTGTCAAAACCTTTGGCTACTTCAGAAGAAATGTTCTCTATAATAGCTTTTTGCTCATCATTCTGATAAAATAGGATCGATCTATATTGAGAACCATTGTCTGGTCCCTGTCCATTTACTTGCGTTGGATTTTGAGAACCGTAATATACCTTAACTAATGTCTCAAAACTAACTACCTCCGGATCGTAGATCACTTCTACCGCTTCTGCATGGCCGGTTGTTCCTGTATTACTAGCTTCATAGGTTGGATTCTCTGTGTGTCCTCCAGAATATCCGGAAATAACTTCTTGCACTCCATTAACGCTTTCATAAATTGCTTCTACGCACCAAAAGCAACCACTTGCAAAATAGGCCTTTGCCATATTGTCTTGCATAGGTACTTCTACAGGATCTGTATTGAGATTTGCAGTTTCGGCTGTTGAGGTTTTAGTGTTCCCATTCCCACAGGAGAAAAGTAGGAGGGAAAATGTTAGGCTTAAAATAGATTTCATTTTATTTCTTTTTATAGGTTCCTTCTAAAGTTTTTTTACCAAGAATGGCATAGTCTATAGCTAAGTCTCCATTAATAGAGAAACCTAACCAATCCATCTCTAATTCTCCATTAGATTTTGAAGTTAAAGTAGCAATTGGACTATCCTTATCAAATTTATCCCATGGAATATCTTTTCCTTCAAGGTTCTTTGTTGAAGGACTAACCAGGAAAATATTGGACACTTGATTGCTGGCCTTTGACATTCTTATATTTATATACATTTTTGAAGGTGTTAAACATAATTCTGAATTTGAAGAATAGTTAACACTCAAACAATAGCAAGCACAGTTATTATCTTGTTCTTCCCCGATTTTTATAAATTTACCCGTTGGAATGCTTGGATCCGGTTTTACTGAAGTTGTAGGTTTTTCATTATTAGTAGGGTCTGATCTCGTTTCTTCTATATCTTCATCTTGTGAAGAGTAGGTTTTGGTGGGATTAGAATTTTCATTTTTTTCTGAATCTTGTTCGGTCTTTATAGTTTTTTCAGAAGTTGAATCGTCAGAGGAAAGCTCTTCGTTATTGTTCGTGTCTTTACATGAAGTAAACAGTAGAACGCAGATTATTAATGCTGCTGAAATTTTTTTCATAAGTAGGATGTATTTGAAATACTTAATAAAGTTAATTTTTTAATCGTGGTATTGTGTGAAATAGTTGTTAATGAAAATAGTAGTAAAAAAATGGGCTTTAAAATTACCGCGGTAATTTTAAAGCCCATTAAGCTTTTATAAGGTTTAACTAGAACTTAGAAAACAACTTTTCCATTTTTGCTTGTTCTTCCTTCGCCAAATCTTCATCTACTAAAATTCTACCACTGTGCTCATCGGTAATAACTTTTCTTCTGCTGGCAATTTCCACAATAACTTGTGGTGGAATTGTAAAGTAAGATCCACCTGAAGCTCCTCTTTCTACTGGAACTACTGCTAAACCATTCTTTACATTATTTCTAATACGCTTGTATGCGTCTATAAGTCTATCTTCGATCTGAGTTTCAAATTCATTAGATTTCTTAGTTAGCATATCTTCCTCTTTTTGAGTTTCCGCCAATATTTCATCTAATTCTCCTTTTTTGTGCGTTAAATGTTTTTGGCGATCTTCCAATTTTTCTTTGGTCTGACCAATAACATCTTTCTTTTGCTCAATAGAAGCTCTATATTCTTTAATATGCTTTTCAGCAAGTTCAATTTCAAGTTCCTGAAATTCCACTTCCTTACTTAAAGCGTTGAATTCGCGATTATTTCGAACGTTTTTTTGTTGTTCTGTGTATTTTTTGATAGCTGCTTTAGCATCATCAATAAGGATCTTTTTAGTTTTGATATCGTTGTCAATTACCTCTAGATCAGAATCATGCTTTTGTATACGTGTATTTAATCCGGCTACTTCATCTTCAAGATCTTCCACCTCCAAAGGAAGTTCACCTCGTACATTTCTAATTTCGTCTATTCTAGAGTCAATTAACTGAAGATCATACAACGCTCTTAACTTCTCTTCTACAGTAACCTCGGTTTTCTTTGCCATATTTAATAATACTTGATAGGATTCGTTTTTGTACTCGCTAAAATAATTGCAAAATTACTAATTTTTTTACTAAGATACGAATGTAATATGTTTTTTGTGTAACGCTCGCTTTCATAGTGTCCAATGTCTGCAACCACCAGTTTTCCCTCGGCTTTATAGTAATCATGATATTTTAGATCTGCTGTAATAAAGAAGTTTGCTCCTGCTTTTTTTGCATTTTCTATAGCAAAACTTCCGCTGCCTCCCAAAACTGCTACTTTTCTAACTTTTTGATTTAAAAGTTTAGAATGTCTTATTCCCTTTGCCTTAAACGTTTTCTTTACTAATGCGAGAAAGTCTTCTTCTTTCATTTCCTCTGGAAGTGAGCCAATCATTCCCATTCCTATATTCTGATTTTCATTATCTAAACTAATTACTTCATAAGCTATCTCCTCATAAGGATGATTGCTGAAAAGTGCTTTTAATATGGTTTTTTCAAGATGATTTGGGAAAACTACATTTAATTGGATTTCCTGCTCAAAGTGAATTTCTCCTATTTTTCCAATGCTTGGATTGGCGTTTTCATTTGCCTTGTAGCTTCCCTTCCCTTGTATATTGAAGCTGCAGTTATCATAATTTCCAATTGCACCTGCACCAGCTTCAAAGAGCTTATCTCTTAATTTATCTGCATGAACCGTCGGGACATACGTGTTAAGTTTTTTAATACTGCCTTTTTTGGGAATCAAGATCTCGGTATTTAAAAGGCCTAGTTTTTCACACATCATATTATTTACCCCTAAAAAATGATTGTCCAGGGCCGTATGAATAGCATAAATTGCAATATCATTCTTAATAGCCTTGATTACAGTTCTCTCCACATAATTGGAACCATTAAGTTTTTTAAGTCCTGAAAAAATAATTGGATGAAAACTGATTATTAAGTTACAGTTTTTAGAAATTGCTTCGTCTACTACTTCTTCTAAGGTATCGTGAGTTATCAAGATCCCTGAAACTTTGCTGTTTTTATCTCCTACAAGTAGGCCAACATTATCAAAATCTTCAGCGGTTGCAATTGGAGCAAAATCCTCTAAGTGTTGTATTACCTCTGCAATAATCATGTAGTGCTATTTTAATTCAAATATAAATATTATACTTTCGCTAAGATGAGTATCCTAAGAAAATTCCTTTTTCCGTTCGCCTTCCTCTATGGAGGAATTATGTTATTAAGAAATTTCCTTTATGATATCAAGGTTTTTAGATCGGAATCTTTTCCGTTGCCCGTAATATGTGTAGGTAACTTAAGTGTTGGTGGGACAGGGAAATCTCCGATGATAGAATATCTTTTGAAACTTCTTTTGCAAAAATATAAAGTTGCCACATTAAGTAGGGGATATGGAAGAACTACCAAAGGTTTTAAAATGGTGGAAGTTGCAGATAAAGCTTCCAGGGTGGGAGATGAACCTCTTCAATTTAAAAATAAGTTTCCAAAAGCTTCTGTTGCTGTAGATGAAATTAGAACTAGAGGTATTAAGAATATAATGGTGAATTCTGCCCCCGAAATAATCTTGTTAGATGATGCCTTTCAGCATAGAAAAGTATCTGCGGGATTAAATATCTTGTTAACCCGTTATGAAGATCTTTACGTGCAGGATTTAATGTTACCAACGGGAAATCTAAGAGAGCCTATTTCTGGAGCAGATCGCGCAAAGATAATTGTGGTCACCAAATGTCAAGAGGATCTATCCTTAGTTCAAAGGGAGAAGATTCGGGAGAAATTAAAGATCAGAAATTATCAGCATTTATTCTTTAGTTATATTGGCTATCAAGATTTCATTCAGAATTCAGAAGAGAAAATTCCAGTAGAAGAATTACAAAAAAAGGAAGTTACTTTGGTCACGGGAATTGCAAATCCTTCGCAATTATGTGATCATTTGGATGCTATTAAGGTCTCTTATAAACATATTAAGTATCCTGATCATCACAATTTTTCTACTCAAGAAATTTATGAAATCTCCAAAGCGACCTTTTTATTGACAACGGAAAAGGATTTTATGAGATTAAAAGGAGAGGTCCCAGAAGAAAAACTCTTCTATCTTCCCATAGAAATGAAATTGTTAGGGGATCCTGAAGAATTTAATAAGGATATCATCCAATATGTTATAAAAGAAAAATGAGATGCTGGTGCATCTCATTTTTTCTTTCGGCTAATTCAAACTATATAACTTTTATATACTTCTACTATAGCCTTATATCCAAACTGCATGCCAAGAATTATGCAGGGATGTTTCTATTGGAAAGGTGAAAGTTGATCTTGCTAAAAAATTCCTCTGTTTTATAAGGTTTAGGAATGATGTCTGTAAATCCATTTAAATAAAATTCGTCCAAATTCTCATCTAATGTTACTGCAGTAAGCGCAACGATTGGGATCTGATCATCAAATTTTCGTATTTGCACGGTTGCTTCAATACCACTAATACCCGGCATATGGATATCCATTAAGATAAGATCGAAATAATTATTAGATGCTTTTTCTACAGCAATGGTTCCATTGTCTGCTACGTCACATATTACCTTATGCTTTTCTAATATCTTACGAGTTATCATTTGGTTGATCTTGTTGTCCTCTACAATCAAGATCTTTTTATTATGCATTAGATCGTTGGTAAGAGGGTTAGACTTAGCTAATTGGGAGGCTGCAACTCCTTCTGTCTGCTCAAAAGCTTCAAATTTGAGATCGAAACTAAAAGTAGAACCTTTTCCTAGATCACTTTCTAAATAAATTTCACTATTCATTAAGTTAAGTAAGTTCTTTACAATAGAAAGACCTAATCCTGTTCCCCCAAATTTTCTGTTTATTTGAAGTGAACCTTGAGTAAAATTCTCGAAAATTGAAGATTGCTTTTCTTTTGTAATTCCTTCTCCATTATCCTTGATCTCAAAATGTAAGAAAACAAGTTGCCCAACTTGATTAACTCGATTCACGTTTACCCAAATGTCTCCATTCTCGGTAAATTTAATAGAGTTTCCAATAAGATTTATTAGGATTTGAGAGATCTTAAGCGGATCTCCTTTTAACTTTTTAGGAATGTCTGGATCAAAATGATAGTGAATTTGAGTCTTCTTATCATCTGCAGAATTTTTAAGCGCTACTAATACATCGGAAATACGTTTTTCTAGGTTGAACGAGGTATCCAGAACTTCTACTTTCTTAGCTTCAAGTTTGTTGAGGTCTAAGATGTTGTTTATCAGGGATAATAAATACTCTCCAGAAAATTTTAATGAATTTAAATGTTCCTTTTGGTTTTCTGTAGGACTTTCCTCTAACAATAAATGTGTTAAACCGGTAACAGCATATAGTGGAGTTCGCAGTTCATGAGTAATGGTAGATAAAAATTGTGCTTTTGCCAAAGATGCTTTTTCAGCATTTTCTTTTGCAAGAGTTAATTCGTCATTCTTCTTTTGCAGCAAGTCATTTGCTCTAGCTCTTAAATTATTGTTTTTATATAAAGATAAAGTTAGTAGAGATAGAATGGTAATAAGCGCCACACTTAAAATTGTGGTTAACTTATTTACTTTTAAAGATTTTTCTTGCTCTGCATTTCTCTCTGCCAACTCATTCATGTTAGTTCGCATTGCATCTACGCCGTAGCGAGTATTAGCTTCCATAGCCAAAGCTTCCTTATTCATATTGAAGATGGAATCTCTTAGCTTGTTGCTATTTTTTAGATAATTTAGCGAACCAATATAATTTTTTTGAGATTCCTCAACCTGACTTAAAAGTGAATTAGAATACATGATCATTGCCGCATTTTCATTTTCTGTCGCGATCTTCAAAGATTCTTTGCCTTCCTTCTTCGCCTTTTCAGTATTACCAAGGATTAAATAAGCTCTGGATTTAAAATAATGTAATCTCGATAATTCATATTTTTTATTAGAATCCTTTAAATATATTTCTGCGTTATTTAAATATGTTAAAGCGGAATTTACATTTTCTGTAGAATGACTAATGCCCAAAGTAATAATTGCTCGATTTAGGTTAACTAATCCCAAGCTCTCTTGATCATTATTTTTCTCGTAATATTCTTGTGCTTGATTTAAATAAGTGGTAGCTCTTTGAGGTTCATCCATTGCATGATACAATTTAGAATAGTTCAAATAACTATATGCTAGCCCTTCTTGATCATCAATTTGTCTTTGAATGGAGACTGCACGCTGTAACTCAGTTACCGCTTTGGTGTAATCATGGCGAATATAATAAAGCTGAGAAAGTATGCTGCTGGAAAGAGCGATGGTTTTTTGATTCCCTATTTCCTTTGAAAGCTTTAACGCTTTATCTAATTGATCATGGGCTTTTTCGAAATTCAATACATTTACTGAGATTTCGGCCTGACTCAATAATTCAATTATTTGAGAATCAATTGGAGCAGTTTCGTCCTCACTTTTCGCTTGAAAAGCGAACGTTATTTGAATACTTAAAAGAACAATAATAAAAAATAATGTCTTCTTCATTGGGGCTATGAGTAGTGCATAATAATGTTAAATATAGTTAATTATAGGAAACGAATAAAATTAAATCAACAAGTCTGCTGGAATAGCCTGTTTCATTATCATACCATCCTATCAATTTAACCAAACCACCTCCAATAACAGAGGTCATTTGAGCATCAAAAATACAGGAATGAGTGTCGCCAATAATATCGATAGAAACCAAAGGTTCCTCGGTATAACTCAAGATGCCTTTTAAATAGGTTTCGGATGCCATTTTAAATGCGAAATTTATTTCTTCAATGCTAGTGTTAGTTGTTACATTTAAGGTCATATCTGTTAAAGAACCGTTTGGAACGGGTACTCTTATTCCGCAGCCACCTATTACATCTTTAAATTCAGGAAATATCTTAGTGAGTGCCTTTGCTGCGCCAGTAGTTGTAGGAATAATGGATTGTGTTGCAGCCCTTGCTCTTCTTAGATCTTTGTGGGGCCTATCGTGTAAACTTTGATCTGCAGTGTAGGAATGAATGGTTGAAATATAAGCTTGTTCTATCCCAAAATTTCTGCGAATTACTTCGAACATTGGTGCAGCATTGTTCGTTGTGCAGGAGGCATTGGAAATTATACTTTCAGTTCCATCTAATATTCCTTCATTTACGCCCAAAACGATCATTTTAATAGCATCGTCATCTGGAGGAACAGAAAGGATTACTTTTTTTACCCCTTTCTGTAAATGAAATTGAAGCTCTGTTTGTTTTTTAAATTTCCCTGATGCTTCAATTACGATATCAACGTGGTGAGCAGTCCAATCAATATCTTTCGGATGGTCATGATTTAAAACTGGAATCAAAATTTCATTTATTATAATTGCAGAATTATTACTTGTAATATCCGCATTAAATCTTCCATGGATACTATCGTATTTTAATAAATGGGCTAAGGTTTTGGCGTCTGCCAAGTCATTTATCGCTAACACTTGTATGCTTGGATGATCGATTAAAAGTCTAAACAGGTTTCTACCAATACGGCCGAAGCCGTTTATTCCAATTTTAATTTTTTTAGTCATTATTGGCGAGTGCTGCTTATTAGGTTAAATGCTTTTGAGCTTTATAAGAAGACCTTACCAAAGCGCCGCTTTCTACGTGACGAAATCCTAGTTCGAGACCGATCGTCTCATATTTTTTAAATTGATCTGGAGTTATAAATTGTTTAACTGGTAGGTGTTTCTTACTTGGTTGTAAATACTGACCAATAGTTACTATATCCAAATTTACACTTCTTAGGTCTTTTAAAGTTTGAATTACTTCCTCCTCTGTTTCCCCTAATCCCAACATTATTCCAGATTTGGTTCTGGCAATTCCCTGATCTTTTAAATATTTAAGAACTTGTAAACTACGCTCATATTTGGCTTGAATCCGCACTTCTCTAGTTAGTCTTTTTACCGTTTCCATGTTATGAGATACCACTTCAGGTTTTACAGCGATAATTCTATCTATGTTTCTTTCATTTCCTTGAAAGTCGGGAATAAGGGTTTCTAAAGTAGTATCTGGATTCATTCTTCTAATAGCTTTCACAGTTTCTGCCCAAACTATAGATCCCATATCCTTAATATCATCTCTATCCACACTAGTGATCACCGCATGCTTAATTTGCATAAGTTTTATAGATCTGGCAACTTTTTCAGGTTCATCCCAATCTATAGTATCTGGTCTTCCAGTTTTTACACCACAAAAACCACATGATCTTGTGCATACATTTCCAAGAATCATAAAGGTTGCAGTACCTTCACTCCAGCATTCCCCCATATTTGGGCAGCTACCAGAGGTGCAGATGGTGTGTAAATTATATTTGTCTACCAGTCCTCTTAATTCCGTGTATTTTTTTCCTGTGGGAAGTTTAACGCGTAACCATTTTGGTTTAGGTGCTGGTTTTGGAGTTGCTATAGTATCTGTTATCATATCAAAAATCTATGGGGCCAAAGATACAATAATAACGCGAATTGGATAATTTGAAGTAAGGAGTCTTCTTAGGAAAATGATCTCTTTCTTGATTCTATTATTTGGGCAAGTAATTTTTTAGCTCTTAACAATTTCACCTTTATATTACTCATAGGTTCGTCCAAAGTGGAAGCTATCTCTTTGTACGATTTCTCCTGAAAATATCTAAGGTTGATCACTTCTTGATAAGGAGCTTTTAGCTGTTTAATATCGCTCAAGAGTTGCGCTAAATGCTGCTCGCTAATTAAAATATCTTCCATAGATGGAGTTTCGTCCATTATCTTATTCACTTTTTCTGATGCTTCATCTGCCGTGTTAGCACGAATAGAAGCATTTTTCTTTCTTAAAAGGTCTATATGAATATTCTTAGAAATGGTGATTAACCAAGTTTTAAAAACATAATCTTCATTAAAAGTAGAAAGTTTATCAAAGGCTTTAGAGAAGGTTTGAATCGTTATATCTTCCGCATCAGCTTCATTTCTGGTTCTTTTTAGCTGAAAACTGTACACTTCCAACCAGAATGAATCCAATAAAAATTTATAAGCGGCCTGATCTCCTGCCTTTGCTTTTTCAATTTGTAATAAAAGTGAGCTATTATTTATTTCCAACTGGCGGGTTTTGAAAAAATATTCAAGCTAAAGATACCTAATTGTGTGAATATTAAAAATACTTCCAAAAAAGGAAATACCCATAACAAATCCATTTCGTCCAATTTTTTAGCAGATTTATAAAAAACGATGGATTGTATGATAAGTCTTAAAGCCAATATACCTAATACTAATGGCCAGTAGATATTTAAAAATAATAATCCAATAAGTAAGATCCAGAATGCAATTTGAGTAATATAAAATGATGCCAATAAGAACTTATGTTTTTTCTTATAATATTTTGCAGTAGATATATGTCGTCTCTTTTGAAACACCCATTTATTGAAAGTTTCTTTAGGAATGCTTCTGGTAATCCCAGACCTGTTGAAGGTTATTGCAGTATTATCTGGAGTTGCAGCTTGATTTACAAATAGGTCGTCATCTCCAGAGCGAATATGTAAGTGTGTAGCATAACCATTTTGGTTATAAAACTCTTGTGAGGTATAGGCGAGATTTCTTCCAACCCCCATATAAGGGCTGCCCCATTTCGCATAAGAGAAATATTGAATTGCCGTTAAAAAGGTTTCATATCTAATGGCCTTGTTTATAAAAGAACCCTTTTTTTTGTGATAACCACCATATCCTAGAACTATAGATTTATCATTTTCAAAATTGGAGGCCATCTCTGCGATCCATAAGTTAGTAGCAGGTTCGCAATCGGCATCCGTAAATAGTAAGTAAGAGTGCGAGGCTTTTTTAATACCCAGAGTTAACGCATATTTCTTTTTGCCCCAAAATGCTTCAATGTTCTGAACATTTACGAGTTTAATTCTAGGATCTAACTTTTGAAATTCTTCCATGACCTCTAAAGTCTCGTCTGTAGAAGCATCATTAACAAGAATAATTTCAAATTCTGGATAATCCTGTTCTAAAATGGCGGGAATACATTTTTTTAGATTTTCAGCTTCGTTTTTAGCGCAGATTATTACCGAAATAGGTGGGGTGAAAGTTGATTTAGATTCTTTTGCCGAAGCAAAACTAAAATATCCTATAAAATATAGGATATTAATTAGGGAAATAAGTAAGAATAATCCGAGTAGAAATATTGCCATATGTTAATCCCTGTTTATTTGGAATCTGAACAATCTTTCATCTCTTCTGAAGTTTTTCCGCAGAAGCTACACGATTCACCATCTTTATTTAAGAATGGACTTTGGCTTGCGCAAGTACCGGCAAACTCTCCATCCTTTTTTGCCCAGATCTTTATAGCAATTCCGGCAAATGCCAATCCTAATAATACAATTGTAATTAATAGTAATTCCATGATGTTTTTATTATACTGCAAAAATAAGAATAATAAAAGCTCAAAAAAAGGGAATACTAACATTAGTATAATGTTTACAATATTTAACTAAACTTTAATTATAAAATGCACAATAATTGTAGATTACGGGCTAAATTGCGTCAACAAATTAACAAAAAACCAAATTATGAAATTAAAAAGCTTATTAATAGTTGCGATTTTATCAACAGTCGCTTTTACATCTTGTGACGATAAGAAAAAGGAACAAGAAGAAAAAGAGAAAATGGAAATGGAGCGTATGGAGTCAGAGCAAGAGGCACAACGTGAAGCTGACATGAAAGTAGAACAAGAAAAAATGGAAATGCAATCTAATAGTATTGCTGCTAAGGCCATGGCTACAGCAGAGTTAAGTACGTTAGTAACTGCGCTTCAAGCGGCCGAACTTGCACAAATGATGAAAGAAGAAGCAGGACCTTTTACAGTTTTTGCTCCTACTAATGATGCATTTGCTAAAGTTCCTAAAGCTACTTTAGATAAATTAATGATGGCCGAGAACAAATCTCAATTACAATCGGTACTTAAATATCATGTTGTACAAGGAGAGATCACTGCTGAAAAATTAGCACAATCTATTAAAGATAACAACGGAACTTACAAATTCAACACTGTTGAAGGAGCTGAGTTAACTGCTATGATGATGGGTGATAAGATCGTTCTTAAGGATGGTAACGGTAAAACGGCTACTATTGTTAAGGCTGATATTGTTGCTTCTAATGGAGTGGTACATGAGATAGATGCTGTTGTGATGAAAAAATCATAATCAATATAACTTATTGATCATAAATTAAAAATCCCGCAACTGCGGGATTTTTTTGTTCTTAACTTAATAGAAAGACTTAAATAATATTTACTTCTGGTTCTAAATGGATATTGAATTTCTCCATAATCTCTGCCTGAACTTTATGAGCGAGATTTAAAATCTCCTTTCCTGTTGCTTCTCCATAATTAACCAAAACAAGTGCCTGATTTTTATGTACGCCAGCATCTCCTTCTCTATAACCTTTTAAACCTGCTTTATCTATTAACCATCCTGCAGGAATCTTAACAGAATCATCTCCCACTATATAATGAGGCATTTCTGGAAACTTCTCTTTAAGAATTTCGAATTCAGAAGTTGTGATCACTGGGTTTTTAAAGAAACTTCCGCTATTTCCTAATATCTTTGGATCTGGTAATTTTTGCTGTCTAATCTTAATTACCGCATTAGAAATATCTCTAATACTTGGATTAGTAACTTGTAATTCTTTAAGAGCCTCATCGATGGAACCGTAATTGGTAAGCAGCTTATGATCTTTCTTGGTTAATTTAAAAAGCACATCGGTAATTATGTATTTCCCTTTTTCATTATTCTTGAAAATTGAATTGCGATAATCAAACTCGCACTCTTCAGCTGTAAAATGTACAATTTCTAAGGACTGAATGTTTATTGCGTTGCATGATACAAAAGTGTCTTTTAGCTCTACGCCATATGCACCAATATTCTGAATGGGTGAAGTACCAACATTTCCGGGAATAAGAGAGAGATTTTCTAAACCACCCCAATTATTAGATAGGGTATAAAGCACAAATTCATGCCAGTTTTCCCCAGCATTTGCATTTACAAAAACAACTTCATCGGTTTCATTAATTATTTCTATTCCTTTTAATGCAATATGAAGGACTGTGGCCTTAATGTCTTGAGTTAAAAGCATATTGCTTCCTCCACCTAGAATAAAAAGTTCCTCGGCGTAATTATTCTTAAGTACATATTTTAGGTCTTCAAGATTTTCAACAGTGATTAGAGTTGAAGCCTTGGCATCTATTCCGAAGGTGTTGTAATTTTTTAAAGAGGCGTTTTGGGAAACCGTCATTAGTTTTTATATGCTAATAATGCTTGTTTTAATATTTCTATTGCCCTAATCAGATTTTCTTTTTTAAGCACGTAGGCAATTCTAACTTGATTTAATCCTGTGTTAGGTGTCGAGTAAAAGCCCGCAGCCGGAGCAACCATAATAGTTTCATTATCTAAATTATATTCTTCCAAAAGCCACTTTGCGAAATCATCGGCACTTTTTACTGGTAATTCAGCAATACAGTAAAATGCTCCTTTTGGAGTTGCCACTTTTACGCCTTCAATTTCTTCGAGACCAGAAATAAGGATATTTCGTCTGTTTGTATATTCCTCGATAACTTCATCAAAATAACTTTGTGGAGTTTCTAAGGCTGCTTCACTTGCAATTTGCTCGAAAGTTGGTGGGCTTAATCTTGCTTGAGCAAATTTCATTGCAGTTTGAATGATCTCTTTATTTTTAGATACCAAACATCCAATTCTTGCGCCACACATGCTGTATCTTTTAGAAACAGAATCTATCATTATAGCATGGTTTTCTAAACCAGGAATACTCATTACAGAATAATGTTTTGCACCATCGTAGGCAAATTCTCTATAAACTTCATCTGCAACCAAAAAGATATCATGTCTAAGAGCAATTTCTGCTAATTGATAAATTTCATCTTTAGTGTAAAGATACCCAGTTGGATTTCCTGGATTGCAAATTAAGATTGCCTTGGTTTTGTTGGTGATCAGTTTTTCGAAGTCTGCAATAGGTGGAAGGGCAAAATTTGTTTCTATTTTTGATTCTACTGGAACAATTTTCACTCCTGATGCTGTTGCAAAACCATTATAATTAGCGTAAAATGGTTCTGGAATAATTATTTCGTCACCGGCATCTGCAATACTACCCATAGCAAATAACAAGGCTTCAGACCCACCAGTTGTAATAATGATTTCTTCACCAGTAACTGGAATATTATTTTTCTGGTAGTATCCAGCTAATTTATTTCTATAACCTTCGAATCCTGCAGAATGACTGTAGGATAAGACTTCAACAGTATGATTTCTTACAGCATCTAATGCAACTTTAGGAGTTTTAATATCTGGCTGTCCAATGTTTAGCTGATATATTTTACGGCCTTTTTTAATAGCTGCTTCTGCGTAGGGTACTAATTTTCTTATTGGTGATTCCGGCATGGAATTACCTTTAACTGAAACTTTAGGCATAATTGTTTTTTATATTTCCCTGCAAAAGTGCAAAATTTAATGCAGAATTCAATTTTTTGGGTTTAGCATTTGTGCTCATATTTTTTGTAATTTAATAGAAAATATGTTGCACTCGCTATCCATATTAATAGTGTTCCTTTGTTTTCTTAATAATTCCTATGCTCAGGGGGTCTTTAAAATAGATGGAGGCAAGCAAAGTTTTGAAATGGATTTTGAAAATGTTAATGATCTTGTTATAATTCCTGTAGAAGTAAATGGAGTTGAACTTAACTTTTTATTAGATACCGGTGTAGATTCTTCCATCATCTTTAGTTTAGAGGAGAAAGATTCCTTAAAAATTAAGAATGCTACTGAAATTAAACTAAGAGGCTGGGGACAAAATGAAGCAATGACAGCTATTAGGTCTACTGGCAATACTATTAGAATAGGAAAAGCTTCACATGCCGATTTTACAATATACATAGTTTACGATCATCAAAAAAGTCTTTCTAACAGACTTGGTTTTCCTGTGCATGGTATTATTGGCAATGCTTTTTTTAAGGATTTTGTAATAGAATTTAATTATGCAAAAGCACAATTTACTGCACATGATGCGAATTCTTATACTTATAAAAAATGTAAAGCCTGTGAAGATTTTGATCTGGTATTCTCCAATAATAAGCCTTATTTAAAATTGCTTGTAAACCTAGATGGTAGTAACCCTAAACCAATGGTTTTGTTAATAGATAGTGGATCAGGAGATGCGCTCTGGATTTTTGAAGACCCACATCAGGATATTCATGTACCTGATATTAATTTTGAAGATTTCCTTGGATTTGGAATGGGTGGAAGTGTGTATGGAAAAAGAGCAAGGATAAATAATTTGAAATTGGGAAAATTTGAATTGGAAGCGGTTACCGCAAGCTTTCCCGATACGGTTTATTTTGAAGGGATAACAACTTTTGACTCTAGAAATGGGAGTTTAGGATCTCAAGTCCTAAAAAGATTTAATTCGACATTCGATTATAAAAATAAGCGGTTAAGGCTTAAACCCAATAAAATATTTAGCGAACCATTTGAATATGATATGAGTGGAATAATCTTAGCGCATGATGGGTATACAGTAGTTAAGGATTTTGAAAATAACAATTCTCCGGTTTTTGAAGATAAGGAAGATTCCTATAAGGGAGTAGTAGTTTATAAAAGCTATTCCAAAGTTAAATTCAAGCTGGAACCCCAATACAAAGTCGTGGAAGTTAGGCCAAATTCACCTGCTGAAATTGCTGGATTAAAAGTGAATGATATTGTAGAAACTATTAATTCTAAGCCAGCTTATAAGTATGAATTGTCGGCAATTAATAAGCTTATTAGCTCAGGAGAAGGGAAATCTATTCGATTAAAGGTGAGTAGAAATGGCGTGCTACTTAATATTCAATTTAAACTTAAAAAAGTTCTGTAAAAAAAACTCCCGATTTCTCGAGAGTTTATGTAATTAAGATTTTTCATCAGGATCTAAGACCCTTCCTTTTATTTTTACCGCTCTAACAGGCTCGTCGGTATTAGAATAAATAGTTATTGTTCTTCTAATTGGGCCTATTCGACTTGTATCATATTTTACCTGGATCTCTCCAGATTTTCCTGGAGCAATTGCTGTCTTGGTCCAAGTTGGCACTGTGCATCCACAACTGGAATAAACATTTTCGATTATTAATGGTTCACTTCCAACATTTTTAAATTGGAAGGTTCTCACACCATCACTACCTTTATCGATATCTCCATAGTCTATAACTTCAGATTTAAATTCGAATTTGGCAATACCTTGAGCAAAACTAGAGGAAACTCCAACAATCATTAATACTAATATGGATAAAATAGTTTTCATAATTTTTTGTTTTCTATATGTAAAGGTAAGCAGTTTTAAATAAACTCTAATAGATATAAGCAAAACAACTTCTTTTATAATCTTCAACTTATAAGTACTTTTGCACATATTTTCAAAAATTAGACCAATATGTCCATATCCCAAAAATACGATTCTCAAAAGGTAGAAGAAAAATGGTACAACTACTGGATGGAGCAAGGTTATTTTCACTCTGAAGTGGATGAAAGAACTCCTTATACCATTGTTATTCCTCCACCAAACGTAACGGGAGTATTGCACATGGGGCATATGCTTAATAATACTATTCAAGATGTTCTTATAAGAAGAGCAAGATTAAAAGGCTTTAATGTATGTTGGGTACCTGGGACCGATCATGCATCTATTGCTACGGAAGCTAAAGTTGTGGCAAAACTGAAGGAGCAAGGGATCAATAAAAGTGATCTAAGTCGTGAGGAATTTTTGGAACATGCTTGGGATTGGACACATAAGCATGGAGGGATAATTTTAGAACAACTTAAGAAACTTGGTGCCTCTTGTGATTGGGAACGTACAAAATTTACCATGGACGACACTATGTCTGCTTCAGTAATTAAAGTTTTCGTAGATCTTTATGAAAAAGGTTTGATCTATAGAGGGTATAGAATGGTGAATTGGGATCCAGAAGCTAAAACCACACTTTCTGATGAAGAAGTGATCTATTTGGAAAAACAAGGGAATCTATATTATTTGAACTATAAAATCGAGAACAGCAATGAGGTAGTAACTATTGCAACCACGCGTCCCGAAACTATTTTAGGGGATTCTGCAATTTGTATAAATCCTAATGACGAACGATTTAGTCATTTAAAAGGCAAGAAAGCAATCGTTCCTTTAGCAAACAGAGTGATCCCAATAATAGAGGATGAATATGTGGATATGGAATTTGGGACCGGATGTCTTAAAGTAACTCCTGCTCATGATATAAATGATAAAGAGATTGGGGAAAGACATAATCTTGAAGTTATAGATATTTTTAATGATGATGCTTCCTTAAATTCCTATGGCTTGCATTATGAGGGAAAAGATAGGTTTGTTGCTCGAAAAGAGATCGTTAAAGAACTTGAAGAATTAGGAGTTCTTATTAAAACGGAATCTCATATAAATAATGTTGGTACCAGTGAGCGGACAGGTGCTGTAATAGAGCCTAAGTTAAGCGATCAATGGTACTTAAAGATGAAAGAATTGGCACAGCCAGCTCTAGATGCTGTGCTTAATAAAGATGTTAATCTTGTTCCAGATAAGTTTGTAAATACTTACAAACATTGGATGGAGAACGTTAGAGATTGGAATATTTCTCGCCAGTTGTGGTGGGGACAACAGATCCCTGCTTATTACTACGGAAATGGAAAAGAAGATTTTGTAATAGCAGAAACTATTGATGAAGCATTAGAAAAAGCTAGAACTAAAACAGGTAAATCAGAATTAAAGTTGACAGATCTTACTCAGGATTCAGATGCTTTAGATACTTGGTTCTCTTCTTGGTTATGGCCAATGAGCGTCTTTAATGGAATTTTAGAGCCAGATAATAAAGAAATTAATTACTACTATCCAACCAATGATCTAGTTACAGCTCCGGAAATTTTGTTTTTCTGGGTGGCTAGAATGATGATCGCAGGATATGAATATAAAGGTGAAAAACCTTTTACAAATGTATATTTAACAGGAATTGTTAGAGACAAGCAGAGGCGTAAAATGTCTAAATCTTTAGGAAATTCGCCAGATCCTATAAAATTGATCAATGAGTATGGTGCAGATGGGGTACGCGTAGGCATGTTATTAAGTTCTCCTGCCGGAAATGATTTGATGTTCGATGAAGATCTTTGTAAGCAGGGTAGTGGCTTTATTAATAAAATATGGAATTCCTACAAACTTATAAAGAATTGGGAAGTAGATGCAAACATGCCACAACCTAAATCTTCTGCAACAGCAATTTCATGGTACAAGGCAAAGTTTCAGCAAGCTTTATTAGAAATTGAAGATCATTATTCTAAATACAGAATGAGTGATGCTTTAATGGCTACCTATAAACTTATTTGGGACGATTACTGTTCTTGGTTCCTGGAAATGGTGAAACCAAATTTTGGAGAAGCTATAGACGAAAAAACTTATAAAGAAGTAGTTGCTATTCTTGAAAACAATTTAAAGATCCTTCATCCATTTGTTCCTTTTATATCTGAGGAGATCTGGCAAGATCTTGCTTCGAGAAATAAGGAGCAAGCTTTGATCATTGCAAGATGGCCAGAATTCACAAAAGTGGATTCAGTTATAATAGCCGAATTCAGTATTGCTTCTGAAGTGATCTCTGGAATTAGAAATATTAGAAAGGCGAAGAATATCTCTTTTAAGGATCAGATAGCGCTTCAAATCTTGAACAACGATAATACTTCAGAAACTTTTAATGATGTTATACGAAAGCTTGGAAATGTATCTAATCTTGAATATGTAAAGAATCAAGTAGAAGGATCACTTTCTTTCAGAGTAAAATCTAATGAATATTTTATTCCAATTGAAGGCGCAATAGATGTTGAAGCTGAAAAAGGAAAAATTCAGGAAGAATTAAAATATACGGAAGGATTCCTTAAATCTGTTCAGATGAAGCTTTCTAATGATCGTTTTGTGAGTAATGCACCGGATAGTGTGGTTGCAATAGAAAAGGCGAAGCAAGCAGATGCTGAAGCCAAAATCCAGATGCTAAAAGCTAGTTTAGCTGGCTTATAATAAGCAAAGACATATAGTTTAAATAACATTGGGCAAGTACTTATATCTGCCCAATGTGTTTTTCAACCATATCAATATATCGTTCTTTGGCCTCTTTTTGAGACATATTTTCTATTTGTAATAAGGCATTGGCTTTAAATCCACTGCGTACATCTTCACTTTCTGATGCTGCATAAAATCCGTTATACGTAGTTGCACGCTTGTAATATGCGTAAAAATGAAGCATGATATCTGGAGGGAATTTTAAAATGGTATTACTAGCCATTTCATACGCCTTAAAAAACTTTTTATCGGAAGATTCTGTCATTTTAATTCTCTTAGTTCACGTGGGCTATAACACTTACGCCACCTTTAACTTTATCATTTAAATTAACATTGATCTTGGTTCCAATGGGTAAAAAGACATCTACACGAGATCCAAACTTTATAAAGCCACTGTCGCTACCTTGAACAACTTCTTCGCCCTCTACAGCATAATTCACAATACGTTTGGCTAAAGCTCCAGCAATTTGCCTGTAAAGAACTTCTCCTGCCACTTTATTTTCTACTACTACTGTAGTTCGTTCATTCTCTTCACTTGATTTTGGATGCCATGCTACTAAAAATTTCCCTGGATGGTACTTGCTAAATTTCACCAATCCTCCCACAGGATGGCGTGTAACATGCACATTAATTGGGGACATGAAAATAGAAACTTGTAATCTTTTATCCTTAAAATATTCTTTTTCGAAAACCTCTTCTATCACCACAACTTTTCCATCTACCGGGGATACCACATTGGAATCATTATATTGTGTTGGTCTTTTTGGATTTCTAAAAAACTGAACTATCAGCAAAAAGAACAATATGCTTATAGCCAGTATCGAAAATTTAATCCAATACGTGTTCACATATATATATGTAATGGTGTTTAGCGCAATTAATAGAATTGCGGTAAAAGTCATGATCTTGTAACCCTCTTTATGAAACATAATTTATTATCAATAAGTACGCATAAACAAATGGACTGGAAAAAATAATACTATCTAATCTATCGAAAAGGCCACCATGTCCTGGCATTAATTTTCCACTATCCTTAACTCCAGCTTGTCTTTTAAATTTGGACTGAATAAGATCTCCCAACGTGCCAAAAATACTCAATAAAATAGCTAATCCCAACCAAAATTCAACATTCAGGAAATGTGTGATGTAAAAAAGGAAGCATCCAGCTATGCAACTAAACACCATGCCACCTGTAAAACCTTCAATTGTTTTATTTGGAGAGATCTTTTCGTATAACTTAGTTTTTCCGAAATTCTTTCCAACCAAATAGGCAAATGTGTCGTTTGTCCAGATCAAAACAAACACTCCAACGATCAATTCGGGATTAAATGTTCCTGAATAGGTTGGAATAAGTGTAAGAAAGATAATGGAGGATATGAGGTAGAAAATGAGTATGATATACTTTTTTTTCTCAAAAACCGGAATGGTTCTAATGAATAAAAGATCTTTTATCAAGAATAAATTCACGAAAATGGTGATCAATAATAGTAATAGAGTAGCGTTAGCGTTAAATTTGAGATAGCTAAAGAAATAAAAGAACAATATATGTACCACGTAAAGTGCGTAACTTTTTAACCTTAATAATTTCTCTAATTCCAGTAAACAAACAAAACCAATAAGGAAGAAAAGGCAGATGAAGAATAATTCTGAGGAAAGTATAGAAACCACCAAAATGGAAACATAAAGTAATCCAGATATTGCCCTAATAATAGTTTCCCTCATATTTTATAAATCTTCCAGAAGCAGCAAATATAGGTTTTTTGTGCTACTTCCATAACTCATAAAATTACCTTCTTTTTGGGTTTCAAAACTTTTAATGGTTGTGATGTTGGAAGGAATGCGTTCTTTATTGTTGAATTTGATCCCTCGTAAACCTTCACCTATCGTGTCTACTAGCTGACTTGTAGAGGCAAGGATAATAAAATTTGAAGGCAATTCGTTAAATCGCTTTTCCTTGATTTGATTAGATGAAATTAAGATAGATCCATCATTTGCAATTAAATACTCGCAGGTAGAAAGGAAAAATGCTGCATCTCCAGATTTATTAAATTCTAAATTAAATTTATCGAATTTGCTTTTTAGGTTTGGATCGAAGCAACACGTTGGTTTTTCATACCAATCGTTCTCCAGAAGAATATTATCAAAAGCGTCTATTACCTCTTTTTCGTTCTCACAATATAGAAACTTACCACCGTTATTTTTAAAATTGAGCATGAAACGCTCATCCGTGGGTAGCTTTACATCAGGCATATATTTGCCTCGGTCAGATTTGTCTGAGTCGTCCTGACCTTTGTCTGATTTAGATTTAGGATTTAAAAATTTTCTAAATAGACTCATAATGAGATTTAGGGGTTTTATAGCACCTTTAAACCAAAGGTAAAAAATCTTAATTTAACACTAGGATAAATTAAGATTTTTTACAAAGGATAATTGAATTAATTATTTGCAGGAGATTCTTCCTCTATTTCACTGTCTTCGGAAGAAGTATCCTTCACTTCAGATTTTTTAGAGATTAAGGGAATTTGCTCTTTTTCTGCAAAGGGTCTGTTTCCAAATATTTTTTGAAGATCATCTTTAAAGATCACTTCTTTCTCTAAAAGTATATCTGCTAGTTGAGACAATTTGTCTTTATTTGCTTCTAAAAGATCGATAGCTCGTTGATATTGAGTTTCAATCAAGTTAGATATCTCTTTATCTATAAGTTCAGAAGTTTTCTCACTATAAGGCTTGGTAAAGTTATATTCACTTTGACCTGAAGAATCATAAAAAGTAAGATTTCCTAGTTTTTCATTCAATCCATAAATGGTTACCATAGCTCTCGCTTGTTTGGTTACCTTTTCCAGATCACTTAATGCCCCAGTAGAAATTCTATTGAAGATCACTTTTTCTGCAGCTCGTCCTCCTAATGCAGCACACATTTCGTCCAGCATTTGCTCTGGATGCACAATTAAGCGCTCTTCTGGAAGATACCATGCTGCTCCTAAAGATTGTCCTCTAGGAACGATAGTAACCTTTACAAGTGGTGCTGCATGTTCTAGCATCCAACTTGCAGTTGCGTGTCCAGCTTCGTGATAAGCAATTGCTCTTTTTTCGTCTGGAGTAATAATCTTATTTTTCTTTTCAAGACCACCAACTATTCTATCTACTGCATCTAGGAAATCTTGTTTTCCTACTGCTTTATTTCCTTTTCTAGCTGCAATTAAAGCGGCTTCATTACAAACGTTGGCGATATCTGCTCCAGAGAATCCGGGAGTTTGTCTCGCTAAGAATTCTATGTCCAATTCTTCTGCAACCTTTTTAATAGGGCGCAAATGCACTTCAAATATCTCTTTACGTTCTCTAACATCCGGAAGATCTACAAAGATCTGTCTATCAAATCTACCTGCTCTCATTAGTGCTTTATCCAAAACATCTGCACGGTTGGTTGCGGCAATAACAATTACATTAGTATTAGTTCCAAAACCATCCATTTCAGTTAATAACTGGTTCAAGGTGTTTTCGCGCTCATCATTAGATCCTGAGAAATTATTCTTTCCTCTGGCTCTTCCAATAGCATCAATTTCATCAATGAAAATAATAGATGGTGATTTTTCCTTTGCTTGTTTAAACAGATCTCTTACTCTTGAAGCTCCAACTCCTACAAACATTTCTACGAAATCTGATCCCGATAGAGAGAAAAAAGGAACTTTAGCCTCTCCGGCGACAGCTTTTGCTAACAATGTTTTTCCTGTTCCCGGAGGTCCTACTAAAAGTGCCCCTTTTGGGATCTTACCTCCAAGAGAGGTGTATTTTTCTGGAGTTTTTAAAAAGTCTACTATTTCCTGAATTTCTTCTTTTGCACCTTCTAATCCAGCTACATCTTTAAAAGAAGTCTTTACATCGGTATTCTGATCGAATAATTTTGCTTTAGATTTTCCAATGTTGAAGATCTGTCCTCCTGGACCACCTCCACCACCAGCGCTCATTTTACGCATTATAAAGATCCAGATCCCTATAATTAAAACAAAAGGGAGTAAGGTTAGAATAATCTCTCCAAGCACATTAGATTCAGTATTGTAAGTTACAAATGTGTCTAAATTGTATTCAGATTTAACCTCTTGAATCTTGTTTTCGAAATTTTGTAGATCTCCAAATTCAAAACTATAATCTGGACTATCTCCAGTAGCAAAAAGTTCTGGATCGCCGGTTTTTTTGTGAATATCCTTAGATTTAGCTTCTTCTGTAAGATAAACTTTAGCTTGATTTCTATTTACAATCACTACTTTTTTTACATCTCCATCTTTCAGGTAAGATTCAAATTCTGCCGGATTTGTCTTAGCAGGTTCATTGAACCCTGATCCTCCAAAAAAATTGATCCCTATAAAAATAATGATAATAGCCCCATAAATCCAATAAGCGCTGAACTTAGGTTTCTTAGGTTCTATTTTTTTATTTGGTTGCTGTTTAGCCATTCTTTTTTAATTATTTTTTAATACTTGGTTTCGATAGAGGTAATCTTAGCATCTCCCCACAAACTCTCAATATCGTAATATTCCCTAATGTGTTTTTGAAATACATGAACTACTACATTCACGTAATCCATAAGGACCCATTCTGCATTGTCGCTACCTTCGATATGCCAAGGCTTATCTTTTAAAGCTTTACTTACAATTTTTTGCACGGAGTTTACAATGGCGTTTACCTGAGTATTCGAAGTACCATTACAGATAACGAAATAATCACAAACAGTGTTTTCAATTTCCCTTAAGTCAAGAATATCGATATCATTTCCTTTAACTTCTTCGATTCCTTTTATGATATGAGCAATAAGTTGATCGTTGTTCGTTTCTTTTTTTGCCATTAAATTTATTTCTTTACGCAAAGTTATTACTTTTTAGTCTTTTTCATGGTCTGTTATTACAAACATTTAACACCATACCTAAGTTCTATTATTCTTATGCATATAATCAAAGTTAATGCCACCGAGTCTACAAATACACTGGCCAGAGAATGGTTTCAATCCAACAAGAATTCTGATGCCATTTGTATTTCCACAAACCAGCAAACAAAGGGGCGTGGGCAACGTGGTGCATCATGGGTTTCTAATGCTGGCGAAAACCTCACTTTTAGTGTTATTTTTCCTTTGCCACAAGTTTCAATATCAGATCAGTTTTTAATAAGTGCGGGAGTAGGATTGCAAATTATTTCGGCATTAAATGAATTAAAAATTAACAATTTAAAACTGAAATGGCCAAACGACATAATGGCAGAAAATTATAAGATTGGTGGCGTGCTTATAGAAAACATCATTTCTAACAATAAAATAACTGCTTCCATTATTGGGATTGGGCTAAATGTGAATCAAGTTCATTTCCCGGATCTGCCTAAAGCATCATCGTTAAAGAATCTTACAGGAATTGTTTATTCTACTGAAGAAGTTCTAGAAATAATTCTTAGCAAGTTAGAACAAATGATCCTTCCGCAGGGAGAATCCTATTTTTTAGATATACTGAAGAAATATGAAGACGCCTTATTCCGAAAAAATAAAGCTTCCACCTTTCAGTTGAAGGATGGAAGCTTACTTACAGGTATTATTTTAGGTGTTACTCCTTCCGGTCTTTTAAAAGTACAAGTAGAAGATGAAGAACTTCTAACATTCGATCTTAAAGAGTTGAAGCTGCTTTTTTAAAGTTTTGCTATACTCTCACTAAGAGCAGTTATAAACTTCTTTAATGGGCTTTTTACCATCATGGCCATCATGGCATTGAATTTTCCATCGAATAACAATTGTGCCTCACTCTTATCGCCGTTAGCTTCAATAATGATATTTAAGGCAAAATTGAATTTATCGGATGTAGATCCTAAAACCACTAGATCGGGTTCTGCAGTCTCTTTAATCGCTAATTCAATTTCTGGCATTCCTTTTAAACTGAATAAAAAGGTATCTGGAGCGGTCACTTTAAACTTTTCTATACTTTCTGGCATCAACTGCTCATAATTTTCAACTTTAGTTAGAAAATTATATAGCTCCTGCTGGCTTTTACTAGTTGTTACTTTTGGACTTTCTAAATTCATACTATTGGTTCCATTTACTGGGATCTTGTCTCCAGGTTTTTAAGGTTTCTGCTTCTGTGGTGGTAATATAATTTGTCTTTAAGGCAGTTTCGATTAAATACTCGTAGTTCCCTAAAGTATGCAATTCTACGTTTGCTTTTTTGAAATTTTCTTCAGCAATATCAAATCCATAAGTAAAGATAGCAAGTAATCCTTTAATGCTTACATTAGCTTCTTCCAGCGCTTTTATCGCATTTAAACTGCTATTTCCAGTGCTTATAAGATCCTCGATTACAACCACGGTTTGTCCACTTTCTAACTGACCTTCAATTTGATTTTTTCTGCCATGGCCTTTAGCCTCTGGGCGCACATATACAAATGGTAAATTCATGTATTCTGCTACCAGCATTCCAATTCCTATGGCTCCAGTGGCAACGCCAGCAATCACATCTGGTTTGCCATATAGATCTTCAATCTGTCTGGCGAATTGTTCCCGGATGTAATTTCTAATTGGTGGATAGGAAAGGATTATCCTATTATCACAATAAATAGGGGATTTCCATCCACTTGCCCAAGTGAAGGATTGTTGTGGTTCTAATTTAATTGCTTTAATTTGCAGAAGCAATTCAGCAGTTTTTATTGCTGTTTCTTTATTTAAAATCATACTGCAAATGTATAAAGTTTTTGTAAATGATATCCCTATTATTCTTTCTACTAAAAAAGATATAGGCGAAAATTATAGCGCATTCCCAATTAAAACGGTGAAGCTGAAGAAGATAATACAGCAAATAATCGATGGAGAATTGTTATATGTAAATCTTTATCATGATAATGAAGAAAAACTATTAAAGCATTTGCTTAAGAAACTGCGTGTGGTTACTGCAGCAGGAGGAATGGTATTTAATGACAATAGAGAGATTCTTTTTATTTATAGAAATAAGCGATGGGACCTACCAAAAGGTAGAACAGAAAAGAATGAAGGTCTGGAAGAATCTGCTATTAGAGAGGTGATGGAGGAAACAGGTGTTCAAGATCTTGAGATCGTAAGGTTTATGAGGAAGACCTATCATATATTTAAACGCAAGGATAAATACAGACTCAAGGTAACTCATTGGTATGAGATGAAGACATCTTATACAGGTGAATTGGTGCCAGAACATTCTGAAGGTATTAAAAAAGCGAAATGGAAGGATTTTGCAAAGTCTCAAAAAGCTCTGACAAAATCTTATGCCAACATTAAATTGCTATTTCCTAAAGAATATTTAACGACTCACCCTAAAGACAGGGTAACGTAGATACGAAGCCTCCATATGTTCAGATTTCTTATGCAGCCATTCCAATTGTGCATACCAATTCTTAGAGAATTCTTTATCAGATTTTTTCTTAGCCATAAATTCTTTTTTCAAGGCAGGTACATTCTCCAATAGGTCTTTTGCGATATCCTCGAAAACATAAGGGGAGAAACCTTCTTTTTGCTGCAAAATTGTATCGAAGAAGTTCCAGTTAAAAAATGAATCTGTTGTGGTTGGTTCCAAAGTTTCGATAAGATAACGTACAGAGGGTTGAAAGCTCTTTATATAAAGATCTCCTTTTCTAAAGGAAAGGCTATCTAAGGTTTTTCTAACCTTTGTGTTGGAATGAGGATAATGTCCCTCATAAGCACTTGAGGAAGTATCGTAATCTTCGATATGATACACTTCTACAGCCAATATGGTGTCTTTTTTAAAGGGGGTCATTTCTACATTATTGGCTTTTAAAACATCTATCACGTTCCACCAACCCTGCGGGATTATATAAGCCCTTGGAATTTCTATTTTATCTTCTGAAATAAAGTTGTTATAATAATCTATTTCTTTGGTAAAAGGCTTGGATCTGTCGTATTTCAACCTTGGGCTTCCCGTGATTTCACTCGGAATATTATCGGCTTCATATCCCTTAAATTGTAATTTTGAAACCTTGCTGCTGTCTACCTTATAATTCACTGGGTAAAATCGCTCAGTTAAATATTTCCTTTGCGCTCTAGCTCTAAGATCCTTGATTTTTTCACGGTCTCTTTCGGCAATTTCCATTATAGATTGAAGTGTTCTATACGTTCCCAAAACCCGCTTTTTGTATGGTTTTAGCATATGAGTTTCAATCATAAGTCCTAACGTATTCCATAAAGCGGTATATCCCGTAGAATATCGTGGTGTATCCAAAAATTGAGTAAAACCTTTTTCAGGAACTTCGTTATGTACATTTACATAAGGAGTAATGTCCCATTCATTTTCCCAAAGCGAAGTTTCTAGAGCGGGTAACATTTTTTCCTGAATATAATCTCCTAATTCCCCTCCAAGTTTATTATGTTGGGTAAAAAGATGGGTAAGGGTATATTGATAATCTGCTCCATTACTAACATGTGTATCTACAAAAATATCTGGATTTACCTTTTGGAAGATCTCATAAAAAGCTCTGGTATTTTTTGTATCGGCCTTTATAAAATCCCTATTAAGATCATAATTTCTTGCATTTCCTCTAAACCCATACTCTTCAGGACCGTTTTGATTGGTTCTTGTTGCGGTATTTCTATTTAAAGCACCACCAATATTATAAACTGGAATTGTGGCGATAATTGTGTTTTTAGGAACGGTAATAGAGTCTTGGGCAAGATCTCTAAAAAGCATCATTGTGGCATCTATTCCATCGCTTTCTCCAGGATGGATACCATTATTTATAAGAATGATGGTATAATTCTCTCTTACTTCATCGAAATTAAAATTTTCTGAAGGACTAAAAATTGCAAGATGTAAAGGCTCTCCGCCATCGGTTTTTCCAAATTCTTGAAGCTCAATTCTAGGAAAAGCATCATCCAATGCTTTATAATAGTTTATTATTTCCGGATAGGTAGGGGTTTGTTTCCCTCCAGATTTTTCGAATACAGTTTCAAAATTATATTCTTTTATCAACTTGTATTTAGATAGATCACATGATATAAATAAACACGCAATTAGGGAAGCTATTAAAATTCTCTTCATAAGAAATAATCCTATTTATGCTATAAACTTAGGTAAATCTGAAATAGCTGCCAAAACTATTATATAATGTACTGTTATTTGTGTTAGTTAAAGTAAACCTAATCTTTGTGTAAAATTTTATTCGGGAGACTTTAAAGGCTATTTTTAAAAAAAATAAAAGAATGAAAAGATTACTATTCGTTTTATGTCTAGGTGCAACTATGGTTTCTTGCGCTCAGATGAAAGGTGTAAAAGAATTTACTGAACAGGAAAAACAAGAACTTGGGCAACGCTCACCTAATATTGTAGAGACCACGGCTGGTCAATTAGAATTACCTGCTCCATTTAATACCAAATCTATACAAAAAGTAAGTAAAGTTGTGGGTTGGAAAGATGGTGAAATGCCAAATGCGCCAGAGGGGTTTAAAGTTGAAAAATTTGCTGATAATTTTCAACATCCTAGATGGACCTATGTAGGTCCTAATAATGATGTTTTTGTGGTAGAATCTAATACACGTAATAGTGCAAATAGAATTACCATAATTAGAGATCTGGATTTTGATGGGGTGTTCGAACATAGAGGTGTTTTTAAAGGTGAACTAAATCAACCTTTTGGGATGCTTATACTAGGTAATTATTTTTATATAGCAAATACAGATGGTTTGTATAGATATGCTTACAATGAAGGAGACCTTGAACTTTCTGGAAAAGGAGAAAAAATTGTAGATCTTCCTGCTGGAGGTTACAACAATCATTGGACACGTAATTTAATAGCGTCTAAAGATGGAAGTAAAATATATATTTCTGTAGGATCTGCAAGTAATGTAGGGGAATATGGGATGGATAAAGAGATAAGAAGAGCGGGAATTTTAGAAATAGATCCTGATGGATCCAACGAAAAAATTTATGCCAGCGGATTAAGAAATCCGGTTGGGATGGATTGGAATCCAGTAACAGGGGAGTTATGGACCGCAGTGAACGAGAGAGATATGTTAGGGAATAACTTAGTGCCCGATTATATTACAAGTGTGAAAAAAGGTGGCTGGTACGGCTGGCCTTATTCATATTACGGTCAAATTAAAGATCCGCGATGGGAAGATGCTCCACATAATGAGCTTGTTGAAAAAGCAATTATTCCTGATGTTTCAGTTGGACCTCATACTGCATCTTTAGGTTTTACTTTTTATTCTAATGATGCTTTTCCGGAAAAATATAAAAATGGAGCTTTTGTTGGTCAACATGGTTCTTGGAATCGTGATCCATTATCTGGATACAAAGTGGTGTTCGTTCCTTTTGTAAATGGAGTTCCGCAAGCGCTGGAAGATTTTTTAACTGGTTTTATTGCCAATGAAGACACAGGTGAAGTGCACGGAAGACCTGTTGCCGTTACTACATTGCCAAATGGTTCTTTATTAGTTAATGATGACGACTCTAATGTGATCTGGAAGGTTTCGGTTGAATAACATAAAAATATTGAAAATATATCTCTTCGGATTTGTGCTGTTGTTTTGCCTAAATATTATTTCGGCACAACAAATTCAGGGAATAATTATAGATGCTGCAACTTCAGAACCCATCGAAAATGTAAAGATCTTCGATGTTAGTACTGAAGTTGCAGTTATTTCTGATGCCACTGGATCATTTGAAATTACTATAGATAAATTTCCCGCTACTTTACAATTTTCAGCAGTAAATTATTCGTTGCAAAATGTAACTTTGGAAAACTATAAGAGCTCAATAAAAATTTATCTACAGAACTCGTCAGAACTACTTTCTGAAGTAGTTATAAATGGGACAATAATTCCGAACACCTTACAAAGATCTCCTGCAGCAATAAATGTTTTAACAAGTAAGGATCTTATTAAAAGTGATAATTCTAATTTTGCACAGATTTTTAATAGCGTGCCCGGAATATATGTAAATCAGGGAGCTTTGAATACTACTAAATTAAATATTCGCGGAATTGGAGCTCGATCACAATTCAGCACAAATAGAATTCAGGCATATTTTAATGGAATTCCGCTAACTACAGGGGAAGGAGATCTTACCTTAGATGATCTTGATGCCGAATCCATTTCTAAAATTGAAATTATTAAGGGACCAGCTTCCAGTATTTATGGAGCAGGATTAGGGGGGGTGATAAATATCTTTGGAAAAGATGCTATAGTAAATAAAAGCGATCTGGAAGTGTCCTCTCAGTATGGAAGTTTTGAAACAATTAAAAAAACGATTTCAGCTTCTCATGGCACTAAGAAAGCTTCAATATTTGCAACTTTTAATGATCTAGAAAGTGATGGCTATAGAGAGAATGGTGGTTATAAAAGAAGTTCTGCATTTGTTAATGCAAATGTTTTTACCCATAAAAACAACAAACTCTCCTTCATTGGTAATTATACCAAGTTAAAAGCTTTTATTCCAAGTTCTATAAATGAAGATGCATTTCTAAATGATCCTACTTCTGCGGCTTTTACTTGGAAGCGATCTAAAGGATATGAATCATACAAAAAAGCACTTTTCGGTCTTTCATACCAATACAATTTTTCAGAAAAATTAAGCAATCTCAGTAGTGTTTATTTAAATTTTAGAGAAGGCTATGAGCCTCGACCTTTTAATATTTTGAAAGAAAAAAGGCTAGCTTCAGGAGCACGAACTAGATTTAATTTAGATCTCGATTTGTTCAAGAAAAGCTCTCAACTAAGTTTTGGAGGAGAATATTATTCAGAACAATATTACATGCAAACTTTTGAGAATTTATATGAAGATTTTGAAGATCAAGGCAGCGTTCAAGGATTAAGATTAAGCGATAATGATCAAAACAGGAACTATGCTAACCTTTTCTCTCAATTAAATATTCAGCTTAGTGAAAAACTGAATTTAGAAACGGGTTTCAATTTTAATTCTACAAAATATAGTTTGAAAGATCAATTTCAACAAGATGAAATAGACCAGACGGGAGATTACCGCTTTGAAACAATATTTTCTCCAAGACTTGGAATTTCTTACGAACTATCAACGGGAAAAAATACCTATGCCTCCATAAGCCATGGATTTTCCATTCCAACAGTTGAAGAAACCTTAACCCCTGAAGGCCTTATAAATACCAATTTAAAAACCGAACAGGGTGTAAACTATGAGATCGGATTTAAAGGAAATTGGTTAAATAATACCCTTTATACAGAAGTAGCCTTATATTCCATTCAGATCAAGAACTTGTTGGTTGCACAGCGAATTTCTGAAGACCAATATGTTGGTATAAATGCTGGAAGTTCAAATCATAACGGATTTGAAATTAGTTTGAAATACAATTTTGATCTAAGTTCTAAAATTAGAATCCAACCCTATTTCAATTCATCTTTTAACTATTTTAAGTTTGAAGAATTTACCAATAGAGATGTTAATTATAGTGGAAATAAATTACCTGGTGTTCCTCAAAGCACAATAAATAGTGGTTTCGAAATTCAATATAATAAAAATCTTTCCCTTTATGCTAATATGCTTGCAGTTGGTGAAATATTCTTGAATGATGCTAATACCTTGAACACCGAAAATTATCAAGTTTTGGATATAAAAGCAAGATATGATTTTAGGCTATTCAATAATTTTGAAGCCAATATTTCTGGTGGGTTAAACAATTTGCTGGATCAAAAATATGCTTCTAGCGTATTGCCAAATGCAGTTGGATTTGGAGGAGCTGCTCCCCGTTATTATTATCCGGGAAATCCTAGAAATTACTTTGTATGCGCTGGGTTGAAATATGTGTTCTAATGAAATAATATTATTTTATTAAGATCCATCGACAAGCTCAGGATGACAATTGCGTATTTTGTTATTCCGACTAGAGGAGGAATCTCTTTTGTAGGAGAATATTACTTCAATGAGATCCTTCGACAGTCTCAGGATGACAATGTAAGGTAATAGTCTGCTATTTCACCCCTTCTGGTACCATAAATGAGAAATCGCCACCATTTTTTCTTACATCACGAACTACACTAGAAGAGATGTGGCCTTTACCCGAAGAGGATATCAAGAAAACAGTTTCTATTCCTTCCATTTTAAAGTTGGTTTGCCCAATGGTTTTTTCAAATTCCAGATCTATAGTGTTCCGTAAGCCTCTTAGAATAAATGCAGCATTTTCTTTTTTACAAAAATCAACAGTCAAACCTTCATAGGTTTTCACTTTGATCTTAGCTTCGTTTTTAAATGTTTCCTCCAAAAACCCAACCCGATCCTCCAAGGAGAACATATATTTCTTGTCGGCATTTACGCCTATAGCAAGTATTATTTCATCAAAAAGAGGCAAGGCGCGTTCTATAATATCTACATGGCCTAATGTTATTGGGTCAAAAGATCCTGGAAAAATTGCTCTTTTCATTAAGTTGCTTTAAATGCTGAATTATTAAAGATAGTAAAATTCAATTTCTACCAGTATTTTAAAATTTTAGTGCTGCTTCTATTGCACTTCCAAAAAGTTGAGGGAGACTAATTCCAGCCTTCTCGGCTTGTTGTGGTAAAATACTTGCTTCACTTAATCCGGGTGTAGTATTCATTTCTATAAAATGAGGTTCGTTGTTATGGAAAATAAACTCAGATCTGGTAAAACCCTTCATTTTCAATTTGGAATAGATCATCTTCGCGATCTCTTGAACCTTTTCAGTTTGTTCTTCTGAAATTCTTGCAGGGGTGATCTCTTGAGACTTCCCTAAATATTTAGCTTCATAATCGAAAAATTCATTTTCTGAAACGATCTCCGTAACGGGTAATGCTAAAATTTTGTCATCATACATAATTACCCCTACAGAAACTTCCGTTCCATCTAAAAAAGATTCAATGATCACTTCATCATCTTCTTTAAGCGCAAATTTTACTGCTTGCTCCAGATCTTCAGCAGCTTTCACTTTTGTAATTCCAAAACTACTTCCAGCCTTATTAGCTTTAACAAAACAGGGTAAACCAACTTTCTCTACGATCTCTTTAACATTCACTTCATCTCCCTGATTCAAGAAGTAATTCACGGCGGTATTAATTCCGTAAGGTTTCAAGACACTTATAAGATCGCGTTTGTTAAAAGTAAGCGCTGCTTGATAAAATCCGCAGGAAGTTTGTGGAATTCCCACAAGATCTAAATAGGCTTGTAAAAGTCCGTTCTCGCCGGGATTTCCATGAATTGTATTAAAAACGCAATCGAATTGGATTATCTTATCTTTTATCTTAACGGTAAAATCGCTTTTGTTAATTGGATATGGAGTGTCATCTTCTGCAACCACAAACCATTCGTTTTGCATTATATGAACGCGATAGGGTTCATAAACGGAGCGGTCTAAATTCTTGTAGACCACGTTTCCGCTGTTAATGGAGATCCTGTATTCGCTGGAATATCCTCCCATGGCAATGGCGATTCTTTTCTTCATATTAAATAAACAACTTTAATTTACGTTAACAAAAATATGACTAATACTGTGTGCTACCAAAACCGCAGCGTTTTTATATCTTTGCCAATTATAAAATAATTTATGAGCCTACTTAGATTTATCTTCAGCAAGACCTTTTTAATTCAAATAGGTTTAGCAATTGTAGCACTTATAGTGCTAGCATTTCTAACCATGCAATGGTTAGATTTTACTACTAACCAGGATGAAAGAATTAAAGTGCCAGATCTGGCCAAATTGTCTTTAGATAGAGTAGAGCTTACTTTAGATGAATTAGATCTAAGATATGAGATCTTAGATTCGGCTAATTTTAATCCCGATTATCCAAAATATTCGGTGATAGATCAAGTGCCGCAACCGGGTAAATTTGTAAAAGAGAACAGAAAAATATATATCACCTTAAATCCTTCAGGTTTTGGAAATGTAAAGATTCCAGATCTAATTAGAAGAACCAGAAGACAGGTAGAGCCTACGTTACGATCCTTAGGATTCGAAATAGGATCTGTAACCTATAAGCCGGACATCGCTAAAGATGCAGTCTTGGAATTAAGATATAAGGGAAAATTGGTAGAACCAGGAGATGAACTTATGAAAACCGCAAAAATTGATCTAGTTCTTGGGGATGGTTCTGGTAGATATACCGGAGATCTGGAAGAAAATGATAGTATACAAGAAGGGGATATCGATAATGAAACAGAAAATAATGACGAATTCTAATATAGATCCAGAGCTAGAAGACACTCAAGACGACGATCTTTACGAACACCATAAATTTAAAGCAGACAAGGGTCAACAACCACTTAGGGTAGATAAATACCTTATGAATTACATAGAGAATGCTACTAGAAGTAAAATTCAGAAGGCAGCAAAAGATGGGAATATCTATGTTAATGGAGCTATTGTAAAGTCTAACTATAAAGTAAAACCGGGAGATGTAGTGCAGGTGATGTTCGAGCATCCTCCTTATGAATTTCTACTTACACCAGAAGACATTCCATTAGATATTGTGTACGAAGATGATTCCCTAATGGTGATAAATAAGCCAGCAGGAATGGTGGTGCATCCTGGTCATGGGAATTATAGCGGTACACTTATTAACGCACTTATCTTTCATACAGATAATTTGCCAAACAATAGTAGCGAACGTCCCGGATTGGTGCACCGGATAGATAAGGATACCAGCGGATTATTGGTAATTGCCAAGACAGAAGCTGCAATGACGCATCTATCAAAACAATTCTTTAAAAAGACAAGTTCCCGAGAGTATATCGCTATTGTTTGGGGAAATGTAGAAGAAGAGGAAGGAAGAATAGAAGGTAATATAGGCAGACATCCAAAGAACAGATTGCAGAATACTGTTTATATAGATGATCAGGACGAGCAAGGAAAGCCAGCGGTAACGTATTACAAAGTACTCGAGCGTCTTGGATATGTAACCTTGGTTTCCTGTAAGTTGGAAACCGGTAGAACACATCAAATTCGTGTTCACATGAAACATATCGGCCATACCTTATTTAACGATGAACGATATGGTGGTGAGAAAATTTTAAAGGGAACTACCTTTAGCAAATACAAGCAATTTGT
>DEXV01000007.1 GCA_002364325.1 Gillisia sp. UBA3175
GACAAGAACGTGTCCCTACTCCAAGCTACTAACATACGAGACAATAAAGTTGTGTACCATTGTAAAAAGACTCAGTGCAAACTCTGAACTAACAAAAGGAAACAATCATAAAAGATAAAATAAAGAATAATACCATGGAAAAGAAAATTCAACTCATACCTTCCGAAGGAAAGAAAGCTGTTAGCATGAACAAATTAGTATGAAGCTTTGAAGAATGATTTATTAAATAATCTAAAGAAAAACGGTGAACTTACACATTTAGAATTATTGGATGCCATTACCGAAGATTTTCAAAATAATAAAATTAAATTTGAAGGTTCTATTAAGTTTATGGGAAACTTTATATTTTAGAGGGATACTCGTGTTATTTATTTAGATAATAACTTTCCCATTGTAAAAATTAAGGGATTTAAAAATAGCAATCAATAATTCCAGTGGTTAATAATGGGTCTTTAGAATTCCCGCTTTTGCTATGGCTCATTCTCTTAACTTATATGTGTAATTCCAGAGTGTCAAGGATCGTTTCAAAAGAAAAAACATGCCAACTCCCTGAAACTTCTAAAAAAGTTTAATTTTAAAAAATAAAGAGACGTCATTCTACCAATGCCCTTACTGCCGTATATACTTCGATGTATATTGTCATTTTAAAACAAGTCATTATTCATTCAACGAAATAAAGCTATTTAAGAAATTTCTAAAAAATTATGCGAAACTTAATCTTAAATGATGGGAATAAAATACCGATAGTAGGATTTGGAACCTACAAATCTAAGGATCATGAGGGAATGGAATCGGTCTTATCTGCTATCTCTAATGGTTATTCATTAATCGATACAGCAGCAATTTATGGGAATGAAGAAATAGTTGGTAAAGGAATTAAAGCAAGTGGAGTTTTAAGAAAAGATATTTTTATAGCAACCAAATTATGGCGTGAAAGTTTAGGTTATAATTCAACAAAAATAGAATTTAAAAAATCCCTTAACAGACTTGATTTAGACTACATTGACTTATACCTAATACACTGGCCTGCTAATGTTAAAAATTACGCCAATTGGCAAAAAACCAATTCTGATACTTGGCGCGCAATGGAAGAATTACAAGCTGAAGGCAAAATAAAATCTATTGGGGTAAGTAATTTTTTTCAAGAACATTTAGAAGCTTTATTTCAAACATCCAAAGTGATTCCAGCCATTAATCAAATAGAATTTCACCCAGGTTATTGGCAACAGGAATTAGTGGAATTCTGTAAAAGACAAAACATAGTAGTTGAATCATGGTCGCCTTTGGCAAGAGGAAAAGTATTTGGAAATGAAGTGTTGAAGGCAATCGCTAATAAACACAACAGGTCTGTTTCACAAGTTTGTTTGAGATGGATTATACAACACGATGTAATTGTTATTCCAAAATCAACATCACCCAGAAGAATCCAAGAAAATATGAATTTATTCGATTTTGAATTGAGTTCAGCAGAAATTGAACTTATTAATGACCTTCCAGAAATGGGATTCAGCGGAGAATTACCAAACATTTGGCCAGACAGAATTTAAAAGGTTTGATAGGTTGGATAGCTTAACTAGCCGGCAATTTAGTCAATAGTGATATTTTAGATACAAATAGCTTCAAATACGATTCAAATAGGTGTATGAAAATGATCCTACTCTCCTCTGCGTTTTATACCCAAATCCGTCTTTCGAAAGCAAAAAAAACCGAACTTTAACCTAAAATAAGAATCATGAAAAAAATAATAGCTCTTCTGATGTTTATTCAGTCGTTTGGATTAATATTTGGACAGGATAAAAATGAAATTTCTGTAAACTTCAATCATTTCGCAATATCCGTAAAAGATGCTGACAAATCTGCCGAATTTTATAAAAATACTCTCAATCTTTTGGAGATAACCAACAGAACCGAAATTAATGGAATAAAGTGGTTATCCTTGGGGGAGGGAAAAGAATTACATCTCGTTTCGACTTTAAAAGATGAAATCAAAATAAATAAAGCTGTGCATTTGGCATTAAATACATCACAATTTGATTTACTAATTGCTAAGCTTAAATCTATGGAAATTGAATATTCCGATTGGCCTGGAAATCTGAATAAAATAAATATCAGAGCAGATGGAATTAAACAGGTTTACTTCCAGGACCCAGATGGATATTGGATTGAAGTAAATAGCGTAGAACAAAAAAGCAAATAAATGCCAGTGCATAACCACGATTATCGCAAAAGTGGTCAATTGAGTCAAAATTGAGGTTTTAGAGACCAGGTAACAAAAATCAAAGTCAACAGATATATTTAATTAGACCCTCATCAAGAATTTTTTATAAAATGCTTTAAACAAAAAATTAATTAATAAAACGATCTGTCTGAAGCGGCTATAGAGCATATGGTATTGAATTCTATCACCAATGGTATTATTATACATACTAAATCGCTAAATTCTTTTTGATTTAGTTATTGAAAAAAAAATTAAAACTAAAAAATAGACTTTATCTTTGGTGTTTCTTAAATTCTGTCGATATTCCGAACAATACAAATCCTGTCAATATTATCTACTATTTTTTTTCTTATAGATGGGTTTCAAGATCAAGTTTAATAATGAGGAGGTGAAAAAGGTAGAAAATTCAGCCGCTAGCTGGACAATTTGTACGGAATGTCAGGGACTCGGCAAAAAAAGCCGGAGGCTTCGCAAGAAAGTAAAAATCCGCTACCAAAAGGCCTTAGATCAATTTGAAAAAACAAAGGGTGAAGGAATAGCTCCAGTTCGTCCTAAGCGACACCTCGATCCATGCCTCAACTGTGATGGATCTGGATTAGTTCAATCTGCTAGCCACCCTGAAGAAGATAAAGTAAACTACCCTAAGGTGGCCATTATTGGTGGTGGTATCGGAGGAGCAGCTCTAGCTGTGGCTTGTTTACACCGCGGGATCCCTTTTACCCTTTATGAGCGCGATAAAAGCTTTGATGCTAGATCTCAGGGCTATGGCCTCACTTTGCAACAAGCGAGTAAAGCTATCGAGGGCTTGGGCATTTTTTCGTTAGAAGAAGGTGTAATTTCCACAAGACATGTGGTTCATACCACAGAAGGAAAAGTTATCGGTGAGTGGGGAAATAGAAAGTGGATACAGTCAGAGATTAAAACCTCTCCCAAGCGCACCAATGTACATATCTCGCGGCAATCTTTACGCTTAGCGCTACTTGAGCAACTCGGTGGAAACGATACGGTACAGTGGGGACATCAATTAATAGATTTTCAGGAATGTGAGGGAAAAGGTATTGATATCAGATTTCAAGTAAACGGTAAAATTAAGAGCGCCACGGCTGATATTCTAGTTGGAGCCGATGGTATTCGTAGTTCCGTGCGTGAGCAGCTTATTGGTGAGGATATTTCCCCTTTACGTTACCTGGGTTGTATTGTGATATTGGGTATTTGTCCTTTGGCGGCTCTTGAAGGGGTGGATAGTACTTTGTTAGACTCAGCAACAGTATTTCAAACCGCCAATGGCAATGAGCGAATTTATATGATGCCTTATTCATCAGATTCGGTTATGTGGCAACTTAGCTTCCCAATGCCAGAAAAAGAGGCTAAGGCCTTAAGTGCTCAAGGACCTCAAGCTCTCAAGGAAGAAGCTTGTCGCAGAACTCAGTGGCATGATCCAATTCCTCAGATCTTAACTAAGACCTTAGTATCGAAGGTTTCAGGCTATCCTGTGTATGACCGAGAATTACTCGATTCAAAATTATTAGAAAAAGCAGGGCAAGTGACGCTAATTGGAGATGCTGCACATCCAATGAGTCCATTTAAAGGACAGGGGGCGAATCAGGCACTGCTAGACGCGCTTGCACTTGCTCGTGGTATTTCAAGAGGATGTAGACCATTATCTCAATGGAGAAAAGCTGGAGTAAGGGAAAGTGTATTAACTAAGTTTGAATCAGAAATGTTGGACCGCAGTGCTTCCAAAGTGAAAGATTCAGCAAGGGCTGCACAATTCCTACATTCAGAAATTGTTCTGCATGAGAGCGATGGGCCGAGAGGACGGTGTTTAAAGAAAAAAGATTCAAAATAAGTCACTTCTACCTAACTTAAATAATGGAAAAAGTTCAAATGTCTCACCTCCAGATTCCATTTATTAATCAATGCCATAATTTACATAAAGCATTTAAATTTAGAATAGAATTAAATTTCATCTCCCCTAAATTCTATAATATCTCCAAGCTTACATTCTAAAAATTGACATATCGTATCTAAATGGATTACACCAATTAGCATTTCTGTTAATTGGGTAGTAATGTGCTTTGCTTGCAATATTTATCAGTGCTATATTTGCCAAAAATTAAAAGGTGAAGCTGAAAAGAAGACGAAAATTAATCACGTATTTAAATATTTTGGATCAACCCATTAAATTTAACCCGTTCGTATTTAGTCGAACTTTTTTGTTATGGGCAATTCTAGGATTGATTGGAGGACTTATAGCTGGGATATATTGGATTATTCTTGAGTATTTAACACATAAAATTGCCGTTTTCGAAGGTTGGGAAGTTATCCCCGTAATGTCCGTTTGTGGGCTTTTAGCAGGATTAATTATTCATGTTATTGGAGACCCCGGAGAAATTCACTTGATTGTAGATAACATTAAATTCAATAAAGGAAAACTTGACCCCAAGAATAATCCCTCTATGATATTATCATCTTTACTTTGTGTTGCATCTGGAGGAAGCCTTGGTCCTGAAGCTCCTCTGGTTCAAGTGACAGGATCTACTGGAACATGGCTAGGGAAAATATTTAGACTAAAAGGTGAAGAATTGAGATCTTTAAGCATTGCAGGAATGGCATCTGGATTTACTGCTTTATTTGGTGCACCTTTAGGCGGAAGTTTATTTTCATTAGAAATTTTACATCATAAACATGCGCTGGAATATTACAAAGCAATTATTCCTGCCCTAGTTGCAAGTTGTTTCAGTTATATAATTTTCGCTTTGATCGTTCACCTTGGACTTGGTGCTGTTTGGGACTTATCAACTTACGAATATTCTGGCGTGTTCGATTTTGGATTTGCAATTCTTTTCGCTATTGCAGCTACTGCCATTGGATGGGGATTTATTTATTGTGTTAAATTTTTTAAAAGCCTATTTGAAAAACGACCAATCCCAATATATATTAAAACATTAATCGGCGGAATCTTACTTGGAATAATATCCTATTACTTTCCGCTGACCAGATATTTTGGTCATCATGAAATAAATGAACTATTAACAAATGATCTTGATATAAACCTTTTAATTTTAATTTTAATTTTTAAAATAGTTGCCATTTCAATTACGGTGACTTCAGGTTGGAGAGGTGGTTTTATTATTCCCTTATTTTTTGTGGGAGCAACATTGGGATTGATCATTCATCAATTATTTCCCATTACTAATCTTACTTTGGCCATTATAAGTTGTATGGCAGCAATTAATGTTTGTGTAACTCGAACACCTATGAGTACAACAATTTTGTTAGCAACGCTTACCGGTTTTTCTTACTTTATACCGATTCTATTCGCGAGTTTGACAGGTTATTTCTTAGCTCCAAAAATTCCTTTTATTAGTTCACAGATGGGAAATGGAGATAAAATACGCAAGTAACATAGGTTACTGCAAGTAGCGGGCAGTCCGATGGAGAATGAACATTTAGACAATTTGCAGGTGGACAACTACAAAGGATTTTATAAACTTACCTATAAATAACTTTAGTAAAGAAAACTTAGTCTCAACTTCATTATTTTTACAAAATGATCATAATAATTGGAGCAGGCTTATCCGGTCTTTTAACAGCTTACCGTCTTAAAAAAGAAGGTATTCCATTTAAAATTCTTGAAGCAAGAACTAGAGTTGGTGGAAGAATAAATACGAATTATGGAACAAACAATACACCTGTTGAAATGGGTGCAACATGGTTTGGAGATCAACATACACATCTCATCGCATTGTTGAAGGAATTAGGAATAAATTACTTTGAACAATTTATGGATGGTACGGTATTTTTTCAGCCATTTTCTAGTTCCCAAGCAGAATCTATTCAAATTCCTAGTCAGCCCCCTAGTTACCGAATTTCTGGTGGAACCTCCAATCTTATAAACACGTTATATCAAAAATTAGATAAGGATGAAGTATTGCTGGATCAACCTGTCACAGAAATAAAATTCTATGAAAATTCTTTTCAAGTAGTTGCAAAGGATATTTTTAAAGGAAACACTGTTATTTTGTCCATACCTCCTAAATTATGGTCTAAAAAGATCCTTTTTGAGCCTCTTTTACCATCTAATTTAATGAAGATCGCTTCACAAACACATACTTGGATGGAAGACTCCATTAAGGTAGCTATAACCTATGAGCAACCTTTTTGGCAACAACAAAATCTATCTGGAACTATGTTCAGTAATACGGGACCTGTTACCGAACTTTATGACCATTGTGATCATAATAGATCTAAATATGCTCTTTGTGGATTTATAAATTCTTCCCTTCAGAATCTAGTTTATAAAGAAAGACGAGCTAATGTTATTAATCAATTGATAAATGTTTTTGGTGAGAAAGCTGGAGATTTTATTGATTATGAGGAATGCATCTGGAGCAAGGAAGAAAACACTTTTGAAGAATCCGAAATCGCTCTATTTCCTCATCAAAACAACGGAAACCCTATTTTTAGTAAAACTTTCTTTAATGACAAATTATTAATTTCAAGTTCTGAATCTGCTTTGGAATTTCCAGGCTATATGAATGGCGCGGTATATTCGGCAAATGTAACCGCTAGAAAAATAATTAGCACTAATCTCGAAAACCAGAAATAATGTACATTATGATGACAAATGATATTTTAGATCCCAGGTAAAAAACTATGTAGCCAACAACTGCTATATCTATTATGTCAAATGCCTAATTGCGAAACCTCAGGGATTTAAGTCTAAATCATAAAATTGTACCGAGAAAACACTTAAAACATTATCACCTTTAACTAAATAAAAAAAGCCCCGAATTATCGAAGCTGTTTTTAATCAATGTAAATACCTTATTACTTTGGCATTATTACACTATCTATTACATGAATCAACCCATTACTTCCCATCACATCTGTAGCTATAATTTCACTATAATTGCCATTTACATCTTTCAACCAAATTTTCCCGTCCTTTTGAATAACTGTTACCACTTGACCATTTAATGCTTTTAATTCTACCGTACCATTTCCTTCCTTTAAAGCTGCAACAACATCTGTTGCAGTTAATTTGCCAGAGATTACGTGATAAGTTAAAATATTAGCCAATGCTTTTTGATTCTTTTCTTTTAATAAAGAGTTCAAGGTTTCAGAATCAATTTTAGCGAAAGCGCTATTCGTTGGAGCAAATACAGTAAAAGGTCCATCTCCTTGTAAAGCACTAATTAAATCGGCAGCAGTTAATGCAGTCACTAAAGTTGAAAAATCTTCGTTCCCAACGGCAACATCTACTATTGTTCCTTGGGCAGTAGCATTTTTAGATAAAGCTACAGTCATTATAATGGTTAAAATAAGCATTAATTTTTTCATAATTTAAGGTTTTAATTATTTAATTGATAAGCAAATATATGCTAATAGTTTTATTTTGTCTAACTTTTTTATTTTTTTGTTAAACAAATAATTTAGTAATCCTCTCTAAGTATTTATTTAAAATACCATATGCTTCAAAACCTATTTTTCTACAATAAAATAAGATTTGATACATAAAAATTAAGGAAGATTAAAACTAGGTGATCTGAAATAAAAGGCTCCTATCGAGTTTGATTATCCTAAATTGATAAAAATGGCCGAAAACTCCCGGTCACCTGTAACTTTACAATTCTTAAAAGACAATTCTAAAAGCCAAGAAAAATTTAACGATCTAAGTTTATTAGGAAAATTTAAAGCTTTGAACTCGGCAGAGTGGAGATCTGAAACTTTAAATATTACAATTATTTAGCTACCATGCACAGCGAATAAATTTGGAAGGAGTAGAATTTGTATCAGAATTTTACAAAAGGAATTTGGCTATTTATTCCAATTTTTATGAGGTTCCAAAAGATAAATCAGATCGTATCCTAATATTCCTTGGTGGAACAAATTCCGCGTTTCTAGATATATTTCTAAAAAATGACATAAACTTTAAGTTAGTAGATCCAAAAGACTATGTAGTAGAATAAAAAACGCTGCCAAAATGTTTACAATTAAATAGGGTGTGTTTATTTAAAAATTTATAATATAAAACAGCAAGTCCAGTTCAATTTAATTTTGAATCCAGATGATTTTCAACAATATATTTTCCGAAATAAGCAACCAAGATAAATTCATTAATTTTATTATTAGGAATTAGTCCTAAGTGGGAAAATAGGATTTGTAAAATTCTTACTTTTATTAAGCCTTTCTGTTTTTACATTTTTAAGAATATATACTAAATTTTATATGATTATATCATCAATTCTAATAGTAATTGGGTTTACAGCACTTATTTTTGGTGCTAATTGGCTGGTGGATGGATCTTCATCCTTAGCTAAAAAAAACAACATCTCCGATTTAGTAATAGGCTTAACCATTGTTGCATTTGGAACCTCGGCACCAGAATTAGTAGTCAATTCTTTAGCTTCATTTAATGGGTTTTCAGATATAGTTTTAGGAAATGTTATTGGAAGTAATAACTTTAACTTATTTCTTATTCTTGGAATCGCTGGGTTAATTTATCCAATAACAGTACAATCATCAACAGCCTGGAAGGAAATTCCAATCTCACTAATGACAGCTTTACTTTTATTTGTTCTGGCAAATAATTTCTTTATCGGTAAGAATCCTGAAATATCAAGGATCGATGGGATAATATTACTAAGCTGTTTTGTCTTCTTTTTATACTATGTGTTTAAACAATTAAAGTCAGAAAAGATCGAAGTGATTACAGAAACTCATAAATCAAATTTAAAAATTTGGACCTTAATACTCCTTGGACTTATTGGATTAGTAATTGGCGCAAAATTAGTAGTTGATAATAGTATTGATGTTGCCACTCAATTGGGAATTAGTCAAAAAATAATTGGTTTAACTATTATCGCTGCGGGCACTTCATTACCTGAATTAGTAACTTCTGTTGTAGCCGCCTTTAAAAAAAATAGTGATATCGCAATTGGAAACGTAATTGGTTCCAACATTTTCAATATTCTTTTAATCCTTTCCATAAGTGCCTTGATAAATCCAATATCATTCAACCAGAATTTTAATCAAGATATCTTTATATTAATTGGAGGAACAGCTTTTTTAATATTGGCAATGTTTACTGGCAAAAGAAAAAAACTAGACAGATGGGAAGCATTTTTATTGCTCAGTTTTTATCTAATTTATACTGTTTACTTAGTATCCAAAGAGATTTAAAAACGCACCACCTCACCTAACTAACTTTAGTGCTTAATTATATTTTATAAATCATCTAACACACTAATTATTAGTTCTTAAGACTGCCATAAAAAATCTATTAAGGGGTTTCTGCCAACGGCCAGAAAAACAGTATTGAGATCTGAATTTTTAGCTATCTTTGTGGTCGAATTTTATGAAAAACAAAACGCCCATATTCATTCTGTTTTTAATATTATTGGTCTTACAAACCAGTACATTTTTTGCATTTGGAATTTCCACTGAACCAGAAAAACCGGAAAAAACTTCTTGTTCGAAAGAAGTTAATCATCCCGAAAAGAGATCCTGCTGCGAAAATGATAAAAAAGAAAGTGATGGTTGTGGTGGAGCCTGCGACAATTTATCTTGTCATTGTCCAGGTACAGTAAATATTCCTGTTATCTTTAATGATTGTGAAATATCGAACACCAAAAAATTTACTCTTTTGGTTAAGGATTGGTCTTATATTAAACACTTTCCAAAAGCAATCTCTCTTTCCATTTGGCAACCACCAAAAATAAGCTAAATGCCTTTTTAGGCGGCGATAGGTCTGTTATTTTAAAACAAACCTTCAGCTGTATTCATTAGCCTTTACAACAATTTAAAATTAATAAAAATTAAACGAAGTTCACGACCTCGTTTCCAAAAAAAAATATCATGAATAAATCATTAAAATATATAATGATAGCATCTATAGTGCTATCAACGTCAGCGATAATCGCTCAATCAATCAATCAAAAAACAGAAACCGTAAAAATCTATGGAAACTGTGGCATGTGCGAAAGCGCAATAGAAGAAGCTGGAAATATGAAAAACCAATCCAATGTAGATTGGGATAAGGATACCAAAATGGCCAAAATTTCATACGATAGCTTAAAAACTTCAAAAGAAGAAATACTAAAACGTATTGCTCTGGCAGGATATGACAGCGATATTTTTCTAGCACCACAGGACACATATTCAAATTTACCTAGTTGTTGCCAATATGAAAGAGCAGAAATAGCAATCGTCAAAATGGACGCATCGATTGTGGATAATGAGACCAAAGACCAAACAGCGTACTCAAATAATACGGCCGAAATGCAAGAGGAAGATCCACTTTCAGCGGTTTACAACAGTTATTTTGCAGTAAAAAATTCATTGGTAGAAACCAATGGTGGAACAGCTTCAGCAAATGCCAAGGATCTTTTAACTGCAGTAAATAATGTGAAAATGGATAAGCTTTCGATGGACGTTCATATAGTTTGGATGAAAGTTTTGGAAAACTTGAAAGAAGATGCAAAACAGATTGCAGACACAAAAGAGGCAAGTCGTCAAAGAGCCTATTTTAATACACTTTCAAAAAACATATACGAAGTAATAAAAATTTCAAAACAAGAAACCCCAACATACTACCAATTTTGTCCAATGGCAAATGAGGGAAAAGGTGCAAATTGGTTAAGTAAAGAAGAAACAATTAAAAACCCTTATTACGGTACACAAATGTTAAGCTGTGGTAAGACTGTTGAAACTATTCAGGAATAAATAAAATGAATAAACCCATAAAACACTTGGCAATATTCTGCGGAATATTGTTTTCTAATATAATAGTTGGTCAAAATATTGTTCGATATGATCTAACAATGACAGACACTATTGTAAATTTTTCTGGGAAAGAGAAACGGGCAATTGCAGTAAATGGACAAATCCCAATGCCAACATTAACTTTTACAGAAGGTGACATTGCGGAAATTGTAGTACATAATAAGTTAAAGGAAAGTACGTCTTTACATTGGCACGGAGTTTTTCTTCCCAACAAAGAAGATGGTGTTCCTTATTTAACTCAAATGCCTATAGAACCCAACGAAACATTTACCTATCGTTTTACTATTATTCAGAGCGGAACACATTGGTATCATAGTCATAGCGGATTGCAGGAACAGATTGGAATGTATGGCTCCTTTGTTTTATTGAAGAAAAAAGAAGATCCAACTTTTAGAACAGGAATAGATGATTTACCCGAAGTTCCTATCATTTTGAGCGAATGGACAGATATAAAACCTGAAAATGTGCATCGCATGTTGCATAATGCAAATGATTGGTCGGCCATTAAAAAAGGAACAGTTCAAAGTTATTCTGAAGCTATAAAAGCAGGACATTTCAAAACCAAAATTGGCAATGAATGGAAACGTATGTTAGCAATGGATGTTAGTGATGTGTATTACGACAAGTTTTTAATTAATGGGAAAAATGAAAGCCAACTTCCTCAATTTGAAGCAGGCGAAAAAGTACGTTTACGCATATCGAATGCTGGGGCTTCCTCCTATTTCTGGTTGAATTATGCTGGTGGAAAAATGATCGTTGTTGCCAATGACGGAAACGATGTTGAGCCTATAGAAGTGGATAGGCTAATCATTGGCGTTTCAGAAACTTATGATGTTGTTGTTAGCATTCCTAATGAAAATACTGCTTATGAGTTTTTGGCAACTCCCGAAGACCGGACAAAATCTGCTTCTATTTATTTAGGAAAAGGCAAAATTCAGTTAAAAAGTAGAATGCCAAAACTGAAGTATTTTGAAGGAATGAAGATGATGAACGAGATGATGAATATGGACGGAAGTATGGACGATATGGGAATGGATATGTCCTATCAACAAATGGATATGAACACAGTGATGTATCCAGAAATTACTGGAAATCCTGAAATGAAAATGGACGATAAAATAGACCATTCCAATCATTCAATTAGTGCAAATAAAGACATTGTAACTTTAAATTATGGAATGTTAAAAGCACCACAACCAACAACATTACCCAAAGATGCACCAATAAGAGAACTGCATTTTGAACTTACAGGAAACATGAATCGCTATGTATGGAGTATGGACAATAAAGTGCTTTCTGAAACCGATAAAATCCTGATCAAAAAAGGGGAAAATATAAGAATAACACTTTATAATAATTCTATGATGAGACATCCCATGCACCTTCATGGACATGATTTTAGAGTTTTAAACGGTAAAGACGAATTTGCACCTCTTAAAAACGTATTGGACATTATGCCAATGGAAACCGACACCATAGAGTTTTTAGCAAACACCGAAGGCGATTGGTTTTTTCATTGTCATATTTTATACCATATGATGGCCGGAATGAATCGTGTATTTTCTTATGAAAACCAAGCACCAAATCCTTATTTACCCAATAAAAAATGGGCTTACAAAAAATTACAAGCAGAAAGCAACCAATTTCATTTTATGGCAGAAAATGACTTTGCAACAAACGGAAATGACGGAATGGCTATGTTACAAAATACACGATGGAGTTTTGGAACAGAATGGCGTTTAGGATATCACGAGGAACATGGTTATGAAACTGAAACGCATGTTGGACGGTATATTGGAAAAAATCAATGGTTTATGCCTTTTGTTGGCTTTGATTGGCGATACCGAAAACAAAACGGAGAAATTGAAAAGAACCTATTCGGGCAGACCAACACCAAAGACCAAAGAGCAGTTTTTAGTCTAGGGGCAGAATATACGTTACCATTACTCGTAAAATTACAAGGAGAAGTGTACTCCGATGGAAATGTGCGCTTTCAATTAATGCGAGAGGACATTCCTATTTCGCCAAGATTAAGATGGGCATTTATGGTAAATACCGATGTAGAATATATGACTGGATTTAAGTATATAATAACTCGAAATTTAGGAATTTCATCACATTATGATAGTGATATGGGAATTGGAATTGGTGCAACTTTAAATTATTGATCAATTTATTGCAAAGCGGATGACCATACAGATTTTAAAGTAGCTATAGCCATGGACCAAGATCGCAAAAGAGTGATTTTTACCAATGCTATGATCAAATAAAAGCAGTAAAAATCAGTTAAGGTTATAAGCTGTCAATTAAGGAAAACTGATATTTTTGGAGACAAAAAAACATACATTTAATCATATAATTCCTAGTGCTAATGGGAAGTGTACTAACTACCACAATTTGTATCCAGTATAACCGATGAAGTTCATTAAAACAGAATAAATGTTAAAACCAGAGAAGCACCCAAAAGAAAGAGAAAGATTAAAGGATTTAGAATCATATTCTATACTCGATACGCTATCTGAAACTGATTATGATGATATAACTGCAATAGCAGCGGAAATATGTGGTACCGAAATTTCTTTAATTAGCTTGATTGATGATAAGCGTCAATGGTTCAAATCTCATCATGGATTAGACGTATCAGAAACACCAAAGGAATATGCGTTTTGTGCTCATGCAATAAATGATCAAGAAAATGTATTTATCGTTAAGGATGCTAGAAGAGACGAAAGATTTCATGACAATCCATTGGTAACCAGCGATCCTTCATTAAATTTTTATGCTGGCGTCCCTTTAATCAGCGATAATGGCCTACCTCTAGGGACTTTATGCGTGATGGACCAGAAACCAAAAATATTAAGTGAAAGTCAGGTTAAATCCTTGAAAGCCTTAGGGCGTCAAGTGATGAATATATTAAATCTCAGAAAAACCAAATTGTCTTTAGAGAAAACCTTAGTAAATTTAGAAGACAAAAATGTAGAATTAGAGCGTTTTGCATTTATCGCTGCCCATGATCTTAAATCTCCCCTAAACGGTATTAATGGATTATCGCAGATACTTTCAGAAAACTATAGTTTTCAACTTGATAATGAGGGAAAGGAAATCATCGGTTTAATTACAAAATCTAGCAATAAATTGGGAAAACTTATTGATGGATTACTAGAATACAGCAGAAGCGAGAATGTACTAAAAGAAAATAAATCCCGGATAGGTCTTAAAAATTTTATAGATGACATTAAGATCCTTTTTATTTATGAGCAGAAGTTGGAGCTTAAATTAAAATCTACTCTTTCCAACATTCTAATAAATAGAGCTGCTCTGGAGCAAGTTTTAATAAATCTTATTACTAATGCGATAAAATATAATGATAAGGATGATGTAAAAATTGAAATTGGAGTCTCAGCGACATCTACCCATTACCAATTTTATGTAAAAGATAATGGATCCGGAATAGCTTTAGAAAATCAGGAAAAGATTTTCGATATTTTTGAAATACTTGGAAATGAAGATAGATTTGGGATGAAAGGTAACGGAATTGGGTTAGCAACAGTAAAGAAAGTAATACAAAATAGTGGTGGCACAATTAAAGTAATTTCAGAACCCACAAATGGATCCAAATTCATATTTACATTTGAAAAATAATGATTGCCAACCTCTCTTATCGTAAATAGAGAGCATTCGAATAAGGATGAAGATTTAAAAACCAAACATCCAATTCGACATCTGATTGTAGAAAGTTCTCATAACTACAACTTTGCTGAATCACCAATGGAAATATTTCTAATGGTCAAGAAAGTTTAACAAACATTCCTTATAGGTTTAGGGACGCCTACTCACACCGCCTATTAAGTCAACTAAAACGGTTTTGAGTGATAAAAAACCCGTTACACCAACATTCCTTCTTTTATCTCCCTCAATACAAGATACTATTGCAAAAAAATAAGAATTGTTTTTGCTAAGATTTTAAAATACCTATAACAATTTAAATATTAATCGTAATATTGCAATATATAAATAAAGGAAAAATGGGATTAGCAAAAACCGAAATGTTTACCGATTTGCAAAACGAAATTGCATTATACGCAAAAGTTTTTGGACATCCTGCGAGAGTGGCAATCCTACAAAAACTCTTCGCAATAGATGCTTGTTATTGTGGTGATCTTGTTAATGAAATTGGACTCGCTCAACCCACCATATCACAACATTTAAAAGAACTAAAACATTTAGGCTTAATTAAAGGAAACGTAGAAGGAACAAGTGTTTGTTATTGTATAAACACCGAGAAATGGACTAAAATGAAAGAAGTAATGATCCAATTTTTAGATCAAGACATTCCTAAAGCAGATTGTTGCTAAAAAAATGAATTTAATAATCGCAATAAAAAAAATAAGCAATGAAATTATCTGAAATAAAAAATAAACTGAACCAATTAGAAACTATTTCCTTTCAATTGCCAAACGGAGAACTGGTGCCAAATCACTTTCACGTTACAGAAGTTGGAAAAGTAACAAAACACTTTATCGATTGCGGCGGGACTGTTCGCAATGAAGAAATTGCAAACTTTCAACTATGGAACGCAAACGACTACGACCACAGATTGCATCCAGAAAAATTATTAGACATTATTGAACTTGCCGAGAAAGTTTTGGGAATACCAAATTTGGAGATTGAAGTGGAATACCAGGGAGATACAATTCAAAAATTCGGAATTGATTTTGACGGTAAAAATTTCTTACTAATTATTAAAAAAACTGATTGTTTGGCAAAAGATAAATGCGGTCCCGGTAGCTATCGGGATTCAGCAGAAAAAACAAAAATAAAACTAGCGGATTTGAATGAAGAGCCTTGTTGTGCCCCCGATGGCAATTGTTGTTAAAAAATTACACCTGAAGAAATGATAATAACACAGTCTCACTTATTTCCCGAAATAGCAAATTTAGTTAAGAGTTTAGATCCCGAAACTATTACAGATGAACGTAAAGCAATTTTACAAAGCTTAATTGATTTTATTCAATCTAAAGTTTCAAATCAACAAGAAATCCGCATCAACTTTATCTGCACTCACAATTCAAGAAGAAGTCATTTATCACAAGTTTGGGCGCAGACATTGGCTTTTCATTTCAGTATCAAAAATATATTTTGTTATTCAGGTGGAACAGAATCAACCGCTTTGTATCCAATGGTTGCAGAAACATTAAAAAATTCAGGATTTAAGGTAAAAATGCTTTCAGAGGGGAACAATCCTGTTTACAGTATAAAATATGCAGAAAATGAACAACCGATAATTGGATTTTCAAAAAAATTAGATGATAATTTTAATCCAAAATCGGGATTCGCAGCAGTTATGACTTGCTCACAAGCAGATGGTGGTTGTCCATTTATAGAAGGTGCGGTAAAACGAATTCCGATAACCTATGAGGATCCAAAAGCATTTGATAATACCCCGAAACAAGTTGAAAAATACAACGAGAGAAGCCTACAAATCGCAACCGAGTTATTTTACGTATTCTCTCAAATCAATTCCAAAAAATGGCCTCTAAAAGATTAAGCTTTCTCGATAGAAATCTAACACTTTGGATTTTTGCTGCTATGGCTATTGGCATAGGAATTGGGTATTTTATTCCAACTTTGCCCAATATCATAAATGCTTATAATAGCGGAACAACCAATATTCCAATTGCCATAGGTTTAATTTTAATGATGTACCCTCCTTTGGCAAAAGTCAATTATGCACTCTTACCAAAAGTTTTCCGCAATACAAAAATCCTTTCCATTTCATTAATTCTCAATTGGATCATTGGGCCTATTTTAATGTTTGCTTTGGCAATAACCTTTTTACGAGATTACCCGGAATATATGGTTGGACTAATTTTAATTGGTTTGGCGCGTTGTATCGCAATGGTTCTGGTTTGGAACGATCTAGCGGAAGGCAGTAGCGAATATGGTGCTGGTTTAGTGGCTTTAAACAGTATTTTTCAAGTTTTTGCATATAGTTTTTACGCATGGATTTTTATAACCGTACTTCCCCCCTATTTTGGTTTTGAAGGCGCTCTTGTAGCTATTTCTATTGGAACCATTGCAGAAAGTGTTGCTATTTATTTAGGAATTCCCTTTATAATGGGGTTCTTAAGCCGACTCATCTTGGTTAAACTGAAAGGCGAAGAATGGTACGCTAAAAAATTCATTCCAACTATTTCACCAATTACCTTGATCGCACTTTTATTTACGATTATGGTTATGTTCTCATTAAAAGGCGAATTGATTGTAGCAATTCCAATGGATGTTATAATTATAGCACTTCCACTACTTATTTATTTTACTTTAATGTTTATGATTGGCTTTTTTATTACCAAAGCGATGGGAGCAGAATATGATAAAACGACAGCTGTGGCATTTACAGCAGCGGGAAATAATTTTGAATTGGCGATTGCCGTGGCTATTTCAGTTTTCGGACTAAATTCGGGACAAGCATTTGCAGGAGTAATTGGTCCATTAGTTGAAGTTCCAGCATTAATTTTATTGGTTCGGGTGTCTTTTTGGTTACGGAAAAAATATTATAGAAAAGCATATGCTTAAATCCATAGCCTTTTACAATTACTAACAGGAATAATTAGTTTTTGAGTTGCTAAATAATCCATATTTTGATCCAGCGAGCAAAAAACTAGAGATCGAAAAAAGGCAGTATTTGCAATGGCTAAAAATCAGGGATCTAGAAAAAGCACGAATGCCAACAACGCAACGCTTAAATTAAAATAACAGCAAATCGAGTAAAAATTGATATTTTAGAGACTAATTATTAAACTAATTACTCCAACAATTACGAGTCTCAATTTTGAGCCAACCAAATAATGGATAAACCTACTTTTAAAGAAGCTTTAAAATTTTGGACAAAACTTGGCTTCATAAGTTTCGGTGGTCCTGCGGGACAAATTGCTATAATGCACGAATTTCTAGTTGATAAAAAGAAATGGATTAGCGAAAGTAAATTTCTGCACGCATTAAACTACTGCATGATCTTACCTGGTCCAGAAGCACAACAGTTAGCTGCTTATATTGGTTGGTTGTTGCACGGGACGCGTGGCGGATTGGCAGCAGGTATTTTATTCGTACTTCCATCTATGTTCATACTTCTTGGATTAAGTATAATATATGTGTCCTTTGGTAACATTCCTTGGATTTATGCAATGTTCAACGGATTAAAACCAGCGGTAATAGCCATAGTAATTCTCGCCCTTATAAAAATTGGCAAAAAATCTCTCATTGGTTATTTTCATTATTTTGTAGCTATTGCAGCATTTATTTTTATCTTTTTTTTTAATATTCCATTTCCTTTAATTATAGTCGGCGCTATTTCTATTTCAGCTTTAACAAGACAATTTTTTCCAATTTTTTTTGCGGCAAGCCAAAATAATATAGCAGAACGCGCAACTGATGAAAAAGCGTATTATATCAATAAAAATACCGTTATCCCACATACCAGATTCAAGCTTCTTCGATTGATTAGGCAAATAGGATTAGGGATTTTCCTTTGGATTGTTCCTCTTATTGGATTTTACTTTTTGACAAGCGACTTTGAGTTTTGGAGAACATTTTCTGTATTCTTTACCAAAGCCGCTTTCGTTACTTTTGGTGGTGCTTACGCCGTATTGCCTTATGTTGCACAGGTAAGTGTAGAAAAATTAAATTGGCTCAGCCAACTTCAAATGATAGACGGACTTGCGCTCGGAGAAACCACCCCTGGGCCTTTAATTATGGTATTGGTTTTTGTTGGTTTTATGGCGGGACACAATCATTTCGGAAATTCTATTGCAATGGGGACTCTTGGACTTGTTACAACCACTTTTTACACTTTTCTCCCTTGTTTTCTTTTCATATTTGCAGGAGCACCATTAATTGAACGAACCCAAGGAAACAAAAAAGTAAAGGAAATATTAGCACTGGTAACCGCAGCTGTTGTAGGTGTTATTCTCAATCTGACCATTTATTTGGGTAAAGCAGTTATTTTCCCGAAGGAATTAACATTAGCAGAATTGGATTATATTTCACTTATTTGGATAATAGTTTCGTTTGTTGCAATGTATCGTTTTAAAATAAATATGATTACTTGGATTGGAATAAGTGCTTTATTCGGACTTGTTCATTATCTAACAATTCCTTGAAGGTAGAAAAAATCAGCACATATTTCCAAATAAGAAACTCATTGTGATTTGATGCTCCTTGGGATATCAAAATTATTCTGAACACTTTCATCGACCAAAATTCATTTTCTGTCAACATAAATTAAGTCTCTGTCCTAGCCAATATTTATGATTTCATCAAATAATTACCATTAAGTTAAATTCTTAATTCCCTTACATCATGAAAGCTAGAATTAAAACAGTATCGCTTTTTTTTCCTTTCTCTTCATAATGTTGGGTTCCTGTGAAAAGGATGAGACATTAGAAGTAAATGAAAATGCAGAATTGCCAGATGATGAACCTAGTTTTAATTTTTATTATAACTGGAAAATGGTCGTTAACACCTTCGATTCTTATAATGGAATAGAACAGGACAAGGCTTTCATCAATATCTTATTAGGAGAAACCCTTCCAAATGGGATTGAAACAACAAACACAACTTATTTTGGTTTGAAGCCATACACAAATGAGCTCAAATTGAAGCTTCAACATTACGGATGGGCTCTCTGGGAAGCCTATGGGCATTACCCTATTATATGGAAATTTAATTTTAGCCAGACAGAAGAAACCTTTGAACTGGAAGGTTTAGCCAATTTAGGTTCCAGTTGCAAATAATTATGCACGAGAATTTATTGTATTCTATTTGAATCAAATAAAATCGTTAGTCGATCTAAACTTCTCATTTAACTACCTTAATTCAACATATAGCGACAATTAAAATTTCCCCTTGTCTTTCATAATATATTTGATTAAATCAAAAATTATAATTATGAAAACAACACTAAAATTTTTTGGAGGATTAATACTTTTATTTGGTCTGGGATCATGTGAAGTAGATGAAATTATAACCGGAGATTCCGAATTATTAAATACTGCAGAAGCTAAAGCTGTTACAAATTTCAATAACGGTATGATAAACTCGTATAGCAATGAGACCGTGCTTAATTGGAATGAACTGTTAAGCAAATCTATAGACAATAGCATTCCACAGCCTGCAGAGGCTAAAATCTATGCAATGGTTACCTTAGCTATTCATGATGCCTTAAATAATGTAGTTCCAAAATACGATACTTATGCCTTGGATAATAATGATGTTATTGCCAGTGGCATTACAAAAAAAAATATCCATTCTATTGCAGATGCTGCAGTCTCAAAAGCAGCAAGAGATATGATGGTTCAACTTTTCCCTGCATCTACTGAAGCTGCTGATAATTTGTTGAATTCCACCCTTTCGGGTATAGAGAATTCAGAGTTGAAAACCAGGGGTATTGAAATTGGAAGGGATGCTTCGGCTGCCATACTTGCAAAAAGAGCCAATGATTTTCCTCTTCGTTTTGAAACCTATATTGGCGGTACTGAGCCGGGAGAATTTCAATCTAATTTTATGCCCTGGGTATTAGCTAACCCACCTATTTGGCCTGCCAATGCGGTTTACGCTCCTAAACTGGGTGATCTTAATCCATTTGGAATCCTTTCTGGGGATCAATTTAGAGATGAAGTTCCAAATCCATTAAATTCCAGCGAATATTTAGCAGATTATAATGAAGTAAAATCCCTTGGCTGCACCGCTTGTCCCTTAAGAACTGAATAACAAACCGAAATTGGTGCCTTTTGGATAGAAAATAATGCAAGTTCTATGAACAGAATGGCTAGAACATTAATAAATGAGAGAAAGCTAGATGGTTGGGAGGCTGCAAGGCTTGTAGGTCTTGTACAAATGGCTATAATGGATGCTTATATTGCATCGTTTGAAGGAAAAGACCATTTCCAATTCTGGAGACCGATTTCAGCTATAAGAGCCGGGGAATCTGATGGAATAGATGCTACAATTGGGGATGCCTCTTGGACGCCTAACTTTAGAACCCCACCAACACCAGAATTCCCATCAACTCACGCCTATAGCGGAGGGGCTGCTGCAGCCATTTTTAAATCCTATTTCCGAAGTGATGTTATTAATATGAATGTCATTAGCCCATATCAGATACCACCAATGGAGCGTCATGTTAAAAACTTCTCTCAAATGTCTCATGAAAATGCTTTGTCAAGAATTTACATAGGATATCATTTTAGACAAGCTATTGAAGTTGGTGAAAGGCAGGGAAAAGAACTTGGAAAATATGTTTTCGAAAACAATTTGAAGGAGCTTCATAAAACACTCTAATTCTATAGAACATTTTTAGGTTAGTCCGGTTCTTAAAAGACCGGACTATTTTTTTTGGGATTTATCCAATTTAAAAAAATAAATATTTATAATACTCTGATAATTTGATATTATTCATTACATATGTGAAATCACAGTATTTTGTATTTCTGGGAGTCAGCTTTCGATAGACATCAGTAAAATATAATGGAGGGATAAAGGTTTTATTTCTGTAGATAGATAGAACATTTTAATAGACTAATTAGAAGAATTTTAATTCTAATCTCATTATTTTTTTTGAAAAATGAATTAGCTATTGATGAAGGTTTTTAGAACTGAAAATATTTGTTTTATAATTCTGAATTTAGATTGATTTTTAACTAATAAGGAAGAATAATCATAAGTTGATTGAATTTTACTTTTCCTCTTCCAGGAAATTAGTCCCGTAAGGTGATAGTTTTTTAAATACATCGGGATAGCTTCGGCCAATTGGGATTTCTACTTTGCCAATTTCAATATCATTTTTGGTAAAAGCAGTAATTTTATTTAGGGCAACAATAAAGGACCGGTGAATGCGCATAAAAAGGTGCTGTGGCAACATATTTTCCATATTTCCAATTGGGAGTTTTATTTTTAAATCTATATCATTCTCTCTATGAATAATGATATAGTCTTTAAAGCTTTCGATATATAAAATATTATCGACGAAAACTTTAACCATTTTCCTATCTGCCCGAAAATATAAAAACCCATGATCCAGATCCTTAACTATCGTTTCCAAGGTGTGGGTCTGACAGTATTTATTCACTGCCTTAAGAAATCTTTCGAAAGAAAAAGGTTTCAGTAAATAGTCAATAGCATCTAGATCGAAAGCCTCAATTGCAAAATCTTTATGCGCTGTTGTAAATATTACTTTTGGTGGAGAGTGAAGGGTTTTAATCAAATCGGTACCAATTAGTTTGGGCATATGGATATCCAAGAACATCAAGTCTATTCTCTCTGTGTTTAATACAGTGATCGCCTCAAAAGCATTTTTGCAAGTATTCGCTATTTTTAATTGAGGGACACATTCTATATAGATCTCCAGAACTTTAATGGCTGGCGGCTCATCATCTACAATTATACATTTTGTTGCGTTGTTATCCATGTTATGTGAGTTGTAATTTTTCTACAAATTCTGCTTCTAATTTTTCCAGAGTTACATTTAGATCTACTACAAAAACCTCCTCCATTTTAAGGATTTCGAATTCATAGTTGTCCTTATATAAAAGTTGAAGTCTTTTCACTACATTTTGCAATCCTATACCACCAGACCTTATTTTAACTTCTTTAGAATGAGTATCATAACTGTTAACCAACTTAAACTTCATTTTAGATTCTTCTACAGAAAGATTCAAACTAATCCAACATTGATCTAACTGTCGACTAGTGCCATGTTTAAATGCATTTTCTAAAAATGGGAGTAAAAGTAACGGCGCGATCTGATACTCTCCAACATTCCCATTAACAGATACGGATATATCAAGACGGTCCCCATATCTCAATTGCTCTAGGGAAATATAATTCTGAAGAAGTTCTATTTCCTTGCTAAGGGATATTTTAGCCACGTTACTCTCATAAATCATAAAACGTAACAATCCGGATAATTTTAATACAATCTCTGGAGATTTAGGAGAGAATTCAAGAGTATGAGAATATAGATTATTTAAGGTATTAAATAAAAAATGTGGGTGAAGTTGGGCCTTAAGCAGCTTTAATTCTGCTACTGTTTTTTGCTGTTCCGCTTCTATGGTTTGTTTTCTTTGAACATACCAGTATTTTAGAAGTTTAATAGAAGCGGCAATTGCCGCTATATGAATAAAAGGCAATACATTTCTTCCTACAGATAAAGTGGCACCTTGAAGTTGAGGTACATTATTTACAGAAAGCTGTGCTACGATAGTATACGAAGCGCATAAAAAAATAAGAATTATAAAGCCTAAGAAGAATTGCCAAAATTTCTGTTTGAGTAAGTATCTAGGAACTAGAAAATAGAGCAAGGAATAAACTGTTAATAAATGCCCCGGCAAAAAGAAAAGAGCATTTATAAAAGATTTTTTAGGATGAATATCTAAACCGAAACCCCAGGCAAAATAGGTCACTACCAATGCCCAAAACAAAAGATGTAAAAAAATTTTTCTTACTACTTTTAGCCAATATATACTCTTTAATTCCATAGTCCAGATATTATTGAAACTATAACAGGGCATTTTTTAGTTGGGAGTAATAGAACTTTAGAATTATCCGTTAATTTTTAATCACATAATTCTTTAGGGAGGTAAACGAATTCGGTTCAATCAAATATAGATTTAAAAAAAACTATAACACTGTGCTTGAGGCACTTATTGAAGAAATAAATTTACTATATTAATTTCAAATTTTATAAAATATTTTTTTTTAGATATTCTTATTGTAAAAATTTTTAGCAGATTTATTTTGCTGTTTCTCTATTAACAAGATATCCCACAAAAAGTTACTACCTATCTTAAAGAATTGAAAATATAGTAGCGGAAGAATTTACTTCTCGTTTATAAATGTCCAACCTATAAAAATGGGAAATGCATGATCAAAAGAAATAATAGTTAAGAAAATACACACGCATTACTTAAATTAAGAATTCAGAAAAATTAACCTCTATGGAATGAAATGTCCAAAGTTTATAAGTAGGTGCGACAATGAATTTGAATGTCTCACTTTAAAATAGCATAACGATATTTTGTACACCATATAACGTGAATACTCAACTTGGAAAATATATGTCAATGACTTATCTGTTCCGTCGATCTAACAAAAGCATGTATTTTTAGAAGCTAAAGCGAGATGCACTAAAGTGTATAGTTTAAGCCATTGCAAAATCCATAAAGCATAATCGCATTTTAACACAGTAATTAGATGAGATTCCATAATTATTTCTAACCTGTCTTAAATTTTAAGATAAATGACTAGAATAATAATTTCTCGGCAAAATAATTCAACATTGTTTCTACCTCATCCACATTATTCCCATTAACCGAAATATCTGTAAGCCTTGGAAGGTGCTTCGCGAAATAAATATGATTGTTGGACATTTCAAAAAGATTAGTGGCTAAAGCGTATGGATATTTAAATTGTGGATTAATTTCCGATATAACATTAGACACTGTATTTGCTAAGTTTTTGTAACTGCTAAAAAATCCTTTTGAGTTCTCTTCATCTACATCTTTTGTAAGATAAGCTTTAACACCTTCAGATATAACAATATTATGGAGTTTGCTTTCATTAACGTATTCAATACCTGGATTTTCTTTAGAAGCAAAAACAAAGGAATGTATAATGGTTTTAAGTTTCACTCTGGCATCGCTTACGTTCATAGTATTTATTTTAATTAAATAACTTACCCACTCCCAATACCAATTAACTAAGAATATCAATAATAAATGTTTGTTTTCAAAATAACGATAAATTGAGGCTTCTGTAGAACCAATTCTCTCTGCCAACTTTTTAAACGTAAAAGATTCGAAACCAAATTCATCTATTAAAAGAATACTATGCTGTATAATGTTTCTACCAAGTTTAGAGTCTTGCGGATCCTTGAGGTGTAAACCTTCATTTAAAGAAAATCTTATTTGTGTACTCATTTTTATTTATATTCAGAAACCATTCGATTTTTAAACTTTTTCGAATGAAATTTTATTTAAAAATTCAAAGATACAAAAGCATGACACTTTTATATAATAGTATTACTATCATTTTAAAAAGTATTATTATATTTACCTGAAAAATTTGTAAAATAAATAAAATGGTATATGAGTAATAATATTTTTTCACATTTAAAAAGCGATATCCCATCAAGTATTGTGGTGTTCTTTGTGGCTTTACCTTTATGCCTAGGTATTGCATTGGCAAGTGGAGCACCGCTGTTCTCTGGCTTAATTGCTGGAATTGTTGGTGGTATTATAGTTGGCGCACTAAGTGGCTCAAAAATTGGGGTAAGTGGCCCGGCAGCAGGATTAGCTGCAATTGTTTTAACAGCCATAGGTACCTTAGGGGGTTATGAGAATTTTCTTCTAGCGGTAGTATTAGGTGGTATAATTCAGTTAGTCTTTGGATTTCTAAAAGCTGGAATAATCGGATATTATTTTCCTTCTTCCGTTATTAAAGGAATGCTTACCGGAATAGGAATTATTATCATACTTAAACAAATACCTCACTTTTTTGGCTACGATGCAGATCCATCAGGTGATTTTGCCTTCTTCCAAGTAGATGGAGAAAACACCTTTTCGGAAATATTTAAAGTTGCTAATTATATTCGACCGGGATCTGCAATTATTGGTGTCATAGCTTTAGCAATATTATTATTATGGGATAAGGTATTATCAAAAAAATCTAAAATTTTTCAAATAATCCAAGGACCCTTAGTTGCTGTAGCGGTAGGAATTATTTTCTTTTTAATAAGTCAATCTAATGATGCATTCGCAATTACTCGATCTCATTTGGTTAGCGTACCCGTACCTGATGATGTTTCCTCATTCTTAGGTCAATTTAGTTTTCCTAATTTCGGAGCCATTAGTAATACTGAAGTATGGATTGTTGCATTTACCATTGCTCTAGTTGCAAGTTTAGAAACTTTACTATGCGTTGAAGCCACAGATAAATTAGATCCTCATAAAAATGTAACTCCCACAAACAGAGAATTACTAGCACAAGGTACCGGTAACATTATTTCTGGAATGATTGGCGGTTTACCAATTACTCAGGTAATTGTTAGAAGTTCTGCAAATATACAATCGGGAGGAAGAACAAAATTGTCTGCAATCATACATGGCTTTTTACTCCTTATCTCTGTAATACTAATACCGCGTTTATTAAATATGATTCCGCTATCTGTGTTGGCTGCTATTTTACTGATCGTAGGATATAAGTTGGCAAAACCGGGATTATTCAAAAAAATGTACGATCTAGGTTGGAAACAGTCTATACCTTTTACTGTAACGGTCCTAGGGATTGTATTTATTGATCTACTATACGGAATAGGACTTGGTTTAGCAGTAGGGATTGTAGTTATTTTAATAAAAAGTTACCAAAACTCACACTTTTTACACATAGAAGGAGAAAATGGGGTAAACGGATTAATAAAAATGACCTTAGCAGAAGAAGTAACTTTCTTTAATAAAGGCGCAATTCTGAAGGAGCTGGAAGGCTTGCCTAAAAACTCCAACCTAGAATTAGATGTTAGAAAAACCAGGTATTTAGATAATGATATAATAGAAATTTTAGAGGACTTTGCTTTTAAGGCTAAAGAAAGGAATATTAACATCAAATTAATTTCAGAGCGAGGTATTGTTGAAAACCCTCCCAGCTACATCCAGTTTTTCAAATTAGGACCAAAATCAGCATAAATTAATTAAAGTAAAAAAATAAATTATGAAAGCACATACAAAAGAGACTCAAGCTACAATGACGCCAGAGAAGGCATTAGATTTCTTAAGAGAAGGGAATATTAGATTCCAAAATAATTTAAAAGCCAATAGGAATCTATTAGAGCAGGTAAATGATACCAGCGATGGGCAATTTCCTTTTGCTACTATTTTAAGTTGCATAGACTCAAGAGTTTCAGCCGAATTGGTTTTTGATCAAGGACTTGGTGATATTTTTAGTGTTCGAATAGCAGGTAATTTTATAAACGAGGATATTCTGGGAAGTATGGAATTTGCTTGCAAACTGGCTGGCACTAAACTAATAGTGGTTTTAGGACATACAGCTTGTGGTGCAGTAAAAGGCGCCTGTGACGATGCTAAACTTGGAAATTTAACAAGTATGCTAGCAAAAATAAAACCTGCAGTTAAAGCAGTTAAAGAGCCCCAAGATGCCAATTTACGCAACTCTTCTAATTCAGAGTTTGTAGACAATGTTTCAGCAAAAAACGTTCAACTTTCAATTGATAGAATTATGAAAGAAAGTGATGTGCTAGCAGAAATGCAAAGAAATGGGGAGATTAAAATTGTAGGTGCGATGTATGATATTAATACAGGTGCAGTTGATTTTTATGAATAGATAAAAAATAATGCGAAGGATTAAATCAAATTTTAAAATAAGTTTGGTAGCATTAACTCTAGGGTTAATGCTACCTTTTTTTGCTCAAGCCCAAGACAGTAATCTTGGTAATTGGTTAATTTATATTGGAAATAAAAAGATAGATCAACAATGGAACATCCATCATGAAATTCAATATAGAAACTACAATGCCATTGGAGATTTGGAGCAATTATTATTAAGAACAGGATTAGGTTACACTTTTAATGAGGATAACAATAATTTCCTTATTGGTTATGGCTATATTTTATCTAAAAACTATCTCGTTGATAGTGATGATAAAATTTCCATAAACGAGCATCGAATTTTTCAGCAATTTACTTCTAAACAGAAGTTAGGGATTTTAAATATTAATCATCGTTACCGTTTTGAACAACGGTTTATTAAAGAGGAATATAAAATGCGATTTCGATATTTTTTAGGATTAAACATTCCTTTAATGAAAGTTCATGATAACAATAAAAATTTTTACATATCAGCCTATAATGAGATATTTTTAAATACTGAATCTGCTATATTCGATAGAAATAGGCTTTACGGTGGTGTTGGCTATCAGTTAAATAAAAATGTTAAACTAGAATTAGGTTATATGAACCAGTTTTTTGAAACTAAGAGTCGTGACCAAATTAATATTATCACTTTCATCAATTTTTAGCTTTTGTGCTAACAAACAACATCATTTACATGGAATCGCTGGGAATTTCTAAAGAATGATGTTTTAGAGACAATAAAAGATCACAAGTTTCTAATCCTATGTCACGTTAAGTACATTCATTATTGTCCTTAGCGTCAATAATTTTACCAGCCAGTTAACAGAGAATCTAACTACTCCTTATTTATGCAATTGATTAATTATCAATATATTTAGATAATTCCATCAAACCTCTAATGATAAAATTCTTTAGAAAGATTGGTCAAAAAATACTGATAGAAAATAAATTTAGTAAATATATACTCTATGCAATAGGAGAAATTATACTTGTTGTTACTGGAATATTGATCACTTTACAGATTAATACCTCGATAGATCTCTAACTGAAAAATTATCTTTAAAATCAAACCGATGAATGATCAACCAGATGATTACTTAGATAATCATTATATCCATAAAAGTAACTGGTTGCGAGCAGCAGTTCTTGGTGCTAATGATGGGATTTTATCTACGGCAAGTCTTGCTATTGGTGTTGCAGCCGCAAGCGATTTGAGAGAGCCAATTATTTTAGCAACTTTAGCGGGTTTAGTTGCTGGTGCCTTATCAATGGCAGCCGGAGAATATGTTTCAGTAAGTTCTCAAACCGATGTTGAAAGAGCTGATATTGAAAGAGAAAAAATAGAACTAGAAGAAACCCCAGAAATTGAATTGCAACGCCTAGCTGAGATCTATGAGAATAGAGGTCTAAAGAAGGAAACCGCTTTAATTGTAGCCAAAGAATTAACCGAGCATGATGCTCTTGCCGCCCATGTGAGGGATGAGCTAGGAATCAATGAAATAAGTCAGGCTAATCCAATTCAGGCTGCATTGGCTTCAGGAGCCTCCTTCACGGTTGGTGGGATACTTCCTTTGTTGGTAGTATTGTTCTCTCCAATTTGGCATATGGAATATTATTTATACGGATTTGCAAGTTTATTTTTAATATTATTAGGTGCTTTAGCCGCCAAAACCGGAGGTTCCTATGTTGGCATTGCCATTCTAAGAATTACATTTTGGGGAACAGTTGCTATGGGATTAACCGCTTTCGTGGGATATTTATTTGGTTCCAACGTAGGTTAAAAATTTAAAATGAATGAAAACTGAAAGTTTTAGAATTAAATAAAAAAAAAGCTTTATTAGTTTTTGTATAAATGAAATAGGTCTATAAGTTGTGAACAAGTAGTAATTTCAAATAAACGCGTTTTGTGGTAAAAGGATAATTAAGAAATTCTATATACTCTAAAACAAAAATTATGAATTTCATATACTTCGAATTGAGCATCAGTGGTATATAAATAAATACTGAGTTTTAGAATGTTTATAGCCAGGAACAAATCTTATATTATAAATACAATCTTATCTTTGAAAAAAAATACAAAATGCTTCATCTCAAGTTAAAAACAGATCCGCGTTGGGTAAATATAGTTGAATCCAATATAGAAGAAATCCTTACGGATCATGCATGGTGTGAGCAGAAAGCAGCAACAAATGCTATAACAATTATTACGTTAAATTCGGAATACCCAGAATTGGTTACCGAGCTGTTGGCATTGGCAAAAGAAGAATTAGAGCATTTTGAAATGGTTCACGAAATCATTAAAAAAAGAGGATTTAAACTGGGGCGAGAACGCAAGGATAGCTACGTAAATGAACTTTATAAATTCATGAACAAAGGCGGAAGCAGATTGAATGCTATGGTGGATAGATTACTGTTTTCGGCCATGATCGAAGCAAGAAGTTGTGAGCGATTTAAATTACTATCTAAAGAAATAAATGATCCAGAACTATCTAAATTTTATTATGACCTTATGGTAAGTGAGGCTGGACATTATACCACATTTATTAGCTTCGCTCGTAAATATGGGAAGGATATTGATGTAGATGGGCGTTGGAAAGAATTGGTAGAGTTTGAAGGCGAATTGATTAAAAGCTATGGAAAACACGAAACCATTCATGGTTAAAGAAAAGTTCTAAATTCATTTTTTCGAAAATCATTTTCTCAATTACAGTTTTATAAGAGTCGTGATTTCATCATAATCAGTTTTTAAAGTTCTATTTATTAAGAAATCTTTAAAATATGCTGACTTATTCCTATATACATTTATTTCTCGCCTTCCATTATTTACGAATAACGCATTCTAACTCTCTTTATTCACATTAATTTATCATATTCATTTTTAAACGAATTTAGATTCATAATATCATAAAAATGAACATTTTATGTGATTTTTTCTGGGCATTTTCTAAAATAAACATGAATTTTGGAAGCTAAATTTAGTCTATGATAAATGCATATATAAAGGGTACCGGTTCTTATGCACCGAAAAATATAGTTAAGAATGATCATTTTGAAAGTATTGGCTCTTCAGACAAATGGATCTATGAAAATCTTGGGATTAAAGAACGTAGAATCTCTACCGGAGAAACCACTAGTGACTTGGCTTATAAGGCAGCAAAAGTTGCTTTAACAGATGCCGGTTTATCTCCTACAGATATAGATCTTATTATTTTAGCTACCGCTACTCCAGATAGACTTGCCCCTTCTTGCGCTTGCTTTGTTCAGGAAAAATTGAAGGCAACCAATGCTGTAGCTTTCGATATTTCAGCAGTATGCTCGGGAGCTTTATTTGCCACTTCTACCGGAGTTCAATACATCAAAACTGGCATGTATAAAAATGTGCTGGTTATAGGCGCAGATACTTTTTCTAATATTACCGATTGGTCCAGAAGAGATGCCGTATTCTTTGGAGATGGCGCTGGTGCGCTCGTGCTTTCAAGCACAACCGAAGACAAAGGCTTTATCGATTTTATCTTGCGCACAGATGGAACCGGAAAAGAGCATTTTACAATTCCTGCGGGCGGTTCTGAAACTCCAACTTCAGAAGATAGCATAGATAAAGGAGAACACTATTTCCAAATGAACGGAAGCGAAGTTTATAAAACGGCAATAGATGTTATTCCTAAATGTATCTATGAAATTCTAAAAAAGAACAATCGTACTATAGATGAAGTTAAGTTTCTATTACCTCATCAACCAAGTATAAAAATTCTGCAAGAAGTTGCAAGACGTGTCAATTTACCTTTTGAAAAGGTAAAGACTAATATGGACAGATATGCCAACACTTCTGGCGGAACTATTCCTATTATTCTGGATGAAACTTTAAAAAACAACAAATTCGAAAATGGAGATCTCCTCTTATTTGCAGCGGTAGGTGCTGGCTGGACTTGGGGAACCGCTTTATACAAATGGTAACTTCTATTTTAAATCTTCTAAAACACAAAATATATGCTTTCGAATACAACTTTTTTAATCACGGGTATTGCCGATAAACATTCTCTAGCAATGTATGCAGCCAAAGAAATAATTAAACAAGGTGGCAAAGTTGTTTGTACAGGTCTTGGCGTTAGTGCTCATCATTCACAATTATCTGACAAAGCAAAATCTTTTCTCACTCAAAACTTTGAAGATTTTAAACTCGCAGTTCGAGAAGAATTAGGTGATTCTGCTGTAGAAATCTTAGATGTTACTTTAGATGATAATATTGAATCTTTTGCACGTAGTCTGGCAGATAGAAATATAAAACTGAACGGATTGCTTCACGCAATTGCTATGGATAAGACTATTCGGAATAAAGAAGTGAAACCACTATTAGATGTTACAAAGGAAGAGTTTTGTGATACCATGGATGTATCTGCATATTCTCTTATTAGATTAACGCATTATCTATTAAAGCATGATGTGCTTCAAAGAGGTGCGTCTATCTGTTCCTTAAGCTATATAGCTGCGGCCAAGGTTACTTTTCACCCTTATAGAAATATAAGCATCGCAAAGGCTGCCTTAGAGCGTATATCGGTGGAATTGGCAGACGAACTAGGAAGGTCTCATGATATCCGGGTGAATGTTTTAAGATTTTCTCCTTATATGGGAAGTAAAGCAGGAAATGCCACATTAAACGAGAAGGATGTACAAACCTCCAATAAGATGAGCCCCTTGGGAAATGCTAAACCAATGGATCTTGCTTATGAAATAGTTCATTTATTTAGACCAGAACTTAGAGTAACCGGAGAGATTAGACATGTTGATGGTGGCTATCATATTACTGGATAAAAAGTAAAAAAATTATGCTGAGTAATTTAATTAAACTCCTTTTCAGGAAATTGGGTTTATTTTAAGAAAATATGCAATTAATGCTATTTGCTATCTGGCATATCCTTTCTTCAAATTATTAAAAGACAGAAGAGCTGTTCAAATATGCTAAAGGTATATCGCATGAAATAAGATAGTTGCAATTGAAAATCGGTTTAGCTTATTGCAATTTTAAAAAACTACCTCAAATATTTAAAAAATATAATACTATAGTTGTGCCTTTTTAATTTATCCATATATTCAATAACATATGATAAATGAAATATACTTCCAGGAATTTCCCATTTTAAAAAGCGAAAGATTAGTGCTTAGAAAATTAGGTAAAGAAGATGCCAAAGAAATCCAATTAATCCGTTCTGATGAGCGAGTTATGAAATATATGGATTCTGAAAGGCACACTAATATAGAGATCGCTAAAAATTTTGTTGCTGAAAACCTCTCTATGTACACCCAGAAAAGAGGAATGTTTTGGGCGCTTATCGAAATTTCTTCTCAAAAATTTATCGGTGATTTTTCTTTCTGGAAAATAGACAGCAAAAACTCCAGAGCCGAAATTGGATATACATTAAATCCCGAATTTTGGGGAAAGGGTTTAATGAAAGAAGCGATGATTAAGATTATCAGTTTTGGATTTAATCATTTAAAACTTCATAGCTTAGAAGCAAATATTAATCCTGAAAATGAAAATTCTAGAGGGATTTTAACAAACCTAGGATTTTTAAAGGAGGCCTATTTTAAAGAAAACTACTATTTTAATGGCGAATTTCTGGATAGCGAAATTTATTCATTATTAGAACCCAATTTTAAATATAAAACTCATCTAAATAAATAAAAGCCTTCGTGCCAATAAAATTGGATATCACGCAAAATAATTACTGCAAAAGTATCCAGATATGGATTTTGTGGACTTATAAAGGCAGTTATTAGTAATACTTATATTAGATATGTAAGATTTATTTCTACTATATATCAATAGGATCTTATTGAAGGAAGTTGGATCAAAGATTCAATTAGGACTTTTTAAAGGGGATATCATAATTTTGAAGTGTTAAATATCAAGATCTACAGCTTTAGCTACAAATCGCTATTCCTCAATGAGTTGTTCCCGATCAAATAGAAGTTTATGTTCCAAATTTAGACATCCAATTGCACGCACTCTTTTTTTAATAAATACTTGGTGTTATTTGAGTATAGAAAGAAATATACAACTATGTTTCAAAAGATAAAAACCCTTATATTTATACATTAGCCATCGCAATTCGATGGCTAATTATTTTTATACTTTAGGACTTCTTACAAAATTTAAAATCCGTTTAAAATGAATCCGCTTTTATCCAACATTATTATTCGAGTAACTGGTAAGAGTAAAGGCAATAAATCCGCAGCTAATAAAAAGTTAACGGACTATGCCCTAGCTAAAAGATATAAGGAATTCTTGATCATAGTAAAAAGAGATATTAAGAATTTTATACTAATTACAACTGGAATATTCTCAGCCTCCTTCGGATTTAAAGGTTTCCTATTAACCAACGACTTTATAGATGGCGGGGCAACAGGTATATCTTTACTTATTGCGGTATTAACAGATATTCCACTTTATATTCTAATTATTGGTGTGAATTTGCCTTTTATAGTTTTAGGTTACAACATCATGGGTAAAAGATTTGCCGTTAAAACTGCGCTGGCAATAACAGGATTGGCAATTTGTGTAGCACTGGTGCCATTCCCAAATATTACTAATGATGATCTTTTAGTAGCGATTTTTGGAGGTTTCTTTTTAGGTGCAGGAATAGGCCTTTCAATTAGAGGTGGCGCTGTTATAGATGGAACAGAAATTCTTGCAATTTATCTAAGTAGAAAATTTTCTGCTACCATTGGAGACGTGATCATTCTAATCAACATTATTATTTTCTCTGTAGCTGCTTATTTCCTTTCCATAGAAATTGCACTTTACTCTATGATTACCTATATAGCAGCATCCAAAACCCTCGATTTTATTATTGAAGGTATCGAAGAATATATTGGAGTAACCATTGTTGCACATCATAGTGAGGCCATTAAAGAAATGATTATAGATGTAATGGGTAGGGGTGTAACTATTTATGCTGGAAAAGGAGGATATAGTAAAGATTATAAAGCCAAGGAATTCGATATAATCTACACAGTAATAACGAGATTAGAATTGAATAAACTTAATACAGAAATAGAAAAGATCGAACCTAGCGCATTTATAGTGATGAATAGTATCAAAGATATAAAAGGAGGAATGATAAAGAAGAGACCATTGCATTAGAAACTATTTCTCACACAAAAAATAGTATAAAATGAATTTCCATCCATTCCCAGTTATAGAGACAGAAAGGCTGATGTTACGAAAGATCAACCTGGAAGATTGGCCCTTAATTTCCTATTTAAGATCAGACAAAACTGTAAATCAATTTGAAAAAAGGCCAAATGCAGATACCAAGGAAAAAGCAATCGCATTTATTGAGCGAACTCTCGCTAGCATAAATGAAAATGAATTAATTTACTGGTCAATCTCACTGGCAGTTGATCCCACAATGATCGGTTCTATATGTATATGGAACTTTTCTGAAGACAAAAAAACAGGCGAAGTTGGCTATGATCTGGATCCTAAATTCCATAAATTAGGAATTATGAACGAAGCTTTACAAGCGGTTATAAAATTTGGTTTTATAGAATTAAAATTAGATAAAATTGAAGCCTATACTCAGAAAAACAATGAGAATTCTATGAAGATGCTTCACCGAAACAATTTTGTTTTAAATGATATAAAAAAGGACAAAGGGAATCCGCTAAACTTGATCTTCGAATTAAAAAAAGAAGTTTAAGATTAAAATTATGATTTATGAAAGTTTCAAACTCTGAAGCTCATCCCCTAACCTACTTTTAATCTAGGGAATTTTGTTAATTACAAAATTGAAAGCCATGGAAAATCGCATATTACTTGATAGCTTCTATACTGCATTTAGCGAAGGTAATCCTGATAAAATGATTTCCTGCTACCATGAAAAGATCATTTTAAAGATTCAGCATTTGGAATGCTGGAAGGAGAACAAGCCAAAAATATGTGGAAAATGTTACTCAGTAGGAATTCAGATATAGAAATTAGATACCAGATATTAGAATGTGATCAATCTACAGGAAAAGTAGACTGGGTTGCAACGTACTTATTCGGACCCAAAAAAGACCGGTTACCAATAAAGTTCATGGTGATTTTAAATTTAAAGACGGAAAGATCATAGAACATTTAAACACTTTTGATGAGTGAAAATGGTCACGCCAGGCTATGGGGCCAATTGGTTACTTATTGGAGTGGTCTTACTTTTTTAAAACAAGGATTAAAAAAAAGTCCAATAAATTATTAGCATCTTTCAGCGCTAAGCAATAAATTTAGTACAGGAATTCAACAGAATTGTAATATTTAAGATTGCTTCATAAACTTCATATAAGATCTATGTGTTACGATATAAAAGCAAATAAGAAGGCACAACTGGCAAGAGCTAAAAGGAAAAATGATGTAGCTGCCATAAAAGAGATCGAAGAAAGTATTCTTCCTCTTACAGATCTACCAATATATCATGCTTCCGGTTTTCAGCATCCAAAATTGCTAATTTATACAGATAGATCTCCAGATCTCCCAGAGGTTGCTACCTGGGGTTTAGTTCCACATTGGGTAAAGGATAGAACACAACAGCAAAAATTTTGGAATAATACGCTAAATGCAAGAGGGGAAACTATATTCGAGAAACCTTCCTTTCAGGATGCTGCCAGGGATCAACGTTGTCTTATCTACATTAACGGGTTCTATGAGCATCATCACCAAAATGGAAAGACCTATCCGTTCTATATTTCATCTTTAAATAATGAACCATTGATCTTGGCTGGTTTGTGGAATGATTGGAAAGATCCAGAAACAAATATTTCCAAGAATACCTTTTCCATTGTTACTACGGAAGGGAATTCCCTGTTAGAAAAAATACATAATAACCCTAAATTACAAGGCCCTAGAATGCCAGTGATCTTACCTGCGGAATTGGCGGATAACTGGTTATTTCCTGTAAATGATGAATTAGATACTAAATCTCTTCAGGAATTAATAAAAAAATATCCAGAAGATGAGTTAACGGCACATCCCGTAAAACCATTACGAGGCAAAAACTACCTAGGGAATGTTGAGGAAGCGTCTAAAATTTTCTCATATCCAGAGCTTAAACTATAATATGAAGTTAAAGTAAATGGGCATTATTCCAAGATGTTGCAACTTTGGTGTAGTAGTTGAATAATAGATGGTTAGTAAGCATTAAAACACACCATGATGAAAAGAGTCCTAATTACCTTTCTATTTACTTTTATAGGCTTTAGCAGCATCTTCGCTCAAGAATGGCAAACCGATCTTTCTACGGCAAAAGAAATAGCTAAAAAAGAAAAGAAACCTATTGTATTAGTCTTTCAAGGTTCAGACTGGTGTGGACCATGTATTAAATTAGACCATGAAGTATGGAGTACTGCCGAATTTAAAGAATACTCTAAAGATCATTTTGTTATGCTTAAAGCAGATTTTCCAAAAAGAAACAAAAACGCTTTATCCAAAGAACAACAAGATAGAAATAACGCCTTGGCAGAAAAATATAACAAAAATGGCTACTTCCCTTTCGTGGTAGTATTAAATGCAAAAGGTGAAGTAAAAGGTACCACAGGTTACAAAAAAATGGCGCCAGCACAATTTCAAAAATTACTATCTTCTTATAATTAATCAGTTTGAATAGAACCGCCCTCCTATTATTAATCCTTTTTATATCATTTTCTACATTTGCGCAACAATCTTATAAACGTACTCTCAAACTTATGGGAAGCCGATTTGATGTTACTGTGGTTGCAAATAATGCGGAAGAAGGAGATGAATATATAGATCTAGCGGTAAATGAAATATCAAGAATAGAAAAACTAATCTCTTCCTGGGATCCTAATTCTCAAACTTCCGAAATAAACAGAAATGCGGGACTACGGCCGGTTAAAGTAGATCAGGAGTTATTCGATCTAATTCAGCGAGCTATTGGGATTTCCAAATTATCCGATGGCGCTTTTGATATAAGTTACGCCTCCATGGATAAGATCTGGAAATTTGATGGTTCCATGACGGAAATGCCCAAAGCTGAAGACATTGAAAATTCGGTTTCAAAAGTTGGTTATCAAAATATTATCCTGGATCAAGATAGTAGTTCCGTATTCTTAAAATTAGAAGGAATGAAAATAGGATTTGGTGCTATTGGAAAAGGATATGCCGCGGACAAAGCTAAATCCTTACTTATTCAAAAAGGCGTTGTTGCTGGAATTATAAATGCATCTGGCGATATGAATACCTGGGGATTTCAACCAGATGGTAAAGAATGGAAAGTTGCTATAACCAACCCACTGGATAAAAATAAAGCCTTTGCATTAATGCCTGTTACAAATGCGGCAGTAGTTACCTCTGGCAATTATGAAAAATATGTTACTTTTAATGGAAAGCAATATTCACATATTATAGATCCCAGAACTGGATATCCAACCACTGGAATTATAAGTGTAACTGTTTTTGCTCCCAAAGCAGAACTGGCAGATGCACTCGCAACTTCAATTTTTGTAATGGGAATAGAAGTAGGATTGAATAGGGTGAATCAATTGCCTAAAATAGAATGCATCATTATAGATGATAAAGGTGCTATTCATACTTCTAATAATATTGAGATAGATAAAATATGATAAAGAAAGTAATTACACTGGTTCTTTTTACTGCATCTTTTACTTCATGCGTTGCAGTTAAAGAATATGAAAAGGTGAGTATTAATGATCCAGATATGGCCTTAGCAGATAAGAAAGCAGATAGAAATACAACTACTTTCCACTCGTATAGAGAAGCTGCGGTTGGCGCGAATGGCGGTAAAACAGGCGGAGGTTGCGGTTGCAATTAGGGCATAACTTTTAATTTTTATCCTATTCATACATGAATATTTACCAAAAAATTGTTTTACCATTCTTTATTTTAAACTTCGTATTTGTCTATTCACAGGACTCCTCTAATGTTTATATAAAGCGTGTGCTTGAAAATACTGAAGTAGATTTCTTATCAAGTTATTATTCCCAAGACGGAGATAATGCGGCGGTTAGTGGAGGATTTGGTTCAGAAGAATTAACTGATGCTACCGGAACAGTTGTGATATCTATTCCTTTGAATGACGATGATATCTTAACAATTGATGCTGGAATTTCAGCTTATACATCGGCATCATCTAGTAATATAGATCCATTTGATGGAAACAAACTAGCAGATCCATTTATAGCTAGTTCTGGTGCATCTTCTTCAGATCTTTGGGGAAATGTTACAGGAATCTATAGCCATAGCTCAGATAGCAGAAATGATATTTGGTCTGCAAAGGCGTCTGTCTCTTCAGAATATGATTATTTTTCTATAGGAACTGGAGGAAGCTATACTAAGCTATTCAACGAGAAAAACACTGAAATAAGTGTAAATCTTAATATATTTATAGATACCTGGAGAACTTTTTATCCAATTGAATTAAGATCCTTCGCAAATGCAGAAAACGGATTTGATGCTTTTATTTTTGATAGAAACTCTATAATTGGCAATCAAGAGTACAATCCAAATTTTAAAGAGTTAGAGAGTAAAGGAAGAAATTCATATTCCTTGGGTTTTGGGTTTTCACAGATCCTAACTAAAAAGCTCCAGGCTTCCTTGTCATTAGATTTTGTTCAGCAAAAAGGATTGCTTTCTACACCATTTCAAAGAGTATATTTTAAGGATGTTGCAGATTCTTTTATTGAGAATTTTCAGCTTGCAGACGATATAGAGCGCTTGCCCGACTCAAGATTCAAAATTGCAGTTGGTGGTCGTTTAAATTATTATATCAATGAGATATTTGTACTTCGCTCCTACTACAGATTTTATACAGACGATTGGGGAATCCAATCCCATACTGCTAATTTAGAAATACCAATCAAGATCTCGCAGAAATTCACCTTATATCCGTCATACAGGTACTACACTCAAACTGCAGCAGATTATTTTGCTCCATACGAGAGTCACTTATCTACGGAAGAGTTCTATACATCAGATTATGATATTTCTGAATATACTGCCAACCAATATGGCTTTGGAGTTTCCTATACAGATTTACTTAATAGTCTTAAAATTTGGAATTTAGGCCTTAAAAGCATCGATCTAAAATACAATAAGTATGATAGAGACTCTGGATTAAGCGCAAGTATAGTTACCGGAGGATTTAAATTTGTTATAGAATAAAAATCAATAAAATTGCTATTTCAGTTGGCCAAAAGTTGAGTGCAATTTAATATCTAAAGTATATTTAAATAAAAAATGACTCATTTTTACTTGGTATAATTAAGCAATAAATTGTTATTAGAATAATAATTATTAAAACGGAATAAGATTCTCCGTCTTTATATAAATATTATTCAGATTGGATAACTGCAAGAAATATACTTATCAAGATGCTTTGCATTTGATATTATCCGTCTTAATTTATAAAAACGGTTCTTAGCATTCAGCTTTGTTGACTGGACTATAAAAACTAAGTTGAGCGGCAGAATTTACCTGAGCATCTCTCCTTTCTACTTTATTACTGCTATCATAACTAGCTTTTGCTTCCTCTCTGGATTTCATCCAGCTAATAAGAACTAAAGATGCTACTATAGCAACAGCAATAAGTCTAAGTAATTGATTTTTCATATCTGTTAATTTAAAGGTTTAAACTGTAAAGCCATTAACAAAATATAAAGTAGGTACGCTATAAAACGCCAAGTAAATTTGAGGAACACAGCTATTAAAATAGCTTCTTAACTACTGATAGTCAAATATATAAAATATATGTAGGCTAAACAATTGATATTGCCATCTAAAGCCATTAAATTGCCAAATGTGAATAAGTATTAATGAAACCTTAACTTAGTAGAAATAATTAAAGGATAAATACTAACATTTTCATTTTAAGATACTTCACATAACAAACTTATAATCAACAATTTATAATTTTCATTCCATTGGTAAATCTTAAATTTTGTTGGAAGTATAGTAAGCTGAAGTTGCTCAAGGTTATTCACAATTTTGAATATTGCATCTCCTCTTGATTTTCTTGATTACCATGTAATTATACATCTCTAATCTTCTGAAGCTTACTTCAGATAGTGGAATTTTTATGCTCTAACAATAGATTGCAGCATTTTGAACACATACTCTGCAGAAAGTCCTATCCCCAAGGAATTAGGTCGTACTTTTGCAACACATTAAGATTCAATGAAAATTTAAATTAAGCAGTTTAATAGTAGATTAGCATATGCCATTTAGAAAGTTAAATATCCCACTAAAAGAAGCCCTTGAAAGACTGGAAATAGAAACTCCTACTCCATTTCAGAAAAAAAGTATTTCAAAGATAAAAAGTGGCGCTAACTTTTATGGAATAGCGCCCGATGGAGCTGGAAAAACTACTGCAATGATCATTAGTACCATTCAGAAGCTTAATTCTGAAGCGTATATGGATGCGCCACGCGCATTGATCTATGTGAAGGATAAAGAGACGGCCCTGGAATTAGAAGAAAAGTTTAAAGCCTATATACGGTATATGGATCTTAGGATCTATTGTGCATATGACGAGCAGAATATAGATCATCAAAAAGATGATATTTATTACGGAGTAGATATTGTAATTGCCACTCCTAGTAGGTTGAACAAATTATTCTCTATTACCGGTGTTCATTTAGGGGAGCTTCAATTATTGATTATTGATGATGCTCAAACCTTGCTAAAAAGAACTTTTAATAATGATATTTACAGGATCTCGCAAAGTATCACAAAATGCCAGTACTTAATCTTTGCAAATAGTTTTGATGAAAAACTGGAAAGATTGCAAGATACTTTTATGACCAATGCCCAAATGGTAAAAATAAGCTAGAGTTAAAAAGCAAATTCAGTAATTGAATTAAATAGTTATAACAACAATTCTATAATCATAATTCTTGCAGGATGTGAAAGCACCTTAGCAAGTTCTAAACCAGAATTGGTATTAATATTTTAGGGACTTTAAAACCAGTATTTCCCTGAAAAATTATATGTTAAATTGTACATATACAATGATAAAAAAAGAAATTATCCAATTTGTATTTAATTCTTTAGTTTCTTTATCTATCAATTTCAGTTGTATATTAACTTGCAAATAAAAGCAGCACTTATTTTGAAACCAAACGTATGAATCTTAAAGAAGAATAAACTAAGGTATTCGTAATGCATAACATTCAACAAGCTAAAAGAATAGCGGATCATTTGGTATTTATTTGTGACGGAAAAGTAATTGAGCAGGGACCCTCTTCAGCTATGTTTTCTTGTGCCAAAGATTCTCAAACTAAGAATATCTAAATAATGAATATTGCGCTTGTTAAAACAATAACTATGAAACATTTTTTACCATTTCTAACAATTTTACTTCTATTTTGTTCATGTAATTCTAAATCCACTAAGGAATTCGATTTAATTATCACGAATGCAACAATAGTAGATGTTTTAGGAAACACCGTAAACCAATCGCAGTTAATTGCGATCTCTAATGATACTATTAGATTGGTAGATAATATGTCCAACTTAGAAAAGTACAAAGGAGCCCAAGTCATCGATGCCGCAAATAAATTTGTAATGCCAGGCTTATGGGATAATCATGTACATTTTCGTGGTGGCGATACTTTAATTGAAGAAAATAAAAAACTACTCCCGTTATTCTTAGCATTTGGAATTACCAATGTACGGGATGCCGGAGGAGATATAACACCCAGCGTCTTACAATGGAAAGAGCTAATAGCCAAAAAGGAAATAGATGGACCAACGATCTTTACTTCTGGTCCAAAATTAGATGGAAGTAAGCCGGCTTGGCCAGGTTCCATTATTGTAGAATCAACAAAAGATGTAACATCTGCTTTAGATTCCTTAGAAAATTTAGAAGTAGATTACGTTAAAATGTATGATGGCAGCTTAACTAAGGAAGCCTTTTATGAAATTATTAAGCAAGCCGAAAAGAGAGGATTAAAAACCACTGGACATATGCCATTAAGTGCAGATATTCTAACAGCAACAGAATTTGGTTTAGATGGAACAGAGCACATGTATTATGTAATTAAATCTACTTCACCTTTAGCAGATAGCCTTACTCAAATAAACCCTACTTATGGCATGTTCCCACAAATAGTGGAATCCTACGATCCTAAAATTGCCGATTCTGTTTTTAAACAATTAGCTGAAAAAAATGCTTATATAACACCAACTCTTTATATTGGTACCGTACTCTCCGAATTAACAGAAGTAGATCATCAAGAAGATAGTCTTTTAAATTATATAGGTCTAGGAATCCAAAAAACCTATCAGGGCAGAATAGAAACTGCACAAAAAGCGAAGTCACAGGGAAATAATTCCAGATCACAATTGGGTGAGTTGACGAAAGATATGATAGTTCCATTATACAACTCAGGAGTTAACCTACTAGCTGGATCAGATTCTGGCGCCTTTAATTCTTTTGTGTATCCAGGGGAATCTTTGCTTTTAGAATTACAAAGTTTAGTTGCGGCAGGACTTAGTCCACAACAAGCACTTATCACCTCAATTGTAAACGGTCCTAAATTTTTTGGGTTGGGCAAATTCTATGGTAGTATTGCTGAAAATAAAGTAGCAAATATTGTTATTCTTGAGAAAAATCCTCTGGAAGACATTAAAAACCTGATTAATATTCGAGCAACAATCATTAAAGGAAAAGTGTACGATAAAAAGGTGTTGAATACTATGTTGAAGAGTATAAAGAAATAATTTATAAACAATTAATTTCAATATCTCCATGGAATTAGAAAATGAGCTCATTTTAGAGAATGACAGTGTCTTATTAAGACCACTAAAAAAAGAGGACATCACTCTTCTAAAGGAATTTTCTTTAAATGAACCTGAATTATGGAAATATTCATTAACTCCTGCAGATGGTTTAGAAAATCTAAAAAATTACATTGATCTGGCATTGCAAGAAAAGGAATTAAAAACTTCTTATCCTTTTATTGTATTGGATAAAAGCACAAATAAAATTGCCGGATCAACCCGCTACTACGATTATAGAAAATCACATAGCACTATTCAGATAGGCTATACGTGGTACGGTAAAGAATTTCAAGGAACAGGATTAAATAAAAATTGTAAATTATTAATGCTTCAGTTTGCATTTGAAAAATTGAATCTAGAACGCGTAGAATTTAGAGCAGATGCCACAAATACAAAAAGCATAGCAGCTATGAAAAGTATTGGCTGCGTTGAAGAAGGTATTCTAAGAAGTAATTGCATTGCACCAAGCGGACGAAGAGATAGTATTGTTTTAAGTATTTTGAAAAAGGAATGGTTGGATAGCGTTAAATCCCAACTTATAATTAAAATAACTAATTCAAAGGAAAAAGTCTAATCTGTTTTAAGTTAATACTGAAACAATATTCTCTATAAAATATTTTACAGAAAAAAGGCTACCAATGGTAGCCTTTTATTATTGAAATTTTGGTTTATTACAATCCTAAAAATCCTGTAATTATAACCGATAAACTCACTTGTGAATTGGCAGTAACAGATAGATTTAATAGTGATAATTCAGAGGCTGTGGTAGCTTCTAAAAGACCTTTAAATTCTAGTGAACCATCATTATCAGTATCCTCATAAGATGCAAAATGTAATGCATAATCCCCAGTTTTCATAAAATGCAGACCAAAATTACTACCACTTACAACAGTACTTGAAACCGCATTTGCAAAATGGACTCCACTACCATTGGCCTGAGATTCTGATGCAGTAAAAGTTCCTTTCTTATATGCATAAACTATAGTTTTTGCTGAGTTATCTCCTGTAACTGTACCAGAAATGGTTCCTGCATTAATAGTGTTTACAGCACGTACACTACTAGACAGTTCAGAATTACTAACAAATTTGTATCCTGCACTTCCATCAGTAACAATAGCTTTTCTTAGATCGAAATCCAATATCATCCTATTATCATTAGCTTCTTCTACATTAAAGCTATCATTAACTTTAATTTCATTTGCAGAAGTTACCAAAGCTTTGGTTTCATTATTAGCTGTTACAATGTAATTAGCTGGAGCATTTCCAGAAGCATCAGTATCACTCGCTAATACCAAAACAATATTAGATTTTGCACCACTAGCTAAATCCAGGTTACCTAAAGTTTGAGTTTTACCATTAGTTAAACTACTAATTTCCACGGTCGTTTTCTGAAAACCCTGTAGGGATACACCATCCACTTTTACATCTGCAACAGTAATAAATACTGCTTTAACATTAGCGTCATCTATTGGAGCATCCGTTATAGCCACTTCGGTATTATATTTTTCCGTTCCTGAAGGAGAACTTTCCTCATCTATAGTGCAGGAAACAATTAATACACTTGCTAAGATTAAAAAACTTGATCTAATAAAATTTTTAAAATTCATAAACATAATTTTTACCCTTCTAATTTGAAGAATGGTTAATATTAAAATTGATTTGGGTAAATAAATGTCTGAATAGACATCGAGTAGTTTTTAGCTATGCAAGAATTTTATAGATAGTCATTTATATATAGAAAACGCGGCTATATTGATTGTATTGTTAAAGTCAACTTATAATTTATCCATTTAACAATACTTTATAATTCTACAAAAATCTAAATAATATTTACCAATTGAAGGATGAAGTAGAATGATGAAAGAAAGGAGTTTTATAAAATAGATACTATTCACAAAAACTATCAAACACGAAAAACCCCTCCATCTACAGATG
>DEXV01000002.1:0-189813 GCA_002364325.1 Gillisia sp. UBA3175
TTTCTTCTCCACAAGCTTTTACTTAAGTATTTTTTAAAATAATTTTAAGAAATTCTTAAGGCTTTGAATACTCGTGAGTTACAATAGAATTATTTTTTGGCTTTTTGGAGGGAGGAAGGACTTTTTGAATACTAAAGGCCGTCGGTGAAGGCGCGTTAGGGATTGAAGCGGTAGCTCCCGATTGCTATCGGGACTACAAGTATAAAGCCCGACCCCGACTATAAGGAGGGGAAACGCCCTAATTGTATTAGAAATTTTACAGGAAGAAAGTTTAAATCTACCTACGTACCCACTTATTTGTGAGTTCCTTGAAATTAAAATCTAGCCGACTTGGCTGTGGCTCTAAAATATTGGACTGGAAAGAGCGCTGGAGGATATCTTCTATTAAATAATCTTCTTGACGAGATGCTGGAAGGTATTCTTCTTTTAAAGAAATATCGAACATACTTGCTGTGGAATTATACCAGAATGCACGCCAGCCACTTTTTAGATCTTTAATAAGACTATAAGCAGTAACCCCGGTTTGTCTATGGATAAGTTTCACCAAGATCTGTCCTTCTGTACGGGTCAATTTTTTAAGTTCGGCAGAAAATTGATCTTCAATATAGTTTTGAACGATCTTTGTATATTTTTTTCTATCTCTTTTGGATTTGATTTGATCTAACCGAGACTGCAGTTCTAATAATCTTTCTGAGGCTAATTTGGCATATGGATATACCTTTCTTGTCTTTCTTCTTAATATAAGGTACTTCCTTCTGTCCAGATCTGATTTGAATTTTACTTTCCCTAACACCAGAACTTCATCCAGATCTATCATCTCCCGCATCACCGTATCTCCTTCTATAATAAAAAATTCATACTGGATAGTATCTGAAGTGGGTTCTACCGTTTGGCTCCAGACATTTCCAATAACAAAAAAAAGAATAATTAAAATTCGTGTGCTCAAAGTTTACATTGTTTTATTGAACATTTTGTTACTAAAACCATTCCAAATTTACGATTAATGCATTTGCAGAAGATTTAATTCTTATTAAATTCGTGCTAAATATGTGTAGAATTCCATACTATTAACTTATACTACAAAAATTAAGGCTTTTCAATACGATATTTAGTGTTGAAAATGCATGTTATCTAATAAAATTAATATGAAGAATAAAGAGTTACTTGACAAGAAATCCATGGAGTTTTTGGAAAAATATCTAAATAATGCCTCCCCTACTGGTTATGAATGGGAAGGACAAAAAATTTGGATGGATTATCTAAAACCGTATGTAGATGAATTTATAACGGATACTTACGGAACGGCGGTAGGAGTAATAAACCCAAAGGCAAAATTTAAAGTAGTAATAGAAGGACACGCGGATGAGATATCATGGTATGTAAATTATATTTCTGACGATGGACTTATATATGTAATAAGAAATGGTGGAAGCGATCACCAGATCGCTCCATCAAAGCGAGTGAACATTCATACTAAGAATGGAATTGTAAAAGGTGTTTTTGGATGGCCTGCAATTCATACTAGAAATAAAGAAAAGGAAGAGTCTCCAAAATTAGACAATATAACCATAGATGTTGGTTGTACTTCAAAAACTGAGGTTGATGAGTTAGGCGTTCATGTTGGTTGCGTTATCACTTATCCAGATGAATTTTTTATTCTAAATGACAATAAGTTTGTTTGTAGAGCATTGGATAACAGAATTGGTGGTTTCATGATCGCTCAAGTTGCAAGACTTATAAAGGAGAATAAAAAGAAATTACCTTTCGGATTATACATTATAAACTCAGTCCAAGAGGAAATAGGTTTGCGAGGAGCAGAAATGATCACTCAACGAATTAAACCAAACGTAGCCATTGTTACAGATGTTACTCATGATACTACCACTCCTATGATCGATAAGAAAGTTAATGGTTATGCTAAGATTGGGGAAGGTCCAGTGATATCCTACGCTCCTGCTGTTCAAAATAAATTACGTGAATTGCTTATAGATACTGCAGTTAAGAAGGAAATTCCTTTTCAGCGAAACGCATCTTCAAGAATGACAGGTACAGATACCGATGCCTTTGCTTATAGTAATGGTGGTGTAGCTTCAGCCTTGATCTCTTTGCCACTTCGATACATGCATACTACGGTAGAAATGGTACATAAGGACGATGTAGAGAATGTTATTAAGCTTATCTATGAGAGTTTATTGAATATTAAAGACGGAGATACTTTTAGCTATTTTGAATAGTTAAAAACTACTCACTATTTTATAAAGATCGGTTACTTCTTATCAATTGAAGTAGCCGATTTTTTTTTGTTTAATTTTTCACAAATAATTATTATATGTTGATTTGGAATCGGTTTATCTTTAAATAAAAAAGCGATGACCTTGACGAGCAATGAAATTGACAATCTAATAAATGATCCAGAACAGGCAGCTAGCATTGCAAATCTTATCTATATCTCTGAAGCCAATCTTAGTGTAGCTAGAAAAAAGCGTGGGCGTGGATATACTTATAATAGAAATGGAAAGAAGATCGTAGCTGGAAGCGAATTAGATAGATATAAAAGTTTAGTAATTCCCCCAGCATGGAGAAATGTTAGAATATCCCATCTAGCAAATGGACATCTTCAAGTGGTTGGATTGGATGAAAAAAGCCGAAAACAATATATGTATCATCCAACTTGGTCTGAGTTACGGAATAAGACCAAATTCTTTAAGATGATCTCCTTTGGAAAAGCTTTGCCTAGGATTAGAAAAAAGGTAGATGAAGACATAGATCAACCAAAAATGAACCAGCGTAAGATACTTGCATTGGTTATAAGATTAATGGAAGAAACCCATATTAGAGTGGGAAATGAATATTATGCTAAAAATAATAAAACCTATGGACTAAGCACCCTTAGAACCCGGCATGTAAAAACATCTAAAAGCAATATGAAATTTGAGTTTCTCGGCAAAAAAGGGAAAGAGCATTGCGTAACTATCACTAATAAAAAACTTATCAAATTAGTTAATCAGTGTGAAGAAATTCCTGGATGGGAACTTTTTAAGTTTTATGATGAGTTTGGAGAAAAGCAAAGGGTAGATAGTGCCATGATAAACAATTACATCCAAGAAATTAGCGGAAATAATTTTACCGCAAAAGATTTTAGAACTTGGGCAGCTTCAAAAATTTACTTTGAAACCTTATTTGAAATTGGTTATTTGGAAGATGAAAAAGAAAATAGTAAAGCGATATTAACGGCTATTGATGCTGCAGCAAATGGTTTGGGAAATACTCGTTCGGTTTGCAGGAGTTATTACATACATCCATTTATTACAGAAAATTATGAAAATGGAAGTATTGTGCCTTACTTCGCGAAAGTAAAAAGCATAAATGAGGAAAATACAATTTCTCTTTCAAGTTCAGAAAAGGTACTGTTAAAAATGATAAGTGAATATCAAATAGAACTTCGTTGAGTTTTATCTGATATCCCAAAAAATAAAAAAAGAGCCAAAATGGCTCTTTTTTTATTTTAGATGATACGTTTTATCTCCGCTCTATTTTATAGAATCATAATACTTAAGAAGCTTCACGGCATCATCAACTTCTTTAATTTTATTATCCTTCAAATAAGCATCTATTTTGGAAGAAGTCTTCAACATATTTTTAAAATCTTTTTCTTTAATATTCACTTCTTTAAAATCTTCTCCCTTTAAGCTCAAATAATATTTAATATTTGTTGACATGGAAGCAGGTTTGGCTTCGCCATAACCAGTTTTAGCAGGTTGTGCTTTAGAAACTTTAACGAAAGGTTTTCCTATAAATTTAATATTTTCACTTTCATAATAATTTGCCACAAACCCCTTTTCAAAACCTTTACCTGGAATTTTAAAATCCCCTAGTTCATACGTGTAATTTTTCAAACGATAACTATATTTTTGTTCTCTAGGCAACAAATAAGATTCTTCTTGATTCGGTACAACTTTCACCTCTACTTGATCATCTTTCACATTATATCTAAAATATGCATTTTGCTTTTTTTCTCCGTTCTCATAAATAAGACCTGGCATGAACTTTTGCTCAAGATATGGCGTTCCTACAATATCTTTATCCGAATTTCCTGTCATTTGAATTAACATAGCAAAATTTATTTCTTCCAAAGGATCATTTTGTGCGACTAAAGAAGATGTAACTAATACCATAAAATAAATGGAAACAATAGACTTTGTCATAATTTTAGATTTAATTAGTAAATTATTTGTCTAAAATTATCATAAATTATACCAAAAAGCATAATTATTTATATATTATAATGAATTAAAATTAAAAGACTTAACCAAATTAGGCTGGCACAGTTTTAGTAAATTGTAAAATTTGAAGTATAAATATGCAAAGATTATATTTTTTATTTTTTTTATCATCTGTCACAATGCAATCTCAAGAGCAGAAATTAGTGTGGTCTCAAGAATTTAATGATTCAACAATAGATACCGCAGTATGGAATTTTGAAACTGGATTTGGCCATAATAACGAGGAACAATATTACACTGCTAGAGAAAAAAACATTTTTATAGAGAATGGAAACTTAATTATTGAGGCAAAAAAAGAAAAATATAACTCTGCCAAATACACCTCCGCAAGAATAAATACGAATGGGAAAAAATTGTTTCAATATGGAAGGATTGAGGTTCGGGCTAAATTACCTGAGGGAAAAGGCACTTGGCCAGCAATTTGGATGTTGGGAGAGAATAGAGAACGTGATGGATATCCTGCATGCGGGGAGATAGATATCATGGAATTTGTTGGTAAGGATCCAGACCACATTCATGGAGCTATTCATTATCCGGAATTGGATAATATTAAAATGAATTCATTAACCAAAAAATTCCCCTTACCTAATTCTGAAGACGGATTTCATGTTTATGCTATAGATTGGAATGAGCAAAGTATTAGCTATTTTATAGATGATGAACTGTTTTATTGTTTTACAATAGCTAATGCAGAGCGCAAAGGGCGAGATAATATCTTTCAAAAACCCTTTTATCTGATCATCAATCTAGCTTTGGGAGGAAAATGGGCTGGAAAAATTGACAATAATATTTTGCCAGCCCGATTTTATGTAGATTATATAAGGTATTATAAACCTGAGAACATCTAGTTTACTTTTTGCTTTTTAAATAGGCTATTACATTTTTTTCTATTCGATCTTCAATATTAGAAACATCGGCTTTTATAAAGCTTTCTCCCGTAATTTTTTCGTAGAGCTCTATATATCTTTCTGAAACAGTATCTATATAAGCATCACTCATTTCTGGAACTGTCTGTCCTTCTAATCCTTGGAAATTATTTTGAATAAGCCATTGTCTTACAAATTCTTTAGAAAGTTGCTTTTGGGGTTCTTCCCTAGCTTGTCTATCTTCATAGCCTTCAGAATAAAAATATCTAGATGAGTCTGGTGTATGGATTTCATCTATTAGCACTATTTCCCCATCGGCTGTTTTCCCGAATTCATATTTAGTATCTACTAATATAAGTCCTCTTGAAGCTGAAATTTCTGTCCCTCTTTTAAAGAGTTTTTGAGTATAATCTTCCAGTACCTCATAATCTTCTTTAAAAACTATTCCTCTTTTCAAAATAGCATCTTTTGAGATATCCTCATCATGATCGCCCATTTCTGCTTTGGTTGCAGGAGTGATTATAGGATTGGGAAATTTATCATTCTCGATCATTCCTTCTGGCATTTCCACCCCACATAATATTCTTTTTCCTGCCTTGTACTCTCTGGCGGCATGACCAGATAAATAACCTCTTATAACCATTTCAACTTTAAAAGGTTCGCATTTTTTTCCAATAGCTACATTTGGATCTGGAGTGGCTTCTAACCAATTAGGAACTATATCCTTTGTAGCATCCATCATTTGGGTTGCAATTTGATTCAAAATTTGTCCCTTATATGGGATTCCTTTAGGCATTACAACATCAAATGCAGAAAGTCTATCGGTAGCTATCATCACCAACAGATCATTCTCTAAATGATAAACTTCACGAACCTTTCCTTTATAAACAGATCGCTGACCAGGAAAATTAAAATTGGTATCTATTATGGTATTATTCATGTATAATTATAAATCTCGGGGTGGATTAAATTTTATTATTGTAATTAAGGTTTTTATACACCGCCTTCGGCAAGTTCCATTTTCTTATAAGCTGCAATAATGCTTTTTACCAGTCTATGTCTAATCACATCTTTATCATCCAGATAAACCATGCCAATACCTTTGGTGTCATTCAGCACCAGTAAAGCTTCCTTTAAACCAGAAACTGTTCTTCTTGGTAAATCAATTTGTCCAGGATCTCCAGTGATCAAGAATTTTGCGCTTTTCCCCATTCTGGTTAAGAACATCTTCATCTGGGCATGAGTAGTGTTTTGAGCTTCATCTAGAATAACAAAAGCATGATCCAAGGTTCTACCGCGCATAAAAGCTAATGGCGCTATTTGGATCACCCCTTTTTCTATGAACATCTCCAGTTTTTCATGAGGGATCATGTCTCGAAGTGCATCATAAAGAGGCTGCATATATGGATCTAATTTCTCTTTAAGATCTCCTGGTAAAAAACCTAAATTCTCTCCTGCTTCTACAGCGGGTCTTGTTAGAATTATTTTTTTAACCTGTTTTTCTTTAAGTGCTTTTACTGCCAGCGCAACTCCAGTATAAGTTTTTCCTGTTCCAGCAGGACCAATAGCGAAGATCATATCATTCTTTGCTGCTAGCTCAACCATCTTACGCTGATTAGCAGTTTGTGCTTTTATAAGCTTTCCTCCTACCCCATGAACTAAAGTTTGTCCACTTTCTACAGAAGTTGCATATTCTTCTTTCCCATTGCTGGAAAGCACTCGTTCTATTATATTTTCATCTAAGGTATTGTACTTTATAAAATGATCCATCAACATAGTGAATCGCCTATCGAACTCCTCCAGCATATCCTCTTCTCCATAGATCATGATCTTGCTACCACGGGCTACGATCTTGAGTTTGGGATAATACTTTTTAAGAATTTCTATGTGTTCATTTTGCTGTCCAAAAAATTCTCTTGGACTAATTTCGGAAAGTTCGATAATGAGTTCGTTCAAAAGCGGTAGGTTTAATGTTAGATATTAAATAATTTTCAGTTTTTACTATAGGAACAATGTAAGATTTAACTTGTTGAAAATTGTCTATTTTTATATAAATTTCCTCAGGAATTGGATGAAATAAATTTATCTTCGCCTGTATTACAAACTTACATAAAATAACAAGCTTCACCTTTAAAAAAATATCAACAATTGCCCATGGCCATAATTACTTTAACGACAGATTTTGGAGAAAAAGATCATTTCGCTGGAGCAGTTAAAGGGACTATCTATTCAGAAATGGATGATGTAAGAATTGTTGATATTTCTCATTCTATCTCACCGTTTCATATCACTGAAGCTTCATATATCATTAAAAATGCCTATAAAGCTTTCCCTAAGGGAAGTATTCATATTATAGGCATAGATTCAGAACTTACCCCAGAGAATAAGCACGTTGCTATTCTTTTGGACGGACATTATTTTATATGTGCTAATAACGGAATCTTATCTTTGATCGCTTCAGAAATAAAGCCAGAGAAGATCGTGGAGATCAACATTCATAACACCGTTGAAACCAACTTTCCTGTAATGGATGTTTTTGTACGAGTTGCTTGCCATATTGCGCGTGGAGGTACCCTTGAAGTTATTGGTAAGACCATAGAAAAAATTAAGTATCTAAAGGAGATCGAGCCTTATATAAACACCGAAAAGAATCAGATAGTCGGGCATGTGTTGTATATAGATAACTACGGAAATGTGGTTACCAACATCACTCGTAAACTTTTTGAGAATGTTGGTAAGGGAAGAGCTTTTAAAATAAATGCACGCACTGCAAAATTCAATAAGATCTATAAGACCTATAGCGATGGGATAGATTTTAAGCAGGATAAAGAAAAACGTGAGGAAGACGGTAAAAAATTAGCCATTTTTAATTCGGCAGGTTATATAGAGTTGGCCATATACAAAAGCAATCCTAGCACCGTGGGTAGTGCCTCTACCCTATTTGGTTTAGAACTAAGAGATACCGTAACCATAAAATTTGAAGCTTAATGTTTGTACGTATAGTGAAAATGGGATTTCAGCCAGAAAAAGTCAATACTTTTTTAAATGATTTTGAGCATGTAAAATCGAAAGTACGAGGTTTTGAAGGTTGTCTTTTTTTAGAACTTTATAGAGACAAAAACAATACAAATCTATTTTTCACGTATAGTTACTGGGAAGATGAACAGGCCTTGGAAAATTATCGAAATTCCGATCTTTTTAAAGGCGTTTGGAAGAATACAAAACAATATTTCAATCAGAAACCCGAAGCTTGGAGCGTAGATAAATTGGTTTCTTTAGAGTAACTATTGCAGTAGCTTTTTTTTGAACTAACATTAAAACACCTTACAACACTTGATCGCAATTTTAAATAAAGAAATCCAATCCTTTTTCTCCTCACCCATAGGATATTTGGTTGTTGGTATTTTTCTAGTGATCTCCAGTTTATTTTTATTCGTTTTTAACGGGGCATACAACATTTTAGATAATGGATTTGCAGATCTAAAACCATTTTTTGATCTGGCACCTTGGATCTTTATCTTCCTGATCCCAGCGATTACCATGAAAAGTTTTTCTGAAGAGAAAAAACAAGGGACTATGGAATTGTTGCTCACCAGACCAATTGGTGTTTGGAACTTAGTATGGGGGAAATATTTGGGAGCCCTAATTTTGGCTTTAATCGCTTTAATCCCTTCCGTGATCTATGTTTTCACTATTTATCAATTAGGAGATCCTGTGGGCAATTTAGATGTTGGTGCAAGCTTGGGTTCCTACACTGGTCTATTCTTCTTGGCAGCCACTTATACCGCGATAGGAATATTTGCTTCTGCCCTAACTCAAAACCAGATCACCGCTTTTATAATTGCTGTATTCCTTAGCTTTATTTGCTTTTTTGCTTTCGAAGGTCTGGCAGATTATAAGATCTTTGGAGATTCTACGTACGGAATTGAATATCTAGGCATCAATTATCATTATAAAAGTATGAGCCGAGGAGTTATAGACACTCGGGATATTGTTTATTTTATTAGCCTCATCTTGCTCTTTATATCTCTTTGTTACATTAAAATAAACTCAAATAAAATTAAAGCTTAGCCCTTGAAGAATTTGAAAAATTATAAATGGATCTTTATTTTGATCATGGGCTTGATCCTAATAAATGTACTTGCTTCAAAATTCCATTCCAGGTTCGATCTTACCCAAGACCATAGATACACCCTTTCTCCAGCAGCGAAGAATATTATCAAAAAAATTGAATCTCCCATAGTTATAGATGTCTTTTTAAAAGGAACATTTCCACCAGAATTTAGAAGACTACAAAGCGAAACAAGGCAATTCTTGGAAGAAATGGCCGCGTACAATTCAAACATAAAATTCAATTTTATAGATCCGTTGGCAGAAGGGGATGATGCTAATGCGGTGGCACAAGAATTCTATGAGTTGGGAATGACACCTGCAAGCATCAATGTAATGGAAAATGGAAAAGAAAGTGAATCTATAATCTTTCCTTGGGCAATTGCAAACTTTAATAACAAAACGGTAAAGATACCATTGCTTAAAAATAAATTAGGTAATACCGATGAGGAGCGCGTAAATAACTCGGTGCAGCAACTCGAATATTCCTTTGCAGATGCTTTGGGACAGTTGGTACAACCTAAAAAGAAAAAGATTGCTGTTATGCGGGGAAATGGGGAATTAAGCGATGCTTATTTAGCCGATTTCATCAAAACTATTCGCCAGTACTACTTTGTGGCGCCATTTACCTTAGATTCAGTTGCTAATTATCCGGAAAAGAACTTGGAAGATCTTAAGGAATTCGATCTTATTATTGAAGCTAAACCAACACAGGCTTACACCGAAAAAGAAAAATTGGTATTGGACCAATATTTAATGAATGGCGGAAAATCGCTTTGGCTGGTGGAGCAAACTGCTATGGAAAATGATAGTTTATTCAATCCCACAGGAAGTGCGTTTGCTTTACCAAGAGACCTTAATCTAAACGACTTTTTCTTTTCTTATGGAATTAGAATTAATCCTGCGCTTATAAACGATATTTATTCTGCTCCGATAGTTTTGGCAAGCGGCAGCGGAAATGACACACGTTTTTCTCCATATCCTTGGTTCTACAGTCCGTTAACAAGCTCTCCAAATAGCCACCCTATAATCAATAATATTGAAGCGGTAAAATTTGAATGGGCAAATCCTATAGACACTTTAAAAAATGGTATTAAAAAGACCATTCTATTATCCAGTTCTCCGCAATCTAAAATTGAAGGAACTCCAAAAGAAATAAGTTTAAACTTACTTAATTCCAGACCAGACTTGTCCAGTTATACAGCTGGTGAATTACCAATGGCGGTACTGTTGGAAGGTTCTTTTAGATCTGTTTATAAGAACAGGGTAAAGCCTTTCGATCTAAAAAATTATGTAGATAAGGGCGTAGCTACTAAAATGGTGGTTATTTCTGATGGAGATGTTATTAAGAACCAGATGCAAAGAGGAGAGCCTTTAGAACTCGGCTTCGATAGGTTTACTGGGAATACTTATGGGAATAAAGAATTACTGCTAAATGCTGTAAATTATTTACTGGACGATTCCGGATTAATCGATATACGTTCTAAGGAAATAAGCATTGCTTTTTTAAATTCAGAAAGGACTGCTCAAGAACGCGAAAAATGGCAAATTATTAATCTTGTTCTTCCTCTACTCTTATTAGGTCTAGTAGCATTTATCTTTACTTTCTTCAGAAAAAGGCGTTACCTAAAAAAGTAGACTTTTTGCGCTATTTTCTTCAGCAAGAATAAATATTAACAAAGTCTATTTAATTTTTTTCAAAAAGCCTTTAAATTCAAGGGGTTAATAGATTAAATTTCATTTTTTATGTTAATAAAATATAAGCCAGGAGGCTTTTGTTTTTAAAGGATTAAGATATATTTGTATTTAGCAAACAACCTCGGGGCAGGCTCTGGAGGCATAGGATTTAAAAATCAATTTTCCGTTTGGGCTTAGCCTCGGGGAAATTCACCCTTAGTAAGGGATTAAATAATCGATACATCCATGAAATTTATAGTATCCAGTACGTATTTACTAAAACAGCTTCAAATATTAGGTGGGGTTATTAATAACAACAACACTTTACCAATATTAGACAACTTTTTATTCGAATTAAAAAAGGATGAATTAACGGTTTCTGCTTCAGATCTTGAGACCACCATGTCGGCAAAATTGAAAGTAGAATCAGATTCTGAAGGAGCTATCGCAGTTCCTGCTAGATTGTTATTAGAAACCTTGAAGACCTTTCCGGAACAGCCACTTACATTCGTGGTAGAAGATAATAACACCATAGAATTAAGTTCGAATCACGGGAAATATGCCTTAGCATATGCTAATGGAGATGAATTTCCTAATGCGGTAGAATTGAGCGACCCAAGTAGCACGATCATCCAGGGAGATGTGCTGGCTATGGCGATTAGCAAGACCATTTTTGCTTCTGGAAACGATGATCTAAGACCTGTAATGAGCGGAGTTTTCTTTCAGTTCTCTACAGAAGGTTTAACCTTTGTAGCTACAGATGCTCACAAATTGGTGAAATATTCCAGAGAAGATGTAACTGCGTCTCAGGCTGCAGAATTTATTATGCCAAAGAAACCTTTAAATCTTTTAAAAGGAATTTTAGCAGGAAGCGAGACCGATGTGCTTATTGAGTATAACGATTCTAATGCAAAATTTATTTTTGAAGACACCGAATTGGTCTGTAGATTGATCGATGGAAAATATCCAAACTATGAAGCGGTGATCCCAAAGGAAAATCCAAATAAATTGGTAATAGATAGAAGTCAGTTCTTAAGTTCTGTAAGAAGGGTTTCTATTTTCTCTAACAAGACTACACACCAAGTGCGTTTAAAGATAGCTGGAGCCGAGTTAAATATTTCTGCGGAAGATATCGATTACAGCAACAAGGCAGAAGAGCGTTTAACATGTTCTTATCAAGGAGACGATATGCAAATTGGTTTTAACTCTCGTTTTTTAACTGAGATGTTGAATAACTTAAATGCAAACGAAGTTCAGTTAGAAATGAGCTTACCAAACCGAGCTGGAATTCTAACTCCGGTAGATGGATTGGACGAAGGAGAAAAGATCACGATGTTAGTGATGCCAGTTATGCTTAACAGCTAAAAAATATATCTTCACAAGAAAATCTTTACTATAAAAAAGCGCAGACTATGATAGTTTGCGCTTTTTCTATTTTACTCCTTCAATAGAAATTTTTCTTATTTAATGAACTCTATAGAAAAAGGATAATTTGGTATTTCCCCATTGCTAACTTTTATAGCATTTACTATTGGCAAAACTACAGCTATAATACCTATTCCAATCAATAAGATAATTCCTAATCCAAGCAGGAAGATAAGCGGAATACATATAATAGAATAGATAAAAATACTTATCTGGAAATTCAGGATCATTTTACCGTGCGCATCCATACCGTACACCTTATCTTTTTGGGTAAGCCATATTATTAAGGGTACAACAAAGCCTCCTACTACAGTTATTAGATCCAGTAACTGACTTAAGTGGGTTAAAACGAGCATTTGATTGTCTTCTCTCATGATGTGATAATTGATTGATGTACATATAAGTAGTAATTTTTCTGTTTTTGTTACAATTCATTTATATAACAGGCTCTAAATTGTTTACTACCTTTGCGGCATGAGATTAAATGACACCATAGTAGCCCTAGCTACGCCTTCAGGAGCCGGAGCCATTGCTGTGATACGAGTATCTGGACCCAAAGCTATAGAGATAGTCGCACCAATATTTAGTTCTAAAGCCAATAAGGACCTAAGAGAGCAACCAACTCATACTTTACATTTAGGAAATATTATAGATGATGCCCGCATTATAGATGAAGCATTGATCTCTGTTTTTCACGGTCCCAAATCTTATACGGGAGAACATACTATTGAGGTCTCCTGCCACGGAAGTCAGTATATCCAGCAAGAGATCATTCAGTTACTTATTAGAAAAGGATGTAGATCTGCAGAAGCTGGAGAATTTACCCTGAGAGCTTTTCTGAACGGAAAAATGGATCTAAGTCAGGCCGAAGCGGTTGCCGATCTAATTTCTTCTGAAAATGCTGCTTCACATCAAATGGCGATGCAACAGATGCGTGGGGGTTTTTCCAATGAGATCCAGAAGCTAAGACAAGAGCTTTTAAATTTTGCATCTCTCATAGAACTAGAATTGGACTTTGCAGAAGAAGATGTAGAATTTGCTAATAGAGATGAATTTGAGAATTTGGTAACTCGTATCCAACAAGTGCTTAAAAAATTGATCGATTCTTTTGCAGTAGGAAACGTTTTGAAGAACGGAATTCCTGTGGCAATTGTAGGTGAACCTAATGTGGGGAAATCTACTTTGCTAAATGCATTGCTTAATGAAGAGCGTGCCATAGTTTCAGATATTGCAGGTACCACCAGAGATAGCATAGAAGATGAAATGAGTATTGGAGGTATTGGTTTTAGATTTATAGATACTGCGGGAATTAGAGAGACAGAAGATATTATTGAAGGCCTTGGAATTAAGAAGACCTTTGAAAAGATAAGTCAGGCACAGGTGGTAATTTATTTGCTAAGTGCGGATAAACTTGGTCATACTGTTCCGATAGATATCGGAATTGATTCAGCATCTCAAGAACTTGAGACCCTGAAACCAGTCCAGGGTGAGGCCGTACTTATTAAAAATATTCAGGTAGAACTTCAAAAGATCCATAATCAGTTTCCTCAAAAACCTTTACTTATTATTGTAAATAAGGTAGACACTCTTAAAACTGAAGATCAGGAAAAACTACAACAAGAATTAGAAGAGATCTCCCGCAGCGTCGAGAAATCTCAATACTTGTTGCTATCTGCCAAAACAGGATTGGGCGTAGAAGAATTAAAGCAAAAACTATTACAATTTGTAAATACCGGCGAATTAAGGAACAATAACACTATCGTAACTAATAGCAGGCATTACAATGCGTTGCTAAGTGCTTTAGAAGAAATAAACAAGGTACAACAGGGTTTAAATGATAATCTTTCAGGAGATCTTATGGCAATAGATATTCGCCAAGCTTTATATCATTTTGGAGAGATCACTGGGGAAATAACCAACGATGATCTGCTAGGCAATATTTTTGCGAATTTCTGCATCGGGAAATAATAAGTGAGTTTTATTTAATATAAAATTGTTTCAAACACTGGATTTCCGGCCTCTTGACTAATCAATTATTTTTCTCATATTGATCTAATGTTCACTATGTTTTGAAAAGTACATTATGATTCCGAACCATTCCATTAAGTGTTTAAGCTGGAAACAGCCAAGTATTGAACTGGCGGCTGGATATCACTTAATTCCTTTATTTATATTAAGTCTTTCCGCTGAAAAATAGAAATATTGGGCAATTAGTTTTAGTATATTTACATAAATAGCTGATTAATTCATTTTATTCTATGGAAAAGAAAATTCTTATTCCTACCAATTTCACCAAACATGCATGGAATAATTTGGTGTATGCTTTAAATCTTTACAAAAATATTCCCTGTACTTTTTTTATTCTGAATGTTTATAAAGTTCCCTCAAGACTTTCCTTAGGCAGGAATCATAATACCGAACTGGAATTAGCTAAGGCTGAATCGGAAAAAGGACTGCAAAAAATTCTCCGAGGATTAAATTTTAGACAGGAAAACAGAAAGCATCAGTTTGAAACAATATCTCGAAATGAAGATCTCGCCGAAGCCATGCAGGAATGTATAGATACGCATAATATAGATCTGATCTTAATGGTCTCCCGGGGTAAAAATGTTTCGATAAACGCAGCTTTTGAGAATGAAATTTCAGAAGTGACCGAAAAGGTAGAAAATTGTCCCTTTTTAGTTCTACCAGAACAAATGGAAGAACTACCAGAATCCAACAGAGAAATAGTTTTTCCTAGCACTTTTAAATTTCCATTTAAAAATAAAGAAGTTGTAGCGCTCATAGAAATGGCTATTTATTTAAATGCCAGCGTCAGGATCTTGTATATAGATAGCGATAACAGGCCGCTCACTAAAGAGCAGGAAAAAAACAAAGAAATGCTGAAAACTTATTTTGCTGACATTGATTTTAGCTTTCATAGACTTACGCAAACTACACTCACTATGGGTGTTCATTTATTTATTGAAAGTAGGGAAAGTAATTTTCTCGCACTATATAAGCGAAAACAGGGGTTTTTCAGTAAACTTTTTACACAGCGAATTAAGGATGATATCGATTTTAATCCAAAGGTGCCGGTACTAATTTTAAAGGAATTGGAATAAGTATAAGGACGTAAATCAAAATTGAGAGCTGAAAGCTTGGAGAATTTAAAACCACGGTTACTTAGAAATGGTTTCTTAATTTTTTTGTAGCCGAAACTGTTATAATTAAAATATTTTTTTAGTTTTACTAGGGGTTGAATCTTGCGTATTCGAAACTCCCTTACATTTCGCGATTTGCAAGACTTTCAAAATTTCATCACAAACCGAATTATGTAATCTATTATAAGCTCATTAATAATGGCTCATCATAAAATAATAGCGACAGTTTTAATGATGGATAAATAATAAAATTGCTGAATTATTTGATACTCAAACTATCAAATTAATAGTCTATTTCACAGTTCGCCTTAGGATTAATGGTTTAACTTCACAAAATTCAAACCTTCCTGTCAGCCTATTTTAAAAAAAGAACATGCTCCCGGCCCCATCAAAACGGGGATTAACCACATTATTGAAAATAGACCCAAACCTGTAACGGATCCCAAAACTAGTATAAAAAGAATAATTTGAATCGAGCTGTCTCCTTCTTGTTAGAAGATCTTCATTGGAAATATCTCCTTTAGCTATATTCAACTGGTCTCGTTGCAGCGCATAATATCCACTAAAGTTTAGCGACAAACCCTTGTATAGACGGAGATCTGCATAACCCGAAAATGTGAACTTGTTCTTGGAAACATCATGAAAATAATGGCCATAAGATGCTGAACCGCTTAATTGCCCCCACTTTTTATTTAAACTTACATCCAGGGAAAGGTCGTGCTTGAACCTTAATTCTTCGGTTTCTAAATAAATGGTTTCTTCTATATAATCGAAATATGATGGTCCTACTTTATACATCAAACCAACATAATTGCTGTTTGATTCTGAATAAGGAAAGAAGTTATATTCTATTGCAGGAGAAAGAGTCCAAGAAGAGGTATAATTGGAGAAGTCTGATCTGAGAACTTCGAAGTACCCGCCAGCAGACCAGTGATCCCCAATTGACCAAACTGTAGTATTGTTTGCCCGATAATTTTCGTTTGAAAATTCAAAGGCATCTTCCCCTTCACCATATCGATTCTTGTTGACGCTATAGTTAAAAGAGGTAGTTGTTTTAAACTTTTCAGTTATTCTGGCAGCTGAAAATCCTGTGCTGAAACTGTTACTAAAATAGTTTTTATCTCCATTAAGATAACCATTGAGGCGAGCGTTGAATACCCATAGATTCCAAGGATCATCCTGTTGCTCTTCTCTTTCTGTACCGGCACCTCCTTCATTTTCCTTAAATGTTATTTGTACGTTTTTTCCCTGTTCTGTACGTGCAAGGTATTTTACAAGACCTAATTTGAGGATCTGTACCATTTGTTGCCTCCCTTCATCATCAGTTGCGGTTGCCTGCCTAACAAAAGAGAGCGTATCATTTACCCCCGTAAAAATTTCTCTTCCGGTAAACTGTAATTTATATTCACGGCCACCACTCCCCGTTACCTGATGATTTGATAGAATAAAAACATTAGACTGGAAACGGTCATTTACATAATCTACAAAGGTAATTTCACGTTTTATAAAATCCTGATCACAGTAAGATTGACAGTCCAGAAAAACGCGAATCCTTTTATTACTGTTTTCTACCTGTGAAAAAGAGTTTGAAATAGAAAATAATGCAAGCGCTAGGAAAATGTATTGTTTCATTAATAAGTTTAATGGAAGTGATGATTTTTGATTTTATTCCGGTAAATATATTAAAATTGCATTAAAACCACAGAGAGTATTGAAATTTATACAGAATCTTCATATTTGTCTTATTCTTTCAGATAATTGATCAATGATTTTATCTCTAACTTTTCTACTCCAGTTTTCTAAAAGTTATTTTTTGAGTTTTAAAAGTTTTAATTCCGCAAGCTCGGATAAAAAAACTTTCATTAAGATATTATTTTTAAAAATGAATCTCGTCAATACCTTGTTTGATCTCTAAAACCTCACTTTTCAATAGAATAAGAGACATCACTCTAATTCTCCTTTATCTTTTAAGAAGTCAAATATTATTTTGTCCACTGCAGAAACTGTATCTATATCGGCATAGTTCAGCCATTTAATTTCCTCAATTTCATTATTCGCATGTAGAATGCCGGTAAAGTCGGCAGAATAACAAGTCATTTTAACGATGATCCCATCTTTCATCCCGTCCGATTGGGCTTTGAAAGTGCCTATATATTTATAAGAGTTTGGGATAATTTCAACACTCAATTCTTCTCGTATCTCTCTGATCAAAGTTTGTTCATCGGTCTCACCAACTTCTCTTTTTCCTCCCGGGAAATAATAGTTGATCTTCCCTTTGGACCTGGTACTTAAAACTTGGCCATCTTTTATCTTAATCAGCGCTATTTTGTCAATTTCCATGTGCTTAATTATTATCTTTTAACCATTGTTATGGTAGATTTTACCATGTAAGCATACTTTCTAATAGTGTTGAATTACCCATATCATCATCTGTTATGAGAATAACTTTGGTTTCTCCAGATGAAATCTCTTCTTCAATAGTTACCGATTCTACTTTTAAATTAGCTGCTGTATTTGGTATTTCACAATATTCGAAAAACTGGGAAATCTTATTATTTGAGATATCGATCATTCCAATAAAACTTCCTAAGATTTCGCCATCGTCATATGCATTATTGGTATTTTCTACAGAAGCGGTGAAAATGATCTTTGCTTCATCTTGTAAAGCTGTGGCACCCGAAAACCCTGCTTCTATTCCGTTAATTTTAGGCAAGTAAAACTGCCTGATCTCTGGTTCGGGAAAATCTCGCTCGCCTTTTATATAGGTTAATAGATCTTGATAATTGAATTTAATAATAAGATTTTTTTTACGATTAAAAAGGAAAATTTGGTTGTTTCGAAAAGCTGTTGCTTCAATATTTAATTCAGAATCCTTAAGTAGTGGCAAATTTCTTAGATTATTATAAAGCTTAGAAATATCATATCTCTCTATTATCATAGGATCTTTCAGTAAGATGCGAATAAAAATATTTCTTTCAGGCGACTTAGAACCGGAACCAAAAACAACGATCTCATTTTTACCGATCATTTCTAATGCTTCAAAGTCTGGCTTTTTAGATTTAATAATCCGATCCTCTGAAAAATTAACCGAATCTAAAAGTGGTGTTTTAGAAATAGCTTTGAACTCTTTATTCAGTGTAAATAAAAACGGGGAATCATCGCCAATAATGTAGTACAGCTCCCCAGATCTAATGATCCCTGAACCGCTGGGAATATTCTCTATTTTTTTATTATTCAGAACGTTAATTTTCATATCAGGATCATTGCAAGCTTGGGTAACGAGAGCTAGTAATATTAGTAAAATTATACGATTCATTTATATTATGTCTAATTGGCAATAAAATAGGAATAAGCTTCATGCGAGTTTGCAATATAAAATGAAAATTATTAGCTATTACTCCACTCTCCAAAAAAAAAGCAGATCCCTATAAAGAACCTGCTTTTTGAAAATTTACAGAATCGAAACAAATAAATTTAATTATTTGGAGAGATCTGCCCGCGTATTTCCCCGCTTGGATTTTGTGAAGTATGCACATTTACATAAGCTCCTCCTGCCAACATGATATTATAAAGTTCCTCCAGGGTTTTTCCTTTAATATCTGCATCGGTTATAGTTCCTTCGGTAAGTACTCCGCTAGTTCTACCTGTAATAAGACCCGAATACAAAGTAACCACTACAGGTCCGTTAGATCCCTGTGCACCTATGTGAATATGTGCTGCTGCAAGGTTTTCAATATTGGATACAATTAATTTGTAAGAAAGTGTACTGCGGTCCTTGCTCAACTTAAAGATAGTCTGTCCGGTAGCATCTGTATTCACTGGTTGCACTTCCTGGTCTCCAGAGAGATGCGCGTTGAAACTTTGAACATTTTTAAGATGCGCCTTTTCTCCATTTACCTGGGATTGGAATTGTGCTTCCATAACTTCAGGTTCCATGGTCTCTTTTTCACATGAGGTGAAAACAAACAGCATCGCTGCCAGATAGGTAATGTAATTTTTCATAATAAAAGTTTTTAAAAATTAATATTCACTAACTAAAAATACGATCTAAATGGTCTTTTTGGTTTTCAAACAATACTTAATATTATCATAAATTGGTGGTACCCAATGAATTATTGGTAATGTTTGGATCTTAAAGTCGCAAATCATCAACTTTTTACCCAGCTAGACACTTGGACTCCCAAGTTCCAAATCAATCATGAATACTTCTGTTGAAAGGAAGATGAATATCAAAATTATTACATTCAAAAGTCTAAGTGATCATCCCCGAATCCATTTATAGCCTATAATAATCATAAGTTAAATCCATCTAAAAGTGTAGTTGTAGCTGAAAGTTATCCTTTATATTTGCATCGTGCACGATCTAATTGTTTGCGATTATTCAGGTTTAAATGGTAAAAGAAGATAAAACTAGCCTCACCCAAAATATATTTAGAGTACTCCTGGCAGTTTTTATGATCTATGCCGGATTAAGTCACCTAAGTTTTAATAGGATCGAATTCCAGACGCAGGTGCCAGATTGGGTACCTATGAGTAAAGATCTTGTGGTAGTTCTTTCTGGAATTGTGGAAATGATATTAGGATTTGCTTTATTATTCTGGAAGAAAGAATGTGCTAAAATTGGTTGGGCATTGGCGATTTTCTTTGTTCTTATATTTCCTGGAAACCTGGCCCAGTATTTAGATGGAAAAGATTCCTTTGGCGCATTAGATTCAGATCGAGCCAGGCTTATCAGACTTTTCTTTCAACCGATATTTATAATTTGGGCATTGTGGTCCTCGGGTGCATGGAAAGCATGGAGAAATTCAAAAAATTGATGATCATGACGGAGAAGGAACAATTAAAACTAAGCAATCAGATTTGCTTTCCAATATATTCAGTTTCGCGGCTAATTACAAAAGCCTACAAACCCTATTTGGAAAAAATGGGACTTACCTATCCGCAATATCTGGTCCTTCTGGTCTTATGGGAACATGGAACATTATCTATGAATCAAATAGGAGACAGACTGCTTCTAAATACCAATACACTTTCACCTCTTATCAAAAGAATGGAGAAAATGAATTTACTTAGACGCGCAAGGTCGGAAAAGGATGAGCGAAATGTATTTGTAGAATTAACAGAAAAAGGGACCTCTTATAAGAACGATGCTGCTCCAGTTCCAGAAAAACTTCTGAAATCTTTACTTTCCGAAGAAGTGGAACTTACAGATGTGCTGCTCTTAAAGGATACCTTAGATAAATGGATAGCTATCCTTTCTGAAAAATCAGAAAATCAAGATAGATCTGCTAGCCAATTGAAATAAGAATTTAAAACATTAATGATATGAAAGCTTTACAAATTAAAAAATATGGCGAGATCCAGAAAGGTCTTTCTTTTGAAGATGTAGCTAAACCAAAATTTGGCAACAATGATATCTTAATAGCGGTGAAAGCAGCCTCTATAAATCCTATAGACTATAAGTTGGTAGAAGGTCATTTAAAAGATATGGTTCCATTAGACTTACCCTCCACTATTGGCTATGACGTAAGTGGTGTGGTGGTTGAAAAAGGTGCAAATGTGAACAATTTCGAAATCGATGATGAAGTGTATGCCAGAGTTCCACAGGAACAAATGGGTACCGTTGCAGAATTTGTAGCAGTAGACATTGAAAAAGTAGCTTTAAAACCTTCAAATATCTCTTTTGAAGAAGCAGCGGGATTGCCTCTAACAGGACTCACCGCAATACAGGCGCTGGAAAAAGTAGGTATAAAAGAAGGCGACAGAATTCTGATCCACGCAGGTTCTGGTGGGGTTGGAAGTTTTGCTATTCAGTATGCCAAATCTAAAGGCGCTATTGTTTATACAACTACAAGTACAAAAAATGTAGATTGGGTAAAAGCCTTAGGAGCAGACCGTGTGATCGACTATACCGAAGAAGATTATAAAGAAGTAGCGAATAACTTGGACATAGTTTTCGACACCTTGGGAGATGAATATACGTTTGATGCTTTTAAAATTATTAAAGAAGGTGGAAAAGTAACGTCTATCGTTGGGCCACCAGATGAAGAGACCGCAAAACTAATGGGAATGAATGATTATAATCTACCCGAAAAATTATCAAAACTAATAAAGGAGACATCGGGTATGTATAAATTTACATGGATGAATCCTAATGGAAAACAATTGGATGAGATAAGAGCGATGGTGGAAGATGGAACTATAAAGCCAATTGTGGACCTGATTTATGATTTTAAAAATGGAATAGAGGCTTACGAATATCTGGCTGAAGGAAAAGCAAAAGGAAAAGTAATTATTAGTATGGCAGATCTATTCTAAAAATCAAGTCAACAGATTTATGTATATCAGTTTTTTGATATACTATTTTGAGTGAGTGTTATAAGATTCTGAAACGAATTTAGTATGACGTCCTTATGCAATTTATAAAACGAAGCGGATATACAAACAGATTTTATATAATAACTAAAAAAATGATCATGAGTAAAAAAGAAAATGTATTAGTTGCCGGCGCAAACGGTACTACGGGAAGAATCATTATTAATTTATTAAAAGAATCTGATAACTATAAGCCAATAGCTATGGTTAGAAAACAGGAACAAAAAGATCATTTTGAAAAAGAAAATGTTTCTGCTGTTCTGGGCGATCTGGAAGAAGACCTAAGCCACGCTGTTAAAAATGTGGATAAGGTAATATTTGCTGCCGGGTCTGGAGGTAAAAATGTAATTGGTGTAGATCAGGAAGGAGCAAAAAAACTTACTGATGCCGCCAAAAAAGTTGGAGCCGGAAAGTTTGTGATGTTGAGTTCTATGGGTGCAGATGATCCATCTGTAAGCGAGGATCTTAAAGATTATCTAAAAGCAAAACATAATGCTGATGAATATTTACAATCCAGCGGAATGAATTATAGCATTGTTAGGCCTGGTTCTCTTACAAATGAAGGTAGTACTGGTAAAATCAAGTTAGAGAAAAAGCTGGATAAACAAGGCGAAATTTCAAGAGCCGATGTTGCCAGAACTTTAGTTGAAGTATTGGATGACGGAGTAAAGAAAAATCAAGTTTTTGAAATCCTTGCAGGCGAGACGCCAATAGAAAATGCTGTTCGTTAATTAAAGGAAATAGGACCCTATCTAAAGAACTGCTTTATTGAATTGATAAAATTGAACTAAAATGAAGAAACTAGTTTTTCTACTTGCTATAATATCACTTGTTGGATGTAAATCTATTGCTACTCCCAAACAATCTGATAAAGAAATCACTGAAATTACAAGGTTTACAGGTCAGCAGGTAACAGGAATTAGTATTAGTGATGAAGGCAGGATGTTTGCCAATTTTCCAAGATGGAGAAAGGCTGTACAGAACTCAGTGGTAGAGATTACCAAAAATGGAGTTTCCATGCCCTATCCTAATAAATCATGGAATACGTGGGAAATTAATAAACCCTTGAAAGATTCTGTATTTGTAGGGGTACAATCTGTGATCGCGTTCGAAGATGAATTATACGTTTTAGACACTCGAAATCCTTTATTTAAAGGTGTTTTGGACAATCCAAGGGTTTTTGTATTCGATCTAAAAACCAACGAATTAAAACGCACTTTTATCTTTCAGGAAGAAAGTTTCCATCAAGATTCTTATATCAACGATCTACGAATAGATAAGAAAAAGCATAAAGCCTATTTTACAGATTCCGGTCATGCAGGAATTGTGGTGCTCGACTTGCTTAGTGGTAACACGAAAAGAGTTTTGAACGATCATCCTTCAACACTTGCAGAGACCGATCATTTAACGATAGATGGAAAAAAATGGGTAAATAAGGTAAATTCCGATGGTATCGCTTTGGATACCGAGAATGATCTACTTTATTATCATTCTTTAACGGGCTACAGTCTATATGCTATTCCAACAAATATCTTGATAAATGGAACTGAAAAAGAAATTAAGGATAGTGTGCAATTCATTTCAAAGACCACTGCGCCGGATGGGATGATACTGGACAAAAATGGGAATCTATATTTCGCTGATCTTGAAAATAGCAGTATTATGAAATTTGACATTTCAACAAAGAATATGATTTTGTTTGCACAATCATACAAAATTAGATGGGCAGATACTTTTAGTATCTATAATAATGATCTTTATTTCACCAATTCAAGGATTAATGAGATAAATGGCCCAATATCTGATATGAAATTTGATATAAATAAGATAAGTCTCGAATAGTTCTTAGTTTTTGGGCTACTTTTGTAGATCGCTATTTCATATAGCGCTAATGATGGATTAATATTTATTTATTGAATGTAAATATGTTCAAATAAATTTCATTTCCTCATTTTTTTATATTATGTTTAAATAATAACCCTTTAAGTTACACAATTAGTAACTATAGAAACAATAAATATGGGAAGACCTTCCACAAAACCAAAAGATTTAAGGGACGGATTTTATATAGAAGTCCGTAATAAAAACCAGCGAACTTCAATTAAAATTCGCAGAGATACCAAGGAACAACTTATCCTTGCGATAGAGGAATATCAAAAAAACAAAGAGGTTACCGTTCTAGGACAATCCAAAAAAGGAAAAATGATAAAAATCCCTGGAGTTGGGTAGAATTTAATAGTGCTTTGTTAAAGGGTATCTCCTAGTCTTAATGGTATCCTTAAATGAGGCTTTCTCTTTTCCAAATAACTATTCTTCAAGTAAGCTGTGAACTGCTTTTTTTATTTATTTAAAATTTTGAAAATTATCTTTTAAGGTTTGATCAAGCCTTTGATCAAAAATGACCAATTGTAATTTCCTGTTCATCTATGTCAAGTAGCAAACCAAAATTCAATGATCTTGGATTGGAAACCAAATCCCATGCAGATGGTTATAGAGCCTTGAATAAGGATGGTAGTTTTAACGTTAGTAAGCAAAATAATTCTTTCTTCGAAGGCGTAAATATTTATCATTCTTTAGTTTCTATGAGATGGCTGCATTTTTTTGGCCTTATAATTCTTATTTACTTTTGCATCAACCTAATATTCGCAAGCCTATATATGGCCGTGGGAATGGAACATCTTACAGGAATTTCTGGATCAAATACCCTAGATAAATTTATAGAAGCCTTTTTCTTTAGTGCACAAACAATAACCACCCTTGGTTATGGACGAGTAGCACCCGTGGGAACACTTGCTAATATTATTGCGGCAACAGAGTCTATGCTTGGCTTATTAACGTTTGCCTTAGCCACAGGACTCATGTACGGACGCTTTTCTAAACCTACCGCTACCATTAAATATAGCACGCATGCTGTAATGGCTCCCTATAAAGATATTAATGGTTTTATGTTTAGAGTGGTAAATCCTACAAATAATCAATTGGTAGAGGTTGAAGTAAATGTAACCTTATCTCTAAAAAATGAAAACGCACAAACTCGAAATTTCCATCTTTTAGAAGTAGAACGACCAAAAGTGATCTTCTTTCCACTCATGTGGACCGTAGTGCATCCTGTTAATAAAGAGAGTCCTATTTTTGGATTTTCGGAAACTGAGTTGATAGAAAAGGATGCAGAATTTATTGTGATGATCAAGGCCTTTGATGAATCTTTTTCACAAACGGTCTATTCCAGATCTTCCTATAAAGCACGTGAAATAAAATGGGGTGAGAAATTCGTATATCTTACGGAACAAAAAGCAAATGGCCTAACGGTGGACATAAGACGCATAAATGAGACCGAACAAAAAGATTTGAACGTGTTTTAACCACCTCATAACTCCATCATTTAAAGATTAATTAAGAAACTCAATTTATAAAAACTTCAGCATATCTTTAAAGCCAAATCCTACAGCACATGCTTAATGACTTCTTCGATTTTTTACTGCATTTAGACACTCATTTATTTACCATGATCTTGGATTATGGGGTCTGGATCTATGCCATACTTTTCGCTATCATTTTTATTGAAACAGGCTTAGTAGTAATGCCATTTCTTCCAGGAGACTCTTTGCTTTTCGCTGCGGGAACCTTTTGTGCAGGAGTTCAAAACAGCTTGGGAGAAACCGCACAATTAGACCTTTGGGTGATACTTATAAGCCTAACAGCAGCTGCTATCTTAGGAGATAGTTTAAATTATTATTTAGGTAAAACCATCGGTTTAAAAATGCTTAGTTGGAAGATCTTTGGAAAGCAATTAGTAAGCCAGAAACATATAGATAAAACTCAAGAGTTCTATGATAATCATGGAGCTAAAACTATAATACTTGCTAGATTTGTTCCAATTGTAAGGACCTTCGCACCTTTTGTAGCCGGCGTAGGAAATATGCATTTTGGGAAATTTATTAAATACAATGTAATAGGCGGAATTACTTGGGTATTATTGTTAGTATTGGTAGGTTTTTTCTTCGGAAATCTAAGCTTTGTGAAAAATAACTTTGAATTAGTGATCATTGGAATCGTGATCTTATCTATACTCCCAGTGATCATAGAGTTTATTAGAAGTAAGTTCAAAAAATAAGAGTTATCAATTATTTCAAGTCCTACCTGATTTAAAAGTTATAATATTCAGAAATATTAAAAGCGCAAACTTTTTAGAAATTTGCGCTTTTAGTTGAAGTTTTCCAAGAGTCCTATTTTCTCTCTGGTTTTGGAGGAAGCGCAAAAGCTACAGCCTCGTGTTCAAAATGATTTCTGTGTGCACCATCACAAAATGGTTTATTCTGTGAAAGTCCGCATCTACATACAGAAACAACATCACGACCTTGAAGATCATATACATTTCCTTCTTTATCTACAATCTCGAAATCTCCAGATATTTTAAGGGATCCGTTGCTGTTTACTACTAATGTTGTTTTTGACATGGCTGTTATTTTAGGGTAAATTATTAAATGTATTTATTACAGATCTTTAAATATAGAGTTCGACAACTTCAAAAGAAATAGATCCATAATTATAGTTCCAAAGAAAAGAAATTAGTTCACAACTCGCACTTAAAATTCTTCAAAATAAAAATGCAGCACATTTATGGGTGCCGCATTTTATTAACTAATTATTTATCTATTCCGTCATTTTCAATTTTGGATCTACCAAATAGGTCCTTAAGGTGTCCCCATTTATTCTAAACTCTACGCTGTAATATTCAAAACCGCTAATACTTTTATTCTTTACTTTTCCTACAACCACTCCGTTCTTATTTGGGTCTTTTGAAAGACTTTCTAATATATCTGCTCCCCCATCAGGTTTTCTAAATATCCCTAAAATAGCCACTTCATCACCAGTCGTGGTATCCTTGGCAACTCCACTCCAATACACTTTCATATTCTTATCTACCAGAGAAATAAAACTCGCTGGATCACCTGGGTTTTCTTTCGGATTACTACGATCATCAGAAAATATTACTTTTGAATTTATGTTATTCTGATTAATGGTTTTGGTATCTATAGTTAATAGTATATGTGTATCCTTTGCTTGTATTTCCTCGGAATTATTGAACCTAATAAGATTGCCACTGGTATTTACAAGATCAGCTTTTATAGCAAGTTCTTTAGAATTAACTAAGTGCGTTTTTTTATTCTGATCACAGGAAATCCATTTTTAGAATACACATTTCCTATTTCTATATTGGACATCGCAGAAGCATTAAAATCCTCCAATTTTGCCGCTAGATTGACACTCTTAAAATAAAACTCCAATGATTTCTCATAATCCCCTCTAAGTCTATAAACAGCTCCCAGCAAATGATTGGCCCGCTGTACATATTTATCATCAGCCTTCCTTATGGCTTCTTCTAACAGTAAATTAGAATATTTTGCTGCACTATCTGGCTCTAATTCATTGCTTCCAATTTCATACAACAGTTCCAAATTAGTTTGTTGGGATGGATGGGACCAGAATATAGTTTTCAAACTATCTAATGTAGTTAGAGCTTGGCTAAAACCATCTTCATAGATCAGCAGGAATATCACACAAATTAAAGCGGTCTTGAGTATTCTCATATTCTAAGAATTAGTTAAACTCCAGGGGAAATGGACTTTATTTACAAAATTTTATTGGGGATTAACAATTCTAAAAAGGGGGAAATTTTTTCGATTTTTAAAAGGTTTAAAACCTCTGGATTTCATTAAAGATGCAAGATCCTCAACCCTGAGAGCTAAGCTTATAATTATAATAAATTAAAAGCCTATCAAAGCAAACCATCTATCCAAAATAGGAATGTGCATTGCATTAACCATATATAACATAATTAACAGTAAATCAATCTGATTATCAAGGTAGTAAAGAATTTAACATTATAAAAGACATTTTCGGTGAACAGCTCTTTATTTCTGTTAAATAAAGGAAGCTTAGATGAGATAAGGCCAAATTGGATAAAAAATGAGATAGATCCATTTCATATAATTTTAATAAAACCCATAAACAGCTGTTTTAAAAGCTGTTATAAGTTAATAATTGAGATAAATTTATTAAGTTAGAGGTATGTTTGCATGTTTTGGTAACTGGAATTTACTCTATGGAAACTCAATCTCGGGTTAATTGGCGATCTATTTTTTCGATTTCCTCCATTGTATATTGTACACTTGGAGTACTCGCTGCAATGATAGCATTAGAGGGATTCATGCTTCCAAATAACTTTATAGATGGCGGCGTCACCGGTATTTCAATAGTCACACAAGAGATCTTTGGAATTCCTTTTACTATTCTATTAGTTGCGTATAACATCCCATTCCTATTTCTAGGTTATAGGAGAATAGGCAAAACATTCGCCGTTCGAGCTTTATTGTCGATATTGTTCCTTACCGTGCTCATGCACTTTATAGAAATACCTGCTTTTACTAACGACAAGGTGCTTATAGCCGTATTTGGTGGCTTTTTAATGGGATTGGGTATTGGTCTTGTAATTCGTGGTGGTGGAGTGTTAGATGGCCTTGAGATCATTGCCTTTTACACTACTAGAAAATCTAGTTTTTCTACCGGAGAGATCATACTTGCTTTTAATGCTATTATCTTTATTGTTGCTGCTTTTGTGTTTAGTGTAGAATCTTTAATGTATTCATTTCTGGTATATTTTACTGCTATGAAAACTTCAGACTACGTGGTGGATGGCTTTGAAGAATTTACCGCTTTAAATATAATTTCCAAGGACTGTGAGATCGTTAAATCTCTCATTGTAAACGATTTTAGCAAAGCTATAACAGTTTATAAGGGAGAAAGAGGCTATCTTCCAAAATCGTTTAATATAAAACACGATTGTGATATTGTGATGACCATTGTCTCCAGATTGGAGATACATCGTTTAAAAGAAGCTATAGCCCAAATAGATCCTAATGCTTTCTTTTTTGTTCAGCGCATAAAAGAAGTAAAAGGAGGAATCGGAAAACATACAAATAAAGATTCATTTAATGAACAGGTACCAACAAATCTATCCAAAGGTAATATCGAAGCTGGAGAATAATTTACCTTCTTGGCTTTACTATCACAGCACCGAGCACACAAAATATGTGCTGGAGCAGGTTATATTTATAGCTGAAAAGGAAAAAGTTGAAGACCATGATCTTGAACTTTTAAAAATTGCAGCACTATATCACGATACTGGTTTCATAATAAAGAGGGATGAACACGAAGCAATTAGTTGTGAGATCGCGACCATTGAGTTGAAGAAATATGGTTTGAACTGCGAAGAAATAGAACAGATCTGCGAAATGATCATGGCTACTAAAATACCTCAGCAACCTACATCTTTTCTTGCAAATATCCTTGCAGATGCCGATCTGGAATATTTAGGAACCGATAAGTTTCTAAAATTTAGTCAGAAACTTTACAAAGAACTCCAGCATTATACTCCAGATCTTAGCCTTGACGAATGGAATGAGATACAAGTAAAATTTATTTCCAAACATTCCTATCATACTTCCTACTGTAAGCAAAACCGTGAGCCAAAAAAGCAGAAAAATTTGAAATTGATCATGAAACAATTGAATAATGTAAATTAAGCTTCGTACAATTTTGGTTCTAACCATAAGTATCCCATACCTAGTAAGAATATACCATAAAACCAAATTGGATCTATTGGTTCTCTGGAACTTTTAATTTTATCTTCATTTTTAGAATCCTTAAAATATCTCTTATTGTTCATTGAGGTATTTTCTGCTAACATTGATTTCCAAACAGCTTTTTCACTTACATAATATTCTAAAGAAATGCTTGAAACCTTTACTAATGTTAAGGATTGCCATCCCTTTTCATTAGGATATATTTTACCAGTCCATAAGTTGGAAATATTAAGATCCTGTTTTAAAGGAATTCTACCTCCATCTTGAGCATCCACAAATGGCATTTCTACTTCAGTTCTTAAAGTAAAATTAAAGGGCTCATCTTTGTAAACAATAAATTGATCTATTTTAAATTCGGAAGAGATTCGAGCTTTTTTGCTAATTCTCTCAACAATTTTAGACCATAGCTTTTTATATTGCTCTACATTTCCATCCAATACTAATTGATAAGTATTTTCTAAAACACTGGTACCAACTCTGCCTAAACCTTTTTTTTGATATGCGGCAATTTTATAATTATCTATAGAAATTAAAGGTTGTAGATCCTTTTCTGAACTAAATTGATATGGATACTTATTAAATTGAATTTTTGAGTTGGGATCTATTTTGATCTTAGTGTTATTATCCCGTCTGAATTTTAAGGCTGCTAATTCATTTTTAGAATTAAATAGATTTAGACTTGGTTGAAGAAAAACGCCCAAGCCATCATCTTTAATAGATCTCTTTAATAATGCGATCTCATTTTTGGAAAGATTCTTCAGGGAAACCTCATCCATAATGAGCAGATCGAAGGCTTGTAATATTTTTTCTGAAAATGAGATTGGTTCTTTCTTATCTATATTAAAATACTCCAACTTATAGCGTCTTGTGGTTAACTGAGTTCTAACGGAAAGTTCCTGTCCTGCTTGTGCCAGATAGTTCTTTAAGTATTTAGTTTCAAAAGTGGGAAAAGCCTCAATAATTAAAATTTTTAGAGGAAGTCTTTTTATTATTTTAACTGGTATTGGATTTGATCTAAACTTTTTCCCAGATGAATCTTTCTCGATCAATTTATACAAGAACTTACCCTCAACTTTTAAATCTGTTGAAAGTTGAAACGTTTCATCCTTTCCCGAATTTAGAATAACCGAATCCACTGCTATTTCTCCCGGAGCCTCCAGGATCAGTTTAGTTCCAGGTTTAGCGTTTTTATATTCCCCTTGAACAAGCAATTTATTCCCTATTGTATTTTTTTCCTTATAATACAAACTAGTAACTCCACTATTAGTAAAGCTTCCCAGATACTGTGTTGGAATATTCTCCAACTGCCAAAGATCATAATCCTGGATACCTTCTCCTAAAATTATTAAAGAGCTAGCATTAACATCCTCTCTTAAAATGGACTCTCCTTTTAGATAGTTTATAATAATTAGATCATTATTGTCTCTTTTAATACTATCCAGAACTTCTTTATCGTAGCCATTTGTTAATACCAAGCCTGTTTTAATCTTTTCTTCAGAAAGAGACGTTGGCTTTAAAAAGATAAGTGCTAATGCCGTAATGGTTAGTAATGCTATTCCAGTTTTTAACCAAAATCTCTTAGAATATCTATCTGGCCATTCCTTGAAGATAAACAGTATCCATAAAAGAAGTGCTCCAATTAAAATTGGCCAAAACAAAGTTTCGTTTAGGAAAATGTTACTACTCATTTGTTTCCATTTCTTTAAGCAGCAAACTATCAAGTTCACTAGAATATTTTTCTACTTTAGTTGGTTTCGGTTTTACTTTTCTAAGAGCTTTTATCAATCCATTTTGAATTTTTAAAAGATCTTTAATGCTTAACTTAATATTTTGGGTGAGCGTCTTTAGCTCCTGTAAGGTTTTAAGATACATCCCGGGGTTCTCTATTGCAATTAGAACTAACTCGTTTCCTGCCTTTTCAAATATTAACTTATCACTTTCGGTAATTTTAGAACTTTGCCCAATTATTCCCTCAAGTCTTGCTATAGCTTTTTTTATAAAAACATCATTTTCGGAATCACCTAAATTTTCTAATTTTTCGAAGTTGCCAACCTCATCTATTTTCCCTGTTAATCTAACCTCATTTTTAATTGGCGGAGGATCAAAACCTATCCTATGAACGTAAATTCTAGCGCTATTTTTTATATCCTGAAGCAACTGTAATATTTTATATTGATATGGTAAAGATTTTTCCGGTGCGTACATCCTTAATTGCAGCTCTGCATCCCACATAAGATCTAGCGCCTGTCTTAATTTACTTTTCAAGGAGTCGGTGAAAAGTGTAGATTCTTCGGCATTATCATGATCATGGGTGAATTTTGATAATGGGTTCTTAGAAGTTTCATCAAGCTTAGCAGATTCCTTTTTATCCACTAAGTTATGGTCATTTTCTCCATCATGATCATGAGTATATTCCGCCAAAGGATCCTTATCCTCTACTTGGGCATCATCTGTATCTTGGTTATGAAGATCTAAACCAGAATCGGCTTCATCCCCCATAAATTGACCGTATTTTAATCTAAGTGCTTTCTGATCGAATCCAAGTTCATTACTGGTAGTATTAAATTGGGTCTTGGATATTTTTTTTCTTTCACTAATCAACTTTTCAGTATCTATGATCAATTGCCGTTGGCTTCTAAAATAATCCGGCATTAGATCTTCACCCATCGTGCCTTCAACTTCAAACTGATTGTTGGTAGTATCCTTGATTACTGCAAAATAAGTTTCGCTTCTTGCTTTGCCAGAAATGGGTTGTTTTAAATCTAGAGCCTCCACATAAAAATAAAGTTCGTCCCCAGCTTCCATTTTAAATTGATCTAGATCTATAGATTTTGAAAATTCTAAATATTTCTCTCCTCGTTTTACAGATTCTTTAAATAAGAGTTTTTCCTCCCTAAATTTTACCGATTCTCCGGATCCTTTACTCACTGTTGCAATTATATACGCAGCCCCAATTCCAAAATCATCTGTTATCACGGTATTAAAAGAAAATCGCTTGTCATCTTCCATTTCAAATGTTAGAAATTTAGGAATTGTTTTAATTTCAATTTCCGGACTTCGATCTTCAAAAACTTCAATTGAATATAGCTTGGAAGCATATTCATTTCCTGAGGTGTCTGTAAATTTAAAATTATAGAATCCTGATACATTTAGCGAATTGCCTCTAGAATATTTATCTCCCTTCAACTTCATAGAATAACTTGTTCCCATACTTTCCATACTCACAGAACTCAGCTTAGAATCGAATCCTAATTCCCATGATACAGTGGAACCTTTTAAAGCTTTGATTTCCATTACTGACGTAGTCCTTGATGGAATATTAGTGTAACTCGGATAGGTTAGAGTTAGCTTTTGATCTGTCAAGCTGGGAGGCACAGTCTTTCCTACTAAAGGATCTACGGGAACAAAGGAAATAGTTTCTTGATCTGAACTCTGATTGTCATTTGTGCTATCCAGATCCAAAATTCCAAATTGAAAGACAACCACACCAATTATAATTAGAATTATTGAAATAAGAGTCGGTTTCAAAATATTAACTTCCGGTTTCAATTCGGCTTGATTCAACGATAATCTATTGGCTATTTTCTGCTGCTGAAGTTTTGCAAGTCCAGATAGGTTTTCCTCTTGAAGCAACAGACCAGAACTATATTCCAAATCCCTTATTTTTGAATCTGCAAACCAACTGATGAATGCCAAACTCAATCCCCATGGTTTTAGAACTAGGGAGCCTATTAAAATTGTAAATAGGAATACAGGGACAGCCAATATTAAATTAGAAAAAATAAATCCGAAAAAAATTGCTATTCCAAAAGCATAAATAAAAATTTTAAGCCAAAGAAATACCTGCCATCGTTTTTTAAATTTTAGTAATATGTTTTTGCCCTCGTCCATTAATTATTTCTAAATCTGGATAATACCCGTTCTGTGATAATTATGGGGATAAGAAATAACCAGAACCAATTAGAAATATCTAATGCCATAATTCTTTCTTTTGGTAGCTCTGTCTTTTCTAAATTGGGTAAGAACTGCTCTGCAGGCATCACTCTTTTATCCAACTTAACTATATTTTTCTCGAGCTCCCTATTAAAACCAAAGAATTCGAGTAAATTTTCGGCTAGATATCTTTCAATACTATTTTCTGAATTTAGGCTTGAAGTAAGAAAATATTCATTCTTCTTACCTCCCGAAATTATTAAAGAAGATGTATACTTGTTTTCTTGGTATATCAACATTGGAAGTGTAGATTCTACCTTATCTTCATCACTAAGCCAAACTATCACATCTGCTTTTTCAAATTGAAGGCTATCTTTATTCTGAACTTTATGGATCTTTATTTCACGATCTAAGTATTTTGAAATCGCTTTAAAAGCAACTTCAATATAGTATTCAGTTTCGGCTAAACTTTCCTTATAATATAGTTCTATTACTAATGCTTTTTCTTTATCTAAAGGAATCGCTTGAGTAGTGTTACTATTCTGCAAGTAGATACTATCTCCTAAGGGATTTGTTTTTATACGAGGATCATTAATCGAAACTTTTTCAGTTTCAAAATGTAAGCCTTCACTATTACTAACCGCATTTAAAAGATTTAGTTCATCTCTCCTTGACACAGCTTTTAGAGCAATCTTTTCGGACTTACCAATATCTAGAAAGATCCAATTAATATTTTCCTGTGTAGTTGGCCTTTTGCCTTTTATTCCGCTGATAAATGCACTTGTAAAAACCACTATACTATCAGACCTCAAATCTTGTAATTCTTTAGCTAATTGCCAATAATTTGGAGTTTCCGTAGCCAATTCATATCCTTGTTCCCTATCCAACTTCGGGAATCCCTTTTCAAAAAGCCGTATAGAATTTGTTTTATCTAGTGTATCAATTATTCTATTTACCTCATCATATCCTAAAAGTGAAGATTCAATAAGATAAGTTATTGGAACTTTTCGTGCAGATTGCTCTAATCTAGGTTCAGCTATAATTAAAACCAGTAAAGAGAGGATCAATAATCTTAAGAACAATAACCACCATTCATTTAGCTTAATAGAACTCGATTGTTTGGAGTCGGCTTCCTGGAGTAAACGGATACTTCCAATCTTAATGGTCTTACCTTCTTTCTTACTCCATAAATGAATGGCAATGGGAACAGCCAATCCAAGTAATGCCCATAAATTTAAAGGAGAGAGGAAGAACATATTAGACCAAGTTATTTCTGTTCTTTAAAAATGCCTGCAGAGCTTCAGCTATTGGCTCATCCATTCGGAAAAGATGATATGTAATTCCATTAGTGAGCATGGTTTCTCTACTTTGTTTCAATTTATTTTCAAGAGATTCTAAATAGTGCTTTTTGGCTTCTTTGGTATCAACGCTAACGTTGTATCCAGTTTCAAGATCTTCAAAAGTAACTATTCCTTTATAATTAAATTCCATCTCGCTTTTACCCATTAAATGAAAAACTACTACTTCATTTCTCGAAGTTTTCAACCTTTTTATAAGGCTGGTTAATTCTTCATCTTGCTCATACATATCTGTAATAAAAAAGATAAGCTCCTTATGTCTGCGGTCATGTAATTTTTCTGTGGCAGTAGATTCTAATGGCCACTTACCTTCATTTTTAATATTAATGAGTTCTAGCAATAATCTATTATAATGCTGTTTTTGAACTTTTGGATAGATGCTATATAATCTTTTATCATTCAAGGCAAAAAGTCCTACGGCGTCTCCTTGAGTTTGAGATAAATAAGCTAAAGAAGCAACAAGAACCCTGGCAAAATCCATTTTCTCCAAACCATTCTCTTTGTGAAGCATAGAATTACTGGCATCCAGAATAAATTTTACCGAAATATTGGTTTCAACCTCCGATTGTTTGATATAATATCTTCCTGATCTTGCAAGCATTTTCCAGTCTAAGGATCGAAGGTCATCTCCCGGCTCGTATCCACGGTACTGACTAAATTCCATTCCGCCTCCTACTCTTCTGCTATGATTTAGTCCATTCAAGTAACCATCTACAACTACCCGTGCGATAAGTGCCAATCCTGAAACACTTTTTATGATCTCAGGTTTAAGTAATTGATGATAATCTTGTTTCACTTAATTTAAAGTTTTGGAAACTATTTTTGTTGAATTCAATAATTCTCTGGTAACATCGTCTGCTGTTATTCCTTCTGCTTCAGCTTTAAAATTGACAATTATTCGATGTCTTAGCACGGGATAAGCAACATGTTGAAGATCTTCCAAGGTTACTGCAAGCCTTCCGCTTTGTAAAGCGCGAGCTTTAGCCGTAAGTATCATAGCTTGTCCAGCTCTTGGTCCTGCACCCCAATTTACCCATTCTTTTACATAGGAATTATTCGATGTTTCTGGTCTGGTTGAACGAATGAGTCGACTTACAAAAGATACAAGATCGTCGCAAATTGGCACTTCTCTAACTAATTCCTGAAGACGCAAGATCTCCTCTCCCGTAATTACCGGATTAATTTTTTCCAACTTTCCACCCGTAGTTCTCTTAAGGATGTTGGTTTCTTCTAGCTCATTTGGATATCCAATTTTTATATAGAATAAAAAGCGATCCTGTTGAGCTTCTGGCAGCGGGAAAGTACCTGATTGTTCAATTGGGTTTTGAGTAGCAAGGATAAAAAATGGCTTGTCCAAAACATAGGTCTTACCAGAGTATGTTACTTCAAACTCCTGCATAGCTTCCAACAATGCCGCTTGCGTTTTGGGAGGTGTTCTATTTATCTCATCTGCCAGAATGATATTGGCGAAAATCGGCCCTTTATTGAATTCGAAGAATTTCCTTCCAGTGGTATGATCTTCTTCTAAGATCTCTGTTCCAATTATATCTGAAGGCATTAGATCTGGCGTAAACTGAATTCTCTTAAATTTTAGATGTATTGCCTGAGAAAGCGTTCTTATCATTAATGTTTTTGCTAAACCGGGAACTCCTTCCAACAGGGCATGGCCACCAGCTAGAAATGTTATAAGCAATTGCTCCACCGTTTCATCCTGCCCGATAATAACTTTACCGATCTCTTTTTTTAAATCCTTTAGCTTGCCTGTGAGAGTTTCTATTTCGAGACCTAATGTTCTTAAATCTGTATCCATATTTTATTATTTATGAGGTAAGCGCATACATTACTATGTTTACCGCAAATCGTGTATTATCTATTTTATACCATCGTTTATTCCTAAAATCGTAATCCCACTCGCATCCATAATCCTTGTTACTGTACAATACACCTATTCTACCATTTATAACAATGGCCTTTAAATAGTCATGTACTAGATCATCTCCCCATCCATTTAATTCCTGAGAAGTGGTGGGCGGCCCATCTTTAAATTCGAAAAAAATAGTATAGATTTCATGAGAATTCGGTATCTTCTGTAAGGCTGTATTTCCAAAGATCTCTTCCATTTGCCTCTCGAAAGATTTTGCGAACAAGCCGTCAATATCATGATTGCAATCGTCTGCAAACACAAAGCCACCATTCTCTACATATTTTTTGAAGTTCTCGCGCTCCCTTTTAGTGAATTCCACCAATTTATGTCCGGAAATATAACAAAAGGGACACTTAAAAATCTCATCGCTACTTAAGCTAATAATTTTCTCTTCGGTTTTCACCTTTAATGTAGTATACTCTACTAAAGAATTCAATAAATTAGAAGGCATCCGCTGATCTACATCCCAATCTCCGGATTCATATTGTAAGCGTGTAAAAAAGAATTCGTTATTCAAAATTAATGTGATGATTATGTCTAAATGTAATAAATGATTAAAGATTTGTCACCCTATGACCCTAGATAAAAATATATCTAGTTTAGGAAATTTAAGTTTTAGGATTTCGTCACCTTCAACCTGTATCAAGGTTTACTCCACAATTATTGCGAAGCAAAAAAGTTAAGCATGACGCTATTTTTAAGTAATTATTAATAAAATTAAGTAGCTCTTAGTTCTAGTACCCTTCAAATTTCTATTAATTTAATATTTTAAAATAAAAACTGGCTGTAATAAAAATATATTACAACCAATTCTTAAAATTTAAATTTGATCAAGATCCTCGTAGGATTAAATCGATAGCAAGGGATTAAACCGCATCAGACAAACTGGTAAAGGTGAAATCTCTCACCTTCATATAAGGCACTAAATTTCCATTTATTCTCACTTGTTGTCCCAATTCTTCTAAATTGTTAAGCATTATGATAGGACTCTCATTAAATCTGAAATTCTTTACAGGATATTTTAACTGTCCGTTCTCTATATAAAAAGTACCATCTCTTGTAAGACCTGTATAGAGTAGCGTTTGTGGATCTACACTTCTAATATACCAAAGTCTGGTTACTAGAATTCCTTTTTTGGTTCCTTTAATAAGTTCTTCTAAGGACGCACTTCCACCTTGCATTATAAAGTTACTCGGAAATGGTACGGGATCTACTCCCTTTTGTTGTGCCCAATATCTGTCATACGCAAGATTCTTAACCACGCCATTCTCGATCCAACTTGTCTTTTTTAAAGCTTGCCCTTCTCCGTTCCAGGTTGAAGTTGGCACTTCCTTATTCAAAGGGTCAGACCAAATATTCACTCTCTCATCTACGATCTTTGTTCCTAATTTTGTTCCACCGTCTTTAGACATGAAACTTCTTCCTTCATCTGCAGTTCTTGCATTGAAAGACCTTGCCATATTACTTAAAAGTTCCTCTGCAGCAGCCGGCTCTAAAATTACCGTATACTTTCCTGGTTCAATAGCCTTTGCTTCTCGAGACATAACTGCCTTATCTATGGCTATTTTAGCCGCTCTGTCGGAATCGAATTTTGAAATATCGTTAAAATCCCTAGTTACCCAACCAGAACCTGTTCCATCATTCGTTCTCATAGTAACTGTAAAATCTACATTGGTAGATTTATTGTAAGCGAAAAGTCCGTTAGAATTCAGCATTGAACTAAAACCTGCAGTGTCATTTAGAAAACCAGCTGCAGTAACATCTTTTGCTGAAGCAGGCTCAATACTTGCCGCTGCTACTTTTGCACGAAATTCTGGTGTTATATTAGCGGTAGCATCAATAAAACTGTTGGATTCATCATAAGTTTGTGGTCCTAATGGAGCCATAAATTCTGGGTTTTCCGGAGCAAATTGCGCCAGTTCTTCAGATCTTTTAACTACTTTCTCTAGAGATGCATCATCAAATTCATCTATAGTAGCTACTCCAGATTTCTTTCCGAAGCTAGAAGTTACAGCTAAGGTTTGGTTGGATTGATGTCCTGCGGTAGATACGGTATTACGAGCATATCGAATATTACCACTTTCACTACCACCTATATTAATTTCGCAAGCATCGGCCTTAGAAAAGCTTAATGCTTTTTCCAGGATCTTCCTTGCTTCTTCTTTTGTATATATTGCCATTTTACTATTATCTTAATTTTAGAAATAATTATTAAACAGTTCTTCCGGTATTGATCACGTTTACATCGTTAAATCTGGCAGTACTACTTCCGTGAGAAACTGCACTAACTTGTGAAGGCTGCCCTTTACCGTCGAAGAAAGATCCAAACATGCGATAATCATCTTTGTCACAAATCTTCACACAAGAATTCCAAAATTCCTGAGTGTTGGATTGGTAAGCAACATCGTCTAACATTCCAACGATCTCTCCATCTTTGATCTCATAGAACACAGTTCCACCAAATTGAAAATTATAACGTTGCTGATCTATAGAATAAGAACCTCTTCCGGCAATATAAATTCCCTTTTTCACATCCTTGATCATTTCCTGAACAGAGTACTTGTCTTGTCCTGGCTCTAATGAAACATTTGGCATACGTTGAAATTGAACATCATTCCAGCTTTGCGCATAACAACAACCATGAGATTCATTTTGTCCGATCATGTTAACTTGGTCACGAATTGCCTGATAATTTGTTAAAATTCCATTTCGTACAAGATCCCACTGTTTTGTCTTAACTCCTTCATCATCATATCCAACGGCTCCCAAAGATCCTACTTGGGTTTTATCTGCAATTAGATTTACCACGTCACTTCCATATTTAAAGTCGCCAGATTTCCATTTATCTAAAGTGGCAAAACTAGTTCCTGCATAGTTAGCTTCGTAACCTAAGACACGATCCAATTCTAATGGATGCCCAACAGATTCATGGATGGTTAATCCCAAATGATTAGGTTCTAGCACAAGATCATATTTCCCAGGTTCTACAGATTTTGCGGTTAGCATTTCTTTAGCCTGTTTAGCTGCTATGGTTGCATCTTCAACCATATCGTAACTATTTCTATATAATTTTAAGCCGGCTGGACCTTCTAATTTCTCAGATTCCAAGCCGTCCATATATTCATATCCCATTCCCATTGGAGCACTCATAGCGTCACGAGATTTAAATTTCCCAGCCTCCCGATCTATTGCTGTAACTCCAAATGTTGGCCAAATACGGTGAATATCCTGATCTATATAGGAACCATCCGTAGATGCAAAATACTTTTGCTCATTCACCATAAAAAGTGCTGAATTCACAAAGTTTGCTCCATTGTTCATGGCAGCAGCATTTGCACTTAATAATAATTCTACTTTTTCTGAAACCGGAACTTCCTTAAAGTCCTTTTTAATTGGAGTTTTCCAAGAAACTTCCCCATAGGCTTCTACAGGTGCCAGCTTTACTGGATCTTTCTGAATAATAGAATTCGCCTTTGCAATAGCTACGGCTTGATCTGTCGCTTTTTTGATACCCGCTTCGGTTACATCATTCGTAGATGCAAAACCCCATGTTCCATTAGCAATTACACGAACTCCTATCCCGAAAGACTCTGTATTTACCACATTCTGTACTTTATCTTCTCTAGTAAATACATACTGATTTAAATATCTACCTATCCTTGCATCGGCATAAGTAGCGCCTAAAGATCTTGCTGTATTTAAAGCGATATCTGCCAATTGCTTTTTGATCGCGATATCCATTCCAGGCTCTAGCAATGCTTCAACAGGGATATTACTCCCCATAAATTGCATTGGTAAGAATAGAGCTCCTGCTCCTAATCCTGTTAATTGAACAAATTTTCTTCTTTCCATAAAAAACCTCCTACTTTTTGATTGAATGAATTGTACTTTATAATTCTCTAAATTTTTAAATTCTGCATTTGAAAAACATAAATATAAACCTTAATTGTAGTCCGTTTTTTTATAATTGTCCCTTCCGATTATGATAGTATTAATACTAAAATAAATAGGAAGTAGAAAATTAGAAACACTTTGATGGATACAATAAGTGTGTTTTTCTTAATAAAATCCTAAAATAAGAAATATATCTCAATAATTTGAAGTTTTGAGAAATGCACAAAGAATTAAATAATTACACTTTATGAGAAGTAGAAAAAAGCAGTTTAAATGTTAAGGAATGAAATAATTAAAAACAGTGTACTTGGCAGAACGCTATCTCTTTAGGCAGCTTATGTTATGTAAGATTTTGTATGAAAAGGATCTTTAAACTTCTACAATTTCTTTATTAAAAAATATGCTTCGGGTTTCAATATTCCTTAAATAACTATTTAAGATCTTATGGGTATGCAAAGTAGATTCCTGTAGTTGTAAAAACGGCTCATACTCTTCGAAATTATCTATTTGTAATTCTTGATCTATAAATCCATAACCTTGATATCTTCCCTCCTTCACCAGTATAAAAGCCTCTTCTTCAAAATGCCTTCCTTTTTCCTTGATCACATAGCTTGTCTTTTCTACACCAAGAGAATTAATTGCCTCTTGTACTTTTGAATTATATTTTGCAACTAACTCTATATCCCTACAAATTCCTTCGCAGGAATTAAGTTTATAATGAGAACATTCTGAAACGTTGGTTTGAAGGCTACAAAACTTAGGACATAACTTATAGGTTTCACATAACTTCTCGAGAGTTTCTATAGCTAGTGCTCTGTTATAAAACGTTCCTACAGAATCTTTTATTTGAGTAGTCTTTCCAACTGCTAGTTGAATGACCCCTTTTCGGTTTACATAATTCAAGATTTGATAGGTAATTCCCTGTCTCTTTTGGGCCGTATTGAATTTTGGATAATGCTTCCTGATGTATTCTGCTTCCAACAAAAGTGCTATCAACTCATTACCAGTGCATTCATGATCTATATGATAGGTTTCTTGACCCAATAAATACTCCTTGGTCTTTTTATCGTAAAAGTGAGAAAGAACACGCTTTTTAATATTTTTAGCTTTCCCTGCATAGATCACTTTTTGATGCTTATCCTTGAACAAATAGATTCCTGCAGTTTCAGGTAATTCTTCGAACTGATCTGCATTTAAATGTGGAGGAAGTGTGGCATTCTTAGAAGATGGATGTAGAAAGGATTTGATCACCATACCGTCTTCATCTAAACATAACAAGCGTTGAAACAAGATCACAGTTGCATCGGTATCACCTTCTGCCCTATGTCTATTGCTAATTGGGATAGCAATAGAATCGCATAATCTACCTAAACTATAAGAACATAATCCTGGAATAAGTTTTCTGGATAAGCGGACCGTACATAATTTTTTTCTGTTGAATTCAAATCCAATTGCCTGAAACTCATTTCTAAGTACGTTATAATCAAAATTTACATTATGAGCTACAAAAATAGCATCTCTAGTAATTAGATCTATTTGCTTTGCAACTTCGTTAAATTTAGGAGCATCCTTTACCAGATCGTTGTCTATTCCTGTGAGTGCTGTGATCTGAGAGGGAATAGATTTTTCTGGATTAATGAGCGTGGTATATTTATCTAATATCTCTCCATTTTTCAACAACACGATACAGATCTCGGTTAATCTATTTCCCTTCATTCCACCACCGGTGGTTTCCACATCTATAATTGCAAATGTTTTATCCATCATATTCCTGGCCTAAGAATACAAATATATCAACATTTTGGAATAAATCCTATATATTGGAAATATTCCTATAACATTTACTTGTATTGGTAGTTGGAGAGTTAATAAATGGAAGAAATGAAATTCAAAACTAATTATTCATCGATGGCTATGATATTCCAGTCTGTTTTGGAGAGTTTATCTTGAGCCGTAATAGTTAGAATTTTATTTCCGGTAGAAAGATCGATCCCAGAATCTGAAGTGATAGAGATAGTAGCTCCATAAGGAAGTTTAAAGTTGATTTTAACCTTAGAGATATCTGTGCCTTTTGGAAATCTTACATATACTTCCCTATTATCCCAGTTCACAATATTTTGTTTTAACTCACCTTCAAAATGCAGGTCGTAAATCCCGGAGTTACTTATAGCTATTCCTTTAGCATCTGGCGTGTCCAGCATTTTTATTTCCTCTGCACTCATAGAATAATTACGAAGCTGAATGGCACTCACAAAAAATTCGGCTGTTTCATTATCCTCATCAGAAAATAATAGAAATCCCTGATCTTGACCACCCGCAAAAACATTGTATACAGACCATCTTCCGCTGTCAATTTTATTCTCCCCAACAAAAACACCATTCACATATTCTTGATCGCAGTTTCTGAGACCACAATTCCAAGTCTATACCAAGTTTCAGGGTTTAACTTTTTATGGTATTCATTACTAATTCCAATTCCTTTTGGACCAATAAAAAGTTCGGCATCATTTTCATTATCTAAATTTGACTGATAGATACTAATCAATTTATTCTCACTCGCCTTAGGAATATAAATATCCAGTACCAATGAAAAGTCATAATGCAACTCCTCATGAATCCCAGAAGTAAAATTGGTAAAAATAAACAGTCCATTTTTAGGATCGAATGCTGGAACTTTAATTACATTTGGTTTTACACCATTGATTGCTTTTATACCAAAGGTGTCTGAATTGCCAAATAAGACCGGCTGATAATTCTCCTTTTTAGTATAGTTAAAATGCCTTAGCTGACTTCCTACTCCAAGAGAAGTTAGATCGCCATTATCAAAGGTCCAGTTTCCTGTAGTAAATTTGTTTGGAGTGATTTTTAGCTCTTGATAAAGCATTAATTACTTCCGGGTGTGATAACACTTCTTTAAATTGATGAAGAGTGGTTTTTTCTTCTTGTAAATACCCTAAAGTTTTCCAAAAGGAATCACTAATCCATAAATTTTCTGAAGCATCCAACGGTATATACAAGATCCCATTTACTATATGTTCACTAATCCATTTAAAAATTGTAGGATCATTCTTGAGAAGATCATAAAATTCTAATTGAAAATTGGTTTGAGGTCCTGGCATTTATAGGTTAATTATAGGTTGAGCTATAATATGATTTTATAATTAAAGAAAACATTCGAAAATAAGTATTAACCCTTAGGTTACCATTATTTAAAAATTATAAGTTCACACTTTTTTTTACGACAACAAATAAAGGGAACTAAAGAGCTAGATAAAATTAAAGAGGGCATTTAATTTAAATAAAGCATTTAAACCATAATTATTACATAAAAACGCATTCCTAAGAAAAAAGATTCCTTTGTTTTAAGGAGAAATCACAAAATATCCCAAAGTTAAATTTAATATGATAAAGTTATTTAGAAGAACCTCAATGGTTATCCTAGTATTGCTGCAACTTGCCTTTATTATAGCAATATTTTATGATGTTTTAAATGAATTTTCAGTTTTGGTCTTTATTGGGGCGATTGGTTTTCTTGCTTTATTCAGTTTAGTTAAAATGACTCATGATTCTCATGAAAAACCTGCAAAGAATTATATCCTAATTTTATTAGTTACTCTTGGAGCCCTTTTTACCTATTTAATTAATATTAAATTGAATACTGGCCCTGTTATCGCAGCGGCGCTAATAGGCACTCTATCATCTGCAATCCCTTATTTCTTAACCGATAAAAAATCGATATTAATCAAGGAGATCCCACCTGCAGTTTATTGTGGAACTTTTGTTGGAATGACCTCTGGAAATGTTGGTGCTACTTATTGGTTTATCACACTAGCAGGCATAATTTCAGGTTTATTATACATATTGGCTACAAATACTTTTGTAGGCGTGGGAGGGAAATTAGGTACTGTTGCTTTTGGGGGTGTTGCCTTTATTTTTGTTTTAAGTTTAATAATTCGATAAGAATGGAAACACTAATTATTTTTATAACAGCCATTGCAGGGGTGATCTTGACTTTTATTAGTAGCACGCACCTGAAACAAGGAGCAATTAAAGCTTCCGCAGGACTTTCCTTAATTGTTAGTTTATTCTTTTATTTAGTTCCAGAGATCCTTTCTCCATTTTTAACTCATAATATTCCTTTGGTATTTATGGGAGCATCTTTTGTTGGTATGGTTTCAGAAAAAATAGTCCACAATTATTGGAGCCTTACTTTTGCCGGAATTATATTTTCTGTTCTATATTTAAATACTGGAAGTTATTTTGAAGGTTTTGGAGGAGCATTAGGCACAACTGCTTCCATAAGTGTTATCGTAATGATGGGAATGGGACTTCTTCAAAAAAGATTAAAAAAAGCAAAGATCAGATCTTAACTAGGAATTATAATAAGAAAGGATAGTGATGAGTATAGAAAAAGCTTATTATTTATGGGCATCCAGTTACGATGAAATGCAAAACAAGACAAGGGATCTTGAAGCTTTGGTAGCAAAAGAAATGCTTGGCGATTCCCATTATACTTCTATTTTGGAATTAGGCTGTGGAACAGGTAAGAACACACAATTTTTACTTGAAGTAAGCGAATCTATAATCGCTTTCGATTTTTCTAAAGAAATGTTGGAAAAAGCAAAGCAAAAGATCTCATCACAAAAAGTAACTTTTAAAGAACAAGATCTCAGCCATGACTGGGGGTTGGAAGCTAATAGTTTCGATCTGATTAGTTGTAGTTTAGTTTTGGAACATCTGGAGGAAATAAATTCGATCTTTGAAAAGTCAACTAATGTTTTAAAAGCTAATGGAAAATTCTATGTTTCAGAATTACATCCTTTTAAACAATATTCAGGACATAAAGCAAGGTTCGATAATGGAAAGGAAATTGAGGAATTAGAAGTATATACCCATCATATTAGTGATTACTTGATTGCAGCTAAGAAATGTGGCTTGAAATTGATTGAATTAAAAGAATCTTTTGATGAAGATAACAGGAGTAAAATTCCGCGACTTATCTCCTTTCTTTTTCAGAAGTAACCTATTTTACAAGAACTTGTTTTAGATCTTAAGCCCTAAGATCACAACTTATAAACAAAACCCAATAAGTATTCTCCATTACCCGAGCTCATTGTTAATTCCATATGTTCTTGCTGGTAAGGAGTTGTAAATAAATAGGTGCTTCCTATTCCCACCGCTGCACCCGCCAAAATATCCCAACCGTCATGTCTTTGTGCATCTATCCTACTAAAAGCTGTAAACCCGGCTGCAAGATAAACTGGAATACTATATTTAAAACCATAACGCCTGTGAATAAAAGAAGCTCCATGAAATGTAGTAGAGGTGTGCCCTGAAGGAAAAGCATTATCTCCATTATTGTTGGGTCTAGGTTTATTCAAGGCAATTTTTAATCCGTAGGTAACTGCCGTATTGGTTAATAATGACTTGGTAAATTGCCAGGAACCTTGTTTGTCTTTAAGCAGCAAAGTTGTTCCAAAAGTAGCTGCGGGAACCGCAAAAAGAAAAATATCGCCAGCAGTTTCAAAAGATTTATTTTGAGAATATGAATTTGAATAAAATAGAAATAAGAAAATGAAAGGGATTAAAAACCTTTTTGTTACTAGATACATATTTTTGAAGGGTGAAAATTAAAATAAAACACGAAAGCTAAATAACTTCTAAGCTTTCACAACTAGTCTTTTTCTTTATCTGTATTATTATTAATAATATTAGCGTTTTCATCTATTACAACTTCCATTTTAAATTTGTTTTTTTCAATTTCAAATTCAAAGAAAACTCCATCTTTAGTTTCAGAAATTTCAGCTTCTTCAATTTCATATCCAAGAAATTCTGCCATTAAAACATTTTTAATATTTTGAGGAATCTCTTTTTTACTAATTTCATGTTCTGTTTCTTTCCAGGTTCCATCCTCCAAAAAGTTAGCGGAATATCTTAGTTTATTCATTTTAAATTCTGCTTCCCATTCGGTATTAGATTCTTTGTCCCAATTAATAGAAGTGGCTGTTGGAAATTTTTTCTGAAAAGCATCTTTAATCTTATAAGGCACCTTTTCCCCGTTCACGGAACCACAGGCAAATAAGCCTATGCTTAATACTAGAGTAAGAAGTGTTTTTAATATTTTCATGTTCTTAAGTTTTGGATATACAATACTGTAAATATAAAACCAGAATCTAAAGAGCATATAAAGTAAATCTAAACAAAAGCTATACTTTGGCAGATTTAAAAAGTACCGTAAACATGTGACTATTTTTTTGAAATTTGTAAGTGATATTAAATTGATATAACTCACAAATCTTCTTTACAATTGCTAAGCCTAATCCCATAGAATGATTGCTTTTTGATTCTCTATAGAACCGATGAAATAAATTCTCTGGTTTATCTATGGCAATAGTTCCCGAATTCTTGATTATTAAACAATCATTAGAGCAGGTTATTGAAACAGATTTTGAGGTTCCAGAATGTTTAACCGCATTTGATATTAAATTAGTGCATAATACCTCGGCTAAATAAGGATCCATTAATACAAATACTTTTTCAGTTTCAGAAAAATGAATTTCTGCACTAAATAATTCCTTGAAATTATCTACAGTCTTCCTTATAATTTTAGTGAGATCAATTTTATTGATATTTGCAAATTGATTGTTCTCAATCTTGGTAAGTAGTGTAAGTCTTTTGTTTAATTGCTTCAACCTTAATATATCCTTTTGCAGCGATGAAAATTGCAGATATTGAGCTTCACTTAATTTTTTCTCATTAATTATATTCTCGATCTTAGCCTGCATTATTGCTAATGGTGTCTGCATTTCGTGAGAGAGATCTTCTGTGAACTGTTTTAAATTTTGGTAATCGCTGCTTACTTTTTTTGTGAGTATCAGAATTTCATTATTCAATTCTTGAAATTCCAAAATGTTACTATCCATTAATACAATTGGAGTATTAGATTTTATGGAGAAGCCTTTCATGGCTTCCAAATTTTTAAAAAATGGTGACCAAAGTTTGCGGTTTCCTTTGGAATTAAAATAATATAAAAACACAAATGCAATTAAAATTATTACAAAATAAGAAACCACAATTGCAATAAGAATATCCTTAGATTCCACCACTAAGTTTCTAACTGTTATCCTATAATATTTATTATTGATTTTTTCAAACGTGGAAAGCTCTCTAAATACCTCATCTTCCTTTTGAGAAGGATCATATATTAAGGTATCCTTTAAAAACTCTTCCTTCAAGCCCTGAATTTCTACCACCTCTATTACAGGAGATAAGGAAAAAGGTTGCGCGTTCCTTTTTAAGGTGTTCTCAATACGAGCTTTTGTAGAAAACAACTCCTCCTCAACCTACTCTTGTAATAATTGCTTAGTATAAAAGTAGAGGGCAATCGTGCTGACTACCATTAAAATGCTACTTATAAAAAAAAAGGTTTTCGACGCCTTTCGTAAAAGTGGAATAGGTTTTGGCTTATGCTGCACGTTAATGATTTTGAAATTTATATCCGCTACCGTAAGCAGTTTTAATATACTTAGCAGATTCCTTGGTCATTTTCTTCCTAAGGTTATTGATATGTACATAAATAAAATCGAAATTATCCACGAGATCACTATCGTCTCCCCAAAGATGTTCTGCTATAATTTCCTTAGATAACACTCTATCCTGATTAGTGATAAAAAATAACAATAAATCATATTCCTTTCTGGTAAGATTTATTGCAATATTGGTTATAAAGGCCGTTCTAGATTTTGTGTCTATTTTAATCTCATTGAATTCTATAGTTTCATCTCCCCCATATTTCCCCCGGCGTAAAACAGCTTTTATTCTGGAATTAAGTTCAGCTAAATGAAAAGGTTTGGTGAGATAATCATCTGCGCCAAGATCGAGTCCTTCCAGTTTATTATCTAATGAATTATTTGCTGAAATAATAATTACTCCTGCCCTTAGTTTAGACTTCTTTATTACTCTTAGAATATCCAATCCACTTCCAGTAACTAAATTAATATCCAGAATTATAACATCATAATCATACAATTCTACTTTTTGTAAAGCTTCATCGTAATTTGAAGCCACCTCACAAACATTGGCATCTCTCTCCAAATATGTAACAATGGATTGTTGCAAATCCAATTCGTCTTCTGCTATTAAAAATTTCATTCTTGAGGCTTAAGCATTTAAATTATTATTTCTGATCCTTTGATTAGTAACAAATGATTCTGTGGCAACGATATCTATTTCCGTTTTCAAAAAAATAAAGCTATTTTAAAGAAGCTCACTTATCAATTTTCTTCATTATATCTTCCATCATTTCCACCTGAACTTGCTGAATATTCAATAATTCTTGTTGTTGATTAATAATTAGATGGTCAATTTTTTCGTGCAAAGTTCTAATCTCTAGTTCTGCTTTTAAATTAATCATATAATCTTGCTTGGCCCGTTCTCTATCCTTTTCTTCTTGTCTATTTTGGCTCATCATAATAACTGGTGCTTGCAAGGCCGCCAAACAAGATAAAATTAGATTTAAGAGAATAAATGGATAAGGATCATAAGCTTTTGAAGCTAAAAAAATGATATTAATTATCATCCAAACCACAATAAATAATCCGAAGATTATTATAAATCTCCAACTACCTCCAAAACTTGCCACTTTATCTGCCAGATGTTGACCAAAAGAACTTTCGGCATTCTTATCATTTAAAAGATTTGCAGTAATTAATTCTTGATTTTCAATACTCTGTAAGACCTCTGCTTCCAAACTAGTTAATTCACCAGCTTCTTCCAATAAAACTTTTTCTAGATATTTCTGTCTGAACTTGTTCAACTCGGAAATTGAAAGTTGTTGTTTTCTATTGAATTTTGGGTGTTCCTTTTTTATTAGATCAAATATGGAATGTCGTATAGTACTGGCTAGTATTTTCTCACTTTCAGGAAACTCAATATTCGAAATATTACTTTTAAATGTTTCCATCTCAATAAGTTTAGAAATTATTCTTTAATAATTTTTAGCAGGCTTGGCAGTACAATTAGCAACAAAGGCAATGCGAAAATTAAACCTCCAATTACAGCAATAGCCAGCGGCTGGTGTAATTGAGCCCCTGCTCCTATTCCCAAAGCTAATGGAATTAATGCCATAATTGCTGCAAAAGCGGTCATTAATTTTGGGCGCAATCTTGCTGCAATGGAATATTCTATTTTTTCGATATGTGATAAGTCTGGGGAACTATCCTGATATTGTCTATATGTAAATATGGAATTCTCTCCAATAATACCAACAATCATAATAATTCCGGTATAACTTCCCACATTTAATGGAGTTCCTGTTAAGTATAAACTTAATAAACAGCCAGCAACTCCTAAAATAGCGATACTAATAATTGCCAATGCAATTTTTATTCTTCTAAACAGGAACAAAATAACGATGAAGACTAGAAGTATTGCAGAAACAAGAATCATCGTTAATTCCTTAAAAGCTTTTCGCTGTTCTTGATATGCCCCTCCATAGGCAATATTATAACCTGCGGGTAGACTTATATTTTTTGTTAGTTTAGTTTGTATTTCTTGTAAGGTAGAGCCCAAATCCCTATTATCTAATCTTGCGGTTATTACCCCCATAGATTTTTGATTTTCTCTATTGATCTCTGCAACTCCTTTTCCCATTTCTATTTGTGCAACCTTATTAATTGGAACACTGGATCCATTTGGAAGAAGGATGCTTGTGTTTTTAAGATCTTCTATAGATGTTTTATAAGCTTCAGGGTAGATAATTCGGATATCCACTATTTGCTCTCTATCTATTAAAGTACCTACTACAGTACCTTCTACTTGAGTTTGTAATTGTAATTGAAAGTCGGCCGGTGTCATCCCTAATTGTGACAAGACAGGGACATTGGGGATAATGGAAATGGTAGGACCTGCAACAACAATCCCATCAAAAACATCGGCGGTACCCTTTACTTTTTCTATCTCCGATGCAATTTCTTGCGAAATATTCTCAATGATGGCAACATCATTACCAAAAACTTTCACTTCGATAGGTTGCACAGAACTCATTAGATCTCCTAGCATATCTCCAATCACCTGGCCAAAATCTACCGTTAGTGTTGGCACAACTTCCTCTATGCGTTTTCTAATCTCATCGGAAACCTCATCCGTAGTAATTTTTCTATTGTCTTTTAATTTTATCAAGTAATCCCCACTATTGGGTTCAGTAATAAAAAAACCCATTTGAGTACCAAGTCGGGCAGAGTACGCCTCCACCTCTGGTTGTGTATCTAAAATGCCATTTACAATTTGCAACATTCTGTCGGTTTCTTCCAGAGTAGTTCCTGGCGGACTGTTGTAATCTAATACTATGCTTCCTTCATCCATTTCCGGTAAAAATCCTGAAGGCAAATTGGAGGGAATTATCACTAAAATAATCACACATATTACGAAAAATGAAATACCAATTATGGGCTTATCAAGAATATTGTGTATCCATTTTGTTTTGGGCTTATGCTTTCTCTTTTTAGATTTTTTTCCAGCAAACAGAATAGACAAAACTGGTACAATTAACCAAGTTACAAGAAATGAAGAGCCCAAGGCAATAATCATACTAAAGGCCATAACTTGAAAATAGGCTCCAGCCACTCCTGTCATTAACACAAATGGAATAAATATCACTAATGTGCTTAAAGAGGAACCAATCATGGCTGGTAATAAGTGGGCGACAGCTTCACTCGCCACCCAACTAATAGTTTCCTTTGGATGTTCTTCCCTAATTTTATGAATTTGTTCTATAATAATCACCACATCATCTATCATTAAACCAATTGCAGCTGCAATTGCACCAAGGGTCATGATATTAAACGTGTAGTTTACGGCATCCAAAATAATGAGGGTAAGAGATAAAGAAACAGGGATCGTAAAAAGCACAACCATGCTGGCAGAAAAGGATCTCAAGAAAAAGATCACTACCAATAAAGCTAAAACCAAGCCTATTAAAAGCACATCTTGTATGCTTTTAATACTGGTATTTACAAAATCTGCCTGCTTATAATATGGTTTTAACACCACTCCTTTTGGTAATTCTTTAGAAAGCTCGGCTACTTTTTGTTCTATATTATTGTTTACATCAATAAGGTTGGCATTGGGTTGTTTTATGACCGCTATAATTGGCACATTTTTACCATTTGCTAATATCTTCACATATTCCTTTGCTTCATGTATTTCAATATCTGCAATATCTTTTAAACGTATCAATCGATTTAAACCGTTGATTATCACCAAATCCTGAAGATCTTCCAGATCAGCTACAGCATTATCTGTAAGAGTAAGATACATCCTATTATAATCTGTGATATAGCCATTAGATTCTAAAACATTAGAATTCACAACCGCATCTCTAATAGTAGCTATCGAAATTCCTAAAGATTTTATTATATCTGGCTTCAAAATAATTTGATATTCTTTATCCTTTCCGCCAATAACAGCAATATCTGAAACTCCCGGCGTAGATGCCAAATAGGGTTTAATTTTATACTTCGCTATTTTTTTAAGATCTACCTGAGATAATTCATCACCTTCCAAAGAATAACCCATCACAGGCAAAATTGATGGGTTCATTTTTTCAACTGAAAAAACCGTATTGGGCAGTATGCTACCTTGCGACTGATTTATAAACGATTCTATTTGTGCCTTGGCAGTATTAATATCTGTATTCCAATCTAAAAAAACAGATATTTCACAACTCCCCCGTGAAGTTGTGCTTCGTATATATTGCAAACCCTCTGTCCTCCTTATTATATTTTCCAGGGGAATAGTAACCGTAGTCATCATTTTATCTACGGGTTGTTGACCTGCATCTGCGATCACCTTTATTTTAGGAAAGGTTATGTCTGGAAAAAGGCCTGTCTTTAAATTTAGATAAGAAAATACTCCTCCTGCCAACAGAAGCACGGCAATTGCCAATAAGGGAAATTTAAATTTGGAATGTAAATTTTTCATTTATTAGCATTACTAACAAAGGTTGAATCTTGCATTTGATAGGCTCCCACTGTTATTATTACGTCATTAACTTTTAAATCTCCAGCTTCAATTTGTACCAAAGAATCAGTTCTTAACAAGGGTTTTACTTTTTGTTTTATAGCTAAAGAATCTTTTACAACCTTCATTACCCAATAATCTGTAAGAAGTTCGTTTGTTTGCAATGCAGTTTTAGGGATAGTTAAAGCATTAAGTGCTTCTTTATAAACAATGCGCACTTGTACATTCAAGTTTTCTGGAAGTTGTTTTTCTGGTAGCGAAATAAGAAACATTTGAGATTGTGCCGTTACATCTATAGTGGGTAATTCCCCTGTAATTGTTGCAATAAAAGTTTCTTCATTCTGAAGAATTACTTCACATAAAGTTCCTATAGCAACATAATCTTCATACTCAAAAGGAACATTTACTTGTACTACTAATGATTTTGGCTGGACTAGAATGGCCAATAAATCTCCTTCTGCTACATAATCATTATTGGAAACATTAAGTGCTGTAATTATTCCAGTAACATTACTTTTAATTACAATTGGACTTATAAATTTTGATAAAGAACTGTCTATTTTAACCGCATCCTTCAATGCATCCTGTTCCTTAGTTCTAACAGTTGCAAATATTTGCCCTAACTTAATACCATCACCAATTTTGTAATTCATTCTGGAAATATAACCGGTAACATTCGCCCTGATATTTTCTTTTTTCTGATATTGGGTAACTCCGTTAAATGTGAGGTATTCTCTAATATCGTTTTGTTTTACAAAACCGGTTTCTACATTAATAGAAGCTTTTTTTTCCGATGGAGGTTCATTATTGTTATTGCACGCGATAGTGCTTATGATTAGTAGGAATAAGAGCTGTTTTAAATAAGATTGCCTCATAATTTACCAGTTAATAAAAATATATTCACTTTGTAGCAACCAATAATTGGTTTGCATTTGCACCTGTGTATAAATATTCTGCTTATAACTTTGAACCACATTCAAATAATCTACTATAGAAATTTGTCCTTGAACTAATTTTCCTTTGTAGATCTCTAATACATTTTCCTGTTTGCTTATTTGCTTGCCCAAAAGAGTTCTGTTTTCTTGTAAAGCCTTAATTTGTTGCTGAAGGCTCATTAAATTATTAGCTAATTGCAGCTCGCTATTTTGCTTATAGAATTCTAAATTTTCTTGTTTTAATTTAGTTTGAAGAGCGTTTGTTTTTTTTTGATTTCCATCATATAGCGGAATAGTTAGCCGCATTCCTGCACTTGCCCCAATTTTGTGCTCTATATTGGATAATTCCACAGCATTAACACCAGTATTAGCATAAGCGCTTAATTGCGGTTTATATTGATTTTCAAAAACTTGCCTCTCTGCAATAAGTTGAAGGCTATCATTTTTAAATTTTTGTTTGTAAAAAAAGCTTTCTGGAGTTCTAATAGGTATTAAAATGGGTTCTTCCAACTGCGCTATTTCTTCTGCAGGAATTCCGCTTAAACTAAACAACTGATTAACCGCGGTTACATAGTTATTTTTAAGCTGAAGTAACTCTATTTTTTTTTCTTCAATATCTAACTGAAGTAACAAATAATCACTTTCCATCAAAATTCCCTTTTTCACGAGTAATTCAAAAACCTTCAAACGATTCTCAAGGTCCCTTAAAATTTGCTGAGTAAATTCATTTTGCAACTGAAGCTGATATGCAATAATATAGGCATCAGAAATATTCTTTACGAGGTTATGCGTGATTTCCTCTGAAGAAAGACTTATTGCAGTGATGTTTACTTTATTCTGAAAAAGTAAATTATTTGTAACCGATTGATTTAAAAGGTTCTTTGTTATATTTAGTTGAGTAGAATACAAACCTCCATTCGTAATCCCAACATCATAACCATATGCATTTGTTGAAGGCATTGTAGTGATAGCAATAAACTGCCCATTATTATTTAAGTAAGGCGCTACTAAAACTTCAGCTGTGCTATTAATTTGAAAGGCTTTATTTTGAGCTATAATAAGTTTGTTTTGAAGTTCACCTATGGCCTCCAAATTTCTATTTTCAGATAACTTGGGAGAAGAAGTTTTAGCTTGCTCTATAAAGAATTCTAAATTGTGAGCTTCTTGAGCATAAGTGAAAGCGTGAACCAGTAAAATAAGACCTATCGATAAAAACTTTTTCAAAATTTTAATATCACAGTTTATTAAAAAACATGTTGAAATACTAAATTTTAAGATGAACCTCTCCTCTATTATAGCCAAAGGAGAAGAATTTCAAAAAAACTATTTATCAAGTTCTTCTCCCATATGGACTAAAAATCTAACATCGAATCTAAAAATCAACATGGTGAAATTAAACTGAAAATCTAAAGATATTTTAAAGTAGCGCTATATAATAATTCGCACCTCTCCTAGTTCTTGAACCCTATATGCAAATTTTTCACTAGGAGCGCCAATAAACATGAAATTGGTTGGGATCTTCCATCGTTTAGAAAGCTCCTGAATTTTTTCAGGGCCAAAACTACCTGGCTCTTCAATAAACTCGATATGTATATCGGGATAGGCTCTATCTAATACTTCAATATCTTCCTTAAGATTATCGGCTACCTTTAATCCATTATCGAGAACTGCTACAATCTTTAATCTACGGGTAGATTCATTCTTTTTTATATACAGCATCACTTTATTAAGATTCTCTACATTATCATTATTGGTAAAGAAAACAAAATGCTGTCCGCTAATTTCAGCAAGTTTCCTTTTAGCCCTTTTATTGATCTTGTTAAAGAATTTACTGTTATGCGGAAAAACATAAGTGCTAACAATTAAGAACCCTCGGATAATATAGCTGTTATACAACATAAAAAACACCACAATTAAGGTAGGGATAAGGTATTCTATAAATATTAGCAAGTAAGGCGGGTTAAGAACCACATTCCCAATAATTGCAGCCAAAACTGCTACAATTGCAACAATTAAGGCTAGCCAACTAGCTCGCTCTGGTCTGGGCAATTTCTCCCTTTTAACTTTTAGAAGAAAGTTCCCAATACCAAATAGCACCATAACAGATAAGAATGCAATGGTATAAACTCCTGCCAATTTTGCGAGATCTCCACCAGTAACAAAAAGTATGGATGTACAAAGCACAAAGAATAAAATATAAATGAGATAAGAACTTTTTCTTTTGTTCTTCTTCAATAAGATGCTAGGAAGAATTCTATCTAAAGCCATACGCTCCATAAGTCCTCCCACTCCAACAAAAGACGTTAAGACAGCTCCACTCAGTACCAATGAGGCATCTAAACCAACCATGAATGATAACCAGCTTCCTCCGGATATATTACCGAGAAAAGATAGTAAGGCTTCCTGATTATTATTTACAACTTCCATTGGGATCAAGGCCAAGGCTAAAAATGCAATAAGCGGATTAAAAATACTTACCACGATCCACATATTACGAAGGGTCTTTGGAAAAACTCCTGGTTTTTGTTCTTCAACAAAATTGGCTGAACTTTCAAATCCGCTAATACCCAGCATGGCTGCTGAAAAACCAAAGAATAAAGCTTGTACAACTCCTCCTTCCACCGGCATATGAAAGTTATTAATTAGTGTTTCGAAGCCATTATTAAAGAAATAATACAAACAAAAACCACATAAAAGCGTAAGTGAGACCAAATGAAAAAGAAAAATAGCAATCGCTACTTTAGAAGATTCACCAATTCCAATAATGACCAATCCCATAAAAAGAAAAAGTAATCCGATGGTTACTGGTAATATAGGAATACTATTCCAAATGCTATAGGCATATTTAATGGCTTCACTGGCAGATATAACAGCAGTAGCCATATAAGATAACACTGTTAGCGCAGCGGCAAGTGAGGCTGTAGATTTTTGGGTGGTGTTCAGCAATGCATTATATGCCCCACCATTCAAGGGCAGTGCACCAACTACTTCGCCATAGATATTTCTGAATAAGAATAATACACCCGCGACCATTAAGAGTGAAATCCATGCATATTGCCCCGCATAAAAAATTGCTAAGGCTGATACATATAAACACGAAGAGCTTATATCATTACCACATATTGCAGTAGCTTCAAGCTGATTTAATTTTTTAGCCATACTTGAAATTCAAACAAAATTAGATAAGATTATAATCTTAACTTAAAAGAAGATGTTAAAGGTTTGGTATCAAGGCAAATAAAAAAATTAAGAAGCAATAATTATTTAAGATAATTAATTATAAAGGTTTTATATCAAAATAAACTTTAAAAAAAACGAATAAGAGCTATCAAAAAAAAGGAAATAGGAATTCATTCTGGCTAATAAAAATAAATATTATGAGTTTAAGATACTGAAAGGAGCTCTTGATCTATTTAGATAAATCAAATTTCAACTTTAGATTGATTTTAGATTTATTCCATACATTTGTTAGAATATTTTCATAAAAGAATAGTACAAACTGCAGTTAATGCTAGAAGAACTTACGGTAATTGTACCCGTTTACAATGAGGAGGAAAACCTTAAACGAGTAGAAAAAGAACTTTCAGAATACATAAAAATAGCCCATGTCCCTACCAAGGTTTTATTTGTAAATGATGGATCCAAGGATAACAGCCAGAAGATCATAGAAGATATCTGTGCTGCAAATACCAATTTCAATTTTATCAATTTTGAGAAGAATTATGGACTAAGTGCTGCAATTAAGGCAGGTTTTGACCATGTTACCACCTCGTTGACAGGTTATATAGATTCAGACCTTCAAACAGATCCTATGGATTTTAATACCCTTTTGGATAATTTAGATGGGGTAGATCTAGTTACCGGATATAGAAACAATAGAAAAGATTCTTTTGTAAAGAATGCTTCATCCATCATTGCCAATGGTATTAGAAGAACCTTTACAGATGATGAAATGGATGATACGGGTTGTCCCTTAAAAATAATTAGAACAGAATACGCTAAACGTATTCCCATGTTTAAAGGTTTACATAGATTTCTTCCTGCAATGATCCTTTTACAGCAGGGAAAAATAAAACAAGTTCCCATAAAACATTATCCTAGAATGGCCGGAACTCCAAATTTTGGAGTTTGGAATAGATTATTAGGCCCCCTTTTGGATTGCTTTGCTTATTTATGGATGAAACATAAGTACATCAATTATAAAGTAGTCGCTAAAGGATGAGCAGTTGGCTAGTTTATACCATTGGTTTTTTCGCACAACTCCTTTTCTCTGGTCGATCTGTTTTTCAATGGATCTTATCTGAAAAAAGCAAGAAGGTTTTAACTCCTTCCCTATTTTGGCAACTGAGTCTTATTGCTTCTTTTCTAATGTTCCTATATGGATATTTAAGAAGCGATTTTGCCATAATGTTGGGCCAGGCACTTACCTATTTTATTTATATAAGAAACCTGCAGCTTCAAGGAGAATGGATTAAAATACATAAATATCTAAGGTTCTTACTTTGGATATTTCCTGTTTTAATCGTCATCCTAGGCTATAATAACAATATTTACGATGCCGATAGATTATTCAAAAATGAGGACATTCCCTTTTGGCTTTTAATGCTTGGAATAGTCTCGCAGGTAGTTTTTACACTAAGGTTTATTTACCAATGGATCTATTCAGAAAAACATAAAGAATCTTTACTTCCATTAGGGTTTTGGCTACTTAGCTTTACCGGATCCACCTTGATCATTATTTATTCTATTTATCGAGCAGATCCTGTTTTGTTTGCAGGGCATGCAATTGGAATTGTAATGTACGCGCGTAATATGGTGATACTACGAAGACAGTTAAGGTCTTAAGCTTAAGCGAGAGCTACGTTTAGAACCGAATAATTTATAATAGATTATTATGAGATTAAAACTTGTAAAGTTACTGTTCTTAATATTCGTAGTATTTAATATTGGTCTTGGCAGCTATGGTTTAGCCGAAACAAGCGAAGCTAGATATGCTGAGATAAGCCGCGAAATGGTAACTAGCGGAGATTATTTTCATCCCACGCTACTTAATATAAAGCACTATCATAAACCACCCCTTACCTATTATATAACTTCTTTAGGTTATAAGATTTTTGGCATCAATGAATATGGCGCGAGATTCTTTTTAGGGATCGCACTTATATTACAGATATTGTTAGTTTATAAAATTGCGGAACTACTTCTTAATGATAAACAAAAGGCATATTCTGCAGCATTGATCTATAGTACTTTTCCTGTGGTATTAATAGCCGCCAGAAACTTAACAACAGATGCTTACTTAGTGACCTTTGTATTATGGTCCATTCATCTTTGGGTGAAGTTTAAAAAACAGAACAAGAAACTATTCCTTTACGGATTTTTTATTGCCATGGGTCTGGCATTTCTTAACAAAGGCCCGGTCGGCTTTATTCCCGCATTAATTTTTATAGTTTGTTATAAGTATTTTAACAAGGAGAAAGTAAACTTTTCGATAAATATATTCTTAGGGATCATACTTATGTTGGGTATATCTGCATCCTGGTTTATAGAAATTATTGTAAAAGATGATAAGGTCTGGAATTATTTGATCCATGAACAAATAGTGAACAGAGCAACGAATGCCGATCAGTTTCATAGAACACAACCCTTTTGGTATTATTTAGCCTTAGCTCCTGCCCTTGGTTTGCCATGGTTAATTTTCATTATAAGTATGTTTACGAAAAATGTAAAGAAGGATTGGAAAAATAAAGATGTTTTAAACGTGGTGATCCTGAGCTCTGGATACTTGTTCATTTTATTCTCGCTATTCTCTTCTAAACTTATCTTGTATATATTACCCATGTTTCCTTTTCTTGCAATTGCAGGAGCAATCCTGTTAGAAAAAGTTACTGAAGTTCAATTAAAATGGTTTACAGGAAGTTATTATTTACTGTATGCGATCTTGTTTGTGGCTCTGCTGGTAATTACTTTTGTTCCAGTAATTCAAATGAATCTGCTTATTAATATTGGTCTTCTTCTTTTAACTCTTGGAATTGTAATTTTTTACTGGAAATTTTGTAAGCAAAATTCAATTTCAAATTTATTACAACTGGGAATTGGGTTCATATGCGTTCTAATGTTATTCCATACTGCCATTGCCTCTAAAAATCCCGAATCTATGAACTCTATTAAGGAGATCGCTGGATTTATTAAACAAGAAAAGGGAAATAAGCTAAGTAGTTTATTGGTATATGATTATTTGCTTCCTTCGGCGAGTTTTTATTTGAATGCTGAAATTATCACTATTAGCAATACAAATTATAACACTTTTCGGGAGACGCAGTTTGAAGACAATTTAAATTACAAGGAAAATCTTTTTAATATTAAAACTGCTGAAGGTTTACAAAGAATTAAAAATAGGATCTTAGAAGAGGATCAGGTTTATATGGAACTCAAGAAAAATCCACTTCCCGATTCCCTGAGTTATTTGCTTACACATTTTACTCATAAAGTGGAAAAAGATAAATGGGTCTTGTATTATTAAAGAGCACTCGAAGTTCTATTCCGCGTTTCTCTCTACATATTTAATTATTTGAAGCGCAATATTTTTACCTGTTGCTTTTTCTATACCTTCCAGTCCCGGGGAAGAGTTTACCTCTAGAATTAATGGTCCTCTAGCCGATTGTAACATATCTACACCGGCAACACCAAGTCCCATTACACGAGCTGCTTTTAAAGCTGCATTTTCTTCTTCATCAGTTAACTCGATAATTTCTGCTGAACCACCTCGGTGAAGGTTAGATCTAAATTCTCCATCCTTCCCTTGTCTTTTCATGGCTCCTACCACAACACCATCTACCACAAAAGCCCGTATATCTGCACCTTTTGCCTCTTTTATAAATTCCTGCACTATCACTCGAGCTTGCAATCCATTGAAGGCTTCTAAAATAGATTCAGCCGAATTTCTATTATCTGCTAAAACTACACCAAGTCCTTGAGTGCCTTCTAATAATTTAATAACCAAAGGGGCACCCCCAACTTTATCTATTACGCTACTTACATCCTTAGAATAATTACTAAAAACGGTTTTAGGCAATCCTAAACTTGCTCTGGAAAGTATTTGTAAACTTCGTAATTTATCTCTGGATCTTACCAAGGCTTGAGATTCTGTAGCAGTAAAGACCTTCATCATCTCGAATTGTCTAACAACCGCTGTTCCAAAGAAAGTAACAGAAGCTCCTATTCTAGGGATTACGCCATCTATATCTGTTAGCTCCTTCCCTTTATAGATTACACTTGGTTTTTTTTTCTCTATAACAAGATCACATTTAGTATGATCTACAACTATAACTTCGTGGCCTTTTTTCTCTCCAACTTCTACTAATCTTTTTGTAGAATAGAGGTTAGGGTTTGCAGATAATATTACTAATTTCATGTATGCAATTTTGATATTGAATCGAAGGAAAAGGAATTTAATGAAAAATAGATCTTCCTGCGGAGGTTAGTTTTTAATTATGGTAAGTTAATATGCAAATAAAAGAATTCTCATTTATTAAAGTTAAACTTTAGATAAAAAAAAAGCTACTTTATTTCAAAAGTAGCTTTTTGCTTAAACCATATTTAATAGCTCTAATTTCTTTTCGCAAAAACTTTAGTATCTGTACTGCTATAACGAATAGAGAATTTTTTAAAATTATCTAAAAAGGTGATCGTCAGGTTTTGGTCTGCACTACTTCCATTCGGAGTTACTCTAAATTGATTGTTTCCCAAATACTCCCAAGTACCATTTACAATTACTGCAACCGAACAATTTACAGATCCTTCGCCTGCAAAAGTGGTTTTGGTATAGGTTCTTGCATTGCTAAAAACATAGGTGATCTGGTTGCTACAAGTAACATTTTCTATAAGATCACCATTCTGAATGTAATAATCCAGATCCCAAGTACCATATAAGCTGGTAGACTCGATTGGTGGATCTGAATCGTTATTGCTGGAACAAGCAGTAAATAAAATGCTAGTTAAACTAATAAGTAGAAGTACAATTATTTTTTTCATAGTGCGCGAGATATCTTTTTAGTTAGATTAATGATAAAATAAGTTGATCGATGCTGCTAATTTATTGTAATCTAATGAATTATCAAGACTAATTTTTTAATCCCTGAACTCTCAAAACATTTTAAAAATTATAGCAAATAATCCACTTCACAGAATATCAACAAAATTCATTCCCAAGCCTCGTATTCGAACAAACTAAATTTTAATACTTTTGATCCAAGCAAAAAATGCATGTCTATAAACTCCCATTTTAAGATCTATAAACCTTATGGCTACCTCAGCCAATTTATCCACAATCATACAACGCGTAGAAACAAAAAGCTTTTAGGAGAACTTGGCGGGTTTCCAGAGAATATCATGGCAATTGGAAGATTAGATGAAGATTCTGAAGGTTTGCTTTTTTTAACCACAAGTGGAAAAATGAGCGAATTGGTACGAAGCAAGTATGTGGAAAAGGAATACTATGTTCAAATAGATGGCAATATAGCAGAAGAAGCCATAAAGCAATTAGAAAGCGGAGTTAGTATTGGTATTAATGGCAAAAAGTACTTGACCGCTCCATGCATAGCCAAGATTTTAGATCCCGCCCCTAAATTTCCAGAACGATCTAAAAGGATACGGGATGATCGGCATGGACCTACCAGTTGGATATCCATAACTTTAAAAGAAGGAAAATTTAGGCAGGTAAAAAAAATGACCGCTGCTGTGGGTTACCCTACACTAAGATTGGTGAGATATAGAATAGGGAACGAATTTTTAAATGATATGCTTCCTGGGGAAATAATTAAGGTTGAAAATTTCGATCTTTAATACCAGCTTGTTCTGAATACAATTAGATCTGACTTCTGAAAATACGTTCCCTAAAATTTAAAGATTTTCAGCTAATTTCTATATCGTTTTCTCCGAAATTTAATTCATCCATTGATTTTTTAATATCCTTTAAGCTTCTTTTCTGATCTTCATTTTCATATTTAATATTCTCTAAATACTGATAGATCTGATTTATAGCTATTCTGTTATTTCTTAATTTTTCTCGCACCTCAGAGCTCTCACTCATATTAAAAACCACCCTTTTTAATAAAGGTCTTAGTTTTTCCTGAATTGATTGCATATTCTTTTTTAGGATGAATCCACTAGCACCAGACAAAATAGTATTTGCTGCTAACTCTTCATCTTCTATAGTTCCTGTAAGAAAAATAAACGGAAGGTTGGGATCGAAATCCTTAGTTGTTTTAAGAATATCTAATCCAGTACAGGTTGGTAAATTATAATCTGAAATAATTACATCTGGAATAAAAGTCTGCAATTCTTGATTGAAATGCGGCAAATTATCCACCACTTTAACATCTAAAGTTACCACGATCTTAGAAAGGTGATCGGTGATAAGCTCTGCATCAGTCTTATCATGTTCGGCTAGTAAGATTCTTAATGGAGTTGTGATCATGTTTAAAATAAAATAAATGATGAATCTGTTAATTTTTCAGATAAACAATGCTAAATAATACTATGGATCCTGCTACCTATTCAACTTCTAAAAATAATTTACTCTACAAATAACAACCTCCTTATGAGCTTGGATATGTCCTATAAAATGAACTGGGTCCTGTTTACAATTAGTAATTGTTACGCTTGTATCCAGTTCATCCATGCTTTTGACTACTTAGAACTTTTTAATTTTCACATAAAAAGTACTACCCACATTTAATTGAGAATCAACCCAAGCTGCACCTTCATGAAGTTGAACAATTTTCTCGACATGTGCTAAACCAACACCTGTTCCCTCAAATTTTTCCGGGGTACGCACTCTATTAAAAATAGTGAAAATATTTTTTTGATCTTCTTCAGAAATTCCAATACCGTTATCCATAAAAGAGAAGATCCAATAATCCCCTTCAGAATATGCAGATACTCTAACTTCGGGAGCCCTGTCTTTATCTACATATTTAAGCGCATTGCTTAATAAATTCTGAAAAAGCAATCTCAACTCGATCTCGTAAGCCTTAAGTTTAGGAAGAGCTCCTATATAGACTTTTCCTTTGGTTTCTCTCAGTCTTTTACCAAGATCGTATTTCACAACCTCCATAAGTTCTTTAGAATCTACCAAGACCTTTTTAGAATCTCTACCAATTCTAGAGTGTTCTAATAGCCCTTTTATCTGATTTGCCAATCTATCTGAAGCTTCATCAATATAGGAGATGTACTCTTTTGCTTTATCATCTAACTTATCTGCATAGATCTTACCCAAAATATCACTTCCAAACTTAATGGTAGCTAAGGGTTCCTGAAGATCATGAGAACAAATAGAAACAAATTGCTCTAGATCTTTATTCGCTCTTTCAAGGTCATGTTTTTGTTCCTTGAGTTCTTCCTGTGCTTGTTTAAGTTCAGAAATGTCTACACAGGTAAATCTATAAGCAATTACGTTCTCATCTTCATCCAACTCCAGGCTCGAATTTAATAGCACAGGTAATTTCGTTCCGTCTTGAGTAACTAATTCTTGCTCTACACTGGTAAGTTCTCCTCGTTCTTTAAACAATCTGTTTAATCTTAGTACTTGGAGTTGAGAATCATCTTCATACAAATCGAAAATTGGTTTACCTATTAGTTTATCCCTGTGTGAATAACCCAATTTATTTACAGCTTGATTATTACAATATTTAATACTTAAAGTAAATGGATCTACGCTAATGTGCATAATAGGATCTTCCTCGTAAAAAGATTTGAATCTCTTTTCACTTGCAACCAACTTTGCTTTGGCTTTCTCTAAAGATTCTATATCTACAAAAGTTATTACTACACCAGTGCTGTGGTTATTTGTATCCTTAAAAACAGAAATTCTTCGTAAGTAGTTATTGCCATCTAAGGATTTAATATGAGAAGTAATTGTTTTTCCAGTCTTTAAAACCTCTTTGCATTTTTCTAATAAGGACTTAGTTTTAGTGATCCCAAAGTTGGAATTGAAGTTATTTATTGGTCTCCCAATATCCGATCCTATTAAATTGAAATGCTTTTTAATAGCCGGTGTAAATTTTCTAATTCTTAAATTACTATCTAAGAAAATGGTTCCAATATCTGTGCTTTCCAGAAGATTATTCATATCTGCATTAAGTGTAGCCAGATCTTCTATCTTCTGAATGTTTTCTGCATTTACAGTATTTATCTCTTCATTAACACTTTGCAATTCTTCATTGGTGCTTTGCAATTCCTCGTTAGAAGCAAGTAATTCTTCATTTGCAGCCTGCAATTCCTCGTTGCTGGTTTCTACTTCCATTAAGGTAGATTGTAGCTCTTCTTTGGCCTTTCTTAACTCATCTTCTAATTCTAGGATATAAGACTGAGATCTGCTATCTACAGTAACTTTTTCTACTTTATCTAATTCTGTAACATCTAACTCTTTTTCTATAAAAGTTAATACGAAATTTACCTCAACATCTAAGTTTTTATGCTTAAAAGGCTTAACAATAAGATCCAGGTTTTTTAGCTCACCTTGGTGTTCATAAGAAGCATCGTTGTAAATAACTTTTTCCTCAGATTTGGCAGCAGCTTTCACGGTAGCCTTTACAATATGCTTTAGGTCCAAACTAAGCATATCTAAAATATTGATAGAAAACCCATTAACTGGGAGACTAGCATATTTTCTAAATTCTCCAATAGCCTGTAGAATATTATATTCTGAATCTATAAAAACACTGGCACCCCCAAATTGGTCCAAAATGGTTGCCGTTAGTTCACTATGCTGCTTTTGGACTGTACTATTTACCTGAGGCTTTACAGAAGTGATCCTTTTATACTCTGTTCCTTCACTAACCCTATGGGATGATGAATGTAAAATTTCAGCATTTAAATGTTTTCTCAATAATGTGTTTTTATAAATTTTCCATTTTCTGTTTACAGTTTCAAAACTCTCTGAATGACCACTTACACTTTCACTAGTTCCTAGAACTAGATATCCATTTTCTGTTAAACTATAGTGTAATACATTTAATGCCCGTTTTTGAATACTTGGTTGGAAATAGATGAGCATATTTCGGCATAACACCAAGTCCATATTATGAAAAGGAGGATTTTTAATAATATTATGATGAGAGAAAATGATCATGTCTCTCAATTTTTCTATCGCCTGATAACCATTACTTTTGGTTATAAAATATTTCTGAAGTAATCTAGGTTCAATATCGGCCACTATACTTTCAGAATAATTCCCTAAACCACCAATCCTTAAATGCTCTTGGGAAATATCTGTAGCAAATATTTTAACCTGAAGATTTTTATCTTGGCGTTCAAGCTCCTCATTTATATACATAGCTAAACTATAGGCCTCTTCTCCGGTACTGCAAGCTACATCCCAAACCTTTAACTTTTCCCCATTCTTCTTAGATTGGATGATATCCTTAAGTACTGTAGATTCCATAAGCTCCCATACCGGAAGATCTCTAAAAAACTTTGTAACTCCAATTAGAAATTCGCGAGAGAGAATTGGTATTTCTTCCGGGTGAGTTTTTAGTAACTCGTAATATTTTGAGAGTGATTCACACTTACAAACGTTTACCCTTCTTGCAACTCTTCGTGCTAAGGTGGAATGTTTATATTCAGTAAAATCAACATCGGTAGCTTCATTTATGAGAATTAAAATTTTAGAGAGCGTAACTTCATCATACTCGATACTGTCGTCAGAAAAATGAAATATAACAGGAGCATTTATGAACTTATTTAGCTCCACCCCCATTTCTTCGGTCTTTAAAACATAATCTACAAGCCCCGTTTGAATAGCACTTTGTGGCATTCCATCAAACTTTGCTTGAGAAGGATCTTGCACCATTACCATACCTCCTTTTTCCTTGATGGTCTTAATACCTCTGGTTCCATCACTACCCGTACCGCTTAAAATAATGGCGATAGCTTGATCTTCTTTAAAATTTGCTAACGACTGAAGAAACATATCTATTGGCAAATTCAACTTTTGTCCTTTTGGCTTGTCTACCAATTGCAATTGCCCATTTTGAATAGTAAGATTGCTGGTTGTAGGTATAAGGTAAATGGTTCCCGGGTTTATTTCGGTGTTCTCTTTGATTTCTTCTATGGGCAGATCTGTAGATTTTGCGAGCAATTCTCCCATCATACTTTTAAAATCTGGGGAAAGATGTTGAATGACAATATAAGAGTTTTTGTCCTTAGCTGGAATCCCTTCGAAAAACGATTTTAGGGCCTCTAATCCACCCGCACTTGCCCCTACGGCTATAAGCCTAGATTCGTTATTATTGGTCCCAATAGAGTTTTCTGTTATAGGATTTGTAGAACTCGTCATAAAAAAAGTAACTTTTTTAAAAGTAAACTGAGGCGAATGAAATTTGCGCCAGTAAAAATAAAAATAAATGATTAATTATTATCGTTTAAAAATCTGCTTGGTTATGATTATCACTTCAAATGATATTAATATTAACACAAATACTCAAATTTAACATATCAAGCTTTAACAAGAATCTTGGAAATTTTAAGATTGGAATAATTAAATTTAGTCTTTCTAGAAAACAACCTTAACTATTAAAATGAAAAATAAACTTTTAAACTATCAAAAGAAAACTTTAGGGCTTGCGGTGATTGCAACTTTAGGAATGTCTTCCTTTGTTTCTGTTCAAGCCCAAGAGCACACCAAAACTAAAATGGAAAATAAAAAAACAACAAACTTTGAAAATATACTTTTATCAAAATGGACCGGACCATACGGTGGAGTTCCTAGTTTCGATAAAATGGAACTTTCTAAGTTAAAGCCTGCTATGGAAAAGGGCATGGAAATGCATTTAGAAGAGATCGAAAAAATTGCAAATAATCCAGCTCCTCCCACATTTGAAAATACCATTGTAGAGATGGAAAAAGCAGGAAAACCATTAGATAGAGCTTTTACGTATTATGGATTATGGAGCAGTAATATTTCTTCCCCAGAATTTAGAGAAATTCAGCAGGAACTCTCTCCAAAAATATCCGAATATTCCTCTAAGATCTCACAGAATAAGAAATTATTTGAACGTATAAAAACGATTTATGATAACTCTCTAAAAACTCCTTTAGAAGCCGATCAACAAAGAGTGGTACAGCTTATTTATGAGGATTTTGCCATGGAAGGTGCCAATTTGGATGAAAAATCTAAAGAAAGGTATGCAGAGATAAATAAAGAATTATCCCAGTTATACACGAAATTCTCAAATAATATTTTACATGATGAAGAAAATTATGTAACCTACTTGGAGAAGGATGAGCTAGGTGGACTTCCAGATTCCTTTATTAAGGCCGCAGCAAAAGCCGCAGCAGATAGAGGACAAGAAGGCAAATATGCAATTACCAACACGCGCTCATCGATGGATCCCTTTTTAACCTATTCTGATGAACGTGAAATAAGAGAAAAGGTTTGGAATAATTATTATTCTAGGGGTGATAACGATGACGAATATGATAACAATAAACTTATAACTCAAATATTGAAACTTCGTAATGAACGAGTAAAATTGATGGGTTATGATAATTATGCAGAATGGAGATTGCAAAATAGAATGGCAAAAAATCCTGAAAACGCAATGGAGCTTATGAATGCGGTATGGCCGGCTGCTCTTGCCAGAGTAGATCAAGAAGTTGAGGATATGCAAGCCATTGCAGAGAAAGAAGATTTGGATATAACTATTAAGCCATGGGATTATAGATATTTTGCAGAAAAAGTTAGAAAAGATAAGTATGACTTGGATTCTGATGAAGTAAAACAATATTTACAACTGGATAATTTAACGCAGGCCTTATTTTTTACTGCGGGAGAATTATTCAATTTCAATTTCACTCCAGTTCCAGAAGGAAGTGTTTCTGTTTTTCAAGAAGATGTAAAAGTATGGGAAGTAACAGATAAAACTACGGGTGATCTTATTGGACTTTGGTATCTTGACCCATATGCTAGACCGGGAAAAAGATCTGGTGCTTGGGCAACCACTTATAGAAGTTATACCGCTTTTGATGGGAAAGAGACTGTACTAGCCTCTAATAATTCTAATTTTGTAAAACCTGCGCCAGGCGAGCCTGCACTTATCTCATGGGATGACGCTACCACCTTTTTCCATGAATTTGGTCATGCCTTGCATTTCCTGTCTGCAAATGTTAAATATCCAACTCTAAATAGTGGTGTTCGTGATTATACCGAGTTTCAATCTCAATTATTGGAGCGATGGTTATCTACAGATAAAGTGATAAATAAATTTTTACTACATCACCAGACCGGGGAACCTATTCCTGCAGCTCTAGTGCAAAAAATTAAAAATGCCTCTACTTTTAACCAAGGTTTTGAAACTACAGAATTTTTAGCTTCAGCTTTAATGGATATGAAATATCATACCATAGATCCCGAAAATATCAATCCAAAGACTTTTGAAAAGAAGGCATTGAAAGAATTGAACATGCCAGAAGAGATCGTGATGCGTCACCGTTCTCCTCAGTTTGGACATGTATTCTCTGGCGAAGGCTATGCAACTGGATACTATGGATATTTATGGGCAGATGTTCTTACGGCTGATGCTGCAGAAGCTTTTGCTGAATCCCCAGGTGGATTTTATGACAAGGATATGGCCTCAAAATTAGTGAAGTATCTGTTTGCTCCAAGAAACTCTATGGATCCTGCAGAAGCTTACAGATTATTTAGAGGTAGAGATGCTAAAATTGATGCTTTAATGAGAGATAGAGGTTTTCCTGTTCCAGAGAAAGAACATAATAATAAAAACAAAACGAAATAATACCAATATTTAAATTAGGCTATAAAAAAACCCGGTTCTTTAGAGAACCGGGTTTTATCTTTTTATAAAGAATACTTTAACTAGTTTACAGCAGTCTCAGTAGTAGCTTCAACATCAACAGTATCTACATCAGTAGAGTCCATTAATTCTTCAGAAGGAGTTTCGATAACTTCTACAGGAGCTTCTACTTCTTCGATTACTTCAACTTCAGTTTGTTCAGCTGATTCGTCTTTACAAGAGGTAAAACTTAAAACTAATGCGATTGCAGCAAGAGTTAAAAATGATTTTTTCATTTGGATAAATTATTTGATTTTATGGGTCAAATGTAATTCATTTTAGCATATAAAAATCAAACTTATATAAAATTGTTATAATAATTTCAAAATTTCTCAAAACATTTATATACAGTGACTTAAAACACTTACAGTATCATAATTTCATATTGAAAACTTAACCTTTCTTAACTCAGAAATACTAATTTCAATTTAAAAAGCGTCAAGCGACAGCATTTATAAAGTGAGTTTTTTTATAGCTATTTAATAATTGACTCAAAGTATCTAGATATTCTTTTAGAATCTCAAAGTTTATATTTGGATGTTCCCAAGAAGGTAGTGTCAAGAAATCTTCATCTAAAAACTTATATATTTCTGGATAATCAGATTCTATTTCTAGCGTGATCACATTAATTTCTTGTAATATTTTGTTGGTGCTTTCCATAAAATATAGGTTTAAAAGATTTAAAGTTTCTTGATCTTACATAATATTCATATGCCAGCGTTTTAAATACGGTAATTCCCGAATCACAATTACCGCTTCTTCTCGTGTTATTTCATTATGCATTTCTGCCATTTCTACCAGCTTTACTTCTAATCCATGAAGCGTTAAGGATTGATCTACAAATTCTCCATGTTCAAAACAGTGAACGCAGTAATCCTCATTTTCAGACTCATCTCTATTGGTACCACTTATTTCGTTTGTAAACGGTAATCCACAACTTTGACAGGTTAAATGATCCATAACTTTTTATTTTAAAATAATTAAAAGGGCGGTTTAGGCTAACGACTTGCTAGGTGGGGATTATTATAATAACAATGTAATTTAAGAAAAATTGCATTTAAAAGAAACGAAATCGTTCTTTTATAATTTTTATAATATGGCTTTGTGAATTAAAATAATTTAAGAATAAACTATTTATATCCAGATAGTTAAGTTACATAGTGTATTAAAAAGAACTCGATATTTATTGTGTATTATATTTTTGAAATTGATTTCTCACATTAAATAATTTTGTTTAATCTTCGTTAATTATAAAGTAAAAATTGATTTTTTTTGCTTAAAGTGTCTAGCAATTTTCTTGTAAATATTTACTTAAAGACTTATCTTTAAAGGACATTTCAAGGATTAAATTCTTATACCTACCAACATGACAACACTAATAAGAAACCATGGTTCCGCAAATGAAAAAACTGTTGAAGGACTTTTAAAAGACACCAGAGAATGGGATAAACAACTTTATACCAGTTCTGAAGAATTAACCTTTCTCAATCAATTTCTAACAGCAGATATATTTAGCAGGGAAATTCCCAATCTTTTTGAAGAATTATTCCATTTTTCCAACACTTTAGAAGCTCTAAAAATTGAAAAGATAGAGCTTCATCAATCCATAAGCAATCATAAGAATGATCTGAATGGAATGTTAGAATGCGAAGATATTTCTTGTGAATCCTTTTACTTCTCTGAACATAAAAAATTAGAAAAAAAATTAGATTTATTTTTAACCAAATTCAACAGTTTTCAGTCAGATTTATTTAGATTCTGCACGAATAAACTGCGCATGGCTATCTAATTAAAGGGCATTGCTTGTATCACGAATTTCTGCATTCTACGCACTTGCTGCCATATTAACGCATAATTGCCAGATTGGCTGATTTTTAAATTCTTTCAGAAATATTCATCAATTAATTAAAAATCTGTTTTTATCTTCAATAAAAAGATCTCTTATCACGGTTTGATTGAGCTTATTTTAAATTAAATCCTAGTATACCATATTTTCCAATTTTTTTATAAACACTTAATTTACAGTAGTTTACATATAAACTTATATGTGTATTAAGGTTGTATTTTAAAAGCCGATTATCATAAAGCATTTTAGTTTTAACACTTCATGTTCGCTTCATATTTCAACTACCCACTTTTAGAATAGAACAAATTTTCATTTTTCCTAGCCTAGTATGGTCTTTGCACCCTACACTATAGAAAATAATCCGAATTAAATTTGGAAGAAATCATTTAACAAAAACAAGAAAATGAGAATATTAGTTATTGGAGGGGGAAACATGGGATTAACTTACGCAGAAGGCATGTCCAAATCCTTTCTTTTGAACAGACACAAATTAATGATCTTTGATAAATCAGAAGAATTAATAAAATCCCTAAGAGAACATTCCCACTTTAATGTTTACGACAAAATTGAAGATTGCCTACCTCAAGCTGATGTGGTTTTTTTAGCTGTTAAACCTTTTCATTCTGATGTATTATTTAGTGAAATAAAACCACTAATCAATAAGGAGCAGATCTTTGTTTCAATAATGGCTGGTGTAACTATAGATACCATTCAGACTAGTTTGGATGTAAAAAAAGTGATACGAGCAATGCCAAATTTACCTGCGCAAGTTGGAAAAGGGGTTACTTCTTACACAGAGTCGAAAGAAGTTTCTAGAATAGAGCTTCTTATGGTTAGAAATTTATTAGATACAACTGGAGAATCTATTAGAGTATCTAGCGAGAATTTTATAGATGCTTCTACAGGAATTTCTGGAAGTGGTCCTGCATACGTGTTTTATTTCATGCAGTCTATGTTAGAAGCGGCTCAAAAAATGGGCTTTTCTACCAACGATTCTAAAATACTAGTTAGCAAAACTTTTGAAGGTGCTGTAGAATTATTTAATCAGTCCGACCTTTCCCCAAATACATGGATGGAACGAGTTGCTTCAAAAGGGGGAACTACAAGAGCTGCATTAGATTCTATGGAAGATAATAATGTAAAAGAATTAATTAAAGATGCCGCATACGCCGCTTTTGACAGAGCAGTGGAATTAGGTAAAGAGAAATAATAAACACGAAAATTAAGATCAATAAAATGGAGAAGAAGAGAATTGTTGTAAAAGTTGGTACTAATGTAATGACCAATAAGGACAACAGAATTTTAGGGCCGGTATTGAAAAATCTCGTGGAACAAATAGCTACCTTATATGAACAAGATACTATGGTAGTGCTGGTTTCTTCCGGATCTGCAATTGCAGGAAAGGAAATTTTAGGAGAAATAAGTATTAAAGACGAATCCAAAAGAAGACAAGTATATTCCTCTGTAGGGCAACCTAGAATGATGCGACATTACTACAGTATTTTTCACGATTATGGAATGCGATGTGCGCAAGTACTTGCTACCAAAAGGGATTTTAGTCCAGGAATGCATAGGGAGAATATGATAAATTGTTATGAGTCCTTACTTTCTGAAGGTATTATTCCTATTGCAAATGAAGATGATGCGGTTTCAGTTACTATGTCTATGTTTTCAGATAACGATGAGTTAGCCAGTTTAGTTGCCGAATTAATTAATGCCGACACCCTAATCATTCTTAGTGATACAGATGGTTTGTACGATGGGAATCCGAGTGATTTAGATACTGTGAAACTGAATAATGTACAGATAGACGAAAATGTAGAGAAATATGTTCAAGTTTCTGATAAAGGTGAAGGTCAAGGGCGTGGAGGAATGAAGTCTAAAATAAAGATAGCTAAAAGTACGGCTGCTAAGAATATTCCAACCTACATCGCCAACGGAAAAAGAAAAAATGTGATTTTAGATATTGTAGCCGGCAAACAAGTAGGAACCAAGTTTAGCGTATAAAATTACTGTATTATAAATAATTATTAAACGTTTTAAAGAGAGATAAAATGAAGTTGATAAAAACAGAAATAAAGAATAATGTGCTTAAAGCCATGATCCGAATTTTGGATTCGAAGCGTATGCATATCATAGAAGCAAATAAAAAAGATCTGGACGCCTTTGGAGAAAAACAAGGAGCCATGTACGACCGACTTATCGTAAATGATAAAAAGGTAGATGGAATGATCCAATCCATTAAAGAAGTAATGGCGCAGGAAGATCCAGTAGGAAAAACCATTTCTCACAGAGTATTGGAAAGCGGATTGGATATTACCAATAAAACAGCACCCTTTGGAAACATTCTAATTATATATGAATCCAGACCAGATGTAACTATAGAAGCTGCGGTTCTGGCTTTTAAAGCAAATAATAAGATCTATTTAAAAGGTGGAAAAGAAGCAATTAATAGCAACAAAATATTAGAAGAATGCTGGCATGAAGCTTTAGCCGAAAATGAATTAGAAACTAATTGGATAGAGCTTTTACATTTAAACAGAGAGGAAACTCAAGAGTTCTTGAAAAATCCTCCAGTACAATTAGATCTTATAGTGCCTCGTGGAGGAGAACGTTTGATAGGTTTTGTAAAGGAACATGCAACAGGAGCTGTTCTTGTTAGTGGTAGAGGAAATAACTTTTTATATGTTTCCGAAAACGCCGATTTTGAAACTGCAAAAAAAGTGATCTTGAATGCTAAGACAGATAAAATATCGGGTTGTAATGCATTGGATAAGGTATTGGTAGATCAAAATTTACCGGAGTATGAATCCAGATTAAAAGAGCTTCAAAAATTATTGAAGGATCACGATGTAGAGATTCTTGTAGATGATAAGATCTCAGAAGTATTAAATTCAGAAGAAAAGTTAACAAATGAAGATACTTGGTATGAAGAATTTTTAGCTATGAAAATTGTAGTTGGAAATGTTAATGGGATGGAAAGTGCTATAGATAAGATTAATAAATATTCTGGCGGCCACTCTGCAGTGATCATAACTAAGGATAAGAACGAGGCGATAGAATTTATGGAGCAAGTAGATAGCGCTGCCGTGTATCACAATGCCTCTACCCGCTTTACAGATGGCGGACAAATGGGGGTTGGAGCAGAACTTGCCATTAGTACAGATAAATTACACCACCGCGGGCCTCTAGGACTTAAGCAGTTAGTTACCAATAAATATTATGTATTGGGTAATGGGCATATTAGAGAATAAGTTTAAATACAATTTTTTAAAATATAAAGAGGCGCCAAATGGCGCCTCTTTTTTAATATCTAAAATAATCTAATTCTTGATTACCCTTACATAATGAAAATAAGCAATATATCTTAAATAGAATTAAAAATGTCTTCAAACTTGATAAGAAAATTCTTAACAAAATTATTTTAAGTCAATATTAACAACTTATTAAAGAAATGTAAATTTTGATTCAAAATCCAAAATGATAATTGGATTAGTATAAAATGGTGTAACATTTGATAATTGTGTAAGTCTAATTCGTGTAAATTAAAATAAACCCTATTTAATGAAGAAATTACTATATTCCATAGCACTTCTAAGTGTGGCTTTTGGATGTAAAACTCCCCAAAGTATAAATACCACGACTGATGATAGAACTGTGGTGAATCTGGATCTCGTAAATATTAAAGAAGATCGCGTAAAGGTTACTATAGATCCTGGAAAATTCACTACTTCTGAAGTTACTTTTTATATTCCCAAAACAGTTCCTGGAACTTATTCTATAGATAACTACGGACAGTTCATAGAAAATTTTAAGGCCTTAGATTATCTGGGTGCTCAACTTTTGTTTGTTAAGACAGATGAGAATTCTTGGAAGATTGAGAATGCTGAAAATCTTGATAAGATTACTTATTTGGTTAACGATACCTTTGATATAGAGGGTGAAAAAGGTGTTTTTTCTCCAACAGGATCAAATATAGATGCTAACAAGAACATGCTTTTAAACTTGCATGCTTTTGTAGGTTATTTTTCTGAACTTAAGGAAAAACCATACCAGCTCATTATTAGTAGACCCAATGAACTTTATGGAAGTACTTCTTTACCTTTAGCAGAATCGGTTAAATTGGATGATCTACCAAATTCGAAGAAAGATATTTATTTAGCTAAACGCTATTTTGACATTGTAGATAGCCCCATCATGTATTCCAAACCAGACACGGCTTATGTAAATGTGGAAGGTATAAAAGTATTACTATCTGTATATTCTCCAACAAATGTACACAGTGCAAAAAGCATTAAACCACAAATTGAAACTATGATCGCTGCTCAAAAGCGATTTTTAGGCAAAATAGACAATACAGCTAACTACTCTATTTTATTGTACTTGGCAGATCCTTCAAAATTAGATGCTAAAGGTTTTGGAGCCCTAGAGCACCATACTTCTACAGTAGTGGTTTTACCTGAGACTATGCCAATTGAAACTCTTAATCAGTCTATGACAGATGTTGTGTCTCATGAATTCTTTCATATACTCACCCCATTAAATGTGCATTCTAACGAAATTCATTATTTCGATTATAACCAACCTAAAATGTCTCAACATTTATGGATGTATGAGGGAGTAACCGAATATTTCGCGAATCTTTTTCAGGTGAATCAAGGCCTTATAGATAATCAGGAGTTTTACGACAGAACAGCTTCTAAAATTGAGTCGGCAAGGAGTTTTAACGATAGCATTCCATTTACCTTGATGAGTAAGAATATCCTTGAAGAGCCATATAAAGGAGATTATTACAATGTATACTTAAAAGGTGCATTAATTGGAATGTCTTTAGATCTAAGACTTCGAGAACTTAGTAATGGAGAAATGGGGATCTTAGATCTTATGAAAAAACTAAGTGAAAAATATGGAAAAGATAAGCCTTTCGAGGATGATCAATTAATCCCGACAATTGTATCTCTTACCTACCCAGAAATACAAAATTTCTTTGATACGTATGTTACTGGAACCACTCCTATTCCCTATGATAAATTCTTAGGTAAAGCTGGAGTTACTTTAACTACAGCAGAAAGTCCTACAGGTTTTTTTCTAGACGGACAGGTACCTTATATCGATGGAAATCCGGAAAATATGAAGTTGTTCTTTAGAAAAGGGATCACCTTAAATTCGTTTTTAACCAATCTTGGAGTTAAGAATGGCGATATTATTAAAGAAATTAACGGGAAGGCATATAATATCCAGAATGTGTATGATCTTGTAATGACTTCTCAATCCTGGAAAGATGGGGAAGATGTAAGTATGATCTTGGAAAGAAATGATGAAGAGATCACGCTAAATGGAAAAATCACCCTTCCTACTGTAAAGAAAAACACCATTGTAGAAATGGATCTTCCAGAATCAGATCCAAGAGTGAAAATTAGAACGGCCTGGTTAAAAAGCTAAAGTTTTAAAATTAAGCATTAGAGGTTACAATAATAGTAAAGATGCTATAGTTCCTAAATAAAGGATTTATATATCTATAAAAACTATGATTTTAACCTCTTTTTTTGTTTTCCAGTTAAGTATTTCGTCATAAAAGATCATATAAATATATTCCCATAATATGGCAAGCTTATAAGGTGAAATGCCAATTATTAAAAAGCTCTTTGTAAATTGGTTCTATATAAAAAATTTATTTACAAAAGAATGGAGATTCCTATTTTAAAAGATATCGTAATAATTTTAGGGCTTTCCATCTTTATAATTTTATTATTTCAGAAGATTAAGGTTCCTTCCTTATTAGGTTTTTTACTGGCTGGAATTATAGTAGGACCTTATGCTTTTAATTTAATTAGTTCTCAGCATGAAGTGGAACTCCTTTCTGAGATTGGAATAATCTTTTTATTATTCATTATCGGAATAGAACTTTCCCTAAAAGGGATGGCAGCCATTAAGAAAATAATTATTTTAGGAGGTGGTCTACAGGTTGGTGGTACCATTCTCCTAACAACTTTTCTAGCAAATATTATTGGAATCCCTTTAAATACAGCCATATTTATTGGATTTCTATTTTCCTTAAGCAGTACAGCAATTGTATTAAAGATCTTACAAGAAAAAGGAGAGGTCACTTCGCCACATGGGAGGATCACCTTAGCGATCTTGATATTTCAAGACATCGTGGTTGTACCTATGATGTTGTTAACTCCATTACTTACAGGACAAGATGAGAATATTTGGAATACCCTGGGTATTCTACTAATTAAAATAGTAGGTGTTTTAATCCTCATTTATTTGTTAGCTATTTATATAGTCCCTAAGATTTTTGAAGTAGTAGTTAAATCTAAGAATAGGGAATTATTTATTTTAACCACTATTGTGTTTTGTTTTTCGGTGGCATGGCTAACCTCAGCCATTGGACTTTCTTTAGCATTAGGAGCTTTTTTTGCGGGCTTGATCATTTCAGAATCAGATTATAGTCATCAAGCAACTGCGAATGTTTTACCCTTCAGAGAGATTTTTATCAGTTTCTTTTTTATCTCGGTAGGCTCATTACTGAATCTGGATTTTTTCTTCAATAATTTCATTTACATAATACTTCTAGCTCTTGCTGTTATTTTATTGAAGATGTTAATAATTTCAATCACGGTAATAACTTTAAGATATCCTGCTCGAACTATGTTCTTAACGGTATTCTCTATATTTCAGGTAGGGGAATTTTCTTTATTATTATCTACTGTAGGTTTAGAAAATGGCTTATTACCAACCAATATTTATCAATATTTTTTAGCGATCTCAATAATTACAATGGCTCTCACGCCATTTTTAATGAACTACGCCCCTAAACTCACTTATTTTCTATTGAAAATTCCTATTCCAAAGCCTATAAGAAGACGATTGATTAATTTTCATAATATTCAATTACAAAATCACTCAAATATTGAAGAACTCAAGGATCACTTAGTAATTATTGGTTACGGCATTAATGGCAGAAATATTTCTAAAGCAGCTAAAAGTACCAACATACCTTATGTGATTGTAGATCTGGAACAAGAGCCCTTCCTGGAAGCAAAGAAAAACAACGAACCAATTGTATTTGGAGATGCTACCAATCCGGTTATTCTTAAACACATTCATATACAAGAAGCCCGGGTAGTTGTAATTGCGATTTCCGATCCCGATGCTACTAAAAAGATCATTGACGAAGTAAGGAGTTATTCTAAAACTGCTTTTATAATTGTGCGAACGAGATATGTAAAAGAAATTGCTGAAAATTTAAGGCTTGGTGCAGATGAAGTAATTCCAGAAGAATTTGAAACTTCTATAGAAATATTCAGTAGAGTTTTAAGGAAATATTTAATTCCGCATGATGAAATTCAGGATTTCATAAACCAATTAAGGTCTTCAGACTACGAGATGTTAACAACCTTAAAAGTTGGACCTCACACACCATCCTATCAGCATTTAAACATTCCCAATAAGGATATAGTTACTTTAAGCGTTCAACAAGGTGCTAATGCAGTAGTAGAAAAAACTATTGAAGAAGCTGAAATTGGAAAGAAATTCGGGGTAACAATACTGGCCATAAGGCGCGACAATCATTATTTAACTGAAATCTCCCCAAAAACTCTCATTAAACAGGGCGATCTACTATATCTATACGGAGCTCCCTCCAATATCAATAATCTTAATAAAGCGCTCTCCATACAATAACATATCATCATTTCATTCTAAGTCAAATAATTATTGGTGAATGTTAAAGTATTATTATCGGTCATTGTCCGTATTACATTAAAAATATATATTTATTTTTTAATATAATTAGAAACATACCATGTCTATACTACCCGAAAACCTTCAGCGTTATCAGAAATTTATTGGATTTATGCTGAAATATTGGAATAGCGATCTATTGGTGAAAACTGCCTCTACTGCCCTAAATGAAGATGATAAGGATGAGGATTATACAGGAGAATATGATCAAAGTCCGGAAGAATTGGTAGAAGACCTCAAAAATATGGGGCCAACTTATATAAAACTTGGCCAATTGCTTTCCACGAGACCAGATCTATTACCCGATGCATATTTACAAGCTTTGGCAAGCCTTCAGGATGACGTACCACCAATAGAATATAGTATAGTTCAGGAAATTGTAGAAGAGGAAATTGGAGAGCGAATTTCTAAAGCTTTTAGTGCTTTCGATGAGAAACCTCTTGCAAGTGCTTCAATAGGTCAGGTTCATAAAGCTACATTACGGTCTGGAAAATTAGTTGCGGTTAAAATTCAGCGTCCGGGAATAAGAAAAAAATTTCTAGCAGATTTGGATACTTTGAAAGAACTGGCAGAATTTGCCGTAAAGCATACAGAAGTTGCTAAGAAATATGCCTTTGATAATGTGTTGGCAGAACTAAGACATATTCTTTTACAAGAGTTAGATTATAATAGAGAAGCCCAAAACCTATTAACTTTAGGGAAAAACCTAGCCGAATTTAAAAATCTCACTGTACCTCAACCAATTTTAGATTATTCGACTTCCAAGGTTCTTACCATGGATTATATTCAAGGTAAAAAAATAACCTCTATTTCACCCATGAAGAAACTAGAGAACGATCTTGGACCTTTGGTAGATGAACTGGTGGAGGCTTATTTAAAACAAATTATTACAGATGGCTTTGTTCATGCAGATCCCCATCCCGGAAACATTCATATTACCAGTCAAAATCAAATAGCGCTAATAGATCTTGGAATGGTTGCGAAATTCACGCCCAATATTCAGGAAAAATTATTGCAGTTGCTAATAGCCTTAAGTCAAGAGAATGGAGAAGCCGCGGCAGATGTGCTGCTAAACATGAGTGAGATCACAGAGAATTCTAACATAAAAAACTTTAGAAAGAGCATTAATCAGCTTATTATGGACAGCCAAGTGAATATGGCAAAGGACATGGAAACTGGTAGATTGCTTATCCAAATGAACCGATTAGCTGCAGATAATGGAATTTTGATAAGTGTAGAGGTAAACATACTTGGAAAGATCTTTTTAAATATGGATCAGATAATTGCTGTTCTAGATCCAGAATTCGACCTAAAAAAAGCAATTAGAAAACATGTGCATAAAATGATGCGGGCTAAAATGTATAAGGAACTTAAGCCTGAAAATCTCTTCTCTGTTGCATTAGAAACGAAAAAATTAGCAGAACATCTTCCAGAACGATTAAACAAGATATCGGAAAATTTGGCTAATAATGAGTTTAAGATAAAGGTTGATGCTATAGATCAGCAGCGATTTACAGATGGATTTCAGAAGGTGGCAAATAGAATTACTTTGGGACTTATTATAGCAGCCATGATAGTTGGCGCCGCAATGCTAATGAGAGTGCCTTCCACCTTTAGAATTTTTGGGTATCCTGGAATCGCTATTATTTTCTTTATGATCGCTGCTTTTGGTGGGTTGTTTTTGAGTTATGTGATTATTTTTAAAGATGAAGGTTTTAAGTTTAAAAAATAATTATCTTGAAACCTTTAATATAGCTTCAATTTAAATAACCATTTATGAAATTTATTACCCTATTAAGTCTTTCATTATTATCTCTTACCGCATTTTCTCAAAAAGTTGAACTCCCTATAGACACTATGGTAGTTTCTAACCATTCTGTGAATATCAATGGAAAAAGTATTTCCTACACTGCCCAAACCGGTACACAACCTGTATGGAATGAAAAAGGAATTCCGGTTGCCAGTTTATTCTATACTTATTATAAGCGCAATGATCTAAAGAATACAGAAAATAGACCCTTAGTGATCTCTTTTAATGGTGGACCAGGATCTGCATCGGTTTGGATGCATCTTGCATACACCGGACCACGAATTCTAAAGATAGATGATGAAGGCTTTCCTGTACAGCCTTATGGTGTGAAGGAAAATCCGTATTCAATTCTGGATGTTGCAGATATCGTATATGTTAATCCTGTAAATACAGGCTATTCCAGATTGATAGATCCAGAAGAAAATAAAACAGATAGAAAAGATTTCTTTGGAGTACAAGCAGATATAAAATACCTGGCAGAATGGGTTAACACTTTTGTAACCAGAAAAAACAGATGGCTATCTCCAAAATATTTAATTGGAGAAAGCTACGGGACTACACGAGTATCGGGATTGGCCTTAGAGCTTCAAAACAGTCATTGGATGTATTTAAATGGAGTTATACTTGTTTCTCCTACCGAAATTGGAATTGAACGAGATGGACCTGTGGAGATCGCTAATAGATTGCCTTATTTTGCAGCAGCAGCTTGGTATCACAAAAAATTACCTTCAGCATTACAAACTAAAGATCTAGATGAAGTTTTACCTGAAGTTGAAAAGTATGCAATAAATACTTTACTCCCTGTTTTAGTAAAAGGTGGATTTATTCCTGAAACAGATAAAAAGGAAATAGCATCAAAAATGTCCTATTATAGTGGCATCCCTGAAAAAGTATTTATGCAAAATAACTTAGCGGTTCCATTTGATTATTTCTGGAAGGAATTAATGAGAGAAGATGGATACACTGTTGGAAGATTAGATTCTCGATATTTGGGAATTGATAGCAAAACTGCTGGAGATTCTCCAGATTATAATGCCGAGTTAACCTCTTGGTTACATTCATTCACTCCAGCCATTAACTATTATTTACAACAAGAATTGAATTTTAAAACAGATATTAAATACAACATGTTTGGCCCTGTGCATCCTTGGGATAGAAGTGGGGATAACAGTGGGGAAAATTTAAGACAAGCGATGGCGCAAAACCCAAATTTAGATGTGCTTTTCCAGTCGGGATATTATGATGGTGCAACTACTTATTTTAATGCAAAATATTCTATGTGGCAATTAGACCCTAGCGGAAAAATGCAAGATAGATTGAGCTTTAAGGGATATAGAGGCGGACATATGATGTATCTAAGAAGCGAAGACCTTAAAAATGCAAATAATGATATTAGAGATTTTATTCTGAAATCATTACCTAAAGAAGGAGAAGCAGCAAAATATAGCGCACAATAATAAAACATATATTTAATTCAAAAATCCCTTTCAATTTATTTTGAAAGGGATTTTTGGGTTTAATCTAGTAAATGTGCTTTTAGATCTGCATAATCCTTTATTGAGATTGATGTCTTTTCTTTATTTAAAATAGATTGAATACCTAAGGGGATTTCCAATTTTTTTCCAATAACATTCTCCACTGTTTCTAGGAATTTCACGGGGTGAGCAGTTTCTAAAAAAGTACCAAAATACTCGGGATGCTTTTTAAGAAATTCCTGTAAACCTAAATATCCAACTGCTCCGTGTGGATCCATAATATAGCCTGTTTCGTCAAACATCTTTTTCATGGCATTCCTGGTAAGATCGTCTGTAAAACTATAAGAGTATAAATGATCTTTAAGATCCTTAAAATCTTTCTCAAAGAGTTCCATTATTCTAATAAAGTTACTTGGATTTCCAACATCCATAGCATTGGAAATAGTTGAAACACTTGGTCTAGGTTCATATTTTTCGGAGTCTAGATATCTACCTATAACATCGTTCGCATTGCTGGAAGCAATAAAGTGATCTATTGGTAGTCCCATTTTCATAGCCAACATTCCTGCACATATATTTCCAAAATTTCCACTTGGTACAGAAAAAGCTATTTTTTTATCGATTTCAGCAATTTGCTGATAGGCTATAAAATAATAGAACATTTGAGGCAACCATCGAGCTACATTTATGGAATTCGCAGAGGTTAATTGTCGCTTTTTATAAATCTCTTCATCTAAAAAGGCCTGCTTAACCATATCTTGGCATTCATCAAAAGTACCATCGACCTCCAGCGCAATAATATTTTCGCCAAGTGTAGTAAGCTGCTTTTCCTGAATTTCGCTAACTTTCCCTTTAGGGTAAAGAATTACGACATCAATGCCTTCCACACCAAGGAAACCATTTGCAACGGCACCACCAGTATCTCCAGATGTTGCTACCAATACAGTTACATTCCCAACATTGCCCTTTTTAATGAAGTAACCTAAACTCCCAGCCATAAATCTTGCACCAACATCTTTAAACGCCATCGTAGGTCCATGAAAAAGCTCTAAAACTGCAATATTCTCCTTTATTGATACCACAGGAAAATCAAAATCCAGCGTATGTTCAATGATCTTAGTTAATTCTGAAGTAGGTATTTCATCTCCTACATAATTCTTGATTACTTGAAAGGCCAGATCTACTTTAGAAAAACCATTAATGTCCTTAAAAAAAGATCTAGGTAAACTGGTAACCTTCTCGGGAAAATACAAACCTTTATCTGGTGCAAGCCCTCTTAGTACAGCATTCTCAAAACTGGAGGTATGTTCTCTGTTATTTAAACTGAAATATTGCATTATAAAATTTTAATTCCTTGAGTATTTATTTTTGATTGATGTAAATCGAAATCTATTCCCTTTTCCTTATAAAACAAGTGCATAGCTTCCTTTACACTTGCTGCAATAGTATCTCCTTTACACATTGCAAAAACGGAAGGTCCCGAGCCTGAGATCCCAAAACCTAAAGCTCCATTTTCCAAAGCAATAGTCTTAAGTTCTTCAAAATAAGGAATAAGAATAGATCGCACCGGTTCTATAATCTTATCCTGAAGGCTTCTGCCTATCAATTTATAATCATTTGTATAAAGACCACTCACAAATGCAGCAAGATTTCCCCATTGGGCAATCGCATCTTTTAATTGGACTTGTTGTTTTATTACCGCTCTAGAATCTTTAGTTCTTAGTTCTATTAGCGGGTGCAAAATGACCAACCTTAATTCAGGTGGAGAAGGCAATGCAAGCACTTCTAATGGATGGTAACTCTTAACCAAACTAAAGCCTCCCATTAAAGCGGGAGCAACATTATCTGCATGTGCATTACCGCTGGCTAAACGTTCTCCTTCCATAGCAAAGGGGATAAGCTCTTTAAGTGTAAATGGATCTCCTAATAATTTATTAACTGCATACACCGCTCCAGAAGAACTCGCTGCACTACTTCCAATACCGCTTCCAGCTTTTATTTTTTTGTCTATTTCAATATCAAAGCCTTGTGTGGAATCCAAAGCTTCTAGCATCGCTATTATCGCTACTGTTGCCACATTATTTTTCGCTTCCAATGCTAATTCTTGGCCTGTAATCCTTAGTATTCTAAGCTTTCTTTGGTTATTCTTTCTAAGGATCATTTGGTCTCCAATAATATCTAAGCAACAGCCTAAAACATCAAATCCGCAAGAAAGGTTTGCAACGGTAGCAGGAGCAAATATTTTAATCTCTTTCATAGTTATTTCTTACCTATTCTAATAATATCCGCAAAGATCCCAGATGCTGTAACATCTGCACCAGCTCCGGCCCCTTTCACAATAAGTGGTTGTTCACTATACCTGTTTGTATAAAAGAGCACTATATTATCACTCCCATTTAAATTATAAAATGGATGTTCTGCTCCTACTTGTTGTAAGCCCACCTTGGCATGTCCATTATCCAATTGAGCAACATACTTTAATTGTTTGTTGTTTTCCGAAGCATTTTTATACATCTCCTTAAAGTTTGGTTCATCATTTTTTAAAACTTCAAAGAATTCTTCGTTGGTAGCGGTTTTTAAACTTGCTTCAGATAAAAAACTATCATTTTCAATCTCGTTTAGTTCCAATTGTAATCCGCTTTCTCTTGCAAGGATCAATATTTTTCGGGAAACATCTATTCCGCTCAGATCTATTTTGGGATCAGGCTCGGTAAAACCTTCCTTCATAGCTGCTTCCACAGTTCTAAAAAATGGTTCTTCAGCATTATAATTATTGAAAACAAAATTTAAACTTCCCGAAAGTACTGCCTGAATTTTATGAACCCTATCTCCTGAAGCCATTAAGTTCTTAAGCGTATCTATTATAGGTAATCCTGCTCCAACATTTGTTTCGTATAAAAAGGAGGCTCCATATTCTCTGGAAAGATCTTGAAGTTTTTGATAATTTTTAAATTCATCTGCACAGGCGATCTTATTGCAGGTAACTACAGATATAGAATTTGCCAAATATTGTTTATACCAATTTGCGATCTCTGGACTAGCTGTATTATCTACAAATATACTATTGCGCAAATTAAGGTCTTTCACTCTTTCAAAAAATTCTTCTTTAGATGCAATTTGTCCATTTTTTAATTCCTGTTGCCAGTTATTTAGATCTATCCCTTCATCTGAAAATAACATTTTTCTAGAGTTGGAAATACCAAGAATACGGATCTTAAGGCTCAGTTTTTCCAAAAGATATGCTTCTTGTTGTTTTAATTGTTCTATCAATTTACTACCTACATTGCCCACGCCGGTAATAAATAGATTGAGCTCTTTTGAAGGCACTTCAAAAAACTGTTCATGTAAGGTATTCAAGGCCTTTTTAACGTCTTTTTTGGCAATCACAGCAGAGATGTTCCTCTCTGAAGATCCTTGGGCGATGGCTCTAATATTAATATTGTTATTTCCCAATGCGCTAAACATTTTTCCACTAAGCCCATGATGACTTTTCATTCTATCTCCAACAAGGGCTATAATTGCAACGTTATCTTCTATCTCTACTGGCTTGATCTTGAAGTTTTGTATCTCAACTTCAAAAACCTCATTAATTGCTTCTTTTGCTTGCAATGCCTCCTCATCTTTTACTGCTATACAAATACTATGTTCAGAAGAAGCTTGTGTAATAAGAACCACATTTATCTTTTCCTGAAATAATACCTCAAAAAGTCTTTTTGAAAAACCAGGAATACCTACCATTCCACTACCTTCTATGTTTAATAGTTTTATTGAATCTATATGTGTGATCCCGGTAACCCATCTAAAATTCTCCTTGCTGGATTTGGATATTACAGTACCGATTTCTAAAGGCTTGAATGTATTTTTTATATGGATCTCTATTTGCTTATTTAATAGCGGTTGTAAGGTTGGTGGATACAAAACCTTAGCCCCAAAATGAGATAATTCCATAGCTTCCTCATAAGAGATGTTTTTTAAAGGATATGCATGAGATACGATACTTGGATTAGCTGTATACATTCCATCTACGTCTGTATAAATTAACACTTTATCTACATCCAAGGCTCCCGCAAAGATAGCAGCAGTAAAATCGGATCCCCCTCTTCCTAATGTACTAGGAACCCCTTGTTCATTATTAGCCACAAATCCAGGTGCTACAAAAAGATCGGCAGTATTTTCCTTAAAATAGTTCAGGATGTTTGTATTGGTCCTAACATAATTCACCTGCACCTTTTCATTGTCGTTTTTACAAATAATAAGGTCTCTGGAATCCACAAATTTGACGTTTATATTTAATGATTTCAAATATTCGGCAGTTATAAGTGAAGACAAGATCTCGCCATAACTAGCTATAACATGTTTGGTCTTATTAGAAAGTTCATTTAATAAATAAACTCCTTCGTAAAGTGTTTCTAAACCATTGAATTCTGTCTTTACCTTACTTAAAATAACACTCTGGTTTTTAATTGGGAGAAGTTCCTTTATAGTATCTAAATGTCTTTTTTCATTTTTCTGAAGGATTTCTTTATAACTTAAATCGCCTGTAGCAGCAAGATCCGCCATTTGTAAGAAATCGTTGGTTACTCCACCAAAAGCAGATAAAACCACCAAGCATGTTCCTTCTTGTAGTTTTTCTTGAATAGTTTCTGAAACTAATTTTATGCTACTTGGAGTGCCTAATGAAGATCCTCCGAATTTCATTACATTCATGTTATTATTATTAAGATTAAAAAAAATAAAATGAAAATTTGGTGCGGAAGTTTTATAAATAATACCCCATAGGGGTAATAGAAAACATATAAATAGCAGTATTGCCTGAAGTGCCAGGAATAATTGGTAAAATGCTATTTGAAAGATTTTTATAAATCATGTTTTCTAAAAAGAACTGATTATAAATGTATAAATAAAAGTTCTTTTAGAGATCTTTTATTTTATTTAAAATGAATATTAGAGTATTCTTATTCAATAGATTATAAAATAACAAATCTGATAATTTAAAGATTTTAAATTATCAGATTTGTAAATTGATTGAATATTATTCCATTGAAGAAGTATTTCAATTAGAATTTTAAAAATAAAATGCTTTTTATTTTACAGGTTCCACTCCTAGTTGCTTTAGAATTCCTAACTCGTCTGTGCTTCCCCAACGTTCTACTAATTTGCCGTTTTCAAATCTTCCAATTTGCATACCACGTACACTAAACTGTTTTCCTGTAGGAGACACGCCCATAAATTCTCCCTTATGTGTGCCTGAAGCGGTATAAGCAAAGCTCACGTTATCTTCATCGGTTACCATATGTTCTACTTCTACTCCTAAATCTGGAAATGCAGTACGCATCATACTAAAGAAATCTATAAAACCTTGCGCTCCAGGTCCTTGTATTGGCGCAGGATCATGGTCTTTCACTTTTTCTGAAACTACCTCTCTAATAAGTTCAAGCTTTCCTGTATTTACAGCTTCTCCGAATTTTTCCTGTGCTTTTACGTTTTTATCTTTACTCATTATATTTTTTTTAAATAATTATGTTCAATTTAAAGATGAATGAAATAACATTAACCAAACACTTAGTTAAATTGTTCTAAAGTCCACTTATATAACTTCCGTAGAGATCTTTGAACTGAATACCTTCAGTAAATCTATATTTATTAAGTTTCTTATATTCTACCAAACCCCACAGCAAGAATTCCTTCAGAAAATATTGATCTTCTTGAGGAATATTTGGCTGATATTTTTCAATTAATTTATTTAATGGTGGGATAGAATTTAAGCGTTCCTTATATTCTTCATCTGTAAGATCGTCTAACAACTCAAATCCACTTTCAGCAAAGAACCATTCTACCAATTCGTTATATGGATTATTTTCTGAATCTTTCTCCAACTTTTCTATCTTAGGGAAGTATTGAGGGAATAAGGTTTTTACTGCATCTGATATCAATTCCTGTGCTACATAGGCACTTCCCTCCTGTTCACCTTCATACACTAATTCGATTTTTCCAGTTATTGCGGGAATCACACCTAGGAAATCGCTGAATCTCAATAAGGTACTTTCTACTTCCGATTTCAAGGATCTACGTTCTGCTGCACTTAAAAGATTTTCGAAAGCCGAAATACTTAATCTGGCACTAATCCCACTTCGAGAATCTATATATTCGTTATCTCTAGCCTCAAAACTTATTTGTTCTAATAGATCTTTTGCTAATTCTGGAACATATACCAATCCTTTCTGCCGATCGTCCAGTTTTGCTTCTTGTTGCGTAATTGTTTTAGCAATGCCAATATTATGAGGATAATGGGTAAGGATCTGGGATCCAATTCTATCTTTTAAAGGAGTTACTATGCTTCCTCTATTGGTATAATCTTCTGGATTTGCGGTAAACACAAATTGCATATCCAATGCCAACCTCAGTTTAAATCCTCTAATTTGAATATCCCCTTCTTGTAAAATATTAAAAAGCGCCACCTGAATTCTAGCTTGAAGATCTGGAAGCTCATTAATAACAAAAATACTTCTATTAGCCCGCGGGATCATTCCAAAATGGATCACCCGATCATCTGCATAACTCAATTTTAAATTAGCCGCTTTAATAGGATCTACATCGCCAATAAGATCGGCTACGGTTACATCTGGAGTAGCAAGCTTTTCGAAAAATCGCTCGTCCCTTCCAACCCAAGTAATTGGAGTAGAAGTCCCTTTTTCCCTAAGCAATTCTTTGGCATATCTGGAAATAGGATTAAAAGGATCGTCATTTATTTCTGAACCCTCCACAATTGGAATAAATTCATCTAATAAATTTACCATAAGTCTAGCCAAACGCGTTTTCGCCTGTCCTCTTAATCCTAAGAAATTGATGTTATGTTTAGATAATATCGCGCGCTCCAATTCCGGAATCACTGTATGTTCATATCCGTGGATCCCTTCAAAAGAAGATTTCCCCAATTTAATATTGCTAATTAAATTTTGTCTTAGTTCTTCCTTTATACTTTTGGAAGTATATCCTGAATCTTTAAGTTCGCCAAAAGTTTTAATATTTTCTATTTTCATATGTTTCTTATTTCGTCTTTGCCAAATAGCAGGAGACATAGCTTATAACTATATAATTTTATTAATTCTAAAGATTGTTTTTTTAACCTCTAATTTTCTTTTTTCTATTGTTTTCGTAATCCTCAAAGATCATTTCCCCCAGACCTTTAAGCCCAGTGAAAAATGCTTTCCCATGATTGGCTTGAGTAAATTCTCTAACAAACCTTTCTAAATAAGGATCTTTTGCGATCATGAAAGTGGTGATGGGAATATGCAGTTTTCTAGCTTGTGTAGCAGCATTGTAACACTTCTCTATTATATATGGATCCAAACCAACACTATTTTTATAGTAGGTGCCATCTCGCTCCCTTATGCAGCTTGGTTTTCCATCTGTGATCATGAAAATTTGCTTATTGGTATTTCTTTTTCTCCGCAAAAGATCCATTGCTAACTGAAGGCCTGCAACGGTATTGGTATGATACGGTCCAACTTTAAGATAGGGTAGATCCCCAATAGAAATTGCCCAAGCATCATTCCCAAACACCAGAATATCTAAAGTATCCTTAGGATATCTAGTTGTTATTAACTCGGCCAAGGCCATTGCAACCTTTTTAGCAGGAGTAATTCTATCTTCTCCGTATAAGATCATACTATGACTTATATCTATCATAAGTACCGTACTCATCTGTGACTTATGATGAGTTTCTTCTACAACCAGATCATCCTCTGTCATTTTAAACTCCCCAGCACCATGATTTATCTGAGCATTTTTTAAACTCTCTGTCATTGCGATCCTGTCCAGAGAATCTCCATAATGGAATTCTTTGAATTCTCCAGTATGCTCATCCCCTACTCCTTGATATTTTGTACTGTGATTTCCTGAACCACTCCTTTTTATCTTACCAAAAATTTGATTTAAAGCTTGCTGGCGAATGGCTCTTTCTGCTTTTGCTGTAATGGCCATTCCTCCATTTCCATCCGGATCTATTTCTTCTTGGATGTATCCTTTTTTCTTAAGATCTTCAATAAAATCGTCTATTGTATATTCACTTGTAGTTAGCTTATATTCTTTATCTAACTGTCGTAACCAATCTATAGCTTCATCAAAGTCTCCAGAGGTGTGTGTGATCAATTCTTTAAATATCTCGAAAAGCTTATCAAAAGGGCTTTTTGCCTCTTCTTCGAATCGTTTAAAAACAAAACCTGTTCGAGTATGTTCAACCTTCTTTTTCATATTTTAAAGTTAAGTCATTTTAGGCGTTATAGGAAGTGATTGCTTACTCAACAGGAACTAAACTTTTGTTAATTCCTATTTAAAAAGAACCATAAACCAGATAAAAAATAACATTTAAGAGGCTAGAAACTATAGTTCATGATGTTATTCTTTTCTTAATTCTATTACTCAATTCTACAAGAAATATGAGATTTGGAAAAAATTAGAAAAAATGATTAAAAATATATTTACAGTAGCCTCAATTATACTGGTTGCGATTTCGGGTTTCTCTCAGGAAAAAAAAAATTCTCCTTATGAGACAGATTTTGTGAAAGATGGAATCTGGATCACCTCTGCAGTTGGACTTAATGTACTAGGAGTAAAATTAATCCAGGATAAAGACGATCTTACTGTTAATGATCTTAACAATCTTTCTAAGGATGATCTTTGGGGAGTGGACAGATGGGCAGCTGGTTATTATTCTGAAAAAGCGAACGATGATAGTTATATTCCATTTTATGCATCTTTCGTGCTTCCATTCGCTTTGTTAATTAATGAAAATGAAAGAGGAAATGCAGGGCAAATTTCTGTATTATTTATAGAAACTATGGCAACGACCGGAGCATTATTTACTATTACTGCTGGACTTGTAGAAAAAAGTAGACCACTAGTTTATAATGAATCTCTTAGTAACGAACAAAGAATAAACAGTGATGAACAACGTTCATTTTTTGCAGGACATACTGCTGCAACAGCGGCAGGAACTTTCTTCGCAGCTAAGGTCTTTAACGATTTTAATCCAGACTCACCTTTAAAACCTTTAATTTGGGGTGTAGCCGCAGCAATTCCAGCTTCTGTAGGATACATGAGGATAAAAGCAGGGAAACATTTTCTTACAGATAATATAATTGGATATGCTGTAGGTGCTGCCAGCGGAATCCTCATTCCTGAATTACATAAAAAGACCAATAAAAATTTACAAATATATCCTACATCCAGCTTTCATCAAGGGGAATATAACTTTACCTCTCAAGGTTTGGGATTGTCCTATCAGTTTTAAAAGATTAATTAAATTGCATCTTATTTGAATTGAATAATTTAATGAATGGGTATTTCTGAAACTGTTGTTACCATATTAGGAGTTATAATGTTAATACCAACCTTGGCGTCTTTAACCAGATTTGATCAATGGTGGGTTCGAGGTTTCGATTTCCCACGTTTGCAGATAAGTTTTTTAATAATTACCATAATCGTATCCATTTTACTGGTATATCCATTCGATGAATTTTGGCAATTTGGACTTTTGTCTCTATTAGTGCTCAGTTTTGTGTATCAAGCATCAAAAATTATCCCTTATACTAAACTTTCTAAAAAAACCGTAGAATCATTCAAAGGGGATAGCAGCGATAACCATATATCAATTCTGGTAAGTAACGTGCTCACAACCAATACCAGCTATCATAAACTTATAAAATTAGTAAATAACAAAAATCCAGATATCTTACTTACGTTAGAATCGGACAAAACTTGGGAAGAAGAATTAAGTGCTATTGAAGAAGATTATAAGCATACCGTAAAAGTTCCATTAGATAATCTTTACGGAATGCACCTTTACTCTAAACTAGAATTGAAGGATATAAAGGTGATGTATCTTATAGATGAAGAAATCCCATCTATCCACGGGCATGCAATTCTTCCTAACGGTCATCAGGTCAAGATCCATTGTCTTCACCCGAAACCTCCGAGCCCTACAGAAGATCTAACTTCCACAAAAAGGGATGCCGAATTATTATTTGTTGGTAGAGATGTAAAGAAAGATAAAGAAACTGTTTTGGTTATCGGAGATCTTAATGATGTGGCATGGTCTCGTACTACAAGATTATTTCAAAAAATGAGCGGATTGATGGATCCTAGACTGGGAAGAGGTTTCTTTAATACCTTCCATACAGGATATTTCATCTTTAGATGGCCTTTAGATCATGTTTTTCACACTAATGATTTTACCTTGGTAGATATTGCCAGATTGGAAAGCATAGATTCAGATCATTTCCCTATGTATATTAAACTAAATCATGAACCAAGAGCAGGATCTTTTCAGGATAAACCAGAGGGACCGGATGAAGAAGAAGAGGAATGGGCTGAAGAAAAAATAAATGAGGGCAATCCTACCACGACAGATGTTTAATTTTACTCAAAATGGCTTTTAAAAAGCTGATGTTCTTTTAATTGTTCACAATTTTTTACAGTAATAGGCTTTTCAATAAAATTGACAATTCTGCTATATTTCTTCGCTTTCTCCTTATCGTTAAAGTCTATAGAAGAAGTCACCATATATACAAAAACCTGCTCTTTAATTGTCATTTTTTCTATTTCTTCCAAAAATTGCCATCCGTTCATCAGTGGCATATTAATATCTAATAGTAGCAAATAATCATTATCTGGACTAGCCAAATATAAATATTCCAATGCATCTACAGCCCTTTTGAATTTTAATGGATTTTTGCAGACATTACAGTTCTGTAATAATTTGCCTTGCACCAAGGTTACAATATCATCATCATCTATAATTAAAACTTCGAGCATTATTTTTCTATTGATGAAACGTTTTCGGTTTTAATGGTAATATTTCTAATAATATCATCCAGCTCAATAGCCGATGAAATAATATGTTCTAACAATTGATCCTGTTCACTAATATCAGGGAATTTCTGAAGTAGATTGATTATTCCCATAATTCTAGCTAAAGGAGCACGAACAACGTGAGATTGTGTCCAAGCTATATCTTTTAATCTGCTATTATGATCTTCTATGGTTTGAATGTAATTCTGAATATCTGTTATATCTTGCATTGCTCCGATAATTCTAACAGGATTACCATCGATATCTGTAACCAAATAACTTCTATCTAAAATATATTTATAGCTTCCATCTGCACATCTAAAACGATATTCAATTTGAATATTTTTAGATTTCGAAATTTTAATTTCTTTAGAGGTAGCTTTCACTCTAAACCTATCCTCTGGATGAATTTTATCATTCCACCATGCACTGGTATTATTAATTTGTTCTTTGGTATATCCAAAAACACTCTGCATCCCTTCGTTATAAAATATCTTGTCATTGAGAATATCAAAATCTGTAATAGTATCGCTTGTAGCTTTTGCAACCGTATCGTAGCGTTTTAAACTTGATATTAATTTCTTTTCTTGTTTAATAAAATCTGTTATATCTCTACAATTTGCCACAATTCCATTTACATATTCTTCTTCAAATAAATTAGTAATTATGGTTTCAACATAGCGCCATTTTCCCGTAGATGTTTTAATTCTATAAGAAGGTATTTGAATTCGTTTTAAATCATGTAGCATCAATAAATGTTCTCTCACAGTTTGTACATCATCTTCATGAATGTAATAAAAGAAATTTTTTTGAAGCATTTCTGAATCTAAGATTCCAATCATCTGATTGGAGGACGGACTCACATAGGACATGTTTCCTTCAAAATCAAAGATCATCACCAAATCTGATGCATCTTGAACCAGTGCTTTAAAACGTTTTTCACTAGATTTTAAAGCCTGCTCTGCCTGCAATTGACTGGTAATATCTGTAATTTGAGTTACTCGTGCTTCCCTCCCATCAAAATCTATGGGGTTGCTTAAAATTTCTACATGAATTATAGAACCATTTTTTTTTAGATGCTTAACCGTAGTATTAAATTTTCCATGATAATTTTCTTTCCAGGTATGTTGAATTTCCTCTTTTAACTCATCCACCCACAGATCACGAACACTCATATTTAGGAATTCCTCTGTTGAATATCCATATAATTTTACAGCCGCTTCATTTACTTTTAAGAAATCTAAACTATGCTTATCCAACACCCACATTGGATAGGGACTAAAATCGAATAAGGTTTTATACTTTCTTTCGGATTCGCTTAATTTAAGATCTATATTTTTTCGCTCTATACTATAGTAAATACTTTTTGCTAATTGTGCCGCATTAAGTTCATCCTTCAGTAAATAATCTGATATTCCCAAGGATAATGTTTTTACACCAAATTCTTTATTTGCAAAACCTGTTAAAACAATTATAGGAGTATTATTACTTAAAGCTACCATCTTGCGAACCAGCTCCTCATTGCTATCCACATCTGGTAATGAAAGATCTAAAAGAATACAATTATAGGTTTCTGCCGATTTTAGTTTCTCTTTAGCTTCTTTAAAAGTAAGTGCACGAGTGAGATTGATCTGCACGTGTTCTTCAGTAAGATAGTCTTCTATAAGAATATAATCTCCGATATGATCTTCTACAACGAGTATTTTTAATTCATCGGAACTATAATTCATAAACACTATTTTGAAACCGATTGATTTAAATTAGATAGCCAGAATTTTTTAATGGAACGGATTACCCTAGGGTAACCATCTGCATCAATAGGTTTGGAAATATAGTAATTTGCGTGATACTTAATGCTTTTTTTTATATCATTATCTGAAGTAGAAGTGCTAAGTATTACAACCGGAATGTTTTTAGTATTCTCGGCAGACCTAATTTTTTTTAGGACCTCGAAACCATTTAATTTGGGTAAATTAATATCAAGCAAAATTAGATCTGGTGTTTTTGCCGACTTGTAGTTTTCTTTCTTTTCCAAATATAACAAAGCCTCCCAACCATCTTTTACAACTTGTAATTCTTTCAGAATATCGCCTTCTAATAACGCTTCTTTTGTTAAAAGAATATCTCCTTCATTATCTTCAATCAGTAAAATATCTATAGGGTGCATAAGGTGATTTTTGTAGGGGCTATTTCAAATATACTAATTTTGTTTTTTAATTGTAATATGAAAAGTACTTCCTTCATTAATTTTGGAGCTTACCCATATTTTCCCTCCGTGGTTCTCAATTATCTTTCTACAAATAGCAAGCCCTATTCCTGTTCCGGAATATTCATCCTTACTATGCAATCTTTGAAAAACAACAAAAATTTTATCGAAAAACTGTTCATCAATTCCAATTCCATTATCTGATACTCTTACTTCCCAAAATTCTTCATCTTCGATAACGCTAATTTTAATAAATGGCTTATTATCCTTTTTCTGATACTTTAAAGCATTGGTTATTAAATTAGAGATTACTCGTTGTATCGGACTTTTTGCAGCTGTAATAACCGGTAATTTGTTATATAAAATTTCACCGTCTACTTCTCCAATAAGATCTCTATGAAGCTTAATTATATCCTTAAGCAAAAGATTAAGATCTATCTCCTCCAGATCGTAGTCCATCTTACCCACTCGGGAATATTCTAAAAGATCTAACAAGATCTGTCGCATTCTAACCGCCCCATCTGTAGCATAGTAAATATATTGTTGAGCTTTAGGATCTAGTTGAGCTTTGTATTTCTTGTTTAACTGCGTTAAAAAACTGGTTACCATTCTAAGTGGTTCCTGAAGATCATGGGAAGCTATATAAGCAAATTGCTCCAATTCTGCATTAGATAAGGCTAACTCATCTGCATGGAGTTTTAAGTTGAAATTTAACTTTTCTAGAGCAATCTCATTCTGCTTTAGTTCACTTATATCCTGAAGGGATCCAATCATTCTTATAGGATTCCCTTTTTTATTTCTTGTTATTAAGCCTCTATCTATTACAATGGCAATATCATTATTTGCCTTTACAAGTTTATATTCTTGTTCCCAAAAATTTGCAGAACTATTGTATAGAGCAGCATTTAAACTTGAAACAACCTTCTCTTTATCGTCTGCATGCAATTGATGTTCCCAATGTTCTAATCCGTTTTCTAAAGAGGGAATGGGATATCCAAACGAAGTAGCATAGGCATCACTCCATTCCATGGAATTTTGGATTAGATCCCAGTCATAAATTGCTTCATGAGTTACTTTAGTTACGAGATCATATCTTTCTTTGGCATTTTTTATTTCTTCATCAATTCTCTTTTTTATGGTTATATCTTTAAAATAAACCGAAAGTCCTGTCTCACTAGGATATGCATTCACTTCAAACCAAGTATCATAAGTTTCAAAATAATCCTGAAAAGAAACTTTTTTACCCGTTTCCATAGCTTCAGCATATTTTGTGAAGGTTAAAGAGTCTTTAGAATCTGCAAAATGATCCCATAAATTATTACCCAGAAGTACTTCCTTATTTACCCTTAATAAATTTTCTGCTTCCTTATTCCAATAAGTAACTATCCAATCGTTAGTTACGGAGAAAAACCCATCTGTAATACTTTCCAAAATATTATTAACTTGATCATTGTATTTTTTTAATTCCTTCTCATGATCTTTACGATCTGTTATATCCAATCCAAATAAACTTATTATTCCATCATCTGAGATTATTTCTGAAGGGGTCCATGAGATCCATTTCCATTCTCCATTCTTTGCTCTACATCTTCCTTCAAAAGCCTTTGGAGCATAGCCTTGTGCAACCTCTTTTAATCTTTTAAACGAAATATTTATTTCATCTGGGTATAAAAAATCCTGATATGGGGTACTAAGCAATTCCTCTTCCGAAAAACCGAAAATTTTAGTAAAAGAGGGACTTACTTTTTTCATGTATCCGTCTAAACCAATAACGGTTATTAAGGTTGGAGAATTTTTGAAAAGATTATTTAATTGAGATTCTGTGATCTTTCGTTGTATTCCCGAAGCAATTTGAATACGTATTCTATGGAAAATATCTTTTAGAAGACCGAGACTTCTATTATGGGTACTACCACGAAAAGTGAGAATTTGTATTACTTTTTTATCAAAAATAATTGGTACCCCTATAGTAATAGAATTGGAAATATCGTCATGAAAAAGATCGCCTTTCCAAATTTTAATCTCTCTTAATTCTAAAATTTTTTTTGGGATATTGGAGTTTTGCAATTCTTTATGTTTTTCAGAATTTAAAAAATTCTCAGTATTGGGTTGATAGATCGCTATATTTTTTAAACGATCATCTATCAATCCCACTTCCCAAGCTTCAGCGTAACCAAAATCAAAATATTCTGATATAATTTGTATGGTTTCAAAAAGGCCTTTCTGTAAATTCTCTGCTGCACCCAGAGCTTCGTTAAGTTTAGATATTAATAGTTGTTCTTGCTCAAATTCATAATTCTCGGTAACATTTCTGGCGATTCCTACCAAACCAATTACGTCCCCTTTTTTGGTTTTAAATGGAACTTTAGTTAATAGAATAATTTCTTTTTTACCTTCATGGTCATAAACAACATCTTTTCGGTTAATAACAACTAGGTCATTTTCCATAACTTGAATGTTATCTTCTATAATTTCCTCTCCTAGGTTTCTTGAAAAATAATCTGTCGGTTTCCTTCCCAGTATTTCCGATTCATTATTTTTTCCTAAATAATCTGAATAGAACTTTTTATTGGCCAGAATTACCTCATTGTTTTTATTTTTTACAAAAATATAATCTGGTATATTATCTATGATTGCCCTAAGAATATTTCGTTCTTCTTCCAATTTATTTTTAACAGCATTCATTTCAGACGCATTTTTTGCAATACAATACATTAATTGCTCTTCTTCTACCCAACGAGTAGACCAAACCATAGGCAAAACAGAACCATCTTTTTTAATATATCTATTGGAAAAATTAGTTTTATTCTCCCCACTCATGATCTCCTGGGCCGCAACTGTTGTAGATTCCCAATCTTCCCTTACAACAAGTTCCATATAAGGTTTGCCATATAATTCTTCTGGTTTATACCCCCACATTTCATAACATACCTCGTTAATATGAACAAAACAGCCATCTTTATCTATTGTACAAATAACATCTAAGGATTGGTCAAGAATCGTTTTATAGCGTTTTTCTAAATGTAAGGCATGGGCTTTATTAAGCTCTATCTGGGTTATATCCTTTGCAATGCCAAATACACCGGTGATTTTTCCGTTTATTATAATTGGAAAATTGGTTATGTTTATTATTATTTCGGTTCCTTTAAAACCTCTCATTCCTGTATTGTAATTCTGAAATTCGCCTTTTACAGCATTAAGAAAATGATTAAGCACCATTTCTTGGTCTTTCTCGGGTATAAGCGGCAAGAAACTATGTTTTAATAATTCTGAATTAGAAATTTCAGCCATTTTACAAGCACTCTCATTAGCAGTAATAAAATTCCCTTTTAGATCAAAAGAATAAACAGCATCTGGGTGATTGTTAAATAAAGATTCAAAAACCTGGGAAGTTTCATTTAAGGTCTTCATTTCTTGGGAGGTATTAACAGGAATAGTATTCCTGTTATACTCAGCTTGGGAAATACTTATATCAATTTCAACTATTTGTCTATCTTCTATGGAATTAAGATGAAATTTAATTTGTTGGCTAGAAATACCCTTAAAAGATATGCCTGAAGAAATTCCATCTAAAGCATCTTTAAAGCAGACTAAAAATTCTTTTAAAGATTCGGTTGGAACAATATCGAATAAAATATCACCTACTTTTAAAACTAACCCAAAATGCTGAATTAGAAAATCGGTCCCTTCCGGACTTATAGATTGAACTTCTCCAGCTGAATTAGTTTTTAGATGATATTGAAAATAATTTTCATCTTTATTTAAGTATTCGCTTTGCAGTATTTTGCTAATAAGATCTTCTCTTATTGATTTTTCTGAATTTAGGCTAGACATAAGAATTGCTTCGGGCTTGGTTGGGAGCTTTCAATTCTAAAAGATAGAAAAGTTTATCCTAGAAAACAAGAATCCTAAACTAAGTATATATGTCGTGATTCTGGTAATATTCTTTACATAGAGATATAAAATTCTATTAATAGAATTTAAAATAAAGAACATCGTGGCAAGTCCATGAGCTATGTCCCGATTACTATCATTTAAGGATTTTTATAACAATCTGAATATCAATTAATATATTTCTTTAACAATATCTTTTTCCATTTTCATTGTTCGCCCAGATCCCGATAGGAGTTATCGGGAGAAACAAAAGAAAAGTCGCTTTTTCCAGAGGTATTTTTCAGCACAGCAGAAAACCAGTCTTTTTTTGCTAAAATCTTACCATTCCGATAGTTCGGTTCGGAAAATTAAATCCTCATTGAGGGATTAAAATAGTTTTTTACTTAGTTGAACTCCAGCACCAAAGTTTGGAGATTCTATATCGCTAAAATCTGATCCCAATTGAAGATTTACATCAAAATAAGATTGATACACTTTTAGATCTAAATAAGTAGATAGAACAGTGTTCTTCTCGAAACTAGTAGTCCCTTTCCCTCCATAATTTTTTCTATAGCTGGTTAGAAGCTTATATGGTAAATTTGATACAATTCCAGATATTCCAATATGATGAACAATAATTTTATTGTTATTAATTCTAAATCTGTCATCATCCAAAGTTATAAATGGTACTCCTAGAATTCTACTTTCATAGGTCCAACCGGATCGGTATAAATTATTATTGAAGTAGTTATCGCTTCCATCTGTGGTAATATTGTCGTCACTTTGATCTTTTGTATAGTAGAACTCATACATCAGAGAATTAATAATATTATTTGAATCCGGGTTTTTAATAAATACACCGTATCTTCCATCAGGAGTGTTTCTTAAAACCCTACCAGAACCATCCTCGAAGAGATGATTATATAGAATTTCCACTTTATAATTGTTAATGGATGTGTTGAGATAGACCTCATAACTTCCAAGATGGTTTCCAAGGGCGTTAGCTTCTTCACCACTTACATTATCATTACCTTCTTTTCCAGTAAAAACGTTTATATAATCATTAAAACTCCCAGGTAATTTCCCGAAAACAGGAGATGTTCCTCCCCATTGTACAAAATGCTGCAATCCAACTTTAAATTCAAAATTTTGAATCTTATTAAATATTAAATGGAAGCTTTTATGGTGCACCCTTGTATCCTTAACATAACGTTCATCATCGGTTATAAATTCCTCCAAACTAGCTTCAAAAGCCAATCCCGCATTTTTCCAGAAATAAATAGGCTGTTTTGTTTGAAAGCTAATTCCAGGAAGTGGTCTTGCATTCAGCGACCATAGAATATTTTGATTGCTCGCACTTAAACCGTCATATAATTCGGTTTTCTGTTTTCTTCCCACATGAGCAAGCAGCCAAGAATTCTGAAAACCTAAATAGGATTCATCTAACTGAAGTTTTTCCGAGTAACCATCATGAAATAAACCTCCTAACCCTACTTCCAGACTAGCATTTTCTGAAAACTCATAAGTAGCCTTAGCAGTAAAAAAAGCAGAAATATTGCTGGATTCATCTATTCTTCCCCTTTGGTTAGAATGAATCCAGAATGGAGATTCTTCTTGAGAATTAACAATTCCTGTTAAAGATCCAAAACCTTCATAATTTATTTGTTGTGCTTGAAGTAAAAATGAGTTAGCAGTCAAAAACAGAACAATAAAAAGACTTCTCATAAATTGAAATAAGTGTTATATCATAATCCAACTGGATTCGACATAAAAATATGTAATTTTATATGATATAAACGAACTTTATGATTTCCATTTTCAGAAAGAAAGAATTTTTAATAGATCAATTAGAAGGAATAACAGACATCCATAATCATATTTTACCGGGAATAGATGATGGTGCAGCTAATTTGGTAGATTCTATACAGTTATTAGAACGGTATAATCAAATGGGGATCAGTAGTTTTATTGCCACACCTCATGTTATGAATGATTATTATCCAAATACAAGAGAAACCATAGAAAATGCTTTACAAAATTTGAAATTAGAAGTTAATCAAAATCCAAATCTTTCTAAAGTTCAAATCAATGCTGCTGCAGAATATATGATGGATCAACATTTCCTGGATCTTATAAAAACTGAAAGGCTTCTAACTCTCAAGGAAAACATGGTTCTTGTTGAAATGTCCTATTTTCAAGCGCCAATCAATTTAAATGAGATTTTATTTACAATACAAACTAGTGGGTACAAACCAGTTTTAGCTCACCCAGAGAGGTATGCATTCTATCACAGTAAAGACTTGAGAAAATATCAGGATCTAAAAGATCGGGGTTGTTATTTTCAATTGAATGCGCTTTCCCTTACGACACATTATGGAATAAATATGCAAAAAACTGCATATAAATTATTAGAAGCCGGAATGATAGATTTTATTGGTACAGATACCCACAGATTACAACATTTAGAAAAGTTATCAAATACTGCAATACCCAGGAAAAATAGAGACTTCCTTTATAAAATGATATCTAAAACCAGGGAATATTTTAACTAGATTTATTTTTTGCTTTATTTAGTATTTTCTTCCATTTAGATTCCTTATCGACTCCATATCCGTATCCGTATCCGTAAGAATACCCGTATTTTGCCCCATAAGAGAATTTCGAGTAATCTACATCATTTAAAATAATTGCTAAACCTTTTAACTTGCCTTGTTGCTTAAGTTCCTTTGGAAACTCTAAAAGTTTCTTTTCGGTGTAACCAGCTCGGGTAACATACAAAGTGGTATCAGCTAAAGGGCTAATCAATAAAGTATCAGTTACAATCATGGTAGGCGCGGTATCTACAATAACAAAATCATAATTTGAAGATAATTCGTCTAACAGATTTTTCATCCTATCGCTCATAAAAAGTTCTGCTGGATTTGGTGGAATTGAGCCGGATAGCACCATATCTACCTTTACTTCTTTATCTATAGATTTAGAAATAATATCATTCGAGGAAAGATCATAGTTATATAAAAAATCTGAAAGCCCTTTGGAATCCATTGGCACATCCAGATATCTATGTAATTTAGGATTACGAATATCCGCACCAATAATAACAACTTTCTTTTTAGTAGTAGCAAGAGTACGAGCTAAATTATAAGAAATGAAGGTTTTTCCTTCTCCTTTAATTGTAGAGGTGACGTAAATTATTTCACCTTTACCACTAGGTTTCGGTTTTAAAAGATATGCGAGATTTGTCCTCAAAATCCTAAAAGATTCAGCAAGAGGTGATCTATCATTTAACTGAATGGTTTCATCCAAGCCTTCATTTATCCTAGGAATTTCACCAAGAAAGGGAATATTCTTAATAAGTGGCGCCAAATCACCCTTATGATGAACTTTCGTGTCAAGCATAAATTTTCCAAAGAGGATAAGTAAAGGCAATATAAGTCCAATTAAAAAGCCACCAATCAATATTAACAATGGCTTAGGATCTACAGCTGATGGAATTGTATAAGCGGGATCAATAACTTTTGCCACTGGTCCAGTAACAGCAAATGCTATGGCGGCTTCCTCTCTTCGTTGTAATAGAAAAAGATATAATTGCTCTTTTATTTGTTGTTGCCTTTCAATTCCACGCATTCCTTTCTCCATTCCAGGAAAGCTACTAAATTTGCTCTGAGCCGTTCTATCTAATTGATTTAATTCACTTAATTGAATATTTAATGATCGTTTCTGACTGGTAATATTATCTCGCAGGTTTTCCTTCAATGAATCCAATGAAGCAGTGATTTTCTGAACAACTGGGTTTTGAGGTGTTGAAGTTCTTAAATAGGCATTCCTTTCCAAAACCAAGGTGTTATAAGTGGAAATAAATCCTGACAAACCTCCTTCTATACCAACATTTGAAGGTAGCAACTCATAAGCTTTCCGAGAATTTAACAAATCTTCTACAGATCTAATGATCATTAACTGAGTCTCAATATCAAATACTTGTTGTTCGGCTTGACTTGATTTAGATAAAAATTCAGATGCGCCAGAAGAAACATCCATGAATTTATTCTCTCTTTTAAAAGTTGCCATTCCACCTTCCACTGAATCTAGTTCAGTAGTGATTATTGATAATCTGTCCTGGATGAATTCTGTAGTACTTAATGCAACTTGCCTTTTATCAGAAACTCCATCAGCATTAAATTGGTACATGAGATTATTTAAAAAATCTTGAGATTTTTCACTCTCTGCATCTATTATAGCCAATGACAAAATATCTGCAGCCTTCCCTTTTGGAACAATTTCCAACCCAGAAATATAATTACCGGCAATCTGATCTACTGGTCTAATATTTATTTGAACGGTACTTGTTTTTTTAAAGATGGATCCTGATTCTAAAGTTTGAGGCACAATAGAGAATTTCAAACCCTGCAAATCTATTATTTCGCCTATAGTATGATTTTTTTCATATCCAACGCTTTCATCCTTCAGAAGAAAATCGGTTTCAGAAACAGGAGTAATTAATAAAGTTTTGTTAGAGTATTGAACTAGACTATCAGGTGATATAAACCGAATCCTAATTGGGCTACTTTTGTATGCCTCAGTAGTAATGATATTCCCTTCGATAAAATAGGAAATATTAAGGTTGAGATCCTTTACAACCTTTTCTACCAATCTTTTAGATTTAAGTGTAATTATCTGATTATCTAAAGAATTATCATCAAAACTTAAAATTGATCCACCACCTGATGGCAAAGCACTAGCCATATTACTTTTTTCTTCATCAAGGATCATCATAGATGCTTCTGTTCTATATTGAGGTATCGTATATCGATTGTAAAGAAAAGCAAGAAGTCCCCCAACAAGAAAACCAAGCACAAGCCATTTCCAGTAGGCAAGATATTTAAATATTTCTGCCTTTAGATCAAAATTTGATTCCTTTTCTTCTGTAAAATCTTGTAATTCTTCCATTAAATACTATCTAGTAAATAAGATTACTAATCCAAAAATAGTTGTTGCGAGTGAAATTAATCCAGTATATGAAGTGATAAACCCAGCAGCTTTAACTGTCCTATAAGTAGGCTCCACATAAACAATATCATTTTGTTTTAAATAAAAGAATGGATCGTTAAAAACATCAGCTGTCGTCATATCAATTCTTCCGATAGATCTTACTCCATCTACTTCCCTTATCACTAAAATGTTCTGGCGTTTGCCATCATACGAAATGCCACCCACATTTGCAATAAGTTCAGGTATACTCATACGCTCATTTTCAACATTCACAACAGATTGTGATCCTGCTTCACCCAATACTACAACTCTAAAATTAAGTAGTCTTACAGATACAACTGCATCGGTTACATATTTGTGTATTTCATTTGTTAAATAAGATTCTAACTCACTTCTAGATTTACCGGCAGCAGCAATTTTTCCTAATACTGGAAACTGAATATCCCCATTTATATCGATCATATAACCTGACAAGGCAGGATTTTGCTGTCCTCCCCCACCTTGTGATTGTCCATCGGTATTCATTTGAAAGGGAGCTGCTACATCTTTATTTAATGAAGAAACTTTAATATGAAGTATATCATTTTTTTCAAAAACCGGTTCAAAACTTAGAGCATTTGCCACATTATCTAGTTTTTCTGCTCCCTGAAAATAAACGATTTCCTCTTTGGTAGCGCAGCTTCCTAACATCAAGCTTAGGAAGGTATATAATAATGGTTTTTTCATAAATAAAATGTAAGAATGCAAATATAGTTTTTTAGAATTGTTGCTTATCAAAAACCTAATTATTAAAATTACTTGTCCTTAGAAACAGCAATTTCAGTATTATCTCTTAAAATATTATCTAATCTCTGGTAAGATGAATTATTACTTATAAATTCAGGGATTAGATCTTTGAGCTTCGCAACTACTTTGTCGTTTTTAAGTTTTTCTGCAGATTTAATAATTTTTTCGATTTTTGAATTAATAACGACATAATCCTGAACCTTATCTATACCTATCATAATTTTTTTATGATGCGTTGGCAAGGTCTTACATTCATCATTTAACAATTCTTCATATAGTTTTTCACCAGGACGTAATCCGGTTATTTTAACTTTAATATTTTTATTAGGAGTATAACCCGCAAGCTTTATCATCTTAATAGCCAAATCCATAATCTTTACGGGTTCACCCATATCAAAGACAAAGATCTCACCACCTTTACCCATTGTTCCAGCTTCCAATACTAATTGACAAGCTTCAGGAATGGTCATGAAATATCTTATAATATCGGGATGTGTTATGGTTACTGGTCCTCCTTTTTCAATTTGCTTTCTAAATAAAGGCACTACAGATCCATTAGAACCAAGTACATTCCCAAATCTGGTGGTTATAAATTTGGTTTCAGTTCCATCGTTCACTTCCTGACTATGGAAAAGAGATTGTACATACATTTCAGCTGCACGCTTAGAGGCTCCCATTACATTACTAGGATTTACCGCCTTATCTGTCGAAACCATTACAAAATGACCAACCTTATACTTTACAGCCAGATCGGCAAGATTTTTTGTTCCGCAGATATTTACAGAAATTGCTTCATGCGGATTAGCTTCCATTAAGGGCACATGCTTATATGCAGCTGCATGATAAATAACATCTATATCATGGTTCTGAAACATTAATTCTAATCTTTTTTGATTTCCCACATCACAGATTATAAATCGATATTTTAGATCTGGAAATTTGGCTTCAACCTCCAACTGTAAGTTATGAAGTGGAGTTTCTGCTTGATCAAGTATAATTAATTTAAGAGGATTATATTGTGCAACCTGTCTCACAATTTCACTTCCAATTGAACCCGCACCACCAGTTACAAGAATTGTTTTACCGCTTAATTGGGCTTCTTTATTTTCCTTATCTAAAACGATTGGTTCTCTATCTAAAAGGTCCTCGATCTGAAGTGTTTTAACTTTTTGAGCTAGAGGTTTATCATTATCCTCCCAATTAGAAACAAGGGGAGCGTTAAATACTTGTATGTCATTCTCCAAACAATCTTCTACGATCGAAAATTTTTCCTCGGCTGTTAAATTTTGTTCGCTAAGAATTACAGCAGTTGCTCTTAACCTTTTAATACTTTCACTTACAGAAGTTTGAAATTTAATTACCGGAGTATCAAGAATTCTAATGCTTTTGTTATGTTTTGTTTTAGTTAAAAAACCAACTATTTTAAATCTTCTTGGATATTCAATATTTAAGGCGCCCGCGATAGAAATTGCATTCTCATCTGCCCCAAGTATCACAGCCCGCTTTATGGATTCTCCTCGTAATACAATTTTATAAAACTCATAAACTTGCTTTACACTAAGTCTAAAAAGAAATAACAGCGAAAAAGAGATCCATAAATTAATAAGTAAACTTCCAATTAAAAAGATCTTTTCACCAATTATAAAAAAGGTGATATAGTTTATAAATATCAAGATAATAAATGAACAGATAGTTGCTAAAACTAATTTTAAAGCATCAATATTGGATGAGTATCTTATTATCCCGGCGTAAGTTCTAAAAACAAAAAAGAAAAATATATTTACCAGAATAATTAAAGTGCCCTTTGCTGGAAAACTTATAAAATGATAATAGTTAGGAGTAAGATCTATTATTATATAAAAAGTAATAACAGTAGAAATGGTAACTAAAAATATATCAATCAAAAATACCGCCCAACGAGGCAAATATTTTAGATTCCTTAAATTTAAGGCACTATCTGCTGAGGATAAACTCACTTTTAATGCTGATAATAATCGGTCTCCCATCAAACTATTATTTTAATTAGTCTTTAAAAATTGGTTGATACTGGTCTTCAATCTAGATCTATCAGCATCGGTAAGATTAGAGCCAGAAGGGAGGCACAATCCTTTATTAAATATTTCTTCTGCTACCCCATTTCCATAAAAAGGAAAATCTTCAAAAACCGGCTGCATATGCATTGGTTTCCAAAGAGGTCTGCTTTCTATATTTTTCGTTTCCAAGAACAATCTTAAATCTTCTCTCGTTTTTCCAAGAATACTTGAATTCACTTCTATAATTGATAACCAATTATTGCAAAAATAATCAGCATTTGGTTCTTCATAAACCTTTATGCCTTTTATATTTTTGAATAATTCCTTATAAAATAAATTCATCTCTCTTCTATAACCAACATGTTTATCCAATACCTGCATCTGTCCTCTTCCAATTCCTGCAGAAATATTACTTAACCTATAATTATAGCCAATTTCACTATGCTGATAATGCGTTGCATTATCTCTGGCCTGTGTAGCTAAAAATATAGCTTTTTGCTTCACATCAAAATTTTTCGCAACCATAGCGCCTCCTCCAGAGGTTGTAATTATCTTGTTCCCGTTAAAGGACAAAATACCAATTTTACCAAATGTACCACATTTTTTACCTTTATAAGTGCTACCTAAGGCTTCTGCGCTATCTTCAATAACTGGAATATCATATTTTTTAGAAATTTCAACTATTTCATCAACTTTATATGGCATACCATATAAATGCACTGCAATAATTGCTTTGGGTTTAACGCCATTTGCAATTCTGTCCTTAATTGCAATTTCTAATTGAACTGGACACAAATTGAGTGTGTCTTTTTCACTATCAATAAAAATTGGAGTAGCTCCTAAATATCTTATAGGATTTGCTGAAGCTGCAAAGGTCATGCTCTGGCAGAGAACTTCATCCCCAGGCTTAACATCCATTAAAATAAGTGCTAAATGTAAAGCAGCAGTTCCAGAACTTAATGCAGCCACATGAACCTCGTTTGTACTATCATAAGATGATAAATAACTTTCAAGATCTTGTTCAAAACCAGTTACGTTAGGCCCTAAGGGAGCAATCCAATTCTCTTTAAATGCCTCATTTATAAAATCTTGTTCTGTTCCTCCCATGTGGGGAGAAGAGAGCCATATTTTGCTTTCTTCCATATCTTCTACTTAGAATATTTAATTATTTTTCCAGGATTTCCAACTACCACGGCAAAATCAGGAATATTATTTATTATAACAGCTCCTGCACCAACGGTTACCCATTTACCAATTATTATACCGGGAATAACAACAGCGCCTATACCAATATGTGTTCCAGTTCCTATTATCACATTTCCCGCAATTGCCGCATTTGGTGAAATATGAACAAAATCCTCTAAGGCACAGTCATGATCTACGGTTGATCCCGTATTCAAGATACAGTGTTCCCCAATTGTAGTAGCTGCATTTACACATGCATTTGGCATTACCACAGTTCCTTTTCCAATTTTTGAAGTTGAGGATAATACTGCTGAACTGTGGGATATTGCATCAATTATATTTCCTGTAAAGTTTTCAGCTACATTTTTTCTAATGGTATTATTTCCAATGGCAATTACAGTTTTAGATTTTTTCATCATTTCTGAAACCTCATGAACCACAACACTGTCATCCAAAAAATTAACATCAGTATTATCATCAAAAATCAAATCGATAGATAATTCCTTAGATCGTGCGATATCTATGATCACTTTGGCATGTCCACTTGCTCCGTATATATTCATTAGTTAATTCCATTAAAAGGTTCAGTGGTCGCCATATTTTCTGAATTTATTCCTTCTGAAACAATTACCTTTTGAATTGTTTTCAGTATAATCTTAAAATCCAGCAGGAATGATATATGTGTTACATACCAAACATCTAACTCAAATTTATTGGTCCAACTAATTGCATTCCTTCCGTTAATTTGAGCCCAACCTGTTATTCCCGGTTTTACCAGATGTCTTTTATATTGTTCTGTATTATAAATTGACAGATATTGCGGCAGCAAAGGTCTTGGTCCTACTATGCTCATTTCTCCCTTAAATACATTAATTAGCTGGGGGATTTCATCTAATGATGTTTTTCTTATCACTTTCCCTATCAAGGTTAATCGTTCGGAATCTGGAAGTAATTCTCCTGAAGAATCACGTCCATCTGTCATTGTCTTAAATTTAATGATATTAAAGATCTTTCCGCCTTTACCTGGCCTTGCTTGTACAAAGAAGGGATTGCCTCCATTTGCAACTGCTAAAAGAACTGAAACTAAAATTAATAACGGACTTAATATCACCAATGCTAAGAATGAAGTTATAAAATCTATAAATGGTTTAATGATATCTTTGTAAACGCTCAATTAGCTTGTTTTAATTAACTTGAAAATTTTAAAAATCGCAATATTTACAACAAAGTTTTATGCTATAAATTTCTGCAAAAATACAAAAATGCGGATGAAAAATTACAACTTCATTTTACACCATATCAAACTTTTTCTAAAGACTGGTATTCTTGAAGAAGAAGTTTCCAAAATTCAGATCTTTCATAATTTGAAGTAATCTCCAATCTTGCATTCTTTCTTAGATCTTTTAAAAGTTCTTGATCTAAAATCAATTTTTCCATTGCATTAAATAAGGCTTTTTCATCCTTAACTGGAATTATAAGTCCGTTTGAATTTTCTGTTATAATTTCATTACATCCATTAATATTGGTCACTATAGCTGGAACCTCCATTGCGCCCGCTTGCATTACAACATTTGGAAATCCTTCTCTATAACTCGGAAATGCTAGAACTTGCGAAATACTTAAATATTTACGAATATCGGCTTGATAGCCTTCATGAATTATTGCTTCATGCGTTTGTATGATCTTGTAGTTCTCTGGGCTAATAGGATCTAGATCTTCTTCAAAAGGACCTATCAACAATAACCTTATACTGGAATATATTTTATGTAATTTCACAAAAGAACTCACCAGTTCATTAATACCTTTTTCAGAAACAATGCGACCAACGAAGATAAATACCATTTGATCTGGTTCAATTTTTAATTCCCTTCTAAACTGATCTCTCAAGTCTTCTGAATATAATTCCGGATCAAAATAAGCAGTATCAATACCATTAGAGCTTCCCTTACCTAGAACCTTCAATTTAGATGGTTTTGCGAAATTTTCCTTCAGAATTATTTCCTGAAGACCTTTAGAATTTGGATATACTTTTGTGGCCAAACTATAGGTAAATTTTTCAACCAGATTCAAAATTTTCCGCTTTAAACCAAGTGTTTCCATTAAAGGCATACCTGCTACTGTATGCAGCCTAATTGGAACTCCCGCCAGTTTAGCGGCAAGCATCCCAACTATACCAGCTTTTGGAGTGTGGGTATGCACAATTAATGGTTTTTCTGATTTGAAATAGCGATATAATTTAATAACTGATTTTAAATCTAGTATCGGAGTTATTTTCCGAGTCATCTCCACCCAAAAGGTTCTCACCTTATTATCTGAGCCATATTTTTGTAACCGCTCCTCTTCTGCCGCTATAGCAATAACATCATAGTGACCATTCATAAAAGTTAATTGTCCCTCCAATAATTTTTCTAGGGAAAGTGGGATAGTGGTTATGCGAATAAGTTTGTGCAAATCTATTTTTTTATCCAAAAATAAGAATAATAGCGATAAGAAGAATTAAAGTTATTTTTAAATGAATTCCAATGAATTTAGTTAGTTTTAATAATCCATTACTAATAAGATGATAAAAAAATTAAAAAGAGCTTACAGGCATCATATTTTAAAAAGAAAATTATCTACCGGCTGGCAGGAATTTAGAAGAACCGGAAAAACATCCCCTGATACCTATCGGGCATTACGTCAAATGTTCGTATTAACTAGAGGAGGATATAACGATAAAGTTGCGCAGGAAATAATAACATCAATAGGAAAGGAAAGGAATGAGAATGTTGAGGGAATACTTGGATACCTAGAAGAGAAAGAACTAAAAGAAATGGCCAATCATATGAAAAAAGATGGCTATTATATTTTTGATTCAGGTCTGTCTCCTGAAAAAATAAGTTCTATAGTTAATTTTGCTTTGGAAGAGCCTGTACATTACTTAAACCCGGAAACAGGAAAGCAATCTGTTGAAAAAATAAAATATGATCCAAAAACTCCAATAAGTCCCCGGTACGATTTTTCACGGGAATCTATATTAAAATCGGAAGATTTACAGGATTTAATCTTTGATGATTCCCTACTAGCATTTGCACAAGAGTATTTGGGTTGCAAACCTATTCTTGATCATCTAGCATTTTGGTGGAGTCAGCCATTCAACGGAAAGGCGAAATCGGAAGCGGCACAGTTATATCATTTTGATATGGACCGAATTAAATTTATGAAATTCTTTTTCTATTTAACCGATGTAGATACTTATAATGGCCCCCATTGTTATGTAAAAAATTCTCACACTAAACTACCGCCTGAAATAAGTAGGGATGGAAGATTTACAGACGTTGATATCCTTAAAATCTACGGTGCACAAAATATGCTGGAAATAGTTGGCAAAAAAGGTGCTATAATGGCAGTTGATACCAGAGGTATGCACAAGGGTAAAGACCTTATTAAAGGGGAGCGGTTATTATTTCAGATTGAATTTGCCATTAGTATGTTTGGACAAAATTATTCTGCATTACCAAAATCTCTTATAAAAGTTCCATATAGAGAAAAAGCTAATCAATATGCTTATAAGCATATATTTGAATAATTTTTAAATTCCGTATTTATAAATGACAATTCGCAATCTAGCTTCTTTCAAGAATATCTTCTAATTAATAATCGAGTACAACCTTTTTACATTTACTGGTATTTAAACCCTTTTTTAAAAATTCAAATTTATCTATGGATTATATGAAGATAAAATAGTAAATGCTTATCTAGACGGAGAACTTGTTCAAATTACACCTCAATTAATTCAGCAAAAGATTTGATTTATTTTTATAAGGTCAACTTTAATGAATTTATAATCTCTTCGAAATATTTTTAATAATTCTATCTGTATATTTTTTCCAAGTGTAATTACCTTCGATCTCGTGAATTAAATGCTGATTGTTACTTAACTTCATTCTTAGGTCCTTATCGGATAGAATTTCATTTAAAGCGCTTTTTAACTCCTCATGAGATGACCCTGTGATTAGCAAATCTTCACGGTCACGGAAAATAGCTTTTACTGACGGAATATTTGGTGCAATAACCGGCAATCCTGCAGATAAATATTCAAATATTTTAAGAGGATTCATATACGTATTGGCGTAATGATGCACTGCCAAATTAAAACAATTCAAATTCTCATTTATATCCTCGTGGGGTAGCCAACCTCGTAATTCCACATTTTGCGTCAAGTCTAAACTGTTAACTTTTTCGGTTAATTTAACTAATGCCGGACCATCACCAATAATGATCAAATATAGATTTGGATTATCTTTCAGGAGTTCATAAAAAACATCAATTAAAACTCCTAATTGTTTGTGAAAATCAAGTGTACCAATATATCCTATTATAAATTTATCTGCCGGATAATTCCATTTTACTCTTAAACGGTCTGAATCTAATATTGGGAAGAATTTCTCAGGATCTGTTCCATTATGTATTACTATGTCTCGATCATTATTCATTTGATCTCCCATTATTCGTTCTCTAGAGAAATCTGATATAAAAATATTTAGATCTGAATTTATATATGCCTGCAACTGCATATTTAAAAAATTATTCTTGAAAGCTATATTCTTAAAGGGCTCGTCAAATGGAGAACCATTAATCTGGCTACAAATAATTAAATCGGGAAACCGCTTTCTTAACTGTTTAATCTGAAGAAAATTAGAGTCAATTTGAATTAAAATTACATCGGGTTTAAATTCTTTTATTTTCTTAACAAGCTTTTTAAAATGGAATGAATTCCTTCTAAAAAAAAATAAAACTTGTAATAAGGGTATTTTTCTCAAATATGTTCTTAAAGAAAACTTATACTCATTACTTAATTCTCCGTTTCGCTTGTTTATTGGAAAAATAGCCTTTTCCGTAATATCCTCATGACTACCTAACTGCTTAAAAAATTCTATAGACTGGATACTTCCTCCGTGATTGGCATAGTAAGAAGTTGAGTAATATAAGAATTTCATAAATTAGAACTAGAACCGATTATTTTATTGAGTTCGGCGTCAAAGATAATATTTTTTGGTCTGGGATTATAAAGTGCTTTTTTGAAAAGTTTAAACTCTAATTTAGGATTATGTATTCCCTGTTTATTAATATGATCTTTATTAGCTTTCATATTTGAGAGCTCATCACGGTATCCTTCAGCATATGGTGTTCTAAAAAATGTAAACCCCGTAATATATAATTCTTTACAATCTGAATTTAGAAGTAACATTAAAGCAGAAAAACCGATGGTAGGTATATAACCTTCTAACCCGTTTGTTATTACTTTATAATTTTTTCTTGAAATGATATAGGTTACTTTATTCTTAAGATGTCTCTTGTAAAAATTTAAATGCGTTACTAAACCCTTAAATGACCTATTAGGATTAATAAGCTTTTCTATACCTAATCTATTATAGAGTTCCCAATCTATTGAGCCTCCTCCACTAAAGTTATTCTCGTAAAAACTATGAAAAAGATAATTAGTCTTAGATCCGATAAAAGGGATCTTTTCTTCATCAAAGTTGTAAGGTGCTTTATTCACTCTTATTACAATATCGAAACTATCAATATAACCTCCATTTCTTTCCTTAAAAGCAGAATCTGCTGCACCTACAATTGCAATACGTTTATTTTTAAATGATTCGTTAACCTTAAAGATCTTTAAGGAATGAATCATGAAATAAAGTCCCTTTAGCGTTCTAATCAATTTCATTAAAACTCACTATATAATTTTCATTCAACATTCTTAATTCTTTATTATTATATCCAATAAAGTCTATATCACTTTCAAATGCAGCTTCATAATCATTTATGGAATCACCTATCAAACAAACATCATTATTATTATAATCAAAATTATTCATCAAGCTTTTAACCAGATCTACTTTAGGTGTAGGTGAGCCTTCAATAGATTTGAATAAATTTTGAATATCCAATTTTTCGCATAGATAGTTTAATTCTACCTCATCAGATCCGGAAACAATATGCATCTTTATTTGTGGATTATTCTTGATGAAATTCATGACTTCAATAATCAAAAGATCCTCATTTACAAGTAATTCCTTCATAATATCAGAAAATTGTTTTGCAAATTCAGCTTGCTTTATTTCTGTATTGGATTCGGATCTAATATTCTTGAAAAAATACTCAAATTTGACATACCTAGAAAGACCAGCATTTTTAGTATGAAAATCAATTAATTTATCCACTTCAGCTTTGGGATAACTAGAGAGTACTTCTCTAAAACCTCTCTCTCTTATTGGCATAGAATCAATAATTACTCCATCAAAATCCCAGAAAATGGCCTTTCTATTTTTCAAGTTTTTCATATACTGCTTCTGCAATTAAAAAATCATCTTCATAATCTATATCTAGAGACGATATTTTATCGTTTTCTAGATAAAAAGGTTTGACACCCAATCGCTCTCCCAGCAAATATCTTTCTCTCTTTGCTATGAATACTCCATTATTAATAGCGAACAGATCCGTCAAATCTTGCGTACGTGGCCATTTAAGATTGGTTGTGTTATTTATAATTTTATTAGTCTCTTTATCTAGCAAGAATTCTTTAATTATATAACCAGAGACCAATGAATCAAAACCGTTTTTCTTCTGATGGAGATATACATCTATCGCATTCTTATAATTTTGTTCAGTGAATAACGGATTTGTTACATGTGTCCATAATATATTCTCACATGAACTAAGGTGACCAACATGCAAAATCAAATCCTTCAATTTAGTCGTAGAAGATCCTAAATGATCCGGTCGCTCATCAATAACCAAATTTTTAATTCTATTCTTGTAAGTTTCTGCAATTTCCATACATCTAGAATCATTACTTGAAATAATAACCTCATCTACAGAATCTAAATTTTCTAATTGGCTTAATTTCAATTCAAAAATTCCATTCTCGAAATTCGCAAAAGAACGGGTATTTTTATTCTTTACACGTTCACTTCCTCTCCTAACTGGTAAAAATAGAGATATAGACATATTATATTAATGAATGAATAGCTTTAGAAGCTATTTTATATTGTGTTGGAGTAAGCGAATATAGGCTAACTCCTCTATTTATTGTGTAGTCAAAAATTATCTGGTTCTCCTCAAATAATTCCAGCTCTTCTTTTTGTATATTCTCAGAGTAACCATCATACCCAGTTAAAAAAACTTTTTCCACTTTCAAATCAAAAGCAATTTGAAAAGCAATTGCTGTAGCAGATTGAGCTAAGTTATTATCAAATTCTAATGATTCCAACACCTGAGTATAACCTTTAATCTCCATAGGTACATAACTTTCTAAAGAAGTACTAATTGGAGGAATAATAAAGGTTTTATTTGAGAACTCTTCCAAACTAGTCATTTTCTCTAGCCTTTGCCCTTCTTTCCCAATTAAACAGTGAAATTGATAATTGGCTATATTTGAAAACACATGGATATTCTTTGAACTCACAAAAACTATTGCAATATCTGGATTTTGCTTCAAGAATTCCTGATGAGCTTTTTTATGCTTTAATGGAGATCCCCCACCACCAACAATTATAACAGATTTAAAATTTTTACTTGGCTTGAAAATAGGAAAATCTTGTAGGTAAGAAATAGTATTTTGCTCCGTATTTACATTCTCGTTAATAATTGAATTGAGTGAATAATATCTTTTCTTAATTTTAGAAATCACAGTATCTTGTGGCATTGAGAAAGCACCAGAAATCATATAAGGCAAATTTGTTCCCCAATTATATTTTTCTTTCAAATGCTGGAATGATTTACTTAAATTGAAAAGTGCATCAAAATTAACTGGTAAATTATTTTGTTTATTTAAGAGGGTTAAAATTAATTCTGTTTTTAAATTTCCTGCTCCTCTCCCCATACCTAAAATAGTACTATCAACAATTTGAGCTCCGTTTTTAATTGCAGTTAAACTATTAATAAGAGCTAATTCCAAATTATTATGTCCATGAAATCCTATTGGTATAGTAATAAACTTCTTTATTTCTGTGAAAATATTCTCAACATCTAGGGGATATAAGCCTCCAAAACTATCTACAACGTAGAAATAATCGGCAACATCATTAATACGACTAAGATCATGGTTATATAAGGAGTAACTTTCCCATTTTGAAGCATACATCAAATTAAATCCTATTTTAAAACCTAGCTTTTTAATTTCTTCAGAAAGTTTAAAAGCTCTTTCTAAATTAACTGGGTCTACCGCGATTCTTACCAGAGAAATTATTCCCTTACATGGTTTAAGAAACGATTTTAGATCCTCAATTTGAACTTCCTTCTCGTTCAGAATTATTGCTAATTTCTTATTGCATTTTTCATGACATTCTTTTAAAATAAAATCTGGTAAATAATAATAAGCACCTTCGTACGAACTACTCCTCTTAGATCTATATCCAATCTCTACATAATCTATAGGAAGCTGATTTATTTCCTTAAAATATTCATCGACTAAATTGGCCTCAAAGTCCCAATTAGTATAATATCCACCATCTCGTAGTGTACAATCTAATAATTTTAAATCTGTCGCGTTTTCGTTCAGCATTTAGTATTCATTTAAAAGGAATCTACAATTAAAATGACTCTTTAAGTTCACCATATTGATTTTTTATAAAATCACGTAATGCAAACCTCTGTAATTTGAACATTTTCGATCCATATTTACTACCAAATTTTAATCCATATATCATTTTACCCAAAGATTTAGTAACATGAATTACAAATGAGTAATATAAATGATGTTTATAAAAGATTCTTAAAAGATTTCTTGTGCTATAATACTCTCTTCTTATTAAAGCATCAACCCCTAAATTAGTATGTTTCCATTGATAATCAATAACAGTATTACTCGCTAATTCCCTAATTTTATACCATTTTTCTGCATCAACAAATAATTTATAACCTGCCTTTTGCACTTTCAAGCAAAAGTCGAATTCTTCAAATCCAAAAAACAATTCCGGATCCGGAAGTATACCATCTTTAATTACTTGAGAATTCACAATCATGCTATGCCCGCCGGGTATTGAATCTACTTCTATATATTTATTTTTCTGAAGCTCAGAATTTGATAAGGATCTAATTCTCCCAGTCTTGGTATTAAATATACCGCCTTTTTCACCTATTATTCCCAATTTAAAATTACTCTGAGTTAATTTTGCAATTCCCATAAATAAATCCTCAATAACAAACGTATCTCTGGGAGGATTATCATCATCTCCCCAGTAGATCCATTTATAGCCTAATCGAGTTAATTCTTTGAGTCCGTAATATGCAGCTCCGGCGGGTCCGCTATTGTAGCCAACATGATAATATATTACATCCTGAAATGCTTGATCTTGAAAAAGATTTTTAGTTAGATAGGAAGTACTGTTATCAACGATCAAAATTACCTCTGGGGGAAATGTTTGAGATTGTAGTTTTTTTAAAGTATCCAAAATAATAGCTGAACGCTCATAGGTCATTACAAAGGCAGCAAATTTGTAATTTTTCATCCCTTTAAAGCTTAATTCTTAATTTAAAAAACTTATATGCAATTTGAATCAATTTGGATTTAAATCTCTGTGTAAAAGTGTAGTAATGAATTCTTACCTTTTTAAAGAATATTCCATTACCCGATTTATCTTCAAAATAGTACTTAGTTTTCGTCCCTCCCATCAAAAAATAGAACCCAAATTTTATAGTATCCTCTTTCGGTTTTGCTTCTAAATCCGTCTTTAGTAATTGCTGAATTTCGGACCAATCTTTCGGAATATAGGCAACGTTGGAATAGTAGTAAAGTCCTTTTCCTAATAATATTACTGGCTTTCCTTGAAAATTTGCCTCTAGACCTGTAGTGGACCCAAAACTTATAACCTTATCTGCAACACCTATCAACTCATAACTATCTGTTGGACTTTCTGGAGCAATTACAACGATATTAGGGTATTTCTTATTCAACTCTAATATTTTTGTTACAAATTTATGTGCCACCCCTTTTAGATTAGGATGCATCCTTATTATTAAATTATGAGAAGGAAGCGAATTTCCTACGTGATCCGTTAAAGCCTGCAATGCTTCTATTTGATCTTTAAAATAAGGATTATCATATTCCTTTCCTAATGCAGCAAATTCATCATCAGAACTATTAAAGAGAACAATATTTTCATTTCCATTGAAAACTATATTTGGAAGAGATCCCTTCTTCATCTCTCTTGTATATGATGGGAAAATTATACTCTCTCCAGATCTTTGTCTTTCAAAAAATTCTGAACCAATCCTTATTTTTTCCTGCTTACTAAGATTTGAATTATCCCAACATTTTTGAACTAATTCCCATTTATTAGGAATATTATGGGGCAATATATTTTTATATGTCTCTACAAAACCTCCTAATCTAGCTCTCTCTATATTTATACAATCTAAACCATTTGCAAGTGTTGCCCTTAATATAGCTCTAACATAATCTTGCCTACCATTGAAATTATAAACAACATCTATATTTTTTTCAACTAAATACCTTTTAACGCCTAGGTAAATTGTTAAAGCATTATACGCCAATTCTTTTACAAAATCCTGCTCAACATGTATCAAGTCTCTATCACGAGTTCTTGAAATATATGTAGACAAGGTTGCTGCACCTACTTCAAAAGTATCATAAACAAGATCATAATCCATTTTCGAATTATTGTAAAAAAACTCGTCTGCAATTCTTCTATCCTCACTTGTTATTAAATCGGATAATTTTATATTTAAAAAATTACCATCAATTAGCTTTAAAGTATTAGAAACACCTTCCTTACATCTATAACAAACATCTGCCTCTTTATTAATATTGAAATAGCAAACGTCGAATGTATTGGAACAGCTTAGGTAGTAGATAGTAGCATCTGGATGTTTTTCTAGTTGGCTTTGCAGCACATCGGGCATGATACCACGGGAATAACTGTCTATACTGAATACCGAAGCTATTAATATATTCATTAATTGTTAATAATTATCGAATTTATAAGTTTTGAAGTAGTACCATTTCACGGAATTCTTCTGAAGTTTCCATCAATTTCTCAAAATTACCGATTGCATTAATAGTACCATTTTTCATCAAGATAATCCTATCTGCATTTTTAATAGTCGCCAACCGATGAGCGATGATAATAATTGTGAACTGACCTTTTAAAAGATTGATGTTTTGCTGAATAAGCGATTCGGTTTCCCCGTCCAAGGCTGAAGTAGCTTCATCCATTAACAAGAAATCCACTTCTTTATATAATTCCCTGGCAATAGAAAGCCTTTGTTTTTGGCCTCCACTGATATTTATACCATTGAAACCCAATAAACTGTCTTCCTTTTTAGGCAAATTCATAATATAATCTAAAATTGCAGCCTTTTCTATGGCTTTTAAAAATCTAGCATAATTTTCAGGAGTTTTTGGAGCCCAAAAACTAATATTGTTATAAATAGTATCATTAAAAATTGTGGCATCCTGTACAATGTATCCAATATGTTTTTTAAAACTGTACAAATCTAAATGCTCAATTGATGTCTCATCTATCAGATATTTTCCTGATCCCGGTAGTAATAATCCGGAAATAATATTCAAAAAAGTAGATTTTCCAGCTCCACTTTCCCCTACTATTGCAAGGGTTTCATTCTTGTAAATGTTGAGATTTATATTTCGAAGCACTTTTTGTTCCGAATCAAATTCAAAACTAAGATCTTTAAATTGCAGTTTTTCTTTAAATCCCTTAAATATTTCTGTTCCGTTTCGTTCTCGGCCAAGCTTCAACTCTTGGGTAAAAGACTGCATATTTTCAAGACTGCCAGAAACCCCTAAAAATAAATTCCATTGTTCCTGCATCGCCATAAAGAAAGTTATTCCTCTGTAAAGCAAAATTAGACTTAACAGAATACTTCCCACCACTTCATCAAAAAAATACATATTTAAGAAAATAGCTCCGAATACAACCAAAATAGTAAGCGGTTCGCGAATGGCACCCAGCAAAGCATCTACCATCCCCATTTTCCTTTGAATACCTTCAATTTCGGTTATATTAGTTTTCAATTTTTCCCCATACAGATCATTTAATCCGGTTGCTTTCAGATACTTAAAAAGATGAATTTTTTGAACCAGTAAATTTTGAAAAATATGAGATTGAATTGTGAGCTTTTTTGAAAAATATTTAGTTCGCTTATAAAGTACTTTATAGCTAAAATTTATAAATATTCCTCCAACTACTGTAAAAAGGGTGAATTTCCAGTCGGAACCCAAGGCTAAGGACACATAAACTAAAACCAGAACTCCAAATTGAACTGATTTAAAATAATAATTATATGCAACATTCACTCGATTTACCTCCCCGCTAAAAGTGTTTTGTATTCGACCGGCATTGGTTTTAAGGAATTTCTGAAAATCGTAGCAGCTAAGTAAATCTATATTAGAAATTCTTATTTTGCGTATAAAATATTGTTGATAAATTATCCTGATAAAGGTTTCAATAAACTTAGAAAGCCCTTTTAAGCTAAAAAACACAAAAATCAATAAAAAAATATTAGTGAGATTGGGAGTAATACCTAGTTGGTTGATTACTATATTACTTATAAAATCTTCGTTAGTCCCAACTTCTGCAGCATTAGACTCGGCAGTGATCAATTTAAAGAGGGGTATAAATAATGCTAATCCAATCCCGTCTAAAAGCCCTACCAGCAAACTAATACCAAAAGCTATAAAAATTCGATATCTTAAATATCCATAGAAATAGGATAGGTAGTGGAAATAATTCTTTAGGAATTTTTTATAATCCATAGATGCTTTGTAATTACTTTCAAAATTACTAATTAAATACCCAAAGCTTCGGTGTCAAGGCTAAATTTTAGTTTAAGATTAGGTTTTACATATTCTCGAAGTATTATAAAAAATTAAATTAAAACTACAATAAAATGAATAACTTAAATCCATATGCAAAAAGTATCCTTCAAAAACAAAATTACTACATGCGGCTATACTCTGCTAGATAAATATTAAATCTACTTAACTATATTAAAGAACTTTTTTAAGTAATTTATTTGTGGCTAGAAACATGCTAGAGAAATAAAATACCTAGGTCATTACCAAAATAATATATCTAGTGATTTTTAATTGACGGTTATTCAATCAAATATGATACTTAAATCTGTGGTAGAAAATAAAATAAGACCAAAAAACCATTATGTCATTTGTAATTATATTTGCTACACAACAAATAAAAATATCTTTATTCGCTCTGAACAATGGGTTTACAAAATTCTAATAGAATATTCCAAATTATGTTAAAAACACTTTAAAATAATCGTTTATTTAGGAAGCATCATAAATTTATTAGCTGGATTAATCCCCATTCCTATTAAGTTCATTCATGACTCTTAAATTCAATTTATTTCTGAACTGATATTTTTTCGATATAATAAAAATAATGAATTACAAAATTTCGGTAATAATACCCACCTATAACCGGGCGCACATAATAAAAGATGCATTAAATTCTGTTTTAATGCAGACCTATTCTAATTGGGAATGTATTGTAATTGATGACGGATCTACAGATCATACCGAAAGGATAATTAAAGAAATAATATCTATAGATAATAGAATTAAATATATTAGAAGACCCTCATCAAGGAATAAAGGAGCAGCTACCTGCAGAAATATTGGGTTAGAAAATGTAACAGGAGATTATATTCAATTTTTAGATTCAGATGATTTCATCGCAACCAATAAATTCGAAGTTCAAATTAAGCTTCTAAAAAATGAAAACTTGACCACAATCGGAACTTGCGGATATGGAATTATGAGACCAATATGGGAAAAACCAAGGATTTTCTATGGATATAGCACCTTCAGAACCTTTAAAAATCCTCTGAATTTATTCAAAATTTTTGCAATTAACTTTTCCTATTTACCATTACACGTTTATTTAATTCCTTCACTGATAATTGATAAAGCAGGAAAGTGGAATGAAAACTTAACAGTTAATGATGATGGAGAATATTTTTCAAGAGTGATTTTAAACTGTTCAAAAATAAAATTCTGTAATAATACCTTTGCAGTTTATAGAACAGGTGCGGGAAACCGAATGACTAAGCAAATAATGGAAGACGCAGGCATTCAAAGTTATGTGCAAAGCTGGAATTTAATTGAAAAGAATATTTCTGAAAAAACCGGCGTGAAAGATCATTTATACGTTCGGGCAGCCAAAGCAAATATGTACCAAAGGCTTCTAAGTGAGAATCCAAATATGATAAATAAATATTCAAAATTTTTAAAAGGTAGGTGGACTAATCCATCTTATTTTATAGCTATGGCTATCAATAAAGTAAGAACCAAGTTATTGGTTTCTTACCAAATTCTTGAAAAATAATAGCCCACACATCCCATGATTATATTATTGAAGTTTTTATAGATAAAAAAAAGCACTTCTTCTTTAACCTCTTTGGGTGTTAAAGGAACATCGTTTTCAATTATAATTAACTGTATATAGATCACAATTCTGTCCCTAAGAAGCTTATTGAGTTTAAAGGTCGTTATTATCCCATTTAGTAATATAGAAAAAATGTTTTCATAGATGTAATAATGAATTTTTTACAAATATTTCAGGTTTACTTTTATATAATTCAATAATTTCTGGAATTGTTACAGACAATTCGTAGTTATAAGTTGCAAATATTATTTTTAGTAATTCTAAATCTTCCACATAATCGCAGGTTAATACAATTTTATTGATAAACTGATGATAATGAGGCGCCTGTATTTTTTTATACCTAGGCTTAGATGCGTTTTCTCTAAGAGCTGCAGTTACGTGTTCCAAATGATGCGGCTTGTTAGATCTAATAGATTTCAATTCATTTAAGCTAACCAATTCAAATCCAGTACCTTTAATAAAGCCATTTTGATAAATGCCATCCAGATAATCGTATTCTTGAAATAAGCTCAACGAATTGTTTAGTGCGATTATATCAACTAAGGGATTATCTGCAGTTACACGAATTATCTTTTCTACACCAAATTTCTCAGCAGCAGCAATATAACGATTTAACACATTTTTGATATCACCTCTAAATATCGAAATATCTTCCAGATTTTTTAAATATTCTACCAATATATCATCCGAGCTATCTTTACTGGTTGCAACAATTATTGGTAATTTTAATACCCGCAACCTCTCAATAACATAGAATATTAATGGTTTCTCGCCAATAAGACGCAAGCTTTTTTTTGGAAGTCTTGAACTAGACATTCTTGCCTGAATTATTATGGCAAGTTTGGCCATTAATTATTTATGTATAATTCATAAGCTTGGTCTAGCAAACCTTTACTATTCAAAATATTTTCCACAAATTCTCTAAAAGCTCCTTGCCCACCTGGAGTTTCTAAAATAATATCAGCTTTATTCTTAACTCTTAAATAGGCATCAGAGGGACAGACAAAAAATCCAACTTTATTTAACATATTATAATCATTCATATCATCACCTAAATAAGCAACTTCGGAAAGATCAATTTTTAATTTGGCACAGTGATCAATCAAAACTTTTAATTTATTTGACACGCCAAGTTTATAATTTTCAATTTTAAGCTTGGTCATCCTAGATCTCACCATCTCATTATCTTCACCAGATATAATTAAAATAGGCAGATTAACTAATTTGGATAGAGCAACACCAAAACTATCTTTAGTATTAAATTTCCGAAAAGAGTCTCCATTAGTATTATAATAATAAGAGCCATCTGTCCAAACCCCATCAATATCTGAGACCAATAATTTAATATTTTTCTCCATATTTAATTAAATTCAATATAAGACTGCATTCCAGAAAATTTATTCCTTGTTATGTTTAAATCCTTCAAATCAAAAACTTCAGAAAGTGCCCGAGTTTCTCCTGGAAACTTGGGATCATTTAATTCATCAAAGCCTATAATTGTGCCTTTAGTAATATATGGTTTAATGAGCCTTAAACATTCTAATGTAGGCTGATAGAGATCAAAATCAAACCATGCAAATGCGATTAGTGTTTGAGGATTATTTTGAAGATACTTCTGCAATTCTTCCCCAGCGTCCCCTTTAATCAGTATATTTTTAGAAATATGATTTAGAGGAGATTCTGTCTCATGATTCTTGAGCAGTTTCATTAAATAATCTTCATAACCTTTAGTAACATTAAAATTGCCATCTGCTATAATATCATTATTTCCATCGTTATCATGAGTTTTATTAAAACCTGCAAATGTATCAAAGCCTAAAATTTTTCTATTATAATTATAAGGTTCATGAATTCCCCGAAGATTATTTAAGGTTACCAAATTTTGACCCCAACGGCACCCAAATTCTATTATTATTCCATGAACTTTTATAACTTTTTGATAGAGCTCATTAAAAAATAATATTTTAGATAATTCTTGCCTTTTAAGAAATAGGGAGGTATTATTAATTTTCTCATCTTCTGGAATAGGATTTTGATCATGAAGAACTAACATTTCTGTCCGATTTTTCATTTCCTCTGAAGAAGACAAAGTGGAAATTTTCATTTTATTATTTTCTATAGATTTCATAGGCTAAAGATAAATTAATCAAAGTAATAAGATTTGACAAATACATTAGAAAAATTAAAGTCTGAATTTAATTTACTTAGAAATCATATTCGGATAAATCAACTCGTCTTTTTCAATTAGAACTAAAGCTTTCTTACCAATAATGAGGTCTTTATCTAACCATTTATATCCATCACCAGGAGAAAGTAAATGCAAGTCAGATTCATTTATCGTTGATCCTAAAGGAATATTCTTATTTACAGCTAAAGATCTTTCTAACTTAATTTTTGTCTCTTTCACAGCTGGTTCAACAAAAATATCTTCTTGGCCCATAGATAATTCTAACAATCTAATATCCCGGATCATTCTCCAACAACCGTCAATCCCTAACGAACCGGCTTGATCTGTACCTTTCATTTTCCGATCTAATGTTAAATGCTTCTCAATAATATTTGCTCCCATGGCAACAGCTGCAATAGGAGTTGAAATGCCAATAGTATGATCTGAATAACCTATCTTGTAATTAGGATATTGCTCCTTTAAATATGGGATAGATCTTAAATTTACATGAACTGGATTTGTGGGATATTCTGAAACACAATGAAGAATAGATATGTTTTCGTGATGTCTAGAAATCACATCCAAAGCTGCATTCAACTCTTCTTGACCTCCCATTCCGGTGGAAAGAATTATGGGAATTTTAGATTGAGCTAAAGCTTCTAAAAGTGGTAAATTAGTAAGATCTCGAGAAGCCACCTTTAATTTATCTGGAGTAAAATATTTTAATATATTTAGGCAACTGGGAGCACAGAGTGTTTCTACGACTTCCAAATTTTTGCTTTTAGCATAATTATAAATCTCTAAATGTTCTTCATAAGAGAGTTCTAATGCTTGCCTGTGCTCACCATAAGTCTTCCCGAATGAATGAATGCTATCATATGGTTTGGCTAAAGCTGTCTTAGAAAGTTCATAATTGAGATCTCGCTTAGTAAGTTTAATAGCGTCCATGCTCTTTAATTGGTTATCAAAAAGAACATCGTCTATAGGTCGTGCCGCTACATCTACAATCAACTTAGCCAATTCTACAGAACCATTATGATTCTGCCCAATTTCACCTATTAAATATGTAGATTTTTCCATAAGGACTTTAAGCTGCCTTTGCCAGATTAACTGTATTTGAAAGTTTTAAATTCAAATTAATGGACAAAGTTTTTTCATGAGCAAGATAATAATAGATAACGAAGAAAAGGAAATACATGACCATTGATTTTTGCCTAATTATAATTCCCAAGTTAGACATTACAAAGGTCATTGCAAAAGAGGTTATTAAAAATAATACCAAACTGATTCTAACATTTACGGGAGCATTTTTCAAAAATTTCAGAAAATCGATCTTTACAATTTTTAAAAATAGAAGTAAATACACTAAATTTTCTGCAGATACAATTATTCCCAAAATGCTTGGAGAATCAAAGAACAGAGGTCTAAACCAAAAGGTGAAAAATTTCTCAGGAAGTGAGTATCCAGCCATATTTACCCCAGACCCTGCATTATTTAGGTCATTAGATCTTTTTGAAGCGAATTTTATAAAGTCCCCAAGTAGATCAGTTGAATTATTTAAGTGTACCACTGCTAAGATCTTATCTTGAATAAGAAAAAGCCCTGCAATTAGCGTTAAACAAATCAATCCTTTTTTCTTCCAGGAAACACTATCCTTCCCCATTAAAAATCCACCTAAACCACCTATAGTTAATAAAAGAAATACATGAGGCCTAATGTAAAATATTAAAAAAGAGCCTAATAACAAACCAGCAATTCTCTTTTTAGGTTCTTTTATTGAATAGGCAAAAAGCATTAATCCTAAAAAAATGATAGCTCCTTTCCCCATAGATGCAGTCCAGAAATGCATATTTGGAAGAAATAAAATTAAGGTTAGAAGATCTACATGTTTAAAAACTTTAACCTCTAATGCAATACTCTCTTTAAAAAAGAGGTATGCATAAACAAAACCAACAAACCCAAACCAAGCATACAATATCATCATCATTTCATAGCTAAACCCTAAACCATTAATAAATGGATAAGAGATGAAATTAACGAAGGTGGTTTCTGTTCCAAAAAAATCGACCCAACTTTTACTGTCATTTTGCGGCCAAAGGAAATACTTATGAGAATCTGATGGATTAAGAAATGCGTAAGCGTAATATAAAATTCCAAAAAACATATGATAACAGAACAATCTATTCATCAATTTCTTATTGAAGAACGAATGCTTTTTTTGAAGTCTTTTAAAAATTAATTGATTTAATAAATAAAGAAAAGGAACCATAAAAAGGGCACCAATCATATCTAATATAAGTTCAGTTTCAAATTGCATAATCATTATTTGTGATACTTGATATGCAACTTAAAAGCCAAAGTATATACTTACTAATTCCAAAATAGTACTTGAACAAATAATAGCTGTAATACAGCAACTTAAGCTTTCTCGAAATTAGAGGCATTAAATTTTTCTTGAAAATGTATAACTGATAAAGGAATAACGAACAAAAAATACCCACAAAAGTGGGGATTTCTTACCTATAATTAGGAAATCTTAAATTAAGCTACCTAAGGAAATACTTTCATAAGTCTGTTTATACCATTTTTGAAAGCAAAAGAAAGTCCAAACTTTAAAAGTATTATCTTCTTTACCCGAAAGGTGTTTCTCTACTATTTCTGAAATTTCAGATACATTAAATATATCTTGTTTAACCAAAAATTCAGTTTCTATATATGAGTTAAGTTCTTTAGAAAGATATCCTCGTAACCAATCTCCAACAGGAACTCCAAAACCTTTTTTGGACTTATCCAGAAATTGATCTGGGAAATATTGTTTAAACGAATCTTTTAATAGGTATTTCTTATTCCAACCTTTCATTAAATAATCTTCAGGTAATTGAGATGTAAAGTTCCAAATTTCTTTATTCAAGAATGGAGCACGACTTTCTAATGAAGTAAGCATACTGGTTCTGTCTACTTTCACCAACATATCACCTTCCAAACTTATAATTTTATCGATATTCCTGAAATCGGTTAATGTATTGTTGTTCTTACCTATTTTATTTTTGAAGTACTGTAGTGAATCGTTTAAATAAGCCTGCTTTTTCAGAATGGCCGCTACTTCACTATTTTGATATGCTAATGAAATAATGTTATAATAGAATTCATCATCATAATTAATTGCATTCAACAACTTTTTTACCTTAAAACGTTTTCCGCGCTTATCATCTTTTGTTGATAATACTGGATTTAAGATGTTTTTTAAGGTAGCGTGTGCGCCACGTGGTATTATTGATGCATATTTAGCATTCAATTTACCCATGTAGTATTTGTTATATCCTCCAAAAACTTCATCTCCTCCATCTCCGGTTAAAGCTACTTTTACGTGTTGTCTGGTCTTATGAGCCACTAAATAGGTTGGCAACGAAGAGGAGTCAGCAAAAGGTTCGTCAAAATTTAAAAGTATATCGTCTATATTGCTTTTTAGATCTTCTACAGAAATAATAAACTCATGATGATTACTATTTATAATTTTCGCAACAGTTCTCGCTTTATCAGATTCATCAAAAGATTTCTTATCAAATCCTACAGAAAAGGTGTCTATCTTGGAATTGATTTGCTTAGAAAGCGCAAGAGATACTATAGATGAATCTACTCCACCCGATAAAAAGGTACCTAATGGCACATCTGAAATTGATCTGGAGGAAACACTTTCATTAACAAGGGTATGGGTTAAAGTTTTTGCTTCTTCAAAAGAGATATTAGGATCAACATTCTTTTTAAAGTTTTGATCTATTTCAGCAATATTGTAAGATTGATCATTACAATTGATCTCCAAATAATGATTGGCTTCCAGTTTATGAATGTTACTATATATGGTGTAAGGAGCAGGGATATAGGTAAGTTGAAAATATAAATTTAAACCTTGCTTTGAAATTTCGGGCTTTTTTCCAATAACAGTTATAATCGATTTCAGTTCAGATCCCCAAATTATATTGCCATCGTTTTTAGTATAATATAAAGGCTTTTCACCAAAATAATCTCTGGCTATAAAGATTTTATCCTTTTCCTCATCATAAATGCTAAAAGCAAACATTCCGTCAAGCATGGCAAATGCCTCAGTTCCAAAATTTTCATAAAGACGAAGAATAACCTCCGTATCTGATGTAGTGTGAAATTGTGCCCCTTTCGATTTTAGAATTTCTTTTAGGACAAGATAATTATAGATCTCTCCATTAAAGACTATACATAGCTTTCCATTTTCAGAAAACATAGGTTGTTTTCCTGTACTAAGATCGATAATAGATAATCGCCTCATTGCAAAACCAACAGCATAGTTATTTGAGTCTTTTACAAAAAAACCATCTTGATCCGGCCCTCGGTGAATAATTTCCATATTCATTTTAGACAACACCTTGCTTATAGCTTCAGGTTCATGTTTTCCATTGAATAAGACTCCGTTAATTCCGCACATAAAAACTATTTTAAGCTTGCAAAGATAATTAAAGTTGTTCGTGTAAAATTCTAATGAAACATTAAATAATAGCCTTACCCAATTCCAACATATTCAGAGATTGGAAACCATATTTAGTTCTTAAGAATTCAAAATGTTTTATAATTTCAGATAAATCTTTAAGGCTTTCTTTTGGTTGATCTCCAAAATTATGAGGATGCCACCATAAATGATAAACTTCTCCATTTTTTGCAGCAGCTGTCATTTCTTTCTTAATTCTTTTTAATTTTAGATTTCTTAAGGTAGACTGAGATTCTATGGGTCTCAGAAATCTACTGGCCCTTTGTTCTAAAGGCAAACCTTTTTTAAGTTTAAGATCTGAGAACGGATACGATTTCTTACCTAGATTGATATAAGCATCTGCAGTTCTTGCTATTTTGGTAGTTAGACCACTTTTACTTGTATCATTCCAGTACCAAGAATCTGGATTAGATCTAACATTTAAAATTCCCATTTCAAAGCATATTTCCAGATATTCATCTCTTAATTGATTTCTAGGAAAAACAAGAGATTTCAAATCTATTCCCATGTCAGCGGCTAAAGTAATAGCCTTTTTAAGATCTTGTTTAAAAGCTTCTTTTTCTTGACCATCTTCCAGACAATAGTAATGAGAGTAGGTATGAGTTGCCATTTCCTGGCCTGTTTTGTTGTAGATCGCCATTATAAGCTCAGGAGCAAAGCAAAGGCTATTATATTTTTCTTCTTTAATAGTATTTCCATAGCTATAAGAAGATAAATTAACGTTGGTATAATGGGGGAGTTTTGAAGGTTGATTATCCTCCCAACTTTTCCAGTCGTTATTGAAAAGCATACCCACACTAGCCCAAGTAGCGTGAATGTTCGATTTTGAAAACAAATCTAAGATCTCCGGAATCACTTTTCTAGTATTCAGAAAATATTGCGATTTAGCATCAATATCCACCGTATCAAAAACTCCCCAAATCAGTTCAAAATCTAACGAGATAACAAGACATCCTGGCTTCTTCATAAACAATTTTATTGAACAGTATTTAGGGTAGCATTATTTTGAGCTTCTAATATTTCTCTTTTCTTCTTTAAAGCTATTAATTTCACGTACTTTTTTTCAGCTAAATAATAATAAATCACGAAGAACAGAAAATACATAACCATTGTCTTCTGACGCATAATGATCCCTAAATTGGACATTACGAAGGTCATAGCAAAGGAAGCAGTAAAAAATATTACCAAACTCATTTTTACCAAGGCTGGAGATTTTCTAATAAATTTTATAAAATCCTTCTTACATATCTTAAAGAACAATAAGAGATATAAGAGATTTTCTACAGAAGTTATAAGACCCAAAATATTTGGAGCATCAATAAACAATGGTCTAAACCAAAACGTAAATAATTTTAGGGGTAAAGGATAAGATGACATATCCACACCGGATCCGGCAGTACTTAAATCTTCTGAATTCTTTTCTGCAGCGGCTTCAAAATCTTCAATTAAATTTTCTGAGTTTTGCAAGTTCATAACCCCCAAAATTTGATCTTGTAATAGTACTAATGCACCTATCATGACCACAAAAACCATGAACTTCTGCCACAAAGGGATCTTCTCCTTCCCGCTCATATATCCTAAAATAGCACCCACCGCCACAAACATAAAAACATGTGGTCTTATGTAAAAAATAACTGCAGATGCAAAAATTAATAATCTCATTCTTGCCTTAGGGGCAATTATGGCATAAGTAAACATCATTAAACCTAAAAAGATAGCAGAACCTTTTCCTAAAGATGCTGTCCAAAAATGCATATTAGGGAAAAATAGAATTAAGGTAAGTAAATCTAATTTCTTAAAAACTGTAATCTTAATTGGAATTTTTTCCCTTATAAATAAATAAGCATAGAGAAAGCCTAAATATCCAAACCACGCGAATGTAACCATAAGCATGTCATAATTAAATCCAAGTTGATAGAACGGATAGGATAAAAAATTAATAAAGGTGGTGTCTGTCCCCCATAGGTCGAACCAGCTACCAGTGTGCACCTCTAACTCATTAAAATAATTCTTGGAATCTGAAGGGTTATTATAAGCATACCAAGTATATACCCCATAAAAAACCAAATGATAGAGGTATAATAATGTCATTTTTTTCTTATCAAAAAAGGCATGCCTTTTTTGAAAGACTGAATAAAATATTTGATTCAGTCCAAAAAATAAAATGATTAAAAATAGTACTCCTAACATCTCAAAATAATTCTAGATCCCCCAAAGAATAACTCCAATTATTAATTTCTTTAAACTGCAATTTTTCCTCTTCATCCAAATTAAGGTTTTTCAGAGTTAAAATGGGACCAATATTCGAACTAACTAAATTCCATTTTAATTTCAAAAGTTCTGGAGAATAGGAAATAAAATGAGCTCCAAATTTAATTGAAAAAGATTTAACAATTTTGGTGATTTCAGATTTGGAGTTTTCATTATAAATACACTCTGAAATTCTAAGTTCTTTTAATCCTTTCCTCATTTTAATATATGCCGCAATATAAAGTCCGTTTTTTGCATATATCTCATATTGCTGAAGTGGATTTTTCTCATATCTCCAAGAGAGAAATTTTGCAGATTTTGGAGTTTTTAAAGTTTCACGGTTTACAAATTTATCATTCCAATCATTACACAATTGATCGATCTGCATTAGACTGCATTGAATGTTTGTAGAATATTCTGTCTTTCCGTCTATAAATTTCCAAAATGAATGGTACGCAGGCTTTAAAGCAACCTTTAATTTGTCTACCTGTTGCCATCCCATTTTCAAATACCCCGGTCTACTCTGATCATTAGGAGTATTAAAAATGAAATTATCTCCATTTTCTTTAGCAATTTCAACCGCTTTTAGAGTTAATTTCTTAAAAATACCCTTCCCTTGATGTGATGGATGAGTTGCCGTATCAACGGCTCTAAAAGCCTGATAAATTTTATCCCCTAATTTCCATTGCCATCTCATAAAAGCTCTAACTCCAACAATATTATTATCTTCTTCCGCTACGAAAACCAAAGATCTACCAAAAGGATTTTCAACATGTTTATAATTCCAAATAGACTCAGACAAAGGAAGATCCTGTTCCCCTAAACTCAATTTAAGTACCTTAACAATTTCTGGTATATCTTCTTCAGAAGCTTCTCTAATTATCATGGTTACGTTAATTTGTTAATTGGGGACTTATTAAAATATGATGATGTGATGGTGTGACGCTGGATGTTCAAAAATTTTTTACAGTCCCTTTCACTTTGTTACTTCATCACTTCGTTACTTTTTCACTCTTTCACTTCATAACTTCTTTACTGGGTCACTTCATTTATTACCTCTAAATAACATTCTTCCAGTTTCTCTACCATATTTTCAAGACTAAATTCAGTTTCCACTCTCAATCTGGCGGCTTCCTGGAAATTCCTTCTATCTTCAGATATATGAATAAGCCTTAATGCCCCGTTCGACAGTTCTTTTATATTGCCAACCTCACAAAGAATCCCATCTTCATTTTCTCGAATTACTTCCACTACACCTCCCGCTTTTGTTGCAACAATAGCACAATTCATACTCATTGCCTCTAGTAAAGCAATTGGTAAGCCTTCAAATGCAGAGCTCATCATAAAGATATCCATTGCAGAGAAATAGGAAACGGTATCGGTTTGAAGACCTGGAAGAAAAACCTTTTTTTCTAAGTCTAAATTCTTGACGAGTGTCTTAATTTCGTCTTCTAAGGGTCCAGCTCCAACTAAAATACCAAAAACATAATCTGCCCTATCACTTATAATTTTAAAGGCATGTAACCAGTCTGGAATACTTTTTTGTTCTCTAAAAACAGCAATGTTACCAATTACTATAGCATCGGTAGGAATTTTAAATTTATCTCTTATACTATTACCCTTAACAATATCTCTCTTGAATTTTTGAGTATTTACACCGTTAAGCAAAGTTTGAAAAGGTATAGATGGAGAAATGTTTTCTTTAATAGACCTAGTAACATCTTTTGAAACTCCTAAAGCTATACTCTGTTTATTGAAGGTTAACTTATTAAGCAGTTTTGTAAGAATATGATAACGTTCTTGGATGTTATGCTCGGTATAAATCAATGGAATTTTAGTTTTTGAAAAAACTATTCTCCCTAAAAATCCAGACCATGGTAGATGGCAGTGAATTAAATTAATAGAATGCTTCTTACAATAACTAATTACTGCTGGATAATGCTGTAATAATTTAAAATTATTAGTGGCCGAAATGCAGGTAACATGTCCTCCTTCATTTTCAATAGCTTCAACCATTTGATTTTTCCAAGGAAGAAAATAAATATAATGAAATTCAAACTTTTCGCAATTATGCAGCTTAAGAGTCTCGGGCAGCAAAGTTTCTGCACCACCGCGCCCTAGTGATTTTATAATATGAAGAATTTTAAATTTTTGCATTTAATTTGAAATCTAATAGCAAAATTAAGGCAATATAAAATGGGTGCAAGGATTTAAGAGAAATTTATTAATTGTGAGTAAGTGAAGAAGTGACTGATCCGTATGGAATTTCACAGATACAAAAGTGTCATTAACTCCTACTTTTGGGGATAGGGTGAATTAACGACTCATACACTTTGACAAACCTCTTAGCAATCTTCTCATTCATATACGCCCTAAGTACCATAATATGCGCAGCTTCCATTTGTACCAAATTTGGATTTTCAAGAGTCTCTAGAATTACTTTTATAAAGCTTTCCTCATCATCCTTCTCTATTAATTCACCTGTTTGGGAGGACACAATTTCTGAAATTCCACCTACATTAAATGCTACAATCGGAGTTTTGCACATCATGGCTTCCAGCAATACTCCCGGAAGACCTTCAATTATGCTCGGTAATACCAATACATTTGCAGCTTTAATATAAGACAGCGGATTATTGACAAAACCGTAAAAGGTGATGTTTTGTGTCAAATTCATCTTTTTCACTTCTTTTTCAATTTCAGCCTTCAAAGGACCGTCACCAATTAAATGAAGGTGAACATTCGACTTACTTTTTAAAACCGATCGAAAGATTCTTAAAAGCCCGAAATGATTCTTTTCGAAGGTAAAACCTCCTACATGAATTATATGTTGATAATTCTCAGGTTGAAGACTGATTACGTTGATTTTTGATAAAGGTTCTAATCCAACGGGTATAACCTTAGTATTTCCTTCTAAATATGGAAAATGATTTAAAATATCTTTTTCTGAAACTTGGGAAACTGAAAGTACATACGCAACATTTTTATAAAAAAAAGAATTTAGCTTTTTTTGAATATATGAATTTAAATAGCGACCAACCTCACTCGCGTTTCTTGAAATCACAGGGGTATTCCAACCAAAGTACTTTTTTGAAAAAATGGCATATTTAAGAGTATCTCCAGCATTTGCCTGGATGATATCCGGCTTGAATTCCTTTACAATATTGTTCAATTTTCTCCATGCCGCAATATCAAAAAACCTAATTTTAGAATTAGCATTTAGTGAAAGGATTTGCCCCTGAAAAGGTAAATTAGCATTTCCCTTAAAAATAGCTACGATTTTAACTTGATGACCTAATTCGATTAAATGATTTGATAGCTGACAGGTGAACATCTCTGCTCCACGATTTTGGGGTTTTTGAATTAAGTGGATAATATTCATTTAATTGATCAGCTCTAGATAAACCTTTTCATATTGCTCTGAAATTTTAGAAATTTCAAATTTTTCAATTGCAGATTTTCTTGCCTTTTGGGCCTTTTCCATCATCTCATTTGGATTTTGCAAAGCCCAAATGATTTTTTCCTCTAAATCTTCTACAACACCCGTTTTAAAAATCACGGCTTCTTCTTTAGATAAACATTCCAGATTTTCAGGAATATTCGATGCTAATATTGGAGTTTTTGCCATCATTGCTTCAATTAAAGCTCCAGGAAGCCCTTCATACCAGCTAGGAAATACAAATAAATCTGAAAGTTCCAAAAGGTCAGGAATATCAGCTCTATTTCCTAAAAGTATTATTTTCTTTTCAAGAATATTTTTAGAAATAAATTCTTGCAAAACATCTCTGAATTGACCTTCACCTGCAATTAATAAAAGCAAATCTGGATAAGTTTCACTAACTGTTTTAAATGCCTTCAATAAATCAAGCTGACCTTTTCTGGCTAATAATCTACTAACATTTAGAAGGATTGTTTGATTAGCAATCCCAATTTCATCTTTTAATTTTTGAACTCTATCGATTCCAATACCTTTAAAATCATTAATATCTCTTCCCCTATGAACTACCTGAATTTTATTTAAAGGAATTTTTAATGCTGACGAATTAGTATTTTGAATCGCTTTGGAATTGGATATAAATAAATCGACATTTCTACAAGTATAACTGTCATAAAGTTGAATTAAATAAAGCTTTAGCTTATTAAAATAATTCAAATTTGAATATCGTTCTTTTATATATGAATTATTCACTAGGCTATTTACTAAAGGCACATTAATATGCTTTTTTAATTTTCTTCCTATAATATCAGATTTAAAAAGTGTAGTATGTATAATATCTGGTTTAATTACTTTTACTAAAGGAAGTAAACTTTTTAGCACCTCATCGAATCGATAACCTCTTGAAATATCTAAGCTATAGACTTCAATACCATTATTTATCAAAGAATTCTTTAAATTGGAACCTTTATAAATATGGATAAAAACCGGTGTAATATGATTAAAGTTTATAGCTATGTTTACTAAACTAGTTTCAGCCCCGCCCACTTCTAATGTATCTATTAAAAATAATACTTTTTTCATAATTCAGAAAGGTAACTTTTTGTATATCTAGAAAGAAATTTTTTAACTATTTTAAAATACATAATCTATTGTTTTTGGTTTTAAAATAGTTATAATACCAAAAACAATTTAATAGGATTATAAACATCATCTTTATTTAAAATTCCTTCGTTTACATTATCATTTATAATTTTAACCTCTATATAACAATAGAGTTAAAAGAAAATTAAATAGATTTTAAATATTCCTTTAATACTTCATTACCCTTAATTATATTTCTCAAAAAAATCGATTTAGAATTAATGAAAAACTATATTATATTAACGATTCCGTTGTTATCCTATACTAGTTTTATGTTATAACCTGCATATATTATATTTTTTTTCCTCCACTTAATTTCAAATGTATTCTAATAGCTTTTTTATAGGGTAGAAAATTAAAAATTATAAATGTAACTATTGATTTTACCATTACAATCTTATTCCCAAGTATTCTTCCTGCATATTTGTTACCTTCCTTTATCAAATTTTGATGGTAGAGTAACCATTGAATTTTATAATAAAACCTTTTAATAAGTTCTTCATTATTAAGGATTTCGTATCTATTCTTATTGGAAATAATTTTATAAGATTTTATTAATTCCGTTTTATCATTCCTAACCCTATCATCATTATGCGCATAAATGGTCATTAAAATTTTTGGAATATATTCAAAACTAACTACTTTGTTTAATCTTATTAACCAATCTGTGTCTACAGCAATCCGTAATCGTTCATCAAAATATCCTACCTCGTTAAAAACAGCTTTTTTAACAATAATCCCACATCCAGTACCAATTTTTAACTCTTCCAAAAATGACTTGGAAGGATCAGGTTTCCAGATTGATTTTATTGTAATATTAGTTGAGGTATTATATACCTGATAATCTCCAAAAGCGAATTTTGTTTTAGGTTTTTTTAATATGAGTTTAAAAAATTCTTCTAAACAATCAGGCATCATTTCATCATCACTATCCAGAAAAACTAAGTATTCACCTATAGAATTTTTAATTCCAGTATTCCTAGCTCCTGCATTTCCTAAATTTAATTTACACTTTATAAACTTGATACGACTATCACTAAATTTTTTTATAACTTCTTCTGTATTATCTTCTGAAGCATCATCAACCACTAATAACTCCCAATTGGTATAAGTTTGGTTGATCACACTTTTTATTGCCCTAGAAATTAAATGAGCTCTATTGTATGTTGGTGTTATTACAGAAATTAAAGAGTTTCGTTTCATATACTAATCATTAATTATTTCACTTATTAAAAGTCAAATTTAGATCGGATTCATCATTTTTTTTCTAAAAATCATTTTCTTCGCAAGTTTATATTCTTGGCTTTTGAAAATTATTGCGAGACAAATATATGATAGCGCTCCTAAAAATGTAAGGGTTATAAGATTAATAATAGGTAAAAAACCTAAACTTAATAAATATAATTTTAGAAAATAAACGATCAGCATCATAAATACTGTTAGAAAAAAAGAATTAGATAAATTTTTAAACATTTCAATTATTGAAACGTTAATTAGACGCCCCGCGAAATAAAAATTTGGTATTGCTCCAATAACACCAATTGCTGCATATATTAATACTAAACCCATTAAACCGTTTAATTTAATTCCAATATAAAATCCGATTACGTTCAATAATCCAAAAACTAAGGAAACTCTAAAAGCTATATGAGACTTTCCTAAGGAATTATAAATAACGCCATTTAGACTAAGTATGGATTGAGAGGCTCCTAGGACTGATAAAATACTAACTAATGGTATCATCTCTACCCAATTTGGACCAAAAGCTGTTAAAACAAATTCCTCAGAAAGTATTGCTAATCCTCCCATCATTGGAAAAGTTAGAAATGCTATTACTTTTGTAGCGTTAAGATATATCCTTTTAATTTCTGGAAGATTATCCTGAATTAAGGAAAATGAGGGAAACATGACTTTCGAAATAACACGGGAGAAATTAGTTAAAGGAAGGAGCATTACTGCATATGCCTTGGAATATATACCTAATGCTCCGCTATTTAACATTTTACCAATCATTAGATTATCAGCGTTTCTGCTCCAGTAATTTATTAATGAGTCTCCAGCAACATTCCTTCCCATTTTAAACATAGAGTTAAATGATTCTTTATTTAATTTAAATTTTTGACGGACAGGATAATAAATAAAATATAAAATGGAAGTAAATAACTCTTGTGAAACAAGCTTTATTAAAATACTCCAAACTCCAAACCCTTTGTAGGCAAGAAATATTGCCAAAGCAGAACTTAATATGAGAGCGACTAAAAAGATAATTGAACTCAACTTAAAGTTAATATCCTTTGTTATTAAAGCTTTGTTTACGCCTGTTAAGGCAGTTATTATAAATATAAGTGAAAGTGTCTTAGTCAGCACATTCAAAATCTCTACCTGATAAAATTCTGCAATAAAAGGAGAAAGAAAAAAGAATAATATAGTTAAGACTATCCCTGAGATTACGTTAAAAAAGAATACTGTATTAATATCATTCTGGGAAACTTCTTTTTTTTGAATTAAAGAGGCACTAAATCCAAAATCTACAAATCTTATAGCGAAACCTGTAAAAACAGTTACCATGGCAATTGTCCCAAACTCTTCTGGAGATAATAATCTTGCCAGAATAAAGGTAATTATTAAATTTAAAACTTGAGCTCCCCCTTGATTGATAAAGCTCCAAATTAAACCGGTTCGAGTTTTTGTTATATGAGTTGACATTAATTTAATTCTTTAAAAATCTTAACCCATTGATTGGAAATTTTATCTATTGCAAAATTTTCAGAAACCATTTTTCTATTAGAACTAATCAATTCCTTGTAATCAATTATCCTCTGATCTAAATTCATTAAAATATTTTCTAATTCATTAAAATTTTTAAAGGTGAGATATTTGATATTAAAATCAATAAACGTTTTATATGGAAGCCAATCACCTACAATTGCCAAATTATTAGTGTAGAAAAATTCTGTTAGAAATGCGCTCAAACCATCAGTCGTTGGACAATGGATATAAATATTTGAAATAATTTTTAGTTTTGCTAAATCTTCCCAATCCAAAAAATCGGTTAAAAAAGTAAATGTAGAATGTGAAAATTTTACCTTTTTTCTAAGTTCTTCTATATATACTCCAGTTTTATCTCCATATGTTAGTGGGAATATGATATGATATTTTGAAGCTACTTCATTTGGGAGTTTATTTAAAGACTCCAAAAAACTCTTATGGTTGTTTTCCCAATGAGCATTATGTCCAAATAAAATAACAATTTTGTCTTTATTTATATTGAGAGAAGTTTTGAATTTTGGAATCCAATAAGGATCCATATTGAGTTTAGATGCAATTTCATAATATGTATTATCATGTATAAACCTTGCATATCTTATTTTATTCTTAAGTTGGAAACCATATCTAGTCAATATTGCAAACTCCATTTCCTGTGTAGCAGAAGTAATAAAGTGAGCATTTTTTAATATTGAATTTTGAATTTCATGATCTCTCCAAGAATCTATTCTAAAAATATCTGAACCCCAATAAGTAATTATGAAAGTATATTCTTTTTTTAAATATTTAAAAAAAAGTGCAAATATGTGTTTAGGAAAATGTAGATGTATAATATCTGTATTTGTATTTTCATCTATATATTTTGCATAATAATATGCCTTAATATGCCTTAATATCAAAAAAAAAGCAACCCTAATAAAATTAAATCCATTTTCAGCAAAACATATTTTTAAATCTTTCCAAAAATAATTATTGAAAATTACCGAAGGTATAGCACCCAAGAAAATCAGAATGTTTTTGAGATTGGGCTGATATTGATAATTATTCTTAAAAACAGATTCTGCATTCTTTTTAACATCTTTATTTTCAAATTCTTTTAAGTTGAAAGTATTAAAATTATATTCTATTAATTCAGGTGAAATTTTTGAATATAATTGCAATATATAGTTTGACTGACCTATGCCAGTAACAAGCACATTCTTTTTCATTACAAAATTTAAAAATTGATACCTTCAAAACCCATTTTCTTAGAGGTTTTATTATATTCATCCCATTGTCCAATATCCATCCAAGATCCTTCACTCACTGGAAATACTCCAACTTTACCTTTCCTCATCATGATTTTTTCTATTAAAGTAGTAATATGAAAAAATTCATTTTCAGGTATCTCATCAAGAAGATGTGGCTCAAGTATATACATTCCCGCATTTATGAAAATATTGAACGCAGGCTTTTCCTTTAGTTTTGTTAAAATACCATTATCACCAAACTCCATTGTCCCATATGGAATTTCAAAATGTTTAACTGCACTAACTGCAGTTAGTTCATTTCCATTTGTTTTATGATATTTTAACATTTCTGAATAGTCATCCTTTATTAAAATATCACAATTGGTTACAAAAAATGTAGTTTTTATATTTCCTTTTAATAATTGCAGACTACCAGCTGTACCAAGTGGTTTGTCTTCTACAAAATAATTTATTTTATAATTACAATCAATTCCATTAAAGTAATTACGAATCATTTCTTGTTTGTAATTTACTGTCAAATAAAAATTTTCGACCCCTACCCTATAAAATGAATCAATTATCCATTCTACAATAGGTTTATCCCCTATAGGAATTAAAGGTTTTGGTATAATATTGGTAATTGGTTTTAAGCGAGTTCCCTCACCACCAGCCATAATAATTACAGGAATATTTAAAATTTGATTTTGAATTTGCTCCTTTCCCTTAAAAATTTGATCCCAAAAAATAACATCGACAATATTACTTTTAGAATCAACTATAGGCATTGCTTCTATCCTATGTTGAATCATTAAATCTTTAATTTCCTTTTCACTATCTGTTTCTGAGGCAATAATTATATTATCTCTTAATATAGATCCCACAGGTTTATTTAATGCTACATTTGATAAAATAGCTCTTTGTATGTCACCAATACTAAGAACGGAGTGAAATTTATTGTCATTACAAACAATTAAAAGTTTAGATTTTAATTTGTCCATTTTTTGCAAAGCAATTCTAATACTTTCACTAGGTTCTATTTTAAAATCATTCCAATTTTTCATATTAATTTATTTAGCTGGTACACCCATTACAGTTATATCATTTTTAATATTCTTTGTAACTACAGCTCCAGCACCAACTATTACATTATCACCAATTTTTATATTAGGTAAAATTGTTGCATTAGCACCAATATAGGAACCATTACCAATTTTAACATTACCTAAAATTACTGCATTAGGAGCAACTGTAGAATAATCACCAATAGTACAGTTGTGCATTATGTTGGCACCCACATTTATTTTACAAAAATTACCAATAAATGATTCTGAAGAAATATGTGTGTTTTGACATATAATTGACCCAATTCCTATTTTAGCGTAACTAGACACCAAAGCATATTTTGATATTACTGTGAAAAATGAATTATTAAATTGAGAATAATAATTGAACAATTTTTCACGCAATCTGCCATTATCAGGAGTTATAATTATTGAATATTCATTGTAAAGTTCTAAAATGTTTTTTGCATCTTGATCAGTACCCAAAATTTTATATTTGTAGTACTCCCCTTTTTTATCATTATCAATTATGCCTATTAAATTTATGTCTAATAGTTCGACTTGTTCAATTACTTCATGAAATCCACCTACAATAATTACAGAATTATGACACATATCCTTCAAGTTTTTCACTTATATAGTCTATATCACGATTGGTTAATTCACCAAACATTGGAAGAGTAATTAATCTATTATACACTGATTCAGTTTTTTTAAGATCATTATTTAGAGAATCATAATAAATCTCAAATAAATGTACAGGGGGGTAATGAATACTCGTTTGAATTCCTGATTCATGTAACAAATTTCTAATTTCATCTCTAGTTCTTGATGAAGCTTCAGAAATTAAAATTGGAAAAATGTAGTTTGAACTAAAATTTGGGTTATCATAAAAAGGAATTATAATATTATTGATGGATTTGAGGCTATTTTCATAATATTTTCTAACTTCTTTTCTTTTATTCAAATCCTTTTTAAGCTTTTGTAATTGTACAATACCCAACGATGCTCTAATATCATCCATACGATAATTATAACCTAAAGCTACCACATCATAAGCTGTTGAATGTCCTTTAGCTCTATTATAAGACATGGTTGTCATTCCATGGGATCTTAAAAGTTTTGCTTTTTTCGCCAATTCACTGTCATTTGTTATAAGCATACCACCTTCACCTGTACTCATATTTTTATTGCTAAAAAAACTAAAACATCCAACATCTCCAATCGTCCCAAGCTTTTGACCATTATATTCTGATAAAGGTCCATGGCAGGCGTCCTCTATAATCTTCAAATTATATTCTTTGGCTAAAGCTACAATCTCATCCATGTCGCATGCAAATCCTGCGTAATGCATTACAACAATTGCTTTTGTGTTTTTATTAATTAACTTTCTAACATGAACTGGGTCGAGGGTTAAATTTTCTTCACTAATAATATCAGCAAATACTGGTTTAGCCCCTGTATATTTAATTGAATTGGCAGTCGCAACAAAAGTCAATGATGGGCATATCACTTCATCGCCATCTCCAATATTTAGTAAATCCATAGCTAGATGCAGTGCCACTGTACAATTAGCTAAACTTATAGCATGTTTAACATTAAATTCTTTACAAAATAAATCCTCAAACTCTTCACATTTTGGTCCAGTGGATATCCATTTAGATTTAATCACATCTAAAACTGCCTCTTCTTCAGTCTTGTCATAATTCAAATTGAATAATGGGATTTTATAACTCATATTATTTTTTTTTAAGTTGACTAATAATTAATTAGGTAAAATTTTTAAATACTATATTTGATAAATTTTCCTGCACTTACTATAATATTCTTTTTAATAGTAATTGAATTCGATATTGTAGCATTACTACCTATAAAACATTTATCTCCAATTTTAGAATCCCCATTCACAACAACTCCTGTTGAGATATGGCAAAAATCCCCTATTTTAACACCATGCTCAATAAGAGCTTTTGTATTAATTATACAATTTTCTCCAATTTCAGCTTCTGCATTAATTAAAGCATCATGATGAATAACCGAACCTTTTTTTATCACTGCATTGGATGAAACATATGCTCTTGGCGATATAACAGTAGCTAATCTGCACTTGTTATCCGTTAATATTTTATTTATTGAAATTCTTAGATTAACTGTTTTAATTTGACCTATAGTGATTAAAAAATCAATATTAATATTTTGAGAAAACCTCTCTATATCTTTATCCTCTCCAATTACGCGATAACCTAAAACAGTATTTCCTAAAGGAATATTTTTATCAAGAATTCCAATTATAATATATTTATTTTCAAGTTCAATAATATCAATAACAGATTTACAATGACCACCCCCACCAATTAAAATAAGCCCCCTTTTAGTTTCAGTCATATTTTGAATAATCCAATTAAATTTACATTTTTGAATCTAAATATTTCCCGGTTTCTTTATGTCCAAAATCAGGGATCATTTTATGGAACAAAGCTACAATTTCGTCCTTGGTCCAGTTTTTAAAGGATCTGAGTCTGGTAATGGTTTCTTCAAATAATTGGAGTTGTTCATTTTCCAATTTCAATTCATTTTTGATAATTCCTAAATTTTGAAACCTTTCAAGGTCCAAAATTTCCTTATCTGTAAAGAATTCTTCAAAATCCTTTTCTCCGGTAGTATCACTTCCAGTAAATAAACATGGCCATTTATTTTGATCAGGTAGAATATTTACCAATTCCCTCGCTTCCTCCTCATTTTGGCAAAGATAAGGCTCGTAACCCATCTGTTCCAGATATTTAACAGCAATATCAGCAAAAGAAATTAAATGTAATTTCTCGCTCAATTTTGGAAAAAACACATCTCTGTTTTCTCCAAAAACACAAGACATTAAACATAATTCTCCACTCTCCTGCGGAGTTACGAAATAACGTTTCACATCATTTGGGGCTACTATAGGCTGCTTTTTCTGTATCCTTTGGTTAAAGCCATGCAATAAAGAGCCGTCAGAAAAAGCAACGTTGGCGAAACGGGCAGTTGATATATTTATATCCTTACTCCTGCGCATTAAAAACATTTCCATAATCCGTTTGGATGCTCCCATCATATTTACAGGATTAGCAGCTTTATCTGTAGAAACACAAAAATATTTTTTACTTCCATTTTCAATGGATTGAAGCAAGGTTTTATCTGTATTGAAGATATTTACCTCAATCATTCGCATTAAGGTAAAAGGATCCTTTTCACTGCGAACATGTTTTAATGCTGAAAGGTTTAGTACATAATCATACTTCCCATCGGATTTAATAAAAACTTCATATTCAAGTGAACCAATGTCTAGAGCGAAAGTTTTAAAATCACCCTCAATGTATCCATAAGAACTGCGGATATCTCTCACAAGCTCAACCATATTGTTTTCACTAATATCCACAACATGCAATTTTTTAGGATTTCTTTTAAAGATTTCCTTAGTAACTGCTTGTCCAATAGATCCAGCCCCTCCTAAAACTAAAAAAGATGAATTTGAAACTATTTCTATTAATTCATCTTTACTAGATTCCATATCAGATATAAACAATTGTTTATCTCTACCAATTAACTTTAATGTATTCATCTAAATACTTTCAATTTATTTTATAATATTCCTTAAACCATTCAATAAAATCTTTCACTCCTTTTGAAATGGAAATGTCTGGACTGTAATTATAATCTCTTTTAATAAATCTTACTTTTAAAACCATAAAGATGACTATAAGTATAAGCCATCAGCTCATTTTCTTGGTTGCAGCATATAAGCTGGGATGGTCTACATTATTAGATGTATAATTATCATATTGTTGAAATAAATATAACTTTAACTGTGATATAAAACCTAAGTTTTTATATCGTTGTTTTATGTAAGAATTATTGACCAAACTATTTACTAAAGCTACATTATAATGCTTCTTTAACTTCCTACCTATAATATCAGACTTGAAAAGGGTGGTATGAATTATATCTGGCCTGATCTTTGGAACCAAGGGTATTAATTTATTTAAAGCTTCTTTGAAATTATAACCTACTGGGATTTGAAGATAATAAACTTCAATGTTATTATTTATAAGTATATTTTTTAAGTCACTCCCTGGATAAATGTGAATAAATATTGGAGTAACATCTTTAAACTTTGAAGCTATAGCCACCAAACTCCTTTCTGCGCCTCCCGTTTCCAACGTATCAATAATATACAACACTTTTAGCATAATTTATTAATGTAAAAGCCATGGTTTAGCAGCTAATCTAAAATGCATTTTGGTTGCTAATTCTAAGGAAAATAGCTCATAAATTAAAAAAATTAAAAAATATTTATTAGGAGTTGCTATTTTGGATTTAGGTATATTTTTAAAATAATATCTAGCTAATTTTTTATTTTTAGCTTGATAATTCAACCACATCATTTTATAATAAAATTTCGTTTTTAATAAACTATTATCATTTATTGTGACTAAATGACTTTTTAAAAATTTATTATAAGCTTCAGCAATTTTTACGAAATTTTTTGAAAGTCTGTCCTTCCCGTCACGTTCAATATTAATCAGTATTTTATTTGTAGATGTAAAGTTAAACATCTTAGTAATCCTCAAGAAAAATTCTGTATCCTCTGCTGCTGGAAGATTAGAATCAAAATTACCACATTGATCAAATACTTTTCTTTTAACCGTAATGCCCGAATTAGTACCAATATGTAAAGAATTTAAGAAAGTGAGATATGGGGTTTTTAATAATTTAGGAGACCATGAAAATTCATTTTTTAATCCATTTTCAATATATCTAACACCTGTCCACATAAAACCGATTTCTTCACTAGTTGGCTCCAATACATTTAGAGTTTCTAACAAGAAATCAGGCTCATAAAAATCATCACTATCCAAGAATGAAATGTAAGCGGCATTACTTTTCTGGATTCCAAAATTTCTAGCTTTTGATGCACCTGAATTTGTTTTTAATTGAAAACACCTAACCCTTCGGTCTTCAAATGAATTCATGATTTCCCAAGAATTATCTAAAGAACAATCATCAACCAGAATTAATTCGAAATTTGAAAATGATTGATTTAATACACTTTTAACGGCGCACTCTAGAGATTTTGAGCGGTTGTAGACTGGAATAACAACGGATATTTTGGGGTCAATATTGTTCACTAACAGTAAATTATATGTAATTATTTTTCATTTAATCATTATTGCAAATATCATCTAGGTAAAAAGCATATATATTATAACATTTATATCCATCTCGAATCGGTGGGAGAAATAGTTTTACCCAATAGTCCAAAAGCTCCATGATAAGAAGCTAAAAATTTTAAACTTAATCTTTTGATTTTTTTGTCTTTAAAAAATATAATTCCATAAGTATATTTACTCTCTCTTATAATCCACTGAAATACTCCTTTTAGAGACTTTCTTTTTAACACTAAGTTTAAATGGTTACGTGTATTATAATAAGTTCTCCAGGGCGGGGAACCACCAGCAGAACCAAGTTTTAAATCGAATATAGTTCCATTAGGTAAAGTGTAAATCTTATAATTTTTATCTTTTGCTCTTAAACAGAAGTCAAATTCATAGGTTCCCATGAAATAATCCGGATTACAAGTTCCCATGTCCTTAATCATCTTTTTTGAAATCAAACTTCCATCAAAAGTAACTAAATCTGATTCTAAAATTTTGTTAGAAATTGGGATAAATTTAGTTTTCCTAACCCCGTTCCAAAATAATATTTCTGCTTTACCTTCTACTTCACGACTAACTTTAACCATACCAACCTTCTTATTCTTAAGTTTTTCACGAGCCAGGTTTAAAGATTCTACAGCTCCAAACATTGGATAAGAGTCATCATTAAAAAGCCAAATCCAATCTGCCTTTGTTTTCAACAATTCTTTCATACATCTTGCAAAACCTCCTGCTGAACCAATATTTTCCTTTAACTTGACATAATTAATTTTTGAATGATTCAATATAGGACTGGAACCAGTGGAGTCTGTACTATTATTATCTATTATATGAATTTTGTTTATTGAGGAAATATCACCATTTAAAATTTTACTCAAAGTTTCCTCTAAGACATTTTTTCGATTATAAGTTACAATTCCGATATCAATTGATTCAAACATAGGATGAATTTAATTAGTAATATATTAAGATCTATTGAGAATCAATAATAAGATACAAAAATCCGTAAATATTCTTGCTACTATCTAAAGCATATTATTTACCTGTATCTATTATTTATTTTACTTAAAAAATATTGAAGGGGGTAAGTTAATACGTTGTATATAACTTTAAGCAATGATGAATTATTACCCTTTTTATAAAAAAATATATTTAATTTAATAAGCGCGACATTCAATGATCTTTCAATACCATTTAAATGATTCAGAAATAAGACTTCTAATGCTTCACTCCTATCCTTTTTAAATCTTGACACCATATTTTTATTTTTAAATCTTACGACTGAGTCGTTTCTAACCCTATATTTTGCTCCATCAATATCAAGATAGTGCAGTTTAATTCCATTCAGAGTCATTTTTAAAAACATTGGTCTATCTTCCCACAAAGGAAATCTTTCATCATAGTTTCCAACTTGCTGAAAAACAGATTTATGATACATTGCAGTCGGCGTGCCTACAGGGCAACATCTAAGTAAAATTTCAAATTGCATATCAGAATCAATATTTGAAGAATTAATTTTATACTTTGATGCATCTTTATTTGGTAATCTATTTTTCTCTTGAAAGTTCTCCTCATACTCAATAGAATTTGAGTGAATGCATAAAATCTTGTTTTCCTTTTTTATGTAGCTAATATAATTTTTAATGACATCGGGAAATAAAGCATCATCTCCAGCAATTGGTTTTATCCAAATACCCTTTGCTGCTGAAATTCCTCTATTTAAATTCCCAGCCGTTCCTGAATTTTGAGCAGTAGTTATTAATTCTGCTCTAACAAATCTAACATGAAAATTATCCAGCCATTTCTTGCATACAGTTATCGTTTCATCCTTGGATCCATCATCAGAAATAATAAGTTCTATATTCTCATATGTTTGATCAAAAATACTTTGTAATGTCTCAATAATATATTTATCACTATTGTAAGTAATAACTACAATACTAACCAATGGCGAGTTCTGATTAAAATTTTCCATTATAGAAATTTATCTTTTAAATTTTTTAGGATCGCTTTTAATCCCAATCTATTATCCAATTCTTTAAATGAAAGATATGAGGATAATCCTATGAAAATTCCTCCAAAAAGAAATGAATAAGGACTATCAAAATATTTAACTACTCCTAAACAACAACTAGCCAATGTAAGCTGTGATATAAATATCTTATAAAAACCCCTTGTGAAATGAAAGTTATACATTCTATTAGTAATGAAATAAACTTGAAAAACATAAAGCATATATCCAACTAAGAATGATACACCTAATCCAGTAAGACCCCAAAAATAATAACCAATTATATTGAAACCCAGAATATAAATATTGGTAATTAATTCATTCCAAAAGAACAATTTACTTGCACCCTTTGCTAGAAATATAAAAGCAATGGACCAACTAACTGCTTTGAAAAAAATTCCTAAAATAGCCCATAATATCATATCAGAAACTTCAATGAATTTTGAAGAATATAATAGTATTACTACCCAATTTATAAACACCAAAAAAATCAAAATAACAGGCGCCAATATAAGAAGAGCTATCTCTGCCTGCTGAGTTATGATTAACCGGCTCTCATCATTATCGTTTGAAACACTTGAAAGTCTAGGATAGTAATCTGTGCTCATTGCGGCAAAAATCATCCCTACATATGAATTGATTATCGCAAATCCGGCGGTATATAATCCTACCTGATCCACTCCACCTGTATTACTTATAAATATTCTAACAACATAAGAACCTCCTTGAGCGATTAAACCGCTAAGACTTATCATAAATCCCATTTTCAACATATCCTTTCCTTCGAGCAGTGTTCTTTTTCTTGAAACTTGACTCTTTAAGACTTTAACCTTATTAGAATAGTACCAAGTTAAAAGTAAGGTGGAAATTGAAGTAACAATGATACCGGGTACGATACCATCCAATTCATAATAATAGAAAAGTGGAACTGTGGTGAATAATCCTAAAATGCTCCCAAACATACTGGCTTGTGCAAGGTATTTTAACTTTCTCATACCCCTTAAAACCACATTCTGACCTATACTGATTTGGTTAATTAAAAGTGAAATAGAAATCCATGCAAATGCATATGTATATTGATGATTCCCAAATGTGAGCTCACTTAAGAAAGATGAGAAAATTAACATTATCAATGCACCTAAGGCACCTGTTATCCATACCAATCGTTTTACAACAACTACCAACTGGGCAACTCTTGTCTCATCCCCCGAGGCGAAAGCTGAGGAAATATTTCTAACGGCACTAGTTCCTAGTCCAAAATTGGTCAAACTTGATATTAAACTTATAGTAGATGTTAACAAACCAGATATACCTATTCCAACAGGCCCCAATAAAATGGCTACAAATTTGGTTCTTACAATATTTACTATAATATTAAATACCTGAACTCCCCCAAACAAAGAAGTAGCCTTCATTATTTGACGGTAAGAGGACTGATCTTTAGACATTAGATAGGGATTTAACGAAAAGAGTTTAATGTTTCAATAACATTAAGCACTTCTTCATTATTCATTACAGGACTTATAGGAAGACTAATGACTTCATCATGAATTCTTTCTGTAATGGGAAACTTTAAATTATTATATTCTTTATAAGCCAACTGCTTATGGGGTGGAGTTGGATAATGAATTAAAGTTTGAATTCCATTATCAATTAAATATTTTTGAAGTGTTTTTCTTACTGATGTTCTAATGACAAATAAATGCCATACATGTGATAATGTACTATTTATATAGTTCGAATTTAATTGTGGCAAAATAATTTTTGGATTTTTTATATTAGATAAATACATGTCAGCAATTTCTCTCCTTCTATCATTATCTTCATCAATATGAGCCAACTTCACCTTAAGAAAAGCGGCTTGGATTTCATCCATCCTACTATTAAGACCCTGGTATTCATTAACATATTTCTGCTTACTTCCATAATTTCCCAAAGCTCGAATCATTTCAGCCAAATCATCATCGTTGGTAGTAACCGCTCCACTATCACCTAAAGCCCCTAAATTTTTACCTGGATAAAAACTAAAACCTGCAGCATCTCCTAGAGAACCTGTTTTTTTATTGTTCTTGCTTTCATTAGTATAGATAGCTCCAATAGCTTGAGCATTATCTTCAATAACCTTTAAATTATACTTCTTAGATAAATTCTCTAATCCTGAGCTCCAACAAACTTGTCCATATAAATGGACAGTCATTATAGCTTTTGTCTTAGAAGTAATGTGATTTTCTATATTTTCAATATCAATATTATAAGATTCCAAATTTGGCTCTACTAGAACAGGTACTAATCCATTATCTGAGATTGCAAGTAATGATGCTATATAGGTATTAGCCGGCACAATAATTTCATCCCCAACCTTAAAAACTCCTAAATTAATATATGCTTTAGTAATTAATCTTAAGGCATCTAATCCATTTGCAACTCCAATAGCATGTTTAGTGCCAACGTAGTTCCCTAAAGAAAATTCGAACTCTTTTACCTCATTTCCAAGCAAATACCAACCAGAATCAATAACTCTACTTGCTGCTATTTTTAACTCTTCTGAATACTGAGAGTTAATTTTTTGTAAATCTAAAAAATTAATCATATTAATATAGGTTCACCATTAATCAGTTTATAAATATTACCAAATTTATCTTTATGCTCTTCATTCAAAATTATGCCGTCACGAGTTATATAACCCTTTTTAACTGCTGGATTACCATACCAAACAGAAAAAGGAGTAGTAGATTTTGTTACAACACTTCCTGCGCCGATAAAGGAAAATGCACCAATTACATTTCCTGCTACAATGGTGGAATTAGCACCAATAGATGCTCCTTTTTCAAGTATAGTTTGTTGAAAACTTAAAGGATATTTTTTAGATCTAGGAATATTATCATTAGTAAAAGTAACATTAGGTCCAATAAAAACATCATCAGAAACTCTTAAACCATCCCACAATTGAACTCCTGATTTAATGGTAACATTATTTCCAATTATAACATCATTCTCTATAAAAACATTGAAATTTATATTACAATTATCTCCTATCTCTGCATCTTTTAAAATTACACAATATTGCCAAACGTTAGTTCCTTCACCAATATTCTCAGTTTGCACATCTGCTAATTCGTGAATCATAATTTAAAAGCTTTAAATTCATCATATGACCTTATATAATCCTTTTCATCATATTTATTCGAAGCAAGAACTAAACAGATAGCTCCTGATGAAAATTCTTTTAATTCTCTCCAAATACCAGGAACTACTAAAAGTCCAAAATTTGGTCTATCCAGCCTGACAGTTTTTTTTGTAACTCCGTCATCTAATGTAATATCAAAACTTCCACTAATTGCTACAATTAACTGATGTAAGTCTTTATGAGAATGACCACCTCTTTCTGAACCAGAAGGGATATCATATAAATAATAAATTCTTTGAACTGAAAATGGAATGTTTAAATAATTGGAAATGGAAGTGATATTACCTGACCTATTCATAATTTTTGGTAATTCAATCACAGAAGTGTCATATACAGTATTTCTTTTCAAGACTTTTTCAATTTTTTAAAATCATTAATATCTCTGATATAATCATCTTCAGAAAAATCTGTTGAGCTTACTACTATAGCCAATGAATTAGTTGAAAAATTTCGCATTTCTCTCCAAATTCCTTCTGGAATATAAAGCCCATAATAAGATCTATTTAATGAAAATTTTTGTTCTTTGAATCCGTCGTTAATATATACATCGAAACTACCTGACATCGCTACGATAAATTCTTGTTGCTCTTTAAATGCATGTCCTCCTCTCGTCATTCCACCTGGCACGTCATATATCCAATAGGTACGTTTAATTTTGAATGGAATGTGATCATTTTCCTCAATAAAAGATAAATTTCCTCTAGGGTCCTCAAATTTAGGCAATTCAATAATCCTTACATCTTCCATATTTACCTCACATTATTCTTTAAATATTCACCATATTTACTCTTTCCATACTTTTGTATAGCTTCAGATAGTTCCTTTTCCCCTATGAAATTATGCAAATAGGCAACTTCCTCAATACAACCTATCATCGCGCTTTGACGATTTTGAATTACTCTAATAAATTCAGTTGCATCATCTAAAGATTCTACAGTTCCAGTATCAAACCAACTCATACCTCTTGTCATAACCCCAACCTCAAGATTTCCATCATCTAAATACATTTGATTAATGCTTGAGATCTCTTTTTCACTTCTTAAAGATAGTTTAACATTCTTCGCATATTCAACAACTTTATTATCATAGAAATATAAACCTGGAACAGCATATTTAGATTTAGGCTTATCTGGTTTTTCTTCAATGCTTAATGCTTTAAAATTATCATCAAACTCTACTACTCCATAACGCTCGGGATCTTTAACAGGATATGCAAAAATCGCTGCTCCATTAACATCAACTTTACTCCTTAATAAGGAACCCAATCCATTACCATAGAAAATATTATCTCCTAACACCAAAGCCACTTTTTCATCTCCAATAAAATCTTCTCCGATTATAAAAGCTTCTGCTAAGCCATTCGGCTCCTCCTGTATAGCAAATTCAAAATTGCAACCTACCTCAGACCCATCTCCTAATAACTTTTTAAAAGCAGCCTGATCGTGAGGTGTCGTTATAAATAATATATCTTTAATACCAGCCAACATCAAGACTGATAAAGGATAATAAATCATAGGCTTATCATACACTGGGAGCAATTGCTTACTAACAGCGATAGTTATTGGGTACAATCTAGTTCCAGATCCACCAGCTAAAATAATTCCTTTCATAACTTAAAGTTTAAAAATCTATTGATATTGGTCTTTATAATAATATTGATAGTCTCCTGAGGTAATGTTATTTAACCAAAGCTCATTTTCCAAATACCAATCTATTGTCTTTTCTAAGCCTTCTTCAAAAGTAACAGTTGGTTTCCATCCTAATTCTTTTTTAATCTTGGATGCATCTATAGCATATCTCTTATCGTGACCAGGCCTGTCCTTTATGTAGGTGATCAATTTTTCTGATTCACCACGATACCTACCCAATTTCTCATCCATTATTTTGCATAATAACTTTACAAGATCAATGTTTTGCCATTCATTAAAGCCTCCAATATTGTAAGTGCTTTTATTTTCACCCTGATGAAAAGCTAAATCTATAGCGATTGCATGATCTATAACATATAACCAATCACGAGTATATTTACCGTCACCATAAACCGGTAACTTTTTATTCTCGATAATGTTATTGATAAAAAGTGGAATTAATTTTTCTGGAAATTGATTTGGACCGTAATTATTAGAGCAATTAGTAATAATATAAGGCAAGTCATATGTCTCTCCATATGCTCTTACAAAATGATCTGAACTAGCTTTTGATGCAGAATATGGAGAATTAGGATCATATGAAGTTGTTTCTGTAAATAAACCGGTTTCTCCTAAAGTACCATAAACTTCATCTGTACTAATATGATAGAATAAATTTTTATCAAAGCCTTTTGGCCAATATTTTTTGGCTGCATTTAGCAAATTCATTGTTCCAATTACATTGGTCTTCACAAAAGCTAAAGGATCGGTTATTGAGCGATCTACGTGAGATTCTGCAGCTAAATGAATAACTTTATCAAATTTATACTCAGAAAAAAGAGAATTAATTTTATTGGCATCATTAATATCGGCCTTTAGAAAATGGTAGTTATCCTCGTTTTCAATATCCTTTAAATTTTCTAAGTTTCCAGCATATGTTAATACATCCAAATTATAAATTTGATATTCCGGATATTTATTTACAAATAGCCGTACGACATGGGAACCTATAAACCCTGCTCCACCTGTAATTAATATTTTCATTGAGTTATTTATAATAATTTTTGTACCATTTTACAAAATTAGAAACACCTTCCTCAACAGAAGTCTCTGGTTTGTAATTATAGTCTATTTGTAAAGCACTAACATCTGCCCAAGTCTTAGTTACATCTCCGGGCTGCATTGGTAACATTTCCTTTTTAGCTACAATACCTGTCTGATTTTCAATCTCACTAATAAAATCCATTAACTTTACAGGTTTGCTATTACCAATATTGTAAAGTGAATAATTTTTAGAACTGTCTATTTCTTTTTTGTCTATTATTTTAAACACTCCTTCAACTATGTCATCTATATAAGTGAAATCTCTTTCCAGATTACCGTTATTGAATACTTTAATCGGCCTATCATTTAAAATAGCATCAGTAAACAAGAACATCGCCATATCGGGTCTTCCCCAAGGACCATAAACAGTAAAGAATCTTAATCCTGTAGTTTTAAATCCATAAAGATGGCTGTATGTATATGCCATTAGCTCATTGCTTTTTTTAGTAGCTGCGTATAAACTAATTGGATGATCTACATTATCTTCTGTACCAAAAGGTATTTTTTCATTTTGACCGTAAACACTGGAACTACTTGCATACAGTAGATGGACTATGTTATTATGTCTACAACACTCCAATAAATTTAGAAATCCAACCACATTACTGTCTATATAAGATTCAGGATTTTCTATACTATACCTTACTCCTGCTTGGGCCGCAAGATTACAAACTAGCTCAAAATTATATTCTTTAAATAATTTTGGAAGATTCTCTCTATCTTCTAAATTTAAACGAATAAATTTAAAATTTCCCGAATTACTACTGGTTGAAATATTATTGAATTCTGAGGCATCAGATCGCGTTATACCAAGTTCTAGTAATCGATCATATTTTAGATTTACGTCATAATAATCATTTATGTTATCAAGCCCTACTACAAAATATCCTTGATCTACTAAATATTTAGATAGGTGAAACCCTATAAATCCTGCTGCACCAGTTACTAAAATTTGTTTCATATCGTTTCTAATCTTAGCTTCCTATAACAAATACATCAAAGCCAATTTCTTCTAAATCTGTCTTATTCAATAATCTTCTCCCATCAAAAAGGAATGCCGGTTTCAACATATTATCATAGATCTGGTTCCAATTTAAATCTTTAAACTCATCCCACTCGGTCAATAGTGCTACTGCGTGAGCTTCATTACAAGCCTCTTTGGCTGATTTTACTACCGTAACCAATCTTCTGTTCTCACTATCAGACCTGTTTCCTAGATATTCCAAATCTGCGAAAATTTGTTCCTCGGTCACTTTCGGATCATAGATTACTACTTCGGCTTGTTCATTCAATAAATAATCTGCTACGTATATCGCGGCTGATTCACGTGTATCATTGGTATCCTTTTTAAAGGCCCAACCTAACATCGCAATTTTCTTACCAGAAACAGTATTAAATAATGTTTGAACTATTTTTGCAGCAAATCTTCTTTTCTGATGATCATTCATCAAGATTACTTGCTCCCAATAATCTGCTACTTCATTTAATCCATAGGACTTTGCAATATAGACCAAATTCAGGATGTCCTTCTGAAAACAAGAGCCACCAAAACCTACTGAGGACTGAAGAAATTTAGATCCGATTCTGGAATCCATTCCCACGGCTTTAGCCACTTCATTTACATCTGCACCCGTTTTTTCACATAATTCAGACATCGCATTTATAGAGGAAACTCGTTGCGCCAAGAAAGCATTTGCAGTTAATTTGGATAGTTCTGATGACCAGATGTTGGAAGTCAAAATTTGAATAGAAGGTATCCAATTGGAATAAATATCAACTAAAGCCTGCATTGCATCCCTTCCTTCTGTTGTATCTAAATCTCCGCCTATTAAAACTCGGTCCGGATTATTTAGATCTTCTACTGCAGTACCTTCAGCCAAGAATTCAGGATTGGAAAGAATTTGAAATTTTACACCATTTCCAGTATTCTCTAATATATCTTTTAATGCCTGAGCAGTTCTTACTGGTAAGGTTGATTTTTCAACAACAATTTTATCTGTTTTTGCTATTCGGGCAATTTGTCTCGCACACAATTCAATATACTTAAGATCTGCAGCCATTCCCTTCCCCATCCCGTAAGTTTTTGTAGGGGTGTTTACAGAAATAAAGATCATATCAGCTTTATCTATTTCTTTATCTACTTCTGTAGAGAAGAACAAATTTCTTCCCCTCGCTTCTTTCACAATATCAGATAATCCCGGTTCGTAAATAGGAATTTTATTTACATCTTCATCATTCCAAGCTGCAATTCTTTTTTCATTTATGTCTACTACCGTTACAGTGATACTTGGACATTTTTGAGCTATAATTGCCATGGTTGGCCCTCCCACATAACCAGCCCCTATGCAACATATATTGGTAATCTTCATTCTATAATTTTTTATCACATTTATCTCCTAGTACTCCCTTTACATCATATACCACAGCGTTCTGAGATTTAAGTTCATTAAAATCTAAAATTAAAAATTCTTTATGAGCCACTGTTAAAACAATTGCATCAAATTTTTTATTTGGTAATGTTTTAGATGTTGACAAACCATATTCATGTTTCACTTCACTTGGATTAGCCAAGGGATCGTAAACTGTAATATTCACTCCATATTCCTTTAAATTCTTTATAACATCCACAACTTTAGTATTTCGAACATCAGGACAATTTTCCTTAAATGTTATCCCCAATACTAAAAGTTCTGCACCCTTAACTTTAATGTCATGTTGAAGCATAAGTTTGACTACCTCACTAGCAACATATTGACCCATACTATCATTCATCCTTCTTCCCGCAAGAATAATTTCAGGATGATAGCCAACCTCTTGAGCTTTTTGTGCCAAGTAATAAGGATCTACACCTATACAGTGCCCACCAACTAATCCTGGTTTAAAAGGTAAAAAATTCCATTTTGTACCGGCAGCTTCTAGCACATCGTTAGTATCAATATCCAACATATTGAAGATCTTTGCCAATTCATTCACAAATGCTATATTGATATCTCGTTGAGAATTCTCTATCACCTTAGCAGCTTCAGCCACTTTTATAGTTGGAGCCAAATGAGTACCCGCGGTAATTACAGCTTTGTAAAGCTGATCTACTTTCTTTCCTATTTCTGGAGTAGATCCTGCCGTTACTTTAAGAATCTTATCTACGGTATGTTCTTTATCTCCCGGATTAATTCTTTCTGGAGAATACCCTGCAAAAAAGTCTTCATTGAACTTAAGTCCACTAAATTTTTCCAAAACTGGTATACATTCATCTTCTGTTACTCCTGGATAAACTGTCGACTCATATATTACAATATCTCCCTTTTTAAGAACCTTGGCAACAGTTTCACTTGATTTGTATAAAGGTGTAAGATCTGGGCGATTGTTTTTATCTACAGGGGTTGGAACCGTAATTATATAATAATTGCAATTTTTAATTTCATCTAAATCTGTAGTGCAATAAAGTCCGACTTTATCTGAAGGTTTATCAACCAAAGATGCACGTAATATATCTTCCTCTACCTCTAAGGTTGAATCATCTCCTCTCATCAATTCCTTTACTCTAGCTTGATTAATATCAAAACCTACCACTGGAAACTTAGTTGCAAATAATCTGGCAAGTGGTAATCCAACATAACCTAAGCCAATAATTGCTATTTTAATATCATTGTTCATACAATCTTTTTAAGTGTATTTTTTTATTTTAAATTTTTCCAATACCAGTCAACAGCATCCTTTAATCCAGACTGAATATTGTATTGTGGATCATAACCAAGATTGGATTTAGCCTTTTCTATAGAAGCCAATGAGTGGGGTATATCACCAGCACGATTAGGACCATGTTTGATTTCCACATTTGAAATCTCTGGATCATATTCTGCTAAATAATTCTTAAGTAAGGTTGTAAGCTCCAACAAATTCGTTCTATCTCCAAAAGCCGTATTATAAACCTCGTTTAGGGCATTTTCATTTTCTGAAGTTAGTGCTAATAAATTCATTTGGATTACATTTTCTATATAAGTGAAATCACGAGAATAGGTCCCATCACCATTAATTATTGGTGATTCGTGATTCATTAATTGAATTACAAACTTTGGTATTACTGCAGCATACGCGCCATTAGGATCCTGTTTTCTTCCAAAAACATTAAAATACCTTAAACCAATAGTATCTAAATTATATGCGTTTTTAAAAATATCTGCATAAAGTTCATTCACATATTTGGTGATAGCATATGGTGAAAGCGGCTTCCCAATAATTTGCTCCACTTTTGGTAAATTTTCTGAATCTCCATAAGTAGAGGAACTTGCAGCATAGACAAAGCGTTTCACTTTAGCATCTCTAGCAGCCACCAACATGTTTAAAAATCCTGAAACATTTACTTCGTTAGAGGTGATAGGATCATTTAATGATCTTGGAACAGAACCCAAGGCTGCTTCATGCAAAATATAGTCTACTCCCTTCGTAGCTTTGTGACAAGTTTCTAAATTCCTAATATCACCTTCAATCAAGGTAAACATAGAATTATCTTTGAAAGCTTCAAGGTTTTCTCTTTTTCCGGTGGCGAAGTTATCCAGGCAAACAACATTTGCACCTAAGTCGATTAAAGCTTCACAAAGATTTGATCCAATAAAACCTGCACCTCCGGTTACCAATATTTTTTTAGAACTTAATTTTGAAAATTGTTTCTTATGCATAAATCATTATTAGAATCAGGCGGCAAAGATAAGGTTTCTATTTTAAGGTTTGAGATTGACAGTATTAAAGAAATGTGAAAACAATAAATTACAATATCATTTAATTGTAAAATTAACTACCGACTTAAAATTTGTATCAAATTATTTTTGAATAAGATTGCTCCTTTTTTATTTAAATGATCCTGATCTTTAAAGAAATTATTATTAATAAAATATTCTTCAAAATTCATTATTTCCAAGCCGTTTTCTTGGAAAATTTTATCACTCCCATAATTTTTCATTTCAGGAACATTTAAATAATCCTTGCTTAGTGGAAATTTTATCCCAATCAATTTTATATTGTTTGCTTTACATAAATAGATTATTTCAACCAATTCCTTCTTTAGTTTTGTGGATTGATAATTAAAACTAAACTGCATTTCAGATCTTTTAAAACTAGCATCTTTTCTATATCTATCAGTTTCTTCCCCCCATATATTCTGTTGTGAAAATCCATCTGGAACAATAGTCGATATTAAATACTTTTTAAGTAAAGTACCGTATTTTGAATCAAACATAACGAATATTTGATAGAAATATTTTTGTTCTAGATATTCTAAAAAATTTGAATAATCATCACGAAAAGTAAAATAAGAAGATCTATCTATATTATTTGAATTATCCCTGTAGGGTGATAGTGCATGATTATCAACAGTGAGTATTAGCGTTTTAATATCTGATTTAGAAATTAAATATTCTAACTTATATTTCATATCGACATATGAATCACTAGGAGCTGAAAAATTAAAGAATGCATGTTCACTGAATTGACCTAAAGCTTCTCCATGAGAGTCCGCTAATAAATATGTCTGACTATTTAAATTTACTTGTTGATAATCATCAAAATAAATATCGTTAAGAATTAATTTAAATATTCCATTGAAAACCAGCAGAACGAATAGGAATAATAATATTTGGATAATAAATTTTTTCATCAGAATTGAAAATATATAAATTCGATTTTATCTGAAGTTCTAAAAAGAAATATAAATATTATTATGGCTAGATAAATAGTCCATCTTAATGCCTTATATTTAATCAAAATTGGTCCTTCTAAGGCATGTTTATGTTTTCTCGCTATCCACTCAATAAGCAAAAAGATATTCAATAATAACAATAATTCTTTAGGAAACAATTCCGGTTTTACTAAAATTGAATTTGAAAAAATTTCAGATAAATACCTCATAGCATGATGCATATCATCTGCTCTAAAAAAAATCCATGCAAGAACCGTTAAAGAAAAAGTGAAAAACATCTGTCCTAATTCTTTAATATTTGGAAAATAAGAATCACCGGCCACAACTTCCATATTTTGTCTATTCCTTTTTGTAAGCAATAAAGGAAGAAAATAAAGTGCATTTAATGCTCCCCAAACAACAAAAGTCCAGTTAGCGCCATGCCAGAAACCACTTACTATAAATATTATGAAGGTGTTCCGCACCTTCATCCAAGTCCCCCCCTTGCTTCCTCCCAATGGGATATATAGGTAATCACGAAACCAGGTAGAAAGTGAAATATGCCAACGCCTCCAGAATTCGGCGATGTCTCGAGAGAAATAGGGAAAAGCGAAGTTTTGCATTAAATTAAAACCGAAGAGTCTTGAAGTACCTATCGCAATATCAGAATATCCTGAGAAATCCCCATAAATCTGGAAAGTAAAAAAGATAGCTCCTATTAACAATGTACTACCCGAATAGTCGGCAGAGTTATTGAAAATAAGATTAGCGTACGTAGCGCAGTTATCCGCAATCACTATTTTTTTAAATAACCCCCAAAGGATTTGTCTCAGACCATCTACTGCCTCATTATATTCAAATTTTCTTTTGTTTAAAATTTGGGGTAACAGATTAGTTGCTCGTTCAATAGGACCAGCCACTAGCTGAGGAAAAAAACTTACAAATGCCGCAAAGGATATAAAATCTTTGGTTGGTTCCAGCCGTTTTTTATATACATCTATAGTATAACTTAAGGTTTGAAAAGTATAAAAACTAATCCCAACTGGAAGAATAATATTTAAAGAATTTGCATTTATTTCAAATCCAAAAAATGTAAATGCTGATTTAAAATTATCCAGGAAAAAATTGTAATATTTAAAGAAACCTAAAAACCCCAGATTTACAATTATGCTTATCCAAAGCAGGACTTTTCGCTTGTATAAATTTTGCTCCTTCCCTAAACTTACCCCAATCACATAATCAACCAAAGTACTGAAAAGGATCAGTGCCAAAAACCGCCAGTCCCACCAGCCATAAAAAACATAGCTTGCTATGGCAATAAGGATATTCTGATGTTTGAGGTTTTTATTGACAACAAACCAATAGAGAATAAATACTATCGGTAGAAATATTGCAAAGTCAAGGGAGTTAAAAAGCATTGAATATTGACGTGAGAAAGTTACTTATTAGTTATCTTGAAATAATTTGCGAATTTAATATATATATTCTAATTATGATAGCTTAAACTTTACTTAATAGGTCGGTTTATAATATACCTCTACTATAGAGTATATTAAAGAACCAGATTCTTACTTTTCACAAAAGTATCAATTTCAATTTTATAACTTTATATTTTAATCAATACTATTCCATGTCTAATGAAATAAATAAAACCAACTATCCTCCTAATAAACCCATTTTGATTTGGGATGGAGAATGCAAATTTTGCAAATGGTGGAAAACACGTTGGGAACTTAAAACCAGTGAATTTGTAGAATTTAAACCCTATCAAAAAGTAGCGAAAGAATTTCCTGATATTCCAATAGACGAATTTAAGAAGGCTAGCCGGTTGATAGATGAAAAGGGAAATATTTATTCAGGTCCAGATTCTGCATATAAGATCAAGGAATATACTGGAGATTCCAAGTGGCATCTTTGGTATATCAATTATACGTGGTTTAAATCCTTAAGCAATAGCGCTTATAACCACATCGCGAAAAACCGCAATTTCTATTATAAGGCAACTGTATTTTTATTTGGAAGTGAACCTGAAAAACCCAAGATCTATTGGTTTTACTATCTTCTAATCATCATATTGATCTCCATCTCCATATGAAATTTTTAAAAAGATATTGGATCTATATTGTAGCTGCTTTTATTACACTTTTCGGAATAATTACCGGATGGTATTTGTTTATATTCTTTGCGATTCCATTTGCTCTATTCCGCAGTAAGAATGCTGATGAATAAAGCTGAATTGTGAGTTAAACTTATACTAAACATCACATGCAATTTGCTTTTTGGCACACTTGGCAGTAACTTCAATTTCAAATTAATAACAAGCACTGCTATGAAGGATTATGGAACATTATCTCAAGCTATCAATAAATTGAAGCTAGAAGAAGGATATGAATATGATTTTAATTTGATGGATGAAAAAATAGAGTTAAAATCGGAATGTCAAACATATCATGTGGACGATTTTGAAGTGACTAAAGTTTTGAGATTTGAAGGAATGAGCAATCCAGATGATAATGCAATCCTATACTGCATTCATACTAAAGATGGCAAAAAAGGAACTTTGGTGGATGGATACGGGATTTCCGGCGGACAGATCTCTAAAGAACTAATGGCAAAACTTGATCTTAAATCGAGTAGAGAAACAGAATAAAACCTTCGTTAAACTTGTATTAAAGCTGAAAACAAAGTTGGATAGCAGCGCATACTATCATATTTTTGTATAGTAAAAAATAAATCAATAAATAAAAACTATGAACTATTTAGGATTAGACAATAAAAAGACTGCCAGCACAGTAAAAGAACTCAATATACTTTTAGCCGATTACCATTTATATTATCAAAAACTTCGAAACTTTCATTGGAATGTTATAGGAAAGAATTTCTTCGATCTTCATGAAAAATTTGAAGAACTTTATGATGATGCAAAATTAAAGGTAGATGAGATAGCAGAAAGAATTCTTACTCTTCGTTATCAACCAATTAGTAACCTAAGTGATTACTTAAAATCTTCTAAGGTCAAAGAATCTAAATCTGATCTTTCAGATTCACAAATGATCAAAACGTTATTGGAAGATCATGGTACTATTTTAAAGCAATTAAGAAAAGTTTCTGAAGAAGCAGATAAAGGTGGTGATGAAGGAACCATAGATCTAGTAGGAGGATATATTAGAGAGCTAGAAAAAACAAGTTGGATGTTAGATGCATGGAAAATGAAAACCAGCGATACTCACAAATCCTTATAATTTTTAAAATTTGTACATGTCGAACGAATTCAATTTAAATGAATCTGTAAAAGGTATATGGGATAAAATGGCTTCATGGCTAGATTCCCTAATCCTTAATCTTCCCAATTTTATATTAGCAGCTGTAATATTCGTGATATTTATTTTTATTGCGAAATATGCAGCAAGACTGGCTGATAAATTGATGAAGAAAAAAGGCTCTGAAGCATCAATTAGGCATATCACATCTAAGGTAGTAAAGGTTGTAATTATTTTACTAGGATTCTTTATAGCCTTAGGCCTACTTAATCTAGACAAAGTATTAACTTCAGTTCTGGCCGGTGCTGGTGTAGTTGGTCTTGCCATTGGACTTGCCCTTCAGGGAACACTTAGCAATACTTTTAGCGGTGTAATTTTAAGTTTCTTACCCGAGTTACAAATTGGAGACTGGGTAGTAACAAATGGATATGCAGGAGAAGTTATAGAGATAAATTTAAGGAATATCGTTGTGAAGGAATCCGATAATAATTATGTGATGATCCCAAACTCAAAAATTATTGAAGAACCTTTTAAAAACTTTACCAGAACAGCAAGATCTCGGGTTATGATAAATTGCGGAGTAGGTTATAGCAGTGATCTGGAATTTGTTCAAAAACTAACTACAGAAACGATGCAGGACTTGTTTCCCCAAAGAGGTAATGAAGAAGTTGAGTTTATGTATGAGGCATTTGGGGATAGCTCTATTAATTTTGTGGTTCGTTTCTGGACAGATGTAACAAGAAATAAAGATGTTTTAGTTGCTAAAAATAAAGGAATTATTGCAATTAAAAAGGCTTTCGACCAGAATGGCATTAATATTCCGTTCCCTATTAGAACTATCGATTTCACGAATCCATTATCGCTTAACGAGCCTAAGACTAAAGAATAATAAGTCTTAGAGTATAAATTTTCCGGGGCAAGCCCACGGTGTATTGTACTGGAACATGTTTTCAAACTTTACAACATTTACTATCGAGGCAAGCCTCGGGGTATTTGACCCTATAGAGAATAAAAAGGCCCGCATAATTGCAGGCCTTTTTTATATACATTTGAGTAATCTCTAAAATTTAAAACCGAAACCAAAACTGAAGCGTACATCTTCTTCACTTGCAAAAACACTAAATTTAGCGCTTAATGCTTCAGCACTATTTATCCAAAGTCCGCCACCATAACTATCATGCCACATCTTACTATCTTCTTCTTCTGTCCAAACTCTTCCAAGATCAAATCCGCCGTAAATTCCTATTTGAAAAGGTAAAAAAGAAGTCTTGAATTGATTAAAGCTATAACGTAGATCGGCACCTGTGGCTAAAGCAGTTTTTCCTGTAAAACGTTCTTGTCTATAGCCTCTTAATCCAGTATCTGCTCCTATTTGGGCAGCTTGATAAAATTCATAATTCTCTCCTATATTGAATTGCGCCTGCACTTGAGATTTCACCACCAGTTTTCTGTTCTTAGAAACTGCGTTATAAAATCCTAAATAAGGGTTTATATAGCCATAATATCTATCCGGATCGGTTAAATTTATCTTTCCACCACCTATCAACTCAAACTTCATTCCTCTAGAAGGATTCAAATTCTTGTCATAACTCTCATATCTATAAGTTGCTTCAAGCCCTCCAAAATACTTTCTATCGAAAAATTCCTCATTCACTCCTGTAAAATCTTCAGTTATAAATCTGTTTTCGGTATCATCTACTTTTATGCCTTCAAATGAAGCTAAATATCCAAAATAACTTCCGAAAGGCGACTTTCTAACAAATCCGAATTTTATTCCAGCCTTCTCGATTTTAGCGCGGTTATAATCAAAATCCAAGTCATCATCAAAATTTGAAGTTTCATTTCCATAACCAAAAAAGTTAATTACCGAATTAGGATTGGAATAATTTGCTCCTACTAATAGATTGAAATTTCCCCATATACTGGCAAATTCTCCCTGATAACTAAGATCGAAACTGTTGGTTCCAAAATAATATGCAAATTGATAAGTGCTTTGCGTGGTGAAAGGATTTCGTTTAAATCCGTTAACCGTTGCTATTCTCTGGATTCCCAATTTTAAACCATCATCTGGGTTAAAACCCACCCCCGGAGTAAGTGATCCAGATTTAAAAGTTTTTTTATCTTTATCGAAGGTGTTTTGATTATAATTATCTCTAAATCTTATTCGTGCATTCCCCTGAGCTTCTACCGTACTTGGCTTGCTAAGATAATCGTAGATCTTAACCTTCTTACCACTGTCTTCTGCAACATTATAAACATCATTATTCTGGCCTCCAATAACTCTCACAAAGATCAAATTCTTGTTTGCATCTCCTCTTACATGGATCACATCTTTATCATCTAAAGCATATACCCAGATCTCGTCTGTATCTACTTTATTATATATCTTTTCACTTATTAGATCGGCCTTTTTACCTTCCTTAATTCTTGAAACCGTGATCTTAGTTTTATTCTCATCTAATCGTTCAATTTCTATGTAATCGTCCTTGTCTGTTCCGGTTACAATAGCAAGTTTTGCCATATAATCGTAATATCTGGTAGCGATATCTACAATATTCTCCCTTCTTCCCTTTAAACTTTTTACAATGTACTCTGTGGTTTCCCCTCTGGTTATCTCTGGTAATTCCAAAAATGCATTTTCTATAACCTCATCGGTCATGTTTTTCTGAATGAATTTTGCCTGTTCTATCCAGGTTTCTCTACTTACATTCTGAATTAAGGTCCTGTCCATTCCAGTTGCAGCAGTGTTAAACCATTTTATATCCTTAATATCGTCTCCATATACTGCAAATTGATTGGCAAATCCAGTTAAACCTCTTAAAGTTCCAAAGAAAGCCCCATCAAAATTAGAAAATGCCTGATCTCGATCTCTTGGTATGGGCAAGAATCTTTTATCTCCGTTTGAAGTTTCAATTTCTGCCCATTTCCATTGATCTTGATGCCTATCCCAATCTCCAATAAGCATATCAAAAACTCTTGCTTTTACATAAGCTGGTTCATCTATAAAGTATTTTTCGTCCTTCCTTAACTTCTCTAACATATCTGAAGTACTTAAAATATCTATCGTATTCTCTCCAAAAGATTTTTTATTGGTCCAGTTGTCTTCCGGCCTTTCAACTATCATGTAAAGTTCATCTCCAAAATCTGTATTGTATTCTTCTAATGCTCTTTGCTTCGGGACGTAGTATAATTTCGGATTTGTGTGATATAGGCCAATGGCATCAGATAACTTAGGAACTGCTAAGAATGCATATGGATGCGCAGCCGTATAAAAATCTTCTAGTACATCTTCAGCAATGGTATTTTCAAGCTGATCTTGCACCGGAGTGTCTTTATAGGCAACTGCTTGCAGAAATTGTACAGCGCTTTTCTTTAGCCTACGCATATTATAATCGCGACCCAAACTATCTTCCAATCTTATAGATATGGTTTGATGTCCTCCTCCCTTAATAACCGGCTTTAAACCTCCATAGAGTGTATCTAGATTCGCAACCTGAACATTAATGGATTTTCCATATAGCTCTCTATATCGCTGTCCCCAGACACTTTTATACAATTCTGTCTTATCTGTTTCTTCCTGCTCATAAATAGAAGTTGTAATGGTAGCAGGGAACGTTGTTGGCAAATGTGAAACATCATAGGGCTTTGGAGCTGCAAATACTTCCTTTTGATACAGCAACTTCGCTTTATTATCTTTATTTCCATAAAAACTAGCCCATGAAGAACCATCCTCAAAAACATCATAAACGGCAAATCCTTGATCTGGATAGGCAAAATACCCATCATTACTTAAAACTGCATATGATCCTTTAGAACCAGAGCCAGCTACGATCTGCTTAACACTATCATGCTCTATATATTGCAGCGAATGCTCATGGCCAGATACAAATATCAATCTTTCCGAACCTTGCGCTATGGTTTCTAACCTTCTTACCAAGGATTTATAACGTTCGTTTTGTGCATCTTGAATGGAAACTCCACCACTAGTTCTTATTAATGCAGCAAGCGATCCTAAGATTGGAATAGGTATCTTTTTTTGCGAAGGATAAATATGTCTAGTAAATTCGTATTGACCACCATGCACTCCATTGGTGTATAATGGGTGGTGCAGTGCAACGATTATAGTTTTATTCTGATTTTTTTGCAATTCTGAAGCTAACTCTAAAAACAAAGCCTCTCTAGTCTTTATTTTAGGACAATTGTCATTAATAGTTGGATGCTGGTCCCAATCTTCCAAAAACCATTGGGAATCTATTGTGATAAGTTGAATATTCTCAGAAATTTCGATAACATCCAATCCGCAACCAGTATTTGGTGCCCAAATTAGATTATCTTTTAGTTTGGATTTTAGATATTCTTTTTCACGTTCCAATCCTTCTATACCTTCATTATACCAATCATGATTCCCAGGAATCACTACCACTTTACCTTCATATTTTTCGATAGCATCTAATTGCGCATCTAATCTATATTCTGCAGCTTCTCGTTCTGGACTTTCCTTAGGTGGCATTCCCACAGGATATATATTATCCCCTAAGATTATGGTGTAGTTATTTGAAACCTTTACAGAATCCATATAATCCTTTAGCGCGATTAGTCCCAAAGAACTCCCACCAGGCGGTGAATAACCACCATCACCTAATAGGTAAAAAGACTTCTCGATTTTTTTCTCTGTTGGATATTTAAAATTTTCTGTTGGTTCGCCTTCGCGATACTTGGCATCATAGGTAGAACACCCTACGAGCAGCAAAAAGGCTAATAAAGTTAGAAAAATGTTATTTTTTTTCATAAAATTCTAAAAGAGGTTTTTTTTTGTAATTTGGCTCCTTATCTAATCATAATTTCCATGACAGAATTAGTAGAACAGGCAGATAAATTTGTCCTAAATTTATTTAAGGAAAAACTCCCAAATACATTCATATATCACAATTATAGCCACACACAGCGGGTGGCTAAAAGTACTAAAGAATTAATTGAGAATTCCGAAATAAATGTTAAAGAAGAAGAGGTTTTAATACTGTCTGCTTGGCTTCACGATACTGGATACACAGTAAAATTCCATGGACATGAAGAAGAAAGTGTTAAAATAGCTACCAAATTTTTAGAAGAAAACAATGTCGATCAAGAAACCATAGATCAGGTGGCTAAATGTATTATGGCCACTAAAATGGACTCTACTCCAGAATCAAAATTAGAGAAGATAATACGAGATGCAGATAGTTCACATATGGCCAAAGATTACTTTGAAGAAACCAGTGAATTGTTAAGACAAGAACTTCAGTTACTAAATATCCGCAACTTTAGTGCAGGGGAATGGTTAGCAGAGAATGTACACATGTTTACAGATAAACATAAGTTTTATACAGATTATGCATTAAAACACTGGAAAGAAGGAAAGGATGAGAATCTTTCCAATTTATTAGAAGACCAGTCTAAAAAGGTTCAGAAACTTAAAAAAGAAGAAACAAAAGCCCGTCTTAAAGCGGAATTCAAAAACAACAATCCGGAACGAAGTATCCAGAGTTTGTTTAGAGTTACACTAAGGAACCACATTAAACTTAGTGATATTGCAGATACAAAAGCCAACATTCTTTTATCTGTAAACGCAATTATAATCTCACTTGCATTAGCAAACATTATCCCAAAACTGGATGCTGTTACTAACAAGCATTTACTAATCCCTACTTTGATATTGGTGATCTTTAGTGTGGCTTCTATTATTCTCTCTATTATGTCTACAAGACCAAATGTAACTACAGGAGAATTTACAAAGGAGCAAGTAGAGAATAGAGATGTGAACCTTTTATTCTTCGGTAATTTTCATAAAATGCCTTTCAAACAATTTAAGTGGGGAATCAACGAAATAATTAAGGATAAGGATTATGTGTACGAATCCCTCATGTTAGATCTACACCTATTAGGAAAAGTATTACATAGAAAATACATGCTTTTAAGACTTACCTATACTGTTTTTATGGTAGGAATTATAGCTTCTGTCTTAAGTTTTGTAGTTGCTTTCTATCTTAAGTAATCTATAAGTCCATCATAAGTAATCGCCTTATCAAAAGCTTTCTCATCCGGGTGATATAAAATATTTGCCCGGATTGCTTTTAGGCCAATTACTCCCTGAACATCTTCCAGTTCCAACAACTCCACTTCGTCTCCCAAATACTGTTTTATCTGAAGGTATTTAATATATCTTAAATATTCACGTTGATCACTGCTCTGAGAATATACAATAGAGATCTTCCCTTTTTGTGTAATTCGTTCTTCGGTATTCTTTATAAATGCTTTATCTATACGTTTCTTGATAATTTCATATCTCGCATTATAAGTACCATCTACATCAAATTTTTTCTCATCCATTCTATAGCGTATGGAAAGAGTGCTGTTAAATACGAGGATCAAAGAAGCGGCATCTAATTGAATTGGTGTATTCTTTTGAAGTTCATAAAACTTGTTCTCCATTTCACACATCGTAGCCAACTGCCATAACCTGAGGTTGTATAGATATACTTCGTTAAAAGGTTTATCATGACTTAAGGAAGCGCCAATATAGATGTTGTGATCTACACCATCTGTTTTATAACGCTCGAAGTAGTGAGGATAGATCTTCTGTGCTTCGATTTGCTTTTTGTCCAGCAATCTTGCCATCGTTCTGTTAATTCGCTGCACCGTATTATCGTAATCCTTACGCTCATCATAAATGATCCCTGTTTCAGCATTTAATTTTTTCTGATAGGCTTCAACCAGATCATGTAATTCCCCAGACTGCTTACTTAAATGATCCATCAAAGGATTCACTTCTTTTTGCAAAAGATTAAATACACGCTGCTCACTAGATGCATTTAGCGTGTCCTTCAAATCATCCTTAAATTCGGTTATTCGGAATCTAACTTGATCGTAGATGGGCATTTTTTCTATGTTATATGCCGTATCTATAATATGTTCAATTTCCTCTAATTGATGCATAAGATCATTCTGAATAGCAGAATTTCGAGCATCGGAAGAGCCAACTATATCTATTTGGCCATACAATGGATACACATCTTTAAAGGCAATATCCTTGAATGAAGCTAATCCATCTTCATTATAATCCTTAATAAATTGCTTCGCTTCTCTATCAAATATCCATAATACACTTGGGTGAATTGCGGTACACTCACTTTGTATAACCGCTTTTACCTTATTCTCATACTCACTCCTGTTACGCTCCACCGCAGTAACTATATACGGGAGAATGTCATCCAGTTTAATGGCATTTATGCTGTTGAGTTCGTTTTTTCTATAAGACACCAATTCCAAAATTCCCCAAAGTTCATTTTCTATTGCAATGGGCGCGAAGATGCAGCTCATCACATTGTTCTTTAATAAATGTTGAGAAAGCTGATTATTGTTTGTTTCCTTAGCGTATCGCTCTACATTATTTATAGAAAAATAATTTTGCTCTTTAATAAGTTTTTTAAAAGTCTCCTCACATATACTCTCTTTACAGTCGGCTACTTTTTTATTATCTAAAATAAAACTAGAAGCATCGCGATTTTCCATATGCTCGAAGATCATGTTTTCTTTATTGAAAACAGTAAATCCAACCCTTATATCTGGAAGCCTGTAAATAGACTGAAAAATTTCCTGAAATTTAAGAAGCTCTTCTTCATCTGATGTTTCCTTATGCAGTAAAGTGGTTTTAAGATCGGAAATAGCATCATCCACTGTTACATCTGTAAGATTCATGATTATAAATCCTTTAAAGGTCCAGCTTAATGGCGGGAACATTTTTCTCCAAAGCTCTGCATCTTCAATATTCTGAATAAGATGATCTACATCATCTTCAGAAATATCAAGGGCATTTTCCCCTTTTTCAATATCAATAAAATCGGCATTTAGCGCAATCCTATAATGTTTTAAAATTCCTGTTTCATCTGGAATATCATAATACAAAGGTCTCGAAAAATCTATTTTATATCCGTAATGATGATTAAGAATAAGGATACATCCGTAGATATAATACATATCCTCATCTATGTTACGCATTGCCAATTCAAAATCATCACCAGCCTTTTCTAAAATATTCTTAAATCGTTTTGAAGAATTAAAAACTAAATTATGAAAAGGAAGAGATGCTGTCTTGATCTCATTATTTGTAAGTATATATGGAAAAAGTTCATCTAACAAGATCTTTATAACATCTTTATATTTAATAAGATCGTTAGGATCATCTATACCTTCTTCCATTTTAGGAAATGAAGAAACATAAGCTAATACTTTTTCCATATATTCTTTGGAAATACTGCTTTGTTCTTCTTTAACCTGGAGCTTGTACTGCTCTATGATCTTATGGAAGCTAATCTTAATATCTAAAGGAAAATCTTGAAGCTGATTTTTCATAATTATAATTAAAGCATAAAATTACTATTTCTTTTAGGGCCCTACATAGCAAGCATTGAAATTAACATTTTTTTACAAACAAATTTCAGCAATCCAAAATGAGTTACGTATTTTTGGGAAAATTATAAGAAAAATGAAACAAGTATTTATAGCGTTAATAGCACTTTTAATAATAGGTTGTAATAAGGAAAAAGAGGGATACTCTATCTCTGGTGACCTTAAAAATGTAGAAGACGGAAAAATGATCTATGTATCTGAATTGGATGCAAATAATCAACCAACCCGTATAGATTCTGTAGCTGTAAAAGAAGGGAAGTTTTCCTTAGACATGCCAGAAGTTAGTTCTTCTAATTTAAGTTTTATAACTATTGAAGGGATCCAAGGAAATATCTTATTTATATCGGAAAACGAGCCTATTAATTTTACTGTGTATACAGATAGCATTCAATCTTCTGAAGTTACTGGAGGTAAAGAGAATAAACTTTTTCGTAACTATTTAAACCACTTAAAAGAAGTGAACACAAAGGTGTCTACTGTTAGAAACGATTTGCGCAACATGATGATGGGATCTAGAGACTCACTAAGTATTGTAAAGCTTCAGCAAGAGGAAGAAGCTTTAAGAGATGGCGATATGGCCTTTAAGAAAAAGATAGCAAAAGAAAATAAAGACAATTTTGTTACCGTTTTGGTACTTACAGATATGTTGAATCTTCAAGCTCCTGCAAGAGAAGTTAATGTGCTTTATGAAAATCTTTCCGCAGAGCTAAAACAAACTTCGCTAGCTAAAACATTAAAGGAAAATATAGACAGCAAAATAACTACCGAAATTGGTAGTAAGGCACCAGAATTTAAAGCACCTAATCCAGAAGGAAAAATAATCGCTTTAAATGAAGTTTTAGGAAAAGTAACACTAATAGATTTTTGGGCAGCCTGGTGCAAGCCTTGTAGAATGGAGAACCCAAATGTGGTAAATGTATATAATAAGTATCACGACAAAGGATTTAATATAATTGGTGTTTCCTTAGATAGAGAAGGGCAAAAAGATAAATGGGTAGAAGCTATTAAAGAGGATAATTTAACTTGGAACCAGGTTTCTAATTTGCAGTTCTGGAATGATCCTGTTGCTAAATTATACAATGTTAGAGCTATTCCTGCAGCGTTCTTATTAGATAAAGATGGTGTAATTGTAGCAACCAATCTTCGTGGAGAAGCTTTAGAAGCTAAAGTAAAAGAATTATTAGAAGAATAATCTAATAATTATATTAGGAGTATCAATTTTTGTCAAAACATAGTTTAGGCTATCCCGCTGGAAATCGGGCGAAGAATCTATACATTCTAGAAATTCATTATTGCATTTCGTTTTGAATGACAATATTAAAATTGAAAGCACATTTCGATAAGCTGAATTGACAATAAAAAAGGCTTCTGATTTTTCAGAAGCCTTTTTTATTTTTCTCTTAAAAAGAAAAATTATTTCAATTCGAAAGCAACGGTTACTTTAGTTTTTATCTCCAATTCTCCAGGAGCAATTGTTTCTTGTTCCATAACATCTGAACTTGCTTTCATTTCGTTCATTCTATACATTGGCGGAAAATTATTCGTTTCTAATTCACTAATACTAATCGCTTTTCCAATAGATTGTCCTAAGGCATTTGCGTAATCTGTAGCTTTGGATTTTGCATCTATCACGGCTTTTTTTCTGGCTTCAGCCATATAAGATTCCATTTTAGACGATTTGAACTGCACTCCATCTATTCTGTTCAATCCAGCCTTTAGCAAACCGCTCATTATCTTTTCATAATTCTTAAGATCATCTAGTTTAATAGATATCGCTTGATTAGCAACATAACTATAGGTTTTATTATCGTAATTATAATTCTTATTCAAATTCACATAATCTGTTTGAATATTCTTTTCTGGAACTCCTTGAGATTTCAAATATTTAATCACAGCATCAACCACTTCATCGTTTTGTTTCTTCACCAATTGTGCATCCTCCCCATCATGTTCTATTCTGGATTTAATAACCACTTCATCTGGGATCACTTTAATTGTTCCCTCACCATTCACCGTAACTGCGGGGGTAATGTTATTGATCTGTTGTGCCTGAACAGCAAAGGTTCCTAAAGCGGCAAATAATATTAAAATGGATTTCATATTCCTAAATTTTTAGATTTCTATTGCTAATACAAGAAAGATACCACCCTTATATCTTTCCAGTTTTTTGAAGTATAAAAAGTATAAGTATTGGTATTGCAAGCAAGATAACCATAAGTAAATGTTGTTCGAAGATCCAAGGTGCCAACATAAGTGTTATTATAAAACCTCCAACAGCTCCTCCAAAATGAGCATCGTGCCCAATATTTCCTAGCCTCTTCTTCATTCCATATATTGTATAAAGCAAATATCCAATTCCAAAAATATAAGCTGGAACAGGAATAATAAAGAAAAGACCAAGCATCATATCTGGTTTTAACAAAATAGCCGAATATAAAACACCCATAACTGCACCACTAGCGCCAACTGCAGAATATTGGAGATCGTTCTTATGAAAGAAATAACTTAACAAATTGCCTATAATTAAACTAACCAAGTAAACAATTATAAATCCAAAAGAGCCAAGATCGTAAAGCACCACATTGGAAAAAAAATATAAAGTAAGCATGTTCACAAAAAGATGCGAGGTATCTACATGAAGAAATCCAGAAGTGAAGATTTGATATTTTGCTCCGGCCTTAATATCGCCAACATTGAATTTGTATTTTTCAAAAAACACGGGATCGTTAAAACCTTTAAATGAAATTATAACATTTGCTGCAATGATAATAATAGTTATCAAGCTTAAATCTCCCATAGATACTTACGTTTAGTGCCAAATATACCATATATTTGCCTAAATTTTTTGTTGATGCACCGATTAGTTTTTTGGTTAGTCTATCCTTTTTTATGGTTAATTTCTCGATTTCCATTTTGGCTGTTTTATAAAGTTTCAGATCTAATATTTTTTATAGTTTTCTATCTGGTAGGCTATAGGAGAAAAACGGTTATTGAAAATTTACATCTAGCACTTCCTAATAGATCTGAAAAAGAATACAAGGAAATTAGCAAAAGATCTTTCCAGCATATGTGCGATATGTTCCTTGAGATGGTTAAGAGTATTTCCATTCCAAATAAAGAATTAAAAAGGAGGTACACTTTTACCAACATAAGTGAGATCCAAAGAATAAGAGACCTTAATAAAAGTATCATTCTTATATGCGGTCATTACGCAAGTTACGAGTGGATAAATGCGCTTCAGCTTTACGGATTAGATTACAGAGGCTATGGAATTTATAAAAAAGTTCAAAATCCACATTTCGATAAAATGGCCAAAGATATTCGCGGAAGATTTGATGGAGAATTAATTACTACTTCTGAAGCCACTAGAACTATAAAAAGCAATCAGCAAAACGGAAAATTAGGGGTTTATGCCTTTGTAGCAGATCAATCCCCAAAATTAGGGAGAGCAAAATATTGGTCGAAATTTATGGGAACTACGGTTCCAGTATTTTTAGGCGCAGAAAAATTAGCCAAAAATTTAGATATGGCTGTGCTTTATCTACATGTGGAAAAGAAAGCTAGAGGATTTTATGAAGCCAGTTTTATTCCAATAACAGATAATGCTGCGGCAGAACCAGAATTCAAAATAACCAATAAATTTCTTACCGAGTTGGAAAAGCAGATCAAGGAAAAACCGGAATATTATCTTTGGACCCATAAAAGATGGAAGCATAAAGATGCTCCCATCCATGAAGATGCTACTGTATTTACAAGAAACTAAGCCACAATCGCTTTAATTTCTTCAATCATTTTTTCTGCTAACGAATCTGCTTTTTCTTGAGATTTAGCTTCGGTATAAATTCTAATAATAGGTTCTGTATTGGATTTTCTTAGATGAACCCAATTTTCTTCAAAATCTATCTTTACCCCATCTATGGTTGAGATCTCTTCACTGCTATGATTCTTTTGAACAGTTTCTAAAATTGCATCTACGTCCAGATCTGGAGTAAGTTCAATTTTATTCTTACTCATATAGTATATAGGATAACTTTCCTTAATTTCTGAAACAGTCATTTTCTTTTCAGCCAAATAGGTTAGGAATAAAGCTACTCCTACCAAACTATCACGCCCGTAGTGAGACTCTGGATATATAATCCCTCCGTTACCTTCACCTCCAATAACGGCATTGCTTTCTTTCATCAGCTCTACCACATTTACTTCTCCTACTGCGCTTGCTCTGTAAATATTTCCATGTTTTTGGGTAAGATCTCTTAGCGCTCTGGAAGAAGACAGGTTACTCACGGTATCTCCAGGAGTTTTACCTAAAACATAATCTGCACAGGCTACTAAAGTATATTCTTCCCCAAACATGTCGCCTTTTTCATCTATAAAGGCTAATCTATCTACATCTGGATCTACAACTATTCCAAGATCTGCATTTTCCTCTACCACCAACTTACAAATATCGCCTAAGTGTTCCTTCAAAGGTTCTGGGTTATGAGGAAAATGTCCATTTGGTTCGCAATATAATTCTACAACCTCAACGCCTAATTTTTTTAATAAAGCCGGAATCGCTATACCACCGGTAGAATTAACACCATCTACCACAACTTTAAATTTTGCATCTGCAACTTTTTTGGCATCAACCAATTTAAGTTCTAAAACTTGATCTATATGTCTATCTATATAATCATCTATAACAGTAATGGCACCAAGATCATCCACTTCAGCAAAATCAAAATCTTCTTTATCTGCATAATCAAGTATTTTCACTCCTTCTGCCCCACTTAAAAATTCTCCTTTTTTGTTAAGCAGTTTTAAGGCATTCCATTGTTTTGGATTATGGCTTGCGGTTAAAATAATACCACCATCAGCATTTTCCAAAGGAACCGCGATCTCTACCGTAGGAGTTGTGGAAAGGCCAAGATCTATAACATCTATTCCTAAGCCAACTAAGGTATTCATTACCAACTGTTGGATCATAGAACCGGAGATACGAGCATCTCTACCTATTACAACTTTCAATTTTTCACCATTATTTTCGTTTTTCAACAAAGTCCCATAGGCTGCTGCAAATTTTACAGCATCTAATGGAGTTAAGTTTTCTGATGGTTTCCCACCTATAGTACCACGAATTCCTGATATTGATTTTATTAAACTCATCTGTATTTTTTTTGATCTTATTACCTCTGAAATTATATTTATAAATCCCGTTGAATAGATACTATTTAAATTTCTAAATTTTTAACAAATATACAAGGCAGCTCTGCTCCTTCCCAATAGTTAACATAAAATAAACAGGAATTCACTTAAATTACTACCTTGTGAAAATGAATTATCTGGCACATATTTATTTATCCGGGGAAATTGATGAATTAAAAATCGGGAATTTCATTGCAGATTCGGTTAGAGGAAATAAATACTCTCATTTTCCAGAAATGATCCAAGATGGAATAACATTACATAGACATTTAGATACTTTCACCGATAAACATCCAAGCTTTCGAAAAAGTACTCATAGGTTGTTCGATCCTTATGGGCATTATAGCGCTGTAATTGTAGATATATTATATGATCATTTTCTAGCTAAAAATTGGCATCAGTATTCAGATATACCGCTATATGATTATACTCAGGATTTTTATAAATTACTACAGGATAATTTTGCGATCTTGCCCATTCGGGTCCAAAAATTCTTGCCATATATGCTAAAGGATAATTGGCTATATAATTATGCAAGCATAGATGGTATTGGTAAGATCCTATTTCAGATGGATCATAGAACAAAGAATAAATCTAAAATGAAACATGCTACAAAAGAGCTTCAGTTATATTACGAACTTTTCGAGCTTGAATTCACTTCCTTCTTTGGAGAAGTAATTAAATACTCTACTAAAGAAATTCAGAAATTAAAAATTTAAGATCTTATGAAAAATTATTTTTTAATATTTAGTCTCCTTCTATTTATCGGATGTAAAACAGCTTCCGTAAATACTTCAGATAAGATTCCCATTGCGGAAATGGGACTTATCACAGATAATGCAATGGTAGTATCTGCTCGAGAAGAAGCTTCAAGAATAGCTTCAGACATCATGAAACAAGGTGGAAATGCTTTTGATGCTATGGTTGCTACAGAAATGGCATTGGCAGTGAGTTATCCGTTTGCAGGAAGTTTAGGTGGTGGCGGATTTATGGTTTATAGAAAAGCAAATGGAGAAATTGGAAGTCTGGATTTTAGGGAAAAGGCGCCCTTAGCTGCTTCAAAAAATATGTATCTGGATGAAAACGGAAATGCTGTTCCTGAAAAAAGTCAGGTTGGCGGATTGGCTGTGGGAGTTCCAGGTACTGTTGCAGGAATTTTTTCTGTTCATGAAAAATTAGGCTCCTTACCTCTATCACAGATCTTGACTCCGGTAATTGAATTGGCGAAAAGAGGTTATGTAATTACTCAAGGTCAAGCCGAAAGTTTTAATGCTAATAACGAAATGTTTAGGACCGTGAATAAATCCACTATTCTCTACGATAAAACTTTTAAAGTAGGTGATACTGTAAAAAATATTGCTTTAGCAGGTACCTTAGAAAAGATCATGAAAAATGGCCGAGACGAATATTATGGCGGAGCTACGGGAAAAATTCTAGTGGATTTTATCCAGGAAAATGGCGGTATTATAACTCTTGAAGATCTAAGATCCTATGAAACCGTTTGGAGAGAACCCATTACCTTCAATTATAAAAATTTGAGAATAATTTCCATGGCTCCACCATCAAGTGGTGGAGTTGCCTTAGCACAAATATTGAAAACCTTGGAAAAATATCCGCTTTCCGAATTTGGCCATAATAGCACAAAGACAATTCAAGTTATTACGGAAGCAGAACGCAGAGCTTATGCCGATAGAAGTTATTATTTGGGAGACCCAGATTTTTATGATGTTCCGGTTAAAACACTAACCAGTGAGCGTTATTTAAACTATAGAATGGAAGACTTCAGTTTCGAAAAGGCTACTTCTTCTTCAGATCTTAAACATGGCGCTGTTCCAGGTTATGAAAGTATGGAAACTACGCATTATTCTATAGTAGATCAATTTGGGAATGCAATTGCTGTTACTTCAACTTTAAATGGAGCCTATGGTTCTAAATTATACGTTGAGGAATTGGGCTTTTTTCTGAATAATGAAATGGACGATTTTAGCGCGAAACCTGGAGTTCCAAATATGTTTGGGCTTATAGGTGCAGAGGCAAATTCTATAGCACCTCAAAAACGAATGTTGAGCTCCATGACCCCAACTATTGTAGAAAAAGACGGCAAATTTTGGATGAGTGTTGGAACCCCGGGCGGATCTACAATTATCACCTCTGTACTGCAAACAATTCTAAATGTTTCAGAATTTGGAATGAATATGCAACAGGCGGTAAATGCTCCAAGATTTCATCATCAATGGTTACCAGATGAGATTCGTTTTGAACCTTTTTCATTCTCTCCAGAAATTTTAAAGACCTTAGAGGAAAAAGGTTATATAATAAATGAAAAGGATTCTCCTATTTTAGGTAAAGTTGATGCGATATTGAGGTTACCTGATGGAAAGCTTGAAGGCGGAGCAGATAAAAGGGGGGATGATACTGCTATAGGATTTTAATTTACTTTGAGCAAAGATAGAAGGGATTTGGATCTTCATGCTCGATAAACATAAAGCCAAAGTCAAAGGCAAGATCCTTTTGGAAGCAAAGCACCTCTACTGGGAGGTTGTATTTTACCCCTTCTTGAATATTAATAGTAATTGGAAGAGAGGCGGTAACCAAATTATAAAATTGCATTGGATCATCTTCGCCATTTTTACGTGGAGACATATATATTATTTTTGAGGATTGCCCGGGTTTATCTATAACTGCAAAATATTCTAAAGTATAAATACCAACGGGTAACTTAAGATTTTTTTCTTCTAAATTATTCCAGAGATCCATTTCCCCATCTTCATCAGAATCGATGCCATTAGGATCTAACTGTAATTCAAAAAAACCTGTAGCATTATTACCTACATAACAATTCCCGTTACTGTCCTTTAAAGCAAGCCTTATGTAGGAAGGCGAAATATTACTACATGGAAGACTTCCAAATTCAATTTCTTTGGATCCCATGCCTCTGTTAGGAAAATTAAAAACATTAGCGGTAAGCATGCTAAAAGAAAGAATTCCATTCCCGGAATCATCATTAGGAGGAATGTTATCATCACTGCTACTACAGCTAAAAATAAAAGTTGCGATAAAAAATAGAACCCCGAAATAAACATAATTTTTTTTCATGATTTTTAAAATTTAAAATGAATAATTTACTCAGATAGTTTAAAAACTATCCAAAATTTTGGTCATTCAGTAATAGGGAAAAGATGCATTGGGTATAATGCAGTTTGGAGGGATTATTAATCGATATACTATTAGGGGTGAGACTTAATATTTAAAATTACAAATACTTAACTTATTATATGATAGGGGAAATCCCTAATTAACAATATTCAATATTATTGATGTTAGAAATAGGGAAATATTTTACAGTAATTGTCTAATTACCCATATTATTCACATCTCAATTTAAAAAAAAGTATAAAAAAAGCCGAAGCAATTGCTTCGGCTCTAAAATTATGGTAACAAATTATTATCTTCTACACGAAATACCAACTTCCATCTATCAATACAACTTCTTGCCATCCTCCACGGTCCTTTTTATAGAACCAGCTGTCTTTTTTCCTTAAAACAGTTAATCCGGCAATGGTATAATATTCTCCATTAATATAAGTGGGCTCTGGATTTGTTGGTTCTGGAGTGGTTGGCGTTGGTTCTGTTGGAGGTGGTGTGGTTCCTGCAGTTTCTCCAGGGTACATACTAAAAATTCCTTCAACATCTCCTCCAGATAATCCATTTCTTTGTGCATTATAAGTAGAACCATCTAATTTTACTATGGTTGGTTGCCCGTTAGCAGAGAAAGAATAAGAACTATACATCATAATAGAACCAAAATCTAAAGTTGATGTAAACTCAGATCCATCATATCCGCTTTCTTCATAAGTCCTAAAATTATGCTCGGCTCCAGATGTTATGTTCTGAAAATTGATGGTAATATAGCTATCGCGATCCACTCTACTTTGCTCATGCCAGAGACCTACTGCATGACCTATTTCATGAATAGTATTACCTGTAGAACATCCACTAGCTAGCGTAATATTCTGTCTTCCACCAATCATTCCTATATAAGAAGAGCATCCGCCTCCAGGAGTAAAATAGATGTAATTAGCTTCTCCAGATCTTTGTACAAATTTTACCGCAGTGGTAGATTCCCAATGAGCTATAGCATCAGATACTCTAGTTTGATCTGGTAAAGTAGCATCAATAGCATAATAAACTATATTATCTGGCCAATAACTAGAAGTTCTCCCCACACTTTTTTGTTGAGATGGAGTTTCTCCCTTATCATAAACCAATTTTTGCTCTTGATCTGTAACCATATCTTTTGAGAATATGATATCGCCTTGATAAACAAGGTTACCGTCTATATTTTCTACAGGTAGTCTTTTTCCTGCAAAATAAATATCAGAAACATTTCCTGATTTTCCAGGATATGCAACTTCAACATTCTCGAATGAAATCTCAGATTTCGTTTCCGTTTCATTCTCATTAATTGGATCATCACTGCACGAAAATAGCACTAGGGCTGGCAGTAAGAAAATTAAGCTGCGTTTTTTCATAAGTAGGTTTGTTTAAAATTTAAGGTTTTAGTGAAAAGGGGAAATAATAGACAATGCTCAATTGTGAAAAATTTAAAATATATTAAAGGCTTAATAGAAAAGGCTGTAAAATATATCCGGCATTAATTAAATGTGAGTAAGTTTTCTACATTTAAAAAACACACTTCTACATATTTGTTGATGAATAAAATTCGGTGATGAATAATCACCGAATTTTATATAATTATAAAAGATTATCTAGCATAGTACCATCTACCATCTACTAACTCAACAATCTTCCATCCATATACCCTCGAATAGTAGTACCATAGATCATTATGTCTCAAAACTGTCACTCCACTTATGGTATAATATTCACCATTTATATAAGTAGGTGCAATAGGCTGCGTAGTTCCAGTATCCCCAGAAGGGTACATCGCATATATTCCTGTTTTGTCGCCAGAAGAAAGTGCATTTCGTTGTCCACTAAAAGTGCTACCATCTAATTTTACAATAGTGGGTTGTCCATTACTAGAGAAGGAATATGAGCTATACAACATAATAGAACCAAAATCTAGATTAGAAGTGAATTCGGCTCCGTCAAATCCGCTCTCAGCATAGGTTTGGAAGTTATGCTCGCGCCCGCTTTGAATATTTGCGTAATTAATCTTAATATGTTTATCGCGATCTACTCTACTCTGCTCGTGCCACAAACCTACCGCGTGACCAATTTCATGAATGGTATTTCCAGTAGAACAAGCGCTTGCTAAAGTAATATTCTGTCTACCACCTATCATTCCTATGTAAGAGGAACACCCTGATCCTGGAGTAAAGTAAATGTAATTAGACTGTGAAGTTCTCCTTACAAACTTAAGTGACGTATTAGCTTCCCAATGATTAATTGCATCTAAAGCTCTGTTTTGATCTGGTAAGCTACCATCTATATCATAATAGACGGTATTGTTTGGCCATCTAGCAGAAGTTCTTCCCACACTCTTTTGTTGGGATGGCACTTCACCTATTTCATAAACAAGTTTTACATCTTGGGAAGTGATCATATCATTCGAAAAAACTATATCTCCTTCGTAAATATAATCGCCATCTATTTCTTCTACAGTAATTTTCTGGCCTGCAAAATAAACATCAGATAAAAGTCCGAAGTCTTCTGGGTAAGCCATTTCAACGTTTGCAGATAATTCTTTATTTTCTATTAATTGCTCTTCTGTTTCTGGGGTAATTGAATCTTTACTACAAGACAGAATAGCTAAAGCCGGTAGTAAATACAATAAATTTGATCTCCTCATAAATTGGGGTATTAAAAATTTAAATGAACAAGTTCTTTTTTCTTTTAAATAGTTCTTGTTCCGGTTATTAAAATATTTTGTACGAGTTGGGTTGTTTCAAAGTTCATTCCAAAAAAACAATCGATTAATCACAATTATTTAAATATCAATCACTTAACACGCACTATTATTTTAATATTCATAACGATTATGAATGTTTTATATATTTTTTAAATATTATCTATTAAAAAAATATAATTCCAAGATTAATTTAAGATGGAACTACTAATTAACAGCTCATGAGGGGGGAGATATGAGTGTTACACAATAACAATCGCTAAAATACATAAAAAAACGTTAAATGGTAAATATTTTTAACTTTTAACATTTTCCGCAAAAGAAAAGCTGCCCGAAACTAATCGGACAGCCTCTTCTATTAACACCTCTAATTATTATTAAAATAACTATCTGGTGATTAATAAAACTAACCTTACATATTCATCATCCCCCCGGTTGACAAATAGCAAGCGTTAGTTTTTTCAGTTAAAAAAATTATTTACGGGCCTGGAACATCCTCACAAATAACTGCCTCAATGGTTACATATACAGGATAAGTATAGGCATAATCAGAAAATGTTAATGTTATTGCAGTTTGATTTCCCTCTGGGAATACTATTCCATTATCACATAAAGCGTGGAAACAGTCAACAATTCTGTTTCCAGAATCATCACTAGGCCATATCTTAACTTTATATCCTTTTATCTTATCAAAATCATTCGGCGTATCTAAGGTTACCTTTACATTGCTACCATCTAACATAACATTTGCAGTAGCAAATAGTATATTTGGTTCTAAAGCACCTTTTTCTCCTCTTAATTCATACGAAGTTTCTTCTGTTACCTTATAAATAATAGTAGAATCAGCTAGATCTATCGATGTACTATAACAAAGTCCACCAGCTGTTGTAGTTAGATCACAATCTGTAGGAGTACATCCTACCACAGGATCTACCCAACATCCTAAGAGATCAGGATTCTCTACTTGGCCAGATAATGGACCCACTAATGGACACTCATCAACATCATCATTTCTACCATCATTATCTGTGTCAGCGTCATTTGGATCTGTATTTAAAATTACTTCCTCAGCATTTGTCAAATTATCTTCGTCTGGATCACAACTAGAACCTGTTGGATCTGTGGTACAATCAACAACTACTATAGGACAACCAACAGCATCCACACTACCTCTAACACCTTCACCTTTACATTCATCTACTCCATTTAGTACACCATCATTATCACAATCTGCTGCTGGATCTTCAGGATCACATCCTGTTCCACCATCGTCACCACAATTAATTCTAACATGCTCATATTTAGGAGTTGCTGTTAATTGTGCATTAACGTCAGCTTGTGTAATAGTGAATTCCCTTACATCTGAAGCATCGGCATTGTATGCTCCAGCATCCATAACAGATACTCTTACATAATACACATCCGATCCAACTAATGGTGGTAATGCCATACAAATAACTGTAGCGGCAAAGCTATTACCTGTTCCAGAAACTGAATTCATTGCTCCATCTACCACTACATCTTCACCATCAAAATCATCTGCCCATATATCTACTTCGAATTTTGCAGGGTATTCTCTACCGGTTCCATCATCACAATAGTTTACAAAAATGCAATAGTTGTTTTCTACAGTTGTAAGATCGATATCGAAAAATATATAGCCATAAGCTTCTTCATTTCTAGGAATGTAACAAAGCACATCTACCACTATATATGGTTTGGTACCAGCTTCAAGATCTATGGACATTGGTAATGGACTACCCACACTGCTGGCATAATCTCCACCGGCGCGTGGTGCTACCCAAAGCACTTCATCATCTGCAGAATACACGATAAAATATTCTAGCGTATAATCTCCAGCTGGAAGTCCTAAAACCTCAGAATATTCTGTTTCCCAGCTTCCATTGTTATTCTTAATATTTACCCTAACAAGGAATGGATCAGAATTCCCTGGTCCACCTACAAAAAATCCGGTGGCATCATTGGTAAGTCCTAATCTAACATAGGCGGGAGCCGCATCTCTACACTCAGTAGGATCAGTCTCATGTGCTTTATCTGCTTGTCTAGAAGCAAAATCATTTAGCAACGCGCCTAATTGTAATTGCACTGTGTCCTGATCGGATACAGAAGTTCCATTTTCTTCCTTAGAACAGGAGGTAAAGAACATTGCGAGAACAAATGCAAAGCTCCAACAGTATTTAAAATATTTCATAATTTAATAGTTTAGATTAATAGAAATTAAAATGACTCTATTTTTAATGGTTAATAATTGAGTTTTATTTGCTAATCCATTTCAAAAAGGAATTCTTGAACAGTAAATTATCTTAAAACTTACTGTTCAATATTCCTCCTCGTTTTTAAGATTGGTTAATCAGTATGGCTGCATTAATTGCATATTCTTATATGCTCGTAACTAGGAGTTACATCTAATTGAGCATCGATATCTGCTTGATTAATTTCAAATTCTCTAACTGGAGGATTTGATTCATCCACGTTATATGGTAATAATGGATCATCCAAAACTGTAACACGTACAAAATAGGTATCAGAGCCAGCTAATGGTGGTAATACAAAACATAGTACAGAGGCTGCAGGATTATTTCCAGATTGAGTAATCACGTTCATGTTTTCATCTAGATCTACAGGAGTACCATCATAGGCATCATACCATACTTCAACCATAAATTTAGCTGGGTACTCTCTTCCTTCACAATAATTTACGAAGATGCAATAGTTGTTTTCTACAGTAGTAAGTTCTATATCAAAGAATAAATAGCCATAAGCCTGTTCATCCCTAGGAATAAAACATAACACATCTACATTGATATAAGGTTTGGTTCCCGCTCCTAAATTAATAGCTTGTGGAAGTGGTTCTCCTACACTACTCGCATAATCGCCACCTTCTCGTGGGGCTACCCAAAGTACTTGTCCATCTGCAGAGTACACGATAAAATATTCTAAGGAGTAATTTCCTGCTGGTAAGGCAAGATCCTCAGAATAGGAAGTCTCCCAACTTCCACTGTTGTTCTGAATATTTACCCTAAATAAGAAAGGAGTGGTTGTTCCTCCCCCTGTGCCAACATAAATCCCGTCTGAATTTTCAATACCTACCATAACATAAGAAGGTGCGGCATCTCTACATTCTCCCGGAAGGGTTCCATGTGCTTTTGATTCTATATCATTCAGTAAGGTTCCAAATTGAATTTGGAAGTTCTCTTCATTTCCTTGACCTGATGCTGTTGATTCCTCCTTACTACAAGAGGTGAATAACATTGCAAATACTGCAATGAATAAAATGGGGAGTTTAAAATTTTTCATGATTAAATAGTTTAGATTAATAAAATATTTAGAATGGTTAATAAAAGAGTTATAGAAATATAGAAATAAAGAGAAGCGATTGAAAAGCAGTGGTATTTTGCTTTTCAATCTTCCTCTTATATTTATTAATTATTGACAATTAATTCTAACATGCTCGTATGCTGGCACTTCTAAAAGTTGTGCATTAATATCAGCTTGAGAGATTGTGAATTCAACAAAATCTGAAGCATCTGCATTATAAGACCCTGCATCCAGTACAGTTACCCTAACATAATAAACTTCTCCTTCAGCTAATGGAGGTAATGCCGAACATAATACAGTGGCTGCAAAATTATTGCCGGTTCCTGAAACAGAGTTCATTTCTCCATCAATCACTACATCAGAGCCACCAAAGCTATCTGCCCAAATATCTAATTCAAACTTGGCTGGATATTCCCTACCAGTTACATCATCACAGAAATTTACGAAGATGCAATAGTTGTTTTCTACAGTTGTAAGGTCTATATCAAAGAATAAATAGCCATACGCTTCTTCATCTCTAGGAATAAAACATAATACATCCACATTGATATAAGGTTTGGTTCCCGCTCCTAAATTAATGGCTTGTGGAAGTGGTTCTCCTACACTACTGGCATAATCACCACCTTCTCGTGGAGCTACCCAAAGTACTTGTCCATCTGCAGAATACACAATAAAATATTCTAAGGAGTAATTCCCTGCTGGTAAGGCAAGATCTTCAGAATAAGAAGTCTCCCAACTTCCATTGTTGTTCTGAATATTTACCCTAAATAAGGAAGGAGTGGTAGTACCACCACCTGTGCCAATATAAATCCCATCTGAATTTTCAATACCTACCATAACATAAGAAGGTGCGGCATCTCTGCATTCTACGGGTGTGGTCCCATGTGCTTTTGATTGCTTGTTAAAATCATTTAATAAGGTCCCAAATTGTAATTGATAGGTTTCCTGATCGGATACAACCGCGCTGCTTTCTTCCTTACTACAAGAAGTTAAAAATAAAGCCAAAATCACAACGAGGCTTAAATAGTAATTTAATTTTTTCATGATTTAATAGTTTAGATTAATAATATATTTAGAATGGTTAATAAAAGAAATGAATATTTTATATACTTGAGAATCGTAAATTAAAAGCCGACCGCTAAAAAACCGGTCGGCTTAATTTAAAAGCTTTTAATTGCCGCTTCCACCGTCTTTACAAGCGCCTTCGCCATGTATTACGATGTAGAAATCGTTATCACCATCCCAATCGAAAGTGAAAGAATCTCCATCATTTACTTCTTCGTCAATATTATTATTGTATTGACCAGGAGCTTGTAATGTTTGACTGCCTGGAATTATTTCAGAAATATTTACGTGAAGAGAATCAAGCTCATTGTTAGCATTTTCAAAATCGAATGTAACCGTAATCTCATCAGTTAACCTATTGTAAGTAATTGTTACATCACCTATATCAGTATTGTCATTAAGGTTATACTGAGTGCTTGCTCCGGCGTAAATATCAAGAGTTTTAATAGTTACATCACCTGTTGCAACAAAATTGTAGATGAATCCCCAACGAGTTGGACCATTTTGCAATTCATTGAACTGGATTGCATTATCGTCGGTAGCACTACCAATAAAAACAGTTTCGTCACAATCATCTCCATCGCCATTATCACATCCATCACCAACGCCGTTTATACAGTCATCATCGTTATCGCAAATACCATCACCGTCTAAATCTCCACCATTGGAAACACAATCGTCACCTCCGCCTGGAGAACAACCTGAGCCAACGCCATTTATACAATCATCAATATTGTCACAAATACCATCACCGTCAGCATCTCCACCATTAGAAGTACAGTCGTCACCTCCACCTGGATTATCAACACAATTGATTCTAATATGTCTATAACGTGGAGTTAAATCCAGTTGCCCATCTATATCGGCTTGTGAAATAGTGAACTGTACAAAATCGGATGCATCAGCAGTATAAGCCCCGGCACTAAGAACTCTTACTCGAACGTAGTATACTTCGTCGCCTTCCAATGGAGGTAAAGCTAAACAAAGCACGGTAGCAGCAAAACTATTACCTGTTCCAGAAACAGAATTCATATCTCCATCTATAACAACATCGGTTCCATCATAAGCATCTGCCCATATATCTACTTCGAATTTTGCAGGATATTCTCTACCGGTTCCATCATAGCAATAGTTCACAAAAATGCAATAGTTGTTTTCTACGGTTGTAAGATCGATATCGAAGAATATATAGCCATAAGCTTCTTCATTTCTAGGAATGTAACAAAGCACATCTACCACGATATATGGTTTGGTTCCAGCTTCAAGATCTATGGACATTGGTAATGGACTACCCACACTGCTGGCATAATCTCCACCGGCGCGTGGTGCTACCCAAAGCACTTCATCATCTGCAGAATACACGATAAAATATTCTAGCGTATAATCTCCAGCTGGAAGTCCTAAAAGATCAGAATATTCTGTTTCCCAGCTTCCATTGTTATTCTTGATATTTACCTCAATAAGGAATGGATCAGTATTCCCTGGTCCACCTACAAAGAATCCGGTAGCATCATTGGTAAGTCCTAATTTAACATAGGCGGGATCTGCATCTCTACACTCAGTAGGATCAGTCTCATGTGCTTTATTTGCTTGTCTTGTAGCAAAATCATTTAGCAAGGCGCCCAGTTGTAATTGCACTGTATCTTGATCGGATACAGAAGCTCCACTTTCTTCCTTAGAACAGGAGGTAAAGAGCATTGCGAAAACAAGTACAAAGCCCCAACAGTAATTTAAATTTTTCATAATTTAATAGTTTAGATTAATAGTATATTTAGAATGGTTAATAAAATTATCACGCAAATACCCTTAGGAGGTACTTTAAGTTTAATTGTAATAGTAATGGTGCTTTTCTTTTGGAGTAACATTCGAACAAGAGGATGCAGATGGGGGTGACAATCTTGTTTAAAGTAAAGATATATGCATTTTTAGTTTTGAAAATATAGGGGAATTCCCTTATATCTTGCACTAACTACGTGGGTTTAAGAATACCTTACATCGATTAAATTATGGTTTATAGCATAAATGATGCTTTCCAAAATCGTATCAGAATTGGTGCGTTTTACAATATTCGCTCTATGCTTTTCTATGGTCTTTGTAGAGATGAACAATGTGTCAGAAATTTCTTTCGTTTTATAGCCCTTACATAATAATTGAATAATTTCTTTTTCTCTTTTAGTAAAACTAAAATCGATGAGATTAGAATTTTCTTTAAAACAAGATTCCACATTTTCGGAATGGCTACCTATTTTCTCTTTAATTAGAACTTCCTCATCAAATAAATGTATCATCATTATAAATTGTCCATGGATCATTTTATCGAGTTTACTAAAACTGATCTTGGCATTTCTTGTTTTATCATTTTTTAAAAGCAATACTGTTTTAGTAACTGCCTTCATATGCTTCCCCCTGGCAAAATTTCTTAAGCTTGCCTTCACCTTCGTCTTGTTCTCGCAATTCACAAAATCGGTTAGTTTAAGATCTTCGTGTTTTTCTATTTTAAAGGATTGCTTAAAAGAATCGTTCATTGCAACAATACTATCTTGTTGCAATAAGACCACAGGATTTTCTAAGAGGTTAAAAAGTCCCAAAAATGAATCTTTCCAATAATTTG
>DEXV01000002.1:190003-360830 GCA_002364325.1 Gillisia sp. UBA3175
ATATCTGCATACATCACTAACCAACATTTATTTAAAAAGTGAGTAGATTTAAAATTAGAGATATTCTTTAAATTCTTACTTGTAATTGATGTTTGGTCTATAAATATAATCTCAGGCAGTACGTCTAAAGCTTGCTTATATCCTGTATGCATGGAGTTTACTTGGGAGATCTCACAATGCACACTTAAATTCTCTTTTAAATTGGTAGTTAATTCTAATTGGTTACTAATAATTAACAATTGTTTTTTATCCACTTTCATCCCTCAATAATTATTAAAAAATTAAAAACTACTTGTAGGTCAAACGTTGAGATTTGGGCAAATCTTAATAACATCGATCAGATCGAAAATCATAGGAAGGGGGAACGGGGTAATTGCTTTTTTTTAGTAGCCAGAATATCGGCAACTCTATTTGTGGGGAAAAAAGTAGAGTTAAATATAAGGGAAATCACCTATATAATAAATTTTATTTAAGTAATATTACTCTGACATTCAATAAGTTAATATCTTCGTTGAAAAACTATATTTCTAGATAAAATTCTAGAAATCGAATAAAAACTAGCAACCGTATTGAAATCTTATTCATCATATTGTCTATGAAGGTTGAATCTTAGCCTTAAATTCAATTCAACTTGTAAAATATTTGGTCTATATTTTCGTCAAGTTTTACCTTTATATTAACACCTAGGATATTCTAGCTTACTTTTTAGTTAGCAACAGTTTAAGTACCTTTGCCCTCTTGATAAAAAATATGGCTAAAGCGGAAGAAAACATTGAAGTATTAGGGGCTAGGGTACATAATTTAAAGAATATTGATGTTAGCATTCCTCGTGAAAAATTAGTGGTGATCACCGGGCTTTCTGGTTCTGGAAAATCATCTTTAGCATTCGATACTATTTATGCTGAAGGGCAACGTCGTTATATTGAAACATTTTCATCCTACGCAAGACAATTCCTAGGTGGGATGGAACGTCCAGATGTAGATAAAATTGAAGGATTATCCCCTGTTATCGCAATAGAGCAAAAAACAACCACAAAAAATCCTCGAAGTACAGTAGGTACAATTACCGAGATCTACGATTTCCTAAGACTTTTATACGCCAGGACCGGCGATGCCTTTAGTTATAACACCGGAGAAAAAATGGTGAGCTATAACGACGAGCAAATTAAAGAACTTATTATCAAGAATTTTTTAGGGAAACGCATAAGCATTTTGGCTCCCGTTGTAAGATCTAGAAAAGGACATTATCGCGAATTATTCGAGCAGATCGCAAAACAGGGTTTTGTAAAAGTAAGAACCGATGGAGAGGTTAGAGACCTTGTAAAGGGTATGAAGCTGGACCGATATAAGATTCACGAAGTGGAGATCGTAGTGGACAGACTGCAGATAGATGAAAATGCCGAATCTGAAAAAAGACTTGAAGACAGTATTAAAACTGCCATGTATCATGGAGACGATGTACTCATGGTCTTGGAGCAAGAATCTAATGAAGTTAGATATTTCAGTAGAAATTTAATGTGCCCAACTTCTGGCATCTCCTATCCTAATCCCGAACCTAATAATTTCTCTTTTAATTCGCCAAAAGGCGCTTGTCCAAATTGTAATGGAATTGGAACCCTGCATAAAGTGAATGTAGATAAAGTAATTCCGAAGAAAAACCTTTCTATTAAAAGTGGAGCTTTGGCGCCACATGGACCTCAGAAGAAGAACTGGGTATTTTCTCAATTAGAACTTATAGCCGAAAGATTTGATTTTAAATTAAGTGATCCTATAGAAAAGATCCCTGCTGCCGCTTTGGAAATGATCTTATTTGGAGGTCAGGAAAAATTCTCTAAATCATCTAACACTCTAGGAATTACAAGAGATTTTAAAATAGATTTTGAAGGTATTGCTACTTTTATTGAGAACACCTACAACAATAATGAATCTACTTCTTTAAAACGCTGGGCTAAGGAATATATGGACAAAATTGATTGTCATGTTTGTGAAGGTACCAGACTTAGAAAAGAATCTTTATACTTCAAAATCAACAATAAGAATATTGCAGAACTTGCAAATAAAGATATTACAGATCTAGCCAGCTGGTTTGCAGATCTGGAAAGTACCTTATCTAATAAGCAATTACAAATAGCTTCAGAAGTAATAAAAGAAATACGCACTAGATTACAATTCTTGGTAGATGTTGGGCTTACTTATTTATCTCTAAACAGAAGCTCTAAATCCCTTTCCGGCGGGGAAGCCCAAAGAATTAGACTTGCTACTCAAATTGGTTCACAATTGGTAGGAGTGCTTTATATTTTGGATGAACCTAGTATAGGATTACACCAAAGAGATAATGAAAAATTAATTAATTCTTTAGAAGCACTCCGAGATCTTGGAAACTCCATAATTGTAGTAGAGCACGATAAGGATATGATAGAACGTGCAGATCACGTGATAGATATTGGCCCTCATGCAGGGAAACATGGTGGAGAAATTATTAGTGAAGGAACTCCGGAAGAGATCAAAAAACATGATACCATTACGGCTTCCTATCTTAATGGAACTATGGAAATCGAAGTTCCTAAGCAACGTAGAAAAGGGAACGGTAAGTTTATCACCCTCAGTGGAGCTACTGGGAACAATCTTAAAAATGTAACTGTAAAGATCCCATTAGGAAAAATGATCGCGGTAACTGGTGTTTCTGGAAGCGGAAAATCTACTCTAATAAACGAAACGCTTTATCCTATAATGAATGCTTTTTACTTTAATGGGGTAAAAGTGCCTATGCCTTATAAAAGCATAAAAGGTTTAGATGAAATTGACAAGGTTATAGATATTAACCAATCACCAATTGGTAGAACTCCCAGATCTAATCCCGCCACCTATACAGGGATCTTTTCTGAAGTTAGAAATTTATTCGCTAAAACCCCTGAAGCTTTAATTAGAGGATACAAACCCGGTAGATTCAGTTTTAATGTAAAAGGTGGAAGATGTGAAACTTGTAAAGGAGGGGGACTTCGAGTAATTGAAATGAACTTTTTGCCAGATGTTTATGTAGAATGTGAAACCTGTCAAGGGAAAAGATTCAATAGGGAAACTCTGGAAATTAGATATAAAGGAAAATCAATTTCAGATGTGTTAGAAATGACCATTGAAGAAGCGACAGATTTCTTCGAATTAATTCCGAAGATCTATAGAAAATTAAAGACCTTATGGGATGTTGGTTTAGGATATATCACTTTAGGCCAACAAAGCACGACCCTTTCTGGTGGAGAGGCACAAAGAATAAAATTATCTACCGAACTTTCTAAGAGGGATACCGGAAATACTTTTTATATATTAGACGAGCCTACCACAGGTTTGCATTTTGAAGATGTACGCGTGTTAATGGAAGTTCTAAACAAGCTTGCCAATAAGGGGAATACTGTACTTATAATAGAACACAATCTAGATGTTATAAAACTAGCCGATCATATTATTGATATTGGATATGAAGGTGGGAAAAATGGCGGTGAGGTAATAGTTACCGGAACACCGGAAGTAGTGGCTAAACACAAAAAAAGTTATACGGCGCATTACTTAAAGAAAGAATTAAACAATTAGTAAGATTTTGAATAATACTACAATGAGAGCTAAACAAGGAAATAAAGCCTGGAATGAGATAAGAACAAACGATTCTTGGGCTATTTTTAAAATAATGGGTGAATTTGTAAAAGGATATGAAAAACTTGGCCAAATTGGTCCTTGTGTTTCCATATTTGGATCTGCTCGTACTAAACCAGATCAAAAATATTACAAGTTAACCGAAAAAATAGCTCAAAAAATAGTAGATCATGGATATGGTGTGATCACGGGTGGTGGTCCTGGAATTATGGAAGCTGGTAATAAAGGGGCGCATCTTGCTGGAGGAACTTCTGTAGGTTTAAATATAGACCTCCCTTTCGAGCAACATGATAACCCATACATAGATCAGGATAAAAGTTTGGATTTCGATTATTTCTTTGTTAGAAAAGTAATGTTCGTTAAATATTCTCAAGGTTTTGTCGTTATGCCAGGAGGTTTTGGAACATTAGATGAACTTTTTGAAGCTATTACGCTTATCCAAACAAATAAGATAGACAAGTTTCCAATTATTCTAGTAGGAAGAGAGTATTGGGGAGGATTAATAGACTGGATTAGAAGCACCCTTTTTGATACTTTTCAAAATATTAGTGATGGAGATATAGATCTTGTTCAAGTGGTAGATACCGAAGACGAGGTTATAGATATCTTAGATAAATTTTACGATGAATATAATCTTAGTCCTAACTTCTAGTATATTTAATTTAAATAGTGCTGCTAATCTTATATTAGGCAGCCCATTATTTTTCTGAATTTCTTACTGAATTAATTAATAAGTAATGCTTTTAGCCCTGTGAAAATTAAATTGCTTTTAATAATTTTTATTAGTCTTTCTGGGATGGTAAGCCTTCAAGCTCAAACCAAAATGGATATTTCTGCGGTATTGAATGATTCTATAAAGATCTTCAATATTCAGCATAAAATAGAGTACCAGAATACTAGTAAGGATACGTTAACAGAGATCTATCTTAATGATTGGGCAAATAGTTACAAGGACAAATCTACTCCGCTCGCCAAACGTTTTGCTGAAGATTATTCACGAAGGTTTCATTTCGCAAAAGAAGAAGAACGAGGCTACACTAAGATCTATTCTATTACAAACAATAATTTAAAAGCATACAATTGGGAACGTCCGGAAAATGCGGCCGACCTTCTCAAAATAGATCTCGAAGAACCATTATTACCGGGGGATTATGTTAGTATTAATCTCTTATATTCTGTAAAAGTTCCTTCTGAAAAATTTACCCGTTTTGGTTATGATGACAATGGGAATTTCAAACTGAATTATTGGTACCTCACTCCTGCCGTTTACAATAATGGATGGCAGATCTACAGTGATAAAAATTTAGGCAACCAATACGCTGCGCCAGTAAGTGTTAAGTTAAAATTATCTACCAGACCTTATTTGTATGTGGCATCGCCCTTAACTCTGGATAGATTAGTAACCGAAGATACTTATAAGACCAGTTATTTATCTGGGGACAATTCTGTTTCCTCACAATTATACCTTACAAAATCTTATAGATTTGAATCTATTATGGCTAATAGTACTCAAATTGTGACAAATTTAGAAGATGAAGGCTTAAATCCTGATATTAAAGGAGCGATCTTGAATAGGATCATGAAATTCTTGGAGACCCGTCTAGGCAAATATCCTCAGCCTGCCTTAATGGTTACCAGAGATGAATATTTGAACAATCCAGTGTATGGTCTTAATCAATTACCTCATTTTATAAGACCATTCCCTGATGGCTTTCAGTATGATATCAAGCAATTAAAAACCATCACCAATCAATATATCAAGAATACAATTCTGCTAAATCCAAGAGAAGAGCAATGGGTTTATGATGCAATCATGATCTCATTAATGATGGATTACGTAGACCAATATTATCCTAAAATGAAGCTTTTAGGAAACTTAAGTGATGTTTTTGGAGTTCGATGGTTCCATGCGGCAGACCTAGAATTTAACGACCAATATCCTTTCTTATACTTGCACATGGCTAGAATGAATATAGATCAGCCACTCTCCACTGCCCAGGATTCGTTGATTAAATTTAATCAGAATATAGCGAATGCATACAAAGCAGGTACTGGAGTAAAGTATTTAAAAGATTATGTACGATCTGAGGATATAAAAAGATCTATTTCAGAATTTTATAGTAAACATGTTCTAAAACAATCCAGTCAAGAAGATTTTTTAAATATACTTCAGAAAAACACATCAAAGGATATTTCATGGTTCTACGAAGATTATATAAACTCTAGTAAGAAAATAGATTATACTATTAGCAAGCTTAGAAGAACCTCCGATTCTTTAAAGGTTACTATTAAAAATAAAAGGGATACCGATATGCCTATTTCTCTTTATGGTCTAAATAATGGAAAAGTTGTTTATAAGACTTGGGTGGAAAATGTTACAGATACAAAAGTAGTCACCATACCCCGGGATAGTATAGATAGATTAGCTTTAAATTATGAAGGCACTGTTCCGGAGATTAACCAGAGAGATAATTATAGGCGTGTTACCACCTTCTTGAACAAACCATTACAGTTTCGGTTATTTCAAGATGTAGAAGATCCAAGATATAGCCAGTATTTTTTTATGCCAGAGTTCAATTATAACTTGTATGATGGTATTTCAATTGGTCCTAAGCTTTACAACAAAACTTTTCTAAATAAGAATTTTGATTGGAAGATCTCCCCAAAATATGGTTTTTCAAGTAAGACGGTGGTAGGGTCTGCTTCTGCCAATTACACTTCTTATATAGATGATGAAAATCTCTTTGCAATAAAATTTGGTGCTGGCGGCACGCGTTACTCTTTTGGGTACGACCTATTCTATGAAAAATTTACTCCGTTTGTAGCACTATATTTTAGAAATGCTTATTTAAGGGACAACCAACGACAATCCATTTCTATTAGAAACATAAACGTAAAGCAGGATATAGATCCTTTAAATCCAGTTGAACAACCAGAATATAACATCCTTAATATAGGGTACGGATTTAGCGATACCAATTTAATAGATTATTTAAGTGCGGGAGTGGATTACCAGCTAGCAAAGAACTTTAGTAAGGTTTCTATGACCTTGGAATATAGAAAGCTTTTTAAAAATAACAGGCAAATCAATCTTCGCTTCTTTGCTGGAACATTTCTTTATAATGATGAAACTGACTCCGATTATTACAGTTTTGCCCTTGATAGACCCACAGATTACTTGTTCGATTATAACTACTACGGAAGAAGTCAGGACAGCGGATTATTTAGCCAACAGATTATATTAGCAGAAGGTGGCTTTAAATCTAAATTAGAACCAGCATTTGCAAATCAGTGGATGGCTACAACCAATGCCAGTACAAACATATGGAAATGGATCTATGCTTATGGAGATCTTGGTGTTGTTAAAAACGAAGGTATTAGTCCAAAATTTGTGTATGATTCAGGAATAAGACTGAGTTTTGTAGCAGATTATTTCGAGATTTTCTTACCGGTTTATTCTAATTTAGGTTGGGAGATCGGGCAAAAAGGTTACGACGAAAAAGTGAGATTTATTGTAACCCTAGATCTTAATACCTTGATTAGATTATTTACACGAGAGTGGTACTAAGTAAATAATTGTAAAATATAAAATTCAATTATATTTTAAGGAATAATTGGAATACAGATTATTATATTCACAATTAAACTTTAATAATATCTCGATAATTGTCGATAGTTTAACTAATTCAATATTTTCTGCATTTTTATATAATTTATGCCAATTTTATTGAATTGTAATTAACCCTAGATTTAGCTATATTTGTAACTATTCAAACTTTATTTCATGCAAAGCGAAACACAATCTAAAGAATCTATATCCTTTGAAGACTTTAAAACTCAAGTTTTAGAAGACTATAAAATTGCAGTTACCAGTAGAGAATGTAGTCTATTAGGTAGAAGAGAAGTGTTAACTGGAAAAGCCAAATTTGGAATTTTCGGAGACGGGAAAGAGATTCCGCAGCTTGCTATGGCTAAAGCTTTCAAAAACGGTGATTTCCGTTCTGGTTATTATCGAGATCAAACCTTTATGATGGCTATTGGCGTACTTAACATAGAGCAATTCTTTGCTGGCCTTTATGCCGATACCAATATAGAAAATGAACCTATGTCTGCTGGAAGACAGATGGGAGGCCATTTTGCAACTCAGAGTTTAGAGGCAGATGGAAGTTGGAAAAATTTGATGAATCAGAAGAATTCCAGTGCAGATATCTCACCAACGGCAGGACAAATGCCAAGACTTCTAGGATTAGCGCAAGCTTCTAAGATCTACAGAAATGTTGAAGGAATAAGTGCTGAAAAATTCTCTGATAATGGAAATGAAGTTGCTTGGGGAACTATTGGAAATGCCAGTACAAGTGAAGGTCATTTTTGGGAAACCATTAATGCTGCTGGAGTTTTACAAGTGCCAATGGTTATGAGTGTTTGGGATGATGAATATGGAATTTCAGTTCATGCCAGACATCAAACAACAAAAGAAAACATTTCTGAGATTCTTAAAGGATTTCAGAGAGATGAAGACAATAAAGGTTATGAAATAATCGTAGTGAATGGTTGGAACTATGTAGCACTTGTAGAAGCATATCAAAAAGCTTCAAAAATAGCCAGAGATACGCACTCCCCTGTACTTATTCATGTTAATGAATTAACGCAACCTCAAGGACATTCAACATCCGGATCTCATGAACGTTATAAAGATGCAGATAGATTAAGCTGGGAAAGAGCTTTCGATTGTAATGTTAAGTTCACGGAATGGATTTTGGAGAATAACTTTGCTTCAGAAGAAGAATTAAGTGAGATAGATCAAGATATAAAGAAACAGGTAAGAGATGGTAAAAAGGCGGCTTGGACTGCTTATAGCCAACCTATGAAAGAAAAACTTGCCGGGCTTTTACCACTTATGGAAAATGCAGCTTCAAATTCTAATGATAAAGAAGCGATCTTGTCTTTAAAAAAGGATCTATCAGAAATTAAAGACCCTCTTAAAAAGGATCTTTTGATGGCTGCAAGGAAGAGTTTGCGCTTCATGATCGGGATGGAAAGCAATGCTAAATCTCAACTTATAAATTGGATAGAGACCTATACAACCGCATCTCAACCAGAATACAGCAGCAATTTATATAGTGTCTCTGCCAACAATGCTATTTCTATTGAGGAAGTACCAGCAGCTTACGATGATGACGCTCCGGATGTAGATGCACGAATAATTTTAAGAGATAACTTCGATAAGATCTTCGAAACAAGACCAGAAACTTTGATCTTTGGGGAAGACAGCGGAGGAATTGGAGATGTTAATCAGGGATTGGAAGGACTTCAGGAAAAGTATGGTGAACTTAGAGTTGCAGATGTTGGAATTCGTGAAGCCACAATTCTAGGTCAAGGTTTAGGAATGGCTATGAGAGGTTTACGTCCTATTGCTGAAATTCAATATTTAGATTACATTTTATATGCACTTCAGATAATGAGTGATGATCTTGCAACCTTGCAATACAGAACAAAAGGAAGACAAAAAGCTCCGGTTATTATTAGAACCAGAGGACATAGATTAGAAGGTATCTGGCACAGTGGCTCTCCAATGGGAGCCTTAGTACATTTACTAAGAGGTATCCATATTTTGGTACCAAGAAATATGACCAAAGCAGCAGGATTTTACAACACCTTACTGCAAGCAGATGAGCCCGCATTGGTTGTAGAGTGTTTGAACGGTTACCGTCTTAAAGAGAAATTACCAAATAATCTAGGGGAATTTAGAACCCCACTTGGAGTTGTAGAAACTATTAAAGAAGGAAAGGATATTACTTTAGTTTCTTATGGTTCTACCCTAAGATTGGTAGAAGAAGCTGCTAATGAGCTAGAAGCAGTAGGAATAAATGCTGAAGTGATCGATGTACAATCGCTTTTACCATTGGATCTAAATAAGGACATTGTAAAAAGCGTTGCTAAGACCAATAGGTTGTTAGTAATAGATGAAGATGTTCCTGGAGGGGCTTCTGCTTATATCATGCAGGAAATTCTTGAAAATCAGAATGCATATATTCATTTAGATAGCAAACCACAAACATTTGCTGCAAAGGAACACAGACCAGCTTATGGAACCGATGGAGATTATTTCTCTAAGCCTTCTACAGAAGATATCTATGAAAAGGTTTATGAGATCATGAATGAAGCTAATCCTGGTAAATATCCAAAATTGAGATAAACCGATAGAATTTAAAATATAAAAATCCCCGTTCTAAATTTTAGAACGGGGATTTTTAATGTCATATGAACTTCATTTCAAACAATTCCAATGGTTATAGGGATTGTTTCAGCTTCTACTGAATATAAAATTGTAAAACAGATTCTGAAATTAATACAGGATTATTTTACCTTTTAATCACCCAGAGAGTAATCAAAAGGTGAGACCCTTCGACTCCGCTCAGGGTGACATTAAAAAAATAGAATATCAAAAAATAGAAACAAAACAGCATGAAGTCATGCTAATTATTCCCTTTATGAGGCTTACGGCAACCATTTCTTTTCAAAATTTGGTTTACGCTTTTCTAGGAAAGCATCTCTTCCCTCTTTTGCTTCATCTGTCATATAAGCAAGTCTAGTAGCCTCTCCCGCAAAAACTTGCTGGCCAACCATTCCATCATCGGTAAGGTTCATCGCAAATTTCAACATTTTAATAGAAGTTGGAGATTTAGCTAAGATTTCCTGTGCCCACTCGTAAGCTGTGTTCTCTAGATCTGCATGTGGAACTACCGCGTTTACCATCCCCATTTCAAAAGCCTCTTGAGCAGAATAATTTCTTCCTAAGAAAAAGATCTCTCTGGCTCGCTTCTGTCCTACCATTTTAGCTAAATATGCTGACCCATAACCACCGTCAAAACTGGAAACATCTGCATCGGTTTGCTTAAATATAGCATGTTCTTTACTAGCCAAGGTCATATCGCAAACTACATGTAAACTATGCCCACCGCCTACGGCCCAACCTGGTACTACAGCAATCACAACTTTTGGCATAAATCTAATTAAACGCTGAACTTCTAATATATTAAGTCTATGCATTCCATCTTCACCAACATATCCTTGATGTCCTCTAGCTTTTTGATCTCCACCACTACAAAAAGAATACACTCCATCCTTAGAGGAAGGTCCTTCTGCAGAAAGCAATACTACTCCTATGGAAGTATCTTCCTGGGCATCGTAAAAAGCATCATATAATTCACTTGTTGTTTTTGGCCTGAATGCATTGCGTATATCTGGTCTATTAAAAGCTATTCTGGCAACACCATTCGCTTTTTTATAAGTTATATCCTCGTATATTTTAGCAGGCTTCCATTGTATCTTGCTCATTTTTCTAATTTTTTATAAAAATAGAGTTTTTGTAAAACTGTACATAATATTCGGTGCAGAAGAATTAGGAATTATGTTCGGAAAGCTTTCGTAACAAGTTGTAGATTTCTATTAATTGTTATCCTGACATATGGAAGGATCTGTAATTAAATAGATTTTGTTTTAAAGAGATTCTTCAGTCCACTAGGTTACCTTCAGAATGACAATTTATTACAAAGTCATTCTGAAACAATCCCGACATCTTGACGAATTTGGAATTAGGAAATTGGAAATTGAGTAAAATCGGTCATAAAAAAAAGCCTGAGAAGTAAATCTCAGGCTTTTAAAAAATATTAGGCGCTTATTACTTCGAATATTTAGCCATAAGTGGTTGTAATTGCATTCCCCACGTTTGACCAATTTGCATAGATTTTTCAGTAATTACAGGTAATTCTGCAGTCATTTTTTGTCCAACAGGAGTTGCATAAAATGCAAGAATTTCATCTAATTCTGCTTCAGTAAAACTTTCCATATAAACCACAGCAAGTTTATCGAATAGGTCCTTCATACTTTCTTTAACTTCTGCTTTAAAAGCATCACGGTTTTCTTCAGCAACCATTCCTACCAAAGGCTTAAGCATAACATCGAAAGTTGCTCCAGAGTTAATTTCAATTAATTGAACTGCCTTCGCTTTGTAAGCTGAATCTGATTCTTGTGAGAATCCAGTGAATCCTACTAATAAAAATACTACTGCGTAAAATGTGTTTTTCATATGTTTTGTTTTTTTTCTAGCTCAAAAATAAAATTATTTTGTTCTTAAAAAATTTAAAAAATAAGATTTTAGCAGATTTCTACTAAAGTTCAAAGAAATTAGCTCAATAATTATCTATTGCATAATTCTTGATATCTTTGAGTTAAATGATCAAAATGAAATTTTTCACAGTGCTTCTTATTTTATTAATGGCTACCACTTATGGAAAGGCTCAGGAAATTCCTGTGGTTAGTTCGCCAAAAAACTTTATTATAAAGCGCACAGAGATCACTCCATCTTTATCTGTCCTAGCTCCGGAAAATCCTTATGTTGGAAAATTCAAAATTAGAACTGTTAATTTTGATGAGAAAGAAATTCCAATAGAGGTAAATATTTCTGAAGTTATGAGAGAAGTGGAATATGAGCGAGCAAACAAATATGTAGAATTAGCTCCGCCTGTACAACTTTCAGAGAAAAAGAATTCGGTTAGTTTTTCTGTTAATCCCCGAGATAATGACGCAAGATATTTCAATCAGAATTTTAATCCTTATTTACCTAAGACTAGTGTAAGGAATACGGTTTATAAAGATGCTTCAGAAAACACCACTCCAATTTATTACAGCAGATATTCTCCTTTTTATAGAAGATATTAGTCCTTCTTTAAATAAATACCATCATCTTTTATATCTATCATTCTTTGCTTGTAAAGTGTTCCAACTGCCTTTTTGAAACTTTTTTTACTCATTTGTAATACTCGCTGAATTTCGGTAGGATCGGATTTATCTGTAAGCTTCAAATGCCCCCCTTTTAGAGAGATCTCATTCAAGATACTTTGTGCATTTGGCTCGATACTTCTATATCCAGGACGTTGCAGTGTAACATCCAATTTACCATCTGGCCTGGTCTTTTTGATCCATGCTTTTAAACGATCTCCAGGATTTAGATCCTGAAATATATCATCTTTATAGATAAGTCCTTGATGTAACTCATTAACAATCACATTTACGCCAAGATCTGTAGGATTTACTACTATGATGTCTACCTCTTCATAAGGCTCTACTGTAATCTCTGAATTATCCATGAAAGCATTGGTCTTGCTGGAAGCAACCAATCTTTCAGTAACTTCATCTAAATAGCAAAAAACTAGATACCAACTATCTTTACGCATCTTAGATGCCATTTCACGATACGGCACAAAAAGATGTTTTTCTAATCCCCAGTCTAAAAACGCTCCTATATCCGACACTTCCACGCATTTTAAATAAGCAAATTCATCCAATTTTACGTAAGGGCGAAGTGTAGTTGCAACAGGACGTTCAGAATGGTCTAAATAAACAAATACGTCTATTTCATCTCCAATATTAAAACTTTCAGGTTTGTATTTATTTGGTAATAATACTTCATCGTCTCCAGATCCGGTTAAAAATAATCCCGGTTCGGTATCACGATCTATTATTAATGTATGGTATTGTCCTAGTGCAAGCATAACTGAATTTTAAAATGCAAAGATACTTTAATATTTTCTGGGAAATCTGATATTCCTAAAGCTTTCTAAATGGCTTCGGAAATCAAATTTTAAAGGCCATAAAATTTTAAAATCAGGCAAGAGGATTAAAATTTCATAAAGTTGAAGTATTCAAGCAAAACCTCATCATTTAAAGTACGTGGTGTAAATATCTCTAATAATTTTGGTCTCTCTGAAACTTCAAAAAATACATTTAATTCTTTATTCAATATTTCTGAATCTTTTACAAAGGAATAATCCAAATTGTACATGTCGCAAAGTGGTTTTGCATTTAGGTCATGAACAGTTTCAAAATAGGTTTCAAAATTCTCTGTGTTCTTATTCCCAGGAAGTATTCTAAAGATTCCTCCTCCAGAATTATTTATCACAATAATTCTAAAACTTGCCGGAATGTGATTATTCCAAAGCGCATTGCTATCATATATAAAACTTAGATCCCCACAAATAAGTATGGTTGGATGCTTATTGACCAGTGCAGCACCCACAGCCGTAGAAACGCTCCCATCTATTCCACTCGTACCTCTATTACAAAAAACGTCTTGTGTGGGCTCCCAGTTGAATAATTGAGCATAGCGAACGGTAGAACTATTCCCTAGCTGCACGTTGTAATCCTTAGGAATTGCCGGAACTATAGCTTGCATTGCCTTGAAATCTGAATAAGGGATCTTATCCACATAAAGGTCATGACGCTTTTTACGTTGCTCGTTTATAGTTTTCCAATGCTTTGCATATTCACTATTTACCGAAACTGTTTCTGGTAAGAAATTCTGAAAGAACACGTTAACCGTAGTTTCAAAATGTTTATTCAAACAGAAGAAGGTATTATATGCCGTTTTTGGATCTATATGCCAATGTTGTTGGGGTTGATAATTCCTTAAGAATGATTTTATTTTTTTTGAAACGATCATCCCACCAAAAGTCAATAGGATCTCTGGTTGCAATGCCTCAAATTGCTCATTAGCATCTTCACATTTTTCTATTGGTCCTATTAATGTATCTATCCTCGTAAAGAATTCTGGATGATGAATATTAGAGGTGGTTTCTGTTAAAATAAGCACTGTTGGATCTTTTGCTAGTAGATCAAGATATTTTTGCTCCACACTATTTGGTTGCATCACTCCTGCAATAATCATTTTTCGCTTCGCCCTATTCCAAAGATTTAAATATGGCAGCAACTCAATTTTAGAATATTCCCGTATACTAAGATCTGGAAAGATCTGGACAGGATCTGTGATCTTGTGATCGTCCACAGCATACAATGGCTCGTAAAATGGAACATTGATATGTACAGGACCATTATTTTCTATAGCATTGTTCAAGGCCAGATTGATCTCCCTTTCATTATGCCTACGACTTTCAAATTGTTTTTGAATCAGCTTTTTTTCTGAAGCTTCATTATCCAGAACTAATTCTGAATATAGATTAGCCGAATATAAAATATGATTTTCAAATACATTTTTCTGTCTGATTGTTTGCCCATCTCCAATATCGATACGTTCTATAGGCCTATCTGCAGAGATCACCACCAATGGAATATTGCTGTAATATGCTTCGGCAATTGCAGGATAATAGTTAAGCAAGGCAGAGCCAGAAGTACAAACAACGGCTACTGGTAGCTTGATCTGCTGTGCGATTCCTAAAGCAAAAAAAGCAGCACATCGTTCATCAACAATACTGTAGGCTTCAATTTCCGGATGATTAGTAAAACCAATAGTTAATGGAGCATTTCGTGAGCCTGGAGAGATCACAACGTGTTTGATATTCTTTGCAACACATAAAGCAACTATGGACTGGGCAACCGGTATTTTGGAGTATTTCACGATAACATTTTAAATGAAGTTTAAGACGATAGAATATCTAATGACTTCTAAGAAATCCTATCAAACTCAAAATTACAATTTTTAGCAACTATTCTTACAAGAAGGCTATATTATAAAGCCGCCTTCATAGTGCGTGTTTTACTAACGGTTTCTTCCCATTCTAAGGAAGGCTCAGAATCTTTGGTTATTCCACCACCCACATAAATAGCAACTTCTCCTTCTGTATATTTTAAGCATCGTAAATTTACAAATAAGGCCGAATCTTTTCTAATACTGGAATACGCTTGATTTTCCTGGTTTCTAGTTCTATTGCTACGCTTGATCTCGGTAGTCATATTTATTAGACCCAAATATCCAGTATAAAATTCTCGATCATAATTTTCGTGATTAAGAATAAATTCACGAGCTACTTTTGTTGGCAACCCACAAATTGCAGGAGTTGGATGTAATGATTTTAGAATGCTGCCTATTTCTGTAGTATCCATTTTAAAATTCCCCGTAATATCTGTTCTTAGGTGAAGTAAACTCCCCGCCTCACTTGTAAAGGTTTCAGAAACATTTAAGACCGCCTCCGAATATCCTAAGTCATTTAATTTTGAAACAATAGAATCGGTAACGATTTGCTGTTCCATAATTTCTTTTTGAGTCCAATTATTTTCTGAAAAATCTTGACGCATCCTTGTTCCCGCAAGTGACATCGTACTAAACTTAGTGCGCTCGGTTCTCAATAACGTTTCCGGAGTTGCCCCGATCCAAACTCCAGTTTCTGGATGACTCCATAAATAAACAAAGGCATTTGGGTAAAGTGATAGCAAATTCTTAAATATTTCAGCCGCAGAAGCAGTTACTTTTTGAATTTCCTTTCTGGAAAGAACGACCTTTTGAAGTTCGGTTTTTAGAATAGTTTCAATCCCAAGACCCACTAAATTTATATGAGCAGATTTTTCCTCAGCATTAAAATTTTCTGAAGAATTTTCAGTAGTACTTAATTGAAAAATTGCTTTTTCAAAAAAGGGCAAAACCGTTTTAGCACAGTCATTTTCGGGAATAAAAAGCGGATTTTCAGAATTTTCAAATGGCGCAAAGATAAATCCACTTTCCGAAAAATCTTTTATTCTGAAAACTCCCCTTGAAGTTTGCGATAAAAGCTGAACAGCATCCTTATCTGGAAGCCTATAGCTCACCATCGCTTTTCCTTCTTTCAGGTCTTGTTCTATTAATTCAAAAAAATCTGAAGCCTTCATTAACTATTTTTAAGCAGTGAAATGGTGGTTAGTTTTACCATTGAAATGAGATTATCTGCTTCATCGGTGATCTTAATTTCCCACAGTTGGGTTGTTCTACCTTTATGGATTACAATTGCCTTTGCATAGACCAATCCTTCTTTTATGCTTTTTAAATGGTTGGCTGAGATCTCTATTCCACGAATAAAATATTCTTTAGAATCCATAAAGATATGAGATGCTACGCTTCCCACGCTTTCTGCAAGCGCCACGGTTGCTCCGCCATGTAAAACTCCATCTGGCTGATGCACTTTGGATGTTACAGGCATGGTAGCTACTACAAAATCGTCACCTATATCGGTAAATTTAATGTCTAAAGTTTCCATTAACGTGTTTTTGCACATTACATTACAGGCTGCCAGAATTTCTTGTTTCTCCATTCCAAATAAGATTGTTTACTTTGTAAAAATACAAAACCAAAAAGGATGAATCCAACCGAAAAAAAGGTTTCTTATAAATTCACAAATACCTACATGACCTTAAATGAACGCACTTCAAAAACGAAGAATGTTTGGGTGGTCTTTCATGGAATTGGATATCTCTCTAAATATTTTCTGAAATACTTTAAAGGATTATATCCTGAGGAAAATTATTTAATTGCTCCACAGGCTGCTTCCAAATATTATCTAAATGGAAAGTACACACATGTAGGGGCTTCTTGGTTCACGAAAGATAATACCCAACAGGAAGTAGAAAATGCCATGAATTATTTAGAGGAAGTTTATAAGGCGGAAGATTTGGAATCTACAACAAACCTCATCATACTCGGCTATTCTCAAGGAGTTTCTGTAGCAACCCGCTGGGTTTCTAAGAAAAAAATAGAATGCTCTCATCTAATCCTCTGCTCTGGCGGACTTCCAAAGGAATTAAATCCAGAAGATTTTAAGCATCTTAAAACGAGTAAAATTTCCATGCTCTATGGAAATGAAGATCCCTTTATGGATAAAGAACGATTGCATAATGAGAAACTTCGGTTAAAGGAAATTTTCCCAGAAAACCTTACTATAATCCCTTTTAATGGAGTTCATGAAATGAAACCATCTATTATAGAAACTTTAGTTTAGATTTACGTGGATATTTTTATTCAATGATAAAAAAGAATTCTAATTCTAAAAGCTCCTTATTAAAAAGTATAGGCCCAGGCTTTTTGCTAGCCGGAGCCGCCATTGGAGTTTCTCATTTGGTACAAGCTACCCGCGCGGGAGCAGATTACGGATTTATTCTTATTTGGGCATTGGTGTTAGCATGTGCAACGAAATATCCTTTTCTGGAATTTGGACCAAGATATGCGGCTGCCACTGGAAATCACCTTATCACCGGTTATAAAAAACTAGGAGTGTTTCCTTATGGGGCCTTTATATTTTTTACTGTGGGAACTATGTTTATTATTCAGGCAGCAGTCACCATTGTAACAGCCGGTTTGGCCGAAAAACTTTTTAACTTTGGATGGTCACCCTTTATTTGGAGTCTAGTTATCCTAATTTTCTGCATCTCGCTTCTTCTCATTGGGAAATATCCCGGTCTGGATAAAAGTATGAAGATCATTGTTAGCTTTCTTACTATTGCAACCCTTGCGGCTGTAATTATGGCTTTTGGAGCAGGAACAGCAGAAAAAGCTTTACATACTTCTTCTCCATCTTTATGGACTACTGCGAGTATTGGTTTTATAATTGCATTTATGGGTTGGATGCCAATACCCATAGATGCCTCGGTCTGGCATTCTATCTGGACCCAAGAAAAAGCGAAGCAAACCAAGCATAGACCAAGTATAAAAGAATCCTTTACCGATTTTAATATTGGGTATTTATCTGCTTCGTTTATCGGTTTGTTATTTCTTATTCTAGGTGCTTTAGTTATGTTTGGTAGCGGCACTTCTTTTTCGCCAAATTCGGTTGAATTTTCTTCGCAATTGGTAGAACTCTATGGAAAAACATTAGGTTCTTGGAGTACTCCAATAATTTCTATCGCTGCATTTGTTACTTTATTAAGTACCACGCTTACAGTAACCGATGCATTTCCTAGAGTGATCTCTGAATTATTGAATCCGGAAGCTAAAAAGCTTCAGAATGAAAAGAAAAAATGGAGAGATTATAAAATAGGGATCTTTGTGATTCCCGTTCTTTCCTTGTGTATTCTATTCTTTCTCTCTGGCTCTTTTATATTTTTAATAGATTTTGCCACAGGACTCTCGTTTTTATCGGCGCCATTTTTAGCTTGGTTCAATTTTAAATTGGTGACTGGGGATCATCTAAAAAAAGAAGATCAACCTACGAAATCATATAAAATATTTAGCTTGATCTGTTTCGCATTATTGGTGATTTTCACCTTGGTATATCTTTATTATATTTTATTACTATAATTCTTAAGGAATAATTTTACTTAAAATCATCCCATCCCCAGCCCTTCCCAAGGGGAAGGGAGCACCTATTTTTTCATCATCCTCACTTCACCTACTATAGACAAAATTATCAATGACAATTTTCTTTAAGATCCCTCCTGTGTCGGGATGACACGTCAATAAACATGATCATTTATTCAGCCCTGTTTTAAAGTCCTACTCTTCGGGGAGGATTTAGGAGGGGATGAATGAATGTAATATTTAAAATCATCCCATCCCCAGCCCTTCCCAAGGGGAAGGGTGCACCTATTTTTTCATCATCCTCACTTTACCTACTATAGACATTAACAATTTTAAAGTCCTCCCCTTCGGGGAGGATATAGGAGGGGATGAATGAATGTAATATCTAAAATCATCCCTTCCCCAGCCCTTCCCAATGGGAAGGGTGCAAATTGTTTTAAGTCCTTCCCCTTCGGGGAGGATTTAGGAGGGGATGAGCATATGTATAACCCCTATTAATAAATAATGCAAAAACAAAAAAAGATCCCGATTTTCATCGGGATCTTTTCATTATCGAGCTTGTAGGGAAGATCTAGTATATAAATGCTTATTTAACTTCTTCGAAGTCTACATCTTCCACATCATCCGTTTGTTTAGCATTATCTGCTCCACCAGCATCTGCTCCTGGAGCTCCATTAGCACCTGGTGCACCTTGAGCATCCGCTTGCGCTTTATACATTTCTTCTGAAGCTGTTTTCCATGCTTCATTCAATTTGTCTAATGCTGGAGTAATAGTAGCGATTTCCTGAGTTTCGTAAGCTTTCTTCAATTCTTCTAAAGCATCTTCAACTGGCTTTTTCTTATCCTCAGATATCTTATCACCAAATTCCTTCAATTGCTTTTCAGTTTGGAAGATCATTCCATCTGCCTCATTCAACTTATCTACTTTCTCTTTCGTCTTTTTATCAGATTCAGCATTTGCTTCAGCATCTTGCTTCATTTTTTGGATCTCCTCTTCAGTTAATCCAGAAGAAGCTTCAATTCTAATATCCTGAGTTTTGTTAGTAGCTTTATCTGTAGCACTTACTTTAATAATCCCATTCGCATCAATATCAAAAGTCACTTCAATTTGTGGAGTTCCTCTTTGTGCTGGTGGAATTCCATCTAAATGGAATCTACCAATGGTTTTATTATCTGTTGCCATAGGACGTTCTCCTTGTAGCACATGGATCTCAACCGATGGTTGATTATCTGACGCTGTAGAGAATACCTGAGACTTTTTAGTTGGAATAGTTGTGTTAGACTCAATTAACTTAGTTAATACACCACCCATAGTTTCGATACCAAGAGAAAGAGGAGTTACATCTAGTAACAATACATCTTTTACATCTCCTGTTAATACCCCACCTTGAATAGCTGCTCCAATTGCAACAACCTCATCTGGGTTAACTCCTTTAGAAGGTTTCTTTTTAAAGAACGCTTCTACTTCTTCCTGGATCTTAGGAATACGAGTAGAACCACCTACTAAAATAACTTCGTCTATATCACTTACAGAAAGACCCGCATCACTTAATGCCTTTTTCACAGGATCCATAGAACGTTTTACTAGCTCATGAGCTAATTGCTCAAATTTAGATCTAGTTAAAGTCTCTACCAAGTGTTTTGGTCCACTTGCAGTAGCCGTAACATATGGTAAGTTGATCTCTGTTTGTGTAGAAGAAGATAATTCGATCTTCGCTTTTTCAGCTGCTTCTTTTAAACGTTGTAAAGCCATAGGATCTTTTCTAAGATCGATGTCTTCAGCTTTTTTGAAAGAATCTGCAAGGAAATCTATGATCACCTGGTCAAAATCATCCCCACCTAAGTGAGTATCTCCATTTGTAGATAATACTTCAAATACACCATCTCCTAATTCAAGGATAGAGATATCAAAAGTACCACCCCCAAGATCATAAACAGCGATCTTCTGGTCGATAGATTTTTTGTCTAATCCATAAGCCAATGCCGCAGCAGTAGGCTCGTTTATAATTCTTCTTACTTTAAGTCCTGCGATCTCACCAGCTTCTTTAGTTGCATGACGTTGAGAATCGTTAAAATATGCAGGAACAGTAATAACCGCTTCAGTCACCTCATGTCCAAGGTAATCTTCAGCAGTTTTTTTCATTTTTTGCAAGATCATAGCAGATAATTCTTGAGGAGTATACATTCTCCCGTCGATATCTACTCTTGCAGTATCATTATCTCCTTTAATCACTTTATAAGGAACTCTTCCTGCTTCCTTAGAAGATTCAGAATATTTGTTCCCCATAAACCTCTTTATAGAAGATATGGTTTTAGTTGGGTTTGTAACAGCCTGACGTTTTGCAGGATCTCCAACCTTAATCTCACCACCTTCTACAAATGCAATTACAGAAGGAGTTGTTCTTTTCCCTTCAGCATTAGGGATTACCACAGGCTCGCTACCTTCCATTACAGATACACAGGAGTTAGTAGTACCTAAGTCAATTCCAATTATTTTACTCATAACAGTATACGTATTTAAATTTTATAGATTCAATTTCACAAACACAAATAGTCAATCATTATGCCAGCGGTTTAGTTCTGACAGGTTGTCATAAATATTGTTCTTATTGGCATTTCAGCTTCATTGCGCCAGTAATGAGCGCAATAAAGTTGTCGGGCTTTGCGCTATATCTTTTAATTTTAAAAGAAAAATTAAAAGGATGTCGCTGCAATCCCTAATGCAAAAATTCTTAAACATTTCTTAATAAGAATTTCGAAAAAATGAAGAGCTATATTATCAAATCCTTATTTTTGTGATCAAATATTGGATAAGAATGCGAAAAATAGAATGCATTAGTGTTTTCGACATGTTAAAAATTGGAGTTGGTCCTTCCAGTTCTCACACTCTTGGACCATGGCGTGCAGCGCAACGGTGGATACAGGAACTTAAAGATAAAGACCGTTTTTTTGAAGTAGAAAATGTACATGTAGATCTTTATGGATCACTTTCTCTTACAGGGAAGGGGCATGCTACAGATCTAGCGGTGATGTTAGGATTGGCAGGATTCGATCCTGTTCTTATGGATATAGAACTTATAGACCCGGAAATATTTAATATTAGAACCACAAAATCTATCATCTTAAATGGAGAGAATGCCATTTATTTCGATCCGGAAATCAATATAAAATTCAATCGCAAATTTCTTCCTTTTCATCCAAATGGAATAACTTTTAGAGCACTTCTAAAAAATGGTAAAAAAACCTCATCGTCCTATTACTCTATAGGTGGCGGATTTGTGGTAAAAGAAGAACGTAAGAACGCATCTAAAAAAATGAAAAAATTTCAGGCTTTTCCTTTTCCAATAGAAAAAGCTACAGAACTGCTTGCATTTTGTAATTCAGAGAATAAGAGTGTTTCTGAAATAGTTTTGGAAAATGAAAAATCTCTACGAACTCCAGAAGCTATAGACAGCGGATTAAAAGAGATCTGGGAAGTGATGTTGGAATCTATGTATATTGGTTGTCATACCGAAGGAACTTTACCCGGCGGATTAAAGGTGCACCGCCGTGCTTTCGATATGAATAAACGTTTACTTGGAGATGCAACCAACAATACTCCTCAAGATTGGCTAGAAACCATTAGAAATACCGAAGTAAAATTTAGACAGATCCTTAAATGGGTGAGCTGTTTTGCCATTAGTGTTAACGAGGTAAATGCCTCTTTAGGAAGAGTTGTAACCGCCCCTACCAATGGAAGCGCAGGAACGGTTCCTGCAGTTCTAATGTATTATATGGTGATAGAAAATCACAATGCTACTTTTGAAGAGGTAAAGAGATTTATGCTTGTTGCTGGTGAAATAGGAAGCTTATTTAAAAAAGGAGCCACTATATCTGCCGCAATGGGTGGCTGCCAAGCGGAAATTGGTGTGTCCTCTGCCATGGCAGCTGGTGCATTAACCGAGCTTATGGGAGGAACTCCGGCCCAAGTGCTTATGGCAAGTGAAATAGCAATGGAGCACCATCTAGGTTTAACCTGCGATCCTATTGCAGGCTTGGTACAAATACCTTGTATAGAACGTAATGCGATGGGAGCTATTAAAGCTATTAATGCAGCAGAAATTGCTTTGGATAGCGATGCTACAAAAGCAAAAGTGCCTTTGGATAAGGTGATAGAAACCATGTGGGATACGGCAAAAGATATGAACTCTAAATACAAGGAAACCTCAGAAGGTGGACTTGCTGTAAAAGTGAGTTTAAGCGACTGTTAGCTTTCAACCAAATATCTGCTTTAAATAACTTAACTTTAAAAAAGATTATTCCAAAAGCTCATTGAATACTTTAAACCACATCACATTTTTTAAGATTAAGAACTTGCTGAGAAATTATGGCTGGCTGCTATTAGCCTATTTTTTCTTTTTTAGCCTGTTAGGAATTCTTCAGGTGCTCTTTCCTGAATTGGATATGTTGCAATATGAACAAGGAGATCTTAATTCTCTAATGAAAGAGGAACCTTGGAAATTTGCAATTTTGGCAGTGATCATTGCTCCTATTCTGGAAGAAGGAATGTTTAGAACACTTATAAGACCTTCTCCAAACGATTTTATCTATTTCTTGTGTTGCTGGGTTTTAATGGTGATGCTAATTTTTATTCCCGTAGAAGTTCATTGGGCGATAAAATATATTTTTCTTATCATGTTTATAGCCATCACCTTTCTGTTCTTGAGAGAAGCTATCCCGTTACAATTCCAATTTAAAGCTTGCGGTATTTTAAGCAGAAATTATGTGGGAGTTTGGGTTCTAACCGCAATAATTTTCGGATTGGTACATATCTCAAATTATGTAGATAGCTTTCAGGTAGATCTAGTGCTATTCTTAATGATTGTACCAAGGATAATCGCGGGTTTTTACTTCGGAAAGATAAAGGTAGAGAACAAAACGATGATCTGGCCAATTGCAATGCATGCTATGAATAATGCCACTGTACTTATTTTATTGCTGCCAAGAATTTTGTAATTCTTCAATGGCTTATTTAGAACTGCAATCTTTAGTAGTTCGAGTGTCTATAATATATACGATTTTCCATTTTTCACTTTCTTTGAATAACTGAAAATTATTCACCCCGCAATGCTTCAATTCTCCATCTATAAAAAAGGAATACGGAGTAACAACATTGGCCATAGGTCCATCCACTCGAATATCATAAGACAATAAACGCTCCTCCAGTTTTGTGGTTGTGGGAATAGATACGATGGCTTTTATAAAACTGGAATAGGATTCAGTAATGATCTTATTATTCCCATCTTCGTTCACTGTAATAGATTGCATCATGATATTTGTATGAGCAATTTCCTTTAAACCAATAGAATCTCTTTTGTGAAAGGCTTCAAAAAAGGCATCGATTGTAGCCTTAGCTTCCAGCTCCTCTTCAGTGTGTTGTGAAAATGAAGAAAAACTAAATAAAAACAAGAAAACTAAAGGTAAAATCTTCATTATACTAAGGTTTGAATGTAGAGCTCTAATTTACTACTTTTACTCATCTAAAAAAATCAACTAATGTCAGTCGCCAAGAAACAATATAAAAGAATAACCACTAAATCTCTTGTGGAAATGAAAGCCAACGGAGAGAAAATTGCCATGCTTACTGCTTACGATTTTACCATGGCGCAAATAGTGGATGGCGCTGGAATAGATGTGATCTTGGTTGGAGACTCTGCTAGTAATGTTATGGCAGGTCACGAAACTACTTTACCAATTACTCTAGACCAAATGATCTATCATGCTGCAAGTGTGGTGAGAGGAATAGAGCGTTCTTTAGTAGTGGTAGATCTTCCGTTTGGAAGTTACCAAAGTGATCCAAAGGAAGCGCTGCGATCTGCCATTAGAATTATGAAGGAAAGCGGCGGGCATGCCGTTAAGATGGAAGGTGGAAAGGAAATAAAGGAATCTATTAAAAGGATCCTAAATGCCGGAATTCCTGTAATGGGACATTTAGGTCTTACCCCACAATCCATCTATAAATTTGGGACTTATACCGTTCGTGCAAAAGAAGAACAAGAAGCTGAAAAATTAAAAGATGATGCTCTTTTACTCGAAAAATTAGGCTGTTTCGCTATGGTTCTTGAAAAAGTACCAGCTAAACTTGCTAAAGAAGTGGCAGAAAGTGTGAGCATACCTATAATTGGAATTGGTGCTGGAAATGGTGTAGATGGGCAGGTATTGGTAACTCACGATATGTTAGGAATGACTCATGAATTTAATCCTAGATTCTTGAGACGTTACGCAGATCTACATGGAGAAATGACCAAAGCTTTTGAAGGTTATAAGAATGATGTTAAAAGCAAGAATTTCCCAACAGATGAGGAACAATATTAAATTCCTTTTTCTAATATTTATTTTGAATCTTCAAAACCAAGATCTTGACCCTAGAAAAGATTGTATCTACTAAAAATAATCTTCAAATACTTTTTGAGGACAATCATCTCATCATCATCAATAAAAGACCTGGAGATATTGTACAAGGAGACAAGACCGGAGATACACCGCTTAGTGAAGTAGTTAAAGAATATATAAAGGACAAATATGATAAGCCTGGAAATGTTTATTTAGGGGTTGTCCATAGGTTGGATAGACCTACCAGTGGAATAGTCCTTTTCGCAAAAACTTCTAAGGCCTTACCTCGTCTTAATAAATTATTTAAAGATAAAGAGGCAAAGAAAACCTATTGGGCGGTGGTTAAAAATATACCACCTCAGTCAGAAGGAACCTTGGTTCATTATATGAAACGTAATCCGAAACAGAATAAATCCTATGCCCATATAAAGGAAGTTCCCGAGAGTAAGAAAGCAATTCTTGATTATAGAGTACTTAAAAAATTAGATAATTATTATCTATTAGAAGTAGATCTGCATACAGGCAGACATCATCAGATTCGGAGTCAGTTGTCAGCAATTGGTTGTCCAATAAAAGGAGATCTTAAATATGGTTTCGACCGGAGTAATAAAGATGCAAGCATTCATTTACACGCTAGAAGACTAAGTTTTATTCACCCTGTGAAGAATGAAGAACTTACTATAATAGCGCCTGTTCCAAGTGATCCTATTTGGAATGCGGTAAACAATTTATAATTAGCTTAACATTATAATTATTACTTTTAAAAGAAAAAACCATGAAATGGAAAGGCAATAGACAGAGCACTAATGTTGAGGATCGCAGAGGTTCTTCAACAGGTGGAAAAGTGGCTGTTGGTGGTGGAATAATAGGACTTATTTTTCTTGCCATCCAACTCTTTTCGGGAGGTGATGTTTCTGATACTTTAAGACAATTAGAAACTCAAACCCAAACCTCTTCTGGAGAAGACAGAGAGTTGACTGCCGAAGAACTTGAAATGGGTGAATTCATGAATACCATTTTCGCATATACAGAAGATACTTGGAATGAGATCTTCTCTGAAAATAATATGAACTACCAAGAACCTGGTTTGGTGCTTTTTACCGATGGAGTTCAAACTGCCTGTGGTGGTGCATCTTCAGCTTCCGGACCTTTTTATTGCCCATCAGATCAAAAAGTATATATGGATCTGGGTTTCTTTAATGAATTAAGAAGCCGATTTGGAGCAAAAGGAGGCGATTTTGCAATTGCTTATGTTACTGCTCATGAAGTTGGACATCATGTTCAAACTCTTTTAGGAACTTCAGCAAAAGTGAGACAAATGCAACAAGGTAAAAGTCAAACCGAAGCTAATGAATTATCTGTAGCTCTTGAGCTTCAAGCCGATTTTTACGCGGGAGTTTGGGCTTATTACAATAAACAATATCTAGAAGAAGGGGATATTGAAGAAGCTTTAAGCGCTGCGAATGCTGTTGGAGATGATGCCATCCAGAAACGTACACAAGGCAGAGTTGTTCCAGATGCGTTTACTCATGGAACTTCTCAACAGAGAAAAGAATGGTTTATGAAAGGTTATAAAACTGGAAATATTAATCAAGGAGATACCTTTAATATTAGATAAATCTTTGCTTTAAAAAATTATAAAAAAGAAAGACCTGTTTTACAGATCTTTCTTTTTTGCTATTAGGTCTAAAGCTAGATTATCCTTACTTCCTATGTGGGTATGCTTTTTGGAAATAGAAGGTTTGTAAGAACCATTTTCCACCTTAGAACCAATCTCTTTATATGCCTCTCTAAATGAGCATCCTGAAACCACCAAATCATTAATACTATCTACAGTAAACAAGTACTTATATTTGTCGTCTGTCAAATCGATAGTTTTCACTTCGATGAGCGAAATGGAATGTATAAAAATATCTAAGATCTCTTTAATATTCTCTACAGCATAAATACTGTTCTCCTTAATAAGCTGAAGGTCTCTGTGGTAACCGCTTGGTAAATTATTGGTGATCAAGATCATTTCATTGGAGATGGCTTGCAGCTTATTGCATTTTCCACGAATAAGTTCAAAAACATCCGGATTTTTCTTGTGAGGCATAATGCTAGATCCCGTAGTAAGTTGGTCTGGAAAAGAGATAAAATTAAAATTCTGACTTATATATAAACATATATCCATAGCGAATCTGGAAAGCGTGTTTGCCAAAGAAGCGATATTAGAAGTCACGGTTCTCTCACATTTCCCTCTACTCATTTGCGCTGCCACCACGTTATATTTCATGGTTTTAAATCCGAGTTCTTTAGTGGTGAAGTCTCTGTCTATTGGAAAAGAAGAACCATATCCCGCCGCAGAACCAAGCGGATTCTGATCTACAATTTTCAAGCCTGCCTGTAAGAGAAAAAGGTCATCTATCAATATTTCTGCGTATGCAGAAAACCATAATCCGAAAGATGACGGCATAGCGACTTGTAAATGTGTATATCCGGGAAGCAATTTTTCTTTATGAGTTTCCGCAAGCTTCAGCAAAACTTCTATAAGATCTTCAGTTTTTGAATAGATCTCTTGCAAATTGGCTTTAAAATACAATTGCATCGCCACTAAAACCTGATCATTTCTGGAACGAGCAGTATGAATTTTTTTACCGGTGTCGCCTAGTGTTTTTGTAAGTTCAAATTCAATTTTGGAGTGAACATCTTCAAAATCATCTTCAATAACAAATGTTCCTTTCTCAACTTGGAGCTTCAGCTTATCCAATTCCTTCAGTAACAATCCAACTTCCTCCTTAGATACGATCCCGATTTCTCCAAGCATTTTAGCATGCGCTTTAGAAGCTATGATATCATATTCTGCAAGAAAAAGATCTAGTTCCCTGTCGTTTCCAATTGTGAATTTTTCAATTTTTTTGTCTATTGAAATTCCTTTATCCCAAAGTTTCATAGTAGTTGTTTTTATTCAATTCTCGATTTTTATTTATTGAAAGAACCAGGTATAATTAATTCTATTTAAGCACTTTTTCAAGTAGCGCTATATAGGTTGCAATTCCTTCTTCCACTTCTTGCACGAATATAAATTCGTCTGCAGAATGTGACCTATTAGAATCTCCAGGTCCTAATTTTAGGGACGGACAACTTAACATTGCTTGATCTGAAAGTGTTGGAGAGCCATACGTGGACATTCCTAGTTCTATTCCCGCCAGCACCAAAGGATGTTCCTTAGGAATGGAAGAAGAATTTAATCTTAAAGATCTTGGGACAATTTCATCTACCGGCGCATTTTGCTTTAATATCTCGGTAACTTCAGCATTGGTATACTTATCGTTGACTCGCACATCTACCACCAGATCTACACTCGCCGGCACCACATTATGTTGTGAGCCTGCATTTATCTGGGTTACCGTTACCTTAACTTCGCCTAAAGCTTCTGATACCTTTTTAAACTTGAAGTTTTTAAACCATTCCAGAACCGAAATACATTTATAAATAGCATTATCGAGATTAGGATGCGCAGCATGAGATGGTGTTCCCTTGACCTTTACATCAAAAACAACCAGTCCTTTTTCTGCGATCGCCATTTGCATTAAAGTTGGCTCCCCAACAATAGCAGCGTCAAACGTTGGTAAAATTGGAAGTATACTGGCGATCCCATTATTCCCATTGATCTCCTCCTCTGCCGTTCCCGCAAAGATCAAATTGTAGTTAAGATCTTCCTGATCATAAAACCAAGTAAACGCAGCAAGTAAGGACACTAAACATCCACCGGCATCGTTACTCCCTAATCCATAAAGTTTTCCCTCTTCTTTAATTGCTGAAAACGGATCCTTTGTATAAGCCGAATTAGGTTTTACCGTATCGTGATGCGAGTTTAACAATAAGCTTGGTTTGCTGGAATCAAAAATTTTATTTTTTGCCCAAACGTTATTTCCATTTGTGAAAAAGACCATTTCCTTTTTCTTGAACCAGTGTTCTAATAATCTTGCGGTAGCATTTTCTTCTTTTGAAAATGAAGGAGTTTCTATAAGATTAGCTAGCAGACTTAATGCTTCTTGTTGCAATTTGTAAAGTGAGATCATTTCGTGATTTTTGTATGGAGTGTATCATTTTGAAGTAGATCTTTTCCACCCAATAAAACGTTAGAAACCTTATTTTCTAAAGCATAGAAACAATTGAGTAACTTAGGAAGCATGCCTTCACTAACGATCTTTTCTTCCAACAGCTCTTCATAATTTTGTTTGCTTAATACTTGTATTACGGAAGCATCATCTGCTGAATCTTTTAAAACCCCTGGTTTTTCAAAACAGAAAAGCAATTCAGTATTATACATTTCAGAAAAAGCAATTGCTAATTCGGCTGCAATAGAATCGGCATTTGTATTGAAAAGCTGTCCGTCTAAACTGCTGGAAACCGCTGAAAATATTGGCGCGATCCCTTGTTTTAAAAAAGAATTTATAAAAGAGGTGTTTATATTTTCTATATCGCCAACAAAACCATAATCGATCTCCTTTACTTCACGTTTTTTAGAAATTATAGCATTCCCATCTGCCCCACAAAGTCCAACCGAATTTGACCCTAAACTTTGAAGTTTTGCTACGATCTGTTTATTAATAAGCCCGGCATAAACCATCGTGATCACTTGCATAGCATTAGCATCTGTAATTCTTCTGCCATCCACCATGTTGGTTTTATAACCTAATTTTTCAGACATTTCAGTTGCCATTTTCCCTCCACCGTGGATCAAGATCTTTGGCCCTTTTAATGCCGAGAAATCGGATAGAAAAGCTTTCATATCTTCCTCTTTCTCGATAAGCTTTCCTCCTACTTTAACTATCTTTAAAACTTGCTTTTCCATTGGTCTTACAAATTTTTAAGAATTGTTTTTAACACTGCTTGCGCCGCAAAGGTTCTGTTATTTGCTTGATGGATCACTACTGAATTCTCTCCATCTAAAATCTCATCTGCAATAACCACATTTCTTCTTACCGGTAAACAATGCATAACCTTAGCATTATTAGTAATTGCTAATTTTTTATTTGAGAAGGTCCAAGAAGCATCTGTAGAAAGCACTTTTCCATATTGCTCATAACTACTCCAATTCTTTACATAAACGAAATCTGCATTTTCCAACGCTTTTTCCTGATTATGAATAACTTTGGTGTCTTTAATTATATTAGGATTAAGGTCATAACCTTCAGGGTTGGTTACCACTAGGTCTACATCCATTCGCTGCATCATCTCTAAAAAAGAATTAGGCACAGCATGTGGCAAAGCTCTAGGATGAGGAGCCCAAGTAAGCACCACCTTTGGCCGTTTTACCGTTTTAATTTCCAAGATGGTCAGTGCATCGGTTAAAGCTTGTAAAGGATGCGCCGTGGCGCTCTCAAGACTTACAACTGGAACTGAAGCGTACTTAATAAATCCGTTGATCACGGATTCGGCATTATCTTTTTCTTTGTCCTGTAATTCAGGAAATGCCCGCACCGCTATAATATCACAATATTGAGAGATTACGGCAGCTCCTTCTTTAATGTGTTCGGCTTTATTAGAATCCATCACCACAGCATCTTCGAATTCCAAGGCCCAAGCATCACTATTAACGTTCATCACCATAACATCCATCCCTAATAACTTAGCTGCTTTTTCTGTGCTTAGTCGGGTTCTTAAACTAGAGTTGAAAAACAGCATTCCTAAGGTTTTTCCTTTTCCAAGTTGTGGATCGGTATTCTCTTTTTTTAACTGAAGTGCCTCTTCTAATAAAGGAAGAAGCTCTTCTATATCTGATATTTTAGTGTAATTCTTCATTCTAATTCTTTTTTTCAATTTTCCAGTATTATGGAAATAGAATTTTTATAAATCAATAATTCTTCAATTTGCTTCTTAAAGCTTTAAAAAACATTTCAAAATGTTCTTGCTGAATATTTAAAGGTGGAAGTATCCTCAATAACTTTTTATTTGAAGAAGCTCCTGTAAAAATACGATGATCAAAAAGCAAGGCTTTCCGCAATTCCGCCACTTCAAACTCGAATTCCAATCCCAGCATCAATCCTCTTCCCTTAAATCTCTTGATCTGCGGAATAGTTGCCACTTCTTTTTGAATATAATTAAATAAGGATGCTGCATTTTTCATAAGCTCTTCTTTTTTAATAACATCTAATACCGCGATACCTGCAGCACAGGCTAAATGATTTCCTCCAAATGTAGTACCTAACATTCCGTGTTTTGCAGGTATATTTTGGTCAATTAAGATTCCGCCAATAGGAAATCCATTTCCCATCCCTTTAGCCATCGAAATGATATCGGGCCTAATTCCGTGTTTTTGATAGGCAAAGAAATCGCCAGTCCTACCGTATCCAGATTGTACCTCATCTGCAATTAATACCACATTATACTTTTTGCATAATGTTTCAACTTTTACGTAAAATTCGGTGCTGGCTTCATCTAATCCACCAACGCCTTGAATTACTTCCATGATCACGGCAGCGGTTTTGCTCTGTTTTAAAGTTTCTTCCAAAGCATTCACATCTTCAAAAGCAATTTTTGTTACCTCATGTAAATTATTTAATGCTGCTTTAATACTTTCATTATCGGTTACCGCAACTGCTGCAGAGGTTCTTCCGTGGAAAGCGTTTTCAAAATAGACCACGCCACTTTTTCCGGTATGGAAGGAGGCTAACTTTAAGGCATTCTCATTAGCTTCAGCTCCGGAATTACAAAAGAATAAACTGTAATCTTTGATCTTTGCAATTCCCTCTAATTTATCTGCCAATTCCTGCTGCAAAGGATTCTGAATAGAATTAGAATAAAACCCCAATTTATGCAACTGTTCTCCCAACATTTTTAGGTAATGAGGATGTGCATGCCCAATGGAGATCACAGCATGACCGCCATAAAGATCTAAGTATTTCTCGCCAGCTTCGGTATAAACATAAGGCCCTTTCCCGCTTACCGGAGTAATATTATATAAAGGATAAACATCGAATAAATTCATATCTAAAACTTAAAAAATTGAAATTAGAAATATCTAAAAGTAACTTGCTTTTAGCCTTAATCCCTGATCTTCCGGAAAATCAAACATCAGATTCATGTTTTGCACCGCTTGTCCGGAAGCACCTTTTAAAAGATTATCTAAAGCACTTGTAATAAGCAATTTGTTCTTAAATTTCTTAAGATTTAACAAGCACTTATTGGTGTTAACCACCTGCTTCAAATGAACCTCTTCAGAAATCATATGAGTAAAAGGTTCGTTCTGGTAATATTCATCATAGATCATTAAAGCATCTTCCAGACTTCCTTCAAAATTGGTATAAGAAGTTGCAAAGATTCCTCTGGAAAAATTTCCTCTATTCGGAATAAAGCTTACCTCCGGTTCTACATCTTCTTGTAAAAATTTGATGCTTTGAGTGATCTCTTTTAAGTGCGGATGCTCAAATTCCTTATACGCAGAAAAATTGTTATCTCTCCATGTAAAATGGGATGTGGCAGACAGCGACACTCCAGCACCGGTAGCACCAGTAACTGCATTTACATGAACTTCTTCTTTTAATAATTGCTTTGCAGCTAATGGTAAAATGGCAAGACTTATAGCTGTTGCGAAACATCCGGGATTTGCCACAAACTGCGCTTTCTTAATTTCTTCTTTTCGGAATTCAGGCAAGCCATAAACAAAATTATGATCGTCTGAAAGAATTCTAAAATCGGTACTTAGATCTATAATTTTAGTGGTTTCTGAAAACTGATTTTCCGCTAAAAACTGTTTCGAATTTCCATGTCCTAAACAAAGAAATACCACATCTACCTTAGAGTTGATCTTGTCGCCAAAAAGCAACTCTGTTTCTCCCAAAAGATCCTGATGAATCCTATTTACTGGAGCTCCAGATTGAGAAGTGCTAAAAACAAAATCTAATGAGACTTCCGGATGTCTTAATAAGATCCTTATTAATTCGCCTGCAGTATATCCTGCTCCACCTATAATTCCTGCTGTGATCATGATTGATTTTTTACGTGTTGAAAGATCTTTCCTGAATTTGAGAGAATCTTTATAAAGCCTTTAGCATCATCTGCAGTCCAAGCTGTGTTTTCTTCACCATACTTCCCAAAACCATTGTTCATAAGGTCGTTCTTAGATTCTATTCCATCCAATGTAAATCTATATGGGTGAAGACTCACAAACACTTTCCCCGAAACCTGATCTTGAGAACTAGACATAAATGCTTCAAGATCTCTCATTACAGGATCTAAATACATACCTTCATGCAGATGCGTTCCATACCAATTGGCCATATAATCTTTATGCTGAAGTTGCCACTTACTCAACGTATGCTTTTCTAATAAATGATGAGATTTAATGGTAATTAGTGCCGATGCAGCTTCAAAACCAACTCTTCCTTTAATTCCGATAATTGTATCTCCAACATGAATATCTCTCCCAATCGCATATTTTGATGCGATATTTTCCAGGGTCTCGATATTGTTCTCTGGAGAATTCTCTTTGTTATTCACTGCAGTGAGTTCCCCTTTTGTAAAAGTTAACGAAATTTGTTTAGACTCCTTTGCCACCATTTGTGATGGATAAGCAGTTTCCGGAAGTGGTGAGGAAGAAGTTAAAGTTTCTAATCCACCTACACTGGTTCCCCAAAGTCCTTTATTAACCGAGTATTTAGCTTTTTCCCAATTCATGTCTACCCCATTTTGTTGTAGATAGGCTATTTCTTCTTGTCTGGTAAGCTTCTTATCTCTAATTGGCGTTATAATTTTAATTCCCGGCGCCAGAGTTTGAAAGATCATATCAAATCTAACCTGGTCATTCCCCGCGCCGGTGCTTCCATGTGCTATATATTCTGCTCCAATTTCTTTCGCATAATTCACGATCTCTATAGCTTGAATTATTCGCTCTGCACTTACAGATAGTGGATAAGTGTTATTTTTAAGCACATTTCCAAAAATGAGATATTTTACCACTTTGTTATAAAAACTAGAAACTGCATCTATATTTTTATAGGTTTTAGCGCCTATCATTTTCGCGTTATTCCCAATTTTCTCGATCTCTTCTGAAGTAAAACCAGCTGTATTTACACTTACTGCATGTACTTCAAAATTTTCTTCTTTAGAAAGGTATTTGGCGCAGTAAGAAGTATCTAATCCACCGCTGTATGCTATTACTATTTTTTTCATTCTTGCTATTTTTTAAACTGAAATGCTATTTTACATTCAACAGTTTATATATTTTCTTTATTGGTTTTATAAAAAAGAGTTTGCTTGATACTCTTCAATCTTTTGAAAGCTTTTTCATTTAACTTCTCCTTTTTTTCTGTGCTTTTCTTCTTTGCAGGATCGTACAACATTCCTGTACACAGGCACATTTTACGTTCTGTACGGGTTAGAATATCAAAATTCTTACAGGTCTGGCAACCATTCCAAAAGCTTTCATCTGTGGTTAATTCAGAAAAGGTTACAGGCTGGTATCCTAGATCGTAATTGATCTTCATAACGGCTAAACCGGTTGTGATCCCAAAGATCTTTGCGTTTGGATATTTGGATCTGGAATGTGCGAAAATTGCTTTCTTGATCTTTTTTGCTAGTCCCAAATTTCTATAATCAGGATGCACGATCAACCCCGAGTTTGCTACAAACTTTTCATGACTCCAAACTTCTATATAACAGAATCCTGCAAAGTTTTCCCCATCCAGAGCGATAATGGCATTGCCATTTTCCATCTTCTTGAGGATATATTCAGGTGATCGTCTGGCAATACCGGTACCGCGAACTTTGGCCGATTCTTCCATAGTGTCACAAATGATCTCTGCGTATTTAGCATGAGATAAATTAGCAATAGTAATCTTCATCTTATAAAAGATTAAAGTTGAAAATATTAAATAAAAATTGAATTGAATTGGGAACCGGACTCACCTTAGTTCCATAGAAGTTAGACGCACACTAGGTGCGACGACTAAAGCGTAGACGCCTTAAAACGATCCCGGTGTAAAAACCGAAAATAGATCTTAAAAATATGCTGGAAAAGTTTGACAAAATAGTAAAATTCAATAGATGTATAAAAAAGAAATGCGCCGCTTAGTTGGTAGAGCGTAGCCTACAGCGGAGATTGGATTGTACTATTTCTTTTATTGAATTCACGATGCAAATGTACGTGTTTTTTTAATATAGCATTTAACATTTAAAAAAAATGGAGAAATTAAGTAAAATTAAATAATACATGGAAATAAATATTCCTAATCTTATACAATCGGAACGAGCATTTTTTAAATCTGGAAAGACTTTAGAAGTCGACTTTAGAACGGGAAAACTAAAGTTACTAAGCAAAATATTTCAAGAGCAGAAATCTAATATATATCAGGCACTTTATAAAGGTTTTAAAAAATCAGGTCTTCAAAGTGTGCTAACTGAAACCAAATATATTATTAATGAATTCTAATTAAACCTAATTTACTTAATCGATTCCTTCTACAGCAGAATTTTTCCGAAGGGATCTGATACTTTCTACTATAACTGCGCTAATAATAAGCGCACCTCCTATAATGGTTTTTAAGCTAGGATATTCTGAAAGAAAAAGCATCCCTAGAATTATTGCATACAATGGCTGAGCACTGCTCATGATACTTGCCGCGGTTGTTGAAAAATTTCTTAGACTCATCAAGAAAAGGGTATGGCCTATACAGGTAGTAACAATCGCTAGCGTTAAAAGAGGTGCCCATTGTAGCACTACTTCATTAAAGTCACTATAAAATAATACTGGCGAAAGAATTACCGCCACCACTACAATTTGATACATCATTAAAACAGACCCATTATATTTTTCAATTTCTCGCTTCATCAAAAGATTTCGGAGGGCATAGAATATTCCAGATAAGATACCCATTAAAACTGCGATAGTATACTTGTTTTGAAAGCTGATCTCGGGCACCAAAAAATAAATTCCAAACAGCACTAAAAAGCCTAATGCTAAATGACTTTTACTGAAGTTAGTTTTTAAAAGTAAAGGTTCTAAAATTACCGTAATAACCGGATATGTAAAAAGGGAAAGTATCCCAATAGCAACATTAGAATATTGAAGAGCAAAGAAATAAGCCACCCAATGTCCTGCCATTAATAATCCAGACAACATGATTTTTAAAACATCCCTTTTATTAGAAATTCTAAGATCTAATTTTTTAAATCTACAGAATACATAAAAGAGAATTGCCGCTAAAAGTGTTCTATAAAATATAGTTACAAAAGGATTTAAGGTTATATATCTCCCCAATACTCCCGAGGTACTAATAAAAAGCACAGCGAGATTAAGTTCCAGTATTTTCGAATATTTTAAGTTCTTCTCAGCCAAGTTTTGAAATATGGTGCAAATTGCAAATTTTAGAGAAACTTTCTTTAATTGAACAAGATTAATCTTAATAATCTTAAGAAACAAAGAGGAAATTTTGAATGGAATACCTATATTTCCTTTATAGAGGCCCTACTTGGACATCGCATTAATTTATATTAGAATGGATAACAAAATAAGTGATTTATTAACTACCCAAAGATCTTTCTTCAAAGAAGGTAAGACCCAAGAAGTAGCTTTAAGGATTGAAAAATTAAAATTGCTTAGATCGGTTATTGAAGTGCGAGAAAAAGAAATTTGCGATGCACTTTACAAGGATTTTAAAAAGCCGGTTTTTGAAAGTGTTTTAAGTGAAACTGGATTTATAATAAGTGAACTGGAATATGTAATTAAGAGATTAAAGGATTGGTCTAAACCGGAAAAGATCTCAAGCTCTTGGACCAACTTTCCTTCATCCGATTATATTTATTCTGAACCTTACGGGACTTGCTTAATAATTGCTCCTTGGAATTATCCCTTTCAACTGGCGATCTCTCCAATAATGGGAGCTATTGCCGCTGGAAATACTGTTGTTCTTAAACCAAGTGAATTGGCTCCGCATACCTCTCAGATTTTAGCAGATATTTTAGAAAAGGTGTTTGATCCTGCTATGCTTGCAGTGATTCAAGGAGGTATTCCAATCTCTGAAGAATTGCTGAAAGAAAAATGGGATTATGTATTCTTTACCGGAAGCGTGCCTGTTGGAAGAATTGTTGCCAAAGCTATTGCCCCGCATTTAACTCCTTCAACTTTAGAGTTGGGCGGAAAAAATCCTTGTATAATACATAGTTCTGCGAAGGTGGAATTAGCGGCAAAGCGAATTGTTTGGGGTAAATTCTTAAATGCAGGACAAACATGTATAGCTCCAGATTACATTTTAATTGATAAGAGCATTAAATCCAATTTTATTGATGCGGTTAAAAAAGAAATAACCGCAGCTTATGGAACAAATCCTGAACACTCTAAAGATTATGCGCGAATAATAAACTCTAAGAACTTCGATAGACTAAGCAATATGTTATTAGGAGAGCATTGTGTGGCTGGAGGAGATTTAAATGCAGCAGATCTCTTTATTAGCCCCAGCATAATAGATGAGCCATCTTTGGAAAGTAAGATAATGGAAGATGAAATTTTCGGCCCTCTCCTTCCGGTGATAAGTTATTCTAATGAAACGGATATTTATCCTGTTATTTCTAATTATGCCAAACCTCTTGCTTTATATGTTTTTAGTGAAGAGAACTCATTTTCAGAAAAAATTATTAAAAATTACAGTTTTGGAGGTGGTGCTATTAATGATGTTGTGGTACAGGTAGTGAATAAAAAAATGCCGTTTGGAGGTGTTGGAAATAGTGGAAAAGGTGCCTATCATGGAAAATTCACTTTCGACACTTTTTCTCATAAAAAGAGCATAACAAAAAGAGGAACATGGTTAGATGTTCCTCTTAGGTATGCACCATATACTGGCAAATTAGGTTTGATAAGCAAATTAATTAAGAAGTTTTAGGAAGCTTCTTTTTTAAAGTATAAAGATCTTTTCTTCTATCCTTCATATTTCTTACACTCCTAATCTATTTAATTTCTTTAATAGTACGAGGGCGCAACGAGATTTTTTCTTTTATAACATCTGCGACGGGTCTGTTCTCAATTTTGCTTTCCAGCCACGATAAAATATCTAAGTATAAAAAGGCTCTTCTTTCATAGGGATGATTTTCGAACTGTTTTAAAGTAGTATGGAGATTCCTGAACTCCTCTTTAATATTTAATGGAGAAACATCCGGTAATTTTCTCAAAAATGTAATCATCTCCTTCTGTACTTTATGCATATCATTCATTCGAATTAAAAATTTGTATGTAGAACGAATTAATCTTTCCAAATGATAGTCCAATCCAGCTTCATAATGGGCTATAAGGTTCAAAATTCTTGAAAAACACATTAAATCTTCCCGCATTTCTAGAGCAGTATTATTAATAATTTTCTTCAAAAATTCAATACATTTTTTATTTTCTCCATTCCCAAAATGCAAGCTTGCTATTTTATAATAAAATACCATGATATGATGGCCATCCAACCTATTCTCATATTTCTTTATTTTTTTCTGAATTTTATCTATCAATAATTCCCCTCCTCCAAAATCACCCGTCATAAATCTTAAATTCAATTTATTTGAATAGATATATAAAAAGGAAAGAGCAGCAATATTATCATCATCTGGAATTTTAGGATCTTTAATTGTAGCCTCTAGGTCTAAAAGAACTTTTTCGAAAATTTCTACATGGTTCAAATAAAATAATGATTCTAATAAATAATGATTCCCTTTCAAATAAGATACCGGATGTAAGGATACCATATGTGGATTTTGTTTGAATAAGTCTATCCATTTTAAGGAGTAACGATAACTGGATAAAAAATTCTGAGTTAAAAAACTATACCACAGAAATGCTTTGTATAGCAATAGTTTTTCCCTAAAACCCATTTCATAAAAGCTATATTGTGGCATGTTTTTTTGAAAAATCTCCCTGATACCATTTGTTTCTTCTTCGGTACGAGCATAGCCCATTTTTAATAAAATTCCATATAATTGTAGAGATAGATTGGACAAACTACTTGCCAACACATTAAGACTACTAAGTTGCTCGGTTTGTTTTATTAAACTCTCAGCTCGGTTATGAATACTGCGGGTAATATATTGGGATTCAATTATTTTTTCCCATTCCAGGATTTCATAGGCTACATTTTTTTCTTCATTATATAAAGCAATCGTCTTTACCTTATCAAGCAATTTTAAACTCTGATTATATAAGCCTTTTCTATATAAAATCAGGGCAAAATCCAGTTGTTCTCTAATTTGCACCGGGATACTCTGATGAGCAGGATTCAATCGAAGACTTACAAGGATTTGTCTATAAAGGTGAGCTTTAACATTGGATAATTGCAGCTTGCTAATGTTGGTAGATTCAAGGATTAGCTTCTCGTTATATTGAGCTTGCTTCGCCATCACCTTAAATAAATTAAGGAATTTACTATCCGCATTCACGCCTATTCTACCCACATATAAAGAAAACTGTCTTTTTTCGGAGGAGGAAAGGGACTTTATAAGGGTAAAAAGATTGTCGGTTAAGTCATTGGTCATTGTAACGATTATGTTTTCAACGTATTGATTATCAGTAACATTAACTTCTTTATTTTAAATCAATTGTCGTAATTACTCGGTGTTTTAATCTAAAAAGCGAAGATGTATATGCTACTTTAGTTAAAGATAAAGCAAAATAAATCTGATATGAGTACAGAAAAGGTAGAAATTTTTGACACAACATTACGAGATGGAGAACAAGTGCCTGGTTGTAAATTAAATACTGCTCAAAAATTAAAAATTGCCGCACGACTCGATGAACTTGGAGTGGATGTGATTGAAGCTGGTTTTCCAGTTTCCAGTCCGGGGGAATTTAAATCGGTTTCCGAAATATCGAAATTGATAAAAAATGCTGCGGTCTGTGGACTTACCCGTGCTGTAAAAAATGATATTGAAATTGCGGCTGAAGCTTTAAAATATGCTAAATATCCTAGAATTCATACTGGAATAGGCACTTCAGATTCTCATATAAAATATAAGTTCAATTCTACCCGAGAGAAGATTATTGAAAGAGCCATTATGGCTATTTCTTACGCCAAAACCTTTGTAGAGGATATAGAATTCTATGCTGAAGATGCTGGGAGGACAGATAATGAATTTCTTGCTGAAGTTTGTACCGCGGCAGTTAAGGCTGGAGCTACAGTTTTAAATATTCCAGATACTACAGGATATTGCCTTCCTGAAGAGTATGGTGAAAAAATTAAATATTTAAAAGAAAATGTAAAGGGAATTCATAAGGTAAGGCTTTCCTGTCATTGCCATAACGATTTGGGGATGGCTACAGCAAATGCAATTGCAGGCGTAGTTAACGGTGCTAGACAAATTGAATGTACTATCAACGGGATTGGTGAACGAGCAGGAAATACTGCCCTAGAAGAGGTGGTTATGATCTTAAGACAACATCCTAGTTTGAATCTTACTACTAACATTAATTCAAAATTACTCTATGGTACCAGTAAAATGGTTTCTCAGGAAATGGGAATGCTAGTACAACCAAATAAAGCAATTATAGGAGCGAATGCATTTGCCCATAGTTCTGGAATTCACCAGGACGGGATGATAAAGAATAAAGAAACCTATGAAATTATGAATCCTGCAGATGTAGGTGTAACAGAATCGGCTATAATTCTTACTGCCAGAAGCGGAAGAGCCGCTTTGGCATATAGAGCAAAGAAAATGGGTTATGAATTAACCAAACTTCAATTAGACACCGTCTACATTGAGTTTTTAAACTTTGCCGACCTTAGAAAAGAAGTCGATGATGAAGATATTCATATTATTATGGATCTATCCAGAAAAAGAAACAGAGCTATTGCCTAATGAAAAAAACACTTTTTGATAAAATCTGGGATGCGCACGTGGTAGAATCCATACCCGCAGGTCCAGATATTTTATACATAGACAAGCATCTTATCCATGAGGTAACCAGTCCTCAGGCATTTAACGAATTAAAAGAACGAGGAATTTCTATTTTAAGGCCTAAGCAAATTGTTGCCACTGCCGATCATAATACTCCCACAGAAAATCAGCATTTACCAATAAAGGATCTTCTTTCTAGAAAACAACTCAGACAACTTACTAAGAATTGCGAAGATAATAACATAACTCTTTACGGCTTAGGCCATCCATACAATGGAATAGTACATGTAATGGCACCAGAATTGGGAATTACACAGCCTGGAATGACGCTTGTTTGTGGAGATAGTCACACCTCTACCCATGGAGCATTTGGAACCATTGCCTTTGGTATTGGAACCAGCCAAGTAGCACAGGTTTTTGCTAGCCAATGCCTATTAGTGGATAAGCCAAAGAAACTTAGGGTAAACGTTAATGGAAAATTACAGAATGGTGTGCTTCCCAAAGACGTTATTTTATACATTATCTGCAAATTAGGTACTAACTCGGGGAATGGATATTTCTGTGAATACGCAGGTAATATTTTTGAAGAAATGACTATGGAAGGCAGGATGACAGTTTGTAATATGAGTATAGAAATGGGTGCTCGAGGAGGATTAATTGCTCCAGACGAAACTACTTTTAGCTATATGGAAGGAAAAGAATTTGCCCCTAAAGGGGAAGATTTCGAGAAGATAAAAAGATATTGGAAAACATTAAAAACCGAAGAGGGTGCTAAATTTGACCAAGAATATTATTTAGATGCATCAGATATAGAACCTATGATAACTTATGGTACAAATCCTGGAATGGGGATTAAACTAAGTGATCCAATCCCTATTAGCACAGGGAAAAGTGATGAAAAAGCACTGGAATATATGGGTTTTAAAGAAGGAGAATCATTAATTGATAAGCCTATTAATTATATATTTATTGGTAGTTGTACCAATTCCAGAATTGAAGATTTTCGCACTGCAGCAAGCTATATTAAAGGAAAACAAAAAGCTGCAAATGTAAATGCTCTTATAGTTCCTGGTTCTAGACAAGTAGCAGAACAGATAAAGGCTGAAGGTTTACAACTTATTTTTGAAGAAGCTGGCTTTTCCTTACGCCAACCAGGTTGTTCTGCATGCCTCGCAATGAACGACGATAAAATTCCTGCCGGGGAATATTGTGTTTCCACAAGTAACCGAAATTTTGAAGGCAGACAGGGCCAAGGTTCCAGAACCCTATTAGCAAGCCCGCTAACGGCAGCTGCAACAGCAATTGCAGGGAAAATTATCAACTTTACTCAAATTTTAAACTAGATGGAAAAATTTATAAGTCTTACAGACACAGCGGTCCCTCTAGAGATTGAAAATATAGATACCGACCAGATTATTCCTGCTAGGTTTTTAAAGGCCACAGATAAGGAAGGCTTTGGAGAAAATTTATTTCAAGATTGGAGGTTCGACAAAGCTGGGAATCTTAATTATGAATTTAATTTGAATAATAAAAAATTTAAAGGTTCCATTTTGGTTGCAGGAAATAATTTTGGTTGCGGTTCTAGTAGAGAACATGCCGCTTGGGCCTTGAAAGCTTATGGTTTTAAGGTAATTGTTTCCAGCTATTTTGCAGATATTTTTAAAGGAAATTCTTTGAATAATGGATTGCTCCCTTTACAGGTGAGCCCGGAATTTCTTAAAAAAATATTTACAGCTATCAACACAGTTCCTTCCGAAAAACTTCATGTAGATCTGGAAAATCAGCGTGTAAAAATTGTTAGCACGGGTGCATCAGAAAAATTTGAAATAGATCCATATAAAAAAAATTGCATGATAAAAGGCTACGATGATATAGACTTTTTAGTGAGCCGAAAAGAAGCCATTCAAAAATTTGAAGAAAAAACATTCCAATTCTAAAAATCCAAATAGGAGACGATCATATTTAAAACCAGAAAAGAAAAAATACTACCCTAAAAATTCGCAGATAATGAAATTAAAGATAGCAGTATTGCCCGGAGATGGGATAGGTCCTGAAATAACAGAACAAGCAGTTAAAATATTAAAGTCTATCGCAGATCGATTTGATCATGATTTTCACTTTGAAGAAGCCTTGGTTGGAGCAATAGCAATAGATCAGTTTAACAATCCATTGCCGGAAGCTACCTTGGATCTTTGTAAGGAATCTGATGCTGTATTATTTGGGGCAATTGGACATCCAAAATATGACAATGATCCCAGCGCCAAAATAAGGCCAGAACAAGGCTTACTTAGGTTGAGAAAGGAATTGGGATTATTTGCAAATATCCGACCTGTAAACACTTATTCAAAATTATTAGAAATATCCCCTCTGCGTCCTGAACTGATTGAGGGGGTAGATATGGTAATCTATCGGGAGTTAACCGGTGGAATTTATTTTGGTGAGAAAAGTTTAAATGAAGAAGGTACCAGTGCCACAGATGTTTGCACCTACTCATTTAAGGAAATAGAACGAATTACCCACTTGGCATTTAAAGCCGCACAACAACGCCGCAAAAAATTAACCTTAGTAGATAAAGCCAATGTATTGGAAACTTCCAGATTGTGGAGAAAAACGGTAACTTCTATCGCTAAGGAGTATCCAGACGTTCAACTTAATTTTCTCTTTGTAGACAATGCAGCCATGCAAATGATCTTAAATCCTAAACAATTTGATGTTATCCTTACCGAAAATTTATTCGGTGATATTTTATCTGACGAGGCAAGTGTAATTTCAGGAAGTATTGGTTTATTGGCATCTGCCTCAGTAGGCAATAAATATTCTTTATTTGAGCCTATTCATGGATCTTATCCTGAAGCAACCGGAAGAGGAATAGCAAATCCATTGGCTGCAATTCTCTCGGCAGCTATGTTACTTGATCATTTCCAATTAAGAGAAGAAGCTAAAACTATTAGAGATGCAGTAGACCTTAGTATTAAGCTGAATATTTGTACTCAAGATATCAATAATGAATACCACTACGCTACTGAAAAGGTAGGAGATTTTCTACATGGTCTTATAAGCGAAGTGGATAATATTAACATCAATTATGAAAATCTAAATCTAGGCCAGATGACCATTATTTAATAATTTGTTTTGAATTTGAATGCAGAAAAACCCCCAAGATTTAATTAGTCTTCGGAGGTTTTTATTCTTTTTTTTAAATATTATTTATTCTTCTTATTTGCAATTTAAAGCATATTTGTAAGGGAAGCAATATTGGAATTTACTGTTCTCTCACATTTTAATCTGCTAAAAGATTAAAGTATGAATTAATAGAATTTTGAAATTGTTGGAGATAGAAACGGACTCACCAAGTTCCATAAAATTATACACGCACAAGGCGGCGCGGAAAACGGCGTACGGGAGAATTTTCAGAAATGTTTCTGTAATTGTTTAAAATATATAAAGAAAATGTGGTTTTCAAGATTGTAAAAAGTAAAATAATATTAAAAAAAGACAATGCGCAACCTACCGACTGAAGCGGGGCCGAAAGCGCAAATCAAATATTATTTTTGTAGTTAAAATCACGGGGTTAATTAAACAAAATTATAAATACACATAGCTCATTATATTAAAAATTGAAATAAATCTGGATTATCGTTTAAATATTGTCCGTAAAACTTATGCTCTTTCATTCTCTGTACCAAGGGCTTAAAGTCTTTTGGATCTTTAAGTTCTATTCCCACAACCGCAGGACCGTTCTCTCTATGGTGTTTTTTAGAATATTCAAAATGGGTAATATCGTCGTCTGGCCCAAGGACTTTTGCTACAAATTTCTTTAGTGCTCCTGCTCGTTGTGGAAATGGTACAATAAAATAATGTTTAAGCCCAGCATATAACAAGGCTTTTTCTTTAATTTCTGCTGTCCTTGTAATATCGTTATTACTTCCGCTTACTATACAAACTACATTTTTTCCTTTTATCTCTTCAGCAAAAGTATCTAAGGCAGTAATAGACATTGCTCCTGCAGGTTCCACAACAATTGCATCCTGATTGTACAAATCCAGGATGGTTTGGCATATTTTACCTTCGGGAACAGTGATCATTTCATCCAGGAAATTTTTACAGATTTCAAAATTTCTGCTTCCTACCTTTTGCACAGCCGCTCCATCAACAAATCTATCTATTTGTTTAAGCTCTATAAGTTTGCCCATTTTTAGTGAAGTACTCATAGAAGGTGCACCTTCTGGTTCCACTCCAATAATCTTGGTGTTTGGAGATAATTGCTTAAATACCGAAGATAGACCAGCTAATAAACCTCCACCTCCCAAGGGGGCAAAAATATAATCTATTGAACCATCGGCTTGATCTAGAATTTCCAAAGCAATTGTCGCTTGGCCTTCTATTACCTTTTCATCATCAAAAGGATGAATAAATACCATTTTGTGCTTATCCCCATATTTTATAGCAGTTTTATAAGAATCATCATAAGTATCACCCTTCAATACCACCTCTACCCATTCGCCACCAAACATTCTTGTTTGTTCCACCTTTTGTTTGGGAGTAGTTATAGGCATAAAAATTACACCCTTCACTTCAAGCTTATTACAGGCAAAAGCCACACCCTGTGCATGATTCCCTGCACTTGCACAAATTACACCTTTGCTTAATTGACCCTTTGGCAAACTCGAGATTTTATTATATGCTCCACGTATCTTATAAGATCTTACCTGCTGCAAATCTTCCCTTTTCAACAGGATATTGGCTTCATACTTTTTACTATAGGTAAAAGATGGTGCTAATGGCGTCTTGATCGCAACCTTTGAGATTCGTTTTGCGGCTCGCAACACCGCTTCAATTTGTGGAATATATATGTCAATTTTAATTAAGGAATGGCTCATTACACATGTATCTTTTTCATTTCGGTCATTGCCTCTCTCAGCTGCTCCCCTATTATTTCCACTGGATGTTTTCTAATGGAAGCATTAACTTCTATTAGTTTCTTGTTATCTACTCCAAAATCATTTGTCCCATAGGCTTTTCCTATTAATCCAGGTTCTAGATTGTTGATATATTCTTTAATTAACGGCTTACAGGAATGATCAAATAGATAACAGCCGTATTCAGCAGTGTCAGAGATAATCCTGTTCATCTCATAAAGCTTTTTACGAGCTATCGTATTTGCAATTAGGGGAGTTTCATGTAATGATTCATAATATGCAGATTCTGCAATGATCCCGGCTTCTACCATAGTTTCAAAAGCCAACTCTACCCCAGACTTCACAAAGGCAACCAATAAAAGTCCTTTGTCAAAATATTCCTGTTCTGAGATTTCCTCTTGGGTCGCTTCTGTTTTTTCAAAAGCGGTGTTTTCTGTTGCTGCTCGCCATTCTAACAATTCCTTATCATCCTTATCCCAATCTTTCATCATGCTGGTGCTAAACGCTCCAGATATAATGTCATCCATATGTTTTTGGAAAAGAGGACGCATTATCACTTTTAATTCTTCTGATATTTCAGCCGCTTTTATTTTGGCTGGATTGGAAAGTCTATCCATCATATTGGTGATCCCTCCATGTTTCAAGGCTTCGGTAATAGTCTCCCAACCATACTGAATTAATTTGGCAGCATATGCTGGGTCCACTCCTTCAGCCACCATTTTATTAAAACTTAGGATAGATCCAGTTTGGAGCACACCACATAAAATAGTTTGTTCTCCCATCAGGTCCGATTTTACTTCGGCCACAAAAGAGGAATCCAATACGCCGGCCCGATGTCCTCCTGTTGCAAATGCATATGCTTTTGCCCAATTATATCCTTTTCCTTCAGGATCGTTCTCTGGATGAACGGCTATTAGGGTAGGAACTCCAAAGCCTCTTTTATATTCTTCTCTCACTTCAGATCCCGGGCATTTAGGAGCTACCATTATTACCGTAATATCTTCACGGATCTTCATTCCCTCTTCCACAATATTGAAACCATGAGAATAAGACAAAGCAGCACCTTTTTTGATAAGTGGTACTATTTTCTTTATAACTGAAGTATGTTGTTTATCTGGAGTTAAATTTATTACAAGGTCTGCAGAAGGGATAAACTCTTCGTAGGTGCCAACCTTAAAATTGTTTGAAGAAGCGTTTTTAAAAGATTGTCTTTGATCTTTTATAGCATCTTCTCTTAAGGCATAGGTGATATCTAGTCCGCTGTCGCGCATATTCAAACCTTGATTTAAACCTTGAGCCCCACAACCTACTATTACTATTTTTTTGTCTTTTAACGCATTAATTCCTTCGCTAAATTCTTCACTTAGCATAAATCTGCAAGTACCCAATTGAGCTAATTGATCTCTTAAGGAAAGGCTATTAAAATAATTTGTCATGAGTTTATATTTATGGTATTAAAATCTTCAAGAATTCTTGAAATTGGCATTTCATTTTTTGATACTGCAATTTTTCCGGAGCGAACAAATTGCATCAATCCATAGGGTTTTAATTTATCGTATAAATTATCTATTTCGTGACGTTTACCTGTTTTCTCAATAACAAAGAATTTAGGAGTCACCGTAACAATTCGTGCATTGGTCTCTTTTATGAAATCCTGAATAGTGAGGTCCTCAACAAATTCGGCTGAATTCACTTTATAAAGTGCCGTTTCCTGAAAGATCAGCTCTTCATCGGTATGATAATATGCGCGTATTACTTCTATTTGTTTCTCTATCTGGCCAGCGACTTTCTTCACTTGCTCTTCTGTAACCTCAACCACGATTATAAATCGCATCACCTCATTCACCTCGCTTTTGGAAGCGGTGATACTTTCTATATTGATGTGTCGCTTCAAAAATATCGCTGCGATCCTGCTCAATAGTCCTATGTTGTTTTCCGTATAAATAGAAACTGTATAATTTTTCTTTTCCATTATTCTAGTCTTATGTCTGAAACTGAAGCTCCCGTTGGAATCATAGGAAATACATTTTCTTCTTGTTCTACTTTCACCTCTAAGAAATATGCCTCCGGAGAATCCATCATTTCTTTAATTGCTTCTTGTAATTGACTACGTTCAGTCACTTGTTTAGCTTTTATAAAGTAACCTTTAGCTATTGCTACAAAATCAGGGTTTATTAACTCTGTGCTGGCATAGCGTTTATCAAAGAACATTTGTTGCCATTGCCTTACCATTCCCAGAAAACCATTGTTAAGCACTACAATTTTTACGGGAACTTTTGTTTGAAAAATGGTTCCCAGTTCCTGAATGGTCATTTGAAATCCCCCATCCCCAATAATTGCCACAACTTGTCTGTTTGGCATTCCCATCTTCGCACCTATTGCAGCTGGCAAGGCAAACCCCATAGTCCCTAAGCCACCAGAAGTAACGTTACTTCTTGATTGGTTGAATTTGGCATATCTGCAGGCTACCATTTGGTGCTGCCCAACATCTGAAACTATAATAGCTTCTCCTTTAGATGTAGTATTAATTTCATCTATTACCTCTGCCATTCCTAATTTCCCTTGTTTTGGGCTTAGTTCATTTTTAATGATCTTATCATATTCAATTTTGTACAGATCTTTGAATCTGTGGTGCCAAGTATCATGATTATTCGGCTTTAAATATCCTAACAATAGCTGCAAAGTCTCTTTTACATCTCCCAATACAGCAACCTCTGTTTTTACGTTTTTATCGATCTCTGCCGGATCTATTTCAAAATGGATCACCTTAGCTTGTTTTGCATAATGTTCCAGATTTCCGGTAACCCTATCATCAAAACGCATCCCAATAGCTATCAAAACATCACAATCATTGGTGAGGACATTTGGCCCGTAATTTCCATGCATTCCAACCATTCCTACATTTAAGGGATGATCTGTAGCCATAGCTGAAAGGCCCAAAATGGTCCATGCAGCAGGAATTCCTGCTTTTTCCACAACCTGATGTAGTAAGGCTTCTGCCCCTCCTAAAATCACCCCTTGACCAAAAACGATCATCGGTTTTTTAGCTGAATTAATTAACTCGGCCGCCCGTTCTATTTGGGAAAGATCTACTTTTGGAAAAGGCTTATAACTTCTAATTCCAACACATTTCTTATATGTAAAATCTAAAGTTGCAAACTGAGCATCTTTAGTAATATCTATCAATACTGGTCCCGGTCTTCCAGATCTAGCTATGTAAAAAGCTTTAGCCAATACTTCCGGAATCTCTGAAGCTTTTGTTACTTGATAATTCCACTTAGTCACCGGTGTCGAAATCCCAACGATATCGGTCTCCTGAAAAGCATCACTCCCCAATAAATGCGAACCAACCTGGCCCGTAATACAAATCAATGGAGTAGAATCTATCTGCGCATCGGCGATTCCAGTCACCAAATTGGTTGCTCCGGGACCAGAAGTGGCAATACATACACCTACTTTTCCGGTTACTCTTGCATAGCCTTGGGCTGCATGAGTAGCACCTTGCTCATGCCTAGTGAGGACATGATGAATTTTATCTTGATACTTATACAATTCGTCATAAACAGGCATGATCGCCCCTCCCGGATACCCATAAATGGTATCTATTCCCTCTTCCAACAAACATTTTATCACAGCTTCTGCACCAGAAACTGTTATTGGAGCTTGTTTGATTATCTTCTCCTTTTTGGCTGTTTTAACTTCCATAATTCAACTAATTAAAATTCATCTGTAACACATCCCTGAGAGGCAGAGGAAACTGTCCTTGCATATTTATAAAGCACTCCTTTACTAAATTTAAGCGCTGGCGCCTCCCAATTTTTTTTCCTGCTCTCTATTTCTGAATCACTTAAGTCCACACTTATACTATTGTTTACGGCATTTATAGTGATTTCATCACCATCTTTAAGAAATGCGATTAATCCACCTTCCTGAGCCTCTGGGGTTATGTGGCCTACCACGAAACCATGAGTCCCTCCAGAAAATCTTCCGTCAGTAATAAGGGCAACGTCTTTTCCTAATTTCGCTCCCATTATAGCTGCAGTTGGTTTAAGCATTTCAGGCATTCCGGGCCCTCCTTTTGGCCCTTCAAAACGAATCACTATTACGTCCCCTTTGCTTACCTTCCCTTGCGAAATTCCATCGTTGGCTTCATATTCAGAATCATAAACTTTTGCTTTACCTTTAAATTTCAAGCCTTCTTTTCCTGTGATCTTTGCTACAGAACCTTCTGTAGCTAAATTCCCGTAAAGGATGCGGATATGTCCCGATTTCTTAATAGGATTATCAATGGGAAAGATCACATCTTGTCCTTTCTCTAGATCTGGAACATTCGCCAGATTTTCTGCTAATGTCTTTCCAGTTACCGTTAAGCAATCCCCATGAAGCATTCCTTCTTTCAACATATACTTAAGAACCGCTGGAATACCTCCAACCTTGTGAACATCTTCCATAAGATATTTACCACTAGGTTTTAGATCGGCTAAAAAAGGAGTGGAATCACATATTTTTTCGAAATCGTCCATTCCAAATTCTACTTCTGCTGCTTTCGCTATTGCTAAATAATGCAGCACGGCATTAGTAGACCCTCCAAGTACAGTGAGCAATCTTATGGCATTTTCCATAGATTTTCTTGTAACTATATCCTTTGGTTTTATATCTCTTTCTATCAATAAACGTATCGCCTTTCCGGCTTCTTTGCTTTCCTCCTTCTTTTCTTTGCCAATAGCAGGATTAGATGAGTTGTAAGGCAGCGCCATTCCCAAAGCTTCAATAGTTGAAGCCATAGTATTTGCGGTATACATTCCGCCACATGCTCCAGCTCCCGGACATGCTTTTTCAATTACACTATCATAATCTTCATCACTAATATCGCCTGCTACCTTTGCTCCCCAAGCTTCAAAAGCTGAAACTACATCCAGTTTTTCACCTTTATGACATCCTGAAGCTATTGTGCCACCATAAACTAAGATCGCTGGGCGATTAACTCGCAACATAGCCATCAATGCTCCCGGCATATTCTTATCGCATCCTACCACGGTGATCATAGCGTCATAAGACATTGCTTGTACCACAGTTTCCATGGAATCTGCAATAAGGTCTCTAGAAGGAAGAGAATATCTCATTCCCGGAGTACCCATAGAAATTCCGTCGCTTACTCCAATTGTATTGAAGATTAGGCCTACCGTTTTACTGGAGTTACAACCTTCCTTAACCAATATTGCTAGGTCGTTAAGATGCATATTACAGGGATTCCCCTCATAACCAGTGCTGGCTATCCCTACAAAAGGCTTTTTAAAATCTTCTTTTGTCAACCCGATGGCATGTAACATTGCTTGGGCTGCAGGGTTAGAATCATTTTGTGTTAAAATCTGACTAAACTTATTATCCATCGTTGTTTATCAATCATAATATTTATTAAAATTAGTTTCTTAAGGGAAGTGGCTTATATATAGCTCAAGATGAAAATTAATTCCAAAGAAAGAATTAAAATTATATTATATTGATTATCAATTATTTAAACATAATTGTTTTACGATAGCTAAAGGTTTCAAGTTTTAGTTAGATTAAAATTTTCCAATACAGAAATATTGAAGACTATCGAATTTATTTGAAAGAGATATTTCAATCATTAATAATTTATGGGTATAGAATTACTTTTCTCTAAATATTATTTGTTTCAAAAACCATAAAAATGTTGATTTGTAAAATGTATCATTATAGAGATTAGTAGATAGTTTAATATTCTGGTATTTATCAGTCTTTGGTAAATCAGGTTGAGCGTACTTTAAACCTACTTTTTAAATTCCGATAGTTTTAGACAACGAACTGAATGAAGAACTGTTTTATAATATTTATTATCAATTGGGAGGGGTATAAAATTATACACATTTAAATGTTGATATTTATATCATTTTACCTATAAATTGAATAATGAGCATTCCACTTATTGATACAAAAAATTAATAAATCTATTTACTTCCTAGAATTGGAACCTAAAAACCTTAGCCCATTTGGAGTTTAGAAAACTTCGGCAAAGGAGCCTATAAGGAACATTCACTTTTGACACGTTTTCTCATAAAAAGAGCATAACAAAAAGAGGAACATGGTTAGATGTTCCTCTTAGGTATGCGCCATATACTGGCAAATTAGGTTTAGCAGGTAAATTAATTAAGAAGTTTTAGGAAGCTTCTTTTTTAAAGTATAAAGATCTTTTCTTCTATCCTTCATATTTCTTACACTTCCAAAATTGTGTAATTCTTTTAGCAGATCCAGATCTACATCTACCAACAAAGTGCTTTCTGTATTTGGAGTAGCTTCGGCTTTAATTCCATTTACTGGAAAAGCAAAGTCTGATGGTGTGAATACGGCCGATTGAGAATATTGGATATCCATGTTATTTACTTTTGGCAAATTCCCAACAGAACCGGCAATTGCCACATAGCATTCATTTTCTACTGCTCTGGCCTGGGCACATATTTTCACTCGGGAATACCCATTCTGGGTATCTGTCATAAAGGGTACAAAAAGAATATTCATTCCATCTTCCGCCAATAATCTTGGTAATTCTGGGAATTCTACATCATAACAAATTAGCACTCCAATTTTACCACAATCGGTATCGAATGTCCTTAATTGGGATCCACCTTTCATTCCCCATGCAGATTCTTCTGCCGGAGTAATATGCAACTTTTCGTAACGTTCTACACTACCATCTCTTCGGCATAAAAAACCAACATTATGCATATGCTCTCCAACAGCTTGCGGCATACTTCCTGTGATAATATTGATGTTGTAATTAATAGCAAAACCTCTAAAGGTCTCTAATAATCTATCTGTATAAGATGAAAGCCCACGAATGGCTTCAGCTTCATTTAGATGATTAAATTGAGCCATTAAAGGTGCATTGAACAATTCTGGAAATAATATAAAATCACTTTGGTAATCACTTACCGCATCCACAAAAAATTCTATTTGCTCTACCAAAGAATTGTAATCTTTAAATAAACGCATTTGCCATTGCACCAAACCTAACCTAACAACCTTTTTCTTGGTATTTATAAGTTTCTCAGGTTTGGTATAATAAATATTATGCCATTCCATAAGAGTAGCAAACTCCATACTTTCATGGTCTCCTGGTAAATAACCTTTGATCACCTTTTTAACGTGAAAATCGTTGGATAACTGAAACGACAGTACAGGATCGTGAATTTCTTTCAGCTTAACTTTATCGATATATTTTTTAGGGGTAAGCTCTGCAGAATATTCTTTATAATTAGGAATTCTCCCTCCAAATATGATAGATTTTAAATTGAGTTGCTCACACAACTCCTTACGTGCTTCATATAACCTTCTTCCAAGGCGCATCCCACGATAATCTGGATGAATAAATACATCTATTCCATAAAGAACATCTCCATATTCTGTATGATTTGCAAATTCTTGACCTCCAATAATATCATCGTATTTATGATCATCGTCGTACTTATCATAATCCACGATCATAGAAAGTGCGCAACCTGCGATTTTCCCATCTATCACAATGCAAAATTGCCCATCGGGAAACTTGTTGACCAAGGTAGAAATATCATCTTTAGTCCAATAAGCATTGGTCATTGTGCTATAAACCTGAACCATAGATTTTTTTAACTCTACGTAATCCTTTACTCGTAAATTTCTTAATTCTATAGTTGCTGAATCTAACACTTGATTTATTTTAAATTTAGCGCGAAGATACTGCGGAAATCATACAATATAAAATGAATAACATGAATTTAGCAATCCTTAATCAACAGAAATAAAAAATTAATACTGTGGTTTGGGAAATTTTATAAAAAGAAAATCTACTTTATTAAGATTCTAACTACTAACATGCTTCATGATGTTGGATCGGTTTTTACAAACTAACAATCTTATGCTTTACCGCAAAAAGAACCATTCCTACCCTATTTTTAACTTGAAGTTTTTCAAACAAACTTTCCCTGTAACCATCTATGGTCTTCGGACTTAAATTCATCATCTCTGCAACTTCTTTATAGGTTTTTTCGGAGCAGGCCAAATTCAAAAATTCAACTTCCCGTGCAGTAAGATCGCCATAATTTCTAGAAGCAGGATTATCAAGCATCTCTACAATCTCCTCACTAAAATAGTAGCCACTAGTAAAAACCGATTCTAAGGCATACAAAAATTCTTCCGGATCTATATCTTTCAGTAAATATCCTCTGCATCCTAATTTTATCATTTTTATGATGATCTCTTCATCTAACTCCATAGTTAGCGCGAGAGTTCTTTGTTCCGGAAAATGCTCTTTTAACCAAAGAATGGTGGCCATACCATCCATCACCGGCATTCTAATATCCAGCAATAATACATCTGGACGTTTATGGTTGGCATTAAAATAATCCACCAATTCTTGACCGTTCTTCAGGACCTTTATAACCTCATATTCCTGAAGGGAATTTACAAGACCTTGAAGAGATTGCGCAAATAGGGTGTGATCATCAACGATTAGTATCGTTTTCTTCATAGACTAAGCTTTTTATTGGATAATTTAAAGATAAGGAAGTTCCTTTTGCTAATTCAGAATTTAAGTTGAACTTAGTATTTATAAGGGCTGCCCTACTTTCCATATTTATTAAACCAGAACTTTTAATAACTTTTTCTATATTAAAACCTATACCATTATCCCTTATTTCTAAATGTAACTCTTCTGGTAGATAATCTATAAACACCTCTAGTTTTGTAGCTTTGGAGTGCTTGATAGCATTGGAAAAAAATTCTTGAATGATCCGAAAAAGGATTACAGAATCTTTATCCACTACATCAAATTGTTCTCCAGTACTTGTAATAGAGGTTTCCAAATTATTAAGGCGTTCAAATCTAAATAATTCGTTTTTTATAGATGCTTCAATACCTGAATAACCAACAACTTCGTTATTAAGAGATTTAGATAAAGAGCGAACCTCTTGTAAAGAATTAGAAACCACATCTTTTATGTCCTTAACCGATTGCTTTGCAGAGGCATCGACGGTACCAGAAAGAATATTTAATTGCATATTTGCCACAGAGAGCAGTTGCCCTATATTATCATGCAATTCCCAACTTACATTCTTGAGGGTTTGTTCTTGGATCTCAATTTTAGATTGCGCCAATTCGTTTTCAAAACGAGTTTCAGCTTCAAATTTTTCTAGAAGTAATTTATTTTTTCTTTTTTGGAAAGTGATAAAGAAAATAATTGCAAAACTGGTCAAGAATAAAATGACCACTATAAAGTAAACAATTAGTAGGAGTTCTTCCTTAGCAAGCATAAAATAAGGTTGATTTTGTACAAGTTTACGGTATTTTTGGCGATTTCATTGAGAAATGATCAAAGGAAATTTTAATAAATCAAGTAGTAATGGGTTTATATTTCCTAGCACAATATATAAAAGCAAATATATAAATACTATATATTAAAATATGAGCAAGGGAAATAGTAAAACTATACAACTCCCCAAATTTAGGATTTAAATGATTGTAATATTTGTGCGAATAGATCCAAACTGGCATACATAATAAATTATAAAAAAGATACCCTATGGAGATATACATTTTAACCGATTTATTAATTGCTAATACTTGATCGCTTTTAAGCAATTCGTAATAATAAAACGAGATACTTGTAACTATTAAAAGAAAACCCAGTAAGAATATTAGTTTAGAATGTGCATTAAAAAAAATTCCTTCATAATAAAGATGTGCAAATCCAACAATATTTATACTAATAATACCCAATAAAATTATTCTTTTTCGAAGCTTAGATCGTAGTCCCATCCTAAAATACCAAGCATATATGCAATATCCAATTAATATAAATGGATTATAAAGCCAGTAATCATTGTTCAAAAAAGTATTTTGCAAGTGATTTAGGGAAGCATTAAATTCTATAATTCTGGGTAGATAACTGGTGATAACTACCAAAAAGTTTAGCATTAAAAAGCCAACAAAGAATTGAGTGGTTTTATCCTTTGGGTTATTATTTAAAAAATAAATACCGGCAATAACGCTGGATCCTTTTAAAAAGTACATCAAGAATTTTACAAAGATCATTAATTTTTCCTTGAATAAAATTTAGAAAAAAAAGACTTTGCAAACTTCAATAAATTCTTTGCTACACTCAATTAATATAGTTTTAAAAATATTTATAAAAATTATAATGTAGGGATTGGTAATACTCTTAATTAAATAAGATATCATACCATAAGACTGTATTTTTAAACTTTGTTACGTTTTCTCTTAGATTTTTTTTATAAAAACTTAATTCATGAAGATATTACACTTAGAAAGAAATTCTCCTATAACGAAAAGCAGTATGTTATGTTTGTTTTTCTACAAATTTTCTATCTAATAAATATGTCGAATTACACTTCTCTTTTGCATAATATATCAATTAGACTAAATTATAACAAATCTAATCTATGGGCTTAATTTTTGTAAATTTTAGATCACCTAGGTTTTTCGAAATCGACCTACCTTTCGCACAATAGATAAAAGCAAAAATGTAAGTGCAGTATAATAAAATATTTGCTATTCTAAATACAATGGTATATAGGTTTACGAATTCCATGCTTAATGTATTGTTATAAAATTTCATATAAATCCAGAGAGGCATTGAGATTAAATTAAATAATAAAATAGCAACAGAAACGTAGAACTTTACACTTCTATTAATATATAATAGTGTTTCATCCTGAAGCAATTCATAATAATAAAAACTAACTGCTAAGAATAATAAAGCAACACCCATAAACAAATTAAAAATCGAATATGAATTAAAAAAATCATCCAAAAAAAAGAGATTTAATGAACTAGAAATTACAAAAATGACAATTAGGTAACTTAAAATTTTCCTTGAAATCTTATTTTCTAAGCTCATTCTAAAATAAAAAGCATAAGCTGCGAAACTTACTATTATAAAAGGGTTATACAACCAAAAATTGGTATACCAAACTGTGTCTTTTAAATAATGTAAGGCTTCATGATTATAAATTATTGCAGGAATGAGACCAACTATTTCTATGCACACAGTCAGAAATAAAAAATATGTTAGCAGCTTATTGTCTATGTCATTCGGTTTCCTTCTTATATAATAAATCCCTGCTATTACACTAAAACCTTCTAAAAGAAATACAATTAAAAATAATATTTGCATTAATACTCTTTTGGTGGATAACCGCCATGACTAAAATTAAATGGTTCTATTTCATCATTGGCTACATCTTCAAATTCCTTCTCAGGATCATAAGATTTTACTCTTTGGGTGGGTGCAAAAAATACAGTAGACAAACTTGGTATTGTTTCTGTAGCATCATACGCGCCTAACCACAAATTGATTCCGGGAGTATCTACACCTTGTGCTAAAGATTTTGTTTTAACCTCATCTAGATAGGCTTGCAACTCTTCAACGGTAAAATAGAATTGGCAAGTATCTTCATGAGTGGTTCCGCCAGTTTTAACTATTAATCTGGTTTCCCACCATTTTTTTTGTAATTGTTTTGCTTTCGCAACTGTAATTTTTTTACCCATGTTATCCAAATTATTTAAAATTGATAATACAGAATTTTGTTAAAAGTAGAATTTTTCTTTAACAAAATTTTTTTAAATCGAAAAAAAAAGGGGAAAAATCCCCTTGAACTGCACTAGTGTAATATCTAAATTTGAATGTCAGTTTAGTTTATCTAAAGTGTAATTGGGTTTAAAAATGTGCCGGATTGTTAGATGTATTACTAGGTAGGGCTTTTAATACTTTTAAAACAATTGCGGCACTTCTTTATTGCTATTATTAAGTTGGTATTAAACCAATTTATTTAAAAAAAGGGGCTTTTACCCCTTGTTGCCTTAATTCTTCCTAAATAGATTTGAAAAGCTAATATAGCCTGATATTGATTTTAAGGAAATAAGTGTCGTTAAGCGTAAATTTATAATTAGGTGGGCTAGTTATAAAGGAAGATGGCCAAACGACCCCTATTTTTTATAATTGGTTATTAGAAATAAAACAACTTATAGTAGAGAATGGGGAAATATCCCCTTTTACATAACTGTGGAGTAAACTAATTTAGCCAAATTATTACAACCATGTTATAAGTTTAAAAAGTGTCGTTAAAGGTGGAACCAATTTTGAGGTAGGGCTTAAAATTAAGTAGAACACAGTTAATAGACACTTTTTTTATCTAATACTAGATTAAGAACGATATCCTTCCTATTTTAGTATAGGTAAAATAAACTTAATCCTATCTCCTGCAAGTTTTTGAGATAAACTATTTATTCCTTCCTCAGAAATCTGAAGGATCCTTGGATATCCACCTGTAGTTTGACAATCCCGCATTAGTACGATCAAATTCCCAGATGGGGTTAGTTGAATGGTACCAGGAAGAACTGGCCCGGTAATTATCGCTTTAAGATCATTCTCCAATGGCTCCTCTAATTGCACGGCCATTCTATTATTCTTTTTATCGATAGTAAAGCATGCCGAATGTAAATGTTGTTGCTGTGCTTTTGTTAGGAAATCAAATTCGGGTCCTTTAAAAGTAGGAATCACCATTTCCTTTATATAATCAGTTTTTATTTTTAACCCAGAATGGTGTTGGTTTCCCAATGGTGCAGTTGGAGTAAAATATAACTCATCTCCTTTATGCAATTTAAATTGATTTGTGACTCCTTCGTACCAGCTAGCACTATTTAAAACAAGATCTACTTTAAAGCCTCCAAAAATTGCAACATATGCTCTACAACCATATTCTAATTTTCCAAAAGTGAGCACATCATCCTTTTTCACAGCTATAACCGAATGATTTAAAATATCATTTCCGTTTAGTTTGGGGTTTATAAATGCCCCACATATTGAAATTATTGTGGCTTCAGAAAACTGCAATTTTGGTCCCATTTGGGTGATCTCTAAAACTGGCGCATCTTCAGAATTATTTAAAAGTAAGTTTGCGATTTTAGCAGAATATGAATCCATCACCCCACTTTGTGGAACTCCAAATTTTCCAAAACAAAATCTTCCAAGATCCTGAATTGAGGTGTAAAGTCCGGGATGTAAAACCTGAATTTTAGCCAACATAATTTTCGCTTTTTAATTGAAAATTAGAATTGTCCATTTCATCTATAATAGCCAAATATTCCTGCTTCTTAACCGAGTAAAATTTTACCTTATCTCCTGCTAAAATCTGGCATGGTGGGAGCTCTTTTTTATCGAAAAAATTAACTGGAGAATTTCCAATTATTTGCCATCCTCCCGGACTGCTTTTTGGGTAAATTCCGGTCTGGTTTTCCCCTATCCCAACGGCACCTTTTTCTACCTTCATTCTGGGGGTTGATCTTCTTGAAATTATCAGCTTTTTATCAAGTCCTCCTAAGTATAAAAATCCAGGTAAAAAACCTATAAAACAGACCGTATAAATAGGACTAGTATGTAGGTCGATAATTTCAGAAATTGAGAGTTTATTTTGACTTGCTAACAAGTACAGATCCAAACCAAATTCTTCTTCATAACAAACCGGAATATGATAAAGTTTAGAATTGATATTTTTACCGATATCAGCTTCGGAAATTAAGCTTTTTAAGGCTAAAAACTCATTATAGACATTTTCTATAGTACACACATAAGTTATTAATAATGAACAATATGTGTTTATTACCTCAACTATTTCTTTAGACCTTATAATTTCAATATGTTTTTTACAGATCAACACTTTTTGAAGCGTGATTTCAGAAATTTCAGGGCCAAATTCTATTAGAATTGCCTTATCCCCCATGGGAGAAAAGAAAGGATATTTCTTACTCATTCCTTGGCTATTTTAATATTTATTTTCTGAAATTTTTCTGCTATAAAATGCAAGATCTCAACCGAATTTGGAGTGTCACTATGCAAACAAAATGTATCGGGGTTTACCTTAATTTCCTGCCCATTCTCACAACGTATTTTTCCCTCATTAAACATCTTAAAAAGGTGCTTAAAAACAGCTTCTTTTTGAATGATCAATGCATTGGAATTGGACCGTGAAACCAAGCTAAGATCTGGATTATAATTGCGGTCTGCAAAGGCTTCAAAAACCATTGGGATGTTGCTTTTAGAAAGTTGAAAAATTATCGAGTTTTCAGGGCAATAAATAGGGATATTTAGCTCGCAGTCTTTAATAGCTTGTAACACAATTTCAGCTATATTTTTATCCTTTGCAGCATCATTATATAGCGCTCCGTGAGGCTTAATATGAGTTAGCTTTTCCCCATGCTCCATAGCTATTTTATTAAGAGATAAGATCTGATCTTTAATAGAATTCTTAAGCTGTTGTTCAGAAATTTTAATTGAATGTCTTCCAAAATTTTCTTTATCTGGATAGGAAGGATGTGCCCCAATTTGTACTTTATGCTGCTTGGCAAGGAGCAATGTTTTGGTCATACTTTGTACATCCCCAGCATGCCCACCACATGCAATATTACATGCAGATATTAAAGGCATAAGTTGCGAATCATATTTCCCACCTTCACCAAGATCGCAGTTAATATGAATCTGTTTCCTGAACATCCTTTAAAAATTTTGCAACACCGAATATATAGATTTAGCACCCAAGAAGATTGCGATACCAATTATAATAATCCCAAAAATGTTTTGGATCAAGCTGTTCTTATAAATGCCCATAACACTCTTTCTATTTACTATCCATAAAAGAAAGATTGCAATTATTGGAAGTAATAATCCATTTGCTATTTGAGCGAATTGGATGATCTCTACCGGATTTAGTTTTAAAGAAGAAAAGAAGATCCCTAATAATAAGATCCCCATCCAAACTGATCTAAATTTTCCAGACTTCATTCCATCTTTCCATCCAAAGCAACCTTTTGCTACATAGGCTGCAGCCAGAGGCGCTGTAATGGCCGAAGTAATTCCAGCAGACAATAATCCTATAGCTATAAACCAAGTGGCATACTGCCCAAACAATGGCTCTAAACCTACGGCCAGATCTGCCGCGGAACTTACGTTTAATAAATTTGGTGTAGCCGCGCAAATAACTATTGCCATAGATACTACTCCGCCCAATATTATAGCTATGCTTAGATCTTTACGAGCCAATGGCAGGTTAGAGGCATCCTTCCACTTTTCACTTACCAGTGAAGCATGTAAAAATAAATTATATGGTACCACAGTAGTACCTACCAAGGCAATTACGGTAAGTATTCTATCTGAGCCTAATTTAGGAATTAATAAACCTTGAAATATCAATGAAACATCGGGCTTTGTAAGTATAGCTGTAATTATAAAGGAGATACTCATAATAGCCACTAAACCAATAAATACACGTTCCAGGACTTTATAATTTCCAATATACAGCAAGCTAAAAGCTATTGCTCCAATTAAAACACTCCAAATATTTAAACTGAAATTTCCAAGCTGTAATTCTACCGGATTAACAAGCGCAGTTATACCAAGCACCGCACCAGTTATATTTCCCGCTTCATAAGCAGCGTTTCCAACTACAATGGCAGACAACACAAGAACGATGGCAAAAACACGAACTATGGGATTCTTAATTTCTTGTCGAATGCTTTCACTTAAGCCTGCTTGAGAAATTATTCCAAGCCTCGCTGCCATTTCCTGTAGAATAATACAGGAAATTATAGATAATAATAATGCCCATAGCAGAGCGAATTGAAAATTAACTCCCGCTAAAGTGCATACTGTTACCGTACCAGGGCCAATAAATGCAGCCGAAACCAAGACTCCCGGGCCCACATTTCTCAGCCAATTTTTCACTTTTGAACTTTAGATTGGTGCAGGGCGTAAATAGCAAAACTACCTAACCAGTGGCCACCTTCATAACTATCACCAACTAAATTTGGATAAGAACTAGAAACATGACGATTTGCAAGATTTCTTAAATGATTGTATTTATCTGGATACTCATTAGCTAAACCATAAAATACCCAAGCTCTGCTAAAATTTAGACCATCTATATGCACTAACTTTCCATCTGTTCTATCAGAAACCTGACCTACAGCAATATCGAAATCCGGATTTTTAAGTTGCGGCATAAAATCTTCGATCCAAAGCGGGAAGGCCGCTTTAGGCAAGACCTTTCTCATAATATCTATCTCCTCTAAACAAGGCGAAAGAAAATCGAAGCCACTTGGTTCCCAAGAAATAGGGCAATTGTCATCTTTTAAATAAAACTCTTTTGCTCTTCTTTCTATTAATTCCTGAAATTTGGCATCCTTCACAGATGCAGCATAATCGTAAGCAAAACTTAAGGCGAAAGCAGTATTGGAATGCTCGCCTACACGGATGGGATAATTTAACTTTGGTAAGAACTCTGTGAAATTAGCAACTATAAGATCTGATAATGGTTTTAGATTTGTAGCTAGTTCCTCACCCAGATCCGTATCCCATGTTTGAAGTTCTTCCGAAAGTTTTAATAACCAAGCCCAACCATAAGTACGTTCGTAATCGGTATTATTTTCAGCTTTAAAATACTTAACTTCAGCAGCTATATTTTCTTTAGTTAATGACTTTTCCAAAGCAGTTTTGATCTCATCGGCTTTTTCCAATTTAGGAAATTGCTTCAGCAACACCACTAAAGACCAGTGTGCATGCACAGAAGAATGCCAATCGAAACAGCCATAAAAAGCAGGATGTAACTCTTTTGGTGTGCCAAGATCCTTTTCGCTTCCAAGGGTTTGCCCTAATTTATTAGGGTATTCTGTATTTAAGCATGCTAATGGCAATTCCGCCAATTTATTTGCTTGCTCTAAATTCATTTCTATGCTATCTGCTTTTAAAATGGAATCTAATGAGATATCTGGAATAGATAAGCTATCTGAATCTGCACTATTTTTCTCTGCATTTGATCTTTCATCTCCTTTACAGCCCATCAAGCCGACAAGTATTAGCAACATTAGAATTCTTTTCATTTGAAGTAGGTATCTTAATTTAAGTATATTTCTCAAATGTATTAAAATCTTCGGTAAGCGCTAGTTATGTAAGAAATTTTTAACCTAACCAGCCTTCTCTATCCAAACTTCTATATTGAATAGCTTCGGAAATATGACTGCCTTGGATATTTTCACTTTCAGAAAGATCTGCAATGGTTCGAGAAACCTTAAGAATTCTGTCGTAAGCTCTAGCTGAAAGATTTAAACGTGCCATTGCAATTTTTAAAAGTTCTTTTGAAGAATTTTCTAATTTGCAATATTCAGAGATGTGTTTTACACTCATTTGAGCATTATAATGCACGTTTTCTTTATCCTTGAAACGCTCCGTTTGAATTTGCCGGGCAACGGTTACCCTTTTTCTAATATCTACACTTTTTTCTCCTACACGCTCCTCACTTAATTTTTCGAAAGGAACAGGAGTAACTTCAATATGTATGTCTATTCGATCCAGCAAAGGCCCGCTTATCTTACTTAGGTAGCGCTGCATTTCTCCCGGTGAAGAGGACATGGGTGAATCTGGATCATTAAAAAAACCACTTGGACTAGGGTTCATACTTGCTACCAACATAAAACTTGAAGGGTATGTTACTGTGAATTTCGCTCTCGAAATGGTAACCTCCCTATCTTCCAAAGGTTGCCTCAAAACTTCTAAAACACCTCTTTTAAATTCTGGTAATTCATCCAGAAATAAAACACCGTTATGGGATAAAGAAATTTCACCGGGTTGTGGATAAGCACCTCCGCCAACTAAAGCCACATCCGAAATTGTATGATGAGGGCTTCTAAATGGCCGCTGAGACATTAAACCTACATTTTCTTTAACTTTTCCAACCACGCTGTGAATTTTGGTGGTTTCCAATGCTTCCTGAAGTGTCATTGGCGGTAAAATACTGGGTAATCTTTTCGCAAGCATGGTCTTTCCTGCTCCTGGAGGGCCAATGAGAATTACGTTATGGCCACCAGCCGCGGCTATCTCCATACAACGTTTTATACTTTCCTGTCCTTTTACATCTGCAAAATCATGTTCTAAATGTTCCAGATCGTTATAAAATTCCTTTCTGGTATCTATTACAGTTTTCTCGAGCGCAATCCCTTTATCAAAATATTTTATAACTTCTAGGATGTTACTAACCCCATATACATCTAGTCCGCTAACAATGGCCGCCTCTTTTACATTTTGTATTGGCAGTATAAATCCTTTATAACCTTCCTCCTTAGCCTTAATTGCAATAGGTAAAGCCCCTTTTATGGGTTGCAAGCCTCCATCCAGAGAAAGTTCTCCCATGATAAGATAGTCTCCAATATCTTCCGCCTTAATTTGATTAGATGCTGCAAGGATTCCTAAAGCTAAGGTAAGATCGTAAGCTGAGCCTTCCTTGCGAAGATCTGCAGGCGCCATATTAATAGTGATCTTCTTGCCCGGAAATTTATAAGAATTATTCTGAAGTGCAGCAGCTATTCTAAAACTACTTTCTTTTATAGCATTGTCTGGAAGTCCAACAAGGTGATAACCAATGCCGGTTGCTACATTTACTTCTACAGTAATGGTGGTAGCTTCTACACCAAAAACAGCACTACCATAAACTTTTACGAGCATCTAATTATCATTTTAATTAAATGTAGTAAAAATTTATGGTAGATTGACTGTTAAGTATTTAAGACGTTTTTTCTATAGTGTTCTATGAGTGCATCTATAGGTCTGCGAATAATATTTCCTATTTCCAGATTGTAAGGTTGCGCAACCGCTCTAATAATATCCTGACTAAAATATGCGATGCTTCCTATAAAATGGATTGGTACTGTTTGAGCTTGTTTAAATGAAAGTACACGAGTATGCATAAATTCCTTTATTCCCTCATGCACTAATTTGTAGAAATATCCATTTCTCTCATTGGTAAAAATGAACTCAGCAAAAGATGCTAAATACGTATTTGGATTTTCTTTCTTGTAAAGATTCTTTTTGATCTCATCACTTTCCAAATTGAAATCCTTTTCAAATTTAGCGGCGATATCCGGTGGCATTCTTTTATAATAATAATCTCTTATTAATCTTTTTCCGAAATAATTTCCACTGGCTTCATCCATTAAAACATAGCCCAATGAAGCTACTGACATATGAACATCTTTTCCGTCGAAATAACAACTATTAGAACCCGTACCCAAAATACAAACGATCCCAGGCTCGGTAGTAGCGGCATAGGCTGCTGCAACCATATCTTCCTTCACCATTACTTCTGAAGCATTGGTAAAGAAATTGGCAATAATATCTGCCAAAAGTTTACGAGGAATTTCAGTTCCACAACCAGCACCAAAAAAATGAACTCTTTCAATTTCATTCCTAACTTCGAATAGCTCGGGATTTTCTTCAATTCGTTGTTCCAACATTGCTTCAGGAAAAACGGCAGGATTTAATCCCTTTGTACGAGTTTGAAATATCTGCTCTCCTTTGTTATTCAAAAGAATCCAGTCACATTTGGTGGAACCACCATCAGCAATTAATATCATTTTAATTTCTTTATATGATAAAATAAACCATTTATTTTCAAATTATAGCATAAATAAATGGCTATTTATGATTTATATGGAAGCAACGTGCGCTGCAAGTTCTACTAATTTAGCAGAATATGCATATTCATTATCATACCAAGCTATTAATTTAAAGAAATTATCATTTAATGCAATTCCAGCTTCCGCATCGAAATTACAAGTATAAGGATTAGATACAAAGTCTTGAGAAACTACCATGTCTTCGGTATAAGACACTATTCCTTTGTAAGCTCCTTCTGAAGCCTTTTTAAATACTGCCTTTATTTCATCGTAAGTAGCAGCTTTTTCAGTTCTTACTGTAAGATCTACTACAGATACATCTACCGTTGGTACTCTAAAAGCCATTCCTGTAAGTTTTCCCTTTAATGAAGGGATCACTTTAGTAACTGCTACCGCAGCACCTGTAGAAGTTGGAATAATATTATTTAAAGCGCTTCTTCCTAATCTATAATTTTTCTTATCTGGTGAATCCACAGTATATTCAGATGCAGTAGTTGCGTGAACAGTGGTCATCAAACCTTCTATCAAACCAAACTCGTCGTCTATAATTTTAGCTAAGGGTGCTAAACAGTTGGTGGTACAAGATGCATTAGACACTATAGTATCTTCTGCTTTTACATCCATATGATTAACTCCCATTACAAACATTGGAGCATCTTTAGAGGGTGCAGAGATCACAACTTTCTTTGCTCCAGCTTTTAAATGTGCTCCAGCAGATTCTTTAGTAGTAAATATTCCTGTACAATCCAGAACTACATCTACTTTTGCCTCATCCCATTTAAGATTTTCAGGGTTACGCTCTCCAGTTACTCTTATAGTGTTTCCATTAACCACTAAATGACCATCCTTCACCTCTACTTGCCCATCAAATTTTCCATGAACAGAATCGTATTTTAATAGATAAGCCAATTGCTCTACATCTAAAAGATCGTTCACAGCTACCACTTCCACTGCGTCATTTAAAATAGCATTTCTAAAAGCTATTCGTCCAATTCGGCCGAAGCCGTTTATTCCAATTTTAGTACTCATAATATATCTTTGTAAATTATTATACTGAAGTAATATCAGCGACTCTTCTTAAATTCTTATCGTATTTAGCACCACTTTTAATTGCTATTTCCAATGGTACCGAAACTACCTTTTGATGATGGATGCCAACCATAATGGTACGTTCTCCATTTATAAGTGCATCTACCGCACCAATTCCTAGTTTACTTGCCAAAACCCTATCATAACAACTTGGAGATCCTCCTCGTTGGATATGGCCTAGCACAGAAACTCTAATTTCATAATCTTCCAGATGCTCTTCTATATATGCTGCAAGTTCAAAAATGTTCTTTCCGCTTTTATCCCCTTCAGCAACAACTATAATGCTTGAGGTTTTTCCTGACTTTCTGCTTTTCCTTAGAGATTCTACTAAACGCTCTATTCCCCTGTCTTCCTCCGGTATTAAAATTTCCTCTGCTCCTGCTCCAATTCCACTATTTAAGGCAATATCTCCTGCATCTCTACCCATTACTTCAACAAGGAATAATCTATTGTGGGAACTGGCGGTATCTCTAATCTTATCTATTGCTTCTACTACGGTATTCAAAGCGGTATCGTACCCAATCGTAAAATCGGTACCGTTAATATCATTATCTATGGTAGCAGGAATTCCTATTACCGGAAAATCATGTTCTTCGTTAAAGATAAGCGCTCCTGTAAAGGTACCATCTCCTCCTATTACAACTAAGGCATCGATATTGGCATCCTTTAAATTTTCGTATGCTTTCTTTCTTCCATCTATTGTTTGAAATTCTTTAGATCTGGCAGATTTCAAGAAGGTACCTCCCCTACTTATTATATTTCGGACAGATCTCGCATTGAGCTCCTCCAAATCATTCTCTATCAAGCCCTGATATCCTCTGTAGATACCAACACATTCGATCTCTTGATAGGCACAACCTCTAACAACCGCACGGATTGCGGCATTCATTCCGGGAGCATCCCCACCTGAAGTAAGAACTCCAATTTTCTTTATTTTTACTTGCATTACTGTAAAGCTATTCGATTTCATTCTTAAATCCTAATCACTTCTATTACTAAAACGTTTTCGGTTAATAACTCATAAAAAAAGCCTCAATTATGAGGCTTTTTTAAAGAATTTTGAAAAATACTTAGTTGTTTATCAATATTTTGTATTCCCAAGGCTTAAATTCCATTTCCATTTCCTTCTTAAGATCTAACTCTCCAGAACTCATATAATCTTGAAATTTCCCATCTAGTTCCATTTTAAATTTTACCGGTGATTTGCTAAGGTTAGCAACATAAATCACCTTATCATCTCCACTTCCTCTGGAGAAAGCCAACACTTGATCATCTTTTGTTGTAGTTAGACGTTTGTAACCGGCAGATTTTTTACCTCCTGCAAGCGCCTCATTGTTATTTTTAAGTTCACCTAACTTAACGAGAACAGGCCAAACTTTACCTTTGGTTTTAGGAATGCTGTCTTTTTCGAAGAACAATAATCTACGATCCAGATCATATTCCTGACCGCTATAGATTAATGGCATACCTGGCAACGTATAAGTAAGTGCCAACATAGCTTCTCCTGCATCACCCATTCTTTCTTTTACCGTTCCGCTCCATGAATTCTCATCGTGGTTCGTAACAAAGTTCATCAAGAAATCGTCTTTTTGATATAAGGTGTCAATTTTGGTCATATAAGTATCCCAAGCTTTCACTCCTTGTTTTCCTTGCGCGATCTCATTCATGATATGATGCCCTTCCCAGTTGTATCCCATATCGAAAGAATTATGAAAAAGATCCTTCTTTTCAGATTCTGCCAACATAAACAACGGTTTCACTTCTTTAATTGTTTTTACCGCTTGATCCCAGAATTCAGTTGGAACTTCTCCAGCAACATCAGCTCTAAACCCATCTATATCATGATTCTCTACCCAATACTTCATTTCGTTGGTCATTGCTGTCCAAAGCTCTTTATTTTCGTAATTAAGATCGGCAGTATCTGTCCATCCCCAAGACTCTCCAGTTTCGGGATTTAAAGGATCTACAATTTCTCCTGCTTCGTTTTGTGTATAATATTCTGGATGCTCGGTGATCCAATGATGATCCCATCCTGTGTGATTCGCAACCCAGTCCATGATTACGAACATTCCATTTTCATGTGCTACGTCTACCATTTTTTGGAAATCTTCAATAGTTCCAAGATCCGGATTCACTTTGGTATAGTCTGCAATTGCATAGTAACTTCCTAAATATTTCTCACGTTCTTTTTCATCTTCAATTTCTGTAACCATTTTTCCACCCGTAGCTTTTCTGTTTTTTAAAGAAATTGGATATACCGGCATTACCCAGATCACTTTTACACCCAATTCTTTTAACTTCGGAATATCTTCTGTAAATGCATTAAAAGTTCCTTCCGGAGAATACTGGCGGATATTCGCTTCATAAATCACCGCATTTTCCAGATCGCTGTCTTTAATACTTATCTTTTGCTCCTCTTTTGGAATTTCAGAATCTTTCTTCTCTTTATTTTCATCTTTACAAGATGCCATTACAGCAACCATGCTAAATGCTAATACCATTTTCTTAATCATAGGTTATAAGTTTTAATTAATTGAATTCTATTTTTATAATCGTTTCGTTTTGATCGAATCTTACTGGGATATTTAGTTTCCCAAGGTGCATATAGTTTTTACCTGTATATTTTATTCCATTTACCCATACAAACTTCACTTCCTTTTTTAAGTTCTCGACATGCAGATCTATAAGTTCTATTTCTGAAGTTGCACTCTTTCCTTCTTCTTTCTGAATTTTTAAAATTACCTCTGAAGCTTTTATTTCAGAATCAAATTTAACAAGTTCAAACAAGCCATTTTCGTAGGCCTCTGGAGTTTTTCCGTCGTCATTATATAAAGTAGCTGTGCTACTTTTTGCTTGCTCATCATAATAGAAATAAACATCTAAGAATGAAGCATCATAGTTTGCAGTAGTTTGCATTGGCCTTGACATTGGAATAAAAGCACCACCTCTTACAAAAACCGGAATATGATCTTCTACCACTTTTACAGAAGCTACTGTTCCTTTAGAATACTTATCTCCAGTATAAAAATCGAACCAGTTACTTGTTGTCGGGAATATCACTTCTTTAGTAGTAACTCCTGGATTTAAAATTGGAGAGACCAAGAAACTATCACCCCATAAATAGGTATCGGAAACAGCGTACATTAAATCATTTTCAGGCTCTTCAAAGAACAAAGGTCTCATTAATGGTTTCCCTGAAATATGATTTTCGAAAGCTAAATTATAGTTATAAGGCAATAATTTATATCTTAATTCAATGGCTTTTTTAGCCAATGCTTTGGTCCTATCATTTTTAAAGACCGGCTCAGAGGCTACTTCTTCCTGCGCATGTGGGCGGAATATTGGTTGAAAAACACCATATTGCAACCATCTGGTATACAACTCATCATCTTCAAGATCTCCAGCAAAACCACCAAGATCGGAGTGCATATAAGCCAAGCCTTGTAATCCCATTTGAAGACTTATCTCTGGCTGTGGCTTCAAACCATTCCAACCTCTATTAACATCTCCAGACCAAGGCATTAATCCAAATCTTTGCGATCCGGCTGCTCCAGCTCTCATTAAAATAAAAGGACGCTCTTCCGGAAAATCGGTATCATAACCTTCTTTTATAATTTTCGCCCAATAATGTCCATATATATTATGAACCTCATCTGCGCTTCCTATACTATGCTGCAATTTGGTTGGATGTACTTCCGGTTCTCCAAGATCACCCCACCATCCAGCTACTCCCAAAGATTTAAGATCCTTATAAATATTCCAAAACCAGTCTTGTGCTTTTGGTTTAAAAATATCTACCAATCCCGTGTTCCCAAAGTAAAAATCATATTTAAAAGGTTTCCCAACAGAATCTGTTGCTAAAACATTTTGCTTAACCGCATCCTCCCACTTTTTTGAAGTAGTAAGAATAAATGGTTCGGTAACCAAAACGGTTTTTACACCTTGATCTGCAAGCTTAGAGATCATTTGTTTTGGTTTCGGAAACGAGTCTTTTACGAATTCCAGATTCCCCATAGTGCCTTTTATCTCATGACCAAACCAATAAAGATCAAGAATAACGGCATCTACCGGAATGCTGTCTTTTTTGAACTTAGCAATAGTGCTTTCTACTTCTTCCTGTGAATGATATCCAAATCTACTCGAGAAATTACCAAAAACCCATCTTGGAGGCAATGGCTGACGCCCGGTTAAAAGCGTAAAATTTTCTATGATCTTATCCCAAGTTTTTCCAACCACAAGTTGATAGGTCATTCTACCACTAATGGTTTCGTAAGTAATAGAATTAGAGTGATTGCTATCCAGATCTAAAAACCCAATTGGAGCATTATCAAAATGTAACAGGTATTTTTCTGAAGACATTACCACAGGCAATGTATAATTTAACAAGGCCGATTTTGTTCCATACCCATAATCTGCACGATTGTATAATTCCAGCCTATTTCCCCTTCTGTTCATTCCCAAAGCGCGGGCGCCACCACCCATAAGCATTTCGTATTCTGAAATATTGAAATCGAGTTTTTTATGAGTTTTAGATGTTGAATATCCCATTTTTTCTGAGATCACCTCTTCTCCTTCATAGAAATATTTTACTTGAAATGGTTTTTTGGTGATTAGAACTGTAATTCCAGGTGTAGCGATTTTTAATGAATTAGCCTCTTCTGTTATTGTTGGAGTTATTTCTGAAGGCTTTAGAACTACGGAATATGAGTTTTCATCATATTTTTCTCCCGTCGGAATAAAACTGGTTTCCATGATCTCTGGTGTGAATGCTTGGAAACGGTATTTCCCATCGTTGGTAGATACCGAAACAATACCAGCCTTTTGTTCGAAGCTTTTAAAAGTTCTATCTGCGTTTTGAGCCGAAATGAACAAAAAATTCAATCCAAAGAAGATCAGAAGTAACAAGCATTTATTATTATTTGGGAGGATCTTCATAATTGCTATTTCAGTTTTAATTTAAATACATTTTAATTGTCAGGTCGAGTATTTCGACTTCGCTCAATAGAGGTTAAAGTCGAGACGTTTTTGTTTGATCTTTCGACTCCGCTCAAGGTGACAAAAACTTATTTTAATTCGATCACCAAGGAGGATTTCCCTTTAATGCTTAAGTTATTACTCAAATTAACTTGCTTTCCTGTTATAACATCTTTTCCTGAAGTGTTTCCGTCTAAACCTTCAGCAAAACGAGAGAGTTCTAATTCCTGGGCTTCGGTATTATTATTTATCACGACCATAACACGCTCATTTTCGTCGTATCTAAAATAAACATACACATTGTTTTCTGGTAAGAACTGAAGTAATTTTCCGAAATGTAGGACTTTCTTATTCTTTCTATAATTCAGTAATTTTTTGGTAAAAGCATGATAAGCTTCCTGATCCTGAGTTCTTCCAGCCTCAGTAAAAGCATTATTCTCATCTCCTTTCCAGCCACCGGGAAAATCTCTGCGAATATCACCATCGCCTTTTTCAGCTTTATTGCCTTGCATTCCTATTTCATCTCCATAATACAACTGCGGAATTCCTCTAGTGGTAAGAACCAGCGTCATTGCCATCTTGTATTTCTCTAAATCTCCGTTGTAAATATGGTTGATTCTATCTGTATCATGATTCCCTGCAAAGACCAATAAATTATCGATATCTGCATATAAAAAATCGTTTACGAAATTCTCATACACCTTTACCATTCCTCTATCCCAACTTGCATTATCTTCATTAAAAATACTGGTAATAGCATCGTGCAAGGTGAAATCCATTACAGATGGTAAATTAGAATTATAGCTCTGGATAGCGCCAATTGGGCTATCTTTTTGCCAATAAGAAATTTGTGATTGATCGTGCATCCAAACCTCTCCAACTATATTAAAATTTGGGTATTCATCCATAATGGATTTCGTCCATTTGGCAATTCCCTGTTTATCATTATATGAATATGTATCTACTCGAAACCCGTCCAAATTGGCATATTCTATCCACCATATAGCATTTTGTGTAAGGTAATTTAGCACCAAAGGATTACTCTGATTTAGATCTGGCATTGTACTAACAAACCAACCATCTACACAGTATTTCCAGTCTCTTTGAGATCTATTAGGATCATACTGAGTGGTCATTCTGTAATTTGAATTTGCATATCCCGGGAATTGGTGGATCCAGTCGTAAGTTGGTAAATCCTTGATCATCCAATGTTCTGCTCCCCAATGATTGGTAACATAATCCATCACCAATTTCATGTCTCTAGAGTGCATTTCTGCACCCAATTTTTTATAATCTTCATTAGACCCATATCTAGGATCTATCTTATAAACGTCACTTTGTGCATAGGTATGATAAGAATAAGCTTTGTCGTTATCTTCTAAAAGCGGTGTACTCCAAATCGCAGTTGCACCTAAATCCTTGATATAATCTAAATGATCTATAATTCCCTGAATATCCCCACCATGACGACCACCTAAATTTGAACGATCTGCCTTTTCTACCATTTTTTCTGAAGAATCATTATCAGGATTTCCATTAGCAAAACGATCTGGCATAATAAGATACATCGCATCACTGGCATCAAAACCTCTTCTTAAAGCAGAACCTTCTCTTCTTTGTTTAAATTCATAAGATCTGCTAAAATCCTTAGAACCTTTTTTACTGAAATTAAAAGCATAAGAACCTGCAGGAAGATCTTTGGTTTGGATGCTTATAAATAAATAATTAGAATTCTCTGTTTTAAGTACATTTTCGATAACCACTTCCTTTGAAGCTGTTACTTCGTAATTAGCAATATCTTTTCCGTAAAACATGATCTGGAGATTTTCCTGATGCATATCGCTCCACCAAAATGGCGGTTCTACTCGTTCTATTTGTGCAAAACTTGAAAGACTAAAAAGTATCGAAAAAAGTAAAACTAACTGCTTCATAGGTGTATTTGGATATGCATCATCAAATTCTAGTCTAAGACTAAACTTCTACAGAATTATTTGGTTGAACTTCTATAGCCTTTCCTTTCACTAATATTGTGATAGGCTCGGTTCCTTCTAAATTAAAACAAGTTTTCTCCTTGCTTACATTTACTTTTACGATCTGGTTTCTAAAGTTCACCTTAAACGAATATGCATCCCATTCATCAGGAATTCTTGTATTAAAAGATAATTTATCTTCAATAACACGCATTCCTCCAAAACCTTCTACAATACTCATCCAGGTTCCAGCCATACTTGTGATATGGCAACCTTCTTTTACTTCATGATTATAGTCATCCAGATCCAATCTAGAAGTTCTCACATAAAACTCATAGGCTTGCTCCATTCTTCCTAGTTTAGCAGCCTGAATACTGTGCACACATGGTGAAAGCGAAGATTCATGTACCGTTAACGGCTCATAAAAGTCGAAATGCTTGGCTAATTCTTCTTCTTTAAATCTATCTTCAAAAAAGTAGAATCCTTGCAAGACATCTGCTTGTTTGATATAACAGGATCTTAAAATTCTATCCCAGCTCCATTTCTGGTTAATTGGTCTGCTTGTTTTTTCCAAATCTTTAACTGGAACCAATTCCTTATCTAAGAATCCATCTTGTTGTAGAAATACGCCAAATTCTTCAGAAACTGGGAAGTACATATTTTCTGCTACTTCTTTCCATTTCATCAATTCAGCTTCAGAAAGATTAGTTAAACCGAAAATCCTATCGAAATCTTCCGCATGTCCATCTTTAACTTTTTTCAATGTTTCTAAACAATATTCTATACACCATTTAGCTAGGTAGTTAGTGTACCAATTGTTATTCACATTGTTCTCATATTCATTAGGACCTGTTACTCCAAGAATCACATACTGGTTCTTGTCTTTACTGAAGTTTGCACGTTGTTGCCAGAATCTGGCAATAGCGATCATTACTTCCAATCCTTTTTCAGGTATATAATCGAAATCTCCAGTATATCGAACATAATTATAAATGGCAAAAACCATTGCGCCATTTCTGTGAATTTCTTCAAAAGTGATCTCCCATTCGTTATGGCTTTCTTCTCCGTTCATTGTAACCATTGGATACAAAGCAGCTCCATTAGTAAAACCTAATTTTTCTGCATTTTCAATAGCCTTATCTAATTGGTTGTATCTATAGCTTAATAAATTTCTAGCAACCTGCTGATCTTTTGTAGCCATATAAAATGGAATACAATAAGCTTCGGTATCCCAATAAGTGCTTCCACCGTATTTCTCACCGGTAAATCCTTTTGGCCCAATATTTAATCGCTCATCTTTCCCGGAATAGGTTTGATTAAGCTGAAAAATATTGAATCGGATCCCTTGTTGTGCTTTTACATCTCCAGAAATGGAGATATCAGCCATTTCCCAAGTCCTTGCCCAAGCATCTTTTTGATCCTGAAGCAATGCCTTATATCCTTTACTAACAGCAGTAGCTAATACGTTCTTGGCAGCATCTACCAAGTCTTTTCTATCATGATTCATGTCTGTAACATAGCCTGCGAATTTTTGCAAACTCACCACATCTCCTTTTTCTGCTGAAATCTCATAAGTAAAGACAAACTTATCCTGTTCTTTTTCTTCTTTATGAGTAACCTCAACTTTATTACCGTTCAGCAATAATTCAGATTGCATGAAGGTACAGGCATAAAATTCTGTTTTTAAGGTTTTTGAAATTATAAAACCTTGATCCTTATGAGAACTAACTTCTAAGGTTTTCCAGAATTTTTCTTCCCAGTTAGCATCGGTATTGGAAATACCACCATCCAAGTAGGGCTGGAAGGTGATTGTTGCATCTCCAGAAATTAATTCTATTTGATAATCTATTGCCCCAACTTCATCCAATTCTAAAGATAAAAATCTGGTAGCAATAACTTTTATTGAGATATTATTAGGTAAAGTAGCAACAAAACTACGTTGGTACCAACCCTCTTTCATATTAAGCTCTCTGCGATAATCTGATACTTTAGTACATGTATTTAGATCTAAAGCCTCGCCATTAACAAATACATTGATCCCAATCCAATTAGGCGCATTCAACACCTTTGCAAAATATTCCGGATAGCCATTTTTCCACCAACCAACTTTGGTTTTATCTGGGTAATAGACGCCGGCGATATAACTTCCTTGAAATGTTTCTCCTGTATACTGTTCTTCAAAATTGGCGCGCTGGCCCATTTTCCCATTTCCGATGCTAAACAAACTTTCAGAAGATTCTACACGATCTTTCTCGAAGCCTTCTTCTATGATAGACCAATTGTCTGGTTTTATATAATCTTGATTCATTATTAAGTTGTCACTAGTTTTTTTAAAAAATCTATTTCTATCTCTTCAAAACTGCTGAATACATAATCTGCTTCATGCAGTACTTCTTTTTCCCCAATTCCTACACTTATCATTCCTGCGATATTGGCGGCTTGTACACCAGCAACCGAATCTTCAAAAACCAAGCAGTTTTCTTGAGCTACTCCAATTTTTTCAGCAGCAATAATAAAAACCTCTGGATCTGGTTTGGCTTTACTAACATCGTTTCCATCTACAATAGCATGGAATTTATTGATAAGATCTGTTTTCTCAAGAATTGGTCTGGCATTTTTACTTGCCGATCCCAGTGCAAAAGGAACTTTTTCTTCCATTAAAAAGTTGATCACTTTAGAAACGCCCGGTAAAATATCTGCACTGTTCATATTGGTGAGATAGGACAAATAATTATCATTCTTTACCGCCATTTTCTGGGCAAATTCATCTTTAGATAAACTTGTATTTCCCCATTCTAATATTTTCTCAAGAGAGCGCACACGGCTTACTCCTTTTAATTCTTCATTTTGAAGTTCTGTAAAATCGAAACCCAGATCATTAGCCAGTTTTTTCCAGGCTAAAAAGTGAAATTTCGCAGTATCTACAATTACTCCATCTAAATCGAATATTACTCCTTTAATCTTGTTCACTAATATTTATTTTACGTTGTGTTTGAACTCTTAGGGTTAAAATTCCCGCCAAGATCATTGAGAAACCTCCTATTAACAATGCGTAGATAGGTTCATTTCCAAAAAATTCTTTTACTAAAAATCCTAAAATTGTGGCTGCCACAATTTGAGGTATCACTATAAAGAAATTAAAAACTCCCATATAATATCCCATTTTATTAGATGGTAACGACCCAGACAGCATAGCGTATGGAATAGATAGAATACTCGCCCAAGCGATCCCTACACCTACCATCGCTAATAATAATCCTGTTTTATCTGATAGAAAATAAATAGATATTAATCCAAGTCCTCCAGCACAAAGTGCTAGCAAATGGGTGAATTTGTTACTTGTTCTTCTTGCTAGTACTGGTAATAGAAATGCAACGGCTGCTGCAACCCCATTATATACAGTGAACATCACCGTTACCCAGTCTGCTGCATCATTATAAAGTTCAGAAGTAGTGTCTGAAGTTCCAAAAACATGTCCAGTAACTGCCTGAGTTGTATAGATCCACATAGAAAACAACGCGAACCATGAAAAGAATTGAACCCATGCCAGCTGCTTCATTGCTCTGGGCATGTTAAGCATATCTGTAATAATAATGGTAAAACCATTACGAACTTGATTTTTTCGTAATTGAGATACTATCATAAATAGTACACCTGCAATTAAAAGACCTATAAAAAGTATGTATAGTTCCTTAGTTAAATCTTTATAAAAAATTACGCCTGAAAATAACAAACCAATAATGGCCATTATTGACCCTGTAGTAAATTGTGATTTAATATTTTTCTGCTTGTCTACAATCTCATCATTTATAGACGAGATGGCTTTATCAGCTTTATCGAAAGCAGCTAATTCCTCTGGTGAGTATTCTTTAGATTTGAATATGGTCCAGAGTACTGCAAGTAAAAACACCACGCCGCCAACATAAAAAGACCATTTCACAGAATCTGGAATAATTCCTTCTGCTGCAGTATTACTCACACCAAACCAGTTGGTAAACATATAGGGTAATAAAGAACCTACTACGGCACCTATCCCAATAAAGAAACTTTGCATGGAAAATCCAAGAGTGCGCTGCCTTTCCGGGAGATTATCACCCACAAATGCACGGAAAGGTTCCATAGAAATATTTATGGAAGCATCCATGATCCATAAAGTTCCTGCTGCCACCCAAAGCGTTGGAGAATTAGGCATAATAAATAAGGCTAAAGAAGAAAGAATCGCTCCAACTAAAAAATATGGACGTCTTCTTCCTAGTTTAGTCCAGGTTCTATCGCTAAAATATCCAACTATTGGTTGCACTATTAGTCCTGTTACAGGAGCTGCTATCCATAGAATTGGAATATCCTCTACTTGTGCTCCAAGAGTTTCAAAGATCCTCGAGGTATTAGCATTTTGTAAAGCAAATCCAAATTGAATGCCTAGGAATCCAAAACTCATGTTCCAGATCTCCCAAAAACTAAGGTTGCGTTTTTGCATATCGTAAGATTAAATTTCTATAACGACAAGCACTATGACTCGTCAAAACTTATTATCGGAAGTAAAAATATCAGTTTTGACTTAAATTATAAGGTGGTAAAGATAAATAAAATTTTAAATGTCCAAAGAAAAATTAGTGTTTTGTAGAATTTCTCTTCACTAAACTTGTTTCAATGATAATTGTTTCAAAAGGTTCATCTTCAGCTTCGTCATTTTCCAATTTTCTAATGAGCAATCTTGCTGCTTGGGCTCCCATCTCTTCTCCATGTTGGTTAATGGTGGTTAAACTAGGCATAAATCGCTTAGAAAGTTCTCCATCTGTAAAGGCAATAACAGAGACATCTCTAGGAACATCTAATCCTTGTTCTTTTAAAGCTTTTATTGCATAAATGGCAAAATGTTCGTTCACAGCAAAAACTGCATCTACCTTTTTATCTTTCAAAAACGCCTGAATTTCCAATTCACTCTGATCAAAATCCTCCACCTTTAAGATTAAGTCTTCATTTATTGGAATATTGCTTTCTTTAAGAGCTTCCCGGTAACCTCTGGTCCTTAATTTTCCTACGCTAACATAATCTATTGTGGTGATAAGGCCAATTTTTTTACAGCCAATCTCAATCAGGTGTTTTACCGCCTTTTTGGCGCCCAACATATCATCAATAATAACCTTATCGCAATTAATCCCTTCAATTACTCTATCGAACATCACCAAAGGCATTCCCTGCTCTATCACTTCAGTTAAATGATGATAATCCCCTTTTTGCTGAGTTTCCTTTGCTACAGAAAGTATAAATCCATCTGTACTTCCATTTGCTAATATCTCCAAATTAATCACCTCTTTATCGAAAGAGTTGTTGGAGGTACAAATAATTACATGATATCCTTTTTCGTTAGCTACCTGCTCTATCCCGCTAATAACAGTTGTAAAATAGTGGTGTACAATTTCAGGAATAATCACACCAATGGTTTTTGTTTTCCTGTTTTTTAGGCTTAAAGCAATATTATTTGGCTTGTAGTTATATAGCTTAGCAAAGGCCTTTATTTTTTGGCGAGTATCCTCACTAATTTCGGCACTATCACGCAAAGCTTTTGAAACGGTAGATACCGAAACGTCTAATTCTTTGGCAATTAATTTAAGGGTTAATCTTTTCTTCATACAATATTAATAGTAGGGACTTGAAAGTTTCTTGTAATCTACAACAAAATTACAAAAAACCTCTTTAAGCATTAAAACACAAAAGTTTTCAACACGAAAACGTTTTCGCCATGATCACCCGGCAAAAGCGCGGAAAATTAACATTTGCTTTACATACTTTTAACCTCAGGAAGTGAAAATATACAGTTAAATTTTTATTTAAAATTAATCAAAATCATTTATGGAAAAATTTTTTAAAAGTTCATTGATCATGCTGTTCATGCTGCCAATGAGCTTTTTTGCCCAACAAAGCGTAAGCGGTTCTGTCACTGAAAGTGCTACCGGATTGCCAGTTCCCGGGGTTAACATTATTGTAAATGGAACCAGCAACGGTACAACAACAGATTTCGATGGGAACTATACTATTTCTAATGTATCTAACGAAAACGTTTTAGTGTATTCTTTTTTAGGATTCACTACTAAAGAGGTTCCTTTTACAGGACAAAAAACGATAAACGTACAATTAGATGAAAATCAAAATGCATTAGATGAAGTTGTTGTAATTGGATATGGAACTGTTAAGAAATCTGACGCTACCGGTTCTGTAACATCAATCACTCCAAAAGAATTTAATAAAGGAGCTGTGGTTGCCGCAGATCAACTTATCCAAGGAAAAGTTGCCGGGATACAGGTTATTAATGGTGGTGGATCTCCAGGAGAAGGAGCACAAATTAGAATTAGAAGTGGATCTTCTTTAAACGCAAACAACGATCCTTTGTATGTTATAGATGGGGTACCAACAGATAATGGTGGAATTAGAGGTGGAAGAAACCCATTGGCAAACATTAACCAAAATGACATTGCTTCTATTAACATCCTTAAAGATGCATCTGCTACTGCTATTTATGGAGTAAGAGCTTCGAACGGGGTAGTTATAATAACAACTAAAAGAGGTAATACTGGCGAATTAAAAGTTAATTATAACTCTAGTTATTCGTATTCTACAATCGATGAAACTGCAGATGTACTTTCGGCTAATCAGTTTAGAGATTTTGTAACTGCAAATGGAAATGACGCTCAAATTGGATTATTAGGTGATGCTAATACCAATTGGCAGGATTTGATCTATGAGGATTCTTATGGTACAGATCAGAACGTATCGGTTTCAGGAGGTGAAGATTTTTATACTTTTAGAGCTTCTGCTGGGTACTCAAATTATAATGGAATTCTTAAGAGAGATCAATTCGAAAGAACTACGCTATCTGCTGCTTTAACACTTAAATTTTTAGAAGATCATTTAAAGATAGACATCAATAATAATACTTCATTAATAGAGAATAACTATAGTAATAGGGGTGCAATTGGAGCTGCTGTTTCTTTCGATCCAACGCAATCACCTTTTGTAGATGACCAAACTTATGGTGGATATTTTAGATGGACACAGGCAAATGGAAATTTAAATCCTTTAGCTCCTGCAAATCCTCTATCACTAATTAATCAAACTACAAATTTAGGGAGATCGTTTAGGAGCATTGGAAATATACAATTCGAATATAAACTGCATTTTTTACCAGAGTTAAAAGCTGTTCTTAATCTAGGATATGATAATTCTGTTGGTAGAAATTACGGTTTCCAAGATCCTGAATTCACCAATCCAGATCAAGATGGTTCATCTTATAACGATAGAGATGAGAAGAGAAACAAATTAATGGATGCATATCTTAATTATAATAAGAACTTTGAAAGCATTAATACTTTGGTAGACTTTACAGGTGGTTACAACTATCAAGACTTTACTTACCCTTCAAGTTTTACGCGCGATAATGGTGCTGGTGTTTTAGTTACTGTTAATAATGAAACCAGATTAAATTTGCAATCCTTCTTTGGTCGTGTAAATTTCACTCATAACAATAAATATCTATTAACTCTATCTTTAAGAAGGGATGCTACTTCAAGATTTACAAAAGAAAATAGATGGGGTAATTTCCCTTCTGCAGCCGTAGGTTGGAAAGTTCATGAAGAGAATTTCTTAAAGGATAGCGATATCGTTAGTGAATTTAAGCTTAGAGCAAGTTGGGGTGTAACTGGACAACAATCTGTTGGAGATATTTATCCATCTGTAGCATTATACCAAACTGGTACCAGTACTGCGGGTTACCAATTTGGAGACAGATTTGTACAAACTCTTAGACCTCAACCTTACAACCCTAACTTGGTTTGGGAAGAAACTGAAACAAGGAACTTAGGTTTAGATTTTGGCTTTTTCAATGGCAGAATAGATGGTACGATTGATGCTTATGAAAGAAATACAGACGATCTTATTGTATTCACTAATAACCCACAAGGTGTAGGTTTTTCTAATGCAGACGATTATAATATTGGATCTTTAGAAAATAGAGGTCTAGAAATTGGTGCAAACGTATATCCAATTAGAAATCAGGATATGCAATGGAGGGTTGGTGGAAACATTACCTTCCAAGAATCTAAGATCACAAAGTTAACGCTAGTTACAGATCCTAATTATACTGGGATAGATGTTGGTGGTATTTCTGGAGGTACAGGAAATACTGTACAAAATCATCAAGTAGGGTTTGCACCTAGTTCATTCTTTGTTTTCGAGCAAGCTTATGATGCAGCAGGAAAGCCTTTAGGTGGTGTATATGTAGATAGAAATAAGGATGGAATTGTAAATTCTCAAGATAAATATAGATTCAGAAAACCTGCATCCGATATTTATTACGGATTCAATACAGATTTTAATTACAATAACTTTTCTTTCAACATGGCTTGGAGAGGAAGCTGGGGTAATTATAATTACAACAACGTAGATTCAGGTGCTGGTTTCGGAAACAATATTTTAGTGTTTGATACTTTTATTAACAATGGTGTTACTAATTTATTAGACACTGGATTTGAAGAAGCGCAATATCTATCAGATTATTACATTCAAGATGCGGCATTCTTAAAGTTAGATAATGCAACCATAGGATATACTTTTAATGATTTCTTGAGTGATCATTCTTCATTAACTGTATCTGCTACTGGACAAAATCTACTTACAATTACAGATTACAAAGGGATTGACCCTGAAACTTACGGAATTGATAATAACATTTATCCAAGACCAAGAACATTTGTTTTAGGAGTAAATCTTAATTTTTAATATTACAAGACTATGAAAAATTTTAAGTATACTATTTTAAAACTGGCGCTATCTGTATTTGCAGTGACTATGGTTTCTTGTTCTGCAGATCTTGACCAGTCCAACCCTAACAGTGAAAGTTTACTTTCTGCTGAAGAGGTTTTTCAAGATCCAGATTCTTATATCAGGTTCCTTGCAAAGCTTTACGCAGGATTAGCTACAACTGGTCAGAGTGGTCCTGCTGGAAATCCAGATATCACTGGAATAGATGAAGGAGAGAGTCAATATGTTAGAGGATTGTGGGTAATGCAAGAGCTTACTACAGATGAGGCTATTATTGCTTGGAATGACAAGACGATTAAGGATTTCCATTATCAAACATGGACTTCTAGTGATTTATTCATTAATGCAACATTTAGCAGACTAGATTTTCAAGTAAAAAATTGTAATGAATTTTTACGTCAAACTACAGATGAAAAATTGCAATCTCGTGGTTTAGCTGCAGCAGACATTGCTGATATTCAAGGATACCGAGCTGAAGCTAGATATTTAAGAGCCCTTAGTTACTGGCATTTCTTAGATCTATTTGGTACTGTTGGATTAGTAACAGAGAATGACCCTACAGATTTCTTTTTACCAGAGCAAGCGAGCAAACAAGAGCTTTTCGATTTTATTGAAGCTGAATTAATTGCTGCAGTAGATGCATTACCAGAAGTTGGAACCAACGAGTATCCAAGAGCAGATAAAGGTGCAGCCTGGATGGTGTTAAGTAAGTTATATATGAATGCTGAAGTTTATACAGGAACTCCTAGATATACAGATGCTATTAACTATTTAACTAAGATCAATACTGCAAATTACATGTTACACGATAGCTACGAGGAATTATTCCTTGCAGACAATAACATGAATGGGTCACAAAATGAATTTATTTTCTCTGTAGCTTTCGATGGTATTAATACTCAAACTTTTGGTGGAACTACTTTCTTAACTCATGCACCAGTAGGTGGAACTATGGATCCTGATAATTTTGGAATCAACGGTGGTTGGGCAGGTATTAGAACTACTTCAGCATTGGTAAATAAATTCCAAATGGGGATAGACTCTAGAGAGCAGTTCTATACAGATGGTCAATCTTTAGAAATAGAAGATGTAGGATCATTTACGGATGGGTATGCTATCTCAAAATGGAAAAACGTAGATGTGAATGGAGAACCTGGATCTGATACTAATGGTGACTTTACAGATAACGATTTCCCTATGTTTCGCTTAGCAGATGCTTATTTAATGTATGCTGAAGCCTTCCTTAGAGGTGGTGGAGGAAATGCAGCAGATGCCTTAATGTATGTAAACAAAGTAAGAACAAGAGCTTTTGGTGTTACAACTCAAAATATTAGTAGCGGTGGTTTAACCCTAGATTTCATTCTAGACGAAAGAGCGAGAGAATTACATTGGGAAGGACACAGAAGAACAGACCTTATAAGATTTGGTAAGTTTACCGGTGGATCTTATATCTGGCCTTGGAAAGGGAATGTACCAAATGGTGCTCCAACTCCTAGCTTCAGAAATCTTTTCCCTATTCCTGCTAATGCAATTGCTGGAAACCCAAAACTTCAACAAAACCCAGGTTATTAATTAAGATAAAACAATATAAAATGAAATCTATAAAAAGTTTATTAGTCCTATTTTGTGCCATTCTAATTACATCCTGTTCTACAGATGATGTTGAGGATCGCCCGGTTATTGAAGCTATAGATGCTCCAGTACTTGTTTCTCCTACTAACGGAGCAATCTATAATTTAAGTGTTGAAAACAAATCTAGCCTTGCGGAAAGATTCGTTTGGTCTGATGCCGATTTTGGTGGAGATGTAGAGATTAACTATGCTGTACAAATGGATATTGCAGGTAACGAGTTTGCAAACCCAGTAGAACTAGGTTCAGTAAATAGCGAAAATCAATTGGCGGTAAGTGTAGAAACTTTAAATGGTGCAGCACTTTCTTTAGGCGCAGAGCCTTTCGCTGCAGTTCCTTATGAAGTTCGCGTTAAAGCAAGCGTTGGTTCAATGGAAATGCTTAGCAATAGTACACCTATAACTGTTTCTGCTTATACTACAGAAGCTCCTAAAGTATATGTAGTTGGTAGTTTCTTATTCGATAGTGGATATGGTGATAACTGGACTCCAGCAAATGCAGTTGCTTTAGCTGCTGCAGGATTTGGTGAAACCAATTTTGAAGGATTTGTAAATATTGCACAAGAAAATGCTGAATTTAAGATCTTACCAACAAATACAAGTTTTGATGGTGATTATGGTGACACTGGAGATAACAATGGAGATTTCTCTGGAACTATAGAGCAATCAGACGAGGTTAATGCTGGAACACCAGATAGATCTGCTGGATATTATTTTGTAAAAGTAGATACTGATGCTTTAACATATTCATTAGATAAAACTTCTTGGGCGGTTACCGGTTCTGCTACTCCTAATGGATGGCCTGGTGATGATGCGGTTGCAACTGCAGATCAGGATATGACTTATAACGCAGATACCAAAGTTTGGGAGATAGATGTAAATCTAGTTTCTGGGGAATACAAATTTAGAGCAAATGATGCTTGGGCATATAACATTGGAAAAGATAACGATGGAGATGGTTTTCTAAATTTCAACGGAGATAACTTCTCTGTAGATACAGCGGGTAATTACCATATCGAATTGGATCTTAGTAATCCTAGAGCATATACTATGACAATCACAATGAACTAAAAAAGTTTAAAGGGCTGTAAATAATTACAGCCCTTTTTTTTATACTATGAAAAAAATAAAATTTACATTTTTAATTGCATTCGCTTTAATGTTAGGATTTACTTCCTGCTCTAAAGACGAAGATACAGGCAAGGAAAATCCTACTCCAACTCCAGTTGGGCCACAAGCTCTAAATTTAGAGAACTATAAGAATGGATCTGGAGTAATGATGCAAACCTTCTATTGGGATGTAGAACCTCGTGGTGAATGGTGGAATATTCTTAGTGGAAAAGTTGAAGGTTGGGCAGATGCTGGTATAGATAGACTTTGGTTGCCCGTGGTTAGCAAGGGGCAATCTGGTGGATATTCTATGGGATACGATCCTTCAGATTATTTCGACTTCGGTAATTTTAATCAACATGGAACAACAAAAACCAGATTTGGTAGTCGTACCGAGCTAGAAAGTTTAATTACAAAGGCACATGCCAATAACCTACAAGTAATTGCAGACATTGTATTAAACCATAATTCTGGTGGTGGTCAAGAATTTAATCCGTACCGAAACAAACAAACCTATACAGAGTTTAATGAGCAAAATGGAAATGCTTCAGGATTATTCAATAGATCTTATGAAGATTTTCACCCTAATAGCACTCACGAGAGTGATGCTGGCGATCTTTTCTTTGCAGAGCAAGATCTGTGTCATGACCAGGAGCGTGTTCAAAAATGGTTATGGAAAGACGCAAATTCGGTTGCCAAATATTACAAGAATGTGATGAAATTTGACGGTTGGAGATTCGATTATGTTAAGGGCTTTGCTCCTTGGGTATTAAAAGATTGGATGGCTTCTGTAGGCGGATTTGCAGTAGGTGAATTCTGGGATGGATATGGACCAGCATTAGAGCAATTTGTAAAAGACTCGGGCATAGATGCCTTCGATTTTGCATGTTTTTATAAAATGGATGAAGCCTTCGATAGGAATAAGGATCTTACTTATTTAAACAGAGATATGTTACGTAAATCCATGCCGGACAATGCTGTTACTTTTGTAGCAAATCATGATACAGAAAAAGACAGTAATCAGGATAACAATATTTCCTATGCGAATAAAATGAAGGCTTATGCTTATATTTTAACGCATGATGGGTATCCTACCATGTTCTATTCAGATTATGAGAATGCCACCTTTCAAAAAGAATTAAAACAATTAATGCTGCTTCATAATACCTTAGCAACCGGAAGTTTAGAAATACTTCATATAGATAAGGACGAATATATTATGAAACGTAGCGGTAATAGTACTAATCCCGGTTTGATATTATATATTAATATCGCTAATACCAAGCAAAGAAGAGAGATCCCTACATCTTGGAATGGTAAACAAATCATGGATTATAGTACCAAATCTTCTTATTCCCCAACAGTTGGAGCCAATGGCTCTGTAAGTATAGAAGCTCCTGCCAATTCCTATAGTGTTTGGTCTATAATGGAGTAATATTATATAACTTAGAAAATTGAAAAGGCTGCAGTTATTGCAGCCTTTTTTATTAAAAGAAAATCGCTTATCACTATGTCATTTCTAAAGAATCTTAAATTGAAACGAGATTTTATTTAAATATTTATGCCCAGGTTTTAAAACCGAAGTGGGAAAATTATCATGATTTGGTGCGTCTGGAAAGTTTTGTGCTTCCAAACAAATCGAAGGAAATTGTTTACTTATTTTGGTGTTATATTCCCAATGATCTGGTAGGCTATGAGGAATAAAGATGACCACCGAGGGCTGATCTGTAATTAGGATCATCTCTAATTTAGATTTTTCTGAATATACTCTTGCTCCAACATATTTCGTTTTATTCAAAACAAAAGTATCGTCTACTTCAATATTATCGATACTTTTTGAAGTTGAAAAATTCTTTATATGAGAAGAAGTCAATTCTTGTAACTTCCCGGTTGGTCTAAGCTTAGCATCTACCTCCAAAATTTCTGAAGTATTAATTTGCAGCTCATGATCCTTAACACTTCCTTCTCCATTTAAATTGAAGTAGGTGTGATTGGTTAAATTTAGAATGGTGATTTTATCACTTTCAGCAGAGTATTCAATTTTAAGTTCGTTCCCTTCAGTAAGCGTATAGCAAACCTCCACACTTAAGTTTCCAGGATATCCTTCTTCTCCATCTATAGAAAAACATTTCAAAGTGATAGATGGATCTTTACCTGTTGTTTGAGATTTAACATCCCAGATCTTATGCTGAAGTCCGCTTGTGCCACCATGCAAATGCACACCATTTTCTTGGTAGAGTTTAAAAACTTTTCCATCGATCATGAATTCTCCTTCAGATATTCGCCCTGCATATCTACCAATAGAGGCGCCAAAACACATATTTTCCTGAAGATATTCTTTAGAAAGATAATCCTCTTTATGCTTAGGCCCTACTACCACATTTATAAGATCCCCTTTACCGGATTTCATTTTTAAACTAAAAATAGCTGCGCCAAGATTTAATATTTCCAGAATAGTACCTGCCTTATTTGTCAGGGTAAATAATTGAAGATCTTCAGAGTTCATAGATAATTTTTTATTAAACAGCTTATTTATATCCTTTATCAAATTACGGCATTTGCTAATTGTAAGTTTATAGATAAATATTACTTATCTGCAAATTTGAACAATATTTTAGACCTCTATCCTACTATAACCCAGATTTCAAATAATACCGCTAGTTAATAAGTAAAACAGCTAGCTCTAGTTGCTAATTTTAGCCTTAGTTAATGATCAAATCTGACTAAACAGAAAATTCTTACTTATAGAAAACAGTTAAAAATAAATTCAGCTGCTTTGTTTGTAAATATTATTAATGCGTTTAATTTATTAGGAATATTTCAAAATAGATTCAGCTAAATTTCAATCTTAGAATGTTCAGAGCAATTAAACATCAACCTTCCACACTACTAAAATTATAAGACGAGTCGAATAAAATGTATTTTAGCAAGTCTTTTAAACCATATAAATAGCTAGAAGTAACATGTTGGAAAAGATTAGGGCATTAAGAAAAGAACTACATCAACATCCCGAATTATCGGGGGAGGAAATTGTGACTGCACAACGTATCAAAAATTTTTTGGCACATAATCCTCCTTCAGAATTAATTGAGGGTATTGGTGGATATGGCCTTGCAGCAATCTATTCATTTGATAAGGAAGGACCTGTAATACTAGTTCGTTGCGAATTGGATGCACTGCCTATAGAAGAATCAAACCTGTTTGAATATCGTTCTAAAAAAAATGGAATTTCCCATAAATGCGGACACGATGGACATATGGCAATGGTTGCCGGATTGAGCTATTGGATAAAAGAACAAACCTTTAATAAAGGGAAAATTATTTTACTGTTCCAACCGGCAGAAGAGACCGGCAAAGGAGCTAAGGCAATAATTGAAGATGAGAAATTCAAAAAACTCAAGCCAGATTATGTTTTTGCTTTGCATAATATTCCCGGAGAACCATTAAATACTATAATTAGAGTTCAAAACAATTTCTCTTCCACCGTGCAAAGTTTGGGTATCTTTTTAAAAGGAAAAGAATCTCATGCCTCAGAGCCAGAGAATGGTGTAAACCCTGCACTTGCAATTGCAGATATAATAAAACAATTTTATCTGCTAAATATTTCAAATCCTGAAAAACTAAATTTTACCTTATTGACTCCGGTACATATAAAAATGGGACAAGTAGCCTATGGAATTTCAGCAGGTTCCGGGGAATTACATTTTACTCTTAGAACTAGGGATGAAGAGCACATGGAAAAGTTGAAATCGGCTATTAATATAGTACTTACCAAAACTTGCCAGCTTCATCATCTAGAATTAGAAACCGGTTGGTTTGATTATTTTCCAACTTCCAAAAATGATCCCTTTTGCAATGAATTGATCCAAAAAGCTGCGGAAATGAATAATTTAAGAATACATAATAAAGCCTATCCTTATAAATTTGGGGAAGATTTTGGTTGGTTTTCAAAACATTATAAATCAGCAATGTTTGGTTTAGGCTCAGGAGAACTCTCGCCTGCACTGCATAATCCGGATTATGATTTTCCCGAAGAAATAATCCCAACAGGAATGGCTATGTTTACCTCTATTATTGAGCAAATAATAGGAATTAAATCCCATGAGGATTAAATATTAAATTCTAGGCAGATCTCCATCTCCTTTAAGAGGCAGATCTGAAGAACCCATTAAATATTTATCTACATAATACGCCGCCTCACGTCCTTCTGAAATTGCCCAAACTATTAAGGATTGACCACGTCTCATATCTCCAGCAACAAAAATTCCCGGCACATTGCTTTTATAATCATTTATTGAAGCCTGAATATTGGTTCTAGCATCCATTTTTAACCCAAGTTGTTCTGCCAAAGTAGTTTCACTTCCCGTGAATCCTAAAGCAAGCAACGCAAGATCGCATTCCCATTTCTTTTCGGTATTCGGCACTTCAGATAATTGAGGTCTTTCTCCTAATTTATGAGTCCATTCTACCTCTGTGGTGATCAAGCCAACAAGATTACCTTGTGAATCCCCTATAAACTCTTTGGTAGAAATACTCCATTCTCTTTCAGCACCTTCAGCATGAGAAGAAGTTGTTCTAAGTTTCATTGGCCAATATGGCCAAGGCTGATCTGCTGTGCGATCTACGGAAGCCTTTTTCAAAATCTCAAAATTAAGCACACTTTCTGCTCCTTGCCTAAACGAAGTTCCAATACAATCGCTGCCCGTGTCTCCACCGCCAATTACTACTACTTTTTTTCCTTCTGCAGAGATTTCATTTCCGGAATAATCAAGACCATCTACCCTCCTATTATTTTGAGATAAAAAATCCATTGCTTGATGCACACCTTTTAAATGTGCACCTTTAATGGGTAATTTCCTATTCACCGTAGCTCCACCACAAAGTACAATAGCATCATGATTTAATTTAACTTCCTCAATGGGAACATTCTTCCCCACATGAGCATTAGTTATAAATTTGATACCTTCTTCCTCCAGCACCTCTAAACGCCGGTCTATAACCTTCTTTTCCATCTTAAAATCTGGAATTCCATAACGAAGCAAGCCTCCAACTTTCTCATCTCTTTCATAAACCGTCACCTCATGTCCAGCTCTATTTAGTTGTTGTGCTGCAGCTAAACCCGCCGGTCCAGAGCCTATAACTGCTACTTTTTTACCAGTTCTATGTTCAGGAATTTGAGGCTTCACCCAACCATTTTTAAAGGCTTCTTCAGCAATGTTCTTCTCTATATTTTCTATGGTTACCGGATCTTCATTGATGTTAAGCACACAGGCTTCTTCGCAAGGTGCCGGACATAATCTTCCTGTAAACTCCGGGAAGTTGTTGGTACCATGTAAAATCTCGGCTGCTTTTTGCCATTTACCCTGGTAAACCGCATCATTAAAATCTGGTATTAGATTGCCTAAAGGACAACCACTATGGCAAAAAGGAATACCACAATCCATACATCTGGCTCCCTGATCTTTTAATTCAGATTCTTTTAGCTTTACCGTAAATTCTTTATAATTATCAAGTCTATTCTCAACCGGTTCATAATCTTCTGACTTTCTTTTGAATTCCAAGAATCCTGTTACCTTTCCCATTTTCTTACTCCGTTATGTCTGTTAATTTTTCCTCTTCTAATCTGATCAATGCCAATCTGTACTCTTCCGGTAAAACTTTCACGAATTTACTCAGACTAGTTTCCCAGTTTTCTAAAATCCTTTGAGCATGCCTACTTTGTGTATAATTATAATGATTGGTAATCAATTGATGTAATTGCTCCTGATCTTCACTTTCAGTAACTGGCTCCAAGTTTAGATCACTTGTATTGCAATTCTTTTTAAACGAATCGTTTTCATCAAAAACATACGCAATTCCTCCACTCATACCTGCTCCAAAGTTCCTTCCTGTTTCTCCCAGAATAACAGCAATTCCACCGGTCATATATTCACAACCATGATCTCCAATTCCTTCAACTACAGCCTGGGCTCCACTATTTCTAACACAAAAACGCTCTCCTGCCATACCGTTAAAATAGGCTTCCCCCTCTATAGCGCCATATAGAGCTACATTACCTATAATGATATTTTTCTCTGCCTCTAGTGTAGATTCTTCAGGGATCTTTACAATTATTCTACCTCCAGAAAGTCCTTTCCCCACATAATCATTGGCATTACCATCTATCTTTAAAGTTAAACCTCGGGTTGCGAATGCTCCAAAACTTTGACCGGCAGCACCTTTAAAATTGATCTTTAAAGTATTGTCCGGCAAGCCCTGTTCTCCATAGATCTTAGAAATTTCATTACTTAAGATAGCGCCTACAGCTCTGTCTGTAATATGAATTTCAAGATCTAATACTGTTTTTTCTTTTCTAAATAGAGCGGTATGTGCCAACTCAATAATTTCAAAATCTATAGATTTTTCCAGTTGATGATCTTGAGATCTTGTATTGTAGATATCTACCCCTTGTGGAGTTTCAATTTTATGAAGTATAGGAGAAAGATCTATTCCTGCTGCTTTAAAATGATCTATCGCTTTATTTCTGTTCAATTTATGAACCTGACCCACCATTTCATCCACCGTTCTAAATCCTAACTGAGCCATGATCTCCCTCAACTCTTCAGCAATAAAATACATGTAGTTCACTACATGTTCTGGCTTGCCCTTAAATTTCTTTCTTAAGTCAGGATTTTGAGTAGCAATACCAACCGGGCATGTATTTAAATGACAAACTCTCATCATTATACATCCTGAAGCTACCAGCGGGGCTGTAGCAAAACCAAATTCTTCGGCACCTAAAAGACAAGCTACAGCTACATCTCTCCCGGTTTTTAATTGTCCGTCGCATTCTAACCTGATCCTGCTTCGCAGATCGTTCAAAACTAAGGTCTGCTGAGCTTCAGCAATTCCTAATTCCCAAGGTAATCCCGCATGTCTCAGCGATGTTAATGGCGAAGCTCCTGTTCCTCCATCATATCCTGAAATTAAAATGACGTCTGCCTTAGCTTTAGCAACACCGGCAGCCACTGTTCCAACCCCAACTTCAGAAACCAATTTCACATTAATTCTGGCTTCTCTATTTGCCGATTTAAGATCGTATATAAGCTGTGCGAGATCTTCAATAGAATAAATATCGTGATGAGGTGGCGGAGAAATTAGTCCTACATAGGGCGTACTATTTCTAGTCTTAGCAATAAATTTATTCACTTTTGATCCTGGTAAATGTCCTCCCTCACCTGGCTTCGCACCTTGAGCCATCTTGATCTGAATTTCGGTGGCATTGGTAAGATAATTACTTGAAACTCCAAATCTTCCTGAAGCCACTTGTTTTATGGCACTGTTCGCCCAATCTCCAGTGGCGTTTTTATAAAATCTTTCTGAATCTTCTCCTCCTTCTCCACTATTGCTCTTTCCTCCTATCCTATTCATCGCAATGGCAAGATTCTCATGAGCTTCTTTACTTATGGAACCGTAAGACATGGCTCCAGTTTTAAAGCGTTTAACAATCTCTGTCCAAGGTTCCACTTCAGATAACGGAATGGGATCAAAATTAGAGAATTCAAACATTCCTCTAATAGTCATTAACTGTTTAGACTGCTCATTAATAAGCGACGCATATTCTTTATATGTTGCTGGATTATTGGTTCTTACAGACTCTTGCAATTTTGCAATGGTCATTGGATTAAACATATGCTTTTCTCCATTTCTTCTCCAACGATAATCACCTCCTATTTCCATTCCTATAGAACCAGGGATGTTTCTCTCTTTAAATGTCCTTAAATGTCTTTTTGCAACTTCTTTTTCTACTTCGTATAAGCCAATACCTTCAATTCTACTTGGGGTGTTTGGAAAGTATTTGTCAATTAATGAAGAGTTGAGTCCCAAAGCTTCAAATAACTGAGAACCTCGATAAGAATTAAGGGTGGAAATGCCAATTTTATTCATGATCTTGACTACACCCTTCCCTACTGCCTTGTTATAATTCTCTACAGCATCAACAAAACCTATATTATTAAGGTTCTTTTCTTCAATTTGTTCATTTATGATCTCATTTACTAAATATGGATTGATAGCACTGGCGCCATATCCGAATAATAAGGCAAAATGATGCACTTCTCTCGGTTCAGCAGATTCAATTATAAAGCTCATTTTAGACCTTTTACCTATTTTAAATAAACCATTATTCAAATAAGAACAAGCCAGTAAGGCAGGTATTGGAGCCATGTTTTTATCTACACCTCTATCCGAAAGTATCAAAATTGAATAGCCTTCATCTATTTTATCTGAAGCTGTTTTCAGCATAACTTCTAGCGCTTCTTCAATTCCGTTGAGTCCTTTTTCTGCTTTATAAAGAATTGGAATGCTCACCGTTTTAAAATCTGGGTGCTCAAAATATTTGATCTTATCTAAGTCTTCTTTTGAAATTACCGGATTCTGGATCATGATCTTCTTGCAATAATCTGGAGAGATCTTCATTAAATTTGAATCTGCTCCCAAAGTAAGGCTAAGATCTGTGATCAATTCTTCACGAATTCCATCTAAAGGCGGATTGGTTACCTGTGCGAACAATTGTTTGAAGTAATTGTACAATAATTGTGGTCTCTCTGAAAGCACCGCTAAAGGAGTATCTGTTCCCATAGACCCAATTGGCTCTTTCCCTTGACCGGCCATTGGTAAGATGATGGTTTCTATATCTTCATTTGTATAACCAAAAATATTTTTTCTTAAGTTGATTGGAGTTTTTTCCAATTCTAAAGGCTCATGTCTATATGGAATATCCTTTAGATGAATTCTATTTTGTGACAGCCATTTTTTATAATCATGATTTCCAGCAATTCTTTCCTTGATCTCTTCATCGTTTATAATTCTACCTTCTTTCATATTTACCAAGAACATTCGCCCTGGCTGCAATCTCCCGTGGTAAGCAATATTCTCTGGTTTTAGATCTAGCACTCCTGTTTCTGAAGACATAATAACGTAATCGTCTTTGGTTACAGAATATCTTGAAGGTCTTAACCCATTTCTATCTAACACTGCACCTATATAATCTCCATCTGTAAACGGTACAGAAGCCGGTCCATCCCAAGGTTCCATGATGCAACTATTAAATTCATAGAAAGATTTTTTGGTTTCACTCATTTCCTTATGTTTCTCCCAGGCTTCAGGTATCAACATCATCATGATCTCCGGGAGTGACCTACCAGACATCAGCAATAATTCTACTACCATATCCATAGATGCAGAATCTGACTTCCCTTTTAATATTATAGGAAATAGTTCTTTCAAATCATCATCAAAAAGATCGCTTTTTAATAACTCCTCTCTACTTCTCATTCTGGCAATATTCCCCCGAAGCGTATTGATCTCCCCATTATGACACATATATCTGAAGGGTTGCGCGAGATCCCAAGTTGGAAAAGTATTGGTTGAAAATCTTTGGTGTACAAGCGCGAGTCTTGTAACAACCTTTGGATCTAAGAGATCTTTATAATAGAACTTGATATCTTCTGGCATTAAAAGCCCTTTGAAAATCAATGTTTTTGTAGATAGACTAGGCACGTAAAAATAGGCTCTTTCAGATAATTTAGATTTTAAAATAATATGCTCTGTTACCTTTCTGGCAGCAAAAAGTTGGATCTGAAATTTTTGATCATCAAGTCCATCTTCAGGTTTACCAATAAATATCTGCTCTATAAAAGGCTCAACTTCCGCAGCGATGGCTCCAAGGTGTTCATTATCTACCGGAACATTTCGCCAGCCCAATAAAACCAATCCTTTAATCTTAATTTGCTCTTCAAAGATCCTTTTACAATATTCACGCTGATTGGCTTTTCTGGGTAAAAAAACATTCCCCATAGCATATTCTCTAGATTCTGGAATTTCAAAATCGCAATTCTCTATAAAAAAGTCATGCGGTATATCTATTAGAATTCCCGCTCCATCGCCGGTTTTTCCATCACTGCTTACAGCACCTCGATGCTCCAATTTTTCTAAAATCTCTAAGGCTTTATGTATAATATCATTAGATTTCTTTCCTTTCAGATTGCATATAAACCCTGCTCCGCAATTTTCATGTTCAAATTCGGGTGAATATAGGCCCTGTTTCTCTTTCATATTTTCTTCAATTTTTCATCCTAATTCTTACCAAAGTAGAGAATAAACTCAATATTGAATAATATTTAATAAACTGATTTTAAAATTTATATATTTAATAAAAAAAGGTGTTTTAATAATTAATTAAATAAATAATTTGGTTTTAATTAAATTATTCGCAATCTATTTTTAACTTTTTTTTTCATTCCCTTCAATTGAAACAAAAATCAAAAAGGCTATTTTGATCATTTTTTTAAATTTTAAGCATAGATTTTTCAATCAAAACAAGATTTTCCAAATTTTGAAAGTTCTAATCATAAAGAATTTAATAATTATCTAATAAATAGTTAGTTTCAAATTACACACCCCTTAAAAAATACCCTTACCACATAATAATGCTTCAATTTTTAAACATTACCCCATAATAAAATAGGGGTGATCGAATATTTTTATAATTTACACCTCGTAAAAATTCAAATTTTAAACTCTATATCTATACTTCAATGAAAAAAATAGAAGCTATCATCCGAAAATCAAGATTTTCGGCAGTAAAAAAAGCATTACATGAAAAGGGTATAAATTTTTTCTCTTATTGGGATGTTACCGGACTCGGAAATGAAAAAATGGGTAGCGTATACCGAGGTGTTTCCTACAGTACTAGCGACATCCAAAGAAGATATTTATCTATAGTAGTGGAAGATAAATTTGAAGAAGACACCATCAATGCAATTCTTGAAGCCGGAAGAACCGGGGAAGTCGGAGATGGGAAAATATTTGTTTCTGAAATAGCAGAGACTTATAGAATAAGAACCGGGGAAAAGGGTACCGAAACCCTCTACTAATTTAAAATTCTAAGTATAAAACTCACTATGGATACAGCTTTATTTACCGCGAACAATGTTTGGATGATGATTTGTACAGGCTTGGTGTTTTTTATGCACCTTGGGTTTTCATTTTTGGAAATTGGACTTACTCGTCAGAAGAATACTATCAATATTTTATTTAAAAACTTATTTATTATTTGCGCCGGACTTTTAATGTATTACATAGGCGGCTTCAATTTAATGTATCCCGGTTTTGGAGAAGATTCTGCCGGCATCTTAAAATTTGCAGGTTTTGGATTATCACTTCCAGAAAATGGTCTTGGAATTGAATATGCCAATGGTGGATATACCTACTGGACAGATTTTCTATTTCAAGGAATGTTTGCAGCAACTGCAGCTACTATAGTCTCTGGTGCGGTTGCTGAGCGTGTAAAAATTGGTGGATTCATGATCTTTACAGTAATCTATGTTGGATTAATCTATCCAATAGTTGGTTCCTGGAAATGGGGAGGCGGATTTTTAGACAAACTAGGCTTTTACGATTTTGCTGGTTCTACTATGGTTCATTCTGTGGGAGGTTGGGCTGCTCTTGTGGCAGTATACTTACTCGGCGCAAGAATTGGAAAATTTGATGAGAATATGAGACCTAAACCAATACCAGGACATAATTTACCTTTAGCAGCTGCCGGAGTACTTATCCTGTGGCTAGGATGGTTTGGATTTAACGGAGGCTCTGTACTTTCGGCAGAACCGGGAGTTACTTCTCTAGTTTTAGTAACAACTTCGCTTGCAGCAGCTGCAGGAGGAATCTCTTGCTTCCTATTCTCTACTTTTCGATATAAAAATTACGACATAACCATGTTCTTGAACGGGATCTTAGGTGGATTGGTAGGAATTACTGCCGGAGCAGATCAAATGTCACCAAACGATGCTGTAATTATTGGAATATTAGCAGGGATTATTATTGTATTTGGAGTTGCGGTGGTAGATAGATTAAAATTGGACGATCCGGTGGGAGCTATTGCTGTGCATCTTATCTGCGGAATTTGGGGAACACTTGCTGTTGGAATATTTGGAAAAATGGCAGGATGGGATCAGTTGTTAATTCAATTAGAAGGCATTGGTATAATCGGAGCATTTTGTATTACCACCACTTTCCTAATACTATATGTAATAAAAGCAACCCTTGGTTTAAGAGTTTCAGAAAGAGAAGAAATGGAAGGTTTAGATCAACATGAACATGGAATGACTGCTTATCCAGATTTTAGATCTAACGAGCACTAAGGATAATTCATCTAGCAATTTTTCGGCGTGCTCATTAAAATGTTTATTTTTGTAGCTATGGGATTAACAAATAACGATACATTTAAAAAACTTAGAGTTGCGCTAAAATTGCGTGATGAAGATATTGTACATATATGTGCACTGGTAGATTTTAAGGTTACCAAAAGTGAGCTTGGTGCAATCTTTAGAAATGAAGATCACCCAAAATATGTAGAATGTGGGGATCAATTTTTAAGAAATTTCTTGAATGGGCTCGTTATTCATATGCGTGGACCAATGCCTAAAAAAAGTAAACCAGAGCCCAAGAATGAGAGTTAATGGTTTGGAAACAATTATAAAATAAAAAAGTCCCAAGATTATTTCTTGGGACTTTTTTATAGTGTAAGAAAAGTTTAAGCTAAAACAGCTTGTACTTTATCTGCTGCTTCTTGGAATTCTATAGCACTCTGTACATCCAATCCGCTATTATCTATAATTTCTTTTGCAATATCTGCATTAGTACCTTGTAGACGAACAATAATAGGCACATTTATGTTCCCCATGTTCTTATATGCATCTACAATTCCTTGTGCAACACGATCACATCTTACAATACCTCCAAAGATATTGATAAGGATAGCTTTTACATTTTCATCCTTTAAGATTAATCTGAATGCTTCTTCTACTCTTTTTGCATCTGCAGTTCCACCAACATCTAAAAAGTTAGCTGGTTCTCCACCTGCCTGTTTAATAAGATCCATAGTTGCCATTGCAAGTCCGGCACCATTTACCATACACCCAACGTTACCGTCTAGATCTACATAGTTAAGTCCTACTTTTCTTGCTTCAACTTCTACAGGATTTTCCTCACGAATATCACGCATTTCTGCGTAATCTTTATGTCTATATAATGCGTTATCATCTAAAGTTACTTTAGCATCTACCGCCATTATTTTATCGTCACTTGTTTTAAGAACAGGATTAATTTCAAATAAAGCCGAATCAGATTCTACATATGCTTTATAAAGAGCAGTTACGAATTTCGTCATTTCCTTAAATGCATTTCCGCTAAGACCTAAATTGAAAGCAATTCTTCTCGCTTGAAAACCCTGTAATCCAACTGAAGGATCAATTTCTTCAGTAAAGATCAAATGTGGAGTTTCTTCAGCAACAGTTTCTATATCCATTCCACCTTCTGTAGAATACATGATCATGTTACGTCCGGTAGTTCTATTTAAAAGAACAGACATGTAATATTCTTCTGGCTCACTATCACCTGGATAATAAACATCTTCTGCAACCAAAACTTGGTGAACTCTTTTACCTTCAGCAGAAGTTTGCGGAGTAACCAGATCCATCCCGATTATTTGTCCTGCAATTTCTTCAACCTCTTTAAGGTTTTTGGCAAGTTTTACTCCACCACCTTTACCACGTCCTCCGGCATGCACCTGAGCTTTAATTACGTGCCAACCTGTACCGGTTTCCTCTGTAAGTTTTTTGGCAGCATCTACTGCTTCTTTTGCATTATGAGCAACAATACCACGCTGAATGCGTACGCCAAAGCTGTTCAAAATTTCTTTTCCTTGATATTCGTGTATGTTCATAATCTGCTTTTCTTCAGTATTAATTACGGAACGCAAAAGTACCAAATGTAAAAGTATTGTACCAATCTTTTTTGGGTTATAACTGCATTTACATTAAAACCCGGTTTAAGCATCTTAGTTTATGCTCATTTTGCTCCAAAACTACTTAAACGTTATCGTGATTTCCTTAGATAATTTTATGCTTTATGGGAATTCTCCCTTAATTTTGATGCTTAATTTTTTCGAAATGAATAAGGCGTTAATTGCACTGGCAGTAGGAGGATTTGGAATTGGAATGACAGAGTTTGTGATCATGGGTATTCTCCCAGATGTTGCTTTAGCCTAAACATAAGTATCCCGGAAGCAGGGCATTTTATTGCAGCATATGCTCTTGGTGTTGTGGTAGGAGCTCCCTTACTTACAACGATTGGCGGGAAATGGCCTGCTCACAAGATCTTGCTTTTATTAATGCTTTGGTTTACTATTTTCAATACCCTTTCAGCATTTGCAACTAGCTATGAAATGTTACTTGCAGTTAGATTTCTCTCGGGTTTACCGCATGGCGCTTTCTTCGGAATTGGTGCTGTGGTTGCGGGAAAACTCGCAAAACCAGGAAAATCCGCAAAAGCCATTGCCACAATGTTCACAGGTTTAACCTTGGCCAATGTACTAGGAGTTCCCCTTGGAACTTATTTAGGACATCACTATAGCTGGAGTATTTCATTTTTACTTGTTGGAGTTATAGGTCTTCTTGCTATGCTAAGTATAAAATTATGGATGCCAGAATTAGACAAATCCTCTCCAGATGGATTTAAAAAAGATCTAAAGGTGCTTAAAAAACTGGAACTTTGGATGGTAATTTTACTAACCACTGTTGGAACTGGAGGATTCTTTGCTTGGTACAGTTATATAGCACCACTTATTACTGATGTTGCGGGTCATGATGAAAGTGTGGTAAGTTATGCCATGATCCTTGCTGGTGTGGGAATGGTAATTGGGAATATTATTGGCGCTAAACTGGCAGAAAAGTTCAGTCCGATTTATGCAGTAATAATCACGCTAATCACCATGGTAGTTCTTTTAATAGCCAACACCTATTTGGCGCACGATCCCGTTTATATATTAATTATGACCTTTCTTATTGGATTGGTGGCTTTTTGCATCTCCACTCCTATTCAAATGGTGGTAATAAATTCGTCTAAAGGATCTGAGATGTTAGGTTCTTCATTAAATCAGAGTGCATTTAATATGGGAAATGCATCCGGAGCATATTTGTCGGGATTACCAATAGCCATGGGATTTGGATTTACATCTGCCACTTTAGTAGGTGCTGCTTTAGCAGGAAGTGGAGTTTTAATAGCTATTGGCGTAATCATTATAAAAAAGAAAAGGGCCTCGCCCGTTCTTGCTCAGGCTTAAGATTAATATAATCATTTAAGAGCAGCTATTATAAAATATAACAGATATAAGGAATGTGTATTATTTTGATATTCGTTATCTCTTATTAAAAATGTCGGTTATTTTTGCAGCGTAAAACACAAGTTAATGAATAATCAAAACCTTTTAAATATAGCTTCTGAATTTGGTAGCCCGGTATATGTGTATGATGCAGAAAAAATCGAGTTTCAGTACAATAGGCTTACCAATGCTTTTAAAGCAATAGAAAATCTAAGAATTAACTATGCGGTAAAGGCACTTTCGAATATTTCGGTCCTTAAATTATTTAAGAAATTAGGAGCTGGTCTAGATACTGTTTCTATTCAAGAAGTAAAATTGGGCTTAAAAGCCGGTTTTGAGCCAGAAAGAATAATATACACTCCTAACGGAGTTTCGTTGGAAGAAATTGAGGAAGTAACCACACTTGGTGTTCAAATAAATATAGACAACTTATCTATTTTAGAACAATTTGGAACCAGACATCCAAAAATACCCGTCTGTATCAGGATTAATCCACATGTAATGGCTGGTGGGAATAGCAATATTTCTGTAGGGCATATAGATTCTAAGTTTGGGATCTCGATTCATCAAATTCCGCATTTATTAAGGATTGTAGAAAATACTGGAATGCATATCAATGGTATTCACATGCATACCGGAAGTGATATTTTGGATATTGAGGTATTTTTATATGCTTCTGAGATCTTATTCGATACCGCTAAGCATTTTCCAGATCTGGATTTTATAGATTTTGGAAGCGGCTTTAAAGTGCCTTATAAACCTGGAGATATCGAAACTAATATTGAAGAATTAGGCGAGAAATTAAGCGAACGTTTTGTTGAATTTTGTACAGAATATGGCCGGGATCTAACCCTTGCCTTCGAGCCCGGGAAATTTTTGGTAAGTGAAGCCGGGAAATTTATAGCAAAAGTAAATGTAATAAAGCAAACCACTTCCACTGTTTTTGCAGGGATCGATTCTGGTTTTAACCATTTAATTAGACCGATGCTATATGGGTCGCAACATGCAATTAATAATATTTCACATCCAGAGGGAAAAGAACGATTTTATTCTGTTGTAGGATATATTTGTGAAACCGATACTTTTGCTACCAATAGAAGGATTTCTGAAATTAAAGAAGGAGATATGCTAAGTTTTAGCAATGCTGGAGCATATTGTTTTACAATGGCTAGTAACTACAATTCCAGATACCGTCCTGCTGAAGTATTATGGTATAATGGAGAAGCGCATCTTATAAGAAAAAGAGAGATTTTTGAGGATTTGATAAGTAACCAAATAGTGATAGAAATTTAATCTCTCATTGAGGGTTTAATTCCCCCGAGGCTTGCCTCGAGTTTTTAAAAGTATTTTCCAATTCATACCTCGTGGGCTTGCCCCGAGGTTATTGATTTTATAATGCTTCAATTTTAGACACTGGAAGCATTTTAGATAAATACACTAAATTGAAGTTTTTAAATGAAATATTATTCTTATAACTTACCATTTCTTAAAATTATAATTATGAAATTAAAATTACAGCTTCTTACTATTCTCACGTGTTTCAGTATTTCCTTTACATCTGCTCAAATAGTATCTAAAAAAGAAAAGAAAATTCTGGAAAGCATTGAAAATAACAATGCTGAAGCCATTGCTTTTTTAGAGAAAGTTGTAAATATTAATAGCGGAACCCTAAATCCTAAAGGTGTAAAAGAAGTTGGAATGGTATTTCAAGAGGCTTTTAATGGTATAGATTTTAAAACGAGATGGGTGGAAATGCCCGCTGAAATGAACCGAGCAGGACATCTTTTTGCTGAAACTACTGGAGAAAAAGGTAAGAAACTATTACTAATAGGACATTTAGATACTGTTTTTGAAGAGGATAGTCCCTTTCAAAAATTCGAAAAAATTAATGATAGCATTGCTCATGCTCCCGGAGGAAATGATATGAAAGGTGGTGATGTGATAATTCTTTTTGCCCTAAAAGCACTGCATGAAAACGGACTTTTAAAAGATGCTCAGATTATCGCTGCTTTTACAGGGGACGAAGAAAGCACTGGAAATCCACTAAGTATTAGCAGAAAGGATTTAATTGAAGCTGCTAAGAAAAGTGACATAGCCCTTGGCTTTGAAACCGCAACTGGATATAACAATGCAACTATAGCCAGAAGAGGTTCCTCGGGATGGGAACTGGAAGTTGCAGGTAAAAGAGCACATTCTTCAGGTATTTTTAGTGAAAACACAGGAGCTGGAGCCATTTTTGAAATGTCTAGGATTCTTAATGCATTTTATACTGAAGTAAAAGGAGAAGAATATTTAACTTTTAATCCCGGAGTATTAGTTGGGGGAACTTTTGCGGAGATAGATGATATGACGAGTAAAGGAAAAGCATTTGGAAAAACTAATGTGGTAGCTCAAAAAGCAATTGTAAAAGGAGGTTTAAGATTTATTTCTGAGGAGCAAAAAGAAAATACTCGAAATAAAATGAGAGAAATTGTTAGTAATAATCTACCACAAACCTCTGCCGAAATAAAATTCACAGATAGCTATCCTGCTATGGCCCCTACTAAAGGAAATCAGGAATTGCTGGAATTATTTAGCAAGGTTAGCGAAGACTTAGAACAAGGTAAAGTAGAAGGTTATGATCCCGGAAAGCGTGGAGCAGCAGATATTTCGTTTATTGCATCTTACGTAGATGCATTAGATGGATTAGGAACTATGGGATCCAACGCACATACCCCACAGGAAACAGTTAATCTAAACACCATAGAAAATCTAACTAAACGTGCAGCTATTTTAATTTATAGACTTATAAATACAAAATAGTTTTCTTTTTGAAGGAGTAGGTTCCCCAAGGTTTGGTTAAATGTAAATTGAAATTTTACAAAAGTAATATCTTGCAGTATAATTGCAGCAATCCAACTATGTTTTATTTAGTGCATCACCCAGACGATTTTGAAAAAATTACAGATAATGTAATTCCATTTTTCGAAGAATCTAATTTCACTTTACTTACGCTCCCTATTTCTGAACAATTTTATCCAGAAGAAGAATCGGTACTGGTCTCCTACCTCTCCGATGAGAATTTTAAAGATCTTTTACTTAAGTCCGCCAATAAAAAGTGGAACTTAACTCTGCTACCACATCCAGAGGGACAAAAAGCAACTAAATGTCTTGGTGTTTCAGGTAAAATGGAGGAAATCGCTAAAGACATCATAGAAAAAAAGGAAGTAAATGAATTAGATCTGCTTTATTGCAATGGTATCCCTGTATTACAATCTGTAAATGTTGGGGATGTCTTAGTTTTTTCAGAACAAAAAGGAACTCAAGGTTTTCTTTCTGAAGTATTTCAATTTTTAAAGAACATAAAAAGATTACCAGGGTTATCCCATAAGTCCTTTATAATAAGTGCAGACGAAGAACAAATTGTTCATACTTCTGCCTTAGGAATTATTGCTGTAGAACATCCCGCTGCTTCGGTTATTTCAAAAAGACTTATCGATAATCGCGTTATGAACGACGGTAAATTTCAGATTCTTATTCTGGCACCACAAAGCATCTTTCAGCTTTTAGCTTTTTTATTTAAAAGCTTACTACCTAATACTACAAGCAAGTCACAACTGCCTTCGTTTATAGGACATATTAAAACTACAACCCTAAAGATCGAGAATGAAGAACTTATAGATTTTTCTATAGATGGCGAGAAATTAACTGCAAGAGAAATAGATCTAGATGTACATAATCGGGAAATAAAACTATATCAAAAAAGTGAATATGCTTCAAAAAATGAAGGAGTAGATGAAAAGAAGAATCTTAAAATAGACAAGTTACCAACTGGGGAAAAAAGAGAAGAATTAACTCAGCGAAAAATGCCCTTTTTACCAAGAGCTACTACAGAGGAGTTTCAGGAATTATTCAAAGTTTTAAAAGAGAATGCTAAGCTAAGTTCCTCTTTTTTAGTCATGATGATCCTTGCAACTTTAATAGCCACTTTTGGATTATTTGGCGACTCTTCCCCTGTGATTATTGGAGCCATGATACTTGCGCCAATTATTGCCCCCATAGTTTCATTTTCTATGGGAATGGTAAGGTATGATACGAATATGCTTAAAACAGGAATTGTTACAATTTTAATTGGAACTCTGGTTGCCTTGATCTTTGCAGCGGCAGTTAGTATAATTATCCCATTAAAGATACTCACTAATGAGATAAACGCCCGTCTTACACCTAACTTATTAGATATGGGCATAGCGGTAGCTTCTGGTATTGCAGCAGCCTATGCCCATGCAAAAGAAGGTATCGCAAAAAGTTTAGCAGGTGTAGCAATAGCTGTTGCCTTAGTACCACCATTAGCTGTGGCCGGAATTGGAATTGGCTGGTGGGATTGGGAAGTTTTTTCCGGCGCATTCTTACTTTACCTAACAAACCTTGCCGGTATTATCATGTTTGCCGGAATCACTTTTTTACTGTTAGGCTTCGCACCGTTTAAACGAGCAAGAATGGGCTTGATCTACACCTTAGTTATTATTGTGCTGGTTATGGTTCCTCTTTCCTTATCTTTTAATAGAATTAAGCAAGAAGCCAGAATTACTTCCAAACTAGAAGGAACTAAGTTTGATAAGATCTATTTAAGAGATGTAAAAGTAAGAACCGGAAAACCAATAATGGTCTCCTTAAAATTGGTGAGTGCAGAAGCTATCGAAGCAGAAGAAATGAGAAAGATCAAGGCACAAATAGAATCGCGTATAGGACAGCCAATAATATTAGAAGTAATATCTGCTATAGAGTTTTAAATAAGTAGTTTTGAACTCAATAAAAATGTGCATGCTATGATGAAAAAACTGGATCTTGAAAACTGGAACAGAAAAGAACATTTTGAATTTTTCTGTCCCTTCGATGAACCTTTTTTTGGAGTGGTTTCTGAAGTAGATTGCACCAAAGCCTATGAATATGCTAAAAAGAACAATATTTCCTTTTTTGCCTACTACCTTCATAAAACTCTGGAAGCTGCCAACTCTTTAGAAGAATTTAAATACCGAATTATAGATAACGAAGTTTTTATTTGTAAGGAGATTCATGCTGCAGCCACAATTGCAAGAGAGGATGGGACTTTTGCTTTTTCTTTTACTGAATTTAATCCAGATTTCACCATATTTCATGATTCCTTAAGGTCTGAAATAGATAGTGTTCAAAATTCCACCGGACTTCGCTTCAATGAAGATGCAAAACGAATAGATGGCATTCATATATCATCTTTTCCCTGGCATAAGCTTACTGGGCTAACGCATTCCCGAGATTTAAAGAGAAAGGATAGTGTACCAAAGATCACTTTTGGAAGGAGTTATGTTCAGGATTCAGCAATGAAGCTGCCAGTTGCTATTAATGTGCATCATGCACTAATGGATGGTTTTCATGTTGCCCAATTCTTAGAACGTTTTCAGGAATTACTAGATAATTAAATTATAATTTAGGATTTAAAAACTTATAATCCTCACTCTATTTCGCTATTAAGGAATAAGCAAATATCATTAAAAACCTTAAGTAAATTTTCTGAAGCCTTAATTTACAGGCTGTTTCTAATGCTGGATAATTTGAAGCTATCTAATTTTATAAATTAAAACCAGCATTAAGATTTCCTATATTAGCGCTCTAAAAAATCAGACAACAATGAAATATTTTTTTCTTACAGTTATATGTACAATTATCTTAGGTTGTAACAGTACCGAATCGGAAAACGATTCTATAGATTACAAAGTAAAAAATGAACAAGAAATCACGGCCTATATCAACGCAAAAAATTTAGATGCCCAAAGATCAGATTCTGGGCTTTATTATGTGATAAATTCAGAAGGCAGTGGAGAGCAACCTAATCCAAGCTCTAATGTTACTGTAGCTTATAAAGGGACTTTTCTTAATGGAACTGTTTTCGATGAGAGTACATCTAACGGTATCTCCTTCAACTTGAATCAAGTTATAAAAGGATGGACAGAAGGGATCACTTATTTTAAAGAAGGTGGTTCGGGATTATTACTAGTTCCTGCACATTTGGCTTATGGTACTAATAATTACCGTGGTATTCCGGGTGGTTCTGTTTTGATTTTCGAAATTACATTGATCTCTGTAAATTAAGGCCTGCATTTGGAACCCCTTCATTTATTTTTAATTCAAAGATCCTATCCCCACGTAAACCTATTCGCCAACCATTTATAAAACATTACTAAAGCCTTCAGATTTGTATAAATATTCTTTAAACAATAATTAATATTCCCAAATCGCGCGAAATAATATCCATTCATCTTCCTATTATTCTAATTCATTAATGCTATGTTATCCTAGTATTTAATGCTGTTGATACGTGTTATATTTCATGAAATTTTAAAATTGTTCATACAATCCATTTTTCGTATTTTTAAGTTATTATATTGTTTATCTTGATTAGACTTGAAATTCCGAATTAGGAAATTATTCCTAACCTTTCTACCCCCTAAATGCTTTTATAATTATTGAATTCAATCTTTAAAATAAATTATTTAGAATGAAAGTATTTAAACTAATTATAGGTTCTATCCTATTATCTGGAATTCTGTTTTCATGCAAAGCTGAATCTGAAGAATATGAAGTTGGTTTAAACGAAAGCATTTATCATGACGATTTTGAATATGTTGTAACAGAATACAAGATTATATCAGTAGGCGAATATTTAAACAGGTATTTAATCCAATTTAAAGTTATTAGTTATGCCAAATTGGTAGAACATTCCTGGAATAGTTCGATTGCTTATATAATAGACTCTAAGGGAAATATCTATTATAATAGCATACAACTATAAAAAATTAGAAATGACAAATATCCTTTTGGATGGGAACAAGAGTATCATACTCATGCTCAATCAGAAAAAATTATTACCCTTATTTTCGAACTGCCAAAAAAGTAACGAAACCCTATTAAACTGACAGGTAAATTTTTAATGGGAGATGTTTTTGATCTTAATAAATTTAAGAAAATGAAAGTCAGACTTTTTTAATAGAGCTCTTATGAATAGTATAATCGATCTAATAAAAAATCACATAACTTCTAATATAAAAATTTTATAAATGAGTATACAGGTAAAAGTTTCAGATATAATCCTGCAGCCGTTTTCACTGGTTTATAAATCTGTAATTGAACCTGAGAAGATCACAAAATATTTTGTTTCGAATTCAAGTGGAAAATTAATTGAAGGAGCTAAGATTGAATGGGAATTCAAGGATTATAATGTGATAATTAAGGTGAATGTAATAGAAATTATTGAAAATGAGAAGATCATGTTCAATTGGGAAGTAAGTGGTAAAAAATCACAAGTAACAATGCTGTTTTTTTCGAAAGATAAAAATAAAACGAAAATGGAGATCCGGGAGGATTCATTTGAAGAGAATGAAGAGGGAATAGCAAAAGCGATGCAACAAACTCAAGGATGGACAGATTTTATTTGCTCCCTAAAAGCTTTTCTATATACTGGAATTAATTTGCGCAGCGGTAAAATGAATTAACTATTAGAAATAAAAAATTAAAATGTAAGTACATAAATTTCTTTTGAGTTAAAAGGTTTACCAACCACAAAAATAATAATTAAGGAACGGATAAAAGTATATGAAATAAAGGTTTTAAGACAATTCGATTGTTCTACCGAAGTATAGTTGTAAATTATATACCTTATTAAAAGCTTAATCCGTATTTTGATTAAATGTTTTAATGTAATAACTTGCTACAAGACATATCATAATTACCCACCAACAAAGTTGCTTATGTATAAATACGGACTCAGTGTTAAATTCAGGTCAACTGAGGGCAATCGAGATAAACTCTCTTCCATTCTTCTAAAAGCGTCAGAATTGGTTTCTTCAGCTAAAGGCTGCCAGATGTATCTTGTAAGTTTAGACAATGATGATCCAGAAACTATTTGGACTACAGAGATATGGGATACAAAAGAAGATCATGGCCAATCATTAAATGTGATAGGTGTAAATGAGCTTATCGCTCAAGCCATGCCATTATTTTCTGCTCCACCAGAAAAATGTAAAGAGTTAAAAATCCTTGGAGGCTTTGGAATAAATCCCTAGACCAAGATTTTAACTATTTGTAATTCAATAATAATTCTTTTAAAATTATAATTATGAATAACTCTACTAACGCTCTCAACTGGTTTGAAATTCCAGCAAAAGATATTTTAAGAAGCAAGGAATTCTATGAAAATATATTTTCTATAGAGATGCCTCTAAATGAAATTTATAACACTAAGATGGCATTTTTTCCATGGGAATCCAATTCTGGAAAAGCTACAGGAGCTTTAGCAGAAAGCAAGGATCACATTCCTGGAATCACGGGAACTATTGTTTATTTAAATGCAGACCCAGATCTAGAACAAGTGCTTAAGAAAGTAGAAAAAGCTGGTGGTAAAATTCTAATGGCTAAAACCAATATTGGAAATAATGGATTTATTGCTTTTTTAGAAGATACGGAAGGTAACAAGGTTGGTATTCATTCTATGGAATAATACTTCTCACAATATTCGAACTAAATACGTGTTAACCATGAGCTGTTTAAATCTCTTTTGAAATATATAAGCAAGACCATTTGGATATTATCCATCGTTAGTCTTTTTACAGATATGGCCAGTGAAATGCTGTATCCAATCCTCCCCATTTATTTGCAAAGCATTGGGTTTTCCATAGTTTTAATTGGAGTTTTAGAAGGTTTTGCCGAAGCTATGGCTGGTCTTAGCAAAGGTTATTTTGGAAAGCTCTCCGATAATTCCGGCAAAAGAGTTCCTTTTGTGCAATTAGGATACACTATAAGTGCACTTTCCAAACCATTAATGGCAGTCTTAATATTACCTTTCTGGATCTTTTTACTTCGTACCTTAGATAGATTAGGAAAAGGCATTAGAACTGGAGCGAGAGATGCTATTCTTTCTGAAGAAGCTACTCCACAAACTAAGGGAAAGATCTTTGGATTTCATAGATCTATGGACACCTTGGGAGCTGTAATAGGTCCTGGTTTAGCCTTGGTTTATCTTTATTACTACCCGGAGAATTATAAAACACTTTTCTACTTTGCAGCTGTACCTGGCGTACTCGCAATTCTTGCTACTTTTTACCTAAAGGATAAAAGAGATGTGGTAATTATACGAAAAAGAAAAACTTCGTTTTTTTCATTTCTCAATTATTGGAAAGAAAGTCCCGAAATGTACCGAAAAGTAGTTCTAGGATTATTGATCTTCGCTTTGGTAAATAGCTCTGATGTTTTTTTATTATTAAAAGCTAAACAGGCTGGGATAGACGATCCAATGATCATTGGGTTTTATATATTCTACAACCTCATCTATGCGATTTTCGCCTTTCCATTGGGTGTTTTGGCAGATAAGATTGGCTTGCCAATTATTTATATAATTGGTCTCCTCCTTTTTACTTCGGTTTATTTTAGCATGGCAAACGCACTGGATCTTCCCTCCTATTTTATAAGCTTCTTCATTTATGGAATATTTGCCGCTACCACCGATGGAATTTCGAAAGCCTGGATAAGTAATATTGTTAAAACCAAGGATACTGCGACTGCAATTGGAACGTATTCTGGATTTCAAAGTATTTGTGCATTATTAGCCAGTGGATGGACAGGCTTAGTTTGGTTCTATTTTGGTTCTGGACCAGCTTTTATAGCCACCGGAAGTGTAACTCTTTTGGTAGCTCTTTATTTTATAATACTTCTACCAAAAAGAGATAAGCTTCAAAAAGTTTAAGCAAGATGGTTATTAAAACAAAACACTAATCCTCATTAAATACTTAACTTTACTGCTAATTTTTAATTCAACAGGAATTGCAAATGAATATTAGAGCCATTTGGAGTTATTATCTCGATATAAACGTTGTGAATATAACTTTTTCAATCTTCATTATGTACTTACTAGATAACAGGTATTGGGGAATATTTATGTTTTGCACGCTGGGAATTCTGGTGGGAAGATTTGCATTTAAACATTTCAAAGAAAATGAGTATAATCTATATTTTAATCTGGGGCTGTCTAAACCGAAATTACTAAAGATAGTTTGTGTTTTAAACCTAATTCTCTCCATTCCATTTTTAATTATTGCAATACTATTTTAATCTATGACGTGTTTAAAAGTAAGCGGCGTATATAAATCTTTTGGTAAAAAAAGACTCTTAGAAGATGTTGCTTTCGAGTTAAATATGGGAGAGATCTTGGGAATCTTCGGAAGAAATGGTAGCGGAAAATCCAGCTTATTAAAAATGATATTTGGAACCTTAGTTGCCAATCATATTCAAATAAAAATAGATTCAGAAATAATTCCTGTAAAAGAAATAATTCCGCAACAGCTAATTGGATATTTGCCTCAGGAAAGTTTTCTCCCAAAAGGAATGAAAGTGAGAAATGTGATCTCTATGTTTTGTGACGAGGAGGAGAAACAAAATAAAGTATTTTATGCTCCGGGGGTATCTAAATTTGAAACTCTTAAGGTTGGAAAACTTTCTTTGGGTGAGCTGCGGTATTTAGAGATCTTACTTATTGGCTCTTTAAATCACCCTTTTTTAATGTTGGATGAACCATTTACTATGTTAGAACCATTACACATCGATCTTATAAAGCAATTATTACTGAAGCTAAAAGAGACTAAAGGGATCTTACTTACAGATCATTATTACACCGATGTGCTAGAAATAAGTGATGCTAACATCCTATTAAAAGATGGTATAAAACATGAGGTCTCAAATAAATCTGATCTTATTAATAAGGGATATATCTTAGCATGATAAGAAATAAGTAATTAAGACTTTTTCAACTCTACCTGAATATCTTCCGTTTCAATAGTAGAAAGCAATTCCAGTTTTCCTTCTTCAAATAGCTCATCTAACCCACAAAGATCTGTATTAAAATCCTCCAAGGAGTAGTTTCTGTAATCCACAAATCGAATTCCACCAATCACTCTTGGATTAAAAGCTTCCCTAAAACGAAGCCCTCCTTCATTTATATGAAATTTATACGCTAAATAATCTATGGTATAATCGTCTTTATTTATCCAATATAAAAATTCATCATGGTGATCTTGTCCTCCACCATCTTGACTAAATGTAACTTTTAACTGGTAATATGCTTTCCCATTAATTTCGGCATCTCCAACTAATTTCTTGTTAACTGCTTTATCGTTAAGGCCGTATGGCAAATGCGCAAAATAATGCACCGAGTTAATACTACTTGTATATTTTACCACCATGCTATCTGGTACAGCTACTAAACTGTCATCTAAAAAACGTTGGTATCCGGTATTGCTAATCACCTCCCGGTAAGATTTCACGGAATCCTTAATTTCTCTTTCTAAGTGAAATTCACCACCACTGCGAACACTTTTATATTTGTTTTCTCTAAACATAAATTCTATAGTCGCTTTTTTATAGTTATCGCCTCCAGCCTGAGCAATGGTTTTATCTATAATTTCTTCTGCAGAAAACTGTTCTTTTTCTTCTTGACAAGATGCTAAAAGCAGTATGGTAACGAGTATTAAAAGGTGTTTCATATCAATTTTTAAATATGTGCTAAGATAAAAAAATTACAATAATAGAATTTCTAAGATTTTCTAATTTTATATTAAGACTCAAAAACTCAATTAGCCTTACATTGTCCATTCCAATATCTGTGTTTGGGAATGCCCAAACCTTAAACTTTACAAAATCATTATAGGAATTTCTAAAGAAACCTTCCTATTTTTGTGCCTCTATGAAGAATACTATTAACATTAAGAACCGAAAAGCGAAATTTGAATATGAATTTCTGGAAACCTTTGTTGCAGGGATAAAACTTGCGGGTACAGAAATAAAAGCTATTCGCTTAGGGAAAGCATCTATTACAGAGAGTTTTTGTGAATTTCAGAACAAAGAACTTTTTGTGATCAACATGCATGTAGAAGAGTATTCCCACGCCACACATTTTAATCATAATCCTAAAAGTGAACGAAAACTGCTTATGCAAAAGCGGGAACTTCGCAAACTGGAGAAAGAGGTGAAGAATTCTGGACTTACCATAATTCCGCTAAATCTCTTTATAAACGATCGCGGAATTGCAAAGCTTAAAATTGCCTTAGCAAAAGGTAAAAAGCTTTATGACAAAAGAGAGACTATTAAGGATAGAGAAAGTAAACGAAGATTAGACCGAATTAAAAAAGACTTTAATTAAGACACTCCCAAATTACTAAATTGCCTATTTTGCAAGGATAAACTAGCTCTATGAAAGGCAATTTTAAATTTTTCCTTTTCACCCTACTATTTTCTCAGATTTCTATAGCCCAAATAATAGGTACTGTTCAAGATATTAATAAGGAACCTTTGCCTTATGTAAATATTTATACGGAAGATGGTAAAAATGGAACCACTACCAATGAAGATGGGGATTTTGAGCTGAAGCTTTCACAAACGGGAGAATACACTTTAATCTTTCAATTCCTTGGTTTTGAAACCTTAAAGAAAAAGATAGACATCCAAAAATTCCCTTTTAAACTAGATGTACAATTAGCTTCTGCAACTACAAATCTGGATGAGGTTACCATAAATTCCAACGAAAACCCTGCAGATAGAATTATTAGAAATGCCATAGTCAGCAGGAAAGTAAACCTTGCTAAGATTGAAAAATATACCGCCAATTATTACTCACGAGGATTGTGGAGAATAAAAAATGCTCCAGAAAAAATTCTTGGTCAGGATATTGGAGATCTGGGCGGCGGATTAGATTCTACCCGAAGCGGAATTATTTACTTGAGTGAAACCATTTCTGAAATTACCTATAAAGCTCCAGACGATTTTAAGGAAAAAATTATCGCCTCTAAAGTAAGTGGGAACGATAATGGCTTCAGTTTAAATTCTGCTGAAGAATCTGACTTTTCCTTTTATAACAACACAGTGAATATAAATGCAGAGATCGTATCTCCAATAGCAGATTATGGTTTTAATTATTACAATTATAAATTAGAAGGAGTTTTTTACGACAGTAACGGGCAACTAATAAATAAGATAAACGTAATACCAAAGCGGCCCAAAGATCGGGTTTTTAGCGGATTCATTTATATCGTAGAAGATTCCTGGCAGATCTTTGGAACCGAACTTATTACAACAGGACAAGCCATACAGGTGCCTCCAATAGAAGAACTAACCTTTACCCAAAACTTTAAATATTCTGAAGAATATAAATTTTGGATCAAAATATCACAATCGGTAGATTTTAGTTTCGCCATGTTCGGGATCTCTGGAGATGGAAGATTTACTGCAGTATATAGCAACTATAATTTTTCTCCAGATTTCGATAAAAGAACTTTTACAAAGGAAGTGCTCACTTTTGCAGATCAAGCCAACAAAAAGGACTCTCTGTATTGGAATAAAATAAGACCGGTACCTTTAACCAGCGAAGAGTTGACAGATTATGTAAAGAAGGATAGCATTCAAAGCCTTAGAAGTTCCAAGACCTATTTGGATTCTATAGATCAGGTGCAAAATAAATTTTCTGTAACCGATCTGTTATTTGGGATAGATTACAGTAACTCCTATAAAAAACAACATTTTAGCATTTCTTCTCCTCTCTTTGGAACTCATTTTAATACGGTGCAAGGATTCAATTCATCTTCAACTATCTCCTTCAGAAAAAATTTAGACGACACTTTTAGCAGATATTGGAAGCTTTACTCTACGATGAATTATGGTTTTTCTGATGAAAGATTTCGAATTAAGGCAGGCTTTCAAATGAAATTCAACAATATTAAAAAACCACAATTAACTATTGAAGCAGGTTCTGAAACTAAACAGATAAACACCACCAATCCAATTTCGGCAAGTATAAATGATATATCCAGCCTTTTCTTCGAACGTAATTACCTCAAGTTGTATGAGCGCCAATTTGCAGAGGTCTCTTATCAGCAGGAATTGGTAAATGGAATCTATTTAATGTCAGATATAAGCTATCAACAGCGTAACTCATTATTTAATACCAGCGATAATTCTTGGGTTAACCGGGAAGATGTGCAATACACTTCCAACGATCCTTTGCAGCCAAATAATTTTGAAAGTGCCCCCTTCACAGATCACCACATCTTTAAAATGAACTTGACCGGGAGAATTAATTTTGGTCAGAAGTATTTAAGTTATCCAGATAGTAAGGTAAATATCCCATCCAACAAATTCCCAAGCCTATGGCTTACTTACGAAACTGGTTTTGGATCTAATGTGGACGATTATAACTTCAATCAAGTTAGAGCTGCCTTGGTACAAACAGTAAAACTGGGTAATAAAGGTAATTTTTCTTATACCTTTAAAGGTGGTGCATTTCTGGATGACAAGGAAATTTCCTTTTTAGATTACCAACATTTTAACGGAAATCAAACCCGAATTGGAAATGGATATTACCTCAACAAATTCCATTTATTACCGTATTACCAATTAAGTACAAAAAATAACTTTTTAGAATTTCATGCCGAGCAAGATTTTCAAGGCTGGATTTTAGGAAAATTACCGCTTATTAATAAACTGAACTATAATTTGATCTTAGGCGCGCATGCACTTTCTATAGAAGATAATGATCCATATACAGAATTCTCTTTTGGAATAGATAATTTAGGATTTGGGAAATACAGATTGCTAAGGTTAGATTATGTGGTCTCCAACTACCAAGGAAAACAAGAAGGCGCTTTTATATTTGGACTAAAATTTCTGGGGATTTTTGAGTAAAGCTAAAAATGTAGAATATTTTTTCTGTTAGAATTCAAAACTTGTAGAAAGCTTGTCAGGTTGAGCGGAGTCGAAACCTATATATTCAGTGCAGAAGTTCTAGACTGCGCTCGAACAGACAAAATTATTTACATTAAAACAAAGAATAAACCCTCAATGAGGGATTTAATTTTTATCTTCCAAAAGAGGAACAAATCTAAAATCGCCGAATTCTTTTTTATCGAATTCTATATTAGATTTTCTCACGAAAAGTGTCATTACCTGTACATTCTCGCCAACTGGAATTACCAATCTTCCACCAACTTTTAGTTGTGCTAATAGAGGTTTTGGTACAAAAGGAGCACCAGCAGTAACTATTATCTTATCGTAAGGCGCATATTCTTCCAAACCTTTATAACCGTCTCCAAAACTTAAATATTTTGGTCTATATCCAATATTAGCTAGGAAAACTTTGGTTTTTTTATACAGTTCACGTTGGCGCTCTATGCTATAAACTTTAGCTCCAAGCTCGCATAGAACAGCCGTTTGATAACCACTTCCGGTACCTATCTCCAATACCGTGTCCCCTTTTTGGATCTCTAACAATTCAGTTTGAAATGCAACGGTATAAGGTTGAGAAATGGTTTGATCTGCAGCTATAGGAAAGGCTTTATCTTGATACGCATGATCTTCAAAACTGCTATCCATAAATAGGTGACGAGGAATTTTATTTATTGCGGCCAAGACCTTTTTATCCTTTACCCCTTTTGCCTCCACAATTGCTGCCAATTGCTGTCTTTTTCCTTTATGTCTAAATGTATCCTTCAACGCTTAAAATTCCTTTTATGGCATAAAATTAAACAATCTACCACTAGCCTTCCAAGTAAGTTTTAATTATTATTTAACGCTAGCCTTAATTCATTTACAACCAAAATGGTATTGGCTTTAACTCAAGAAATACTATTTTTGTTCAAAACGTGAAAACATGCTAAAAGCTGGTGTATTTGGTGCAGGACATTTGGGTAAGATCCATTTAAAACTGCTTCAACAATCTTCTGAATATGATTTGATTGGATTTTATGATGGAGACAAACAAAGAGCTAAGGAAATAGAATTGGAATTTGGTTATAAGAGATTTGAAACTGCTGAAGCCTTGATCGCTGCAGTAGATATGATAGATGTAGTTACACCCACTATTACCCATTTCGAAATAGCCAAAAAAGCCATAACCGCCGGAAAGCATCTCTTTATTGAAAAGCCTATTACTTCTACCTACGCGGAAGCGGAAGAACTTATTTCACTAGCAAAATATCACAAGGTAAAAGGACAAGTAGGACACGTAGAGCGTTTTAATCCCGCTTTTAAAGCAGTTAAAGATAAGATTGGTCAACCTATGTTTATTGAAGCGCATAGATTGGCAGAGTTTAATCCTCGTGGGACAGATGTTCCGGTGGTTCTAGACCTTATGATACACGATATAGACGTGATCTTAAGCGTGGTAGATTCAAAAGTGAAAAATGTATATGCTAGCGGAGTTTCAGTGATTAGTGAAACTCCAGATATTGCAAATGCCAGAATCCAATTCGAAAATGGATGTGTAGCCAATTTAACTGCAAGTAGGATTTCTTTAAAGAATATGCGTAAAGCGCGTTTCTTCCAACGTGATGCGTACATTTCTGTAGATTTTCTTGAACGCAAATGTGAAGTAGTTAAAATGAAAGATGCTCCAAAAGTTCCAGACGATTTTGCGATGATCCTTCAAAATGCAGAAGGTGTTCAAAAACAGATCTATTTCGAGAATCCTAAAATAGATACTAATAATGCTATCTTAGATGAGTTGGAATCTTTCGCTTATTCCATAAACAATAACACAACCCCTGTAGTTTCTTTAGAACAAGGGGCATTAGCCTTAAAAGTGGCTAATATGGTTATAGAAAGTTTTAAATTATAAATATATCGGGAGACAGGTAAAAATGGTTTTCCGAATAAAAAATATAGAATGAAAAATATCGCAGTTATAGGTGCAGGAACAATGGGTAATGGAATTGCTCATACCTTTGCACAAAGTGGATTCAAAGTTAATTTAATAGACATTTCTAAAGAGAGCCTTCAAAAAGGATTGGAAACTATTTCCAAGAACTTAGATAGAATGGTTGCTAAAGAGTCGATCACAGAAGCCGATAAAATCGCTACTTTAAAGAATATTAAAACATATATTGATATTCCTTCTGGAGTGAAAGGTGTTTCCTTGGTGGTAGAGGCTGCAACAGAAAATGAAGATCTTAAATTAAAAATATTCGATCAATTAGATTCTAATTGTGATGAAAACACAATACTAGCTACCAATACTTCTTCTATTTCCATCACTCAAATAGCTTCTAAGATCTCTAATCCTTCTCGTGTTATCGGGATGCATTTTATGAATCCGGTGCCAGTAATGAAATTGGTAGAGATCATTCGTGGTTATAATACCAGTGATGAGGTAACAAAAACCATAATGGACCTTTCAGAAAAATTAGGCAAGAGTCCGGTTGAAGTGAATGATTATCCAGGTTTTGTTGCAAATAGAATTCTTATGCCTATGATAAACGAGGCAATTGAAACCCTTTACAATGGCGTTGCCGGAGTTTATGAAATAGATACTGTGATGAAGTTAGGAATGGCACATCCAATGGGGCCTTTACAACTCGCAGATTTTATTGGTTTAGATGTTTGCCATTCTATCCTACAGGTAATGTATAAAGGCTTCAAAAATCCTAAATACGCTGCTTGTCCGCTATTAACTAATATGGTTCGTGCTGGGAAATTGGGTGTGAAATCTGGCGAAGGATTCTATGATTACTCTGAGAACAGAAAAGCTGAAAAAATTTCGAAACAATTCAGTTAAAAATTTCATTTATCTATCTTCAATAAATGCATTTTTTGATCGTTTTTAAATCTGAATAAAAATTAGTTGGCAAAAATAGTTCCTTTCAAAGCAGTTCGACCTACCAAAGATAAGGCTGGAATGGTTGCATCCAGACCCTATGAAGATTATAGTGTGGGCGAATTAAAAGCGCAATTAGATTATAATCCGTTCTCCTTTCTACACATTATTAATCCTGGATATAAATTTCAGCATGAAATAACTGGTGAGAAAAGGTTTCAGTTAGTAAAGAACAGGTATTTAGAATTTAAAGAGGATAATATCTTCATTCAAGATGCAACCCCTTGTTTTTACTTTTACAAGATAGTAACCAGAACGCATACCTTTTGTGGAATCATTGCAGCTGCAAGTATCCAAGATTATAAAGATAATCTTATTAAGAGACACGAGGATACCATTGCCTTCCGTGAAAATTTGTTTAAAGATTACTTAAAAGTAGTTGGTTTTAATACAGAGCCGGTTCTGCTCACCTATCCAGATTCTAAGGTAATAGATAACATCATGGCTGGAGTTGTTAAGACAAAGCCAGAATATGAATTTTCTACATATAATAAAGATATTCATTATTTGTGGAAGATCTCTGAAACAGATATTGTTGAAAAGATCCAAGCCGAATTTGAAATGATGCCTAAATTATATATCGCAGATGGGCATCATAGAAGTGCTTCCTCTTATTTATTGGCAAATGAATCTAAGGAAGCAAATCCAAATCATAATGGCGATGAGCCTTATAATTATTTCATGAGTTTTCTTATTTCTGAAAGCAAATTAATGATCTACGAATATAGCAGGCTGGTAAAGGATCTAAATGGCTTAAGCAAAGAGGAATTCCTAATGCAGCTAGACTTATGGTTTAGAATAGAAAGAAGAGGTTTAGAAGTATATACACCTACCAAGAAGCATCATTTTAATATGTATCTGGATGGTGAATTCTATTCACTATACCTACGAAAAACCAATTATGAGTTTACCGATTCTTTAAGCACTTTGGATACTTATATCTTATATCAAAAGGTTTTAAAACCAATTTTAGGAATTGAAGACTTGAGAAATGATAACAGGATTGCATACATTCATGGAAGGAATGATCTAATTGAAATTAAATCGCAGGTTGATAGTGGTAATTTTGCCGTTGGTTTTGGAATGCTACCCTTAACGATAGATGAAATAAAAAAAGTGGCAGATGAAGGCTTAACGATGCCTCCAAAAAGCACTTATATAGAGCCAAAGTTAAGAAGTGGATTAACTATTTACGAATTTTAAAATAGTTATTATTAAAAAATGTTTACCTCCTTTTAGGGGTATTAATCAGTATATTTATTATTCATTTACAATAACATATGGAAATTTCCGAAAATATAAAGAAATATAAAGCAGAACTTGGAAATGAGGTTACTTTGGTGGCTATCTCTAAAACCAAGCCTGCAGAAGATCTTTTGGAGGCCTATAATGCAGGACAGCGCGTTTTTGGAGAGAATAAAATTCAGGAAATGACAGAGAAGTGGGAAACACTTCCAAAAGATATTGAGTGGCATATGGTTGGGCATGTACAAACCAACAAGGTTAAATACATGGCACCATTTGTGAGTTTGATCCATGCTGTAGATAGCCTTAAATTGCTGAAAGAGATAAATAAAGAGGCAAAAAAGAATGACCGTAAGATTGCCTGCTTACTTCAGATTAAAATTGCTGAAGAAGACACGAAATTCGGACTGGATGCAGAGGAAGCAAAGGAGCTATTAACTTCAGAAAAATTCTCTGAATTGAAAAATATCGAGGTAAAAGGCTTGATGGGAATGGCAACTTATACAGAGGATGAAGCCGTAGTGAGAGGAGAATTTGACTATTTAAAATCTGTATACGAAGATCTAAAGAAAAACAATCCGCACTTCGAGATCCTATCTATGGGCATGAGTGGGGATTATCAAGTAGCAATGGAATGTGGTAGTAATATGGTACGAATTGGAAGTGCTATATTTGGAGAACGGAATTATAATTAAGAGAAAAAGAATTTTTGTACGCAATATTAGACATAGAAACTACTGGTGGTAAGTATAATGAAGAGGGAATTACAGAAATAGCTATTTACAAATTTGATGGCTCAAAAGTAGTAGATCAATTTATAAGTCTTGTTAATCCGGAGCAACCCATCCAGCCTTTTGTAGTTGGACTAACAGGTATTAATAATGAAATGCTACGTAACGCCCCTAAATTTTATGAGGTAGCAAAACGAATTGTAGAGATCACTACGGGTTGTATAATTGTAGCCCACAATTCAAAATTTGATCATAGAATACTTCGGTTGGAATTTCGACGCTTAGGCTTCGATTTTGAACGAAAAACACTATGTACCGTAGAGCTTTCTAAAAAATTGATCCCAGGACAGGTTTCATATAGTCTTGGAAAATTAGCTCGGGCTTTAGGAATTCCTTTAAGTGACAGGCATCGCGCTAGTGGAGATGCTCAAGCAACGGTAAAATTATTTAAGATGCTTCTTACTAAAGATCTTGAGAAAGAGATCCTTAAAGAGACTATTCGCAACGAACCATCTCAGCAAATAAACACTAAACTCATTCAGATAATAGAAGAATTACCTTCAATTACTGGAGTTTACTATTTGCATAATGATGACGGTGAGATCATATATATTGGTAAAAGCAAGAATATTCGCAAACGAATAAATCAACATTTTACCAATGATTATCATAAATCTAAAGAAGTTCAAAAGGAAGTGGCTTCAGTGAGTTTTGAAGCTACGGGAAATGAATTGATAGCGCTGTTGAAGGAAAATGAAGAGATCAAGCAAAATAAACCAAAATTCAACAAAGCTTCGAAAAAGAGTATTTTTAGCTATGCCTTATATCAATTTGCAGATGAGAATGGCTACATCAATTTAAGAATAGCAAGATCTGATGCCCGAAAAAAGAGCATTACCACCTTCACTAATTTACAGCAAGCAAAAGCTGTATTACATAATATTATTGAAAAACATCACCTATGCCAGAAGCTAACAGGATTGCATATTGGTAAAGGCAGTTGTTTTAGCTATACTATAAAATCCTGCAAAGGCGCCTGCCTTAACATTGAAACACCGGAAGAATACAATCTAAGAATACAAGAAGTAATTGCGCTTTATAGTTTTCAAAATCAGAACATGTTAGTGATAGATCGCGGACGGGATATTGACGAGAAAAGTGCATTATTAGTAGAAGAAGGTGTATTTAAAGGAATAGGCTTTTTCAATTTAAATCATCAAATGAACAATTTGGATATTGTTCGATCTATTATTACCCCTATGACAAATGATAGAGATGCTCAACACATCATTCAGAGTTATTTAAGAAAGAATAATAAATTAAAAATTATCCAATTCTCAACACATGAGTAGAATTTTACTAGTTATAATTACCCTACTATCTGTTAACATTGCAATTGCACAAACCTACAACCCCGAAAACTTAACCGTATCCAGAGGAGACCTTACCACTTCCATTTATGATAAGGACACTACCGCTAATGCTTTTTATATCTATGAAGCAGGGTATTCCAGATACGAGAAAAATGCCGACTTTAATTTGGTGACAGATTATGCTGCCAAGATCAAGATCTTAAATGAGAAAGCGTATGATAATGCAACCATTAAAATATGGGTAAGTAAATCTGATAATGATAAAGAAAAGATCTCTAAAATTAGAGCCACAACTTATTTTTTAAATAACGGTAATATAGAAACTGCCGAGCTTTCTCCAGACCATATTTTCACTGAGGAAAATGAAAAGTATGATATTATTTCCTTTACTTTTCCCTCTCTTACCCCAGGTGCTGTTCTAGTATATTCATACACCAAAGAATCACCTTTTATATTCAACTTTGAAACTTGGTATTTTCAAGGAAATATCCCAAAAGCTTATAGCAAATTCGAAAGCAAGATCCCGGGAAACTACCATTACAATATTAAAAAAGTAGGCTATAAAAAATTAGATAGCCATGAAGAGGATATCGTTAAAAATTGTATCAACTTCTCTTCTAATGGAACGCCCGCAGAATGTTTACATTCCACATTTATTATTACAGATATACCAGCCTTTGTGGAAGAAGAATATCTAACCTCAAGGAATAATTTTATTAATCGGTTGGAATTTGAATTGCAAGAGGTTATAAGGTTGGATGGTACAAAAAGGAAATTCACCAAATCTTGGGATGATGTAGACAAAGAGATAATTAAAGACGAAAGTATTGGGAGACAACTTAAGAGGACTTCACTAATAAATGATATTCTACCAGCTGCCATTAAGGCGATGCCTACTAATTTAGAGAAAGCTAATGCTATCTATAATTTCGTGAAGAATAGCTATAAATGGAATGAAGAATATCATATTTTTTATGATGTAGATCTACGCGATCTAGTGGAAGAAAAAACAGGTAATATATCTTCCTTAAATATCTTATTACACAATTTATATGAGGAGGAAGGTTTTAAAGTAAAGCCCGTACTTAGTTCTACCAGAAATAATGGGCTTCCAACTAAATTGTATCCGGTTTTAAGTGAATTTAATTACCTTATTGTTCACTTAGATCTAGAGGGAAAAAGTTACCTACTAGATACATCAGAAAAATACCTCCCTTTTGGAGAGCTTCCTTTTAGAGCTTTAAATTCCTATGCCAGATTAATAGATCTTGATGGACCGAGTGAATGGATAGATATTGAAACTTCTACCGCTTCTACTCTAGCAATAAGAGATTCTATTAGTATTAGGCCAGATGGAACATCAATTGGTCACTCTGAACATTTATTTTTAGGGCACAGAGCAATAAATGTGAGAAATAAATTAGATAAGATTGATAAAGCAAATATTCCTGCTGAATTATCCTATTTAAATGAACATACTAGGACTATAAGTGTCGATTTTTATAATAAAGATCTTATAGAGATGCCCGTAACCATAGAATATGATCTGGAAAACAATTCTCAAAAAATAAACGATCTTATCTATTTCAATCCATTTAGTTTCAAATTTTTCGAAAGCAATCCTTTTAAGTTATCAGAACGAACTTATCCTATAGATTTTGGTTATAAACAAGCATTTGTTTACAGTCTAATTGTTAGTCTACCGGAAAATCATTCAGTAGTAGAACTTCCAGAAGAAAAATTACTAAAATTACCAGACAATGCCGGATCGCTTTATTTTATAGTGCAACAGATGGACGAAAAAACGATTGGTATCCAATGCCGACTAAACTTATACAAACCCAGTTATACAACAGAATTTTATCCATACCTAAAAGAGTTCATGAGTACGGTCATGGATATCCAAAATAGTTCTTATATAGTTGTCAAAGAAAATATCTAACTTTAAGCCAACTAAATAGCTCTTTTTTGGAAAAAATAAACTTCGATAAAGATCATGCAGCCTGGAGAGTAAAGCTTTACAAGATAATTTATGAAGCAGATACCCCTTTAGGAAAGTTATTTGATCTAGTTCTCCTTATCCTTATTGTATTTAGTATTATTCTTGTAATGCTGGAAAGCGTATCCAGTTATAATGTTAAATATCACGACCAGTTTTATATTGCAGAATGGATAATTACTATTTTCTTTAGTATAGAATATATTTTAAGGATCATAACTATAAATAAACCGAGGAATTATATTTTTAGTTTTTATGGGATTGTAGATCTGCTCTCCACGATCCCATCTTACATCATATTTTTTGTTGGAGGAAGCAATATGTTCTTAGCAGTTCGAGCCTTACGTTTACTAAGGGTTTTTAGAATTCTGAAGATCACTAGATATATTGGAGAATCACAAAAATTGATGACGGCATTAAAAAATAGTCGTGCCAAAATAAGTATCTTTCTTTTCGCAGTACTAATAATATGTATAATTACCGGAACCTTAATGTATTTAGTAGAGGGTCCAGATAATGGTTTTACAAATATTCCTATTAGCATTTATTGGTGTATTGTAACCCTTACAACGGTTGGATTTGGAGACATTCACCCTTTAACTCCGCTAGGAAGATTTATAGCATCAGTTATTATGATTATAGGCTATGGTGTAATTGCTGTTCCTACCGGAATTGTGGGAGCAGAGATCTCTAAAGACATGAATAAGAATGATGAAAAAAGTTTGAGAGTTTGTACTTCTTGCGGAGAAAAAGATCATAAACCAGGTTCAGATTTTTGCCATAAATGCGGAAATACATTAAATGGGAACTAATTATGTAATAAGCGTGGTAGGTCCTACCGCAATTGGGAAAACTGCGTTGAGCATTAAGCTGGCTCAGGCTTTTAATGCGGAAATCATATCTGCAGATTCCAGACAATTCTACAAGGAGATCCCTATTGGTACTGCAGCACCTTCCAAAAAAGAATTATGCTTAGCTCCTCATCATTTTATTCACAATAGATCTATTGAAGACGATTACTCCGTAGGTGATTTTGAGCGAGAAGCAGTAATACAACTGAATAACATATTCGAAAAGAATAAGGTTGCCGTTTTAGTAGGCGGAAGTGGACTTTATATAAAAGCACTTTTAGAAGGCTTAGATAATTTTCCTGAAATCGATCCATTAATAAGAGAAAAATTAAATGATACTTTTTCTACTGAAGGTATCGAACCTTTACAACAACAATTAAAGGAACTCGATCCATCCTATTATAGTCAAATAGACATTCAAAATCCGCATCGAGTAATAAGAGCACTCGAAATATGCATTGGAACTGGAAAGTCCTTTTCTTCATTTCTGGCACAACCTAAGCCAAAGCGCAGCTTTAATATAATTTCTATTGGATTAGATGCTCAAAGAGAAGAAATTTACGATAGAATTAACTTACGGGTAGATGCGATGATGGATGAAGGTTTGCTAGAAGAAGCACGGGCTCTTTATCCAAAAAGAAGATTAAATGCTTTAAATACTGTTGGATACAAAGAATTATTTTCTTTTTTTGAAGGGAGAATAGATCTCGAAACCGCTGTGGAGGAGATAAAAATGAATTCCAGGAGATATGCGAAAAGACAATTAACATGGTTTAGAAAAAATAAGGAAACCACTTGGTTCAATTATAAAACTCCCTTTCAAGAAATAGAAACTATTATAAATTCAAAAATAGATTCAGCTTCCAAATCATAAGTTAAAGCTTCAGAATTTTTAAAAAAATCTACTTCTAATTAATTATCACTCGAATTATGGAAATACCTTCAGAAGTGTATAGTTTAAGAATATACACGGCGTTTTGCACTCCACTAAGATCCATGGCATATTGAAGTTCGCCTGCAGAAAATTCCTTAAACATGATCATCCTTCCCCTAAAATCAAATGCCTCCACCCTATCTATCGTTACGCCAGTTGGAGTGGAAAATTGAAATGGTCCAGAGGTTGGGTTTGGATAGATAAAAATATACTCCACTCCTGGAATTGGTAGAATCTCGCAATTTCCTGTAATGGTCACCAGAACATTTGCAGTGGAACTATTTCCGCTATTGTCTGTAGCAGTAAAAATTACCATATTATCTCCGATATCCTTACATCCGAAAGTTTTCTTGCTTAAACTATACGTTATTTCATCACAATTATCTGTGGTTCCATTATCAAGCATTTCCGGAGTAATGCTTATAGATCCAAACTCATTTAAAGCTATAGAAAGCGGTATTACATTTATAACGGGAGCAGTGGCATCCATAACACTTACTTTTATTTCACAAGAGCCTTGGATCTCACTATTATTATAAGATAATGTAACTACATTTTCTCCCAGATCTGAACAGGTGAAGGCCACTTTAGAAACTGAGAACTGTAGATCGGCGGGTCTAGTAGTAAATAGATCTTCAGCATTCAATGTAGCATTACCATTTGCGTCTAATTCTAATACAACAGTTTCTTTACAGGTAACTGTATTGTCTGAAACTGGTATCACTTCTATTCTTGCCGTAGCAACATTAGAATTGGCAGTACCATCATTTACCACATAAGTAAAACTATCTTCTCCAGTAAAATTATTATTTGGGATATAAACAAAAGATCCATTTGGATTTAAGGTCAGGCTTCCATTAGTAGTTGTGGTTTGAAGTATTGCAGTTAGAGCATCAGTATCGGCATCGGTATCATTTCCTAAAACACCGGAGGCTGGAATGCTTAAAGTTATATTTTGATTAGTACTATAATTCTCGCCATTTGCAACTGGAGGAGAATTTGGCGGAGGATCTACGTTCACAATTATAGTTACCGTAGCAACATTTGAGTTTTCGCCGCCATCGTTTGCAACATAGGTGAAGATGTCGCGACCAGTAAAATTAGTATTTGGGATATAAACAAAAGATCCATCTTGATTTAAGGTCAGGCTTCCATTAGTAGTTGTGGTTTGAAGTATTGCAGTTAGAGCATCGGTATCGGCATCAGTATCATTTCCTAAAACACCGGAGGCTGGAATGCTTAAAGTAATATTTCGATTGGTATTATAATTGTCGTCAATTGCAACAGGCGGAGTATTTGCAGCAGTGTCTTCGGTTAAAAGCACCATAAATTTACATGTTTCAAAATTTCCTGCAACATCTTCTACTCTAATTGTCACCTCGGTATCTTCAAATATTATAGTTCCTACATTAGGAATTTGCTCTGTTTTGGCCACTGCACAATTATCTGAAGCTTGAGCCTCCAAGGAATAATTAGGCAAAGAAAATCCGTTTTCTGGATTATAAGCTTCATTCTGATTGCTAGGGCAGTCAATTACAGGTTGTATACTATCTTTTGCTAATAACAATACTTCACAAGTATCGGTTTGATTTTCATATTTGGCAGTGATCGTGAGTGTAAGTGAACCATTTACTCGGAATCCAGGTGAAATATTTTGAGTGACCTCAGCTCCTTCTATATTGGTATTTATAGTGGATGAAATATCTGGTATGACATAGCTGCAATTTTCATCTACCTCGAAAGTTTGCGTTGGAGGGCAATTTAAAATTTGAAGTTCGCTTTTTTTAAAAAATTTAATATTGAAATTACAGGTTGTAAAGTTATTGGATTCATCACCCACTTTAAAGTTTGCAAATTTATCCTCAGTAATCACGGCACCTATTTCTGGACTTTGAAAATATTTAAGAGTGGAACTACAATTATCAGAACTGGAATACAAGGTAGAAAAATCTGGAACCGTATAGGTTTTATCTGTGGTGTATTCTACCAGTATTTCGCTTGGGCAGTTTACCGTGGGGGGAATTTTGTCAATTACTGTTACTATAGCTGTACAAGTGTTTGTTTTATTATTTTCTCCCGTTACAGTTAAGGTAACGGAGTTTGATCCCAAGTTGGAACAATCAAAATTTGATTTATCTATTTTAAGAGTTACGTTATCTGCAGTAGCATCGCCATCGTAAACCTGTGCTGCAGTCAGCGTAGCATTTCCATTAGCGTCTAGAGAAAGAGTTGCAGGTTTACATTTTGCTTCGGGAACATTATTATTATCTTCCACTGTAACTTGTACGGTACAAGTATCTTTTCTACCTGAAGTGTCACTAATAGTCAAGATTATAGTATTCAACCCAATATCAGTTCTAGTGAAATTGGATTGAGATAGACTATAATTTTCTATACCGCAATTATCGGTTGAATTATTATCAATATTTGCTTCTGTTATAGAAGCTGTACCATTAGCATCCAGTTCAATGGTGAATGGATTCACACAATTGGCAGTTGGAGGAATCTCATCTATTACAGTTACTATAGCGATGCAAGTGTTTGTTTTATTATTTTCTCCCGTTACAGTTAAGGTAACCGAGTTTGATCCCAAGTTGGAACAATCAAAATTTGATTTATCTATTTTAAGAGTTACGTTATCTGCAGTAGCATCGCCATCGTAAATCTGTGCTGCAGTCAGCGTAGCATTTCCACTAGCGTCTAATGATAGAGTTACAGGTTTACATTTTGCTTCAGGAGCTGTATTATCCTCAGGTTTATATTCTATTGAAAAAGTTGCAACAGGTTGAGGGTCACATTTAAAAAGTGAACCTTTCTTCAAAGTAACAGTAACCAATCCGGCAGCTATTGGTTCAACTTCTGCAGTAAACGTATCTTGACGTTTAAATTCTTCTAATTTAAAATCGAATGATGCATCTATGCCAGTTATTGCAGCTTTTCCAGATAACTTCAAATTATTCACAAAGATATGTCCACATTTATCTAACGCAAGATCTATAGGTAAGTTGATATTTTCATTTATTTTAGTAACATAGTTTAATTGAGCATCAAAAATGTTCACTTCGTAATTCGAATTTTTTATTTTTTCAAAATTATTTATCAATTCAAGTGGATCTTGAAATATGCCATTAAAGGTTAGGTCTTCTTTGTAATTTATAATGTAAATATATCCATAGTTGTCAACAATCAAACTACCTGGTGCACCTTGCTCACCACCTTCGATGACCCCCTGTAAATTATCATTATTATTAAAAACTAAAACCCTACCCAATTCAGAATCACCTCCAGAATCACTTAAATAAACAAAATTATTTTTATCAACTGCAATACGATAGGGATCATCTATTTTAATATTTCCAGATGAATCATATCTTCTATAAAAGGTTGCGTTAGCATTATTTATTTTATAAATTTTAACTTGATCCAATATGTTGAGTTCGGAACCAGTATATGAATCTGCAACAAATAATTCATCCGCTTTATTAATAGCTAAACCAGTTGGGCCATAAAACTCATCACCATCTTTTCCTTTACTTCCTCCAATGTCATAACTGAAAATATATGTAAGATTTAATTTTTCATTATAAACCCTTACTCTATAGGACTCTTTATCTGCAATTAAGATTTGATTAGTACTACTTATAGCCATATCAAATGGAGATGTAAATTGGCTGCCGTTAATTAATTGAACATGGTTACCTGAAATATCATATTTAAATACACCGTTCCCAAAAGTCAGAAACAACATTTCACCTCTATTATTAAAATCTATGGAAACTATTGCGTTCTTAATTTTAGTTCTAAAATATTCAGAAAACGACATTCCAGATAACAAAAAATCGAAAGCATTGGCCTTTACAGAAAATTTATTAATGTTCTTTTCAAATAAAAATTTATAATTTGAGACTAATCTTGTTAAGTTATTTAACGTTCCATTTACGATGTTTATATCGGATAACAATAAATCATCTACCCCATCATTGAATTGAAAATTGATAGGAATTGGATTATCAAAAGTAGGACTTGAAGATGTAGATGTTATTGTAACCCCATTTTGCCCAACCATCCCCAACGTAGAAAAAAACATGAATAACCACAATCCAAAGAAAATCATAGGCTTACCGCCAAAGCGAGCGCTTCGTGCATTTTTTGCCCATAAAATGTTCTTGTAGTTATTACTCATATCTATAGATAGGGAATTACAAATATAATGCCGATTCCCAGAATATATTGTGCTTGCCTGTTAACTTAAAAATACAAAAAGGCTGTATAAAAGCTGATGTTAAGTTACTTGGGTACAAAATTTTAGAAAACTTATCTAAAATCTACCCAAGTTCTTCCTACTAACTTTTATACAGCCCTTTTAAGGAAACTGAATTATATTCTATTTAGGCTTCGTTGCCTTCTTTATTCTTTACCACTAATCTAAATCCTTCCCCGTGAATGTTTAGAATTTCCACGTTCTCATCTACCTTAAGGTATTTACGTAGCTTTGCTATATAAACATCCATACTTCTGGAAGTAAAATAATTATCGTCTCTCCAAATCTTAGTAAGAGCTAATTCTCTAGGCATTAGATCATTTTCATGTAAAGCCAATAATCTTAGCAGCTCATTTTCTTTTGGAGATAATTTTATGGGCTCATTCTCTTTATAAGTCAAAAATCTCAACTTAGAGTTCAAATGCAAACCACCAATCTGGAATTCAAATTGCTTGCTATCTGCCACGCTATCTGTAGCTTTACGCTGCATAATAGCTTTAATCTTCATAAGTAGTACTTCACTATCGAAAGGTTTGTTTAGGTAATCATCTGCCCCAACTTTATATCCTTTTAATACATCTTCCTTCATCGCTTTTGCGGTTAGAAAAATAATCGGCACATCTTCATTCTTGTCACGAATTTCCTTAGCTAAGGTAAATCCATCTTTATAAGGCATCATTACATCTAGGATGCAAAGATCGAAATCGTCTTTTTTAAATTTTTCAAAACCTTCCATTCCATTCTTAGCATGAGTGACTTCATAGTCATTCATCGCTAGATAATCTTTTAGAACCGTTCCAAAATTTGGATCGTCTTCTACTAATAAAATTTTCTTGTTTTCAGTTTCCATATATTACGTTATTAGTGGTAATTTAATTATAAATGTACTTCCCTTGCCACGTTCGCTCTCCACATAAATGGTAGCATGATGGTCATCCAGGATTTGTTTTACGTATGCAAGGCCCAAACCATGGCCTTTCACATTATGAATATCTCCGGTATGTTCCCGGTAAAATTTCTCAAATATTTTCTTCTGTACAGATTTGCTCATTCCAGCACCTTGATCTCTAATCTTCAAAATTATGGAATTTCTAACGTTTTCTGTATAAATATCTATTTTAGGTTCATCTTCACTATATTTTATAGCATTATCTAAAATATTTACAATAACATTAGTTAAATGGTCTTCGTTTCCTAAAACAGAAGATTTAAGTGCGCCAAAGTGTGATTTTATATATCCACTTCTATCATCCACAATTAACTCTACATGAGTAATGGCATCTTCTATAAGATCATGTAACTGAAAACGTTCCTTTTTAAGATCTAGTTCATTCTTTTCTAATCTAGAGATCTGCAATACATTCTCAACCTGTGCGTGCATTCTTTTATTTTCATCCCTAATCATCTGAAGGTATCTCTTAACTTTTTCCTGATCGTTAACTACCTTCGGATTTTTAATTGCATCTAAAGCCAAATTTATAGTTGCAATAGGAGTTTTAAACTCGTGGGTCATATTGTTTATAAAGTCGGTTTTGATCTGGGAGATCTGTCGTTGCTTTATTAACTGAGACAATGCACTAGAATATGCTATTACAATAATAAGAGTAAAGATAATAGAAAGAGCAGCCATTAAAGTTACCGAGGATAGAACCACCTCTTTTTTCCCAGTAAAATTTACTAATAACTCATAATTACTTGTTCCCGCTAAATCAACAAATAGAGGTACCGAATAAGTCGCTGGATATTCTGCCGAAAAATCATCGGAATGGACCTTAGTTTCCAAAGAATTACTAAATACCCCATATTCAAAATTAGATTTTAAATTATAAGCTATTAACTCATTTTTTATAGTAGTATCAACTAATTCTTTGGATAATCTTTTATGAATTGGGATCCTGGAAGTAAACTCAGATATATATGCGCTTAGCATATTCTTTTCCACTTCCTTCATTCTCATTAATCGCTCTAATCGTTCTTCTGCTGAAATTTGACCTGAAGCATTATCCTTATTTAAATAATCGTTGACCTTGCTATTTATTAATTTTGCTAACTGAAGGCTATCTGTGGTAGTTGCTAAAAATTTAGAAGACTGCTTAGAATCTCCTTGAATTCCTTCACTGTAATCATCAGGAGTTTCTGTGTAAGAATCTTTTTGGAGATCAAAATATTTCTCAAGATTAGCTGGATTTAATTCAAAACTAGTGCTATCCTTATAATCAAAATTAAACCAGAAGTTTTCTAACTCTTTATTTTGTAATTCTTTGGAAACATTAATTAACACTTGTTTGGCAGTATAAGAAAATTGCTCTTCCTTATCTTCCACTGTGCTTTTTATCCAATATCCCTGAACGAAAATTATCCCAATGAGCGAAAGACTCATTAGCACAACGAGAAGAAGGAATAATTTTTTATTCATGCCTCAAAAGTAAGATTTTAACATTTAGAGGGTAACCCATTTAACCAAATGTTAACAAAACAAAATCTAATTTTCAGTAGGTTTTAAGAGAATTTCATGAAGATTTCTTACCTGTTCTTTGGTAGAGGATATTTCTTTATTGATAATCTCATAATTTGTGAGTTTTCGCTTTTCCATATCACTCCATTGATGTTGCAAACGCGATTCAATTTCACTCACAGAACTCTTATCCCTACTTTGAAGCCTTTTAATTCTATCTTGCCTTGGAGCAGTTACTAAGATTACTTTATCGCATTTCTTATAACCTCCTGTTTCAAATAGTATAGCCGCTTCATAAAGTACATAAGGTGCAGTCTGTTTTAAAACCCATAATTTAAAATTCGTCGCAACCGCAGGATGTATTATCTTATTTAATTTTTGAAGTTTATTAGGAGCATTAAAGACTACCGAGGCTATATACTTTCTATCCAGGTCTTCAGCTATATATGCCTGCTCACCAAAAAGTGTGATTATCTTATTTCTAATTTCCTGAGAAGTGTTCATTAGATATTTAGCTTCTTCATCAGCAATAAAAACGGGGATACCCAGCTCTTTAAAAAGATTGGCCACGGTGGTTTTCCCACTTCCCATTCCTCCGGTAAGCCCTATAATTCTCATCGTTTTATTACAAATTGTATCTTGTTTTCATTTAACCTTACGTTATTCACTTGAGCTGGTTTCTCAAGGATCTGTGCAATTAGAAATCCATCACTATCTTTAGCGTTCGAGAAATCTACTGCCACTTGAAAAGCTTCCGGTTCAATTTTCACAAAGTCATTTAAACTTACTTGATAATAAACAATTACGAACTTAGGAAAAATTACCACATTTGTTTGATCTGGCACGTTTAACAACTTAATTGGGATCTCCACTTTACCTTCAGTAAATTTTTCGGTCCTAACAAAATATCCAACCTCATCCTGATAAAAGGAAACCGAACTCAATTTAGAAGTATCCAGTCTCACTTTTCCCTTAACATTTTTACTAATATTGCTAATCTTTAGGGAGGTTGTTGTTACATGGGTTAGTGTGTCCAAAATGTTTTCCGGACCGCTTAACATTATAGAATCTGGCTGAAGTTTAATTTCTTCTAAGGCAGAATATCCAACTGCAAAGCCAAGCTCTATATTAGAAACTACCACAACTTTCTTAACCGCGCGTTGCTCAAAATTTATTTTTAGTTCTTGCTGAAGAAAATTGATATTCTCGTAATCTACGTTTAGTTGTGCTAAAATGGAGGGCTTGTATTGCTCTAGATCATAAATTAACGAGTTTTTCTGTTGGATGGCGTCGCTAATATCTATAGAGACTTCTGGAGGAAAAACCCGATTCCAAGCAATATTGAAACCGCGTTCTTTTATTCTAACATCTAAGGTTTTTGGAGCGTCCTTTAATAAGATCTTATCTTTTGGAATGTTGGTATAAGTAATGGGCAATTCTATAGCCTCTGTGTATTCTTTAGAAAATTGAACTGCAACCCAAATTGCAGCAGAAAAGCCAAGAAAGAATAAGAAGGTCTTTAACGGACCTCGTTTTATCCAAGGTCCTTTTTTATCTGATTTAGTTTTCATTTTTAAAAAATAAGGCAGGAAATGCTACTTGAGGTTTCATTTTAAGGAAATTCAATTTCCAATTAGATCGTAAAAACCCAGTTCCATAACCTATAAACTGAATAAAGGTGGCCAATATTGCTGCCATTCCAATATAGAAACTTTTATTTTTTAATGCAGCATGTATTCCTATTATTAAAAAATACAATAAAAAACAGACAAAGAGAAAGGTGGATCCTAGTGAAAGCATGATCAAGGAGATAAAAAAACCAATCATGAAGATGCTTGGAAACCAAAAAGTTAACTTTGCAGAACCTGGGTGCCAGTTATTTAAAATAGGCCTAACCTTTCCAAACTTATTCACCTGAGTATAAAATTTATGCCAATCGATCCTTCTTTTATGATATACAAAAGCATCTGGAATTAAAACCGTTTCAAATCCAATTTTCTGCAGTCGTAGCGCAAGATCTGGGTCTTCCCCTGGATGTATCAAGCCAAATCCTCCAGATTCCAAAAATGCCTTTTTAGAAAGTCCCATATTAAAACTTCGAGGCTGAAATTTATTAACAGATTTCTTATTACCTCTAATTCCTCCAGTAGTTAAAAAGGATGTCATTGCGTAATTAATTGCTTTCTGTAGATCGGTAAAACTTTCATGCGCTGCATCTGGTCCTCCAAAACAATCTACATAATTTTCGGAAAGATTGTTCTGAATTTCTTGTAGATAATTACTTGGCAACAACACATCCGAATCTAAAATAAGAAAATAGTTGCCTTTTGCCATTTTCATCCCATAATTACGGGAATCACCGGGACCGGTGTTCTCCTTGTAATAATAGCTAATATTCAAATATTCCTTAAAATCCTTTATCACATCTTCAGAAGAAATACTAGAACCATCTTCCACTATCACAATTTCAAAACTGCTTATGCAATCCAAGTTCTGCATGCTTTTCAACAGCTCTCGGATCTCATCTGGCCTATTAAAAACAGGGATAATAAAAGAATATTCTAATTGCATTTCAAATAAAACTTATTTAAAAAATTTAGCTTTTTATAGGTAAAACTAAGCCCCGAAATACGGGGCTTAATTAATATTATTTAGGAACAATCTTACTCGTTATCTTTCATAAAAGTTTCCATTACTTGCTGGCTTACACCCATATTAGAGAACCCTCCATCATTGTATAAGTTTTGAAGAGTTACTCGTTTAGTAAGATCTGAGAATAATGAAATGGTATAATTAGCACAATCTATTGCCGTTGCATTTCCTAAAGGCGACATTTTATCTGCATACGCAATAAAACCATCAAATCCTTTTACCCCTTGCCCAGCAGTGGTAGGTGTTGGAGATTGAGAAATAGTATTTACACGCACTTTTTTATCTTTTCCAAAGAAATAACCAAAACTACGAGCTATAGATTCTAAATAGGCTTTATTATCTGCCATGTCATTATAGTCTGGAAATACTCTTTGTGCAGCCAAATAAGTTAAAGCCACAATACTTCCCCACTCATTCATCGCATCTTTTTTGTAGAGTGCCTGCATGGTTTTGTGAAAAGAAACCGCAGAAACATCCCAACCTTTAGTAGTATAATCGTAATTCATATCTGTATAGTGATTTCCTTTTCTCACGTTTACAGACATTCCAATAGAATGTAATACAAAGTCCAATTTCCCGCCAAGTATCTCTTGCGCTTTTTCTACTAAATTCTCCAGATCTTCAACTTTAGTTGCATCTGCAGGAATTATTTGAGAATTTGTCTTTTCAGCAAGTTGATTAATGCTTCCCATTCTCATGGCAATTGGTGCATTGGTAAGTACGAAAGATCCTCCTTCTTCATGAACGCGTTCAGCAGTTTTCCAAGCGATAGAATTTTCATCTAAAGCTCCAAAAATAATTCCTCTTTTCCCTTTTAGTAGGTTGTATGACATGTGTATTAGTTTTTATAGTTGTATTAGCTTGTAAATATAACAAACTTGAATTAATTGAGTAGCGCTTTTGCATGAGCCATAGCCGATTCACTTTTAGTGTTACCGCCCAGCATCATTGCCAATTCTTCTATTCTATCTTCTGTGGTAAGTTCTTCTATTTTAGTAACAGTAGATTCACCAATATCTTGTTTAAATATTTTAAAGTGCTTACTCCCTTTTCCAGCTATCTGTGGTAAGTGAGTAATTGCAATTACCTGCATGCTTCCTCCCATCTTCTGAAGGATATCTCCCATTTTTTGAGCAATATCTCCAGATACACCGGTATCTATCTCATCAAAAACAATTGTTGGCAACTTGCTTTGAGTTGCGAGAATACTTTTCACGGCAAGCATGATCCTTGACAATTCTCCACCAGAGGCAGCTTTTTTCAATTCATTAAAATCGCCTCCCTTATTCGCAGATAAATACCAATTTAATTGGTCTTGACCATTTGAAAAGAATTCGGCAGATTTCTCTAGTTCTATTTTCAATCTTGCATTGGGCATTCCTAATTCCCCAACTATTTTCTCTACGGTTGAAATGAATTTTGGAATGATATTTTTTCTGTTATCGTGAATTTTTTCTGAAATGATCTGCAATTCATTTTTACTATTTTCGATCTCTTTCTGAAGTTTTTCCAAATTAGCATCTGCATTTTCTGAAAGCTCGACTTTATCTGAAAGTTGATTCAAGATCACTAAAAGCTCCTCAACTGTTCCGGCCGCATGCTTTTTCTGCAAATTATAAATTAGCTGAAGCTTTGCATTTACCTGAGCTAATTCTTCTGGATTCGCTTCAACTCTGTCTAAAGAATTTTCGAGTTCTTGGGCTATATCGTCCAGCTCTATGATCACGCTTTCCACACGTTCCTGTAAACCGGAATAAGTTCCAGAATATTTAGAGATCTTAGAAAGGTTGGTTCTAACATCTTTTAATCCAGAAAGCGACCCTACATCTTCCAACAGAATTTGATTCACAGCCGCACTAAGATGCTCTGTTAGTATTTCTACATTATTAAGTTCCTCGTAACGTTCTTCTAATTCTAGTTGCTCCCCATCTTTTAACTTTGCTTCAATAAGTTCATTCATCAAAAAGAGATTGTAATCATGCTCTTTCATTGCCTGCGCCTGTTCATCTTTTAACTCCTTTAATTGAAGTTGCAAGTCTTTATACACCCTGTATGCTTTTTTAAAGTTTAGAAGAAAGTCTTGATTTTTAGCCAAGGTATCTAATACCCGAAATTGGTATTGATTTTCTCCAAGGCTCAAGGTTTGATGTTGCCCATGTATATCGATTAAATGATCTCCAAGTTTTGCCAAAACGGGTAAGGTAACGGGAGTATCATTTATAAAAGCTCTAGATTTCCCAGAAGCAAGGATCTCTCTTCTAATTATGGTGTGTTCTTCAAAATCCAGATCTTCAGATTTAAAGAATTTAGTAAGAGAATAGTTAGAGATATCGAATACGCCTTCTATCACGCATTTGTTCTTGGCATTTCGAATCGCGCTATAATCTGCGCGTTTGCCTAAAAGTAAGCCCAAAGCGCCTAACATAATAGATTTTCCAGCACCGGTTTCTCCGGTAATAATGGTAAAGCCCTTTTGAAGATGGATCTTTATATCTTCAATTAGAGCGTAATTTTTTATAGATAATTCGGTAAGCAATTTGCGTTAATTTTGAAGCTAAAGATACGTGAGAATTTATTCTGAATCAAAACTGAAATCACTAGAATTGTAACTTACTCCAGTTTTCTGCATAAAGTGGCGCAATCTTATTCAAAGCATTTTTAAGATCGTTCACGGGGATGCTTGGACCTCCGGTAAACACTTGTTCTATTTCCTGAGCTTTCGCATCAAAAAACACCCTCATAAGTAAGGAGTTAGGTCTTGAATCTCCCAGTTTTTTGAGATTAACTATAGCGTTTGCAACCCCCTGTTTTCCATTTGTAGGATCTTTATGCATGAGATCTAGACCAAGTCTATGGTAATCATATAAAGCCGTTCTATACCCGACGAATGCGTTGGACAAAAGATCGGCATTAAGTCTATATCTAGATCTATTCCCATCTGCTCCTCTCCATCCTGCAGAGTTTCCTTGTTGTGCGGTGGTAACTATTCTATTTGCCTCTTCATAATACTTGGTTCCGCCTTCTTGCTCAAATGTATCAGCATCCAGACCTAACATAGTAAATACGTAGTAAGAGAGCACAGAAACCAAATTAGAGCTATAAGAATTCTGACTATAATTTAGAGGTTCATACTCTCTATAAGTAAAAGTAAATTGTTCATCATTAAAATTAAAGACCGGAGATATCATAGAGGATCCAAATACAGGTCTTGAAGATTGCACCTGAATAGTTCCTGTAAACGTTTCATTTTCAAAACTAACGATGTTTATAAATACACTGCAGTTTATACGTTCGTGATTTTGATAGGTTGCTCCCGTCCAAGTAGTCTGATTAAGAAATTCAGATAAAGATTTTTGGAGTGTTTTAAACACCGGTAAATTACTTTGTCCGGTTTGCTCTGCGCTTACTACTACTTCACAATTCAATTCTTGGGCCATTCCAATAGAAATGGAAAAGAATACCGCTAGTATCAATATTAGTTTATTCATGAAATAAAGATATAACTTCCTTTAATATATCCTGCGCAACTTCTTTTTTAGACTTTAACTGATAAGTCTTTGTCTCCTCCCGAGAAATGATACTTATCTTATTAGTATCTGTTTTAAACCCTGCACCATCATCTTGAAGTGAATTTAAAACGATAAAGTCTAAATTCTTGCGCTCCAGTTTTGCTTTTGCATTTTCAACTTCATTATAGGTTTCCAAAGCGAAACCTATAAGTTTCTTATTTTTTTTAATTTCACCTAAGGAAGCTAAAATATCTTGAGTAGGAACCAGATCTATATTGAAGCTCGCTTCCTTTTTCTTTATTTTTTGATCTGTAACCACCTTTGGTTTATAGTCTGATACTGCCGCTGCCGCTATCACTACATCTTGATCTGCAAAATTTGCATGCACTGCATTATACATATCATCTGCACTAATCACACGAATCACCTTAATCATAGAAGATTCTAGTTGTAGATAAGTTGGTCCTGTAATTAAAATTACCTGTGCCCCTAGATTGGCAGCTTCTGTTGCTAGCTCAAAACCCATTTTTCCACTGGAATGGTTTCCTATAAAACGCACAGGATCTATTGCTTCGTATGTAGGCCCTGCAGTGATCAATATTTTTTTATGCCGAAGGGGTAATTGCTCTAATAAGTGTCTTTCAAGAAAAGATACGATGTTTTCTGGCTCGGCCATTCTTCCTTCTCCAACTAAGCCACTAGCAAGTTCGCCAGTTTCCGCAGGGATCATTATATTTCCGTAAGATTGAAGTTTATCAAGGCTCTGTTTTGTTGCCGGATGCAAATACATGTCCAGATCCATTGCAGGCGCAAAATAGACAGGACATTTGGCAGAGAGATAGGCAGCAAGCAGTATATTATCGCTGCTTCCTGAAGCCATTTTAGACAAAGAATTTGCTGTAGCGGGGGCTATAAGCATAAAATCGGCCCAAAGGCCGAGTTCTACGTGATTGTTCCATGTGGCATTCTCATCTTCTTCTTTTGTAAAAGTAGAGATTACCTCATTTTTTGAAAGCGTGGAAAGCGTAAGAGGGGTAATAAATTCCTTAGCAGAGGGAGTCATGATAACTTTTACCTGAGCTCCTTCTTTAATGAACAATCTTACCAGAGAGGCTGTTTTATAGGCAGCAATACCGGCAGTTATTCCCAACAGTATTTTCTTGCCTTCTAGCACTCCCATCTTAACTTATGCTTCAGAAGATTCTGTTGTATCTCTGTAATATATTTTGTCGTCTAACCATTCCTGAACCGCTAATGAATGTGGCTTAGGCAATTTTTCGTAAAATTTAGATACTTCAATTTGCTCCTTATTTTCAAAGACCTCATCTAAGCTATCATTGTAAGTTGCAAATTCGTCCAATTTCTCCAAAAGCTCCTTTTTAATTTCAGAGTTAATTTGAGTTGCTCTCTTTGCGATCACAGATATAGCCTCATAAATGTTATTTGTTGGAGCATCTACCAAATTCTTGTCAATTGTGGTAGTATTAACTGGCGCATTAATCTTTTTTAAATCCATCATCTGTCTTATTAAAAATTTTGTAATCTTGAATCTATATCCTGAAATTGTGTTTGAGACTGATTGTAATAAACACTTCCTTCCGGGTAATATTTGTTGTAGTTATTGTAATATCCTTTAGCAGTATTTAAACGATCTTTTTGCAAATCTTCGTAACTATTAATAGCTAGAAGATAGGCAGAGTCTAATCTGTAAAAGAAAGCAGCTTCTCTAAAGGGAGAACCAGGGTATTCTAAAATAAAATTGTTGAATGCCACGATAGCCGATTTATAATTCTCGGTATGGTGATATTGTTTTGCTATCTCATAGGCTTTCTTCTCCAATTTAATTTGAAGTTCTTTACCAAATTCATTAGCCTGTTCTACAAATTCTCCGTTAGGATATTTGTCTATATATTTTTGAAGTTCGTCTATTGCCTTAAAGGTATCTGCCTGATCAAGATCATATCTTGGAGAAAGCATGTAATAACTTGTTGCACTTTTAAATGTTGCTTCTTCAACTTTATCGCTATTTGGATATGAGGCTACAAAACGTTCAAATTGATAGGCTGCAGTTTGGTTATCCTCTAATTGATAGTAAGTATCTGCATACAAAAAGGTTAACTTTTCCCCTTGAGGTTTCCCTCTATATTCTGGAACTATTTGCTCAAAGATACGAAGTGCTTTTCTGAATTTCGGCTTACTGTTCTCCACAATCGCTTGATTGTAAAGATCCTCTGCAAATGTATATTTCTTACCAATATCTTTGTTTTTTAACACCTGTTGGTATTCGCTACAAGATACAAGCATTAAAAACGCTCCCAATAATAATAACCCTTTTTTCATACTTTGTAAAAACATCTGGCAAAAGTACTCTTTTCTATGATATTAAAAAAACTTTCAAGTATCGCAAATACTTAGGTTTACCTTAATTAAAATTGCGCCATAAAAGCCTGTATCTCCTGCTTCAGTTTATCTGATGCCATAACTAAAGGTAGCCTTACCAAAGGTTTGCACATATTCTTTGCTTCTAATAACGATTTTATTCCTACGGGATTGCCTTCAGCAAAAATCATATCTATAGAAGGCGCAATTTTATAATGCAATTTATAAGCTTCTTTTACCTTTCCATCAAGCCCTAAACGAACCATATCTGAAAACTCTTGAGGCAAGCCTTGACCTATAACCGAAATAACTCCATGTCCTCCTGCAAATACCATTGGTAAGGTGATCATGTCGTCCCCAGAAATTACCAAAAAATCCTTTGGAACCAACGAGATCAGTTTCATAGCTTGAACTATATCTCCGGCAGCTTCTTTAATTCCTATGATATTAGAAAAATCTGTAGCTAATCGCTTTACGGTTTCAGGTAAAATATTAGAGGCTGTTCTTCCAGGAACGTTGTATAAGATAATTGGTTTTGGAGAAGCTGCAGCTAATGCCTTGTAATGTTGATAAATTCCTTCTTGAGAGGGTTTATTGTAATAAGGAGAAACCGAAAGTACGGCATCATAAGCATCTAAATTGGTGTTTTTTAACTCCTCTACTAAAGCAGCAGTATTGTTTCCTCCCACTCCAAGAACTAAAGGTAGTTTCCCGTTATTAGCTGTTATAATAGTTTCCTTTACTAATTCTTTTTCATCTAAACTTAAGGTAACACTTTCTCCCGTAGTTCCTAAAACCACGATATATTCTATGCCATTATCTATTTGATCTTGAACCAAATTTGCAAGGCCTTCAACATCTACTGTAAAATTTTCTTTAAAGGGAGTAATAATTGCCACTCCAGTTCCTATAAACTTCTTCATTTATTTATTTTTAAGCTGATTTACAATTTATATTAATTCTGCATCAAAAAGCTTCATCTTCTACCGTTCCAATTTTAAGACCAAAGTTATTAATTCCTTTATGCCAGCAACCTTGATCCCTGCTTTGCATTTTGCCCAAACTAATTTTACAAATACACTGTTTTCTTGTGCAAAAGTAATAAGTAAATTCTTGGGTTCCTGTGCAAATTTTATCAATTCAAGATTTTTCAATTTTCAGTGAAATATATTTTCACGTATAGAACAAAAAAACACAGATATTTAAGTAATCTTCCTTCACTTATTTAAAATAATTACCAAAAAATTAGCTTCAGAAATTATTTAAATCGCTTAAATAGGGATTTTATATGCTATATTCTCTGAACAATTCGTGAAGCGCTTTAATCGATTTCTAAAAACAGCAAGTTTTAAGAGATTCAAATTTATCTGTATGAAGCTGAAGAAAGAAGTGAAGATTTTGATTAAATGGATCTGTTAAACAAAATTGATGAGTTGTAATTTCTTTTCCTTAGTAATAAAGAAAAGCACTACAAATATAGCACTCCCAATTCTTATAAAACTTTCTGCCACCTCAACACTAATATCTTTAAAATAAAACACACCCATATCTCTTAAAATATCGGCAAAGACTATGCTTAAAACTAAGGAGATAAAAAACATAGATTTCTTTGAATACGAATTAAGGTAATATAGAAAGGCAATCACTCCTAATACCGCTAGATTAAAATAATAAAAGCCAGCTACAAGTAAGGTTGTTAAATTGGAAAAATATGGCTCTAATTCAAAAACATGCCTAAGCAATAAATAGATATTTAATCCTATAATAGCGAAAAAATAAACCAGCATAATTGGACTCCCAATTTTGATCTTAAAATACTTGACCGCCTCAATCATCAATACTAGATACCCTGCGGCTTGAGTTATTAGCGAGAGCTCATCAAAATACCAAATTTCACTAAAAGATCTTAAAAAATAGGAGGCGAGAGTTAGAGTGAAAAATAAATAGAAATTTAAAGAATAGGATTTGGCATCTTCAAAAAACAGCATAAAAGCTGCAATAAAAAAACCTATATGACTTAAAATACTTAGCCAAAAAATATCAAAATATAGTGCATAGATATTCAGAAAAAACAAACTTATTAAGATAATGGTACACAGAAATCTGAGTTTCATATAGGGCTATCAAGTTGCTAAATATATAAAAATCATTCAAATAAAAACGATCTTTAAAATATTATTTTTAACAAATAATTAAGAAATGTACATGTAGGTTGCATCCTCACCTTGATACCTGCGAGTTTTAATTAACTGCTTATATTTGCAATCTCAATTTTAAATTTCAGCTAAATGTCTTATCGATTTTTATATGTTTTATTTCTCTTAACTTCACTTTGGGCATGTAAAAATTCTATTCATACTACTTCGATCAAAGGCGATATAATCCCAATAGACAAAACCATTAATGGAGATCCCGAGATTATAGCATACATCCAACCTTATGCGCTACATTTAAATCAAACACTGGATAGTGTAATTGCCTATAACCCAAATAATCTTAGTAAAAAAGACGGGAAATTAAATACTGCGCTGGGTAATTTAATGGCAGATCTGGTAATGGTACAGGCCAATCCTATCTTTAAATCCAGAACTGGAAATTCTATAGATATCGTTTTGCTAAATCAAGGTGGAATTAGATCTGGAATTGGAAAAGGCCCCGTTACGAGCAGAACAGGATTTGAATTAATGCCTTTTGAAAATGAAATTATAGTGGTTGAACTCTCTGGTAAGAAGATCCAAGAAATGCTTACTTATCTGGAAGTTGCTAAAACTGCTCACCCAATAAGCGGGATGCAAATAAGGGTTGATTCTAATTTTAAACTTAAAAACGCCATGATCGGAGGAAAGATATTGGACATAAATAGATCCTATTTCGTGGCCACCTCAGATTATTTGCAGCAGGGTGGAGACAACATGAATTTTTTTAAAGAGCCTTTGCACATTTACGAGTTAGACTACAAACTTAGAAATGCGATTATAGATCATTTCATGAAAGTAGACACCTTAAAAACTTCAACAGATAATAGATTCATTCAAATTCCCTAAATCATGAAAAGAAGAAATTTTATTCAGCAAACTGCAGCAACAGGAGCATTTATTGGTTTAGGCGGGTTGAACATATCTCTTACAGAAAACCCTAAAAAGCACATCACTATACTGCACACTAATGATGTTCACAGCCACATTGAGCCATTTGGCCCGAATGATCCTAGAAACGCTAACATGGGTGGTGTAGCCAGAAGAGCAACACTTATTCAGCAAATTAGAAACGAAAACCCTAATACACTTTTATTAGATGCTGGTGATATTTTTCAAGGAACTCCATATTTCAACTTTTATGGAGGAGAATTGGAATTTAAGCTGATGAGCAAATTAAAATATGATGCAGCAACCATAGGAAATCACGATTTCGATAATGGATTAAGCGGATTATTAGCGCAAATGCCTCATGCGGAATTTGATTTTATAACTTCTAATTACGATTTCTCAAACACCATTTTAGAGGGTCATACTTCTCCCTACAAGATCTATATTAGAGATGGAGTGAAGATTGGCGTTTTTGGGCTGGGCGTGGAATTGGAAGGCTTAGTGACCAAAAAACTTTATAAAGAAACACAATATCTGGATCCAGTTGAAACTGCTACAGAAATGACAAGGATTCTTAAACAAGAACAAAAATGTGATATTGTGATCTGTTTATCTCATCTTGGCTATGAGTATAAAACAGAAAATAAAATATCTGATGTGGTTCTCGCTACCAAAACAAAGGATATCGACCTAATTATTGGCGGGCACACGCACACTTTTTTGGACAAACCCAGCATACTAAATAATCTAGATGGTAAAAAAGTGATGGTGAATCAAGTAGGTTGCTATGGAATTAATTTAGGAAGAATAGATTTCTTTTTGGATTCAGATAAAAAACTGAATGGCAGTGGCGTTAGTATAAACGTTTAATTCAACATTTCTAAAAACGCATCTTCACTAAGAATCGTGGTGCCTAGTTTTTCTGCTTTTGCCAGTTTGCTTGGACCCATATTTTCTCCAGCTACTAGATAATTGGTCTTAGCTGAAATGGAGCTGGAAACCTTCCCCCCATTATCTTCTATCATCTTTTTAAGATCGGTTCTGGAAACCTTAGAAAATACTCCAGAGATCACAAAGGTATTGCCCTGAAGAATATCGGTTAGATTCGCCAATTTTTCTGCAGATATCTCTAGCTGAAGCCCATATTCTTGAAGGCTGGCGATTGTGTTATTGTTTTCTTCAGAAGAAAAGAATTGTATAACACTTTGAGCAATGCGCTCTCCTATTTCGTCTACATTTAAAAGATCATCCATAGTAGCCTTCATCAAGTTTGTAATACTTTTGTAGTGTTTAGCCAGTTTTTTAGCAACCGTTTCCCCAACATATCTAATTCCCAAAGCAAATAAAACTCGCTCGAATGTGATTTCTTTAGATCTTTCTATACCGGCTATTAAGTTGTCTACAGATTTTTCTGCCATACGTTCTAAGGGTAAAATATCTTCCTTTTTTAATGTATATAGATCTGCATAATTATGTATTAATTCTGCTTTCACCAATAAAGCTACCGTTTCTCCTCCTAAACCTTCAATATCCATCGCCTTTCGCGAAATGAAATGCTGAATTCTCCCAATTATCTGTGGTAAACATCCATTATAATTAGGGCAATAATGCTGCGCTTCACTTTCAGCTCTTACTAATTCGGTATCACACTCCGGACAATTTGTGATATATTGAGTCTTTTCAGAATTTGGATCTCTTTTAGAAAAATCTACTCCAACGATCTTTGGTATGATCTCTCCCCCTTTTTCAACAAAGACGGTATCTCCTTCACGGATATCCAATTTTTCGATTTGATCTGCATTATGTAACGATGCTCTCTTTACAATTGTTCCCGCTAATTGTACGGGTACCAGATTAGCTACTGGAGTTATAGCTCCAGTTCGGCCTACCTGATAAGTTATCTTTCTAAGCACAGAGGTTTCTTGCTCTGTCTTAAATTTATAAGCAATGGCCCATCTTGGAGATTTAGCGGTACTCCCCAGCTCCTCCTGCATATGGATGTTATTCACTTTTATAACCACACCATCTGTCTCATAAGGCAAGTCGTGCCTGTGAATATCCCAATAATTTATGTAGTCCAGCGCTTCTTCAATATTCTTAACCAGTTTGGCTTCTTTTGGAACTTTGAAACCCCAGGATCTGGCTTTTTCCAAACCTTCGAATTGAGAATTAATTGGAAGTTCTCTGCCTGTTAACCCATAAAGTAAACATTCTAACGGACGTTTTGCCACTTCGGCACTGTCCTGTAATTTAAGACTTCCAGAAGCGGTATTTCTAGGATTAGAATAGGGCTCTTCCCCTATTTCCACTCGTTCTGCATTCATTTTTGCAAAACCTTCAAAAGGAAGAACTATCTCTCCGCGAATTGCGAATTTGTCTGGAAAATCTCCCGTTAAATTTAAAGGAACTGTTCTAATTGTTCTAATATTATTGGTCACATCATCTCCCTGAACTCCATCTCCACGAGTAACCGCTCGTAGCAATTTCCCGTTTTCATAGGTCAAGCTAATAGATGCCCCATCATATTTCAATTCACAAACATATTCTATATCACCATCTACCGCTTTCTTCAATCTTGCTTCCCACTCTTCCAGTTCCTCTTTGGAATAAGAGTTAGATAAAGATTGCATTGGGAAATCATGTCTTACAGTTTCAAAATTCTTTGTCACTGCTCCTCCAACACGTTGGGTTGGAGAACTAGCGTCATAAAATTCTGGGCTTTCTGTTTCCAGTTTTTGCAGTTCCTCAAGCCTCTTATCAAAATCATAGTCACTAATAACAGGAGCATCTAATACATAGTAGTTATAATTATGTTGCTCCAACTCATGTCGTAGTTGTTCGATCTTTTCTTTTATGCTCATCTAAAAACTCTTAAACTGATTATTATTTATTGAAATTATGCATGCTTAGAATATCGTTCTTACACTGAAGTTCGCACACTACGCTATTTTGAATAAGCTGAATGTTGAAATCTGAATTATAGGCGATATCTCCAGTAGGATACCATTTCTTTTTCTCACTATTGATGGTTATTAACAAGCCTTCATCATCACCAATAGCACAAAATTTATGGAAATTCCCATCATAGACTTCAAGACCGCATTGTTCTTTCAAAAAACTGAATTTTTCTTCAATATTAGTTGTTGCCAATCCAATTTCACTTATTCCCAAAATGCTTTTTTCTGAAAAGTCTTCAGTTAAAACTCCATTTAGATTTTTGCGTGAAATAAATTCCATGATATTTAGATCGGCATCGTAAAAGTAAATAGATTTTGCTTTCCAAGCTGGAAAATCTATGATCTCCTTACCTTAAATGGCAAAACTGAAAGACGGAGTTTCAACCAAGTTAATGCCTGATTTTCGCTTTTATCTGGTATATGGAAAGCAATATGATATGGGGTGAAATTTATATTTTCTTGAAAAGAAAGTTGAGAATAACCAAGATGCAATTCAAATGAAGTTTCAGTAGAATTGAAAATCTCGAGCCCAAGAATATCGCTATAAAACTCTTGTTGTTTTAAGGCACCCTCGCATCCTATTTCAAGTCTGATGATTTTCATTCTATGTTATTTCCTATGTCTGGTTTTTATTCATCCATTTTGGCACCTCGATAGGTTCAAAATTTCGCATTTTATCTACCAAATCTTCAATGGTGTTTGCAACAAGAACAAGCTTCATATTTGAACTTCGCAACAATCCTTTTTTTACCATTTTATCCATCATATTTAAAAGATCGTCATAGTAATTATTGCTATTTAAAATACCGATAGGATGTTTATGTAAGCCTAGTTGTCCCCAAGTGAGAATTTCAAATAACTCTTCCAAAGTACCAAAACCGCCAGGTAAGGCGATAAAACCTTCACTTAGATCATGCATTTTCAACTTGCGTTCATGCATATTCTGTGTGGTTATAAGCTGGGTTATTTCAGTGTGCACCACCTCTTTTGTCTTCAGGAAATCCGGGATCACTCCAATTACCTTCCCATTATTATTTAAAGCACCTTTTGCAACTTGGCCCATTAATCCCAATTTGCTTCCGCCATAAACGAGAGTTATATTATTTGTTGCAAGATAGGCTCCAGTAGAATAAGCCTCCTCAAATATCTTCTCATCTTCGCCATTGCTACTTGCGCAAAAAACTGCAATACTTCTTAGTGTATTCAAAATTCTGGGGTGTTTATTATTTCTTAACTCCTTTTATCATTCTAAAATTACCGAAAATATCTTTTTTCAAAGTAGTTTTAAATCCTTCTTTTTTTATAAGATCTTCAGTCTCCTTCGAGAGATATTGGTTGATCTCAAAATATAAGCAGCCTCCAACTTCTAAGTTATTCTTGGCTAGACTGGTTATCTTTCTATAAAAAATTAATGGATCCTCATTGCTTACATATAAGGCAAGATCGGGTTCATTTTCCAATACATTTCTATGCATTTCTACCTTTTCTAATTCACGTACGTAGGGAGGATTTGAAACAATAATATGAAAAGTTTCCAACAAAGATTCTGTGTTTAGAATGTCTGTTTTGCTGAAATCAACAAAAACTTCATTAAGCTGTGCATTTTCTGAAGCAATCTTCAAAGCTTCCGAAGAAACATCTATGGCGAATACCGACGATTTAGGAAGGTTTTTCGCCAAGCTAATGGCAATACACCCGCTTCCTGTTCCAATATCTAAAATATTAAGTTGGGAATTGGTTTTATCTTGTTCAATATCAGAAAGAATCCATGACACCAACTCTTCAGTTTCTGGTCTTGGAATTAATGTATTTGGATCTACTTTAAATTTTAATCCGAAGAATTCTGTTTCGCCTAAAATATACTGTAATGGCTCATGCTCCTTTAGCTTCAGCATGGCTGTATTTAAATTCTGAAATTCATCTGAAGTTACTTCCTTCTCGGGATTGAGAGCAAATTCTAAACGAGATAATCCCAAGTAATTTTCAATAAGAATATTAAAGAAGGAATTGATCTCCGTATCGGGAAATTCATCTTTTAAAAAGAGTTGGAATTGTTTTTTAAACTCTAAAAGCTTCAATAGGAAAACTCAATTATATGTATTAATTAGCCAATAGGTCTTTGGAAATTGTTATTCCAGATCTTTGATCATCCACATTGTACAATTGTAATGTCCGGTATCTCCCATTGGTTTGTCTAATGATTTAAAACCAGAACGAGTATATAAACGGCGGGCATCCTCCATGTAAGGTAAGGTTTCAAGATAACACTTATCATATCCTACAGAATTTGCATAATGCAAACAAGTATTCATCATTGCGGCTCCTATCCCTCTACCCCTAGCGACAGGTAAAAAGTACATTTTTTGAAGTTCACATATACCTTCTGGGCCATTTGTTAAAGGCGCAATCCCTGCACCTCCAATAATATTACCGTCTTCCGAAACAATAAAATATTTCATTTTATCATTGTTGTAAGTGGCAAACATATCGTCCAGCGATTTGTCTTCATAGGCAGTTCCTACTTTTGGAACACCCATCTCTACTAATACTTCTCTTATCACCTTTGCAACACTCTGGTTGTCCTTAGGTTGAATCTCACGAATTTTAAAACTACACATTCTTCTAATTAATCCTATTTTTGTGGTGTGAAGATACACGAAAAATATATAAATAGATGCATTCAATTAGCTGAAAATGGTCTTGGAAAAACCTATCCAAATCCAATGGTTGGAAGTGTAATTGTTTACAAAGAAAAGATCATTGGGGAAGGTTGGCATAGAAAAGCGGGTGAACCACATGCAGAGGTGAATGCGATTAATTCTGTGAAGGATAAAACCCTTCTTAAAGACGCTACTATCTATGTGAGCTTGGAGCCTTGCAGCCACTATGGAAAAACGCCTCCTTGTAGTGACTTAATAATAGCGAGCGGAATCAGGAATGTGGTAATTGGAAGCATCGACCCGTTTAAGGAAGTTTCTGGAAAAGGAATTAAAAAATTGATGGATGCTGGTTGCCAAGTGATCATTGGGATATTAGATGATAAATGCGCTGCTTTAAATAAACGATTTTTCACTTTTCACACAAAGAAAAGACCTTTCATTATTTTGAAATGGGCGCAGTCTGCCGACGGATTTTTAGCTCCGCTGGATTCAGGATCTAGTTCAGAAAGAAAACCTATTTGGATCACCAAAAATCTTTCTAAACAACTAGTTCATAAATGGCGAAGTGAAGAAGCTTCAATTTTGGTTGGAACCAATACTGCTATTAAGGACAACCCTAGCCTAAACACAAGACTTTGGGAAGGCAGCGATCCTGTAAGAGTTCTTATAGATCAGCATTTAAAAGTAACATCAAATTCTAATTTATTGGATGGGACTATTAAAACGATAATTCTTTGTGAAAAGCAAGCTAAAATACCTGAAAACATTTCAGAAAACATAACTTTTGAAATTTTAGATTTCGATAAAGAGATCCCATCACAGATTTGTAAAACGCTCTATAAACACAGCCTACAATCTGTAATTATTGAAGGCGGTTCCATTACTTTACAATCCTTTATTGACCTTAAATTGTGGGATGAAGCTCGCGTATTTACAGGCGATGCTTTATTTAAAGAAGGAACAAAAGCACCGTTCTTTATTGGTTCTCTAAAATTAAAACAAGAGAACACTGGAGATACATTAAGAATTTACACGAATGATTAAAACCCTTATTTTTGACTTTGGCGATGTATTTATCAACCTAGATAAACAGGCAACATTAAGAGAACTTCAAAAACTCAATATCAGTCAGTTTACGGATGAACTAATAGAGAAAAATAAAGTCTATGAAATGGGACTTATATCTTCGGAAGCATTTTTAACTGCTTATATCGATCAGTTTTCTCATCTAAACTCAGATCTTATAAGAAATTCCTGGAATGCTATTCTGATGGATTTTCCGATTTATAGATTTCAATTCATCAAAAAGCTTTCAGAAGAAAAAGATTACAAACTAATTTTATTAAGCAATACCAATGAGATGCATATAAATTGGATAAAACAGGATGTTTTCTTTTTTGAAGATTTCAAGAATTGTTTCGATTCTTTTTATTTATCTCACGAGATAAAACTCAGAAAACCAAATGCAGATATCTTTCAATATGTACTAGAAAAAGAAAACCTAATTGCGGAGGAATGTCTTTTTATAGATGACACCTTAGAAAACACAGAGGCAGCAGCAAAACTAGGCTTAAAAACTTGGCATTTAGAACCAACGCGGGAAGATGTTATAGATCTGTTTACCACCAAAAAAGAATTATTTTGATCTATCTTCTGCTAAGCATCCTTTCTTCAAGCATTATTTTTGTGGTTTTCAAATTATTCAAAAGATTTGAGATCAACACGCTTCAAGCAATTGTGGTGAATTATTTTATAGCATGTATGGTTGGCTTTTTTGGATATCTTGAACCAGAAGATATTGGTGAGATCCCAGAAAAACCATGGTTTATTGGAACTTTGATCCTTGGAGCTCTGTTTATAATTGTATTTAATCTTGCCGCCATTACAACACAACGCAGCGGACTTTCGGTGGTATCTGTAGCCACGAAAATGTCTGTAGCTATTCCAGTACTCTTCGGGATATTTTATTACAATGAAAGCGCTGGGGCCTTAAAAATTGTTGGAGTTATACTTGCTTTAATTGCTGTTTATTTAAGTTCCATAAAAGCAAAATCTGGCATAGCAATTAAAAAAAGGAATTTAATATTCCCTATTCTGGTTTTTATTGGAAGTGGAATTATAGATACCACTATTAAATTTCTTGAATCTGGATATGTAAATAAAAGTGACGTCGCCCTATTTTCTTCCACCATTTTTTCTGTGGCAGGTTTCATAGGAGTAATCGTCTTAAGCATTCATGCTTTTCAAGGAAAGCTGCAGATCACTTGGAAAAATATTTTTGGTGGTATCGCTTTAGGAATTCCTAATTACTTCTCCATTTACTTTTTAGTGCTTGCACTTCGGAATAATGATTTTGATAGTTCTACAATTTTCACCATTAATAATGTCGCAATAGTTTTAGTGGCTACCATTTTGGGAATCGTGCTTTTCAAAGAAAAACTTATTCCGAAGAACTGGATAGGGATTATCTTAGCAGTAATAAGCATTCTTTTAGTAGCCAATAGTTGAAAATTTAATTTGAAAGACACCTATAAAAGTATTACAGAAGCTTCAGAAGAAGTAATCTTCAAGGACCGGAATTCTAAATTCTATGGCTATGCCTTTCCTATAAAATCTGAAGACGAAGTAAAAGATATTATTGAAGATCTAAAAAAGAAACATCATCAGGGAAGACATTGGTGTTACGCATGGCAACTCGGTAAAGATGAACATCAATTTAGAGCTAATGACGATGGAGAACCATCCAATTCTGCCGGAATGCCAATTTATGGGCAGATCCAGTCTTTTGATGTTACAAATATTCTAATTGTAGTGGTACGATATTTTGGAGGAGTAAAACTAGGTGTTGGCGGGCTTATAAATGCCTACAAAACGGCAGCGCAAATGGCTTTGGAAAACAGCAACATTCTAAAAAGGACGATAGACGAAGTGTATTTACTGATGTTTGATTATCCGGAAATGAATGTTGTGATGCGAATTATTAAGGAGCATAATCTTAATGTGATAAAACAACAATTAGAATTGGATTGTCAAATATTTATTTCGGTTAGAAAAAAAGATTCTCAAAACATCTTCGAGAAGTTCAAATCAACTTACAAAGTGAAAATCAAAAAGTTAGCAATTTAGACTGTTAATTTTTTAAGAATATATTCTGGACACCTAATTGGCCTTCTTGTCTTGGTATCCATGAATACTAAAACCGTATTTGCAGTGGTAAGTAGTTGATTATCTTGATTATAGACTTTATAACTGAATTCTATTTTAACACTAGGCATCTTATTAAGGGAAGTTTCAATTCTTAATTCATCATCGAAGAATGCGGACTTAATGAACTTGAAATGAAGCTCATAAACTGGCAGCATTATCCCTTCTTGCTCCATAGATTTGTATGAAATTCCCAATGCACTAAGCCAGTCCAGACGGGCAATTTCTAGATATTCGGCATAATTCCCATGGTGCACCACACCCATTTGATCGGTTTCCGCATATCTAACTTTAACAAAAGTATTATGACTTTTCATATAATTTTGGATGGATAAGTTCATGAGGTTTTGTACATTCATTGCTCGGAATAAGTATGCATAAATTATTCTTAAAATTCAAGGGTAAATGTGTTTTTTTATTAGATATTTTGTTCACATATTTGTTCTAGAGATATTTAAAGCTAATTCATGGCTTTCTTAATTTTAAGAATCTACTAACCAACAAATAACCAATTAATAAGCATGTCAAAAACTGCGCAATCAGTTTGGAATAGCTGTCTAGCTTTTATCAAAGATAACATTACCCCCCAAGCTTATAAAACTTGGTTTGAACCAATACAAGCAGTAAAACTTACTGACTGTGCTCTTAGCATACAAGTACCTTCTAAATTCTTTTATGAGTGGCTTGAAGAACACTACGTAAAGTTGCTAAAAGTTTCCCTAACAAAAGAATTAGGGGAAAAAGCGAAGTTAGTTTATGTTATTAAAATGGAAAATACCTACGGGAATAAACTTCCATTTACAGAAAAGATACCCAGCACTCAGAGAAGCCATATGGTTTCTCAAGATGTAGACGTGCCAATAAAAAATAAGAATCCCGAGTTAAGAAATCCCTTTATTATTCCAGGGATAAGAAATGTAAAAATAGAATCTCAACTTAATCCAAACTATAATTTCGAGAATTTTTTAGAGGGAGATTCTAATAGATTAGCGCGTTCTGCGGGTTTAGCGGTCTCTAATAAACCTGGAGGAACGTCCTTTAATCCCTTGTTAATCTTTGGTGCAGTTGGATTAGGAAAAACTCACCTATCTCACGCAATTGGGGTAGATATCAAGGATAAATATCCCGAAAAAACCGTTCTCTATATTTCTGCTGAAAAATTTACGCAGCAATATATAGAATCTGTAAAGAAGAATAACCGAAATGATTTTATTCATTTCTACCAGATCATAGATGTTCTTATTGTAGATGATATACAGTTGTTATCTGGTAAGGCAGGAACTCAAGATGTTTTCTTCCATATTTTTAACCATTTACACCAAAATGGAAAGCAGGTTATCTTAACCAGTGATAAGGCACCTGTGGATATGCAGGATATTGAACAACGTTTATTATCTCGATTTAAATGGGGGCTTTCTGCAGAATTGCAGCACCCAGATTTTGAAACCAGAGTTTCTATTATAAAGAACAAATTATATCGTGATGGTGTGGAAATGCCAGAAGATATAATCGAATTCTTGGCAAATAACATCAAAACTAATATCCGCGAACTGGAAGGAGCCATTATATCCCTAATCGCTCACTCCTCTTTCAACAAGAAAGATATCACCTTGGAATTGGCTACAAAAATTGTAGACAACTATGTTAAGAACACCAAACGTGAGGTTTCTATAGATTACATCCAGAAAATTGTAAGTGATTATTTCCAGATGGACGTAGAAACACTTCAATCTAAAACTAGAAAAAGGCACATTGTACAGGCCAGGCAACTAGCCATGTTCTTTGCTAAGAAATTTACCAAAGCATCCCTAGCTAGTATTGGAAGTCAGATTGGAAAAAGAGATCACGCAACTGTTTTACATGCTTGCAAAACGGTGGATAATTTAGCTGCTACAGATAAGCAGTTCAAAAAGTTCGTAGAAGATCTTAATAAGAAACTGACCCTGTAATACCTTTTCTTTATGAAAACCAACGTTCTGATGGTGTGTCTCGGAAATATCTGTAGATCCCCACTCGCCGAAGGAATTCTAAAATCTAAAACAGATCCAAAGAAGATCTTTGTAGATTCCGCAGGAACTGGCGATTACCATATAGGTGATTCCCCAGACCCAAGATCTATTAAAATTGCTCAAACAAAGGATTTAGATATCACTGCACAACGCGGTAGACAATTCCAAGTAACAGATTTTGATAAATTCCATTACATCTATGCTATGGACACCTTTAATTATGGCGATATTATTGGGTTAGCGAGAAATGAAGAGGATAAGAAAAAGGTATTTCTTATTCTAGACGAGATCTTCCCCGGAGAAAATGTAGATGTTCCAGATCCCTACCAAGGAGGAGAACAAGGTTTTATTAATGTTTACAATATGCTGGAAGAAGCTTGTAGCATAATAGCCACTAAACTAAAAGGAAAGTAATTCTATAATCCTTTTTTCTGAAAACAATACAAAAAAAATAAGAATGGCAAAATCAGATTTTCAATATTCCGGTAAACTGTATTTGATCCCTACCACACTCGGAACCGCTAAAATTACAGATGTGTTGCCAGAATCAATAAAAGGGATCATAGAAAAAGTGGATCATTATATAGTTGAGAATGAAAAAACTGCAAGAAAATCCATCAAGGATGTTTTGCCAGAAAAGCCACAAGCCTCTTTAAAATTAAATACCTTAAACAAGTTTACAGATCCTACAGTATTAAGCAGTTTTTTGGACCCATGCAAAGATGGTTTGGATGTTGGACTTCTTAGTGAAGCAGGTTGTCCAGGCATAGCAGATCCTGGAGCAGAGATCGTTGCTTTAGCACATGATATGAGAATACAAGTAATTCCTTTAGTGGGACCTTCTTCTATACTTTTAGCTATGATGGGAAGTGGAATGAACGGGCAAAGCTTCACTTTTCACGGATATTTGCCAATAGATAAGAAGGAACGCAAACAAGAATTGAAATTTTTGGAGCGCATATCTTCAGAAAGAAATCAGGCTCAACTCTTTATTGAAACCCCTTATAGAAACAACAACTTATTAGAAGATCTCATCCAAATATTAAATCCAGCTACTAAATTATGTGTTGCTTGTGATTTAACCTTGGATACCGAATATATTATTACCAAATCTGTTTTAGATTGGTCCAAAACAAAAGTAGACCTACATAAAAGGCCTACTATGTTTATTCTTCAAAAAGATAGTTAAGAGAGTTCTATATTTGCTTTTGCTTTTCTCTCCGGCTTGACAAAAGAAGTATCATAGCCACTAAATTTTTTCATGTAATAGCCAATGGTTGTTCCAAAAGCATCATTAAATGCAGTTGCTCCCCAACTTCTTAAATATTTCTTTACACTTCCTGGACCAGCCAAATGAGCCGCTGCTAATATTCCAGATTCTGTAATTACAATCCCATTGATGTTCTTGCCAACAAATCTTTTAATATCGCGTTTAAGGATCCATTTATTTCTTGAAGCATTTGCATAAAATGCAGCTTCTTGTAATTCTGGGGACTCCAAAAAGCTTTGGGTATTATAAACCCCAATAAGCTCCAAGGTGCCTTTACCAAATTGGTATTTTCCTAAATACCCATATTGATTGACTGTTTTGTAATTCCCCCTAGATTCTTTAAATCCCAAAGCTTCTTTAAACCCAATATAAGATTTCCCTAAAACTGGAGTTGCCTTAAAAACAGGCACCTCAACTTCAGGCATCTCATTGGTGTTTGGAACTGTATACTTTAATGTTTCGTGGGGTGAGGTGGAATATATCTCTAAATTTGCTGCTTCCTTTGTAGAAAAGCTAAAAAATATAGCACCAGATAAAATAGGTAGAATTGAAAATTTTGCAACTTTCTTTCTCATAATTTTTTGATTCTGAGAAGCATTTGGTGTAAAATCACCCTTCTCAATTTCGCCGGGCAAAGATACACCTTTTTTTATTAATCTGACTTACAGCCTGTTAAACAAAACCTAAAATCCCTTGAAGCCTTGCGCTTTATATAACTAATTAATTTTCAGGAATTTATAACGATGAAGGGGAACTGGAAATAAAATTAAATTTCTACTGTTATAAGTTAATATTAAAAACTAAGGCTAATTAGCTCATTTTCAGCTATAATTCGGAGATAAACTGCAAGAATATTTAAATTTATAGCGATAAAACATTCAAAAAAAATCAGATATTCAGTAATAAAGCAAAAAGAGAATCTTTTGTAAGATCCTCTTTTTTACAGACAATTTATTTGACCAATATTTTATATACTTCTACCTATTAATTCCTTGACTATTGATCCATCTAACATAAGCTTGTTTGTTTCTATTATGTTGCGATAAAGTTTCAGCGAATTTGTGATAACCGAAATTCTCTACATCTGCAACGAAATAATAATATTTATGATCTTCATAGTTCAATACCGCATCTATAGAGGAGATATCGGGCATGGTGATGGGTCCCGGAGGAAGGCTAACATTCATATATGTATTATAAGGAGATTCCAGTTTAAGATCCTTATATAAAACTCTTTTAATCACCGTTTCAAAATCTCCAGTTCGCTCCTTAATTGCATAGATAACCGTTGGATCTGCTTCTAGCTTCCATCCATCTTTATATCTGTTCATATAAACACCAGCAACTTTAGCCCGCTCATCTACTTTTGCAGTTTCCTTTTGTACTATTGAAGCTATAACCGACACTTCATTTGTAGTTAGTCCAATTTCTTTTGCTTTATTTAAGCGATCTGTATTCCAAAACTTCTTATATTCTGAAAGCATTCGTTCTCTAAAACCTTCGGCGGAAGTATTCCAGAAAAATTCATACTTATTAGGAATATACATTGTTAAAGCTTCTACTTTGTTAAGATTGTTAGCTTTTAAAAATGATTCCTCCTTCATAACCTGCAATAAGGAAACACTATCTGCTTCAATTTGAGAAGAAATTCTACCTGCCAATTCTTCAAGTCTTTCCTGGTTATTAAAAACAACAGAGACAGGTGTGTTCTGACTTCTTAATACATTAACTAGATCATTATTACTCATATTCCTTTTCAGAATATATTTCCCAGCTTTAACTTTACTGCTGTAACCTTTTTTCTGAGCAACGGCATCGAAGGAAGAAATATCCTTTACTAAAGGCCTTAAACTATCTAAAACCATTTGATATGTTGCTCCTGATGGAACATACATTATTTTACTTTTATCTTCAAATTTGGTATTAGGAGAGAAAATGGAATTGTAAACAGAATAACTGAATATCCCCAATAACACAAGACCTGCAAGTGCTATGATCCACAGAATTTTTTTAATATACATCGTTAATTAATTGGTATAGAATTTCATCTTTAAATTGACCGTTAACAAGGATCCAATCTTTTTTAATGCCTACTTTTTTGTAATTACTTTTTTCGAATAATTTTATGCTAGATTCATTTTCTGAATTAACATTGGCATAGAGCTGATGTAATCCTAAATGTGTAAAACAATAAGAACTTATTAAACCTAAAGCTTCGGCACCATAACCCTTACCTCTATTTTCTTTATCGATAATAAGAATTCCCAAAGCCGCCCTTCTATCTTTAGGCTCAAGATCAAAAACATCAATTATACCGACCCTTTCATTTTCTTTATTGCAAATAATTAACCGCAACTGCTTAACATCGAAAATATCCCTATGAGAATTCTGTAGATATTTTTTAATAAGAAATCGGGAGTAAGGAACTCTGGTAGCACTTATTTCCCAAAAATCTTCTGTATTTTCGACCTCGTAGATAAAATCCAAGTCGTCTGGTTCCAAAGCACGTAGATAGATATTGTCCCCCTTTAAACTTAACATTCCAATTCTCCTTTAAACACCTTTGCCGTAGGTCCGGTAAGCCATATGTTTGTGTAAACGCCGTCGTTTTCATCAAAAGAAACCTCTAATTTCCCCCCAGGTGTTTCCAAATGGATAGTTTTAGAACTTGTTTTGCCTACTGCATTTACCGCTATTGCTACCGCTGTAACGCCTGTACCGCAAGAATACGTTTCATCCTCCACTCCTCTTTCGTAGGTTCTCACTAAAAAAGTATCCATTCCTGTTTGCTGAACAAAATTCACATTTGTACCTCCGTAAGATTCATATTTTTCTGAATATCGAATAGTAGCGCCTTCATGTTTTACATCGATATCTCCAACTTGGTCTGAAAATAATATATGATGAGGAGATCCAGTATCTAAGAATAATTCCCCTTCATTTATGCCCGTTGCAATAACATCTTGCATTTTTAAGCTAACCATATTTTCTGAAATAGTAGCTTCATGAAAACCATCTATGGCTCCAAAAGTTGCCTTTTCGTCAATCATGCCTAAGAGTTTTGAAAATGAAACTAAGCATCTGCCGCCATTTCCGCACATACTGCTTTGATTTCCGTCAGAATTAAAATAGACCATTTTAAAATCCTCTTCAGGATTATCGGAATTTTCCAATAGAATAAGTCCGTCTGCACCAATCCCAAATCTTCTATGACATAGATTATGAATAAGGTTGGCATCATTTTTGGAAAATAAGTTACTGCGGTTATCTACCATTATAAAATCATTTCCGGTACCGTGGAATTTATAAAATGGAATGTTCATAGGTGTTGAATTGGAGAAACAAAGATACAATAATCATCTAAAAACCTCCTTTGTATTTAAATGCTTATAACACCATTAATCATTTAGCTTTCTGAGCTAAAGAAAATTATTTTAAAACCAAATTTTTATCATTATATGAAACAATTTATTAAACTGCTAAGTGTATCTGTACTCGGAGGAGTTCTAACTTTAGGCTCCTACAAACTGATCCTAGAAGAGGATTTTAAAAATACTGAAAATCCAAGTACAGAAGAATCCAGATCCTCCTTTTTACCAGTTTCAAATTCAAACAAAATTTATGGCACTAATGCCGACTTCACAGAAGCTGCTGAAAAAACGGTTCACGCTGTTGTTCACGTTAAAAATGTAGCTGTCTTTGATAAGCCTAATAGCATTTGGGAATATTATTCTCGTGGTGGTAATACAGGGAAAGCCTTACAAGGAACTGGTTCTGGCGTGATCATTTCTCCAGATGGCTATATAGTTACTAATAACCATGTTATAAAAGGTGCAGGTGAAATTGAAGTTACATTAAATAATAACCGGAACTATATCGCTAAAGTAATTGGGGTAGATTCTAAAGCAGATATAGCTCTCATTAAGATAGATGCCACAGATCTTGAATACCTACCTTTTGGAAACTCCAACGATATAAAATTAGGGGAATGGGTATTAGCTGTCGGGAATCCATTTAATTTAACCTCTACAGTTACGGCAGGAATTGTGAGTGCTAAAGCCCGTGATCTTAATGCTTACGATGGTACTCCACAATCCTTTATTCAAACAGATGCAGCTATTAACCCTGGAAATAGTGGTGGAGCTCTGGTAAATATCGACGGAAAATTAATCGGAATTAATACGGCTATCACTTCTCAAACCGGAAGTTATATAGGATACGGTTTTGCAGTTCCATCTAACAATGCTAGAAAAATTGTTGAAGATATTATGGAATATGGAAATGTTCAACAAGGAATTTTAGGTATTAGAGGTAACGACGTAAATGCCGCCATCACTCAGCAATTCGATCTTAATATATCCCAAGGGGTTTTTGTTGGCGATGTAGATTCTGGTAGTGGTGCTGCATTGGCAGGTATTAAAGAAGGTGATGTTATAAGACAAATAGACAATATCGAAATTCGCAAAATGTCTGATCTTACTGGCTATCTGGGCTCCAAACGTCCTAAAGATGTAGTGAATGTGAAAATTATAAGAGATGGCCGAGAACGAGAGCTATCTGTAGAACTTGCAAAATATGAAACATTTGCCATTGATGCTATTGGCCTTGAAATTACTGATGCATCCAAAAATGATCTAGAAGCTTACAATGTAACTAATGGAGTAAAAATATCACGTGCATTAAAAGGCGATGAACAATCTCAAGCCTTGGTAGGCATCATTATAACCAAAATTAATAGCGAGAGAGTAAATAGTATAAATGATGTTAAAAAAGTCCTGAGGAGCAAAAATGAATCAGAACCAATTAGTGTCACTTTTGTAAATCAAAAAGGTCAAGAACAAACCTATATCTGGAGATAATCCAGCCTTTAAAAATTAGTAACCTACTGTAAAATATACGGTAGGTTATTTTTTTTAAAAATGTTTTACGAAAACGTTTGAAATCTATACTTTTGCACCGCTTTAACAACACACAATTTAACTCTATAAAAAAATGGGATTTAACGAAGTTTACGAAAAAGAACTTGCTTTTCAGGCAGACCGCAGACGCGCCTCTGTGGAATTCATTAAAATTATTAGTGATCTATGGTATGATAAATCTATAGAATTGGTTCTTTTTAGAAATCAATTAATAAATAGAAATGTAAGTGATATATTAAACTTGCATGAATATGCCGGCGCATTTGTTGAAAAACCGATCTCCATTTTCGATTCTGTAGAGATCGCTCAAGCTATCAAAGATCTTGATCTACCACCTGCAAAGTTAGATATTGGGAAACTTACCTATGAATATCATTTAGAGGATGTAGATTACAATAATGCAAAAGCCTTTATTTCAAATAAACTGAAAAACGCTAAAGACTATCAAGATATTACTCCTAAAGATGTTGTTCTTTATGGATTTGGTAGAATTGGAAGATTAGTAGCAAGAGAGCTTATGACCAGAACTGGAGTTGGAAGTCAATTAAGACTTAGAGCCATTGTAACTAGAGGAAAAGTGGATGCTACCATCTTAGAAAAACGTGCATCTCTTTTAAGAAATGATTCGGTACATGGAGATTTTTCAGGAACGGTTACCGTAGATGAGAAAAACTCGGCCTTAATAATAAATGGGACCACAGTACATATAATCTCTGCAAACGATCCGGAGGAAATAGACTATACTAAGTACGGGATTGAAGATGCTTTGATCATAGATAATACCGGAGTGTTTAGAGACAAAGAAGAACTAAGCAGACATTTAACATCTAAAGGAGCGAGTAAAGTTTTACTTACTGCACCGGGTAAAGGAATACCAAACATAGTTCACGGGGTGAATCATAAAGAACATAATCCAGATGAGATCTCTATTTTCTCTGCCGCTTCTTGTACCACAAATGCTATAACGCCTGTTCTTAAAGCAATAGAAGATTCTCTAGGAGTTGTTCATGGGCATTTAGAAACTATTCATGCATACACCAATGATCAAAATTTGGTTGATAACATGCATAGCAAATACCGCAGAGGTCGTGCTGCAGGATTAAATATGGTAATTACTGAAACAGGAGCTGGAAAGGCAGTGGCTAAGGCCTTACCTGTTTTTGAAGGTAAATTAACATCTAATGCTATTAGAGTTCCAGTACCTAATGGTTCTCTGGCTATTTTAAATTTAGAAGTTCAAAGTCCTACTACTGTAGATGGCGTTAATACTATCATTAAAAAGTATGCTTTAGAAGGAGAATTAGTTGAGCAAATTAAATACTCTTTAGACAATGAATTGGTCTCTACAGATATAGTTGGCTCTTCTGCCCCTGCAATTTTTGATAGCAAAGCAACAATTTCGACAGAAGATGGAAAGAACATTGTGCTTTATATCTGGTATGATAACGAATATGGTTATAGCCATCAAGTTATTAGGCTTGCAAAATATATTGCAAAAGTTAGAAGATTCACGTACTACTAATACTTTAAATTCCATAAATACACAAAAGATCTACCCTACAGGTAGATCTTTTCTTTTAGATGTATTCCGATTTGGAATTATATGGTAAATCTCTGATCTAAATCTTTTGAAGAAAAAAAATAATTGAGATCTCAAAGATTTAGATACCAGGATTTGACCTAAAGCATTGAATATTTTTAAAAATAGATATATCTATAGATTTTTAGAAAAAACAAAGGGAAATTTCGAATTTAAAGAGGTATTACAAAAAGAACAACTTTGAAAAGAAGAAAAACAAGAATCATGACTCATGACTAAAGTTTAGAGAAGAAAGAAAAGCAGTTTGAAAGGAGAAAGATGACTCATTTTAATAAGATCTTCGACTCCCTTATTTTAATCCTAAACCATATTAATTCCTTAAAAATTAAAAAATTGGCAATAAGTCATTTTCTGATGCGTTGTTAGGTTAACCAAACCAAAAAACATTACAATGAACAAACTATTATTATTAATTTTAAGTATCGTCTGCCTTGCAAATACAGCAATAGCACAGGAGGATATTCAAGAAAGCACAACTCCTATTGAAGAAGAATTTACTAGAATTATTGAGACTTCTAATGATTATCAAGGTTATAAAGTTGTAGATTATAATGACTTAGTAAAATTAAAGAAGAGTACCGCGAATTTTATTGGAGAATTGAATAATGAAATTGTAACTCAGAAGAACACCATTTCACAACAACAAGCTGAGATTGCAAATTTAAAAGTCGAACTTGAAACCACACAAAAGGATTTGGTAGAAGTAACTGCAGATAAGGATGCAATTACTTTTCTGGGCATGCCTTTTAGTAAAGGATCATATATGGCGCTTATGTGGGGAATAGTCGCCATTTTAATCTTGTTTCTACTTTTCTTTATCTACAGATTTAAAAAAGGTCATGTTCAAACTTCTGAAGCCAAGAACAATCTAATTGCAACTGAAAAAGAATTTGAAGATTATAAAGCTAAAGCTTTAGTAAAGGAGCAAAGACTAGGAAGATTATTGCAAGATGAACGAAATAAAGCAAGTGATTATTAATTAAGATTTTATCTCACCCACTACAATCTAGTAATTTCGCATCTTTGCATCAGAAAAAAATATAAGCATGCGCATAGATATTATTACGGTTGTACCTGAAATTCTAACAAGTCCATTTGATGTTTCCATATTAAAAAGAGCTATTGATAAAGGACTAGTTGAAATTCATTTACACAACCTTCGCGATTATGTTACAGATAACTATAAGCAGATCGACGATTACCAATTTGGGGGTGGCGCGGGCATGGTCATGATGATCGAGCCTATAGATAAATGTATTACAGATCTAAAATCTCAACGTGATTATGACGAGGTGATCTATATGACACCAGATGGGGCCAAGTTTGATCAACGAACAGCAAATGCACTTTCCTTAAAAGAAAATATTATCATTCTTTGTGGTCATTATAAAGGGGTAGACCAAAGAGTCCGAGATCATTTTGTAACAAAGGAGATCTCTATTGGAGATTATGTGCTCTCTGGTGGTGAGCTGGCCGCGGCAGTAGTATGCGATTCTATAATTAGATTGATCCCAGGCGTACTTGGTAACGAAACTTCTGCACTTACAGATTCTTTTCAAGATGATCTTTTAGCACCTCCGGTATATACAAGGCCTGCTGAGTATAATGGATGGAAAGTTCCAGAAATTTTAACCTCTGGAAATTTTCCTAAAATTGAAGCATGGAGAGAAGAACAGTCTTTTGAGAGAACAAAAAAGCTACGTCCCGATTTACTAAATGAAGATTAATAGTTATTTAGTATGTTTTTTAGATTAAATTAATTAATTTTGCACTCGTTTCTAAATCAACCTCTGGCGATATCCGTGAATGTTGGTTTAGCGTTTACTAAAAATATTAATTATGGAATCCCTAATTAAATTCGTTCAAGACGAATTCGTTACTAAAAAAGAATTTCCTGAATATTCAGCAGGTGATACTATCACTGTGTATTATGAAATTAAGGAAGGGGCAAAAACTCGTACTCAGTTTTTTAGAGGTGTAGTTATTCAAGTTAAAGGAACTGGTGCTTCAAAAACTTTCACCATTAGAAAAATGAGTGGTACAGTTGGAGTAGAGCGTATCTTCCCAGTTAACTTGCCTGCATTGCAGAAAATTGAAGTTAATAAGCGTGGTGCCGTTAGAAGAGCTCGTATTTACTACTTTAGAGGTCTTACTGGTAAGAAAGCCCGTATCAAAGAACAAAGAAGAAGATAAATATCCTTCTTTAGAGAAAATAAAAAGCCCCTTTGTTGGGGCTTTTTTTGTTTATAAGATGCACAAAACTCCTAGGTAGTTTTTTAAACACCTTTAAATTATAGCTATAAATACCATTTACTTATAGTTATAACATGTTGATAAATAACAAGTTAAATATATTTGAGTTTAACCTTAATGGTTGTAAATTTATATGTACTTTATTTAATAGATTAATAGGATGACAAAAGGATTTCTATTAACAATACAACTCAAAGTACTGTAAAGCATGTTCTTTACATATGTTCTTATCTTCTATAAAACGTACATTTTGCACAGCAAAAGCAGTTTGAAAGATATGAACGTCTTTGATACCATTTAATCGCGTTCGTGGTTAATTGATATCATGTGAAATAGTGCACGGAGTAAGTTGTGGTAATTGACTTATGATTGATCTTTATGATCCAACGGTAAAGCGCTATTTCGTTAGAAGCCATTTCAATGTACAAAGTATACTGAAATGGCTTTTTTATTATTAAATTTTACCTAAAACCTTGGTTTTAGCCGCTTCTCCTCTATGATAAAATTTCTAAAAACCGTATCTTCGCGGGAATTAGGATTTTACATCCTACTTTTTTCAGAAAACATAATTAATTAATAAACCTTATAGGGTATGGGGATTTTTTTCCTTAGCTACATTCGGCTTATTTATAAATAAATAATTACATGAGTCAAAGATCAAAAATAGTTTATACAAAAACCGATGAAGCCCCAATGATGGCAACATTCTCATTATTACCAATAATTAGAACCTTTACCAATTCATCAAATATAGAAATTGAATCAAAAGATATTTCATTAGCAGCGCGAATCTTAGCCACTTTCTCTGATGATTTACCAGAAGAGCAACGAGTTCCAGATGCTTTAAAAGAGTTAGGAGAATTGGTAACAAAACCTGAGGCTAATATTATCAAGCTTCCAAATATCAGTGCTTCAGAACCACAACTGGAAGCAGCTATAAAAGAGTTACAGGCAAAAGGTTTCAATTTGCCAGACTATCCTAGTGATCCAAAAAACGATTCAGAAAAACAAATTAAACAGAAATACGACAAGGTTAAGGGAAGTGCAGTTAATCCTGTTTTAAGAGAAGGTAATTCAGATAGAAGAGCACCCAAAGCTGTTAAGAATTATGCTAAAGAGAACCCACATTCCATGGGTAAATGGGATTCTGCTTCTAAAACCCATGTTGCAACCATGGATCATGGCGACTTTTTTGCTAATGAAAAATCTTTGACATTTGATAATGCAGATACACTTTCTATTATACTAGAAGATGAAAATGGTGGTACAATTACACTAAAGGATAATCTAAAAATTCTTCCGGGTGAAATCGTAGATGCAACTATTATGAGTAAAAAAGCATTGATTAGCTTTTTGACTGAACAAATAGCAGATGCAAAAGCTAAAAATGTACTGTTCTCCTTGCATATGAAAGCAACCATGATGAAGATCTCAGATCCAATCATTTTTGGACATGCTGTGAGAACTTTCTTTAAAGAGCTATTTGAAAAATATGCAGATACCTTTAATGAAATTGGAGTAAATGTAAATAGTGGACTTGGAGATCTATTAAATGCAATTCAAAATCTACCTGAAGATAAGCGAGCAGAAATTGAAGCTGACTTAAAAGTTGGTTTCGAAAATGGACCTTCTCTAGCAATGGTAAATTCAGATAAAGGTATTACCAATCTTCATGTTCCAAGTGATGTAATTATTGATGCATCCATGCCAGCTATGATTCGATCCTCAGGTAAAATGTGGAATTCTAATGGAGCTTTAGAAGATACTAAAGCCGTGATCCCGGATAGTAGTTATGCTGGAATATACCAAGCAACAATAGATTTCTGCAAGGAAAATGGAGCTTTTGATCCTACAACAATGGGAACTGTTCCAAATGTTGGATTAATGGCACAAAAGGCTGAAGAATATGGTTCTCATGATAAAACTTTCGAAATTCCATCTAAGGGAAGTGTAAAGGTTAAAAATTCGAAAGGAGTTATAATTCTAGAGCATAAAGTTGAAAAAGGTGATATCTGGAGAATGTGTCAGGTTAAAGATGCACCAATTCAGGATTGGGTTAAACTTGCCGTTTCTAGAGCAAAAGCTTCAGGAATGCCTGCAATCTTTTGGTTAGACAAGAATAGAAGCCATGATGCTGAAGTTATTAAAAAAGTAAATAAGTATTTAAGTGAATCCAATACCGAAGGTCTAGATATTCAGATCATGGCACCTTTTGAAGCGACCATCTTTACTCTAAAAAGAGTGAAAGAAGGAAAAGACACTATTTCTGTAAGCGGAAATGTTTTAAGAGATTATCTAACAGATCTTTTCCCAATTTTGGAATTAGGTACAAGCGCAAAAATGCTTTCAATAGTTCCTTTAATGAATGGTGGAGGTTTATTTGAAACCGGCGCAGGTGGATCTGCTCCAAAACATATTCAACAATTCTTAGAAGAAGGCCATTTAAGATGGGATTCTTTAGGTGAATTCTTAGCTTTGGCTGTCTCCTTAGAGCATTTAGGAGAAAAATTCGATAATAGGAAAGCCTTGATACTTTCTGAAACTTTGGATGAAGCAACGGAAGAGTTTTTAAGAAACGACAAATCTCCTTCTAGAAAAGTAAATGAATTGGATAACCGTGGAAGCCATTTTTACCTGGCACTATATTGGGCACAAGGATTGTCTAGACAGGATAAAGATCAATCTTTAAAAGCTGAGTTTTCAAAAGTTGCATCGCAATTAGCAGAAAATGAATCAAAAATACTTCAAGATCTAATAGATGCTCAAGGGAAAAAAGTAAACATAAACGGATACTATTATCCAAGTGAAGATCTAACTAGTAAAGCAATGAAACCTAGTAGAACCCTGAATGATATTATGGGTGAATAAAAAAAAATAATTAATTCTCTAAAAGCTCTGATGAATATCATCAGAGCTTTTTTATTTAGCATAACACATCGCTAAACATAATAGAATTGTTTCTTAAGAACTTGGCAGTTTTTATGTTGATTAAACGACAAATCCTATATTTACTTTAAAAATAGATTGAGAAAATTTTTATCGGCAGTATTCATTCTTTTTTTGAGCGGGCTTCAAGCTCAAGGAACCATTACTATTAATGGTGTAATAAAAGATGCCGCAAACAATGAAACTCTTTATGGAGTCAACTTATTTGCAACCAACCTAAATACTGGAGTTGTTAGTAACCAATATGGATTCTATTCGCTCAAACTCCCTAAAGGCCAACATAACCTAGTCATCTCTTATATCGGTTATAAAGAACAATCAATCACTATAAACCTTAATGAAAATAGCACTTATAATTTTTCATTAGTAGAAACTTCAGAAATATTGCAAGAAGTTATAGTGAATGATGATTCTCAACGATTAAATATTCGGGAACCGGAGATGAGCGTAAATAGATTAGATATTAGCACTATTCAAAAATTACCCGTTGTTTTTGGAGAAGTAGATATTGTAAAATCACTATTGTTGCTTCCCGGAGTTTCCAATGCCGGAGAAGGTTCTTCAGGATTTAATGTGCGAGGTGGTGCAGTAGATCAAAATCTCATTTTATTAGATGAAGCTACTATTTACAATTCCTCTCATTTATTCGGACTCTTTTCAGTTTTCAATCCAGATGCAATTAAAAATCTAAAACTATACAAAGGGGGAATTCCGGCAAAATATGGTGGAAGAGTATCTTCTGTATTGGATATTTTTCAGAAAGATGGAAATAGTAAAGAATTCAAAGCGAATGGAGGAATAGGAATAATTTCTAGTAGATTATTAGCAGAAGGACCTATTGTTAAGGATAAAGGTTCATTCTTAATTGGTGGAAGAAGCTCTTATGCGCATCTATTTCTGAAACTCACAGAAAATGAAAATACCGCATATTTCTATGATCTAAATACAAAGTTGAGTTATAGGCTGGATAATAGTAACACCATCTTATTCTCAGGATATTTTGGCAGAGATGTTTTCAATATAAATGAAAACTTTAAAAACACCTATGGAAATACGGTTTTTAACCTGAGGTGGAATCACGTACTTTCAGATAATATTTTTACCAATCTCTCTGTTATCTATAGTGATTATTACTACGGACTTACGCTAGATTTTGTAGAATTCAACTGGAATAGTGGTATCAAAAATCTTAACTTGAAGTATGATTTTAGCCAGTATATAAGCGAAACTATAAGTTTAGATTATGGAATACAGAACACCTATTATGAATTTAATCCTGGTGAAATCCAGCCCAGCACACCAACATCTGGGATTATAGATTACAAATTAACAAAAAAATATGCTTTTGAAAGTGCTCTTTATTTTTCAGCTGTACATAATATTAGCGATGAATTAACCGCAGAATATGGAATACGATTTAGCAATTTCTTGAGATTAGGTCAAGATGAGCTAAATCTTTATAATAACGATCAAGCTGTAGTATTTAACAATGATTTTAAAATATATGAAAAGGCTGTGCCCATTGGTACCAAATCTTTAAATAAATCTAAAGTTGAAAAATATTTCAAAGCTATAGAACCTAGAATAGCATTGGCATATAGTTTTAACGACAATCAGTCTGTAAAGCTAAGTTATAATAGAATGAATCAGTATTTACATCTAATAACCAACACCAGCTCACCTACTCCACTGGATATTTGGGCCCCTAGTGGCAAATATATAGACCCGCAAGTACTTGATCAAATAGCAATTGGATATTTTGAAAATATAGTTAATGGCGATTACAGCTTGGAAATTGAAAGCTTTTATAAAAAGATCCAAAACAGAGTGAACTATATAGATGGCGCAAATCTTATAGCTAATAATGCAATAGAACAAGTAATATTACCTGGAAAAGCTAGGGCATATGGTCTAGAATTCCTATTCAAGAAGAATACTGGAAACTTTACTGGATGGGTAGCTTACACTTTATCCAAATCTGAACAAAAGACCCCAGGAAGAACATCCTTAGAAACAGGAATTAATAATGGATCTTGGTATGAAACGGCATATGACAAGACCCACGATATTTCTATCACGGCTAGTTATGAAGTAAATGAAAAGTGGCAGATAAATAGCAATTTCAATTATCAAACTGGTTTACCTACTACCTATCCCAATGCACAATATACTTTCGAAAACTTAGTGATCCCAGTGTATTCCCCAAGAAACAGTGACCGTCTACCCTCCTATCATAGGCTAGATCTTTCCGCTACCTATACGCCTACTAAGAATAGAACCAGGAATTATAAATCTTCATGGAATTTCGGAATTTATAATCTCTATGCTAGAAAAAATGCAGTTTCTTTAAGTTTTAGAAACAATAACGATACCGGAATGAATGAAGCCATAAGGCTATCTATTTTTGGCATAATTCCATCAGTTACTTATAACTTTAAGTTTTAGAAAATGAAAATAACATATAACATCGCCGTACTTATATGTATCATGGGATTTCTTTCATGTGAAGAGGTTATAGATGTCGAGCTGCAAGAATCAACTCCTAGACTTGTAGTGGAAGCTTCAATTATTTGGGAGAAAGGAACAATTGGAAATACCCAAATTATAAGCTTAACCACAACTACTCCATATTTTAATACAGATATTTCTCCCGCATCAGATGCATTAGTTCAAGTTATATCCTCTTCTGGAAAATTATATGAATTTGATGAATTGGATCCGGGAATCTACGTGAACAACAATTTTTTCCCGGAATTGAATAAAGAGTATCAATTAACTATTCAATATAATAATGAAGTTTATACAGCTACCGAAAGCATGATACCTGTGGTAGATTTGGAGGAAGTTGAACAGACATTTAATGGAGGGTTTAGTGGAGAGGATATCGAGTTGAAAGCTTATTTTTACGATCCCGCCGAATTTCTTAATTTTTACCTAGTTCAATTTTTCGTTGATGATCTATCTCTTCAAATTTATAATGACGAATTTATCAATGGAAATAGAACTTTTGCCTATTTTTCAGATGAAGACTTGGAAGTAGGAGATGATGTAATTTTTGAAATTCAGGGATTATCAGAAAGATTTTATGAATATCTTTATATTCTAAGTTCACAAGCTGGCGAGAATAATGGAAGTCCCTTTCAAACGCAGCCAACCACAGTAAGAGGGAATATAATAAATCAAACTAATACAGAGAATTTTGCATTTGGTTATTTTAGATTATCGCAGTCTTACAAACTAGATTATACCATACAGTAATTACAGGAATCGATAATTGATGAATTATGAAACATACCAATAAAGAGTTATTAGGGAAAGGGATCAAATATTTAGCAGGAGCTCTACCATTAACACTTTTAGGTCCTGTTGTGCTCTACTCTGCCTTTCATAATAAGGAACATCCATACTATATTTTTGTCCTTGTATTAGGACTGTTGGCATTTATTGGCGCCATCGCATTAATGTTCTTAGGCATTAGAACAATTATGAAAGCATTATTTGATTAACTTTTTCTTTTAGGCGTCCCACTTCAGCTTCGCCTTGTGCCGGGCTTTCCGCGCTACAAGGTAGCTTGCTGCAATCCCTGGCCGAGTACAATAAATATTTAGCATCTTTAGCTAAAGAATTCATTTATTGGGATCTCTCAGCAAAGTAATATCCATTATATTCCCAAATTATCAGAAACAAAAAAACC